>NZ_CAXUQL020000001.1:4800000-7510815 GCF_964253035.1 Pseudorhodoferax sp. LjRoot39 | reverse complement strand
CTTTGGGCCGCCGATTCGCTGCGCCTTCAGGGATGCTTGAGGTGGCGTATTGGCGTCAATGCAAAAGCGAGCCACTGGCTCAGTTGCACGGGACAAGCCCGCCGCCGCTCAGAGTGGCGCGAGCCAGGCGTCGACCGGCTGGGTGTTCTGGATCGCCAGGCGCCAGGTCTTGCCGTCCTGCGGCGCCGGCAGTTCCAGTCGCAGGCGCAGCAGGCGTTTGTCGCGCGCCACCAGCGCGGTGACGCTGCGCGTGCGGCCCGTGTAGAGGGCCAGGTCGTCCAGGCGACTCAGGCGCCAGCCTTCGTTCTCGGTTTCCACGCCCAGCCACTCGTCGTCGGCCGCCAGGCCCGCCAGTTCGGCCGCGCCGCCGCGCAGCACGACCTTGACCTGCACACCGTTCTGCTCGCTCACGCGCAGGCCCAGGCGCTGGGCCAGTTGTGCTGGGTCGTCGTGCACGACCACACCATGGCGCTCCAGCAGTTCGCGCAACGGCAGTTCGCCCTGGCCATGGACCCAAGCCGCAATCTCGGCGTCGAAGGGCCGGCCACCGACTGCGGCCAGCGCTGCGGCGAAGTCGGCCTCGGACATCGGCCCGGCCGCGCACTGCGTCCACAGGCGCTGCATCACAGCGTCCAGCGTGCCGCGGCCCTCGGCGCGCAGCGTGAGATCGAAACACAGCGCCACCAGCGCGCCCTTGGCGTAGTAGCTCACCGTGGCATTGGGCGTGTTGGCGTCGGTGCGGTAGTACTTGACCCAGGCGTCCATGCTGGCCTCGGCCACGGACTGCACCAGCCGGCCCGGTGTCTGCAGCACCTGGTTAATGGTCTTGTTGAGCAGCTTCACATAGCCGGCGTTGTCCAGCAGGCCGCAGCGGCGCAGCAGCAGGTCGTCGTAGTAGCTCGTGAAGCCTTCGAAGAACCAGAGCAGCTGCGTGTACTGCTCGGCGTCGTAGTGGTATTGCGCGAACTCCGCCGGGCGCAGCCGCTTGACGTTCCAGGTGTGGAAGTACTCGTGGCTGATCAACCCCAGCAGCGTGGTGTAGCCCTCGGCCTGGCGCGCGGATTCGCCGCCGGCCTCGTCGCGGCGCGGCAGGTCGCGCCGGCTGCAGACCAGGGCCGTGGAATTGCGGTGCTCCAGCCCGCCATAGCTGTCGTCCATCGCGTTGAGCAGGAACACATAGCGCTTGTGCGGCGGCTTGCTGCCGCCTTGCCCATGCCAAAAGCGAATCTGCTCCTCGCAGATCTTCTGCACGTCGTGCAGCAGGCGGTTGCCGTCGAACGAGGGCGGCGCGCCGGCCACGACAAAGCGGTGGGCGATGCCGCCGGCTTTGAAGTCGCCATGCCAGTAAGCACCGATCTCGAACGGGCAGTCGGCCAGTTCGTCGTAGTCCGCCGCCAGGTAGTGGCCGAAGCCCGCCGCATCGACCTGCTGGGGCGCCAGGCCTGTGGCCACGGACCAGCCCGTGGTCTGGCGCGAGGCCACCAGTTCCAGCCCGTGCGGCTGGGCTTCCTGACCATGCACGCGCAGGCACAGGCTGGTGGCGTTGAAGAAGCCGCGTGCGGCGTCCAGGAAGGCCGTGCGCACGGAGGTGTCGTGCGCATGCACGAGGTAGCGCAGCACCAGAGGCTTGCCGGGTTCGGCCGTGAGATCCCAGCTGTTCTTGTCGAGCTGCCGGCAGTCCACCACCTTGCGGCCCTGGTGGGCCTCGAGCTGCTGCAGGTGCTTGGAGAATTCACGCACCATGTAGCTGCCCGGAATCCACACCGGAAGCGACACGCGCTGCAGGGCCTGGGGGGCCTGCACCGTCAGCGTGACGCGGTACAGATGGGCATGCAGGTCGGCCAGTTCGACCCGGTAGGCGATGGCCGGCGTGTCGTGGTGTTGGTCTGCGGAGGCGGCTTTGCGCGCCGGCGCGGGAGAGGGGGAAGTCGTCGGCATCACCCGAGAATACAGGACGCCCAACGCGCCCCGCGTCTTCAGGATTTGCGCGAAGACGCGCTGACCAGCAGCTTCTCGACCTCGTCCAGCGGCATCGCGCCCGGCACGCGCGTGCCGTCGGTGAACAGCAGCGTGGGCGTGCCCGTGATCTTGTGCTTGCGCCCCAGCGCCACGTTGCGCGCCACCGGTGCGGCATCGCACTCGGCCGACGGGATCGCCTGGTTGCGCACCATCCAGTCCGACCAGGTCTTGGCCTGATCCTTGGCGCACCAGATGTGCTGGGCCTTCTGCACCGAGTCCGCGCCCAGGATGGGGTAGAGGTAGAGGTAGATCGTCACGTTGTCGATCTTTTCCATGTCGCGCTCGAAGCGCTTGCAGTAGCCGCAGTTCGGGTCCACGAACACCGCCATCTTGCGCTTGCCGTCGCCACGCACGAGTTTGAACGCGTCCTTGAGCGGCAGGTCCTTGAAGTCCAGCGCCGTGAGCTTGTTGATGCGGTCTTCGGTCAGGTTGCGGCGCTGCTGGGTGTCGAAGATCTGGCCCTGCAGCAGGAAGTTGCCCTGCGCATCGGCATAGACGATCTCGGCACCGGTCAGCCGCACCTCGTACAGACCGGGCAGCGGGCTGGCCGTGACTTCCTCGATGGCCGGCAATTGCGGCAGACGCTCGGTCAGCACCTTGCGGATGGTGGCTTCGGCGTTGGCCGGTGTGCCGGCCGCGACGGGGCCTGCGGGGGCCGCAGCAGGCGGGGGCGTTGCCGCCGCCGGAGCCTCGCTCTTGCCGCAGGCGGGGAGCAACACGGCCATGGCCAGTGCGGCGAGAGCGGCCTGGGGCCGGGGGAATCGAATCGTCACGTGGAATCCTTCAGCAATGCCGGCCTGTTCAGCCGTTCACACCCATGGCCTGGTGCGCGACCCAGCGCTTGAGCGGGCCGCTGTGTTCGAAGCCGTTCATACCCCAATTGCGCAGGCCCTGCCAGGCCGGTGCATTGTGCGCGAACAGCTGCTGCAGGCCGTCAGTGGCCAGGCGCATGCCGGCCAGCGCCGTCTTGCGGGCACGCTCGTAGCGGCGCAGCACGCGCAGATCGCCCACGCTGCGCCAACCGTCCCGCGCGCGCAGCTGGGCCACGAGTTCGGCCGCATCGCCCAGCCCCAGGTTCAGCCCCTGGCCGGCCAGCGGGTGCACCGTGTGCGCGGCGTCGCCGGCCAGCGCCCAGGCGCCGGTCAGGCCGCCCGCCACGCCCTGCGCGCCGACGAAGTGTCGGGCCTGCGCCAGCTGCAGCGGCCAGGCTGCACGTTCACCGGCCACCTGCAGTGTGCCCAGCGCGCCGTGGCTGATCTGCTCCAGCGCCTGCGTGAAGGCCAGGTCGTCCAGCGCCAGCGTGGCGGCGGCGCGCTCCTGTGGCACCGACCAGACGACAGCCACCTGGTGCCCTTCGGCGCCGGCCATCGGCAAGAGGGCCATCACCTCACCCTGTAGCAGCCACTGCCGCGCCACCTGACCGTGTGGCCGTTCGCACTGCAGCCGCGTGGCGATGGCGGTCTGACCATAGGCATGGGTGTCGTAGGCCACGCCCAGTTCGGCGCGCGTGCTGCTGGCCCGGCCTTCGCAGACCACCGTCAGTGCCGCAGAGGCAGGAGGCTGCTCCAGCACCTCGATCTGCGGCTGGTAGCGCACGGCCTCGGCCAGGCGCCTTTCCAGGGCCGCGACATCGACGATCCAGGCCAGCGGCATGCCGCGGCCCTGGCGTGCAGCATCGAAGTTCACCTCGCCGCCTTCGTCGCCGAAGACCTGCATGGCCTGCACGGCCGTGGCCTCGGCCGGATCGGGCCAGCAGCGCAGGCCTTCGAGCAGCTGGCGCGAGGCCGCGTTGAGCGCGTAGGCGCGCACGTCGGAGGACTCGCCCTGGCGCGGCGCGGCCGGCTGCACCAGCGCCACCTGCAGCCGCTCGCGTGCGAGCAGCAGGGCCAACGTGCGGCCGACGATGCCGCCGCCGCGCACGCAGATGTCGAAAGCTTGAGGGGAGGGCATCGCGGGATTGTAGGAGTCGCCCTTGGGCACAATGCGCGCTCCACCGTTCAGCCCTTTCCCAGCCATGCCTTCCGCCATGTCTTCCGATTCCGCTGTCGACCTGTCCGCCCGCGATGTCCAGGCCCGCGTCGCGCGGCTGTTCGTCTACCCGGTCAAATCCTGCGCCGGCGTCGAGGTCGACGAGGTGCTGTTGACAGAAACCGGTTTGGAGTTCGACCGCGCCTGGATGGTGGTGGACGACGAAGGCCGCTTCGTGACCCAGCGCGAACTGCCGCGCATGGCGCTGGTCCAGCCCAAACTCAAGCATTCCGAGATGGTGCTGCGCGCCCCCGGCATGCTGGCCCTGCACATCGCACTCGATGCCGTGGAAGAGCCCTGCGAGGTCACGGTCTGGAAGGACCGTGTGAAGGCCTACGACATGGGCGACGTGGCGGCCCAGTGGTTCAGCGACTTCCTGAACAGCGAACGCCCGGCCGGCGTGCCCGCCCAGAAGCTGCGCCTGGTGCGTTTCGACCCCGAGTTCCAGCGCCTGTCCAACAAGCGCTGGACCGGCGAGGTCGATGCGCCCAACCAGTTCGCCGACGGCTTCCCCGTGCTGGTGCTGAGCCAATCCGCGCTCGATGGCCTCAACGAACGCCTGGGGGCTGCTGGCCACGCCGCCGTGGGCATCGAGCGCTTCCGCCCCAACATCGTGCTGGACGGCGTGGACGCGCACGACGAGGACAATTTCGGCGAGCTGCTGATCTCCACGCTTGAGGGCGCGGCCCGGCTGCGTCTGGTCAAGCCCTGCCCGCGCTGCCCGATCCCCAACATCGACCCGGCCACAGCCCTGTCCAGCCCCGAGGTCGGCGACACCATGCAGGCTTACCGTGCCCATCCGGCCGTGGACGGCGCCATCGCCTTCGGCATGAACGCCATCGTGCTGGACGGCATCGACCACGCGCTGCGCCCCGGCCAGCCGGCCGCGGCCGACTACCGCTTCGACTGAGCCAGGAGGGCTGCGCCCCATGCAGCTGCGCACCAAGATCGTCACGCTGGCCGCGCTGCCGCTGCTGCTGGCCCTGGTGCTGGTCACGCTGGCGGTGCGCCACCAGGAGCGCGACCTTGCGCAGCGCGAGCGCACGCTGATCGAGCAGAGCCACATGGCGCAGCGCCGCAGCGAGCTGCGCAGCTACGTGGCGCTGGCTCTCAGCACCGTGCAGCCGCTCTACGACAGCGGCCGCCAGGACGAGGCCACGCGCGCCGAGGCGCTGCGCCGCCTCGCCGCGCTGGACTACGGCAACGACGGCTACTTCTTCGTCTACGACCTGGAGGGCCGCTCGCTCATGCACTCGCGCCAGCCCGAGCTGGTCGGCCGCTCGCTGTGGGACCTGCGCGATTCCCAGGGCCGCTACACCATCCAGGACCTGCTGCGCGGCGCCCAGCAGAGCGGCGGCGGCCTGGTCGAGTACGAATGGCGCAAACCCTCCAGCGAGCAGCTGGCACCCAAGCTGGGCTACGTGACGCTGCTGCCGCGCTGGGGCTGGATGGTGGGCACCGGCTTGTACCTGGACGACATCCAGGCCACGCTGTCGGCCATGGACCGGCAGATGAACGCCAACGTGGCCGCCACGCTGCTGTGGATCGCCGGCATCGCCGCGCTGTGCCTGGCCGCCGTCAGCGCGGCGGGCCTGCTGCTCAACCTCAGCGAGCACCGCACGGCCGAGGCCAAGCTGCGCCTGCTGGCGCGCCGCGTCGTGCAGTCGCAGGAGGACGAGCGCGGCCACCTCGCGCGCGAGCTGCACGACGGCACCAGCCAGGCGCTGGTCGGCGTCAAGCTGCAGATCGAGTCCTATGTGGACCAGCTGGGCGCGCCCGCGCCGCCGCCGGCCCTGGCCAAGGCCTTGCAGCGCCTGAACGCTGCCCTGCACGAGGTGCGCGGGCTCTCGCACCGGCTGCGGCCCGCGCTGCTCGACCAGCTGGGCCTGCCGGCCGCGCTGGAGCGGCTGGCGCAGGAGTTCGACGACCAGGGCGGCATCCAGGCCGAGGCGGTGGTGGAGGGCGCGCCGCGCGAGCTGCCGGCCGAGGCCAAGACCGCGCTGTTCCGCGTCGCGCAGGAGGCGCTGACCAACGTGCACAAGCACGCCGCCGGCGCGCACCGCGTGACGCTGGCGTTGCGCTTCGACGCCGCCAGCGTGCGCCTCTCGGTGCACGACGACGGCCAGGGCTTCGACGTGCTGGCCGTGCAGGACGATGCGCGCCGCGGCATCGGCCTGCGCAACATGCGCGAGCGCATGGCCGCCGTGGGCGGCCGGCTGCACCTTGATTCCGAACCTGGCGCGACCACCATCGAAGCCGAACTCCCCACCTCCGCATGAGCCGACCTGTCCGCCTGTTCCTCGTCGACGACCACCCGCTCGTGCGCGACGGCCTGCGCGCGCGGCTCGCGTCCGTGCCCTGGATCACGGTGGTCGGCGAGGCCGGCAGCGCGGCCGAGGCGCTGGAGTTGCTCGACGCTGCCGCGCCCGACCTGCTGCTCATGGACGTGGGCATGAAGGACATGAACGGCCTGGAGCTGGCGGCGCGGGTCCTGCAACGCGACCGACCGCCCCATATCGTCATGCTGAGCATGTACGACAACCCCGAGTACGTGCAGCAGGCGCTGCAGCTGGGCGCGCGCGGCTACGTGCTCAAGGACGCGCCGGCGGCCGAGATCGTGGCCGCCATCGAGGCCGCGGCGGCTGGCGGCACCTTTCTCTCGCCGGCCGTCTCGCGCCGGCTGTTCCGCAAGGCCGAGCCGCGGCCGCTGCTCACGCCGCGCGAGTCCGAGATCCTGGCCGCGCTGGGCCGGGGCGAATCGAGCAAGCAGATCGCGCGCGACCTGGGCCTGAGCGTGCGCACGGTCGACGCGCACCGCCAGAGCATCAAGCGGCGCCTGGGCATCGACAGCCTGCCCGAGTTAATCCGCTACGCCGTGGAGCATACGCGCCAGATTTAGGGTTATCACTTAGGTGGCCGCGCGTAGGCCACCCACGCGCTGCGACGGATGCGGCGTACGCGCCGCCGCGGAACACTGCGGGCCTTCATCTTCGAGGAGACATCCGCATGGACACCATCCGTCGCCACCTGGTGTGGCTGGCCGTGGGCGTGGTCGGCGCATTCGCGCTCGGCACCGTGGCCCTCTCGCGTGGCGAGAGCATCAACGCACTGTGGATCGTCACCGCGGCGATCTGCACCTACCTGATCGCCTACCGCTACTACAGCCTGTTCATCGCCGACAAGGTGCTGGGCCTGGACGGCAACCGCAAGACCCCCGCGCACCGCCACAACGACGGCCTGGACTACGTGCCGACCGACAAGAACGTGCTGTTCGGCCACCACTTCGCGGCGATTGCCGGCGCCGGCCCGCTGGTCGGCCCCGTGCTGGCCGCGCAGATGGGCTACCTGCCCGGCATGCTCTGGATCCTGGCCGGCGTGGTCTTCGCCGGCGCCGTGCAGGACTTCATCGTCCTCTTCATCTCCACGCGCCGCGACGGCCGCTCGCTGGGCGACCTGGTCAAGCAGGAGATGGGCGCCGTGCCCGGCATGATCGCGCTGTTCGGCACCTTCATGATCATGGTCATCATCCTCGCGGTGCTGGCGCTGATCGTGGTCAAGGCCCTGGCCGAATCGCCCTGGGGCACCTTCACGGTGGCCGCCACGATTCCGGTGGCGTTGTTCATGGGCGTGTACCTGCGCTACATCCGTCCCGGCCGCATCGGCGAGGTCTCCGTCATCGGCTTCGTGCTGCTGATGGCGGCCATCTTCGGCGGCCAGGCCGTCAGCGCCGACCCGGTCTGGGGCCCGATGTTCACCTTCGACGGCAAGGCCCTGACCTGGATGCTGATCGGCTACGGCTTCGTGGCCGCGAGCCTGCCCGTGTGGCTGCTGCTGGCGCCGCGCGACTACCTGTCCACGTTCCTCAAGATCGGCACCATCATCGCGCTGGCCATCGGCATCGTCTGGGTCAGCCCGCAGCTGCAGATGCCCGCGCTCACACAGTTCGCACAGGGCAACGGCCCGGTCTGGTCGGGCAATTTGTTCCCGTTCCTGTTCATCACCATCGCCTGCGGCGCGGTGTCGGGCTTCCACGCGCTGATCTCCTCGGGCACCACGCCCAAGATGCTGGACAACGAGCGCCACGCGCGCTTCATCGGCTACGGCGGCATGCTGGCCGAATCCTTCGTCGCCATCATGGCGCTGGTGGCCGCGGCCTGCATCGAGCCCGGCGTCTACTTCGCGATGAACAGCCCGGCCGCGCTGGTCGGCAGCACGCCCGAGGCCGTGGCCCAGGTGATCTCCGGCTGGGGCTTCGCCGTCACGCCCGAGATGCTGGTGCAGACCGCCAAGGACGTGGGCGAGACCACCATCCTGGGCCGCGCCGGCGGCGCGCCCACGCTGGCCGTGGGCATGGCCCACATCCTGCACCAGGTCATCGGCGGCCAGGCCATGATGGCCTTCTGGTACCACTTCGCGATCCTGTTCGAGGCGCTGTTCATCCTGACGGCCGTGGACGCCGGCACCCGCGCCGGCCGCTTCATGCTGCAGGACCTGCTGGGCAGCTTCGTGCCCGCGCTCAAGCGCACCGATTCGCTGCCGGCCAACCTCCTGGCCACGGCGCTGTGCGTGGCGGCCTGGGGCTACTTCCTGTACCAGGGCGTGGTCGATCCGCTGGGCGGCATCAACACGCTGTGGCCGCTGTTCGGCATCTCCAACCAGATGCTGGCCGCCGTGGCGCTGATGCTGGGCGTGGTCGTGCTGTTCCGCATGAAGCGCGAGCGCTACGCCTGGGTCGCCATCGCGCCGGCCGCCTGGCTGCTGGCCTGCACGCTGACCGCGGGCTGGCAGAAGATCTTCTCGGCCGACCCCAAGATCGGCTTCCTGGCGCACGCGGCCAAGTACTCCGAAGGCCTGGCCAACGGCGTGCTGGTGGCGCCCGCCAAGACGCCCGAGGCCATGGCCCGCATCGTCTTCAACGACCGACTGGACGCCGCGCTCTGCGCGCTGTTCATCTTCGTGGTGCTGAGCGTGCTGGTCTACAGCGTCAAGGCCTGCCTGGCGGCGCGCGCGAGCAACCGGCCGACGACGCACGAGACGCCGTACGAGGCGCTGGCGGCGCGATGAACCTGCAGGGCACAGGCCGCTACCTCGCGCGCTCTGCGCGCGCGGTCGGCCAGTCGCTGCGGCTCATGGTCGGGTTGCCGGACTACGACACCTACCTGTCGCACATGGCCGCGACCCATCCGGACCGTGCGCCCATGAGCTACGAGGAGTTCTTCAAAGAGCGCCTGGAGGCGCGCTACGGCGCGGGCAAGGGCCGTTGCTGTTGAGATTGCGGAGCAGGCCCCGCGCTGCCCGACCGTGGGGCGGAGGCGCTTCAGGCCCTGGCTGCGGTGGGCACGACGCAGGTGTTTGCCCGACGTCTGACAGCCGCCGCCCACCGTGGGCCCCTCCGTCGCCGCCGCCGCCTCAGTCGGTTGCGATCTGCTTGAACTTCGGATCGCGGACGATGTCTTCGACCAGCTTCTGGACTGCGGGCCCGAACGCCTGCGCAGTTTCCTGGCAGGCCTTGTCGGCGACGAAGCTGCCGGAAAACCCGAATACCGACTTCGTGGTCAGGCTCTCGTTCCTTGCATTGGCAATCGTGGTGGTGAAAAGCCACTTCCCGTCGGTAATTCCGGAACTGAAATCAATCTCTTCGAGCTTGCCTTTCAGTACGAGTTTCGAGTTCGGGTCATAGGCCCCGGCCAACTTGAGCTCGTCGATCAGCGCCTTCTCGATGTAGTTCTCGAAGCTGGGCGACACGCTCACGGGCCCGGCCGCACGGCAAGTGATCGATGACTGCCCCGGCTTAACCGATTGGAACGCCGCTACCGCGACGGGTTTGATTCCGAGCGACTTGATGGATTCGACGTTCTTGACCGAAGCGCCATAGGGTGAGACGTTGTATGCACAGCCAGACAGAACAGCCGCGGCGAGCAGGGCCAGCGATGAGGTTACCTTCATTTTTTCTTTCTTGAGAGGTGATGGAGCAGGGATGGTGATGGGGCGTCAGGTTATGGAAGAAGCAGCCTAAGGTCACTTGCGCGTGGCATTGAAAAACATCTCTTCTGCCAGCAAATTCACGGTCGCCATGGCGGCGGCGTCTGCCAGAAGCTGGGATGTCCCTGTCTTGTCGAACTCGGTCAACTTGCTCGATCCCGAGGCCAGGAGATTGATCGATTGGCGCGTCTTGTTGTCCAGGATTTCGAACTTCAGCTTGAATGATGCTTCACCTTTCTGGCCTTGGACCGAGAAGCAAACATTGGCCTTCATGTCCTCGATTCCTACGCCAATCAGAACATCGGCGTCTTTTTCTGCGCTCGACTGAATCAGGCCTACGTGAACGGAGTAACCGTTATTTCTCAGCGTGTCGGAAATCCTTTCCCGCATCAGATTGATCGCGAACTGGCTGTCAAGCCAGGTCATCTCCTCACCATTGATGCAGATCAATCCGCTTGTGGCCTGTCCTATTTTCCTGCCGAGCATTTTTGTCGTGACGTTTGAAACGTAGATCGACTTCGTGGCCTGCGCCTGGCTTTTGATGGGCTCGCGCTGGGCGGGTTTGTCAACCGCCACCGGCGGAATCTGTGCGCAGCCCGCAAGGCCCAAGAATGCCGCAGCCAGAAGAAGAACTCGCATGCCATCTCTTTCAGGAAATGAATACAGGTGGCCTACCGCGCGCCACAGAGAAAAATACGCCCCCAAGATTCTAGGGGTTGACTTCTCCACGCAAACGTTCGTTGGAGCGCCTCCGGCCGTGGGCGTACGCCTGCGCGTTGTGCTGACGGGGGCGGGGCATGGGCCCATGCGGTGGACGCAGCGGGGCGTCGCTGCTCCCTACAATCGGCGCCTGCTTTCCCCAGGCAAGACGAGGACGAAGCCCTCCGATTGCTGCAGCACCTCCGGTCGAAATGGCGTGCTCGCCTGCCGCCGGCGCTTCGCGCGGATCGGGCATATCGATCACGCCCGTGTTGGGCTCGATGGTGCAGAAGGGGTTGATTTCAAAGGAATTTCCATGAGCCTCCAATGCGGCATCGTGGGCCTGCCCAACGTCGGCAAGTCCACCCTCTTCAACGCGCTGACCAAGGCCGGCATCGCGGCTGAGAACTACCCGTTCTGCACGATCGAACCCAACACGGGCGTGGTCGAAGTGCCCGATCCGCGCCTGGCGCAGCTGGCCGAGATCGTCCAGCCCGAGCGCATCGTGCCGGCCATCGTGGAGTTCGTGGACATCGCCGGCCTGGTGGCCGGTGCCAGCACGGGTGAAGGCCTGGGCAACAAGTTCCTGGCCCACATCCGCGAGACCGACGCCACCGTCAACGTGGTGCGCTGCTTCGAAGACCCCAACGTGATCCACGTGGCCGGTAAGGTCGACCCGATCTCCGACATCGAAGTCATCCAGACCGAGCTGTGCCTGGCCGACCTGGCCACGGTCGAGAAGGCGCTGCACCGCCACACCAAGGTCGCCCGCTCGGGCGACAAGGACGCGCAGAAGCTGGTCGCCCTGCTGGAGCGCTGCCAGGCCGCGCTGAACGAGAACACCCCCGTGCGCGCGCTCGACTTCACCAAGGAAGAGCGCCCGCTGGTCAAGACCTTCAGCCTGATCACGGCCAAGCCCGCCATGTTCGTGGCCAACGTGGCCGAGGACGGCTTCGAGAACAACCCCTTCCTGGACCGCCTGACCGAGTACGCGGCCAAGCAGGGTGCGCCCGTGGTCGCCATCTGCGCCAAGATCGAGGCCGAGCTGTCCGAGATGGACGACGCCGACCGGCTCGAATTCCTGAAGGAGCTGGGCCAGGAGGAGCCGGGCCTGAACCGCCTGATCCGCGCCGCCTACAAGCTGCTCGGCCTGCAGACCTACTTCACGGCCGGCGTGAAGGAAGTGCGCGCCTGGACCATCCACGTCGGCGACACCGGCCCGCAGGCCGCCGGCGTGATCCACGGCGACTTCGAGAAGGGCTACATCCGCGCCCAGACCATCGCCTTCGACGACTACATTGCCTTCAAGGGCGAGCAGGGCGCCAAGGACGCGGGCAAGATGCGCGCCGAAGGCAAGGACTACGTCGTCAAGGATGGCGACGTGATGAACTTCCTGTTCAGCAGCTGAGCGAGGGCGCGCCGGTGGCAGTCGCCATCGGGACTGTGCCGGGCCCGGGTGGCGGGTGGTCGTTGTACCCTCTTGAACGCAAGAGATTCTCAACACCGACGTTCACACCAGGAGCCCGAGACATGCGCGACTACCTCAAGTTCTACATCGACGGCCAGTGGGTCGACCCCACAGAGCCCAAGAGCATCGATGTGATCGACCCGGCCACGGAGCGGCCGGCAGGCCGCATTTCCATGGGCAGCGCAGCCGACGTGGACCGTGCCGTGCAGGCCGCGCGCAAGGCCTTCGCGCGCTATTCGCGCAGCAGTGTCGATGAGCGCGTCGCGCTGCTCGAACGCGTGATCGCCGAGTACAAGAAGCGCTACGCCGACATGGCCGCGGCCATCACCGAGGAGATGGGCGCCCCCGTGGCGCTGGCGCGCGATGCCCAGGCCGCGATGGGCCTGGCGCACCTGAGCACCGCGCTGGCGGTGCTCAAGGACTACGCCTTCAAGGAGCAGCGCGGCAGCACGCTGCTGGTCAAGGAGCCCATCGGCGTCTGCGGCTTCATCACGCCCTGGAACTGGCCCGTCAACCAGATCGCCTGCAAGGTCGCGCCCGCGCTGGCCGTGGGCTGCACCATGGTGCTCAAGCCCTCGGAGATCGCGCCGTTCTCGGCGTACATCTGGTCCGAGATCCTGGATGCGGCCGGCGTGCCGGCGGGCGTCTACAACCTCGTCAATGGCGACGGCCCCACGGTGGGCGCGGCCATCTCCTCGCACCCTGAGGTTGACATGGTCTCGTTCACGGGCTCCACGCGCGCCGGTGTCGAGGTGGCCCGCAACGCGGCGCCCACGGTCAAGCGCGTGCACCAGGAGTTGGGCGGCAAGTCGCCCAACGTGATCCTGCCCGACGCGGACTTCAAGCAGGCCATCAAGGCCGGCGTGCGCGGCGTCATGAACAACTCCGGCCAGTCCTGCAATGCGCCCACGCGCATGCTGGTGCCCAACGCGCGCATGGCCGAGGCGCTGGCCATCGCCAAGCAGGTCGCCGAGGCCACCACGGTGGGCGCGCCCGACAGCGGCGCGCAGCTGGGCCCGGTGATTTCGGCCACGCAGTGGGACAAGATCCAGACCCTGATCCACCAGGGCATCGCCGAAGGCGCGACCGTGGTCGCCGGCGGCCCGGGCAAGCCGGCGGGCCTGGAGGTGGGCTACTACGTCAAGCCCACGGTGCTGGGCGGCGTGAACAACCGCATGACGGTGGCGCGCGAGGAGATCTTCGGCCCCGTGCTGACCATCCTGGGCTACGACACGGTGGACGAGGCCGTGGAGATCGGCAACGACACGCCCTACGGCCTGGCGGCCTATGTGTCGGGCACCGACCCCGAGGCCACGCGCGAGGTGGCTTCGCGCCTGCGCGCCGGCCAGGTCAACATCAACAGCGCGGCGATCGACCTCACGGCGCCGTTCGGCGGCTTCAAGCAGTCGGGCAACGGCCGCGAGTGGGGCGACCATGCCTTCGGCGAGTTTCTCGAAGTGAAGGCCATGCTGGGCTTCGCGCCCAAGACGGCTGGAGGGTGACGCCATGCTGAGCTACCAGATCGACACCTTTGGCAAGCCGCTGGCCCAGGTCCTGCGCGAGACGCCGCAGCCCCAGGGCAGCGAGGTGCTGCTCCAGGTCGGCAGCTGCGGCGTGTGCCACAGCGACGTGCACCTGCAGGACGGCTACTTCGACCTCGGCGGCGGAAACCGGATGGACATGGCGCGCGCCATGCAGCCGCCGCGCACGCTGGGCCACGAGATCGCCGGCACCGTGGTGGCCGTGGGCCCCGAGGCGCGTGGCGTGGCCGTGGGCGACCGCCGCGTGGTCTACCCCTGGATCGGCTGCGGCCGCTGCACGCTGTGCACCACGGGCGACGAGCAGCTGTGCAATGCCCCGCAGGCCCTGGGCGTGCACCGCGACGGCGGCTTCGCCGACCATGTCATGGTGCCGCACCCGCGCGTGCTGCTGGACTACGACCCGCTGCCCGAGGACCAGGCCGCCACGCTGGCCTGCTCCGGCCTCACGGCCTTCGGCGCGCTGAAGAAAATCGACGCGCTGGGCGCGGGCGATGCGGTGATGGTCATCGGCGCAGGCGGTGTCGGCCTGTCGGGCATCCGGCTCGCGCGCGAGCTGTTTCAGCGCCCGCCCATCGTGGTCGAGCTCGACCGCAGCAAGTGGGACGTGGCGCGCGAGGCGGGTGCGGGCGAACTCATCGACCCGAGCGAAGCCGGCGCGCTCAAGGCGCTGGTCAAGGCCACCGGCGGCGGTGTGGCCGCTGCGGTCGACTTCGTGGGTGCGCCGGCCTCGTTCGACTTCGGCTTCGGCGCGCTGCGCAAGGGCGGCAAGCTGGTCTGCGTGGGCCTGTTCGGCGGCGCCACGCGCATCGTGCCGGCCATGGTCTCGATGAAGGCCGTCAGCGTGGTCGGCTCCTACGTGGGCAGCCTGGCCGAGATGCAGGAGCTGCTGGCCATCGCGCGCGCCGGGCGCCTGCCGGCCATGCCGCTCACGGCCCAGCCGCTGGCCCAGGCTTCGCTGGCCCTGGACGACCTGCGCGCCGGCCGCATCCGCGGCCGGACCATCCTGCATCCCTGAGCACGCCGCCGCGCGGCACGGCCTGTCACGGCGCCAGCGCGTCCCGGACCTTCTGGGACGTGGCAGGTTCGACGCGCGCGGCAAAGGCGCGCGGGAGCCGGTCGCCTGTCGGCGTCCAGCGCATGCTGTAGGCACCCAGTTCGAGCACGCCCAGCACGGAACCGCCCTCGTGCAGCAGCGCGATGCGGGCCAGCACGGGGTCCTCGGCCGGCACGGCCGTGGCACCCGTGCGCAGCAGGCTGTCGATGGCCTGCAAGACGTCCGCCGGCAGGCTGCCGCGCGCACGGGCCGGGGCCGTGGCGGGTTGCAGGCGCAGTGCGTTCCAGGCGAAGGCCTCCGTGGCTGTGGCAGGCGCGGGCCGGGCCTGGGCTGGCGCGGCAGCAGGGCGTGGCGGGCCGGCGGCGAACGCGCGGCTGGCCCTGGAGGTTGTGATGTCCGCCGGGTCTTGCGCAGGCGCAGGCACCTGCGCCGGTGCGGATGGCGCGTCGGCGGTTTCCGCGCGGGGCGGTGCCGCCTGCGGGCGCCGCTGGGCATCGGCAGGCGGTTGCATTGGCAGGGTCACAGCAGGCGGTAGGACGGGTTCGGCCTGCGACATGGAAGGCGCTGGCTGCGGTTGCGGCCGGGCCGGGCGCGGGGGGGGCTGCACCTTCTCACGCGTCTGCGGCAGCGCGCTTGCGCCGGTGGCGGGCTGCTCGGCAGGCGCCGTGCTTTCCTTCTGCTCTGGGGCTTGCCGTGTGGCGGGCGCCGGCATGGCCGGTGCCGGACTCTGCGCATCCGGCGCTGGGCCGGGCACATCGCGCTCCCACCACAGGCCCGCCACCACGCAGGCCACCAGCACCGTGGCGAAGCCCGCGTTCCAGGGCCTGCGGGGGCCGGCCAGCGCCTGGGCGAGCCGTGTCCACCAGGGCAGGGGTGCGACGGGGGCCGGCCTCGCCACCGCCGCGTGGGCGTGGCGCAGGATGGCCGCGCGCGTGGCCTCGGCCGGCAAGGCCTGCGCATCGGGCGCGTGCTCCAGCGCGTGGCGCAGGCGCGCATCGCGCAGATGGGTGGGGCGGGGCGCGTTCAACGGGCTGCTCCGCTGGGCGTCAGGTAGTGCTGCATGCAGCCCCGCAACTTGGCGAGCGCGTAGCGCAGCCGGCTCTTGGCGGTCTCGAACCCCAGGCCCAGGCGTTCTGCCAGGTCTTCCACGCTGGCACCGTCTTCGTGGTGCAGCAGGAAGGCGGCGCGCTGTGCGTCCGGCAGCGCGTCCAGGCAGTGCAGCAACTGGCGGCCGGCGGCACGCCAGTGGGCCAGGTCATCGGCCGGCGGGTGGGCCAGGTCCAGCGCCTCCTGCAGCCATTCCAGGGGGTCCTCGCCCTCGGTGGAGACTTCATCCAGGCTCTGCTCGCGGCCACTCGTGCGCAGCCGGTCCATGGCCAGGTTGTGGGCGATCGTGAAGGCCCAGGTGCGCCAGCCGGCGCGGTCGGCGTCGAAGCTGGTGCGGGCCGCGACGATGCGCATCCAGGTGTCCTGGAACACCTCGTCCGCCTGCGCGGCGAGCCGCGTGCCCAGCAGGCGGCGCACGAAGCGCAGCAGGGCGGCCTCGTGGCGCGCATAGAGCTGGTCGAAGGCCGCGCTGTCGCCGCCCGCATAGGCCTGCATCAGCACCTCGTCGGGCATGTCGTGGTGGCTGCGCTGAAGCATCGATGGATTCTCACACCACCTTCTACGGCGCAGCCGCGCGCATGGGGTTAGCGTGGGGTGCGCATTGCAACCCCGCTGCTGCGGCCGGGCCGTACACAGGACATCGCAACTACCGGAGCCACCGATGCCCCAAGCCTTCGTCCCCCGCCTGCAGCGCCTTCATCGTTTCTCGGTGGCGCTGCTGAGCGCCCAGCTCATGCTCTCGGCCTGCGCCGCCCAGGCGCCGGGCCAGGGCCTCTGGCCGCTGCCGGCCGAGCAGCCGGCAGCGGGCGGTTCGGGGCCGGCCCAGCCGCCCGAGTTCGCGCCCCTGCAGGTGCGCCCGAACTTCCGCGCGCCGAGCGCCGCCCATTGCGCCCGGCCGCCGCAGATGCGCGAGGTACTGGGCCGTGGCGATGGCCAGGAGATGGCCGCGCCCAAGGCACTGTCGCGGCCGCGGTTGGCGGCGGCCCCGGCGCCGGCCCTGTCCAAGACCGCACCAGCCGCCGCCGAGTCCGCCCTGGCCGACCGTGCGGAAGCCGCACCGCCGCAGGACGCCAGCGGTGCGGAGGTGGCGGCGCTGCGGCGCCAGCGCGATCCGGGCCCGGTGACGGCCGGCGTGGTCGACGACAACGCCGACTTCGCCGAGTACCTGGCCTTTCGCGCGCGCACCCAGGTCGCGCACCGCGCCCTGGACATCCGCGAGCGCTACCTGCTGCAGGTGCGCGACGGGCTGGGCCGCGCGGTGGCCGATGCCGAGGTGCTGGTGCGCTCGCCGCAGGGCCAGGCGGCCTGGGCCCGCACCGACAGCGCCGGCAAGGTCTGGCTGCACCCGGACGCCTTCGACGCCCGGCAGGCGCGCGTCTACGAGGTGACGGCACGCCGCAACGGCGTGGAAAGCCGCGGCTACCTGCAGCGCGGCCAGAAGAGCGCGCTGGAGCTGAGGCTGGACGGCACGGCGCCGCAGGACCGCGCGCGGCTGGACCTGGTCTTCCTCGTCGACGCCACGGGCTCCATGGGCGACGAGATCGGCAAGCTCAAGGCCAGCCTGCGCAGCATCGCCGACGAGGTGGCGGGCCTGCCGAGCCGGCCCGACCTGTGCTTCGCGCTGGTGGCCTACCGCGACAAGGGCGACGCCTTCGTGCTGCGCAGCCACGACTTCACGAACGACCTGGGCGCATTCCAGCGCGTGCTGGATCGCTTGCAGGCCGACGGCGGCGGCGACTACCCCGAGGCCCTGAACGAGGCCCTGCACGAGACCGTGCACCGCCTCGCCTGGCGCGGCGACGGCGCCACGCGCATGGTGCTGCTGCTGGCCGACGCACCGCCGCACCTGGACTACGGCGGGCCGCAGTACGACGCGGACATGCAGGCGGCGCTGGGCAAGGGCATCAAGGTCTTCAGCGTGGGCGCCAGCGGGCTGGACAGGCAGGGCGAGTACATCCAGCGCCAGATCGCGCAGTACACCGGCGGCCGCTTCGTGTTCCTGACCTACGCCGACGCACAGCGGCCGGCCAGCGGCCCGGGCCGCGAGACCGTGCACGACGTGCGCAACTACTCGGTGGACACGCTGGACCGCCTGATCGTGCGGCTGGTGCGCGATGAACTCGGGGCGCTGTAGCGCTCAGGGCGCGGGCGGCTGGGCCAGCACCCATTCGGCCAAGGCACTGGCCTCGGCCGCGCTGACCTGTGGCTGGCGCGGCATGATGACATTGCCCCAGGTGCCCACGCTGCCCTGCACGATCTTCGCGCTGAGCCGGGCCGCGGCCGTGGCATCGCCGCGGTAGCGGCCGGCCACCTGCTGGAAGCCGGGGCCGACGAACTTCGTCACCATGCCGTGGCAGCGCATGCAGCCGCGGTCCTGGCTCAGCTGGGCCATGCCGCCGCCGCCGGCCTCGTTGCCGCAGCCACCCAGCCAGAGCGCGGCTGCGGCCAGGAGAAGCGCCGAAGCGCGGTGAAGGGGCTGCATCTGGAGTCGTGGGTGGGCGGCATGCGGCGCGCGCGGGCCGGATTCTCGCCCGGCGCACGGCCTGCCGGGGCGGCGCAGCGCGTCAGCCGATCTCTGCCAAGGCTTCCTTGACACCTTCCTCGCGCAGCGGGAAGTCGGCGCCCTCCAGGTGCAGCGCCGCGTCCTTGGGCGTCGGCGTCGAGCATTCCTTGTGGATGACCCCGTCCTTCATGACCAGCTGGATCCTGGCCGGGTCGGTCAGGACGGACAGGTCCTGCAGCGGGTCGCCGTCGACCAGCAGCAAGTCGGCGGTGTAGCCGGCCTTGAGCTGGCCCAGCGTGTCGGGCTGCATCATGATCTGGCCGCCGAGCGCGGTGGCCGACAGCAGCGCCTCCTTGGGCGTCATGCCGATGTAGTCGACGAAGTACTGCAGGTCGTTGGCATTGGTGCCGTGCGGCATCCACGCGAAGCCGTAGTCGCCGCCGGGCAGGATGCGGATGCCGCGCTGATGCATCTTGCGCAGGCTCTCGGCCGCCACCTCCAGCTCGCGCTTGTAGCCCATCTGCGTGGCGACGGCTTCGGTGATGCCGTACTCCGCCGCGTGGTACGTGGTGCGCACCAGCCAGCCGATGCCCGGGGCCACGAAGTGCTTGTCCTTGTGGGCCTCGAGCATGTCCAGCGCCTCCTCATCGGCGAAGCTGGCGTGGTAGACCATCTCGATGCCGTGCCGCACGCACAGCTTGACCGATTCGCTGGAGCGGGCGTGTGCCGCGATGCGTTTGCCGTAGCGCTTGGCCTCGCGCGACAGCATGGCCACCTCTTCTTCGGAGAACGGCGACATCTCGGCCGGCAGGCCGGCGATGTACTCGCCGGACAGGTTGATCTTCAGGTGGTCGACGCCGTACTTGATGAAGGTGCGTGCCGAGCGGCGGATCTCCTCCGGGCCGCTGCAGACGCTGCCGAAGCTCAGCTCCTCGAAAGGCATGTGCGGCAGCGTGTTGTCGCCCAGCGCGCCGATGGTCGTGATCTCCTGCGAGCCGGCCAGGTAGCGCGGCCCCGGGAACTCGCCCGCGTCGATGGCGTTGCGCAGCACCACGTCCAGCCGCGGCTTGGCGGCGGCCGCGCCGATGGCCGAGGTCCAGCCCATGTCCAGGTAGCGCCTGGCCACGCGCACGCACCAGAGCATGTGCTCCTCCGGCGGCATGAACTGGATGGCAGCCAGCGAAGGCTGGTCGTTCCAGGAGAAGTGCGTGTGGGCCTCGGTCATGCCGGGCATCAGGAAGCGGCCGCGCCCCTCGAACACGCGGGCACCGTCGGTATCGACCTTCCCAGGCGCACGCGCCACCTGGATGATTTTCTTGTCTGCCACCAGCACGTCGCCCAGATACGGGTCTTCTCCGGTGCCGTCGAAGATGCGAACGTTCGTGAATGCATACCGAGTCATGTCTGTCTCCTTGACCTGTGGTCAGGTGGGGTTCCCGGCCAGGCCGGGCGGGCGGGTTTACAAGCGCAAGCGTGTTCAGCGCAGGCGCGTGTAGAACGTTTCGAGTTCCTGGGCACAGCGTTGCGGCTGCTCCAGGGTGGTCCAGTGACCGCAGCGAGGCAGCACCACCAACGAGGCATCTGCAAGTCGCTTGGCCATGGCTTCGACGTTGGCAGCGGGCGCGACACCGTCCTGGTCACCGGTCACCAGCAGCACGGGCACGGCGATGGCTTCCAACGCCGCAGACTGGGCGGCGGCCAGCGCCTCGCAGCTTTGCGCATAGCCTTCGCTCGGCTGTCGCATGATGAGCTCGCGCACAGCGGCCAGGACCGCCGGCCGCTCGGCCTTGGTCTCCTGGCTCGTGGCGCCCTGCACGATGGCATCGGCGATCTCCTGCATGGCGACCACGCCCTTGCGGGCGAGCTCCGCACGTGCCCGGATGCCCGGACGGCCCGCATCAGGCGGAGCAACCAGGGGACCGAACAGCGCGAGCGAGCGCACGCGCTGCGGATGCGCCACGGCCAGGTGCTGGGCAATGATGGTGCCCAGCGAGTGCGCGACCACATGGACCGATTTCAACTGCAGCTGGTGCAGCAGTGCGGCGATGGTCTCCACCAGGCTCTCGATGGACAGCGGACCGGCCGCCAGCGCGGATCGCGCGCTGCCCGGCAGGTCGGGTGCGATGCGCTGGAAGGACTGCAGTGCGCCCGCGACAGGCGTCCATACGTTGGACGAGCCGCCCAGGCCGTGGATGCACAGGACAGCGTCGCCTTCGCCGCTGATCTCGACGGCCAGGCCGTTGATGCATTGCGTGGCCATGGTCAGACGAACCGGTTCTCGATGCTGCCCAGGCCATCCACCTCGATGCGCACGACGTCGCCGGCGCGCAGGTAGCGCGGCGGCTTCAGGCCCATGCCCACGCCGGCGGGGGTGCCCGTGGCGATGACGTCGCCCGGGTACAGCGTGATGCCGCGCGAGACGGTCTCGATCAGCGTCGGGATGTCGAAGATCATGTTCTCGGTCGGGCCGTCCTGGCGCAGCTCGCCGTTGACCCAGCAGCGAACGCGGGTCCTGGTGCCGTCCAGTTCGTCGGCCGTGACGATCCACGGGCCCATGGGACAGAAGGTGTCGAACGACTTGCCCATGTCCCACTGCTGGTGGCGCATCTGCACGTCGCGCGCGGTCACGTCGTTGACGATGGTGTAGCCGAACACATGCGCCAGCGCGGCCGCCCTGGGGATGTTCTTACCACCCTTGCCGATGACGACCGCCAGCTCGGCCTCGTAGTCGATCTGCTCGGAGACCTCGCTCGGAACGTGGACGGTGTCGTGCGGACCCACGACGCACTCGGGCACCTTGGTGAAGACGATGGGCCAGGATTCGGGGTTGGCGTCGTTGTCCTTGAACACCGAGGCCGAGAGCTCCTTCGCATGCGCGTGGTAGTTGCGGCCCACGCACCAGAGGTTGCGGCGCGGCTTGGGCAGCGGTGCATCCAGCTGCACCTCCTTGAGGTCGAAGCGGCGCTCCGTTGTCGCCGGCAGTGGCTTGCCTTCGGCCAGCGCCTCGATGAGGGGCAGGACGCCGTAGGCGGCCTCGGCGCGCGGCAGGTCGAGCGCGGTGACGGTGTGTCCGGTGGGGTCGACCAGGCCGACGTGGGGATGGCCGTCGGCGAGAAATGCGGCAAGACGCATGGGGTGCTCCAGAAAGTTGCGGGGCGGCCTGCCTGCCCGGTTTGCGAGGGCAGCGCAGGACGCTGGCAAAACTGTAGGCGCCGGCCCGCCGGCGCGCTTATCGCGGAGTCGGCCGGCGTATCGCAGAGTCAGGTGCATTTCTCAGGGCTTACCCGAGGTGGCCGATGTGCACGCCGGAACGCGCACCAGAATCCGCGCCACGTTGTGGGAGCTTGGGCATGGCAGAGGCGTATGCACTTCACGAAGGAGCCTTCGGCACGGCCATCGTGCTGGAGCTGCGGGGCAACCTGGTACCGCACGCGCATTCGGAAGCGCAGATCGCGTTCTGGCTGGGCGGGGCACGCGGCACGGCCCGCGTCGGCGACGAGCGCGTCGAGTACGGCGAAGACCTGGCGCTGGGTGTCAATGCCTTCGAGTCGCACGACTTCGCGATGCGCGAGGACGGCGGCGTCGCGGTGTTCCTCGTCTTCATGGTGCGGCACGAGTGGCTCAAGGAGCGCGCCGACGCCGCGGGCCGCGGGTTCCGCTTCGCGACCCCGAGGGTGCACATCGACGCCGGGCTGCGCCGTGCCTGCTGGCAGGTGCTGGACCTGATCCTGTCGGCGCAGTCCCCGCGTGCCGCGGTCGACGACCAGGTGGAGCGGCTGCTGGAGGCCGCCACCGATGCGGCCAACGAGGTCGTTCCCAGGCCGCACATCGCACTGGGCGCATCGCTGGACCACCGCCTGCGTGCGGTCATCGCGCACATGCGCGCGCATGTCTCCGACAAGGCCACCATCGACGAGATCGCGGGCCGCGTCGGCCTGTCGCGGGGGCATTTGTTCGCGCTGTTCCGCGACCAGTTGAACACGACGCCCCAGGTGTTCTGGAGCGCGGTCCGTGTGGAGGAGGCGATGCGGCGCGTGGGCGACGGTGCGCCGCTCACGGACGTTGCGCTGGACCTCGGTTTCTCGGCGCCCGGCAACTTCTCGCGCTTCTTCAAGGAGCACACCGGCGTGTCGCCCTCGATCTTTCGGCGCGCCGTGCGCGCGCCGATGCCGTCCACTGTGACGGGGGTGCCGCGCTAGCCGCGGGGCGCCTGGCTGGCCTTACTCAGGCCTGAGTGGCCGCCGCGATGCCGAACTCCGCCAGCACCGCCTGCGTGTGCTGGCCCAGCAGCGGCGCCTCGCCCTGCGGTGTGTGCCCGGCCTGGCCTGGCATCTTGGGCCAGTCCAGCCGGCCCAGCCCCGGCACCTCCAGCGGCGCGAACACGCCCGCATGGCGTGCCTGCGCGCTCTGCGGCAGGTCCTGCGGCCGCGCGGCGCGGGCGTGCAGCACATCGTGGCGGCGCAGCAGGGCCTCCCAGTCGGCGACCGTCTGCGTGGCGATCTGGGCGGCCAGCGCGCCGTTGAGCTCGGCTGCGCGCGGGATGCGGCCCGCGCTCGTGGCCAGGTCCGGGTCGGCCAGCCAGTCGGCGCGGTCCAGCGCCTCGGCCAGGCGGCGGAACATGGCGTCGTCCAGCATGCTCACGTAGAGGTGGCCGTCGCTGGCGCGGAACAGGCCGGTCGGCACGTTGAAGGCCGTGGCCTCGGCATCCGGGAACATCGCGGCGTCCAGCACCAGGTAGCTCTGCAGCGCGGCGGCGGTCTCCAGCATCGAGACCTGCACATGCCGGCCCTGGCCCGTGCGCGCGGCGCGCACGAGCGCGGCCATGGCGTTCTGCGCGGCCTGCAGGCCGGTCGCGATGTCCACGAGGAACAGGCCGATGCGGCGCGGCGCGCCCTGGGCGTCGCGGTTCAGGTGCATGAGGCCGGTGGCGGCCTGCATGGTGGTGTCCAAGGCGGGCAGCTGGGCGTCGGGGCCGGTTGCGCCGTGGCCCGAGATCGAGACGTAGACCAGGTCCGGCCGCTGCGCCGCGAGCTCGGCATAGCCCACGCCCATGCGCTCGACCACGCCGGGGCGGTAGTTCTGCACCACCACGTCGGCCTGCGCGGCGAGCTGGCGCAGGGCAGCGCGGCCGGCTTCGGTGCGTGTGTCCAGCACCACGCTCTCCTTGCCCAGGTTGTAGGCGATGGAGATCGCCGTGTGGCCGGCGCGCGAGCGGCCCATCTGGCGGCTCCAGTCGCCCTGCGGCGGCTCCACCTTGATCACGCGCGCGCCCTGCTGGCGCAGCAGCAGGCCGCAGTGCGGGCCGGCGATGCCCTGGGAGAGGTCGAGCACGGTCAGGCCGTGCAGCGGGAGGTCGTCAGAGTTCATGGCATGTCGATGATCACTTTGCCGATGGCGCGGCGCGACAGCGTGGTGTCCAGCGCCGCATGCCAGTCGGCCAGCGGGAAATGCTGGGTCTGCGGCAGCGCCATGCGCCCTTCGGCCACGTTGGCGAGCAGTTCGGCGATCAGCGCCTGCACCTTGGGCGCGTAGCGGCGGCGCTCGTCGGTCAGGCCCCAGCCGATGTAGTAGCCGTAGTTGAAGCCGATCACGCTGAGGTTCTTGACCAGCAGCAGGTTGGCCGGCGCGCTCGGGATGGTGCCGCTCGCGTAGCCGATGCTCAGCAGGCGCGCCTCGGGCGCGGTGCAGCGCAGCGAGGCATCGAACAGCGCACCGCCCACAGGGTCGAACACCACGTCGGCGCCGTGCGGGCAGACCGCCTTGACGGAGGCCGCCAGGGTCTCGGGATCGCCCGCCAGCGCGTGGTGCGCGCCCAGCGCCAGCGCGGCCGCGCGCTTGGCGGGCGTGCTGGCCGTGGCGATGACCTGTGCGCCCATGAGCTGGCCGATCTGCACGGCCGCCATGCCCAGCGCGCCGGCCGCGCCGTGCACGAGCAGCGTCTCGCCCGGTTGAAGCGCGGCGCGCCATTGCAGCGCCGACCAGGCCGTGCCGTAGGTGATGGGCAGCGCCGCGGCCTTGGCCAGCGGCACGGCGTCGGGCAGCGGGTAGACGGTGTCGGCGGCGATGACCACCTCCTCGGCGAACGCACCCCAGTCCAATGCGGCCGTCACGCGCTGGCCGGGCTGCAGCTGTGTCACATCGGGTGCCACCTCCAGCACCTCGCCCGCGGCCTCGGTGCCGGGCGTGAAGGGCAGCGGCGGCTTGCGCTGGTAGGTGCCGGCCACGAACAGGCTCACGGCGAAGCCCACGCCGGCATGGCGCACGCGCAGCCGCACCTGGCCGGGGGCCAGCGGCTGGCGCGGCAACTGCGTGAGTGCCAGCTCGCTCCAGTGGCCGAAGCGGGTGCAGAGCAATCCGGTATAGGTCGACGAGGTCATTCGATCTTGATGTTGAGCTCGCGCACGAAGCGCGACCATTTGTCCAAATCGCCGCGCAGCACGGCGTCGAACTCCTGCGGCGTGTTGCCGATGGGCACGAGGTTCAGCTCGCGCATGCGCTTGTCGATCTCGGGCAGCCGCACGATGCGCGCCACTTCCTTCGACAGCGCCGCGGCCCGTTCCGCCGGCACGCCGGCCGGCATCAACAGGCCCATCCAGGCGTCGGGCTCGAAGCCCTTGTAGCCGCTCTCGAGGAAAGTAGGCACCTCGGGCAGCAGGGCCGAGCGCTGCGCCCCGGCCATGGCCACCGGGATCAGCTTGCCGCTCTGCAGCAGCGGCTTGGCCGTGCCCACGGCGATCAGGCCGATCTTGACGTGGCCGGCCGCCAGGTCGGTGGCCAGCGGCGCGCCGCCCTTGTAGGGCACGTGGACCATGTCCAGAGCGGCCTCGCGCTTGAACAGCTCGCCCAGGATGTGGCCGGTGGTGCCCATGCCATAGGAGCCGTACGGGTACTTGCCCGGGTTGGCCTGCACGAGCTTGACGAGCTCGGGCAGCGTGCGCGCCGGGAAGTCCGGCGACACCGCCAGGATGGTGGATGAGGCCGCCACCTCGCTGACGGCCGTGAAGTCCTTCACCGGGTCGTAGCCGATGTTGGGGAACAGCGGCGGGTTCTGCACATGGGCCGTGAAGGTCAAGAGGGCCGTGTAGCCATCCTTGGGCGCCTGGGCCACGAACCTGGTGCCGGTGGTGGTGCCGGCGCCGGGCTTGTTGTCGACGATCACAGGCTGGCCCCAGGCCTTGGTGAGCTCCTGGCCCAGCAGCCGGGCCACGGCATCGTTGACGTTGCCGGCCACCGATGGCACGACGATGGTCAACGGCTTGCTGGGGTAGGGCGCGTTGTCGGACGCGTGTGCGGGCAGCGCGGCCAGCAGGGGCAGGGCGAGCAGGGCTGCGCCAAAACGACGCCGTGGGGCGATGGGCATGGGTTGTCTCCTTGGTGTCTGTGCGGCGGCCGGTGCCCGGGCCGCCTGCTTGCGGGGCAGTTTAGGATCGCCGCCCGGCCCCGCGGAATTCCCGCCGGGCCGATTCCGATGCCTGGCGGGAATCGCCGGCAGCCCCACCGCGCGGAGGAGACAGATGCGGCTGGAAGACCTGCAGGCGTTCCTGAAGCTGGCCGAGCACGGCAACCTGCACCGTGCGGCGGACGCCCTGGGCGTCACGCAGTCGGCGCTGTCCAAGACGCTGGCGCGGCTGGAGGCCGAGGCCGGTCTGCGGCTGGTCGAGCGCAGCGGCCACGGCGTGGCGCTGACGCCGGCGGGCGTCTCGCTGCAGGCCCATGCCCAGCGCGTGCTGCTGGCCATGGGCGACCTGCGTGGCGACCTGGCCGAACAGCGCCAGGCCCGCGCCGGCGCCGTGCGCGTGGGCGTGTTGCCGCACCTGATGTCCACGCTGCTCTCGCCGCTGCTGGCGCGCTTCATCGCGCAGCGGCCGTTGGCGCAGTTCAGCATCGAAACGCAACTGAGCGCACGCCTGCTGGCGCTGCTGCAGCGTGCCGAGGTCGACCTCGTGCTGGCGGCCCGGCCCGACCGTGTGCCGCGCGACCTGGACTGGCGCCCGCTCGGCCCGCTGGAACTGCGCGTGGCCCTGCGCAGCCGCCATCCGCGCCGCGCGCAGCTGCGCGAACTGGCCGACCTTGTTGCCGAACGCTGGGCATTGCCGGCCAGCTCGCTCTACCTGCGCCACTGGCTGGACGAGCGCTTCACCGAGGCTGGCCTGCCGCCGCCGCGCGTGGCCGTGGAGAGCACGGCCTCGCCCTCGGCCTTCGCCGAGCTGCTGCGCCAGTCCGACCTGCTGGGCGTGATGCCCGCGCAGCTCTTGCAGCAGCCCGAAGGCCACGGCCTGTCGGCGCTGCCTGGCGATGCGCTGCTGTGGCGGCGCGAGCTCGGCGTGTTCTGGCGCGCGGCAGGCTATCTGTCGCCGGTGTGCGCCGACTTCCGCGACGCGGTGGTGCAGGGCGGCTGAGCTAAGCCAGCGCGGCCAGCGCTTCGTCCAGCAGCAGCGGCCCTTCGACCGTGACAGCCGGCTGCGCGGCGGCCAGCGTGTTCGCACAGCCCAGGCCCAGCAGCGGCCCCCCCAGGCGTGTCTCCATCTCGGCCAGCGGAGCGCCGAACACGATGCGGGCCACGCCGGCCCAGAACATGGCGCCTGCGCACATGGCGCAGGGCTCGCCGCTGGCGTAGACCGTGGCGCCGCGCAGCGCGTCGGGGCCCAGGGCCGCGCAGGCCTCGCGCAACAGCACGAGTTCGGCATGGGCGCTGGGGTCGCCGGCCGTGTGCTGGCGGTTGCGTGCCGTCCACACCGCCTGGCCGTCGCGGGCCAGCACCGCGCCGAAGGGCATGTCGCCGGCGGCGCGCGCGGTGCGTGCCGCCACGAAGGCGCGGCGCAGGTGGTTGGAGTCGTCGTCGTGCAAGGTGCTCATGGCGCGATGGTAGAGCGGCAGCCCAGCGCCCCGCGCGCCATGGGCAGGGCTCAGAAGCTGTGAATGAACCGATCGCGCCCCGGCCCGAAGGGCGCGGCCCTGGGCGCGACGATGGCGATGCAGGCAGGCCGTCATCAGGCCTCGCGTGGTCGTGAGGGGTTCGTTCACAGCTTCTCAGCCGCGCAGGCTGGCGACCAGCGCGCGCGTGGCGTCCAGGCCCTGTGGCGTCCAGTGCGCGCCGGGTGCCAGCAGGGGCTGTTCCGCATCCTGTGCGGGTGGCCCATCGGTGCCGACGCCGGCGCGCAGGCGTTGCGCGGCACGGAAGCTCGGCGTGCGCGCCGTGCCCAGTGTGGGCGCGTCGTAGCGGCGGCCGTCTGCTGCTGCGGGCCCGCGGATCCAGTCGAACAATGCCTGCAGCTCGTAGTCGCTGAACACGCCGAACATCTCGGCGCGCTCGCCCACCAGCAGCTGCCAGAAGCGGCTCTGTGCGGGCTCCGCGCCCGGCACGATCCAGCCCTTGCGCACCAGGGCCTGCAGGAAGTCCCCCACGCGCGTGGGCTCGCTGAGCCAGGCGTTCACGGTGCGGCCCTCGATGCGGCAGTAGTCCGAATGCGCGCCAGCCCCGGCAGCGCTTTTGGCGATGAAGATGCGCAGCACCTCGGAGTCGAGGTCGAAGCCGGCGATCACGCTGTTGGTCCCCAGGCCCAGATCGTTGAGCCGGTAGCCGCGGCGCACGCGCTCCCAGTAGCGCCCGGCATGCGCGAAGCGTGCGGCGTTGAGCCTCACCGCCTCGATGGCCTTGCGCGCGTGCCCGCTGTCGGCGTTGTCCACGGTCACGTGCAGCGTGAAGTAGTACGGATCCAGCCCCAGCTCATTGAGCTCGTAGGCGGTGATCAGCAGGTGCAGCGGCAGTTGCTCGTAGCCCAGGTTGAAGCCGATCACCTCGGGCAGCATCTGCTCGGTGGTGTGGCCCAGCGCCAGCTGGATGGCGCCCTGCTCGAAATGCTCGTCACTGAGGTGCGTGCCCTCGTTCAGCCCGTGGGCGCGCAGCAGCTCGCGGTACAGCAGCACATGGTTCTTGCTGGCGTCGCCGTTGCCGAGTTCCTCGAGGTAGGTCTGCGCCAGGCCGGCCATGCGCGGGTCGCGCGCATGGCGCATGCAGCCGAACAGCCAGGAGCCGTCCACCAACTTGGTCGGCGCCACCGCCTGCAGGAAGTGCAGCGCATGCGTGCGGGTGGAGAAGAAGCGGCGCGGCGCGCCGGCGCGGCGCTGGGCCAGATAGTCCTGGTAGGCATCGGTGGCCTTCTTCGCCGAGGCCGTCATCCAGTCGACCAGTCCCTCGGGCGAGGCCGGCAGGTCGTCCGGCTGGCTCGCCACGGCATCGAGCGCATCGCGCAGCAGCGCCAGCGAACGCCGCTGCGCCGCCAGCCGCTCGGTGGCGGGGTGCACGAGGTCCTCGTACACGGCCCGGTACGAGCTGGCACGCGCAGGCGCCAGGGCCTGGCCGATGCTGGCGGGGTAAAGGTCGTCGGAACAGGGATAGGCCTGGCGCGGCAGGGCTGCGGGCGTCGCTGCGTGGGCCGGCTCTGCCAGGGCGGATGTGGGGGTGGAGTGCATGCTGCAAGCGTGCCGGTGCGCGGGTGCCGTCGCGCGAAGGCGTTGCCACATGTGGACGTGGGACGGCATCCGGCGCGGGCAGGCCTGCTGTCCGACGCGCCCCAAACCTGTGTTCGGAAGTGCCCGCCTGGCACGCAGGCGGCCACGGCGTCTTCTCCGACACGGCAACGGCCGCACGGCGGTGCGCAGCGGATTCTTGTCCCGTTCACAGTGGTGGCGACCTTGGAGATCAGCCATGCACGACACGTTCGACCACCGCACCGGCCAGGCATCGGGCCTGAAGCAGCAGGTGCGCGACATCATCGACTACGACGACGCGCGCGAGAGCGCACCGCAGGAGCATGCGGCCACGCTGCTCGGCGCCGGCGCATTCGCGCTGTGCGCCCTGCGTGCGCAGAGCCGGCTGGGTGCCGTGCTGCACGCCATGCTGGCCGGGGCCTTGCTGTTCCGCGCCGCTTCGGGCCGCGATGGCCTGCGCCGTTGGGCCGGGGCCGCGCCGGCCCGCCCGGCCGCTGCGCAGGCACAGGACTGGCGCGCCTCCGGCCCCCTGTCGTCCGATCCCGATCCGGACGGCATCGGGGCGCCGTGAGCCGCAGGGGCCGTGCTGGCTGAGGCGAGCGCGCGCCTTCAGCCCTGCCGCGGGAACAGCCGTGCGATGCCGCTGCGCAGGTGCTGCCTCATGGCCTCGCGCGCGGGCGCCGCATCGCAGATCCCGGACTTCGTGACCGGCTCCTGGCAGGGCCTGCTGGCGCCGGCCGGCACGCCGCCCGCGGTGCTGGACAGGCTGCAGGCCACGGTCCAGCAGATCGTGGCGCGGCCCGACGTGGCCAAGCGGTTGGCCGAACTGGGCTCGGAGCCCTCGGACATGACGCGCCAGCAGATGGCCGAGTGGATGCAGGTGGAGACCGTGCGCTGGGCCAAGGTGGTCAAGGACAACAACATCAAGGCCGAGTACGTCGCCGACGCGCGGCGACGCGCGTGCACGGCGGTGGCCGACGCGCGCACCGGTGGACCCTGCGTAGCATGCGGCCATGCCAGCCGCTGCCGCGCTCGACTTCCAGGGCTCGTCCGTCGATCTCGCCCGCGCCCTGATCGGCGCGGTGCTGCTCGTCGACGGTGTCGGCGGCCGCATCGTGGAGACCGAGGCCTACGACGCGGAGGACCCGGCATCGCACAGCCACCGCGGGCCCGATCCGCGCAACGCCAGCATGTTCGGCCCGCCCGGCCATGCCTACGTGTACCGTTCCTATGGCATCCATTGGTGCCTGAACCTGGTCTGCCGCGAGGCCGGCCATGGCGCCGGGGTGCTGGTCCGCGCGCTCGAGCCCACCGAAGGCTTGGAGCGCATGCGTGCGCGCCGCGGGCCGGTGGCCGACCTGCTGCTGTGCGCCGGCCCCGGCCGTGTGGGGCAGGCGCTGGGCATCACGCGCGCGCACGACGGCCTGCCGCTGGACCGGGCGCCTTTCGCACTGCGGCCTGCGCCGCAGTTGGTCGAAGTGGTCGTCGGTCCGCGCATCGGCATCTCCAAGGCGCAGGAGATGCCCTGGCGTTTCGGGCTGCAGGGCTCGCGCTTCGTGAGCCGGCGCTTCCCATGAACCCGCAGACGCTGCGCATCGGCACGGCGGGCTGGAGCATCCCGCGCGCGGTGGCCGAGCGCTTCGCCGGCGAGGGCAGCCACCTGGCCCGCTACGCCCGGGTGCTGGGCTGCGCGGAGATCAACACCTCCTTCTACCGCAGCCACCGGCCCGAGGTCTATGCGCGCTGGGCCGCGCAGACGCCGCCGGGCTTTCGCTTCGCCGTGAAGCTGCCGCGTGCCATCACGCACGAAGGGCGGCTGCGCGCCGCGCGGGCGCCGCTGGAGCGCTTCCTCGCCGAGGTCGCGGGCCTGGGCGACCGGCTGGGCGTGCTGCTGGTGCAGCTGCCGCCCTCGCTGGCCTTCGAGGCCCGGCCCGTGGGCACGTTCTTTCGCCTGCTGGCGCGCCTGTTCGACGGCGCGGTCGTCTGCGAGCCGCGCCACGCGAGCTGGTTCGAGGCTGCGGCCGACCGCGCGCTGGTGCGCTGGCACATCGGCCGGGTTGCGGCCGATCCGGCGCGCTGGCCGGCGGCCGCCGTGCCCGGCGGCTGGCTGGGGCCAGCGGGCGATGGCGCGGGCGCCGTGCTCTACCACCGTTGGCACGGATCGCCGCGCACCTACTGGTCGGCCTATGGCGACGACTGGCTGCAGGCCCGTGCGGCCGAACTGGCGCGCTGGCCGGCCGGCGCCGAGTGCTGGTGCATCTTCGACAACACGGCATCGGGCGCTGCGGCGTCCGATGCGCTGCGCCTGCAGGCCCTGGCGGGCGGGCCATGACGGACGCCGCGGTCGAGCGCTGCATCTTCGGCCTGCTCGCCGACCGCAGGCCCGGTGCAACGGTCTGCCCGTCCGAGGTGGCGCGCATGCTGGAGCCGGAGGGCGCGCGCTGGCGCGGCCTGATGCCGCAGGTGCGTGGGGTGGCGCAGCAGCTGGTGCAAGCGGGGCGGCTGCGCGTGACGCGCGGCGGTGTGCCGGTGGACGCGACGGCGCTGGGTGGCCCGATCCGTCTGGGCCTGCCACCTGCGCACGGCATGGCCGCTGACGGCCCGCGGCGGTGACGCCCCGCAGCCGCCGTGCCGGTGTACGCGTCCACTAGCTTGGCGCGGAGATGGCCCGCCGGGCCGACCACGCACACCACGGAGAAGCCCATGGAACCGAATGTCGATGTCCGAGCTGCCACGCCGGTCGCTGTGCCGCCACAGCCGGAAAAGATGGTGGCCGTGCAGCTGGAACTCTCGCAGGCCGAGGCGGAGCAGCTGCGCGCGCGGGGCGGCAGTGCCTGGGTGTGCGCCCGGCTGGCGGAGGCCGACGGGAAGCCTGCCGCCGCGCGCGAACCATCCGACAGCGACTACCTGGTCGGCCTCGCCCAGGCGCTGTTTCCGCTGCCGGTGTCAGGCGGCGCGGTGCGCCTCGTCGACGTGCTGCGCAAGCAGGGCATGGTGGAGGCGGCCGTGACCTACGACGACGGCCGCGGCGAAGGCGACCGCGCCATCGTCGTCGACATCACCTCACTGGGCCGGGCAGAGATCGAGCGGCTGCGCCGCATGCGCTGAGCGCATGCCGTCGGCTCAGCTGCCGGCGATGCCCTTGTCCTTGATGAGCTTGCCCCACTGCAGGTCGTCGCTGCGGATGCGCGCGGCCGTGTCGGCCGGCGACTGCCACGCCGCGAAGGTGCCGGCGGTCTTGAGCTTGTCCTGCACCACGGGGTCGGCCAGGGCCTGCTTGAGCGCATCGTTGAGCGTCTTGACCACGGCCGCGGGTGTGCCGGCCGGGGCCAGCAGGCCGCCCCAGGACACGGCCGAGAAGCCCGGGAAACCTTGTTCGGCCACCGTCTTCACGTCGGGTAGGAAGGGCACGCGCTGCGGCGAACCCACCGCGATGGCGCGCAGCTTGCCGGCCTGGATGTGCGGCAGCGCGGCGACCATGTCGGCGTACATCACGGGCACCTGGCCGCCCAGGGTGTCGGTGATGGCCGGCACGCCGCCCTTGTAGGGCACGTGCGTCATGTCGAAGCCGCCCTGGATCTTGAGCAGCTCCATGGTCAGGTGGCCGAAGCTGCCCTGGCCCGAGCTCGTGTAGTTCAGCGTCGGCTTGCTGGTCTTGGCCTTGGCGATGAGTTCGGGCAGCGTGCGCACGTCGGGCAGCTGCGTCGGGTTCACCACCACCACGATGGGCAGGTCGTAGGTCGTGCCCACGGCCGTGAAGTCCTTGTTGATGTCGAACTTGACCGCCGGGTACAGGTGCGGCGCCAGCAGCGTAGGCGTGGCCAGCATCATGAGGCTGTGGCCGTCGGCTGGCATGCGCGCCACGGCCGCGGCGGCGATGGAGCCCGAGGCACCGGGCCGGTTTTCCACGATGACGGTCTGCTTCAAGATCTCGCCCAGCTTCTGGCCCACGATGCGCGAGGCCGTGTCGGTCGGCCCGCCGGGCGGGAAGGGCACGTACAGCGTGATGAGCTTGCTCGGAAAGCCCTGGGCCCGGCCGGCCAGTGGTGCCAGCGCGGTGCCGAGGGCCAGGGCCGTGAGGCTGCGGCGGGTGAGGGTGGGACGTTGCAGATCGGTCATGCGGAAAAACGGGTCACAGACAAAAGGATGGAATCAGCCGAGCCAGTCGCGCAGCACGGTGTCGCGGTCGGCGCCGAGCTGCGGCGGCGGCAGGCGCACGGGCAGGCGCTCGCCGTCGATGCGGTAGGGCGGGGCCAGCACCTGGGTGCTGCCGGCCACGGGATGGGGATGCTCGGTGACCAGCCCGCCTTCCTGGGTGCGCTGCGAGGTCAGCGCCTGGTGCAGGCCCAGCACCTCGCCGCAGGGGATGCCGGCCTTGCTCATGGCGGCGATCAACTGGTCGCGCTTGCGGCTGCCGATCTCCTTGTAGAGCTCGGGCAGCAGGGTGGCGCGGTTCTGGCCGCGGCCCAGATTGGTCTTGAAACGTTCGTCGGCGGCCAGGTCGGGCCGCTGCAGCGCGTCGATGCACAGGCGCTCGAACTGCGCGTTGTTGCCCACGCTGATGATGACCGGGCCGTCGGCCGCGTCGAACACGCCGTAAGGCACGATGGACGGGTGCGCGTTGCCGTACTTGGGCGGGTCCTCGCCCAGGTGCAGCGCCTCCAGGCCGCTGTAGGCCGTGATCATGAGCCCGCAGTCGTACAGCGCCATCTCCACATGGCGGCCGGTGCCGGTCTTCTCGCGTTGGTAGAGCGCGGCCAGCACGGCCTGGGCACTGGCCATTCCGGTCATGAGGTCGACCGCGGCGATGCCGAACTTGAGCGGCCCCTGGCCTTCCTCCCCGTTCATGGCCATGATGCCGGCCTGGCCCTGGATCACGAGGTCGTAGCCCGGGCGCTTGGCCTCGGGGCCACCACGGTTGTAGCCGGTCACCGAGCAGTAGATGAGCCGCGGGTTGATGGCGCGCAGCTGCTCGTAGCCCAGGCCCATCTTCTCCATGCCGCCGGTCTTGAAGTTCTGCACCAGCACGTCGGCCTTGGCCACCAGCTGGCGCGCCATGTCCTGGCCTTCGGGCGTGCCCAGGTCCAGCGCAATGGACCGCTTGTTGCGGTTCATGCTGTTGAAGTAGGTGGTCTCGGTCTTGCCCACGCGGATGCCCCAGTCGCGCGTGTCGTCGCCACGCTGGGGATGCTCGATCTTGACGACGTCGGCGCCGAAATCGCCGAGCACCTGGGCGCACAGCGGCCCGGCCAGCACGCGCGAGAAATCGAGCACGCGCACGCCGGCCAGCGGCAGTCCAGGGGAGGTAGCGGTCATGGGAACAGTCTCCGTTCGTTGTGGATGCGCGATTGTCAGCGTCGGCGCAGCGCGGCGAAGTCCGCTTTGCGCTTGCCAAGGAAGGCGCCGATGCCCTCCTGCGCTTCGTCGTCGCCCTGGCTCTCGACCATGGAGGCGGCTTCCAGCTCCAGCTGTTCGTCCAGCGTGCGCGCGTGCGCGCCGCGGCACAGCGCCTTGATGCGCGCGCTGGCGCGGGCCGGGCCTTCTGCCAGCTGCGCGCCGAGCGCGATGGCAGCGGCCTCGGCCTGGCCCGCATCGACCAGGCGGTTGACGGCGCCCAGCGCATGCAGGCGTTCGGCCGTGACGCGCTCGCCCGTCAGGCACAGCTCGGTCAGCAGCTGGCGCGAGACGAACTCGGCGAGGAAGGAGGTCAGCCCGCCGTCGGGCGTGAGGCCGACCTTGATGTAGGTGGCGCTGAAGAAGGCCGTGCGCGAGGACACGAGCAGGTCGCAGGCCAGCGCCACCGACAGGCCGGCGCCGGCCGCGCCGCCTTCGACGGCCGCGATCACGGGCTTGGAACTGTCGCGCAGCCGGCGGACGAAGCCGTGCAGCAGCTCCAGCCGCTCGCGGCGCTCGTGCGGAGCCATGTCGCGGCGCGTGATGAGCTGGTTCAGGTTGCCGCCGGCGCAGAAGAAGTTGCCCGCGCCGGTCAGCACCACGGCGCCGATGGTGGGGTCGTTCTCCGCGTCAGCCAGGGCCTGGGTCGCGGCCGTGTAGAACTCGGCCGACAGTGCGTTGCGCGCGGCCGGGTTGTTGTTGACCAGAACGAGCACGGCGCCTTCGCGGCGCGTGAGCAATGCGTCGGTCGTCATGCGGCCTCCCGGCCCAGCGCGATGTAGCGCTCCAGGTGGAAGTCCTCGTCGCCGAGCTGGTGGTCGATCATCACGAGCCGCTTGGCGTAGTGCGCCAGCGGCAGTTCCCAGGTCATGCCGATGCCGCCGTGCAGCTGGATGGCTTCCTCGGCCACGCGCGTGCCGATCTTGCCCACGCTGAACTTGGCGGCCGACAGCGCACGCTCGCGCGCGATGCGGTCGTCGCCGTCGATGGCGGCGGCGGCGTTGATGACGGCCGAGCGTGCCTGCTCGACCTCGATCAGCAGGTCGGCCATGCGGTGCTGCAGGGCCTGGAAGCTGCCGATGGGCACGCCGAACTGCTTGCGCGTGCGCAGGTACTCCAGCGTGTCGCGCTTGGCCACTTCCATCGCGCCCAGCGATTCGGCGGCCAGGGCCAGCAGGCCCCAGCCCGTGGCGTGTTCCAGCACGGCCGCGCCGGCGCCCTCGGTGCCCAGCAGCGCGTCGGCACCGACCTGCACGTTCTGCAGCGTGACTTCGGCCGCGCGGCCGCCGTCGATCTTGGGGTAGTCACGCCGGGCGATGCCCTCGGCGTCGCCGGGCACCAGGAACAGCGAGATGCCTTGTTCATCGCCCACGGCGCCAGAGGTGCGCGCCGAGACCAGCAGCAGCCCGGCGCGCTGGCCTTGCTGCACCACGGCCTTGGCGCCCTTGAGCACCCAGCCGTTGGCGTTCTTCTCGGCGCGCGTGGCGACCAGCGTGGGCTCGTAGTGGCTGCCGGGTTCATCGTGCGCGAGCGCCGCCACGGTGCTGCCGTCCACGAGGCCGGCGATGCGCTCCTGTTGCGCGGCGTTACCGGCCTGCGCGATGGCGCGGCCGACCACGAGCGCACCCAGGAAGGGCTCGACCACGAGGCCCTTGCCCAGGCTCTCGAAGACCACGGCCACGTCGAAGCCGCCGCCGCCGAAGCCGCCCACGGATTCGGGGAAGAGTGCGCCCAGCGCGCCGATCTCGGCCAGCTGGTTCCAGTGCTTGTCGCTCGTGCCTTGCGCGCTCCAGGCGATGTGGTCGCGCTCGACGAAGCCGTACTGCTCGGCCAGGTAGCGGTCCAGCGAGTCCGCCAGCATGCGGCGGTCTTCGGTGTGTGTGAAGTTCATGGTGTCGCTCCCCTGCTCACAGGCCCAGGATCATCTTGGAGATGATGTTCTTCTGGATCTCGTTGGAGCCGCCGAAGATCGACAGCTTGCGGTAGTTGAAGTAGCTGGCCGCGGCCGTGGCGGCGGCGTCCGGGCCGAGCGGCTCGTCGCTGTAGCCCTCGTACTGCGCGGCCTCGATGTAGGGCGCGGCATACGGGCCCATCGCGCGGCGGATCAGCGAGAGCATCTCCTGGCGCACCTCGGTGCCGCGGATCTTGAGCATGGAGCTTTCCGCACCCGGCACGGCGCCGTGGGCCGTGGCCGACAGCACGCGCAGGTTGGTGGTCTTCATGTTCTCCAGGTCGATCTCCACCCGCGCCATGCGCGCGGCGAACAGCGGGTCCTGGTCCAGCGGCTTGCCGTTCTTGAGCACCTTGGCAGCGATGAGCTTGAGCTTTTCCATCGTGGCGATGCAATAGCCCACGCCGGCGATGCCGGTGCGTTCGTAGGTCAGCAGGTACTTGGCGTAGGTCCAGCCCTTGTTCTCCTCGCCGACCAGGTTCTCCACGGGCACCTTCACGTCGGTGAAGAACACCTCGTTGACCTCGCGGTCGCCGTCCAGCGTACGGATCGGGCGCAGCTCCACGCCGGGCGCCTTCATGTCCATGAGCAGGAAGCTGATGCCCGACTGGGCCTTGGCCTCGCGGTCGGTGCGCACCAGGCTGAAGATCATGTCGGCATGCTGGCCCTGGGTGGTCCAGGTCTTCTGGCCGTTGACGATGTAGTGGTCGCCCTGGCGCACGGCCGTGGTCTTGACCGAAGCCAGGTCCGAGCCCGCGCCGGGTTCGGAATAGCCCTGGCACCACCAGTCCTCGCCCGACAGGATGCGCGGCAGGTAGTAGTCCTTGTGCGCCTGGCTGCCGTACTTGATCAGCACCGGGCCCAGCATGCTCACGCCGAAGGGCACGATGCGCGGGCCGCCGGCCAGGCAGCACTCGGTGTCGAAGATGAACTTCTCGACCGCCGTGAAGCCGGGGCCGCCGTACTGCTTGGGCCAGTGGTAGGCCAGCCAGCCCCGCGATTGCAGGATGGCGTGCCACTCCTCCTGGTCGGCCTTGGTCAGGCGCTGGCCGGCCTTGACCTTGTCGGAGATGCGTTTGGGCAGCTTGTCAGCAAGGAAGCTGCGCACGTCGTCGCGGAATGCGCGCTCTTCGGGCGTGAAGTTCAGGTCCATGGCGGGGTGCTCAGTAAATTTCGAAGAGGCCGGCGGCGCCCATGCCACCGGCGATGCACATCGACACGACGGCGTACTTGGCCTTGCGGCGGCGGCCTTCCAGCAGCACGTGGCCGGCCAGGCGCGCACCCGTCATGCCGAAGGGGTGGCCGATGGAGATGGCGCCACCGTTCACGTTGAGCTTCTCGTGCGGGATGCCGAGCTGCTGCTGGCAGTAGATGGCCTGGGAGGCGAAGGCTTCGTTGAGTTCCCACAGGTCGATGTCGTCCACCGTGAGGCCGTGGCGCTTGAGCAGCTTGGGGATGGCGTAGACCGGGCCGATGCCCATCTCGTCGGGCTCGCAGCCGGCCACGGCGAAGCCGCGGAAGGCACCCAGCGGCTTCAAGCCCAGGCGCTCGGCTTCCTTGGCCTCGACCACCACGCAGGCGGAGGCGCCGTCGGACAGTTGCGAGGCGTTGCCGGCGGTGATGAACTGGTCGGGCGCACGCACGGGCGCCAGCTTGGCCAGGGCCTCGTACGTGGTGCCGGGGCGGTTGCAGTTGTCCATGGTGGCCGTCACCTCGCGGTGCGTGACCGCCTTGGTCTCCTTGTCGGTGACCGCCATGGTGGTGGTGCAGGGCACGATCTCGTCGTCGTAGACGCCGGTCTTCTGCGCGACCTCGGTGCGGCGCTGGCTTTCGGCCGAAAAGCGGTCCTGTGCCTCGCGGCTGATGCCGTAGCGCGCGGCCACGATGTCGGCCGTCTCGATCATGGCCATGTACAGGGCCGGCTTGTGCTCGACCAGCCAGGGGTCCATGCCCGAATCGCCCGCGTCGGTGGCGCTGCGCGTGCGGATCTGCGAGATGCTTTCCACACCGCCGGCCACGATGGCGGGGGCGCCGGCCGCGATGGCACCGGCGGCGCTCGCGATGGCCTGCAGGCCAGACGCGCAGAAGCGGCTGACCGTGAGGCCGGCCACTTCCAGCGGCAGGCCGGCGCGCAGCGCGACCTGGCGGCCGATGTTGCGGCCCGTGGTGCCCTCGGGGTAGCCGGTGCCCATGATCACGTCCTCGATCAGGGCCGGGTCCAGGCCCGAGCGCTCGACGGCGGCGCGCACGGCGAAGGCCGCCAGCGTGGGGCCGGGCGTGATGTTGAATTCGCCGCGGTGCGACTTGGTCAGCGGCGTGCGGGCGGTAGAAACGATGACGGCTTCGCGCATGGGGGATGTCTCCGGTGGTGGTGTGGAAATCAGGACTTGTTGAGGCTCGCGAAATTGCGGCCTTCGGCGACGAGCTGCACCAGCAGCGGTGCGGGCTGCCAGAACAGCGGGTCTTCCTTGGCGAAGGTCTGGATATCGTCCAGGATCTTCGGCAAGCCGACCTGGTCGGCATAGGCCATGGGGCCACCGCGGAAGCGCGGGAAGCCGTAGCCGTAGAGGAAGGTGACGTCCACGTCGAGCGGGCGCAGCGCGATGCCCTCGGCCACGACCTTGGCGCCCTCGTTCACCATCGCAGCCATGTAGCGGCGCATGATTTCTTCTTCCGTGAAGGCGCGTGGCGTGATGCCGGCGCGCTGGCGTTCGGCGTCGACGATGGCCAGCACTTCGGGGTCTTCCACGCCCGTGCGTGCGCCCTGCGGGTACTGGTACCAGCCGCGGCCGGTCTTCTGGCCGAACCAGCCGCGTTCGCAGATGCGGTCGGCCACCTGCACGTAGCGCGCGTTCGGGTCGCGCGTGGCCGACTTGCGCTTGCGCGTGGCCCAGCCGATGTCGCCACCGGCCAGGTCCGACACCTGGAACGGGCCCATGGGGTAGCCGAAGTTGCGCACCGCTGCATCGATGGCGTAGGGGCTGGCGCCGTCTTCCATCATGTGGTCGGCGGCCTGGCGGTACACGGCCAGGATGCGGTTGCCGATGAAGCCGTCGCAGACGCCGGCGCGCACCGGCACCTTCCTGAGCTTCTTGGCCAGCGCGAAGGCCGTGGCCACCACGTCGGCGCTGACCTTGGCGGGCACCACGATCTCCAGCAGCTTCATGATGTTGGCCGGCGAGAAGAAGTGCAGGCCGATCACGTCCTGCGGCCGGGCGATGCTGGCCGCGATGGCGTCGATGTCCAGGTAGGAGGTGTTGGTGGCCAGCACGGCGCCGGCCTTGCAGACGCGGTCGAGTTCCTGGAACACGGACTTCTTGACCTCGATGTCTTCGAACACGGCCTCGATGACCATGTCCACCTCGGCGAAGGCGGCGTAGTCGGTCGAACCGGTGTAGCGCGCCATGACCTTGGCCTTGGCTTCAGCGGTCATGCGGCCCTTGGCGACCAGGCCGTCGTAGACCTTCTCGACGTTGGCGCGGCCACGCGCGATGGAGGCGTCGTCGCGCTCCACCATGGTCACGGGCAGGCCGGCGTCGAGCGCGGCCACGGCGATGCCGGCGCCCATGGTGCCGCCGCCGACGACGCCGATGCTCTTGAGCGCACGCGGCTCGGCGGCTGCGGCCTCGGGCACCTTGGCCACGTCGCGTTCGGAGAAGAAGGCGTGGATCAGGCCAGCGCGCTGCGGGCTTTCCAGGCACTGCATGAACAGCGTGCGCTCGAACTTGAGGGCGTCGTCGAAGGGCTTGTCGAGTGCGGCTTCCACGGCGTCGACGATGCGGTGCGGCGAGAAGAGGTTCCTGGCCTTCTTGCCTTGTTCTGCGCGCGCGGCGGCGATGGCGGCCCGGCTGGCCTCCACGTCCGCCAGGCCCGCTGCATCGCGCGAACGGCGCGGGCCGGCGTTGGATGCCAGCAGTTCCTGCGCATAGGCCAGGCCCTCGGCCAGCGTGTCGTCGCTCCGGGCCAGCCGGTCGATGAGGCCGAGCTGGAGCGCTTCGGCAGCGCCCACATGGCGGCCCGTCAGCATGATGTCGAGTGCGGCGGCGGCGCCCACCAGGCGCGGCGCGCGTTGCGTGCCGCCGGCGCCGGGCAACAGGCCCAGCAGCACTTCGGGCAGGCCCAGCTTGGCGTTGGCCACGGCGATGCGGTAGTGCGCGGCGATGGCCACTTCCAGCCCGCCGCCCAGCGCGGCGCCGTGGATGGCGGCGACGACGGGTTTCTTCGACGCCTCGATGCGCTTGCAGACATCGGTCAGCAGCGGCGGTTGCGGCGGCAGGCCGAACTCGCGGATGTCGGCGCCCGCGATGAAGCTCTTGCCAGCGCCCACGATCAGCACGGCGGCCACGGCGGCGTCGGTCTCGGCACGCTCCATGGCCTCTTGCAGGCCGCGCCGCACGGCGGCACCCAGCGCGTTGACGGGCGGGTTGTCCACGGTGACCAGCAGCACCTTGCCGTGCAGCTGGGTGCGCACCACTTGTTCGTCCGGCGTGTTTGCCATGGCGTTGTCTCTGAGCGTTGGGGAGCGGGCATTGTTGGTTCGCGATTCCGGTTTGACAATGGCATAGACTTCAAACACACCGTCAAGCCGATTTGAACAATGAGCCTGGATGTCCAGTCCCTGACCCTGCTGGTCCAGATCCTGGACGCCGGCAACCTGGCCGAGGCCGCGCGCCGCATGAAGATGAGCCGCGCCAACGTGAGCTACCACCTGAACCAGGTCGAGCGCGCCATCGGCCAGCAGCTGATCCGCCGTACCACGCGCCGGCTGGAAGCCACCGAGATCGGCCTGAAGCTCTACGAACATGGCCGCGTGATCCAGAACGAATTGCTGGCCGCGCGCGAATCCATCGCCACGCTGGGGCAGGACTTGAGCGGCCGCGTGCGCCTGTCGGTGCCCAGTGGCTATGGGCAGCTGGCCATGTCGCCCTGGCTGCTGGAGTTCAAGCGCCAATACCCGGCCATCGTGCTCGACGTGCTGTTCGAGAACCGCGTGGAAGACCTCATGCGCGACGAGGTCGACGTGGCCGTGCGCGTGCTGTCCGAGCCGCCGCAGAACCTGGTGGCGCGCGACCTGGGGCCGGTGCGCTTCGTAGCCTGCGCCTCGCGCGACTACGCCGCGCAGGCCGGCCTGCCGCAGCGGCTGGAGGATCTGCAGCACACGCCGCTGCTGACGGCCGCCGTGATCGGCAAGCAGCTGCGCCTGGCCGCGTACCAGGGCGAGGAGCGGCACGAGGTGCTGATCGAGCCCACGCTGATCTCGGAGAACTTCATGTTCCTGCGCGACGCCGTGCTGGCCGGCCTGGGCGTGGGCCTGGTGCCCGACTACACGGTGCGCGACCTGGTGCAGGCCGGCACCGTGGTGACGGCGCTGGACGCCTGGCGGCTGTCGATCTTCGGCACGCGCATGCACCTGTTGTACATGCCGAACCGGCACCACACGCGGGCGATGGCGACCTTCATCGAGTACGTGTTGCAGCGGTCGCGGGACGCGGGCTAGCCGCGCGGGTCGGTCGCCAGCAGTTGCTCGACCAGGGCCCGCAGGTCGGCCTGCAGCCGCGCGCTGCCCTGCGGGTCGAGCGCCAGCGTGCGCTCGTCCATGTAGAGCTTGCGGTTGATCTCCACCTGGATGCTGTGGCACTGCCGGGCCGGCGCGCCGTGGCGGCGCACCAGTTCCACGCCCTTGTACGGGTGGTTGTAGTCCACGCTGTAGCCACGCGCGCGCAGGAACTCGCAGATCCGGCGCGACAGCGCCGGGCTGGCGGTGCTGCCGTCGCGGTCGCCGACCACGAAGTCCGCGTGGTGCAGGCCCGGATGCAGCGTGGCGTGGCTGGCGGCCACGGCGGGCATCGAGTGGCAGTTGATGTGGATGCAGTAGCCGTGGCGCGCGTGGGCGGCGTCCACCTCGGCCGCAACGGCGGCGTGGTAGGGCTGCCAGCAGCGCGCGATGCGGGCCTCGACCTCGCCCACGCTGAGCGCGCGGTCGTAGATGGGCTGGCCGTCGTCGGTGCACTTCCAGACCAGGCCCTTGCCCAGCCGCACCTTCTGCAGCACCACCGGGTCGGTGGTGACAGGGTGCGGCCAGGGGGCGTCGAGCAGGCCGGTGTCCAGCTCGGTGGTGTCGCGGTTGGCGTCCAGGTAGCTGCGTGGGAAATGCGCCTCCACCCAGCCCACGCCCAGCGCCGGCGCGAAGGCGTAGAGCTTCTCCACGTGCGTGTCCTCGGCCTGGCGCAGCGTGGCCAGCGGCAGCGCTGCGCCGAAGTCGGCCGGGTAGACCGTGCCGCTGTGCGGCGAGTCCAGCACCACCGGTGTGCGGCCGGGGATGCGGGTCAGCATGGTGGCGCTTTCCGCGCCATCGGCGCCCTCTGCGGCCTGGCCCTGGTGCCGGCCGTGGATCAGAATCAGCACCGGCGAGGAGCCGCCCCGCGGCGTGTCAGTCGAGCTTGATGCGTGCATAGGCAGCGACCTTTTTCATCTTCTCGATCTCGCGCACGATCTGCTGCGAGAACTCGGCCGGCGTGCTGCCGGAGGGGTACAGGCCCTGGCCGGCCAGGCGGTCGCGCACATCGGGTTCCTGCACCGCCGTGGCCACGGCGCGCTGGATGCGGACCACCGCGTCGGCCGGCGTGCCGGCCGGCGCCACCAGGCCGAACCACGAGGGTTCGTTGGCCTGCGGGTAGCCCAGTTCGGCGTAGGTGGGCACCTCGGGCAGCACCGCCAGCCGCTGGGGCCAGGACACGGCCAGCGCCTTGAGCTTGCCGGCCTTCACGTGCGGCAGCGAGGAGGCCACCTGGTCGAAGTACACCGCGACCTGGCCGCCCAGCACGTCGTTGATGGCCGGGCCCGCACCGCGGTAGGGGATGTGCACCATGCTGGTGCCCGTGCTGCTCTTGAACAGCTCGCCCCACATGTGGCCGATGGTGCCGTTGCCCGGTGTGGCGTAGGACACCTTGCCCGGGTTGGCCTTCAGGTAGCGCACCAGGTCGGCGCAATCCTTGATCGGCAGTACGGCCGGGTTGATGACGATGACGCCGGGCGCCTTGACGATCTCGGTCACGCCGACGAAGCCGGCCACCGGGTCGTAGGGAAGCTTGTTGAACACGGCCGGGTTCACCCCGTGCGTGGACAGCGTGGCCACGCCCACGGTGAGGCCATCGGCCGGTGCGCGCGCCACTTCGGCCATGCCGATGGAGCCGCCGGCGCCGCCGCGGTTCTCGATCACCACGGGCACGCCGAGCAGACGCTGCAGCGGCTCCTGCAGCGAGCGGCCGGTGATGTCGGTGGCACCGCCGGGCGGGAACGGAACGATGATGCGCAGCGGTTTGGACTGTGCGAAGGACATTCCAGGTGCGACAGTTGCTGTGGCCAGGGCAGACAAGACGGTACGGCGTTGCATGGTGAAAGCTATCCTTTTCAAGAGGAAGTATCGGTGGAGGAGGACCTGGTTTGAGCAACTGCTGTGCCTAAAATCATTCCAATTAGGAATGTTTTATGGAGTGGGAACATGTCCCTGCGCCGCCTGCACCCCCCCTTGCACCTGCTGCGTACCTTCGGCACGGTGGTGCGCTTCGGCGGCATCTCGCGCGCGGCCGAGGCGCTGCACCTGACGCAGAGCGCCGTGAGCAAGCAGGTGCAGGAGCTGGAGCGCTGGATCGGCGTGGACCTGTTCGAGCGCAGCCGCAAACGCCTGGTCCTGACACCGGCCGGCGAACGCTACGAGAAGGTGGTGACCGGCCTGCTGGCGCGGCTGGAGGAGGCCACGCTGGAGCTGATCACCGACAGCGAGGGTGGTGGCGCACTGCACCTGTCGGTGCTGCCGACGCTGCTGGCCAAGTGGCTGATCCCGCGGCTGCCGCAGCTGCGCCGCCAGCAGCCGCAGATCACGCTGCAGTTCGTGCCCTATGTCCAGGGCTACGACTTCGCCGATCCGGCGCTGGATTGCTCCATCCTGTTCGGTGACGGGCACTGGCCCGGCGCGCGCAGCCATTACCTGGCCGGGCGCGACGTGGCCCTGATCGCGCCGCGGCGCGGGCTGGGCGAAGCCGAGGTCCGCATGGCCCGGGATGTGGGGCGCTGCACGCGGCTGCGCCATGTGAGCGTGCCCACCGCCTGGCAGGACTGGTGCGGTGCGCACGGCGTTGCCGGCATCGACGCGCTGGCCGGTCCGCAGTTCGACCAGTTCCAGACCATGGTGCGCGCCGTCATGGCCGGCATGGGGGTGGCCCTGGTGCCGCGCTGCCTGGTGCAGGACGAGATCGACGCGGGCAGCGTCGAGGAGCCCCTGGGCCAGGCCGGCGGCTATGTCTGCGACCTCGGCTACTGGCTGTGCTACCCGCAGGCGCGCGCCCAACTGGGCAAGCTGGTGGGCTTTCGCGAATGGCTGCTGACGCAGGCGGAGGCGGAGCCTGCGGGCGCGCCGTCCTAGGCGGAAGGCGTCGTCAACGCGAAGGCCGCCTTGGCAAGCCCTGCCGGACGTCAGAACGACACCGTGGCCGACAGCTTGGCCGTGCGCGGGGCGCCGGCCATCACGAAGCCGTCGCCGAACAGCCCGATCCAGTAGTTCTTGTCGGTCACGTTCTCCACGCTGGCGTTGAAGCGCACGGGTGTGTTGCCGAACTTCGTCGCGTAGCTCGCGTTGAGGTCCAGCCGGTTCCACGAGGGCACCTTCAGCAGGTTCTTCGAGTCGGCCCATTGCGAGCCCGTGTAGATGATGCGGCCGCCGATCTTGAGGCCGGCCACCGGGGTCTGCCAGTCCGCGCCGATGCGCGCGCGCCATTCGGGCACGCCGTAGGTGTCCAGGCCGGTGTGGCGCTGCTCGGACTGGATGTAGGTGATGCCGCCCAGCAGTGAGACGGTCTGCAGCACCTGGCCGTACATGCTCCATTCCAGGCCGCGCAGGCGTTGTTCGCCGTCGGCGCGCAGCGCGGGGCGGGTGGCCCCGATGTCGACGCTGATGAATGACGGCCGCTTGATCTGGTAAGCGCTGACGGTGTGGGTCATGGCACCCGCCTGCAATTTCACGCCCAGCTCCATCTGCTTGGTCAGCCTGGGTGGCAGTGCTTCGTTCTCGTTGGCGTAGGTGACGCTGACCACCTGGCCCGGCTCCAGGCCTTCGGTGTAGTTGCCGAACAGCGAGAGCCAGTCGCCCCAGGGGCGCACTACGGCCGCGACCATGGGCGAGAAACGGCTCTTGCTGTAGCTGCTCGCCGCGCCGCTCACCAGCGGCGTCTTGACGGTCTGGTGGCGCCCGCCCAGCGTCAGCAGCACCTTCTCATCGGCGAAGGCCAGGGTGTCGGCGATGGCCAGCGAGCGGAAGTCGTTTTCGGTGGTGTAGCGGGTCCAGGCCGGCGCGGCAGGGAAGGTCGGCGTCACCGGGTCGTACATGTTGGTCGTGTAGCAGTAGTTGCAGGCCGTGTTGACCGAGCCTTCCTTGTGCTTGAGCACGTTGGCCGACAGCTGCAGCCGGTGCTGCACGCCGCCCGTGGCGAACTTGCCGATCACGCCGGTCTCGGCCGTGCGGCGCTCCGACTCGGTGTGCACGTTGTAGATGGCGCCGCGCGTGGTGCCGTCCGCGCCCGTCACGTAGGCGCGCGTGCCGAACAGCAGGCCCTGGCCCTTGGCCTCGGAGCCACCCAGCGCGAGGTAGCCCTGCCAGTCGGCATTGAAGTCGACCTCGGCGCGGGCCAGCAGGCCGCTGTTGTCGTAGCGGCCGTGCGTGCCGCGGAACATGTTGGTGTCGCCGTCCGGTGGCGACAGCAGGCGGCCCACGCCCGGGATGGCCGTGGTGCCCAGGAAGTTGAACATCCCCGGGCTGCCGTTCTCGATCTTGTTGACGCTGTCGTAGACGTCCAGCGAGAAGCGCGCGCGGTCGCCCTGGTAGTCCAGCGCCAGCGCGCCGACACGGCGGGTCTGGCTTTCGTCCTTGGCGCCCATCTCGCCGTCGCCGTAGACACCGTTGAAGCGCAGGCCCAGGCGCTTCTCCTCGCCGAAACGCTTGCCCACGTCGGCATGGGCCTGAAAGTAGGAGTGCGTGCCGTAGGTCAGCGTGAGGTCGGCGATGGGCTGGGCCAGCGCGCGCTTGGTGACCATGTTCACGGTGCCGGCCACGCTGGAGCCCGGTGGCATGCCCGAGAGCAGCACGTTGGGGCCGCGCAGCACCTCGATGCGCTCGAACATCTCGATCGGCACGGCGTTGGCCGGAGCGATGCCGTACAGGCCGTTGGTGGCGATGTCCATGGCGCCCATGTCCAGGCCGCGCAGGTTGAAGTTCTGCAGCAAATGGTTCTTGTTGGTGGTGAAGACCACGGCAGGGTCGTTCTCCAGCACGTCCTGCAGCGTCAGCGCCGACCAGTCCTCGGCCAGCTCGCGCGTGTAGGCGTTGACGTGCACGGGTGCGTCCATGATGGAGGTGGCGCCCAGAATTCCCAGGCGCGCGCCCGAGGCGGCCTTGTTGCCGGCGGCCCGCGTCGGCAGGTCTTCGCGCTCGTACTTGCTGCGCACGTTGACGGGGTCCAGCGTGCCGCTGGTCTGGGCGGTGGCGCAGGCACTGAAGGCGAGCAGTGCGAGCGCGATGGGCGTCGGTCGAAGGAGGTGGCGTGCGTGCATGGAGTCAAGGCCTCGGATGGCATTCAAATGAAAAGTATTCTCATTTGAATGTTATCAAACCGAGCTTGGCGGGTGGGCGCCGCTACCATGCCGCGCAAAGGAGACTGCCCGCATGCCCATGTTCGTCGACCACTCGCCGCCCGGCCAGTGCATCTTTTGCCGCCTCGTCGCTGGCGAGATCCCGTCCGCCAAGGTCTGCGAGGACGCGCTGACCGTCGCCTTCATGGACATCGGCCAGGTCAACCCTGGCCATGTGCTGGTGGCGACCAAGCGCCATGCGGTCACCCTGCTGGACATCACGCCCGAGGAGGCCGCCGCCGTGCTACAGACAGCGCAGCGCGTGGCACGCGCGGCGCAGGCCGCGTTCGATCCGCCCGGCATGACGCTGTTCCAGGCCAACGGGCCGGTCGGCGGGCAGACGGTCTTCCACTTCCATCTGCATGTGCTGCCGCGCCACGAAGACGACGGCATGGCGCTGGCCTGGCCGCGCAAGGAGCCAGGCGGCGCGGTGCTGCAGGACTACGCGGCGCGGCTGCGCGCGGCGCTGCAAGACGGCTGAGGCCACAGCCCGCGCCCGTGCGCCGCCCGCGTTCTGGAGCATGCCCGCCAGGTCCTGATCCGTTAGACTTTCGCCCGCATTTGCGGGTCCGTGGCGTACACGTGCGGCCTCGCCGCTGGAGCGGCCCTGGTCGCGCAAGACGTTTCCGATGGATGGGGATGGCCTGCCGGGCTTGGCACGGTGGGTCGAAAGGCAAAACAGACCGAAAGCTGACGATGGCCAAGGAAGACCTGATCGAGATGAACGGCGTGGTCGAGGAAGTGCTGCCCGACTCGCGCTACCGCGTCGTACTGGAGAACGGCCACAGCCTGGTGGCCTACAGCGCCGGCAAGATGCGCAAACACCACATCCGCATCCTGGCGGGCGACCGCGTGACGCTGGAACTCTCGCCCTACGACCTCAGCAAGGGCCGCATCAAGTTCCGTCACCTCGAGACGCGCGGGCCGCGCTGAGCGTCATGTCGGCTTGCTGCGCAGGGTGCGGCTCAGCAGCACCACCGGCAGCAGGCCCACCAGCACCAGCGCCAGCGAGGGCAGGGCGGCCTCGCCCAGGCGCTCGTCGCGAGCCAACTGGTAGGCCACCACGGCCAGCGTGTCGGTGTTGAACGGCCGCAGCACCATGGTGGCGGGCAACTCCTTCATCACGTCCACGAACACCAGCAGCGCCGCCGCGGCCGCCGAGCGGTGCAACAGCGGCCAGTGCACGCGCGCCATCAGGCCGAATCCGCCCGTGCCCAAGGTGCGCGCCGAATCGTCGAAGCTCTGCGGAATGCGCGCGTAGCCGCTCTGCATGGACTGCAGCGCCACGGCACAGAAGCGCACCAGGTAGGCCCAGACGATGCCCAGCGCGGTGGCCGTGACCCAGTAGGCCGCGCCCAGCTGGGGCATGGTCTGCTGCAGCCATCCCACCGGCAGCAGCAGCCCGACCACGATGACGGCGCCCGGCACGGCATAGCCCAGGCCCACGAGTTGCACCGCGGCGCGCTGCAGCTTTTGCGGCGTGCGGCGCACGCAGAAGGCCAGGAACAGCGCCAGCGCCACGGCAATCGCCGAGGTCAGCGCGCCCAGCCAGATGCTGTTGGCGGCCCACTGCACGAAGCGGTCCCAGGGCAGCACCGACCAGTCGGCCGCCAGCGGCCGCAGCATGAAGGCCACGGGCAGCACGAAGCCCATCAGCACCGGGAACACGCACAGCGCCTGCGCCAGCCACTGGTGCCAGCCGCGCAGCACCAGGGGCCGGCCATCGTGGCTGCCGGCGCGCCCGCGCGTGCTGGCAAAGCGCATGCGTGCCTGGGCACGTTGCTCCAGCGCGAGCAGCACGACCACGAACACCAGCAGCATGGTCGCCAGCTGGGCCGCGGCGATGCGGTTGTCCATGGCCAGCCAGGCCTTGTAGATGCCGGCCGTGAAGGTCTGGATGCCGAAGTAGCTGGACACGCCGAAGTCGGCCAGCGTTTCCATGAGCGCCAGCGCCGTGCCGGCCGCAATCGCCGGCCGCGCCATCGGCAGCGCGACCTGGCGGATGCGCCGGGCCAGCGGTGCGCCGAGCAGGCGTGCGGCCTCCATCAGGTGCGCGGCGCGCTCGGCCAGCGCGGTGCGCGCCAGCAGGTACACATAGGGGTACAGCGCGAACGTGAACACGATGGCTGCGCCGCCCAGGCTGCGCACCTCGGGCAGCACGCGCCCACGCAGATGGAGGATGTCGCGCAGCCAGGTCTGGGCCGGGCCGCCGAACTGCAGGAAATCGGTGTAGGCGTAGGCCACCACATAGGCCGGCATGGCCAGCGGCAGCAGCAGCGCCCATTCCAGCGTGCGCCGGCCGCGGAAGTCGAACAGCGTCACGCAGGCCGCGGCGCCCGTGCCGATCAGCACCACGCCCACGCCGACCATGGCCGACAGGCCCAGGGTGGTGGCGATGTAGCCTGGCAGCACGGTCTGGCGCAGCTCGCGCAGGATCTGCGCCGTCTGTGCATCCCATTGCGTCCAGGACGCCAGCACGGCCAGCACGGGCAGCGTGAGCAAGGTCGCGACCAGCAGCATGCAGGGCAGGGACAGCCAGCGACGGGGCATCGTGGGAAGGGAGGAGAGAAGAGAAGCGGGGGCGTGCGGCGGCTGCTGCGCCGAGGATGAGAATTGTACGCATCACGCTGCCTACAATCGCCGACCATGTTCCTGGATGTCTCCCACCTGGTCGTGCAGTACGCCGGCCGCACGCGTCCGGCCGTGGCCGATGTGAGCTTCGGCCTGGCGGCCGGCGAAATCGGCGTGCTGATCGGCCCCTCGGGCTGCGGCAAGACCACCTTGCTGCGCACCGTGGCCGGGCTGGAGCCGGCGCAGGGCGGCGAGATCCGGCTGTCGGGCACGCCCGTCAGCGCGCCGGGCCTGCAGCTGCCGGCCGAGCAGCGCCGCATCGGCATGGTGTTCCAGGACTACGCGCTGTTCCCGCACCTGGACGTGGGCCGCAACGTGGGCTTTGGCCTGTCGGCCATGCCCAAGGCCGAGCGCGCCGCGCGCGTGGCCGAGGTGCTGGAGCTCGTGGGCCTGGGCGGTGCCGAGCGGCGCGCGCCGCACGAACTGTCAGGCGGGCAGCAGCAGCGCGTGGCGCTGGCGCGCGCGTTGGCGCCGCGGCCGCAGCTCATGCTGCTGGACGAGCCCTTCTCCAACCTCGACGTGGAGCTGCGCGAGCGGCTCGCGCACGAGGTGCGGGCCATCCTCAAGGCGGCCAAGACCACGGCGCTGTTCGTGACGCACGACCAGTTGGAGGCCTTCGCGATCGGTGACGCGATCGGCGTGATGCACGAGGGGCGCTTGCACCAGTGGGCCGACGCCTACACCCTGTACCACCGGCCTGCCACGCGCTTCGTGGCCGACTTCATCGGCCATGGCGTGTTCGCGCCGGCCACGGTCTCCACGGTGGATGGGCGTGTGCTGCTGGAAACGCCGCTGGGCCCGGTCAACGGCGCGGCTGCGGCGCAGGCCGCCGCCAGCCTCGCGCAAGGCGGCCCGCAGGACCTGCTGCTGCGTGCCGACGATGTGGTGCACGACGACGACGCACCGGTCAAGGCCGAGGTGATCCGTAAGGCCTTTCGTGGCTCGGAGTTCCTGTACACGTTGCGGTTGGCTTCGGGCGAGACGGTGCTGGCGCATGTGCCCAGCCACCACGACCACCGCATCGGCGAGTGGATCGGGGTACGGGCGGATCTGGACCATGTGGTGATGTTTCCGCGGGGCGGGTAGGGCTGTGCGCCAGGTGACGGGCGCACCTACAATGTACAGACTGTACGGAACTGCCGACATGACCTTGCACACCATTGGACTCGAACAAGGGCGCAGCACCTTGCCCGACCTGGCCTCGCGCGCGCATGCCGGCGAGCCCAGCCTGTTGATGCGCCATGGCAAACCTTACGCGGCCATCGTGCCGCCCGAGATGCTGGCGCAGGCGCGGCCGCGTGCGCGTTTCCTCGCGCTGCGCGGCACGGGCCGGGGCTTGTGGGGTACTTCGCCAGCGGAGGCTGTGGCGGAACTGCGCGACGAGTGGGCCTGATGGCGGCTGCGCGCGCGCCGGCCCGCAAGAAGTCCGCCGGTGCGATAGCGGCGGGTATCTGGGGCGGCTTGCAGCAGGGGGATCTCGTCGTGGTGGATTCGGCGCCGCTGATCTACCTGCTGGACGGGCATCCGGCGTTCGCACCCCTCTTCGAAGGATTGTTCGAGGCCTACGAGCGCGGCAGCGTGCGGATTGCGCTGTCGACCATTGCCGTGGCCGAGGTGCTGGCAGGTCCGTTCAAGCACGGCCAGGAAGCGCTGGCCAAGCGCTACGAGAAGGTGCTCGCGGACTTCGAGCTCGTGCCCGTGTCGCAGGACATCGCCGTGACGGCCGCACGCCTGTGTGCCGGCACGGGGCTGCGCCTGCCCGACGCCTTGCAGGCAGCCACCGCGCTGGAGATCGGCGCTGTTGCGTTGGTCACGCACGACCGCGATTTTTCGCGGCTCGCGGGGCTGCGGGTGATCGTGGGGAACGGCGCGTAGTTCAGCCGTTTGGCCGCGCGCGCGTCGCCGCCGGCATGGGCCTGGGTGCCGTTCAGTTGCAGGTCGCGCCCGGCCGACAGCACCAGGTCGTCGCCGGCCCCGATCTGGCCCGCATGGGCCTGGCGGCTGCTGCTGGTGACGCTGGCGCGCCCCATCTGCATGCGGCTGTCGTGTCCGCTGTCCAAGGTGCCGAAGACGATGTCGCGGCCGGCCTGCACGCTGGCCGTGCCATCGGTCGCGATGTGCCCGGCGGTGTCCTGCACGTCCTGCCCCGCCTGGATCTGCAGTGTCCGGCCGGCCTCGATGCGCGCGGTGTTCGACAAACCGGTGTGGCTGCCGACGACGCTGGCCTGCGCATTCGACGCGCTCCAGTCCTGCGTGATCGCCAGGCTCTCGTTGCGCACGTCCCGCGCGGCCACCAGCGCCACGTCCTGCCCTTGCACCGTGCCGCCCTGGTTGACGATGTCGCGGCTGGCCACCAGCACCGTGCGGCCCGTGGGGCTGCTGCATTCATGTATGTATCGGTGGAAACTGGCATCCGAGCGCAACGGGAGCTTCAGCGGCCAAGTAGGTGCTGCGCGGCCGCGACGGGCCGGTAGCGTTCCGGCTTCTGGGAGCGGCGCCAAGGTGGGGCCGCCGGACGCTCACAGGGCATCGCCAAGGTGCGCCAGATGCTGGACGCCGGCGTGCCGCTGGCGCTGGGCGTGGACGGCTCGGCCTCCAACGACACCATCAACATGTTCCTGGAGACGCGCCTGGCGCAGCTGCTGCAGCGCGCGGCGCCGGCGCGCTACGGTGCCGAGCCGCCCGGCGGGCGCGGCGGCTTCAGCGGTTCGCCCGCGGCCCTGAGTGTGCGCGAGGCGCTGGCCATGGCCACGCGCGGTGGGGACCGGGTGCTGGGCCGCGACGACGTGGGCCATCTGGCGCCGGACATGAGCGCCGACTTCATCGCCGTGAAGATGGACCAGCTGGCCTTTGCCGGCACCCAGCGCGACCCGCTCGCCGCGCTGGTCATGTGCGGGCCGTTCCCCGTGGACCACAGCTTCGTGCACGGTCGGCAGCTCATCGCCCACGAGAGTTCACGCAGCTCGACGTGGCCGAACTGCTGGGCCGGCACCGGGGCACGGTGCGGCGGCTCTACGGAGCGGTGTCGTAGCGGCGCCGGCGGTGGTCCTTGTCGTCACCGCAGAGCAGGGCCGGCGTCGTCTGGACGGGCGTCGTGCCGACCGTGCCGTCTGCGGCCGGGACGATCTCGCGCACCCGGACCCAGCAATAGTTCCGTTCGAGCTGCAGGCTCACGTCGTAGTTCTTGCCCGGGCCGGGCACGAAGGAGGCACCGACCGGGCCGCAGCGCGGGGCGCCCACCTCCTTGGAGCCCCAGGCCATCTCCATGGTCAGCACCTGCCCGCCCGGGACGTGGTACTCGTTGAACGACAGCGGGGTGTCTTGCGTGCGTGGCAGGCCGGCGGTCTTGTTGGGCAGGAACTGCACCCACCCGCCCGTGTGGGTCGACACCGTCGGATGTCTACCCTTGCCATAGCAGGTTCTGCCCAGGTGCATGGCGGCGCGGGATCCACTCCAGATGCGGACCCCGGCGGCGTCGGCGGCATCGGATTCGGCAGACGGCGCGGGTGCCGACGCGCATCCGGCCAGCACTGCCGAGAGAAGGAGGCTTGGGCGCAGGTGCATGGTCGGCATGGTGCGTCAACGGCGGATGGGCCGGGCACCCAGCGGGATGGCCGGTTCGGTGTCTTGCGGCGGCGGTGCCTGGCGTGGTGGCGGTGCCCATTCCACGAACGGCGGCGCGGGGGCGGGCGTGATGGGCTCCAGCTTCACCGAGCGCACGAGCTCATAGAAGATGTTCTGCATGCGCACGTGCTCGGCGGGGAACTCCACCAGCGAGCGCAGGTTTGCGCTGAACTGCATCGCAAGCCAGTAGGGCGTGTCAGGAATCGGCAGCGTCCAGTACTCGATGGTTCTGGTCTCCTTGACGCCAGGGCCCATGTCCAGCGGGGGCACTTTGCGGACCAGCCAGGTCAGCCCATTGACCTGCGTGGGCACGGCGTCTTCGATCCATTTGTCGGTGCCGAAGGCGGGGTTGGGCTTGAGGATCCACAGTGCCATGCCATGGGGGGAGTCGGGCAGGGGCTGGGCGCAGAACGGCTTGTACCCATCGCGCTCGAAGCCGTCGGGGACGTGGCCGATGACGTAGTTGTCCAGGTTGAAGTAGAAAATCCCGCTCTGCAGGGTGGTTTGCAGGTCCATGACGTAGTAGATGCGTCCGCCGCGGTCGTAGAGCGCCAGGTTTTCGTCGTACTCCAGTTCCGGGTGCCCCGGAACCGGATGCTTGCGGAAGAAGTTGGTCCCATGCCCGCACGGTCGGATCCTTGTTCCCTGGATCCAGGAGTGGCGAATACGCCATTTCTCGGCAAAGCGGAAAGAGTAGTGGCGTCCAATGCTCACGGGGCCTTTTGGTATGGGCCCGCTGGGCAGATAGATGTTGTCGTCGGTCGAGGTGCCGAGGAGATTGCCGCAACTGCTCGACGCCAGAGCAGCAATCAGCAGCATGGCGAGTTTGATCGCTTGGCGCATCATGGTGTGTTCTCCGAAGGCAGGGTTTGGCCGTTGCGATAGGACTTCACGTTTCCCGCGACCGGTGCGGTTTGGGATGGCGGCCTCAAATCGGAAGTGCAACACCCCTTGAAGCGCCAGTTCTCAATTATTTGGATTGATCTGACGAACCGAAAAGGCGCTTTCACAGTTGGCGGATGGATATCGCATGATGGTTTCAATTCGTTGTTTTCTGTCATCCAGATCTGCTACTAGTGATATTCCGCTGTCTCGCAGGCAGTAGAGGATTACTTGTTCTGTTCTTTGTTTTTCGATCCATCCATGCTGCCGAACGAATCTTTGCATTTCTGCTGCGTTGTTATTGATGGATTTTTCGCAGTTCATTTCTATTGTAAGGCTCGATCCTGTAAATTTCCTCTGTATGTTTTTGGGACTTTGCTTGCACATTTCAATCAAGGTTTTTTGCTGGGTGTCCATCTGCGAAGTCTTTTCTGTCATGTCTTTCGCGCAGCCAGAGAAAAGAAACGCTGAGATTATCGGAATAAGTATTTTCATTTTCTATTTGGCAGGAATGCTAATCCCGACTCCTCCAGATATTCCTGGTGTTCCGATGCCGAATTCAACAGCGGTGGCGGGATTACTTTCTTTGGGTCCGATTGATTGATTTATGCCTGCACACAGGCCGGCGGCACAGAAAGAGGTTTGTGCGGAAGCACCCCCTAGAGTTTTGGAGATGAGCTCTGCGCGCTTGTTGGGGTCGGTCTCTTCCTGCAAAATCCGTCCGACCACAATACTGCTGCCCCAGTTAGAGGAGATATTCGACTTGGCACCTCCCAAAAAAACTTCACTATTGTGTAAATTGATTGATATGCCGCCGTTGATTCCAAATACGCCGCCTTGAAGAGTCACGTAGTCAATTGGCGGAAAATGCGGCACTGCATTGATACTAGAATCACGGCGGTCTCCAAGTAACCTTTCGTTATCTGCCGTCGCATTGGTGAAGTAGCGGACCTGGTGACCCCTGCCATCGTCATAGCTTCCCAAGGACGAACTCAACGCGTTGAGGAATTTACTGGCTTGGGCCTTAATATATGGATCCATAGTGGCCGTGTCTAATCGGCTTGCCTGCGTGGAGTCAATGCGGTTATCGACTTGCTCCTGCAGTATGGCGAGTGCCCGCTCTTCGGTCATGGACGAGTAGCCGAGTTTTTGAAGATGGGTTGCGAACGCCTTCGCATTGGCCTGCAATGCTTGCCGCTCAGTGGAGTGCTGCTGGCGATTGTTGAGATCCACCGTGAAGCCCGGAGCGGCGCCGGCCGGCCCGCCTACGATCGCGCCAACGGCTGCAGCAGAGGCAGCGCCTAGCATCTGCTTGACCGGGTCCGGTACGTCCATGTCATCGATGGACTGACCGATAGTCGCCGTGACATAAGCGCTGGCCCCAGCACCAACTAACCCATTGAGTCCTCCTGTCAAAGCACCTACGGCTGCGTGCGCAGCCACGCGATAGGCGCCGCCCTCAGCCCACTTCGCCGCTTCTGCGGGATCGGAGTTCATGAGCTCGGCGTATTTTTGCTGTGCATAGTCGCCAACGGCCCTGCTGGCATGCTGCCCAAATTCCTGCGTGATCCGCGCCTGGGCCTGCATGTCCTGCACCAGCGCCTGTGTGTCCCAGCTGCGCTTGAGCGCGTTGCTGCCGTCATCGCCCGTGCGCACGTCGTGGTCGCCGGCGATGCCGGACACGCCGGCGCGCGTGGTGCTGCTCTGGCTACCCGATGCACTGGCCGCGCCAGCGCTGCCGCTGGTCCTGGTCTGGCCGCCCGGGTTCTTGTTGCCCATGCCGACACCCACGCTGAAGCCACTGGCACGGTAGTCGTCGTGGTTGTCGATGTCGCGCAGCGCCAGGCTGGCAGTGTCCAGGCGGTTGCGCTGCGCGTCGACGGCGGTCTGGGTGCTGGTGATGGCTGCGCCGTTCAACGCGGTGGCGCCCTGCACGCGGATGTCGAAGCCGCCGTCGCCGGCATGGATGCCGGATTGCTCGGTGACGCTGGCGTAGTCGCCTTGCGCGCGAGCGCTGGCCACGTTGACGCTGGCGCTCCAGACACCCCAACCGACACTGAGGCTGAAGCCCGCACTGGTGTTCTTCGCCGCGGACTGTGCGGTGTCCTGCAGGCTTTCGATGTTCAGCGCGCCACCGATGTCGGCCACCACGGCATCGCCTGCCAGCACGCCACCTGCGATGGTAGTGTCGCCGCCGCTTTGCAGCGTGAGCCGGTTGCCGGCGCTCACGCGGCTGTTGCGGTGGGTCAACTCGGTGCCGTTGCTGCGCCCCTTGCCCTGGCTGGCGCCGATGTTGAACAGCAGTCCGTCTGCGCCGATGCTCACGCCGATGCTGGCGCTGGAACTCTTGTTTGCGCCCTGAGCGGCCCGGGTGCTGCGGCTGGCGCCAATGTCGATGGCGCCATCGGCCACCAGCGAGGCATCGCGCGCGGCGGTGATGTCGCTGCCTTGCACGCTGAGGGTGCTGGCCGCGCCAGCGCCGGTAGACGACAGGTGCACGTCGCGCCCGCGCACGCTGCTCGCGCGCGCGCTGTCGGCCTGCAAGGCGCTCTGGCTGCTGCTCTTGTACGAGCCGAGGCTCAGGCTCAGGTTCAGGCTGCCCTGGCCCTGGGTGAATGCTTCGGACGGCTCTTGCATCAGGGCATTGGCTGCGCCGGCCACGCCGTAGGCGTCCAGCGCCAGGCTGGCGGCGCCCAGCGCCTGGGCCCGCGCACTGCCGGTGCCGCTCATGGCGCGTGCTGTGCCCACCACCCCCTGCAGCGCATCGACGACACCGCCGGTGATGGCCAGCGTCAACCCGCTGCCGCCGGCCTTGTGCTGCGCCTGCTGGGTCAGCGTCTCGCGTGCCTCCTCGATGCGAATGCTCTGCGCGGCAACTGTCACCACGCCATCCGGCGCCATCACGTCGCTGCCGGTCTGGCGGTAGTGGCCGCCCGCGACCAGCGTCACATCTCCGGCTACGCTGCCCACGGTGCTGGCCACGGCCTGTGTGGACTGGCTCTGCTGCGCACCGGAGATCTTCTGGCTGCCGATGGTGACGCCCAGGCCGCCGCTGCTGAACAGACCGGACTTCTTTTCCTGGTGCAGGCTGCTGTCGGCGAAGCGGTCTTCGCCGGCCTCGATGCGCAGGTCGCCACCTGCGGCCATGTGCAGGCGGGCATCGGCGATGACTTCGCTGGCGCGTACCGTCAGGTCGTGGCCGGCGGCGATGGTCACGCTGCTGCCGCCCACAGACGACCCAACCGTGGTATCACTGCGGTGGCTGGTCTCGTCGACAGTGGTCTTGCGCGACAGCAGCCCCGAGCGGCTGCCGCGCTGGAAGCTCTCGATGCTGCGGCTCTCGCGCGCTTCGGTGATGGTCACGTCGCCGCTGGCCGAGAGCGAGGCCGCGCCCTGGGCTGCCAGCGTGCTGCCGACGGTGCGCAGACTGCCAGTGTCGGCCAGGCCGGCGCGCGCGACCAAGTCACCCGCGGCCTGCACGCTGGCGCCCTGCACCGTGGTCTCGCTGCGGGTCTGGCGGTAGCGCGAGCCGGCAGGATCGTTGCGCAGATCGTTGCTGGAGGTGCTGGCCACGGCCTGCAGGCTCAGCTCCCGGCCGGCGGCCAGCAGCGCGTCGCCGCCGGCATGGGCCTGGGTGCCGTTCAACTGCAGGTCGCGCCCGGCCGACAGCACCAGGTCGCCGCCGGCCCCGATCTGGCCTGCATGGGCCTGGCGGCTGCTGCTGGTGACGCTGGCGCGCCCCATCTGCATGCGGCTGTCGTGCCCGCTGTCCAAGGTGCCGAAGACGATGTCGCGGCCGGCCTGCACGCTGGCCGTGCCACCAGCCGCGATGTGCCCGGCGGTGTCCTGCACGTCTTGCCCCGCCTGGATCTGCAGTGTTCGGCCGGCCTCGATGCGCGTGGTGTTCGACAAGCTGGTGTGGCTGCCGACGACGCTGGCCCGCGCATTCGACGCGCTCCAGTCCTGCGTGATCGCCAGGCTTTCGTTGCGCACGTCCCGCGCGGCCACCAGCGCCACGTCCTGCCCTTGCACCGTGCCGCCCTGGTTGACGATGTCGCGACCGGCGACGAGCACGGTGCGGCCCGTGGACGCCTGGCCGATCACGCCGCCGCGGTTCAGGATGTCCTGGCCTTGCAGACGCACGTCGTCGCCGGTCACCAGCGCGCCATGCGGTCGCACCGTGCCCTCTCCCAGATGGGCCAGGTACAGGCGCGGCGCCAGCACGTCCCGCGTGCTCCCGTCCGGCAGCGTGACGCTTTGGCGTTCGAGCCACACGATGTCGCTGGTGAGCTGGGCCATCTGCGCGGCGGTCAGCGCCACGCCCACGCGCAGGTCCAGGGCCTGGGCGAACGATGCGCCGGCGTTGAGCAGGGCAGCGTACTGGGCGTCGTCGTCGCTGTAGCCGGCCAGATGGCGCCGGCCGGTCTGCGCGGTGACCTGCTCGCGGATGCGCTGCTGCTCCATGAAGCCGTCGCCCAGGCGCTTGAGCACCAGCGCCGGGTGCAGTCCAAGGGTCTGCAGCATGCTGTCGCTGGAGACCCAGGGCTTGGCATTGGCGAAGCGCGGGTGTGTGGTGTAGAGCGTCGCGCCTGCAGCTGCGGGCTGCAGTTGGAACAGGCCGCTGCCGCCCGTGCTGGCCTGCGCACGCGTGGCGATGTCGGCGCCGTTCGTCAAGGCAACGCCGGCGCCCTGTGCCGTCCCGCCATGCGCTGCGTCCTCCGAGCGGCCCACGGTGGCACCGGCCGCGGCTTGGTCTACGGCCTGCGCATGGACGCTGACGCCGCTGCCGCTCTGCGCGGCCAGCATGCCGTTCTGGATGCGTCGCGTCGTGCCGGCCTGCGGCGTGGCACCGGAACTCAGGCGCAGATCCGCGGTGAGGTTGGCATGGCTGCCGGCAGAGGTGTCGACGTTGCGGATGCTGCCGGCCTGGATGTCGAGCTGCTGGCCCGACACCGCCGCGCCGATGCTGCCGATGACCTCGGTCTTGTCTGGTTGGCGGTAGGCGGCCGACGTGCCATTGGCGTAGTGGTGCGTGCCGTCGAAGCGCCAGGTGCGCAGCAGCGTCGTGGCCCGGTTCTCGAAGGCGGCGCCATCGGAGCCGTGCAGGGCGAGTGCGCCGCCCGCCACGATGTCGCTGTGGTCGTTGAGCATCCAGCCGGAGAAGTTGACGCGGATGTCGCCACCGGCCGCGATGCGTCCAGCGGTGCCGGCACCGGGGGCGAGGCGGTCCTCGGTGGCTGTGACGTGCGCGTCGCGTTGCAACTCAGACAGCGAGGTGCTGGGCCCCAGCACGCTCTGGGTGTCGCGGATGATGGTCGTGTTCGGGTCCGCGTAGTCCAGAGGTGCGACGAAGCGCACGCAGTTGGTGGAGCAACTGCCGTAGGCGGGGCTGAATGCCACGCGCGAGGTGTCCATCGTGTGCACCTGTGCGTCCTCCCAAACGCCGCTGGTGACGCCGGGAACCTGGTCCGGGTTGGGCATGCCATCCTGGCGCGCCGTGTAGTACAGCACGCGTGTCCCGTCAGAGCCGCTCATGCGTTCGGCCTGGCCCCAGTGCTTGCCGTCGGCCGATGCACGGCCGGCGCGTCCACTGAAGAACACCGTGTCGTTGGCATGGGTGCGCACCACCACGCGGCCGATCGCGTAGCCATCGGGGGTGTAGACGGTGCTCTGCTCCAGGATGTCTGCGGGGTTGACGTAGGAGACCTGGTAGGCGGAGTAGTTGGTGCCTTCCGGTGTGTAGCCCCTGCCGTTGCTGTCGCGGTTCTGCCACCACGACGGCATGCGCATCGTGTGGTTCTCCTCCAGCGTGACGACGCGCTGCACCGCCACGCCAGGCCGCTCGTTCAAGACCGTGGCCGCGTCGATGGCGATGTGGCGCCCGGCCTCGACGGTGGCGCTGCGGTTCAGCAGCGCGCCCGTGGTGATGCGGATGTCGCGGCCCGCATAGACGCTGGCGCCATCGGTGTTCGACAGGGCCTGTGTGGCCCGCAGCGCCAGGTCGTCGGTGGCGCCAATCAGCGCCTGCGGTCCGGTGTTGTCCAGCGTGCGTGCCGTGATGGACAGCGCACCCGCCGTGATCGCCCCCTGGTTGGTCAGCGCATCGGCGTGCAGCGCGGCACTGTTTGCGCCGATCTCGCCGCCGTTGTGAAGAGCGCCGGCGGCGTGCAGGACCACCTGTCCGGCCTCGATGCTGGCGCCTGCCGTGTTGTCCATGCTCTGGGCCTGGGCGGCCAGGGTGCCGCCGGCGCGCAGGAGACCGTCGTTGCGCAGCGCGCCGCCGACCGTCAGGGCGAGGTCGCGCGCTGCGTGGGCCAGTCCCGCATGCGCGTGATCACCGCCGATCTGCAGGCTCAAGTCGCGGTCGCTGGACAAGGTGCCTCCCAGGTTCGACAGGCTGCCCGTCGCGATCGTCAGGTCGCCTTGTGAACCTGTCGCCGTGGCAATGCGGCCACCGTCGTTCTGCACCTGTGCGACGGCGATGTGGACGGGGCCCGCCGCGACGATGCTGCCACCGGCGTTGTCCAGCCGGGCGTTCGCCTGCGCCATGGTGAGACCGCCGTCGCCGGCCATGCTGCCGCGGTTGCGCACCTGTTCCGTGACGGCCAGGTCCAGCGCCTGGCCGGCCGAGAGTTGCGCGCCGGCCAGGTTGTCCAGTGTGGCGGCCGACAACTGCAGCGCACCGTTGCTGCCGATCAGGCCGGCGGCGCCGGCATTGACGATGCTGGCGGCTGCAATGCGGCTGGCGCCGTTGCCGGCGTTGACGATGCGTCCGTCCTGGTTGTCGATGGCAGCGGCCTGCAACGCCAGCGATGCGCCAGCACCGGTGGCTTCCAGCGCGCCGCTGGCATTGCGCAGTTGCCCGCCCAGCGCAACGTCCAGCGCATTGCCACCGCGCAGCAGCCCGCCGGTGTTGTGCAGGTCGGTCGCCGCGCGCAGGGCCAGCATGCCATCCGCCTGCAGCCGTCCGCCCTGATTCAGCACCTGCGCGGCCGACAGTGTCAGGTCGGCCCCGGTGCCTGCCGCGGTGCCGATCAGCCCGGCGCGGTTGTCCAGCGTCGCGCTGACCGTGACGCGCGCCTGGCCGGCACTTGTTTGCAGGATCTCTCCGCTGTTGGCGAGGTCGCTGGCGTCGATGGCGATGCGCGCCGCGTGCATGCGCCCCGCGTTGTGCACGCCGATGGCTTGCAGCGCCAGCGTGCCGTTGCCGGTGGCTTCGCCGTTGCCGTTGTCGAACTGTGCGGCCGTGATGGCGAGCTGGCCGCTGCCGGCATGCGCGATGTGGCCGCCTGCGTTGGCCATCTGCTCGGCCTGCAGCGCCATGTCGTGGCCGTTGCCGACGATGCGCCCGCCGCGGTTGTCCAGCATGCCGGTGGTGCGGACCTGCATGGTGGCGTCGCCGGTCTGGGCGATCAGGCCTGTGTTGGCCAGCGTGCCAGCCTCGATCACGACGCGGTCGGCCTGCATGGTGCCGCTGTGGGAAACGCTGCGTGCCTGCACGCGCAGTTGGCCGTTGCCCAGGATGCGGCCATCGTCGGCGTCGAGCTGTTCCGCGGCGATGGCGAGGCGACCGGTGCCGGCATGCGCGATCTCGCCTCCGGCATTGGCCAGGGTCGCCGCGGTGATGTCCATGTCGCGCGCGTTGCCGGCAATGCGGCCGCCGCGGTTGTCGAGCTGTGCCGTGACGGCGACGCGCATGTCCTCCGTTCCGGTCTGCACAATCTGGCCGCCGCGGTTGTCCAGCGTGGCCGCCCGGATGTCGATGCGGTCCGCCTGCATGTGGCCGCCATGCGTGATCTGCCCGGCATGCAGCGCAAGTGCGGCGTTGCCGACGATGCTGCCATCGCCGCCGTGCAATGTCTCGGTGTGGATCGTCAGCTGGCCGCTGCCGGCATGTTCGATGTGGCCTGCGCCGTTCGTGATCGACGCGGACCGCAGTTCCATGTCCTGGGCATTGCCGGCGATGCTGCCGCCCGTGTTGTCCAGCGCCTCGGTGGCGTGCAGCCGCATGGCCTGGTTGCCCGTTTGCGTGATCTGGCCGCCGCGGTTGTCGAGGATCCGGGCGGCCATGCCGATCTGCGCCGCCTGCATGCTGCCCTGGTTGGCGACGGTGTCGGCCTGCAGTGCCAACATGCCGTTGCTGGTGATGTGGCCGTTGCCGCCCGCCAGTCGGCCTGCATCGATGGCCAGCCGGCCGCTGCCCGCGTGGACCACGTGGCCACCATCGTTGGCGATGTGTGCGGACTGCAGCGCCATGTCGCTCGCATTGCCGGCAATGCGGCCACCGCGGTTGTCCAGGGTCTCGCTGGCGGTGATGGACATGGCCTGTGCACCGCGCTGCACGATCTCGCCGGCCTGGTTGTCCAGGCGGGTGGCGACCACTGCGATCTGCTCTGCAGCCATGCTGGCGCCTTGTCCGTGGGCGATCTGCTGCGCCTCGATCTGCAGCAGGCCATTGCCGAGAATGCGGCCGCCGTTGCCGTCCAGGCGATCGGCCTGGATCTGCAACCGACCTGTGCCGGCGTGTTCGATCGTGCCGCCAGCGTTGTCCAGGACGCCGGCGCGGATCTGAAGGTCTTGTGCATTGGCCGCGATCCGGCCGCCCTGGTTGGCAAGCCTGCCGCTGGCGGACAGCCGCATGCTGGCGTCACCGGTCTGCACGATCTCTCCGCGGTTGTCCAACGTGGCGGCCGCGATGGTGATTTGCCGGGCTTGCACGCTGCCGGCCAAGGTCAGCTGCGTGCCTTGCATCTGCAAGCTGCCGCCACCGAGGATCCGGCCATCGCCGCCATCGAGTTGGACGGTGGTGATGCCCAGCACGCCGCTGCCGGCATGTGCGATGCTGCCGCCCGCGTTGGCGAGATGTCCAGCGTGGAGCTCCATGTCGTTGGCATGGCCCACGATGCGGCCGCCGCGGTTGTCCAGGTCCTCGCGCACCGCGATGCGCATGGGCTGGCTGCCGCGCTGCACGATCTCGCCGGCGGCATTGGCCAGACGCCCTGCCTCCAGCGTGATTTGCTCGGCCGACATCGCGGCGCCGGCGCCATGGGCGATCTCGGTGGCCTGCAGATGCAGGGCGCCGTTGCTGGCGATGTGTCCGCCGTCGCCTTCGAGGCGGTCGGCGCGCAGGTCCAGCTGACCCAGGCCGGCGTGCGCGATGCTGCCGGCGCGGTTGTCCAGTGTGGCGGTCTCGATGCGCAGATCGGTGGCGTTCGTGGCGATGTGCCCGCCGCTGTTGTCCAGTGACTTGGCCCTGATGCGCATGGCGGCTTCACCGGTCTGCACGATGTCGCCGCCGCGGTTGTCCAGGCGTGTGGCTGCCATCTCGATCTGGGCCGCCTGCATGCGCCCACCCTGCTGCAGTTGGCCTGCCTGTACGGAGAGGTGGGCGTTGCTGGCGATGGCGCCATCGCCACCGTCCAGCCGCTCGGCCTGGATGCTCAACTGCCCGGTACCCGCATGCGCGATCTGACCGCCGTGGTTGGACAGATGGGCCGTCTGCATGGCCATGTCGACGCCATGGCCCGTGATGCTGCCGCCACGGTTGTCGAGCACCTCGCTGGCCGCCAGACGCATCGGCTCTGTGCCGGTTTGGACGATCTGGCCGCTGTTGCGCAAGCGCGTGGCCTCGACCGTCACCTGCCCGGCCTGCAGTTGGCCGGCGTGCGTCGCTTCGCGCGCCCGCAACGCCAATGCGCCACCGGTCTGCAGCGTGCCATCGCCACCATCGAACTGGTCGGCGTCGACCGACAGGCGGCCATTGCCGGCCACCTCGATGCGACCACCGGCATTGGCCAGCGTGCCGGCCCGCAATGCCAGATCGGCCCCCGTGGTGGCAATCTGGCCGCCACGGTTGTCCAGGGTGCTGCGGCTCGCAATGGCGACGTGGCCGGCTTGCAGCTGGCCGCCGGCGTTGTCGAAGCGCTCGGCATTGACGCTGAAGTCGCCCCGCACGCTGAGCTGGCCGCCGGCGTTGCCGAAGTGGCGCCCGTCGAAGGACAGGCGCTCGATGTGCAGGGCGCCGCCTGCGTTGTCGATGTCGTGCGCCTGCAGCACGATGGTGCCGGCGGCGTCGATGCGCCCACCTTCGTTGTGCAGCCTGCCCTGGGCGGTGATGCTGCCAGCTGCGCTGGCGGGAGGGATCGCCTGCTGCGCTGGATCGACAACGGCTGCTGCATCGGGTGCCGCGGCGGGCGCGCTTGCTGCTGCGGCTGCGCTCGCGTTGGTTGCGCTGGGCACTGCGGGCGGCGGCGTGCCGATCTGTCCGCCGTCGCTGTTGCGCACCATGGTGCCCGCGAGTTGCAAGGCCATGTCGCCGGCCTGGTGGATGCGACCACCGCGGTTGTGGATGTCCTCGCCACTGGCGAGCTCGACGCGCCCGCCTTCCAGCGTGCCGGTGTTCTCCAGCCGGCCCGCGGCGGTGACGACCAGCCCGCCGGCGCCGGCGCCGATGTGGCCGGCATTGCGCACGCCGACGCCGGCCCCGGTGCCGACCAGCGCGATCTTGCCGGCGTACATGCCGCCGAGCGCCGACACGTCCAGTGCGAACGCCGGTGTGGCCGCGCTTGTGCCGGACGCGCCGTCCGTGCCCGCAACCGCCTTCAGCTCGCTGGCCCAGATGCCGGCGTTGACCCGCAGGGCGCGCGACAGGATGCTCACGTAGTCGGTGCTGGCCGCGTCCAGCCCTGCGCCGTCGATGATGATGGTGCCGCCCCGCACCAGGAAGCCATCGAGTGTTCCGGCCGCGCCGAACTGGGGCGTGCCGGTGGTGAGCGTGGCGCGGCTGGTGTTGATGAAGCCGGCGCCGTCGACCTGGATGCCGGACGGATTGGCGATCACGACCTCGGCGCGTTGGCCGGCCACCTCCACGTAGCCGCGCAGGCGGCTGGGGTCGGCGCTGTTGACCTCGTTCAGGATGACGCGCGCGGGGCCCCGCGCCAACCAGGGATTGCCTGCCACCTGCCCGGCCAGCTGTGTCTGCGCGGCCGTGCGGCTGTTGTTGAGCACCGCGCCCTGGGGGGCGACGTCGAATTGCCGGTACAGGTTGCGCGAGACGCCGGCCGCGCTCGGCGTCTGGATGTTGACCAGGGCCGCGCCGCCAGGGGCGGCCAGCACGGTGGGGCGCAGCGAGCCGGGCGCATTGGGGTCGGCGGCGATCTGGCCCACGGCCGGCCCTGCGGCCAGCGTGGCCAGCGCGGCGACCGCGAGCGACGTCGTGCCGCTCGCCGCCTTGCCGGCGCTGCGCGCCGTTTCCTGGACGGCCATGCGCAGGCCGCGTGCGGCGTTGAAGACGATGCGGTGCAAATGCTTGTTCATGGTGAACGCTCCTTCTCTGCCGTATGGAATGTCAGTAGCTCAGCTGCAGGCTGAAGCCGAGGCTTGGGGAACTGCTGTGCATGGCCTGCGGCTTGCGCAGCGGGACGCCGGCGAACAGATCCCAGCCCAAGGCACCGTGCTGGCCGCGCAGGCCCAGCACCGCGCCCGCCAGGCTGCGGCCGGGCAGGTGGCGCGTGGAGGGCCCGCCGACGCGGCCGAAGTCCAGGCCGGCGTACAGCGCAGCGCCGCTGGCGCCGAGCGACCAGGCCAGCTCGTTGCGCAGCAGCCAGCCGCGTTCGGCCAACAGGCTGCTCTCGCCGTCGAAGCCACGCACGGTGTAGCGGCCGCCGATGCCGAAGCGCTCCGGCGGCGCCAGGGGCGTGCGGTTCCATTGCGCGCGGACCTGGCCGGTGTAGGCCAGGCGTTGCGTGCCCCATTGCAGCGGTAGTTGCAGCGAGGCTTCTGCCGTGGCGAGTGCAAAGCGGGCCGTGCCCTCGCCGAACGCTTGCTCCGGCGCCGGCTGCGCCCCGAAGGCCCCGGTGCCGCGGCGCCAGCCCAGGCTGGCGTCCAGCGTCGCCGTGTCGCCGTCCGCGAGCGCGATGAAGGCGCGGTGCGCCAGTTCGAGCGACCAGCCGCCCACCACCCGGCGCTGCACCTCGATTTCCGTGTCGTCGATGAAGCTGCTGTTGCTGCGGCGAAACGCACCCAGGGTCAGGCTGGTCTTGTGGCGTTGGTCGCGGTGCAGCAGCCGGGTGATCTGCGCCTGGATGTTGCGCGACGTGCCCGCGTAGACGTAGTCCTGCTGCAATCCGGCCACGCGCTGGTGGTAGCGGTTGCGGCTGGCCGTGGTGCCGAGCAGCCAGTCGCCGAATGGGATGGAGTAGTGCAGCGTGGCGCCGCCGGTGCCGCGCCCCTGCGGGTTGAACACGCCGCGCTGCAGGTTCAGGTAGGCCAGGTCGTTGAGGCCCAGCGGCCCGTCCCAGGCCAGCGTGGCGTTGGCCTGCAGCCGGCCGGTAGCGCGCGTGCCGCTGTCGTCCAGGCCCATCGCCAGGCGCAGCGGGCCCAGCGCACGCGGGGCACGGCGGACATCGATGACCAGGTCGCTGTCGCCGGGTCCGGCGCCCTCGCCCTGGGCCGGTTCGATGCGGATATCGGCCTCCACCGTCGGCAGGCGCTTGAGGTTCTCAAGCCCCTGCTCGATGTCGCGCAGGTTCAGCAGGTCGCCGGGGGCGGCCGGCACGGCGCTGCGCAGGCCAGCCGTGGTGGCGCCGGCGGCACCACGGATGGCGGCGATGCGGCCTGGAACGACGGTCAGCTGCAGCTGTCCCGTGGCCAGATCCTGTGGCGCGGCCAGCACGCGCGAGGTGATCCAACCGCGCGCGACCAGGGCCTGCTGCAGGCGTGCCAGCACCGTGTTGATGCCCTGCGTGCCCAGGCAACGCCCGATCGGGCTGTCGTTGGCCTCGGGCCCGGCGGCGGCAGCGGCGAGCCAGGGGAAGGGCTCTGCGCCCTGTAGCACCAATGCGTCGATGCGAAAGCACGGTTGCTCGTCACCGGGCAGGCGGCCGGCGACCGGGAGCTCCGGCAGCGGCATCCGCACATCGGCGCCGCGTTCGAACTGCTCGCGCAGCAGGCGCTGGCGCTCCTGGCTGCGCAGTTCCTGGACGGCGGCATCGGCCGATGGTTGGACCTGGGCCATGCCGACGCTGCCTGCGGTGAGCAGCGAGCAGACGAGGGCGGTGCGGCAGCCGTGGCGGCGCGATGCGGGGGCAGTGGACGACATGGAGGGCGCTCCTGAACGGCAGGGATGCCGTGCCCTCGTATCGTCTTGTTACTTTTGTATGCGGTGTGTGATGGACTTCTCTGTAGAAACAGGATGAATAAAGTGCATACGAAAAGCGTGAAATTATGTTTGTGTACTGTGGCTGGCTTGCAGCCGCGCACGCCGCGCACCGCATGGTGCTGTCCACGGTCGTCAACAGGCCGCCCACGGGCATGCTCGCAGGCGGCCTTGGCCCGCACCAGGCTGAACTGCGCCAGCGCGATGCGCGTGCAGCCGCGCGCGGCCAGAGCCAGGGTCCGGACCTGTTCGGCGGCCAGCGCATCGTGCCGCGTGCCGTCGCCCGCGTTGAGCGCTTCGAGTGCGCCTTCGACCTGCGCCAGTTTTCACGGGCACGCCGGCCGGAAACTCCGCCGACATGGACTGCTGCGTTGCCGGGCAGCTCGCGATCAGGACCAGCGGCCCGCTATGGCTCGACGCCTCTTCGACCATAGCCTCCCGAGTTCGACACTGACCTGTCCTGTGCCGAATCGGAGCGCACAGCCGGTGGTGAATCGGGCGCACCTTCAGATCGATGGCCTTGATGAAGCGAAGGCCCGCTCCACGCTGGCCAGAGAGTTGTAGCTGCGCACACACTGCGCCGCATCCATCTGCGTGGGCGCTCACCCTCGCAGGCTTGAGCGCGTGCACGCCTGGTGCAAGACGACGGCCGGCTGAGGCTGGCTCTCGGGCCTGGCAAAGCAGTCCCAGCCAGGGTCAGGTCCGACGGACTCCTAGAGTGGCGCGAAACTTGAACTGAAGGGATACCGGGCGCGCATGGCCTGCACGGCCACCCAGATGTCACCGTTGGGCTGGACCACACCGCCGGGCAGCACGTGCCCGTCGGTCCGCTTCGACTTGATCCAGACCGCACCGTGGCGCTCGGCGTACTCCAGCACCTCCAGCAGCCACTTGCGCCCCATGCGGCCATTCCTGACGGTCAGGCCGTGCACCCACATGCTGGTGTCATCGACCCAGTGCACGACGCACTGACCGTCGAACGGCGCGCCGTCTGGGGCGCTGTCATCGTGAAACAGCCGCAGGATGTCTTTCTGCCCACCCTCGGCAAGCGTTTGCACACGGATCATTCAGGGTCTCCCGGATGGGTCGAGCAGCCCGTGAAGGTGCGCTGAAAGCGGTTGAACGAGCGTTCACGCGCCGTTCGAAGGCCAGCCGGCGTCCACGTCGCAGGCCGCCCCGCTTCGCTCGACTGCAGCGCCACAATGGCCTCGTGGTGCGTAGGCTCGGCCGTGAAGCACGCCGGGACATGCCGCGCCACCGCGTTCACCACGGCACTGGGAACCCGGTCCTGGTCGACCTTCGCGGTGTTCACGCGGACGCCACCGGGCAGCGTGATGTCCCCGGTTTCCACCTCCCAACGCTTTGCCGTGGCTGCAGCCAGCAGGCCCGCGATCAGCCCCGGCAGGTCGCTTGCGAGCGTCATGGCCAACTCGGGCGCGCCGCCCGCCCGCTTGACGATGTACTGGCCGGCGCTGTGGCCGGTGGCCGGGAGTTTCGGCAGTTGCATCCGCAGATCGGCACGGCGTTTGAACTGCTCGCGCAGCAGGCGTTGGCGTTCCTGCCTGCGCCGTTCCTCCACTGCGGCATCGGCGGGCGTTGGCAGCTGGGCCAGACTGACGCTGCTCGCGGTGAGCAGCCGGCAGACGAGGCTGGTGCGGTGGCCAGGACGGTGCGATGCGGGGGCGGTGGACGACATGGAGGGCGCTCCTGAACGGCGGGGATGCCGCGCCCTCATATCGTCTCGTTGCTTTTGTATTCAGCGCGTGACGGACTTCTCCGTGAAAAACACGGACATCAATTGCATACGATAAGTGTGAAATTATGTTTGTGCACCGTCGCGCGGCTGCAGCCGCACCCGCAGCGCCCGCACCGCGCTGTCCACCGTCGTCAGGACCGGCAGGCCCGTGGCCTCGGCGACCACCGCCCGCGCCATGCTGAACTGCGCCAGCGCGATGCGCGTGCAGCCGCGCGCGGCCAGCGCTCTGGCCTGCTCGGCGACCAGCGCATCGTGCTGGGCGCCGTCGCCCGCGTTGAGCGCTTCCAGCGCGCCTTCGGCCAGCGCCAGCTCCAGTGGCACGCTGGCCGGGAACTCCGCCGGCATGGACTGCAGCGTCGCCGCGAAGCTTGCCACCAGGCCCAGCGGCCCGCTGCCGGCGGCGGCCTCCTCGACCATGGCCTCGTTGGGCTTGAGCACGGGGATGCCGGCATGGCGCTTGGCCACGGCTTCGATGCAGGGGCCGAAGGCCGAGCAGGTGAACAGGATGCCTTCGGCGCCGCAGTCGACCGCGTAGTCGGCCAGGCGTTCGAAGCGCGCGTGCATGGCCGCGTCCAGGCCGCGGCCGCTGGCGGCCAGGTCGGCGGACAGGCTGTCGTCCAGCAGGTTCATGCGGCGCGCCTCGCGCCAGTCGCGTTCGAACGCCGCGTTGATGGGCGCGACCGAATGGGCCAGGGCGTGGATCAGGGCGATGCGGGGCATGGGATCAGATGCCTTTGGAGGAGGGGTTGGCGAAGGCCTCGCGCGTTTCGGCGTTCAGCGGTAGTTGATGTTCGCGCCCTTGGGCGGGATCGGGGCCATGAACCACTGCCGGTAGCGTCTCCATCTCGCCCGATTGCATCATGCCGCCGACCACGCGGTCGACGATGCTGTAGCCCACGGGCTTGCCGCTGCCGTCGTTGTAGGAGAAGCCGAACGAGGATTCGCGGTGGCCCAGCGTGATGCTGCCGCTGTCCATGATCTTCTTGAGCGTGTCCTCCTGGGCCTGCGCGGCCAGGGCCAGGAGAGCCAGTGCGGCGACGGCGATGCGGGAGATGGGCGTGGGATGGCTCCGGGTGGTGGGGGATGGGGCAGAACGCTCAGGCGGCCGCCTGCGTGGCCGCGCCGATGGCCTCGGCCAGCAGGCTGGCGATGCGTTCCAGATCGGCGCGCGTGGCGATGAAGGGCGGCGCCAGCAGCACGTGGTCGCCCTGGCGGCCATCCACCGTGCCGCCCATGGGGTAGACCATCAGGCCGCGCGCCATGGCCGCCTTCCTGACCTGGGCGTGCAGTTGGCGCGCGGGGTCGAACGGCGTCTTGCCGGCGCGTTCGGCCACCAGCTCCACGCCCCAGAATAAGCCGCGGTCGCGGATGTCGCCCACGCGCGGATGCGCGCCGAGCGCCTGCTCCAGCAGCTGGCCGAAATGCGCGCCGTCCGCGCGCACCTTGGCCAACAGGTCGTCGCGCCGGATCACCTGCTGCACGGCCAGCGCCGCCGCGCAGGCCACCGGGTGGCCCAGGTAGGTGTAGCCGTGCTGGAAAAAGCCGCTGCGGCGCGACATGGCCCCGACGATGCGCCCTTGGGCCAGCACCGCGCCGACCGGCTGGTAGCCGCCGCCCAGGCCCTTGGCGATGGTGACCAGGTCGGGCACCACACCCTCCTGTTCGCTCGCGTACAGCGTGCCCGTGCAGCCCATGCCGCACATGACCTCGTCCAGGATCAGCAGCACGCCGTGGCGGTTGCAGACCTCGCGCACGGCCTGGAAGTAGCCCGGCACTGGCGTCAGCACGCCGGCTGTCGCGCCGCCCACGGTCTCGGCGACGAAGGCGATCACGCGGTCCGTGCCCTGGGCCAGGATGGCCTCTTCCAGCTCGCGTGCCAGGCGCTGGCCGTACTGCGCGGGCGTCTCGTCGGCCCGCTGCTCACGGTAGGGGTAGCAGGGCGCCACATGCGTGGCCGGCGCCAGCAGCGGCGCGAAGGGCGCGCGGCGCCAGGCGTTGCCGCCCACGGCCAGCGCACCCAGCGTGTTGCCGTGGTAGCTCCGGCGCCGCGCGGCGGCTGAGCCAGGTTCAGAAGGTCTGGCGGTACAGCCGCTCGACCTCGGCGTGCAGCGCCTGCGCCCAGGCGCGCCGGTCGCGGCCTGCATGGTGCTGCGGCGCCCCATAGCGCACCTGGGCCACGAGACCCTCGGCGGCCAGCGTGCGCCAGACCGAGCCGACCAGCGTCTCGTCGCCGACGAAGCTCGGCGCGAAGCTGGTCGCCCCCGTGCCGTCCGCGAAGCGCAGCGCCAGCGGCTGCACGGGCGCGTCCGCGCTGATCGCCGCCTGCACCAGATTCGCGTGGAACGGCAGCAACGCACGCCCGTCGCCGGTCGTGCCCTCGGGGAAGATGGCCACCACATCGCCGGCCGCGAGCCGGTCGCGCATGTGGTGCACCACGCGCATGGCGTCGCGGCGCGAGGCGCGTTCGATGTAGAGCGTGCCCGCGCCCGTCGCCAGGCTGCCGATCAGCGGCCAGTGCGCCACGTCGGCCTTGGAGACGAAGCGGCAGTAGCCCGCCGCGTGCATGACCACGATGTCCAGCCAGGAGATGTGGTTGGCCACCAGCAGCACCGGGCCGGCGGCCAGCGGCGCGCCGCTGGTCTGCAGCCGGATGCCGGTCAGCGCCAGCAGGCGCGCGGCCCAGGCCTGCACGGCCTGCTCGCGCTGGTCCTGGCTCCAGCCGGCGAAGCGCGTGCGGATGGTCCACAGGCCCGATGCCGCATGGCCGATCAGGCGGAGCGAGCGCCACAGCGCGCGCACATGGCGCATGGGCTCAGGCCGCGTCGTGGGCCAGGTGGCCGCCGACCAGTGTGAAGCGCACGCGGCCCGGCAGCTCGTAGCCCGTGAACGCCGTGTGTTTGCCCTGGCTCTGCAGCGCCTCATCGGTCACCACCCAGCGCGCGGCCGGGTCGAACACACAGATGTCGGCTACACCGCCTTCGACCAGCTGGCCCAGGCTGGCCTGCAGCGTGCCGAGCGCGCCGCCCAGCAAGGCGGCCGGCTGGCTCGTGACCGTGGCCAGCGCCTGCGGCAGCGGCACGCCCTGCTCGTCGGCCCATTTCAGGGCCAGGCTCAGCAGCAGCTCCACGCCCGTGGCGCCGGGTTCGGCCTCGGCGAAGGGCAGGGTCTTGGCGTCGGCGTCCACCGGCGTGTGGTCCGACACCAGGGCCTGCACCGTGCCGTCCGCCAGTGCGGCGCGCAGCGCATCGCGGTCGCGCTGCTGGCGCAGCGGCGGGTTCACGCGCGCGCGGCTGTCGAAGTAGCCGATGTCCTGGTCGGTCAGGTGCAGCGAGTTGATGCTCACGTCGCAGCTGACGGGCTGGCCCGCGGCGCGCGCCTGGCGCACCAGCTCGACGCCCGCCGCGCTGGAGATGCGCGACAGGTGCACGCGCGCGCCGGTCACCTTCATGAGTTCGAAGATGGTCAGCAGCGCGATGGTCTCGGCGATCACGGGCACGCCCGACAGGCCCATGCGGGTGGCCAGCGGGCCGCTGGCGGCCACGCCCTTGCCCAGGTCGCGGTCCTGCGGGCGCAGGAACACGGTGAAGCCGAAGGTCGCTGCGTACTGCAGCGCGCGCTGCAGCACCTGGGTGTTGGCCAGCGGCACCTCGGCCTGGCCGAAGCCGATGCAGCCGGCCTCGGTCAGCTCGACCATCTCGGTGAGCACCTCGCCGGCCAGGCCGCGCGTGAGTGCGCCCTGCGGGAACACGCGCGCCTGGTGCAGCTTTTCGGCGCGGAACTTGAGCATCTCCACCAGGCCGGGCTCGTCGAGCACGGGGTCGGTGTCGGGTGGGCAGACCAGGCTGGTCACGCCGCCTGCCACAGCCGCGGCCATCTCGCTTTCCAGCATGCCCTCGTGCTCGTGGCCGGGTTCGCGCAGCCGCATGGACAAATCCACCAGGCCCGGCATGACCACCAGGCCGCTGGCATCCAGCGTGCGGTTGGGCTTGAACTCGGGCGACACGTTGCCGATGGACACGATGCGGCCCGAGGCGATGGCGATGTCGGCGGTGGTGTCGCGGCCCGAGGCCGGGTCGACCACGCGGCCGTTCTGGATCAGCGTCTTCATGCTTCATTTCCCGCAACGATGCCCATCACCGCCATGCGCACGGCGATGCCGAAGGTGACCTGCGGCAGGATCACGGCCTGCTTGCCGTCGACCACGGCCGAATCGATCTCCACGCCGCGGTTGATCGGGCCCGGGTGCATGACGATGGCGTCGGGCTTGGCCAGCGCCAGCTTCTCGGGCGTGAGGCCGAAGCTCTTGAAGTACTCCTGGCTGGAGGGCAGCAGCGCGCCGCTCATGCGTTCGTTCTGCAGGCGCAGCATGATGACCACGTCGCAGCCCTTGATGCCTTCCTCCAGCGTGTGGCACACGCGCACGCCCATCTGGGCCATGTCGCCGGGCACCAGGGTCTTGGGGCCGACCACGCGCACCTCGGCACAGCCCAGCGTGGTCAGGCCATGGATGTCCGAGCGCGCCACGCGCGAGTGCAGCACGTCGCCGACGATGGCCACCGTCAGGTTGCTGAAGTCCTTCTTGTAGTGGCGGATGGTGTACATGTCGAGCAGCCCCTGCGTGGGGTGCGCGTGCCGGCCATCGCCGGCGTTGATGACATGCACATGCGGCGCCACATGCTGGGCGATCAGGTAGGGCGCGCCCGATTCGCTGTGCCGCACCACGAACAGGTCGGCCGCCATGGCCGAGAGGTTGGCGATGGTGTCCAGCAGCGACTCGCCCTTGGCGGCCGAGGAGCGCGCGATGTCCAGGTTGATCACGTCGGCCGACAGCCGCTTGGCCGCGATCTCGAAGGTGGTGCGCGTGCGCGTGCTGTTCTCGAAGAACAGGTTGAACACGCTCTTGCCGCGCAAGAGCGGCACCTTCTTGACCTCGCGGTCGCCCACGCTGACGAAGTTGGCTGCGGTGTCCAGGATCTGCGTGAGGATTTCCCGGGGCAGGCCTTCGATGGAGAGCAGGTGGATCAGCTCGCCGTTCTTGTTGAGTTGGGGGTTGCGTCTGGCCAGCATGGTCAGCCTTTGATCTCGAAGCTGAAGCGGCCGTTGTCCTTGCGCGCCAGGGCCAGCGACTGCCCGGCCGGCAGCGCCACGCGCGCGGCGGCGAAGTCGGCCTGGATCGGCAGCTCGCGCCCGCCGCGGTCCACCAGCACGGCCAGGCGCACGCTGGCGGGGCGGCCGTAGTCGAACAGTTCGTTGAGCGCGGCGCGGATGGTGCGGCCGGTGTAGAGCACGTCGTCCAGCAGCACGATGTGGGCGCCCGTCACGTCGAAGGTGAGGGCGGTGGCGCTGGCGCCGGCCACCATGCCGCGCTGGCCGTAGTCGTCGCGGTGCATGGCCGACGAGATCACGCCGGGCTTGCCGGCGCGCTGCAGATCGGCCTGCAGGCGCTCGGCCAGCCAGGCGCCGCCGGAGGCGATGCCGACGAGTTGGGTATCGGCCGTGCACAGCGGCCGCACGCCGCGCAGCAGCTCGGCGTACAAGGCCTCGGCGTCGAGGGTCAGGGTACTCATGGCAGGTTTCTCAGGAATTGCTCGAGGATGATGCAGGCGGCGGCCGCATCGGCGTCGCGCGCGCCCAGGCTGTGGGCTTCGGTGGTGGTGTAGCGCTCGTCCACCTCGTAAACAGGCAGCTTGCAGCGCCCGCGCAGCTGGCGCGCGAAGCGCAGCGCGCGCGCCGTGTTCTCGTGGGCCGCGCCGTCGGGGTGGAAGGGCACGCCGACGACCAGCGCGTCGGGCTGCCATTCGCGCACGCGGGCATCGATCTGGGCGAAGCGCGCATCGCCCTCGGCGCGGATCGTGCCCTGGGGCGTGGCCGTGCGCGTGAAGCGGTTGCCGACCGCGACCCCGGTGCGCTTGGTACCGTAGTCGAAGGCCAGAAAGGATTGGAAATGCGCGGGAACGGCGTCGGACGTGGCTGGCGCTGGACTCACGCGTGCCCCGCATCCGGCGACAGCATCCAAGACTGCAGGCCCAGCAGCAGCAGGGCGCGGTCGTAGCGCTGTTCGATCGGCGTGTCGAAGATCACCGCCGCATCGGCTTCCACGGTCAGCCAGCTGTTCTCGGCCAGCTCGGATTCCAGCTGGCCCTCGCCCCAGGCCGAGTAGCCCAGCGAGACCAGCACCTTCCTGGGGCCGGCGCCGGTGGACAGGGCCTCCAGCACGTCCTTGGAGGTGGTCATCTCCAGCCCACCCGGGATGGTCATGGTGGAGGCGTAGATGCTCTCGCTGTCGTGCGGCGGGGCCGCCATGATGGGCTCGTGCAGCACGAAGCCGCGTTCGGTCTGCACCGGACCGCCCTGGAACACCGGGCTGTCGGTCAGGTCGTCGCGGCGCAGCGGCAGGTCGACCTTGTCGAACAGCTTCTTCAGATTGATGTCGCTGGGCTTGTTGATGACCAGGCCCAGCGCGCCGCGTTCGCTGTGTTCGCACAGGTAAACGACACTGCGCGCGAAGTTTTCGTCTTCCAAACCCGGCATCGCGATCAGGAAATGATGCGTGAGGTTCATCGGCGCAGAATCTGAGCTCATAACCCGCGATTTTAGCGACGCCCCCGTTCCGGATTTGCCGCATGGAAAAGAAGTACGCCACTGGATTGATGTGGTTCAGGCGCGACTTGCGCGCTTTTGACAACGCGGCGCTCTACCACGCGCTGCGCGCCTGCCGCCAGCTGCACTGCGTGTTCATCCTGGACACCGACATCCTGGACGCGCTGCCCAGGGCCGATCGGCGCGTGGAGTTCATCCTGGCGGCGCTGGAAGAACTCGACGCCGCGCTGCGCCGGCTGGTGCCGGATGCCGGCCTGATCTGGCGCCTGGGCTCGGCACGCCAGCAGATTCCCGAGCTGGCCCACGCCCTGCACGCCCAGGCCGTGTTCGCCAACCACGACGACGAGCCGCCCGCCATGGCGCGCGACGCCCAGGTGCGCGGCACGCTGGCCGGCATGGGCGCGGCGCTGCTGACCAGCAAGGACCAGGCGATCTTCGAGCGCGGCGAGGTGGTGACCCAGGCCGGCACCCCGTACACCGTGTTCACGCCCTACAAGACGGCGTGGCTCAAGAAGGTGGACGCGTTCTACCTGTCGTCCTATCCCGTGGCGCGCCATGCCGAGGCGCTGGCGCCGCGGCCCGAGGGCGAGTGCCGGCCCATCCCCTGCCTGTCGGACATCGGCTTCGAGCCCACGAACCTGGCGGAACTCAAGATCCCGCTGGGCGCCAGCGGTGGCCAGCAACTGTTCGAGGAGTTCTTCGACCGCATGGACCAGTACCACCTGGCGCGCGACTACCCGGCGGTGAAGGGGCCGAGCTATCTTGGCGTCCACCTGCGCTTCGGCACGGTGTCCATCCGCCAGCTGGCCTCCAGCGCGCAGCAGCTGGCGGTGCAGGGCATGCAGGGGCCGGCCGTGTGGCTGTCCGAGCTGATCTGGCGTGACTTCTACATGCAGATCCTGGCCCATTTCCCGCACGCAGCGGAATCGGCCTTCAAACCCGAGTACGACGCCATCAAGTGGGAGCGCGGCAAGCATGCCGAAGCGCTGTTCGCGGCCTGGTGCGAGGGCCGCACGGGCTACCCGCTGGTGGATGCCGCGATGGCCCAGATCAACCAGAGCGGCTACATGCACAACCGGCTGCGCATGGTCACGGCCAGTTTCCTGACCAAGCACCTGGGGCTGGACTGGCGCTGGGGCGAGGCCTACTTCGCCGAGAAACTCAACGACTTCGACCTGTCGGCCAACAACGGCGGCTGGCAGTGGGCGGCCTCCACGGGCTGCGATGCACAGCCGTACTTCCGCATCTTCAATCCGATCGCGCAGAGCGAGCGTTTCGATGCGGAAGGCAAGTTCATCAGGAAGTATCTGCCGCAGCTGGAGCAGCTGCCGTCACCTCTGCTGCACGCGCCCTGGAAGGCCGGCGCGATCGAGCTGGCGGCAGCGGGCGTGGAACTGGGGCGCGACTACCCGCGTCCCGTGGTCGACCATGCGGAGGCGCGCGAGCGCACGCTGGCGCGCTATGCCGTGGTCAAGAAGCCGCTGGCCGGCAAGAAGCCGCCGGCCAGGCGGCGCTGAAGATCACCAGGTCACGCCGTAGTGCTCGTACACGCGGCGGCCGTAGTCGTCGCTGTAGTCGGGCCGCTCCTCGCGGGCGTAGCGCGGGGCGTTGTCCAGCGTGTTGGCATCGAGCGGCACGACGTAGCCATCCAGCGCCGTGTCGTACTTCAGCATGGGCCAGGGGATGGGGTAGCGGTCGGTGCCAATGCCCAGGAAGCCGCCGAACTCCAGTGCGGCATAGCGCACCAGGCCCGAACGCTTGTCGATGACCAGGTTGTCGATGCTGCCGAGCTTGCCGCCCTTGGCGTCGTAGACGGTCGTGCCTTCGACCTTGTCGGAGGTGATGGTGGGACTGGACATGGGGTTCTCCTTGCGGGGTGGGAGGCCGGCGGCCCCGATGTCCGTGGTTGTCGCACGCGCAGGCCGGCGCGCCTGTCGGTGCCGGCCCACGCCCTGCGTAGGCTGGACGGTGGGTTGGTGGCCGCAGACCGGTCCGTGGCCGCCCATCTCACCTCATTCCCACCAGACTTCCATCTGCACGCCGAAGGTGTTGCCGTTGCGCCGGCCACCCAGGCCGTAGCTCTCGGCAGCGGCTAGCGCAGCGGCCTCGTTCCAGTTTGCGCGCGTGGCGTAGATGCGGAACTCGGGCCGGGTCCAGAAATCGGTGTTGGGTGCGAAGGCCACGGCCACCGTGCCCTTGTTCAGCCGGCGTGCGGCCTCTCCGTCCACGCTGCGCCGCGTGGTGGCGATCTCGGCCAGCAGCTTGGTGCGCTTGGCGATGCCGTAGCTGACGCGGCCGCCGAGCGAGAAGTCCTTGACGTCGGCGCCGGTGTCCGGGCTCAGCGTCTGGTAGCCCACCATGGCCTGGCCGCCGAGCTTGCCGATCTGGAAGTCCACCACATCGATGACGCGGCGCTGCTTGGCCCCCATCTGGGCGGCACCGTCCCGGTCCAGCCCGTAGAACTTGCCGTTGATCGAGGCGTGGCCGGTGGACGCCTGCAGGAACAGGGAGTTGTTGAGCCCCTTGAGCAGGAAATCCTTCTGGTTGTGCAGCAGGCCCACGGCGCCGCCGTCGCTGCCCTGGGCGAAGTCGCCGGACACCAGCGCGGCCGTCAGCGTCAGCGTGCCGCCGGGGTTGGTCGGGATCTTGCGCCACTGCAGGTTGGCGCGCGTGGCGTTGTTCGGGTTGCCCGCCTTGTTGTCGAACGCGTCGGAGGTGTGCAGCGCCACGTTCAAGGTGCCCACGCCGAACAGCGGGATGTCGTCGATGCCGGCGCCGTAGTTGTCGCCGTCCTCCATGACCCAGTTGTCGACGATGTGCACGTCCTGGATGCGGTGGAAGCGCTGGCCGGCCCACAGCGTGGCGCTGTTGTCGAAGATGCCGGTCATGGTGGCATAGGCCTGGGCCGTGCCGCTTTCGCCGTTGTAGATCTTGGGCTGGTAGAACACGCCCCACTTCATGCCCTCGCCCAGGTCGAAGCGCTTGCCGATGCCGAACTCGATGTAGTGGTCGCCCTCGTTGCCCAGGCGGTACTTCTGCAGGTCGCCGCCCAGCGAGTAGTTGCCGCGCAGGCGGCCCTGGTCCTTGTGCCCGCTGTAGAACCCGCTGCGGGCATAGCCCCAGAACTCCAGTCCGGTCGCGTCATTGACCTTCTTGACGAAGTCGCGGGTGGGGTCGGCGGCCTGGTCCTGCGCCAGCACCGGCTGGCTGCCCAGCAGCAGCGCGGCGATGGCGGCAGCGAGCCGGCTCGGAAGGTGGGGTTTCATGCGGTTCTCCTCGGGTCTGTGGTTGTGGAAGTTGCCGGCTTGCGCGCCAGGGCCGGCGGGCCTGGAAAACGGTGGATCGGGGTTCGGCCTCTTCAGTGCAGGCAGCTGCCGGGCTGCAGGCCGAGCAGGTCGGGCAGCACCAGATCGGCGCCGTGCAGCACCTGTGGATCGCCGATGCCCACGGCGAACATCCCCGCGGCACGGATGGCCTGGACCCCGGCCGGAGCGTCCTCGATGCCCACGCAGTGCACGGGCGCGACGTTCAGGGCCTGCGCCGCCGCCAGGAAGATGTCCGGCGCGGGCTTGCCGCAGGCGACGCTGGCGGGGTCGACGACATGGTCGAACAGCTGGGCGACCCCCAGGCGCGCCAGCACCGTGGGGGCATTGCGGCTGGCCGAAGCCAGGGCCAGCCCCCAGCCGCCGCTGCGCACGGCCTGCAATGCGGCCAGCGCGCCCGGCAACAGGTCGGCCGGGGTCAGCCCGGCGATGGCGTCGACATAGGCGGCGTTCTTGTGCTCGGCCAGCGCCTGTTTTCGCTCCGCGCTGAAGCGGCCGGCGGCGGAGCCCAGCACGAGCTCCAGCGAGTCCATGCGCGAGAGGCCGCGCAGGCGGTCTTCCATGGCCGCGTCGAAGGGCAACTGCAGCATGCGCGCGAGGGCGCCCCAGGCGGCCAGGTGCTGGCGGGCGGTGTCGGTGAGAACGCCGTCCAGGTCGAAGATGAAGGCGTGCGAGAAGTGGCGGGTCACGGTGGTGGCAGGCAAGAGGTCAGTGGAAGGCAGCCCGCGCCGTGGCGGGCGGGCGGGTGGCGCTGGGCAGGGCCAGCGTGGTCTCGCGCCGGTCGCCGCCCAGCACCACGGTCTGCCCGCCGTGCCGGAACGCCAGCCAGTCGCCGGCCAGCAGCCGGTAGGTGCAGCCCTCGGGGCCGATGTCCAGTTCCAGCTGGGCGCCGGCCACCCGCAGCTTGAAGCTGTAGCGGCGCCAGCCGGCCGGCAGCGTGGGCGAGAAGCAGGGCATGCGTCGGCGCATGCGCAGCCCGGCGAAGCCGGCCACTACCCCCAGCCAGGCGCCGGCCATGGCCGCCGTGTGCACGCCGTGGCGCGTGTTGCGGTGGTGGTCGTCCAGGTCGGTGCGCACACCGTCGGCAAAGTAGGCGTAGGCCTTCTCGGCGTAGCCGACCTCCGAAGCGATGATCCCGAAGATGCAGCGCGACAGCGAGGAGTCGTGCGTGGTGATGGCTTCGTAGTATTCGAAGTCGCGCCGCTTGTCGTCCAGGCTGAACTGCTCGCCCAGCAGCAGCAGGGCCAGCAGCACGTCGGCCTGCTTGCAGATCTGGTGGCGGTAGATCACCAGCGGGTGGTAGTGCAGCAGCAAGGGGCGCTTGGGGCTGTCGCCATCGAAGCCCCAGCGCGGCTTGGCCAGGAAGCCGTCGTCCTGCGGGTGCACGCCCAGCCGCTCGTCGTAAGGCAAATACATGTGGCGCGCCGCCTCCTGCCAGGTCTCGGCCTCGCGCAGGTCCAGGCCGATGCGCAGCTGCAGCTGCAGCAGTTGGCCGGCGTGCTGCTGCGCGAGCCACTGCACCAGCTCGGCGGCCAGGCCCAGGTGCATCTGGGCCATGGCGTTGGTGTAGAAGTTGTTGTCCACCAGCGCCGTGTATTCGTCCGGGCCGGTCACGGTGTGGATGCAGTAGCGGCGCGCGCTGCCGTCCTCGAAGCGGCCGTGCTGGAAATGGCCCAGGCCCATCCAGATGCGGGCGGTCTCGAAGACCAGTTCGGCACCGTGGTCCAGCATGAAGGCGTCATCGCCGGTGACGTCCCAGTAGCGCTTCACCGCGAAGGCGATGTCGGCATTGATGTGGTACTGCGCCGTACCCGCCGGGAAGTACGAGGAGCACTCCGGCCCGCTGATGGTGCGCCAGGGGAACAGCGCGCCCTGGGCGTGCGCCATCTCGCGTGCGCGGGCGCGGGCGGCGTCCAGCGTGTGGTAACGGAACTCGAGCAGGCGGCGGGCGATCTGCGGCTGCGTGTGCAGCAGCATCGGGAGCACGTAGATCTCCGTGTCCCAGAAGTAGTGGCCGTCGTAGCCGCTGCCGGTGACGCCTTTGGCGGCGATGTTGGTGCGGCCGTCGCGGCCGACCGATTGCAGCAGGTGCAGCTGGTTGAAGCGCATGCCCTGCTGCAGCGCGTCGTCGCCCTCGATCACGATGTCCGCGTCCTGCCAGTAGCGCGCGAGGTAGGCCGCTTGCTCCGCGCACAGCTGCTCGAAGCCGGCCTCCACCGCCTGCTCGACGGCGCGGGCCAGCAGATCGGGCAGGTCTTCGGCCGGCGCGTGCTGCGACCCCATGAGGCCGAAGACCTTGTCCAGCCGCAGCGTGTCGTGCTGCCGCAGCTCGGCTTCGAAGCGGTGGCCCAGGCAAGCGGCGGTGCCGGCGTCCTGCGGCGCGAGGACCCCCTCGCCGGCATGCCAGGCCAGGCTGTGCAGGGCGCTGGCCACCTGCATCTCGCTGCGCTTGGTGCGGTGCACCAGCAGCACCTGCGGGCCGCGCCGCTCGGCCGAGACTTCGACGAGCGACTTGGCCGCGTGCGCCGAGCCGGCGCGCGGGTCGTCGCTGGCCTCCATGTCCTGCGCCCGGGCGTCGATGAAGGACTCGACGGCGATGTGGGCCGGGCCGTCGAGAACCTGCAGTTCGTAGCGCAGCGCGCAGACCGCGTCGCGCTCCAGGCTGACCAGCCGGGTGCTGTGCACGGACACGCGCCGCCCGCGTGGCGAGATCCAGACGAAGCGGCGCGTCAGCACGCCGCTGCGCAGGTCGAAGTCGCGCGCATAGTCCTCGATGCAGCCGCTGGCCGGGTCGAAGGGCTCGCCGTCGATCTGCCAGGCCACGGCCTTGCCATTGGGCACGGCGACGATGAACTGGTGCAGCCGGGCCAGGCCGTAGGCGTTTTCGGCGTAGGCGATGTCGGCCACGTCGTGGAAGCCATTGAGGTAGGTCGCATCCTGCTCGGTGCCCGGCCAGGCGCGGCCTTCCTCATGGGCCCCGCGCAGGCCGATGCGGCCATTGCCCAGGCAGAACAGGGTTTCGTGCAGGCCGGCGAGTTCGGGATCGAACCGGGTTTCGCGCAGGCACCAGGGGGCCACGCCGAGCGCGGCGGAAGATGATCTGGTCATGGAGAGGAGTCGGGATGCGGCGCGCGGCGCCGCGGCAGGATGGACGGCAGCGCGGTCTCAGTGCGCGGCGGTGCGCGTGATCGACACGCCGGCGACGACCGGCTGGCCACTCAGGATCAGCGGGTCGACGGTGCGCTGGAGGGCCACGTCGTCGCCGTCGAACAGGTGGCAGTGCTGCGGTGGAAAGTGCAGCGCGATGGGGCTGCCGATGTCGCGTGCGCAGTGGCCGCTCTGGCGCACCGTGACGAGTTCGCCGCCGGCCAGGCGCACATAGACGTAGCTGGCCTCGCCCAGCTGCTCCAGGAAGGCGATCAGGCCGGTCACCACATTGGCGCCGCCCTCCTTCTCGGCGATCTGCACGTGCTCCGGCCGCACGCCCAGCGTGATGTCGCTGTCGGCCTTCAGGCGCGTGGCATCGGCCTCGACCTGGCAGGCCACCGGGCCGACCATGGCGACGGCGTGGCGCGCATCGGCGCTGCGCAGCTTGGCGGCCACGAAGTTCATCTTCGGGCTGCCGATGAAGCCGGCCACGAACTTGTTGACCGGGTGGTGGTAGAGCGCCAGCGGCGCGCCGAACTGGGCCACGCTGCCGTCGCGCTGCACCGGCTCGCCGGCGTTGAGCAGCACGATCTTGTCGGCCAGCGTCATGGCCTCGACCTGGTCGTGCGTCACGTAGATCATGCTGGCCGTGCCGATGTCCTTGTGCAGCTTGGCGATCTCCAGCCGGGTCTGCACGCGCAGCGAGGCATCCAGGTTGGACAGCGGTTCGTCGAACAGGAACACGTCGGGTTCGCGCACGATGGCACGGCCGATGGCCACGCGCTGGCGCTGCCCGCCGGACAGCTCCTTGGGCAGGCGCTGCAGCAGCGGGTCCAGCTGCAGGATCTTGGAGGCCTTGCGCACGCGCTGGTCGACGGTGGTGTTCTCGGTACGCAGCTGCTTCAGGCCGAAGGCCATGTTCTCGTAGACCGTCATGTGCGGGTACAGCGCGTAGCTCTGGAACACCATGGCCACGCCGCGGCGCGAGGGCGGGGTCTCGTTCATGCGCTGGCCCTTGATGGCCAGGTCGCCGCTGGAGATGTCCTCCAGGCCGGCGACCATGCGCAGCAGGGTCGACTTGCCGCAGCCGGAGGGGCCGACGAAGACCACGAATTCGCCGTCCTTGATCTCCAGGTTGACGTTGCGGATGGTGTCGGCGGCGGCGCCGTCGTAGCGCTTGTGGACGCCGCGGAAGCTGATGGCGGACATGGGTTCTTCTCCTGTCAGATCTGGGGGGGCAAGGTGAGAAAGGCGGTGCCGTGGGGCGCCAGCAGCAGCGCGTCCTGGCCGCTGCGCAGGCCGGGCGGCTGCGCGGGTGCGTCCGCGTCCGGCGTCCAGCCACCGTCCGGCAGGGCATAGCGGGCGCTCTGCGTGCCGAGGTTGAACACACACAGCAGGCGCTGGCCGGCGTGCGCGCGCTCGAAGGCCAGCACCTGGCCCTGGCGCGGCAGCAGCACCATCGCGCCCTGGCGCAGCGCCGGTTGCGTGCGGCGCCATTGCAGCAGGCGGCGATAGTGGTGCAGCAGGGCGCCGTCGTCGGCCCACTGGCGGTCGGCGGCCAATGTGCGGTGAGCCCCGTCCAGCGGCAGCCAGGGGCGCGCAGCGCCGCTGCCGAAACCCAGGTCGGGCGCGTCGGCCTGCCAGGCCATCGGCGTGCGGCAGCCGTCGCGGCCCTTGAACTCGGGCCACATGGTGATGCCGTAGGGATCCTGCAGGTCTTTGAGCGCGATGTCGGCCTCGGGCAGGCCCAGTTCCTCGCCCTGGTAGATGCATGCGCTACCCCGCAGCGTGAGCAACAGCGCGGCGGCCTGGCGCAGCAGGGCCGGGTCGGGCTGCGTGCCGCCCCAGCGCGTGGCCACGCGCACGCAGTCGTGGTTGGAGATGGCCCAGCACGGCCAGCCGTCGCCCAGCGTGTCCAGCGACTGCGCCAGCAGGGCATGCAGGTAGCCAGCGTCGTACTGCGGGCCCAGCAGGTCGAAGCAGTAGGCCATGTGCAGCTTGTCGCCGCCGCCCGTGTAGGCCGCCATCAGTGCCAGGCCGCGCTCGTCGCCGATCTCGCCGACCATGGCCGCGCCCGGGTATTCGTCGACGAGCGTGCGCAGGCGACGCAGGAAGTCCAGTGCCTCGGGCCGGCTCTTGTCGAACTCGTGGATCTGCCACGAATAGGGGTTGGCGGCCGGCGCGGTGGGGTCGACGTGCGCGGGCGCACCGCGGCCGGGGTTGTCGCGCAGCTGCGCGTCGTGGCAGCAGAAGTTGATGGCGTCCAGCCGGTAGCCGTCCACGCCGCGGTCCAGCCAGAAGCGCATCTCGGCCAGCAGCGCGTCCTGCACCACGGGGTTGAGCACGTTCAGGTCGGGCTGGCTGGTCAGGAAGTTGTGCAGGTAGTACTGGCAGCGCCGCGTGTCCCACTGCCAGGCGCTGCCGCCGAACACGCTGAGCCAGTTGTTGGGCGGCGTGCCGTCGTGCTTCGCGTCGGCCCAGACGTACCAGTCGGCCTTGGGGTTGTCGCGGCTGGCGCGGCTCTCGGCGAACCAGGCGTGCTGGTCCGAGGTGTGCGAGAGCACCTGGTCGATCATGACCTTCAGGCCGAGTGCATGCGCGCATGCCACCAGGGCGTCGAAGTCGGCCAGGGTGCCGAACATGGGGTCGACGCCGCGGTAGTCGCTCACGTCGTAGCCGAAGTCCTTCTGCGGGCTCGTGAAGAAGGGCGACAGCCAGACCGCGTCGGCGCCCAGGCGGGCGATGTGCTCGAGCCGGGCGGTGACACCGGGCAGGTCGCCGATGCCGTCGCCGTTGCTGTCGGCGAAGCTGCGCGGGTAGACCTGGTAGATCACGCCGCCGCGCCACCAGTCGTGCGGGGAAGGTGCGCCCATGGCCTCAGCCCTTCACCGCGCCGGAGGTCAGGCCGCCGACGATCTTGCGCTGGAAGATCAGCACGAGTGCGATCAGCGGCAAGGTGACCAGCACCGAGGCCGCCATGATCTTGCCCCAGGGGATCTCGTACTTGTCGGCGCCGCTGATCAGCGAGATCGACACGGGCACCGTGCGGTCGGCGTTGGACAGCACGAAGGTCAGCGCGAACAGGAACTCGTTCCAGGCCGCGATGAAGGCCAAGAGGCCCGTGGTCACCAGCGCCGGCCACATGACAGGCAGGAACACCTTGGTGATGATGCCCCAGGGCGTGCAGCCGTCCATGATGGCGGCCTCTTCGAGCTCCTTGGGCAGGTCGCGCACGAAGGTGGTCAGCACCCAGACCGTGAAGGGCAGCGTGAAGATCATGTAGGGCAGGGTCAGGCCCCACCAGTGGTTGTAGAAGCCGATGGCCTGCATCAGCTCGAACATGCCCGACAGCACCGCCACCTGCGGGAACATGGACACGGCCAGCACCGTCAGCAGCAAGAGGCCGCGGCCCTTGAACTGGATGCGGCCCAGCGCGTAGGAGGCGGTCACGCCCAGCAGCAGCGAGGCCACGACCACCAGGAAGGACACGCCGAGCGAGTTGAGGATGTGCCGGCCGAAGGGCTGCTCGGGCACCGTGAACAGGCTGACGTAGTTCTTCAGCGTGGGCGCGTCGGGCCATAGCGAGGTGCTGAACAGCTCGGTACCCTGCTTGAGCGAGGTGACGATCGCGAAGTAGAACGGGAACAGGCAGAACAGGCAGATGACGGCGACCAGGGCGTACAGGCCGATGTTGCCGAGCAGGCGTTGGGTGGAGAGGTTCATGGCGCGGCCCTCACTTCTTGCCGCCGAGGTCGACGCGGGAGATCTTGAGATACAGCAGCGTGCAGGCGCCGATGATCAGGAATAGCACGGTGGAGGCGGCCGAGCCGTAGCCCACGTAGTTGTTGTCCACGATCTCGCGGCGCACGAAGCCGGACATGCTGATCGTGTCCACGCTGTTGGACGTCATCACGTAGATGATGTCGAACACGCGCAGCGCATCGAGCAGGCGGAAGATCACGGCCACCATCAGCGCCGGCCAGATCAGCGGCAGCGTGACCTTGAAGAACACCTTGACCGGGTGGATGCCGTCCACGTGGGCGGCCTCGTAGCAGTCGCGCGGCAGCATCTGCAGCGCGGCCAGCGTCAGCAGCGTCATGAAGGGCGTGGTCTTCCACACGTCCACCAGCACCACGGACCACAGCGCGTAGGCCGGGTCGGCGGTCCAGGCGATGTTGGCGTCGATCACGCCCCAGCTCTTGAGCATGGCGTTCAGCACGCCGAACTGGTCGTGCATGATCCAGGCCCACATCTTGGCCGACACGATGGTCGGGATGGCCCAGGGCACCAGCACGGCCGCGCGCACGAGGGCGCGGCCCTTGAAGTTGGCGTTGAGCACCAGTGCGAACACCACGCCCAGCACCGTCTCCAGCACCACCGACACGGTGGCGAAGCGGAAGGTGTTGATGATCGCGCGGCCCCAGTCCGTGTGCCAGAAGCCTTCGGCGGCGCTGAAGTTGAAGACGCCGTACTCACCGAAGTAGTTGGTCAGGCCCACCCACTGGTAGCTGGAGCTGCCGATGGTGTCCAGGCTGGCATCGGTGAAGCTGAACCAGATCGTGCGCCCCAGCGGCCAGCCGGCCACCAGCAGCAGAACGATGAGGGTGGGCGCGAGAAAGATCCAGGCGCTGCGCGTGCGCTCGCGCGTCAGCGCGGAAGTCGGGCTGCTCATGAAGGAACCTGCTTGGGAGGAGGGGACGAGGGCACACGTCCCGCCCGCCGGGCAGTGCCGGCAGGCATGGGACGCGCGGACGCGCTCAGGCGCGGCGGCTGGCTGCCGCCGACGCTCTCAGGCGCAACTCACCACTTGGGGCCGCGGCGGATGGACTTGATGCGGCCGTCGAGCTTGGCCAGTGCCTCGTCGGCCTTGGCGCTGCCGGACAGCACGCTGTGCGAGGCGTTCCAGAACGCGGACGAGACCTCGTTGTACTTGGCGCCGGTGGCGGTGGCCGGACGCGGGATGGCGTTGACGAAGGTGTCGTACAGCGTGCCGAAGAAGGGGTTGGCCGCGATGACCTCGGCATCCTTGTAGAGCGCCGGGATGGTGGGGTTGTAGGAGCCCTTGATGGCGCGGTCCTTCTGCACTTCGGGGCTGGTCAGGTACATGACCAGGTCGGCAGCGACGGCCTGGTTCTTGGAGTACTTGACCACCGACAGCTGCCAGCCGCCCAGCGTGGCCGCCGGCTTGCCGTCGCCACCCTTGGGCAGGTTGACCACGCCGACCTTGCCCTTGACCGGGCTGTCCGCGCCCTGGCTCAGCGACCAGGCGTAAGGCCAGTTGCGCATGAAGACCGAGTTGCCCTTCTGGAACACGCCGCGTGCGTCTTCCTCGCCGTAGTTCAGCACGCCGGTGGGCGCGATGGTGCCGATCCAGCCCGCCGCGGTCGTCAGCGCCTTGGCGGCCTGCGGGTTGTTGATGGTGATCTCGCCCTTGGCATCTACGATGGTGCCGCCGCCGTAACTGGCCACCCATTCCAGCGCGTTGCAGCTCAGGCCCTCGTAGGCCTTGCCCTGGAACACGTAGCCCTGCATGTCGGCATTGCCGGCCTTTCGTTCGCCGTCCATGACCTTCTTGGCCGTGGCCGTCAGCTCGTCCCAGGTGGTGGGGGGCTTCTCGCCGTACTTCTCGAGCAGGTCCTTGCGGTAGTACAGCACCCCGGCATCGGTGAACCAGGGCATGGCCAGCAGCTGGCCGTCCACGGTGTTGTTGGCGACGATGGCCGGGAAGTGGTTCTTCTCGGCGCCCTTGGCATAAGGGGTCAGGTCGAGCAGGTGGGCCTTGATGGAGCTGGGCCAGACCACGTCGACCGAGATCACGTCCACGTCGCTGGACTTGGCCGCGAACATCTGGCGGAACAGGCCCAGGATGTCCGAGGTGGACTGCGGAATGGTCAGGTGCTTGACCGTGTTGCCGGTCTTCTTGCTCCACTCGTCGGTGGCCTTCTTGCAAAACTCGAAGTCCTGGCCGACGGTGCCGCAGGACACGGTGATGGTGACCCCGGCCTGGGCGCCGGTCAGGGCAAAGCCCATGGCGGCGGCAAGACAGATTCTTGTGCTTGTTTTCACGCTTTGTTCTCCTCGTTGTGATTTTGTTCACGAACGCAATGCGTTCGTTGATATGGCATGAATTGTGTTCAAAGCGCTTTGAAGGAATGCAATGGTTTTCCCTCGTAACCAGTGTGTTATCGATGGATGGCATGGATGAATGAGGTTTTTGCATTCACTGCATCGGCGTGGTTTCTTTGCCTTTTGTCTGCGTGCGATTCGTCGGCTAGGGTGTCGATCGGCTAACCTCGCGCGCATGCCGATCCGCCAACCATGCACTGCAGCACCTGTGCTCCGCGCCCGGGCGCAGGCGGGGGCTGCCCCGTGAGCCTCAAGCAGATCGCCAGCGAACTGGGCTTGTCCCTCACCACCGTGAGCCGCGCGCTGAACGGCTATCCCGAAGTGGCGCGCGGCACGCGCGACGCCGTGCTCGCGGCGGCACAACGGCTGCGTTACGAGCCCGACCTGCGCGCACGCGGCCTGGCCCTGGGGCGCAGCGATGCGGTGGGCCTGGTGTTTCCGATCACGCCCGGCGATCTCGGCGACGCACTGTTCCTTGCGGTCGCGGCGGCCCTGAGTGCGCGGCTGGCCGAGGCCGGCCTGGACCTGCTGATCGTCTCGACCACCGCTGGGGACGAGGTGGCGGCTTACCGCCGGGCCATCCGCGGACGCCGCATCGGCGCCTTCGTGGTGCCGCGCACGCGCGTGCACGACCTGCGTCTGGAACTGCTACAGGAGCAGGGCGTGCCGTTCGTAGCCTATGGGCGCAGTGCCGGCCTGGTGGCCCCCTACGCCTGGCTGGATTTCGACAACGCGCTGGGCGCGCGGCTGGCGACCCGCCGCTTGCTGGCGCTGGGGCACCGGCGCATCGCCTACCTCGGCGCGCCGGCCGAGTACAACTTTGCGGCGCTGCGCTTCGCCGGGTTCGGCGAAGAGCTGGCCCGGGATGGCCAGCGCGTCGCGCCGACGCTGGTGCTGCGCCAGGCCCTGGACCGGCGTTCCGGCTATGCCGCGATGCAGCAGCTGCTGGCCCTGGCCAGGCCCCCCAGTGCGGTGCTGGTCGACAACCACCTCGCCGGCGTCGGTGCCGTGCATGCCGCGCTGCAGGCGGGCCTGCGGCTCGGGCAGGACCTGTCCATCGTGGTCTACGACGGGCTGGGCATGGATTCGGTCATCCGCAGTGCGATCACCGCGGTGGAGCAACCGGAGCCGGAGCGTACAGGCCAGTTGCTGGCCGAACTCACGCTGGCACGGCTGGGCGGAACGCCGCCTGAACGGCTGCAGCAGCTGCATGCGCCGGCGCTGGTGCCCGGCGACAGCGACGGGCCGTTGCCGCCGCGCGCCCGCACTCAGGGTGGTGCCGCAGCGGCATAGCGCCGCACCAGGCTCAGCAGTTCCTCTTCGGCATAGGGCTTGCCCAGGTAGTGGTCCACGCCAAGCGCGAGTGCATGGTCGCGGTGCCTGTCGGCCATGCGTGAGCTGATCACGGCGATGGGCAGGTCGGCCAGCGCCGCGTTGGCGCGGATGGCCTGGGTCAGCGCGTAGCCATCCATCTGCGGCATCTCGATGTCGGTCACCACCAGCACCGGCCGCTCGGTCTGCAGCTGTTCGAGTGCCTGCAGGCCATCGGCGGCCAAGGCCACGCGGTAGCCCGCCCGGTGCAGCAGGCGCTGCGTCACCAGGCGCACCGTCACGGAATCGTCCACCACCAGCACCAGTGGGGCCGGCGCGACCGTCGGGTCGGCGGCCGGGCTGCCATCGCCGTTGCGCAGCGCCTGTTCGCGCTGGGCCTGGCGTGCCATCACGCCGTAGACGGCGGCCAGCGCCACCGGGTTGTAGAGCAGCAGCACCGCCCCCGAGGGCAGCACCGACATGCCGGCCAGGCCAGGCAGACGCTCCAGCTGCGGCCCCAGGCTCTTGACCACCACCTCCTGGTGGCCCAGCACCTCGTCCACGTGCAGGGCCAGGCGTTGCTGCGCGCTGTGCAGCAGCAACACACTGGCATGGCGCTCGCGCGCGACCGGTTGCGCGACCGCGCATTGCAGCAGCGCGCCAGCCCAGTAGAAGGCCAGCGGCTCGCCGTCCTCGACCCATTGCTCGCGCGCATAGCACTGCGCCAGTTCGGCCGGCGCCAGCCGGCGCACGGCCTCGACCAGGTGCGTCGGAATGCCGAAGGTCTGCTGGCCCACGCGCACCAGCACCACCTGGGTGGCGGCCGTGGTCAGCGGCAGCACGAGCTTGAACTGCGTGCCCTGGCCGGGCGTGCTGGACGTCTCGATGCGGCCGCCCAGCGCGTGGACCTCGGTGCGCACCACGTCCATGCCGATGCCGCGGCCGGCCATGGGCGTGACCGTGGTGGCGGTCGTGAAGCCGGGCAGGAACACCAGCGCGGCGGCCTCATCGGGGGTGAGTGGCGCGTCGTTCGCCAGCAGGCCCAGCGTGGCGGCCCGGGCCTGGATGCGCGGCAGGTCCAGGCCGCGGCCATCGTCGGTGATGGTGAAGGCGATGTCGTTGGCCCCGTGCGCCACGTTGACCGCGATGGCGCCGCTGGCCGGCTTGCCGGCCGCGCTGCGTTCTGCGGCGTCCTCGATGCCGTGCGTGACGGCGTTGCGCAGCAGGTGCTCGAACACCGGCGCCAGGCGGTCGAGCACGCCGCGGTCCAGTTCGATGCCGCCACTGGCGAGGTCCAGCCGCACCGTGCGGCCGGCCTCCTTGGCACTCTGGCGCACGGCGCCGTACAGCCGTTCGGCCATCGCCTCGAACGGGACCATGCGTGTGCGCAGCAGCTCACGCTGCAGCGCGCGGGCCTGCCGGCCCTGGGCGGCGAGGTCGTCCTGCGTGCCCTGCAGGCCGCGCTGCAGCTGGCGTTGCGCGGTGGCCAGCTCGGCCACGGCCTCGGCCATGCCGCGCGCGAGCTCCTGCGTGCGCGTGAAGCGGTCGAGCTCCAGCGGGTCGAAGGCGTCCACGCCGTCGCCGGCCTGCGCCAGCCTGGCCTGGATCTGCGATTCAGTCTGTGTCTGCAATTCGCGCAGCTGCTGGCCCAGGTGGCCGAGCCGGCTGTCGAACGCGCCGAGCGCGCCACCGAGTTCGCCCAGGCGCGCTTCCATGCGCGCGCGCGTGATGAGCACCTCGCCAGCGCCGCTGACGAGCTTGTCCAGCAGCTGCGCGCGCACGCGCACCGATTGGCCGGAAACAGGACGGGGGGCATGCACCACCGCGGCCTCGTCCAGCCGTGCGGCCAGGCCCGTGGCCGGGGGGCGCAGCTGGTCGAACGCCTGCTGCAGCCGGTCGGCATGGGCCAGCAGCGGGTCGATCTGCGCTGGCTGCGCGTCGTCGGGCACCTGCTCGGCCGCGCTCTCCAGCCGGTGCGCGAGCGTGCCCAGCCGCAACGCGCCGGCCAGCCGCGCGCTGCCCTTGAGCGTGTGCAGGGCGCGCAGCACGGCCTGGCGCGCCGAGCCATCTGCCGGTGTGGACTGCGCGCTCTGCCATTGGCGCAGCGCCGCGGCCAGCTGCGGCAGCAGTTCGGCGGCCTCGTCCTCGAAGACGGGGAACAGGTCGGCGTCGATGGCGTCCTGGCTGTCGGTCTCGTCCTCGAACGCGGCGCCGTCCGGCGCGGCCTGCAGCAAGGCCTGCAGTGCCAGCACGACACCGTCGCGCGCGGGCTTGAGGAAGCCGGCCGCGAACTGGTGCAGCAGGCGCCGGATCTCCTCGGCGGCGTCCAGCACGGGCTGGGTGGCGCGGAGGGGATCGCCGTCCAGTGCCCGGACCAGCAGGTCGGCCAGCTGGGCCAGCGCGTCGAAGCCCACGCTGGCCGCGCTCTCGGCCAGCGCGCGGGCCAGTGCGCTGCTGCTGGCCGCAGGCGGCAGCGGCTGCTGCAGTGCCCATTCGCCGAGCTCGGTCTGCAGCTGGCGCGACCACTCGTCGGCGTCGTTGAGGAAGGCGTTGTAGAGCGGCAGCGCGATGCGCAGCGGGCCGACCTGGCGGAAGTGCTCGTCGTCGCCGCCGTCCGCGTGGTCGGCGGCCGGCGCTGCGGCTGCCTCGACGGGGGCGGGCGGCGCTTCGGCGACCGGTGGCTGGCGCAAGGCGGTCGCGGCTTCCTGCAAGGCAGGCAGGCGGTGCGCGCCATCGCGCCCGGCCGCGATGTCGGCGATCCAGCCGGCCAGCTCCTGCAAGGCCTGCTGCGTGGCCTGCAGCAGCGCGGCATCGGCCGGACCCCGTGCGTCCAGCAGGGCGTTCAGTGCGTCCTCGAAGGACCAGGCCGCCGCAGCAAAACCGTCCTGCTGCACCATGCGGGCGCTGCCCTTGAGCGTGTGGAAGGCGCGGCGCAGCTGCTCCAGTGGCGCGCGTTCGCCGGGCGCGGCCTGCAGCGCCAGCACGGCGGCCTGGCCGTCCTGGACGACAGCCTGCGCCTCGTCGGTGAAGATCTGCAGCAGGTCGGCCCGGGCGTCCGGGTCGGCCGGCGCTTCGCCGTCCGCGTCGGACGGGGGCTCCGGCGCCGGCTCGGCACCGTCCGCAGCCCGGCCCACACGCAGGCGGAACAGACCCTGCTCCTCGTCGTAGACGAACAGCTGCTGCGCCAGGTGGCGCTGGTAGCCCAGCATGCCGACCAGGAAGCCCAGCGCACCCAGGCTGCTGCCCAGGCGCTCGAAGCTGGTATGGCGCAGGGCCGCGTCGTCCACCTGGTCGGCCATGTAGCCGTCCACGGTCTCGCGCATGCGCAGCACGGCATGGGCGGCCTGCTCCAGGTCCAGCACCGAGAGCACGCCGCGCAGTTGCGTGAGCTGGGCGACGACCTTGCCGAGCACGCCCTTCTCGCGTGGCGCGCGGAAGAACTGGTCCAGCGCCTGTTCGATCTCGGCAAGCAGGCGGCCCAGTTCGGCCACCACGCTGCCCATGGTCTGGCGTTCGCTGACGCCGTGGTAGAGCGCCTCCATCCAGCCGTCCATGGGCTCGGGCACCTGCCCCTGCTGCACCAGCGCGAGCCGTTCGGCCAGCTGGGCTGCGCGCGCACGCAGCTCGGCGCCGCTGCGGTCCAGGTCGGCGTAGGCGGTGTCCAGGTACAGCAGCGCCGTCGCCACTTCGAGCGCCAGCGCGGGCGAGGGCGGCACGGGCGGCGTGCCGCCCACGCGCCAGGCGGCTTCGACGGCCTGCAGCAGGGCCTGCGCGAGCGGGGCGCTGTCGTCGTGCAGCCGGGCCAGCGCATCGGCCAGTGGCAGCAGTTGTTCGTGCGCGGCGCGCAGCTGGTGGGCGTCGCCGCCGGCCACGGCCGCCCAGGTCTCGCTGGCCGCCGCGATGCGCTTGCGGGCCTGCGCGAGCGGAGCCGGATGGAAGCGGGCGAAGCGGCGTTGTGCGTAGTCGGCCGTGCCGGCGGCACCGAAGCCGTGGGCGGCGCGCACGGCGGCCAGCGTGCCGGCCTGGTGGGTGTCGGCCGGCGGCACCGCGCCGGCGCAGTAGAACCGCAGTTCCTGCAGCAGCGCGGTGGCGGGCTCGGCCTCGCCGCGCGCCAGCGCGGCGTACTGCGTCAGCACCCCCGAGGCGATGCGCTTGGTGTACAGGTCGGCTGGCACCAGGCCCAGCGCCAGGGCCTGGAAGTAGGCGGCCGCCAGTTGCCAGAAGCTGCGCCGTGCCGGCGCTCCGCTGCCGGCGGCCAGGCCCAGGGCCAGGTCGTGCAGCGCCAGCGCGGCGGCCGGGTCGGCGGTCTTCACGACCTTGAGCACGGCCTGGTCCAGGCGGCTGCGCAGTGCGGGATCGGGCTGCAGCGCCTGGATCCCGGCCGGCAACTGCGCGGGCGGCGCGGCGTCGGCCATCGGCGGGGTCCACAGGTCGACCGGGCGGCTGCGCTCGGCGCCGGCCAGGGCCTGCACTTCGCGGTACTGCGGAAACAGTTCGACCGGTGCCACGGGCTTGCCCGACAGCAGGGCCTGCAGGTATTCGGTGATGGCCAGGCCGGCCTGCTCGACCTGCGCGATGGCTTCGTCGGTGCAGGGCGTGCGCTGTTCGGCGAAGCGCTGGACGGCGGCTTGCATGGCGTCGGCCAGCGCCGCGCAGGCCGGCTGCCCGACCAGGTGCAGCGCGCCCGCGCACTGGTGCAGCAGCTGCCCGGCCTGGAGCAGGTGCTGCAGGCCGGGCACGTGGAAGTCGCTGGCTGCGGCATCGGCCTCGCGCCGGTAGCGGTGCAGGCATTTGGCGGCGGCGTCCAGCGTGCGGCGCAGTTCGTCGAGCACCCAGGCCATGGGGCCGAGGTCGTGGGCCGGGGGCGGCGGGGCGTTGGTTTCGTTCACGTCGGTTCTGTCGGGCTGGGCACGGGGGAGGGCGCGGCCAGGCGGTCGAGCAGTCGCGCACCGGCCACCACGCCCTGGGTGGCGCGCTCCATGGAGGCCGCCGCATCGTGCGTGTCGGACTGCAGGGCCTGCACGAGCCCGGCGACCAGCCTGGCGGCGTCGGCCGAGCACACCGCCAGGCGCTGTGCCTCGCCGGCCACCGTCGCCAGGCCCTGGCCGGACGCGTTGGCCGGCGCGGCCTGGATGGCGGCATTCAGCGCCAACACCTGGGCCTGCTCGGCCAGGTCGGCGGCCAGGGCCGCGAGTTCGCCCATCTGCTGGGCCGATTCGCCCAGGCGCTTGATGCGCTTGGCCGCGTCCTGGATCTGCACGCGCAGCGTGTTCATGGCGCCGACGGCGCTGTGCAGGCCGGCGGCAGCGTGCTCAGGCATCGATGGCCAGGAAGGCAGGCGCCCGTGCCAGCGCCTGCAGGTCCAGGGCTTGCCAGGCCAGGCCGTCGGCATCGGTGTGCAGCGGGCCGAGCCAGGGCTGCGCGCGCGGGGCATCGGCCGCCGCGGGCACAAAGTCCTCGGCCGTGCGCAGGCCCAGCAGCCGGTCGACGCGCAGGGCGCAGTTCAGGCCGATGGCGGGGTGAAAGCCCAGCAGCTTGGGCTCGGGCGCCGCGGCCTCTGGACCGCTGTGCAGGAACAGCCCCAGGTCGACCACGCCGCAGAGCTCGCCGCGCAGGTTGGCCACGCCCAGGAACCAGGGCCGCGTGTAGGGCGTGGGCTGCACTGCGGTCCACGGAAAGATCTCGCCGGCCTGGGCCAGCGGCACGAGGCAGCGCTGGCCGCCGGCCTGCACGGCCAGCCAGTGCGCGGGCGGCAGGGCAGAGGCGGTGTCGTGCGCAGCCATCGCGCTGCCGGTGTCGGGTGGGGTCACGCGCCTGCGCGCCCGTACTGCAGCACGGCTTGCAGCAGCTGGTCCTTGGTGAAGGGCTTGGTCAGGTGGTCGAGCGCGCCGACCATGCGGCCGCGTGCCTTGTCGAACACGCTGTCCTTGGACGAGAGCATGACCACCGGGATGTCCGCGAAGCGCGCGTTGCGCTTGATGATGGCGCAGGTCTGGTAGCCATCGAGCTTGGGCATCAGGATGTCGCACAAGACCAGCTGCGGCGCGTGGTCGTTGACCTTGGCCAGCGCGTCGAAGCCGTCTTCGGCCAGCAGGACTTCGTGGCCGCCCTGCTTGAGGAAGATTTCGGCGCTGCGGCGGATGGTGGCGCTGTCATCGACCACCATCACGCGCAGGCTGGGGGTGGTGGCCGTCATGGTGTTTTGGTGTCTGGGCTGGCGCTCAGATCTGGACCATCTCGAAGTCTTCCTTGCGCGCGCCGCACTCGGGGCAGGTCCAGTTCATCGGGACATCGGCCCACAGGGTGCCGGGCGCAATGCCATCGTCCGGCGCGCCGACCGCTTCGTCGTAAATCCAGCCGCAGATCAGGCACATCCAGGTTTTAGGGTCGGTCACAGTGTTCGGGGGCGTTCCAATAGAATGCCGGCGATTGTATAGAGGCGTCCCGGGCGCAATGCCCGGTGGCAAAGGCTCCAGCGCACGCCGCTCCACCCCCTTCCAAGACCGCCTATCCGCATGACCGACTCCGCCGCATCCCCTGGTTCCGAGCCCGAGCTGTCCGACACGGACGAGGACGCCGGGCCGGCCTGCGTGCTGGTCTTCAACGCCAACGACCCCAGCGGAGCGGGTGGTCTGTCCGCCGATGCCGTGGCCATCGCATCGGTGGGCGCGCACGCGCTGCCGGTGGTGACGGGCAGCTACGCGCGCGACAGCGCTGAGATCTTCGAACACTACGCCTTCGACGAGGAGGCCGTGACGGAGCAGGCCCGCGCCGTGCTCGAGGACATGGCGGTGCAGGTCATCAAGGTCGGCTTCGTCGGCAGCCCCGAGAACCTCTCGGCCATCGCCGAGCTCACGGCCGACTACGCCGACCTGCCGGTGGTCGCCTACATGCCCAACCTGTCGTGGTGGGACGAGGACCAGATCGACGCCTACCTGGACGCGTTCCAGGAACTGATGCTGCCGCAGACCACGGTGCTGGTGGGCAACCACAGCACACTGTGGCGCTGGCTGCTGCCGGACTGGAGCAGCCAGCGCAGCCCCTCGCCACGCGACATCGCCAAGGCGGTGGCCGACAAGGGCGCGCCCTACACGCTGGTGACCGGCATCCTGTTGCCCGACCAGCACGTGGACAACGTGCTGGCGACGCCGCAGACCGTGCTCGCGAATGCGCGCTTCGAACTCTTCGAGGCCCAGTTCACGGGGGCCGGCGACACGCTGGCGGCGGCCCTGGCCGCGTTGCTGGCCAGCGGCTCCGAACTCAACGAGGCCGTGGTGGAGGCGCTGACCTACCTGGACCAGAGCCTGGATGGCGGCTTCCGCCCCGGCATGGGCCATGTGCTGCCCGACCGCATGTTCTGGGCCCAGCCCGAAGAGGGCGAGGAAGAGGCGCAGGGCGAAGAGCCGCCCGAGACCGACAACGACGCAGGCGCCGTGCGCCACTGACCACCATGAGCACCAACGAAGAACTGTTCGCACGCGCGCAGCGCGTGATCCCCGGCGGCGTGAATTCCCCTGTGCGCGCCTTCCGCGCCGTGGGCGGCGTGCCGCGTTTCGTGCAGCGTGCCCAGGGTGCCTACTTCTGGGATGCCGAAGACCAGCGCTACATCGACTACATCGGCTCCTGGGGCCCGATGATCCTGGGCCACGGCCACCCTGCCGTGCTCGCCGCCGTGCAGGAGGCTGCCGTGCAGGGCTTCTCGTTCGGCGCGCCGACCGAGCGCGAGATCGAACTGGCCGAGGCCATCCTCGCGCACCTGCCGTCCATGGACATGGTGCGCCTGGTCAGCTCGGGCACCGAGGCCGCGATGAGCGCGATCCGGCTGGCGCGCGGCGCCACCGGCCGCAAGAAGATCATCAAGTTCGAGGGCTGCTACCACGGCCATGCCGACGCGCTGCTGGTCAAGGCCGGCTCGGGCCTGGCGACCTTCGGCAACCCGACCAGCGCCGGCGTGCCGCCCGAGGTGGTGCAGGACACGCTGGTGCTCGAGTACAACGACCTCGCGGGCCTGGAGCAGGCCTTTGCCGAGCACGGTGCGGCGCTGGCCTGCCTCATGATCGAGCCGATCGCGGGCAACATGAACTTCGTGCGGGCCAGCGTGCCCTTCATCCGGCGCTGCCGCGAGCTGTGCACGCAGCATGGGGCGCTGTTCGTATTCGACGAGGTCATGACGGGTTTCCGCGTGGCGCTGGGCGGGGCCCAGAGCGTCTACGCGCGCGAGATCCCGGGCTTCGCGCCCGACATCACGGTGCTGGGCAAGGTCATCGGCGGCGGCATGCCGCTGGCGGCCTTCGGCGGGCGCCGCGCCGTCATGGAACAGCTGGCGCCGCTGGGCCCGGTCTACCAGGCCGGCACGCTGTCGGGCAACCCCGTGGCCACGGCCTGCGGCCTGGCCACCTTGCACGAGATCGGCAAGCCGGGCTTCTACGACGCGCTGGCCCGGCGCACGCAGGCCCTGGTGGCCGGCCTGCGCCAGGCCGCGGCCGACGAGGGCGTGCCCTTCAGCGGCGACAGCGAGGGCGGCATGTTCGGCTTCTTCCTGCTGGACGCGCTGCCGCAGAACTACCGCACCGTCATGACCACCGACGGCGCGCGCTTCAACCAACTGTTCCACGGCCTGCTGGAGCGCGGTGTGTACATCGCGCCGGCCCTGTACGAAGCCGGCTTCGTCAGCGCGGCCCACAGCGACGACGACATCGCGCAGACGGTGGATGCGGCGCGCGCCGTGTTCCGCCTGCTGGCGCGCGGCTGATCCCCACCGTCAACCCCGGCGTCGGCCGGCGCGTTGAAAAGCCTGTGTAAAGGCCTAAACTTTTGGCAGGCCCACAGGTCGTAAGGATCACCATGAAAAAGCTTTTGCTTCTTGCCGGCGCCAGCCTGCTGAGCGCCTCGGTGCTGGCCCAGGAATACGGCACGGTGATTTCGGCCACGCCGGTCATGCAGCAGGTGGCCGTGCCGCGCCTGGTCTGCAACAACCAGCAGGTGGTCACGGCGTCGCAGCCCTCGGGCGCCGGTGCCGTGATCGGTGCCATCGCCGGTGGCGTGATCGGCAGTGCCTTCGGCGGTGGCAGCGGCCACGCGGCGGCCACCGCGATCGGCGCCCTGGGCGGCGCGGTGGTCGGCAACCAGGTGGAAGGCCAGCAGCCCGACCAGGTCCGCACCGTGCAGAACTGCAGCACGCAGACCTTCTACCAGAACCAGACCTCGTACTACGACGTGGTCTACGAATACGCAGGCCGCCGCTACCAGGTGCAGATGGCCAACGATCCGGGCCCCAGCGTGCCGCTGCAGGTCACCCCGGTCGGCAGCATGCCGCCGCAGCAGGCCCCGGTGCGCGCGCCCGCCCGCATCATCTCCAGCACCACCTATGTGCAGCCGGCCACGGTGTACCAGACCGCGCCGGTGACCACCGTGTACGAATCGGCGCCGGTTTACAGCCCGCCGTCCTATGTGGCTCCGTTGGCCATCGGTATCGGCCTGGGCGTGATCGGGGCCAACCTGTCGCACCGGCATTACGGTCCGCCGCCGCGCTACTACTACGGGCGCCCGCACTGGCGCTGAAGCTCTCGCCCACAAAAAAGCCCGCTACCAGAGCGGGCTTTTTGTTGGGCGAAACCCGAGAAACCTGGGCTCAGTGGCGGAAGTGCCGCACGCCCGAGAACACCATGGCCACGCCGCGCTCGTCGGCGGCAGCTATCACTTCCTGGTCGCGCATGGAGCCACCGGGCTGGATCACGCAGGTCGCGCCCGCGTCCACCACCACGTCCAGGCCGTCGCGGAACGGGAAGAAGGCATCGCTCGCGACCACCGTGCCGGCCAGCGAGAGCTTGGCGTGTTCGGCCTTGATGCTGGCGATGCGGGCCGAGTCCAGCCGGCTCATCTGGCCGGCGCCCACGCCCATGGTCATGCCGTTCTTGCAGAACACGATGGCATTGCTCTTGACGTACTTGGCGACCTTCCAGGCGAACAGCAGGTCCTGCAGTTCTTCGGCCGTGGGCTGCTTCTTGGTCACGACCTTGAGGTCGGCCAGCTGCAGCTCGTGGTTGTCGGCGGTCTGGATCAACAGGCCCGAGCCGATGCGCTTGACGTCCATGGCGTTGCGTCCGTTGTCCCAGTCGGTCGCACCGCCCACGGGCAATGCAATCTGCAGCACCCGCACGTTCTGCTTGGCCTTGGTGGACTGGAACAGCGCCAGCGCCTCGTCGCTGTAGCCCGGTGCCATCAGCACCTCGACGAACTGCTTGTGCACCTGCTGCGCCGTGGCCAGATCGACCGGGCGGTTGAAGGCGATGATGCCGCCGAAGGCCGAGGTCGGGTCGGTCTGGAAGGCCTTGCTGTAGGCGTCCAGCGCGTCGGTGCCGACGGCCACGCCGCAGGGGTTGGCGTGCTTGACGATCACGCAGGCCGGCACGTCGAAGCTCTTGACGCATTCCCAAGCCGCGTCGGCGTCGGCAATGTTGTTGTAGGAGAGCTCCTTGCCCTGCAGCTGCTTGGCACTCACGAGCGAACCGGGCGCCGGATACAGGTCGCGGTAGAACGCGGCCTGCTGGTGCGGGTTCTCGCCGTAGCGCAGATCCTGCAGCTTGACGAAGCGGCCGTTGCTCTGCGCCGGGAACAGCGCGCGCACGGGCGCCGGCTGGCCGGCGCTGGCCTCGAAGTCCACCGCCGACAGAAAGTCGCTGATGGCGCCGTCGTAGTCGGCGATGCGGTTGAACGCGGCCACCGACAGCGCGAAGCGTGTCTTGTCAGACAGCTTGCCCTTGCCAGCCTGCAGTTCAGCCAGCACTGCGTCGTACTGCGAGGCGTCGGTCAGCACGGCCACGTCCTGCCAGTTCTTGGCGGCGCTGCGCACCATGGCCGGGCCGCCGATGTCGATGTTCTCGATGGCGTCTTCCAGCGTGCAGCCGGCCTTGGCCACGGTGGCCTCGAACGGGTACAGATTCACGACCAGCAGGTCGATGGTCTCGATGCCGTGCTCGGCCAGCGCGGCCACATGGGCGGGCAGCGCGCGGCGTGCCAGCAGGCCGCCGTGGATCTTGGGGTGCAGCGTCTTGACGCGGCCGTCCAGCATCTCGGGAAAGCCGGTGTGGTCGGCCACCTCGGTCACCGGCAGGCCGGCATCGGCCAGCAGCTTGGCGGTGCCACCGGTGGACAGCAGCTTGACGCCCAGCGCGTGCAGGCCCTGGGCCAGCGCCAGCACGCCGGTCTTGTCGGAAACGGAGATCAGTGCATTCATCGGGTCGAAGGAATAAAGCTAAGGGATGGGGGCTGGCTCACTTGATGAGCTTGTGGTCGACCAGCTTCTTGCGCAGTGTGTTGCGGTTCAGGCCCAGCCACTCGGCCGCGCGCGACTGGTTGTTCTCGGCGTGCTGCATGACGACCTCCAGCATGGGCCTCTCGACGGCGCGGATCATCATGTCGTAGACCCCGCCCGGCTCGATGCCGTGCAGGTCCTTCAGGTAGGTTTCCAGGCTGCTGCGCACGCACTCTTCGATACTCTTCTTGCTCACGCTGCGCTCTCCTCCAGAAATTCTTCGCTGCTTGCTGCGGGTGTGGGCATGCGCTCGTGAAGGCTGCCCATCTCGTCCATGAAGTCGGCCACGGCGGCCAGTTGTTCGGTCGGTTGCTCGAGCCGGTTCATGCGCTGGCGGAACGCCTCGCCGCCCGGCAGCTGGCGCACGTACCAGCCGATGTGCTTGCGCGCCGAGCGCACGCCGGTGTACTCGCCATACAGCGCGTAGTGCTCGGCCAGGTGGTCCAGCAGCAGGCGCCGGACCTCGGCCACCAGCGGCGGCGCCAGGTGTTCGCCGGTCGCCAGGAAGTGCACGACCTCGCGGAAGATCCAGGGCCGGCCCTGGGCCGCGCGGCCGATCATGACGGCGTCCGCGCCGGTCGCGGTCAGCACCTCGCGCGCGCGCTCGGGTGTGCTGATGTCGCCGTTGGCCACCACGGGCACGCGCACCGCGGCCTTCACGGCGGCAATGGTCTCGTACTCGGCATGGCCGCTGTAGCCTTGCTCGCGCGTGCGGCCGTGCACGGTCAGCATCTGCACGCCCACGCTCTCGAAGGCACGCGCCAGCACCACGGCATTGCGCTGCTCGGCGCACCAGCCGGTGCGCATCTTGAGCGTGACCGGCACGTTGCGGGGGGCGCAGACGGCCACCACGGCCTCGGCGATGGACACGGCCAGCGCCTCGTTCTGCATCAGGGCCGAGCCGGCCCACTTGTTGCAGACCTTCTTGGCCGGGCAGCCCATGTTGATGTCGATGATCTGGGCGCCGCGCTCCAGGTTGTAGGCCGCGGCCTCGGCCATCATCTCGGGATCGGTGCCGGCGATCTGCACGGCGATCGGCGCCACCTCGCCGGTGTGGTCGGCGCGGCGCGAGGTCTTCAGCGAGGTCCACAGGTCGCGCCGCGAGGTCACCATCTCGCTGACCGCGTAGCCCGCCCCCAGCTGCTTGCACAGCTGGCGGAAGGGGCGGTCCGTCACCCCGGCCATGGGGGCGGCAAACACGTTGTTCGCCAAAGTGAACTGGCCGATCTGCATGCGGGGTGAAGGGGAGGGGGCGGAGGCGGGGGACGGATTCTAGCTGCCTCATATTTCAGCAATTGAAACGGTTGCCTGCCTACAAGGAGGGCGAGAGCCGACCCCTATACTGCCCCGCTCATGGAAGCCTGGCTGAACCAATTGCTGAGCGCGCTGGCGCTGCCCGAGTTCGGCTTGAGCACGGTGTTCGTCGTGTCCTTCATCTCGGCGACGCTGCTGCCGCTGGGCTCCGAACCCGTAGTGTTCGGCCTGGTCAAGCTCAACCCGGAGATGTTCTGGCCGGCCATTGCCGTCGCCACCGTGGGCAACACGCTGGGCGGTGCGGTGGACTGGTGGTTGGGCTACGGCGCCCACAAGGTGGCCGACCGTTACAGCCATTCCTCGCACCACGTGCGCGTGCTGGGCTGGCTGAAGAAGCTGGGGCCCAAGGCCTGCCTGCTGGCCTGGCTGCCCGCGGTGGGTGATCCGCTGTGCGCGGTGGCCGGCTGGCTGCGCTTGCCGTTCTGGCCCTGCCTGTTCTACATGGCCATTGGCAAGTTCCTGCGCTACCTGCTCATGACGGGGTCGCTGGTCTGGGCGTTCCCCGGGGTCTGGCACTGAGGCTTGGTCAGATCAGCGACTTGGCGTTGTCGAGCACGTACTCGCAGGCCTTGTCCTTGAGCTGGTCCTGGATCTTGCCCATGTCGAAGGACTTGCCGTCGCTGCCGCTCAGGATGCCGGACAGGCCGCTCTGGTAGCCCTTGTCCTGCGTTTCCTTGCCGCCGCCCAGGCCGATCTTGCCGAGCAGCTTGTCCTTGATGCCGGCCGCGCCGCCGGCCAGGTACTTGCGCTCGATGCAGTACTGCAGCACGCCGGCCGCGTTGCTGGCCGTGCCGCCGCCGATGCTGGGCAGGCCCAGGCCGCCCAGCATGCCGGCCGCGCTGCCGCTGGCGCCCAACTGTTCGCCAGCCGCGCTCTTGAGCCTGTCGAGCGGGCTCGCCGCTTGTGCCGACAGGGCGGTCAGCACGGCGAGGGCAATGGTGCAAGTGCGAAGAAGGTGGCGGGCCATGGTGATGTCCTGGTTGGTGCGGGTGCGGAGCTGCGCCGAATTCTAGGCTGCGCATTTCTCCGTGGCGTGGCATGGACGCGATGCCGGCACTGGACACAAAAAACCCCGCCGAAGCGGGGTTGGCTGAGGCCGCCGAGTGCTCAGCGCTTGCCTTGCTGGCGACGACGCAGACCGGCCATGCCCAGCAGGCCCGCGCCGATCAGCGCGAGGGTGGCGGGCTCGGGCACTTCCGTTGCGACCAGGCGGAATGCGAAGTCCACGGTGTAGTCCTGGCCTTCGGGCGTGGCGAAGCCGAAGCAGCCAGCCTGGTAGCCAGCGGCGACGCACTGGGCGTCGCTCAACTCGGTGAACGCCGGGTCGGAGATGAACTGGAAGCTGTACTCGTAGCCGTCGTAGGTGAACGACTCGCCGAAGCCGCCCACCAGCACGAAGATGTCGCTGCAGGGGTTGGCTTCGGGTGCGGACGGGCAGCCGGTGTTGCGGTTCGGCGTTTCCGTGAAGTACACGCTGTAGGAGGTCTCGAACAGCTTGTCCACGCCAGGTGCAGACAGGCTCAGCGTCGAGTCGATCTTGGTCGTGCTCAGCGTCCAGCTGTTGGCGCCCAGTGCGGCGTTGTTGTAGTGGGTGTAGCTGTTGGCCGGGACGAAGGCGCCATTGGTGGCGATCGGGCCGTTGGAGGGCGAGTTGGTGATCTCCAGGCCGCTGCGGGTGCCGGCGGCGATGCTGCCGTCGTTCTGGCCCCACTGCAGCAGGTTCGCGCTGGTCCAGTAGCCGGTGGATGGATTGACGGGGCCCGGATTCGTCCCCGAGTTCACGAACGTCGTGGCAGCGGGGGCCGTGTCGAACGCGCTCGTCACCTCGTAGGTCCAGTTGGCGACGGGAGCGGCACTCGCGGCGGATGCTGCCAGGGCAACAGCGACAGCCATGGCGACACGGCTTGATTTCAGAGAGCGCATTGCATTTCCTTTGCGTTGGGGGAAAGAACAGGTCGGAGACCCGGCGAATGCTGCACCGCGCAAATGCCGTGCCTGTTCGCTTTTTATGTCTAGTACCAGATAGTTAGCGCGCTCAAATGGAACAGGTGAAGTGCTAAATGTCAAAAAAATCGACGTTTTACAAGGTTTGTTCTCTTGTCGTTGGGTGGGTGATCGTGTAGGAGAGTTCCGACATTGAGTGGCAAGAAGTCCTACAGAGGCGAGCCTTGCTTCGATGTGTGCGGACCCGCCGACAGGCTTTGCGTGGAACGCCCGTCACGGTCGATGGCATTGGCGCGCGTACGGCCCGCCGGAAGATCGAGGGCGACACGCCGGTGTGCTCCTTGAAGAAGCGCGAGAAGTTGCCAGGCGCCGAGAAGCCGAGATCGAGCGCGACGTCGGTGAGCGGCGCGCCGTCGCCAACGCGCCGCATTGCCTCTTCCACGCGCACCGCGCGCCAGAACACCTGGGGTGTCGTGTTCAACTGGTCGCGGAACAGCGCGAACAGGTGACCGCGTGACAGGCCGACGCGGCCTGCGATGTCGTCGATGGTGGCCTTGTCGGACACGTGCGCGCGCATGTGCGCGATGGCCGCGCGCAGGCGGTGGTCCAGCGATGCGCCGAGCGCGATGTGCGGCGACTGCGCCGACAGGACAAGGTGTTCATCAGCGGCTTTCTGAACGACAGCGGCAAAGGGGGCACCCCCGCGTCGAGAATGGCTGACGCTGCGCGATGCGTTGCGGGCGCGTGGCAGTGAACTGATCCGTAGCGAGCGCAAGGGCGAGCCGCGGGACTTCGAAACTGGCCCGGCTCCGTTGTCGTGAAGACCCGCCGCTTCCGCCGCTGCCTGCGCGTGGCGCTGGGCGTTGGTCTTCGGCCTTGTCGGCACGCCGTTCTGGTTCTGGGCCAGTTGGCAGTCCCAGCAGTGGGGCATCTTCGCGCTGTCGGGGACCTGCGGCCTGGCGTGGCTGCGCGGCGATGGGTGCACTGGATCTGACCGCGGGAGGCCTGATCCAAAGGCTCAAGCAGAGCGCAGAGCGAACTCTTCGATGGCGGCTTCGTCAGTAGACGACACAACCTGAACGTTCAGTTCGCGGAAACCTTCGACTACCTCGCGGCGAGCGATGGCCTGACGCGTATCGTCTTCCAGCTGCCCTTCGACTGCCACCAGAACGGGTGCGGGCAGCAAGTTGCGGCGCTGCAACGTTCGGACTTTGTGCTGCCACGCAGCCCCATGGTCCAGGATCTGCGAGGCATCTGCATGAACAAGCGACAAGGGCTTGATGATCTTGAGCGGTTCGTCCTCAACAGTGGCATTCACCAAAGGGAAAGTTGCGCTCGGAAAACGCCAGGTTGCGGTCAATGACCACAAGCCCCCCCGTTTGCGTCGCGCCTCCAGAGCAAATTCACGTTGCCGCCGAGGGCGGTCAGCGTTCTGTCTTCGTTTCGCGTCCACCAGTCGAACACCGCGAGCGCCTGCTTCACGGGCTGGGCCACTTCGCTCTTGTGCGACATCGTGAACTCGACTGCCTGCACCACCTGGGACCCGAAGCAAGGCCCGGGGCCGAGTTCGTCAAGGGAGATGCCTGCTGCCTTGGATTCCGAGATCAGTTCTTCTGGAATCTCGGCGATGACCGCCTCGGGGACCGGTAGGTCAAGCGCTGTTGCCAACTGTGCGCAAATGACCTCGGCAGCGAGCCCGCGCCTGTTGTGGCCCCTGTGAGATCAGCAGGTTGTTGGTCCCCTCGACAGGAATCGAACCTGTATCTAGCGCTTAGGAGGCACTCGTTCTATCCATTGAACTACGAGGAGGCGCGGGCGCGCATTGTAGGGGGCCCGCAGAGGGGGCCGATCAGTCGTAGCTCAGCGTGTAGATCAGGTCCACGCCGCTCTTGAGGCCGGCCTGGCCGCGCAGCGCGAGGTTGCGCGTGAGGTCGTAGAAGATGTACAGCGTGCCCAGGCTGCCGGCCAGGCTGGCCTCGTAGGTCACGTAGATCTGGTCGGTCAGCCGCTTGCCCAGCGTGAGCGCCGAGCCGCTGGCGTCCTCGCCCGTGGCCGCGCCCTTAAAGCCGATCTCGTCCAGGCCGAAACGGCTGGCGAAGTTGCCGCCGCCGCCCTTGGGGCCGAAGCCGCCGAGCAGCGCCAGCGCGGCCTGCTGCATGACGGCCGCCTCGGCGCCGCCGCCCGCCGTGGAGCGGCCCAGCAGCATCCAGGACAGGGTTTCGGCATCGGTCAGCTGCGGCGAGGAATACAGCGCCACGCGCGGCGACTGCGCCGTGCCGGTGATGTGCACGCCGGCCTTTTGCTCCAGGTTCGGCCGCACGGCCAGGATGTCCAGCGAGGGGTTGTCGTAGGGGCCGTTGAAGCGGGCCAGGCCCGACTCCACGTCCAGCTGCTGGCCATAGGCGCGGTAGCGGCCCTGCACGGTCTGGATCTCGCCCGTCACGCGCGGCTGGCCGCCGCTGTTGGCGTTGGCCGTGATGTCGATCTTGCCGCCCAGGCGCGTGGTCAGGCCATGGCCCTGGACCGCGAAGTCGCGGCCCATGTCTAGGCTGACGGCGATGTCCGGCGGCTTGGCGGGCTGGGCCTTGGCCTGCTTGGCGGCCGCGGCGTCGGCGCTGGCCTTCTCGCGCGCCTGGCGGGCGCGGGCCTCGGCGTCGATCGCGGCCGAGCGGACGCTGACATCGCTGCCCAGCGTGGGCGCGGTCTCGTCGGGCAGGATGACCACGCCGCGGTCGGTCGTCAGCGCGCCGCGCACGCGGATCTGTCCCTGCGCCATGCCCGCCTGCAGCTGGCCCGAGACCGTGACCTGGCGGTCGCTGCGCACCAGCACGCGCAGGCTGCGCAGATCGGCGTTCAGGTCCATCGCGATGCCCGACTGGTCGGCGGCCGCGGCATCCCATTGCACATTGCCAGACAGGCGCAGTTCGCCGCCGTCGCGGGCGGCCTCGCTGCTGACCGTGCTGAGGTTGCCGGCCGGGCCCGCGATGCGCACGCGGCTGGCGCTGCCGCCCTTGAGCGTCAACTCGTCCAGCGTCAAGCGGTTGCCCTGCAACCGCGCGCGCAGGCGGCCGTCCTTCAGTTCCACGCCCTCGACGGCCGCGCGCACGGCCAGGCCATCGGCCGACAGCGTGCCGTTCCACTGCGGCGCGCTGCGTGTGCCGGACAACGCCGCATCGGCCGCCAGCGTGCCGTCGATGCGCCAGGCTGGCGGCGCGAACATGGACCACACGCCCACGTTGGGCACGCGGGCCGTGAGCCGGCCCGTCAGCGGCGCGTCCTCGGGCCAGGCGAAGCTGCCGCCGGCCGTGGCGATGCGCGTGCGCACGTCGGCCTGCGCCTCACCGGCGCGCGTGCTGTTCCAGAACAGCTGGGCGCGCACGTCCTCGCCCTGGGCGTTGAGCACCAGTTCGGCGCGCTGGATGCCGGCCGGCGTGGCCGGCGCATCGGCCGGGCGTCCGTTGTCGATGGTGGTTTCGCGCGCCGTGCCCGTGCCCTCGGTGTGGATGCGCCGGACCAGCGCACCCTCGCCCGCGCGCACCAGCAGGTCGCCGCTGCGCCGGACCAGCCTGGCGCTGGCGCGCAGCGGGCCGGTGGTGTCGACGTTCCAGTCGCCATCGAACACCAGGTCGCCGCCGATGCCGCTCTGGGCCATCTGGGGCGCCAGTGCCTCGGCCCAGGCCATGGACAGGCCCAGCACGCGGCCGCTGCCGCGCAGCTGCCAGGCAGCTGTGGGCGTGCCTGCCGTCTGCGCCAGCAGCAGCGGCTGCCATTGCAGTTGCAGCGCGTCCGGGCCCGGGCCCTGCAAGGTGGCGCTGCTGGCCGAGGCATCGAGCTGCCACAGCGGGGAAGCACCCCGGCGCAGTGTGGCCGACAGTGGCTGCTGCAGCGCCAGCTGCCAGGGCTGCTTCTCCGTGCCCCCCGCCACACCGCTGGCCGAGGCCTGCAGTTCGCTGACGGCCAGGCGCCACTGGTCGCGGCCCGCGATGCCACCGCTGGCGCGCGTGCGCAGGCGGAACTGTTGCGGGCCCATGGCGGCGCGACCGTCCACGGCGAGCTGCGCGTCGGCCGGGCTGCCCGACAGCCGCGCGGCGATGTCGCGCAGCGCGATGGACCGGGGCGTGGCCGGGTCGGCACCGGGCAATTGCAGGTCCAGCCGCGGCGCATCCAGTGCCAGTTCGATGGCCAGGCCGCGCTGCACGGTGGAGGGCTGGGCCAGCTGCTGCTGCAGCTGGGCCCAGCCGCCCTGCCAGCGCAGGCCCAGCTGCGCATTGCCGGCCGCCGACGTGCCGGCGAAGGCCTTCTCCAGCCCGGGCAGGCTGGACAGCCAGCGCTGCAGGCTGGCGGCGTCGCGCAGGTTCACGCGGGCCTGGGCCTGGCCACGCGTGGCGGCGATGTCGCCCTCCAGCTGGGCCTGCAGGCCAGGGGCCTGCAGCTCGAGCTTGCCGGCGCCGGCCCGTGTGTCGAGTTGCGCGCGCAGCTGGCCCGCGACGCGCGCCGGGCCGGCGTCGATGCGCAGCGCGTCGAGTTCCAACTGCTGCGTGGCGGTGCGGTACAGGCCGCGGGCCTGCAGCAGGTCCAGCCGCGGCGCGGCGGGCGTGCCGGCGCGTGCCGCAGCGGCTTGCAGGCCGGCATCGAAGCGGATGACGGCGTCCTGCTGGTCGGCCTTGGCCGTGCCAGACACCGGCGCGGCGTCCAACGTGGAGTACAGCAGGGCGGGCTGGACGCGCTCGATGCGTGCCTCGGCCTGCCAGCGCAGCGGCGTCGGGCTGTAGCTGGCCTGCAGCGCGATGCGGCCCTTGCCGAGTTCGAGTTCGGCCTGCGGCACGGTCCAGTCCTGGCCGTCCAGGCGGGCCGTGGCCTGCACGCCGGCCAGCGGCAGGCGTTGCTGGTCCCAGGGGCCGGACAGCGCGTTGCGCGCCTGCACTTCGGCCTGCCAGGCCGTGGCGGCACCGGGCGTGGCTGCTGGCACGGGGCCGGCCTTGAGCGTGCCGGACAGGTCGGTGCGCGGTGCGCCGGGCACGAAGCGCGCGGCATCGATGCGCTGGAAATCCGCCAGCGCGCGCAGCACGGGCTGGGTTTGCCAGGGTGCGATGTCGGCGTCCAGCGTGGCGCGCATGCCTTCGTCGCCACCGACAGGCGCGACCTGGCCCCTGACCTGGAGCTGCCCGTCGGGCTGCGCGAGTTGCCCGCGCACCGTGGCCTCGGCCAGCACCGTGAGCGGCGCGCTGCCTTCCACCATGGGTGCGCGCACCTCGCCACGCAGCTGCGCATCGATGGCCATGGGCGTGGCGCCTTGCAGCGCGACCTGGCCCTGGTAGCGGCCGTCGGCCACCTCCACGCTGTCGAGCTTGAGCTGGTGGTGACCGGCCGCGTAGCGGTAGTGGCCGGCCAGCGCCTGCACCGTGAGCGTGGGCGCGGCCGGGTCGGCGCCGTAGACGATCTCGCGCACGTCGAACGGCAGCGCGATTTCCACCGGCAGCGTCAGCTGCTGCAGGGGCTCTGCCGGCGTGGTCTCGGGCTGGGGCGCGCCGGGCACCAGCTGCAGCTTGCCGATCTGGAACTGGTCGACCTGCACGCGGCGCGCCAGCAGGGGCCGCAGCCGCCAGCGCAGCTGCAGGTCGGTGACTTCGACGGCCATCGCCGGGCTCTGCCAGCGCAGCCAGGCGATGCTGGCGCCGTGGCGCAGCGCGCCTTGCGCGTCGCGGGTCTGCAGCGTCTGCCCGGCTGGCAGGTAGCGGCTGGCGAACGACAGCACGGTGGGCAGCGACTGGGGCTGGCCGCTCCACCACCAGCCATAGGCGCCCAGCGCCACGATGGCGGTGCCCAGGCCGGCCGCGCCCCAGCCCAGCGCGCGCAGCAGGCGCCGGCGCGGCCTGGGCGGCGCGGCTGGGGTGGGGGGCGTGGCGGGCGCCATCAGAACGTGAACCCCAGCCGCAGGTGGATGCTGATGCCGCCCTCGCCGAAGCCGTGGGCGATGTCGGCCTGCACCAGCCCGACCGGGCTGTACCAGCGCATGCCGCCGCCGGCGCCGACCTTGTACTGGAAATCGGCTGCGCGGTCGGCCACCGAGCCGGAGTCGACGAAGGCCACGGCCTCGAAGTCCGTCAGGGCGCCGTTCCAGACGATGGGATGCTGCAGCTCCACGCTGCCCACTGCCATGTAGCGGCCGGCCACCGTGGTGTCGTTGACGTAGCTCGCGCCGATCTGGCGGTAGCCGAAGCCGCGCACCGTGGTGTCGCCGCCGGTCAGGAACAGCTGGGTGGAAGGGATCTGCGCCGCGTCGGCGGCGACCACCGCGCCGGCTTCGGCGCGCAGCTGCAGGCGTGCGCGGCGTGCACGCGTCTCGGTGTCCGTGGAGCCGCCCGCGCGCACCTGGTACAGCGGCACGTAGCCCAGCCAGCGCGCCACCGTGCGCGTGTAGGGGTACTGGCCGCCCAGCAGCGTGGTGCCGACGCCGGCCTCCAGCTGCAGGCCCTGGCCGCGGCGCGGCCGGCTGTTGTTGTCGAAGTAGCGGCCGGTCCAGCCCCAATTCAGGCTCACGGTGGAGGCCGGCGGCGGTGCATCCGCGCCCGAGCTGCGCGCGTAGTCGTACTGCGCGAAGTAGCTGCGGTCGATGTGGTCGGTGGACTTGCTGCGGCCATAGCGCAGGCTGCCCGAGAGCACGTCGAAGCTGCCCGAGCGCTCGCGCTGCACCAGCCCGCTGCCGAACCAGCGCCACAGCCGCGCGTCGAGCAGGCCGAACAGCGAGGTGCCCAGCGACTGGTTCTCGTTGTCCAGCGACAGGCGCGACACGGCGCGCCAGTCCAGCAGCGGGATCTTGTTGTGGATGTGGTCCATCGACAGGCGCGGCCCCGTGTCGGTGGTGTAGCCCACGCCGAACACGAGCTTTTGCAGCGGTGCCTCGCGCACCTGGGCGATCACGGGCACGTTCTGTGGATCGGTGCCGTCGGTGTCCAGTGTCAGGAACACGGATTCGTAGAAGCCGCTGGCAGCCAGGCGCGCCTGTGTGTCCAGCAGCTTTTGCTGGTCGTACTCCTGGCCCGTGGGCAGCTGCGCGATGCGCACCGCGTTGAGCGGGCTGTAGCGTTCGCTGCCGCGGATCTGCAGGTCGCCGAAGCGGTAGGCCGCGCCCGAGTCGAATTGCACCCCGAGGTCGGCCAGCTGCCGGTCTGCATCGACCTGGGCGCGGCTGTCGGCGATGCGGCCCAGCGGGTAGCGCCGTGCCGTGAGCTGGCGCTGGGCCGCGCTCTTGGCGCTGTCCCAGCCGGACTGGGTGAACGCCGCGCCGCTGCGCAGCGACCAGTTGCGTTCGATGGCGTTGCGCCGGCGTTCGGCCTGCGGGTTCTCCGCGGCGATGGCGCCGCTGAAGTCCAGCTTGACCTCGCCCACCTGGGTGATGGGGCCGGGGTCGACGGTGATCAGCACGGCGTGGTCCGCGCGCTCGCCGCCTGGGGTGTCCTGCAGCTCCAGCGTCAGCGTCGGCGTGAAGTAGCCCAGCGTGCCCAGCAGCTGGCGCGCGTTGGGCTCGGCCGCGGCCATCAGGCGCGAGATCTCGGCCACGGAAAGCGCGTCGAGCCGGCGGTAGCGCTGCAGATCCAGGTGGGTCTCGAGCAGCGCGCGCGCGGGATCGGGGCCGCGCACGTCGACCGTGAAGTTGTCTCGCCTGTCGTCGGGCTTGTCTGCGTCCTTGGCGGCGGCCTCGCTGGGCATGACCTGGGTGCCATCGGCTCCGCTAGCGTTGGCTGGCACCGGTTCGGGGGCGGAACGCAGCAGGCCGCACCCCGGAAGCACCAGAACCACCACCAACAAAAACGCCGGCCACAGGGCCGGCGCACGCTTCGCAACCGCCAGGAACATCAAATCATTTTGACAGCAGGCGCATGGCTTCCTCGAGCCCTTTGAGCGTCAGGGGAAACATCCTGTTGCTCATGAGCTGCTGGATCACGCCGATGCTCTGCCGGTATTGCCAGACCCCCTGGGGTTCGGGATTGATCCACGCGAACTTGGGGAAGGCGTGCGTGAGACGCTGCAGCCACTCGGCGCCGGGCTCCTCGTTGTTGTATTCCACGCTGCCGCCAGGTTGCAAGATTTCGTAAGGACTCATGGTCGCATCGCCCACGAAGATCAGCTTGTAGTCCTTGTTGTACTTGCGCAGGATGTCCCAGGTGGCGAACTTCTCGGAGAAACGCCGCCGGTTGTTCTTCCACATGAAGTCGTAGACGCAGTTGTGGAAGTAGTAGAACTCCATGTGCTTGAACTCGGTCCGGGTGGCCGAGAACAGCTCTTCCACGCGCGCGATGTGCTCGTCCATCGTGCCGCCCACATCCATCAGCAGCAGCACTTTCACGTTGTTGTGGCGCTCGGGCACCATCTTGATGTCCAGGTAGCCGGCGTTGGCAGCGGTGGAGCGGATGGTGTCGTCCAGGTCCAGCTCTTCCTCGTGGCCCTCGCGCGCGAACTTGCGCAGCCGGCGCAGCGCCACCTTGATGTTGCGCGTGCCCAGTTCCTGGCTGTCGTCGTAGTCCTTGTAGGCGCGCTGGTCCCAGACCTTCACGGCGCTCTTGTTGCGGCCCTTCTCCTGGCCGATGCGGATGCCCTGCGGGTTGAAGCCGTTGGCGCCGAAGGGCGAGGTGCCGCCCGTGCCGATCCACTTGCTGCCGCCCTCGTGGCGCTCCTTTTGCTCCTCGAAGCGCTTCTTGAGCGTCTCCATGAGCTCGTCCCAGCCCATCTTCTCGATCTTGGCCTTCTCCTCGGGCGACAGCTCCAGTTCGAGGTTCTTGCGCAACCACTCGAGCGGGATGTCCTTGGTGAAGTCGGCCAGCATCTCCACGCCCTTGAAGTAGGCGGCGAAGGCGCGGTCGAACTTGTCGTAGTGCTTCTCGTCCTTCACCAGCGCGGTGCGCGACAGGTAGTAGAAATCGTCGATCGCGTAGGCGCCGTCGGGGCTGGCCGGCCCCACCACGCCCTGCTTGACCGCGTCGAGCAGCATCAGGTATTCCTTGACCGAGACCGGCAGCTTGGCCGAGCGCAGGGTGTAGAAGAAGTCGATCAGCATGGCGGACTCCTCGCGCTCAGGCGCGTGGCTTGTCGAGTTGGTAGCGCAGATGCGCCTGCACCGTGGGCCATTCGCTCTGGAGGATGGAGAACACCACGGTGTCGCGCAGCGTGCCGTTGGGCGCCACCATGTGGTTGCGCAGCACGCCGTCCTGCTTGGCGCCCAGGCGGGCGATGGCGGCCCGGCTTTGGAAATTGAACCAGTGCGTGCGGAACTCCACCGCGATGCACCGCAGTTGATCGAACGCATGGCCCAGCAGCAGCAGCTTGGCCTCGGTGTTCAGGCCGGTGCGCTGTACGCTGGCGCGGTACCAGGTGCTGCCGATCTCCACGCGCCGGTTGCCCGCGTCGATGTTCATGAAGGTCGTCATGCCGGCGAAGCCGCCGCGGGCGTCGCGCACGGCGAACGGCAGCATGCTGCCCTTGGCCTGCAGGTCCAGCCGGCGCGCGATCTCGTTGCCGGCCTTGTCGGGCGCTGGAACGGTGGTGTACCAATGCTTCCAGATCTCACCGTCCTGCGCGGCGGCGTGGGCTTCTGCGGCATGGGCCGGGGCGAGCGGCTCCAGCAGCACATGCTGGCCACGCAGGGTCACGGGTTCGGCGAAGGCCACGGTCGCGCGTCCCCGGTTCAGCGGTTGTTCCGCTGCATGAACACCAGCTTCTCGAACAGGGTCACGTCCTGTTCGTTCTTGAGCAGCGCGCCGACCAGCGGCGGCACGGCCACCTTGTCGTCCTTGCTCTGCAGCGCTTCGGCAGGGATGTCCTCGGCCACCAAGAGCTTGAGCCAGTCCAGCAGCTCGGAGGTGGAGGGCTTCTTCTTCAGGCCGGGCAGGTTGCGCACGTCGTAGAAGGTCTTCATCGCTGCCGTGAGCAACTCCTTCTTGAGGCCGGGGAAATGCACGTCCACGATCTGCTGCATGGTCGCCGCGTCGGGGAACTTGATGTAGTGGAAGAAGCAGCGGCGCAGGAACGCGTCGGGCAATTCCTTTTCGTTGTTCGAGGTGATGAATACCAGCGGCCTGTGCTTGGCGCGGATCAGTTCGCGGGTTTCATAGCAATAGAACTCCATGCGGTCGATTTCGCGCAGCAGGTCGTTCGGGAATTCGATGTCGGCTTTGTCGATTTCATCGATCAGCAAGGCTACCGGCTGCTCGGACGTGAAGGCCTGCCACAGCACGCCCTTGACGATGTAGTTGTGGATGTCCTTCACGCGCTCGTCGCCGAGCTGCGAATCGCGCAGGCGGCTCACCGCGTCGTACTCGTACAGGCCTTGCTGCGCCTTGGTGGTGGACTTGATGTGCCACTGCAGCAGCGGCAGGTTCAGCGCGCTGGCGACCTCTTCGGCCAGCATGGTCTTGCCCGTGCCGGGCTCGCCCTTGACCAGCAGCGGCCGCTTGAGCGTGGCAGCCGCATTCACCGCCAGCATCAGATCTTGCGTGGCGACGTAATTGTTCGAGCCTTGGAATTTCATGGAGTCTGGAGGAGGGAGATTGGGAGACGTGCCGGCTATACTCAAACGCTGCTTCCGGCCTGATTTCAATAGAGATTGTGCGCGCAAAATGAATAAATTGAAGACCACGGTGTTTGCATTGGCTGTCGCATCGGTGACGGCTTTGGGCCTTCCTGCGATGGCCCAGCAAATCAAAGGAGACCCCAAAGCCGGCTTGGGCAAGGCCGACATGTGCATTGGCTGCCACGGCATCGTCGGCTACCAGACCGCGTTTCCCGAGGTCTACAAGGTGCCCAAGATCTCGGGCCAGGGTGCGCCCTATATCGCGGCCGCGCTGAACGCCTACAAGACCGGCGACCGGCGCCACCCGTCCATGCGGGGCATCGCCGAGTCGCTGACGGATCAGGACATCGCCGACCTCGCGGCCTTCTACAGCACCCATGTCGAGGACGCGCCCACGCCGCCCGAGCAGGCCAAGGAGCCCAGCGCCCAGGTCGCGGCGCTGCTGCAAAAGGGGGCCTGCGTGTCCTGCCATGGCGCCAACTTCGCCAAGCCCATCGATGGGAGCTACCCCAAGATCGCGGGCCAGCACGCCGACTACCTGTTCGTCGCGTTGAAGGCGTACAAGACCGGCGCCAGCACGGGCCTGGTCGGCCGTTCCAATGGCGTGATGGCGCCGTTGGCCAAGCAGTTCTCCAATGCCGAACTCAAGGCCATCTCGAGCTACCTGGCCAGCCTGGAAGGCGGCCTGCAGATCGTGCCCGAGTCGCGCTTCCGCACTTCGCAGAAGTAAGCGCGCAGGCAAGGCTGCGGCCTGCTGCACCCAGCCCGCCGCGCGCGGGCTTTTTCATTGGTGCACCCGGCACGGGCGCACTCCTGGAGGTGCAAGTCCTCCCGCAAGTTGAGCGCATGCGCAAACGCAGGCACTATCCGCGCCCGGTCAGGTAGCGCATCAGAACCTGGCCGATCGCGACCTCCACCGCTTCGGGTCGGAACATCGCGGGCGGCTCGATCACCGCCGCATGGACCAGCGACTCCATGGTCTGCAGCACCATCCAGGTGGCCAGGTCCAGATCGTCCAGCGCGAGCTCGGTGCGGTGCGTTTCGAGGAGCTGGCGCACCTGCCGAAAGATGCCGCCGTCTGCCGCGCTCTGTTCACGCGGGGCGTCGAAGAACGGGAACTCCTTCTCCAGCACGCGGTGCAACTCCGGCGCGACGCGGTGCGCTGCCAGCAACGCGCGCACCATGGCCTGCACGTGGCCATACAGCCCGTCTGGACGCGCGGCGGCCAGCACTGCCGCAATGGCGGCGTACATCTGCGTCCCGTGGCGCGCGTGCAGCGCCGTGACCAGCGAGTCCTTGTTCGGGAAGTACTGGTAGACCGACCCCACGCTCACGCCGGCACGTTCCGCCACCACGTTGGTGTTCGTGCCGGCATATCCGCGCTCGGCCAGAACGCGAGCCGTCGCCTCCAGAATCGCCTCCACCATGGCCTGGGAGCGGGCCTGGCGCGGCACTTTGCGAGGAAGGGGCAGTGGTCCTGCGCCGGCCGGTGAACGCGAGTTTTCAATGCGAGCCATGGCTCATATTCTCCTGGACATCCGAATTGAGTTTTTACTCGCATTGAAATGAAAGGTCGCATGTCTTCTTCAGATTCGTCTCGTCCGTCCGCGGCGCCACGCGCCTGGGTGGCCGCACCGCCAGCCGGCGTCTTGCTCCGTCTGCTGCCATTGGCCGTCGCTGTGTTCGTCGGCTTCCTCACCATCGGATTGCCGTTGCCCGTGCTGCCGCTGCACTTGAGCCAGCATCTGGGGCTGGGTGCACTGGGCGTCGGCGTCGTCGTGGGCGGCCAGTTCGCAGCGGCGCTGCTGTCGCGTGCCTGGGCGGGCAACCTGGCCGATGCGCGCGGTGCCAAGCGCGCGGTCGTCTCGGGGCTGCTGCTGGCGATGGCATCCGGTATCGCCTATCTGGTCTCGCTTGGATTCGCCGATGCGCGGGCGGCGGTCTGGACGCTGCTGGCCGGCCGTCTGCTGCTCGGCTGTGCCGAAAGCCTGATCGTCACCGGCGCACTGGGCTGGGGCGTGGGCATGGCCGGCCCGCAGAACGCGGGCAAGGTCATGGCCTGGGTCGGCATCGCCATGTACGGCGCCTATGCGGTGGGTGCACCAGTCGGGGTGGCCGTCAACGCACGCTGGGGTTTCACCGGGATCTCGCTGGCAACGGCATTGGTTCCGCTCCTGGCGCTGGCCATCGTGCTGGGCCTGCGCGGCACGGCTGCGGCGGCGCACCGGCGCACGCCGTTCTACAGGGTGCTCGGGTCGGTGTGGGTGCCGGGCTTGGGGCTGGCCCTGTCCAGCGTGGGCTTCGGCGTGATCACCACCTTTGCGGCGCTGCTGTTCGCCGACCGGGGCTGGGGCCCGGCGTCCGTGGCCTTCACCGCCTTCGGCCTGGCCTTCATCGCCGCGCGCCTTGTCTTTGGCCATCTGCCCGACCAGTTGGGCGGTGCGCGGGTCGCCCTGGTCTGCATTCCGATCGCGGTGTCGGGCCAGTTGCTGATCTGGGGCGCCAACGACGTTTCGCTCGCGGCGGTGGGTGCGGCGCTGACCGGGTTCGGGTACTCACTGGCATTCCCGGCGTTTGGCGTGGAGGCGGTTCGGCGTGCGCCGCCGCAGGCGCGCGGTGTCGCCATGGGGGCCTACGTGGCCTTCCTGGACATCTCGCTGGGCATCACCGGGCCGGCGGCCGGCCTGATCGCGGGCAGCGCGGGCGTCGGCGCGGTGTATCTGGCCGGCGCGGCGGCGGTGGCGCTGTCGTTTGGTGTGGCGCTGCAGCTTCGGCTTCGGCCGGCGAGCGGAGTGCACCATGCTTGAGCGGCCGGCGGCCCAAGGGCGGCAGCGTGCGCTGGGCACGGTGCTGGACGTGCAGGCCGTGACGCCGCACATGCGGCGGATCACGCTCGGTGGCGCGGAGGTCGCCGCTTTCGTACGGTGCGAGGGCGTGGATGTGCCGGGGGCCTGGGTCAAGCTTTTCGTGCCCTCCGGTGAAGGCCGGGCCTACACCTTGCGCAGCGTCGACCGTGCTGCTGGGACGGTGCGCATCGATTTGGTGCTGCATGGCGAGAGCGGCGACGGCCCGGCGTCGATGTGGGCAGCGCAGGCACGGGTGGGCGATCAGGTGAGCATTGCCGGGCCGCGCAGCGGAGGATTCGCGCCGCCGGCGGATGCGCGCTGGCTGCTGCTGGGGGGCGACGCCACCGCCTTGCCGGCCATCCAGTCGATCGCTGCGGCATTGGATGCCTCCATGCCGGTGGAAGCATATGTCGAAGTGGATGGCGCGGCGGAGCAACAGCCGATCTCCACCGCCGCGGATTGGCGAACGACGTGGCTCCGTGCCGACCCTGACGAGCCCGGCCGAAGGTTGTGCCAACAGCTGTTGCACCACCCGCTGCCGCCAGGGCCGGGCTACATCTGGCTGGCCGGAGAAGCATCGGCGGTGCGCGAGCTGAAGCTGTATTTCCAGGAACATGGCATCGAGCGACATCGGCTCAGTGCCAAAGGGTACTGGCGGACGGGCAATGCCGATCATCGGGATTGAGTGGCGCTTGGGGCCGGGTGGAGTGCTCGCCGAGGTGCGCTGGGGACGGCGGACCGATGCGCTCGGCGCGGGCAACGTTCGCCCTTTGCTGCGGCAATGGCGGGCGCGAGCCCTCAGAAGCTGTGAATGAACCGATCGCGTCCACGACGGGGTGCGCCGGGCCACAGGCGTAGGCGCAGTCCGCCGCCCGGGCTCGTGCCCGGGCAAGGACTGCAACGCCCGCATGTGGCTTGGCGCGCCCCGGCCCGAAGGGCGAGGCCCTGGGAGCAGCGGTCGCAACGTGAGAAGTTCGTCATTGGGGGGCCTCGCGTGGGCGTGAGCGGTTCGTTCACAGCTTCTCAGTCCGATGTTGGGTGATCGGGCGAACCCGCCACCCTCGACCAAAGCCAGTCGGCGGCCATGCGCAGATGGTCCCGCATGTTGCCCTCCGCGGTGTGGCCGACGTTCGCGTAGCTGAGCTCCGTCACCGACAGGCCCAGTGCGCGCAGGCTCGCGGGCTCATCCTTGGCGGTCAGGTCTTCGAGCAGGCCGTTGAGCATCAGCACGGGCTTGCGCTGCGCTGCCGGCCCGATGTGCATGGCTTTGGACAGCGCGTAGCGGGCGTAGTGCGCGCACATGGCGTCGCGCGGTGCCGTGGGTGCCAGGCCGGCGAACAGGGCATAGGCCGCGCCCACCGATGAGGGGATGCGCAGGCAATGGCCGTTCGCGAAGCTGGACTCCACGGGGCCCGCCACGTTCACCACCGCGGCAATCCAGTCCGACTGCAGGCCGCCGAGCGTGGCCAGGTAGCCTCCCATGCTCCAGCCGTACACCCCCACGCGCGCGAGGTCGACATCGGGACGGCCTTGCAGCGCATCCCGAGCCGCATTCAGCATGCGCCAGGCTTCGGGACGGAAGGAGAGCGTGTTCTCGCCCGTGTCCGGGTTCTCCAGCACCAGGGTGGCAAAGCCCCTGGCGCGCATGGCGGCGACGTGCCGCGCCATCTCGGTCTTGAAGTTGTCCAGTCCGCCGAACACGATGACCAACGGCGCCCGCGCGCCCTGCGATGCCGCGGGCTGGAAGTAGCCGACAAAGCGCTTGCCATCGAGCGTGGCCTCGATGCGCTCGGGTGCGGCTCCCGTCAACTGCAGCGCGCGCTCCGAGGCGCGCAGGTCGTCCGTGGGCGCCTGCTTGGGCCGGCGGGTGAGCTTTCCGTAGAACGCGGCCTTGCGCCACTCGCCGGCTGCCGCAAGCGCGGCTTGCGAGCCGGGCGCAAGACCGCCCGTGTCCAACTGCCTGGCCGTCTGGGCATGCGCGTCTGCCTGCGCCCGCAAGCGCGACACGAGTTCCTGGTGGCTTGCCGGACGGGGCGTGGCGGCGACGACCTGGTCGAACGCCGCGGGCGCGATGCCTGCATCTTCGAGCCACCAGCACAGGTTGTACTTGAAGATCGGCGGCAGGCCCTGGATGCCGTCGGGATACGCGGCGAAGCCCGCCTTGCAGTACGCGGCCATGCTGGGCGCGGTCTGCGCGTGCGCGGCTGGCGCAAGCGGTGCGGATGCCATCGCCACGGCACCCGCGAGTTTCGCGAGCTGTCCCGCGCGGGCGAGGAAGGTTCTCAAGGACTGAAGGCGCATCATGGTCTGTCTCGTGGGTGGATGTTGGAATGGTCAGGATGCCGTGCGCGGGGACAGGCGGGGCCGGTGCCACGCCACCGCATCGCGCAGGGTGTCTTCGAGCGGGCGGAACTGGATGCCCAGCTCCTCCCGGATCCGCTGGTCCGAGAAGCGCCTGGAGCGGTCGCGCCCGATGTTGTTCACCGTGGCCAGGCTCAACAGCACAGGCCGGCCGGTCAGACGCGCGTAGGCCTCCTGCACCAGTGCGATGGCGGTGAGCAAGGCGCGCGGAAGGCGGCGCTTCGGTGCGGGAATGCCAGTGACCTGCGCCATCGCGGCCATGAGGTTGCGCATGTGCATGGCGCGGCCGGCCACCAGGTACCGACGCCCGGCCTGGCCCTGTTCCGAGGCCGCGAGCATGACCTGCGCGACATCCCGCGCGTCGACCACCGAGAAGGACGCGTCGACAACGCCCGGCATCTTGCGCGACAGAAAGTCGCGAATGAACTGGCCCGCCGAGGTCGGGCCTTCATCGCCGGGACCATGCATCCAGCCCGGGATCACGGTGGTGATGCGCATGGCGGGGTGCTCTTGCGCGAACTGCGCGACCACCTGGTCGCACAGGATCTTGCTGCGGTAGTAGGCATCCACCGCGTCTTCAGGGGCAGCCAGGTCGTCCTCCTGCAGCGTGATGCCGGTGGCATTGCGCAAGGTGGCGATCGAACTGGTGTGCTGCATCCCTCATGATCGGCTTCCTGCGCAGCCAGATGGCGCCTGCCACGGCGGCTCCGGGCCGAGGGCGGCAAACACGCCCGCCGCACTGACTGCGCAGTCGTCCCGAAAGCGACTGCTGGCCGCGACGGACGCTTGGCAGCGGATGCGCCTGGTCGGCGCGCCGCTCAGTCCTGCGTGGCGCGGCGCTGCACGCAGTCGATGTAGGCCTGGCCATCGGGCGGCCGGCCGGCGCGCTGGCTCTCCCACATCATGCGGCCCAGGCATTCCATGACCTCGTGGTGGGCGTCGTGCAGCGACTGGCGCCGGCGTTCCAGCAGCTCCACGGCCTGGCGGATGCCGCGCGGCTGGTCGATCGAGCACTGCTCGCTGATCGACAGGTGCATGGACAGGTGCAGGAAGGGATTCTGCTGCCCGTCCTGGCCGTCGTAGACGCGGGCCACGGCGGCGTCGGCGTCGGCCAGGTCGGCGTGGTACTCGGGGTGCTCGGCGATCCACTGGCTGGCCAGGGTCTCGATGGCCTCCATGGGCTGGCCGGCGAGTGCCTTGGCATGCGCGCCGCAAAAGAAGCGGCGCACGTCCGCTTGCGAAGGATTGAACATGCGGGCGAGCCTAGCATGCGGGTCTTCCCGGGGGGAGGGCCTGCCTAGAATGACCCGCAACCCCTTTGCCGAGGAGACCACCGTGAGCACCCAGGCCTTCATCTGCGATGCCGTCCGCACCCCCTTCGGCCGCTACGGCGGTGCCCTGTCCGGCGTGCGCGCCGACGACCTCGGCGCTGTGCCGATCAAGGCGCTCATGGTGCGCAACCCCAAGGTCGACTGGCAGGCGCTGGCCGACGTGCTGTACGGCTGCGCCAACCAGGCCGGCGAGGACAACCGCAATGTGGCGCGCATGTCCGCGCTGCTGGCGGGCCTGCCCATCGAGGTGCCCGGCGCCACCATCAACCGGCTCTGCGGTTCGGGCCTGGATGCCGTGGGCAGCGCGGCGCGCGCGATCCGTGCTGGCGAGGCCGGCCTGATGCTCGCGGGCGGGGTCGAAAGCATGAGCCGCGCGCCCTTCGTGATGCCGAAGGCCGAGAGCGCGTTCAGCCGCGCCAATGCGGTCTACGACACCACCATCGGTTGGCGCTTCGTCAACAAGCGCATGAAGGAGCTCTACGGCGTGGACTCCATGCCCGAGACCGCCGAGAACGTGGCCGTGGAGCACAGGATCGGCCGTGAGGCACAGGACCGCATGGCGCTGGCCAGCCAACAGAAGGCCGTGGCGGCGCAGAAGTCCGGCTTCTTCGACGCCGAACTCACGCCCGTGCTGATCCCGCAGAAGAAGGGCGACGCCATCGCCGTGACCCGTGACGAGCACCCGCGCGAGACCAGCCTGGAGGCGCTGGCCAAGCTCAAGGGCGTGGTGCGGCCCGATGGAACGGTGACGGCCGGCAACGCCAGCGGCGTCAACGACGGTGCCTGCGCGCTGCTGCTGGCCGACGAGAAGAGCGCCGCCGCCCATGGCCTCACGCCCAGGGCCCGCGTGGTCGGCATGGCCACGGCCGGCGTGGCGCCGCGCGTGATGGGCATCGGCCCGGCACCGGCCACGCAGAAGGTGCTGGCGCTGACCGGCATCGCGCTCGCGCAGCTCGATGTGATCGAACTCAACGAGGCCTTCGCGGCCCAGGGCCTGGCGGTGCTGCGTGCACTCGGCATCGCCGACGACGACCCGCGCGTGAACCCCAACGGCGGCGCCATCGCGCTGGGGCATCCGCTGGGCGCCAGCGGCGCGCGCCTGGCCACCACGGCCGTGAACCAGCTGCACCGGACCGGCGGCCGCTACGCGCTGTGCACCATGTGCATCGGCGTGGGCCAGGGCATCGCCATCGTGCTCGAACGTGTTTGACAACCGAAGAAGGAAAAGCAACATGCCCCAACCCTCCCTCCGTCTGAGCGTGCTGGCCAGCCTGCTGGGCCTGGCAGCCACCTGCGCCACGGCGCAGACGCAGACGCAGCAGCAGGTCGCCCCGCTCGTGAACGGCATGTACGGCGCGCTGGAGGCGCTTTACAAGGACTTGCACGCCCATCCCGAACTGGCCTTCCAGGAGGTGCGCACGGCCGCGAAGATGGCCGAGGAGATGCGCCAACTCGGCTTCGAAGTGACCGAGAAGGTGGGAGGCACCGGTGTGGTGGCGCTGCTGCGCAACGGCGCCGGCCCCACGGTGCTGGTGCGCACGGAACTCGACGCGCTGCCCATGGAGGAGAAGACCGGCCTGCCCTACGCGAGCAAGGTGAAGGCCCAGTACGCGGGCCGCGAGACCTTCGTGGCGCACAGCTGCGCCCACGACCTGCACATGGCCAGCTGGGTCGGCGCGGCGCGCACGCTGGTCGCACTCAAGGGCCAGTGGAAGGGCACGCTGATGTTCGTCGCCCAGCCGGCCGAGGAGACCGTCTCGGGTGCCAAGGCCATGCTGGCCGATGGCCTGTTCACGCGCTTTCCCAAGCCCGATTTCGCGTTCGCGCTGCACAGCTCGCCCTCGCCCTACGGCTTCGTCGGCTACCGGGCGGGGCCGACCAGTTCCAATTCCGACGCGCTGGAGATCACCTTCAAGGGCCGCGGCGGCCATGGCTCGGCGCCCGACAAGACCATCGACCCGATCACCATCGCGGCGCGCTTCATCACCGACGTGCAGACCGTGGTCAGCCGCGAGAAGGACCCGGCCGCGTTCGGCGTGGTGACCATCGGCGCCATCCAGGGCGGCACGGTGGGCAACATCATTCCCGACACCGTGGTGCTGCGCGGCACCATCCGCTCCTACCAGCCGCAGGTGCGCGAGAAGCTGCTGGCCGGCATCCGCCGCACGGCGCTGGCGGCCGCGGCCATGGGCGGCGCGCCCGAGCCGCAGGTGGAGCTGGTGCCCGGCGGCGCGGCCATCGTCAACGATGCGAAGGTGGTCGAGCGCACCACCGCTGCGCTCAAGGCCGCGCTGCCCGGCGTGCAGATCGCGCAGGTGCCGCCGATCACGGCCAGCGAGGACTTCTCGGAGTTCTTGAATGCCGGCGTGCCCGGCATGATGTTCTTCGTCGGCGTGTCGGCACCCGAGGATGTCGCCGCCGCCATGAAGCCGGGCGGCAAGCCGCTGCCGTTCAACCACTCGCCCTTCTTCGCGCCCGTGCCCGAGCCGTCCATCAAGACCGGCGTGCAGGCCATGAGCGTGGCCGTGCTGACGGCGCTCGGCGCGCCGTAAGCCTCAGCGCGCGGGCGCTGCGGGCTCCAGCGGCATGTAGACGGGCTGGGGCTGCGCCGCCGACGCAGGCGCCGGGGCTGCTGGCTCAGCCGGTGGTGGTGCCGCCACCGGCACCGCGGCCACCTGCTCTTCCTTCTTGAGGTAGGCGCAGGCCGCACGCTGCATGGCCTCTTCTGGCTCGCCCGGCACGATGGACACGAACTGGCGCGCTTCGCGCTCGCTGGCCAGCACGCGGCCCTGCCCCATGGGGCCTTCGTAGTACAGCCGCGCCAGCACCCGCATGCTGAAGTCCTTGCAGTCGAACTCCAGCCGTTGCTTGAACGAACGCACCTCGTAGAGCCCCCAGCGGTGCGGCACCGCGTAGTCGACCAGGAACCAGGACTGGCGCGGGTTGGCCAGGAAGCTGCCGACGAACTTGTTGTGGCGCGAGCGCTCGGTGCCGGGCTCCTGGTAGACCGCCATGCCGGCGCTGGCCGGCAGCGGCAACTCGGTCCATTCGGCCGCGGTGGCACAGGCACAGGCAAGAAGCAGGGGGATCGGCAGAAAGCGCATGGTCCCCGGGCTTATCGGCGCGCGCGGCGCCGTCTTGAGTCAGGCAGCGCCGCCCAGTTCCTTGAGCAAGGCCGCGGCGCGGTCCACGCGCACATCGCCCTCGGCCACCATGCGCGCGGCCACCGCGTCGACCTGCGCGCGCGTGGCGCCTGCCACCAGCGCAATGTTGCGCGCGTGCAGCGCCATGTGGCCGCGCTGGATGCCCTCCGTGGCCAGCGCGCGCAGGGCGCCCAGGTTCTGCGCCAGGCCCACGGCCACGGTGATCTCGGCCAGTTCCTGGGCCGACTGCACGCCCATGATCTTGAGCGCAAGCCGGGCCAGCGGGTGCGTCTTGGTGGCGCCGCCGACCAGGCCCAGCGGCATCGGCATCTCGATGCTGCCGACCAGGCGGCCGGCCGCATCCTTCTCCCAGCAGGTCAGCGAGGTGTAGCGGCCGCTGCGGGCGGCGTAGGCGTGGGCGCCGGCCTCCACCGCGCGCCAGTCGTTGCCGGTGGCCACGACCACCGGGTCGATGCCGTTCATGATGCCCTTGTTGTGCGTGGCCGCGCGGTAGGGGTCGACGGCCGCGAACACGTAGGCGTCCAGGATGCCTTCGATGATGTCCTCGCCGCGGCGCTCGGGCGTGGCCAGCGTCGCTGGCGCCAGCACCACGCGGGCGCGCGCCAGCCGCAGATCGGCCAGGTTGGACAGGATGCGCAGCAGCACGCGCCCGCCGGTGATCTGCTCGACCTGCGGCGCCACCGCCTCGGCCATGGTGTTGACGGTGTTGGCGCCCATGGCGTCGCGCACGTCCACGATCAGGTGCAGCACCAGCATGGGGCCGCGCGGCGTGTCGGGGAAGACCTGGATCTCGATGTCGCGGCAGCCACCACCCAGGCCGACCAGCACCTTGTCGCGGGCATTGGCCGTGGCCAGGATCTCGTCGCGCTTGCGCAGCAGCGCCTGGCGCGCACCCTGCGGGTCGCTGATGCCCAGCACCTGTACCTGCGCGCGCATGAGCGGCAGGCTGCTCGAGGTCTCGAAGCCGCCGCCCGCGCGCGCCAGCTTGGCCATGAAGGACGCCGCGGCCACCACCGAGGGCTCTTCGACCACCATGGGCACCAGCACATCGCGCCCGTTGACCTGGAAGTTGCCGGCCACGGCCAGTGGCAGCTCGAACCGGCCGATCACGTTCTCGATCATGCCGTCGGCCAGCTCCAGCCGGAGCGCGCCGGGCTGCTCCAGCAGCGCACGCTCCTCGGCCCCGAGGCCCGCGGCCTGGGCGATGTGGTCCAGCCGCTGCGCCGGGCTGAGCGCGCGGAAGTTCGGAAGGCGCGAGTCGCTGCCCATGGTGTCGTCTCCGGTGGTGTTGGTGTCGCGGCATTCTGGGTCGGCTGTACCCGCGCGCACAGGTACAGTTCGGCGGAACAGCTGCCCCATGCCACCGACCGAATCCATCTTCGTCCAGCTGGCCGACACGCTGGAGCGCCAGATCCTGGAAGGCGCCTTCCGTGCCGGCGACAAGCTGCCCTCGCTGCGCGCATTGGCCGGCCAGCGCGGGTTGGGCAAGAACACCGTGGTGGCCGCCTTCGAGCTGCTGGTCGCGCGCGGCCTGGTCGAGCCGCGCCGCGGTGCGGGCTTCTTTGTCAAGGCGCCGACGCGCGCCGCGGCCGCGGCGGCCGAGGACGATGCGGGTTCGCTGGGGCGGGCCATGGGCATCGTCTGGCTCATGCGCAACCAGCTGCGCGAGGAGCCGGGCCAGCTCAACGTGGGCGATGGCTTCCCGCCCATCGAATGGCTGGCCGGCGCGCGGCTGGACCGGCACCACCACAAGGTGGCGCGCGGCGGCCTGGGCACTTTGTTCCGCTATGGCAACCGCTTCGGCTACGAGCCGCTGCGCCAGCGACTGGTGCGCCGGCTGGCGGACTTCGGCATCGCCGCCGGCACGCGGCAGACCGTGCTCACGCATGGCGCCAACGAGGCCTTGGACATCATCGTGCGCTACTTCGTGCCGCCCGGTGCCGTGGTGCTGGCGGACGACCCGGGCTACTACCCGCTGTTCGGCAAGCTGCACCTGGCCGGCGCACGCACGGTGGGCGTGCCACGCACGCCCGACGGTCCCGATCCGCAGGCGCTGGAGCAACTGCTGCTGCGCCACCGGCCGCGCGTGTTCTTCACGCAATCGCTGGCGCACAACCCCACGGGCTCGGACCTTGCGCCCGCCGTTGCCCAGCGTGTGCTCGCATTGGCGCGCCAGCACAACCTGCTGATCGTCGAGAACGATCCGCTGGCCGATTTCAAGCCGCCGCAGTCCACGCGGCTCGCGGCGCTGGACGGGCTGGAACGCACCCTCTATGTGGGCAGCTTCTCCAAGTCGCTGTCGGCCGCGCTGCGCGTGGGCTTCATCGCCTGCAGCGCCGATCTGGCCAGCGACCTGGCGGACCTCAAGGCCCTGGTGCATGTGAGCAGCTCGGAGTACTGCGAGCGCACGGTGGACACGCTGCTGGGCGAGCGCCAGTACCTGGCCCATCTGGCCCACCTGCGCCGACGCGTCGCCGAGGCCACGCTGCGCGCGCAGGAACTGCTGCAGGGCTTGGGCGCCGAGTTGTTTGCGCAGACGCCGGCCTCGCTGTTCCTGTGGGCGCGGCTGCCCGGCGCGCCCGATGCGTTGGTGCTGGCGCAGGCGATGCTCGAACGCCAGGTGATGATGGCCCCGGGCCGCATCTTCAGCGTCGATCCCGAGGCGGTCTCGCCCTGGTCGCGCTTCAACGTGGGCGCCGTTCTCGACCCGCGCTTCGCGCCGGCCTTGCAAACGGTGCTGCGTCAGCGCGCCGGCTGAGCCGCGATCGCGTCCAGGCCTGCTGCGTCAAGGCCCTGTCTCCTGCGGCAGCAGCGGCACGGCCGCGCCGGCTTGCAGCAGCTGCATGTGCTCGCGCACGGCGTCGACCAGGATGCTGGCCAGCCGTTCCACAGGCACGTTGTCGACCGTGCTGGCGCGGCCCAGCACCAGGTCCATGGCGGGCAGGGCCGGCAGGCCGAGCGCGTCCGCGTCCAGCACCCGCACGTGGGCCGGCAGGCCGAACGGCGTGCGCACCGACAGGCCCAGGCCCGCCGCCGTCGCGGCCCACACGGCGGTCAGGCTGCCGCTGTCGAAGGCATGGCGCCAGGCCCTGCCCTGCTGGTCCAGCGCGGCCGTGACCAGGCCGCGCAGGGGGCAGGGCGCGTCCAGCAGCACCAGGGGCAGGGGCTGGTCTGCCGGCGCATCGCCTGCAAGCTGCTGCCACCAGCCGGTCTCGGCGTGCTGGGGTGCGGCGGACCCGATCCAGCGCAGCGGCAGCCGCATCACGCGGGTGCCCTGGGCGCAGTCCGGGTCCATGCCGACGTCCCACAGCAGCGCCAGGTCGAACTGGCCCAGCGCGAAGCGTTTGCGCAGTTCGTCGCTGCGCGCCACGCTGGCCTCGATGCGCACCTGGGGGTGTGCGCGCGCAAAGCGCCCGAGCACGGCGGGCAGCACGCTTTCGCCCAGGTCCTCCTGCAGGCCCAGCCGCACCAGGCCGCGCAGCTCGCTGGCCGTTACGGCCGCATGGGCCTGGTCGTTGAGCTCGAGCAGGCGGTGCGCATAGTTCCTCAGCGTCTCGCCGGCATCGGTCAGCACCAGGCCGCGCCCCGACTTGCGCAGCAAGGGCGTCCCGCACTGGGCCTCGAGCTTCTTGAGCTGCGCACTGATGGCCGAGGTGGAGCGTCCCAGCTTGTCGGCGGCCCGCGCGAAGCTGCCCAGCTCGACCCCGGTGCAAAAGCTGCGCAGCACGTCCAGGTCGTACAGCACGCGTCCCATGGTGGCTCCATCGTCCCAAAAATGTGGATTGTGCGTCTTGAATTTTCTGATTTTCAAAATGAATGGTGAAGACCACACTGCGCCGCATGACCTCTGCGCTCTCCTGCCTGCCGCGTGCCGCCTGCGCCGCCGATGCCCCGCCGCCCAGCCACCGCTGGAAGGTGCTGGCGGCCGGCGTCGTGGCCAATGCGGCCTTTTCCGTGGCCTTCAGCGGCATTCCGATGACGGCCGTGCTGATGCGCGCGGGCTACCGGCTGGACAACGCCACGCTGGGCCTGGTGCTGGGGCTCATGGGCCTGGGCATCGCGCTCAGCGAGCTGCCCTGGGGCCTGTTGACCGACCGCTGGGGCGACCGGCCGGTGCTGCTGCTGGGGCTGGCCGGCACCGCCGGCGCGCTGGGCGCGATGGCGCTGTGGGCGGCGCCGTCCGCGGGCCAGGTGCCGGCCCTGGGCTGGCTGGCCGGCGGGCTGGTCCTCGTGGGGCTCATGGGGGGCAGCGTGAACAGCGCCAGTGGCCGCGCGGTCATGGGCTGGTTCGGCGAGCGCGAGCGTGGTTTCGCGATGAGCATCCGCCAGACGGCCGTGCCGCTGGGCGGCGCCGTCGGCGCGCCGCTGCTGACGGCGCTGGCGCGGCACGGTGGCTTCGCGGCCGTGTACGCGACGCTCGCGGCGCTGTGCCTGGGGGCGGCCCTGCTCGCGGCCTGGTGGATCCGCGAGCCGGCGCAGGTGCCGGGAACGATGCGCCGCGCGGGCACCGGCGCGCAGGACCCGGGACGCGGCGGCCCCTTGCGCGACGCCCGCGTCTGGCGGATCGCCGCCGGCATCGGCATCCTGTGCGCGCCGCAGTTCGCGGTGCTGTCCTTCGGCACGGTCTTCCTGCACGACCTCGCGCAACTGGACCTGGCCCGCATCGCGGTGGCCATGGCGCTGGTGCAGGTGGGCGCCATGGGGACACGCATCTGGAGCGGGCGCTGGACCGACCGGCGCCGCAACCGCCCGGCCTACCTGCGTGCCTGCTGCTGGCTCACCACCATGCTGTTCGTGGGGCTGGCTGTGGCCAGCTTCGCCGGTGAACGCGGCGCCGGCCTGGCGTCCGCTCCGGCCAGCGCATGGGGGCTCATGGTCTTGCTGGCCGTGGGCGGCATCTGCGTGTCGGCCTGGCATGGCGTGGCCTACACCGAGCTCGCGACCCTGGCAGGGGCGCAGCGGGCCGGCACCGCACTGGGCATGGCCAACACGGCGGTGTTCGTCGCCTGCTTTCTCGTGCCGCTGGCGATTCCGCACCTGCTCTCGGCACAGGGCTGGGCGCTGGTGTGGCTGGCCGCGGCTGCCTGCGCCGTGCTGGCGATGGGGCTGCTCGTGCCGCGCCGGGCGCGGCTCAGCGCCGCTTCTTGAGACCGCGCAGGTCCAGCATGCCCGGCAGGCTGCGCGGGTCGGTGCCGGCCGGGAACAGGCTGTGCTTCTGGATCTTCTGCGTGGCCGTGGTCGGGATCGCGTCGGCGAACCAGACCCAGCCCGGCGCCTTGTAGTAGGCCAGCTCGGCGTTGCAGTGCTCGAACAGCGCGCGTGCCGTGGCCTCGTCGCGCTGCTGGCCGGGCTTGAGCACGATGCAGGCCAGAACCTCCTCCTCGCGCACCGCATCGGGCAGGGCCATCACGGCCACCTGTTCGACCCAAGGGTGGGTCAGCAGCGTGGCCTCGACCTCGGCCGCGGCGATGTTCTCGCCCGAGCGGCGCACGATGTTCTTGCGCCGGTCCACGAAGTGCAGCATGCCTGTGGCATCGCGCCACACGATGTCGCCGGTGTGGAACCAGCCGCCGCGCCAGGCGGCCTCTGTGGCGGCCGGGTCGTCGAGGTAGCCCGAGAAGAAATCCTGGCGCGGCGTGGCGGCGCTGTGGCGGATCACCATCTCGCCGGGCGTCTCGCCGACCACGTCGCGGTCGGCGTCGTCGACCACGCGCACGGCGATGTCGGGTTGCGGGCGACCGAAGGCGCGCGTGCCGATCTGCCGTGGCGCATGGTTGTCGGTCAGGATGCGCACCATCTCGGTCATGCCCCAGAGCTCGATCAGCGGGAAGCCGAAGCGCTGCTCGAAGGCCGCGTGCAACTGGGGCTCCACGCCGGCGCCGTAGGCGAAGCGCACGGCATGGTCGCGGTCCTGCGGGCCGGGCGGCTGGCCCCACAGCATCTGCACGATGACGCCCAGGTAGTGCACGACGGTGGCGCGGCTCTCGCGCACCTCGGTCCACCAGCGTGATGGCTGGAAGCGGTCGGTCTGCACCTGGCAGTTGCCCGTGAGCAGCGCGCCCGGGAACGAGACCACCGAGGCGTTGACATGGAACAGCGGCAGCGGGTTGTAGATGCGGTCCGTGCCTTCGCCGAAGGTCGCCAGGCCGCCGCGCGTGGCGTAGGCATGGCCAGACGCCAGCTCGTAGCGGTGCGACAGGATGCAGCCCTTGGGCCGCCCCGTCGTGCCCGAGGTGTAGAGGATGCTGGCCGGCGTGTCGCCGTGCACCTGGCCCGGCAGCGGGTCGCGCGCAGCCGGCGGCAGCGCGGAGTCGGGCGTGGCGAACGCTGCCTGGTGGCTGGATTCGGCCAGCGCGGCGCGCAGCGCATCGATGCGGGTGCCCAGCACCACGACGAGGTCCACGCGCGCATGGTCGATGAGGTAGGCCAGCTCGCGCGGACGGTAGTCGGGGTTCACGGGCACGCAGCAGGTCCCGAGGCTGTTCAGCGCCAGCTTGTGCAGCAGGTGCTCGGGCCGGTTCTCCAGGAACAGCGCGACGCGGTGGCCATGGCCGTAGCCGGCCGCTGCATAGCGCGCGGCCAGCGCGACCACTTCGGCGTGCATCTGCGCGAAGCTCAGCTCCAGGCCTTCGGGCAGGTAGCCGCGCTCTGGATTCGCGGGAATGGCGAGCAGGCTGTTGGCGCCATAGGCCTGGGCCGCGGCGGCCAGGGCCTGGTGCAGCGTGGGGTGCTGGACGATGTCGATCATGGTTGCAGGGGGTGGGCGCGCACGAGGTCGGCCGCCTTCTCGCCGATCATCATCGCGGCGGCGCAGGTGTTGGCCGAGGGGATCTCGGGCATGACGGAGGCATCGGCCACGCGCAGGCCCTGCAGGCCGTGCACGCGCAGTTGGGCATCGACCACGGCCATGGCGTCGCCGGCCGGGCCCATGCGCGCCGTGCCGTTGAGGTGGTAGGACGAGACACCGTAGCGCCGCACGTAATCCAGCAGTTCGTCGTCGGCCTGTACTTCCGGGCCGGGCATGGTCTCCGAAGCCACGTAGGGCGCGAGCGCGTTCGTCTGCAACAGCTTGCGCGCCAGCCGCACGCCGTCCAGCAGCACGCGGCGGTCTTCGGCGTGGGCCAGGTAGTTGGGCTGCACGATGGGGGCGGCAAACGGGTCGCTCGACGCCAGCCGCACCCAGCCGCTGCTCTGCGGCCGGTGCTGCCAGACGCCGCAGGTCATGCCGGGGTAGTCGTCCAGCATGCCCACGTAACCCGCGCGGTAGCTGGCCGGCGCGAACACGCCTTGCAGGTCGGGCCGCGCCAGGCCGGGCCGCGACTGCCAGAAGAAGTGCGCGAGCGAGGGGCTCAGCGCGAGGATGCTGGGCTGGCCGGCCAGCCAGCGCGCGACCTGGTGCCACAGCCTGGGCGCCCGCGCGAGTTCGTTGATCGTCACGGCGTTCTTCGCACGTGCGACCAGGCGCACCGAGAAATGGTCCTTGAGGTGCTGGCCCACGCCCGGCAGCGCATGGTGCACCGGGATGCCCGCGCGTTGCAGCCACTCGGCCGGGCCGATGCCCGACAGCTGCAGCAGCTTGGGCGTGTTGACGGCGCCGGCGCAGACGATGACTTCACGCCGCGCACGCACCACCTCGGCGCGGCCGTGAACGCCGCCACGCCGGTAACGCACGCCCGTTGCGCGCAGTCCGTCGAACAGGATGCCGGTCGCCTGGGCGTTGCTGCGCAGCGTCACGTTGCCGCGCTTGACGGCCGGGGTCAGGAAGGTCGGTGCCGTGCCCTGGCGCAGGCCGTGGTGGATGGTGCGCTGGAAGTAACCCACGCCGGCCTGCGTGGCGCCGTTGTAGTCGGGGTTGCGCGGCAGGCCCAGCTCTTGCGCGCCGTCGAGGAAGGCCTCGCAGACCGGGTGCTTCCAGTCGATGTCGGTCACGGCCACGGGGCCACGGCGTCCGCGCAGCGCGTCGTCGCCCGGGCCGATGCGGCGCTCGCTGCGCTGGAAGTAGGGCAGCAGGTCTGCATGGCTCCAGCCCGGGTTGCCCTGGGCGGCCCAGCCGTCGTAGTCCTCGGCCTGGCCGCGGTTGTAGACCAGGCCGTTGATGGCGGTGGAACCGCCGGCCGTGCGGCCCTGCGGCAGCGGCACGCGGCGCCCGCCGGTCCAGTCCGTGGGCTCGGAGCTGAACTGCCAGGTGAAGTCGGGGTTGAACAGCACCTTGATGAAGCCGGCCGGCACATGCAGCCAGGGGTGCCAGTCGCGCGGGCCGGCTTCGAGCACGCAGATGCTGCGGGTGGGGTCTTCGCCCAGCCGCGCGGCGAGGATGGCACCGGCTGCGCCGCTGCCGACGATCACGTAGTCGAAGGTGTCCATCAATGCTTGCCCAGGTAGGCCGCCCGCACCTGCGGGTCGCGCCGCAGCGCCCGGCCTTCGCCCTGCAGCGTGATGCGGCCCGTCTCCAGCACATACCCGCGCTCGGCCACGGCCAGGGCCTGGTTGGCCATCTGCTCCACGAGCAGGATGGTCACACCCTGGGTCTTGAGGCCGCGGATGATGCCGAAGATCTCCTTCACGATCAGCGGCGCCAGGCCGAGCGAGGGCTCGTCCAGCAGCAGCAGCTTGGGCCGGGCCATCAGCGCGCGCGCGATGGCCAGCATCTGCTGCTCGCCACCCGACATGGTGCCGGCCATCTGGTCCTGGCGTTCGCGCAGCCGCGGGAAGGCCGCGAACTGCGCGTCGATGTCGGCCTCGATCTCGGCCTTGGATGCCGTGCGGTGGTAGGCGCCCAGCATGAGGTTGTCGCGCACGCTCTGGTCGGCGAACACCTGGCGCCCCTCGGGCGACTGCGCGATGCCCAGTGCCACCCGCTGGTGGCCCGGCACGCGCGTGATGTCTTTGCCTGCGAAGCGGATGCTGCCCGCGAAGGCCGGCTCCAGGCCCGAGACCGCCTTCATGAGCGTGCTCTTGCCGGCGCCGTTGCCGCCGATGATGGTCACGACCTCGCCGGCCTGCACCTCGAGCGAGATGCCCTTGAGCGCCTCGATGGCGCCGTAGCGCACTTCGAGGGCGTCGATCTGGAGCAGCGGCTCAGCCATGGCTGGCCTCCAGTTCCAGGTCGTCCTCGTCGGGCTCGTCGGTGCCCAGGTAGGCCGCGATCACGCGCGGGTTGTTCTGCACGTCGGCCGGCTTGCCCTCGGCGATCTTCTCGCCGTAGTCCAGCACGATCACGTGGTCGGAAATTGCCATGACCAGGTCCATGTGGTGTTCGATCAGCAGCACGGTGACGCCCAGGTCGCGGATCTTCGCGATCACGCCGACCAGGTCCTGCGTCTCCTGCGGGTTCAGGCCGGCGGCCGGCTCGTCCAGCAGCAGCAGGTGCGGGTGGGTGGCGAGTGCGCGGGCCAGCTCCAGCCGGCGCTGCAGGCCGTAGGGCAGGCTGCCGGCCACCTCGTCGGCCTTGTCCAGAAGGCCCAGGAAATCGAGGATCTGCAGCGCCTCGTCGCGCGCGGCCTGCTCCTCGCGCCGTGCGGCGGGCAGTCCCAACAGGCAGGACCAGAAGCCCGCACGCATGTGGCGGTGCAGGCCGACCTTCACGTTGTCCAGCACCGACATGTCGCTGAACAGCTTCAAGTTCTGGAAGGTGCGGCCCAGGCCGATGGCGCAGATGCGGTTGGGCACCATGTTCACGATGCTCTGGCCCGCGAACTCGATGCTGCCGCGGTCGGGCGGCACGATGCCCGACAGGATGTTGAGCAGCGTGGTCTTGCCCGCGCCGTTCGGCCCGATCAGCGAATGGATGTGGCCGGTCCGGATCTCCATGTCGATGTTGTTCGTGGGCACCACGCCGCCGTAGGCCTTGTAGACGGCGCGCGTTTGCAGCAGTGGTTTGTCCGCAGCCAGCCGTTCGGTGGCGCGCAGCTTCCAGCCGCTGGTGGGCGCAGGCAGCACGGGCCGCCGCGCCAGCGCCGGCACCAGCTTCTTCGCGAGCCGGCCGAGCGCGCCCGACAGCCCGTCGGGCATGGCGTACAACGCGAACAGCAGCAGCGCGCCGTAGGTGAAGTGCTGGGCCGTCGGCCAGCGCGCGAGGAAGGCGTCTAGCAGCGTCAGCACCACCGCGCCCACCAGCGGTCCGTACACCGAACTGCCGCCGAACAGCACGATCAGCAGGAAAAAGATCGACAGGCTGAAGTTGATGAAGTCCGAGTTGATGTACTGGTTCTGCTGCGCGATCAGCGCGCCGGCCAGACCGCAGGTCACGGCGCTGATCACGAAGGCCAGCACCTTGAACCTGTAGACCGACACGCCCACGCTCTCGGCCGCCACCTCGGCCGTGTTGACGGCCATGAACGCGCGGCCGTACTTGCCGTTCAGCAGCGCGCGGATGCTCAGGTGCGCGGCGATGGCCAGTGCGCCGACGAACCACACCCACTGGCTGTCGTTCAGCGCGCTGCCGCCGATGGAGGGCGGCACCACGCCATAGATGCCGGCCTGGCCGCCGAACACGTCCTGCCATTCCGAGACCACCTTCTCGACCACGATGCCGAAGCCGATGGTGACCATGGCCAGCGCCGGGCCGCGCACGCGCAGCGCCGGCAGCGCGATCAGCACGCCGAACAGCCCGGCCATGGCGCCGGCCGCCACGAAGGCCAGCCAGGGGTTCCAACCCAGCCGCGCGGTCAGCAGCGCGGCGGTGTAGGCGCCCACCGCGAACAGCCCCGCATGGCCCAGCGATTTCTGGCCGGTGTGGCCGACCAGCACGTTGAGCCCGGCGGCGGCCAGGTAGTTCACGCCGATCAGGAACAGCACCTTGAGGTAGAAGCCGTTGGTGACCAGCACCGGCGCCAGCGCCACGGCGGCGACGGCGATTGCCACGCCGATGGCATGTCCTTTGCCTTGCGCCATCAGACCTTCTCCACCACACGGCGGCCGAGCAGGCCTTCCGGTTTCAAGACCAGCACCAGGATGATCAGCATGAAGATGCTGATCTCGCGCAGCTCGGCCTGCCACAGCCCGACCAGGGCCTCGATCAGCCCGAGCAGAAAGCCGCCCAGCATGCAGCCGCGCGCGTTGTTGAGGCCGCCCACGATGGCGGCCGAGAAGGCCTTGAGCGCCAGCGTGAGCCCCATGAAGACGGAGGCCGTGGTGATCGGCGCGATGAGCAGACCCGCCAGGCCGGCCAGCGCCGAGCTGATGACGAAGGCCAGCACCACGATGGCCGAGACGTTGATGCCCATCAGCGTGGCGGCCGGGCCGCTGTGCGCCACGGCGCGCACGGCCTTGCCGATCCCGGTCTTGCGCATCACGAAGTCCAGGCAGACCATGACCAGGATGCTGGACACCAGCACCAGGATCTCCTGCGGCAGCACGCCGGCGCCGCCGATGCGGATCACCGCGTTGCCCAGCGGCGAGGGCATGACCAGCGGTGCCGGGCCCCAGATGGCGAGTGCGGTGTTCTGGATGATGATGCCGAAGCCGATGGTGCTCATGACCCAGGCCATCCCGCCGCGGCCCACGAAGGGCTTGACAGCCGCGTGGTAGAGCAGCACGCCCAAGGCGCCCAGCACCACGATGGAGATGGCCAGGGCCGCGAGGTAGCGGCCCGGCGTGACCTCGATCTCGGAGAGCGCGCCGCTGATCGGCTTGCCGGCCAGCAGCAGCACGGCCGAGACGGCCACGTAGGCGCCGGCCACCAGGAACTCGCCCTGGCCGAAGTTGAAGGTCTTGGTCGTGTTGTGGGTGATGTTGAAGCCCAGCGCGACCAGCGCATAGATGCTGCCCAGCGCCAGGCCGCTGAAGACCGCTTGCAGGAGTGACGCGCCCATGTCCACCTTTCCAGAACCACGAAAAAAATGGCCCACGCCGGCTGGCGTGGGCATTGCCGCCGAGAAGGGCTTACTTCTTCAGGTCGGCCGGCGTCAGCGCCTTGGTGAACTGGTCTTCGTAGCGCACCGGCGCGCCGTTTTTCCAGCGGGCCAGGTAGAAGTCGGCCACCGACAGGCCTTCGTGCGCGGTCTTGGTGAAGGGCTTGTTGTAGGTCTTGATCACGCCCTCCACGCCGGTCACGTTCTCCAGCGCCGCGGCGACCTTCTCTCCGTCCGTGCTGTTGGCCAGCTTCATGGCGGCGGCGATCAGCATCACCGAGTCGTAGGCCTGGGCCGAGCACGGGAAGGTGGTCAGCGTGGGGAAGTTCTTGCGCACGCGCTCGCCCAGGGCCTTGGTCTTGGCATTGGTGTCCTCGGTGGTGGACGCGGCCAGGATCAGATGCTCGGACAGCTTCTCGCCCGCCATCTTGGGCAGCAGTGAGGACAGGTTGCCCCAGGTGCCCAGCGTGACCGGCATGTAGTTGATCTTCTCCATGCTGCGCAGCACCTGGGCCGTGCCGTCGGCGATGCCGTAGATGATCACGGTGTCGGCGCCGGCGGCCTTGATCTTGGACAGCTGCGAGGTGATGTCGGTGTCCTTGGGGCCGTACTTCTCGGTCGCCACGGGCGTCACGCCGTGCAGCGCCAGGATGTCGGTGGCGTCCTTGATGCCACCCTGGCCGTAACCCGTGGAGTCGGCCAGGATGGCGATCTTCTTGTCTTTCGATGCCTTGATGGCGTAGGCGCCCAGCAGCGCCACCTGCTCTCGGTCGACCATGGACACGCGGAACAAATAGTTCTGCGGCTCCTTGGCGTAGCGGTTGGTGATCTCGGTGGCGGTGCCGATGGGCACGACGACCGGGATCTTCTTCTGCTGCGGAAGGTGCAGCCAGGCCAGTGCGTTGCCCGAGTTGGCCGGGCCGACGACGGCCTGCACCTTCTCGGCGTCGATCAGCTCGGTCATGTTCTGGATCGCCTTGGGCGGCGTGCCCTGGTCGTCGCGGATCACGCCGACGACCTTGCGGCCCATGATGCCGCCGGCCTTGTTGATGTCCTCGATGGCCGCCTCGAAGCCCCAGCGGCCCGCGATGCCCAGTTCGGCCACGCCGCTGGCGGACTGGTCGGCCGTGTAGCCGATCTTGATGTCCTGGGCATAGGCGGCGCCGGCCCACAGGGACCCGGCAATGGCGCCGACGACGGCGAGCTTGGCGAAACGGTGGACCGATGGCATGGGTGTGTCTCCTTGGGGATGGACTGGGGGATGGGGCGGTCCGGCGCTTCTGTCGGCCCGGTGCAGCGGCCCCACTGTAGGGGAACTGTATCTGTCGATGTGGGTACAGTTTGCCGGGACAGCGGCGGCGGGCGGCCGGGGTGAACCCTGATGGCTCAGGTCTCTTGCGGGATGAGTTCAGCCGCCTTCTCGGCGCTCGCCATGGTCTTGAAGGGCCAGGTGTAGCGGGGGCCGTGGCCGACCTTGATGAAGCCGGCCGGGATGTGGATGAAGGGGGTGCGGTCGGGCGGCCCGGCTCGGCTCTCTTGCATCTGCGCTCGCCTCCTGGCCCGGCCTACACTGCGCCGGCTTTTTTTTGTGTCAACCGGAAAACCATACCACCCGCCATGGACTGGCCCCTGATCACCGGCTGGGCGTTTTATGCCACGGCCATCCCGGCGACGCTGCTGATGGGGCTGTCCAAGAGCGGCTTCGGCGCCGGGCTGGGCTCGCTGGCCGTGCCGCTGATGGCCTTGGCCATCCCGGTGCCGCAGGCCGCTGCCTTGCTGATGCCGGTGCTGCTGCTGACCGACATCCTGAGCGTCGCCGCGTTCCGGCGCGACATCGACAAGGCGCTGCTGTGGCTGCTGATCCCGTTCGGGCTGCTCGGCACCCTGGTCGGCACGGCGCTGTTCCGCGTGCTCGACGGGCGCACGGTGTCCACGCTGGTCGGCGTGTTCACGCTGCTGTTCCTGGCGCAGCGCTGGCTGTTCCCGCCGCGTGCCGACAGCCCGCCGCCACCGCGCTGGGCCGGCCGGCTGCTGGCCACGGTGTCGGGCTTCACGAGCTTCGTCTCGCACACGGGCGGGCCGCCGCTGAACGCCTACGTGATCCCGTTGCGTCTCGCGCCCGTGCAATTCGCGGCCACGATGGCCGTGTTCTTCTTCTGCATCAACCTCTCGAAGTGGGTGCCGTACACCTGGCTCGGCCTGTTCGATGCGCGCAACCTGGCCACCTCGTTGCTGCTGCTGCCGTTCGCGCCGCTGGGCGTGTGGGCCGGTGTGCGCATCGCGCGGCGCATTCCGGCGTCGCTGTTCTACCGGCTCATCAACATCGGCATGCTGCTGACCGGCCTCAAGCTGCTGTGGGACGGGCTGCGCTGATCCTGCGCGGCGGGGGTCAGTCGCGCCAGCCGGTCGGGCGGCGCTGGGCGCGCTCCTCGCGTTCGCGTGCGAGCTGCTCTTCCAGCTCGCGCCGGCCCTCGCGCGCCACGGCGATGCTGCGGGCGCGGTCCTGGTGGTGCGGGTGCATGCGCTCGAACAGCGCCAGGTTGTGGTCGCGAAAGCGCATCACGCTGTGGCGCGCCTCGTGCGGCGGCGCGCCCAGCACCTCCAGCACATTGCGCGCGCTGCGCAGGCTGGACTCGAACAGTTCGCGCTCCACGCGCTGCACGCCCAGGTCGCGCAGCGCGTTCCAGTGCGGCACGTCGCGCGCCCGCGCGACGATCTCCAGCTGCGGGAAGTGTTCGCGCACGAGGGCTGCGACGCGCAGGCTCTGCGCCACGTCGTCCACGGCCAGCACCAGCACGCGGGCCCGATCGGCGCCCGCCACGCGCAGCACGTCCAGCCGGGTGGCATCGCCGTAGAACACGCGGAAACCGAACGGGCGGATGGCCTCGATCATGTCGGCGTCGTGCTCCAGCACCGTGCACTGCAGGCCCTGGGCGAACAGCGCGCGGCCGACGATCTGCCCGTAGCGGCCGAAGCCCGCGATGATGATGGGCGCCGCCTGGGGTTCGGCGATGGTCTCGGCGGGGCTTGCGCTGCTGCGGTTGAAGCGCGGCAGCCAGTAACGGTCGGCCAGCACCAGCAGCAGCGGGCTCAGCAGCATGGACAGCGCGACGGCGCCGGTCAGCAGCGAGGCCGTGTCCGGCGCCAGCACACGCGCGCCCACGCCGGCCTGGAACACCACGAAGGCGAACTCGCCGCCCTGGGCCAGCAGCAGCGTGAACACGGGCCGCTCGGGCGCGGGCAGGCGCATGGCGGCAGACAGGCCGTAGATCACGGCCAGCTTGATGGACAGGAAGCCCAGCACGATCAGCGCCATGGTGCCCGGCGCGCGCCAGAGCACGCCGAAGTCGATGCTCATGCCCACGGCGATGAAGAACAGGCCCAGCAGCAGGCCCTTGAAGGGCTCGATGTCGGCCTCCAGCTCGCGCCGGTACTCGCTCTCGGCCAGCAGCACGCCGGCCAGGAAGGCGCCCAGCGCCATCGACAGGCCCACGCTGTGCATGAGGTAGGCGATGCCCACCACCAGCAGCAGCGCGGCGGCGGTGAAGATCTCGGCCGTGCGGCTGCGTGCGATCCAGCGCAGCACCGGGCGCAGCAGCAGCCGGCCGCCCAGCACGATGCCGGCGATGACGGCGACCGTGCGCAGCGCCTGCAGCGCGGCGGAGCCGTCGTCGGCCCCCTGGTCGGCCACGCCCAGCAGCGGCAGCAGCGCGAGGATGGGGATGGCCGCCACGTCCTGGAACAGCAGGATGGAAAAGCCGGCCTGGCCGCTGCGCGTGCCGAGCAGGTTGCGCTCGCCCAGCACCTGCAGCGCGATCGCCGTGGACGACAGCGCCAGGCCCAGCGCGGCGACGAGCGCGGTCTTCCAGCCGATGCCGCAGGCCAGCGCGACCGCGTAGATGGCCAGCGCGCAGACCGCGACCTGGGCCGTGCCGCCGCCGAAGATGGGCCGGCGCAGGCTCCAGAGCCGGCGCGGCTCCAGTTCCAGGCCGACCAGGAACAGCATCAGCACCACGCCGAATTCGGCGAAGTGCAGCACGTCCTGCACATTGGGCACGAGCGCCAGGCCCCAGGGGCCGATGGCCATGCCGGCGGCCAGGTAGCCCAGGATGGCGCCCAGGCCCAGCGCGCGCGAGATCGGCACGGCCAGCACGGCCGCGGCCAGGTAGATGAAGCTGTTGGACAGCCAGGCGGGTGCGTGTTCCATGGCGGTCTCAGCCTTGGGCCCAGTGCGGGTAGCTGCGCAGGCGTTCGGCGAAGGCCTCGGCATGTGCGTCGATGTCCTGCCGGCTCGCGCCGTGGGCGCCGTGCAGCACCAGCGGCGGCAGGAAGCGCATGCCGCACAGCGCGGCGGTCTGGCGGTAGGGCGGTAGGTAGGCGTCGAACGGATGGCCGTTGTAGCTCTCGGCGCTGTACGACTCTGCCGGGCCGCCCGTGGTGGTGACGAGCCAGCAGTCCTTGCCGCGCAGCGCGGTGCCGGGCGTGCCGGCGGGCGCCTGCTCGTGCGAGCCGGCCTCGGACGTGGCCGGGCCGAAGGCCCAGCCGTAGGTCAGCACCTCGTCGAACCAGAGCTTTTGCAGGGCCGGCATGCTGTACCACTGGATCGGGTGCAGCAGCACCAGCAGCCGGGCGCGGTCGACGCGCGCCTGCTCGGCCGCGACATCGATGTGGTAGTCGGGATAGCTGCCGTACAGGTCCTGGATGTCCAGCGGCAGTTCTCCGGCCAGGGCCTGCGCGACGTCGCGCAGGCGGCGGTTGACGCGCGATTCGCGCCAGGCCGGGTGGGCGGCGATGAGGTAGATGCCTTGCATGTTGTCGAAAGAATGCGCAAGTCGGGGGTGGGTAACATACCCGAGCGGAGCCGAGTCCGCGGACACAAGAGGAGCGCGCATGCCGGTCGTGGTCGTTGCCAACCCCAAGGGCGGTGTCGGGAAGTCGACGCTGGCCACCAACATCGCCGGCTACTTCGCGTCGCAGGGCCATGCGGTGATGCTGGGCGATGCCGACCGCCAGCAGTCCTCGCGCCTGTGGCTGGGGCTGCGGCCTGCGCAGGCACGGCCCATCGGCACCTGGGAGATGACGTCGGACATGATCGTGCGCCCGCCCAAGGGCACGACGCACGTGGTGCTGGACACGCCGGGCGGGCTGCACGGCTGGCGCTTCAGCGACGTGATGAAGATGGCCGACAAGCTGGTCGTGCCCCTGCAGCCCAGCGTGTTCGACATCTTCGCCACGCGCGATTTTCTGGACAAGGTGGCCGAGCACCGGCATGCCGGCAAGATGGCCATCGGCCTGGTGGGCATGCGCGTGGACGCGCGCACGCTGGCGGCCGACAAGCTGCGCGCCTACATCGCCAGCCTGAACCTGCCGGTGCTGGGCGAGCTGCGCAACACGCAGAACTACGTGCATCTGGCCGCGCGCGGGCTCACGCTGTTCGACGTGGCGCCGCAGCGTGTCGAGAAGGATCTGGAGCAGTGGCAGGACCTGTGCCGCTGGCTGGATGCCCCCTGAATTTCAACAACGAGGAAGACAACGCAGATGAAGACCTTCAGCACCCTGGACGAACTGACGGCCCTGGTCGGGCAGGACATCGCCACCAGCGAATGGACCACGGTCACGCAAAAGCAGATCGACCTGTTCGCCGAGGCCACGGGCGACCACCAGTGGATCCACGTCGATCCGGAGCGCGCCAAGTCCGGCCCGTTCGGCGCGCCGATCGCGCACGGCTACCTGACGCTGTCGCTGCTGCCGTTGTTGTTCGCCAGCGCCGTGAAGGTCGAGGGCACGCGCATGGGCGTGAACTACGGGCTCAACAAGGTGCGCTTCATCACGCCCGTGCCGGCGGACAGCCGGGTACGCGGGCACCTGAAGCTGGTCAGCAGCGAGCCGGTGTCGGGCGGCGGCGTGCAGCAGGTCTGGGAGGTGACGGTGGAACTCGAAGGTGCGGCCAAGCCGGCCTGCGTGGCCGAGTCCATCGTGCGGCGCTACGTCTGATCCGCAGCGCCTCCAAAGCCGCACTGGCGCCAGGCCTCGAACACCGTGACCGCCACGGCGTTCGACAGGTTCAGGCTGCGCTGGCCGGGGCGCATCGGCAGGCGCAGGCGCTGGTCCAGCGGAAAGCTGTCGCGCAAGGCCGGCGGCAGGCCGCTGGTCTCCGAACCGAACACGAACCAGTCGCCGGCCTGGAACGTGAGGCTGTGCGTGCTGCGCGAGCCGCGCGTGGTCATCGCGAACATGCGCTCGAGCGGCGGTTGCTCTCGCGCCAGCAGGGCGGCCCAGTCCTTGTGCAGGCGCAACTCGGCGTACTCGTGGTAGTCCAGCCCGGCGCGGCGCATGTGCTTGTCGTCCATCGAAAAGCCCAGCGGCTCCACCAGGTGCAGCGTGCAGCCGGTGTTGGCCGCGAGCCGGATGACGTTGCCCGTGTTGGGCGGGATTTCGGGGGCGACCAGGACGATGTGGAACATGGGGCCATTGTCCGTGTGTCAGTGCTCCACAGGCGTAGGCGTGCGTGCCAGCACCAGTGCGGTGAGGCGCGCCGCGCCGGCCGCGCGCAGCACCTCGGCCGCCGCGAACAGCGAGGCGCCGCTGGTCATCACGTCGTCCACGAGCACGGCATCGGCTCCGCGCACGCGGCCTGCGCGCAGCGGTTCCAGCGCGAAGGCGCCGCGCACGTTGTGCCGGCGTTGCGCTGCGCTCAGGTCCAGCTGCGGCGCCGTGTCGCGGATGCGCAGCAGCAGGCGGGCGTCGGTCTTGTCGGGCGCGAGCCGGCGGGCCAGTTCCAGCGCCTGGTTGAAGCCGCGCTGGCGCAAGCGCGGGGCCGACAGCGGCATGGGCAACACGAGCGTGCAGCGTTCCAGCGCCGGCTCCACCCAGGGCGTGTGGCGCAGCAGCTCGGCCAGGGCGCCGGCCCAGCCCGGCTGCGCGCGGAACTTGAACCGGGCGATGCAATCGGCCCAGGGGTAGGCGTAGTCCACCGCGCAGAGGCAGGCGTCCAGCGGCGGCGGGTGGCGCAGGCAGGCGCCACATTGCAGGGCGCCCCCGGTGAGGGGCAGGGCGCAGGTCCGGCAGCGCGGCTGCGGTTGGGCGAAGCGCTGGATGCAGGCTTCGCACAGCGGCTGGTCCTGCCAGCTGTGGCACACCGCGCACTGGCTCGGCAGGCGCGAGAGCAGGGAGGCGAGCCCGCGGCGCAGCATGGTGCGGCTCAATATACTCGTCGCGCATCGCCATGAGCCAGCACCGTCCCCCCACCATCGCCCCCGTGGCCGCCGCGCGTTGGGCGCAGCAGCCGGTCCAGTCCGCGCCCTGGCTGCACGACGAGGTGGCGCGCCGCATGGCCGAGCGCCTGCAATGGATCAAGCGCAGCCCCACGTCGTGGGCCCATTGGCAGGCGCTGCGCGGCGGCATGGCGGTCCATGCCGAGCTGCGCAAGCGCTATCTGGGCGCCGAAAACTGGGTCGTGGAGTCTGTGCCCACCCTGGCCCGGCAGGTGCTCGACGCCAGCGTCGAGGCCTGGTGGAAGCCCGGCCGCTGGAGCGCCGCGGCCCAGCACGCCGGCATGCCTCCGGCCGGCAGCGTGCAGATGGTCTGGTCCAACATGCTGCTGCACCAGGTGGCCGATCCGCAGGCGCTGATCGCCGACTGGCACCGCGCGCTCGCGGTCGACGGCTTCCTGATGTTCTCCTGCCTCGGCCCCGATTCGCTGCTGGAGTTGCGCCGCGTCTATGCCGCCCTGGGCTGGCCGCCGCCCGGCCATGCCTTCACCGACATGCACGACTGGGGCGACATGCTGGTGCAGGCCGGTTTCGCCGAGCCGATCATGGACATGGAGCGCATCCGCCTGACCTACGCCACGCCCGACAAGCTGCTCGAAGACCTGCGTGGGCTGGGCCGCAACCTGCATCCCGGGCGCTTCGGCGCGTTGCGGGGCCGCAAATGGCATGCGCAGCTGCGCGCCGAACTCGCGCGGCAGCTGGCCGACCCGGCCGAGCAGGGCCGCCTGACGCTGACCTTCGAGATCGTCTACGGCCACGCATTCCGCCCCGCGGCGCGGGTGCCGGTGGCGGCGCAGAGCGCGGTTTCTCTGGAGGACATGCGCGGCCTGTTGCGCCATGGCAAAGGCGAGGGCCAGTGAAGGTCTTTCGGGTGTCCGGCAGCGGACATTCGTGCAATATTCACGGGCTACAATGAAGGGTTTTTAAACGCATTTCGGGCTTCCCCACGAATGAACCAGGCGTTGTTCCGGCGGGTGTCAATACCCGCGGCGCGCGCCGCATTGATGGTTGAACGTTGTCTGTGTCGAAACTGGTCTATCGCTTCGCCACCGTCTCGGGCCAAGGCATCCATTGGCTGCTGAAGCGCAACTGTTCCATCACGCCGGGCCAGTTGGGCGGCCTGTATGCGTCGATCTGTGTGGTGTCGCTCGGGATCGGGACATTCTTCTGGTTGCAAGGTGCCAGGCTGGTCCTGCCGTTTGCGTGGCTGGAAGTGGTTCTGGTGGGCGTTGCCTTTCTGGCGTACTCCCGGCACGCGACCGATGGCGAGCGCATCTCGCTGCAGGACGACCGTCTGGTCGTCGAACTCGAGAACGCGGGGCGCCTGGAGCGGGCCGAGTTCCGCAGGGAGTGGGTCCGTGTCGAACCCAAGACCAGCGACCATTCGCTGATCGAGGTGTCGGGGCAGGGGCGATGCGTGGAGGTGGGGCGTTACGTGCGCCCGGATCTGCGGCCGGTGCTGGCGCGCGAGATCCGGATGGCGTTGCGCGGGGCCTGAGCAGGGTGGTTCATAAAAGGTTGAAGAAGTAGAGACGACGATGAAAATGATCTGGAACAAGCTGACTTCCCTGCTATCTCGCACCGCGCTCGTCTCGGGGGCCTGGCTCGCGACGGCGGCCCACGCGGTCAACGACCTTCCAGGCGGCCCGGCTGTACGCCAGCTCAACCTGCATCCCCCCGTCACCAAGATCGCCGAAGAGCAGCAGTGGCTGCACTGGTTCATGCTGATCCTGTGCACGGTGATCTTCATCGCCGTGTTCGCGGTGATGTTCTATTCCATCTGGAAGCACCGCAAGTCGGTCGGCCACAAGGCCGCCAACTTCCACGAATCGGTCGTGGTCGAGGTGATCTGGACCATCGTGCCCTTCGTCATCGTGATCCTGATGGCGCTGCCGGCCACCAAGGTGGTGGTCGCGCTCAAGGACACCAGCAATGCCGATCTGACCATCAAGGCCACCGGCATGCAGTGGAAGTGGGGCTACGACTACATCAAGGGCGAGGGTGAGGGCATCTCCTTCGTCTCCACGCTGGACAGCTCGCACCGCGCCATGTCCAACGCTGGCGGTCCGCCCAAGGGCCAGGCCGTGGACGACTACCTGCTCAAGGTCGACAACGCGCTGGTGGTGCCCGTCAACAAGAAGGTCCGCATCATCACCACGGCCAACGACGTGATCCACGCCTTCATGGTGCCGGCCTTCGGCATCAAGCAGGATGCGATCCCCGGCTTCGTGCGCGATACCTGGTTCCGCGCCGAGAAGACCGGCGACTTCTATGGCCAGTGCGCCGAGCTCTGCGGCAAGGAACACGCCTACATGCCCATCCACGTGAAGGTGGTGACGGCCGAGCAGTACGCAGTCTGGGTTGATGGCGAGCGCAAGAAGGCTGCCGCCAAGCTCGATGACCCGACCAAGGTCTGGACGCTGGAAGACATCGTCAAGCGCGGCGAGCGCGTCTACGCCGCCAACTGCGCGGCCTGCCACCAGGCCAACGGCAAGGGCGCCGGCCCGATCAAGCCGCTGGACGGCTCCGCCATCGTGCTCGACACCGACCACGCCAAGCAGCTGACCATCCTGCTCAATGGCGCAGGCAACGGTGCCATGCCCTCGTGGAAGCAATTGAGCGACACCGACCTCGCGGCTGTGGCCAGCTACACCAAGAACAACTGGTCCAACAAGACCGGGCAGATCGTCCAGCCCTCCGAAGTCGTCGCGCTGCGCGCGAAGTAAACCGGCGCATTCCCGCACAGAAGGAAACAGAGATGAGCGCAGTCCTCCATCCCCACGGCGACCACGACCACGCCCACGACGAACACCACCACGCGCCGACCGGATGGCGCCGCTGGCTGTTCGCCACCAACCACAAGGACATCGGCACGCTGTACCTGCTGTTCAGCTTCACGATGCTGATGGTGGGCGGTGTGCTGGCGCTGCTGATCCGCGCCGAGCTGTTCCAGCCCGGCCTGCAGCTGGTCAACCCCGAGCTGTTCAACTCGCTGACCACCATGCACGGGCTGATCATGGTGTTCGGCGCCATCATGCCGGGCTTCGTGGGCTTCGCGAACTGGATGATCCCGCTGCAGATCGGTGCTTCGGACATGGCGTTCGCGCGCATGAACAACTTCAGCTTCTGGCTGATGATCCCGGCCGCAGGCATGCTGGTCGGCTCGTTCTTCATGCCCGGCGGTGCACCGGCCGCGGGCTGGACGCTCTACGCGCCGCTGACGCTGCAGATGGGCCCGTCCATGGACGCCGGCATCTTCGCGATGCACATCCTGGGCGCCTCGTCCATCATGGGCTCGATCAACATCATCGTGACCATCCTGAACATGCGCGCCCCCGGCATGACGCTCATGAAGATGCCGATGTTCTGCTGGACCTGGCTGATCACGGCCTACCTGCTGATCGCGGTGATGCCCGTGCTGGCCGGCGCCATCACGATGACGCTGACCGACCGCCACTTCGGCACCAGCTTCTTCAACCCCGCCGGCGGCGGCGACCCGGTGATGTACCAGCACATCTTCTGGTTCTTCGGCCACCCCGAGGTCTACATCATGATCTTGCCGGCCTTCGGCATCGTGAGCCAGATCGTGCCGGCCTTCGCGCGCAAGAAACTGTTCGGCTACGCCTCCATGGTGTACGCCACGTCGTCGATCGCGATCCTGTCGTTCATCGTCTGGGCGCACCACATGTTCACGACCGGCATGCCGGTCACGGGCCAGCTTTTCTTCATGTACGCGACCATGCTGATCGCGGTGCCCACGGCCGTGAAGATCTTCAACTGGATCGCCACCATGTGGCAGGGCTCGATGACCTTCGAGACGCCCATGCTGTTCGCCGTCGGCTTCATCTTCGTGTTCACGATGGGCGGCTTCACCGGTCTGATCCTGGCCATGGCGCCGATCGACATCCAGCTGCAGGACACCTACTACGTGGTGGCCCACTTCCACTACGTGCTGGTGGCCGGCTCGCTGTACGCCATGTTCGCGGGCGTCTACTACTGGCTGCCCAAGTGGACCGGCGTCATGTACAACGAGACGCGCGGCAAGGTGCACTTCTGGTGGTCGCTGATCGCCTTCAACGTGACCTTCTTCCCGATGCACTTCCTGGGCCTGGCCGGCATGCCGCGCCGCTATGCCGACTACCCGATGCAGTTCGCCGACTTCAACGCCATCGCCACCGTGGGCGCGTTCTTCTTCGGCATCGCGCAGGTCTATTTCTTCCTGTTCATCGTGCTGCCCTGCATGATGGGCAAGGGTGCCAAGGCGCCGCAGAAGCCTTGGGAAGCAGCCGAAGGCCTGGAGTGGGAAGTGCCGTCGCCGGCGCCGTTCCACACCTTCGAGAACCCACCCAAGCTGGACGCCACCGCGACCCGCGTGGTCGGTTGAGGACACAGGCCGATGACGCCCGACAAGAAGAAGCAGAACCTGCGGACCGGCCTGATCCTGCTGTCCGTGGCGTTGGTCTTCTTCATCGGCTTCATGGTCAAGATGGTCTACCTGGGGCGCTCATGAGCATCCGGCGCGCCAACGTCCGCATGGTGGGCAAGCTGGCCGTGGTGACGGCCGGCATGTTCGCCTTCGGCTATGCGCTGGTGCCGTTGTACAACGCCATCTGCGAGATGACGGGCATCAACATCCTGTCGCTGTCCGAGCGCCAGGTGCCTGGCGTGGTGTCGAAGGTCACGCCGGAGAACACGCAGGTTGACCGCAGCCGCACGATCACGGTGGAGTTCGACGCCAACTCGCGCGGCCCCTGGGAGTTCAAGCCGGCGATGCGCTCGATGCAGGTGCATCCCGGCGAACTGGCCACCGTGATGTACGAGTTCCAGAACGTGCAGAACCGGCGCATGGCGGCCCAGGCGATCCCGAGCTATGCGCCGCGCCAGGCCGCCGCGCACTTCAACAAGCTGGAGTGCTTCTGCTTCACGCAATACACGCTGGACGCGGGCGAGAAGAAGGAATGGCCGGTGGCCTTCATCATCGACCCCAAGCTGTCCAAGGACGTGACCACGATCACGCTGTCGTACACCTTCTTCGAGGTGGGCGGCAAGACGCCGCCGGCACCGGCCAGTGCCGACGCGGCCGCGCAAACCAATAAAGAAACCAGGAGCTGAGATGAGTGCCACGACCCACGGATCCACGCCGTATTACTTCGTCCCAGGGCCCTCGCGGCATCCGATCATGGCCGCCATCGGCCTGTTCTTCGTGATCCTGGGCGCAGCCCAGTGGATCAACGGCCACGACTGGGGCAAGTGGTCGCTGGCCTTCGGCCTGCTGTTCTGGTGGGTGGTGCTGTACCAGTGGTTCCGCGATGCCGTCACCGAGAGCGAGGGTGGCCTGTACGGGCGCAAGATCGACTTCTCCTACCGCTGGAGCATGAGTTGGTTCATCTTCTCTGAGGTGATGTTCTTCGGCGCCTTCTTCACGGCCTTGTGGTGGATGCGCGTGCATTCGGTGCCGGTCCTCGGCAGCCTGGACAACGCACTGCTGTGGCCCGATTTCAAGGCCGTGTGGCCCAGCATGGCCGCTGGCGTGACCGGCTCGCCCGCCAACATCGTCGAGCCTTTCCAGGCCATGACGCCGTTCTGGCTGCCCACCATCAATACCGCGCTGCTGCTGACCTCGGGCGTGACGTTGACGATCGCCCACCATGCGCTGCAGCACGGCGAGCGCGCCAAGACCATCACCTGGATGTGGGCCACGGTGATCCTGGGCATCGTGTTCCTGTTCGTGCAGGGCTACGAGTACGTGCACGCCTACCGCGACCTGAACCTCAAGCTGAACTCCGGCCCCTACGGTTCCACCTTCTTCATGCTGACGGGCTTCCACGGCTTCCACGTGCTGGTGGGCATGCTGATGCTGTTGTTCATCACGCTGCGGCTGATGAAGGGCCACTTCACCAAGGAGCGCCATTTCGGCTTCGAAGGCGCGGCCTGGTACTGGCACTTCGTGGACGTGGTCTGGCTCGGCCTGTACGTGTTGGTGTATTGGCTTTGAGGCTGCCAGGCCTCGCATCGAAAGGGCCGCGCAGCGGCCCTTTTCATTTTTCTTCTTCCCTTACTTGCCGGCGGGAATGCCCGTTGGATGCAGATAGCCCAGTTTCCAGCCGATGAGGATGCACAGGAACAGCAGGATGGACAGTCCGACGCGCACCGCGAGCGCGCGCGCCATGTGGTTGGGGCGGGTCTTGCCGTCGGCATCCTGGCCGCCGCGCAGCATGAAGTACAGGGCGGCGCCCAGGCTGCCGATGATGGCGATGAAGGCAACCAGTGCGAAGTAGCTCATGGGGGGATTATCCGGCGCGGCGCTTCGGGCTGCGCTTCTGGCTGGTGACCTTGGCGGCGCTCGTGGGCATCGCCGGCACTGCCTCGCTGGGGCGCTGGCAGCTGTCGCGCGCGGCCGAGAAGGAGGCCCTGCAAGCGGTCATCGACTCGCAGGGGAAACTGCCCGCGCTCGACGCGCAGGCCATGCTGGGCGCGGCCGATCCGCTGGCGCTGCTGCACCGTCCCGTGCGCCTGCGCGGCCTGTGGCTCGCCGAGCGCACCGTGTTCCTGGACAACCGCCAGATGCGCGGCCAGCCGGGCTTCTACGTGCTGACGCCGCTGGCGCTGGAGAACAGTTCCACCGTGGTGGTGGTGCAGCGCGGCTGGGTGCAGCGCAATTTCGTCGACCGCACGGCGCTGCCGAAGATCCCCACGCCGGCCGGGCTGGTGGACATTGAGGGCCTCGTCGTCCCCGCGCCGTCCAGGCTTTACGAGTTCGCTGGCGAGGACAGGGGCACGATCCGGCAGAATCTGGACCTCGGCGCATTCGCCCAGGAGACCGGGCTGCCGCTGTGGCAGCAGTCGGTGCAACAGACGGGCGAGGACGGAGCGGGGCTGTTGCGTGAATGGCCGGTGCCCAGGACCGGCGTCGAGAAGCACTACGGTTATGCCTTCCAGTGGTTCGGGCTCTGCGCCCTGCTGACGGGTCTTTATGTCTGGTTCCAATTTGTCCGACGTCCCGCCGTTCGGCGCCTCGCGCGCCATGGCTGAAGCCGACCAGCCGCTGGGCCTGACGGTTCATTCGCTGCCGTCGCCGGCCGAGGCCGAAGCCGCGGGCGAGGCGGCGCAGCGCACACGCAGCGGGCGCTTGAAGATGCTGCTCGTGGTCCTGGTCTGCGCCGCGCCCGTGATCGCCTCGTACTTCACCTACTACCTGGTCCGGCCCGAGGGGCGCAGCGTGTTCGGCGAACTCATCGATCCGCAACGGCCGCTGCCGGACCTGCCGGCCGTGGACCTGGATGGCCAGACGCTGCGCCTGCCCAGTCTCAAGGGCCAGTGGTTGCTGGTCAGCGTGGCCGGCGGCGACTGCGACGCAGCCTGCGAACGCAACCTGTACCTGCAGCGCCAACTGCGCGAGAGCCTGGGCAAGGAGAAGGAGCGCGTGGACTGGGTCTGGCTCGTCGACGACGGCGCGCCCGTGCGCGAGACCCTGCGCCCGGCGCTGCAGAGCGCCACCGTGCTGCGTGTCGACCGCGCGGGCCTGGCGCAGTGGCTGGCCCCGGCGGCGGGCCAGGCCTTGCCGGCCCACCTGTACATCGTCGATCCCATGGGCAACTGGATGATGCGGCTGCCGCCAGCGCTGGACGCCGCGAGCGCGGCCAAGGCCAAGCGCGACATCGAGCGCCTGTTGCGCGCCTCGGGCTCCTGGGACAACGCGGGCCGATGACGATGGATGTGGCTTCCTACGACTGGAGTCCGATCGCCCGCATGATGCTGATGGGCGTCGTGCTCGCGCTCGGCCCGCTGGCCTGGGTGGCCCTGCGCAACCGGGGTGCCTCGCCCGCCAGGCGGCGGCGCGCGCTGACCCTGCTGACCTTGTTCCTGACCTTCGACCTGGTGCTGTTCGGCGCCTTCACGCGGCTGACCGATTCCGGCCTGGGCTGCCCGGATTGGCCCGGCTGCTACGGCAAGGCCAGCCCGATCGGCGCGCACGCGGAGATTTCCGCGGCCCAGACGGCCATGCCCACGGGCCCGGTGACCCACACCAAGGCCTGGATCGAGATGGTGCACCGCTATCTCGCGACCGCGGTGGGCGTGCTGATCCTGGCCCTGGCCGCCGTGAGCTGGGCGGCCTGGCGCCAGCGCCCGCGCGATCCGCACGCCATCCACCCGGGCTGGCCGACACTGACGCTGTGCTGGGTCTGCCTGCAGGGCGCCTTCGGCGCCTGGACCGTCACGCTCAAGCTGTTCCCGGCCATCGTCGTGCTGCACCTGTTGGGCGGGCTCGCATTGCTGGCCCTGCTGTGCGCCCAGGTCGTGCGTGATGCGCGCCGCACGGGTGCGCTGCGCGCCGTGGTGCTGTCGCCCGGCTTGCGCGGCCTGCTGTGGGGCACGGCGGCGCTGGTGCTGCTGCAGATTGCGCTCGGTGGCTGGGTCAGCACCAACTACGCGGTGCTGGCCTGCAGCGATTTCCCGACCTGCCAGGGCAGTTGGTGGCCGACGATGGACTTCGAGCAGGCCTTCCAGGTCTGGCGGCCGCTGGGCCGGCTGGCCGACGGCAGCCACATCGCCTTCCCGGCGCTCACCGCCATCCACTACGTGCACCGCCTCGCGGCCTATGCCGTGCTCGCGGCGCTGGCCGGCCTGGCCTGGCGGCTGTGGCATGTGCCCGGGCTGCAGCGGCCGGTGCGCTGGCTCGCGGCACTGGCCGCCTGGCAGTTCGGCACCGGCCTGTCGAACGTCGTGCTGGACTGGCCGCTGGTGGCCGCCGTCTCGCACACGGGCGGGGCCGCCGGGTTGGTCGTGGTGCTGACCTGGCTGCTCTGCGCCACCGAGTCCGTGCGCACGGCCGTGCCGGCTCCGCTGCAGCAGACCTTGGAGGCGGCTCGATGAGCGCCATCGATCCGCACCCCACCGCCCTCGCACGCCCCAGCATGTCGCGCTTCCAGCAGTTCTATGTCCTGACCAAGCCGCGCGTGGTGCAGCTCATCGTGTTCTGCGCGCTGATCGGCATGGTGCTGGCCGTGCCCGGCCTGCCATCCTGGATGCAGCTGCGCCAGATGGCCGTGGCCTGCCTGGGCATCTGGCTCGTGGCCGGCGCGGCCGCGGCCTTCAACTGCCTGGTCGAGAAGGGCATCGACGCGCGCATGAAGCGCACGGCCTGGCGCCCGACGGCCAAGAACGAACTCGGCGATGGCCAGACGCTGCTGTTCTCCGCGCTGCTGTGCGTCGGGGGCTCGGTGCTGCTGTACTTCAGCGTCAACGTGCTGACCATGTGGCTGACCCTGGCGACCTTCGTCGGCTACGCCGTGGTCTACACCGTCATCCTCAAGCCGCTGACGCCGCAGAACATCGTGATCGGCGGCGCCTCGGGCGCCATGCCGCCGGTGCTGGGCTGGGCTGCGATGACGGGCGATGTGGGGCCGGAGGCCATGATCCTGTTCCTGATCATCTTCCTGTGGACGCCGCCGCATTTCTGGGCGCTGGCGCTGTACCGCGTAGAGGACTACCGCAAGTCCGGCCTGCCCATGCTGCCCGTGACGCACGGCAACGAATTCACCCGCCTGCAGGTCTGGCTCTACACGCTGATCCTGTTCGCGGCCTGCCTGCTGCCCTTCGTCTACGGCATGAGCTCGTGGCTCTACCTGGCCACGGCCGTGGTGCTCAGCATCGGCTTTTGCGCCTACGGCTTCCGGCTGTGGCGCAACTACTCCGATGCGCTGGCGCGCAAGACCTTCCGCTTCTCGCTGGTTCACCTGGCCGCCCTGTTCGCGGCGCTGCTGCTGGACCACTACCTCCTGTGAACATGCTCCACCGACGCACCCTGATCGCGCTGGCCGCCGCCGGCTGCCTGGCCGCCTGCACCGACACCAAGCCCAGCTTCACGGCGGTGGACATCACCGGGGCGGACTATGCCAAGGACTTCCGCCTGACCGACCACAACGGCCAGGAACGCAGCCTGCAGGACTTCCGCGGCAAGGTGGTTGTGGTGTTCTTCGGCTTCGCGCAATGCCCCGACGTCTGTCCGACCTCCATGGCCGAGCTGGCCCAGGTCAAGCAGTCGCTGGGCGCGGACGGCGACAAGCTGCAAGGCCTGTTCGTGACGGTGGACCCCGAGCGCGACACGCCCGAGGTGCTGAAAGCCTACATGGCGAACTTCGACCCGAGCTTCCTGGCCTTGCGCACCTCGCCCGAAGGCCTGGCGGCGCTGGCCAAGGACTTCAAGGTGTACTACAAGAAGGTCGAAGGCAAGACGCCCACCAGCTACACCATGGACCATTCGGCCGGCAGCTATGTCTACGACCCGCAGGGGCGGCTGCGCCTGTACGTGCGTTACGGCTCCGGGGCCGATGCGTTGCTCGCCGATGTGCGGCAGTTGCTGAAGCAGGCCGGTTGAGCGGTCGGCCATGCGCGCACCATCCAGCCGCAAAGGCAAGTCGAGAGGACGTTGGCTGCATTGGCTGGCCGCGCTGATCCTGTGCGGGGGGCTCGTCGGGCTGGCCATTGGCTGGTGGGCGTACCAGCGCGTCGGCCGCACGCCGGGCGAGCTGATGGACTACGCGGAGCGTCGGTTGCAGGGGCATAACAAGCTCGAGACCGTGGCGCTGCCGGCCATGGGGCTGTTGCGCGGCTGGTTCGATGCACCATCCATCGCCGAGCGGCGGCGCACCGTGTTCGTCGTTCCACCGGTGCCGGAGCGGGCGGCTCCGCCGCTCACGGAGCAACCGTTGCCGCAGGGCAAGGTGTGGCGGGTCGGGCCGCAAGAGGCGCTGCTCTCGATCGCCGCCGCGGCGAAGCTGGCACGCAGCGGGGATACCGTGGAAGTGCAGGCAGGCACCTACCGGGGCGACGTGGCGGTCTGGGGCCAGAAGCAGCTGACGATCCGGGCCGTCGGTGGCCGCGTCCGGCTGATCGCCGACGGCCGCAGTGCGCAGGGCAAAGCCATCTGGGTCATCCGCAACGGCGACTTCGATATTTCGGGCTTCGACTTCGTCGGCGCGAAGGTCGCGGACAAGAACGGCGCCGGCATCCGCTTCGAAGGCGGGCACTTGCGGGTTGCGCACTGCCTGTTCTGGGGCAACCAGAACGGCATCCTGACCATCGGCAGCCAGCCCGACAGCCAGCTGGAAGTCGCGTCCAGCGAGTTCGGCTACAACGGCGACGGCGACGGCCAGAGCCACAACATCTACGTCGGCCACATCGGCCGCTTCAGCATCACGGGCAGTTACCTGCACCACGCCGACACGGGGCACCTGCTCAAGAGCCGGGCTGCGGTGAACGAGGTGTTCTACAACCGCCTGACCGACGAAGAGGGTGGCCGGGCCAGCTACGAAATGGACTTCCCCAATGGAGGGGTGGTTCGCCTGGTGGGCAATGTGGTGCAGCAGGGGCGCAGGACGGAGAACTCCGTCATGGTGAGCTTCGGCGCCGAGGGGCTGGCCCATCAGCGCAATACGCTGGAGCTCGCCAGCAACACCCTGGTCAACGACCACCCGCATGGCGGAACCTTCGTGCGCGCGGCGCCAGGAACCGAACGGGTGCTGTTGGCCAACAACCTGCTGGTGGGGCGCGGCGGCTTGCAGATTCCGGTGGAGCACACCGATGTCAACAGCCGCCAAACCGACTGGAGCGTCTTCATGCAGCCTGCACGCTACGACTACCGGGTCAACGACCGCGGCATGGCCTTGGCATACCAGGTCGTGCAGGCCGGAACGGCCGTGCCTTCGGCCCAGTATGTCCACCCTTTGCAGGTTCAGCGCCTGAACGGCCCGCCGGTGGTCGTGGGCGCGCTGCAGCCGGACACGCTGCTCGCCCGGCCTTGAATCGAATCCCCGAACCCGGATCGTGCGTCCAGAAAGCAAAACGCCAGCGCAGGCGCTGGCGTTTTGCAGGAGGGAGCCGGCGGTCAGGCGTAGTACGCCAGCGCCTTCTTCATCTTCTTCATGGCCGCCGATTCGATCTGGCGGATGCGCTCGGCGCTCACGCCGTAGTCGGCCGCCAGCTCGTGCAGCGTCATGCCGCCAGAGCCGTCGTCGTTGACCTTGAGCCAGCGCTCCTCGACGATGCGCCGGCTGCGCGGGTCCAACTCGGCCAGGGCCGTGCTGATGCCATCGCTGGCCAGCCGGTCGCGCTGGCGCGACTCGATCAGCGCCGTAGGCTCCTGCTTGGCGTCGGCCAGATAGGCGATCGGACCGTAACTGTCCTCGCCGTCGTCGGACGGGCCGGGATCGAGCATCACGTCGCCGCCCGACAGCCGGGCTTCCATCTCGATCACATCCTCGCGCTTCACGTTGAGCTGCTCGGCCATGGCCTCGATCTGGCCCTCGCTGAGCGAGTCGCGGTGGGTCTCGCCCTCGGCCGCATCGGCCTTGAAGCCCTGCTTCATCGAGCGCAGGTTGAAGAACAGCTTGCGCTGGGCCTTGGTGGTCGCCACCTTGACCATGCGCCAGTTCTTCAGGATGTACTCGTGCATCTCGGCCTTGATCCAGTGCAGCGCGTAGCTGACCAGGCGCACGCCCTGTTCGGGGTCGAAGCGCTTGACGGCCTTCATGAGGCCCACATTGCCTTCCTGGATCAGGTCGCCGTGCGGCAGGCCGTAGCCCAGGTATTGGCGGGCCACGGACACCACCAGGCGCAGGTGCGACAGCACCAGCTTTCCGGCGGCTTCCAGATCGTTGTCGTTCTTGAGCTTGCGCGCGTACTCCTGCTCCTGCTCGAGCGTGAGCATGGGCATGCGGTTGACCGCGGAGATGTACGCGTCCAGGTTGCCCAGCGGCGGGACCAGCGACCATGGGTTCGCCGTGGCAAGCGCAACGGACGTGGTTCCAGTTTGAAAACTCATACCAGATTCCTTTCCTTCAGGGGAAATACTAGCACTCTCCGGTGGTGAGTGCTAAGGGCGTTGTCTGCGCCCTTGACGGGGGTGTGGATAACCCCTTCCCGACCGAGGTTGGATGCTGGCGGACGCTCTTCGGTTCCGCGTCTTCAGCCTGGCCTAAGCGAGGGCGAAGCGGTAGACCCCGTCTTCGCCACGTCGGCGTTGCAACTGGCCGTCGAACCACAGCTTGTGCAGGTGGGCCACGGCCTCGCCCATGGCGAAGGTGGTCTGGTGCAGATCCAGCTTGCGCGTGAACAGCACGGGCAGCAGGTCGGCGCCGGTGCGCGGGCCCAGCGTGCGGCAGGCCTCCATGACGCGCTCCAGATGCTGGCGGTGGTGATCGTGCAACTGGTCGATGCGGGTGTGCAGGCCGCGGAACGGCTTGCCGTGGGCTGGCAGCGTCAGGGTCTCGGGCGGCAGCGGCCGGAACTTGTCGATGGAGTCCAGGAACAGCTGCAGCGCGTTGGCTTCGGGCTCGTTGTCGTAGACGCTGACGTTGGTCGAGATGCGCGGCAGCATCATGTCGCCGCCCACCAGCACAGCCGCTTCTTCGCAGTACAGCGCGATGTGTTCGGGCGCATGGCCGTAGCCGCTGATGCAGCGCCACGCGCGCCCGCCGATGCTCAGGTGCATGCCGTCCAGCAGGCGGATGTACTGGCGCGGCACGTCCGGCACCATGTCGGCGTAGTAGTTGGTGCGGCCGCGCACCTGCTCCAGCGCTGCCGGGTCCGCCAGCCCGTGGCTGCGGAAGAAGTTAGCGGCCGCTTCGCCGCCGTTGCCGCTGGTGCCCTGGGTATTGAGCCGGGCCACGTGGTAGTCGGTGGCGCTGATCCACAGCGGCGCGTTCCAGCGCGTGCACAGCCAATGCGCCAGGCCGATGTGGTCCGGATGCATGTGCGTGACGATCACGCGCAGGATCGGCAGGCCCTGCAACTGCGTGGCGAACACCTCTTCCCATTGCGCCTTGGCCTCGCCGCGCGCGATGCAGCAGTCCACCACGGTCCAGCCAGCGCGGCCGTCGATCTCGTCGCGCAGCAGCCAGAGGTTGATGTGGTCCAGTGCGAACGGCAACGCCATGCGGATCCAACGCATTCCGGGCACCACCTCCATGGTCTTGCCCGGCTCCGGCATCTGATCACCAAAGGGGTAGTGCAGCTGGCTTTCGAGTGCGTTCATGGAGTGTCTGCCGGTTGGGTTGACGTTGACGTAAACGTCATCTGTAATCCGATGTCATTCTAGGAATGCGCCTGCTCTTTCACCTGTCACCTCCGTATGCCCTGCCGATGACCACCGATGCCTCCTGCCCCCCGCCGTCCGACGAGACCGCCGCCGACGCCGGCACCTACAGCATCGGCGACCTGGCCCGCGAGTTCGACCTGACCACCCGCGCCATCCGCTTCTACGAGGACATGGGCCTGCTGCAGCCGCAGCGCAGCGGACCGGGCGGCCGCGTGCGCGTCTACGCCGCGCGCGACCGCACGCGGCTCAAGCTCACGCTGCGGGCCAAGCGCCTGGGCCTGTCGCTGAACGAGGCGCGCGAGATCCTCGACATGTACGACAGCCCGCGCGACACCGGCCCCCAGTTGCGCAAGTTCCTGGACGTGCTGGCCGCGCACCGCCAGGCGCTGGAGGCGCAGCTGACCGAGCTGCACGCCAACCTTGATGAAGTGAAGGCGCACGAGCGCGAGGCGCGCGCGCTGCTGGCGCGTTCCAGCTGAGCTGGCTATGATTGACGTTTACGTAAACGTCAATTACTTACCTGTCTGGAGCGCCGCGATGAGCAACCCCGTCTTCGAACCCCAGGTGGCCGACTGGTCTGCGCGTGTGCACGACAGCTTCGCCCGCCAGGGCGCGATGCAGACGCTGGGCGCGCGGCTGGCGCAGGTCGATCCGGGCCTGGTGGCGGTCGAACTGGATTGGGCGCCTGGTTTGACGCAGCAGCACGGCTTCCTGCATGCCGGCATGCTTGCCACGGCGCTGGATTCGGCCTGCGGCTACGCCGGCTTCACGCTGATGGCGGCCGATGCTGCCGTGCTGACCATCGAATTCAAGATCAACCTGCTGGCGCCGGCCAAGGGCCAGCGCTTTCGCATGGAGGGGCAGGTGCTCAAGCCCGGCCGCACCATCAGCGTGGTCGAGGGCCGGGCGCTGGCCTTCGACGACGGGCGCGAGAGGCTGGTCGCCACGATGAACTGCACGCTGATGGCCGTGGTCGGCCGCGAGGGCATTCGCCACTGAGTTCCAAGGCCCCGTCCGCGAGCGCGGAAAATGCGGTGTTTGCTGCGGCGCAGCAGATCCATTCCAGATTCCACAGCTTTGCAAAGGGAACGATCCAGATGAGCAACTCTCTCGAACACCTCCTCGCCAACAACCGCGCCTGGGCTGCCCGGGTCGAGCAGGAGCGTCCGGGCTTCTTCACCGGCCTCATGGCGCAGCAAAAGCCGCGCTACATGTGGATCGGCTGCGCCGACAGCCGCGTGCCGGCCAATGAAATCACGGGCCTGGACCCGGGCGAGGTGTTCGTGCACCGCAACGTGGCCAACGTGGTGGTGCATTCGGACCTCAACGCGCTGTCGACCATCCAGTTCGCCGTCGACCACCTGCGCGTCGAGCACATCATGGTGACCGGCCACTACGGCTGTGCCGGCGTGCGCGCCGCGCTGCTGGGCCAGCGCGTGGGCCTGGCCGACAACTGGCTGGCCCACATCGCCGACCTGCGGCTGCGCCACAGGAAGCGCATCGACCACCTGCCGACCGAGCAGCAGCGGCACGACGTGCTGTGCGAGATCAACGTGATCGAGCAGGTCGGCAACGTGGCCTTGTCCACCGTCGTGCAGGACGCCTGGGCGCGTGGCCAGCCGCTGACCATCCATGGCTGGTGCTATGGCCTCAAGGACGGCCTGGTCAACGACCTCAAGGTCAGCATCAGCGATGCTGACTCCGTGCTCGACATCTTCCGCGCGGCCATCAAGCGCTACCCCCGGCACGACAGCGGCCAGCCGCTGCAGCCCGAGGAAGACGACGAGTAGGCCGCCCGCTTTCCAAACCTCCCATCCACCTTTGAAGGAGACACCATGAGCCAAGCAAACCAAGACCCCATCGTCATCCTCGGTGCCGCGCGCACGCCCATGGGCGGCTTCCAGGGCGACTTCGCCGGCCTGGCGGCGCACGACCTGGGCGGCGTCGCGATCCAGGCCGCCGTCGAGCGTGCCGGCATCTCGCCCGAGTTGGTCGGCGAGGTCCTGTTCGGCAACTGCCTGATGGCCGGCCAGGGCCAGGCGCCCGCGCGCCAAGCCGCGTTCAAGGGCGGCCTGCCCAAGAGTGCGGGCGCCGTCACGCTGTCCAAGATGTGCGGCTCGGGCATGAAGGCGGCCATGCTGGCGCACGACATGCTGCTGGCCGGCACGCACGAGGTCATGGTGGCCGGCGGCATGGAGAGCATGACCAACGCGCCGCACCTGCTCCCGAAGGGCCGCAGCGGCATCCGCATCGGCCACGACCGCGTGATGGACCACATGATGCTGGACGGCCTGGAAGACGCCTACGAGGCCGGCCGCTCCATGGGCACCTTCGGCGAGGACTGCGCCGCCAAGTACGGCTTCACGCGCGAGGAGCAGGACCAATTCGCCGTCGCCAGCGTGCGGCGTGCCCAGGAGGCGACGGCCTCCGGTGCCTTCCGGGCCGAGATCGCGCCCGTGACGGTCAAGACCCGCGCCGGCGAGCAATTGATCGCCGTGGACGAAGGCCCGGGCAAGATCAAGCTGGACAAGATCCCCACGCTCAAGCCCGCGTTCAAGAAGGACGGCACCATCACCGCCGCCTCCAGCTCGTCGATCAACGACGGCGCCGCCGCGCTGGTGTTGGCCCGTGCCTCCACGGCGCAGCGCCTGGGCGCCAAGCCGATCGCGCGCATCGTGGCCCACACCACGCACGCGCAGGAACCCAACTGGTTCGCCACCGCGCCCGTGGGCGCCACGCAGAAGCTGCTGGCCAAGACCGGCTGGAGCGTGGCCGATGTGGACCTGTGGGAGATCAACGAGGCCTTCGCCGTCGTGCCCATGGCGCTGATGACCGAACTCGGCCTGTCGCACGACATCGTCAACGTCAATGGCGGCGCCTGCGCGCTGGGCCACCCGATCGGTGCCAGCGGCGCACGCATCATGGTCACGCTGATCCATGCGCTGCAGGCCCGGGGCAAGAAGCGCGGCATCGCCACGCTGTGCATCGGCGGCGGCGAGGCGACTGCGCTGGCACTCGAACTGCTCTGATGGCCACGGTCCTCGTCATCGGCGCTTCGCGCGGCATCGGCCTGGAGTTCGTGCGCCAGTACCGCGCGGCCGGCGACCGCGTGATCGCCACGGCGCGCGACGACGCGGGCCTGGCCGGCTTGAAGGCCCTGGGTGCCACGCCGCTGCGCGTGGACGTGGCCAACCCGGCCAGCGTGAGCGGCCTGGCCTGGCAGCTGGACGGCGAGAAGATCGACATCGCGCTCTACGTGGCCGGTGCCTGGGTCACGGCCGATGCGCGCACGCCGCCCACGCGCGAGGACTTCGACCGGCTCATGCACACCAATGTGCTGGGCGCCATGCAGGCCATTCCGCAGGTGGCGCCGCTGGTCGAGGCCGCGCCGCACGGCCGCTTTGCCTTCATCACGAGCGAGATGGGCCGCATCGCGGGCGTGGACGACAGCCTGGCCTGGGTCTACCGCGCCAGCAAGGCCGCCCTGAACATGGCGGTGGCTTCTGCGCAGCACGACTATCCGCAGGCCATCCTGGTCGCGCTGTCGCCCGGCTGGGTGCAGACCGACATGGGCGGCGCGGCCGCTCCCTTGCGCGTGGACCAGAGCGTCGCCGGCATGCGCGCCGCGCTCGACGGGCTCGGCCCCCAACACAAGGGCGCATTCCTCGACTACGACGGCAGACCTTTCGAAGGGTGGTGATGATTCAGACCTTGGAACAACTGCGCGGCCTGTACGCCGCGCCCGGCGAACGCGCGCTGCGCAAGCAGCTGGACCATGTCGATCCGCACGCGGCGCGGTTCATCGCGCTGTCGCCGTTCTGCGTGGTCGCCACGGGTGGCGTATACGGAGCCCTGCTCGACGCCTCGCCGCGCGGCGGCACGCCGGGTTTCGTCAAGCTGGCCGACGAACGCACGCTGCTGCTGCCCGATTCGGGCGGCAACAACCGGCTCGACACGCTGGAGAACCTGCTGGCCGACCCGCGCCTGGCGTTGATCTTCCTGGTCCCCAACGTGCAAGAGACGCTGCGCGTGAACGGCCGTGCGCGGCTGCGCGATGAGGCGGAGTTTGTCGACCGCTTCGCCGAGGAGCGCCAGCGCCCCAGGCTCGTGATCGAGGTGCAGGTCGAGGAGGTCTACCTGCACTGCGCCAAGGCCTTCATGCGCTCGCAGCTGTGGCAGCCCGGCACCTGGCCCGAGCGTGCTGCGCTGCCCAGCATGAACCAGATGATCCACGACCAGATCGGCGCTGGCGCGCCGACCGAGACCCAGGAGCAGATGCTGGCGCGCTACCGCGACCAGCTCGCCCAGGAAACACAAGCCTCCGCCTGAGACAACGGAACCGACCATGCTGCTGACCCCCGACCAGGAAGCCATCCGCGACGCCGTGCGCGCCTTTGCCCAGGCCGAGCTGTGGCCGCACGCCGCGCAATGGGACCGCGAACACCATTTCCCCAAGGCCGCCCACCAGGGCCTGGCTGCGCTTGGTGCGTACGGCATCTGCGTACCCGAGGAGCATGGCGGCGCCGGCCTGGACTACCTCACCCTGGCGCTCGTGCTCGAAGAGATCGCGGCCGGCGACGGCGGCACCAGCACGGCCATCAGCGTGACCAACTGCCCCGTCAACGCCATCCTGATGCGCTATGGCAACGCCGCGCAGAAGAAGCGCTGGCTCGAACCCCTGGCCCAGGGCCAGATGCTGGGGGCCTTCTGCCTGACCGAGCCGCATGTGGGCTCCGATGCCTCGGCCCTGCGCACCACGGCACGGCGCGACGGCGACGGCTATGTGATCGACGGCGTCAAGCAGTTCATCACCAGCGGCAAGAACGGCCAGGTGGCCATCGTCATCGCCGTGACCGACAAGGGCGCCGGCAAGAAGGGCATGAGCGCCTTCCTCGTGCCCACCGACACACCGGGCTACCAGGTGGCGCGGCTGGAGGACAAGCTGGGCCAGCACAGCAGCGACACGGCGCAGATCAACTTCGAGGGCTGTCGCATCCCGGCCGACCACCTGATCGGCGCCGAGGGCGAGGGCTACAAGATTGCGCTGGGCGCGCTCGAAGGCGGGCGCATCGGCATCGCTGCGCAGAGCGTGGGCATGGCGCGCAGCGCCTTCGAGGCCGCGCTGGCCTATGCCAAGCAGCGCGAGAGCTTCGGCCAGCCGATCTTCCAGCACCAGGCGGTGGGCTTCCGGCTGGCCGACTGCGCAACGCAGATCGAGGCCGCGCGCCAGCTGATCTGGCATGCCGCGAGCCTGCGCGATGCGGGCTTGCCGTGCCTCAAGGAAGCAGCCATGGCCAAGCTGTTCGCCAGCGAGATGGCCGAGCGCGTCTGCAGCGCGGCGATCCAGACGCTGGGTGGCTACGGCGTGGTCAACGACTTCCCCGTGGAGCGCATCTACCGCGACGTGCGCGTGTGCCAGATCTACGAGGGCACGAGCGACGTGCAGAAGATATTGATCACGCGCGCGCTGGCGTGACGGCCTGTCCCTGCGGCCGCATGGATGCGCGCCAGCGCGCGCTGGCCTATGCCGACTGCTGTGGCCGCTACCTCGACGCCTTGGAGGCGACGCCCGCGCCCGATGCCGAGTCGCTCATGCGCTCGCGCTACACCGCCTTCGTGCGCGAACGGGCCGACTACCTGCTGGCGACCTGGCACGCCAGCCACCGGCCCGCGCAGCTCGACTTCGACGCCGGCACGCGCTGGCTGGGCCTGCAGGTGAAGGACCACCAGCAGGTCGATGCCGAGCATGCCGAGGTCGAGTTCGTTGCCCGCCAGCGCGACGCCAGCGGTCGCGCGCACCGCCTGCACGAGCGCAGCCGCTTCGTGCGCGAGGGTGGGCGCTGGTACTACCTGGACGGTTCGCTGCACTGAACGGCCCCCGGTGCGTGGTCCAATGGTGGCCATGCGATTCGAAGCCATCTTGTTCGACTGCGACGGCGTGCTCGTCGATTCCGAACCCATCACCCACCGCGTGCTCGTCCAGGTCCTGGGCGAGCGCGGCTGGCAGATCACGCAGGAAGAGTGCATGCGCATCTTCATCGGCAAGGCCGTCAAGGACGAGGCAGCGCTGATCGAGCAGCGCACCGGCCAGCCGGTCACGGCCGAGTGGCTGCAGGCCTTCTGGGGCCGGCGCAACGCGGCGCTGGAGCGTGATCTGCTGCCCATTGCCGGGGCCCTGGAGGCGGTGCCCGCGCTGCACGAAGCCACCGGTGGGCGCATCGCCTGCGCCTCGGGTGCCGACCGCGGCAAGGTCGAGATGCAGCTGCGCAAGGTGGGCCTGTACCCGCTGTTCGAGGGCCGCATCTTCAGCGGGCACGAGATGCCGCGCTCCAAGCCCTTTCCCGACGTGTACCTCGCCGCGGCCGAGGCGCTGGGCGTGGACCCGCGCCGCTGCGCGGTGGTGGAGGACACGGTCACCGGCGTCACTGCGGGCGCAGCGGCCGGTGCCACGGTGTTTGGCTACAGCCCGGGCGGCCCTGGCCACAGCCCGGCCGAGGCCCTGCGCGCCGCCGGCGCCGCCCATGTTTTCGAGGACATGGCGGCATTGCCGGCCCTGCTGTCGTTCTGGGACTGAAGCCAGGCCGGCACCGCGCTTGCTCTGTCCTCCGCCATGCGTCGCTTCCTCGTCCTGACCAGCCGGCACCGCGCACCGTCGACCAACCTGGTGCTGGGCCTGTTGCTGGCCTTCAACGCAGGGGCCATCAACGCGGGCGGCTTTCTCGTGCTGCACCAGTACACCTCGCACATGACGGGCTTCACCTCGCAGCTGGCCGACGGGGTGGCCCTGGGGCAGACGCGTCTCGTGCTGACGGCGCTGGGCGCCTTGCTGGCCTTCGTCGCTGGGGCTGCAGCCACGGCCATGCTGGTCAATTGGGGGCGCCAGCACCGGCTGGACAGCATCTACGCCTTGCCGCTGTTCTTCGAAGCGCTGCTGATGTTCCCGTTCGGTCTGGTGGGCGCCATCACGCTGGGCTGGCAGACGCCGTTCACGGTGCCACTCACGGTCTTGCTGCTGTCCTTCATCATGGGCCTGCAGAACGCCGTGAGCTCCAAGGCCTCGGGCGGGCGTGTGCGCACCACGCACATGACAGGCAACGTGACAGACCTGGGGATGGAACTGGGCAAGCTGCTCTACCTGAACCGTACCGCCGTCGCACACCGACCGGTGCGTCACGACCGCGCCAAGCTGCGACTCACGGGGGGCCTGCTGGCCGCCTTCGTGCTGGGCGGCATCGCTGGCGCGCTTGGCTTCACGCACCTGGGATTCGTCTGCGTGGTGCCGCTCGCCGCGCTGCTGCTGACGATCTCGCTGCCGCCGCTATGGCGCGACCTGCACAAGCTGCGGCCGCTGCTGGCGCGGCCGCGCCGTCTCTAGGCGCTCAGAACAGCACGCGCGAGCGGATGGTGCCGGGCACCTGGGCCAGCTTCTCGAGCGCGCGCTCGGACGAACCGGCGTCCAGGTCGATCACCACGTAGCCGATCTTCTCGTTGGTCTGCAGGTACTGCGCCGAGATGTTGATCTGGTTGTCCGAGAAGATGCGGTTGATTTCCGACAGCACGCCCGGCACGTTGTGGTGCACGTGCAGCAGCCGGTGCTTGCCCGGGTGCGAGGGCAGCGAGACCTCGGGGAAGTTCACCGACGAGGTGGTGGCGCCCGTGTCGCTGTAGCGCACCAGCTTCTCGGCCACCTCCAGGCCGATGTTGGCCTGGGCTTCCATGGTCGAGCCGCCGATGTGCGGTGTCAGGATCACGTTGTCCAGGCCGCGCAGCGGCGACAGGAACTCGTCCTTGTTGCCGCGCGGCTCCACCGGGAACACGTCGATGGCCGCCCCCAGCAGCTTGCCGGATTGGACCGCCTCGGCCAGCGGGTCGATCTCGACCACGGTGCCGCGCGAGGCGTTGATCAGGATGGCGCCCGGCTTCATGGCCGCGATCTGCTCCGCGCCCACCATCCACTGGGTGGACGGCGTCTCGGGCACGTGCAGGGTCACGATGTCGCTGCTGGCCAGCAACTCGGCCAGGCCTACCTGGCGCGCGTTGCCCAGTGGCAGCTTGGAGACGATGTCGTGGAACTGCACATGCATGCCCAGGGCCTCGGCCAGCACCGACAGCTGTGTGCCGATGGCGCCGTAGCCCACCACACCCAGCGTCTTGCCGCGGATCTCGTAGGCGTTCTCGGCGGTCTTGAGCCAGCCGCCGCGGTGCGCGGCCGCATTCTTGGCCGGCACGCCACGCAGCAGCAGGATGGCCTCGGCGATCACGAGTTCTGCCACCGAGCGTGTGTTGGAGTAGGGCGCGTTGAACACCGCGATGCCGCGCTCGCGCGCTGCTGCAAGGTCGACCTGGTTGGTGCCGATGCAGAAGCACCCGGCGGCGACCAGCTTGTGCGCGTGCGCGAACACATCGGCGGTCAGCTGCGTGCGCGAGCGGATGCCGATGAAGTGCACGTCGGCGATCCGGCGCTTGAGTTCTTCGTCGGGCAGCGCCGAGGGCAGGGACTCGATCTGGCTGTAGCCGGCGGCGCGCAGCACCTCCACGGCGGAGGGATGGATGCCCTCCAGCAACAGGAACTTGATCTTGGCCTTGTCCAGGGAGGTCGTCGGAAGCGTCATGGATGCGGTGGCGCCAGGGCGGAAAAAAGGAGCGCGATCCTACTATGGGGCCCTGGGGCTTTCGGGCCGTGGCGGTGTTTGCCAATGCCGCCAATGCGGTCAAGGCCAGCAAACCTGGATCGTAGGCGGCAAGACTGAATTTTCAGTAATTACTGAAAATTCGATATGATCACGCACTGTGCGCAGGCCTTCGACTTCTTCCCCATCTGCCAGCCCGGCCGGCATTGCCCTGCATGTGATGGCGGCCCTGCTGTGGTTGCCGCAGGCCGGGCTGCTGGCCTGGGCCGTGCAGCGGCTGGCCGACGGGCTGGGCGTGGCCGGCGTGCTGGTGCCGGCGGCCGGCGTACTGGCCCTGGGCCTGCTGCGCGCGGTCTGCGAGGGCGCTGCGCTGCGTCGGCTGTTCGATGGCGCGCGCGCCGAGATCGCGCAGCTGCGCGCGCAACTGGGCCGGGCCCTGGCACGCCGATCGCCGCTGGATGGCGCGCGTGCATCCTCGGGTCTGGCCGCCAGTGCCATGGCCGAGCAGGCCGATGCGCTGGTGCCGCAGCTGCTGCGCTATGTGCCGGCGCGCTGGCGCGTGGCCTGCGTGCCGCTGGCCATCGTGGTCGCGGTGGCGCCGCTGTCGTGGGTGGCGGCGTTGATCCTGGTGGCCACCGCTCCGCTGATCCCGCTGTTCATGGCCCTGGTCGGCTGGCGTGCCAAGGCGGCCAGCGAGGCGCAACTGGCTGGCCTGGGCGACATGCATGGCTTCCTGCTCGACCGCTTGCGCGGTCTGGCCACCCTGCGCGCCCTCGGCGCCGTGGAGACGACTGCCCTGCGCCTGCGCGCCAGTGCCGAGCTGCTGCGCCAGCGCACCATGGCCGTGCTGCGCGTGGCCTTTCTGTCGTCCGCCGTGCTGGAGCTGTTCTCCGCCCTGGGCGTGGCGATGGTGGCGGTCTACGTGGGCTTCCACCTGCTCGGGCCCTTGCCGTTCGGCGCCTGGGGTGGGCGGCTCTGCCTGGGCGAGGGCGTGTTCATCCTGCTGCTGGCGCCGGCCTTCTTCGAGCCGCTGCGAGAGCTGTCCGCCGCCTGGCACGACCGTGCGGCCGGCGAGGCGGCGCGCCAGTCCATCGTGCAGTGGTCCGCACCGGCGCCGGCCTTGCTGGGGGCGCAGGGCGCGGCTTGTCCGGCCGGTGCCGGTGCCGTGGCGCTGCGCGTGGAGCGGCTGCGCTTCACCCACGTCGGCGCAGCGCGGCCGCTGCTGGACGGCCTGTCGTTCACGCTTGCGCCGGGTGAGCAGCTGGCCGTGGTTGGCGCCAGCGGGGCCGGCAAGTCCACGCTGCTCGCGTTGCTCGCGGGCCTGGCGCCGGCCGATGGCGGCCACATCGCCATCGACGGCGTGGCCTTGAGCGAGGCCACGGCCGCGGGCCTGCGCGCGCGCATGGCCTGGGTCGCGCAGGCGCCGCACGTGTTCGCCGGCAGCGTGCAGCACAACCTCCTGCTGGGCCGCGACGAGGTGCCGGCAGCGGCGGCGGGGCGGGTCCTGGCGCAGGCGGCGTTCGCCGGCGCCGACCGGCCGGCGCTGGCGCGCGCGATGGGCGAGGGCGGAGCAGGCCTGTCGGGCGGCGAACTGGTGCGCCTGGCGCTGGCGCGGGCAAGCCTGCAGGTCGGCGCGGGCCTGGTGCTGGCCGACGAACCCACGGCCCACCTGGACCGCGCCACCGCCGACGCCGTGATCGACGCGCTGCTCCAGCTGGCCGAAGGCCGCACGCTGGTGGTGGCCACGCACGACCCGGTGCTGCTGGCGCGCCTGCCGCGCCGCCTCGTGCTCGGAGCGGCCGCGTGACGCGCCGCCGCCGTCCCGGCGCGCTGCGCCCCGTGCTGCAACTGCTGTGGCGCGACCGGGCGCGCGCGCTGCTGGCAGGCGCCGCGCTGGCCGCCACCACGGCGCTGGCGGGCATGGCGCTGCTGGGCTTGTCGGGCTGGTTCATCAGCGCCACGGCCTTCGCAGGCCTGAGCACCGCCACGGCGTTGGCGTTCGACGTGTTCGCGCCGTCCGCCGGCATCCGCCTGCTGGCACTGGGGCGCACCGGGCTGCGCTACGCCGAGCGGCTGGTCACGCACGACGCCACGCTCGCCGTGCTGGCCGGGCTGCGCGAGCGGCTCCTGCGCGGCTGGGCACAGCCCCGCGCGGCGCACCGGCTGCTGGCCCGGCCGGCGCGGCTGCTGTTCCGGCTCACGGCCGACGTGGACGCGCTGGACGCGCTGTATCTGCGTGTGGCCGTGCCGCTCGCCACCCTGGCCGCCGCGGGCTTGGCGGCCGCACTGGTCTGGGCGTTCGCGGCTCCCTGGGCCGGACTGGGGCTGGGCGTGGCTGTGTCCGGTGGCGGCCTGCTGCTGGCCTGGCGCTGTGCGCGGCAGGCCCGGCTGCCCGCGTACCGGCGCGCCCAGGCGCAGGAACAATTGCGCGCCGTCGCCATCGACCTCGTGGCCGGCCAGACGGAGCTGGCCATGGCCGGCCGCCTGCCCGCGCAGTGCGCGGCCCTGGCGCAGGCCGACGCCCGGCTGGCCGTGGCGGAGCGGGCGCTGAACCGGCTGGAGGCGCTCACCGCCACGGGCCTGGGCGCCCTGGCCGCGGCCGTGCTGACGGCGGGCCTGTTGCTGGCGGCCTGGTGCGTGGAGCAGGGCGGCATCGGCATGCCGGCCGCCGTCGGCCTGCTGCTCGTGGCGCTGGCGGCCACCGAGCCGTTGGCCGGGCTGCGTCGCGGCGCGCTGGACTTGGGCCGCGCGCTGCTGGCCGCGCGGCGCGTCGGCCCGCGGCTGGCAGAGGAGCCCGCAACCACCGTTCTGCGCACTCCGCCAGCCGGCGTCGCATTGCAGCTGGACGCCGTGGACGCCGCACCCGCCGGCGCGGCGGCGCCTGTGCTGCACGGCATCGGCCTGCAACTGCGCGCCGGTGAGCGCGTGGCCCTGGTCGGCGCGAGCGGCGCTGGCAAGTCCACGCTGCTGGCGCTGGCGGCCGGCGAGTTGGTGCCCCTGTCCGGCGCGTGCAGCGCGCGCACGGCCTGCCTGATGACCCAGCGCAGCGAACTGTTCGCCGACAGCCTGCGCGACAACCTGCTGCTGGCCCGCCCCGGCGCGGACGACGCCGCGCTCTGGCAGGCGCTGCACGCGGCCGGTCTGGACGGCCTGGTGCACGGGCTGCCCCGCGGGCTGGACACCGTGCTCGGCGAGGGTGGCCTGGGCCTGTCCGGCGGCCAGGCGCGGCGGCTGGCGCTGGCGCGGCTGCTGCTGCGCGATGCGCCGCTGTGGCTGCTGGACGAGCCGACCGAGGCCGTCGACGCCACCACCGCGCGCGACGTGCTGGCGCGCCTGGCCACGGCCGCTGCCGGCCGCAGCCTGCTGGTCGCCACGCACCTGCGCCGCGAGGCGGAACTGGCCGACCGGCTGGTGTGCCTGGCGCGCGGCCGCATCGTTGCCGAGGCGCGCCGCGGCGAACCCCTTTTTGATCGGTTGCTGCAACAGCTGCGGCCGGATTAAGCTCTTCAACTGAACGAATTACCCGGAGAGACCCCCGCCATGGACCTCGACATCGTTTCCATCTCGCGCCTACAGTTCGCAGTCACCGCGCTCTACCACTTCCTGTTCGTGCCGCTCACGCTGGGGCTGGCCATCCTGCTGGCCATCATGGAGACGGTCTATGTCATGACGGGCCGCAGGATCTGGCGCGACATGACCAAGTTCTGGGGCGTGCTGTTCGGCATCAACTTCGCGATGGGCGTGGCCACGGGCGTGGTGCTGGAGTTCCAGTTCGGCATGAACTGGAGCTACTACAGCCACTACGTGGGCGACGTGTTCGGTGCGCCGCTGGCCATCGAGGGGCTGATGGCCTTTTTCCTGGAGGCCACCTTCGTCGGCCTGTTCTTCTTCGGCTGGGACAAGCTCTCCAAGCGCGCCCACCTCGTCGTCACCTGGCTCATGGCGCTGGGCACCAATTTCTCGGCCTTGTGGATCCTGATCGCCAATGGCTGGATGCAGAACCCGGTGGGTGCGGTGTTCAACCCGCAGACCATGCGCATGGAGGTGGTGGACTTCTTCGCGGTACTGACCAACCCGGTGGCGCAGGCCAAGTTCGTGCACACGGTGTCGGCTGGCTACGTCTGCGCGGCGCTGTTCGTGCTGGGCATCTCGGCCTGGTACGTGCGCAAGGGCCGGCACCTGGAGCTGGCCAAGCGTTCGATGACGGTGGCCGCCTCCTTCGGCCTGGCGGCCTCGCTGTCGGTGGTGGTGCTGGGCGACGAGAGCGGCTACCTCTCCACCGAGCACCAGAAGATGAAGCTGGCCTCCATCGAGGCCATGTGGAAGACCGAGCCCGCGCCCGCCGCGTTCACGGCCTTCGGCTTCCCGGACCAGCAATCGCGTGAGACGCACTACGCCATCCACATTCCCTGGGCCATGGGCCTGATCGGCACGCGCTCGCTCACGCAGGAGATCCCAGGCATCGAGGATCTGGTCAGGAGCGCCGAAGGCCACATCCGAGAGGGCATCCTCGCCTACGACGCGCTGCAGCGCATCCGCGAAGCCGGTTCGGACGAGAAGATCGCGCCGAGCGACCGCACGGCCTTCGAGGACCACGGCCAGCGCCTGGGCTACGCGCTGCTGCTCAAGCGCTACGTGGACGACCCGCGCCAGGCCACGCCCGAGCAGATCGCCAAGGCGGCCTGGGACACCGTGCCCCAGGTGGCGCCGCTGTTCTGGACCTTCCGCATCATGGTCGGCCTCGGGATCTTCTTCATCGTGCTGACGGCGGTGTTCTTCTGGCTGTCGGCGCGGCGCCGGCTGGACGCCCACCCCTGGCTGCTCAGGGTGGCGGTGTGGGCCATCCCGCTGCCGTGGATCGCGGCCGAATGCGGCTGGATCGTGGCCGAGTTCGGCCGCCAGCCCTGGGTCATCGAGGGCGTGCTGCCCACCGCCGTGGCCGTCTCCAGCCTGGGCGTGCACACGGTGCTGTTCACGCTGGCGGGCTTCATCGCCATCTACACCGTGCTGCTGGTGATCGAGCTCAAGCTGATGTTCAAGGCCATCCGTTCGGGTCCGCACGAGGAGCATCCGCCTGGCGTGGGGGCCGCGTCCGGCCCCATCGTCCACCCGTCTGCCACGCGGCTTGCCAAGGGAGCTTGAAATGGTCCTGCATGAACTGATTTCCTACGACGTGCTGCGCCTGGTCTGGTGGGCCCTGCTGGGCGCGCTGCTGATCGGCTTCGCGGTGACCGACGGTTTCGACCTGGGCGTGGGCATGCTGCTGCCCGCCGTGGCCCGCACCGACCTGGAGCGCCGCGTGGCCATCAACAGCGTGGGCCCGGTGTGGGAGGGCAACCAGGTTTGGCTGATCCTGGGCGGTGGCGCCATCTTCGCGGCCTGGCCACCGCTGTACGCGGTGTCGTTCTCGGGCTTCTACCTGGCCATGTTCGCGGCGCTGGTGCCGCTGATCCTGCGGCCGGTGGCCTTCAAGTTCCGCAGCAAGCGCGAGGAGCCGGTCTGGCGCGCGCGCTGGGACGCCGTGCTGTGCTTGTGCGGCCTGGTGCCCGCGCTGATCTTCGGCGTGGCCATGGGCAACGTGCTGCTGGGCGTGCCATTCCGCTTCGCGCCGGACATGCGCATCTTCTACGAGGGTGGCTTCTTCGGCCTGCTGACCCCATTCGCCTTGCTGGCCGGCCTGGTGTCGGTGGCCATGCTGGCCATGCACGGCAGCGCCTGGCTGCTGCTCAAGACCGAAGGCCCGGTGGCCGAGCGCGCCCGCCGCATCGGCATGGGTGCGGCACTGGCCACGCTGGTGCTGTTCGCGCTGGGCGGCGTGGTGCTGTGGAGCTTCGTGGAGGGCTACCGCATCACCAGCGTGATCGATCCGATGGGCCCATCGGCGCCGCTGCGCAAGACAGTGGAGCGCGCGGCCGGCGCCTGGTTCGCCAACTACGCGCAGCACGGCTGGACGATGGCGGCGCCCGCGCTCGGCCTGGCCGGCTGCGCACTGGCTGCGCTGGGCCTGGCGCTGCGGCGCGAGGTGCTGGCGCTGCTGGCCAGCGCGGGTGCCATCGCCGGCATCGTGCTGAGCGTGGGGGCCTCGACCTTCCCGTTCCTGCTGCCCTCGTCGCTGGACCCGCGCGCCAGCCTGACGGTGTGGGACGCCTCGTCGAGCCACCTCACGCTGTTCGTCATGCTGGTGGTCACCGCCGTGTTCCTGCCGCTCATCGTGGCCTACACCAGCTGGGTCTACAAGGTGCTGTGGGGCAAGGTCGACGCCCGCGCCATCGCGGACGGCAGCGGCCATTCCTATTGAACCGAACCTGAGGAAACGCACATGTGGTACTTCTCCTGGCTGCTGGGCCTGCCGCTGGCCGCGGCCTTCGCGGTGCTCAACGCGATGTGGTACGAATTGATGGACGATGAGGCCCAGCGCCGCGACAAGCTGGCCCGGCCCGCGCCGGGCGAGGCGGGGCAGCAGGAAGCGCTCTGAGGGCGCTGCGGGGTCAGGGCTTGGGCGGCGGGGGCGGCTTGCGCCCGCGCACCGCGCCGGCCAGCCGGTCCTTGACGCCCAGCACCCGCGTGACGGCCGCGCCCATGCCCATGAGTTGCAGCGCCGTCTCGGGCGCCAGGCGCTGCACGTCGTCGAACCACTTCATCAGCCGGTCGATCAGGTCGTGCATCTCGCGCATGCGCTGCTGGGCGTGGCGCTCGGCGTCGGTGGCGGGCGTCTCCAGCAGCGCGGTGCGCAGCATCGACAGCGTCGGCTCGATCTCGCGGCGGCGGCGCTCCTCGGCCAGGATGCGGAAGATCTCCCAGACATCCTGCGGCGCCTCGAAGTACTCGCGCCGGTCGCCGCTCAGGTGGCGCAAGCGCACCAGGCGCCACGATTGCAGCTCCTTGAGCCCCATGCTCACGTTGGAGCGCGAGAAGGCCAGCGCCTCGGCGATCTCGTCGGCGTTCATGGGGTTCTGCGCCACGTACAGCAGCGCATAGATCTGCCCCACCGTGCGGTTGATGCCCCAGCGGCTGCCCATCTCGCCGAAATGGGCGATGAACTGGCGGCTGAGCTCGGGCAGGTCGTCTGTGCGCATTCCTGAAATTGTATGGTTTTCAGGAATTTCTGAAACTCCTCGCCGGCGTGCGGGAGATGCGCAGACGGCGCGGCTCAGAGCCGCTTCTGGATCTTCACGCGGATCGCCACCACGGCCAGGCCACGGTTGCTGAGCGCCTGCTGCAGCAGCGGCGCCAGGTGCCGCAGCTTGGCGGCAGCCGCACTGTTGTCCACCAGCAGGCACCAGCCGTTCTCGTCGATCGGCCCCGGCCGGATGGCGGCGCGCATGGGGGGCGGGATCAACTGCTGCACGGCGGCCAGGCGCTCGGCCGATTCGCGCACCAAGGCCGACAGCCGGGCCAGTGGCCCGGAATCGGCAACGGCCTGTTGCAGGGTGAACGAGCGGCGTGGGGCATGCATGGCCGGGGGATTATCGGGGTCGCCAGCGCCGCAGGACGCCCGGCATAAAATCGCCGGTTTGGCATGCGCCAGGCCCTGGGCCAGCTGCGCACCTGCCGCCACTTCCGGATTCCACCGACACCAAGGGATTTCGGTCGCCATGCCACCGCGCCATGCCGGGCGGAGCGAGGCGATCTCGTATTCATGAACATCAATTTCCTGACCAAGATTTTCGGCAGCCGCAACGAACGGCTGCTGAAGCAATACCGCAAGTCGGTGCAGGCGATCAATGCGCTGGAATCCCAGTTGGAGACGCTCTCCGACGACGCGCTGCGCGCCAAGACCCAGGAGTTCAAGGACCGCGTGGCCGGTGGCGCGACGCTGGATTCGCTGCTGGTGGAGGCCTTCGCGGTCGTGCGCGAGGGCTCCAAGCGCATCATGAAGATGCGCCACTTCGACGTGCAGTTGCTGGGCGGCATGGCCCTGCACATGGGCAAGATCTCGGAAATGCGCACGGGCGAGGGCAAGACGCTGACGGCCACGCTGCCGGTCTACCTCAATGCGCTGTCGGGCAAGGGCGTGCACGTGGTCACGGTCAACGACTACCTGGCCAACCGCGACGCCCAGTGGATGGGCCGGCTCTACAACTTCCTCGGCCTCACGGTCGGCATCAACCTGCCGCAGATGTCGCGCGAGGAGAAGCAGGCCGCCTACGCCGCCGACATCACCTACGGCACCAACAACGAATACGGCTTCGACTACCTGCGCGACAACATGGTCTACGAGGTGCGCGACCGTGTGCAGCGTGGCCTGAACTACGCCATCGTCGACGAGGTGGACTCCATCCTGATCGACGAGGCACGCACGCCGCTGATCATCAGCGGCCAGGCCGAGGACCACACCCAGCTGTACCTGGCCATCCACAAGGCTGTGCCCACGCTGACGCGCCAGGAGGGCGAGGCCGATCCGCGCACCGGCGAGGGCGTGACCAAGCCGGGCGACTTCACGGTGGACGAGAAGTCGCACCAGGTGTTCCTGACCGAGCAGGGCCACGAGAACGCCGAGCGCATCCTGTCCAGCCTGGGTCTGATCCCCGAGGGGGCCTCGCTGTACGACCCGGCCAACATCACGCTGATGCACCACCTGAACGCAGCGCTCAGGGCCCAGCACATCTACCACCGCGACCAGCATTACGTGGTGCAGGACGGCGAGGTCGTGATCGTGGACGAGTTCACCGGCCGCCTGATGAGCGGGCGGCGCTGGAGCGATGGCCTGCACCAGGCCGTGGAGGCCAAGGAAGGCGTGGCGATCCAGCCCGAGAACCAGACCATGGCCTCGATCACCTTCCAGAACTACTTCCGGCTGTACGCGAAGCTGGCCGGCATGACCGGCACGGCCGACACGGAAGCCTTCGAGTTCCAGTCGATCTATGGCCTGGAAACCACGCTGATCCCGCCGAACCGCGTCAACCGGCGTGAAGACCAGCTCGATCGCGTCTACAAGACCACGAAGGAAAAGTACGACGCGGCGATTGCCGACATCCGCGAGTGTTACGAACGTGGCCAGCCGGTGCTGGTGGGCACGACCTCGATCGAGAACTCCGAGATCATCGACCAGCTGCTGATCCAGGCCAAGTTGCCGCACCAGGTGCTCAACGCCAAGCAGCACGCGCGTGAGGCCGACATCGTGGCCCAGGCCGGCCGGGCCAAGATGATCACCATCGCGACCAACATGGCCGGCCGCGGCACCGACATCGTGCTGGGCGGCAACCTGGAGAAGGCCATTGAGGCGGTGCACGCGGCCAATCCGGGCCTGGACGCCGCGGCGCTGCAGGCCGAGGAGGCCAAGGTGCGCGCGCAATGGGAGAAGGACCATGAGCAGGTCAAGGCCCTGGGCGGCCTGCGCATCATCGCGACCGAGCGCCACGAGTCGCGCCGCATCGACAACCAGCTGCGTGGCCGTTCGGGCCGCCAGGGCGATCCGGGCTCCTCGCGCTTCTACCTGAGCCTGGACGACCCGCTGATGCGCATCTTCGCGGGCGACCGCGTCAAGGCCATCATGGACCGGCTGAAGATGCCCGAGGGCGAGGCCATCGAGGCCGGCATCGTCACGCGCAGCATCGAGAGCGCGCAGCGCAAGGTCGAGGCGCGCAACTTCGACATGCGCAAGCAGCTGCTGGAGTACGACGACGTCGCCAACGACCAGCGCAAGGTCATCTACACCCAGCGCAACGAGATCCTGGACGCAGCCGACCTGACCGAGCAGATCAAGGGCTTGCGCCACGGTTGCTTCACCGACCTGGTGCGCGAGTATGTGCCGGCCGAATCGGTCGAGGAGCAGTGGAACCTGCCGGGCCTGGAGAAGACCCTGGCGGACGACTGGCAGCTGCAGGTGCCGCTGCAGGCCGCCGTCGAGGCGGCCAGCGACATCACCGACGAGGACATCGTCGAGAAGGTCATCGCCGCTGCTGACGAAGCCTTTGCCGCCAAGGTGGCGCTGGTCGGTGGCGAGCAGTTCACGCAGTTCGAGCGCATGGTGCTGCTGCAGAGCATGGACCAGCACTGGCGCGAGCACCTCTCGTCGCTGGACTACCTGCGCCAGGGCATCCACCTGCGCGGCTATGCGCAGAAGCAGCCCAAGCAGGAATACAAGCGCGAGGCCTTCGAACTGTTCGGTCAGATGCTGGACGCGGTGAAGAACAACGTCACCAAGCTGCTCATGACGGTGCGCATCCAGTCCAGCGAAGAGGCCGGCCAGGCTGCGCAGGACCTGGAGCAGCGCAGCGAGAACCTGGGCAACGTGACCTACACCGCGCCCACCGAGACCGGCGAGGTCGAGACGCGCAGCGAAGGCCAGGCGGCCGGCGGCAACGCACTGGCCTTCGATGGCCAGCGCGTGGGCCGCAACGACCCCTGCCCTTGCGGCAGCGGCAAGAAGTTCAAGCAGTGTCACGGGAAGCTGGCATAAGACGCCGATCCAAGGAATCCCCATGCCCGTTCATCTTTCTCCCCCGAATCCCGCAGAACTGCATGCCGTCGCTGGCGTGCGCATCGGCGTCGCCGAAGCCGGCGTGCGCAAGGCCAACCGCAAGGACCTGACGGTCGTTCTGCTCGACGAAGGTGCGGCCGTGGCCGGCGTCTTCACGCAGAACCGCTTCTGTGCTGCACCGGTGCAGATCTGCCGCAAGCACCTGGAGGCCGGCCACGGCATCCGCGCGATCCTCGTGAACACCGGCAATGCCAACGCAGGCACGGGCGATGACGGCCTGGCCCGTGCGCAGGCCACCTGCGTGGCGCTGGCGCAGCAGCTGGACGTGGCGCCCGAGCAGATCCTGCCGTTCTCCACCGGCGTGATCATGGAGCCGCTGCCCAGCGAGCGCATCATCGCGGGCCTGCCGGCCGCGCTGGCCGATGCCAAGGCGGACCATTGGGCGCGCGCCGCCGAAGGCATCATGACCACGGACACCGTGCCCAAGGCGTTCAGCACGCAGGTCACTCTCTCGGGCGTGCCCGTGGCCATTACCGGCATCAGCAAGGGCGCCGGCATGATCCGGCCGAACATGGCGACCATGCTGGGCTACCTGGCGACCGACGCGAAGATCGCGCCGGCGCTGATGCAGCAGCTGGCCAAGGACCTCGCCGACGCCTCGTTCAACCGCGTGACCATCGATGGCGACACCTCGACCAACGACTCCTTCGTCGTGATCGCGACGCAGAAGGCCGCGCACCCGGTCGTCGAGTCCTGGGACACGGCCGACGGCCGCGCACTGCGCGCCGGCCTGCTCGAAGTCGCGCAGAAGCTGGCCCAGGCCATCGTGCGCGACGGCGAGGGCGCGACCAAGTTCATCACCATCCGCGTCGAAGGCGGCAAGACGGCCGAGGAATGCCGGCTGGCGGCCTACGCCATCGCGCACTCGCCGCTGGTCAAGACGGCGTTTTTCGCGAGCGACCCGAACCTGGGCCGCATTCTTGCGGCCGTTGGCTATGCCGGTATCCATGACCTGGACCAGACGAAGATCGAACTGCATCTGGACGACGTGCACGTGGTCACGCGCGGCGGCCGCCGGGCCGAGTACCGCGAGGAGGACGGCCAGCGCGTGATGAAGCAGAGCGAGATCACGATCCGCGTGGGCCTGGGCCGCGGCGAGGCCGTCGACACGGTCTGGACCTGCGACCTCAGCCACGACTACGTGAGCATCAACGCCGACTACCGGTCTTGACCCACCCCCAGTCTCCGCGCTGCGCGCGCCGCCAACCCCCTTGCAGGGCGCGCCGCCAGCGGCCTGGCAGAGCCAGTTCCGCGGCGGCTCTGGCCTGGGTGGCGTCGAGGCGCATGTCGTGCCATGGACAGTCCCTATGAACGAACAATTTGAACGCATGCTCGCGCGGGCCGAGCAGCTCATGGCGCGCATCGAGCGCGTGCTGCCGGCACCGTTGTCTGAACCCGACTGGAATGCTTCCATCGCCTTCCGCTACCGCAAGCGCAGCTCCGGCCACGCGCTGCTGGAGCCGGTGCGGCATGTGGGCGCGATGCGCCTTTCGGATCTGCAGGAGATCGACGGCCAGAAGGAAAAGATCCAGCGCAACACGCTGCAGTTCGTCGAAGGCAAGCCTGCCAACAACGTGCTGCTGACGGGCGCGCGTGGCACGGGCAAGTCCTCGCTGATCCGCGGCTGTTTGCATGAGTACGCGCCGCGCGGCCTGCGTTTGATCGAGGTCGACAAGGCCGACCTCGTGGACCTGCCCGACATCGTCGAGGTCGTGGCCCAGCGGCCCGAGAAGTTCATCATCTTCGCCGACGACCTCAGCTTCGAGGACGGCGAGCCCGGCTACAAGGCGCTCAAGTCCATCCTGGACGGGTCGGTGGCCGCGTCGACGCCCAACGTGCTGATCTATGCGACCAGCAACCGCCGCCACCTGCTGCCCGAGTACATGAAGGAAAACCTCACGTACAAGCACACGGACGACGGCGAGCTGCACCCGGGCGAGGTGGTCGAGGAGAAGATCTCGCTGTCCGAGCGCTTCGGGCTGTGGGTCAGCTTCTACCCGTTCAGCCAGGACGAGTACCTCGTCATCGTGGCCCAGTGGCTGCGTTCCTTCGGCGTGCCGGATGCGGCTGTCGAGGCGGCCAGGCCCGAGGCCCTGGTCTGGGCGCTCGAGCGGGCATCGCGCAGTGGCCGTGTGGCCTACCAGTTCGCGCGCGACTACGCGGGCCGGCACGGCGCAGCATGAGCAAGACCTTGGTGGCGGACGGTGACCGCCCACGCGAGGGCGGGCCGGACCGTCAGGCTATCGATGTGGCCGTGGGCGTGCTGCTCGATGCCGACGGCCAGTTCCTGCTGACCTCGCGTCCCGAGGGCAAGGTCTACGCGGGCTACTGGGAGTTCCCGGGCGGCAAGCTCGAAGCCGGCGAGACCGTGGAGCAGGCCCTGCGCCGCGAACTGCACGAGGAGATCGGCATCGTGATCGCCGCTGCGGAGCCCTGGCGCGTGGAACTCGTGGACTACCCGCACGCACTGGTGCGGCTCAACTTCTGCAAGGTGCGCGCATGGACCGGCCAACTGGAGATGCGCGAAGGCCAGCGCTTCGCCTGGGCCAGCCTGCCGGTGGCGCAGTCGCCCGTACTGCCTGGCGCACTGCCGGTGCTCGATTGGCTGGCTGCCGAGCGCGGCTTCAAGGGCGCGACCTGCGCCTGAGGTCTTACTGAAGCCGGGGGTCGCCGAACGGCTGGTCGTCCGGCGGCGTGGGGTCGGGCACAGCGAAGCTCTCGCTGGCCCAGGCGCCGAAGTCCAGGTTCTTGCAGCGCTCGCTGCAGAACGGGCGGAACGCATTGCCCGGCCCATACAGGCTCTTGCCCTTGCAGGTCGGGCACGTCACCCAGCGTGCCGAAGGATCGCTGGCCATGTCAGGCGCAGAGCGCGACTTCGAAGGCGGCATCGTCGCTGGCCTGGTGCAACTTGGCATCCTCGCCCAGGCGCATGAGCCGCACCGAGACCATGAGCCGGTTGCCGCTGATCTCGGGCACCAGGCCGAGCGTTGGGTCGATGCGCAGGCGCATGAGGTTGTAGGTCCGGCCTTGCGGCAGGTTCTGCTGGAACTGGCCCGCCAGCGCCATCACCTTCTGCGGCGCGCCGGAGTCGCGCAGCATCTTGAGCAGGTGCTGGATCGATTCGGCCAGCGGCGCCAGCGTGGTGCTCCACCCGGCGATGGCCTGGCGGCGCACGTCCGCGCTCTCGTGCTGCCAGGCGTAGTAGGCCGGTAGATCGAAGCCGCAGGTGCCGCCCGGAATGCTCACACGGCTGCGCAGGCTCATGAGCCAGTCGTTCTCGGTCAGCGGCTGGCCGGCCTTGCCGGGCTGCTCGTGCAGGGCCGTGAAGCATTGCTCCAGCTGCCCGATCACGTCTTCCAGCACGCGCTGGTCGATGGCGGGGTTCTCGCGGTAGCCCGCAAGCTGGCTCTTGTGGCGCTCCAGGTCCTTGAGCACGTCGGACTTGAGGTCGGCGCGGGCCGCCACGTCCATGATCTCGAACAGCGTGACGAGCGCGAAATGGTGGTCCACCGGGTGCTCGCGCGGCATCAGCTCGACCAGGCGGCGAAACAGGTGCTCCAGGCGCAGGTACGTGCGGACGCGTTCGTTGAAGGGGTACTCGTAAAGGATCACGCTCTGGACTTCCGTTCGCGGCCGATCATAGCCCGAAGGCCTCAGCGAACCGATGGACGGCATTCCGCAACGCGTCCAGGGAAATGCCGTCGTTGTAAATGACGGTGTCGGCTGCGGCCAGCCGCTCTGCGCGGGAAGCCTGCGCGGCCATGATGGCGCGCACGGCCTCTTCGGTGAGGCCGCTGCGGGCCATCACGCGCGCGACCTGGGTTTCGGGCCGGCAGTCGACCACGAGCACGGCATCGAGCAGGGCACGCCAGCGGCCGGATTCGACCAGCAGCGGGATGTCGTAGACCACGCAGCCGTGGCCGGCCGCGCGCGCGGCCTCCAGCTGCTGGCGGCCCAGCTCGCCCACGAGCGGGTGCACGATGGCTTCGAGCCGGCGCTTGGCGGCCGGATCGCGGAACGCGAGCTCGCGCATGCGGGCGCGGTCGAGCGCGCCATCGGCTGTGATCAGTGCGTCACCGAACTGCGCGCGAATGGCCCCGATGGCGACACCGCCCGGCGCCGTGACGCTGCGGGCGTTGGCGTCGGCGTCGATCAATGCGGCGCCCCGTTCGACCAGCATGGCCGAGACCGTGCTCTTGCCGCTGCCGATGCCGCCCGTGAGTCCCAGGGTCTTCATCTCGGCCCTCAGCCCCAGGGAAAGGCGAACGGTGCGAGGTGGCGCACCTGGTCCGGTCCCAGCACCAGGCACAGCAGGCCAGCGCCGGCCAGGAACGGGCCGAACGCGATGGGCACGTCCTTGTGCGCGAGCCGGCCGCGCAGCAGCAAGGCACCGCCCAGCAGCGCGCCGACGATGGACGACAGCAGCAGGATCGCCAGCAGGTGGTCGGCGCCAAGCCAGGCTCCCAGCGCCGCGAGCAGCTTGAAATCGCCGTAACCCATGCCCTCCTTGCCCGTGAGCAGGCGGTAGGCATGGAAGAAGGCCCACAGCACGAGGTAGCCGGCCGCTGCGCCCCAGACGGCCGCGGACAGCGGCACCGTCCAGCCGAGCGCGCTGGCCAGCAGGCCGGACCAGAGCAGCAGATAGTTGAGTTGGTCGGGCAGCAGCTGCGTGTCCAGGTCGATCAGGAATTGGCACAGCAGCAGGGCGGCGAACAGCGCCCAGGCTGCGGCCACCGGGCCAAGACCCCAGCGCCAGGCGCACAGCGCGAACAGCGCGCCGGTCGCGAGTTCGACCAGCGGGTAGCGCCAGCCGATGCGCGCGCTGCAGGCCGAGCAGGCACCGCGCAGCGCGAGCCAGCTCAGCACGGGCAGGTTCTCGTACCAGCGGATCTGGTGGCCGCAGGCGCGGCAGCGTGAGCGCGGCTGCACGAGGTCCAGCGGCGCCAGGGCGTCGAGTGCCTTGCCGGCCGCCTCGGCGCTGGCGTACAGATGCGGGGGCGGGGCGGCCTTGCTGCCGAACACCAGGTCCCACAGCGAGGTGGGGACGCCCATCTGCGGGTCGGCTGCCATCAGGTTGTCGGAAGACTCGCGCAGCCAGCCGCGGTACATCATCGCAGGCACGCGGTAGACCACCACGTTCAGGAAGCTGCCGATGAGCAATCCCAGGACGCCGCCGAGCGCGGCGTCCAGCCAGGCAGTACCGGGCATCAGACGACTTGACCGAGCTTGAAGATCGGCAGGTACATCGCGATCACGATGCCACCGATCAGCCCGCCCAGGAACACGATGATGATGGGCTCCATGAGGCTGGACAGGCCGGCCACCATGTCGTCGACCTCTTCCTCGTAGAAGTCGGCCGCCTTGCCGAGCATGTGGTCGATGGAACCGGATTCCTCGCCGATGGCGCACATCTGCAGCACCATGCTGGGGAACACCTTGGCATTGGTCATGGCGGCTGTCAGGCTGGTGCCGACCGAGACTTCCTGCTGGATCTTCTCGGTGGCCACGGCATAGACCGAGTTGCCGGAGGCGCCGCCGACCGAGTCCAGCGCTTCCACCAGCGGCACGCCGGCGGCGAACATGGTGGCCAGCGTGCGCGTCCAGCGCGCGATGCACGACTTCTCGATCAGCACGCCGAACACGGGCGCCTTGAGCAGCAGGCGGTCCATCACCTGCTGCACACGCTCGTTGCGTCTCCAGGCCTGCATGAAGAAGTACAGGCCGCCGCCGATGCCGCCGAAGATCAGCCACCAGTACGAAACGAAGAACTCGCTGATGGCGATCACGAGCAGCGTGGGCGCCGGCAGGTCTGCCCCAAAGGAGCTGAACACTTCCTTGAACGCCGGGATCACGAAGATCATGATGACGGAGACCACGACGAATGCCACCACGACCACCGAGATCGGGTACATCAGCGCCGACTTGATCTTGGACTTGATGGCCTCGGTCTTCTCCATGTAGGTGGCCAGCCGGTCCAGCAGCGCCTCCAGGATGCCGGCGGCTTCGCCGGCTTCGACGAGGTTGCAGTACAGGCTGTCGAATTGCAGCGGGAACTTGCGGAAGGCCGCGCTCAGCGAGCTGCCGGTTTCCACGTCCATGCGCACGTCGTTGAGCAGCTTGGTCACGCTGGCGTTGGCATTGCCGCGGCCCACGATGTCGAAGGCCTGCAGCAGCGGCACGCCGGCCTTCATCATGGTGGCCAACTGGCGCGTGAAGATGGCGATGTCCTTGGGCTTGATCGACTTGCCGCCCCGCATGCGGCGCTTCTTGATCTTGGTCGGGAACACGCCCTGGCGCCGCAGCGAGGCCTGCACCTGGTTCTCGCCGGCGGCGCGGGTCTCGCCGCGCACTTGCTTGCCATTGCGGTCCTTGCCCTCCCACTCGAAGACAAACTCCTTGACGTCCCTGGAAACTGCGGTGGCCATAGATTCTCTCGGCGGTGGACGTGCTTACTCGTTGCTGACGGCCAGCACTTCCTCGAGCGAGGTGATGCCTTGCTTGACTTTGTGCAGCCCCGACTGCCGCAGCGATCGGACGCCCTCGCGCTTGGCCTGCCGATCGATGTCCAGCGCGCTGCCATCGGCCAGGATGATTTGCTGGATCTCCTCGCTGATCGGCATGACCTGGTAGATGCCGACACGGCCCTTGTAGCCGTTGTTGCACTGGTTGCAGCCGACCGGGTGGTAGGGCTTCCAGCTGCCGTCCAGGTCCTTTTCTTCGAAGCCGGATTGCAACAGCGTCTCGCGCGGCACCTCGATGGGCTGCTTGCAGTTGTTGCACAGTCGGCGTGCCAGCCGCTGGGCCGTGATCAGGATCACGCTGGAGGCGATGTTGAACGGCGCAATGCCCATGTTGCGCATGCGCGTGAGCGTGGTGGGCGCGTCGTTGGTGTGCAGCGTGGACAGCACCAGGTGGCCGGTCTGCGCCGCCTTGATCGCGATGTCGGCGGTTTCCAGGTCGCGGATTTCGCCGACCATGATGATGTCCGGGTCCTGCCGCAGGAAGGACTTCAGCGCGGCGGCGAAGGTCAGGCCCGCCTTTTCGTTGACGTTGACCTGGTTGACGCCCGGCAGGTTGATTTCCGAGGGGTCTTCGGCCGTGGCGATGTTGACGCCGGGCTTGTTCAGCAGGTTCAGGCAGGTGTACAGCGACACGGTCTTGCCCGAGCCGGTCGGCCCGGTGACCAGGATCATGCCGTAGGGACGGCCGATGGCGTGCATCAGCCGCGCCTTCTCCTCGGGGTCGTAGCCCAGGGCATCGATGCCCAGCTTGGCGCTGCTCGGGTCCAGGATCCGGATCACGATCTTCTCGCCGAACAAGGTGGGCAGCGTGCTGACGCGGAAGTCGATCACGCGCTCCGGACCGATCTTGAGCTTCATGCGGCCGTCCTGCGGCACGCGCTTCTCCGAGATGTCCAGCCGCGAGATGACCTTGATGCGCGAGGCCAGCTTGTCCTTGATGGCCACCGGCGGCGCGGCGATCTCGCGCAGCTCGCCGTCGATGCGAAAACGCACACGGTAGTTGTGCTCGTAGGGTTCGAAGTGCAGGTCGGACGCGCGCATGCCGAAGGCATCGAGCAGCATCTTGTGCAGGAACTTGACGACCGGGGCGTCCTCCACCTCGGACTGCGCCGCCGTGTCGGTGGTCTCGGTCGCGGCGGCCACGCTCGCCTCGTCAAACTCGAAGTCCCCGCCGACCAGGCTCTGCATCGTCGTGTCGACGCGGCCCACGCCGGACTCCAGCATGCGCGAGAGCTTGTCGTACTCGGCGATGACCCAGTCCACCACCAGTTGGGTGGCGAACTTGATCTTCTCGGCCGCTTCCTGGTCGGACGGGTCGGCCGTGGCCACGGCCAGGCGGTTGCCGCGCTTGGACAGCGGCACCACCCGGTACGCGTGGCAAATCTTCGCGTCCAGCAGATCCTTGGGCAGACGCTGCGGATCCAGCGCATCCAGATCGAGCACCGGCGCGCCGAAGGCCGACGACATGGTGTGGGCCAGGTCGAACGGCGACACGGCACCCGATCCGGTCAGCTCGGCGATGAAGCTGGTGCGGCCGCTTTGCGCCTTGCGGTACAGGTCTTCGGCCGCCTTTTGCCCCAGTTTCCCTGCGGCGATCAAGGCCCTGCCAAGCCCGGGCAGGGCCACACCGGGAGCGTTCTTTGCCGTGTCGACTGCAGCCATAGCCTCAAAATGTAGCAAAAGCCCGGTGGTCCAGACGCATCTTCGTCGTTAGGATCTGTGCTGTAAACGAGCAGTGTTGCCGGCGAACCTCACCATTTTGTGAGCGAGTCCACAGTTTTGGCTGTGGTCGTGGTGCTTGTGTACGGGGTGGTCGCTATGCTCGGCTTCTGCCGACGCCAGCACCCGGAGCCTTCGATGTCCAGACTCAATCTTGCCGACAACTTCAATCGCTTCTTTTCCGTCGCTCCGGCGTTGACGGAAAAGGAGCAGAACGACGTCTTCTTCATCCGCCACGACGTCTATGCGCGCGAGCTGGGCTTCGAGCCGGTGCGGCCGGACCAGCGCGAAACCGACGCCTACGACGTGCGGTCCATGCATTGCCTGATGCGTACCGCCGAGACCTCACCGCGGCTGGTGGGCTCCGCGCGCGTGATCCTGACCGACCCGGCTGCGCCGGATTCCCTGCTGCCGTTCGAGAAATCCTGTCGCGATTCCCTGTTCCGCGACCAGATCGATCCTTCGCGCCTGCCGCGTGACCGGATCGCCGAGGTGTCCCGGCTGGCCGTGCTGTCGGACTTCCGGCGCCGTCGTGGCGAGGACCACAAGGAGGTGGCGCTGGACGTGAGCGACTTCGGCGATGCGCAACAGCCCCGCTTCCCGTACATCCCGGTCGGCCTGTACATGGCATCGGTGCTGATCGCCCGGCGCCACAACATCGAGTACCTCTTCACGCTGACGGAGCCGCGACTGGCCGAGCACTTCGCCAAGCTGGGCGTGGAAATCGTGCCGATCGGGGCGCCGGTCGAGCACCGGGGAACGCGGGTGCCGTCCTTGATTCGTGCGGCCACCGTGGAAGCCGGGCTGCGCCTGATGATCCGCCCCCTGTGGAAGGCCATCGAGGCCCAGTTGGACAGCGCCTATGCGCAAGGAGGCAAGGCGTGAAAGTTTTGGTGACGGGGGCGGCGGGCTTCATCGGCGCGCATGTGGCACAGCGTCTGCTGGCACGCGGGGACGAGGTCGTGGGCCTGGACAACCTGAACGACTACTACGACGTGTCGCTCAAGGAGGGCCGCCTGGGGTTGCTGCAGGGGCTGCCCGGTTTTCGCTTCGAGCGTCTGGACGTGGCCGACCGCGACGGCATGGCGTCCCTGTTCGCGCGGCATGGGTTCGATGGGGTGGTCCATCTGGCGGCGCAGGCCGGCGTGCGCTACTCGTTGCGCAATCCACATGCCTATGTGGACAGCAACCTGGTCGGCTTCGTCAACGTGCTGGAGGGGTGCCGCCACCACAAGGTGCGCCATCTGGTCTATGCATCCAGCTCCAGTGTCTATGGCGGCAACACCAAGATGCCGTTTGCCGAGGCCGATCCGGTGGACCATCCTGTGAGCCTGTACGCCGCCACCAAGAAGGCCAACGAGTTGATGGCCCACACCTACAGCCATCTGTATGGGTTGCCGACCACGGGGTTGCGTTTCTTCACCGTCTACGGACCCTGGGGGCGCCCCGACATGGCGCTGTTCCTGTTTACGAAGGCCATCCTGGAGCAGCGGCCCATCGAGGTCTACAACTTCGGACAGATGCAGCGCGACTTCACCTATGTCGACGATGTCGCGGACGGCGTGCTGCGGGTGCTCGACCGGCCGGCCAGCCCGGACGCTGCGTTCGATGCCGCGCACCCGAATCCGGCCACCAGCCATGCGCCCTACCGCGTGTTCAACATCGGCAACCGCAACCCTGTGCCCTTGCTGGATTTCATCGGCTGCATCGAGCAGGCGCTGGGGCGGACGGCGGAGAAGCGCCTGCTGCCGCTCCAGGATGGTGATGTGCTCGCCACCTATGCCGATGTGCAGGCGCTGGGCGACTGGGTGGGGGCGGTGCCGGCAACGCCGCTGGAGCAGGGCATCGCCCGCTTCGTGGCCTGGTACCGAAGCTACTACCGCGTCTGAGTCGGTGCGCCGTTGCGCCGCGCAACCGGCGCAACATACCTGGCACTTATGTGCATTTGTCGCGCGAATCGCGCGTGCCACGCGTAGAGAATCGATGGCTTCGCCGCTGGTCACAGCCTGTGGACCGCTGGCCGGAACGTCGCAATCGCGCGGGGGGAAGTGCGCTATAGTGCCCCGCTCGAAGAACTGTTGCCGAATACTGTAGGGGATTTGCCTTGAAAATTCATCACGCTGCGATTCGAGGCTTGATCAGCAAGCTTGGACTTTTCCTCACGGCGATCATTCTCGTGGGATGTGCTTCCAGTAAACACCCAGCCGCGCCGACATTGGCCGCATCTGGCGACTATAACTACATTATCGGCGCGGGCGATTCTCTCAATATCATCGTCTGGCGCAATCCGGAATTGTCGATGAGCGTTCCGGTGCGGCCCGATGGCAAGATTTCCACGCCGTTGGTCGATGAATTGATTGCCCAAGGCAAGAACTCCACAGAGGTTGCACGCGAAATCGAGCAGTTGTTGGGCAAGTTTGTGCGCGATCCGGTGGTGACCGTGATTGTGACGTCGTTCGTCGGCCCTTACAGCGAGCAGATTCGGGTGGTTGGCGAGGCGGCCAAGCCCCAGTTCCTGCCATACAAGCAGAAGATGACTTTGCTGGATGTCATGATCGCTGTGGGTGGCCTGACCGATTTTGCCGATGGCAACGCGGCTTCGATCCTGCGCACTTCAGAGGGTGGAAAGCAATATTCCGTGCGTTTGCGCGATTTGGTCAAGCGCGGGGAGATTTCCAACAACGTCGAGATGAAGCCCGGCGATATTCTGGTGATTCCGCAAAGCTGGTTCTGATCGATGGACGAATTAGTCAACCAGATTTCCACGTTCGCCAAAGGCGCGTGGAAGCATCGGTGGTGGGGGTTGCTGGCAGCGTGGGTCGTTGCCATTATTGGCTCGGCCGTCGTTCTGCGGATCCCTGACAAATACGAGGCTTCCGCGCGGATATTCGTCGATACCCAGTCGATCTTGAAGCCGCTCATGTCGGGTCTGGCGGTGCAGCCCAATGTGAACCAGCAGGTCGTCATGTTGAGCCGCACGCTCATCAACCGGCCCAACGTCGAGAAGCTTGTTCGCATGGCCGACCTGGATCTCAACATCGACTCCCCGGCGGCACGCGAGCGCTTGATCGATACCTTGATGAGCACGCTGGAGATCAGAGGCGCGGGCCGCGACAATCTGTACACGATCACCTACCGTGACTCCGTGCCACCGCGTGCGCAGAAGGTCGTCCAGTCGCTGGTGTCGATCTTCGTCGAATCCAGTCTGGGCGATTCCCGCAAGGACACGGCGGCTGCACAGAAGTTCATTTCCGAGCAGATCCGCATGTATGAAACGCGACTGGAGGAAGCCGAGACACGTTTGAAGGAATTCCGGCTGCGCAACATCGAACTGCAGTCCACGGCAGGCCCGGATGTCGCCTCCCGGATTGGCGAGTTGGGCGCCCAGTACAACAACGCCAAACTCGAGTTGGTGGAAGCCGAACGCGCGCGCGATTCCGCCAAGCGCCAGCTTGACGCGGAGCGCGCACAGGTCGCCAAGGCGGCCAAGAGCGGCGATGCTGAACGCCTGTTTCCGACGCCGGAAATCGATGGCCGGCTGACCGAGCAAAAGCGCAATCTCGACAACCTGCTGCAGCGCTACACGGAACAGCACCCCGATGTCACGGCGACGCGGCGCTCGATCAAGGAGCTTGAAGAGCAGAAGAGCAAGGAGGTCGAGGTATTGCGCAAGGCAGCGGTGTCCGGCCCGATCACCGGGGCCGGCAGCAGTCTGGCGGTTCAAGAGCTTGGGCGCTTGCTCGCCACGGCAGAGGTGCGGGTGGCGTCGCTGAGCGCGCGAGTGGCCGAGTTTGGCGCACGCTACGCCAGGGCGCAGGAACAGGCGAAGACGGCGCCACAGATCGAGGCGGAGTACGCGCAGTTGAACCGCGACTACGCGGTCAACAAGAAGAACTATGAGGATCTGGTGACGCGGCGCGAGTCCGCGTCCATGACGGGCAATCTGGATTCCGTCGCTGGCGTGGCGGATTTCCGCTTGATTGATCCACCGCGCGTGTCGCAGCGCCCGGTGGCGCCCAACCGGTCCTTGTTGCTGATCGGGGCGTTGGTCGCCTCCTTGGCGGTTGGTGTGGCGGTGGCCCTGGGCCTGAGCCAGCTGCGTCCCGTGTTCCACAACGCGCATGCACTGCGCAACGCCGTCGCCTTGCCGCTCTTGGGGGTGGTGACCTTGGTGATCAGCGACGAAGCCAAACGCAGTGAGCGCAGGAACCTTTGGAAGTTTGCGGCGGCTTCGGGCAGCTTGGTTGTCTGTTTCGCGCTGGGCATCGGCCTGATGGCCTTCATGGCCAGCAGGGCCGCTTGAGGATGGCATGAGTAGTCTGATCGAACAAGCGTCGCGGCGCCTGGAGCAATTGCGGCAGGCGGGCGTGGCGGTGCCGGACATCGTCGCCAACCCTGCCGCCGCTGCCGCACCGGTGGCGCCCGGGCCCGTGGCCCCGGCCCCGGCCCGTCCCTCCGTGATCTCGCGCCAGGTGGATCTGGACCTGGATGCGCTGACGGTCGCCGGCTTCGTGAGCCCCAATGCGCCGCGGTCCCAGATTGCCGACCAGTACCGCGTGATCAAGCGTCCGCTCATTGCCAATGCGATGGGCAAGGGCACATCGCCCATCGTGAACGGCAACCTGATCATGGTCACGAGTGCGGTGGCGGGGGAGGGCAAGAGCTTCAACGCCCTGAATCTGGCGCTGAGCATCGCCACCGAATTGAACAACACGGTCATGCTGGTGGATGCGGATGTGGCGCGCCCGTCGATCCTGCGCATGCTGGGATTGCCTGCCAGTCGCGGCTTGCTCGACCTGCTGGTTGACGACAAGGCTGACCTGTCCCAGGTGCTGCTGCGGACCAACATCGACAAGCTGACCCTGCTGCCCAGCGGCACGCCGCATCCGCGAGCCACCGAGTTGCTGGCCAGCGATGCCATGAACACGCTGATCGCCGACATTGCGCGACGCTACTCCGACCGCATCGTCATCTTCGACTCGCCACCGCTGCTGCTGACAACGGAGTCCCGTGTGTTGGCCACGCACATGGGGCAGATCGTGGTGGTCGTCCATGCGGAGAAAACCTTGCGCAACGACGTGCAGCACGCCCTGGCCACCATCGAATCCTGCCCTGTCAAGATGATGGTGTTGAACCAGGCCAAGGCGGGTGCCGGCGAGGGCTATGGCTATGGCGGCTACGGCCAGGGCTATGGCTATGGCTATGGCAGCTGAGGCCGGGTGTCCATGCGGCAAGGCCTTTCCCTGATGCAGTCGTTTCGTCCACCTTTCGCACGGGAAAGTGGGCTGGTGCAGGCCTTGGTCGTGGCGGGGCTGTTCGGCGCTGCTTCGGTCGCACAGGGGCAGACCGCCTCCGGTGGGCTGTCGTCTGCGTCCCCGGAGCCCCTGTCGGCGCGGCAGACTTCGGCTGCCGAGGGCAATGGCCAGAACGACCGCCGGCAGATGGCTCTGGTTCCCCGGGTTGCGGTGGAAGGCACCTGGACCGACAACGTCCACTCGCGTGGGGGCGTGGAGAAGGTCGCGGACTTCGTGACCTCGGTGAGTCCTGGCCTGCGTTTCACGGCCGAGGGTGATCGCCTGAAAGCCAATGTCGACTACTCGCTCACCCGGCTGCTGCACGCGCGCGAGCGGTCGCTGGACCGCAACCAGAATGCGCTGCGGGCGCTCGGCAGCCTGGAGGTGGCGGACAACTTCGCCTTTGTCGATTTCACCGGCAACATCTCGCAGCAAACGATCTCGGCCTTCGGTACGCGTTCGGGCAGTGACGTGACGGACAACCAGAATCGGACGGAGGCGGCGCTGTACCGTGTATCGCCCTACGTGCGAGGCCGGTTCGGCGACTGGTCCCAGTATGAGCTGCGCTATGGACGCACCGCTTCACGGACCAAGTCGAGTCTGGTCGCGGCGGACTATGACCTCGACGATCTGTCTTTGCGCCTGGCGAGCACCAACCAGCAGCGCGTGATCGGCTGGTCGCTCGATGCCAACCACCAGAAGCAGGACTACGCCTCGGGCCGCTCGTACGAATCCGACCGGGTGCGCGCGTTCCTGACCCATCCCTTCTCGCCGCAGCTGTCGATCTCGGTGATCCCGGGTTGGGAGTCGAACAACTACGCCTCGCAGGACAAGGAGAGCCACGCGACGTTCGGCGGGCAGGTCCAGTGGGCATTGTCCGAGCGCACGCGCTTTTCGGCCTTGCTGGAGAAGCGCTTCTTCGGCCGCGCCTACAACGTCAACTTCGAGCACCGTACGCCGCGCTCGGCGTGGCGCTTCTCCGATTCGCGCGATGCGAGTTCGACGCCGAGCCAGGCCGGCTCCTTCAGTGTCGGCACGTTGTACGACCTGTATTTCTTCCAGTTCACCTCGCTCGAGCCTGATCCCGCGCGCCGTGCGCAGCTGGTCAATTCCTTTCTGCTGGCCAATGGCCTGGATGGCAGTACCAGCGTGGACCTGGGCTTCCTCAGCTCCTCCGTGACGCTGACGCGGCGCCGGGATGCTTCGTTCACATTGATCGGCCTGCGTGACACGCTGAGTTTTTCGGTGTCGCAATCGGAGACCAGCCGCCTGCGGCAGGTGACCGCCGACACCGGTGAAGACCTGGGCAGTTCAAACTATGTGCGCCAGCACGGCTTGAGCATCGTCTATTCGCGCCGCCTGACGCCGCAGTCCTCGCTCAGCGTTCTCGGCTCGATGACGCGGGCAGCCGGTCAGCAGAGCGGCGCGCAGAGCAGCGACCTGCGCTCGCTCAACATCAGCCTGTCGACCAAGCTCGGGCCGCACACGACCGGAACACTGGGGCTGCGCCGGACGGTGTCCAGTGGCAGCCTGTCCTCCTACTCCGAATCCGCGCTGCGTGGCGGGCTCAGCTTGCAGTTCTGACTGATGTATGAAGCCTATTACGGCTTGAGCGGCAAACCGTTCCAGCTCAACCCCGACCCCACGTTCTACTTCGCCAGCAAGCAACACCGGCGCGCCAAGGCCTATCTGGACTATGGCGTGCTGCGCAACGAGGGCTTCATCGTCATCACCGGCGAGATCGGTGCTGGCAAGACCACCATCGTGCGCGGCCTGCTGGACAGCCTGGACCCGAGCAAGGTCGTCGCCGGCAACGTGGTCAGCACCCAGTTGGAGGCCGAAGACACCTTGCGCATGGTGGCCGCGGCCTTCGGCGTGCGCACCAAGGATGCGAGCAAGGCCGATCTGCTGATGTCTCTGGAGGCCTTCCTGGTAGGCCAGACCGTGCAGGGCAAGCGCTGCCTGCTGATCGTGGACGAGGCGCAGAACCTGACGCAGTCCGCGGTGGAGGAATTGCGCATGCTGTCCAACTTTCAGTTCGGCAACCAGGCACTGCTGCAGAGCTTCCTGGTCGGCCAGCCGGAGTTTCGCGACATCCTGCAGCATCCGCAGATGCAGCAGCTGCGCCAGCGCGTGATCGCGGCCTGCCACATCGGTCCGCTCGACCAGGAAGAGACGCAGGGCTACATCGAACACCGGCTCAAGTGTGCCGGCGGCACCGGGCGGCCGCATTTCGAGCCCGAGGCCTTCGTCGAGATCTTCAGCGCCAGCGGTGGCATTCCCCGGCGCATCAATGCGATCTGCGATCGGCTGCTGCTGCTGGGGTTCCTGAACGAAAAAGACACATTGACCGCCGAAGATGTGACCTCGGTGGCACAGGAGATTCGCGAAGAATCCGGGCTGACCCAGTTGGGCCCAGCACCAGCGCAGCGGAGTTGGTCGACCGCCCCGGTCGGCGATGAGATCGTCGGTGGCCTGCAGTTCAATGCGGACGCCCTGGACGGCATGGAAGCGCAGATTTCCGGCCTGGACCAGGAGCAGCAGGGTGATCGCCTGCAGCGCCTGGAACGCAGCTTGCTCCGCCTGGAGCGGATCAACCTGGAGGTGCTTGCGATGCTGAAGAAACTCGTCGTTGCTGCGCGCCGCGGGGCAGAGGACAAGACACCATGACCGCCGCAGCACCAATCACCAATGCCCTGACCATCGACGTGGAGGACTATTTCCAGGTCTCTGCGTTTGCCCCCTACATCCGCCGTGACGAGTGGGAGACGCGCGAGTGCCGCGTCGAGCGCAATGTGCACCGCATCCTGGACATGCTGTCCGGCCATGGCGCCAAGGCGACCTTCTTCACGCTGGGCTGGATCGCGGAACGCTATCCGCAGCTGGTGCGCCGCATCGTCGCCGAAGGCCACGAACTGGCCAGCCACGGCTACGGCCACGAACGTGCGAGCGACCAGAGCGAGGCCGATTTCCTGGCCGATATCCAGCGTGCCAAGCAGATCCTGGAAGACCTGGGCGGTGTCTCGGTGCAGGGCTACCGCGCGCCCAGCTTCTCGATCGGCACGCGCAACCTGTGGGCCTTCGATTGCCTGCAGGCCGCCGGCTACCAGTACAGCTCCAGCATCTACCCGATCCAGCACGACCACTATGGCATGCCGGACGCGCCGCGCTTTGCCCATGCCGTGCGTGACGGCCTGCTGGAGATCCCAGTCACCACGCTGCGCATGCTGCAGCGCAACCTGCCCTCCAGCGGCGGCGGCTACTTCCGCCTGTTGCCGTACGGCCTGTCGCGCTGGATGCTGCGCCGTGTGAACGCGCAAGACCGCGAGGCCGCGATCTTCTACTTCCATCCCTGGGAGATCGATCCGGAGCAGCCGCGCGTGGCCGGCATCGATGCCAAGGCACGCTTTCGCCACTACGTGAACATCGACCGCATGGAAGCGCGCCTGGACCGCCTGATGGGCGACTTCAAGTGGGGCCGCATGGACGAGATCTTCCTGCGTCCTGCGGCCACGCCGGCCTGACCGTTTCCATGCTGACCATCCAACGATTGCAGCCCGGCGATGCCGAGGCGTACCGCCGCTGGGATGCCTTCGTGCACCAGTGCCCCGAAGCCAGCTTCTTCCACCGCGCCGGCTGGCAGACCCTGCTGCGCGACATCTTTCGGCACGACAGCCATTTCCTCTACGCCGAAGACGGCGGTGCGATCGTGGGCGTGCTGCCGCTCGGCCACGTCAAGAGTCGCTTGTTCGGCAATGCGCTGGTCAGCCTGCCCTTTGGCGTCTATGGCGGCGTGGCGGCCAGCGATCCCGCGGCCGCGCAGCTGCTCGAGCAGGAGGCGCAGAGCCTGGCGCGCCGGCTTGGCGTCGACCATCTGGAGATGCGCAACGTGCAGCGCCGGCATGCCGACTGGCCGCTGCAGGACCTGTACGTCACGTTCCGCAAGAACATCGTCGCCGACGACGAGGCCAACATGCTGGCCATCCCACGCAAGCAGCGCGCCATGGTGCGCAAGGGCATCAAGAACGGCTTGCAAAGCACGATCGACCCCAATGTGGACCGCTTTTTCGCACTCTATGCCGACAACGTGCACCGCCATGGCACACCGGCCATGTCCAAGCGCTACTTCCAGGCGCTGCTGACGACCTTCGGCAAGGACTGCGAGGTGCTCACCGTCACCTCGCCCGAAGGCAAGCCGCTCAGCAGCGTGCTGAGCTTTTACTTCCGCGACGAGGTGCTGCCCTACTACGCCGGCGACGACGAGGCCGCGCGCGACCTGGCCGGCAACGACTTCAAGTACTGGGAGCTGATGCGCCATGCCGCGGCACGTGGTGCGCGCGTGTTCGACTACGGCCGCAGCAAGCAGGGTACGGGCTCCTTCGCGTTCAAGAAGAACTGGGGTTTCGAGCCGCAGCCACTGCACTACGAGTACCAGCTCTACAAGCGCGATGCGGTGCCGCAGAACAACCCGTCCAACGCCAAGTACCAGCTCGTGATCCGCACCTGGCGCCGCCTGCCGCGCGCGCTGGTCAATTTCGTCGGCCCGCACATCGTGCGCAACCTGGGCTGAACTCCGATGGCCACGCTGCTGTACCTGGTGCACCGCATGCCTTACCCGCCCAACAAGGGCGACAAGGTGCGCTCGTACCATCTGCTGCGGCACCTGCAGCGCTCGCACCGCGTGCTGCTGGGCACCTTCATCGACGATCCGCAGGATGAAGCCCACCTGCCCGCGCTGCGCGCGATCTGCCCTGAACTGCATGTGGCGCCGCTGCAGCCGCGCCGGGCCAAGCTGCGCAGCCTGTCGGGGTTGCTGCGCGGCGAGGCGCTGACGCTGGCGTACTACCGTGATGCGGGCCTGGCGCGCTGGGTGCGCGAGACGCTGGCAACCGAGACCGTCGACGCGACCGTGGTGTTCTCCTCGGCCATGGCGCAGTACGCCCCGGCGAACCTGCCGATGCTGGTGGATTTCGTCGACCTGGATTCGGCCAAGTGGACCCAGTACGCGGCGGCGCGCCCCTGGCCGATGTCCTGGCTGTACCGGCGCGAGGGCGAACGCCTGCTCGCGTTCGAGCGTGCCGTGGCGCAGCGCGCGCGGCGCTCGTTCTTCGTCACCCCGCAGGAGACGGAGCTGTTCCGCAGCCAGGCCCAGGGCAGCGGCGCGAACGTCGAGCCGCTGTGCAATGGCGTGGACGCGCAGTTCTTCTCGCCCGACCCGCAGCGCGCCTCGCCCTATGCGGCCGACGAACTGCCGCTGGTGTTCACCGGCGCGATGGACTACTGGCCCAACATCGATGCCGTCAGCTGGTTCTGCGCCGACATGCTGCCGGCGCTGCGCCAGCGCTGGCCGCGCCTGCGCTTCTACATCGTCGGGCGCAACCCTGCGCCGGCCGTGAGCGCGCTGGCGTCCGAGGCCGTGGCCGTGACCGGCACCGTGGACGACGTGCGTCCCTACCTGCAGCACGCAGCGCTGGTGGTGGCACCGTTGCGCGTGGCACGCGGCATCCAGAACAAGATCCTCGAGGCCATGGCCATGGCCAAGGCCGTGGTGGCCACTGCTGAGTGTGCCCAGGCCATCGGCGCGCGCGACGGCGTCGAGATGTTTCCGGCCGCTGACGCCGCCGGCTTCGTCGCCGAGGTCGAAACCCTGCTGGCCGATGCACCGAAGGCCGCCGCCGCCGGCGTGGCGGCACGCGCCAAGGTGCTGGCCAGCTTCAGCTGGGACGCCCACCTCGCCGGCATCGACCGGCACCTTCCGACCGCACCGGCCGCGACGGCCCCACCGGCACTGATACCGACATGAGCGCCAGCATGGCCCCCACTTCTTCCGCGCCGGGCCTGCCCGCGCATTGGCGCCGGCCCCTGGCGCTGCTGGTCCTGACGCTGGTGGCGCTGCTGTTGCTGTACCGCGAAACAGCTGCAGCCATGGTCTCCATCTGGCTGCGCTCGGACACCTATGCCCATGGCCTGCTCGTGCCGCCCATCGTGCTGTGGCTGGTGTGGCGCCAACGGCACCGGCTGGCCGGCCTCGTGCCGGAGCCCAGCCCCACGGCCGTCGTGCTGATGCTGGGCGCGGCGCTGCTGTGGCTGCTAGGCGATCTGGTGGCCGTCAACGCGGCGACGCAGCTGGCGCTGACCATGCTCGTCGTGCTGGCCGTGCCGGCGGTGCTGGGCTGGCAAGTGGCCTGGGCCCTGCTGTTCCCCTTGGGCTTCCTGTTCTTCGCCGTGCCCATCGGCGACTTCATGATGCCGCGGCTGATGGAGTGGACGGCCGACTTCACCGTGCTGGCCCTGCGCATGAGCGGCATCCCGGTGTACCGCGAAGGCCAGCAGTTCGTGATCCCGTCGGGCCACTGGTCCGTGGTCGAAGCCTGCAGCGGCATCCGCTACCTGATCGCCTCGGTCACCGTCGGCGCGCTGTTCGCCTACCTGAACTACCAGTCGCCGCGCCGGCGCGCGCTGTTCGTGCTGGTGTCCATCCTGGTGCCCATCGTGGCGAACTGGCTGCGCGCCTACATCATCGTGATGCTGGGCCACTACTCGGGCAACACCATCGCCACCGGCGTCGACCACCTGATCTATGGCTGGCTCTTCTTCGGCATCGTCATCATGCTGATGTTCGCGATCGGCGCGCGCTGGTCCGAGCCTTCTCCCGACATGAAGCAGCCGCTGGTCGCCACCGGTGGCGCGGCCGGCCGCTTCCGTCCGGCCGTGCTGCTGGCATTGGTGCTGGTGGTGCTGGCACCCCATGGTGTGGTCTGGGCGCTGGAGCATGCGCAAAACCATGCAGTGCCGCAGCTGGCCCTGCAGGGCCAGCTGCAAGGCGGATGGCAGGCCGCGGAGCGGCCGTCGCCTGACTGGAAGCCGGCTTTCCAGAACCCTTCGGCCGAACTGTTCCAGGGCGCTGTCAAGGATGGCCAGCCGGTCGGCCTGTACATCGGCTACTACCGCAGCCAGAACACCGAGCGCAAGCTGGTGTCCTCCTCGAACCAACTGGTCACCTACTCCGACAAGGACTGGGCCGAAGTCGGCGCGGGCACGGCCAGCGCGCCCTGGCCCGGTGGTGCTGTGCCGGTGCGGCAGGCCGAGCTGCGGGCCTCGCTCGTCGGCAGCGCGGGCGCGGTGCGCCTGCTGGCCTGGCAGGTCTACTGGGTCAACGGCCGCCTGGTCGCCAGCGATGCGCTGGCCAAGGTCCATGGCGCGCTCTCGCGCCTGCTCGGGCACGGCGACGATTCGGCCGTGGTCGTGGTGTACACGCCGATCGCAGACACCGGCGCGCGGGCGCAGGACACCCTGGCGGCATTCGTCCAGGCCAACGGCCAGGCCATCGTGGCCAGCCTGCAGCAGACGCGGCAGCGCTGAGGCAAGGAGCAGCAGCATGTGCGGAATCTCCGGCCTGTTCGACCTGCGCGGCACACGCGCGTTCTCGCCCGCGCTGATGTCGGCCATCAACGACATCCAGGCCCACCGCGGTCCGGACGAGGCCGACCTGCACCTGGAGCCGGGATTGGCCATGGGCCACCGCCGACTGTCGGTGATCGACCTGGCGACCGGCATCCAGCCGCAGTTCAACGAGGACGGCTCGGTCGCCATCGTGTTCAACGGCGAGATCTACAACTACCGCGAGCTGACCGCCGAGCTCAAGGCGTTGGGCCATGTGTTCAAGACGCGTAGCGACACCGAGGTCATCGTGCACGCCTGGGAGGCCTGGGGCGAGGACTGCCTGCACCGGCTGCGCGGCATGTTCGCGTTCGGGCTCTGGGACCGCAACCAGCAGGTGCTGTTCCTCGCGCGCGACCGCATGGGCGTCAAGCCCATGCATTACGCGCTGCTGCCCGACGGCAGCTTCGTGTTCGGCTCCGAACTCAAGGTCATCACCGCCCATCCTGCGTTCGCGCGCAAGATCGATCCGCTCGCCGTCGAGGAGTACTTCGCGCTGGGCTATGTGGCCGATCCGCGCTGCATCTACGAGGGGGCGTTCAAGCTGCCGCCGGGCCACAAGCTGCTGCTGCGCCGTGGCATGGCGCGCATCCCAGCGCCGCAAGCCTACTGGGACGTGCGCTTCTCGCTGGACAATCCGATCAGCCTGCAGGACGCACAGGCCGAGCTGCTGCAGCGCATCGACGAGTCGGTGCGGCTGCGCCTGGTGGCGGACGTGCCGCTGGGCGCCTTCCTGTCAGGCGGCGTGGATTCCAGTGCCGTGGTGGCCTCCATGGCCCAGGTGGATGGCAGCCGGATCAAGACCTGCGCCATCGGTTTCGACGATCCGCGCTTCAACGAATCGCAATTCGCCCAGATGGTGGCCGACCGGTACCGGACCGACCACAGCCTGGACATCGTCGGCAGCAACGACTTCGACCTGATCGACACACTGGCCTGGCTCTACGATGAGCCCTTCGCCGACAGTTCCGCCGTGCCGACCTACCGCGTCTGCCAGATGGCGCGCAAGCATGTCACGGTGGCGCTGTCGGGTGACGGCGGTGACGAGAGCTTCGGCGGTTACCGGCGCTACCGCCTGCACCTGGCCGAGGAAAAGGCCCGGCGCGCCCTGCCGCTTGGCCTGCGCCGGCCGCTGTTCGGCGCACTGGGGCAGATCTATCCCAAGGCCGACTGGGCGCCGCGGGTGTTCCGTGCCAAGACCACCTTCCAGGCGCTGGCCTTCGATTCCGCGCAAGCCTATCTGCACAGCGTCTCGGTGCTGCGTGCAGACGAGCGCGAGCGCTTGTACTCGGCCGGCTTCAAGCGCCAGCTGGGCGGCTACAGCGCGCTGGACATGTTCCGCACGCACGCCGAACGCGCCGGCACCGACGACCCGCTGGCCCTGGTGCAGTACCTGGACTACAAGACCTGGCTGGTCGGCGACATCAACACCAAGGTCGACCGCGCCGGCATGGCGCATTCGCTGGAGGTGCGCGAGCCGCTCATGGACCACCAGCTGATCGAATGGCTGGCCACGCTGCCCAGCGCGCTCAAGATCCAGGGCCAGGAGGGCAAGTACCTGCTCAAGAAGGCCTTCGAGCCGCGCCTGCCGTCCGACGTGCTGTACCGGCCCAAGATGGGCTTTTCGGTGCCGCTGGCGAGCTGGCTGCGCGGCCCGCTGGCCGAGCGCACGCGCGAGGCGCTGCTGGGCCCGCGCATGGCGGATGCGGGCTACTTCGATCCCGACCAGCTGCGCAGCATGGTGCGCCAGCACCAGAGTGGCCAGCGCGATTTCTCGGCACCGCTGTGGACGCTGCTGATGTTCGAAGCCTTTCTGCGCCAGCTGGAGCAGCGTCCGGTGGCTGATCCTGCCGCCAGCAGCGAGGTCGCGGCTTGAGCCCCCTCGCACTCGCAGGCAAGGACCACGCGCCGTTGCGCATCCTGCTGTTCTCCAGCCTGTTTCCCAGCACTGCGCGGCCGATCCATGGGATCTTCGTCGAGACGCGCTTGCGCGAACTGCTCAAGACCGGGGCTGTGCAGGCCCGTGTGGTGGCACCGGTGCCCTGGTTTCCCCTGCGCGGCGAGCGTTTCGGTGAGTACGCGAAGTTTGCCGCCACGCCGTCGTTCGAGGTGCGCAACGGCATCGAGGTGCACCATCCGCGCTATCTGTTGCTGCCCCGCGTGGGCATGAGCAGCGCGCCGTTCGCCATGGCGCTGGGCGCCTTGAAGACCATCCGCCGCCTGCAGCGCGAAGGCTTCGACTTCGACCTGATCGACGCGCACTACTACTACCCCGATGGCGTCGCGGCCAGCCTGCTGGCGCGCTGGCTGGGCAAGCCTTTCGTCGTCACGGCGCGGGGCACCGACCTGAACCTGATTCCCGACTATGCGGTGCCGCGCCGCCTGATCCAGTCGACGGAGCGGGCAGCCAGCGCCTCCATCGGCGTCTGCCAGGCCTTGATGGACCGTCTGCAGGAACTCGGCGGTAACGCAAGCAAGCTGCACACCTTGCGCAACGGCGTGGACCTGCAGCGTTTCGTGCCCGAACCGCGCGCCGCCGCGCGTGTGCGGCTGCAGTTGCCGGTCGAGGGCCGCATGCTGCTGTGCGTCGGCCACCTGATCGAACGCAAGGGCCAGTACCTGGCCATCGACGCCCTGCCGGCGCTGCCGGCCGATGTGCGCCTGGTGCTGGCCGGCGAAGGCCCCGAGCGCGCCGCGCTGCTGCGGCAGGCCGAGCGCCTGGGCGTGCGCGAGCGCGTGCACTTCGCCGGCGTGGTGCCGCAGACCGAGCTCAAGTGGTGGTACAGCGCCGCGGACGCCTTGGCCCTGTGCTCCAGCCGCGAAGGCTGGGCCAACGTGCTGCTGGAGGCCATGGCCTGCGGCACGCCCGTGATCGCCACCGACATCTGGGGCACGCCCGAGGTCGTGAGCCTGCCGGCCGCCGGCGTTCTGATGCCCGAGCGCAGCGGCGCCGGCCTGGTCGCGGCCTGGAACCGGCTGTTCGCCCAGCTGCCCGACCGCGCCGACACGCGCCGCCATGCCGAGACCTTCTCCTGGGACGCGACCACCCAGGGCCAGTTGCAACTGTTCCGCCAGATCCTGGCCACCCGAGAGGCGGCTGCGCATGCTGGCTGAGCGCGCTCCGCTGCACATCGTGCATTTCGTCTACCGCTTCAGCATCGGCGGCCTGGAGAACGTGATCGTGCAGCTGATCAACCGCCTGCCCGCGGAGCGCTACCGCCACACCGTGGTGTCGCTGACCACCATCGACGACTTCCGCCTGCGCGTGGAGCGGCCGGATGTGGAGTTCATCGCGCTGGACAAGCCGGTCGGCCATGCGATCCCGCTGTACCGGCGCATCCACGCGTTGCTGCGCCGGCTCCGGCCCCAGGTCCTGCACACCTGCAACCTCGCGGCGCTGGAGATCGTGCCGTTGGGCTGGCTGGCGCGTGTGCCGCTGCGCGTGCATGCCGAACATGGCTGGGATGCGCACGACCCGCATGGGCAGAGCGTGCGTTACCGGCGGTTGCGCCGTGGCTACCGGCCGTTCGTGTCGCACTACGTCAGCGTGTCTCAGGATCTGGACGACTATCTGGCGCGCGCCATTGGCGTGCCCGCGCGGCGCCGCTCGCTGATCGCCAACGGCGTGGACACGGACCGCTTCGCCCCGGCCGCGGCCCCGGTGGCCGCAGTGGCCGGCTGCCCCTTCGAACCGGGCCGGCATTGGCTGGTCGGCACCGTCGGCCGGCTGCAGACCGTGAAGAACCAGCCGGCTCTGGCCCGAGCCTTCGTGGCACTGCTGCAGGCGCGGCCGGATTTGGCCGACCGTGCTCGCCTGGTGTTCGTCGGCGACGGCCCGCTGGCGGCCGAGATCGATGCCATCCTGTCCCGGGCCGGCTTGCGCGAACTGGCCTGGCTGGCCGGCGCCCGCGGCGATGTGCCCGACGTCCTGCGCATGCTGGACTGCTTCGTGCTGCCCTCGCTGACCGAAGGTACCTCGTGCACGCTGCAGGAGGCCATGGCCTGCGGCCTGCCCATCGTCGCCACGGCGGTTGGCGGCAACCCCGAGGTCGTGACCGACGGCGCGACCGGCAGCCTGGTGCCCTCCGAGGATGATGCGGCCATGGCCCGGGCCCTGGCCGCCTACGCCGACGATGCCGACCGGGCGCGTCGCCACGGGCAGGCGGCGCGCAGCCAGGCGCAGGCGCGCTACGGCCTGGCGGCCATGGTGCAGCGTTACGACACCTTGTTCTCGGGCGCTGGTGCCTGAGGTTTTCCCATGCGCATCCTGCACATCTTCGACCACTCCTTGCCGCTGCACAGCGGCTACACCTTCCGTTCGGCGGCGCTGTTGCGCGAGCAGCGCGCGCTGGGCTGGGAAACCTTCCACCTGACCTCGCCCAAGCAGGAGGGCGACGTGCATGCCGTGGAGGAATCCGAAGGCTTCTCCTTCTTCCGCACCCCGCCGCAGCCATCCGTGCTGGACCGCTTCCCGGTGGCGCGTGAGTGGGCGCTGATGCGCCAGCTCGAGACGCGCATCGACCAGGTGGTGCAAGAGGTCAAGCCCGACCTGATCCACGCCCATTCGCCGGTGCTCAACGTGCTGCCGGCGCTCAAGGTGGGGCGGCGGCGCGGCATTCCCGTCACTTACGAAATCCGCGCGTTCTGGGAAGACGCTTCAGTCGACCATGGCACCACGCGCGAGGGCAGCCTGCGCTACCGGCTCACGCGTGCGCTGGAGACCCGCGCCGTGGGCCAGGCCGACCATGTGTTCACGATCTGCGAGGGTCTGCGCGCCGACATCGTGGCGCGCGGCATTCCCAGCGCCAAGGTCGGCGTGGTGCCCAACGCCGTGGATGTGGATGCGTTCACGCTCTCCAGCCCGCCGGATCCCACGCTGCAGCAACGCCTGGGGCTGATACCCGGCGCGCCAGTGGTGGGTTTTATCGGCTCGTTCTACGCCTACGAGGGCCTGGACCTGCTGGTGGCAGCCATGCCGCGGCTGCTCGCGCAAGAACCCGCGCTGCGCATGCTGCTCGTCGGTGGCGGGCCGCAGGACGATAATCTGCGCGCCCAGGCGGCACAGTTGGGTCTGGCGGACCGGATCCTGTTCACGGGCCGCGTTCCGCACAAGGACGTGAGCCGCTACTACGACCTGATCGACGTGCTGGCCTATCCGCGGCATTCCATGCGCCTGACCGAGCTTGTGACGCCACTCAAGCCGCTGGAAGCCATGGCGCAGGGGCGGCTGTTCGTGGCTTCCGATGTCGGTGGCCACAAGGAACTTGTGGAGCATGACCGCACAGGCGTGCTGTTCAAGGCCGACGACACACAGGCACTGGCCGACGCCGTTCTGGGCCTGCTGCAACAGCGCGGGCGCTGGCCCGCGTTCAGGGCCGCCGGGCGCCACCATGTCGAACAGGTGCGCAACTGGCGCAACAGCGTTGCGAACTACAGAGAGCCGTTCGAGCGGCTCACACGGAAGGGGGGTCGATGAAGGTCTTGATCGTGTTCGGAACCCGCCCGGAGGCCATCAAGATGGCGCCCGTGGTCAAGGGTTTCCAGGCCGCCGCCGATCGGCTGGAGACCGTGGTCTGCGTGACCGCGCAGCACCGCGAGATGCTCGATCAGGTGTTGCGCCTTTTCGAGATCGTGCCGCAGCACGACCTGAACGTCATGAAGCCCAACCAGGACCTGTACGACGTGACGGGCAACATCCTGGCAGGCCTCAAGGGTGTGCTGGCGGCCGAGAAGCCCGACCTCGTGCTCGTGCACGGCGACACCACCACCACGCTGGCCACGAGCCTGGCCGCCTACTACGCGCGCGCCGCGGTGGGGCATGTGGAGGCGGGCCTGCGCACGGGCAACAAGTACGCACCCTTCCCGGAAGAGATCAACCGCAAGGTGACAGGCGCCGTGGCCGACCTGCACTTCGCTCCGACCGCCATGTCGCGCGACAACCTGCTGCGTGAGGGTGTCGATCCCCACAGTATTTCCGTGACAGGCAACACCGTCGTGGACGCGCTGCTGGCCGTCGTGGGCAAGCTGCGCACCGACGCGGCCCTCCGGCAGCAGATGCAGGAGCGCTTCAGCTTCCTCGATCCAGCGCGCCGCCTGATCCTGGTGACCGGCCACCGCCGCGAGAACTTCGGCGAAGGCTTCGAGAACATCTGCCATGCGCTGGCCGACATCGCGGCCGGCCAGCCCGACGTGGAGGTCCTCTACCCGGTGCACATGAACCCCAACGTGCGCAAGCCGGTGCAGGAGATCCTGGCCACGCGTGGCCTGTCCAACGTGCACCTGATCGAGCCGGTCGATTACCTGCCCTTCGTGCACCTGATGGACCGCGCCTACCTCATCATCACCGACTCCGGCGGCGTGCAGGAGGAGGCGCCTTCGCTGGGCAAGCCGGTGCTGGTCATGCGCGACATCACCGAGCGGCCAGAAGCCGTGCAGGCGGGCACCGTACGGCTGGTGGGTACCTCGCGCGAGGCCATCGTGCGCGAGACCCTGCACCTGCTGAACGATGCCGAGGCCTACGCGCGCATGGCGCGGGCCCACAATCCCTACGGCGACGGCCAGGCCGTCGGCCGCATCCTTGAAGCTGTCCTGTCCTGGAAAGAGAGCCGCTGATGGCCCACGTACTGCAGAAAATCATCGTCATGGGCCTGGGCTACATCGGCCTTCCCACCGCCTCCATGCTGGCCACCAAGGGCCACAGCGTGTTGGGTGTGGACGTCAACAAGTCCGCCGTGGACACGATCAACTCCGGCCGCATCCACATCATCGAGCCCGACCTGGATGTGCTGGTGCGCTCGGCCGTCAACAGCGGCAACCTCAAGGCCTCGCTGACACCGGAAGAGGGCGACACCTTCATCATCGCCGTGCCCACGCCGTTCAAGGAGGAGAACGGCAACCCCAAGGCGCCGGACCTGTCCTACGTGGAAGCCGCCACCAAGGCCATCACGCCGTTCCTGCGCGAGGGCAACCTGGTGATCCTTGAGTCCACCTCGCCGGTGGGAACGACCGAGTTCATCGAGAAGACCATCGTCGAGGCGCGTCCCGAACTTCAAGGCAAGGTGCATGCCGCGCACTGCCCCGAGCGCGTGCTACCCGGCCACATCCTGCGCGAACTGGTCGACAACGACCGCATCATCGGCGGCACCAGCAAGGCGGCCGTGGCCAAGGCGCGCGAGCTCTACAAGACCTTCTGCAACGGCGCCATCCTGGAGACCGACAGCCGCACGGCCGAGCTGTCCAAACTCGTCGAGAATTCGTTCCGTGACGTGAACATCGCCTTCGCCAACGAGCTCTCGCTGGTGTGCGACCACCTGGGCGTGAACGTCTGGGAAACCATTGCGCTGGCCAACCGCCACCCGCGTGTGAACATCCTGCAACCGGGCCCTGGTGTCGGCGGGCACTGCATCGCGGTCGATCCGTGGTTCATCGTCTCGAGCGCGCCGGTGCAGTCGCGCCTCATCAAGACCGCGCGCGAGGTCAACGATGCCAAGCCGCACTGGGTCATCGAGCGCGTCAAGGCCAAGGCCGAGCGCTTCAAGTCGCCCGTGATCGGTTGCCTGGGCCTGACCTTCAAGGCCAACATCGATGACCTGCGCGAATCGCCATCGCTGGACATCGTGCGCGACCTGATCGCCGAGAACGTGGGCCAGGTGCTGGCCTGCGACCCCAATGTCGCGGCCGACAAGATCGACATTCCGCTGCACGACCTCAAGCACGTGATGAAGAACGCCGACATCCTGTTGCTGCTGGTCGACCACGAGGAGTTCAAGGCGATCGACAGGGAGGCGATCAAGGACAAGATCGTGATCGATACGCGCGGGATCTGGCGCTGAGGGGCGCAGAGCACCCACATGGAAGCCGCGCTGTTCACGCTGGATGTCATCTGCCTGGTGCTCCTGATCCTGGCCGTCCGCCGCGCGGACCGAAAGCCCGCGCAGGCGCGTGATCTGGGCGTGCTGTCCTACCTGAACGCCAAGACGGACGACGTTCAGCGCGGTCTGCGAGCACAGAAGGGCGCCGGCGATGCGTGACCTCATGATGCTGGGGATGATGATGATCATCGTCCCCATCGCGTTGTCCAATGCCTTCGCGGCTTACCTCGTCTGGGGCTGGACTTCGGTGATCGCCGTTCCCTACTACATGTGGGGATTCATGGGGTCGCTGCGCTACAACCTGTTTTTTGCGCTGGTCACCTTGCTGTTGCTTGTGATCGGCAAAAGCGTCGACAAGAGTCCGTTCCGGCTCAACAGGACTTCCGCCCTGATCCTGCTGTTCGTGGCCCACGTCACGGTCAGCGCCGTGCTGGCGGACGCCAGCGCGCGCAACAATTTCTCGATCTACACGGACCTGCTGAAGTCGATCACGTATTGCCTCGTGATGTTCTTGTTCGTGAACTCGCGCCTGCGCCTGCATGCGATGCTCATCGCGATCGCACTGGGGCTGGGCTTCCACGGCCTGGCGGAAGGTCTGAAAACCCTGGTCACGGCGGGCGGCCACAAGATCATCGGCCTGCCGGGCACCAAGATGAGCGACAACAACCATTTCGGTGTCGCCCTCGTGATGGCCCTGCCCATCCTCCTGTATCTGTACCAGTACTCGAAAGTCAGGCTGGTGCGCCTGGGCTTCCTCGGGGTTCTGCTGGCCACCGTGCTGGCCATCATCGGTTCGAGGTCGCGCGGGGCCTTCCTTGCCATGGCGATGGTGGCTTTCATGCTGTTGCTGACCTCGCGGCGCAAAGGGATGGCTTCCTTGTTCGTGATGCTGGGCGTGGCTCTGGTGCTCGTACTCAGTCCAGAGTCGTGGTTCCAGCGGATCGAAACCATCGGCAGTGCAGACCAGGATGCTTCATTCATGGGGCGGGTGGAGGCCTGGAACGTCGCCACGGCGCTCGCACTGCAGAACCCGGTTTTCGGCACGGGCTTCCATGCAATGCAGTCCGGGGAACTCTGGTTTGGTGTGCGGCCGTCCGATGGGCTGCTGGGCGGACTGCTGGGATCGGCGAGTCTGTCGACCCATGCGCGCGCTGCGCACAGCATCTATTTCGAGGTCCTCGGAGACCATGGGTTCGTGGGGCTGTTGCTGTTCCTGGCCATCATGGGCAATGCCTTTGTCACGGCGTTGCAGATCCGTCGGATGACGGCCTACAGGAGCGACCTCCTGTGGGCCCGGGACATGTCCGACGCCCTGGCCCTGTCCTGCTTTGCCTTTACCGTGGGCGGCGCTGGTGTGAGCCTGGCCTATTTCGAAACGTACTACGTCGTGGTCTGCCTCCTGGAGGCGCTGCGTCAGTACGTGCTCGCGCAATTGCGCCCGGCGTCGGGGCGCTCGCTCCCCGGGGGGCGCGTTGCGTCAGAGCCGGCTGGAGCGGACAAACGGCTTCAGGCGCCGTAGCGCCATCGACGGCGCCTGCCTACCGGGCGTCGAGCAGATGCTGGTGGACCCACGAAGTGATGCGTGCGCAGCGTGCACCCGAGAACTGGCGATCGATCAAGTCGCGTCCATCTTGTTGGGCCGCCGCGTCCGGTGCGGTCGCTCGTTCGATGGCCAACTCCAGTTTGGCGGCCAGAGAAGCGGCAGACCCGGGCTTGAAGAGGAAACCGGTCGTTCCGTCCTCGGTCACCTCGCAGGCGGCGCCGAAGGCCGGCCCGACGAACAGGCAGCCGTGCGCGAGCGCTTCCAGCATCACCAGGCCAAGCGGTTCGGGCGAAGTCGACGCCGATACACAGATGTCAATTTGCGGCAGCAGGGACTGCAGGTCGTTGCGGCGCCCCAGAAACCGAACCCGATCTCTTAGTCCCAGTTCGTCAGCTTGCGCATGCAGCCCGCGCGCATAGCTGGCGTCTCCCCGCTCCGGCGTGTCTCCGACGACCAGTGCGACGACCTGGGTTGTGGAGGAGGGCTTGACGGCGGCCAGGGCGTCGAGGAACAGGTCCTGCCCCTTCCAAGCCACCAACATGCCCACCATCGCAATGAGAATGGTGTCCTCGGGAAGGCCGAGTTCGGCGCGCAGGTCCGACGCCGTCTCCGACGTTGGACGTTCCTGAAGATCGATCCCGTCGTAGATGTGCCGTATCCGCTCGGCGGGAACGCCGCTGCGCAGCAATTCGCCCGTCAGCCACCTCGACACCGGAATGAAGGTCGCCGGCCCGTTGCGCATCATCGGCAGCGCCAGGCTGTCGTTCACCGACCCGCGCACATGCTGGATGTAGGGAATGCCCAGCAATCTGGCGGCCATCATGGCCTCGCGATTGGCACTGGGATCGTTGTTGCCGTGGACGATCGCGGGCCGCACCTTCAGCAGGTGCGCCACCAGCCGCAGGAAGTACGGAAGCCGGTTGGTCAGGTCGTCGGCCCGTCCCAGCGCGAACAGCACGCCCCTGGCAAGCGGGCCTGAACCCAGGCGAGCCCGGACGCGGCGAGCGATGGCGCGGTAGTCGACAGCACGGTCCGGGATCACCACCGACCGCTCGGCGGTCTGCGTGAAATCGCCAACGGGCATGTTGGTCACAACGTGGTAGCGGTACCCGGTTGCATTGGAGTTGCTCAGCAGCGTCTGCAGTGCCACCACGGCGCCGCCGAATCCCGCCCCGTTTTCGACGAACGCGACCAGCGGCCGGGTGTCGCGGCCGCCTGCCACCGTGGCGTCCTGAGCCGGTATGCCGCCCGGCGCCACCAACACGCGGCGTGATTTGGCCATCAGATTGCGCGCCATTTGGACGCCCATCTGCACGTCCGACGGCCCCCAGGGCGTGAACCTGGGAATCTCGAAAACGGACGTCTGCCGATTGGCCGCACCGCCCTCGGTGGTCACCGCGTGGGTGTAACCGGCTGCCTGAACCATGCGCACGTGCTCAGCACGGAAATCCACGCCGGGACGGCCGTTGGGATAGGCAAACGCCTTGACCGGTGCATGCAGAAGGTGCTCCAGCACTTCGCGCGCTCCGCCGATCTCGTGCATGGCGGCGTCGTCGTCGCAGAGGGAGAGAATGGGGTGGCGCACCGTGTGCGCTCCTATGCCAAAGCCCTGCGCATGCAGATCGCGCAACTGGTCCACGGTCATGCGGCAAAGCTGGTCTTGACGGGTCCCGGCGGAGGCTTCCAGCGCGTGCAGAAGCTTGTCGCGCACATCCAGCGGCTGGTATTTGAGCAGTTGCTCCACCATGCTCAATGCCCGACGCCTTTCTGAAAGTTGCCCCAACGGAACCTGAGGCAACCCGAAGCCAGGCAGATCGAGTACAGGGCCTGCGTGGTTGGTCAATGCATGGGCAACACGCTCATGCCACATGCGCTCGTCATCGAATTGGCCTGTCGTGATGAAGAACGTGGCGTGCAGATTGCGCTGGCGCAGCAGGGGCGCTGCGCCGCTCAGCCAGCTGTCATAGCCATCGTCGAAGGTGATGCAGGCGGCCCTGCGGGGCAGACGCCCCGTCTTCAATGCCCCGGCGGCCTCGTCCAGAGGCACCACGGTAAAGTGCTCGCTGACGTAGTCGATCACCCGTTCAAAAGACGCAAGCGTCAGGTCATTGACCAGCTCAGTGGTCGTGCTCGGTACCGCGTGAAACAGCAGGACCGACAATTTTTCCTGTGCAAGAATCTTGAGTGCCAAGTCGCCGAAATGCATTTTCTTCCCTTTGCCCGGGCGAGGATAGCATGCGCAGCTGCGGCTGCATGTCGATGTTCGTTTTGACCATTTGCGAGGAATAATTGCTGAAGCTGTTTTACTACCGGGATGGGCGAGGTAATTTTGGCGATGATCTCAATCCCTGGATTTGGTATTCCCTGTACCCGGGGTTATTCGACGATCAAGCGCCAGACCATTTTCTCGGGATCGGAACGCTGATCAATGACCGAGCGCCCCGTGATGGCAAGATATGGGTTTGCGGTTCGGGGGCTGGATACCACGGCGCTGCGCCGGTCAGTGATGATTGGTGTTTTGTGTTCGTGCGCGGCCCAAAAACCGCAGCCCGCATGAATCTACCCATCGAAAAGGCGATCACAGATCCAGGAATCCTGGTTGCCGATTTGCTTGGTCGGCGGCCGCGGCAGGCATCATCCATCTGCTACATGCCTCACCATGACAGTATTTGGCGAGCTGACTGGCGCGCGATATGCAAGAAGCTCGGCTTGGTTTATCTTGATCCGGCAGATGATATCCACGAGACCATGTTCAAAATGTGCCGCAGCAAGTTTGTCATTGCAGAGGCCATGCATGGCGCCATCGTTGCCGATGCGCTGAGAATACCCTGGGTGCCGGTCAAGGCATATTCCCACATCCTGGATTTCAAATGGCAGGACTGGGCGGAATCTCTGGCATTGAATTACCAGCCGGAGACATTGCCGGAGGTCTGGGATGTCGAGCAGTTCCGCAGTCGCGAAGAGATTTTCAAGAGCAACCTGAAGAAGAAGCTCATGCAGGTGGGAATGGATGGCTCGAACTGGACACCACCGCTGCCGGACAACAATGCCGGTCAGGCCATGGGGCCGCTGCTTGAGCGGCTGGCGGATTGCCGTGACAGGGCTGGGGTGGTGCTGAGTTCGGATCATGCCCACCACGAGGCCCGGCGGCGCATTCTCGCGACGATGGATGAGTTTGCCGCGAGTCAACATGCCGCCTGACAGTTGCTGCCGGTGCGGACGGCGGTGATGCGGCCGTCCGCCGAACGTGGGCTGGCAGGGCCACCGACAGGCGGGCCGCGATTGGAGATCCTGGCCGATTTCGCGCAGATGCGCGGGTTCCTGATGCCTTCCCCCGTTGCGCAGGTGGTGGCGCCCGAGGTATTTCAGACCGTCGAGTGGCTGCAACATCTGGCTCAGCACGGTTTCGAGGCGGCGCCTCGGTGCTGGCTTGTCGGAATGGCGTCCGGCTCGCAGAGTCCACGCTGCGCGCTGGCGCTGACCTCGGCGAAAAGCGGTGTGCGCGGTCTGAGCAACTACTACAGCAGCCTGTTCGGTCCGGTCGGCGAGGGCGCTGCGTTGGCGGCCTGGTCATTGCTCGCCGAAGCACTGCGCCGCCATCCTTCAGGCGCCGTGGTCGATCTTCAGCCGCTCGATGCCGAGGCGCCTTGGGTGGACTCCATGGCCACGGCCTTGCGTGCTGCGGGTTACCGGGTCGATCGCTACTTCTGCTTTGGCAACTGGTATCTGCCGGTCGTGCATGCCTGTTTTTCCGACTACCTGCGCGAGCGGCCGTCCCCCTTGCGCCACAGCATCGAGCGCGGCCGCCGGCGGCTCCAGCGGGCAGGCCATGCGCTGCGCATCCAGGCCGATGCCGGCCCGGAGCTGGAAGAGGAGATCGCCGCTTTCGAAAGCGTGTACCAGCGCAGTTGGAAAGTCCCCGAGCCTTGCGCCGCGTTCATGCCAGGGCTGATCCGCCTGGCGGCCGCACAGGGCTGGCTGCGCCTCGGTGTGCTGCGCGTGCAGGGCGAGCCCGTCGCGGCCCAGGCCTGGCTGGTCCATGCTGGCAAGGCCAACATCTACAAGCTGGCCTATGTCGAGGGATTCGAGCGTTTCTCGCCGGGGTCGGTGTTGACGGCAGCGTTGATGGCGCACGTCATGGACGTGGACCGCGTCCGTGAAGTGGATTATTTGACCGGCGACGATGCGTACAAGAAGGACTGGATGAGCCATCGGCGTGAGCGCATCGGCCTGATTGCGTTCCACCCCAGGCGTCTGCGGGGCTTGCTGGCAGCGGCGCGGCATTTCGGTGGCAAGGCGTTGCGTAGCCTGCGGCCGTCTGTACCGCGGTAAGGTCGGCCGGTCAGCCCAGGTCGCGTAGCCAGGCGAGCGTCGATTCCTCGGCTGCCATGCGGGCCGGTGCTGCCGACAAGGTGTGGTCAGCCCCTTCGATAGGACGCCACACGACACCATGGCGTCCGCGCGCCTGGGACCATGCCTCGTCGTTGCGGTACTGCTCTTCGAACTCGCGGGCGGTCCAGTCGGTGTCGCTCAGAAGGACCAGCAGGCCGCCGTCAAAGCCCTGCCATCCACTGGCCATGCGCTGTTGGAAGCTGCGCTGCGTCGCCTTGGGCAGCCGGCGCTGGCGCCTCAGGTTGCGCAAGAGATCGTGGATGGCCCGCAGGCCGACGCCGCCGCGCAGCAGCTTGCTCCAGAACGCGCGCTGCAGCAGGCGCTGGCGGTAGTAGTGCTTGACATGCGTTTGCGCCAGACTCTGTTCCGAACGGACCCAAGGGTTCAGCAGGGCCAGCCCCGCGATGCGGGCGTCGCGTGCCGCATCCACATACAGCAGGCAGGCCGAGGCGCCATCGCACAGGCCCCATAGAACGACACGATCGACGCCAGGCGTGGCCAGCAGGGCATCGATGCCGGCGGCGATGTCGTCGTGCAGATCCTCGAAGCTCCGCGGCATGCCGGTGCTGTCGCCCATGCCGCGGACGTCGAAGCGCAGCGTGGCATGGCCCTGCGTCGCCAGCCGGCGTGCAAGTGCCACGAACTGACGGTGGCTGCCAATGCGCACCTGCGGCCCCCCGACCACGATGAGCACACCCAGGCCATGGACTGGCACATCGGCCGGCGTGGCGAGGACGCCCTGCAGCGTCTCGCCGGCACAGCCGAACGACAGAGGCGATTCTCGAAACGGGCCCGTGGGTGTCATGGGGTGGACACCGCCGACAGCGCCGCAGTCGTCGTGCTCAACAGCAAGGGCGCTTCCTCCATCTCTGCGGATTGCCAGAACGCGGGACCCTGTACCGCCTCGCCGTGCGTCTGCCAGCCGGCCAGCTTCCAGCGTTCCAGCATTCTTGTGCCGAGAGGGCTCAGGGAGGGCTGGGCCGCCATCGTCGTCTCGAGCCAGACCAGCCGGCGGCCGCTCCCGTTGGCGAGGGGAGGGCTGAGCCGGCTTGCCTCAAGCCCAGCGGCCAGCGTCGGGTGCAGCGCGTAGCCTGCAATCTGCAGTGTCTCGCCCTGCGCTAGCTGCCGACGCAACGCCTCCATTGCGCCATGGCTTCGGGCCGCTGCATCCGATGCCGCCAGCATGTCCGCCGCCAGCCGCAAGCGCAGGAATTGCTGCAACTGCGCTGCGCCGTCGGCGAAGGCCGGCTGCCACAACAGCAGGTGGCAGGGGCGCTCCAAGACACGGGCGACATCCGCCGCGAGCAAGCTGCCGGCGCGCACTCCCCAAAGCCACAAGGGCAGCGCAGCGTGCCGCGGGTCGGCTTCAGCGAGCCAGCGGCAGGCTTGAAGCAGGTCCCCGATCCAGATGTCCCAGCGGGCGTCGCCGAAGTCGCCCTCGCTGTCGCCGCAGCCCAGCAGGTCGATCTGCAGCACGGCAAACCCGGCCGTTGCAAGGGCGCGTGCCTGCAGCGCCGCCATGCGACGCGTCTTGTTCAGTTCCTCGGCAAAGGGGTGCACATGCAGCACGAGGCCGCGCGGCACGCCGTGCGCAGTGTGGAATAGGCAATAGCGCTGGCCGTGGAGGGCCGACAGAAAGAAGGCCTCGGGACCGCGCAATGTCATGCGTCGCGCTGCAGCACGTCGTCGACAAATGCTGCCAGCGATCCGACCGTCGCAAACACGCTGCCGTCGAGTTCGTCGTCGGGCAGCATCACGCCGAAATGCTGCTCCAGCGCTGCGATCAGCGACACGACGGCCATCGAGTCGAGTTCGGGCAACGCGCCGAGCAAGGGCGTATCGGCATCGAAGTTTGCGCTGCGGCCGGCAAGGGCCAGGGCTTCGTCCAGCACCTGCAGTACGTCGGGCAATACAGACATCGTGACAGCGGGAAGGAGAGGGGGGGCCATTCTAGGTGGGGGGCATGCGATACTTTTTCGATGCACACCCCCGCGCTGCTCCCGGACCTGTTGGCGCAGTCCGCCGAGCGCTGGCCTCACGCCGATGCGCTACGCAGCGATGGCCGCGCCATCGCGTACGGGACCTTGCAAGCAGCCGTGACAGCCCATCGGGACGGGCTGCTGGGGCTGGACGTCGGCCGCGCCGACCGCGTTGCCATCTGGCTTGACAAGTCGCCCGAAATGGTCGTCGCGTGTTTTGGCGCGGCGGCAGCTGGCGGGGTGTTCGTGCCGGTCAACCCTGTACTGAAGCCCGGGCAGGTCGTGCATGTGCTGGCCGACAGCGGCGCGAAGGTGCTCGTCACGTCCTCCCAGCGCTTGGCACTGCTCGCGCCGTTGCTGCGTGGATGCCCTGCCTTGAAGCACGTCGTGCTGACGGACCCTGCGAATGCCATGCCGGATGGGCGCCCGGAGGGCGTGGCGCTGCATGGCTGGCATGCCCTGGCAAGTGGAAAGGCGCGGCCGGCGCATCGCGTGATCGACACCGACATGGCCGCCATCCTGTACACGTCCGGCAGCACAGGCCTGCCCAAGGGCGTGGTGCTGTCGCACCGCAATCTGGTGGCCGGGGCGACAAGCGTTTCTTCCTATCTCGAGAACCATCCCGGCGATACCTTGCTGGCGGCGTTGCCGCTGTCCTTCGATGCCGGCTTCAGCCAGCTGACGACCGGCTTCCATAGCGGTGCCTGCGTGGTGCTGCTCAACTACCTGCTGCCGCGCGATGTGTTGCGCAGCATGGAGCGCGAGCGCGTGACCGGCATCACCGCGGTTCCTCCGCTGTACATCCAACTGGCATCGCTCGATTGGTCGCCGGCCATCGGTGAGCACTTGCGCTACTTCGCCAACACCGGTGGCCACATGCCGCGCGAGACCCTCGCCGCGCTGCGCAGGCGGGTGCCGCAAGCCCGCCCTTTTCTCATGTATGGGCTGACGGAGGCCTTCCGGTCGACCTATTTGCCGCCGCACGAAGTGGACCGGCGGCCCGATTCGATCGGCAAGGCCATCCCCAACGCGGAGATCCTGGTGCTGCGAGAGGACGGCACGCCCTGCGCGCCCGACGAACCTGGTGAACTGGTGCACCGCGGCGCGCTCGTCAGCATGGGGTACTGGAACGATCCGGAGCGAACGGCCGAGCGCTTCCGGGTGCTGCCCGCCATGGCATCCGGCCTGCCGCTGCCCGAAACCGCCGTGTTTTCCGGCGATACCGTGCGCATGGACAGCGATGGCTTCCTCTACTTCATCGGCCGACGCGACGAGATGATCAAGTCGTCGGGTTACCGGATCAGCCCGACGGAGGTCGAGGAATTGCTCTACGAGACCGGGCTCGTGGGGGAATGCGCTGCTTTGGGTGTTGCGCACCCTGCGCTGGGACAGTCCGTCCATGTCGTTGTCACGCCCACGTCTGGCGGCGGGCTCGATGTGGAGCAGTTGATGGCCGTCTGCCGCGCGCGCATGCCGGCCTACATGGTGCCCGCGCATGTCTACGTCAAGGAGGGGCCATTGCCGCGCAATCCCAATGGGAAGATCGACCGCAAGCTGCTGGCGGCCTACACGGAACAATTCCATGACCACTGAACGCCGTGCCCCGGCGCGGCCGCCGCTCCAGCATGCAGAGATGTCGCAGTTTCCGGTGCATGAAGGCGAACTCGTCGTGGGCGGTATCCCGCTCACGCGGCTGGCCGCCAGGGTGGGACAGACACCGTTCTATGCATATGACCGGGGGGTGCTTCGCGCTCGCGTCGCCGAACTGCGGTCGGCCTTGCCGGCGGCGGTGAAGCTGCACTACGCGATGAAGGCCAATCCCATGCCGGCACTGGTGTGCTTCATGGCAGGCCTCGTCGATGGAATCGACGTCGCCTCTGCAGGTGAGTTGCAGGTGGCACTCGATGGGGGCACCGATCCCCAGGAGATCAGTTTTGCGGGGCCTGGCAAGCGCGACGCAGAACTGCGCCAGGCCGTGGCGGCCGGCATTCTCGTGAACCTGGAGTCGGCACGCGAGATCCGGCCGTTGGCTGCGGCCTCGCAGGAACTCGGTTTGCCGGCGCGGGTGGCGGTGCGCGTGAATCCCGATTTCGAGCTCAAGGGCTCCGGCATGAAGATGGGCGGCGGCCCGAAGCCATTCGGCGTCGATGCCGAGGCCGTGCCCGCGCTGCTGCGCGACATCGCCGCGGCGGGGCTGCAGTTCGAGGGCTTTCATCTGTTCGCTGGTTCGCAGAATCTCAAGTCGGAGGCAATTTGCGAGGCGCAGCGGCAGTCCTATGCGTTGGCTGTACGTTTGGCCGCCAGCGCGCCGGCGCCTGTTCAGACGTTGAACCTTGGTGGGGGCTTTGGAATACCTTACTTTCCTGGTGAGATGCGGTTGGATCTGTCGCCAATCGGCGAGAACTTGGCCACGTTGATCGAGCAAGCCGCGCAGGAACTGCCCGAGGCGGCGCTGGTGCTGGAACTTGGGCGCTATCTGGTGGGAGAGGCGGGTGTCTATGTTTGTCGTGTAATCGACCACAAAACCTCACGAGGCGAAAGATTTGTCGTCACCGACGGCGGGCTGCACCACCATCTCGCGGCGAGCGGCAACTTTGGCCAGGTTGTGCGACGAAACTATCCGGTAGGGCTTGGGTGCCAGATGACGGCGCCATCGAATGGGCTGGCCACGGTGACGGGCCCTTTGTGCACACCGCTTGACAGACTGGCGGACCAAGTCGCTCTTGCAGATGTGTCCATTGGCGAACTAGTCGTTGTCTTCCAGTCTGGCGCCTATGGCGCCAGCGCCAGCCCCGAGCGGTTTCTGCTGCATCCTGCTTGCGTAGAGGTGCTGATCTAGCACGGCGTGCGCGGGCCGCGCGTTCCGCGGCCGACTGATCGTGATGCATGCGTATGATGCGACCCTTCAATTCCCCTACCTGCATGAGCTGCCAGTCTCCGGTTTTCCTGCATGCGCGCAGCGCAGTGTGTTGCTCTCGCTTCCCACCCCGCACGATGTTGCCGTTGGTGGCGCGGCAATGGGCGCGCGCCGCAACCCGCGCCGTTGACTGACCGATGTCTTCTTCTCAAAACCGCTCCCTGTCCGGTGCGTTAATTCAGGGATCTGTTTGGGCGATTGCGATCCGCTGGGGAGCCAAGTTCTTGGGCCTGATCAGCTTGGGCATTTGCGCCCGGATCCTCACGCCCGCGGACTACGGCTTGGTCAACATGGCGATGGTGGTCATCGGATTTTCCCAGGTGTTGGTTGAGTTCGGCATGGACTCGGCGCTGATCCGCAACCGCGATGCCACGTCCGGCCACTACGACACGGCTTGGTCTATCAAGGTGATGCAAACGTTGCTGATTTCCTTGATCATCTTCTCCGCCGCGCCGTTCGCTGCCAAGGCCTATGACGATAGCCGAGTCATGCCGATCATGTTTTCTGTAGGAGCTGCAGGCCTGGTGGGCGGTCTGCAGAACATCTATGTTGTCAACTTCCGCAAGGAGCTTGATTTCCGCCGCGACTTCCTGTTTTCGTTCGTGCCTCGGCTTGTTTCGTTCGTTGTAAGTGTCAGTGCGGTGTTGGCGCTGCGAAGCTACTGGGGTCTTGTGCTTGGCATCTGCTCAGCGGAGATCGCTCGAAGCCTGCTCAGTTATTGGCTGGTGGCGCAACGTCCGCGCTGGTCCTTGCAGTACTGGCGGGAACTCACCGGCTTTTCGCTCTGGTATTTCTTGGATGGTCTGGCGCAGTACGCCGTCAACCACTTAGACCGGGCCTACATCGGGAAGGCCGGCGGATCGGAGCAGGTCGGGCTTTACGCTGTGGGGCGTGAAGTGGCGACCTTGCCTAGCACTGAGCTCGTGATGCCGATCGGCCGCGCGCTGATGCCGACGCTGGCCAGCCTCAACAACCAGAAGGATCGGCAGATCGCCGCTATCCAGAAAGCCATTGCTGGCGTCAACCTGATTGCTGTACCTCTGGCTGTCGGCTTTGCACTGGTGGCTCCCGAGTTCGTCCATGTCCTCTTTGGCGACAAGTGGATGGGTGCCACCCCCATCGTGGCGATCTTTAGCCTGACAGCCATGACCTCGGGCTTTCGCTACACGGCTCAGCAGACCTTGGTCGTGCTGGGTTACGTGCGGGTCAATGCGGCGCTTTCCTGGGCATATGCCATCACCGTCTTGGTGCTGATCATTCCGGCGTTCTCTTGGCAGGGCGTGTTGGGCGTCGCTTGGCTTTATTGCGCTTGGACCTTTGTGAGCACCGCAGCGTTCGGCTTCTATCTGATCCGGCTCAAGGTGTTGCAGGGAAGCGAGGTGTGGGTGGCGCTGCTGCGTGTCATTGTTTCGGCCACTGCCATGTTTTTCGCCGCGTCAGCCGCAGCCAGGTACGTCGGTGGTCCGGTCTTTGTGGTCCTCGTGTTCAAGGTCGTGCTGAGTATCCTGGTGTATGGTGGACTGATCTATTCCTGTTGGGTACTGGCTGGTCGACCTGATTCGAGCGAAAAAATCATCTTGGAGCATGTTGCTGCCGCGTGGAAGAAGATTTCCAAGCCCCTCAAGAGGTTCTCTTGAACATGACGCGCTCTGCTTCTCGCCCACGCCTACTGTTCATCACACCTTACTTGCCCTCCGTCTCGGGCGGTGGGGCGCAGTTGCGGATCCGCGCATCACTTGAGGCCCTGGCGGCCGCTGGGGAGGTGCACCTGCTGTTGTGCAATGCCGCGCAGGACGCACGTGCGCAGATCGAACTTGAAACGCCGTTCAAGTCGCAGATCTGCAGCGTGACAGTGTTGGGTGCGGTCATGCAGGCCAAGCCGATGGTCTGGGCCAGCCAACTGCAGCCTTCGGCGCTGCGCAAGTTGCTTTGCTTGGCGTGGGTGACCACCGGCAGAATCAATCCCGCGACGCGGAAGCAGTCCGCTGAGCTTGTTGCTGCAATTCGCGCGAACGCGGATGCCGAGCGGTTCGACCTGGTGTTCGCCATGCAGGCGCACTGGGCCGCCCTCCTGTCGCCTGCACTTGATCAGTTGCTATTGCCGGGCGGCGTCAGCATGCTTGACTGGGATGCGGCGGAGGCGCCGGCGATGCGTGCGATTGCCGCGCGCTCTCGATTTGGCAACCAGCCGCTCCAGTTTCTGTCGGCTTGGGCCAACGTGCTCAAGCTGAGCTTCCACGAAAAGGCCTTGTTCCGCCGCTGGCAGCATGCGCTCTACGCCTCGCCGCTGGATGTCGACTATTTCAGTCAGCGTTCTCCACGCGGCAAGCTCTATTGCTTGGTCAATACTGTGGACATGCCCGAGTTGGCGCCGCTGAGCGCAGCCAGTCGAGCAGGCACTGCGCCTCAGGTTGTGTTTGTGGCCAGCATGAGCTATTGGCCCAACAACCAGGGCATCTTGATGTTTCTACGGGACATTTGGCCAGCAGTGCGAGCCGCGCTGCCTTACGCGGAGCTCAAGGTGGTCGGCCGTGGGCCCTCGCCCGAATTGAGAGGCTTCGATGGCCGCGACGGCGTGGTGGTGGTGGGGGAAGTAGTATCGGTGGAGCCCTTTTACCGAAGTGCAGATGTGGCGATAGCGCCAATGCAGTTCAGCGTCGGCTCCGCTATCAAGATTTTGGAGGCACTGGCGTACGGGACGCCACTGGTTGGATTCGAGGTGTCCACCATGCGACATGGCTTGCGAGATGGCGTCCACGCCGCTGTGGCGAAGGACAAGGCCGACTTCGAACACAAGTTGATTGGCCTTTTGCAAGATGCCGACAGCCGCCGATGGTTGTCGCAGGCTGGCCGCGCTTACGTGCAGGAGAGGTTCGCCCGTGACAGCGTTGTGCGCGATTTTCGAGCCTATTTAGGTGGTGTCCTGGCTCGTTCTGAGCCGCATGCCCACGCCTCTTCGGCAAAGAATGGATCGCAATGAAGTTAGCTCCTTTGAATCGCGGTGTAACCGAAGGTTCTCTGGCCGATGTGGTCGATGGTGGCTACTGCGTGGGCTGTGGCGCTTGCGCTGCAGTGACCGATGCTCCGGTCGCAATGAAGTTTGACCGGTTCGCTCGGTACAGACCTGACCATGTCTCAGCTGCGCGTGCCACTGTGTCCGAGCAGGTGTGTCCGTTCTTGGATGGGCCGGACGAGGATACGCTGGCCGCACACGAGTACTCGAGTCTCGGCGGCGGTCACGATGCTAGGCTTGGTTGGTATCAGGGACTCTATGCGGGCCATGCGCTTGAGCGAGGGCATCGGAACGAGGGCAGTTCCGGTGGCCTGACAAGTTGGCTTCTGGCGGAGTTGCTGAGCCGCGAGATGGTGACTGGCGTTATCCATGTGCGGCCAGTCGTTGAGAGCGGCAAGCCGCGTTTTGCCTACACGGTGTCCACGTCGACTGACATGGTGACTGCGAACGCGAAGACGAGGTATTACCCGGTCGAGATGTCCCAGGTGATGGCCCAGGTACGTGCCACCCCCGGACGCTACGTCTTTGTCGGCGTGCCATGTTATGTCAAGGCTGTCCGGCGGCTGATGCGCACCGACTCCGTCCTCAAGGAGCGGATCGTCTACGCCGTGAGTCTGTTCTGCGGTCACATGAAAAGCGGGCGATTTGCTGAAAGCCTGGCCTGGCAGATGGGCTCCGAACCTGACGACTGGAAAACGGTTGACTTCCGCCGAAAGCTGGCCAACCGTCCCGCGAGCTCTTACGGCTTTGCTGTGCAGCCGCACGGTGGCGGTGCCGAAATGGTGACGCCTATGGGTCAGTTGGAGGGCTACGACTGGGGCATGGGAGTTTTTCGACTCTCAGCCTGCGACTACTGCGACGACGTGGTCGGCGAGACCGCCGATGCGAGTTTTGGCGATGCTTGGTTACCGGCTTACGTGAACGATAGCGCTGGCACCAGCCTCGTGATCGTTCGTCACCCTGACCTGCAGCAGTTGTTCGTTGAGGCAGGGCGCGACGGGCGCATTGTTCTCGACAGCAGTAACGTGGACGATATGGTCAAGTCCCAGAATGCGAGTTTTCGCCACCGCCGTATCGGGCTTGCCTACCGCCTGTGGCTGAAGGACAAGAGTGGACAATGGCGGCCTACCAAGCGCGTGCAGGCCGATGCGAGTCACGTCGTCCCCATCTACCGCCTGATCTTTCGGTACCGGATGTTCATGAGCTGGAGCAGTCACCGGGTGTTCGGTGTCGCCCGCGCCATGAAGATGCTGCCGGTCTACACGCTGTATGTGCGTGTGTTGGCCCGCCTTAACAAGAGCCTGGTGAGATTGAGCAGATCATCGCGCTTCTCGCGTCGAGTTTGACGGCCCGTGGGCTGAAAGCGGAGGAATATCTTGAATGCATTGCAAGCTCGGGTGAGGCGCGTGCGGCGCCGTGTGCAGGCGCAGTTGCGTCAAGCGCTGCGCGGTATGTCGGGCGGGGCCGCCCGCCGCGACGACGCGCTCGTGGTCATGAGCGCGGCGGCAGGCAGCCTCGGCGACCAGGCCATGCTTCAATCGGTGGCGGACAATCTGGAGCTCATGGGGCTGCACTACGTGCGGCAGGTGTTGATGCCCAACTGGGGCGAGTTTGCTGTCAAAGGGCCCATGCTCCCGAGCCTGCGTTTCAGCGTCGAAGAAGTGGAGGCCAAGTCTGCGCGCGTAGTGGCCGCCGTTCGCGACGCCGGAGCGGTGCTCGCTGTTGGCGCCGATATCATCGATGGCTATTACGGCTTGCACCCCGTGCGCTACCAGATCGGCATGCTTCGCATCGCTGCCGAACAAGGCCGACCGGCGATTTTGCTCGGCCACAGCATCAGCGAGCAACCGCACCCCGAAGCGGTCCAGATGATCGAATCACTGCCCTCATCGGTTGCAATCTATGTGCGTGATCCCATCAGCCATGCCCGTTTCGAACGATTCATCGGGCGCAAAGCGACGCTGGTTGCTGATGTGGCCTTCTTGGTGCAGCCGGACCGCACGTCAAACGATTGTCGCCAAGCTGCGCAGTGGATCGCTGCTCGACGGGCTGCTGGCGACCTCGTGCTCTGCCTGAACGTCAGCGGGTTGAACGCTGAAAAGCAGTCGGCCGGTCTTGGCGTGCAGGAGTACTGGAGCGCTTTCGTTCAGGGCTTCCTCAGCCTTCATCCAAAAACGAGCTTCCTGTTTCTGTCGCATGACAACCGCAGTAACAGTTCCGATGCATCGATGCAGCGCGAGGTGATCGCCACCTTGCCCATTGGGTTGCGTCAGCGCGTCCACGCGGTGGACACCCCGGAGACGGCGGCGATTGCGAAGTCCATCTCCGGGATGGCAGACATGGTGTTCGCGGGCCGCATGCATCTGGCGATCGGGGCACTTTCCCAGGCTGTGCCGACGTTCTGCATCGCTTACGTTGGCAAGTACGAAGGTTTGGCGGAGCACTTGCGAATTTCTGATTTCATCCCGGATGCGCAAGTGCTGGAGCAGCCGCACACTTTGGCTGCCTGGCTCGCCGCCAAAGTACCGGACCTCCAGCAGCGCCGGAAGGCTTTGCAGGACCGTCTGCCGGCGGTTAAGGCCATGTCCAAAATGAACTATGCCTCGGTGAATCAGCGTTCGGGCGCCGCTTCAGGTGCGGCTGGTTAGCGTGCGGTACTTCGGCCTGTCCTTGTAGTTGATGCGTTGGCCCTTGACGATCCTGTCCAATTGCTCCACAGCATCGTTGACCTTGTCTCCACATGCGAGGTGGTACGCCACGGCGCCGCGGATGTTGGCCGAGTATCCCGAGGGGCTATTGGGCGGACTGAATGCTAGGTCAGGCCTAAAGTCCTTGAGTTGCGCGAAACAGTCCGTGATCACCACGCTTTCCGGAAAGCGGATCGGCGGGCCGTTGGGCTTGAGTGCTAGTTGAAATGTCTGGCCTTCGCACCTCACCGCGAAGAACACGCGATAAGGCTTCATTTCCGCAAAGCTCTTGAGCAGGTCCATTGGTTTTCCTGCAAAGGAAAAGCGGTCGCCGTCATGGGCGCTCCAGGCGCCATTGGTCTTGTCCTTGGCTGGCGCAATCGTGATGCGTGAGGATGCAGCGTCGAAATTCAGATTGCAACGCAAGCTGCCCAATACGCCATTGATGTTGTCGACCAAGTTGCCGTCCTCGTCGCGGTAGCTGCAAGCCATGGCTACCAGGCAGGCCATGTCAGCTTGTCTCGCAAAGCCGTTCCAGAAGCGGCCGAGATGAGATCGCACGTAGGCCGCATCAGGAGTGCCCAGGATATCGGCCTGGTGGCACACCGACCAAGACATGTAGGCGATCTGCCAGGGGAGGCCGTTGCCCTTGTCCTGCATGAACAAGCCCGCCTCACGGAAGCTCGCTGGCACCTTGGACATGTAGTCTCTGAACGCCGCGTACGAAGAAGCGAGCACATCATTCAGGTACTGGCGCACGGCGGCGCCATCGGGCGGCATATCGGGCGCCAGCGCCGCAGCTTGTGCCACGTCGCGCGAACGCCAGGCGGCCATGCGCTGGCCACCGATGCCGTAGAGCAGCACACCGCTGCCCTTGTAAAGCGTTCCTCCCGCGCCGACGCGAATGCCGCGCTCTCCGCCCCACGCACCTTCGAGCAGTTGCTGCCGCGGGAACGTGGTGCCCCAGACAGTTCCATTGCCCTGGTTGAGTTCCAGGACATGCGCGAAGGCGTGTTCGGTCAGCAGATCCAGATACTGTGGCTCCCCCGTGAAGAGGTAGGGCCAGTAGGTACAGCCTGGCCGGTGCGCCGTGTCTTCACGCCATAGCGATTCGTTGGGGGCGGGCTTGGTCATGCCGCTCATATAGATGTAGCCGCGCCAGTTCGTCTCAGCGTTGCCTAGCCCCGGGTATTGCGCGCGGATGTCGACGCATGGCACTGGTTGCAGCGTCGCGCGCTTGCGAAAGGTCAGCCGGAATCCCGCGGCGGACAGTCCGTTCACGCGCACCACCCGCTCGTGGTCTTCGGACTGCTTGAGCAAGTGGCGCACGTTCCATTCGGGCAGCAGGCCAATGTCGCTACGCTCGCCTGTGGTGCCCATCGCGCGGTTGATGCTTCCCCTTCCCATGGGGTGGTAGTCGATGCGTTCTGCGTCGTTGATGAGCGCCTCAGGATCGTACGGAGGCACAAGACCGCTGCGCCGCAGGTTTTCGCCATCGAGAGTTACGCGAACATGGGCGTCGGCAGGGCTTTTACCGGTGCCTTGCACATAGTCCCATCGACCGTCGTGCCCAGCGGAGAAGAAGGAAGCGTAGTGCGGCAAACGGATGGCGTCACCAGGCGTCTCGGTCGTCGTATGGCCCAACAGCTTGCGCAGCACTTGCGCGCCTGCGCGCAGGCTGGCGGAAAACTCTCGGTGTTCTGCCTTGGGTTGCTCCACGTCGGTCCAGGGCTGCGCAATGCGTGCCAGGTAGCGCAAGCCTGTGAACTCGTCATTGGCACCAGTAAGGGCCAGGACGTAATGCCAGCAGTACAGCTGCCCATGGGGCTTGCCAGCACGATTGCGAAACTCGGAGCCAATGCGCCAGAGTGCGCCGGCAGGTCCCGCAGCCAGCTGGACGATGTTGGCACGGCTATGGATGCCGTCGTTCAGTGCGGCTGTCCAGGTGCCTTCCAGCGCGACAAGCCCTTCGAGCACCACCGACAGCTCTGCCGACTCCAGGTCGGTAGTGGTGCGCTTACTGACTTGGCGTTCGGCGCTGCCACCAGCCCGCACCTCGAGCTCCAGGCCGGCGCCAGCGGCAACGGGAGTCGGGACCCGGACGATGGCGCCGCAGAACTTCATGGAGCCATCCGGCCAACTCGTGATGCCCCACAGCGTCGCCGGGCAGTCTGTGCCATCGGCCAACGTGAACCGCGGGCGCTCGCCCGCGGGCATGTCGCCTTGCCTGAAGGCCTGACCGAACATGGGGGTCACGAAGTGCGCGACCTGCTGTCGCTCGGCGTGCGTGTTATGCAGCCGGACCACGCACAGACGCTTGCCAGGAGGCACCGTAGTTTTGGATGGACTGGGGGCCGCCACGGCGCGGCCAAGCCAGGCTGGAAGCAGCAGCCACAGCATCAAACCGCGCCGGCCGCCCGTTGGCATTGCCGAAGGCGCGCGGCGCGACTTGGCCACAACCAGCAAGACGCCAATGCCGACGGCCGCCGAGCAGACCAGCGCCAGACCAAAACCCAAACCCAAGGAATCCATCGCCATCTCCCATCTCCCAGAAAGGACGGAGCTCCCGCAGACCGCGGGGAGCACTCCAGCCGGGGAACACGATGCTTGGTGTGCAGCACCGGGCAGGGGTTCAACCCCGCTGGTTTCAGCCTGTACCCAGGCTGCGCAAGAACGTTGCGGTCTCGCGTTCGTAGCGGCGGTTGCGAAAGCGCACCGAGCCGATGAAGTGAAAGAACACCGAATCGGCATCCGTTTGATGGGCCGAAGCGTATTTCGGGAACGGCAGCACGCGCGCATCGGCCTGGTTGGCGACCACGAAGTTGGAGGTGACCTGCTCCGTGCCCCAGTCGCGCCAGCGGTCGCCGAGCTTGCTGCGCATTCTTTCGGAAAAATCGAGCAGGCAACCACGCATGTCCGCGCCAGTGCGGAACCCGGTGAAACCGGAACAGCCTCGGACATAGAGCGTCTCGGGTGGCAGTCCGATGCCGTCCAGCGATGCCTCTGCCAGGGCCTGCACATGGCCGCTGGTCCAGGTGCGTGCGGTGGCCGCGAACACCGCCAGCGGATCGATGCGCTGCGCCAGCACCTCGCCGATCACGAAAGGGCGATTGGCCAAGATGCTGTCGCAGACTTCTGGCAGTGGGCCGGTGGCCAGCGTGTCGGCATCGAGCTGGACGGTGAATTGCCGTGTCGCGTACTCCGAGATGGCGAACAGGCGTTCCCAGGTACCCCCGCGCGGAATGGACGGGTGCGTGAACTCCCCGGCGTCGCGCAGTTCCAGGTGTGGGATGTGCGCGCGCAGTGTGGCTCGATCAGCCGGCGTGATGCTGGGGTCACAGACCACGACGGCACGCTGCCCCGTGGCCTGACGGTGGAACGACTTGAACGCGACAAGGTACGGGACGACGTCGCGCGTATGGACCATTGACAGCGTTGTCAGCGGCAAGGTGCCGGGCTGCACAGGGGGCGTGCGCAAGACGGCCTTGGCCTGCTGCATGTAGAGCGCTTTGTAGTAGGTTCTGGCGCAGCGCTCGCGAAGGGCTTTGAGTGTCGGCATGCGGATCTTTGTTTGATGTGTGCGTGGCGCAGTGTTCAGGGCATCGGCTTGCACGCCAAACCCGGATCGTAACGGCTCGCAGGAGCAGCCATCAGCGCGCCAGAGACTGCGCAGCGGCTGCCATGGCCAGGTGCAGTCCCGTGGGGTTCAGGTGGCCATCGTAGGGGCCGACCGCGAGCGAGCGCTGCGACCTGGCTGCATGCGCCGCATAGAGTGGCTCGAGGTCATGCACGGTCGCGCCCTGTTCGCGCAGGCGCAGGATCAGGTGCGCGCGCTCCAGTTCTGCCAGTGTTCGGGGCGCGGCCTGGCTGGTGCGGCGACCGTCGACGAGAAAGACGAGCTGTCGGATCTGCGCGCGCGGAACGGTGGCGAAGAACTGCTGGACGACGGCATCGACTACGGCTCGCGCGCGTGCCAGTTGCTCCGGGTCGGGTGCGGCCGGTACGGCCTTGCCGGCCCCGGCGCCGGCCTCTTCCGGTGGCTTGCGGGTGAACATGGCCTTGACCACCGTTGCGGGCTTGAAGCGCAGCTGGCTCATGAGGTATTGCGCAAGCGCGGAATGCCGGGCCAGGTCGGTCCAGGCCGAGGCGCGCGGATGCCGTGCGATCCGGGGTTCCAGCGTCTCCGGGTCGAGGCACCGGCTCACGATGTTGCCGCTGCCGCACAGCGCCTGCGGGGCGTCCGCACCCTCCATGAGCACGACGAAATCACGGATCTGGAAGTGTTCGTTGGCGAAACGGATGCGCTGCGCGTAGTCGAGCATCGCGGTTCCGGGCGTTCCCATGGCGTAGACCTTGCGCTGCCCCGGGAGCAGCGCTTCCAGCTGAGCGGCCGGGCGATCGCGCGGCGCCAGCATGGAGGCCTCGACATAGCTGTCCCCGATCAGCGCGACAGCCTCGGGGTCGGCGGTGAATTCGTGCTCCGCCGCAAAGCCCCAGTTGTTGGCCCGCAGCGTGTGCGGGTTGCGCAGATCCCAGCCCGTGGCCATGGTCCACGTGTGGTGGGCCGGATAGGCCAGGATGTCGGGGTCTTGGTAGTAGCCCGTCATCGTGGCCGTGGACACGGGCAGCCCGTGCAGCACGATTTCCGCGCAGACTGCGGTGGCGACAATGCCTCCGAGGAACAGGAGCGGTGCGCGGCCCATCAGAAATTGAAGTAGATGAATGCGCTGGAGGAACTGCGCGTGGTGTTCACGACGACGAGGGCCACGGCGCTGGCCAGCGCGGCACCGGCCAGAGGTGCGCGCCAGGCTGGCCGTGCCTGCATGGCGGCGAGCAACCGTTCCCCGATCTGGTTGCTGTTGCGCAGGGCGACGGCCACCACGGCGAGTACCAGGCACCAACCCATGGCCACCCGCGGTTGGAGACCTGCGTTCCACCACAGCAGGCCCCTGTCCGTGCTCTGCGGAACCCATCCCGCCATGGACTGCAGCATGCGCGACGCGCCATGCATCGTCTCGGCCCGGAACAGCACCCAGGCTGCCACGACCGACAGGAAAGTGAGCGACCATGCCAACAGCCGGAACGCTGCGCTCGCGTCCAGTGCGGCGCGCCAGCCGAGCTTCTCCGTCAGCGCGCGGAACGCGTGGTTGACCATGAGGTAGACGCCGTGCATGGCTCCCCACAGCACGAAGGACCAGCTGGCCCCATGCCAGAGGCCGCCCAGCACCATGGTGGCGCCCAGGTTCAGGTAGCGCCGCATGCGCCCCTTGCGGTTGCCACCCAGCGGGACGTAAAGGTAGTCGCGCAGGAAGGTGGACAGCGAAATGTGCCAGCGGCGCCAGAAGTCGCTGATGTTCAGTGCCTTGTAGGGCGAGTCGAAGTTGAAGGGCAGGCGGATGTTGAACATCCAGGACAGGCCGATGGCCATGTCGGAGTAACCCGAGAAGTCGAAGTACAGCTGGAACGTGTACGCGAGCGCGCCGATCCAGGCTTCGGCCATGTCCGGGTGCGCACCGGCGTCAACCGGCACGAACACAGCGTCGGCATAGGGCGCGATGCCATCCGCCAACACGATCTTCTTGAACAGGCCGATGCAGAAGATCGCCAGGCCGGCGGTGAAATGGGCGGCATTGAAGCGATAGACGGCGGGATTGGCGAACTGCGGCATCATCTGCGCGTGGTGCAGTACCGGGCCCGCGATCAGGTGGGGAAAGAAGGTGACGAACAGGCCGTAGTGCACAGGCCGCGCCTCCCGCACCTTGCCCTGCCATGTGTCAACGAGGTAGGCGATCTGGGTGAACGAGTAGAACGAGATGCCGATCGGCAGGATGATGCGCGCGACCCGGAATTGCGCACCCAGCAGCGCCTCGAGGTTGTCGATGAAGAAGTTGGCGTACTTGAAGTACGCCAGGGTGGCCAGGTTCAGAACAATGCCAACCGCCAGCCAGGTGCGGCGCGCAGGGCCCTGGCGGGCTGCGATCCGCTGGCCGATGAAGAAATTGACGCCGATCGAGCCCAGCAGCAGCAGCGTGAACTCCGGCATCCAGTAGCCGTAGAAGAACACGGATGCGGCGAACAGCCACAGTGCCGAGAGCGTCGGTGCGCGCCTGCCAAGCGCAAAAAAGCCGATCAGAACGATCGGCAGATAGAGGAAGCTGAACGTCGCGGTGGTGAACAGCATGGCAAGCCGGGCAGCACGCGGGGTGCTGCCTGCGGGTTGTGGTGATGTCGTTCAGCGGCCGATCGGCAGATAGGTGAGCCCGGCCGCGCGCACGAACTTGGGGTCATACAGGTTGCGCCCGTCGAAGATCACCGGAGCCGAAAGCTTGGCCTTGATGACGTCGAAGTCCGGGCTGCGGAATTCCTTCCACTCCGTCACGATGACCAGCGCATCGGCACCCTCCAGGCAGGCCGTGGGGCTGTCGCCGTAGCGCAGGCCTTCGGTGGCGCCGAAGATGCGCTGGGCCTCGTGCACGGCCACCGGGTCGTAGGCCGTCACGGTGGCGCCCGCGGCCAGCAGGTCGGCGATCAGCGTGCGGCTGGGGGCGTCGCGCATGTCGTCGGTGTTGGGCTTGAACGCCAGGCCCCACAGCGCGAAGTGCTTGCCTTTCAAATCGCCGAAATGGGCCTTGATCTTGCCGGTCAGCACGTGCTTCTGCAGGTCGTTGGCTTCCTCCACGGCCGTGAGCACCTTGAGCTCGATGTCGGCCTTGTCGGCGGCGGTCTTGATCAGCGCCTTGACGTCCTTGGGGAAGCAGGAGCCACCATAGCCGCAGCCCGGGTACAGGAAGTGGTAACCGATGCGCGGGTCCGAGCCGATGCCCTGGCGCACCATCTCGATGTCTGCGCCCAGTTTCTCGGCCAGGTTCGCCAGCTCGTTCATGAAGCTGATGCGCGTGGCCAGCATGGCGTTGGCGGCGTACTTGGTCAGTTCCGCGCTCTTCACGTCGGTGACGATCAGGCGCTCGTGGTTGCGCTGGAACGGGGCGTACAAGGCCTTCATGAGCAGGATGGCCTGTTCGTCCTCGGCGCCGACGACGATGCGGTCCGGGCGCATGAAGTCCTCGACGGCCGCGCCTTCCTTGAGGAACTCGGGGTTGGACACCACGCTGAAAGGCACTTCGGTGCCGCGCTTCTTGAGCTCTTCCGCCACGGTGGCGCGCACCAGATCGGCCGTGCCCACGGGCACTGTGCTCTTGTCGACGACGACCTTGTAGTCCGTCATCAGGCGACCGATGTTGCGCGCCGCGGCCAGCACGTACTTCATGTCGGCCGAGCCGTCCTCGTCCGGCGGTGTGCCGACGGCGATGAACTGGATGGTGCCGTGGTCCACCGCCTTCTCGATGCTGGTGGTGAAGTGCAGGCGTCCGGCCGCGACGTTGCGGCGCACCATCTCCTGCAGGCCCGGCTCGTAGATCGGAATGCCGCCCTCTTCCAGGATGCGGATCTTCTCCGGGTCCACGTCCAGGCAGAGCACGTCGTTGCCGACTTCGGCCAGGCAGGTTCCACTCACGAGGCCGACATAGCCAGTTCCAACGACGGTGATTTTCATGGTGTGCAGAGATTGGGCGAGGACAATGCCGCCCCCATGGCGGCAAAGTCGCGATCTTAACGAGCAGATGCGGCGATGTTGCGGCGCAGCAACCACTCTTTCCCTTCCGGGCCCAATTTGTCGGCAAAGTTTGATGCAGTTTCCGCCGCGCCCGCGACCCGGCGCGACGGTCTGCGCTGGATGGCCCGGCGCGGGGCGAACGCCCTGGCGGCGCTGGTGTGCGGTGCGCTGGCCCTGTGGCTGGCCAGCCGGCACCCGCTGGCGCCGGTCCTGGCGTGCGCCTTGTGCCTGCTCTGGCTGGGCGCGGCTTGGCGCTGGCCGCGGCTGTGGCTCATCGTCGTGCCGGCAGGCATGCCGTGGTTGAGCCTGGCGCCCTGGACGGGCTGGATCGCCGCGGACGAGACCGACCTGCTGGTCCTGGTGGCGCTGGCGGCCGGCCACGCACGCCTGGCCATGCAGGGCCCGCCGGCGTCGTCGTTGCCGGCCCGTTGGTCCTGGCGCGACGCGCTGTTGCTCGCGCTCGGCCTGTCGCTGCTGGCCGGCATGTGGCTGGCCTGGGCCGATCTGCAGCGGCTGCCGCCGCATCCCTCTGGTCCCTACACCTCCTTCGAGAACAGCCTGCGCGTCGGCAAATCGCTGGCCTATGCCTTGCTGGCCGTGCCCTTGCTGCGCGATGCCTTGCAGCGCTCGGCCGCGTCGGCGCAGCGCGGGCTGGCCGCCGGCCTGGTGGCCGGGCTGGCCGCGTTCGCGTTGGGGGTGCTCTGGGAGCGGGAGGCGCTGCCGGGCCTGCTCAACTTCGCCTCGGACTACCGGACAGCGGGGCTGTTCTGGGAGATGCACGTCGGCGGCGCCGCCATCGACGGCTACCTGGCGCTGGCGGTGCCGTTCGCGGTCTGGGCCGTGGTCTCGGCACGGCGCCCCCTGGCGTGGGGCGCGGCCGCGTTGCTGGCGCTGGTGCTGGCCTATGTCTGCCTGACCACCTTCGCTCGTGGCGTCTACGGCGCGGTGGCTGGCAGCCTCGCCGTGGTGGGGCTGCTGTTGCATCGGCAGCCGCGCGGCGCCCCGGCCGATGCAGGGCCGCCGTGGCGCCGACGCGCCAACGCCGTGCTGCGGGTGCTGCTGGTGGCCCAGGTGGTGTTGATGGCACTGGCCAGCAGTTTCCTGTTCGACCGGTTGGGCGACACCAAGGAGGATTTCGGCAGCCGTCTGTCGCACTGGATGCGGGGGGTGTCGGTCCTGCAGACGCCGTCCGCATGGCTCGGCGGCATCGGCCTGGGCCGCCTGCCCGAGCACTACGCCGACATCGACCGTGCCGGCGAATTCCCGGGCGCCGCCGTGGCGCTGGCCGATCCAGAGCGGCCCGGTGGACAGTTCCTGCGTCTGTACGGCCCGCCGACACGTCCGCAACTGGCGGGCCGGTATGCGCTCACGCAGCAGGTCGCGCTGGTGCCTGGTGCGCGCTACCGCGTCGGTCTGGACGTGCGGATGGCGCAGCCGACGCGGCTGCGCATCCTGGTGTGTGAGCGGCACCTGATCTACGAGGGCGACTGCCAGATCCGCCATCTGACTGTGCGCAGGGGGAGCAACGGCGCCTGGCAGCATGTGGAACTGGACCTGGCCGGACCGCCGCTCGAGGCCGGTGCGGCATGGGCGCCGCGGCGCGTGAGCCTGGAGTTGGCCGTGACACGGCCCGGCGGCGCGGTGGACCTGGACAACCTGTCACTCGCGGCCGGTGGGCAGCCGGTCGCGCTGCGCAACGCTGGCTTCGAACAAGGGCTGGCGCAGTGGTTTCCGGTGGTCGACAGCTACTTTCTGCCGTGGCACATCGACAACCTGTACCTGGAGTGGCTGATCGAACGGGGCGTCCTGGCCTTGCTGGTCTTCGCCGCCCTCGTGGCCTGGGCACTGTGGCGGGTGTCATTCGGCGCGGCGCGTGGCCGGCCGCTGGCGCCCTACCTGGCAGCGGGGCTGGCGGGTGCCTGCGCGCTGGGCTTGGTGAGCAGCATCATGGACATGCCGCGGGTGGCGTTCCTGTTCCTGCTGCTGTTGTTCTTCTCCCTGCATCTGCCGCGCACGGCGGCTGTGGCCAGCCCGCCTGCCCACGTATAGTGGCGGCCCACCCCGCTGGCCGCGCACGACCCTGGTTGGCGGCGACGGGTGCGCAGTTGCCCAGTCCGTGAGGTATTTTGTGCCCCTTGACGACGACACCGCCCGCCGCCTGCACGCGCCCCCCTTCCAGGCCTATGCGGCCGGCCCACCGTTGATCGACGCCATGCCTGCGCGTCGCAGTGCGGCCATGCGTCGGCGTGTGCTGGTTTTCTTCAGCGTGTTCCTGCTGTCGGCCATCGCTGGCCTGGCCTACACCTACATGCGGCCGGCGGTCTACCTGGCCAATGCGCGTGTGCAACTGACGCCGTCGGCGCTGGGCGCGTCGATCGCGGCCTCGGCACCGCGCGATGCGTCGCAGGATTTCCTGACCGACCTGCAGAACCTGGGCAGCCGGCCGGTTCTCGAGAAGGTGGCCCAGCGTCTGGCCGGGGGGCAGCTGCAGGGCGCGGCACTGGAAGAGCGCGTGCAGCAACTGCAGGACATGCTGAGCCTGCGGGCCGTGGACGGCACGAACATCGTGCGCATCGAGGCGCGCGGTCCGGACCGGCAGGGCGTGGCGCGCCTGGTCAACACCCTGGTGGAGGTCTATCGCGACGAGCAAGCCGCCCAGGGCGACAACGCGGTGCAGCAGCAACTGGCGCAGGCCCGCGAGACAGCGCGCGAGATGGACGAGCGGGTGCGGGCGCGCCAGCGCGAGGTGGAGGCGTTCCGCGTCAATTCGGCCATCGTGTCGGCCGAACGCAGCGAGAACCAGACGCTGGCACGGCTCAAGGGCCTGGGCGATGCCGTCGCCAAGAACGACGAGCGCGCAGCAGCCGCAGAAGGCCGTGTGCGTGCACTGGAAGAAGCGGTGGCCCAGGGGCGGCGGCCACCCTCGGCCAGGGACAATCCCACCGTCGCCAGCATCGAGGCGCGGCTGTCCCAGCTGCGCGAGGACTACAAGGCGATGGAGCGGCAGTTCACGCCGCAGTACCTGGACATGGACCCGACCGCCCGGGCGGCCCGCAACCGCATTGCCGACCTGCAGCAGCAGCTGGACAACGAGCGGCGCAAGGGCGCGCAGAACGCGCTGACCGAGGCGCGCGAGGAACTGGCCGGTGCCAAGGCCACGGCGCAGCGCCTGCAGCAGCAATTCGGCGAAGACCGGGTGAAAGCGCAGAACTTCACGCGCCGCTTTTCCGAGTTCGAGGCCATGAAGGAAGACCTCAAGGGGCTGGAGCAGGTGCGCCAGGGCGCACGCCAGCGCCTGCTGGCACTGGAGGCCACGGCCCGCGAGCGCAAGCCGCGCCTGCTGGTCGTGGAGCCGGCCGCGGTGCCGGAGACGGCCTGGCGCCCGCTGTACACGCGCGACGCCGCGATCGCGGTGGGCGCCTCGCTGCTGTTGGGCTTCCTGGCCGTGTGGTTCGTCGAGTTCTTCAACCGCACCGAGCCCGTGGCACCAGGGCCGTCCACGGTCATCGTGCCGCAACCCTGGATGCAACCCCATCCCGTCGGGCCCGTGCTCGGCGCAGCGCCGCAGATGGCGGCCGTGGCGCACCAGCAGAGCGCACCGCCCTCTGCGGCGGCAACCCCGCTGCTGGCGCAGGCCTTGCCGCGCGAACTGGAGCAGTACGAGGTCGGGCAGTTGCTGGCGGCCACGGCACCCGAGCACCTGCCTTTGCTGGTGTGTCTGCTCTGCGGACTGTCGGCCGAGGAGGCCGGGGCCTTGCGCGTGGGTGACCTGGATGGCGCCGCAGGCCGGTTGACGGTGCCGGGCGAGGCGCCACGGGCGCTGGCGCTGTCGGATCCGTTGCTGGCCCTGCTGGTCGCCAGTGCCGGCTCCGGAGCGTCACCGCAGCAGCCCTTGCTGTCCGTGTCCGGCCAGGCGCTCGCGGCGGCGGATGTCGCCAGCGTCGTGACGTCCAGCGCTTTCGACGCGGGCCTGGAGCAGCCCCAGTCGGTGACGCCCGAAAGCCTGCGCCACACCTACGTGGCCTTCCTCGTGCGCCAGGGCCTGCGGTTCGGTGATCTGGGGCGCCTGGTCGGCAGGCTGTCGTCCGAGCAACTCAACGCCCTGGGGCCGCTGGCGCCGCCCGGTGAACGCAGGCCGCTTGCCGAGATCGAAGCGCTGATGCCTGCCGTGGTGGCGCTGCGCTGAAGTTCAGCGTTCAGCGTGCAGCGCGCAGGGCAGCCGTCCGCCCGGCCAGGTCCTGCCAGGCCGGCTTGTCCGGCGCATGGCGCTGCCGCAGATACCCCGCCAGCGTGGCGATCTGCTCATCGGAGAGGTTGTCGGCAAACCCCGGCATGAAGCCGACCTGCGGCCCCGCCGCCTCGCGCACGCCTTCCAGGATCACGCGCAGCAGGTTGTCTGGCCGGTCGCTGTGCAGCTTGGTCGACAGCGCCAGCGGCAGGTTCAGGCCCAGCAGCTTGGGGCCGTCGCCGTCGTGGTGGCAGGCGCCGCAGGCGTTCTCGAACAGGCGTTGCGCCGGGCCGGGCAGCGCGTCCGTGCGTGTGGCCACGGGGCGCGCCGGCGTGGCCGGCAGCTGGAACGAGGCCAGGTAGAGCGCCATCGCGCGGATGTCGGCATCGGGCAGCGCGGCAAGCTCTTGCACCACAGGCGCCATCGGTCCGGCGGCTGCGCCGTGCTCGCGGCTGTGGCCGTGGCGCAGGTAGGCGTAGAAGCTGTCCGCGTTCCAGGGCACGGGGGCTTTGGACAGGCCTGTCAGCGCCGGCGCTTCCCAGCCGTCGATGAGCGCGCCGGACAGGAAGGCCGCGCCGCTGCGCTCCGCACCCAACGCGTCGCGCGGCGTGTGGCAGGCGCCGCAATGGCCCACGCCGTTGACGAGGTAGGCGCCGCGGTTCCATTCCGGCGTCTGGATGGGGTCGGGCTTCCAGGCGCCGGCTTCCAGGTTCAACGCATTCCAGCCCGCCAGCAGCGGGCGCAGGCCGAATGGGAAAGGCAGTTGCGTGGCGGGTGGCTGGTGCGCCACGGCCGGCTGGGCCATCAGGTAGGCGTAGACGGCCGTCAGGTCCTCGTCCGTCATCTTCGTGAAGGCCGTGTACGGGAAGGCCGGGTACAGGTGGCGGCCGTCGCGCGAGATGCCTTCGCGCATGGCGCGCTGGAAGGCGGCCAGCGACCAGGCGCCGATGCCGGTGGCCGGGTCGGGCGTGAGGTTGGTGGTGTAGACCGTGCCGAACGGCGTCTCCATGGCGCGCCCGCCGGTGTTGGGCTGGCCGCCCGGCGTGGTGTGGCAGACCACGCAGTCGCCGGCGGCCGCGAGGAGGCGGCCACGCTCGATGGTGGCGGCGCTGTAGGTGTCCAGCGCAGGGCGGGCCACGGGCGCGATGGCGCTGCGCCACCCAGCCAGGCCGGCCACGGTGGCGATGCCGCCCACCACCAGGGCCAGCGCGACGGCCCACAGCGGCTTGCGGCGCGGGAGGCGGGCGTCCGGCGGCAGCCCGGTGGCGGGGGTGGGGGCCGCTGCCTCGGCCTGGGGCGTGGGGGCCGGTGGCGGGGGCGGCAGCTGCCCCTGGTGCAGCGCGGCGCGCACCACCTCGGGCGTGAACGGCGGTTCGCGCAGGCGCACGCCGGTCGCGTCGAAGATGGCGTTGGCGATTGCCGCCGTGCCTGGCACTGAGGCCGATTCACCCGCGCCGAGGGGGGCCTCGCCCGCGCGCGGCATCAGCATGACCTCGACCACCGGCACCTCGCGGAACGACAGCAGCGGGTAGCTGCCCCATTCGCGGTTCAGCGTCACGCCGGTGCCAGGGTCGACCTGCACGCGCTCCTTGAGCGCGCGGCTGGTCGTCTGCAGCACGTTGCCGTGCACCTGGTGCTGCACACCGGCCGGGTTGACCATGAGGCCGGCATCGTGGCCGACGACGACACGGCTGACATGGACCTCACCCGTGCGCTGGTTGACCTCCACGTCGGCCACCCAGGCGGCCCAGGCGGCGCCGAAGCCGGGGAATTTGCTGTGGATGTAGCGGGCATAGGCGAAGCCCTGGCCCTTGAGGATCTCACCTTCGGCAGGTTGCGACCGCGGCGCGGTGTGCGGCTGCCAGCCGGCTTTGGCGGCCGTGGCGCGCACGAGCTCGGCCGCGCGCGCATCGGGCAGGTGGCGCAGCCGGTAGTCCACCGGGTCGACACCGGCCGCCGTGGCCAGCTCGTCGATGTAGGACTCGTGCGCGAAGGAGTTGGGCAGGGCCGACACGCCGCGCAGCCACGACGCGCGCAGCATGGGCGCCATGTCGTTGGCGGCCACGCGCAGGTGGGCGTAGGCATAGGGCGGCACGGCCGTGCGGTCGCCCATCTCGAAGGCCTTGGCCACGGGCTCGACCGTGCGCGTGAGCAGCAGCGCCAGCGTGGGCGCGCCGTTGCTGGGGTAGGAGGTCTGGAAGTCGTAGGCGGCCGGCGTGCCGTCGGCATTCAGCCCGCCGTCGACCTGCATGAGCTGCGCCGCGCCCTTGGGCTCCCAGGCGCTTTCCTGTGCGCGCGTGAGCTGCACGCGCACGGGCCGGCCGACCGCGCGCGACAGCAGCAGCGCATCGGCCGCCACGTCGTCGGCGCCGTTGCGGCCGTAGCAGCCGGCCGCCTCCATGCGCACCACGTCGATGCGAGCGTCGGCCACCCCGGCCAGCAGTGCCAGGTCGGCACGCAACACATGTGGGTTCTGCGTGCCGGCCCACACCGTGGCCACCGGGCCGTCCGCGACCTCGCCATGCCATTGCGCCAGCGCGCAGGACGGTCCGATGGACGCATGCAGTTGGTAGGGCCAGACGTAGGTGCGCGGCATGTGCGCGGCGGCGCCCGCGATGACCTGATCGACCTGGCCCTGCTCCAGCAACAGCCGGCGCGTGGACGGGTTGGCGCGCAGCGCCTGCTCGGTCTGGTCGATACCGGGCATGCCGGGCCAGGGCTTCCAGCGCACCGCGAGTGCTGCCATGGCGGCTTCGGCCATCTCCTCGCGCTCGGCCACGATGCCGACGAAATCGCGCTGCACCACGACCGCGACCACGCCCGGGATGTGGGCGATGGAGCTTTCGTCCACGCCGTCGAGCGTGTTGCCGACGAACTCGCCCGCATCCAACCCCGCGTAGGGCGGGCGCACGACGCGGCCGTGCAGCATGCCGGGCACGCGCATGTCGTGCACGAAGACCTGCTCGCCGTGCACCTTGGCCGGGATGTCCACGCGCGGCAGGGACTGGCCGACCAGGCGGTAGTCTTGCACCGGCTTGGTGGGCGTTTGGGTGTCGAGCCGCAGTTCGACATGCCGGCCCGCGAGCGCTGCGGCGCCACCATTCGCCTGCAGCCAGGCCCGGGCCTGGGCCGCGGCCAGTCGCAGCGGCTGCGCATGGATCTGGATCGAGGCGCTGGCGATGGTGGCACCCTGGTTCGGCGCGCTGGCCGTGCTGCCCATCTGCATGCGCACCTGCGCGGGCGCCACGTCCAGTTCCTCGGCCACGATCTGCGTGAGGGCCGTGCGCAGGCCGGTGCCCAGGTCGACGTGGCCGGCGAAGCCAGTGGCGCTGCCGTCATCCCAGCAGGCCAACAGCAACTCGGGGCCTTCGGCCGGGTTGCCGGCCACGGCCGGCGGTTGGCCTGGGGACGGGGCGGGAGGCGGTGGCACCTCGCGCAGCACCAGCAGCACGCCGTCGGCCATGCGCACCGCTGCGCGCGACAGGCCTGCCTGCGCGGCACGCATCAATGGCGGCCCTCCGCGCCAGCCGCGCACAGACGGGCCGCGCGTTGCACGGCGTCCAGGATCTCCAGGTGCGTGCCGCAACGGCACAGGTTGTGCGAAAGCTCGGCGCGCACCTGCGCAGGCGTGGGGTCGGGCACGCGCGCAAGCAGCGCCACGGTGGCCATGACCATGCCGTTCAGGCAATAGCCGCACTGGGCGGCCTGCGCATCGATGAAGGCCTGCTGCACCGGGTGCGGCGCCTCGCGCGTGCCCAGGCCTTCCAGCGTGGTGACCCGGCGGCCGGCCACGCCGCGCGCGGGCACCACGCAGCTGCGCGCGGCCACGCCGTCGACCAGCACCGTGCAGCTGCCGCATTGGCCCAGGCCGCAACCGTACTTGGGGCCGTTCAAACCGCAGTCGTTGCGCAGCAGGTGCAGCAGCGAGGTCTCGCGTGGCGTGTCGAACTGTCGCGCGCTGCCGTTGATGTGCAGCGCAAAGGTGCCGTGGGCTGCGGTCACACGCCTTCCACGTCGGCCGACTGGATGCGCTTGACGCCCTTGGCCGCCATCTGCTTCCAGGCCGCGGCCAGCGAGCCGTTGAGGTCGATCGCGCGGGTGGCGTCTTCGACCACATAGGCTTCGAAGCCGGCGGCGCGCGCGTCCAGCGCCGTCCAGGCCACGCAGAAGTCGGTCGCCAGGCCCGTGATGTAGACGGTCTTGATGCCGCGCGCCTTCAGGTAGCCAGCCAGGCCCGTCACGGTCTTGCGGTCGGCTTCCTGGAATGCGGAGTAGCTGTCCACGCCCTTGTTGAAGCCCTTGCGGATGATCAGCTGCGTGGTGGGCAGCTTCAGGTCCTTGTGCAGCGCGGCGTCGTCCGTGCCCTGCACGCAGTGGTCGGGCCACAGCACCTGGTCGCCGTAGTTCAGCTTGATGCTGTCGAACGGCTTCTTGCCGCCGTGCGCGCTCGCGAACGAGGCATGGCCCTGGGTGTGCCAGTCCTGCGTGACGACGATGTTCTGGAACGCCAGCGAGAGCTTGTTGATGACGGGCACGACCTCGGCCCCGCCCTTGACCGGCAGCGTCCCGCCGTCGATGAAGCAGTTCTGCACGTCGACGACGATCAGCGCGGCACTGGCGCCCGGCTTCAGCTTTGCGGCGGCGAACAGCGGCGGGGCCAGGGCGACGAGACCCAGCGCGGCGGCGGAGTGGAGGACGGTTCTGCGTTGCACGGAAAGCTCCCGGTGGTGGAGGAAATCAGACGCTCAGGTAGGCGCGGCGCACTTCTTCGTTGGCGGCCAGTTCGGCCATCGTGCCCTCGAAGCGGATCTGGCCCTTCTCCAGCACGTAGGCGCGGTCGCTCACGAGTTCGGCGAAATGCATGTTCTGCTCGGACAGCAGGATGGACACGCCCTGGCCCTTGAGCGCCAGGATCATGTGCGCCATCTGTTCCACGATGACCGGCGCCACGCCCTCGGAGGGCTCGTCCAGCAGCACCAGATAGGGATTGCCCATCAGCGTGCGCGCCACCGTCAGCATCTGCTGCTCGCCGCCGCTCATGCGGCCGCCGGGGCGGTTGGGCATCTCGCCCAAGTTGGGAAACAGCTTGAACAGTTTCTCGGGTGTCCACAGCGGTGCGTCGGTGCCGTCGGCCCAGCGCCGCGCGGGCTGCTTGCCGACCTCCAGGTTCTCCATCACCGTGAGGTCGGTGAACACGCGCCGGTCTTCCGGCACGAAGCCCAGGCCCAGGCGCGATGCATGGTGCGGCTCGGTGCGCGAGATGTCGTGGTCCAGAAAGCGGATGCTGCCGGCGCGCTTGGCCAGCATGCCCATGATGGCCTTGAGCGTGGTGGACTTGCCGGCGCCGTTGCGGCCCATCAGCGCCACCACCTCGCCGCGGCGCACGGACAGGTCGACGTCGTACAGGATCTGGGCGGCGCCGTACCAGGCGCGCAGGGCCTTGGTTTCTAGCAGGGTGGTCATGCGTGGGCCGTCTCTTTCTCGAAGGTCTTGCCGCTGCCAAAGTAGACCTCCTGCACCTTGGGATGGTCGCGGATTTCCAGCGGCTTGCCCTGGGCGATCAGCCGGCCGCGGGCCAGCACGATCATGCGGTCGGCATAGGCGAACACCACGTCCATGCTGTGCTCGGTGAACAGCACGGCCATGCCGCGATCGATCACGAGCTGCTTGGTCAGCGCCATGAGGTCGTTGCGCTCCTTGGGCGCCATGCCGGCCGTGGGCTCGTCCATGAGCAGCAGCTTGGGGTCGTTGGCCATGGCGATGGCCAGCTCCACGCGCTTGACGTCGCCGTAGGCCAGCTCGCTGCAGGGCCGGTCGGCCTGGGCGCGCATGCCGACCTGCTCCAGCAGCGCCAGCGCCGCCTCGCGCCGGTGGTCGGCCGCGCGGCGCCACATCGAGAACAGCTTGCCATCGTGCGAAAGCAATGCCATCTGAACGTTCTCCACCACGGTCAGCGAGGCGAAGGTCTCGGCGATCTGGAAGGTGCGGCCCACGCCCAGGCGCCAGATGTCGCGCGGCTTGCGGCCCACCAGTTCCTGACCGGCCAGCTGGATCGAGCCCCGGTCGGCGCGCAGCTGGCCGTTGACCATGTTGAAGGTGGTGGTCTTGCCGGCGCCGTTCGGGCCGATCAGGGCCAGCAACTCGCCGGCCTGCAACGTGAAGTCGATGCCGTCCACGGCCTTCACACCGCCGAAGGATTTGCCCAGGCCCTGGACCTGGAGAAGGGGCGCGCTCACGGTCTGGCCTTTCGGTCGAACAGCTGTTTGGCGAAGCCGGCGATGCCCTGCGGGAACAGCAGCACCAGCAGCAAGATGGTGCCGCCCAGCACGGCCCGCCAGTAGTCGGTGTTGCGCGCCACGGTGTCGTGCAGCCAGGTGAAGGTGACCGCGCCCACCACTGGGCCCGCCAGGGTCTGGATGCCGCCCAGCAGCACCATGACGAGGCCGTCGATGGACTTGGTCACGTTGAGCGACTCTGGCGAGATGCTGCCCTTGGAGAAGGCGAACAGCGCACCGGCCAGGCCGCCCGCCGTGCCGGCCACGACGAAGGCGGCCCACTGCATGCGCTTGACGTCGATGCCGATGGCGTCGGCCCGCAGCATGGAGTCGCGGCCCGCGCGCAGCGCATAGCCGAACGGCGAGAACAGCACGCGGCGCAGCCACCACAGGCCCAGGCCGACGAGCACCAGCGTGAGCCAGTAGTACATGCGCTTGTCGGCGAACGTGTCCGACGGCCACACGCCGGTGAGCCCGTTGCTGCCGCCCGTGAAGCTGTCCCACTGGTAGGTGATGGCCCAGGTGATCTGCGCGAAGGCCAGCGTGAGCATCGCCAGGTACACGCCCGACAGCCGCACCGCGAACCAGCCGAACACGATGGCGCCAATGCCGGCCGCCAGCGGTGCCAGCACCAGCGCCACTTCCATCGGCATGCCGGTGGTGCGCACGAGCAGCGCGGCCGCGTAGGCGCCCAGGCCGAAGTAGGCCGCGTGGCCGAACGAATGCATGCCTGCAGGCCCCATGATGAAGTGCAGGCTGGCTGCGAACAGCGCAGCGATCAGCAGGTCGATCAGCAGCACCGTGGTGTACGAGGAGGCTTCCGTCAACAAAGGCACCGCCGCCAGCGCCAGTGCCAGCACCGCGGCACCGGCGATGGCGGCCTGGCCCGGCCGGCGCAGCGGCGCCTCGGGCATGCCCACGTAGCGGCTGGGCGCCTGCGGACGGCCCAGCAGGCCCCAGGGGCGCCAGACCAGCACGGCGGCCATGACCAGGAAATCGACCATCAGCGTGAGTTTGGAGAAGGACACGCTGATGCCCAGCACGTCCACCACGCCGAGCCAGATGCAGACGGCCTTGAGCTCGGCCACCAGTAGCGCAGCCAGGTAGGCGCCCGGCAGCGAGCCCATGCCGCCCACCACCACGACCACGAAGGCCGCGCCGATGGTGTGCAGGTCCATCTCCAGCGTGGCGGGTTCGCGCGGCAGCTGCAGTGCGCCGCCGAGGCCGGCCAGCAACGCGCCGAGCGCGAACACGGCCGTGAACAGCCAGGCCTGGTTCACGCCCAGCGCGCTGACCATCTCGCGGTCCTGCGTGGCCGCGCGCACCAGCGTGCCGAAGCGCGTGCGCGTGAGCAGCAGCCAGACCAGGCCCAGCACCACCGGGCCCACGACGATCAGGAACAGGTCGTAGGCGGGGAACTGCCGGCCCAGGATCTCGACAGCGCCGCGCAGCCCCGGGGCACGCGGGCCCAGCAATTCGTCGGGGCCCCAGAGCCACAACGCGGCGTCCTTGATCACCAGCACCAGCGCGAAGGTGGCCAGCAGCTGAAACAGCTCGGGCGCCTTGTAGATGCGCCGCAGCAGCAGCACCTCGACGATGGCGCCGAGCACCCCCACGGCCACGGCTGCGAGCACCAGCGCGGGCCAGAAGCCCAGCACGTCGCCGAACCGGTCGACCAGCATGTAGGCGGTGTAGATGCCCACCATGAAGAACGAGCCGTGCGCGAAGTTGACGATGCGCGTGACACCGAAGATCAGCGACAAGCCGGCCGCGACCAGGAACAACGAGGACGCCGAAGCGAGCCCGTTGAGGAGTTGGACGATCAGTCCGGAAAAACTCATGAAATTCTCTGGAGTTCAGTGCCGCACGACCACTGCCAGGAGCCCAGGGCGAGCGCAGCGAAGCCTGTTCGGGAGCACCCGCGGAACTGGCTCTGCCAGGCCGCTGGGTGCGCCCCCTTGAGGGGGGATCCGGCTACACGAAGTGAGCAAGGAACGGGGGTGGTCAATCGACTGCGCGTGACTTCTTGATGTCGGCCGCCGAGGGCTGGAAGCGCGCATCGGCGCCGTCCAGGTAGACGTAGTCCACCATCACGCCCTTGCCGCCCTCGTTCTTGGTCTTGCCGACGAACGCCCCCATGGTGGATTGGTGGTCTTCGGCGCGGTAGGTGATCTTGCCGAAGGGGCTGGGCACCTGCAGGCCCTTGAACGCGGCGACCAGCTTGTCGGACTCGGTGCTCTTGGCCTTGGTGATGCCCGCGGCGGCCGACATGATCATGCTGTAGCCCACCACCGAGCCCAGGCGCGGATAGTCCTTGTACTTGCCGTGGTAGGCCAGGAAGAAGGCCTTGTGCTCGGGCGTCTGGATGCCGTACCAGGGGTAGCCGGTGACGATCCAGCCGTTGGGTGCCTCGTCGCGCAGCGGGTCCAGGTACTCGGGCTCGCCGGTCAGCACGCTGATCACGGCGCGGTCCTTGAACAGGCCGCGCGTGTTGCCCTCGCGCACGAAGCGGGTCAGGTCGGCGCCGAACAGCACGTTGAAGATCGCATCGGGCTTGGCGTCGGCCAGGGCCTGCACCACGCTGCCGGCGTCGACCTTGCCCAGCGGCGTGGCCTGCTCGGCGACGAACTCCACATCGGGCTGCGCGGCCTTGAGCAGGTTCTTGAACGCGGCCGTGGCCGACTGGCCGTACTCGTAGTTGGGGTAGACGATGGCCCAGCGCTTCTTCTTGAGCTTGACGGCCTCGGGCACCAGCATGGCCGCCTGCATGTAGGTGCCGGGGCGCAGCCGGAAGGTGTATTGGTTGCCGCCCTGCCAGGTCATCTTGTCGGTCAGCGGCTCGCCAGCGAGGTAGAAGAACTTCTTCTGCTTGGCGAAGTCCGCCAGCGCCATGCCGGTGTTCGACAGGAATGCGCCGGCCAGCAGGTCGACCTTCTCGCGCGAGACCAGTTCCTCGGCCATGCGCACGGTGTCGCCCGGGCTGCCGTTGTCGTCGCGCGTGATGAGCTCGAGCTTCCTGCCGTTGATGCCGCCCTTGGCGTTGATCTCCTCGACGGCCAGGTCCATGCCCTTCTTGTAGGGCTCCAGGAAGGCGGGCTGGGCCTTGTAGCTGTTGATCTCGCCGATCTTGATCACGCCCTGGGCGTGTGCCGGAACGAGCGCGGACAGCGCGAGGACCGAGGCGGCGCTGAACACGTGGCGCATGGATTTCATGGAGTGGCTCCTTGGGGACGGTGGAAACATTCTGGGCGGGACGGCGCGCGCCTCAGCGCAGGCCGTCCTGGCCTTGGACCTCTGACACCTGCAGGCCGCCGACGCGCGGCAGCGGCCGGCCGCCGGCGGTGACCGATACGGCCACGACGATCTCGTTCGCACGCGGCGCATCGGGCACGCGTGCCTCGATCGCGTCGAAGTGGCTGCGCACGAAGGCCGCATCCTTGTGGCCCAGCGGCACGTCGATGGCGCAGCCCATGCCGCCGACCTTCTTGGCCGATGGCACGAGGGCCGCGCCTTTCTCGACGGCGCGGCGCAGCGGCGCGCCGAGCTTGGGGTGCAGGATCGCGGCCGCGTGTTCGAGCTCGCCGGCCTCGCCGACGATGGCGGCCTTGCCGTAGCCCTCGGCCTCACCGGGCGCGATGCCCAGCGCGGCCACGCACCTGTCGCCGAGCAGGCCGCCGAGTTCCTCGCCGATGGCGATCAGCGCGTCGAGGTTTTCCTCGTAGCGGCCCGCGAACGGGTTGGTGATCACCGCCATGGCCAGTGCACGGCGCACCGGCGGCGTGACAGGACGCCCCATTTCGAGGCGCGTTTCGTCGACTTGAACGATCAGTTTGCGGATCTCTGCGGGCATGGCTGCGGTTCAGGTTGCGAAGAGGTGGGCATTGTGCGTGCGGTGCCAGGGCTTGCGTTTAGGTACTTTCATTAAGCAATTACTGCACCAACGGCCGCCCGGCCGCCGCGTCGGTGCTGCGCCAGCGGTCCTGGCAAACCAGTGCAGCATGCCAGATCAGACCTTGCGCGCGCAAAGCCTCGGCACGCGCCAGACCGGCCTGCAGCGCCTGGTCGACCAGTGCGGCGGGCAGGGGCGGCACGTCGACCGTGACGAGGCGCGCGCCGAGGTCGCTGTCGTCCTTGATCTCGTCGGCCGGACGGCGCGTGATGCGTGCATCGGACACGTCCACGGCGTTGGCGATCACGGTGGCCGCGGCGTCGGCGGCTGCCGCACTGTGCGCCAGCACGGTCACGCTGTCGGCGATGCCCAGCGAGAAACTGCGGCCGCGCCAGCCGCTGGTGGCCACGCCGCGCACCGGCAGATCGGCTGTGACTGTGAACTGGGCGTCGGTCGGCAGTGGGTGGGGGTCCGCGCGCGGGCGGAAGCGGGCAAGGTCGGCCCACAGGCCCACGCGCACCTGCTGCCCCTGCGCCAGGTGGATCGCGATGTCGCCGCCGTTGTTGACCCAGGCGCGTGCGATGCCGGAACCGGTGTAGTGCACGAGGATCTCCTGGGCCACGGCGCCGGCCACCGCGGCCATGGACGTGATGAAGCCGCTGCGGTAGGGCGCGCAGGCCTGCCACATGCGGCACGCGACGGGGCCTTGCATGGGGCAGTCGGCGCCGACCGGTGCGCGCAGCAGTGGCAGTTCGGCCACGAGTTCGGGCAGCACCGTGGCGAAGCGTTGCCAGGCCGCGTCGTGCGCAGCCTGCACCGCATGGACATGGCCCTCGGCGGCGACGACGAGGTCGATGGGGCCGTGCTGGAAATGCGCCCGGCCGTTGGGCAAGGTGCTGCGGCTCGGCCCCATGGCGGGTGGCCCTCAGCCGAGCAGCGGCGCCTGTCCGATGGGCCAGCCGTTGCCGGCGGCGGGCGCCAGCATGCGGCGCGCGCGCGGTGCGCCGTCGTTGTGCCAGGCGCCGTGTTGCAGCGTGTCGGGCAGCGAGCGCACCTGCTCCATGTGGCCGCCCAGGCGTTCGTAGTCCGCCAGCCGCATCGTGAACTCCAGCGGCGCCACGATGGCCGGCGTGGGCACGGTGCCGAAGCTGTTGTCAGGCATGCGCATCACATCGACCATGACCGTGATGCCGCCGCCGGGCCAGACGTAGCCGGGCGCGCCGCCCAGCGTGACGTTGACGAGCGACTGCTTGATGGCCTGGGTGAGCAGCACCGGGTTCTCGCTGACGCCTGCGCGCAGGCTGCCGCCCGCGCCGCCCAGGAACAGCACGGTGGTCAGCGAGGGTTCGCAGTTCTCGCCGATGCGCGCGACCACGCGTGCGACCTCGTCGGGCATGGGCTGGGGCTGCGGCACGAGCTGGTCGTCCAGCACGTACCACGCCGCGTGTTCGCCGGTGGTGGAGACCATCAGCAGGCGCAGGCCGGGCCAGGCCGTGTCGGCTTCGCAGGCCTCGATGATGGACAGCGGGTCGGCGATGTCGGTGCCGCCCCAGCCCGTGCCGGGGTTGGCGACCTGGAAGTAGCGTCCGGGCGTGGACTTGCGGCCCCGCACCTTGATGCCGGCCGGGCGCATGTCCAGGCAGCGGCCGGCCTGGTGTTCGGTCAGCACGCCGGTGATGTGGTCGTCCACCACGATGACCTCGTCGCAGATGCCGAAGAACTGCCGCGCGAAGATGCCCACCGTGGCCGAGCCGCAGCCCACGCGCATGCGTTGCTCCCGCACGCCGTTGACGATGGGCGCCTTGCCGGCCTGCACCGTGAGTTGCGCGCCGCCATCGATCGTGAGATCCACCGCCTGTTTGTTGCCCAACAGCTGCATCGCGTCCAGCGTGACGCGGCCTTCCTTCTTGCTGCCACCCGTGAGGTGGTGCACGCCGCCCAGCGACAGCATCTGCGAGCCGTACTCGGCGGTGGTCACATGGCCGATCACCTCGCCCTTGCAGCGCACGTTGGCCTGCTCGGGGCCGAGCCAGCGGTCGGTGTCGATCTTCAGCTTGAGGCTGCAGTAGCTGAAGATGCCTTCCGTCACCACCGTGACCATGTCCACGCCATCGGCCTCGGAGGCGACGATGAAGGGCGCGGGCTTGTAGTCGGGATAGGTGGTGGAGGCGCCGATGCCTGTCACGAAGACCTGGGGGGCGGGCGCCAGCGGTGCGGCTTCATCGGTCTCGCGCGCGGTGAAAGGCACCAGCGGCTGCTCCGCATCCAGTGTCCTTTGCAGCAGCACCACGGGATCCACACGCACCAGCACGCCGTCGGCGTTGGCATAGCGGTCGCAGGCGCCCGTGCGCCCGCGGCCGATCTGGCAGAGCACCGGGCAGGCATTGCACTCGACCTTGTCGCCGGCCATGCGCTCGTTGCGCGGCCTGGCGCGCTCCAGGCCCTGCGGCAGCACGACCTCCGGTAGGTCGGGAAGGCCGTCGGTCTTGGTGTGCTCGTTCAGCATCGTGGGGGCTCCGTTGCGGTGCTGCGGCTTGCCGCGCAATCGCGTTTCATGTAGCATTCACTTAACGTGAGTGCGGCAGATGCTACTCAGAATTGCACCCCGCCGCAAGCATTCGAACAGGCAATAGCCATGCCGTTCGCATGCCGGAGACACCAGTGGCCGCAGCGGCATGTGAAAAAATCGGCCGTTTCACTTTTGCATCCAACCGTCCGAACGTCATGAGCGCATTCAACGAAGAGAAGGTCCTCTCCGTCCACCACTGGACCGACCGCTTGTTCAGCTTCACCACGACGCGCGATCCGTCGCTGCGCTTCTCGAACGGGCACTTCACGATGATCGGCCTGCGCGGCGACAACGGCAAACCGCTGCTGCGCGCCTACAGCATCGCCAGCGCCAACTACGAGGACCACCTGGAGTTCCTGTCGATCAAGGTGCCGGACGGCCCGCTGACCTCCAAGCTGCAGCACATCCAGGTCGGCGACTCCGTCATCGTCGGCCGCAAGCCGACTGGCACGCTGGTGACCGACTACCTGCTGCCCGGCAAGCGCCTGTATTTGTTCGGCACGGGCACCGGTCTCGCACCGTTCCTGAGCATCGTGCGCGATCCGGACACGTACGACCGCTACGAGCAGGTCATCGTGGTGCACGGCGTGCGCCAGGTCGACGAGCTGGCCTACCACGACATGCTGACCGAGCACCTGCCCGCACACGAGGTGCTGGGCGAGCTGGTCAGCAGCAAGCTGCGCTACTACCCGACGGTCACGCGCGAGTCCTACCGCAACATGGGCCGCATCACCGAGCTGATCGAAAACGGCAAGATGTGCGACGACCTCGGCCTGCCGCAGATCAATGCGGCCGAAGACCGCGTGATGCTGTGCGGCAGCCCGGCCATGCTGCGCGACCTCAAGGTCATGCTGGAACACCGCGGCTTCAAGGAAGGCAATACCACGACGCCGGGCGACTTCGTCGTCGAGCGCGCCTTCGTCGAGCAATAAGACCGGCACCTCGCACATGCCCCGGCCCGCCAAGACAGCAGACGGCCAGCGCAAGCCGGGGGTGCGGGAACAGGCGGTCATCACCTCGCGCGCCAACCTGCTGCGCGCGGCCACGCGCATCTTCGCCAAGCACGGCTTTGCCGGCGGGCGCGTGGGCCAGATCTCCAAGGCGGCCAAGTCCTACGACCGCATGATCTACTACTACTTCGGTAGCAAGGAAGGTCTGTACATCGCGGTGATCGAGGACATCTACCGGCGCATGAACGAGGCCGAGGAGGCCCTGGCGCTCGATGAGCACGCGCCCGTGGAATCGCTCAAGACCGTGGTGCGCTTCGTCTGCGGCTACTACCGCCGGCACCCCGAGTTCGTCACGCTGCTCAACAACGAGAACCTGCTGCAGGGGCGCCACATCGCCAAGATGCAGTCGGCCCAGCAGTACTCCTCGCCCGCGATCTCGGTACTGCAGCTGCTGCTGGCCGCTGGGGTGGCGCAGGGCGTGTTCCGCGACGACATCGCGGTGCACGACGTCTACATGATGATCGCCGCGCTGGGCTACTTCCCGCAGTCCAACCGCTTCACGCTGTCCGAATTCCTGGGCCAGCGCATCGACGACCCGGCGGCGTCCGCGCGCTGGGAGGCCTTCGTCGTCGATGCCGTGCTGCGCACCGTGATGCGCGAGCCCGTGCCGTACAACGAATCCCCAAGCCCCCACGGAGAAACCCCCACATGGCAGAAGCCGCCGCCACCGCCGCCTCCGGCAAAGTCGTCATCCGCAACATCGGCCTGATGCTGTCGGGCGACATCGACCAGCCCATCCTCGAAGCCGACACCATCGTTGTCCACGACGGCCTGATCACCGCGGTCGGCAAGTTCAAGGACTGCGATGTCGAAGGCGCCACCACCGTCATCGACGCCAGGCAGACCTGCGTCGCACCCGGCCTCATCGACAGCCACGTGCATCCCGTGTTCGGCGACTGGACGCCGCGCCAGAACCAGCTGGGCTGGATCGAGTCCACGCTGAACGGCGGTGTGACCACCATGATCTCGGCCGGCGAGGTGCACCTGCCGGGGCGGCCCAAGGACATCGTCGGCCTGAAGGCCCTGGCCATCACGGCGCAGCGCGCGTTCGACAACTTCCGCCCGGGTGGCGTGAAGGTGCTGGCCGGCGCGCCCGTGATCGAGAAGGGCATGGTCGAAAGCGACTTCAAGGAACTGGCGGCGGCCGGCGTGGGCCTGCTCGGAGAGATCGGCCTGGGCTCGGTCAAGGGCGGCACCGAGGCCGCGACCATGGTCAAGTGGGCGCGCGCGGCCGGCATCCAGAGCACCATCCACACGGGCGGGCCGTCGATCCCGGGCTCGGGCCTGATCGACAAGGACGTGGTGCTGGAGGCCGATGCCGACGTGATCGGCCACATCAACGGCGGCCACACCTCGCTGTCCGAGGCGCATGTCTGCGAACTCTGCGAGAAGTCCAGCCGCGCGATCGAGATCGTGCACAACGGCAACGAGAAGGTGGCCATCGCGGCCGCGCAGATGGCGCTGCAGCTCAAGTGCCCGCACCGCGTGATCCTGGGCACGGACGGGCCGGCTGGCTCGGGCGTGCAGCCGCTGGGCATCCTGCGCATGGTGGCCCTGCTGTCCAGCCTGGCCAGCATCCCGGCCGAACTCGTGTTCTGCTTCGCCACCGGCAACACCGCGAAGATCCGCAAGCTCAACTGCGGCTTCATCGAGGTTGGCCGCGCGGCCGACTTCGTGTTCATGGACCGGGCCCAGCACACCGCCGGCCGCACGCTGCTGGAGAGCGTGCAGCTGGGCGACATCCCGGGCATCGGCATGGTCATGATCGACGGCATCGTGCGCTGCGGGCGCAGCCGCAACACGCCGCCGGCAACCGAAATTCCTGTCGTCGTCTCGGGCGCGCATTGAAAACTGCGCTATACTTTATGGCTTCGCGGCTGTAGCTCAGCTGGATAGAGTACTTGGCTACGAACCAAGGGGTCGTGGGTTCGATTCCTGCCAGCCGCACCAAACCGAATGGGTCGGTCCTCACAAGGGACCGACCCATTTTCTTTTCCGAGCTCCAATTTTCGGCAATGGAGAAAATTCGGTATATACTCTAAGGCTTCGCGGCTGTAGCTCAGCTGGATAGAGTACTTGGCTACGAACCAAGGGGTCGTGGGTTCGATTCCTGCCAGCCGCACCAAATGGATGGGCCGGTCCTTGCAAAAGGACCGGCCCATTTTCTTTTGGGGTCGCCCTGTCGGTCATCGACTACAGCGGCACGCGCCATCCGACGATGCGGCCGGGCCTCCAATCCTCCGAAGATATGGGTTCCTTTGATTGGGAGACGCATGCTCGACACCCTTTCCCCTTCGCTTCGCTCCCGGCGCCTGGCCTCCGTGCCTACGCCGCACCCGGTGCCGCCCGTGCCGCCGCCGGTTGGCCCGTTCGACGACGAAGATCCCGTCAACCCGGAACCCGGCACGCCCGTGCAGGAACCGCCGGACGAGGGCGACGTGCCCACGCGCCTGCCTGGCCATCCCGGCCGGCCCGTGCATGTGCAACGCCGCCACAGCGCGCGCCATGAACATCCAGGTGCCTGAAGGCCCGGCCCATGTGGTGACCGGGGTCGAGCTGGACGCGCGCGGCGAGGTGCGGCGCGTGCGCTGGTACCTGGCCGACGGCAGCGAGGTCGGCTTGGCGGCGGGCCCAGCGCCGCGCCCGCTGTCGGGCGAGAGCGTGGTCGACACGCTCGAGGTGGTGGACAAGCTGCTCGAGGCCGAGCCTGTCGTTCCCCTGTTCCCGGGGCGCGGCGCTGGTGCGACGCCGCAACTGGTCAAGGTCCATGTCCAGGCCGATGGAACGGAGCGGATCGAGGTCGATCCTTCGCTGCCCGGACGCACGTTGCGCGACCTGCCGCGGCTGTAGCGCGGTCGGCGGCCCGCTGCCGCTTTTGCCGGACACTAGGCCCCATGAGCAAAGCCTTCACCAAGGAAAGCGACAGCGACGACGAGGACGAGCTGGCCCTGCCCGCGCTGCCGGCCGGCGGCAAGAACTACATCACGCCGCAGGGCTACGCCCGCCTGCGCAACGAGTTGCTGGACCTGATCGACAACGAGCGCCCCAAGGTGGTCGAGGTCGTGCACTGGGCCGCCAGCAACGGCGACCGCTCCGAGAATGGCGACTACCTCTACGGCAAGAAGCGGCTGCGCGAGATCGACCGCCGCATCCGCTTCCTGACGCGCCGTCTGGAGATCGCAGAGGTCACCGACCCCAGCGTGCACCATGGCAGCGACCAGGTGTTCTTTGGCGCCACCGTGACCTATGCAGACGCGCAGGGCGAGGAGCAGACCATCACCATCCGCGGCATCGACGAGGCCAACAGTGCGGCCGGCGAGGTCAGCTGGATCGCGCCGATCGCGCGGGCCCTGCTGCGCGCGCGCGTGGGTGACGAGGTCCGCCTGCCCACGCCCGCTGGTGTGCGCGACCTGGAGGTGCTGGAGGTGCGTTATCCGGCGCCAGTCGCGGCTTGATAGGGGGCGGGTGCGGCGCGCACGGCACGCAGCACCGCCGGCATGCGCTTCAGGTTGCGCAAGGCCGATTCCAGGTGCGTGCGATCGCGCACGGCCACCACGAAGCGCAGGTCCGAGGCGTCCTGCGCCTCCTCTTGGCCCATGTCCATGTGCGTGATGTCGACCTCGGAGGAGGCCAGTGCCGCCGCCACGCGCGCCAGCACGCCCTTGCCGTTGTTGACGGTGACGACGATGCCGGTCTCGAAGGTGCGCACCGGCTCGTCGGACCAGGCCACGGCGATGAAGCGCTCGCTGTCCTTGTACTGCAGGCGCTTGGCGGTGGCGCAGTCGGCCGTGTGCACGAACAGGCCTTCGCCTCGCCCCAGGTAGCCGACGATCTCGTCGCCGGGCACCGGCCGGCAGCAGCGTGCGAACTGCACCGAGGCGTTCTCGCTGCCGTCGATCAGCACGCCGCCCTGCGACACGGTTTCGTGTGCCGTGTAGCGCTCGCGCGTCATGAGCAGCGGGTCGGCCTTCACGCCGCCGCCCTCGGTCATGAGTACCTTGAGCCGCTTGGCAACGATGCTGGCGATGCGCTTGCCCAGGCCGATGTCGGTCATGAGCTCGGCGCGCGTGCGGTTGCCCGAGAAGCGCAGCAGCTTGTCCCAGATCGGCTGGCCGCCGGCGTCGTGGTCGGGCAAGGCCTCGATGCCCTCGGCGCGCACGGCCTGGGTCAGCAGTTTCTCGCCCAGGTCCTCCGACTCGGTGATGGCCCGGCTCTTGAGGTGGTGGCGGATCTTGGAGCGCGCCCGGCCCGTGCGCACGAAGCCCAGCCAGGCCGGGTTGGGCGCCGAGATCGGCGCGGTGATGACCTCGATCACGTCGCCGTTGTGCAGTTCGGTGCGCAGCGGCGCCTGGTCGCCGTTGATGCGGGCCGCCACCGTGCGGTCGCCCACGTTGCTGTGGATGGCGTAGGCGAAGTCGACCACGGTGGCGCCACGCGGCAGCGCCATGATCTGGCCCTTGGGCGTGAACACGTAGACGGCGTCGGGAAACAGGTCGACCTTGACGTGGTCCCAGAACTCGGACGCATCGCGCGTTTCCTGCTGGATGTCCAGCAGCGACTGCAGCCACTGCGTGCCCATGCGGTCGGTGGTGGCGCTGCCCGGGTGGTTGGCCTTGTAGAGCCAGTGCGCCGCGACCCCCGATTCGGCCACCACGTGCATGGCGTCCGTGCGCATCTGGAACTCGATGTTGATGTTGGACGGCCCCACCAGCGTGGTGTGCAGCGACTGGTAGCCGTTGGCCTTGGCGATCGCGATGTGGTCCTTGAAGCGGCCCGGCACCGGCTTGTACAGCTGGTGCAGCACGCCGAGCGCCGTGTAGCAGTCGGTCACGCTGGGCACGATCACGCGAAAGCCGTAAATGTCGTTGACCTGGGCGAACGACAGGTGCTTGTCGTCCATCTTGCGAAAGATGGAGTAGAGCGTCTTCTCGCGGCCCGCGATGCGCACCTTCATGCCGACATTGGCGAAGGCCGTCTCGAGTTCCTGCTGCACCTTCTGCACCAGGTCGCGGCGCCGGCTGCGCGCCTTGGCCACGGCCTTGGCCAGCACGCCGTGGCGCCAGGGCATCAGATGCTGGAACGCGAGCTCCTGCAGCTCGCGGTAGGTCACGTTCAGGCCCAGCCGGTGGGCGATGGGCGCGTAGATGTCCAGCGTTTCCTTGGAGATGCGTCCCCACTTGCTGCGCGGCATGTCGCCCATGGTGCGCATGTTGTGGGTGCGGTCGGCCAGCTTGATCAGGATCACGCGCACGTCGCGCGCCATCGCCAGCAGCATCTTGCGGAAGGACTCGGCCTGGTTCTCCTCGCGCGTGTTGAACTGCAGCTTGTCCAGCTTGGTCAGCCCGTCCACCAGTTCCGCCACCGGCGCGCCGAAGCGCTCGATGAGCTCAGGCTTGGTCACGCCGCAGTCTTCCATGGCGTCGTGCAGCAGCGCCGCCATCAGCGCCTGGGCGTCGAGCTTCCAGGCCGCGCATTGCGTGGCCACGGCGATCGGGTGCGTGATGTAGGGCTCGCCGCTGGAACGCAGCTGGCCCAGGTGGGCCTCGTCGGCGAAGCGGTAGGCCTGGCGCACCTGCTCGACGCTCTGGGCATCCAGGTAGTCCAGGCTGGCGGTCAGGGCGGCAAAGCTGGCCGCGGCGGCGTTCGCCGCGGCGGGGGTGGCGGGCGCAAGAGCCGGCGGCGGTGTCCTGTCTGCAGTGGTGGGCAACGCGGCATTCATGCGCTTACTGTAGCGTGCAGGCCCGCGAGAGCAGGCCGCCAAACAAAAAGGCACCGCCATGCGGTGCCTTTTTACTGCCTTTCAGCGCAGGCGGATGCCGCTCAACTCGGCACCTTCTTGAGCATTTCCAGGCCGACCTTGCCGGCGGCGATCTCGCGCAGGGCCGTCACGCCGGGCTTGTTCTTGCTCTCGATCTTGGGGGCATGGCCCTGGCTCAGCATGCGGGCGCGGTAGGTCGCGGCCAGCACCAGCTGAAAGCGGTTGGGGATCTGCTCGAGGCAGTCTTCGACGGTGATGCGGGCCATGGTGGACTCCAGTCCTCTCAGAGGATGTGCAGGGATTTGAAGGTGTCGGCCCTGGCGCGCACCTGCGCCAGGTATTTGAGTCGCTGGGCGTGCACGATGGTTTTCAAGTCGAAAACGGCCCGGTCGAACAACTCGTTGATTATAACGAAGTCGAAATTTTCGGCCTGGGCCATCTCCACGGCGGCGTTCTTGAGCCGCAGTTCGATCACCTCCGGCGCATCTTCGCCACGGCGCTCCAGGCGCGAGCGCAACTCTTCCCAGCTCGGCGGCAGGATGAAGATCAGCACCGCATTGGCGAAAGTCTTCTTGATCTGCATCGCGCCCTGGAAGTCGATCTCCAGGATCACGTCGGCGCCCTGGGCGATGCGGTCCTCGATGGCCTTCTTGGAGGTGCCGTAGCGCCGCCCGTGCACATTGGCCCACTCGACGAAGCCGTTGGCCGCCACCATGGCGTCGAAATCGGCGTCGGGCACGAAGAAGTACTCGCGGCCGTGCTTTTCCTGGCCGCGTGGCGCGCGCGTGGTGTGCGACACCGAGGGCTGGATCTGCGCGTCGAGTTCCAGGAGCGCCTTGACCAGGCTGGACTTGCCGGCCCCACTCGGGGCTGCGACGACGATCAGGTTGCCGGGATAGTCCATGGCGAACGGGGGCTGAAAAGGCGCCAGAGTTTAGCAGCGCGTCCTACAGGGGCAGTGACAGCTGCAGGTCGCCCGTGGCGTAGGCCACGCAGGGCAGGATCCAGCCCTCGCGCTTCTCGTCCAGCGACAGGCCTGGCCAGGCGACGCGGTAGGCCACGCTGCCGGCGTCCATGAAGCAGATGCAGCTGCGGCAGGTGCCGTTGCGGCAGGAGCTCTCCATGGCCAGGCCGGCGCGCTCGGCCGCCAGCAGCACCGGCAGGTCGGCCGGTGCCTCGAATTGCAGAGGGTCCGCGCCCGGCCGCTGCAGCCGCACGGTGAAGGTGCCAGACATGGGCGGCGAGTGTAGGGCGCGGCTTGCGGCGACAATGGAGGGCTTTTTCAGTCTCTCGCACCCACATGTCGTTCTACGAAGTCCGTCCCGCCGAGAAGCGCGACGCCCAAGCCATCGTCGATGTCCACGCCGCTGCCACCTTGGCCGCCTATGCCGGCATCGTGCCGGAGGAACTGCTGAACGCGCAGCCCGTGGCCAAACGCCTGCAGCAGTGGCGCGAGGCGATCGAGTTCGGCGATCCGCAGGTCTATGTGGCCCGGTTTGAGGGCCAGGTGGTGGGCTTTGTCGCCTTCGACCGTTCGCGCGACAAGGGCACCAAGCCCACCGTGGGCGAGGTCTGGGCCATCCACGTGCTCCCCGAGCACTGGGGCAAGGGCGCGGGCCTGGCCCTGTGGGACGCTGCGCGCGAAGGCCTGGACGACGAGGGCTGCACCAGCGTGACGGTCTGGATCCCGCTGCGCAACGAGCGCGCGCTGCGCTTCTTCGACCTCGCCGGCTTCAAGCGCGAACTGAACACCGCGCGCACCACGCCGTTCGGCGACATCCGCATCGAAGAGATGCGGCTCAAGCGCGCCGTCGACTGAACTTCTAGCTTCCGACCAGCCCGCCGTCCTCGCGACGGATCGCCAGGGTCGCCGAGCGTGGCCGGCCGCCATCCGGCCAGGTCGAGTACTTGGTCACTTCATCCGGTACGCTGCGGTCCGACGGCGGCTCGCCCGGGTGCTGGATGTTGACGAACAGTGTGCGGCCGTCCGGCGCCATCGTGGCACCCGTGATCTCGCAGTGCACGGGCCCGGTCAGAAAGCGCCGCACTTCGCCCGTGGCCGGGTCGCAGGCCAGCATCTGGTTGTTGCCCAGCGCCTGCATCTCGCCACGGCGCATCTCGCCGGCCGCCGCGTCGGTCTGGATCCAGAGCAGGCCACGCGCGTCCAGCAGCAGGCCGTCGGGGCAGGCGAAGATGTCGCCGCGGATGTTGCCGCGCGCCTCGGGCCTGGTGTTGGCCGGGTCGCCGGCCAGCAGCAAATGGTCCCAGCGCATGCGGGTGGCGTCGAAATCGCCGTCTTCCTGCCAGCGGATGACCTGGCCCATCACGTTGCCCGCGCGCGGGTTGGCCGCGTCCACACCCGGCTGGCCCGGTGCGCCGCGCGCGCTGTTGTTGGTCAGCGTGCAATAGACCGTGCGGCGTGCCTGGTCGATGGCCAGCCATTCGGGCCGGTCCATGCGCGTGGCGCCCAGCAGGTCGGCGGCCTGGCGCGTCCTGACCAGCACCGCGCCCTGGTCGGCGAAGCCGGCCGCGGCCGTGAGCGGGCCTTCGCCGTGCACGAGCGGCAGCCAGCGGCCCGTGCCGTCGGCGTCGAAGCGCGCCACGTACAGCGTGCCGTGGTCCAGCAGCGCACGGTTGGCCTGCGCCGCGCTCTGGCCGGCGGAGGCGGGCGCGATGCGGTCCCGGCTCACGAACTTGTAGAGGTACTCGAAGCGCGCGTCCTCGCCGGAGTAGACGACGGCGCGGCCGTCCTCGGTCGTGGCCACCCAGGCGCCCTCGTGCGCGCCCCGGCCCAGGGCCGTGCGCTTGACGGGCGCGGCGTTCGGGTCCATCGGGTCGACTTCCAGAATCCAGCCGAAGCGGTGGAACTCGTTGGGGTGCTGGCGCGCATCGAAGCGCGCGTCGTGCTCGGCCCAGCGGAAGAAGGCCTGCTCCGTCATGCCCCAGCGCCGCTGGTCGGTGTCGCGCTCGCGGCCACCCGCGAAGTAGAAGCGGAAGTTTTCCTCGCCCGCGAGGTAGGTGCCCCAGGGCGTGGTGCTGCCGGCGCAGTTGTTGAGCGTACCGCGCACGGTGCGGCCGGCCGGATCGTCGGCCGTGCGCAGCAAGGGGTGGCCGGCCGCCGGGCCCGCCACCGTGCAGGGCGTGCTGGCCGTGATGCGGCGCGCGAAGCGGCTGGGCCGCTGCAACTGCCAGCGGCCGCCCTCGAGCGCGACCTCGACCACCGACAGCCCGTGCGCGGCCTGCGACTTGTGCACCTTCTCGGCCGTCCAGGGCACCATGCCACCCGGGTGCAGCATGCCGTCGTCGGTGTACTCGTGGTTGATGACCAGGAGGCCGCGCTGCCCGCCGTCCAGCGCGAAGTAGCCCATGCCGTCGTGGTGCATGCCCAGCTGCAGCGCCTGCTCCTCGGCGCTGTTCGACAGGTCGTCGCGGAAGGCCGGCATGGCACCGGCGACGCCCACGGGCTCGCCCCAGGGCGCCAGGACCTGGGCGACGTAGCCGCGCGGCACCACCACGCGGTCGGCGGCCGAAGCCGGAATGCCTTCGAAGCCGATGCGCCCGTCGGTCCCACCGGTGCCGCTGGTTGCAGTGGCGCAGCCCGCCAGCGGTGCCAGCAACGCGGCCGTCGCCGCACCCAGGCCGCCCTGCAGCCAGCGCCGCCGCGCCAGATCGGACACCGCGTCCAGGGCCGGATTGCCCGAGCGGTTGCTGTGTTCCATGCGACTGAAGTCCTTGGCCATCGTGTCCCTGCTGGTTCCTGCCCCTGTGGCATGCTGCGCGTCCGATTGTCACGCGCCCCGTTGTCCCGCCCGATGTCTCCGTTCCCTTCCGACCCCGGACGCAGCCCCCTGGCCCAGGCCGCCATCTGGCGCGCCGTGCAACTGATCGAGGAGGAGGGCCGGCTCGAAGATGGCCAGGCCATGCGCCAGGCCTTCAGCGCCCGGCCCGATGGCGCCGGCCGTGTGCTGGAGCGCGCCTGGCTGCTCGGCGAGCGCCTGGGCCTGCAGCGCGAATGGCGGCGCTGGCGCCAGCTGGGCGGTGCGGTGCTGTTGCTGCTGGTGCTCGGCGTGGTCGGCAGCGCCTGGGCGCTGGCGCGCGGGGTGCTCGGCGATGCGCGCGAGATCAACGTGGTCGCCGCCTTCGTGTCCGTGCTGGGCCTGCACACGGTGACGCTGGCGCTGTGGCTGGCCAGCCTGCTGCTGCCCTGGCGATCGGCGGCCGGCGGCGCACTGGGCCGCTGGGCGCTGCAGCTCACGGCCCGGCTGCCGCTGGACCGTGGCCCGCACGCCGTGCAGCTGGCGCGCGCCACCACCGACGTGCTGGCCCGCGCGCGGCTGGCGCCCTGGGCCTTCGGTGGCATCAGCCATGCCATCTGGACGCTGGCCTTCGTGCTGCTGCTGGCTGCGCTGGCGCTGGGACTGTCGCTGCGCGCCTACCGGCTGACCTGGGAGACCACGCTGCTGACGCCGGACTTCTTCGTGCACTTCGTGCAGGCCACGGGCTGGCTGCCGCAGCACCTGGGCTTTGCCATGCCGGATACCGCCACGCTGCTGCAGCCTGCGCTGGCCGGCACCGACGCGCAGCGCGCCTGGGCCTGGTGGCTGCTGGGCTGTGTGGCCGTTTACGGCCTGGCTGTGCGCCTGGTCTGCGCGCTGCTGTGCTGGGCCGCCTGGCGGCGCGGCCAGGGCCGGCTGGCGCTGGACCTGGCCGACCCCGGCGTGCGCGCGCTGCTGTCGCGCTTCGAGGCCATGGAGCCGGTGCTGGTGGTGGACGCCGAGCAGCCTGGCGCCGCACCAGCCGCCGCGCCTGCCGCGCCGGTGGCCGATGCCGGCACGCAGCTGCTGGTGGGCTTCGAGTTGCCGCCCGAGGCGCCCTGGCCGCCCTTCACGCCGCCTGCCACGGTGCAGGTGCTGCGCATGGACGGCAGCCAGCGCGAGCGCGCCGACCTGCTGCAGCGCCTTGCCGTGGCGCCAGCGCACCGCCTGCTCGTGGCCTGCCATGCGGCCTCCAGCCCCGACCGTGGCACCGAGCGTTTCCTGCGCGAGGCCGGCGGCCGCAGTGCTGCCTGCGCGGTGCTGCTGGGCGGTGCGCGGCAGGAGTCCGACGCGGCACGCTGGCGCGATTGGCTGCAGCGCAGCGATCTGGTGCAGCTCGCGGTGCTGACCGAACCCGAGGCCGCGCTGGCCTGGCTGGAGGCGCCATGAAGCTGCCCATCCCCGGCGCCCAGACTCCCGACGAGGCCCTGGCCATCGCCGTGGTCGGCCACACCAATGCGGGCAAGACCTCGCTGCTGCGCACGCTCACGCGCAAGCGCCGTTTCGGCGAGGTGTCCGACCGGCCCGGCACCACGCGCCATGTGGAGGTGGTCGAACTGCGCATCGCCGGCCGTCCCGCGCTGCGCTTCTTCGACACGCCGGGCCTGGAAGACTCCGTCGCGCTGTGGGACTTTCTGCAGGGCGTCGGTGCCGACGCCGGCATGGACCGCCCCGCACGCGTGCGCGCCTTTCTGCAAGGGCCGGAGGCACGCGGCAGCTTCGAGCAGGAGGCCAAGGTGCTGCGCAAGATGCTGGAGGTGGACGCGGCCTTCTACGTCATCGACAGCCGCGAGCCCGTGCTGCCCAAGCACCGGGCCGAGATCGAGATCCTGAACTCCTGCGCGCGCCCGGTCATGCCCGTGCTCAACTTCGTGCGCGACCCCGCGAGCCGCCTGGCCGACTGGCAGGCCGTGCTGGCCGGCGGTGGCCTGCACGCCCAGGTGCGCTTCGACGCCGTCGCGCCCTTCGTCGGCGCCGAGCAGCATCTCTACCAGGACCTGGCCACACTGCTGCCGGGCCAGCGCGCGCGGCTGCAGCAGGTCGGCCAGCACCTGCAGCAGGAAGCCGGTGGCCGGCGCGATGCCGCCAGCCGGGCGATTGCCGACGTGCTGCTGCGGCTGGCGGCGCTGCGCCGCGGCATCGGCGAGGTGGTCTACGCGGAGCCCGCCGCGCGGGCGCGCGCCGAGCAGGACTTCCAGCAACTGGCGCTGGTGCTGGTACGCGGCTGCGCCGACCAACTGCTGGAGATCCAGGGCTTTGCCGAGGACGACGCACGGCTCGCCGCGCTGCCCTGGCAGGACGGCCGCTGGGACAGCGACCTGTTCCACCCCGAGGCCCTGCGCCAGGCCGGCCGCCGGCTGGGCATGGGCGCGGCGGTGGGCGCCTCGGTCGGCGTGATCGCCGACCTGGCCGTGGGCGGGCTCTCGCTGGGCGCTGGTGCGGCGCTGGGCGGCGCGCTGGGCAGCATCGTCTCGCAGGGCTGGCGCCAGATCGGTGGCAAGCTGCTGAACCAGCTCAATGGCGTGCGCGAGCTCACACTGGACAACGCCCTGTTGTTTCTCGTCGCGCTGCAGCTCGTGGGCCTGGCGCGCCAGCTCGACCGGCGCGGCCACGCGGCACTGGCCCAGCTGGAGCAGGGCACCGCGTCCGACGCTGCGTTGGATGCCCCGTTGCGCCGCGTGGTGCAGGCCGTGCAGCCCGCCCGCAGCCGGCCCGATTGGGAGAAGCCCGGCAGTAGCTCGGACCGGCGCCGGCGCGTGCAGGAAGAAGCCGCGGCGTTGCTGCGCCCCCTGCTGCAGCCGACGGACTGACGCGGCCTGCGCTGTCGCGCGCCCGTCACCGGCTCGCGCACAATGGTCCGCTCATCCACTCCACTCGGACCCCCATGGCCTCCAGCCTGCTCGCACTGCTCGACGACATCGCCTCCATCCTCGACGACGTCTCGGTCCTGAGCAAGGTCGCGGCCAAGAAGACGGCCGGCGTGCTCGGCGACGACCTTGCGCTCAACGCCCAGCAGGTCACGGGCGTTCAGGCCGACCGCGAGCTGCCCGTGGTCTGGGCCGTGGCCAAGGGCTCCATGCTCAACAAGGCCATCCTGGTGCCGGCGGCGCTGGCCATCAGCGCGTTCGCGCCCTGGGCCGTCACGCCGCTCCTGATGCTGGGCGGTGCCTTCCTGTGCTACGAGGGCTTCGAGAAGCTGGCCCACAAGTTCCTGCACCGCCCGGAAGACGATGCGGCGCACGCGGTCCAGCACAAGCAGGCCGTGGCCGACCCGACGGTCGACCTCGTGGTGCTGGAGAAGGACAAGATCAAGGGCGCCGTGCGCACCGACTTCATCCTGTCGGCCGAGATCATCGCGATCACGCTGGGCACGGTGCAGCAGAGCCCGTTCCTGACCCAGCTGGTGGTGCTGGTCGGCATCGCCGTGGCCATGACCATCGGGGTCTACGGCCTGGTCGCCGGCATCGTCCGGCTCGACGACGCGGGGCTGCACCTGAGCCGCCTCGGCGGCGCGCGCGCCGCGCTGGGCCGCGCCATCCTGGCGGCGGCGCCCTGGCTCATGAAGGGCCTGTCGGTGGTCGGCACGGCCGCCATGTTCCTGGTCGGCGGCGGCATCCTCACGCACGGCGTGGCGGTGCTGCACCACGGTATCGAGGAGATGGCGCACGCCACGGCGATCTGGCCGGGCGGACCGTTCTGGGAGGCCATCACGCCGGCACTCGCGAACGCGGGCGTCGGCATCGTGGCCGGCGCCGTGGTGCTGGCTGCCGTCACGCTGGTGCAGAAGCTGCGCGGTCAGGCGGCGTCTTCGTAGAGCTCCAGCGGCAGCCCGTCGGGGTCGGCGAAGAAGGTGAAGCGCCGGCCCGTGTACGCGTCGGTGCGGATGTCCTCGACGGACACGCCCTGCGCTTCGAGTTCCGCTTTGCAGCGCGCCACATCGGACACCGCGAACGACAGGTGGCGCAGCCCCTGGGCTTCCGGCCGCGAAGGGCGCGGCGGCGGCGCGGGGAAGCTGAACAGCTCGATCTGGCTGCCATCGGGTAGCGCCAGGTCCAGCTTGTGCGACTGGCGCGCCGCGCGGTAGTGCTCGGCCACGACGCGCAGGCCCAGCACCTCGGTGTAGAAGCGTTTGGAGCGCGCGTAGTCGGCGCAGATGATGGCGGCGTGGTGGATGCGCAGCAGTTCCATGGCGTTCACAGGGCCGCGTGGACCAGCCGGCCCAGCGTGGCGAGTGCAGCCTCGCTGCGCGCGTTCCAGGCGTGGCCGTAGTTGAGGCGGATGCAGTGCGCGAAGGCACGGCTCGGCGAGAAGATCGGCCCGGGCGCGATGCTGATGCCCTGGGCCAGCGCCTGGCGGTGCAGTGCCAGCGCGTCGACCTGCGGCGGCAACTCCACCCACAAAAAGTACCCACCGGCCGGCCGCGTGGCGCGCGTGCCAGGCGGGAAATGCCGGCCCAGCGCCTGCATGAACTGCGCCTGCTGCTGCGCCAGGGTCTGGCGCAGCTTGCGCAGGTGCTTGTCGAAGCCGCCGCGCTCCAGGTAGCGCGCCAATGCCATCTGCGTGGGCACGGCCGTGGCCAGCGTGGACATCAGCTTGGCCCGCGCCACGGCCTGGGCGTAGCGCCCCGGCGCGGCCCAGCCGATGCGCCAGCCCGGCGCCAGCGACTTGGAGAACGAGGAGCAGTGCAGCACCAGGCCCTGGCTGTCGAAGGCCTTGGCCGGGGGCGGGCGCCTGTCGCCGAAGTAGAGCTCGGCGTAGACATCGTCCTCGATCAGCGGCAGCTGGTAGCGCGCCAGCAGTTCCACGAGGGCGCGCTTGCGCTCCTCGGGCATCAGGCTGCCGAGCGGGTTCTGGAAGTTGCTCATGAGCCAGCAGGCCTTGGGCCGGTGGCGCGCGATGGCCTGCTCCAGCGCGGAGAGAATCATGCCCTCGCGCGGATGCGTGGGCACCTCCACGGCCGACAAGCCCTGGCGCTCGAGCGCCTGCAGCGCGCCGTAGAAGGCCGGCGCTTCCACGAGCACCGTGTCGCCCGGCCGCGTGACGACCGACAGGCACAGGTTCAGCGCCTCCAGCGCGCCGTTGGTCACGACGATGTCGTCCACCGACATGGGCATGCCGGCCGCCAGGTAGCGCAGTGCGATCTGCCGGCGCAGCGCGGCGTTGCCGGGCGTCAGGTCGTCCACCGTGCTCCAGGGGTCCAGCGCCTGCGCGCTGGCGGCCAGCGACTGGCCCAGCCGCGCGAGTGGAAACAGCAGCGGGCTCGGGAAGGCCGAACCGAAGGGCACGACCTCGCGCACCATGCTCGCGTCCAGGATCTCGAACACCAGTGCGCTGACGTCCACGGGCACCGAGCCTTCCTGCGGCTGCGAGGCGGTCTCGGGCTCGGGCGGCACCTGCTGCGCATGCGGCGCCACGTAGTAGCCCGAGCGCTCGCGCGCCTGCACCAGGCCGCGCGCTTCGAGCAGGTAGTAGGCCTGGAACACCGTGGACGGGCTCACGCCGCGGCTGGCGCTGGTGTGGCGCACCGAGGCCAACCGGTCGCCCGGGCGCAGCACGCCGGCGCGGATGGATTCCGCGATGTCGTGGGCCAGGGCTTCGTAGCGCTTCATGGGTGGGGCGGCGGCATTGTCATGCATCTGATCCGGTGCCCTGCCGCGCAACTGGTGGTGTTCGGCCGCCGCCGCATGCACTAGCATCGCCGCCCCATGCTCTACGCCATCGCCACCCTGTTCCTGTTGCAAGCGCTGGGCGACGCCCTGGTGCGCCTGGCCGGCTGGCCGCTGCCGGGCTCGGTGGTCGGCATGCTGGCGCTGTTCGGCGGCCTGCTGGTGCTGCGCCGCGTGCCGGCCGGGCTGGACCAGGGCGCCAAGGCCTTGCTGCCGCACATGATGCTGCTGTTCATTCCGTCCGTGGCCGGTGTGATGCTGCACTTCGAACGCGTGGCGCGCGAGTGGCGCCCGTTCCTGCTGGCCAGCGTGTTCGGCGCGGTGGTCACGCTGGTCGTCACGGCGCTGGTGCTCAAGTGGCTGCTGGGCCGGCAGGCGGCGGCATGACGGCGGCCTGGAGCGCACTGGCGGCCTCGCCAGTCTGGTGGCTGGCGCTGACGGTGCTGGTCTACGCGGGCACGCTGGCGCTGTACCGGCGCAGCGGCGCGCATCCCGCGTTGATCCCGGTGCTGACCTCGGTGCTGGTGCTGGTCGGCCTGCTGCTGGCCAGCGACACGCCCTATGCCGACTACGCGCGCGGCACCCAGCCGCTCACGCTGCTGATCGGGCCGGCCACGGTGCTGTTGGCCGTGCCGCTGTTCCACCAGTGGCCGCGCGTGCGCGCGATCTGGCGGCCGCTGGCCATCGCATTGCTGGTCGGCTCGGCCGCGGCCATCGTCTCGGCCGTGGGCATCGCCTGGGCGCTGGGTGGCTCCTGGGAGACGCTGGCGTCGCTGGCGCCCAAATCGGCCACCATGCCCATCGCCATGCCGGTGGCCGAGCGCATGGGCGGCCTGACCGCGCTGGCCGCCGTGGCCGTGGCGATCACGGGCATCGCCGGCACCATGGTGTCGCAGCCGCTGCTGCGCTGGCTGGGCGTGGACCAGGACCCGGTCGTGCGTGGCGTGGCGCTGGGCCTCACGGCGCATGCCATCGGCATGGCGCGCGAACTGCAGCTGAACCCGGTGGCGGGCGCGTTCGCGGCGCTGGCCATGGGCCTGAACGGCATCCTGACCAGCCTGCTCGTGCCGCTGCTGCTGGCGTGCGTGTGATGCCTGCTACGCTTGCCGCATGCACAACTGCTGCTGTTCTCTGAAGCCGGTCTGCGGCACAGTCGGGCCATGAACAAGTTGCTGCGCACCGTGCGCGCCGTGCTCTGGAGCTTCATCGGCCTGGGCGGGCGTCGATCCGAGGCCGACAAGCGCACCGAGCAGGTGGGCTTCCTGCCGCTCATCCTGGTGGCCTTCGTGATCGTGCTGCTGCTGGTCGTGGGGTTGGTGGCGCTGGCCCGGTTCGCGGCGGGCCCCTGAACCCTCAGCCGTGGCGCATGCACCGGTGCGGTCCGGGCAACTGCGCGTCTGCCAGGCGTGCCAGCAGGGCTGCGAAGCTCGCGGCGCTGGCACTGCGCACCGGGTGGAACGGGATCTGGTGGCGCTCGCAGAGCCGTTTGACGGTGGCCATGGAGTCGTGGTCCACGCAGTCCACCGGGAACACCGCGAAGTCGGCCCGGGGCAGCGCTGCGGCCAGCAGACCCTTGCGGTCCTCGATGCCGCCATCGTGCAGCACCAGTTCGCCACCGGCCGCCTGCACCATGGCGCGGATGCTGCGGTTCGCGCCGGGACGCCCGCCGACATAGACGATGCGGCAGCCCTGCAAGCGCAGGATGGGTGCCACCGGCTCCAGCTGCGCGGCCAGCTGTTCCTCCAGGGCCTGCAGCTCGGCCTGCAAGGCGTCGATCAGTTCCAGTGACGTCCCGACACGCTGCTGCAGCGCTTCGCGTGCCTGGCGCTCGGCCAGCATCTGCGACTCGGCCGCCTCGCGCCGGCCGGTCTGGTGCGCCAGCGCCTGGTCGCGCGCTGCCAGCTCGGCCTGCAGGCCGGCGACGTCGGGCGCTGGCGCGCAGCAGCGGGTTTGCGCCAGTGCCTGTGCTTGCAGGCGCTCGGCGAGCGCCTGCCGTTCCTGCGCCAGGTCTTGCAGCCGCAGCTGCTGCCGTTCGACCTGCTCGCCCAGTTCGGCGTTGCGCTGCGTCAGTGCCTGCAGCCGCCGGATGTCCGCGCGGTTCGCCGCCCCGACCAGGTGCGAAAGCATGTGCACATCGCCGAAGGCGCGCTTGCGCAGCTCGGGCGTGGTCTGGGCGTGTGTCAGCAGCGCCCAGTAGGCGCCGGGCACTTGGCCGAGGGCCAGGGCCTGCTGCCAGGCCTGCGCCAGTGCCGCGCCGTCCAGCCCCGCGAAGCGCCTGATCGCCACGGCATGGGCTTCGTCGAGCGCCTTGTGCAAGGCCTTGGCTCCCGCGCCGCCGGCCGTGGCCAGGTGCACGGCTTCGTGGTGGATGTCGACGTCCGATGCCTGGGCGAGCTCCGGCAGGCAGCGCACCATGAGCTTGCGCAGGCTGGCCGTGCCCAGGCAGGTGCCGACGATGGAGCAGTGGTAGTTGGGATCGAGGTCGGCCAGGCGGGCGCGGCGCCGCACCGGCGCGGGCTGCTGCAGGTGCGGGGTGCCGGGTGCGCAGCGGCCTGCAGCCACGGCACTGCTGGCCAACTGGAAGGGCGGAGAGACCATGGAGTGGCTTCTGTTGCCGCAGCCCTGAGCCGCTCAGGGCGCTGCCGGCGCCGCGAAGACCTCGATGGCGACGAGGTTGGAGACATGCCGGCTCGCGCGCGCATCGCCGGGCACGACCAGCCGCGCCATGCCGTTGCGGTCCAGCAGCGCGCCGTCCACCGCATAGGCCACGAGGGCGTCACGGTTGCCAAAGCTTGGATGGATCTCGCCGACCGAGACCATGGCTTTGTAGCCATCGCTGCCCGTGGCCACGGCGTACATGCTCAGCAGCGGGTTCTTGGTGCTTGCATCGGTCTTCAGGCCGACCTGGGTGTTCAGCAGGTTCCACAGGCTGACGCCGGTGTACGCGCTGTTGCCGACCGTGACGGTGCTGGCGGGCAGGGCCTGCAGCGCCGCGAGGTCGAACGCCATCGGCGTGGCGACCGCGCCAGCGACCGTGAAGCTGGGCGACACACCGCCACCGGTGCCGGCCGCCGTGGAGCCGGACGGGCGCACGTCCAGCCGCACCAGCTGCGACACATAGCGTCCGCCGCGCACGTCGCCAGGTGCCGTGACGCGGAACGGGCCGTCTTCCGACCCGATGGCCGTGGTCGTGCCGTCGCCGTTCTTCTCCAGGTAGGCGAGCATGCTGCCCTTGTTGCCCAACGTCGGGCTCAGCTCGCCGAGCGCGAACACGGTGCGGTAGCCGTCGGCGCCCGTGGCCAGCACGTAGCGGTTGAGCTGGTCGTTGCGTGCGCCCGGCGTGGTCTGGATGCCCATGTCCGACAGCAGCGACCACAGGTCCGCGCCGACGTAGCTGCGCTGCTGCGTGCCGCTGCCGCTCGTGAACGCCACGTTCTGCGTGATGGCCGGCCGCTCGCCCAGCGCAGCGGACCCCAGGCTGGCCGGGCGGTCCAGCGCGCCGTCGATGCGCACGGTGGCTGCATCGTCGCCTCCGCCGCAGGCGGCCAGGGCCAGGCCGGCCGCGAGCGAGCAAATGACACTGCGGGAAAAAATGCGCACGGACACTGAAAGCTCCTCGGGGTCGTTGTTCGTTATATTCAGTATGGCATAGCGATGAGGTATGACAATGAAACAGCAAGAAGGCACGGTCGTCTGTTGCCCCATCGGCGTGGTGCGCAGCCGTTTCGCCACGCCCGAGGGCACGCCCATCCAGACGGCCGGTGCGCAGCAGGAACTGGGGCAGATCGAGATCGCCTCGGCCTACGCCGCGGGCCTGCGCGACATCGAAGGCTTCGAGTACCTGATCGTGCTCACGCACCTGCACCTGTGCACGCAGGAACGCCTGGAGGTGGTTCCGTTCCTGGACGACCGCAGCCACGGCGTGTTCGCCACGCGTGCGCCGACGCGGCCCAACCGCATCGGCCTGTCCATCGTGCGGCTGGAATCCGTGCAGGGCCTCGTGCTCGCGTTCTCGGGCAACGACATGGTGGATGGCACGCCGGTGCTGGACATCAAGCCCTATGTGCCGCGCTTCGACGTGCGCCAGACCGAGCGCATCGGCTGGTTCGCGCCACGCATCGCCGGCGTGGACACCATGCGGGCCGACGGCCGCATGGCCTGAGTTGCTCGCTGTTATATTCATGAGAACACAGCGAACCTGCTGTCCGAACACCATCCCCTCTCAGGAGTCCTTGCATGCGGTCCTTTGCCGTCGCTTCTCTGGTTCTCGCCCTGGCCTTGCCCGCCGCGTCCTGGGCCCAGCAGATCACCGTGTCCGCCGCCGCGAGCCTGACCGACGCGTTCAAGGAACTGGCACCCAGGTTCGAGGCCGGCAAGCCCGGCACCACGGTGCGCTTCAACTTCGCGGCTTCCGGCGTGCTGCTGCAGCAGATCAGCCAGGGTGCGCCGGTGGACGTGTTCGCCAGCGCCGACCAGGAAACCATGAACCGGGCCGGTGCGCAGAAGCTCGTCGACGCCGCCTCGCGCAAGAACTTCGTGACCAACAGCCTGGTGCTGGTCGAGCCGGCCCAGGGCGGCGTGGGCATCACAGGCCTGGCGGACCTCAACCGCGCGGCGGTCAGGAAGATCGCCGTGGGCAAGACGGCCACCGTGCCCGTGGGCCGCTACACCAAGGACGTGCTGGAGGCCGCCAGCCTGTGGAATGTGCTGGAGCCCAAGTTCGTGCAGGCCGACAGCGTGCGCCAGGTGCTGGACTATGTGAGCCGCGGCGAGGTGGAGGCCGGCTTCGTCTACCGCACCGATGCCACCATTGCCAGCAACAAGGTCAAGGTGGTGGCCTCGCCGCAGGGCGCGACGCCCGTGTCCTACCCCATCGCCGTGGTGGCCGACAGCAGGAACAAGGCTGCAGCAGCCGACTTCATCGCATTCGTGAACTCCGACGCCGGCCAGCAAGTGCTGGCGCGCTACGGCTTCGGCAGGCCATAGCGTTGCTGCATCACACCGCGCCGTGCGCCTCGACGTACAGCGCGTACAGCGAGTGGCTGCTCGCCATGTAGAGCCGGTTGCGCTTGGGGCCGCCGAACTCCAGGTTGGCGCAGCGCTCGGGCAGGCGGATGAAGCCGATGGGCTTGCCGTCCTTGTTGAAGACCTTCACGCCGTCCATCTCGTCGGACCTGGCCAGCGGCAGGTGCGCCTTCATGCCGCCACCGATGTCCGTCGCCTCGGGCGCGAAGGCGCCGGAGAAGCCCCAGCCGCACCACAGGTTGCCGTCGCGGTCTACGCGGAAGCCGTCGAACGCGCCCGGGCCGCCGGCATCGATCAGCTTGGTCTTGTTCGAGAGCTGGGTGCCGTCGGCCGCGACGTCGTAGCTCCACATGCTGCGGTTGGGCGTGCCCTTCCACTCGACCACGTAGAGCTTCTTCTCGTCGGGCGAGAAGGCCAGGCCGTTGGGGTTCACGAGGTCGGTGATCACGGCCGTGATCTTGCCGTCCTTGGCGATGCGGTAGACGTTGGTGGTGGCCTGCTCGGGCTTGGCGCGCGAACCTTCCCACTCGCCGTTGATGCCGAACAGCGGGTCGGTGAACCAGATGCTGTCGTCGGACTTGACGACGATGTCGTTGGGCGCATTCAGACGCTTGCCCTCGAAGTTGTCGGCCAGCACGGTCGTGCTGCCGTCCTTCTCGGTGCGCACGATGCGGCGCGTGACCGAGTGCTCGCAGCTGAGCAGCCGGCCCTGGCGGTCACGCGTGTTGCCGTTGGCGTAGTTGACGTTCTCCTTGTGCACGGAGAACTTGCCGGTCTTCTCCTCGTACTTCATGAGCCGGTTGTTCGGGATGTCCGACAGGATCAGCGTACCCGTCTCGGGGAAGTAGGCCGGCCCTTCGGCCCAACGCATGCCGCTGCCCAGCTGCTCGATGGTGCTGCTGTAGATGCGGTACTTGGCGAAGCTGGGGTCGAGGATGAAGACGTTGGGGTCGGGGTAGCGCTGCGCCGGCTTGAAGTCGAAGGACTGGGCGCCGGCCAGGCTGGCGGCCGTGCCGAGTGCCGTGCCGGCGGCGGTTTTCAAAAAGCGTCTGCGGCTGTCTTGGTGCATGGGAAAGTCTCCTCCTTGGTTGCGGAATTCAGTAGCCGCTGCCGGCCTTGGCCGGTGCCTGTGCGCGCATGGCGGCCACCACCTGCTGCGCGCCTGCCGCCATCAGCCGGGCGTCCGAGCTGACGGTCATGAACTGGAAGCCCTGCGCGATGCGCGCGAGCGCGCCCTGCGGGTTGCCGTTGTGGATGCCGGCCACGATGCCGTGCGCCTTGGCGCGCGCCAGGATGTGGTCGATGGCCTGCTGGGCCTTGGGGTCCACATCGTCGAATACCGGCCGGCAGCCCAGCGACAGCGACAGGTCGGACGGGCCGATGTAGACCGCGTCCAGGCCTTCGACGGACAGGATGTCGTCCAGGTTGTCCAGCGCCTGCGCGGTCTCGATCATCGCGAAGCGCACGATGTGGTCATTCGCCTGCGTGGGGTAGTCGGCGCCATGGACCAGCAGCGCGCGGATGGGACCGAAGCTGCGCGTGCCGCGCGGCGCGTAGCTGGTCCAGGCCACGAGCTTCTGCGCGTCTTCGCGCGTGTTGACCATGGGGCAGATCACGGCGGAGGCACCGGCGTCCAGCGTCTTCATCAAGATGCCGGGCTCCAGCCAGGGCACGCGCACCACCGGCACGGTGTCGGTGGTGGCGATGGCCTGCAGCATGGGCAGCATGGCCTGGTAGTCCACCACACCGTGCTGCAGGTCGATGGTCAGCGAATCCCAGCCCTGGTGGGCCATGGTCTCGGCCGTGAAGCTGTTGGGAATGGCCAGCCAGCCGTTGACGGCGGCGCCGCCCGACTGCCAGAGGGTGCGCAGGCGGTTGTCTCTCATGGCGTGCTCCTGTTGTTGTGGGTCTTGCCGGGAAGCAGGGGTCAGTCGGGGGCGACGGTGTGCTTGGCCATCAGCTCCAGCGACTTGACCAGCGCCGAATGGTCGAGCTGGTCCCAGCCCTGCGCAGCGCAGGTCTGCATCAGCTGCGCGGCGCCCGCGGTCTGCGGCAGCGCCACGCCCATGGACTTGGCGCCGGCCAGCGCCAGGCCCAGGTCCTTCTGGTGCAGGCCGATGCGGAAACCCGGGTTGAAGGTGCGCTTGATCATGCGTTCGCCGTGCACCTCCAGGATGCGGCTGGCCGCGAAGCCGCCCATCAGCGCCTGGCGCACCTTGGCCGGGTCAGCGCCGGCCTTGCTGGCGAACAGCAGGGCCTCGCCCACGGCCGCGATGTTCAGCGCCACGATGATCTGGTTGGCCACCTTGGTGGTCTGGCCGTCGCCCACGCCGCCCACGTGCGTGATGTTCTTGCCCATCTTCTCGAACAGGGGTTTGGCCTTGGCGAAGGCTTCGTCGCTGCCGCCGACCATGATGGTCAGGCTGGCGGCCTTGGCGCCGACCTCGCCACCGCTGACCGGCGCGTCCAGGTAATCGCAGCCCAGCGCCGCGATCTTCTCGGCGAAGGCCTTGGTCTCGATGGGCGAGATCGAGCTCATGTCGATCACGGTCTTGCCCTGGGTCAGGCCTTCGGCCACGCCGTTCTCGCCGAACAGCACGGCCTGCACGTCGGGCGTGTCGGGCAGCATCAGGATGACGACGTCGGCCGCCTGCGCGACTTCCTTGGCCGTGGCGACGCCCTTGGCGCTGCTGGCCGCGATCTCCGCATTGACCTTGCTGCGCTTGACGTAGGTCAGCTCGTGGCCGGCGTTGACGAGGTGCAGGGCCATGGGCGCGCCCATGATGCCCAGGCCGATGAATCCGATTTTCATGCTGTCTCTCCTTTGAGGTTTCAGGTCACGGGTGCGGGGTTGAACAACACCAGCGCGTTGTGCAGCTTCCATTGTTCCGCCCAGGTTTTCTTGCGGCCGCTGGCGACATCCAGCATGAGCTGGAACATCTCCCAGCCCACGTCCGCAATCGTCTTCTCGCCGGTGGCAATCGTGCCAGCGTTGATGTCCATGAGGTCGTGCCAGCGGCGCGCCAGGTCGTCGCGCGTGGCCACCTTGATCACGGGCACCTCGGCCAGGCCGTAGGGCGTGCCGCGGCCGGTGGTGAACACGTGCAGGTTCATGCCGGCGGCCAGCTGCAGCGTGCCGCAGATGAAGTCGCTGGCGGGCGTGGCGGCGTAGATGAGACCCTTTGCCTTGAGCTTCTCGCCGGGCGAGATCACGCCCGTGATGGGCGAGGAGCCACTCTTGACGATGGAGCCCATGGCCTTTTCGACGATGTTGGACAGCCCACCCTTCTTGTTGCCCGGCGTGGTGTTGGCGCTGCGGTCCACGCGGCCCTTGTCCAGGTAGGCGTCGTACCAGGCCATCTCGCGGACCATGGCCTCGGCCACCTCGGGCGTGCTGGCGCGAGAGGTGAGCTGGTCGATGCCGTCGCGCACCTCGGTCACCTCGCTGAACATCACGCTGGCGCCGGCGCGCACCAAGAGGTCGGTGCAATAGCCCACGGCCGGGTTGGCAGTCACGCCGCTGAACGCGTCGCTGCCGCCGCACTGCACGCCGACCACCAGTTCGCTGGCCGGCACGGTCTCACGGCGGCGCGCGTTCAGGCGCTCCAGGTGCTCCTCGGCCTGGCGCAGGATGGAATCGACCATGGACATGAAGCCCACGTGCGCATCGTCCTGCAGGCAGACCACATCGAGCTTGGCTTCGGCCGTGTCGCCCACATCGGCCACGTTGCGCTCGTCCACGATGGGGATGGAGCCAGGCGGCAGCAGCCGCTCGGGCTGCAGCTTCTCGCAGCCCAGGCTGACCACCATCACCTCGCCGCCGAAGTTCGGGTTCAGGCTGATGTTGCGCAGCGTGCGGATCGGGATGATCGCGTCCGGCGCGTCGATGGCCACGCCGCAGCCATAGGTGTGCTCCAGCGCCACCACGTCGTCCACGTTCGGGTACTTGGGCAGCAGCTCGGCCTTGATGCGCTGCACCGCGAAGTCGGTCACGCCGGCCACGCACTGCACGGTCTGCGTGATCGCCAGAATGTTGCGCGTGCCGACCGAGCCGTCCGGATTGCGGTAGCCCTCGAAGGTGTAGCCCTCCAGAGGCGGCTGCGGTTCGGGCTTGACGGTGGCGATCGGCAGGCCGACCAGCTCGCGTGCCTCGGGCATCTGCAGCAGGCGCTCGTGCACCCAGCTGCCGCGCGGCAGGTCCTTGAGCGCGTAGCCGATGGTCACGTTGTAGCGGCGCACGGCGCCGCCCGCGGGGATGTCGACCAGCGCCACCTTGTGCGCCTGCGGCACCTTGTCGACCAGGGTCAGGCCGCCTTCGAAGACGGTACCGGCCGGCAGGCCGCCGTCGTTGGCCACGATGGCCACGTTGTCGGCCTCGTGCATGGTGATGTAGAGGGGCTTGCTCATCGTGCTTGCTTCGTTGTTTCAGGCGCGTTGGCCGATCTCCGCCGTCTCGCGCGTCCAGCCGCGCGCCTGTTCGGACAGCGACAGGCCCAGGCCCGGCCGCGTCGGCACCAGCATACGGCCGTCCCTGGTTTCCAGGCGTTCGTTGAACAGCGGCTCCAGCCAGTCGAAGTGCTCGACCCAGGGCTCGGTGGCGTAGCAGGCGCCCAGGTGCACGTGCAGTTCCATCGCGAAGTGCGGGCCCAGCGCGATGCCGGCGTGTTCGGCCAGCGCGGCGATCTTGAGGAATGGCGTGATGCCGCCCACGCGCGGCGCGTCGGGCATCAGGTAGTCGGCCGCGCGGTGGCGGATCAGGTCGTAGTGCTCCGACAGGCTGGTCAGCATCTCGCCCGTCGCGATGGGCGTGTCGAAGGTGGCGGCCAGCGCGGCGTGGCCTTCGTGGTCGTAGGCGTCCAGCGGCTCCTCGATCCAGACCAGGTTGAACTGCTCGAAGATGCGGCACATGCGCTGGGCCGTGGGCCGGTCCCATTGCTGGTTGGCGTCCACCATCAGCGGCACGTGGTCGCCCAGGTGCTTGCGCACGGCCTCCACGCGCTGGATGTCGATCCTGCCGTCGGGCTGGCCGACCTTGAGCTTGATGCCGCCGATGCCGCGTTCGATGGAGGCGGCGGCGTTCACCGACAACTGCTCGATGGGTGTGTGCAGGAAGCCGCCCGAGGTGTTGTAGCAGCGCACCGAGTCGCGCTGCGCGCCCAGCAGCTTGGACAGCGACAGGCCGGCGCGGCGCGCCTTGAGGTCGTACAGCGCCACGTCGAAGGCGCCGTAGGCCTGCACCGCCAGGCCGCTGCGGCCCACCGAGGCGCCGGCCCAGCACAGCTTGGTCCAGAGCTTGGCGATGTCGCTGGGGTCTTCGCCGATCAGCGCGGGCGCCACTTCCTTGGCGTGCGCGAACTGACCGGGGCCGCCCGCGCGCTTGGAGTAGCTGAAGCCCAGGCCGGTGTGCCCGTCCTTGGTCTGAACTTCAGCGAACAGCATCGCGATCTCGGTCATGGGCTTCTGGCGGCCGGTCAGCACCTTGGCGTCGCTGATCGGATTGGCCAGCGGCAAATAGCAGGAGGAGAGGCGGATGTGGGCGATGCTGTCGTGTGTCATGGCGGTGTTGAAAGTGCAGCGGCGGTTGCAAGCCTCGGTTCAGGCGGCCGCGGAGCAGGCCATCCCAGTGCACCCGCGGAACTGGCTCTGCCAGGCCGCCGGGTGCGCCCCCTTGGGGGTATCGGCCGGCGAACGCAGTGAGCCGGCCAAACGGGGGGTCACTCGATGCTTATTTTTCCGGTCTCGATGACCGTCTTCCACTTCGCGTATTCCTTCTGCTGGAAGGCGGCGAACTCGGCCGGCGTGTTGGCCACCATCTCGAAGCCGATGCTGGTGAACTGGTCCTTGACCTTGGGGCTGTTGAGCGCCTCGACGAAGGCCGCATGGGCCTTCTCGCGCACGTCGGCCGGCAGGCCCTTGGGCGCCACGATGGCCTGCCAGGAGGTCACCTCCACGTTGGCCACGCCGGCCTCGGCCATGGTGGGCACGTCGGGCAGCACGGGCGAGCGTTTGGTGCTGGTCACGGCCAGCGCGCGCATCTTGCCGCCCTTGATGTACTGCAGCACCGAGTTCACGTTCTGGAAGGAGGCATCGACCTGGCCACCCATGAGGTCGGTGTGGGCCGGCGCGCCGCCCTTGTAGGGCACGTGGATGCCCTTGACGCCGATCTGCTGCCAGAACAGCTCGGCCGTCAGGTGGTCGGACGAGCCGTTGCCGGCCGAGGCGAAGGTCATCTTGCCCGGGTTGGCCTTGTTGAAGGCCACCACGTCCGCCAGGCTCTTGAACGGCGAGCTCGGGTGCACTACCAGCACGTTGGGCGACTGCACGGCCACCGTGATGGTGTCGAAGTCCTTGAGCGGGTCGAACTGCATGCCCTTGAGCAGGTGCGGCACGATGACCAGCGGGCCCAGCGAGGTGACCAGGAAGGTGTAGCCGTCGGCCGGCGCGCGCTTGACGAAGGTCGCGCCGATGGTGCCGGTGGCGCCGGCCTTGTTGTCCACCAGGAAGGACTGCTTGAGCTTGTCGGTCAAGAGCGGGCCGACGGCACGCGCCACCTGGTCGGTCGAGCCGCCGGGCGGGAAGGGCACGACCATGGTGACGGCCTTGCTGGGCCAGGTGTCGGCGGCGGCGGCGAAGGCCAAGCTGGCCAGGGCGGCGGCGAAAAGCTTCTTCATAGAGTCTCCAAAGCAGTCTGTGAGGCGAATGACATCGTTGTCACCCGGCGTGATGTCGGACGTCTGCGTGCAATCCTGGTGTTTTCTGCATGGTTGTACGATGACCTGGACGGATGCGGATGATATCGTTGTCATTTCTGCCGTCAAGCGGGTTGTTTCCCGCACGTGCCAGCCGCCATGAACGCCGCGCCACCTGCTGCCAGATCTGCCAAGCCCGCCACGCTGCACGATGTCGCCCGTAGCGCGGGGGTGTCGCTGATCACCGCCTCGCGTGCGCTCGGCAATCCGGGCGTGGTCTCGGCCAAGACGATTGCGCGCGTGCAGCAGGCCGTGCAGGTCACGGGCTACATCCCCAACCTGCTGGCGGGCGGGCTCAAGTCCAAGCGCAGCCGCATGGTGGCCGGCATCGTGCCGGCGCTCGCGGTGGCGCAGTTCCTCCCCTCGGTGCAGACGCTGACCGAGACGCTGGCGGCCGAGGGCTACCAGGTGCTGCTGGGCCAGACCGGCTACGAGCGCGCGCGCGAGGAGGTGGTGCTCAACACCATGATCAGCCGCCAGCCCGATGGCATCGTGTTCACGGGCCTGGTGCAGGACCCGGCCGTGCGCGAGCGGCTGCGCCGCACGGGCATTCCCGTGGTCGAGACCTGGGACCTGTCGGACGCGCCGGTGGACATGCTGGTGGGCTTCTCGCAAGACAGCGTGGGACGCGCCGTGGGTGGTTTCTTCCGCGCCAAGGGCTGGCAGCGCGTGGGCATCGCCACGGCCGGCGATCCGCGTGCGCTGCTGCGCAAGGCCGGCTTCGAGGCCGCCTACGGCCGCGCTGTGCCCACCGCCACCGTGGCCGCGCCAAGCAACCTGGAACGGGGCCGCCAGGCCCTGGCCGAACTGCTGGCGCACGAGCCCGGCCTGCAGGCCGTGTGCTGCAGCTCCGACCAACTGGCCCAGGGCGTGCTGGTCGAGGCGCAGGCGCGCGGGCTGCGCGTGCCGCAGGATCTGGCGGTCTGCGGATTCGGCAATGCCGATTTCGCGGCGCACCTGTGGCCGTCCCTCAGCACCGTGCTCATCGACGGCCCGGCCATCGGCCGGCTGGCCGCGCAGCTCGTGCTGGCGCGCTGCCGCGGCGAGACGGTGGCGCAGCCCGTCGTCGACGTGGGCTTTCGCATCGTCGAACGCGGCTCCACGGCGTAACAGGGCCACCCGTCCTACCGGATGCGTGGCGGTGCACCGCTATGCTCTGGCATGGCCTTTGCACCAAGGGGCTACACCGACCGAAGGACACCATGAGCGCCCATCTGCACCCTCTCGCCGGCAAGCCGGCTCCCGCCGATGCCCTGATCGACCTGGCCGCGCTGCGCGCCGCCTACGCCGACGACCAGCCGGACCCGGGCGTGCCGGCCCAGCGCGTGGCCTTCGGCACCTCGGGCCACCGTGGCTCGGCGTTCGACCGCTCTTTCAACGACTGGCATGTGCTGGCCATCACCCAGGCCATCTGCGACCACCGCAAGGCCCAGGGCATCACCGGCCCCTTGTTCCTGGGCGCCGACACGCATGCGCTGTCGGAGCCGGCCGTGGCCAGTGCCGTGCAGGTGCTGGCCGCCAACGGCGTGCCCGTGCTGCTGTCCGCGAACGACGAGCCCACGCCCACGCCGGCCGTCTCGCACGCCATCCTGGTCCACAACAAGGGCCGGACCCAGGGCCTGGCCGACGGCATCCTCGTCACGCCCTCGCACAACCCGCCACGCGATGGCGGCTTCAAGTACAACCCACCCAACGGCGGCCCGGCCGGCGGCGAGATCACCGGCCCCATCGAGGCCGCGGCCAACAAATACCTCGAAGCCCGCCTGGCCGGCGTGCGCACCATGCCGTTGCGCGCGGCGCTGGATGCAGCGACCACGCAGCGCCACGACTTCCTGAACACCTACGTGGCCGACCTCGCCAGCGTGCTCGACCTCGACCTGGTCCGCAGCTCCGGCCTGCGCCTGGGCGTGCACCCGCTGGGCGGCGCCGGCGTGCACTACTGGCGCGCCATCGCGGAGCGCTACCAGTTGAACCTGACCGTGGTCAGCGAGACGGTGGACCCGCGCTTCGCCTTCATGACGCTGGATTGGGACGGCCAGATCCGCATGGACCCATCCTCGCCGCACGCCATGCAGTCGCTGCTGGCCATGAAGGACCGCTTCGACGTGGCCTTCGCCTGCGACACCGACCACGACCGCCACGGCATCGTGACGCCCAGCACGGGCCTGCTGCCGCCCAACCACTACCTGGCGGTCTGCATCGACTACCTGTTCCGCAACCGTCCGCAGTGGAGCGCGCAGGCCGCCGTCGGCAAGACCATCGTCAGCACCAGCGTGATCGACGGCGTGGCCGCGCGCCTGGGCCGGCGACTGCACGAGGTGCCGGTCGGCTTCAAGTGGTTCGCCGACGGCCTGTTCGACGGCTCGCTGGGTTTTGGCGGCGAGGAGAGCGCGGGCGCCAGCTTCCTGCGCCGCGACGGCACGGTCTGGACCACCGACAAGGACGGCATCACCGCGGCCCTGCTGGCGGCCGAGATCACGGCGCGCGGTGGCCGCGACCCGGGCCAGCTCTACGCGACGCTCGCGGCCGACTTCGGCAACCCCGTGTTCAGCCGCCAGGACGCGCCGGCCACGCCCGCGCAGAAGAAGCTGCTGGGCAAGCTCGCGCCCGCGCAGATCACCTCGTCCGAACTCGCGGGCGAGGCCATCACCAGCGTGCAGAGCCATGCGCCCGGCAATGGCGCGGCCATCGGCGGCATCAAGGTCAGCACCGCCGGCGGCTGGTTCGCGGCCCGGCCTTCGGGCACCGAGAACGTCTACAAGATCTACGCCGAGAGCCTGCGCGGCGAGGCGCATCTGCAGCGCATCTTTGCCGAGGCCCAGGCCGTGGTGGACGGCGCCATCGCCGACGCGTAGGCACGCACCGCGCCGATGGGGCGTGGCCGTCAGGCCGCCTTCAATGGGACCAGGCCGTGTCGTCCGATGCGGCTGCCCACCAACGAAGGAGAGCACATGAGCACCCCCGAAGACCGCCAGCAGCTGTGGGAACTGATCAAGGACATCAAGTTCGCCATGTTCACCACGCGCCACCCGGCCAATGGCCACCTGCATGCGCGGCCCATGACCACGCAGAACAAGCAGCTGGACGAAGACGACCGGCTGTGGTTCTTCATGTCGCGCAAGGGCGATTCGGTCGAAGACCTGGCGCGCGAGTCCACGGTCAACGCGAGCTACGCCGACCCTGGCAAGGACAGCTACGTCTCGGTGAGCGGAACGGCGGTGGTCAGCGATGACAAGGCGAAGGCGCGCCAGCTGTGGAACAAGATGACCGAAGCCTGGTTCCCGGGCGGGGTCGACGATCCGGACGTGGCCCTGGTCGAGGTGCGCATCACCCACGCGCACTTCTGGGACGTCAAGGAGAACAAGCTCACGCAGCTCTACAAGATGGCCAAGGCCGCCGCCACGGGCAAGCCGCCCACCGGCATGGGTGAGAGCCGCGAAATCCGCATGCACGCGGACTGATGCAGCGCATGCCGGGCCGCGCCCGTGTCGCCGACTGGTGGCGTGGCGTTCACGCGGCCTGTGTGTTCGTGCGTCGGCGCCAGGCCAGCCAGGCCGAGCCGAACCACAGTGCCAGCGTGAACAGCGCCAGCCCGCCGGCGATCGGCCGCTCGACGAAGGCCAGCCAGCTGCCTTCGGACTTGATCATCGAGGTGATGAAGTTCTCCTCCAGCATCTTGCCCAGCAGCATGCCCAGGATGGCTGGCGCAATGGGAAAGCCGTTGTCCTCCAGCAGCCAGGCCGCCACGCCGAAGGCCAGCAGGATCCACAGGTCGAACAGCGCGTTGTTGATGGCGAACGAACCGACCAGGCAGAACAGCAGGATGATGGGCATCAGGATGTTGCGCGGCATGCGCAGCATGCGCGAGGACGCCTTGATGCAGGCCCAGCCCAGCGGCAGCATCAACAGATTGGCGGCGATGAAGACCAGGAACACGGCGTAGACGCTGGGCGCGTTGTTCATGAAGATCATCGGCCCCGGATTCATGTTCTTCATGTAGAGCACGCCGATCACGATGGCTGTGATCGAGTCGCCCGGGATGCCGAACACCAGCGCCGGCACCCAGGCGCCGGCGATGGCGCTGTTGTTGGCGGCGCCGGCCTCGACCAGGCCCTCGGGGTGGCCGGTGCCGAACTTCTCGGGCTCCCTGGAGAGCTTTTTGCTCATCGCGAACGACATCCAGGCCGCGATGTCGGCACCGGCCCCGGGCAGGATGCCCACCGCCGTGCCCAGCGCGCTGCCGCGCAGGGTCTGCTTGGGGTACTTGCGGATCAAGCCCCACATGCCCTTGAACACCGAGCCGAGCTGCTGGTTGAAGCGGCCGAGCTGCTCGGCCGTCAGTGTGAAGCGCAGGATCTCGGAGATGGCGAACATGCCGATCATGGCGGGCACCAGGCTCACCCCGCCCAGGAGGTCGGTGTTGCCGAAGGTGAAGCGCGGATGGGCGGCCGGGTTCTCCAGTCCCACGCAGCCGATGAGCAAGCCCAGGAACAGCGTGATCAAGCCCTTGAGCGGCGCGTCGCTGGTGATGAACACAGCGCAACTCAGGCCCAGCGCGACCAGCCAGAAGTATTCGAACGAGCTGAATCGGATGGCGAATTCGGCAAGGGACGGCGCAGCCACGATCAGCACCGCCGTGCCGAACAGCCCGCCGATGCACGAGAACACCAGGCCGATGCCCAGCGCCTTCTCGCCCTCGCCCTTGCGCGTCATGGCGTAGGACTCGTCGGTGTAGGCGGCCGAGGCCGGGGTGCCCGGAATGCGCAGCAGCGCCCCGGGGATGTCGCCGGCGAAGATCGCCATCGCCGTGGCGGTGACGATGGCGGCAATCGCCGGCACCGGTGGCAGGAAGAAGGTGATCGGCACCAGCAGGGCCGTGGCCATGGTGGCCGTCAGCCCCGGGACGGCGCCCACGAACATGCCGAACATGCCGGACAGCAGCATCACCAGCGCCACCTGCGGTGTGGCGACGAGCGCGAAGGCTTGCAGAACCGCGTCCATCAGGCGTCCTTCACCAGGCCATGGGTTGCAGCCAACCCCAGGGCAGCGGCACGCGCAGCAGCTTGTAGAAGCAGGTGTGGATCACCAGCGTGGCCACCAGGGCCACGGCCAGCGCCACCAGCGGCCGCACGCCCAGCGCCCACTGCAGCGCCAGCAGCACCAGCGCGCTGCAGACGATGAAGCCCAGTGCGTCGACGCACAGGATGTAGAACACCATGCCGCCCAGGGCCACCAGCAGGCTGGCCAGGTGGCGCGGCGAGCGCAGCCCTTCGCCGAGCGCCAGCAGCGGCTGGTCCGAACGCAAGCCCTGCCAGCACAGCACGGCCGAGGCGATGGCCAGGCCGCCCGCGATGAGCCCCGGGAACAGCGCCGGCCCGTACTGCTGGCCGGCCGCCGGTGGAAAGCCCTGGATGTGCCAGAGCACGGCCAGGGACAAGAGCAGCAGTACCCCCCCGGTCAGGCTGTCGTGGATGCGCACGGCCTTACTTGGCGATGCCCACGGCCTTCATCGCGGTGGCCGCCTCGGCGTCCTTGTCGGCCATGAACTTGCCGAATTCCGCCGGCCCGGCGTACAGCGCGCCGAAGCCGCGCGACTTCAGGAAATCCTGGTAGCCCGCGCCGTCGAAGATCTTCTTGAGTGCGGCCGACAGCCGGTCGCTCACGTCCTTGGGCAGGCCCTTGGGGCCGGCGATGCCGCGCCAGGCGCCGGCGTTCCACATCTTGCCGCTGGCATCCGTGTACAGCGGCACCTGCGGGAAGATGCCGTCGGGCTTGGAGCCCAGCAGCACCAGCGGGCGCACCTTGCCGCCCTCGATCAGCGCGCGGGCCTCGGGCAGCGAGCACGAGACCACGTCCACCCCGCCGGCCAGCAGGTCCTGCAGGCCGGGCGCCGCACCCTGGCTGGGCACCCAGCCGATGGCGTTGCCGGGCAGCTTGTTGTCCACCAGCCACTGCGCCAGGCCCAGGTGCCAGATGCCGCCCTGGCCGGTGCCGCTGGCCTTCATCTTGCCGGGGCTGGCCTTGGCAGCGGCCAGCAGATCGGCGGCGGTCTTGATCGGCGAATCGGCGCGCACCAGCACGGCGTTGGCGTCGAAGTTCATGAGGCCCAGCGGCGTGTAGTCCGCGCCCGAGAGCTGCGTCAGGCCGGCGTGCCGCATCATGCCGATCTCCACCGTCAGGATGCCGATGGTGTAGCCGTCCGGCGCGGCCGAGGCGATGGCCTGGTGGCCCACCACGCCGCTGCCGCCGGTGCGGTTCACGACGTTGATGGGCTGCTTCAATTCCTTCTCGAGCTCCGCGCCGATGATGCGGGCCACCGCATCGGTGCCGCCACCGGCGCCCCAGGGCACGATCAAGGTGATCGGGCGGTCGGGCCAGGCCGCCAGGGCCGGCAGAGCCAGGGCGAGGGTGGCGATGGCGCCGGCCGTGCGGGCCAGGACGTGGCGTCGTTGCATGCGGTGTCTCCTCATGGTTTCGAAGTGGGCGCGATTGCAACATTGGTCGGGTGGTCTGACCACTCTGGATGACCCTAACCCGACAACTTCGTCCGTTCCGACGATGCCGCCCCACGGCGGCGGCGCCAAGATGCCCCATCGAACATGGCTGGCCTGTGCCGGCTGGAGAGGCATACGAGATGGCAGGACCTTTGCAGGGACTTCGGGTGGTGGAGATGGCGGGCATCGGCCCGGGGCCTTTTTGCGCGATGCTGTTCGCCGACATGGGCGCCGAGGTGTTGCGGGTGGAGCGGCCCGGTACGAAGCGCAACCCGCACGACATCCTGGCGCGCGGCCGCACGGTGCTGCAGCTGGACCTGCGGGCCGAGGGCGCGGCCGAGCAGCTGCTGCAGACCATTGCGCGGGCCGACGTGCTGATCGAGGGCTTTCGCCCCGGCGTCATGGAGCGCCTGGGCCTGGGGCCGGACGTCTGCCTGGCCCGCAACCCGCGCCTGGTCTATGGCCGCATGACGGGCTGGGGCCAGCACGGCCCCTTGGCGCAGGCTGCTGGCCACGACATCAACTACATCGCCATCAGCGGTGCGCTGCATGCCATCGGCCGTGCGGGCGAGACGCCGGTGCCGCCGCTCAACTACGTGGGCGACTTCGGCGGCGGCGCCATGCTGCTGGCCTTCGGCATCCTGGCTGCGTTGCACGAGAGCAAGGGCTCGGGCCAGGGCCAGGTGATCGACGCTGCGATGACCGATGGCGCCGCGCTGCTGTCGTCCATGATGTACGGCATGAAGGCTGCCGGCCAGTGGAACAACCAGCGCGGCGAGAACCTGCTCGACGGCGCCGCGCACTTCTACGACACCTACGCCTGCGCCGACGGCAAGTACGTGGCCATCGGTGCGATCGAGCCGCAGTTCTACGCGCTGCTGCGCGAGCGCTGCGGCATCGCCGACGACCCGGCCTTCGATGCGCAGCTGGACCACGCGCGCTGGCCGCTGCTCAAACTGCGCATGGCCGACCTGTTCCGCACGCGCACGCGCGACGCATGGTGCACGCTGCTCGAAGGCACGGACGCCTGCTTCGCCCCCGTGCTCGACTGGGACGAGGCGCCGGCCCACGCCCACAACCGCGCGCGCGGCACCTTCGCCGAAGCCGGTGGCATGGTGCAGCCCGCGCCTGCGCCGCGCTTCAGCCGCACGCCGCCCGAGCTGCCGCCGGCCCAGTCGCCACACGACGCGCAAGCGCTGCTGGCGCGCTGGTCCGCACGCTGAATTCGAGAACAACGAGGAGACATCCATGCAACTGACCCAGGCCCTGCACAAGGCGCTGCGCGAAAAGCCGCAGGCCACGGCCGTGGTGTTCGGCGAACGCCGCAGCAGCTTCGCGCGCCTGCACGACCGCGTGGCGCGCGTGGCCGCCGTGCTGCGCGGGTTCGGCATGGCGCCGGGCGACCGCGTGGCCATGCTGGCCATGAACTCCGACAACTATGTCGAGTACCTGTTCGGCACCTGGTGGGGCGGCGGCGCGATCAACCCCGTCAACGTGCGCTGGAGCCCACAGGAGATCGCCTATTCGCTGGACGACTGCGACACGCGCATCCTCTTGGTCGACCAATTCTTCGCCAGGCAGGTCGCCTCGCTGCGCGACCTGTCCAAGTCGCTGCAGACACTGATCTACGTCGGCGCGGAGCCGGCGCCCGAGGGCATGCTCTCCTTCGAGGACCTGCTGGCCGCGGCCGAGCCCGTGGAAGACCTGCGCCGCCAGCGCGACGACCTGGCCGCCGTGATGTACACGGGCGGCACCACGGGCCGGCCCAAGGGCGTGATGCTCACGCACAGCAACCTGTACCTGAACGGCCTGGCCTCGGCCGCCGCCGTGCCGCGCAGCTGGCAGGTGCAGGCCCTGGTCACGGCGCCGTTCTTCCATGTCGCCGGCTGCGGCCTGTCGCTGCAGATGGTGCTGCGCATGGCGACCCAGGTCGTCATTCCGTTCTACGAGGAGGTGGCGGTGCTGCAGGCCATCGCGCGCGAGCAGGTGACCGAGACCTTCCTCGTGCCCACCATGGTCAAGCGGCTCATCGAGCATCCGCGCTTCGCCGAGTTCGACCTGAAGAGCCTGCGCATGGTGCTGTACGGTGCCGCGCCCATCGACGCCACGCTGCTGGGCCAGGCCATGGCCGCATTGCCCGGCGTGCAGTTCTGCCAGGCCTATGGCATGACCGAGCTGGCGCCCACCATCGCCGTGCTGCTGCCCGAGGACCACCTGCCCGGCCCCCACCAGGCCAAGCGCCTGCGCTCGGCCGGCAAGTCGGTGCCGATTGCCGAGATCAGCATCCGCGACCCCGAGAACAACGAACTGCCGCCCGGCCAGGTCGGCGAGATCTGCGCGCGCGGCCCCATGGTCATGCAGGGCTACTGGAACAAGCCGGCCGAGACCGAGGCCGCGCTGCGTGGCGGCTGGATGCACACCGGCGACGGCGGCATGATGGACGAGGAGGGCTACCTCTACGTCGTCGACCGCATCAAGGACATGATCGTGAGCGGCGGCGAGAACGTGTATTCGGCCGAGGTCGAGAACGCGCTGGCGCAGCTCGATGGCGTGTCGATGTCGGCCGTGATCGGGGTGCCCGACGAGAAGTGGGGCGAGCGCGTGCACGCCGTCGTCGTGCTGCGCCCCGGCGCGGACCTGGACGAGGCCGCCGTGATCGCCCATTGCAAAACGCTGATCGCAGGGTACAAATGCCCGCGCAGCGTGGAGTTCCGTACCGAATTGCCGGTGTCGCCTGCCGGCAAGCTGCAGAAATTCGTGCTGCGCGAGCCCTACTGGAAAGACCGCGCCCGCAAGGTGAACTGAAAGAGAGAGACAAGCATGAGCATCGATTTCCGCCGCTCCTGGATGGACGAAGACCTGGAGCTGTTCCGCGACAACGTGGTGCGCTTCATCGAGACCGAGGTGCAGCCGCAGGACGAGGCCGCGCGCAAGAACGGCCACGTGGGCCACGCACTGTGGCGCAAGGCTGGCGAGCTGGGCCTGCTGTGCACCGACATCCCCGAGGAGTACGGCGGCGGGGGCGGCGACTTCCGCCACGAGGCCATCATCCACGAGGAGATGTCGCGCCGTGCGCTGTCGGGCATGAGCGTGGGCGTGCACTCCATCGTGGCGCACTACTTCCTGAACCACGGCACCGAAGAGCAGAAGCGCCACTACCTGCCGCTGCTGGCGCGTGGCGAGATCGTCGGCGCCATTGCCATGACCGAGCCCGGCGCGGGCTCGGACCTGCAGGGCGTGCGCACGCGCGCCGACAAGGCCGAGGGCGGCTACGCCTTGCACGGCTCCAAGACCTTCATCTCCAATGGCTACCTGGCCGGCGTGGTGCTGGTCGTGGCCAAGACCGACCCGAACCTGGGCGCCAAGGGCACCTCCATCCTGGTGGTCGACACGGCCGATGCCAAGGGCTTCCGTGTCGGCCGCGTGCTCGACAAGATGGGCATGAAGGCGCAGGACACCTCCGAACTCTTCTTCGACGACGTGCGCGTGCCGGCCCACGCGCTGCTGGGCGGCAAGGAAGGCCAGGGCTTCTTCCAGCTCATGGGCGATTTGCCCTACGAGCGCCTGATCATTGGCGTCGCGGCGCTGGCCGCGATGGAGGGCGCCTACCACGCCACGCTGGACTACGTGCGCGAGCGCAAGGCCTTCGGCAAGCCCGTGGCCGAGTTCCAGAACACCAAATTCAAGCTCGCCGAGATCGCCACGCAGATCAAGGTCGGGCGCGCCTTCATCGACCGCTGCGTGGAAGACCTCGTGGCCGGCAAGCTCGACACCGCGACCGCCTCCATGGCCAAGCTCTGGGGTTCGGAGACGCAGGGCCGCGTCATCGACGAATGCGTGCAGCTGTTCGGCGGCTACGGCTACATGAACGAGTACCTGGTCGCGCGCATGTACACCGACGCCCGTATCCAGCGGATCTTTGGCGGCACCAGCGAGATCATGAAAGAAGTGATCTCGCGCGCGCTGTGACGGCGCCGGTCCTGCAGATCGAGGAGCGTGGCGCCGTCGCCTGGCTCACGATGAACCGGCCCGAGCGCCTGAACGCGCTCGACCCGGCCCTGACCGACGCACTGCGCCACTACTTCGAAGGCCTCAACGCGCGCAGCAGCGCGCGCGTGGTCGTGCTGCAGGGCGCTGGCCGCGCCTTCTGCGCCGGCCTGGACATCAAGGACACCACGGCGCAGGACGGCGGCACGCGCGGCGTGGAAGAGATGCTCGAGAAGCAAAAGAGCATCCGCGACATCATGCTGGCCATGCGGCGCTGCCCGCAGCCCATCATCAGCGTGGTGCAGGGCGCGGCCAGCGGCGGCGGCTTCGCGCTGGCGCTGGCCTCGGACATCCGCCTCGCCACGCCCGACGCGCGCATGAACGCGGCCTTCATCCGCATCGGCCTGTCGGCCTGCGATGTGGGCGTGAGCTACTTCCTGCCGCGCATGGTCGGCAGCTCGGTCGCGGCCGAATACCTGCTCACAGGCCGCTTCATGGAGGCGCAGCGCGCCTACGGCCTGGGCCTGGTCAGCCGCGTCGCGCCGCTGGCCGACCTGCAGGCCGATGCGCAGAGCCTGGCCGAAGACATGCTGCGCGCCACGCCCGTGGCGCTGCGCCTGACCAAGGATGCGCTGGGCCTGGCCATCGACGCGCCCAGCATGGAGGCCGTGATCGCGCTGGAGGACCGCAACCAGGTGCTCTGCACGCAGACCGGCGACTTCCGCGAAGGCATGAACGCCTTCCTCGAAAAACGCGCGCCCAGGTACACCGGGCGCTGAAGGAGACCACACCGTGACGTTGGACGACCTCATGTACAAGCCCGGCCTGCTGGCCGGCAAGCGCTACCTCGTGACGGGCGGCGGCAGCGGCCTGGGCCGCGTGATGAGCGAGGCCCTGGTGTTGCTGGGCGCCACGGTCTACATCTGCGGCCGGCGCGAGAGCGTGCTGGAAGACACCGCACGCGAGCTCACCGCCGCCGCCGGCCCGCAGGGTGGCCGCGCCATCGGCGTGGCCTGCGACATCCGCAAGGAGGAGCAGATCACGGCCATGCTGGACCGCGTCTGGGCCGATGGCGGCGCCATCGACGGCCTGGTCAACAACGCGGCCGGCAACTTCGTCAGCCGCACCGAAGACCTGTCGCCGCGCGGCTTCGACGCCATCGCCAACATCGTGTTCCGCGGCAGCTTCATGATGACGCTGGACTGCGGCAAGCGCTGGCTGGCCGAGGGCAGAAGCGCGGCCGTGGTCTCCATCCTCACCACCTGGGTCTGGAACGGCTCGGCGTTCACCGTGCCGTCCGCCATGTCCAAGGCCGGCCTGCACGCGATGACCCAGTCGCTGGCCGTGGAGTGGGCCGGCCGCGGCATCCGCTTCAACGCCATCGCGCCGGGCCTGTTCCCGACCGAGGGCATGAGCGCGCGCCTGAACCCGGGCGGCGGCGAACACAAGACCGAGGGCAACCCCATGGACCGCAACGGCCGCATGCCCGAACTCGCCAACCTGGCAGTGCTGCTGCTGGGCCCCGGCGCCGACTACATCAACGGCCAGACCATCGCCATCGACGGTGGCCAGTACCAGGCCACGGGCGGCAACTTCTCGCGCATGCGCTCGTGGACCGGCGAAGACTGGCAGCGCGCGCGCGAGAACATCGCCGGCCAGGACGCCAAGGACAGGAGGCAACGCCTTGCTTGAAGAACAACTGCTGCACGGCCGCGTGGCCGTGCGCGTGGACGCCGACGGCGTCGCGCAGGTCCGGCTCGCGCGGCCGGACAAGATGAACGCGCTGGACATGGACATGTTCGACGGACTGGTCGCCGCCACCGAGCTGCTGCAGGCCACGCGTGGCGTGCGTGCCGTGGTGCTGCATGCCGAGGGCCGGGCCTTCTGCGCCGGGCTGGACATGTCGCGCTTTGGCAAGATGCGCGAGGGCGCGCCGCTGGACGGCCTGTCGGCGCTGCAGGCGCGCACGCACGGCCCGGCCAACCGGCCGCAGCAGGTGGCCTGGGGCTGGCGCGCGCTGGCCGTGCCCGTGGTCGCGGCCGTGCAGGGCGTGGCCTTCGGCGGCGGCCTGCAGGTGGCGCTGGGCGCTGACGTGCGGCTGCTCGCCGCCGATGCGCGCATGTCGGTCATGGAGATGCGATGGGGCCTGGTGCCCGACATGGCCGGCATCGCGCTCATGCGCGAACTGGTGCGGGCCGACATCGCGCGCGACCTCGTCTACAGCGCGCGCATCGTCGAGGCCGAGGAGGCCTGCCGCATCGGCCTGGGCACGCGCGTGGCGACCGACCCGCTGGCCGAGGCACTGGCCATGGCGCGCGAGATCGCCGGCCGCAACCCCGATGCCGTGCGCGCCGCCAAGCGGCTCTTGAACCAGATGGCAGACGGTGACGATGCCCAGCTGCTGCTGGCCGAGTCGGTCGAGCAGCAGCGCCTGATCGGCAGCACCAACCAGCGCGAGGCGGTGGCGGCGTCGATGGAGAGGCGGGCGGCGCGCTTCCAGGATCCCGCCTGAGCGGGGGGCGGGCTCAGTTCTTGATGGACTTGTCGTTCTTGACGACGTCCTTCCAGCGCGCGACGTCGTCGTCGATGAAGCGCTGGAACTGCTCCGCCGAGCCGGGCTTGAGCACGATGCCGCTGCGCGTCGTCAGGCTGTCGACGATGGCCGGGTCGGCCAGCACCTCGTTGACGGCGGCATTGAGCTGGCGCACGACCGGGTCGGGCAGGCCGGCCGGCCCCATGATCCCGTAGTAGACCCCGATGTCGTAGGCCGGGTAGCCGGCTTCGGCGAAGGTCGGCACGCCAGGAGCCTGCGCCGAGCGGCTGGCCCCGGTGATGGCCAGCGCGGTGATGCGGTCCGAGGCCGTGTCGCCCAGCAGCGGGTTGATCAGCACGTCCACCTGCCCGCCCAGCAGCGCGCTCAGCGCGTCGGCACCGCCCTTGTACGGGATGTGGGTCATCTGGATGCCCGCGACCTTGCCGAACAGCACGGTGGCCATGTGGGGTGTGCCGCCGACGCCGGAGGAGCCGTAGTTCAGCTTGCCGGGGTTGGCCTTGGCGTACTGGACCAGGTCGGCCAGCGTGTGGAAGCCGCGGTCCTTGTGCACCTTAAGGATCACCGGGCCCACGCCGACGTAGGCGATGGCGCGCAGGTCGCGCTGCGTGTCGAACTTGAGGTCGGGGTAGACGGCCGGCGCCATCGCGATGCTGTTGGCCACCACCAGCAGCTGGTAGCCGTCCGGCGTGGCGCGCGCGACCTGCCCGGCCGCCACGTTGCCGCCCGCGCCGGCCTTGTTGTCCACGATCACGGTCTGGTGCAGCTTGTCGCCGAGCTTCTGCGCCACGGCGCGCGCGACCATGTCGATGCTGCTGCCGGGCGAGAAGCCGACGACCAGCGTCACGGGCTTGTCGGGATAGGCCGCGGCGGCGGCACCGCCGAACGACAGGCTGGCGGCCGCCAGCAGGGAGGTCAGAACGGAGTGGAAGGACATGGTGCGAAACCTCTGCAATGGAAACTAGGGAGTGACGTAGCCGGCCAGCAGGTCCTGTGCCAGCGCGGCGTCCGTGCGCTCCCGGGCCGGACCGAAGCCGCCGCCGCCGGGCGTGCGCAAGGTGACCTCGTCGCCGGGCTGCAGCACCTGCGGCACGCGCGAGTCGATGGCCTGGCCGTTGATCAGCACCGCGCCGCACTGCCCGTCGCCGCCGCCGTGCAGGCCCGGTGCCCCGAACTTGATGCGTTCGGTCAGGAACACCACCGACAGCGGCGTCTCGTGCCGGTTGACGAAACAGATCTCCTCGCCGAGCCCGCCGCGATGGCGACCAGCGCCGCCGGAGTCCGGCAGCAGGCGCTTGCGGCGGAACAGCAGCGGCGCGTCGCGTTCGGCGATCTCGATCGGCGTGGGCGAGATGTTGCTCGGCCAGGACATGACCGAGGCGCCGTCCTTGCCCGCCGTGGCGCCCATGCCGCCGTTGTAGAACAGCACGGTGGCGAACGGCTTGCCGTTGGCGCGCCGGCCGTTCAGGTTGGTGATCCACACCGGCGAGCCGACACCTGCCATCACGCGCTCGGGCAGCACGGCATGCAGCGCACCGAAGATCGCGCTCGGCACATAGTGGCCGGTGCAGGAGCGGCCGCCCACGGGCGCGGGAAAGCTCGGGTTCAGGATGGAGCCCTCGGGTGCGCGCGTGTGCACAGGGCGGAACAGCCCGTGGTTGTTGGGCAGGTCCGGCAGCAGCAGGCTCTTGACCGCATAGGCCGTCATGGCGTGGGTGTAGGCCAGAACGCAGTTGATGGCGCGTGGCTGCTGTGGCGAGGAACCCTCGAAATCGCATGTGATCTCACCGCCTTCGATGCGCACCGCGACCTCGAACTGGAACGGCTCGGCGAAGCCGTCGGTCGGCATGCTGTAGCGGAACACGCCCTGCGGCAGCGCGCGGATCGCCGCGCGCATGGCCTGTTCGCTGCGGTCGAACAGCGCGTCGGCCAGGTCGTCGATCTGGGCCAGCCCGTACTCCTGCAGCAGCGCCTCCACGCGCCGCGCGATCAGCTCAGTCGCGCTGGCGTGGCACCAGATGTCGCCCGTGGTCTGCTCCGGCGTGCGCACGTTGGCCTGCAGCAGGCGCAGCAGCGAGGGGTCGCTCTGGCCCGCACGCAGGAAGTGCATGGGCGGGATGTGGAAGCCTTCCTCGAACAGTTCGCGCGCGTCGACCGAGCGGATCTTGCCGCCGATGTCGGGCACATGGCCGGTGGTGGCGGCAAAGCCGATCACCTTGCCGGCGTGGAACAGGGGCTTGACCAGGCAGACGTCGTTGAGGTGGCCGGTGCCGATCCAGGGGTCGTTGGTGATGTAGATGTCCTCGGGCTGCATCGCGCCGATGCCGAAGACTTCGACCATGGCGCGCACGGTGTTGCCCAGCGTGCCGATGAACGAGGGGATGGCGCCCGCGTTCTCGGCGATGGTCTGGCCGCGCGAGTCGGTCATGACCACCGCGAAGTCGTTGGCTTCGGAGGACAGCGTGGAGAACGAGGTGCGCACGATGAGCTTGGCCGCCTCGTTGACGATGGAGCGCACCCGCGTCCAGAAGACTTCCAGGAAGATGGCATCGCTGCCGCGGTCGGTGGTGGGGGTGCTCATGCGCGGGCCTCCTCGATCTGGATCACAAGATTGCCCTGGGTGCTGACGCTTGCGCGGGCGAGCGGTCCGACGACCACGGTGGTCGTCTCCTCCTCGACCAGCGCCGGGCCGGCCAGCTGCGCGCCGGGGTGCAGCAGCGCACGCTGGTAGACGGGCGTGTCGACGAAGCCCTGGCGCTCGGCGAAATAGACGGACCGGTGGCCGGTGGGCTCGGCCGTGGCGGCCTGCGCGTGCAGGGCGGGCGCCTGGAAGGGCCGCAAGGGCGCGGCCTCGCCCGTCACCTGCAGGTTGACCAGTTCGACCGGCACGTCGGGCGGGGTGCGGCCGAACTTGTGGGCGTAGGCGCTGCGGAAGGCCTGGTCCAGCTGCGCGCGCCAGCCGGCTTCCTGCGCTGCGTCCTGCGCGGTGTAAGGGCCGTCCGGCAGGTCGACGCCGAGGTTGAAGCCCTGGCCGATGAAACGGCCATCGGCGCGCCGGCGCAGGCGGATCGGGCCGAAGTCGGCCTGCAGCGCCTGCAGCGGGCCGCGCACCTCCTGCTCCAGCGCTGCGAAGACCTGCTCGAGCCCGTCCACGGCGTCGCTGGCGGGCTTGAAGCCGAAGCTGCGCGAGCGGTCGGCGCGGGCCTGGGCCACCAGCAGCCCGAAGGCGGAGGCCACGCCGGCCTGCGGCGGGCAGACGATGGTGGCCACGCCGATCTTGCGCGCCACGTGGTAGGCGTGCAGCGGGCCGCCGCCACCCGTGGCCACCAGCACGAAGCGGCGCGGGTCCTGGCCGCGCTCGGCCACGTGCACGCGCGCCGCGGCCGCCATGTTCTCGGCCACGATGTCGTGCACGCCCCAGGCCGTCTGCACCGCGTCGTGGCCCAGCGTGGCGCCCAGGCGTTCGAAGCCGGCGCGGGCCAGCGCGGGCTGGATCTGCAGTGAGCCGCCCGCGAAGAAGTCCGGGTTCAGATAGCCCAGCAGCAGGTTGGCGTCGGTCACCGTGGGTGCGTCGCCGCCCTGGCCGTAGCACATCGGGCCAGGCTGCGAGCCGGCGCTGTGCGGCCCCACCTTGAGCAGGCCCAGCGCGTCGCGCGAGGCGATGCTGCCGCCACCGGCGCCGATCTCGATGAGGTCCACCGTGGTGATGCCGATGGGCATGCCGCTGCCTTCGGCGAAGCGCTTCTGGCGCGCCGCCTCGAAGCCGAAGGTGATGGAGGGCTTGGCACCGTTGACCAGGCAGAGCTTGGCCGTGGTGCCGCCCATGTCGAAGGCCAGCAGGTCGCTCTGGCCTTCGCGCAGGCTGTGGTGGGCGGCGGAAATCGCGCCCGCGGCCGGGCCGGACTCCAGCAGTGCGATCGGCTGGGCGCGCGCCTCGTCCAGGTGCGCCAGCCCGCCGTTGGACAGCATCATGAGCACGTCGCCCGGCAGGCCCAGCGCGGCGAGCTGGCGCGCGAGCCGGTCGAGGTAGCTGCGCGCCATGGGCTTGATGTAGGCGTTGGCCAGCGTGGTGGTCAGGCGCTCGTACTCGCGGATCACGGGCGCGGTCTCGCACGACAGTGTGAGCGTGAGAGCGGGGTGGGCCTGGGCGATGGCTTGCGCCAGGCGACGCTCGTGCATGTCGTTGCAGTACGCGTGCAGCAGGCAGATGGCCAGCGATTCGACGCCCGCATCGACCAGACGCGCAACCTCGGCCAGGGCCTGCGCCAGGTCCAGCGGCTCGATTTCGCGGCCTTGTGCATCCAGGCGCCCGACCGCCTCGCCACGCAGTTGGCGCGGCGCCAGCGCCCGGCTGCGCTCGATGCGCAGGTCGTACAGGTCGTACTTGCGCTCGTTGCCCATCTCGACGATGTCGCCGAAGCCCTGGGTGGTGAGCAGTCCGGTGCAGGCGCCGCGCCGCTCGATCAGCGCGTTGGTGAACAAGGTGGTGGCGTGCACGACGCGGGCCACGTCGGCCGGTGCGATGCCGTGGTCCGCCAGCAGCTGCGCGGTGCCGCGCACCACGCCCTCGGTCGGATCCTGGTGCGTGGTGAGGACCTTCAGGCTGCGCTGTGCGCCGCGCGCCAGGTCCAGGGCGACGAGGTCCGTGAACGTACCGCCGATATCGATGCCAACTGTCCAATGGGTCACACAACCTGCCTTCTTCATCTACTTGGGACAACCCGCCGGTGCTGTGGTCGGCAGGAACAGGAACCGTCGCGGGCAGCGCTGTGCCGGGAGGTCGACGGGGGAAGGGAACGTACCGAGATGGAACGCGGCGGGGCAGAACGCATTTTCTGTGCCGCGCCGGGGGACCACAGGGAGAACGGCGGCAGTCTACGAGAACGCTTGCGCACGACGAAGGGTGGAACGGTTGCTGCGGCGCGACCGGCCTTCCTGCTGGATCAGGCCCTGACGCGGCCTCGACAACTCCGACAAACGGCCGCCTGTACTCCGTCTCCTTTATTAAGAATTGTCTAATTGAATGCAATCTTTTATTTTTGTCTACTCAATGTGTAGTTATTGCAGAATATTGAGTACATACATAACACTATTCAAAGTAGTTGAGCGTACTAAGTTGCATATTAAGCACAACTGTCACATGCAGTTGTTCTATTTGCAACCAAGCGGAATCGGGGAAAACTACAATTGTGTACGTTAAGAAATGGTCTTTTCGAGGGCTTCGCATTGCGTGCGAAGAGGGGGAATTCTTGAAGCAATACCAACGTGCGCCTTGCGCTGGGCGTGGGTCGCGTCAGCGCGCCTGTTCGCGGCTGGTCGTGGCCTGCAGGGGCCGTACGCCAGCGATTCGCTGGCTGGGCGCCGTGCTGGGAACGGTTGCAACCGCCGGTGTGCCGGGCGCGCAGGCCGGTGGCATGTCGCTGACGATTTCCAGCCCTTTGGGCGACGTCTGGGCGTGGTCTCTGGGCGGGTTGATGGGGCTGGTCATGGTGCTGCTGACGGTCTATACGGCGCGCCACTACGTCTTCTCGCTGAACCGCCTGTTCGGCCGCCAGCGCAACCCCTACGCCAGCCTGGTCCACGCCGAATGGCCCCGCGTGACCATCTTCGTTGCTGCGCACAACGAAGAAGACGTGATCCGCGACTGCCTGGAAAACCTCATGCGCGTCGACTACCCGGCCGATCGCATGCTGGTGGTGCCGGTCAACGACCGCTCGACCGACCGCACGCGCGAGATCGTCGACGAGGTCGTGTCACGCTTTCCGGGCCGCATCCGGCCGTTCCACCGCACCGGCGGCAAGCCCGGCAAGGCGGCGGCGCTCAAGGACGCCACCGAGACCGTCGACACCGACTTCATCATCGTCTTCGATGCGGACTACATGCCCTCGCGCGGGCTGATCCGCCGCCTGATGGCGCCGTTCTTCGACCCCGAGGTCGGTGCCGTGATGGGCCGCGTCGTCCCGCTCAACGTGGGTGCCAATCTGTTGACCCGCTTGCTCGACCTGGAGCGCTCGGGCGGCTACCAGGTCGACCAGCAGGCGCGCATGAACCTGGGGCTGGTGCCGCAGTACGGCGGCACCGTCGGTGGCATCCGCATCAGCGCGCTCCAGGCCGTGGGCGGCTGGCACGACGACGTGCTGGCCGAGGACACCGACCTGACCTACCGGCTGCTGCTGGGTGGCTGGCGCACGGTCTACCACAACCGGGCCGAGTGCTATGAGGAAGTGCCGCAGAACTGGTCCGTGCGCATGCGCCAGATCAAGCGCTGGTCCAAGGGCCACAACCAGGCCATGGTGCGCCACAGTGCCGCGCTGCTGCGCCAGCCCGATCTGCGCTGGACCGAGCGCATCGACGGCGCCTTGCTGCTGGGCGTCTACATGATGTCGCCGGTGCTGCTGCTGGGCTGGGTGCTCAGCGTGCTGATGTACTTCACGGTCAGCATGCAGTGGCTGGCGCCCGCGCTGATGGTCATGGCCTTCATGGTCCACAGCGCGCTCGGCAACTTCGCCGCCTTCTTCGAGATCGCCACCGCGACCCACCTGGACCGCTCGCGCCAGCGCATCCGGCTGCTGGCGTTCTCGTTCCTGGGCTTCATCGTGAGTGCCGTGGCCATCATGCGCTCGGTGTACGAGCAGGTGCTGACCGACCGGTTGCCGGGCGGCAAGTTCCAGTGGGACAAGACCGTGCGCTACCGCCGCGCCAGTCCGGTCGTCGCCATGCCTCCCGCCAAGGCCGGCCCGTGAATCTCGCGTTGCTGTTGCTGGCGACCTTCTCGGTGATGCTGCTGCCCATGTTGCCGGCACTGGTGGAGTGGCTGCGTCCGAGCGACGTGCAGCCGCTGCCCATCGACGAGGCCGATGCGCTGGACCCGCCCTACCTGGCACGCAGCTTCGCCACGCGCCTGGCCGAGGCGGTGGCCGCCGGCACAGGCGTGCTCGGCAGCACCGCCATCGTGGCCTGTCCCGCGGCGGACGAGGCGCTGCCGCTGGACGCGGCCGAGCAGGCGGCCCAGGCGAGCCACCGCCTGTGGTACGCCGAGGGCGACCTGCGCCTGCCGGACGGCATCGCGTTCTACGCCGAGGTGGCGACCACAGGCGCCCTGCGTACCGCCAGGCGCGGCATCTACAAGGCCTTGTGGGCCGGCGGCGCAGTGCGGCTCGCGGCCCAGGCTTCGGTGCTGCGTTGGGCCCATGGGGACGAACTGTTCGTGGACGAGGGCTGCCACCTGGCAGGCCGCGTGACGGCCGAGCGCCTGCTGGTGCTCGCGCCGGGCGCCGACTTCCTGCTGCTGCATGCGCCCTGCGTGCAGTTCCTGCCGCGCGGGCCCAGGCCGGTGTTCGCTGCCGTGCCGGGCGACGGCGCGGCGTTGACCGGCGTGCGCTGGGACGCCTCGGGCCGCCGCGCCATCCGCAGCGGCGCGCTCGCCGTACCGGCCGGCACCGCCTGGCAGGGCGATCTGGTGTGCCATGGCGACCTGGTGCTGGGACCGCGCTGCGTGGTCGGCGGCAGCCTCAAGGTGCGGGGCCGGCTCACGGCGGGGCCGGGCTGCACCTTCGCGGGCAACGTGTTCGTCGAGCGCGAGGCCGCGCTCGGAGCGGGTTGCACCGTGCGCGGGGTGCTGATGTCCGAAATGGCCATCGCACTCGATACCGGCTGCACGCTGGGCACGCTGGCCTCGCAGACCACCGTGGCAGCGCCGCGCATCGAGATCGGTGCCGGCGTGGAAGTCCATGGCACGGTCTGGGCCGAGGTGCAGGGCCGTTGCGTGGCGGCCGTGGCATCGGCGGTCGAGCCGGCGCAGCCGTTCGGGGCACAGGCGGTGGCGCCATGAGCGGCCAGGCGTCTCCAACCCGCGTCTGGCTGCTGCGCGCGGCGCTGGTGCTGGCGGCCGTGGCGGCGTTCGTGCTGTTCGGCTGGCTGAGCGGTACGGCAAGACCCTCTGGCCAGGCCGCCACGCGGCTGGCGCTGCTGATCCCCGATGAGCTGTCCACCAGCGACCCGCATGTGCAGGCCTGGGAGGATGCAGCGGCCGAGCTCGGTTTCGGCCTGTCGGTGGTGCGCGCATCCGACCTGCTGCGCGACGGTGGGGCGCTCCAGGGGGCTGCGCTGATCCTGCCCGACCAGGTGCACCGCCGCATGAACGATGCGCTGGTGACGGCGCTGGAGCAACGCGTGCAGGCCGGCACGCAACTGCTGTTGGTGCACGACGCCGGTGTCCAGGACCTGGCCGGCAGCTATCCGCCGGGCGCCTCGCGCCTGTCCGACCTGGCCGGCGTGTCGTACGCGCTGTATGAAGAGCTGCGTGGCCGCATGTCCGGCGACCACGTGGCCTGGGTGGACGGCGCTGCCGTGCCCTTGTTGCGGCTGCCACCGGGCAAGTTGATCCGTGACGGTGAAGAAGAGCCACTCAGCAGCCACCAGCCGCCACCGGGCGACGACGAGCCGCTCGCGGTGGTGGGCTACCACTACGGGCGGCTCACCTACTCGGTGTTCGCCACGCGCGGCGCTTTCGCGGGCAAGCGCCTGATGCATGCCGAAGACGGCAGCCTGCTGGCCGGCGTGCACGGCGTGGGCAAGGGCCAGGTGCTGTTCGTCAACCTGCCGCTGACCTACCTCAAGCTGCGCACCGATGGCCTGTTCCTGCACGCCTTCCTGCGCTATTTCGCGCAGGACCTGGTCGGGCTGCCGCAGCTGTCGCCGGTGCCCGACGCCCAGGGCGCGTTGATCATGAACTGGCACGTCGACTCGGCCGCGGCCGTGCCGGCCATCGAAGCGCTGGACGCGTTGGGCGTGTTCGAGCAGGGGCCGTACTCGATCCACCTGACGGCCGGGCCCGACGTCGACAACCCCGGCGATGGCCAGGGCATGGACCTGGCCCGCAACCCCAGCATGCAGCAGTGGGTGCGGCGCTTCGTCGCGCGCGGCGACGAGGTCGGCAGCCATGGCGGCTGGATCCACAACGCCTTCGGCCGCACGGTCGACAAGCAGAAGCAGGAGGTCTCGGTGCCGTTCATCGAGCGCAACCTGCAGGCCGTGCGTGCGGCCAGCGGCAAGCCCGTGCGCGAATACTCCGCGCCGCTGGGCAACCATCCGGCCTGGACGACGCCGTGGCTGCGCGACCAGAGCATCCAGGCCTACTACTTCACGGGCGACATCGGCATGGCACCCACGCGCAGCTACCAGGATGGCAGGCGCGGCCCGTCCGGCATGTGGGCCTTTCCGGTCCTGAGCTACGGCGCGCATGCCAGCTTCGAGGAGACCTCGTTCGCCGGCATCGCGCAGCGCGACATCGGTGCCTGGCTCAAGGACGTGGCCGACTTCTGCGCCCAGTACCACACGGTGCGGCTGGTGTACTTCCACCCACCCGGCGTCGCGCTGTTTCCGGACGCCTTCCGCGACTGGCTGCAGCACACCAGGCAACTGGTCGGCAACGGCACGCTGCGCTGGATCACCATGGCCGCCTACACCACGTTCGCCAACGAGCGGCTGGCCGTCGACTGGCGCACGCGGGCCGCCGACGGCGCCGAATGGCTGGAGGCGGAGCACCCGCGTTCGCTCGCGCACTTCGCCTGGCTGCTGCCGGCGCGCCGCTACGACGCGCCGCAGGTGCTGCAGGGCCAGGCCGAGATCACGCGCCAGGGCGATGCCTGGCGCGTCATCGCCGGCCCCGGTACCCAGCTGCGCCTGCGGCTGCCCCTGCACGCCGCCACGCCGCCCACCGCTTCGATCTCCAACGCATCCGCATCTCCATGACCGCATCTTCCACACCGACGGGCCGACCCATCCTCATCTCGGTCGGCACCCGCCCCGAGATCATCAAGATGGCGCCGGTCTACGCCGAACTGCGCCGGCGCGGCCAGGCCGTGGCCTGGGTGCACAGCGGCCAGCACCGCGAAATGGCGCAGTCGCTGTACGACTTCTTCGACATCCGGCCCGAGTACGAACTGCAGCTGGAGCGCCGCGATGGCAGCCTGGCGCACCTGAACGCGTTGCTGCTGGAAAGCCTGAGCGCCGTCTACACGCAGGCGCAACCGTCCGCGGTGCTGGTGCACGGCGACACCACCAGCACGCTGGCCTCGGCCCAGGCGGCCTTCTACCTGGACATTCCGATCGGCCATGTGGAAGCGGGGCTGCGCACCTTCAAGCCGCGCGAGCCCTTCCCCGAAGAGAAGAACCGCGAGCTGACGGCGCGCCTCGCGCACTGGCACTTCGCACCCACCGCGGGCGCCGCGGCCAACCTGGCACGCGAGGGCATCGCTGCCGATGCCGTGCACGTGGTCGGCAACACCGCGGTGGACGCCGCGTTGGGCGGCGCGGCGCGGCTGGAGCACCTGCTGGCCAGTGGCGCGCTGGCGCTGCCCGAGCCGTTGCAGCGGCTGCGCCCCTGGCTGGCGCATGGCCGGCTCATCACCGTCACCGCGCACCGGCGCGAGAACTGGGGCACCGGCATCCGCGACATCGCGCGCGCCGTGGCGCGGCTGCTGCAGGCCGATCCGCGCCTGGCGGTGGCCTGGCCCGTGCACGGCAACCCGGCCGTCGCCGACACCGTGCATGCCGAGCTTGGCGCACTGGCCGCGCGGCTGGAAGGCCGACTGTGCCTGTGCCCGCCGCTGGACTACCCGGCGCTGCTGTGGTGCCTGCAGAACAGCGCGTTGGCGCTGACCGACTCGGGCGGCATCCAGGAGGAGGGCGCGGCGCTGTCGCGCCCGGTGCTGGTGCTGCGCGACACCACGGAGCGGCCCGAGCTCATCGAGGCCGGCGCCGGCATGGTCGTGGGCACCGACATGCAGCGCATCGTCGGCTGCGTGACGCGCCTGCTGTGCGAGGGCGACGAACTGGCGCGCATGCGCGAAGCGGTCAACCCCTTCGGCGACGGCCGCACATCGCAGCGCATCGCCGACGTGCTGTCGGGCGTGCGATGAGGCCGCGCTGGTGCACCGGCCGCCTGGCCTGGGCGGCAGCGCTGGCATGTGCGCTGTGCGGCGCCGCGCAGGCGCAGACGGCGGGGCCCTTGACGGCAGAGCCATCGGCACCGGCACCGGCTCCCGCGCCAGCCCCGGGCCCGGTGTCCTCGCGCATGACCTGGGACCTGCAGACCACGCACAGCCATCTCAGCGCCGGGCTGCCGGACGGCGAGACGGTCAACCTGCGCGGGGCCATCACGCTGGGCAACGGCGACGTGCTGAACCTCGAACTGCTGCGCGAGCGCAAGTTCGGCGAGACCGGCGGCGTGGCGGCCGGCAGCTACACCCTGCAGCTGTCGGACCGCTGGTACGTGGTGCAGTCGCTGGCGTTCGGCGAGGGGGGGGAGAACTGGTCCATCCTGCGGTCGGACACGCAGCTCTCGCGCAAGTGGCTGTCGCAAGGCCAGCTGGTCACCTCGGCCGCGGTCTACGGCGCGGCGCTGCACCGCGACCGCAGCGAGGCCGGCATGCGCCTGGCCGTGGCCTGGTACCTGCCGGCACCGGTGGTGCTGGAGAGCGGCGTGGTGCTCAACATCAGCCAGCCGCGCAACGTGTTCTCGTACATGCCGTTCGCCAGCATGACGGTGGGACGCGAAGGCGCGGCCTACTTCAGCCTGCGCGTGGCCAGCGGCACCGAGGCCTACCAGTCCATCGGCGCACGCTCCCAGCTGGTGGACTTCCGCAGCACCAGTGTGATGGCGACCGGGCGCGTGTGGCTCGGCCAGCGCTGGGGCCTGAGCGCGCAGGCCGAGCGCTATTCCAACCCGAGCTACAAGCGCCACACGCTGGGTGTGGGCGTGTTCCTCACGTTCTGAGCCGCAACGCACCATGGCCAAGTCCCTGCATGCCAAGTCCCGCGCCGCGCTCCTGCGCCTGAGCGTGCGTGGCCACCTGGGTGGCACCATCGCCCGGCACCGCGCCATCTGGCGCCAGACGCTGCCCATGCAGCGTGTGCTGCAGAGCGTGGTGCTGGCAGGGGCCTTCAGCGCACTGCTGCTGTGCTTGCGGCCGTGGCTGGAAGCGGCCTGGACCGACACCCTGTTCTGGTGGATGCACGCGCTGGCGCTGCCGGGCCGCTTCCTGCCGGGCGACCCGAGCCAGGGCGGCGGGCTGGGCCTGGTGGTGCCCATCATCGCGCCCGAACTGCCGTTGTCCGATCCCTGGTCGCCGATGCGGCATGGCGCCGTCGTGCTGCTGCTGTGGTGGTGTTCGGGCTGGTTCTCCGACGCGGCCAAGCCGCTGGCCTTCTTCATCCGGCTCGGTGCGCTGGTGCACGGCGCCTCGGTGCTGTTCTTCATGTTCTGGCCGGCCAGCTTCACCCACACCGTGACCAGCCACGTGGCCAGCGGGCTGCGCCAGGCCTGGTACCTGATGCTGGCCACGCCCTGGATCCATCTGCTGACCTACTACCTGTTCCCTTTCGCGGCCTGGCAGCGCGTGGTGCTGACGGTGACCACGCTGGCCTTCCTGGCGCTGCTGACGCCGCTGCAGTACGCCGCGCATGCCGCGCTGGCGCAGATGAGCGGCCTGATCCTGCTGCCGCTGCTGAACCTGGTGTTCGGCGTGATGCTGCCCGTGGTCGGGGTGGTCGCGCTGTACGGCTGGGGCATGGGGTGGCGCAACCGGGGCATGGAGGCACGGCATGTCTAGTTCTCCGGGGTGGCGCGGCACCGGTCTGGTCCTGGCCATGCTGCTGTCGGTTTGCTCGTCGGGCAAGGCCACGGCACGGGCCGAGACACCGGTCGTGCCGCTCGCCCCGGCTGCGTCCGTGGCCGAGCCTGCGGAAACCGTCTGCGACAAGGGCGGTCTGGTCGACGCCGGGTTCCGCGATGCCGCACTGGCAGCGCTGTCGCAGCTGGTGGTGCACGCGCCGGGCCTGGCGGCCGATGGCGCGGTCCGCGCCAACAGCGCGCCCGGCCACGTCGATCCCAGCGGGCAGACCTGGCATTTCATCTCCGCCTACCAGGTCAACCTGGCGTTGACGGAGGCCTTGCGCGTGGCCCCCGGCAACGCGCCGGTGGCGGCCGGCTGGCTGCGCTGGCAAGCGCGCCACACCACGCCCACCGGGGTCGGGCAGGGGGTGGTGTTCGACCACTGGATCCGCGTCTCGGACCTGCACGTGGCGCCGTGCCCGCCGGGCCGCGCGCTCGGCGATTGCCCGCATGTGGATGCCTACGACAGCACGGCGGCGTCCGCGCTGCTCATGGCCGATGCCTACCTGGCCGCGACCGGCGACACCGCGCTGCTGCGCGAGGCCGCCGTGCGCGCCGCGCTGGAGCGTTCGGCGGGGGCCGTGGTCGCGCTCACCCAGCCCGAAGGCCTGAGTTCGGCCAAGCCGGGCCATCGGGTGGAGTACCTGATGGACGCCGCCGAGGTGGTGGCCGGCTGGCGTGCCTGGGCCCGCGTGCAGCAGTCGGCCTATGGCGACAGGGCCGGTGCCCAGGCCAGCCTGGCCGCGGCCCGGCGCATGGCAGACGCCATGCGCCAACAACTGTGGCATGCGCCCAGCCAGGCCTGGCGCGTGAGCCTGCAGGCCGGCGCGCCCGATTTTTCGGTGTGGTACGCGGACACCGTGGCGCAGGCCTGGCCGCTGCTGTGGGGCGTGCGCGGCCCGGCCGCCACCGACGCCGCCACGGCCTGGCGCAATACGTCCGCACGCTGGCAGGGCGCGAACGGCTGGACGCACCGCAACGTCGACCCCGATGGCTTCTGGTGGCCTGCCGCCGCCGTGGCGGCGCGTTGCGTGGGCAACGAGGCCGACGCGCGCCGCTGGGTCGCCCGCGCCCGCGCCGCATGGCTGGCGCCCAGCGGTCCCTTCGCCTGGCCGTTCCAGGTCGGCGACCTGCGCTGGCTGTTCTGGCTGTCCGATCCCGTCGCAGTTGTGCCCCGGCCGTAGGCCATGCCGCCGCCCCTGTTCTCCGCGTTTCCCGTGTTTTTTCTTTCAACAAGGATGCATCCATGTCATTGACAGTTCTTGTCCGCCGCCTCGCCTTCTGGCGGCACCGAGGGGCGGTCGCGCTGTATGCGCTGCTGCTGGTTTTGCTGGCCGGCCCGGGCACGGCGCTGGCGGGCAGCCGCGACCGCCTCACGCTGCTCGTGCCCGACGACGCCGACACCGCGAGCTGGCAGGTCAAGGTCTGGACCGACACCGCGGTCGAGGAGGGCCTGCAGATGAAGGTCATGAAGGCCTCCACCTTCCTGGCACTCGGCACTTCGGCGAACGCCAGCATCAGCGGTTTGATCCTGCCCGACAGCGCCCTCATCCGCGCCAGCGACCGCCTGGTGGCGGGCGTCAAGCAATACGTGTCCCGCGGCGGCAGGCTGCTGCTGGTCTACGATGCCGCCAGCCTCAACGACGAGGGTCTCTACGACGCCAGCGGCCGTTCCCGCTTCTCCGACATGGTGGGCGTGGACTACGTGTTGTACGAAACCCTGCGGGACCGCGTGGTGGGATTCGGCCCGGTGGTGGGCACGCGCGGCCGGCTCGACAACCTGTCGCTGCCGCCGGGCAAGTACATGCCCTACCCGACGGCGGGCGGCGTAACGCCCTTCGCGGCGGCCGCGGCGCAAGTGCCCTACGTGCCGACCAGCCACCTGGACCCTGGCGGTTCGGAGTTCATGCGCACGTGGCTCCTGGCCCGTGCCGGTTCGCAACCGCGCGTGGCCTCGCTGGTCAGCGGCCTGCGCTACGACGCTCCCGTCGCCGAAGCCACGCCAGCGCTGCGCTGGCTGCAGACCACGGGCTATGCCTCCTTGCGCAAACCCGACGACGTGAGTGCCGTGGCCGGCGCGGGCGGTGCCGGCTGGACGGAGACCTCGCCGTCGCGCACGGCGGGCAACCTGGCCGCGGGCGACGCCGAACTGCAGGTGGTCAGCGGCTACGCCTTCGGCCCGCTCAGCTACTACAGCTTCGTCACGACCGGCGCGTTTCCCGGCAACGTGTTCCTCAGCTCGCCCGAGTTCGGGCTGGTCGCCGGCGAGCGCAGCTACGGCAATGGCAAGCTGCTCTTCGTCAACCTGCCGCTGGGATTCTTCAAGGCCATCGGCACCGATGGCGTGCTGCTGCACGGTGTGCTGGGCCACTTCGCGCGCGACCAGGTCGGCATGCCGCGCCTGGCGGTCCAGCCCCGCGGCATCGGTGGATTGGTCTACAACTGGCACGTGGACGACGGCGACGACATCGTGCCCGACTTCCGCGACATCATGGCCAGCAGCTTCATGGCCGGCGCCGGGCCGTTCTCGGTGCACTTCACGGCCGGCCCCGATGTGGAGACCGTGGGCGACCGGCTGGGCATGAACCTGCTGGGCAACGCCGCCGCCCAGGATGTGGTGCGGCGCACCGCCCGCACCGGCCCGTATGCCTCGGCGTACAACCTCGTGAAGCATGAAGTCGGCTCGCACGGAGGCTGGATCCACAACATCTACGGGCTCAACGCCAACGAGGACAACGCGGCCACCTACCTGCCGTGGCTGCAGTGGAACTTGATGGCGGTGGACGACGTGAGCGGCGAGCGCTCGCGTTCGTACTCCGCGCCGCAGGGCAACAACCCGAGCTGGGCAGTGGCCTGGAACGAGTTCTGGGGCATCGTCGGCATGTACACCGTCAGCAACACGGGCAGCCCCGCCACGCGCGAGTGGCGCAGCGGGACACGGCTGACGACCAAGCTGTGGTCGATGCCCGTCACTCCGTTCGGCACTTCCGCCACCTTCGAGGACTTCGAGGCCAACGGTGTCAGCGACGCCGCCTCGGCGCAGTGGCTGCTGGACCTGCAGAGCTTCGTGGTCAACCGGCGCAGCAACCGCATGTTCTACAACCACCCGCCTGGCGCGGCCGCGCACCTGGACGTGGTCAAGACCTTCGTGCAGCGCGGCAAGGCGCTGCGCGACAGCGGCCGCTTCACCTGGTACACCATGGCCGAACTGGCGGACTTCTCGCAGCGCCGTGTCCAGACCGGCTGGGCGAGCTCCAGCACGTGGTTGGGCAAGGAGGTGTTCGTCCTCAACAACGGACAGTCGCTGACCGACATCACCATGCTGCTGCCCCGCAGCCGCTACACCATGCCGTTCGTATTCTGGGGCAGGGGCAGCGTGTCCTCGGACGCGACCGACTGGATCGTGACCGCCCGCTCGGGCACGGAACTCAAGTTCTACACCGCGCCGCGCTGACGCCGGCCGGCGCACTGCAAGCGACGGCCGGCCGCGACGCGCCGTGTCCGACCCGCGCCTGCGGCGCACAGTGGTGCCTGCGGCGGACGCGCTGTGCGTCCCGCCTCTCACGAGGAGGCTGCCATGGCACATGTGTCGCTGGGTTGGCAAGCAGGACTGCTGGCGGTTGCGGTGTCTGTGATCGGGTGTTCGGCGGGTGACGAAGCCGCACCGTCGTCTGGACCTGCCGCCGAAACGGCGCGGGTGCAGACGGCCGCCGTCGGCGCAGTGCGCAGTTGCCCTGGCGGTGGCCTGGTCGATGGGGCGTTCCGCGATGCGGCGCTCGCCATGTTCAGGCAACTCGCGGTGCAGGCTCCGGGGCAGGATGCCCACGGGGCGGTGCGGATGCACTGGACCCCGGGCCACGTCGACCCGCAGGGCCAGGCCTGGTACCAGGTGCAGGCCTACCAGGCCAACCTGTCGGTCGTGCAGGTGCTGCGCATCGACCCCACATTGGCCCCGCTGGCGGCCGACTGGCTGCGCTGGCAGTCACGTCACCTCAGCGCGGTGGGACCGGGGCAGGGCGTGGTGTTCGACCATTGGCTGCGCGCAGCCGACCTGCAGGTGGCGGTCTGCCCGCCCGCGCCGACCGGGTCATGCCCCTTCGTGGATTCGTACGACAGCACCGCTGCCTCGATGCTGATGGTGGCGGACAGCTACCTCGCTGCGGCCGGCGACGTGGCCGTGCTGCGCGAGACCGCGGTGCGAGCCGCCTTGCGCGCGTCGGCCGCCACCATGGCCGCGCTGCGCCAGGCGGACGGCCTGACCTGGGCCAAGCCCGACTACCCCGTGGCCTACCTCATGGATGCGGTCGAGGTGGCTGCCGGTTGGCGCGCCTGGGCCCGTGTCCAGCGGGCGGCCTACGGCGACACCGCTGGTGCCGCAGGCAGCATGGCGACGGCCCAGCGGACAGAAGATGCGATGCGGGCGCTGCTGTGGCATGCACCCAGCCAAGCCTGGCGCCATGCGCTGCAGGCCGGTGCGCCAGTCTTCTCCCGCTGGTACGCCGACACCGTGGCCCAGGCGTGGCCCCTGCTGTGGGGTGTGGAAGGGCCGCGCAGCGGCGACGCCGCCAATGCCTGGCGCAGGGCCTCGGCCCGCTGGCTGGGCGCGGACGACTGGTCGCGGCGCAATGTCGACACGGCTGGATTCTGGTGGCCTGCCGCCGCGGCGGCCGCGCAGTGCGTCGGCGACACGGCATCCGCCCGCACCTGGATCGCCCGCGCCCGCGACGCCTGGCTGCGTCCCGAGCAACCGTTTCCGTGGCCCTTCCATGTCGGCGATCTGCGCTGGTTGCTCTGGATGGCGGATCCGCGCGCCTCGGTGTCCGGCACGCGGTGACGCGGCTGGCGTGCGTCAGCGGATCACGCCCAGCTTGCGCGCGATCGCCACCGCCTGCGTGCGGCTCTTGGCGTCCAGCTTCATGTTGATGTTGCGCAGGTGCGTGCGCACCGTGCTGTCCGAGACGAACAGCTTCTCGGCCATGGCGCTGTTGGAGTAGCCCTCGGCCAGCAGCTGCAGCACGCGGATCTCCTTGCGCGTGAGCGGCTCCTCGCTGCCGCCTGCGGCCGCGGCGGGGGTCTCGGGCTCGGGCGCGGCCAGCGGACCGATGGCGTGCAGCAGGCGCTGCAGGTACTCGGCCTGGATCGGGTCACCCGCTTCCGGCAGGGCCGCGGCATGGCGCTGCAGCAGCCGGCCCACGGCCGGGCCCTCGTCCAGGATCAGGCGCATGAAGCCTTCCTGGCTGGCCGTCTGCAGCACGCTGCCGATCTCGGCCACGGCGGCGGCGGGGTCGCCGGCACGCTGCTGCGCCAGCGCGCGCAGCACCTGCAGCTTGAGCACGCGCCGCGTGCGCGCGGCCGCAGTGGCGGCGTGGATCTCGGCGTCCAGCAGCTGCAGCGCGGCGCGCGCGTCGCCGAAGGCGACCTCCCAGCGTGCCTTGGCCAGCGCCAGGTAGTCCAGGTCGTGGGCGGGCAGGCGCATGCGGCGCTCGCGCTCCCAGATCGCGGGGTCGTCGGCGCGCTGCAGTTCGTCGCGCGCGGCCGGGCCGTTGCCCTGCAGCAGCAGCATGCGCGAGCGTTCCAGCTTGGCCCCGGCCACCACGCGCGGCAGCTGGCGCGCATGGCCCAGGTATTCCAGCTCGGTCAGGGCCTGCAGCGCGGCCTCCACGTCGCCGCTGTGGAAGGCGATGCGCGAGCGCATCACGTGCGACAGGATCATGTGGTCGGGCAGACCCACGTCGCGCGCCAGCGGCAGGTAGACGTTGAGCAGGTGCTCGGCCTGGGGCAGCTGGTTGGCCTCGTAGACCACGCCGGCGTACAGCACGCCGGCCCAGGCATTGCCGTGGCTGTGGTTGTAGGTCACCGCATGGGTGGAGTCCACGGCGATGCGAAAGCGCGCCGTGGCCTGGCGCAGGCGGCCGGCCTGCAGGTCCAGCATGCCCTCGGAGGCCTCGGTGTACATGCGGTGGAAGGTGCCGTCGCGCTTGGCATGGCCCTGTTTGCTGCGCGCGGCATCCAGCAGGCGCAGCGAGGCGTTCTGGTCGCCCATCACCGACAGGATGTGGGCCATGGCGTTGAGCAGCGCGCTGTCGGCGAAGGCCAGGCCCGTGGGCAGGCGGTTCAGGCAGGCGCGGCCGGCCTCGTAGGCCTCGTCGTAGCGGTCCTGCATGGCCCACAGCAGCGGGTACAGCGTGTGGGCGCAGGCGCGCACCTCGGGCACCGGGCTGTGGATGCAGTCGGAGGCTTCCAGGCGGGCCATCGCATCCCAGGGGCCGTGCGTGAAGCACTCGGCCCACAGCGCGATGAGCTGCAGGAAGGGGTGCTGGCGCAGCTGGTGCTCGGGGATGGCCGCGAACCAGCGCGCCAGCAGCCGCATGCGGCCCTGTTCGAGGAACTGTTCGGCCCAGATGTCCAGCAGCGTCAGCGCATGCGGATGGTCGCCGCCTTCGATGGCGTGGTCGATGGCCGGCACCGGCCGGCCTTGCGATTCGTACCAGCCCGAGGCCGCCAGGTGCAGGCGCGCCAGTTCGTCGGGCTGCTCGCGCACCAGCTGGGCGCGCAGAAAGTCGGAGAACAGGCTGTGGTAGCGCCAGGCCTGGGCCTCGTCGCCGGTTTCGCTGCTGATGGGGGTGAGGAACAGGTCGGCCGCGGCCAGCTGTTCCAGGATGGCGGCGCTGTTGCCGCGCGGGATCAGGGCCTGACAGACCGAGGTGTCGAGCTGGCGCAGGATGCTGGTGCGCAGCAGGAAGTCGCGGATGGCGCCGGGCTGGTGGGCCAGCACGTCCTCGGCCAGGTACTCGGCCACGGCACGGTTCGAGCCTGAGAAGCGCTCGACGAAGTCCGGCGCCACGCCCGGGCGTTCCAGCGCCATCGAGGCCAGCCAGATCGCCGCCACCCAGCCCTCGGTCTTGCGGTGCAGCTGGGCCAGCCGCTCGGCCGACAGCGCCGGCATGGCGCGCTGGCCCAGGAAGGCGCCGGTCTCTTCCAGGCTGAAGCGCAGCCGGTCGGTGTCGATCTCCAGCAACTGGCCGCGCGCGCGCAGCCGGCCCAGGCCCAGATCGGGCAGGCTGCGCGAGCCGATCACGATGCGGCCGCCGCGCGGCATGTGCTCGACGATCTCGCGCACCAGGCCCAGCACGGCGGGTTCGTGCACCACCTCGAATTCGTCCAGGAACAGCGCGAACGGCGCGTCGTGCGCGGCCAGCACGGCCACGGCGTCGAAGGGCGCGTTGCCGCGCGGGCCCTCCATGCCCAGGCGCAGCACCACCTCGCCCAGGCAGCTGACGAAGCGCGACATGTCGTTGTCGGCCCGGTCCAGCGTGAGCCAGGCCGTGGCGATGCCTTGCTCGTCCAGGCGCTGGCGTGCCTGCGCCATGGTGGTGGTCTTGCCGAAGCCGGCCGGCGCACGCACCAGCACCAGGCGCGCGGCGGTGCCCGCGATCTCGTCGGCGATGGCGGCGCGCAGCACCTGGGTCGGCGCGGCCGAGGGTGGGTTGAGCTTGGCTTCGAGGATGCGGGTGGCGGAGGGCGGCATCGCGGACGGAGGAGGGCGGATGTGCGGCGGGCGGGCGCGAAGTGTCGGCGGCAACGGGTGCCGGGCATGTCTCCTAGGGCGCAGGGGGCGGTGGCGTTCCGTCGCTTCCGACGATGCGAAGGCCGGATTCTGCTGCCTAAACTGGCCTGGCAGACCGCCCGGCACCCGCGTGCCGCCTAGGTGACAGACCTGCGCTTCGCGCCCTGCGCGCGCGGCGATCATTGACCCCATCTGCCTGAAGGAATTTCCATGGACCGCATGCACACCCGCGTCACCGAGCAACTGGGCATCCGCTACCCCATCATCCAGGGCGGCATGCAATGGGTCGGCCTGGCCGAACTTGCCTCGGCCGTCTCCAACGCCGGCGGCCTGGGCCTCTTGACCGCGCTGACCCAGCCCACGCCCGATGCGCTGCGCGAGGAAATCGCGCGCTGCCGCTCGATGACCGACCAGCCATTCGGTGTAAACCTGACCATCCTGCCGGCGATCAAGCCGCCGCCGTACGCCGAGTTCGTGCGCGTGATCATCGACAGCGGCATCAAGATCGTCGAGACCGCGGGCAACAGCCCCAAGGAGTTCATCGCCCAGTTCAAGGCAGCGGGCGTGACCATCGTGCACAAGTGCACCACGGTGCGGCATGCGCTGTCGGCCGAACGCAATGGCGTGGACATCGTCTCCATCGACGGCCTGGAGTGCGCGGGCCACCCGGGCGAGGACGATGTCGGCGGCCTGGTGCTGATCCCGGCCGCCGCGCGCGCGCTCAAGATCCCCGTGGTCGCCTCGGGCGGCATCGCCGACGGGCGTGGCATGGCGGCGGCGCTGGCGCTGGGCGCCGAGGGCATCAACATGGGCACGCGCTTTTGCGTCACGCAGGAGGCGCCGATCCACGCCAACATCAAGCAGGCCCTGGTGCAGGCCAGCGAGCGCGACACCGCGCTGCTGTACCGCACGCTCAAGAACACGGCGCGCGTGTTCCGCAATGCGATCGCCGAGGAGGTCGTGGGCATGGAGCGGCGCCCGGGCGGTGTCGCCTTCGAGGAGATCCGCCCGCTGGTGGCCGGCGTGCGCGGGCGTGCCGCGCTGCAATCGGGCGAGGTCAACGGCGGCATCGTCTCGGCCGGCCAGTGCATCGGCCTGATCGACGACGTGCCCAGCTGCGCCGAACTGCTCACGCGCATGGTGGCCGATTGCCGCCGCGAACTCGAGCGCGCGCGAGGCTACTTTGGGTGACGTGAAACCACCCCGTTCGAATGGCGCACTTCGTTTAGCCATTCCATCCCCAGGGGCGCCGCCAGCGCCCTGGCAGAGCCCGTTGCGCGGCGTCTGCTGGCATGGCCTGCTCCGCGGCCTCTCGACCACCGGCTTGCGGGCCAGTGCAATGGACAACTGACATGAACCGCGAAGAACTGCGCAAAGAGGCGCTGCGCGCGCTGGTCGAACAGCTGCGCCTGGAGCAGCTGGAGAAGAACCTGTTCCGCGGCACCAGCAGCGACCTGGGTGCGCCGGCCGTGTTCGGCGGGCAGGTGCTGGGCCAGGCGCTCATGGCGGCCGCCCGCACCGTGGACAACGGCCATGCCGCGCATTCGCTGCACGGCTACTTCCTGCGGCCTGGCGACAAGGCCGCGCCCATCGTCTACGACGTGGACCGCATCCGCGACGGCGGCAGTTTCACCACGCGGCGCGTGGTCGCCATCCAGCATGGCGAGGCCATCTTCCACATGTCGGCCTCGTTCCACCGGCGCGAGAACGGCGTGGAACACCAGCGCGCCATGGTGCCGGTGCCGGCGCCGGAATCGCTACCGGAGCAGCAACGGCTGGCGCTGGCCTTGCCCATCGAATTCCGCTTCGCCGACGGCCGCCCGCCGCTGGGCGAGGGCAAGTGGGGCCCGAGCGGGCAGACCTGGCTGCGCACGGTGGACGCCTTGCCCGACGACCCGCTGCTGCACCAGGCCATGCTGGCCTATGCCTCCGACTACAGCCTGCTCGGCGTGGCGATGCAGCCGCACGGCCTGGATTTCCGCAAGCCCGGCGTGCAGGGCGTGAGCCTGGACCACGCCATGTGGTTCCACCGCGACTTCCGCTGCGACGACTGGCTGCTGTACGAGGCCGACTCGCCTTCGGCCTATGGCGCCCGCGGCTTCTGCCGCGGCAGCCTGTACAGCCGCGACGGCCGGCTGGTGGCCTCGGTCGCGCAGGAAGGCCTGGTGCGCGTGCGGGCCTGATCCAGGGAAGCATCCTGTAAGGGAATAAGGGTATTCAGGGACTCCTCAGCTTACAGTGCCGGCCGCCGTGGGAGCGGCGTATGCAGTACAACGAGGAACCATGGACTTTCTGACTTCCCCCGCCTTTTGGGTCGCCCTCGGGCAGATCATCATCATCGACATCCTGCTGGGTGGCGACAACGCCGTCGTGATCGCGCTGGCCTGCCGCAAGCTGGCGCCTGCGCAGCGCACCAAGGGCATCATCTGGGGCACGGCCGGTGCCATCGTCCTGCGCGTGATCCTGATCGCGTTCGCGATGACGCTGCTGAACGTGCCCTTCCTCAAGCTGGTCGGTGCCATCTTGCTGGTGTGGATCGGTGTCAAGCTGCTCGCGCCCGATGAAGAGGGGCACGGCGACGTGGCCGGCAGCGACAAGCTGTTTGCCGCCATCAAGACCATCATCGTGGCCGACCTGGTCATGAGCGTGGACAACGTGATCGCCATCGCCGGCGCCGCGCAGAACGCCGGCGAGCATTCCATGCTGCTGGTGGTGCTGGGCCTGTTGATCTCCATCCCCATCATCGTCTGGGGCAGCCAGCTGGTCATCAAGCTCATGGAACGTTATCCACTCATCATCACGGCCGGCGGCATGCTGCTGGGCTGGATCGCCGGTGGCATGCTGGTGACCGACCCGGCCCTGGCCAACCCCGACAAGTGGCAGTGGATGTTCAAGCTGCCGCAGACCGACGTCGTCAAGTACGGCGCGTCCGTCGCCGGTGCGCTGCTGGTGCTGGTGATCGGCAAGGCCATCGCCAGCCGCAAGCCCGCCGGAGGCGGCCACGCCTGAGCGCCAGGCGCCGCCTGCGCGGCGCCGCCGAGGATCCCGGGCGCCAGCCCGGGCCGCCCCAAAGCCCTGCGGCCACCGGCCGGCAGGGCTTTTTGCTGCGCCGACGGTCTGCGGCTCAGGGCGTGGCGAGAGGAAAGAGGGTAGGCCGGCGTCGTGACGGTGCCGGCCGCGGGGCGTTGAAGCAGCCCTCGCATCGCTGAAGGAAGCGCGCACTGGCGGGCGCGCCGGACGACAGGGCAAGCTGCCCTGTCGCCATTGCCGGCTTACTTGCTGGCCGCCGGAGGGGCCTTGGTCTGGCCGACTTCGCCATCCGGTTGCTGCTTGATCGCCTCGGCGCCTTCGGCCTTGCGCTTGGCGCGTGCCGCGGCACGCTCTTCGGCCGAAGCACGCGTTGCGCTGGGCGGGGCCTTGGATTGGCCGGTTTCCCCCACCGGTTGCTGCCTGACGGCCTCGGCGCCCTCTGCCTTGCGCTTGGCGCGTGCCGCGGCGCGTTCTTCGGGAGAAGCCTTGGCGGCCGGCGGTGGCGCCTTGGACACGCCCGCTTCACCCTGGGCGAAGGCGCTCACGGCGAACACCTGTGCCAGGGCGATGCCAATGGAAAGGATCGGATGCTTCATGGATGACTTTCAGGTTTGTAGGTCTGGGAGAACACGCGGGCCGAAGAACGCCCTGCGCGTCGGAGCCACTGGTCCGACACAAAATTGTATGAAGTTGTCGAGCGCACAACAAGAATTGCCTCTTGTATGTGTTCTTTAGCCGACATGTTCTGTTGATGGCTTGTGTCCAATTTGTGTGTTGAGGAATCCGGCGGCGCCGGTTTCGCTGTCCGAACTCGTCCGATCGGACGATGGCCCGGCGCGGGGGCGCACTTCTAGCATGGGCGGCGCACCCACTGGAGACCCCCATGCCCCTGTCACGACGCCGATTCTCCGCACTGCCCCTGGCCGCCTGCCTTCCGCTCCCGGGGCGTGCCAGCGTCTATCCCGACAAGCCCGTGCGGCTGGTCATGCCGTTCCCGGCCGGCGGCATGGGCGACATCCTGGCCCGCCACCTGGCCACCGACCTCGCGAAGCTCTGGGGCCAGCCCGTGGTGGTGGACAACCGCGCCGGCGCCTCCGGCATGATCGGCAACGAGTACGTGGCGCGCGCTGCGCCCGACGGCACGACGCTGCTGCTGGGCATCAGCCAGCTGGCACTGGCGCCCTGGCTCTACCCCAGGATGGCCTACGACGTGGAAAAGGACTTCGTGCCGCTCGCGCGCGTGGCCGACGCGGTCTCGGTCTTCGTGACCAACGACGCGCGCATCGGCTCCGTCAAGGACTACGTGGCGCTGGCCAGGGCGAATCCGGACAAGCTCAGCTACGGCACCTACGGCGCGGGCACCTCGGCCCACATCTTTGCGGAGATCTTCAACCGCGCCAACGGCATCCGCACCGTGCACGTGCCCTACAAGGGTGCCGCGCCGCTGATCAACGACCTGCTGGCCGGTCATGTGACGCTGTCGTTCACCGATCTGGCCTCGCCGCTGCCGCACATCCTGTCGGGCAGGCTCAAGGCCTATGCGGTCACGGGCACGCGCCGCGCGCCGCTGCTGCCCGAGGTGCCGACCTTCGCCGAGCTCGGCTACACGGGCCTGGACGTGCCGGGCTGGTACGCGCTGTTCGCGCCCGCGAAGACGCCGCCCGAGGTGGTGCGCAGCATCCGGGCCGGCGTAGCGCAGGTGCTGCAGGCGCCCGAGATGCAGGCCCGGCTCACGCAACTGGGGCTGCTGCCCGTGGTGGAGCAGCCCGCAGCCTTCGAGCAGCGCCTGCGCGACGACATGGCGTACTGGAAGAAGGCCATCTCCGAGAACAACATCCGGCTGGACTGAAAGCCGATTCGTCCGTTCGGACGATGGCCCGTCGCGAGCCCCCTCCCTAGACTTTCCCGGAACGCGGGCAGGGGCCCGCAGGGAGAGTGTTCTTGTTCCAAGGCCAAAGCATCCAGGTCCTGCCCGTCGCCGAAGCGGGCGCAGAAGGACTCGTCGAACTGCGCTTCGACCGCCAGGGCGATGCCATCAACAAGCTCGACGCACGCACCGTCGACGAGTTCCGCCAGGCCATCGACGCGATCGCCGCGGCACCCGCCGTGCGCGGCGTGCTCGTGACCAGTGCGAAGGACGTGTTCATCGTCGGTGCCGACATCACCGAGTTCGGCACCAAGTTCCAGCAGAGTCCGCAGCAGATCGCAGCCGGCGTGCGCGAGAGCAACGCCATGATCAACCGCTTCGAGGACTTGCCCATCCCCAGCGTCGTGGCCATCAACGGCTTCGCGCTGGGCGGCGGCCTGGAGCTGGCCCTGCTGGGCGCGCTGCGCGTGATGTCCGAGGCGGCCCAGGTGGGCGTACCCGAGGTCAAGCTGGGCCTGTTCCCGGGCTTCGGCGGCACCGTGCGCCTGGTGCGCGTGGCCGGTCTCGCCACGGCTTTCGACTGGGTGGCCGGCGGCAAGCCGGCCAAGGCCGCGGCGGCGCTGGCCGCCGGCGTGGTCGACGAGGTGGCCGCGCCTGCAGCGCTGCGCGAGCGCGCGCTGGCGCTTCTGCAGTCCGCCGTGCGTGGCGAGGTCGACTGGGCTGCGCGCCAGCAGCGCAAGCGCGCAGCGCTGCCGCTGGCTGCCGACGCGGTAGCGGCCGAACTGGCCAAGGCCCTGGACACGGCCCGTCGTGGCGCGCCGCATCAGCCGGCCGCGCAGATTGCGCTGGAGATGATGGCCGAGGGCGCGAGCCTGGGCCGCGACCGCGCGATCGACCTCGAATCCGCCGCCTTTGGCCGTGTCGCGAAGACCCAGGCCGCGGCCTCGCTGGTGCGCGCCTTCCTGAACGACCAGGCCGTCAAGAAACTGCACAAGCGCCATGCGCGCGAGGGCCGTCCCGTGCAGCACGCGGCCGTGCTCGGCGCCGGCACCATGGGCGGCGGCATCGCGTTCACGAGCGCGCTGCGCGGCGTGCCCGTGCGCATGAAGGACATCGCCCAGCCCGCGCTGGACCTGGGCCTGGCCGAGGCCGACAAGCAGCTGGCCCGCCAGGTCAAGAACGGCCGGCTCAAGCCCGAGAAGGCGCAGGCCGTGCGCGCGTCCATCACCACGCAGCTCGACGAGACCGGGTTCGACCAGCTTGACTGCGTGATCGAGGCCATCGTCGAGAACCTCGATGTGAAACGCCGTGTGCTGGCCGCGCTGGAAGGCTGCGTAGGGTCCGGAACCGTGATCGCCTCCAACACCTCCAGCCTGCGCATCGACGACATCGCCCAGCCGCTCGCGCGACCCGAGAACTTCGTCGGCATGCACTTCTTCAACCCGGTGCCCGTGATGCCGCTGGTCGAGGTGATCCGCGGTTCGCGCACGAGCCCGCAGGCCGTGTCCACGGCCGTCGCCTACGCCGCCGCGATGGGCAAGGTGCCCATCGTGGTGCAGGACGGCCCGGGCTTCCTGGTCAACCGCATCCTCACGCCCTACGTGAACGCCTTCGTGCAGCTGGTCGCCGACGGTGCCGACTTCGAGCAGGTCGACCGCGCCATGGAGGCCTTCGGCTGGCCCATGGGCCCGGCCTACCTGCAGGACGTGGTCGGCATGGACGTGGGTGCGCACGTGTTCGACGTGATCGCGGCCGGCTACCCCGAGCGCATCCGCCCCATCGAGCGCAACGCCATCCGCACGCTGGTCGCCGCGGGCCGCTTCGGCCAGAAGACCGGCGGCGGCTTCTACGACTACCAGGCCGACCCGGCCGGCAAGCCGCGCAAGAGTTCTTCGCCCGCGGCGCGCGCGCTGGTGGCCGCGCTGCAGACCGTTGGCGCGCGCGACTTCACGGATGCCGAGATCGTCGAACGCATGATGCTGCCCATGGTCGTGGAAGCCGCGCACGCGCTGGAGGAGGGCGTGGTCGCCACGCCGGCCGAACTCGACACCGCCATGCTGCTGGGCATCGGCTTTCCCGCCTATGCCGGCGGCCCGCTGCAGTACGCCGACTGGCTGGGCCTGTCCCAGGTGGTGGCGCTGTGCGAGAAGTACGCGGCCTTCGGCCCGCAATACCAACCCACGGCGCGCATGCGCGCCATGGCGGCGCAAGGCGGCCGTTACCACAGCCTCTGATTTCCGACACACACAACCCCAACAGGAGAGAACCCATGCAACTCAATTCCAGCATCGCCGCCGTCGTCACCGGCGGTGCATCCGGCCTGGGCGCCGCCACCGCGCGCCGCCTGGCCAAGTCCGGCGTCAAGGTCGCGCTGTTCGACTTCAACGCCGAGAAGGGCGAGGCGCTGGCCCAGGAGCTGGGCGGTGTGTTCTGCAAGGTCGACATCACCAGCGAGGAGCAGGTCGACGCGGCCTTCGCCAAGGCCCGTGCCGCGCACGGCCAGGAGCGCATCCTCATCAACTGCGCCGGCATCGGCGGCGCGGTCAAGACCGCCAGCCGCGACAAGACCACGGGCGACATCAAGCACTTCCCGCTGGCCAACTTCGACCGCGTGATCCAGGTCAACCTGGTCGGCACCTTCCGCTGCATCGCCAAGAGCGCGGCCGGCATGCTGACCTTGGAGCCGCTGCAGGACGCCGACAACTCGGGCGAGCGCGGGGCCATCGTCAACACTGCCTCGGTCGCGGCCGTGGACGGCCAGATGGGCCAGGCCAGCTACTCGGCCAGCAAGGGCGGCATCGTCGGCATGACGCTGCCGATCGCGCGCGACCTGATGGCCGAGGGCATCCGCGTGAACACCATCCTGCCGGGCATCTTCAACACCCCGCTGCTGCAGGGCGCGCCCGACAACGTGAAGGCCGCGCTGGCCGCCTCCGTGCCCTTTCCCAAGCGCCTGGGCAACCCCGACGAGTACGCCCAGCTGGCCGAGACCATGGTCACCAACGGCTACTTCAACGGCGAGTGCGTGCGCCTGGACGGCGCCATCCGCATGGCGCCGCGCTGAGGGTGGATGGCGCGGCCCGCGCTCCGGGCCGCGCCTGTTCGCCCAGGTCGTGCGCGAGCGCGCCGTGTGGCGTGTCGCCTGGCTGAAGCTGCACACGCCGCGCACTGCATTGGACGGCGACTTCGTCGCAAGTCCCTGAGAACCGCCAGCAACGGGCCGCTGGCCGCGCGGTGGTCAGCCGCCGCGCAGTACCTCGCCGAAGCGCCGGATGCCCTGCTGCACGGTGGCCTGCGCGGCCGGCGACCAGCGGCCCATGTCGTAGAAGCCGTGCACCATGCCGGGCCCGGCCAAATAGTCGACCTGGTTGCCCGAAGCCCGCAGCGCATCCGCGTAGGCCAGTCCGCTGTCGCGCAGCGGATCGAACTCGGCGGTCACCAACACGGCTGGCGGCAGGTGCGTGAGGTCGGGGTGGCGCAGCGGCGCCAGGCGGGGATCCAAGGGGTCGCCGATGGCGCCCGCGTAGTGGCCGTAGAACCAGTCCATGGTGGCTGTTTCGAGGAAGTAGCCCTTGGCGTTCTGCGCCAGGCTGGGGTAGTCGGCCGTCGCGTGGTCCACCGCGGGGTAGATCAGGAACTGCGCGGCCAGCGCGATGCCTGCATCGCGCAGCTGCTGCGCGACCACGGCCGCGAAGTTGCCGCCCGCGCTGTCGCCCGCCACGCCCACGGTGCTCGTGCCACCGAGTTCGGCCGCATGCGCCACGACCCAGCGGGCGGCGGCGATGGCGTCTTCCACGCCGGCCGGGAACGGGTGCTCGGGTGCGAGCCGGTAGTCCACCGCCACGACCACGGCCCGGGCGCCGCGGCACAGGTCGCGGCACATGTTGTCGTGCGTGTCCAGGTCGCCGATGACCCAGCCGCCGCCGTGGAAGTAGGCGACGGTGGGGAAGGGGCCGTCGCCTTCGGGGCGGTAGACGCGGGCCTGCAAGGGGCCGGTGGCGCCGTCGACGCGGCGGTCCTGCACGCTCGCGACGGGGACGACCTCGTGCGGCTTGCGCGTGCCGACCGTCAGTGCGAGGTAGCCCGCCCGCCCTTCGGCGGGCGTGCCTTCGGAGGTGGGTTTCCTGCCTGCGGCGGCCATCATCTGCAAGACGCCAGCGAGGTGGGGATCGAGGGGCATGGTTCGGGCTTCCTTGGGTTCAGCGGTAGGCGAGGGCGCTTTCGTCCGCACGCACGGCGGGCAGCAGGCTGCGCTCTTCGTGGTATTCGAGGTTGTGCCGCCACGGGTCGCGGTCGCCCTGGCCAAACATGCGGTGCTGCGCGCGCAGGATGTAGCCCGCATTGAAGTTCTGCGGGTCCATCCAGGGCTGGCGCGCCATGCCGGCATCTTCTGCGCGCAGCCGCGGCTCGACCACGGTGTGGCCGTGGGCCTGCATGTGCTCCAGCACGCGGCACACGAGGTCGCAGACCAGGTCCAGCCGCAGCGTCCAGCTCGAACGGAAGTAGCCCATCACATAGGCCAGGTTGGGCAGGCCTTCGAGCATCACGCCGCGCCAGGTCACGCGCTGCGTGAAGTCCACCGGCACGCCGTCGATGGCGAAGGGCACGCCGCCCAGCACCTGCAGGTCGAAGCCCGTGGCCGTGACCACCACGTCGGCCGGCAGGTGCGCACCGCTGGCCAGCCGGATGCCGGTGGCGTCGAAGCATTCGATCTGGTCGGTGACGACCGAGGCCTTGCCGCTGCGGATGGCGGCGAACAGGTCGCCGTCGGGCACCACGGCCACGCGCTGCTGCCAGGGGCGGTAGCGCGGATTGAAGTGCCGGTCCACGTCGAAGTCCGCGGGCAGCTGGCTGCGCGCCTGGTCCATGAGGTTGGCACGCAGGTCCTCCGGACGCTCGAAGGACATGCGCACCACCTCGCTGTTGCGTGCGATGTGGGCGCGGCGCAGGATCTCGTGCGTCCATTCGGCTGGCAGGTCCAGCGCGCGCAGCGGGGCCTCCAGCGGGTGCGCACGCGGCAGGGCCGAGAAGAAGGTCGGCGAGCGCTGCAGCATGGTCACGTGCGCCACCTGCTCGGCCAGCGCCGGGATCAGCGTGGCGGCCGTGGCGCCCGAGCCGACCACCACCACGCGCTGGCCCGTGCAATCGAGGTCCTCGGGCCAGTGCTGCGGGTGCACCACGCGGCCCTGGAAGCGCTCCAGCCCCGGCCAGTCGGGCGTGTAAGGCTGGCCGTGGTCGTAGTAGCCGGCGCACATCCACAGGAAGCCCGTGGTCAGCACCAGCACCGCGTCCTGGTCCTTGCGCGCGATGCGCAGGGTCCAGTGCCGTTGCTGCGACGACCAGTCGGCCGACAGCACGCGGTGGCCGTAGCGGATGTGCGGCGCCAGTCCGTTTTCGGCGATGGTCTCGTCCAGGTAGTGGCGGATCTCGTCGGCCGTGGCGATGGCGCTGCCCATCCAGGGCTTGAAGGCGTAGCCGTAGGTGTGCAGGTCGCTGTCGGAGCGCGCGCCGGGGTAGCGGTGCGTCCACCAGGTGCCCCCGAAGCCTTCCATGGCCTCGAGCACAGCGAAGCGGCGCTCGGGCCAGCGCTCGCGCAGATGGTGGGCGGCGCCGATGCCGGAGATGCCGGCCCCGATGACGAGGAAGTCGAAGTGCGCGTCGTTCTCGTTGACGCTGTTGGCAGTGGCCATGGGCTTGTCTCCTTGTCGCGGTGTACAGGGTGCCTTTGCGGCCATCGTAGCGGGTGGGTGCGCAGGCGGCGTCGCTCCAGGGACAGGCGCTGCGGGTGCGGCGCGGGCCGGCGACGATGACAGCCGACTGACAGTTCTGCTCGCCAGAGTGGCTGGCCAACCACTGAAGGAGACATTTCATGTACGTTGTTCCACTGGCTCGCAGGCGCTTCCTGCAAGGCGCCATCGCCACACTGGCCCTGCCCGGCCTGGTGCTGGCGCAGGACAAGTACCCCAGCAAGCCCATCACCTGGATCTGCCCGTACGCCGCCGGCGGCAGTGCCGACCAGCGCTCGCACAGGCTCGCCAAGGCCATGAGCACGCTGATGGGCCAGCCATCATCATCGACAACAAGTCGGGCGCCGGCGGCAACATCGGCACCAAGGCCATCGCGCGGGCCAAGGCCGACGGCTACACGCTGGGCATGGGCAGCTTCGCGCCGCTGTCGGTCAACCAGTCGCTGTTCAAGAAGCTCAACTTCGACCCCTTCAACGACCTCGTGCCAATCTTCCTGATCGAGCGCGGCCCGCTGATGCTGACCGTGCGCGCCGACGCACCCTACAAGACGGTGCAGGAGCTCGTGGCCGCGGCCAAGGCCGCGCCGGGCAAGCTGGCCTATGCCTCGGGCGGCATCGGTGGCACGCACCACCTGAGCGGGGCGCTGTTCGAGCACACGGCCGGCATCGACCTGATCCACGCGCCCTACAAGAGCGGTTCGGCCGCGGCGACCGACCTGCTGGGCGGCCAGGTGGCAATGATGTTCGAACAGATGTACATCGCGATGCCCTCCATCAAGGCTGGCAAGACGCGCGCGCTCGCCGTCACCAGCAAGACCCGTTCTGCGCTGATGCCGGATGTGCCGACGAGGGCAGAAGCCGGCTACCCCGCTGTCGAGGTCATGAACTGGCAGGGCCTGGTCGGTCCCAAGGGCTTGTCGCCCGACCTGGTGAAGCAGCTCAACGCCATCGGCAACAAGGCCTTGCAGGACCCGATGCTGCGCGAGCAGATCACCAGCCAGGGCAACGAGGTGATGGGCGGCACGCCCGAGCAGTTCGCCGCGCTGATCCGCGCCGAGGCGCCGCGCTGGGCCAAGGTCGTCAAGGACGCGAAGATCGAACCCGAGTGAAGCATCGGGCCGGTGCACGGCCCGGCTGCAGGCGCGGCATTTTCCCCAGCCAGTCTCAGCTTTTTTCCGATGCCCGGCCTGCGGCCGGATGGCTACCCTGGCCGAACCCGACCAGGCTGCCATCCACGTGTACAAGCGGTCACCCGTTTCCACCCGTCCCCTTCCTGTCCAGGGGCAGCGCGAGTCCGCCGCGGCCATGCCATCCATCGATGCAAGCCCGCGGCAGGTGGCGCAACGCCAACTGATCCGGGCCGCCTTCGGCGGCGCGTCCGAGCCGTCCGACCGCACGGTGCCGGTCGTCCAGCGCGTCGAGATCCAGAGCTTCTTCGATCCAGGCCAGCCCGGCGCCACGGGCCGGCTGCACGCGTTGGAGACCGACGCGTTCGACCCGCGGCAACTGCTGGACATCTTCGTTTCCAAGCACAACGCGGTCCAAGAGCAGAACGGCGCGATGCGCATCCTGCGCGACGAGATCGACCGGCGCTTCACGCTCGGGGACTGGCTGCGCCTGCTGGACCGCGACGGCGCGCTGGTGACGCGGGCTGCCCAAAGGTTTGATGCGTTCCCGGGGCGCAATCCCGCGGTGGAGGCCGCCGGCAACTACATCGACATCGTTCTGCAAAACCTGGATACATGGCAGCAGGAGGACGCGGACGGACCCGACGGCCCCCCACCGGTGGACCCGGGACCGATCTTCACCGCGGCCAAACTGTTGCCCCGGGACGGGGACAGGGCGAAGCGCTTCCAGGCCGCGCGACAGCCCATCAACCGATGGAACGACCGCAAGACGGCCTACCTGCAGGAGTGCAGGCGCCAGGCCGTGCAGGACCGCATGCGCCAGCTGATGCGCCTGGCGGCCTACTTCCTGGTCGAGATCCCGGACCCGGCCACCTTCGTCCAGCTGCGGTCCGGCGGCGCGTCCACAGAGCAGCACGTGCGCATCGGCGCGCAGGCCGACCGGCTTGCGCAGGAACAGGAGAAGTTCGAGGTCGCGATGGCGGCCCTGGCGCAGAAGTACGGCTTCCATGCCGAGCAGCTGCCCCAGGAGCTGCTCGACTTCGACCCTGAACAGGACCTGCAGGCCCTGCGCCGGATCGCCACCACGATCGTGCAACTGCTCAACCCTCCGCACCTGCCGGCACTGCTGCCCACCACGTTCGAGGAAACCCTGCCGCTGCAGCAGCGCGAGGCGCTGGTGACCATGCGCCGGCGCATCCAGGCCCTGCTGCAGCCCGTGGCCGTCCTGGTGGCGCACATCCTGCCCGGCGCGCGCTTGCACTACCGCGGCAGCCTGGGAGATGCCATCAAGAACTTCACCAAGAGCCAGGCGCTGCTCGCGCCCGACCAGGCGGTGGCACTGCACGTGGACTTCGGCAAGCGCGCCGTCGGCGTGAATCTGGGCGCGTTCGACATCGATGCCTTCATCGACGTGCCGCAGGAGATGTGGGCGCGGTGGGAGCGGCTCGCGCTCGTCCCCGACCGCAAGCACCAGGCGATCAAGGGCAAGGTCAAGCTGGCCGACTGGCTCCGGCTGCTGGGTCGGGCGGCGGACAAGGACATGCCCGGCGCGGCCGACGAACTGCCGCGCGTGCGGGCGCTGCTGGAGCTGGAAGGCTGGGTGCGGTGGCAGCTGCGGGACATCACCGGCTACAAGCGCGACGCCAGGAGCGGCGAGGCCGACTTCGAGATGCCGGTGCAGGGCAGCAAGAAGACCGCCAATTCGCTGGCCTACGGCAAACCCTATCCCTTGTTCGAGCTGAGCCAGGGCGGCTCGGCCTACCAGGAATTGATGGCGCCACTCAAGCGGCTGCGCGAGGAAGGCATCGACGTGGACGGCGTGCAGGCGCCGGAGACGCATGTCCGCATTGAGCCGGGCGACATGCCGCAGGACGAAGCCTGGGAGGTGGTCCGCGGCGCCTGGCAGCACCCGCCGAGGCCGTTGCAGTCGTCCACGCTGCCATGGGGCCTGCTGCAGCGGATCGACCTGCGCGGACTGCCGGAGCGCCTGACGGTGCAGGCCGTTGAGCAACTGGTGGGCCTGATCGAAAGCGGGGCGCTGCCCCACGTCCGCGAGATCCAGACCTCGCTGGGCGGGCCTGGCAACGCCGCGCTGCTGGAACGCGTGGCACAGGCGCTGGGCCGGCTCTGAACGGCTCGGCGTTCACAAGCTCTCAGCCGACCTTGCGCGCCTGCCCGTCCCAGAACGGCGCGCGCAGCGCCTTCTTGTCGATCTTGCCCAGCGCCGTCAGCGGCAGCGCGTCCACGAAGTCCACGCGCTTGGGTGCCTGCTGCGCGCCCTTGTGCTGCTTGACCAGCGCCATCAGCGCCTGGGCCTCCACCTGCATGCCAGGCCGGCACACCACCATGGCCGCCACGGCCTCGCCCCAGGTGGCATCGGGCACGCCGATCACGGCCGCCATGGCCACGGCCGGGTGCGTGGTCAGCACGTCTTCCACCTCGCGCGGGTAGACGTTGAAGCCGCCCGAGACCACCATGTCCTTCTTGCGGTCGACGATGTAGAGGTAGCCGGCGTCGTCCTGGCGCGCGATGTCGCTGGTGTGCAGCCAGCCGCCGGCCAGGGTCTCGGCCGTCAGCTCGGGCCGGTTCCAGTACAGCGCCATGGCGCTGTCGGCGCGCACGCAGATCTCGCCCGGCGCGCCCGGCGCGACCTCCTCGCCGTCGTCGCCCAGCAGGCGCACGTCGCAGCCGGCCAGCGGCATGCCGCAGGAGGCGAAGCGCTCAGGCCGGCGCGCGTCGTGGTCGGCCTTGCGCAAGAGGCTGATCGGGTAGCACTCGGTCTGGCCGTACAGCTGCGAGAACACCGGGCCGATGCGCTCCATGCCTTCCAGCAGCCGCGTGGGCGACATCGGCGAGGCGCCGTACAGCAGCAGCTCCAGCGCGCCGAGGTCGGTGCGGCCCAGGCCCGGGTGGTCGAGCAGCTTGTAGACCATGGTCGGCACGAGCAGCGTCATGTTGATGCGCTCGGCCTGCAGCGTGGCCAGCAGCCGGTCCGGGTCGAAGCCGCGCTGCAGGTGCACGGTGCCGCCGCGCAGCAGCGTGGGCAGCACCTTGGTGCCGGCCACATGGCTGATGGGCGCTGCCGCCAGGTAGCGTGGCGTGGCCGGCAGTTCGAAGTCCGCGAGGATGGCGCGCGTGATCGCTGCCGCCTGGTGCTGGTGGCGCAGCGCGGCCTTGGAACGGCCCGTGGTGCCGCCCGTGTAGCCCAGGCTGGCGACGGTCTGCGCGTGCGACAGGTCGCGCGGGCTGTGCTCGCCCGCGGCCGCCATGGCCGCGAGCAGGTCGCGCCCGTAGCCGGCCGGGCCCAGTGTCCAGACCTGCTGCAGCTGCGGCAAGGCCGCGGCCAGTGCACCGCCCCGTTCGCCATAGGTCTCGGCGTCCACCACCAGCAGCTGGGCCTGCGCGTCCTCGATCTGGAACTGCTGCTCGGGCAGCGCCGCGAGCGGGTGCAGCCAGGTCGTGCTGCCGCCCAGGGCCTGCACCGCGATCTCGGCGGCCCAGGCCTCGGCGCGGTTGGCGGCGAGCAGCGCCACGCGCGGCGCCGCGATGCCGCCGGCCGCCAGCACGGCCTGGAGGCGGCCGATCAGCGCCAGCGTGCCGGCGTAGCTGAGCGCACGCCCGTCCTCGGCGAAGGCGATGCGGTCCGGGTAGCGGCGCAGCGCGCGCAGCGCCAGGGCGGGGGCGGTGGGGCCGTGCATGGCAGCCTCAGAACAGGCTGCCCACGGGCTCGTAGCGCGTGCCGTTGAAGCGGATCAGCTGCATCTTCTCGATCGGGAAGAAGTCGCTGGGGCCGGTCTTCACGTCGATGCCGGGGTACAGCATGGGCAGCGTCATCGACAGATTCAAGGCCTGCTTCATGACGTTCTCGCGCGTGAGGTTGTCACCGGCCTGCTTGAGCGTCTGCACCAGGGTCTGCGCGGCCGAGTAGCCGATCAGGTTCAGCGAGTCGTACGGATCGCCTTGCGGGTAGTGCTGCTGCATGAAGGCCAGGTACTGCTTGACCTCGGGCTGGTCCTTCTGGCCCGGGTCGGACGGGTCGCGGAAGTAGGTGGCGCTGATCACGCCCTCGGCGTTCTGCAGGCCGGCGGGCTTGAGCACCGCGCCGACCGACTGCGCCACGCTGGCCACATAGCGCTGCGCGTTCCAGCCCATCTCGGCCGTCTTGCGGATCGCCATGGCGGCGAACTTGGGCGTGGCCAGGATGATCAGCACGTCGGCACCGGCCGCGCGGGCCGAGACGATCTGGCTGTCCACCGTGGGATCGGTCACCTCGAAGGTCTGGGTCGAGACGATGTGCGCCTTGGCCTTGTCGCCCAGGCCGTCGAGCAGGCCCTTCTGGAAGTCCTTGCCGAAGTCGTCGTTCTGCATCAGCACGGCGATCTTGGCGTTGGGGTTGCTGGCCAGCGCGTGCTGGCCGAACACCCGGCCCTCGGTGTGGTAGGTGGGCTGCCAGCCCAAGGTCCAGGGAAATTTCGTGATGTCGCCCCAGCGCGTGGCGCCCGAGCCCACGAACAGCTGCGGCACCTTCTTGGCGTTCATGTAGCGCTGGATGGCCTGGTTGTGCGCCGTGCCCACGGGCAGGAACAGCGCCAGCACCTCCTCCTGCTCGACCAGCTTGCGCGCCTGCTCCACGGTCTTGGACGGCGTGTAGGCGTCGTCCAGCGAGAGGTAGTCGATCTTGCGGCCGTTGACGCCGCCCTCGGCGTTGACCTTGGCGAAGTAGGCGCCTGCCGCCTTGCCGATGGTGCCGTAGGCCGAGACCGGGCCCGAGTAAGCGACCAGGTTGCCGATCCTGATGCTGGTGTCGCTGGCGCCCGGGTCGTACTTCTTCTGGGCCAGCACGGAGCCGGTGGCAAGCAGCCCGGCCAGGGCGATCAGGGTGGTTCTGCGGGAAGCGAAGGTGGTCATGGGCAATGCGAAGGCGACAGCAGGCCAGGCCCATGGCGCGCGGCCATGGGCTGGAGGAACAAGAAAGGGAGGCGCCTAGACGCGCTCGATGATGATGGCCGGGGCCATGCCGCCAGCGGCGCACATGGTCACCAGGCCGCGCTTGAGGTCGCGCCGCTCCAGTTCGTCCAGCAGCGTGCCGATCAGCAGCGAGCCGGTGGCGCCGATCGGATGGCCCAGCGCCATCGCGCCGCCGTTCACGTTGACCTTGGCGCGGTCGAGCTTCAGGTCGCGGATGAACTTCTCGGCCACGACGGCGAAGGCCTCGTTGATCTCCCACAGGTCGATGTCGTCCACCGTCAGGCCGGCCTTGGCCAGCACCTTGCGCGCGGCTGGCACCGGGGCGTTCAACATCAGCGTGGCGCTGTCGCCCACGTTGGCCATGGCGACGATGCGGGCGCGGGGCTTCAGGCCGCGCTTCTTGATGTAGGCGCCCGAGGCCAGCAGCAGCGCGCCGGCGCCGTCGACCACGCCCGAGCTGTTGCCCGCGTGGTGCACGTAGTTGATCTTGAGGTCCGGGAACACCTGGCGGATCAGGCCGGCGTAGGTGTTGCCCTGTTCGTCCAGCGGCTTCTCGGCCATGGCCTCGAAGGCGGGCTTGAGGCCGGCCAGGCCTTCGAGCGTGGTCTGCGGGCGCGGAAACTCCTCGCGGTCCAGCGCCAGGCTGCCGTCTTCGCGGTAGACCGGCACCAGGCTGCGCTTGAAGTGGCCGGCTTCGATGGCCGCCGCCGCGCGCTGCTGGCTCACGAGGGCCAGTTCGTCCAGCGCGCTGCGCGGGATGCCTTCCAGCGTGGCGATGGCGTCGGCGCACACGCCCTGGTGCGATTGCGGCACCGTGCGGCGCAGGTGCAGGTTGCCCGCGTCCATCATGTTGGGGTTGGCGGGGTCGGCCAGCGATGCGGTGTAGCTCATCATCTCGCAGCCGCCTGCGATGACCAGGTCCTCGAAGCCGGCAGCGACGGTGGCCGCCGCCAGGTTCACCGAGGTGATGCCCGAGCCGCAGAAGCGGTCCAGCGTCACGCCGCTGGCCAGCTGGCTGTAGCCGGCGTCCAGCAGCGCCATGCGGGCCATGTCCATGCCCTGCTTGCCGCGCTGGGTGGAGGTGCCCCAGATCACGTCGTCCACCTCGGCGGTGTCGATCTGGTTGCGCTCGGCGATGGCCTTGAGCACCGTGGCGGCCAGGTGCTGCGGGTGCAGGTCGGCCAGGGCGCCCTTGCCGATGCGGCCGATGCCGCGCGGGGTGCGGCAGGTGTCGATGATGTATGCGTCGGACATGGTGGTGGTCTGTGCGTTGCGAAGACCTGCAGACTAGCGGCGCAGCGCGCCGCCGTCATCGTCCGAAGCGACGAGTCGGGGTTTACCCCGCCTGCGATCGGCCGCGGGCCTGCACCTCTTCGCGCCGGGCGCGCAGCTGTTCCGTGTCCAGCGACTCGGCCCAGCGCCGCGAGGCGGCTTTTTCCTCCACCAGGCCGTCGGCCAGGCTGCCTGCGTAGCCGCCGTCGATGAGCTGCTTGTAGATCCCCACCACCTCGGGCAATGCGCTGGCCATGTCGGCTGCCAGCGCGAAGGCCTGGGGCAGCAGTTCCTCGGGTGCGACCACGCGGTTGACCAGGCCCCAGCGCTCGGCCTGCTCGGCTCCGACGAAGTTGCCGCTGAACGACATCTCCTTGGCCCGGCCGATGCCGATCAGCCGCGGCAGCTTCTGCGACAGGCCCCAGCCCGGCACCACGCCCACGCGTGCATGGGTGTCGGCGAAACGCGCCTGGGTGGAGGCGATCAGCAGGTCGCAGGCCAGTGCGAGCTCCAGCCCGCCCGTGACGGCCGCGCCGTTGATGGCACCGATGATGGGCCGCGGGAAGCGCCGCAGCGCGAGCACCGGGTCGGCCTTGGCGTTGCCGAGCGCGTTGCCGTCGATCTCGCGCAGGTCCAGGCCGGCGCAGAAGGCGCGGCCGGCGCCGGTCAGCACCAGCACGCGCACGGCGGGGTCGGCGGCCAGGCGGTCGACGGCGTCGGTGATGGCCTGGCGCAGCGCGAGCGACAGCGCGTTCATGGCCTGCGGACGGTTCAGCGTGAGGCAGGCCACGCCCGGCGAAGGCGTGCTCAGCTGCAGCAGTTCGGTCTCGGCGCTCATCGTGCGCGCTCCAGTGCAGCCCGCACGAGCGGCAGGTGGTCGTTGCCAAAGTACATGTCGTCTCCCAGGAAGATGGTGGGTGTGCCGAAGCCGCCGCGCGCGATCAGCTCCTCGGTGTTGGCGCGCAGCTGGTCCTTGATGGGTTGCGCGCCGATGGCGGCCAGCAACGCGTCGGCATCGACGCCGGCGCGCGTGCAGACCTCGCGCACGACCTCGTCCTGCGCGATGTCCAGGTCGTCACGCCAATAGGCTTCGAAGGCGGCCTTGGCGAAGGCCGGCAGCTGGCCGCTGCCGTCCAGCACCAGGCAGCCGCGCATCACCTTCACGCTGTTGACCGGGAACACCTTGGGCGGGAAGTTGACCTGCACGCCGGTCCAGCGTGCCCAGTCCGTGAGGCTCTTGCCCAGGTAGGCCTGCTTGGCCGGCACCGGCGTGCGGCGCGATTCGTAGACCGTGGGGTTCACGGTGTTGAACACGCCGCCGACCATGAAGGGCCGCCAGCGGATCGTGGCGCCGAGTTCGGCCGCCATGGGCTGCACGTTGGTGAAGGCCAGGTAGGTCCAGGGGCTGGAGATGTCGAAGAAGAACTCGATGTCGGGCATGTCAGTCCTTGTTGGCTGCGGCCGTGCCGCGGAAGAGGTGGCGGCGTGCGTCGTCGTTCATGGCCTTGCCGGGTCGGCCCAGTTCCTTGCCGACCGCCAGGCCGGCCTGCACCTGGGGCCGCGCGCGCACCTCGGCGTACCAGCGCTTCACGTGCGGGAAGTCGTCCAGGCTGATCTGCTGGGCCTTGTGCGTCATCGCCCAGGGGAAGGTGGCGATGTCGGCGATGGAGTAGTCGCCTGCGATGCAGGCGCCCGTGGACGCAAGCTGGCGGTCCAGCACGCCGTAGAGCCGGCGCACCTCGGCGCCGTAGCGGTCGATGGCATACGGAATCTTCTCGGCCGCGTAGAGCAGGAAGTGGCCGTTCTGTCCGGCCATGGGGCCCAGCCCGCCGACCTGCCAGACCACCCATTGCAGCACCCGGTAGCGTTCGGCCGTGGCCGTGGGCAGCAACTGGCCGGCCTTCTCGGCCAGGTATTGCAGGATGGCCCCGCTCTCGAACAGCGCCAGCGGCGGGCCGCCGCCCAGGGGTTCGTGGTCGACGATGGCCGGGATGCGGTTGTTCGGGCCGATGGCCAGGAACTCCGGCGTGAACTGCGCGCCGGCGCCGATGTCCACCGGCAGCACGCGGTAGGGCAGGCCGCATTCCTCCAGCAGGATGCTGACCTTCCAGCCGTTGGGGGTCGGCCAGTAGTGCAGGTCGATCATGGTGCGCTCGTCTCCTTGCGCCGCTTTGTAGAGCGGATGCGCGGCCGCGGCTGTCCCGCAGGTGGCTGTGCTTGCACAAATCGTCGTTCTGGACGAGAGGCCCGGCGGTTCCCCGGCCTAGGATTTCGCGCCGACGGGGCCGCCCTGGCCCTTGCAGGTCACGACAACCACCAGGAGACAAGAGCATGAAGAAAGACGGAGACCGCGCCGGTCTGTCACGGCGTGCGACGCTGGCCTTGGGGCTCGCCACGGCGCTGCCGGCACGCGCGCAGAAGTCCTACGGCCACGGCGTCAGCGACACCGAGATCAAGATCGGCAACATCCTGCCGTATTCCGGACCGGCATCCTCCTACGGCACCATGGGCAAGGCCCTGCAGGGCTACTTCAACAAGGTCAACGCGCAGGGCGGCGTCAACGGCCGCAAGCTCAAGCTGCTGTCGCTGGACGATGGCTACAACCCCGCCAAGACGGTGGAGCAGGCGCGCAAGCTGGTCGAGCAGGAAGAGGTGCTGTTCATCGGCGCCGTGCTGGGCACGGCGACCAACCTGGCGATCCAGAAGTACATGAACGCCAAGAAGGTACCGCAGCTGTTCGTGCAGAGCGGCGCGAGCCGCTGGAACGATCCCAAGGTCTTCCCGTGGACCATGGGCTTCCAGACCTCCTACCAGGTCGAGGCCGCCATCCACGCCCGCCACATCCTGCAGCACCAGCCGAACGCGCGCATCGGCGTGCTCTACCAGAACGATGACCTCGGCAAGGACTACCTCAAGGGCTTCCTGGACGCGCTCGGCGACAAGGCCAAGCCCATGGTCGTGGCCCAGCTCAGCTACGAGTTCAGCGACCCCACCATCGACAGCCAGCTGGTGCAGCTGAGGGCCGCGGGCGTCGACACCTTCTTCAACGTCAGCACGCCCAAGTTCGCGGCCATGGCGATCCGGCGCAGCGCCGAGATGGGCTGGAAGCCCACGCACTACCTGGCCAGCGTGTCGGCCTCGCTGCAATCGGTGATCAAGCCGGCCGGCATCGACAACGCGCAGGGCGTGATCACGGCCACCTTCATGCGCGACCCCTCGGAGACGGCCGAACGCGACACGCCCGAGGTGCGCGAGTTCTCGGCCTTCATGGCCCAGTACTACCCCGAGGGCAACCCCTACGAGACGCTCAACGCGCTGGCCTACAGCATGGGCCAGCTCATGGAGAAGGTGCTGCAGCAGGCCGGCGAGCAGCTCACGCGCGAGAACGTGATGCGCCAGGCCGCGGCGCTGGACCTCACGCTGCCCATGGTGCGCGCCGGCATGCGCGTGAAGACCAGCCCTAGCGACTACGCGCCGCTCGAGCAGCTGCAGATGCTGCGCTTGAAGGGCGATACCTACGAACGCTTCGGCCCCGTCCTGCCGACCTGAAAGGAGCTCCCATGCGCCTGCGCCAGACCCAATCCCTGCACCGCGCCGTGCAGCAGTACCCCGACCGCGTGGCCACCGTCTACAACGGCCGCCGCCAGACCTTCCGCCAGCTGCACGACCGCGTCGCCCGCCTCGCCGGTGCGCTGCAGACGCTGGGCATGGTCGCGGGCGACCGCGTGGGCATGCTCGCGCTGAACTCCGACCGCACGCTGGAGTTCTACCTGGCCGTGTGGTGGGCCGGCGGCGTGGTGAACCCGGTCAACACGCGCTGGAGCGCGGCCGAGATCGCCTTCTCGCTGCAGGACTGCGAGACCGCCATGCTGTTCGTGGACGACAGCTTCGTGCCCATGGTGGCCGAGCTGCAGGCGCAGGCGCCGTGCCTCCAAACCCTGCTCTACGTGGGCGACAAGCCCGCGCCGACCGGCTTTGCAGACACCGAGCAGCTGATCGCCGCGGCCCGGCCCGTGGACGACGCGCTGCGCAGCGGCGACGACCTGGCCGGCGTGTTCTACACCGGCGGCACCACCGGCCGGCCCAAGGGCGTGATGCTGAGCCAGGAGGCGCTGGCCGCCAATGCCGTGCTCTCGCTGGTCCCCGCGCCGCTGGACCGCGACGCCGTGCTGCTGCACAGCGCACCGCTGTTCCACCTCGGCGGCCTGTCCGCGCTGATGCGCAGCCTGGTGGTGGGCACGACCAACGTGTTCCTGCCGGGCTTCACGCCGGGCGGCGTGCTCAAGGCCATCGCCGAGCACCGCATCACCAGCCTCATGCTGATCCCGGTGATGCTGCAGTTCCTGCTCGACGACCCGGCTGCGCGCGATGCCGACCTGTCCAGCGTGCGCGTGATCGGCTACGGCGCCTCGCCGATCTCCGAGGCCCTGCTGGAGCGGGCTTTCGCGCGGCTTCCGCACGCGGACTTCGTGCAGGGCTACGGCATGACCGAGCTGGCCGCCGGCGTGACCTACCTGACGACCGAGTACCACTCGGCAGAGGGCCGCAAGCTGGGCAAGCTGCCATCTGCCGGTCGCGCGCTGAACGGCGTCGACGTGCGCATCGTCGACTTCGAAGGCGTGGAGGTGCCGCGTGGGCAGGTCGGCGAGATCGCAGTGCGCAGCCCCTGCGCGATGTCGGGCTACTGGAACCTGCCCGAGGCCACGGCCCAGGCGCTGCGTGGCGGCTGGATGTTCACGGGCGATGCCGCGCGCATGGACGAGGACGGCTTCGTCTTCATCGTCGACCGCTTCAAGGACATGGTGGTCTCCGGTGGCGAGAACGTCTACTGCGGCGAGGTCGAGGCCGCGCTCACGCGGCATCCGGCCGTGGCTGCGGCGGCCGTGATCGGCGTGCCGCATGCGCAATGGGGCGAGGCCGTGCACGCGGTGCTGGTGCTCAAGCCCGGCATGCAGGCCGGGGCCGAGGAGATCCAGGCCCACTGCAAGGCGCTGATCGCCGGCTACAAGTGCCCGCGCAGCGTGGAGTTCGTGGCGGCATTGCCGATCAGCGGGGCGGGCAAGGTCATGAAGTACAAGCTGCGCGAGTCGCACTGGAAGGACCATCGGCGCGCCGTCGCCTGAGCGCGCATCTGCCCCACGCGCAAGTGCGCGGCCATCAGCAAAACACCGAACCGGGGGCTCAGTACAGCCGATTCGAGGCTTCTCCTGCAACGTCCTTAAAACTTCTGAAGTTGCCGTTGCGGCGATGTGGACTTTCTGGACTTCCATGCCAACATGCGTCTCCCTGGCCCGGCCGCCTGTGTGCAGCCGGGCAGCCATGGAACTCCAAGGAGGCGACGATGTCGGTGCATGCCGCAGCTGTGAGCCGGTCGCGCAAGGGGCGCAACCGCCTGCGCACGCTGGCGTACGAGATCACCATTGCCGAGGCGCGTGAGCGCGAGCGCATCGCGCTGGGCCTGCACGACGACATCGGCCAGTTCCTGACGCTGGCCCGGCTCAAGCTGGGCGAGCTGCGCGCCTGTGTCCCGGGGGGGGCGGGCGAGCCCCTGTTCGATGACATCCACGCGCTGCTCGCGCAGGCTGCGCGCGCCACGCGCTCGGCCACCTTCGACCTGAGCAGCCCCGTGCTGCGCCTGGGCCTGGAGCAGGCCCTGCACAGCCTGGCCGACCGGCTCGCGCGCGACAGCCGCCTGCACGTTTCCTTCCTGTGCAGCGTGCCGCCGCCCGCGCTGCCCGAAGCGGTTCTGGCCGTCGTGTTCCGCGGCGTGCGCGAGCTGTGCCTGAACGTGCAGAAGCACGCGGGCGCGCAGCGGGTCGACATCGCCGTGCGCTGCGAAGACGGCCGGCTGGCCATCGAGGTCGTGGACGACGGTGCCGGCTTCGTGCCTGCGCCGCGCCAGCAGTTCAGCCGGGCCGGCGGCTTCGGCCTGGCCAGCGCGCAGGTGCAGATGCTGGCCATCGGCGGGCAACTGGACATCTGCTCGGTACCGGGTGCCGGCACGCGGGCCCGCATCCTTGTGCCGCTGGCCGCGCGAGGACGGGCATGAGCATCCGCGTCGTGCTGGCCGACGACCACCGCATCGTGCGCGACGGGCTGGCCGCATTGCTGGCGCGCGAGACCGACATCGAGGTCATCGGCCAGGCCAGCGACGGCCTGGCCGCGGTGCGGCTGGCGCGCCAGCTGCAGCCCGACGTGGTCGTCACCGATGTGTCGATGCCCGGGCTCAACGGCGTCGAGGCGATTCGCCGCATCCGCGCCGATGCGCCCGCCGTGCGCGTGCTGTGCCTGTCGGTGCATGCGGAGAGCCGCATGGTGCTGGCCGTGCTCGAGGCCGGTGCCTCCGGCTATGTGCTCAAGGACGACTCCTACGACGATCTCGCACTGGCGATCCGCAAGGCCATGGCCGACCGGGTGCACCTGAGCGCCGAACTGGTCGGCCTGGTCGTCAGCGCCGTGCGGGGCCGTGGCCAGCCGCAGCAGGACGGCCACGCCTCGGTGCTGACGCCGCGCGAGCGCGAAATGGTGCAGCTGCTGTCGGAAGGACTGTCCACGCAGCAGATTGCCCAGCGGCTGCATGTGAGCCCCAAGACCGTGGCCACGCACCGCGAGCACGTGATGCAGAAGCTGGAGATCTGCAGCCTGGCCGAACTCACGCGCTACGCCCTGCGCGAAGGCCTGAGTTCGCTCGACCTGCCCTGGCGCAACTCGGCACGCATGCCGCTCTGATAGTCAGCAATCGCCGCTGCACATTTGCGGCCTCGTCCGATGGTGCGGCGGGCTGTTGGCCTTCAGGCTGCGCGCATGGCCATTCCCCTGTCCTCCCCGGCACTGGTGCTGTGCGACGACCACACCGCCTACCGCAGCTACCTTGCCGACCTGCTGCGCCGCGCCGGCCTGGCGGTCGTCGGCCAGGCGGACGGCGTGGACGCGCTGCGCGGCTGGCTGGCGTGCCACCCCGTGCCGCCGGACCTGGTGCTGATGGACGTGCAGATGCCCGGCGGCGGCCCCGCCGGCCTGGCCGCACTGCTGCGCGAGCATGCGGGCCTGCACGTGCTGGCACTGTCGGCGCACGACGATCCGGCCATCGTCGCCGCCATGCTCGCCGCCGGGGCCGGCGGCTACCTGCTCAAGGACGATCCGCTGGCGGAGCTCGTCGATGCCATCCACGGTGTCGCCGCCGGGCAGCGCCGGCTCAGCCGGGCGTTGCCGCACGCTCAGCAATGAAGATGCCCAAGTTCAGGATTTGACCGATGCGGCCGCTGCGGCCGCACCGCTACCGTTGGCGCCATCGTTTCAACGGAGTCCTGCGAGCATGATCGACGCGGCCATCGGCCAGGTTGCCAGCACCCTGAACAGCGCCTTGCAGCGCGCGTTCGGCCTGTCCGAGGAACTCGTCGTCGTCTCCAGCCTGTACGAACCCGATGGCAGCGTCGCTGCCGGCGTGAACAACAAGCTGGCGGTGTTCCTGGTCAACATCGAGCGCGACACCATGCCCGTCCAGCGGCCGCGCCGCGCCGAAGACGCCCTGCGGCCGCCGCCCGTCTCGCTGAACCTGCAGCTCATGTTCGCCGCCAGCTTCGGTGCGGCCAACTACACCGAGGCGCTGAAGTTCGTCGCCAGCACGGTCGCGTTCTTCCAGGCCGCGCCGCTGCTGGACCACGACAACACGCCCGCTCTGGACCCGCGCATCGACCGGCTGGTGCTGGACATCGAGAACCAGGCCACCGCCGAGCTCAGCAACCTGTGGGGCATCTTCGGCGGGCGCTACCTGCCATCGGTGCTGTACCGCATGCGCATGGTAACCTTCGACGCCGGCCCGCGCGAGGGCCCGCTGCCGCTGGTGCGCGAGCCCGTCGTCGGCGCCCATCACTGAGACCGCCATGGGCCGCTACTTCCCCCTGCTGCGCGTCGATGTGGGCCATGGCTTCTTTGCCGATGGACGTTGCCGCGGCCTGCGTTTCGAGCCGCTGGGCGCCACGGCGTGCTGGCTGCAGCAGCAGGACGCGGTGGTGCGCGAGCACGACGGCGCGCTGATGCTGTACGGCACGGCCGAGGCGCTGGCCGGCGCACCGGACACCGTGCTGACCTGGCACCTGCACGGCACCGACGCGGACTTCGCCCACTGGACCGAACAACCCGCGCTGTGGCCGCAGGAACTGCTGTACCTGGACGCCGCCGCCGCGCTGCCGGACGGCGCCGACGGCTGGCGCCTGCACGCCGGCGACACCGTGGCCCAGGCCGAAGTGCGGCCGCTGAGCTGGCCCGTGGTCGCGCAGACCCTGCACGGCGCCGCGCGCCGCATGCCGCCCCTGGCGCTGCTGCGCGTGCCGCTGGCCGCGTTGCCGCCCGCGCCCGTGCACTACCGCATCCGGCTGGCGCCGCGCGCCACCTGGTGGAAGTACTGCCTGCACGGCCATTGGCCCGAACCGCAGCTGCAGGTGGTCGACCTGGCGAGCCGGGCCAGCTTCGCCGCGCCCGAGCCCGAGCGGCTGGACGACGGCACGGCGCTGCTGGCCATCCGCTCGCAGGCGCCGATCGCGCTGGCGCAGCGCAGCGCGCAGTGCTTCCAGCTGCGCAGCCGCCAGCGTGGCGGCGACAAGGTGTTGGTCAAGCGCCTGCCCGTGGCGGCGGCGCGCTGGCTGTCCCGAGAGCGGATCGACGGCGCAAGCCGCCTGGTCTCCGAGATCCATGTGCATCGTTAAGAGGAGGCCGCAATGGCTATGAAGACCCCCGGCGTCTACATCGTCGAGAAAAACGCATTCCCGAACTCCGTGGTCGAGGTGGCCACTGCGGTGCCAGCCTTCATCGGGTACACCCGGCGCGCCGACAACGCCGGCAAGTCGCTGCTCATGAAGCCGTGGCGCATCAGCTCCATGGCCGAGTTCCACCAGTACTACGGCTATGCGCCGGACCCCCGGTTCAGCATCGCGCCGAAGGCAGACCCCAACGTGGAAGCCGCCTTCCACGCCGGCGACAAGGAGTACCTGCTGGCCCAGGCCGACGGGGCCGAGGGCGGGCGCTTCCTGCTGTACTACAGCATGCTGCACTTCTTCCAGAACGGCGGCGGGCCCTGCTACATCGTCGCGGTCGGCGACTACAAGGGCGGCGTCGAGGCCGACCGGCTCATGGCCGGCATCGAGCCGCTGGTCAAGGAGCAGGAGCCGACCATGCTGGTCATCCCCGATGCCGTGCTGCTCAGCGCCGCCAACTGCATCTCGGTGCAGCAGGCCATGCTGCAGCACTGCGGCGGCCGGATGCGCAGCCGCATCTCGGTGCTCGACGTGTGGGGCGGCGACCGCGACCGCAAGGACCCCGCCGGCGATCCGATCGAGGGCTTCCGCAATGCGCTGGGCATCAACCATCTGGACTTCGCGGCGGCCTACTATCCCTGGGTCAACACCACCATCGTCCAGGACAAGGACCTCAACTACACCCACATCGCCAACGGCGAGCTGCTGGTGCAACTGCTGATGGCCGACCTGTCGCTGCCCGACAGCGTGACCGACAAGACGCCGGCCCGCACCGCCCAGCAATGGCAGGCCGTGCAGGACATCCTGAAGACCGATGCGCAGTGGACCGACAAGCTCACGGCCGACATCAACAAGGCGACCGACAAGACCGACGAGCAGAAGGCCAGACTGCTGGAGCCACGCGCGCTGGAGCTCGCGGTGGAGACCAACAAGGCGCTGCTCAACAAGAGCCTGGTCGCCTCCAGCCCGCTGTTCGTCACGGTCCTCACCGAGGTCAAGAACCGGCTCAACCTGCTGCCGCCGGCCGCGGCCATGGCCGGCATCTACACCATGGTGGACAACACGCGCGGTGTCTGGAAGGCGCCGGCCAACGTCAGCATGAACGGCGTGGTGTCCCCGGCCGTCAACATCTCGCACGAGGACCAGGAAGACCTCAACGTCACCACGCAGGGCAAGTCCATCAACGCCATCCGCTCCTTCATCGGCGAGGGCGTGCTGGTCTGGGGCGCGCGCACGCTGGACGGCAACAGCCTGGACTGGCGCTACATCAACGTGCGCCGCACCATGATCATGCTGGAGGAGTCCTGCCGCCTGGCCGCCAAGGCCATGGTGTTCGAGCCCAACGTGGCCAACACCTGGGTCACCATCAAGAGCATGGTCTCCAACTTCCTGACCGGCATCTGGAAGCGCGGCGGCCTGGCCGGCGCGGTGCCGGACGACGCCTTCAGCGTGCACGTGGGCCTGGGCGAGACCATGACGCCGGAGGACATCCTCGAAGGCATCCTGCGCGTCACGGTGCTGGTGGCCATCAGCCGCCCGGCCGAGTTCATCGAGATCACCTTCCAGCAGCAGATGCAGAAGTCCTGATCCCGTCCATTGACACACACATCCTAGTTGGAGGCCCCTCATGGCAGACGATGGTTCCGCGCAATCGACCACGGTGTGGCCGATGCCCAAATTCCGGTTCGAGGTCAAGTGGGACTCGGCCGTCATGTCCTTCCAGGAGGTCTCCGGCCTCGACGTGGAGGCCCAGCCCATCGAGTACCGGCACGGCGACAGCCCGGCCTTCTCGGTCATCAAGATGCCGGGCATGAAGAAGTACAGCGACGTGACCATGAAGAAGGGCGTCTTCAAGTCCGACAACAAGCTGTGGGACTGGTTCAACGAGATCAAGATGAACACCATCAAGCGCAAGCCGGTGACCATCAGCCTGCTCGACGAGGCCGGCAAACCGACCATGGTCTGGACCCTGGCCAACGCCTGGCCGACCAAGATCACGGGCACCGACCTGAAGGCGCAAGGCAACGAGGTGGCGGTGGAGACCATCGTGATCGCACACGAAGGCCTGACCATCGCCAACGCATGATCACGCCGCAGGCGCTGCAGGCGGGGCGCGCGCAGCTGCGCTCGGCCACCGGCGCCAACTACCCGCCGCCGGCCTTCCATTTCACGGTCAGCTTCGGCGCGCAGCCCAGCCGCGATGCCGACAGCGCGTTCCACGAGGTCAGCGGCATCGCGCCCGAGATCGAGACCGAAACGGTGGCCGAGGGCGGGTTGAATGGCTCTGTCCATGTGCTGCCCAAGGGCGTCAAGCAGCCCCGGCTGGTCTTGAAGCGCGGCATTGCGCTGAAGACCTCGCGCCTGGTCGGCTGGTGCCAGGACGTGTTGAACGGCGACCTGATCAAGCCCATCGTGCCGCAGCTCATGCACGTGTTCCTGCTGGACCACCAGGGCGAGCCGCTGCGCGGCTGGTCGATCGAGAACGCCTGGCCCGTCAAGTGGGAAATCGACAGCTTCAACGCCACGCGCAACCAGGTGGCGATGGAGAAGATCGAGCTGGCCTATGCCCGCTCCAACCGCATCCGCTGAGGCATCCCATGGGCATCGAAGTGCGCCAGCTGCTGATCCGCTCGCAGGTCAATATCGCATCCGCGGCGCCGGCACGGCCGGCGCTGTCCGCGGCCGAGCTGCAGCGGCTGCGCCAGCAATTGCTGGCCGAGTGCCGGCAGGCGGTGGCCGAGCAGCTGCGCGCGCGGCGCGAACGTTGACCACCGGGGCGTGGCGATGGAATCCGGCCAACTCACCCACCTGCAGCTGATGCGCTACAGCATCCAGCGCGGCGGCACCATCAAGCTGGAGCCGTCGGTGCAGTTCACGGCGCAGATCAACCCGGCGGACGTCAAGCACAGCCATGGCCTGCGCTACGACGACACCAAGGCGCTGGGCGAGAGCGCCAACAACCCGCGCTACAGCGCGGTGGAGGAGGAGCGGCTGGCCTTCTCGCTGGTGCTGGACGGCACCGGCGTGGTGCCGCCCGCGGCCGGCGGCCAGCCGTCCGATGTGAGGACGCAGATCAGGCAGCTCAACACCGTGGCCTACCAGTACGTCATCCTCACCGGGGAGACGCCGCTCGTGCGGCTGCTCTGGGGCACGCTGATCTTCTTCGGCCGGCTGGACACGATCGCCACCACCTACACGCTGTTCAAGCCCAGCGGCGAGCCGCTGCGTGCCAAGGTCGACCTGAGTTTCCGGGGTGCCATGAGCAAGAAGGAGGCGGAACTGGTCACCAGCCGCCAGTCCGAGGAAGCGCCCACCAGGATCGTCGTGCGCGAAGGCCAGACCCTGTCCGAGCTGTGCCAGCAGCACTATGGCGAGCCCTTCCACACGCTGGAGGTGGCCCGCTACAACAAGCTGCCGAACCTGCTCGACCTCAAGCCGGGCACGCGGCTGCTGATGCCACCGCGGAAGTAGGCCATGCCCGCTGCATCCCCCCTGGACAACAGCGAAGGCGTGGTGCGCCTGACGCTCAGCCTGGACGGCCAGGTGGCCGAGCCCATGCCCGACGTGATTTCCGTCAGCATCCAGCGCGGTGTCAACACCGTGCCGTCGGCGCGCATCGAGCTGATCGATGGCGACATGCCGAACAAGGAGTTCCCGCTCAGCGATTCGGCGCAGTTCAAGCCCGGTGTGCTGCTGCGCATCCAGGCCGGCTATGGCAGCGGCGAGCCGGCCCAGGTGTTCGAAGGCATCGTGGTGCGCCACGGCGTGCAGGTGCGCGGCGACAACGACGCGCGCCTGGTCATCGAGTGCCGCGACAAGGCGGTGCTGATGACGGTGGGCCGGCGCAATGCCAACCACATCGACAAGACCGACAGCGACGTGATCGCCGCGCTGGCCCAGGCCCATGGCCTGGCGCTGGACGGGGACAGCACCGCGCTGAGCTACGGCGAGCTGGTGCAGCACTACTGCACCGACTGGGACTTCATGCTCGCGCGCGCCGAGGCCAACGGCCTGCTGGTGGTGGCCACCGACGGCAAGCTGGCCGTGAAGGCGCCGCAGGCCGACGCCCAGCCCGATCTGCAGGTGACCTATGGCGTGGACCTGATCGAGTTCCAGGCCGACCTGGACGTGCGCGGCCAGTACGCCAGCGCCCAGGCCTTCTCGTGGGATCCCAAGACGCAGGCGGCGCTGGAAGGCACGGCCAGCGAGCCTGCCGCGCTGCCGGTGCAGGGCGACCTGGGCTCGGCCGAGCTCGCCAAGGTGGTGGGCCTGCCCACCTTCCGGCTGCAGAGCGGCGCGCCGCAACCCGCCGAGGCCTTGGCGGGATGGGCCAAGGCGCTGCAGCTCAAGGCGGCGCTGGCGCGGCTGCGCGGGCGGATGCGCTTCCAGGGCTCGGCGCTGGCCAGGGTCGGCGGGCTGATCGCGCTGGCCGGCGTGGGTGCGCGCTTCTCGGGCCAGGTGTTCGTGACGGGCCTGCGCCACGAGATCGTCGACGGTGGCTGGACCACCGAGGCCGAGTTCGGCCTGGCGCCGGACTGGTTCGTCGAGCGCAGCGACGTGGTCGCGCCGCCCGGCGCCGGCCTGCTGCCGGGTGTTCACGGGCTGCAGGTGGGCGTCGTCATGAAGCTGGACGCCGACCCGGCCGGCGAGGCGCGCGTGCAGGTCAAGGTGCCGGTGCTGCAGGCCAGCGACGAAGGCGTCTGGGCGCGGCTGCTGCAGCTGCACGCCAGCAACGGCTTCGGCAGCTTCTTCCTGCCCGAGGTCGGCGACGAGGTGGTGCTGGGCTATTTCGCCGACGACCCCTCGCACCCGGTGGTGCTGGGTAGCCTGTACAGCAGCAAGCAGGCCACGCCGTATGCGCTGGAGGCGGCCAACGACATCAAGGCCATCGTCACGCGCTGCAAGCACAAGCTCGCGTTCGACGAGCGCGACAAGACCATCACCGTGCTGACGCCGGCCGGCAACACCATCGTGCTGAGCGACAAGGACAAGTCCATCGTGCTGCAGGACCAGAACGGCAACAAGGTCGAGCTGGCCCCCGGCGGCATCACGCTGTCCAGCCCCAAGGACATCGTGCTCCAGGCCCAGGGCAAGGTCTCGGTCACGGCTGGCCTGAGCATGGCACTCAAGGCGCAGGCCGATGCGACGGTGGACGGCCTCAACGTGGCCTGCATGGCGCAGATGGGCTTTTCCGCCAAGGGCAATGCCAGTGCCGAGCTGTCCGCCGCCGGGCAGACCGTCGTCAAGGGCGCCATGGTCCTGATCAATTGACATGAACACCCCCAGTCTTCGCGCTGCGCGCTCCGCCAACCCCCTCCAGGGGGCGCCGCGAGCGCCCGGGCAGAGCCCGCTCGGCCGCGTCCGCTGGCATGGCCTGCTCCGCGGCCTTCTGTCCCGCGGCCTGCACAGGTCGCTGTGCCATGGCGGCGTCGCGCTGGAGGCTTGTCATTGATGCCACCCGCCGCACGCATCACCGACCTGCACGCCTGCCCGATGGTCACACCCGGCCTGCCGCCGGTGCCGCACGTGGGCGGGCCGGTGCTGGGGCCGGGCGTGCCGACGGTGCTGATCGGCCAGCTCGTGGCCGCGGTGGTGGGCGACACCGCCCTGTGCGTCGGCCCGCCTGACACCATCGTGAAGGGCTCGGCCACGGTCATGATCGGCAGCCGGCCGGCGGCCCGTGTGGGCGACACCACGGCGCATGGCGGCAGCATCGCGCTGGGCTGCTTCACGGTCATCGTCGGCGGTTGAATGGACCACCCCCAGTCTGCGCGCTGCGCGCTTCGCCAACCCCCTCGCGGGAGCGCCGCCAGCGGCCTGGCGGAGCCAGATCCGCGGCCTCTCGCACCGTGGCGTGCAGGCGGTGCCGTGCACTGCCGTTGGCGCGCCGGGCGCAGGGGGTGCGCGAGATGACGCAGTCGGAGCGCGACTTCCTGGGCACGGGCTGGGCCTTTCCCCCCAGCTTCGACGGCCGGACGCTGGACGCCGTGCTGGTCTCGGACGAACAGGACGTGCGCGAGAGCCTGCGCATCCTGCTGTCCACCGCGCCGGGCGAGCGCGTGATGCACCCGACCTACGGCTGCGGCCTGCGCCGCCTGGTGTTCGAGCAGCTCAGCGAAAGCCTGCTGACCGAGATCCGCAGCCTCATCGAGAAGGCCATCCTGTTCTTCGAGCAGCGCATCGTGCTGGAGCGCATCGACTTCGACACCGACGCGCTGTCCGAGGGCGTGCTCAGGATCGGCCTGTTCTACACCCTGCGCAGCACCAGCACGCGCGACAACATGGTGTTCCCCCTGTACCTGCGCGGAGATGCGCCATGACGGCGGGAACGGCCCAGCACGAGCGCTTCCCGCCGCGGCTGGCGCCGGGCTGGTTCGCGCCGGACGAACTGGACTTCACCCAGCGCGTGGCGATGACGGCGCTGCTGGCGCGCCACCTGCGCTTCGCCGGGCTGGACCGGCCCGACGTCGGCGACTGGCGCGACCTGTTCTCGAGCGACGTCACGCTGGTGCTGGCGCGCATCGCCGCCATCGACCTGCGCGCGCTGCAGCATGCCTTCCTGCGCACGGCCGACACGGCCGAGTGGCAGGCGCTGGCCTTGCAGGTGCTCCAGCTGGGGCAGTGGATCGACCTGTGGTTCAAGTCCCTGGACCAGCAGGACGACCCGGTGGCCAGGAGCTTTTGCGCACGTGTGCGCCAGCTGGTCGAGCAGCAGCTCGGCGAGGACCTGCGCTGGGTCTATGCGCAGCTGGACGGCACGCTGCGCACGCGCGCGGATGTGGCGCGCGGCGAGGGCCGGCTGGCCGAGATCTGGGACCAGGGCCGGCCGGTGCTGGGCGCCGACCGGGTCGGCCGCGGCAAGCGCGAGCTGCTGCGCGAACGCTACTTCGCGTTCCTGAGCGCCATCGAGACGCTGCAGGCGCTGGCGCGCACGCTGCTGCCGGCATCGCTGCAGTCCGGCCACCACGGCCCGGCGCCGGCCCTCGTGATCGCCTTCCTCAAGCTCTGGGAGACGGTGCAGCAGCAGGCGCTGAACCAGTTCACCGCGCGGCACGTGGACTTCTACTACGGCGACTGCCTGGGCTTCGGCGTGGCCGGCCCGAAGCCCGACGAGGTGCACCTGGCCTGCGCGCGCGATGCGCGTGCCGGCGCCCTGCTCAGCGTGCCGCAGGGCACGGTGTTCGAGGCCGGCAAGGGCGCCGACGGGCAGCCGCTGCGCTTTGCCAGTTCCGCGCCGCTGGTGGTGACCGATGCGGCCGTGGCCGCACTGTGCACGCTGCGGCTGGAGCGCGATGCGCTGATCTCGCCCGAGCGCAGCTTCGGCCATGCCACGCGCGCCAAGGCCACGCGGCTGGCGCCGCAGGGCGAGCAGCCGGCGCTGCTGTTCGGCGGTGGCCGTGGCCTGGGCGCCGAGGACGCGCGGCTGGGCCTGGCCATCGCCTCGCCGCTGCTGCTGCTGCGCGAGGGCGAGCGCAGCATCACGGTCGAGCTGCCAGCCCGCGCGCCGGTGGCCGATGCCCAGGACCTGGCCGAACTGGCGGCGCTGGTCGATGCCGCCGCCGCCACCACCGAAGCGGGCGCGCTGCGGGCGGCCATGGGCCGGCTGTTCGGCCACTGGCTGCTGGTGGCCCGCAGCGCGCTGACCGAGGCGCAGCTGCTGCGCCTGCGCAGCACGGCCGCCCAGGTGCTGGGTGCCAGGCAGCCGCAGGCCCACAGCGCCGGCGACCCGCTGGGCCTGCTGGCCGGCAACCGCCCGCCGGTGCGCGCGCTGGTGTTCGACCGGTTGTTCCAGGGCCTGCTCAAGCTGCGGCTCAGCGCGGCCGATGGCTGGTTCGAGCCGGCCGATGCGCAGGTCGGCCGGCTCGACGCGGGCGGGCTGGTGATCAAGCTGCGGCTGCGGTCCGAGGTGCCGGCCATCATCGGCTGCGATCCGCTGCTGCATGGCCGGGAATGGGGCACGCGGCTGCCGCTGCTGCGCATCGAGCTCGGCACGCAGGGCCGGATGTACGGCTACTCGCTGCTGGCCGGCCTGCCGCTGGCCGAGGCGCGCCTGCGCGTGGCGGTGCGCGGCCTGCGCGACATCGTGCTGCACAACAACATGGGCCGGCTCGATCCGACCAAGGCCTTGCAGCCCTTCGGCCCGCTGCCCACGCTCTCGTCCTACCTGGTGGTGGGCGCGCAGGAGATCGCCGGCAAGCAGCTGGAGCAGCTGGCGCTGCAGCTGGAATGGGGCGCGCTGCCGCAGGACGCCGGCGGCTTCGCCCAGCACTACCGCGGTTACCCGGACGCGCAGCGCAGCGGGGCCTACACCGTGGCGCTGTCCATCCTGCGCGACGGCAGCTGGCACCCGTGCGCCGGGGCGTCGGCGCAGCAGCCGCTGTTCGCCGCGCCGGACGGCGGCGGCCGGCTGCGCCCGCGCATGGATATCGTGTTCGACCCCGGCTCGGTGCGCAAGCACAGCCGCGCCGGCGATGCCTCCGGCTGGGGGGCACCCTGGCCGCGCAACGACCTGTACCGGCTGCAGTTGAACAGCCCGCAGGGCGCCTTCGGCCATGCCGTCTATCCGCTGGTGCTGGCCGAGACCGTGGGCGCGAACGCCCGCACGCGCAGCCCGCGCCTGCAGCAGCCGCTGCCCAACCCGCCCTATACCCCGCTCATCGAGACGCTGGCGCTGCATTACCAGGCGGCCAGCGTGGTGCGGCCGGGCGCCGAGCACGGGCCGCGCCTGCACGCGGGCGGCGATGCGCTGGACGACGAATGCCTGCTGCACCTGCACCCGTTCGGCACCGAGCGGCTGCACTCGGCCGCGGCCGGCCAGCGCCACGGCCTGCTGCCGCTGGTCGAGGACGACGGCAACCTGTACATCGGCCTGTCGGCCAGCGCGCCGGGCGGCACGCTGACGCTGCTGTTCCGGCTCAGCGAATCGGCGGCCGACGCGCGCTCCTCGCGTGCGCAGCGCGGCCGCGTGCGCTGGGCCACGCTGGCGAACGACCACTGGCGCCCCCTGCCGCCCACGCGCGTGCTTGCCGACAGCACCGAGGGCTTCCTGAGCTCGGGCATCGTGACGCTGGACCTGCCGGACGACCTCAGCTGCGACAACGCCGTGATGCCGGCGGGCCTGTACTGGCTGCGCGTGTCGGCCGATGCGGGTTTCGAGGGCTTTGCCGCGCTGCTGGGCGTGCAGGCCCATGCGCTGCGTGCGCGGCGCGTGCTGACGCCGGGCGCCGCGGCGCTGGCCATCCTGCCGCACGGGCGCATCACCAAGCCCAGCGCGTCGGTGCCGGGGCTGGCCGGCGTGCAGCAGGTCGGTCCCTCGTTCGGCCTGCGTGCGCCGGAAGACCCGCGGGGGCTGTACACGCGCGCCGGCGAACGGCTGCGCCACAAGCAGCGCGCGAGCAACGCCTGGGATGCCGAGCGGCTGCTGCTGGCGGCGTTCCCCGAGGTGTTCAAGGCGCGCTGCCTGTCCGGCGACGAGATCGTGGCCGCCGGCCAGCCGCGCCCCGAACCCGGCCAGGTGCTGGTGGTTGCCGTGCCGCAGGTGCCGCGCAACGAGCTGCTGCACGCGCTGGACGCGCCGCGCTTCAACGCCAACGAACTGCAGCGCATGCAGCAGTACCTGCAGGACCGCGCCTCGCCGTTCGCACGGGTGGTCGTGCGCAACCCGGTGTACGACCGCATCCAGCTGCGCTGCAGCGTGGCCCTGGTGCCCGGCGCGCACGAAGGCGAGGTGCTGCAGCGCATCAACGCCACGGCCGTGCGGCTGCTGTCGCCCTGGTGCGACGAGGGCTACGCGCCCGACTTCGACTGGGTGGTGCGCAGCGAGGATCTGGAGGCGCGGCTGCGCGAACTCGACGGCGTGGCCTCCGTCACCCGGCTGTCGCTGCTGCACGTGGGCTGCAGCGATGAGGGCGACTACACCCTGGGCGACACCGCGCGCGCCGCGGACGGCGCCGCGGCGCCGGGCGGTGCGGCCAGGCGCGGCCATGCCGTGGCCCGCACGCCCTGGAGCCTGGCGCTGCCGCTGGCCACGCACATCGTCGATGCCGCGGCCGACGGGCAGGGCGGGGCGCCCGAGCCCACCGGCATCGCGCGGCTGGCCATCGGCAGCACCTTCGTGATCGCCGCCAGCGACGGAGTGACGGCATGACCATCCGCAGCCGCCAGACCCTGCGCCAGTTCTTCGACGAAGGCCGGCTGCCCACGCGCGACCACTTCGGCGACATGATCGACTCGATGCTCAACATGAGCGACGAGGGCTTCCACAAGTCGGCCGAGAACGGGCTGGAGGTGACCGCCCCGGGCGGCTACGACGCGCTGCTCAGCTTCTACCGCGCGCAGGAGGCGCGCAGCGCGCTGTGGTCCCTGTCCTTCGGCGGCGAGCGCGACCAGCTGCAGTTCCACCATGCCGGCGTGGACGCCGCGCGCGGCCAGCCGCCGGTGCTGGCGCTGGATGCGCAGGAGCGCGTCGGCATCGGCACCGCCACGCCGCGCGAGACGCTGGACGTGGCCGGCACCGTGGCCGCCCAGGGCCGCGTGGGCAGCTGCAGCTGGCCCGACCTGGCGCCGGCGCTGGCCGACGGGCAATGGCACGACCTGACCGGCCCGCTGACCGGTTGCCAGGCCTTCGAGGTGGTGGCCGGTGCCGGCGTGCAGGGCGGCGGGCGCTACGCGCTGCTGCATGCCGTGGCGCTGAACGCCTTCAACCCGGCCACCAGCTGGCTGGACCTGTTCTCGCGCAAGAAGCACATCCGCGCCAGCGAGGCCTGGTATGGCAAGCGCTGCGACCGGCTGGAGCTGCGCTGGGAGGGAAGCCACGGTGTGAACGCGAGCTACCGGCTGCAGGCCCGCACGCGCTGCGACTACGGTGCCGGCGCGCGCATCCAGGCCACGCTCACGCGGCTGTGGTTCGACCCGACCATGGCGGGGAGCCAGCCATGAAGCGCGACGACGGCCCCACCAGCTTCGAGGCGCTGCGCGCGCAGGGCCTGCACCTGCTGCAGGGCCTGAGCGGTGCGCGCTGGACCGACCACAACCTGCACGACCCCGGCATCACGCTGCTGGAGCAGCTGTGCTTCTCGCTGACCGACGTGGCCTACCGCGCCGGCTTCGACGTGGCCGACCACCTGGCGGCCGAAGGCGACCGCATCGACTTCGAGGCGCTCTCGCTGCACCCGCCGGCGCAGGTGCTGCCCTGCCGCGCCACGACGGCCGAGGACTACCGGCGCGTGCTGCTCGATGCCGTGGCGGGCCTGGACGACGCCACCGTGCTGCCCGGCCCCGGCGGCGTGCTGCAGCTGGTGCTCAAGCTGTCGCAAGGCGCGGTGGAGAACGAAGGTGCGCGCATCGTCGCCGCGCGCGCGGCCTTCATGGCGCAGCGCAACCTGGGCGAGGACCTGGACCCGCGCGTGGTCTGCACCACCGACCGGCTGTGCCAGCTGCACGGCCAGATCGACATCGGCGGCCCGCGCGATGCGGCCGATGTGCTGGCCGAGGTCTACCAGCGCTGCGAGCAGTTCATCGCGCGCCGGCCGGTCTGCCGCAGCCTGGACGAGCGGCTGCGCGCGGGTGCGACGCTGGAGCAGATCTACACCGGCCCGGCGCAGCTGTACGGCTTCGTCGAGCCGCTGCCGCAGGCCGCGGAGGAGCGCCTGCGGCTGTACCTGTCCGACCTGTCCAGGCTCGTGCAGCAGGTGCCTGGCGTGGAGCAGGCGCAGCTGACCGAACTGCGGCCGGTCGATGCGCAGGGCCGGCCCCTGGCCGATGTGCCCGCCAGCAGCGGCGCCGTGGACTGGCGTGGCCCGGGCTGGGCACTGCGGCTGGTGCTGCCGGACGAGGCGCAGCCCAGCACGCTGGCCGTCACGCGGCGCGGCAATCCGGTGCCGCTGGTGGCCGCCGACCTGTGGCGCCGGCTGGAAGACCTGCGCGCGGCCGAGCGCGCCGCCCGCGCGCGCCAGCAGACCGACCAGGCCGAGCGTGCGCTGGCCGGCCTGCCGCGCGGCACGCACCGTCCGCTGGGCCAGTACCACTCGGTGCAGCACCTGCTGCCCGCCATCTACGGCGTGGGCCGCCATGGCGTGCCGCGCTCCGCGCCCGCACAGGACCGCGCGCGCGCGCGGCAGCTGCAGGCCTACCTGCTGCTGATGGAGCAGGTCATCGCCCAGGGCCTGGCCCAGCTGCAGCAGCTGCGCGTGCTGTACTCGGTCGATGCCGGCGCCGAGCGGACGCTGTGGTCGCAGATGGTCGACGAGGAGGCGCTGCCCGGCAGCGCGGCGCTGTGGACCGGCACGGCGCCGGCGATCGAGCAGGCCGTGTACCCGCCGTTCGACGCCGGCGCGCCGCGCAAGCGCCGCGCGCTGGACCATCTGCTGGCACTGCATGGCGAGACCTACGCGCAGAACTCCATGCGCCAGTTCGGCGGCCACCACGACCCGCAGGAGCTGGAGCTGCTGTTGCTGGAGAACAAGGCAAGCTACCTGCAGCTCATCATCGAGTTGGGCCGCGACCGGGCCGGCGGCTTCGACCCCGGCCAGCCGCTGCGCGACCGGCCGGCCGCGGTCGGTGCGGCGGCCGGCTTCGTCGGCCCGCTGCAGCCGGCCAACTGCAGCGGCCTGCAGCGCCGCGCGGCGCTGCTGCTGGGCTTTCGCATCCGCGCGCCGCGCGCGCTGACGCGCTGCCTCGCGGAGCAGCGGCTGACCCTGGTGGCCGAGCCCGACCAGCGCCACGAGCCGCTGCGCGTGGCGGCCCGGCTGGCCGAGGCCGGCACCGGGGCCGGCCGCGCGGCCGGCCCGCTGGAGCCCGCGCAGGCGCCCAACATGCTGCTGCTGCAACTGCCGCTGCCCCAGGCCGTGTTCAGTGCCGGCCTGTGGCGCGAGCGCTACCGCCTGCTGGCGCAGACCGAGCGTCCGGACGCGCCGCAGCGCCTGGTGCTGGGCCCCGACGATGCGGGCCGCTGGTGGCACCTGGGCCTGTACGCCAGCGCCGAGCTGGCGCGCCAGGCCGCGGCGCAGCTGCGCCAGTACCTGCTGTGGCTGACGGCCGAGAGCGAAGGCATGCACGTGGTCGAGCATGTGCTGCTGCGCGCGCTGGGCGACGGGCGCGCGCATGCGCCGCTGGGCCTGTCGGCGCGCTTCTTCCAGCTGCGCGTGACGGTGCTGCTGCCGGCCTGGACGCTGCGCACCGCGCAGCCGGCGTTCCAGCGCCTGGCCGAGGAAACGCTGCGCATCAGCTGCCCGGTGCATCTGTCGCTGCGCTGCCGCTGGCTGGACTTCGCCGCCATGCAGGCCTTCGAGCAGGACTGGGAGCCCTGGCTGGCCGCGCGCCGCGCGCTGGCCCAGGCGCCGCTGGACGCGCAACTGGCGGCCGCGGCCGATGCCGCCGCCGTGCGCGTGATCGCGCACCTGCGCGGGCCGGACGACGGGGAGGCCGGGGACGACGAACCCTGGCTGCAAGGCCATGCCTGAAGAACACCTGGTCGAGCAGCTGACGCTGGACGTCGGCTTCGCCGGCGAGCGGGCGCTGCCCGAGGCCGAGACGCGGCTGGCCGCCTTCATGCAGGGGCCGGCGCTGGCCATCGTCGACGCCGTGTTCGGTGCGCACTGCGGCGCGCAGGAGGTCTGGCGCATCGACACGCTCGCGCTGGACCTGGGCGAGGTGCCGGCCGAGCGCATGGAGGAACTGTGGGCGCAGCGCCTGCACGCGCAGCTGGCCGAGCGGCTGGCCGAGCTGCGCGGGCCGGCCGGTGCGACCGCCGGCCGCGCCGCGGCCGGTGCCACGCAGCGCAGCCGCGCGCAGGCCCGGCTGGAGGCGCTGCTGTACTTCCTGCAGCACGGCCACCTGCCCTGGCATGCCCAGGGCGAGGACCCGGCGCGCCTGGCCGAGCAGGCCTTGCAGCACAGCCCCGCCGCGCTGGCCGAGGCCTTGCGCGCGCAGGCCGATCGGCCACGCCTGCTGCGCCGGCTGGCGGTGCAGTTCGCGCCGGCCTGGCGCGCGGCGCTGGTGCAGGCCTTGCTGCCCGACCAGCCGGCCGCCGCGCAGCGGCTGCTGCAGGCCACGCGGGCCGCGCCCGGCCTGGCGCCGCCGTGGGAGGCGGTGCTCGCGCTGGCGCTGGGCAGCCCGGCGTCCGCGGCCAACGGCCTGCCGGCGGGCGATCCGCACGAAGGCCCGCCGGACCCGCAGCGCGAGGCCGCGGTGTCCGGGCGCGGCGGCCTGGATGCCCTGCAGGCCCTGTTGCACTACCTGCGGCACGGCCACCTGCCCTGGCAGGCCCGGGGCGACGATCCCCAGCGGCTGGCCGCCGCCGTGCTGCAGCGCGACGGCGCGGCGCTGGCCGCCGCGCTGCGCGCCATGGACGACCGGCCGCAGCTGCTGCGCCGCCTGGCCGCGCAGTTCGATGCCGATGTGCTGGCCGCGCTGGTGCACGCCCTGCTGCCGGGCGAACCGGGCGCGGCCGCGCGCTTGCTGCGGGCCGCGGCGGCGGCCGGCACCGGCCGGCGCAGCCGCAGCGGCGCGCTGCTGTGGGAAGCCGTGCTCGCGCAGGCGCTGGCGCACCCGGCCGCGCCGCACGCGCTGACCCTGGCCCTGCTGCGCGCGCAACTGCGCGTGGCGCTGCGGGCCGGCGTAGGCGCGCCGGATGGCAGCGACCCGCTGCTGGCGCTGGCCGCCGTCTGGGCGCCGTTGCTGCAGGACGACCGCGCCTGGCTGCAGGCCACGCTGCAGCGCCTGGGCGATGGCGGCGCGGTGCGCCAGCGCCTGGAACGTGCCGCGCCGCCCGCGCTGCTGCAGCCGCTGCTGGCGCTGTGGCTGGGGCGCGCACCGGACCTGACCCTGGCCGAGGAGGCCGGCACGGCCGCCGCCACGGCGGCCGCCGTGGACCTGGGCACCGCTGCATCGTCAGCGGCCGCCGCGCCGGCCGGGCTGGCGGCGTTGCTGCACTACCTGCGCCATGGCCACTGGCCCGAACAGGCGGCCGGCGCGGACCCGCAGCAGCTGGCCACCGCCGTGCTGCAGCGCGACGGCGCGGCGCTGGCCGCGGCATTGCGCGGCATGGACGCACGGCCGCAGCTGCTGCGCCGCCTGGCCGCGCAGTTCGGTGCCCCCTGGCTGGCCGCGCTGGTGCGGGCACTGCTGCCCGACGCCCCGGCTGCGGTCGAGCGGCTGCTGCAGGCCGCCGCGCCGGCCGGGTCCGAGCCGCGCAGTGCCGAGGCGGCCTGGCTGTGGGAGGCCGTGCTGGCCGAGGCCCTGGACCCCGTGCCGCGGCAGCCGGAGCCGCTGGCGCTGCTGCGCGCGCAACTGCGGCTGGCGCTGCAGGCCCATGCCACCGTCCCCGACCCGCTGGTGGCCCTGCAGGCGGTCTGGGCGCCGTTGCTGCGGCATGACCGCGCCTGGCTGCAGGGCACGCTGCAGCGCCTGCACGACAGCACCGCCATGCGCCAGCGCATGGCGCGCGTGCTGCCCGGCGCGCAGCGGCAGGCCGTCATGGCGCTGTGGCTGGGAGAGGCCGTGCCCACGCCGGATGCCCTGCAGGCGCTGCTGCACTGCCTGCAGCATGGCCAGCTGCCCGCGCCCTACGGCGCACAGGATGCCCAGGCTCTGGCGGACGCGCTGCTGCAGCACGACGGCGCCGCGCTGGCCAGGGGCCTGCGCGCCATCGACGACCGCCCGCTGCTGGGCCAGCGCCTGGCCACGCAGTTCACGCTGCCCTGGCTGGCGGCCCTGGTGCACGCCTTGCTGCCCGGCGCACCGGCCGAGGCGGCGCAACTGGTGCAGGCCGCCGGCCAGCAGCGCGCGCTGTGGCAGGCCGTGCTCGGCCAGGCGCTGGCCCATGGCAGCGCCCAGGCCACCGGCCTGCCGGTGCTGCGGGCCGAGCTGCTGGCCGTGCTCGCGTCCGACCCGGCCCCATCCACGGCCACGGCCACGGCCCAGCTGGCGCGCGCCTGGGCGCCGCTGTGGCAGGGCGACCGGGCCTGGCTGCAGGCCACGCTGCAGCAGCAGGCCCAGCGCCCCGCCGTGCAGCAGCGCATCGTGCAGGCGCTGGCCGAGGAGCAGCGGCCCCAGCTGCTGGCCTTGTGGTTCGGCCCCGCGCTGGCGGCCGCCATGCAGGGCTGGATCGGCCAGGTCGCGGCCGGTGCGCCGGCCCCGGCTGCCGAGCTGTCCGGGCGCCGCCAGCAGCTGTGGCAGGCCTCGCTGCAGCACGCGCTGCAGGGCGGCGCGCAGGCCTTCGATGCCGAGCACTATGCGCAGCAGGTGCGCCGCCAGCTGCCGGTCGTGCCCGCCGCGGGCTGGTTCGACCGGGCCGTGCGTGGCGCCACGGCGCTGCTGGCCCGCGCCGCCGCCGCACTGGGCTGGCCGGGCCGCGAACGCGCGAGCGCGCCGCCGGCCGCGCCGGCCCTGCTGCTGCCGCCGCCGGAGCTGCCGTCGGAACTGGCGGTGGGCAACGCCGGCCTGGTGCTGCTCGCGCCCTACCAGCCGCGCCTGTTCATGCTGCTGGGCCTGGCCGACGCGCGGGCCTTCACGGGCCCCGAGGCGGCCGAGCGCGCGGTGCAGCTGCTGCAGCTGCTCGTGACCGGCGAGGCCGATGCGCCCGAGCCGGCGCTGGTGCTCAACAAGCTCCTGTGCGGGCTGGACCAGGCCACGCCCGTGGCGCGCCGCTTCGAGCCGACCGCCGCCGAACGCAGCGCCATCGACGGCCTGCTGGCCGCCGTGGTGCAGCACTGGAAGGTGCTGGGCAGCACCTCGCCGGCCGGCCTGCGCGAGACCTTCCTGCAACGCCCGGGCCGCCTGCAGCGCCAGGACGAGGCCTGGCGGCTGCAGGTGCTGCCGGGGCCGTTCGACATGCTGATCGACCAGCTGCCCTGGGGCTACGCGACGATCCGCCACCCGTGGATGGAACAGGTGCTGCATGTCGACTGGCGCTGACACCACCGCACGCGCGCTCGAGCGCGAGCTGGCCTGGCTGGAGCAGGTGCTGCAGGCGCGCATCGCGCTGCACTTCGGCCAGGAGCAGGACGCCGGTGCGCTGGCGCGCATCGCCGTGCCGGCGCTTGCCGACGGCGGCGAGTACGCGGCGCTGGTGCGCGAAGCCGGGCTCTCGCCCGACGAGCGCCTGCTGCTGGCCCTGGCGCTGGCGCCGCACCTGCGGCCGCAGCTGCTGGACCTGCTGTGCGTGCGCAACCGCAACCTGGACCGCGGCTTCGCCGAGTTCGGCGGCAGCAAGGGCCGGGTGCACCAGGGCTTTCTGCCGACCGGCGAGACCGCGGCGTTCCTGCTGGCCGGCGAGCAGCTGGCGCGCCGCTTCGCCGTGCTGCAGCTGCTGGGCGAGGACGCGCCGCTGCGCCGCCACGGCCTGCTGCAGCTGCACCACGAGGCACCGGGCGAGCCCTGGCTCGCCGCCGCGCTGCAGATGGGCGGTGGCCTGCTGGAGCGCCTGGCAACGGGCGCGCTGCGCAGCCCCGACCAGGGCAGCGGCTTTCCCGCGCGGCGCATCACCACGCGGCTGGGCTGGGACGACCTGGTGCTCGATGCCGACGTGATGGACGAGGTGCGGGCCATCGTGGCCTGGTACCGCCACGGCAGCCAGCTGCTCGGCGAGTGGCAGCTCGACAAGGCGCTCAAGCCCGGCTACCGCAGCCTGTTCTTCGGCCCGCCCGGCACCGGCAAGACGCTGACGGCCACGCTGATCGGCCAGGCCGTGCAGGCCGATGTCTACCGCATCGATCTGTCGATGGTGGTGTCCAAGTACATCGGCGAGACCGAGAAGAACCTGGCCCAGGTGTTCGACCAGGCGCAGAACCGGCGCTGGATCCTGTTCTTCGACGAGGCCGATGCGCTGTTCGGCAAGCGCACCGCCACCTCCAGCGCCAACGACCGCCATGCCAACCAGGAGGTGGCCTACCTGCTGCAGCGCGTGGAGGACTTCCCGGGCACCGTGATCCTGGCCACCAACCTCAAGGCCAACATCGACGAGGCCTTCGCGCGGCGCTTCCAGTCGCTGGTGGCCTTCGGCATGCCGGACGCCGGGCAGCGCCTGCGCCTGTGGCAGGGCATGCTGGGCCAGACCGGCCGGCTGCATGCCGAGGTCGACCTCGCCGCGCTGGCCGAGCGCCATGTGCTGGCAGGTGGCGCCATCGCCAACGTGGTGCGCTACGGCGCGCTCGCGGCACTGCAGGACGGACGCGAGCGCATCGGTGCCGAAGACCTGCGCCGCGGCATCGCCAAGGAACTGCGCAAGGAAGGGCGCACCGCATGAACCCGACCGCAGGCCGCCAGTCGGCACCGTCCCGCTGCGCGCAGTGCGCACGGCTTCGCCTGATGCTGGCCGGCGCCCTGCTGGGCCTGGTGCTGTGCCTGGGGCTGCGGGCGGCCTCGTCGTCGGCGGCATCGCCGCCGGACACCCCGGCCACCGCGGTGCCGGCCGCATCGTCGGCGCCGCAGCCCACCGTGGTGTCGCCGGCACCGCCACCGCCGCCGCCCGCGGTGCAGGGCACGCCGCCGGCCGACCTGCGGCTGGTCTACCAGACCGTGACGCTGCCCTCCGGCCGCCGTGGCCTGCCCTATGGCCCGCACCAGCTCGCCAAGGGCGGCACGCCGCCGTACCGCTTCACGGTGGACGGCGCGTTGCCGCCCGGCCTGCGGCTCGGCGACGACGGCCGGCTGGGCGGGCAGCCGACCACCACGGGCAGCTTTCGCTTCGTGCTGAGCGTGCAGGACGCCGTGCACGCCGCCATCGTCGAGCAGCAGGCCTACGTGCTGTACGTCGGCCTGCCGCCGGTGCCGCGCCCGCCGGCTTCGGCGGCGTCCGTCCCCCGGGCGCCGGCCGCACCACCGGCCCTGACCGCGCTGACGCCGGCCGAGGCCGATGCCACGGCCAACCAGCACGTGGGCCTGCCGGCCAGCTACAAGCTGACGCCGGCCGACCTGGCCCGGCTGGTGCCCGAGGCCACGCCCGCCACCGGCCCGGGCACGCAACCCGAGCAGCCCGAGGGCGCGCCCGTGCCGCTGGCGGCCACCGCCGAGCCGCTGCTGCAGGCGCCGACCGAGGAGCAGCTCAAGGCCCTGCTGCAACCGCTGATCGACGTCGAATACCCCACGCGCGCGCTGTTCGTCAACGCGCTGGAGCAGGCCCGTTGCGTCTACTACCGCGCCCATGTGCGCGAGATGGCCCTCAAGCGCGGCATGACGGTGGACGAGCGCTGCCCGCCCGAGCCGCCGGCCGCGGCGCGCCGCCCGGTGCCGGCCAAGGGCGGCGTGCCGCTGCGCAGCTTCTTCGACGGCTTGCTGCCGGCCGCCACGCGCGACGAGGTCGTCGCGCTGGCCGAGAAGCGCCACCCGTTCGGCGACGCCAAGCCGCTGCGCCTGACGGGCGACGGCTGCGGCTGCTCGACCCCGCGCAACGAGAACGAGGTGCTCGGCTTCCTGCCCTACTGGCTGGCCGGCGAGGCGCCGCTGTCGGTGGACTTCAGCGTCTACACGCGGCTGTCGTACATGGGTGCGGTGCTCAGCAACTCCGGCAACTGGGCGCGCCCGCCCGGCTGGGACGGCCAGGCCAGCGGCTTCGCGCGCGAGGCGCAGCGCCATGGCACGCGGCTGGACCTGGTGCTGTACCGGCGCGACTGGTCTTCGCTGCTGAACCGGCCTGCGGCGCAGCTCGACGAGGTGGCGCAGGTGGCGGCGCGCAACGCCGTGATCACGGCCGACACGCGGCACGAGGACCTGGCCGCCCGCGTGAACGGCTTCCTGCTGCCGAGCTGGCGCGAGTCGCCGCACGTGTACGACGGCGTCACGGTGTTCTTCGAGGACTCGCCGACCGAGGGGCCGCAGCAGCAGGCGTTCGCGCGCTTCCTCAAGCTGTTCCTGCAGCGCCTGGTGGTCGAGATGCAGGCCACCGGCCGCGCCTACTACATCAACGTGGTGGTGCCGGGGCAGCAGCTGGGCGACACGGGGGCCTACAACTTCCAGGACCTCATGGACTTCATGGAGGCGGCCGAGCCGCCGCGCAGCAGCAAGAGCGTGGAGGAGAGCGACAAGAAGGCCTACCGCGGCAAGACCGACCTGACCGTGACCTTCCTGGTGCTGCTGGACGGGCCGACCGAGGACACCACCACGGCGCTGCGCGCGCGCATCGACACCGCCGCCGCGCTGGTCGCACACCGCCGCATCGCCTTCCTGGAGAGCGTGATGCCGGTGCTGTTCCACGAGCGCGGCGACAAGCCGGTGCCGCTGCCGCCGGTGGCCAGCGACCGGCTCGACCGCGACCTGGCCTACATCAACTGGACCTACGGCGGTGTCGGCCTGTGGCCGGCGACGACCGCGGGCGTGGGCGAGGCCGATGCCGTGCGTGCGCTGGTGCAGCGCAACTACGGCCCGACCCGCGGCACGCTGACCTGGGTCTGCGACCTGACCTGTCCCAACCGCGTGCCGCTGCGCCTGCTGCTGGAGGCGCTGCTGCTGGCCGAAACCGTGGGCATTGCGCTGTACGCCTGGAACTGCCGCGTGCGCCGCATCGGCCGGCGCTACCAGCTGGCGCTGTGGGCCGGCGGCTTCCTGATCCTGGTGGTGGCGCCGCTGCTGCTGAACTGCGACCCGGCGCTGGCGCAGCTGCGCAACGGCAACTTCCTGCTGTATGCGCTGATCCTGGTGCTGTTCTGGGGCAGCGTGTTCGCGACGTTCAAGCCGAGAGTGGGGGTGCCATGAAAGAGACGAAACGAGGCGAGCGCGAGGGCGCGCGCGTGGTGCAGCAGCAGGCGCTGGCGTCGGCCAGCGCGGCAGATCCCTTGCGCGACAGCCCGCGCATGGTGACGCAACGGGCGCGCATCGACGCGGCGTTCGGCGCGGTGGCGCAGAAGGCCGATGCGCTGGAGGACGAGGAGCCGCTGCAGGCGCGCATGGAGGACGCGGCGCCGAAGAATGAGACCGGCATGCCGAACCAGCTCAAGGCCGGCATCGAGGCGCTGTCGGGCATGGACATGTCGGACGTGCGCGTGCACCGCAATTCCGACAAGCCGGCGCAGCTGAACGCGCTGGCCTATGCGCAGGGGAACGACATCCATCTGGGGCCGGGGCAGGAGCAGCATTTGCCGCACGAGGCCTGGCATGTGGTGCAGCAGGCGCAGGGGAGGGTGCGGCCGACCATGCAGATGGCGGGGGCGGCGGTGAATGACGATGTCGGTCTGGAGCGGGATGCTGATGTGATGGGGGCAAGGGCGGCGGCTGGTGTGGGGCCGTTGGGGGTTCAAAGAACAAGACGGAACCTGGCCCCGGCACCATCGTCGATGCAGCGCGCTGTCGCCCAGCGAGCCATCGGTATGGAGTTCGAGTGTTCGAACTTTTCCGTCACCTCCAGCAGAAAAGCGGAAAAGGGCGACCAGATATGCGGTGGCTATATGTGGAAGCTTGTGTACGAGACCACCGCCGCCGGTCCCGCTGTTGCGGAGTTCGTGGTTGAGCCTGCGGCCAACACAGCATTGCAACTGCTCCAGGCCGTGAAGGGCATGGTCGGCAAGGCCAAAAATCTGACGCAGAACGGAACGACCACGATCGGCGATTTCACCATTACAGCGGCTGGCCCAGCCGATGCGGCGATTCAGATCACCGTGGGCACGCCGCTGGAACACATTCCCGATGTCATGCGGGCGTTTCGTACCGAAAAGGAGAAGTTCGCACTTAAAAGCTTTGAGAAGATGCAGCAGCAGAGAATTCTGGCGCCCGGTGACGTCGAGTTCCAGATGCTTCCAGCCGAGACCCAGGGATTCGTTCTGCTGCTGATGGACTACCTGCGACGCGGATGGGTTCCAGTCGAGTTCCGTCCAACTGTCGTGAACGTTGACAGTGGCGCCCGCTTCATCAAGGCGATCTTTGAAATGATGGCCCGCAACGACTTCACATCGATCTTCAATACGCTGTCGGACGGCGAGAAGGACAGGCTGTCAGAAGACGGTCCCCATGGAAAGGTCATGAAGGACGAGTGGACAAGGTTCATTGTCGACAACGCCCTGAAGCCCGCCGACGTTCGCGGAACCGACGACTTGCTGGATGAAAAAATGATCAACGAGAAGATCGCAGGCTGGGACACGATAGGCGCAGGTCCAAAGCGCCGAAAGTGGCTGACCGACATGCCGCATCTTGATCATTTGACTGCCAAGGGCTACATGGGTATTGGCAAGATGGGTGGGCAGATGGACCATCGCAAATCGGATGGAAAGGGGGCTCCCCTTCTTGAAGTGCGTGCGCCTTATGCGAGCTCAAAAACCGTTGATCAATGGTTCGATCTCGCCGAACAGGCCTGGGACGCCTATGCCCGTGCGATGGGCGGCGAGGACATCGTGCAAGGTCGGTAGCGTGGTTCGCAAGCCCGACGGCGGAGGCAGGTCTTGAAGGCCGAGCTCCGCCACCTGCCCCCCCGGATCTCAGCATTGCACCGATGGCGCAGAGCGCCCGTACCGCCGCACCATGGAGAGACTGCAGCAATCAGCCCCCATGCCCGACCACGACCTCTTCCGCCCCTCCGAGTACACCGCCGCCCTGCTGCGCCAACTGCGCCTGCAACCCGCGTGCACCGGCCGCGTGCTCGACATGGGCACCGGCAGCGGCGTGCTGCTGGCGGCCCTGGCCGCCGCCGGTGCGGACACGCTGGTCGGCGTGGACATCGAAGCTGCCGCCGTGCACTGCACGCGCGCTCTGCTGCAGGCGCAGGACGTCCGGCACGGCGTGGTGCATTGCGGCAACCTGTGGGAGCCGCTGGCCGGCGACTGGTTCGACCTCGTGCTGTTCAACCCGCCGCAGCTGCCGGTGCAGCACACCGGCGACGGCCTGCGCCTGCGCAGCTGGAGCGATGGCGGCGAAGACGGCCGCGCCGTGCTCGACCGCTTCCTGGCCGGCCTGCCATCGCACCTCGCGCCCGGCGGCCGGGCGCTGATCACGCACAGCGGCTTCGTTGGCATGGCGCAGACCGTGCGCCTGCTGGCCGGCTGGGGCCTGCACGCCGAGCTGCTGCACACCTGCACCACGCTGCTGCCGCCGGCCAAGCTGGATGTACTGCCACCGGGCTGGCTGGACCGCCACGCCGAGGGCCTGCACCGCATCGGCCCCTACGTGTTCAGCGACTTCCACGTGGTCGAGATCCGGCATGGAGATGTGGCGACGCCGCGCTGAGCTGTGCCGCACGGCCGCAGCGCTGACACTGGCTGCTGCGGCCTGGCCCGCGCTGGCCACGGCACATGCCGACTGCGCCGCCATGCCCGAGCTGCTGGCCCGCGTGCGTTGCACGGGCGAGCTGCGCGTGGGTGCGCGCGCCGACTACCCGCCGTTCGGCCAGGCCACGCGGGACGGCCCGCGCGGCTTCGAGCCGGCGCTGGCGCGGCTGCTGGCCGCGCACCTGGGCGTGGGCCTGCGCTTCGTCGAGGTCAGCGCCGCCGACCGCATGGTGGCGCTGGGCGAGGGCCGGGTCGACGTGCTCGTCGCCACCACCGGCCACACCGTGCAGCGCGACGGCCAGGCCCTGTTCGTGCGGCCGCACTACTACCGGTCGCACACGCTGGTCGTCGGCCAGCGCAGCGCGGCGCTGCAGGGCGTGGACAGTCTGGCCGACCTGTACGGCCGCACGGTCTGCGTGACGGTGGGCAACTCGACCAATGCCGACCTGGCCGTGGCCGGCGCCCGGCTCATGCTCTTCAACAGCGCGCGCCGGCTGGTGGAACAGGTGCAGAACGGCACCTGCGCGCTGGCCGCGCACGACGACAGCCTGCTGTTGCCCGTGCTGCCGCCCGGCTACGAAGCCAAGCTGTCCTTCGCGCCGCTGCCCTGGGGCATCGTGGTGGGCCGTGGTGGCGCTGCGCTGGCGCAGCAGCTGGGCGAGGAGCTGCGCCGGCTGCATGCCAGCGGCCAGCTGCTGGCGCTGGCGGCGCAGTACGGCGTGGCCACGCCCTGGCTGCAGGCGCAGCAGCTGCGCTGGTCGTTGCCACCCTGTGCCACGGCGGCGCTGGACGATGCGCGCTGCCTCGATCCGCCACGCGACAACCAGCTGGCGCCCACGGCCATGGCCGGCGCGGTCGAGCGGCTGGAACGCTGGCTGCACGAACGCTGGGGCCTGCAGGTCACGCTGGCCATGCTCAAGACGCAGGTGGCGCTGCAGCTGTTTCTGGACGGCATGGCCTATTCGGTCGCGCTGGTGGCGGGTGCCGTGCTGGCCACTGTGCTGCTGGCGCTGGGCTTCGGGGCTGGCCTGGCGGCGCGCAGCCGCTGGCTGCGCTGGCCGCTGGGCTGGCTGCTGCTGGCGATGCAGTCCACCCCGATGGTGCTGTTCATGGCCGCGGCGGGCATGCTGCTCGCCAGCGCCGGGCTGGGCACGCCGGCCATGGCCTGGTGCGTGGCGGTGGCGGTGCTGGGCCTGTTCAACGGCAGCAACGCGGGCCAGGCCGTGGCCGAGGCGCGCGCCGCATTGCTGGCCGAGGGCCGGCCGGCCAGCCTGCGCGCGGCGGCGCTGCGCGCGCGGGCGCAGATCGCCGCGTTCGCGGCCAATGCCACGCGCGGCAGCCCGGTGGCCGCGCTGATCGGCGTGCCCGAGCTGCTGGCCGCGCTGACCGACATCACCTCGTTCTCCAGCGAGTCGGCCACCACCTTCGGGCTGCTGCTGGTGTTCTACATGGCGCTGGTCTCGCTGGTGGTGGCGTTGCTACGGCGCCTGCAACGGCGGCTGCAGCTGGCCGAGGCGGGCCGATGACCCAGGCCCTGCTGCAGGCGCTGCCGGTGTTCGTGCCCGACTTCGGCCGCGCGCTGCTCGTCAACCTGGCGATCGCGGCCCAGGCGCTGGCCATCGGCCTGCCGGCCGGCCTGTTGCTGGGCCTGCTGTGCTGCCCGGTGGCCGACCCTGGCGCCGCGCCGGCGTGGCGCCGGCTGGCCGGGCATGCGGCCGCCGGCGTGGTGGGGCTGCTGCGCGCGGCGCCGGCCTTCGTCGTGATGTACGTGCTGCTGCACGCGTTGTCCGGGGCTTGGGCCGTGTCGGCGCAGTCGGCCGTGGCGCTGGCGCTGGCCGCCTACGCCGCGGCCTACCTGGCCGACCACCTGCTGGCCACGCTGGTGGACCGGCGTGCCGGCGCGCACGGCGGTGCGCTGCTGTTCGTGCTGGGCGTGGTGCGCGTCTACTTCGTGATGGTGCTGTCCAGCGGCTTCGGCGCCGCCATCGGCGTGACCGAGGCGACGGCCGTGACGCTGCGCGCGCTGGAGCGCCTGCCCACCTTCGGCGACCGGCTGTGGCTGCTGGCCGGCGTGGTGCTGGTCTTCATCGCGCTGCGCCAGACGGTGCAGGCGGCCATCCACGGAGTGCGCTGGCTGGTGGAGCGGCGCACCGGGCGGCTGGCCGCCCGGTGAGCCGCTACAGCAGCGGGCGCAGCCGCTCCAGCCGGTCGCGGGCGCTCTCGCCCGCGGGCTGCTGCACGATCAGCGGCTCCACCAGCCTGAACAGCGTGCGCGTGGCCCAGCCCGGCCTGCCGCCGCGCGCGACACGCCGGTAGACCCAGCCCAGCCAGCCGACCGCCGCGGCCAGCACGGCGCTGTCGATGGCGCCGTTCAGCGACTGGAAGCTGCCGAATGCCGACACCAGTGCGGCCAATGCCAGCAGCGGCGCCCAGTAGGCGTCGATCACCCCGGCCACGGCCGGCGGGAGCTTGGCGAATAGCCAGGGCGTGCCGGTCTTGGCCCATTCCAGCGCGTGCGGATGCACGGGCAGGGCGGCACCGGCCTGGCGCGGGAACTCACCGGCGTCGGACACCAGCGTCTGGCCCTTGTGCACCTCGGCCATGGCCTGCAGCAGCGCGTAGAGCACGGCGGGATGGATGTCGTCCCGCACCACCACGTTCACGGTGGCGCTGACCAGGGCCACGTCGCGCGGCGGCAGCGGGGCCTTCAGGTCGAACGCGCCGCGCACCAGCACCGAGGGCTTGAGGTAGTCCAGGTGGCGCGCGATGCCGGTGCTGTCGCCGACCGGGTACAGGTCGAGCCCGGAATCGTTGACGAGCTCCTGCACGAAGCCGTTGTCGGGTGCCAGCACGAAGAAGCCGGCATCGTGCTCACCCCGTTGCAGCGCGCGCACGCCCGCTTCCAGTGGCACGAACGCGAAGGTGGCGTTGCCGGGCGTGACGCCGTAGAGCCCCAGCACCTCCTGCGCCACCTTGGCCGTGATGCTGTTGTCAGGCGGCATCACGAGCCTGCGACCGGCCAGCGCGGCGAGCGTGGGGGGCTCGGTGGCGCTCTTGCGCACGAACAGGAACAGCGGCTGCAGTTCGACCACGCCGGCCGAGTTCACGTGGGTGTGCTGGCGCGGGTCCACGCGCTGCGCCGTGAAGCCGATCTGCACGCCGCCCTTGGCGTCGTCGAGCCGGTCGATGATGCGCAGGCTGTCGTCCTGGTTGCGCACCTCCGTGCGCAGGCCCTTGCGCTCCAGGTAGGCGGCATAGCGGCGGGCGTGCTTGTCGAACGAGCCGCCGGCAGGCCCGGCCTGGATCACGACGCTGTCCGGCGGCAGGGCCCGTTCCAGGTTGCCCACCACCCACCAGATGGCGGCCAGCACCGCCAGCACCACCAAGCTCATGCGCGACATCTTGTGTCCTCCGAGAAACCACTGCGCCCTGGATGATGGCGGGCGGCGCGCGGCGCGGGAGGTGTCAGCGTGCGGTCGAGGGATGGCGGATGCGCAAAATCAGCTGTGAGCCGAGGCGGCTACGTGCGCAGTGGCCTGCGCCTTCAAGCGGACCCCTGGACGGCCTCGATCCGGTTCCTGCCGTTCTTCTTGGCCGCATAGAGCTGCCGGTCCACGGCTTCGATGAAGTCGGAGGGCCTCGAATGCGCGCCCGGTGCGACGGCGCCGACGCCGATGCTGACCGTGACGCACTGGCCGTGCGGCGATTGCGCGTGGGCGATGGCCTGCTTGCGGATCAGCCGCTGGCAGCGTTCGGCCACCTTCAGCGCCACCGGCAGGCCGGTCTGCGGCAGCAGGATGACGAACTCCTCGCCACCGAAGCGCGCGACCAGGTCACGCGGGCTGTCCACCGCCAGGCTCAGCGTGCGCGCGATGTCCACGATGCACCCGTCGCCCTGGATGTGGCCATACAGGTCGTTGTACTGCTTGAAGAAGTCGATGTCGAGCAGCAGCACGGACAGGGACAGGCCATTGCTGCGCGCGCTTTCCCATTCCAGTTCGAGGCTGGCATCGAACTGGCGCCGGTTGGCGATGTTGGTCAGCCCGTCCTTGAACGAGAGCGCTTCGAGTTCCTTCTGCAGTGCGAGCAGTTTCTCCTCGGTCTTCTTGCGTTCGGTGATGTCGAACATGAAGCCGACCAGGGCCTCGACCTCGCCCTGGCCGTTGCGCACCACGTGGACGACGTCGCGGATCCACACGTAGCCGTTGTCCTTGGTGAGCGCCCGGTAGTCCGCTTCGTGGTCGACGCCGGCCTGGGACTGCGACACGCAGAAGTTCACCACGTCGTCGCGGTCCTCGGGGTGCATGCGCATGGCCCAGTCCTCTACGCCGACCCAGCTGTCCGCGCGCCAGCCGAGCAGCGCTTCGATCTGCGGGCCGATGTAGGCGAAGCGCTTGGTCGCCCAGTCGATCTTCCAGGGGATGGCCCGGGTCGATTCCAGCAGCGTGCGGTAGACCGCGTCGTCACTGTTCAGGTGGTTGGTATCGGGCGTGCTAGAGCTCTCTGGGGTCACTGTCGATGGAATGCTGGTTTGGTGGGGGGGCGGTGTGGTGGGCCGTCGAGGGTCTGCGACGGCGGGGCGTCGGCCTCAGGTCGGAAGGCTGCTGGCCCGGTGCTGCGAACGCATGGTTACAAAAAGTATATCCAGGGGCGGTGAAGGCTGCGGTGCGGCACGCCGCAAGAGGTGGTCGACCGGTCGCTGCTCAGTGGGCAAAAGGATTGCGGATCACCGTGGCCTTGTCGAGCACCAGGCCGTCGTGCATGTCCTCCGAGTAGAGCGTGCCGCAGCCCGCTTCCAAGGCGGCCGCCGCGATGCACGCGTCGTAGAACGACAAGCCATGGCGCTGCGCCAGGCGGCGCGCGTCGTCGTGGATGGTCTCGGTCAGCGGCACCACGGAGCACAGGCTGCGCACCATGGACAGGACATCCTGGATTTCTTCCCAGGACATGCCGAGCTTGCGACGGCAGACCTGCGTGACTTCGTTCAGGACCTGCACGCTGAGCACGGGCCGCTGCTGCAACAGGGCCTCGGCCACATCGGCCTTGGCGTGATCGGCCGACAGCAGGTACAGCACGATATTGCTGTCGAGGAACGCGCTGGCGCCAGCCTCAGCCTGCGTCCCGGGCATTGGCTTCGTCCCTGGAGAACTTGAAGTCGGCCGGCAGGCGCCCGCGGAAGCTGCGCAGCCGCGCCAGCAATTCCTGCTGGCCGGGCTTGCGCCTCAGCGCGAACCGGCGGGCGCCATCGACCACGATCTCGATGTCATCGCCCTCGCGCAGGGCCAGGGCTTCGACCACGCTGGCGGGCAGGCGCACGGCCAGGCTGTTGCCCCACTTCGCGACTTGCATGCGGGCTCCTGTTGGATATACGAAGGAAGGAATGTATATCCAGGGAGCAGTGCGTGCAACACACGGCCCTACAGCTTGCGCGCGATCAAATCCCGCTGCACCTCGCTCGTGCCCCCATAGATCCGGTTCACCCTGCAGTCCACGAAGGCCCGCGCCACCGGGTACTCCAGCATGTAGCCATAGCCACCGTGCAGCTGCACCATGGTGTCCAGCGCGCTGCCCAGGGTCTCGGTGGCGAACAGCTTGGCAATCGCCGCCTCTTCCAGCGTGAGCTTGCGGCGCATGTGCTCGCCCAGGTAGTGGTCGACCATGGTGCGCACGGCAATCGACTGGGCCTTGATGTCCGCCAGCTTGAAGCGCGTGTTCTGGAAATGCCAGACGCTGTGGCCGAAGGCCTGGCGCTCCTTGACGTAGGCCAGCGTGTGGGCCAGGCAGGCCTCCAGCGCACGCGCCGCGCCCAGCGCGATCAGGAAGCGCTCCTGCGGCAGCTCATGCATGAGCGCGTACATGCCCTTGCCTTCCTCGCCCAGCAGGTTGCTGGCGGGCACGCGCACGTCGTCGAAGAACAGCTCGGCCGTGTCGGCCGCGTGCTGGCCCACCTTGTCGAGCTTGCGGCCACGCCGGAAACCGGGCCGGTCGGCTTCCACGAGGATCAGGCTCATGGCCTTGGAGCCGGTGGCTTGCGGGTCGGTCTTGGCCACCACCACCACGAGATCGGACAGCAGGCCGCTGCTGATGAAGGTCTTGGCACCGTTGATCACGTACTCGTCGCCCTCGCGCCGCGCCGTGGTGCGGATGCCCTTCAGGTCGCTGCCCGTGCCGGGCTCGGTCATCGCGATGGCGGTGATGGTCTCGCCGGCCGCGCAGCGCGGCAGCCACTTGTCCTTCTGCGCGGGCGTACCCAGGCGGTGCAGGTAGGGCACGACGATGTCGGAATGCAGGCCGAAGTTGATGCCCGTGAGGCCACGCGCCGACATCTCTTCGGCCAGCACGGCCGCGTGGCCGAAGTCACCCCCGCCGCCGCCGTACTCGGTCGGCAGCATGGTGCAGAGCAGGCCCTCGCGACCGGCCTTGGCCCAGACGGCGCGGTCGATGGCACCGGCCGCGTTCCAGGCCGCCATGTGGGGCACGCACTCGCGGTCCAGGAAGCGCTGGACCGTGGTGCGGAACTGTTCGTGGTCTTCGCGGTAGACCGTGCGTTGGATGTCCATGGGTGTCTCTGTTGTCGGTTGTGTTGCACTTCATCCGCTGAGCACGAATCCGGCTCGCAGGCAGAGGTTCCGAAGGCCGCGGAGCAGGCCATGCGGGCAGACGCCGCGGAACGGGCTCTGCCCGGCCGCTGGCGGCGCACCTTGAGGGGGATGGAATGGCTACACGGAGTGAGCCATTCAAACGGGGTGGTCATTCAATTCGGTTTCAACATGACGCGGCCGACGACCTTGCCGGCCTCCAGATCCTGCAGGGCCGCCTCGGCCTGGTCGAGTGGCCGCGCATCGATGGGCAACGGCACGAGCTTGCCGGCCTTGGCCAGGTCGATCAGCGCACGCAGCTGGCCCAGGTTGCCGACGTAGGAGCCCTCGTAGCTCACGGCGCGCATGGGCATGGAGGGCGTGGAGATCTCCACCTTGCCGCCGAACAGCCCCACCTGCACGAACTGGCCGCCCTTGGTCAGCATGGCGATGCCGGTGCCCACGGTCTGTTCGGTGCCCACGCAGTCCAGTGCGGCCCAGACGGCGCCGCCGGCCGCCGCCTTGGCCTGTTCGGCCACATCGGGCGCGGCGCTGTCGATGGCGTGCGCGGCGCCGGCCTTGAGCGCCGCGGTGCGCTTGGCGGCGTCGGGCTCGATGACGATGGCGCCCGGATTGCCCAGGGCTTTCAGCAGGCCCACGGCCATGAGGCCGAGGCCGCCCGCGCCGAACACCACCACGTGCTCGTCCTTGAGCACGGCCGGGTCGATCTTGCCGATCGCGCTGTACATGGTCAGGCCCGAGCAGGCGCAGGGCGCGGCCTGTTCGGGTGCCATGTCGCCGATGTCGACGAGGTAGCGCGCATGCGGCACGACGATGTGGTCGGCGTAGCCGCCCGGCGCGAACACGCCCAGCGAGCGGCCCTTCATGCACAGGTTCTCCTGGCCGCGCGCGCAGACCTTGCACTGGCCGCAGCCCAGCCAGGGGTAGACCACCACGCGCTGGCCGATCTTCGCGTCCTTGGCATCGGGGCCGGCTGCGACGATCTCGCCGGCCGTCTCGTGGCCCATGGTCAGCGGCAGCACCGCGCCACGGTCGCCCATGTTCAGGCGCTTGCCGTTGCCCATGTCGTAGTAGCCGTGGCGGATGTGGATGTCGCTGTGGCACACGCCCGCGGCCATTACGCGCACCAGCACCTCACTGCCCATCGGCGTGGGCGTGGGCTGCTCGTTGCGCGCCAGCGGCGCGCCGAACGCGGTGAGGTCGTAGCTGATCATGTCAGGATCCTTTTGCCAGTCGGCATTCGCTTTGGGAAAGAGGGCGGAAGGCGGTGGCGCCCGGCGTGGTGCCGACCACCTTGTACAGGTCCCACTCGCCCTTGGATTCTGCGGGCGTCTTGACCTGGTAGAGGTGCATGTCGCGCACGACGCGGCCGTCCACGCGCAGCTGGCCATTGACGGTCATGAAGTCGTTGATCGGCGTGGCGCGCATCTGCGCCATGACCTTGTCCGAATCGCGCGTGCCGGTGGCCTTGACGGCGTTCAGGTAGTGCGTCACGGCGCCGTAGGTGCCGGCCTGCGTCATGGTGGGCATCACGCCGTTGCGCTTGAAGAAGCGCTGCGACCAGGCCCGCGTCTTGTCGTCCTGGTCCCAGTAGAAGGCCTCGGTCAGCAGCAGGCCCTGGGCCTGCTTGAGGCCGATGGCCTTGATGTCGGTCAGGAACGCCAGCAGCGCGGCCAGCTTCTGCCCGTCCTTGCCGATGCCGAACTGGCTGGCCGCCTTGATGCTGTTGATGGTGTCGCCACCGCCATTGGCCAGGCCGATGATCTTGGCCCTGGAGCCCTGTGCCTGGATCAGGAACGACGCGAAGTCGGACGCGCCCAGCGGGTGCTTGGCGCTGCCGACCACCTTGCCGCCCAGCTCGGCGATGACGTCGCTGGTGTCCTTCTGCAGCGCCTGGCCGAAGGCATAGTCTGCCGTCAGGAAGAACCAGCTGTCGCCCCCGGCCTTGACCACGGCGGCGCCGGTGCTGCGCGCCAGTGCGTAGGTGTCGTAGGTCCAGTGCACGGTGTAGGGCGTGCAGCTCTTGCCGGTCAGCTCCGAGGTGGCGGCGCTGGTCACCATGACGATCTTCTTCTTCTCCTCGCCGAGCTTGGCCACGGCCAGTGCCAGGCCCGAGGAGGGCAGGTCGGTGACCATGTCCACGCCCTGGGTGTCGAACCACTCGCGCGCCTTGGAGGCGGCCACGTCGGCCTTGTTCTGCGTGTCGGCGAAGACCATCTCGATGGGCGCGCCCAGCACGCTGCCGCCGAAGTCCTCGATGGCCATGCGGGTGGCGTCGACCAGGCCCTTGCCGCCGATGGCCGCGTAGAGCGAGGTGAGGTCGGTCAGCACGCCGATCTTGATGGGCTGCGGCTTGGCCTGCGCGGCCGCGCCGCCGGCCCACAAGGCCAGCGCGCTGCACAGCGCCACGGCCAGCATGGTTTTGCTGTTCTGCATTCTTGTCTCCCCGATGTTGGTGGAAGGGCGCATCGTGCCCCGGCGCGGCGGGCCGGGCATCGTCCGATCCGACGAGCGCGGTACCTGCGCGACACCGGGTTTCCCCTGATCGGCGCTGGTCGTTGCGGCCAGTGGCTTTGGACGAATCGGCCATGGCCGCTGGCTGACGCCAGCGCGATAGTGCGGGCGACCGCCGGCGCAGACCGGCTCATCTGGAGACAAATGCCATGGCCTTCACCCGCCGCACCGCCTTGCTGGCCGCTGCCAGCGCCCCCTGGCTGCCGCTGCCCGCCTTCGCCAGGAAGTACGACACCGGCGCCAGCGACACCGAGATCCGCATCGGCAACACCGTGCCCTACAGCGGGCCGGCCTCGGCCTTCGGCGTGTTCGGCAAGACCGCCAGCGCCTACTTCCGCAAGGTCAACGAGGAGCAGGGCGGCGTGGGTGGCCGCAAGATCAACTTCCTGAGCCTGGACGACGCCTACTCCCCGCCCAAGACCGTGGAGGCCACGCGCAAGCTCGTGGAATCCGAGGGCGTGCTGCTGATGTTCAACCAGCTCGGAACGGCCTCGAACGCGGCGATCCAGAAGTACATGAACGCCAAGAAGGTTCCGCACCTGTTCCTGTCCACAGGGGCCAGCCGCTTCATCGACCCCAAGGGCGCGCCCTGGTCGATGGCCTTCCTGGCCGGCTACGAGATCGAGGGCGCGGTCTACGCCGCCCACATCGTCAAGACCAATCCGAACGCCAAGATCGCCGTGCTGTCGCAGGCCGACGACTACGGCCGCGACTTCCTGCGCGGCTTCAAGGCCGGGCTGGGCAACAAGGTCGGCAACATCGTGGCCGAGGCGACCTACGAGCCGACCGACCCCACGGTGGATTCGCAGATCGTGGGCTTCAAGGCCTCGGGTGCCGACGTGTTCATGAACATCAGCCTGCCCAAGCAGGCGCTGCAGGCGATCCGCAAGTCGGCCGAGCTGGGCTGGAAGCCGGCCTACTACCTGATCGGCTCGGCCTCTGGCGTCAACACCACCATGGTGCCGGCAGGCCGCGAGCGCTCCACCGGCATCTTCTCGGCCACCTACTGGAAGGACCCGAGCGACCCGGGCTGGAAGGACGACCCCGGCGTGAAGGACTACCACGCCTTCATGAAGCAGTACTACCCCGATGGCGACCCGACGGACCGCGTCTGCTACAACGGCTACAGCGCCTCGCAGCTCATGGTGCACGTGCTCAGGCAGTGCGGCGACGAGCTCACGCGCGAGAACGTCATGAAGCAGGCCACCAGCCTCAAGAACGTGGAACTGCCGCTGCTGATCCCCGGCATCCGCGTGAACACGAGTGCCGACGACTACCGCGTGATCCGCGCCATGCAGCTCACGCGCTTCGACGGCGACAAGTTCGTCAACGTGGGCGACGTGATCGGCTTCTGATGGCAGCCGACGCGCAACCGATCGACTTCTGGTTCGACTTCCTCTCGCCCTACGGCTACTTCGCGTCCACGCGCATCGATGCGCTCGCGGCCCAGTACGGCCGCAGCGTGCGCTGGCGCGCGTTCTACATGCGCGGGATCATGCAGGACAAGCTGGGCCAGACCCGGCCCTTCCTGGAGGTGCCGCTCAAGGGCGACTACTACAGGCGCGACGTGCCGCGCATGGCGCGCTGGTTCGGCCTGCCGTTCAAGTCCGGGGGCCTCTCCAACTTCATCAGCGCCAACGCCTGCCGCGCGTTCTGGCTCCTCGATGACCTCGATCCCATCCTGGCCAAGCGTTTCGCGCGCGAAATCTTCGAGTGGCACCATGTGCGCGCGACGCCGCCCAACACGCCCGAGCAGATCGCGCAGGCCGCCGCCAACGTGGGGCTGGACGCTGCGCGACTGGACATCGCCGCGGCGGTGCAGCAGGCGCCGGCCAAGGAACGCCTGCGCGTGGAGACCGACGCGGCGGTGGAGGCCGGCGTGTGGGGCACGCCGACCTTCGTGGTCGACGGCGAGATGTTCTGGGGTGCCGACCGCCTGCACCTGGTGGACGACTGGCTGCGGCGCGGCGGCTGGTGAGGCCGCCGCGTGCCGTTCACTGCACCTGCACCTCGATGCGGCGCGGCTGCGCGTGCGCAGCCTTGGGGATGCGCAGCTTCAGCACGCCGTTGGCCAGCTCGGCCGCCACCTTCTCGGAGTCCAGCTCCTTGCTGAGCGTGAACACACGGCGAAAGCGCGCCAGCCCCACCTCGGTGTGGCTGGAGACCAGGTCGGGCGGAACGGCCAGGCCGCTCTCGGCCTCGATGGTCAGGGTGTCGGCCTCGACCTGCAGCTGCAGCTTGTCCCGGGTGACGCCGGGCAGGTCGGCGTACAGCGTGATGCCGCCTGCATCCTCGATCACGTCGACCGGGGGCGTGAGCGCATCCGATGCATAGCGCGCGCCAGCGTCGCGTGCCGCGCCCGTCTTCTGTACCTCGTGTTGCTTGTCCATGGTGTTGCTCCTTGCAGGCTGGGGGTTCATTGCACGGTGATGCGGCGCGGCTGCGCCGAGGCCTTGCGGCGCACGGTGATGTGCAGCACGCCGTCGCGCAGGCGCGCCTCCACGCCGTCCGGGTCGGCGTCTTCGGGCATGCTCAGCGCGCGCCGGAACCGGCCCGCGAAGCGTTCGTTGATGTGCACGGCGGCCTTGCTGTCGGCCTGCGGCAGGCTGCTCTTGCGCTCGCCGGCGATGCTGAGCAGGCCGCGTTCAAGGTGCACTTCCAAGGATGCAGGGTCCAGCCCCGGCGCGAACGCGTAGATCTCGATGGCGCTGGCCGTGCCGCCCACGTTCAGCGCGGGGTAGCCGTTGCGGGCGAAGCCGCGGATGCTGGGAGACAGATCGAAGGCCTGCTGCATCTCGCGTTGCAGGCGATCCATCTCGGCGACCATGTCGCGGGGAAAGAGCGATCGGTACATGCGAAACCTCCATAGGATGAAACGGATGGCGCGCCGGAGGCGTCCTCCAGCGCTTCCGGTGACGATGTAGGGGTCGCCGCGCGGCGTTTCAAGAGGGTCGCTGTGGCGCTTTGTGCCAACATGCTTGGACGATTCCGCCATGGCCGCGCGCGGCCGGCGCGGCGATAGTCCAGGTGGGCCGGTGCACGCCGACGGCCACCCATTTCAACAGGAGACAAACACATGGCAGGACCCCTGGAGGGCATTCGCGTGCTGGATCTGTCGGCCGTGCTGTCCGGCCCCATCGCGGCCGGCATGCTGGCCGACCAGGGCGCCGACGTGGTCAAGATCGAGTCGCCGGACGGCGACACCTCGCGCCGCATCGGCCCGCGCAAGGCCGACATCTCGGCCATGTTCCTGGCCGCCAACCGCGGCAAGCGCTCGCTGGTGCTGGACTTGAAGCAATCCGCCGCGCAGCAGATCGTGCGCGAACTCGCGCAGCGCGCCGACGTGCTGATCGAGAACTTCCGCCCCGGCGCCATGGACCGCCTGGGCCTGGGCCACGAGGCCCTGCTGGCGCTGAACCCGCGCCTGGTCTACCTGTCGATCAGCGGCTTCGGCCAGACCGGCCCGAATGCGGGCGAGCGCGCCTACGATGCCGTGATCCAGGCTGTCTCGGGCATCAGCGCCTCGCACCGCAACCAGATCAGCGGCGACCCGCAGGTGCTGGCCGCCGCGCTGTGCGACAAGCTCACGGCGCTGACGGCTGCGCAGGCCATCTGCGCCGCGCTGCTGGCCCGCACACGCACCGGCAAGGGGCAGTGGGTGGAACTGGCCATGCTGGACGCGGCCGTGTCCTTCCAGTGGCCGGACGCCATGTACAACCACATCTGGCTCGACGACGCACCGCCGGCCTCACCCGAGTTCGGTGTGAGCCAGAAGCCCTGGAAGACCTCGGATGGTTATGCCGTGGCCTCGGGCCCGCAGCCGGTGGAATTCGCCGCCATGTGCGCGGGCTTCGGCCGGCCCGAGCTGGCCAAGGACCCGCGCTTCGCGAGCGTGGACGGGCGCTTTCGCCATGCGGCCGCGCTGCGCGAGGAGCTTGACCCCCAGGCCGCCGCCCTCGACACGGCCACCATGCTGGAGCGCATGCGCACGCAGAACTGCCCCGTGGGCCGCGTGAACGAGCGCCACGAGGTGCTGGCCGACCCGCAAGTCCTGCACAACCGCACGCTGGTCGAGGTGGACCATGGGGAACTGGGCCGCGTGCGCCTGCCGCGATCGCCCGCGCAGTTCAACGGCACGCCCGCCGCAGCCCCCGGCCCGGCGCCGCACCTGGGCCAGCATGCGGCCGATGTGCTGGCCGAACTGGGTCATGACGCAGCGCAGCAAAATGCCTGGCGCGCGGCCGGCGTGCTGGGCCCCGCGCCCGCGTTTCCAAAATCGTCCGTTCCGACGACGCCCCGCTGAGGCACCGCCGCGAACATCCCGCCCGGACCCCTGATCGCTAAGGAGACATTCGCATGGCAGAAGCATTCATCGTCGCCGCCACCCGCACCGCTGGTGGTCGCCGCAACGGCCGCCTGGCCGGCTGGCACCCGGCTGACCTGGCCGCCCAGGTGCTGGACGCACTGGTGGCCCGCACCGGCGCCGACCCGGCCCTGGTCGAAGACGTGATCCTCGGCTGCGTGGGCCAGTCCGGCGAGCAGTCCACCAACATCGCGCGCAATGCCGTGCTGGCCTCCAGCCTGCCCGAATCCGTGCCCGGCACCTCCATCGACCGCCAGTGCGGCTCCTCGCAGCAGGCCCTGCACTTCGCGGCCCAGGCCGTGATGGCCGGCAGCATGGACGTGGTGATCGCCGCCGGCGTGGAAAGCATGACGCGCGTGCCCATGGGCTCGCCCGCCATCCTGGCCGCCAAGGCCGGCCAGGGCAGCTACATGAGCCCGGCCATGCAGCAGCGCTACCCCGGCATCCAGTTCAGCCAGTTCACGGGCGCTGAGCAAATCGCGGTGAACTACGGCCTGTCCAAGGAGCAGCTCGACGCGTTCGCGCTGCTGAGCCACCAGCGCGCCATCGCGGCGACCAAGGCCGGCCATTTCCAGGGCGAGATCCTGCCCGTGGCCGTGCGCATGGCCGATGGCACAGAGCCCGGCGAGCAGCACCTGGCCGACGAAGGCATCCGCTACGAGGCCACTTTGGAGAGCATCGCCGCGGTCAAGCTGATCGCCGAGGGCGGCCGCTGCACGGCTGCCAGCGCCAGCCAGATCTGCGACGGCGCCAGCGGCGTGATGGTCGTCAACGAGCGCGGCCTGAAGGCCCTGGGCGTCCAACCGCTGGCCCGCATCCACCACATGAGCGTGCTGGGCCACGACCCGGTGATCATGCTGGAGGCGCCCATTCCCGCCACGCAGCGTGCGCTGAAGAAGGCCGGCATGTCGATCTCCGACATCGACCTGTTCGAGGTCAACGAAGCTTTCGCGCCGATCCCGCTGGCCTGGCTGCAGGCCACCGGTGCCGACCCGGCACGCCTGAACGTGCACGGCGGCGCGATCGCGCTGGGCCACCCGTTGGGCGCCTCGGGCACCAAGCTCATGGCCACGCTGGTCCATGCGCTCGGCACGCACGGCAAGCGCTACGGCCTGCAGACCATGTGCGAAGGCGGCGGCATGGCCAACGTGACCATCATCGAGCGGCTCTGAGCCACGCTTCCCGGCGGGCGCCCGCAGCAGCGCCTGCCGCGTCCCCCACCAAGAACAAAGGATCGACGCATGGCACAAGACCGTGATCGTGGAGACAAACCCCTGCTGCACATCGAGGGCGTCACGGTGCGCTTCGGCGGCATCGTGGCGCTGGACGGCGTGTCGTTCGACGTCGCGCGCGGCCAGATCTGCGGGCTGATCGGCCCCAACGGGGCAGGAAAGAGCACGCTGTTCAACTGCCTCTCGCGCCTCTACACCTTCAGCAGCGGCCGCATCGAGTTCGAGGGCCAGCCGCTGGCCAGCCTGCCGCGCCACAAGATGGCCGGCCTGGGCATCGGCCGCACCTTCCAGAACCTGGCGCTGTTCCGCACCATGACCGTGCTGGAGAACGTGCTGATCGGCTGCCACAGCAAGCACCACGCGGGCTTTCTGCGCAACGCCTTCCGGCTGCCCGGCGTGGCCCGCATCGAGGCCGATGCGCTTGCGCGTGCGCACGAACTGATCGCCTTCCTGGAACTGGGCGCGGTGGCCGACCGCACCGTGGCCGACCTGCCGTTCGGCACGCAAAAGCGCGTGGAACTCGCGCGCGCGCTGGCGTCGGAGCCGCAGCTGCTGCTGCTCGACGAGCCGGCCTGCGGCCTGAACCACGAGGAACTGGAAAGCCTGGGCGAACTGATCCTGGACATCCGCAACCGGCGCAAGGTCACCGTGCTGCTCGTGGAGCACCACATGAGCCTGGTGATGGGCGTGTCGGACAAGGTGGTCGCGCTGAACTTCGGCAAGAAGATCGCCGAAGGCACGCCGGCCGAGGTGCGCCGGCATCCCGAGGTGATCCGGGCCTACCTGGGTGAAGACGAGACGGAGACGGCATGACGAAGCTTCTGGAAGTCCGCGGCCTGCATGCCGCCTACGGCCCCACGCGTGTGCTGCAGGGCATCGACATCGACGTGTCCGAAGGCGAGGTCGTCGCCTTGCTGGGCGCCAACGGCGCCGGCAAGACCACCACGCTGCGCGCGCTGTGCCAGATGATGGTCAGCACGCAGGGCACGATCACGCTGGCGGGCCAGCGCATCGACGGCCGCGCCACCGAGCAGATCGCCAAGGCTGGTGTGGGCCACGTGCCCGATGGCCGTGGCACCTTCCTGGGCCTCACGACCGAGGAGAACCTGCGCCTGGGCGCCTACGCCCGCGCGAGCCGCGCCGGCATCGAAGACGATCTGGCCAAGGTCTACGGCTACTTCCCGCGCCTGAAGGAGCGCCATGCCCAGCAGGCCGGAACGCTGTCCGGCGGCGAGCAGCAGATGCTGGCCATCGGCCGCGCGCTGATGGGCAAGCCGCGCCTGTTGCTGCTGGACGAGCCCTCGTTCGGCCTGGCCCCGCTGATCGTGAAGGACATCTTCTCCATCATGCGGCGCATCAACCAGGAGGAGCGTGTCTCCATCCTGCTGGTGGAGCAGAACGCCAAGCTGGCGCTGGAATTGGCCAGCACCGCCTACCTGATCGAGACCGGCCGCATCGTGCTGTCCGGGCCCTCGGCCGAGATCCGCAGCAACGACGCGGTGCGCCGCGCGTACTTGGGGGAATAGACAGATGGACGCATTCATCCACCAACTGCTGGCGGGCCTGGCCACTGGCGGCATCTACGCCAGCGTGGCGCTGGCCCTGGTCATGATCTACCAGGCCACGCACCACATCAATTTCGCCCAGGGCGAGATGGCGATGTTCTCCACCTTCATCGCCTGGAGCCTGATCCAGGCCGGCTTCCCGTACTGGGCCGCTTTCGTGGCCACGGTGGTGATCTCCTTCATCCTTGCCGCCGTGGTCGAGTTCACCGTGATCCGGCCCATGCACGACAAGCCCGTGCTGTCGGTGGTCGTGGTGTTCATCGGCCTCCTGGTGATCTTCCACAGCGTGGCGGGCTGGCTGTTCGGCTACACCATCAAGCAGTTCCCGAGCCCCTTCCCGTCGGACGCCTGGTTCGCCACGTCCATGATGTCGGCGCACGAGGTCGGCGCGATCTTCGTCACACTGTGCGTGGTGGCGCTGCTGTTCAGCTTCTTCCGCTTCACGCCGCTGGGCCTGGCCATGCGCGCCGCGGCGCAGAACCCGGTGTCCTCGCGCCTGGTGGGCATCAACGTGGGCCGCATGCTGATGCTGGGCTGGGGCCTGGCCGGTGCCATCGGCGCCGTGGCCGGCATGATGGTCGCGCCCGTGGTCTTCCTCGACCCGCACATGATGAGCGGCGTGCTGCTGTACGCCTTCGCCGGTGCGCTGATCGGCGGCATCGACAACCCGGTGGGCGCCGTGCTCGGCGGCTTCATCGTCGGCGTGCTGGAGAACCTGATCGGCACCTACGTGGTGGGCACCGAGCTCAAGCTGTCGGTGGCACTCGTGCTGATCGTCGGCGTGCTCATCGTCAAGCCTTCCGGCCTCATGGGCCGCACCATCGTCACGCGGGTCTGAACGCCATGAACACGCAAGTCTCTTCCGCCCTGCCGATCGCGCCGGCCGCTGCACCCGCTGCACGGGCCCAGGCACCCGCCTCGCGCCAGACCCTGGTCTGGGTCAGCCTGCTGGTGCTGGTCGCCATCGCGCTGACCTTCTTCCTGAAGGGCTACCAGCTGTTCCAGGCCACCATGGTGCTGTCGTACGCGATCGCGCTGCTGGGCCTGAACATCCTGACCGGCTACAACGGCCAGATCTCGCTGGGCCACGGCGCGTTCTATGCCATCGGTGCCTACACCACGGGCATCCTGATGGAGCACGCCAGCATGCCGTACTTCCTCACGGTGCCCTCGGCCGCCGTGGTCTGCCTGATCGTCGGCTACCTGTTCGGCCGGCCAGCGCTCAAGCTCGAAGGCCTGTACCTGGCGCTGGCCACCTTCGCGCTGGGCGTGGCCATGCCGCAGCTGCTCAAGTACAAGCACCTGGAGCAGTGGACCGGCGGCGTGCAGGGCATCGTGCTCATGAAGCCGGGCGCACCGTTCGGCCTGCCGCTCACCGAAGACCAGTGGGTCTACCTGTTCTCGCTGCTGGTCACGGTGGTCATGTTCGTGATCGCCCACAACCTGCTGCAAAGCGGCAGCGGCCGGGCCATGCGCGCGATCCGCGACCACGCCATGGCGGCCGAGGCCATGGGCGTGGACAACAGCCACTACAAGGCCATGACCTTCGGCGTGTCGGCCGCGTTCACGGGCGTGGGCGGTGCGCTGTCGGCCATCGCCGTGCAGTTCGTCGCGCCCGATTCGTTCACGCTGTTCCTGTCGATCTCGCTGCTGGTGGGCATCGTGGTCGGCGGCGTGGGCACGCTGTACGGCGCGATCTTCGGCGCCATCTTCATCATGTTCGTGCCGACCTTCGCCGAGAAGGTCTCCAAGGCCGCGCCCTGGGCCGTCTACGGCGTGGTGCTGATCATCTTCATGTTCGCCATGCCGGGTGGCGTGGTCGGGCTGCTGCGCAAGATCCAGGCGCGCTTCGGCCGTGCAGGATGAGCGTGCACAGCTGCTGGACGCCTTGCAGGCACTGGCCGGTCGGCTGGTGCAGGGGGGCGGCCCGGTAGCCGAACTGCGCCGCCTGTCGGGTGGCGCCAGCCAGCAGACCTGGGCCTTCACGGTAGCCGGCACACCGCTGATCCTGCGCCGTGCGGCCACCGCGGAACACGGGCGCAACCATGGCTCCGCGGGCCTGGCCAACGAGGCGGCCCTGATCACTGCGGCACATGGCGCCGGCGTGCCGGTGCCGGCCGTGCGCCATGTGCTGCGGCCCGAGGACGGTGCCGGCGACGGCTTCGTGATGGACCGCCTGGAAGGCGAGACGCTGGGGCGGCGCATCGTGCGCGACCCGGCGCTGGCCGGTGCCCGCCGCGTGCTGGCGCGGCAGTGCGGTGCGGCCATGGCACGCATCCACGGCCTGGCAACCGAGCGATTGCCCCCTCTGCGCACAGCCTGCGCGCGCGCCGAGCTGGACTTCCAGGCCGGGCTGCACAGGGAGCATGGGACGGTGCGGCCGGTGTTCGCGCTGGCCCTGCAATGGCTGGCGCGCCACGCGCCCGACGATGTGGCCCGCCCAGTGCTCGTGCACGGCGACTTCCGCAACGGCAACCTGATGGTCGATGCCGACGGCCTGTGCGGCGTGCTCGACTGGGAACTGGCCCATCTGGGCGACCCCATGGAAGACCTGGGCTGGATCTGCGTGCGCTCCTGGCGCTTCGGTGGCGGCAAGGCGCTGCCGGTGGGTGGCTTCGGCACGCGCGAGGCGCTCTGTGCGGGCTATGTCGAGGCGGGCGGCCGGCTCGACGCCGCGCGGCTGCGCTGGTGGGAGATGCTGGGCACGCTCAAGTGGGGCATCGTCTGCGAGTCCATGGTGCAGTCCTGGATCGACGGCTCCGAACCTGAACTCGAGAAGGCGGCCATCGGCCGGCGCGCCTCGGAAGTCGAGTCCGACCTGCTGGCCCTGCTGGCCGAGGAGAGCACCTGATGCAGGACCGACCACACGCGCCCGAGCTGCTGCAGGCCGTGGCGCAATTCCTGCGCGAACGCGTGCTGCCCGCCACCGAGGGGGCGCTGGCCTACCAGGTGCGTGTGGCCGCCAATGCGCTGGGCATCGCGCAACGCGAGGCGGAGCAGGGGGCTGCCGCTCAGGCGCGCGAGGCCGAGGGTCTGCGCGTGCTGCTGGGCGCCGACGCCCCAGTCGAGTTGCAAGCCGCCAACCGCCTGCTGTGCGAACGCATCGCCGCAGGCGCCATGGACCTGGCCACGCCGGGCCTGCTCGCGCACCTGCAAGCCACGACGGCGGCCAAGCTCGCCATCGACCAACCCGGGTACTCCGACGAACCATGAACTTCGATCTTCCAGCTGACCTCGTGGCCTACCTGGCCGAACTCGACGCCTTCATCGAACGCGAGATCGTGCCGCTGCAGCAGCAGGACGACAACCAGCGCTTCTTCGACCACCGGCGCGAATGGGCGCGCACCGACTTCGAGAACGGCGGCCTGCCGCGCCACGAGTGGGAAGCGCTGCTGGGCGAGGCGCGCCGGCGCGCCGACCGTGCCGGCCACCTGCGCTTCGCGCTGCCCAAGGCCTATGGCGGGCAGGACGGCAGCAACCTCTGGATGGCCGTGATCCGCGACCACTTCGCGGCCAAGGGCCTGGGGCTGCACAACGACCTGCAGAACGAGCACTCCATCGTCGCCAACAACCCCTTCGTGCTGATCCTGCGCGACTTCGGCACAGCAGCCCAGCAGCAGGAGTTCACGCAGGGCATGCTGGACGAGCGCTTCAAGATCGCCTTCGGCCTGACCGAGCCCAACCACGGCTCGGACGCCACGCACATGGAGACCCGCGCCGTGCGCGAGACGCGCGGCGGCCGTGCCGGCTTTCGCATCGATGGCGAGAAGATGTGGACCACGGGCATGCACATCGCCACGCACTGCCTGGTGTTCGCACGCACCAGCGGCGCGGACGGTGCGGCCAAAGGCATCAGCGCGCTGCTGGTGCCATCGAAGACCGAGGGCGTGAAGGTCGAGGAATACCTCTGGACCTTCAACATGCCGACCGACCACCCGCGCGTGAGCTTCGCCAACGTCTGGGTGCCGGAGGACGCACTGCTGGGCCCGCTGGACGGCGGCCTGGCCATCGCCCAGCACTTCGTGCACGAGAACCGCATCCGCCAGGCCGCCTCCAGCCTGGGCGCGGCCGACTACTGCGTGCGCGAGAGCGTGCGCTACGCACGCGAGCGCAAGCCCTTCGGCGAGGAACTCGCGCGCAACCAGGGCATCCAGTTCCCGCTGGTGGAACTCGCGACCCAGGTGGAGATGCTGCGCCTGTTGATCCGCAAGACCGCTTGGCAGATGGACCAGATGCCCAAGCCCGAGGTCGAAAAGCGCCTGTCGGACAAGGTGTCGATGTGCAACTACTGGGCGAACCGCCTGGTCTGCGAGGCGGCCGACCGCGCCATGCAGGTGCACGGCGGCATGGGCTATTCGCGCCACAAGCCCTTCGAGCACATCTACCGCCACCATCGCCGCTACCGCATCACCGAAGGGTCCGAAGAGATCCAGATGCGCAAGGTGGCCGGCCACCTGTTCGGCTACATGGGCGCGGGCAAGCACTGATTCGTTCCACAAGAGCAACGAGGAGACACGCATGCAGATGAACCGACGACAGATCGCCCTGGCCGCGGCCGCGCTGGCCACCGTGCCCACCCTGGCCCTGGCCCAGAAGAAGTACGACCCCGGCGCCAGCGACACCGAGATCGTGCTGGGCATGCCCATGCCGCTGTCGGGCCCGGTCTCGGGCTACGCCATCGTGGGCAAGGTGGCCGAAGCCTACTTCAAGCAGCTCAACGAGCAGGGCGGCATCAACGGCCGCAAGGTCAGGTTGTTGGTCTACGACGACCAGTATTCCCCGCCCAAGACCGTGGAGGTGGCGCGCCGCATGGTCGAGCAGGACGAGATCCTGGCCATGTTCGGCAACCTGGGCACGGCACCCAACCTGGCGATCCAGCGCTACATGAATGCCAGGAAGGTGCCGCAACTGTTCGTGCAGAGCGGCGCGAGCCAGTTCAACGACGGCGAGAAGTTTCCCTGGACTTCGCCCTTTCTGGGCAGCTACCAGGGCGAGGGCCGGGTGTTTGCGGCCCACATCCTGGCCAACAAACCCGGTGCCAAGGTGGCGCTGCTGATGCAGAACGACGACCTGGGCCGCGAGATCCAGAAGGGCCTGCAGCAGGGGCTCGCGGGCAAGACCGCCAAGCTGGTCGCGCAGGCCAGCTTCGAGGTGACCGATCCGACGATCGATTCGCAGATCGTGCAGCTCAAGACCGCGGGCGCGGACGTGCTGGTGCTGGCCGCCACCGCGCGCACCGTGGCCCAGGCGCTGCGCAAGGCGGCCGAGATCGGCTGGGAGCCCGACCGCTACGTGAACCTGGCGGGCTCCTCGGTCAAGATGGCCTTCGAGCCGGCCGGGGCCGACAAGGCCAAGGGCGCGGTCACGCTGTCGGCCTGGAAGGAGCCCGCGAGCAAGCGCTGGGCCGACGACTCCGAGATGCAGGCCTACCTCGCCCTGCTCAAGACCCATGCGCCCGGCGTGGATCCGAACAACTCCTCGGGCGTCTCGGGCTATGTGGTGGGCCAGCTCATGGCCCACATCCTGCGCGAGTGCGGCGACGAGCTCACGCGCGACAAGGTGCGGCGCATCGCCAGCAACCTGAAGCAGCCCAAGATCGCCATGCTGCTGCCCGGCGTCAGCATCAGCACCTCGCCGCAGGACCTGCATGTGTTTGCGGCCCTGCAGCCCGTGCGCTACAACGGGGTCGACCTCGACCCCATCGGTTCCGTCCTCAGCTTGAAGTGAGCACCCTCATGACCATCGAAAACCCCCTGCTCGAAGAGCGCCACGGCGATGTCCTCGTCATCAGCCTGAACATCCCCGAGCGCCTGAACCCGATCGCGCGCGAACTGCAGCATGCGCTGCGCGCGCGCCTGGCCACGCTGCGCGAGGACCGCAGTGTCGCGGCCCTCGTGCTCACTGGCGCGGGCCGCGCCTTCTGCGTGGGCGCCGACCTGTCCAGCAACATGGCCGGCAACGGCACGTCCGTCGGCCAGGCCAGCTATGAGGCCATGGAGTCGCTGTCCAACCGCATCATCGAGGACCTGCGCACGCTGCCCATGCCCGTGGTCAGCGCCGTCAACGGCCCGGCGGCCGGCGCCGGCGTGGGCATCGCGCTGGCGGCCGACGTGGTGGTGGCCGCGCGTTCGGCCTACTTCTACCTGCCCTTCATGCCCAAGCTGGGCATCGTGCCCGACCTGGGCACCACCTGGTTCCTGGAGCGCTTCGTCGGCCGCGCGCGCGCGGTGGGCATGACCATGCTCAACGAGAAGCTGTCGGCCGAGCAGGCCCTGCAGTGGGGGCTGATCTGGTCCGTCGTGGACGACGCCGACCTGCGCACCCAGGCCCTGGCCCTGGCGCAGCGGCTGGCCAAGCTGCCGGCGCATGCCGCGCGCGAGGTGCGCGCGGCCTACGACTCGGCCGGCCGCGTGTCGCTGGTGGAGCAGATGCGCTATGAGGCCGAGCGCCAGCGCGAGCTGCTCGACGCACCCTCGTTCGCCGAGGGCGTGAAGGCGTTTCGCGAGAAAAGAGATCCAATCTTTCCAAGAAATTGATCGTTTTTCGGACATGTAGTCCGAATAGGCGAGAATGCGCGCCGTCATGCTCAAGCGCGTTCCCGTCGCCGATCTGACCCTCGGCATGTTCCTGCACCGTTTCGATGGCGCGTGGATGGACCATCCGTTCTGGCGTCAGAACTTCCTGCTCGAATCCGCCGAGGATTTGGCGCGCATCCGCGCCTCCGGCGTGCGGGCCGCCTGGGTCGACATGGCGCGCAGCGTATTGCCCGAAGCTGCGCTGGCGGCCGCACAGCCAGCGGCCCAGGAGCCGGCCCAGCCCGCACCGTCGCGGCGCGCACCGACCGGCATGGAAGACGAGCTGCGCACCGCCGTCAAGCTCTGCGGCCAGGCGCGCGAATGCATCACCACCGTGTTCGAGGCGGCGCGCATGGGCCACCTGACCGATTCGTCGGCCGCGCGCGGCCTGGTGGAGGATGTCTGCGACTCGGTGCTGCGCAACCCGGGCGCGCTGATCAGCCTGGCGCGCCTGAAGACCGCCGACAGCTACACCTACATGCATTCGGTGGCGGTCTGCGCGCTGATGGTGTCGCTGGCCACCCAGCTGGGCCTGGACGAGCAGCAGACGCGCGACGCCGGCCTGGCCGGCCTGCTGCACGACATCGGCAAGGCCAAGGTGCCGTTGTCCATCCTGAACAAGCCCGGCAAGCTCACTGACGCGGAATTCGACGTCGTGCGCAGCCACCCGGAGCATGGCCACGCCATGCTGCTGGCTTGCGGAGACGTGGGCGAGGCCGTACTCGACGCCTGCCTGCACCACCACGAGAAGATGGACGGCAGCGGCTACCCGCGCCGCCTGCAGGGCCAGGCCATCAGCCGCATCGCGCGCATGGCGGCACTGTGCGACGTCTACGACGCGGTGACCTCCGACCGCCCCTACAAGAAGGCCTGGGACCCGGCCGAGGCCGTGCGCCGCATGGCCGAATGGGCCGGCGGGCACTTCGACAAGGCGCTGTTCCAGGCCTTCGTCAAGAGCGTGGGCATCTACCCCGTGGGCTCGCTCGTGCGGCTCAGCTCCGGCCGGCTGGCGGTGGTGGTGGAGCAGTCGCCCGCGCTGACCACGCCCAAGGTCAAGATCTTCTTCTCGACCAAGGCGCAGCTGCGCCTGGTGCCCGAAGTGCTGGACCTCTCGCGCACCGTGAACGAGAAGATCGTGGCGCGCGAAGACCCGGCGCAATGGCGTTTCACCGACCTCGACGAACTGTGGGCGGGTTTCCCGGTGCAGCCATGGTGATGCCCGGCGCCCGCCCCGCGCTGCGCACCGTGGCGCTGTTCGAAACCGCCAAGGGCCTTCTGGCGCTGCTGGGCGCCTCCGGTCTGCTGGTGTTCGCGCACCGCGACCTGCAAGCCCTGGCGCTGCGCCTGCTGGAGCACATGCACCTGAATCCGGCGGCGCGCTACCCGCACATCTTCGTGCAGGCCATCGAGCATCTGCAGGACCAGAAACTCACCTGGCTGGCGCTGGGGGCGGCGGCCTATGCGCTGCTGCGCCTGGCCGAGGGCTACGGGCTGTGGCGCGGACGCGCCTGGGCCGAATGGCTGGCGGCGGGCAGCGGTGCGATCTACCTGCCGTTCGAGGTGGCCGAGCTGCTGCGTCGGCCGGGCTGGCTCAGCGTGTCGATGCTGCTGCTCAATGCCGGCATCGTGGTGCTGATGCTGCGCGCGCTGCGCCAGCGGGGGGCGCAGCCGCGCTGGCGTTCCTGAAGCACGCAGGCGAGGGCGCTGCCGGCATGCCCCGCAAACGCTGCGCCGGATCGCCCGATACTGTGGGAATCCAGCAGCCCGTCGGGAGGAACCGAGATGAAGCCTTTTGCCAACGTGTACACCGGCGTTGTGACGCATGAGGACCCGCAGGTGCACGACCCGCAGCGCGCGATGCTGGATGCAACGCCGGACTGCGTGAAGATGCTCACCCTGGACGGTCGGGTGCTGACGATGAACAGGGCCGGCTGCCAGGCCCTGGGTGTGGCCGAAGATGCCGTGGCCGGGATGCAGTGGCTGGGGCTGTTGCCGCCGGAAGTCCGCGCTGCGGGCGAGGCTGCGCTGCGCAAGGCTGCCGCGGGCGAAAGCGTCCGCTTCCCGGGCCGCAGCGTATCGCCCGCGGGTACGCTGTTCTGGGACAACCTGCTGCTGCCGATCACCGGTGGCGGCGAAGCCGTCCTGTCCATCCTGTGCGTGTCGCGCGACGTGACCGAGATCACCCTGATGGAGCAGCAACTGCACGCGGCGGTGCAACGCGAGCAGCTGCTGGCGCACGAGATGCGCCACCGGATCAAGAACCTGTTCTCGGTGGTGTCCGGCCTGACCTACATCGCGCAAAGGGAACTGCGCGGTACCGGAACCGCGCAGGACATGGCGGCCGTGCTGCGGGACAAGCTCGCTGCGCTGTCGCGGGCGTCCGACGCCGTCTTCGCGCAGGCCGACGCCGGCGCCGATGCCGCTGCCTCCGATCTTGCCGCGCTGGCGGGGGCCGTGCTCCAGCCCTATGGTGCGCGCTGCACGCTCTCCGGTCCCGCGGCATCGGTCCACAGCGAAGCCATGACCACGCTGGCGCTGATCCTGCACGAGCTGGCGACGAACTCGGTGAAGTACGGAGCGCTCGGCATGGGCGACGGGCACGTCGCGCTGCACTGGTCGCTGCCCGATGGCGTGCTGGAGATGGTGTGGACCGAGACGGGTGGCCCGCAGGTCGCCGGGGCGCCGGGGCGCGCGGGCTTCGGCGGCGAGATGGTCGACCGCATCCTGCAGTCCGCGCGCGGCAGCATCGAGCGGACATGGCGCGTCGAAGGTCTCGTTGTGGTCCTGCGCCTGCCCCGTGTGGCGTGCGCCTGACGCCGGCCGCACCGCAGCCTGCATACTCGCCGCATGCTGTCCCGGACCCCTTCCCTCGACGATGTGCAGCGCGTGTTCGTCGCGCGCACCCCCCAGATGGCCGACATCGGCCTCGCCATCACCGCGGCCGACCAGGGCCGTGCCGCCATGCGGCTGCCCGACCGCCCCGACTGGGTCGGTGATCCGGCGCGCGGGCTGCTGCACCCCGGTCCGCTGATCGTGCTGGCCGACTCCTGCTGCGGGCTGTCCGTGGTCACGGCGCTGGCCGAGCGCCAGCCCATCGCCACGCTGGACCTGCGCATGGACTACCTGCGCCGCGCCGGCCCCGGCCAGGACCTGCACTGCGAGACGCACTGCTACCGCATGACGCCCAGCGTGGCCTTCGTGCGCGGCGCGGTCTGGCAGGCCGACCCGGGGCAGCCCGTGGCCAACGTGCAGGCCGCCTTCATGCTGGCCACGCCCGCGCGGCGCAAGGCGGCGCCGGATGGGGCCGCTGCGCCGCAGGTGGCGCCCTGGGTGCCGCCGGCCGGCGACGCCCCGGTGCTGGAGGGCGTGGCGATCCCCTACGCCGACTACCTCGGCATCCGCCTGGCCGAAGGCGGCAGCGCGCCGGTCTTCCGCCTGCCGTACCAGGCCAAGCTGATCGGCAACCCGCAGCTGCCCGCGCTGCACGGCGGCGTGGTGGCCGGTTTCGCGGAAAGCGCCGCCACGCTGCACCTGATCTCGGCCGTCGGCGGGGCCAAGTTTCCCAAGTGCATCGACTTCTCCATCGACTACCTGCGCAGCGGCCGGCCCGAGGACACCTATGCGTCCTGCGAGACCGTGCGCCTGGGCGCGCGCGTGGCGCTGGTGACGGTGCGTTGCTGGCAAGGCAATGGGCCGTCGCAGCCGATCACGGTGGCGCGCGGCAATTTCCTGCTGACGGAGACCCACCCATGAACGCCCAGGACAAGGCCCGGCTGCTGCAGACGCTGCAGGCGCGGTTCGAACAGAACATGCAGCGCCATCCAGGCCTGGCCTGGGCCGATGTGCTGGCCCGGCTGGAAGGCCAGGCCGCGGCCCTGGCGGCGCTGCAGGCCATGGAGTCGAGCGCAGGCGAACCCGACGTGGTCAGCCTGGAGCCGGCAGGCGGCCGCATCAGCTTTTGCGACTGCGCGGCCGAGAGCCCGGCCGGGCGCCGCAGCCTGTGCTACGACCGCGCCGCGCTCGACGCGCGCAAGGAGAACAAGCCGCAGGGCTGCGCCGAGGACGTGGCCGAGGCCATGGGCATCGCCTTGCTGAGCGAGGCCCAGTACCGCGCGCTGCAGCAGCTGGGCGAGTTCGACCTCAAGACCTCCAGCTGGGTGCAGACGCCGGCCAGCATCCGCGCCCTGGGCGGCGCGCTGTTCTGCGACCGGCGCTATGACCAGGTGTTCACCTACCACAACGGCGCGCAGTCGTACTACGCGGCGCGGGGCTTCCGCGGCGTGCTGCAGGTGTAGGCGTCCGCGCTCAGGGCAGCGCCAGCGGCGACAGCGTGGCGCGCAGCCGGTCGGCCTGCGACAGTTCGGCCGGCTCGGTCTGCAAGGCTTCCTCCACGTTGCCGATGTGCTCCAGCATGCGCTGGCGCGCCTCGCCCATGTCGCCGCGTTCCATCGCGGCCACGATGGCCGCGTGCTCGGCGCAGGACTGGCTGGCTTCGTGGCTGGACTGGTAGAGCGTGGCGGCCAAGGTGGTGCGGGCCGTCAGGTCGCGCAGCACGTCCGACAGCAAGCGGTGGCCCATCTCCTGCGCCAGGCAGACGTGGAAGTCGGCCAGCAGGAAGGCGCGCGTGGCCGCGTCGGCGCCTTCGATGGCCTGCTGCTCCTGGGCGATGTGCTGGCGCAGCGCGCGGATGGCCTGGGCCAGCGGCCGGCCTTCGGCGCCGAGGATGCCGGTTTCGACGATGCGCCGCGCTGCGAAGGCGTCGCGCGCCTCCTCGGCCGAGGGCTGCACCACATACCAGCCGCGCTTGGGCTGCACCTCGACGAAGCCCCGCGCCTGCAGTTGCATGAGCGCCTCGCGCACCATGGTGCGGCTCACGCCGAACAGGTCGGCCAGCTGCTGCTCGCCGAGCCGTTCGCCCGGGGCGAGCTTCTGCGCGAGGATGGACTGGACCACGCGCTCGGCGATGGTCGTGGGGCTGACGTCGGTGGACATCGCGCTAGTGTGCAGCAGCGCGTCCCGGGTAGGCCGGCGTTGCATCGGGCTGCGCCACCACCTCGTCGTCGATCGGTTCGCCGTTCAGCACCGCATGGGCGCGGGCCCGGTCGATGTCGCCCTCCCAGGCCGCCACGGCCACGGTGGCCACGCAGTTGCCGATCAGGTTGCCCAGGGCGCGCGCGATGCCCATGAACCAGTCCACCGACAGCACCAGCACCAGGCCGATGGCCGGGATCGCGGGGATGGCGTGCAGCGTGGCGGCCAGCACCACGATGGCCGAGCCGGGCACGCCGTGCGCACCCTTGGAGGTGACCAGCGCCACGGCCAGGATGGCCAGCAGGTCGGTCATCGACACCGGCGTGTTGGTGGCCTGGGCGATGAACACCGCGGCCAGCGTGATGTAGATCGAGAACGCGTCGAGGTTGAACGAGTAGCCCGTGGGGATCACCAGGCCCACGGTGGAGTCGCGGATGCCCATGCGGCGCAGCTTGGCCATGATCTGCGGCAGCACGCTGTCCGAGGAGGTGGTGGCGAACACCACGGCCAGCTCCTCGCGCAGGTAGCGCAGCAGCTTCCACAGGCTGAAGCCCGAGACGCGCATCACCGTGCCCAGCACCACGAACACGAACAGCAGCACGGCCACGTAGAACAGACCCACCAGCATGCCCAGCTGCTTGAGCGAGCCCACGCCGTACTTGCCGACCGTGAACGCGATGGCGCCCAGCACGCCCAGCGGGGCCAGCTTGATCAGGATGCCCATGATCTTGAACAGCACCAGCGACATGGTGTCCACCAGCTGCGCCACGGGCCGGCCCACGTCGCCCAGCAGCGCCAGTGCGCAGCCGAACAGCACGGCGAACAGCAGCACCTGCAGCACGTCGCCGGTGGCGAAGGCGTTCACCACGGTGCCGGGGATCAGCTTCATGAGGAAGTCCACCGTGCCGCCGCTGGTCAGCTTGTCGGCGTTGCTGGCGTAGGCCGCCATGGCGGACGGATCCAGCGCCTTGGGGTCCACGTTCATGCCCACGCCGGGCTGGAACACATAGCCCAGCACCAGCCCCAGCACCAGGGCCAGCGTGGTCAGCAGCTCGAAGTAGATCAGCGCCTTGACGCCGACGCGGCCCACGCGCTTGAGGTCGCCCGCGCCCGCGATGCCGTGCACCACGACGCAGAACACCAGCACCGGGATGATCATCTTGATCAGCTTGATGAACGCATCGCCCAGCGGCTTGAGCTGGACGGCGAATTCAGGGTTGGCCAGGCCGAGCGTGGTGCCGACCGCCAGCGCGATCACGACCTGGCCGAAGAGGGAACGGAAAAAGCGCATGGCAGCTCCTGTTGGATGCAAGACCGCATTGATCTTGCATGCAAGAAATATAGACAAGATGCGGCAACGAGCGACACCGGGTAATCCATGAGACGCCGGGGCGCCGGCACCGCAGCGCGAGAATGCGCCGATGCCTGCCACGCTTGCCGACTACCGCTCCCTCTTGCTGAACGCAGTGCCCATGATGGACGTGCGCGCCCCGGTCGAATTCGCGCAGGGCGCGTTCCCGGGCGTGGTCAACCGCCCGCTCATGGACGACGCCGAGCGCCAGCAGGTCGGCACCTGCTACAAGCAGCAAGGCCAGGCGGCGGCCATCGCGCTGGGCCACCAACTGGTGTCCGGCGCCACCAAGCGCGAACGCATCGAGGCCTGGGCCGCGTTCGCCCGGGCCCATCCCGAGGGCGTGCTGTACTGCTTCCGCGGCGGCCTGCGCTCGCAGATCGTGCAGCAGTGGCTGCAGGCCGAGGCCGGCATCGCCTACCCGCGCGTGGACGGCGGCTACAAGGCCATGCGCGGCTTTCTGCTGCAGACCACGCAGGAGGCCGCAGCGCAGTGCGACTTCCATGTGCTGAGCGGCCTGACCGGCACCGGCAAGACCGAGGTGCTGGCAACGCTGGGCGGCGGCCTGGACCTGGAAGGCCATGCCAACCACCGCGGTTCCAGCTTCGGTGCGCGCGCCACGCCGCAGCCGGCGCAGATCGATTTCGAGAACCGCCTCGCAGTCGACATCCTGCGCCAGCGCGCCGGCGGGCAGCGCAGCTTCGTGGTGGAGGACGAAGGCCGGCACGTGGGCACCTGCTCGGTGCCGCTCGAACTGCGCCTGCGCCTGGAGCAGGTGCCGCTGGTCTGCCTGACCGACGGCTTCGACGCGCGCGTGGACCGCATCCTGCACGACTACGTGGTCCGGCAGGCCGCCGATTTCGTGGCCGTGTACGGCGCTGAGCACGGCGCCGAGCGATTCGCGGAGCGGCTGCTGGAGAGCCTGGCCAGGCTGTCCAAGCGGCTGGGCGGCGCGCAGTACCAGCGGCTGCAGGGTGTCATGCAGGAAGCGCTGGCCGAGCAGCGCGACAGCGGCCGTGTGGACGGCCACCGCGACTGGATCGCGGTGCTGCTGCGCCAGTATTACGATCCCATGTACGCCTACCAGCGCCAGAGCCGGGCCGAGCGCGTGGTGTTCGAGGGCGACCGGGCGGCCGTGCTGGACTATTTGCGAGAGCGGCTGGCGCCGCGCTGACCGCGGCCGCGCCTCAGGCCGGCCGCACGCCCTTGCGCAGCAAGGCCACCAGGGTGTCGGCCACCGCGTCGAGGTTGCCGCCCTCGGGATCGAGCAGGTACTGCGACACCGCGCCCCGCAGCGTGGAGACGATGACCATCGCCAGGCACCGTGGGTCGATGGCCGCGTCGACCTCGCCCTTGGCGATGGCGATGCGGATCTCCTCCTCGAAGAACAGCAGCGTGCGTGCATTGGCCGGCCGGACCTCCTTGAGCAGGCCGGGCATGGACGAGAACGACTCGGCCCAGATCACGTTCATCGCGCGCGAGCGTTCCGGGTCCACGCGCACGAGAGCCAGGTAGGCGCGGATGGTGGCGTCGATGTTGGCCAGGCCCGGCGTGATGCGGCCCGGGATGTGCTCGCGCGCCCAGGACGTGGCCCGCGTGCGGAAGCGGCCGACGATGAAGCCGTACACCTCCAGCAGCAGCTTCTCCTTGGTCTTGAAGTAATAGTTGGGCAGCGAGTGGCTGTAGCCCGACTCGCGCCCCACGTCGACCAGCGAGAGCTTGGAGGCGCCGTCGCGCGCGATCAGCCGGATCGCGGTCTGGATCATGCGGCTGATCGCCACCTCGCGCAGTTCGGCGTTGGTCTTGGGCGTGTCGCCCGGGTCTTCAGGACGTTCCATGGGTGCAGGCTGTGGGCTGGGGCGCCATTGTCGTCATGCCTGCATCCGTGGCGGCTAGCGCCCCTTCCAGACCGGCTTGCGCTTCTCGACGAAGGCCTGCAGGCCCTCCTTGCGGTCTTCCGACTCGATGGCGCGGTTGGCGATGGGCATCTGCCGCTCCCAGGCTTCCTCCTCGGTCCAGTTGATGCCCTGGAACACGATCTCCTTGGTGGCGGCCAGCGCGGTCGGGCCGTTGACCATCATCTTTTCGGCGATCTCCAGCGCCGTGGCCAGCGCCTGGCCTGGCGGCACCACGCGGTTGACCAGGCCCCAGCGCTCGAAGAACTCGGGGCCGCGCAGTTCGGCCGTCAGCGCGAGTTCCATGGCCAGGTGGTAGGGAATGCGCCGCGGTAGCCGGAACAGCCCGCCGCCGATGGCGATCACGTTGTGGCGCGCCTCGGGCAGGCCCATGCGCGCATTGCTGGCGGCCACGATGATGTCGCACGACAGGCACAGCTCCAGCCCACCGCCCACGGCCACGCCTTCCACCGCGGCGATGAGCGGTTTGCGCGGCGGCCGCTTGAACACGCCGAAGCCGCCGCGCGGCGGCCGTTCGCGCAGCTCGCCGCGCGCCGCGGCCTTGAGGTCGGCGCCGGCCGAAAAGTCGCCGCCGGCACCGGTCACGATGCCGACGAAGAGTTCATCCGTCTGGTCGAGTTCGTCCATGGCCGCGTTCATGGCCATGCCGAGCGCGCCGTTGGCGGCGTTCTTGACCTCGGGCCGGTTCAGCGTGACGACCAGCACATGGCCGCGCCGCTCGGTCAGGACAACGGCTTGTTCTTGGGGCATGGTGTTCCTTTCACAGCGCGAAGGTGAAGCCGCCGTTGACCGGGTAGACCTGGCCGGTGATGTAGTCGCTGGCGCCCGAACTCAGGAACAGCACCATGGCCGCCACGTCGCTGGGCCTGCCCAGGCGGCGGATGATGTACTTCTCCATGATCTTCTTGGCGCGCTCCGGGTCGGCCGCCATGCGCGCCTCGATCATGGGCGTGCCCATGGCCGCGATCACCACGCTGTTGGCGTTGATGTTGTGCCGGCCCATGCCGCGCGCCACCGAGCGCATGAAGCCCGCCGCGCCGGCCTTGGCGCCCGCATAGACCTCCATGCCGGCGTCGCCGAAGCGGCTCGCGTCCGAGATGATGGTCACGATCTTGCCACCCTTGCGCTCGATCATGCCGGGCAGCGCGCCCGCGGTGCAGTTCATCACGCCGTCGAAGTTCACGCCGATCCACGACTTCCAGACTTCGGGGCTGGTCTCGTAGAAGGGCTTGCGCACGGCCTCGTCGGGGTTGGCGCCGGCATTGCCCGCGTTGTTCACCAGCACGTCCACGCGGCCGTAGTGCGCGAAGGCCTTGGCGTACATCGCCATCACGCTGGCGTGGCTGCTCACGTCGGCCTGCAGCGCGATGGCCTTGCCGCCCTCGGCGTTGATCTCGTCGGCCACGGTCTGCGCGCGCTCCAGCACGTAGTCGTTGACGACGATGCCGTCGGCGCCGTGCGCGGCCATGAAGCGTGCGATCTCGCGGCCCACGTTCTGGCCGGCGCCGGTGACCAGGGCGACCTTGCCCTGCATGCTCAGGATGTCTTGCATCTTCGGTTCTCCTCGTTCAGACCTTGCGGTCGGTGTGTTGCCAGAAGGGGGCACGCAACTCGCGCTTGAGCAGCTTGCCCACGGTGTTGCGCGGCAGTTCGTCGACGATGCGGATCGCCCGCGGCCGCTTGTAGGAGGCCAGCCGCTCGGCGCAGTGCGCCAGCAGCTCGTCCTCGGTGATGCCATGGCCCGGCTTGGGCTCGCAGAAGGCCATCACGCGCTCGCCCATCTCGTCGTCGGGAACGCCGATCACGGCGGCGTCCGACAGCGCGGGATGGGTCAGCAGCGCGGCTTCGATCTCGGCCGGGTAGATGTTCACGCCGCCCGCGATCACCATGTCCTTGGCCCGGTCGCTGATCCACAGGCAGCCGTCGGCGTCCAGATGGCCCATGTCGCCGGTGCGGAAGTAGCCGCGCGCATCCAGCGTGTCGGCATCCAGCGGCGGCGCGTTCAGGTAGTTGCGGATGTTGGCCGGTGTCCAGGCCCAGATCTCGCCGGTCTCGCCCGCGGGCAGGGGCTGGCCGTCGGCATCGCGGATCTCGATGCGCACATGGCGGTACGGCAGGCCGCTGGAACCGGGCTTGGCCTGCTGCATCTCGGGCGGCATGTGCGTGACCATGCCGGTCTCGGTGCTGCCGTAGCCCTCGTGCAGGCAGTCGCCTAGGTTCGCGATGATCCAGCGCTTGAGCTCGGCCGACACCGGCGCCGCGCCCACCGTCAGCTGCACGATGGAGCCCAGGTCGTGCCGCGCGATCACCTCGGGCGGCAGCGCGGCGATGCGCTTGTACATGGTGGGCACACCGGTCCAGTGCGTGAGCCGGTGCCGCGCGATCAGCGCCAGCGCTTCCTCAGGCGCGAAGCGGCGCTGCAGCACGGTCAGCGCGCCGCTGCGCTGGGCCGACCACAGCTGGCCGGGCCCCGAGCCATGGTGCATGGGCATGGAGAGCAGGTAGGCGGCGCGGCCGTCGGTTTGGCGCTTGGAACGCACGTCCAGCAGGTATTCGGTGGTGACGGGGTCGTCGGCGCTGGGCTTGCGGTCCAGCACCACGCCCTTGGGCAGGCCGGTGGTGCCCGAGGTGTAGATGATCAGCGGCGGATCGCCCGTGGAGAACAGCGGCGGTGCCGTGGGTGTGCCGGCCATCAGTTCGGCCAGCGTCACGAAGCCCGTGGCCGGCGCGTCCAGCGACACTGCCAGCTTCAGTTGCTGGCCCTCGAAGGCCGGCAGCAGCGCGCCGGGGTCGGCGTCGTCGCAGACGATGGCGTTGGCCCGGCTGTTGTTCAGCACGTGGCGGATCTCGGCGTTGGTCAGCCGCCAGTTCAGCCCCAGCAGCCAGCAGCCGAGCTTGGCCAGCGCCGACGCGATCACGGGCCATTCCAGCCGCGTCTGCGTGCGCAGCACCACGATGTCGCCAGCGCCCAGGCCGCGCGCCTTGAGCGCTGCGGCCAGGCGGTCGGCCTGGTCGTTCCATCCGCCCCAGCGCAGCTCGCGCTCGCCGTCGATCAAGGCGATGGCGTCGGGCTGGGCGGCGGCCCAGTGCTCCAGGGTGCCGGGCAGCGCGGCGGCTTGCAAAGCAGTGTTCATGGGCGGCCTCATGCCAGCAGGTGGCGCGCGACCACGCGGTACTTGTGCACGTCGGTCGGACCCTCGTAGATGCGGGCCATGCGCTGGTGGTCGTACCAGTGTGCGAGCGGCGATTCGTAGGTGCAGCCGGCCGCGCCGTGGATCTGGATGGCGCGGTCGACCACGCGGTCCACCATCTCGGTGCAGAGCATCTTGAGCATGCCGGCCTGCACGCGCGTGTCCTGCCCGGCATCGTCCTGCGCGGCGCAGTGGTACAGCATGAGCCGGTTCTGCTGGATCTCGATCCACGAGTCCACGATCTTGGACTGCACGGCCTGCTTCTCGGCCAGCGGGCCGCCGAAGGCCACGCGCTGCTTGGCGTGCGCGACCATCATCTCGTAGGCGCGCTGGGCCACGCCCAGCGCGCGCGCGGCCACGTCGAAGCGCGCGGCCGACAGCGCCTGCTGCGCGCCCTTGAAGCCCTGGCCCTCGCCGCCGATCAGCGCCAGCACGTCGACCTCGCAGTCGGAGAAGGTCAGCTGGTGCGTCTTGAAGCCGCCCAGCATGGGCACCTCGCGCGCATGCATGCCCGGGTTGTTCTTGTCCACGGCGAACATCGAGATGCCGCCGGCGCCCTTGTTCCTGTCGGTGCGCGCGACGACGAAGACCACGTCGGCCTCCTGGAAGCTGCTGATCCAGATCTTGGCGCCGTTGATGACCCAGCCGCGCGCGGTCTCGCGGGCGTGCGTGAGGATGGCGCCGGCCGGGTCGCCGCCGCCGCCGGGCTCGGTCTGCGCGAAGCAGTAGTTCAGCGTGCCCGCCAGGATGGGGTCGAGGTAGCGCGCGCGCTGCTCGCCCTGCAGCGCGTACAGCGGCCCCAGCGCACTGCCGCCGAAGCGCAGCGGCGTGAGGCAGCGGTAGTTCTCCTCGGTGATGGCCATCTTGTCGACCAGCGAGAGGCCGGCGCCGCCGAATTCCGGCGGCGCCGTCAGGCCCCACAGGCCGACGGCGCGCGCGGCCTGTGTGCCAGCCGCGTAGTCGCGGCGCGCCAGCGTCTCGCCGCGCAGCACGCGGGCTTCCAGCGGCATCTGGTGCTCGTTCACCAGGCGGCGCACCAGGTCGGTCAGTGCGCGGGTCTCTTCGTTCAGGACGTACAAGGGGGCTCCTTTCAGGTCAGCACGCCGTCGCGGCGGAAGGCGTCGATTTCTTCGTCGGTGTAGCCGGCCACGTCCTGCAGCACCTGCTGCGTGGCGTCGCCGATGCGGGGGGCCGGCCGGGCCGGCAGCGGCGCGGCCGGCGTGATGGCGCACTGCGCGTTGCGCATGCGCACCGTGCCGATCTGCGGGTCGCTGATCTGGCCGTAGTAGCCGTCGGCCAGCAGGTCCGCATCCGTTGCCAGTTCGGCGTGGTCGCAGACCACGTGGGCGGGGATGCCCTGGGCCTGCAGGGCGTGTTCGAGCGCCTCGGCGTTCTGGTCGGCCGTCCACGCGGAGAGCTGGGCATGCAGGTCGCCACGGTGGCGCAGGCGGCCGAGCAGGGTGCCGAAGTCCGCGGCATCCAGCTGCGGCGCAGCCAGCCGGCGCAGCGCCTGCCAGTGCACGTCGGCCGAGGCGTCGAGCGCGATCCAGCGGTCCTCGCCGGCGCAGCGGAACACGCCGCTGGGTGCGCGCAGCGGGTCCACCGCGTCGCCCTGGCGCTGCGGCACCGTGCCATTGGCGGCATGCGCGAACCAGGCCGGCAGCAGGAACTGCAGGCCGGCCTCGGCCTGGGCCACGTCCAGGTAGCAGCCCTGGCCGGTCAGGTCGCGCCGGCGCAGCGCGGCCAGCAGGCCCGCGACGAGGAAGCGCGGCGTGACGGAGTCGGTCCAGGCGTTGAACGGGCCGGTCGGCGCGCGGTCGGGCCAGCCCGTGAGCTGGCTGGCGCCCGAGTAGGCCGCGCCCAGCGTGCCCACGCCGCTGGCGCTGCGGTGCGGGCCGGTCTGGCCGAACAGGCAGCTGGCGGCCATCACCAGGCGCGGGTTCTCCAGGCGCAGGCGTTCCCAGCCCAGGCCCATGCGGTCCAGCGTGCCGGCCGTGAAGCTCTCGATCACCACGTCCACATGGCGGGCCAGCCGGCGCACGATGCCGCGGCCGGCTTCGCCCGACAGGTCCAGCGCCAGGCTGCGCTTGCCGGCGTTGATGAAGTGGTAGGACAGCGTGCGCTCCGGGTGCGGCGTGCCGTCGCGGTAGGGCCCCAGCGTGCGCAGCGGGTCGATGCGCTTGGCGCTCTCGACCTTGATCACGTCGGCGCCGAAGTCGGCCAGGTAGCGCCCGCTCATGGGGCCGACCATGACCCAGCTCAGGTCGAGCACGCGCAGGTGGGCGAGGGGTGGTGCGGTCATGGTCAAACGATGTGGTGGCAAAAGAGCGCCTCGATCTCACCGGCGGACAGGCCGAGTTCGGCCAGCAGCTCCTGCGTGTGCTCGGACAGGCGCGGCGCGGGATGGCGCAGCTGGGTGGCGAAGCTGTCGCTGCGCACCACATGGGCGGGCGCGTCCACGGTCACGCCGTCGACGAGCGGTTGGCGCAGCCACAGGCCGCGTTCGCGGTACTGGTCGAACGCGGCGATATCGGCCATGTCCATGAGCGGCGCGGCGAAGAAGCCGTGCGTGCGCGCGGCCACGCCGACCTCGTCCTTGGTGCGCGCCGCGACGGCACTGCGCACGCCCTCGACGAGCTGGCGCAGCTGGCTGGCGGCGAGCGCCACGTCCTCGCCCGGAAAGCGCGTCCAGTCGACCTGGCCGATGGCCGCGTCGAGCCGGCCGTCGGCCACGGCCCAGGCCGCCATGCGCGCGGTGATGCCGCCGAAGCCGCCGAAGGCGATGGAGACCTGCACATGGCCGTCGCGGCAGGGCAGGAAATTGGGCAGGTCGACGCCGGCGACGGAACGCTTGGCCTGGCCGCGGCGCGGCGGCCGCTCGGGCGTGTCGGCGTAGTAGGGCAGCGAGAAGGCGCTCATCATCGCGGCGGCGCGCATGGACACCTCCACGCGTTGGCCCTCGCCGTCGCGCGTGCGGGCGGCCAGCGCGGCCAGCACACCGATGGCGACCTCGCAGCCGGCCTCCAGCATGGCCTGAGGCAGCGGCAGGAACAGGGGCGCGCGGTCGGCGTCGCCCGTGGCCAGCGGCACGCCGGCGGCGGCCACCAGCGTGCGGTCGGTCCAGGCGTAGCCGCTCTTGGGGCCGGCGGCCGAGAACGGCCGCACCACGCAGTGCACCAGGCCGCCGTCGGCCAGGTGGGCGCAGCGCCCGGGCGCGGCCTCGATCACGGCGTCGGCCGTGCGCACGAAGCTGTGCAGCAGATCCTGGCCGTCCACGCCGTCCAGGTCCAGCGTGAGGCTGCGCTTGTTGCGGTTCAGCGCGTGCCAGCTGAGGCTGCGGTCCAGGCCGATGCGCCCGTCCAGGAACGGGCCCATGCGCCGCCCGGCCGCGCCGCCGGGCGGCTCGACCACGACCACGTCCGCCCCCAGGTCGGCCAGCATCTGCCCGGCCAGCATGGTGGCCGGGGCGGACAGTTCGAAAACGCGCAAACCGTTCAGCACATGGTTCTCCTGCAATCGGTCGCAACCTTAAACAAATTAGATAGTGATCTAATATCTAGTTTTCCCTATCGGGACAAACGCGCAGGTTTGAAGTTGGATACTTGCATGGCATCAAATAAGTGACCACACTGGCGCCATCTACACGAACGGACCGACGCCATGCCCGTGCAAGCCCTCAAGCCATCGCTCTACACCGTGCCGCCCGATTCCCGCACGCCGCCCCAACTGCTGGGCGGGCGCTGCCGCTGCGGCCATGTGTTCTTTCCCATGCAGACGCTGGGCTGCGAAAAATGCGGCGCCACGGGCGACGCGCTGCAGCCCGCCGCGTTGTCGGCCACCGGCACGCTGGTGGCCTCGTCGCGCGTGCTGATGCATGCCCGCAAGGACCGCGAGCCGCCCTATGTGGTGGTGTCGGTGCGGCTGGACGACGGCCCGGTGGTGCGCACGCTGCTGGACGAGGACACGGCCGATGTCATTGCCATCGGCACGCCGCTGCAGGGCCGGCTCATGGAGGTGGGCCGCAGCGAGGCCGGCACGCCGCTGGGCGATCTGCGCTTCACCCGCACCCGCTGAGTTCCAAGCTTCCGGAGAACCTGATGGCTCAAACCCTGGCGCGCATGCGCCCTGTCTATGTGGTCGGCGTGGGCTGGCACCGCTACCAGCCGCTCAGCGACACGCCGTATCCCGCACTGGGTCTGGCCGCAGTGCGCGGCGCGCTGGCGGACGCCGGCATCGAATGGCCGGCCGTGGAATCGGCCTACGTGGCCACCGCGCTGCTGCCCATGGCACCGGGTCGGCCCATGCTGCGCCACCTGGGTGCCACCGGCCTGCCCATCGTGCACATCGAGAACGCCTCGGCTTCGGGCTCGGCCGCGTTCCGCCAGGCCTGCATGGAAGTGGCCAGCGGCTGCAGCGACCTGGTGCTGGCCGTGGGCGTGGACAAGCCGACCGGCGCGCCGGTGCCACGCGGCGAGCAGGCCTGCGGCATCGAGCACCTGGCCGACGACGCCATCGTGCCGTTCACCCACTTCGCGCTGCTGGCCGACCAGTACGCGCAGCGCTGGGGCGTCTCGCACGACGACATCGCGCGCGTGGCTGTCAAGAACCACGGCAACGGCGCGAAGAACCCGTTCGCGCAGCGCCAGCAGGCGCGCACGCTGGAAGAGGTGCTCGGCGGGCGCGCCGTCTCGGGCAGGCTCACCACGCTGCAGTGCACGCCGGTGGGCGAGGGCGCGGCGGCCGTCATCGTGGCCTCGGAAGACGCGATCCGCCGCCTGGGCATCGGGGCAGACAAGCCGATCCGCGTGACCGGCTCGGCCGCGCGCAGCCAGCGCGTGTACGACGAGCCCACGCGCTTCGACGCCAACCTGACGGCCGAGACGGCGCAGCTGGCGATCGCCGAATCCGGCCTGCGCGCCGACCAGTTCGACATTGTCGAGCTGCACGACGCGTTCACGGTCGAGGAGGTCGAGTACGTCGAGGCCATGGGCATGTGCCAGCCGGGCCAGGCCGTGCCGCTGTTGAAAGAAGGCGCCTGGGACATCGGCGGGCGCTGCGCCGTCAACCCCTCGGGCGGGCTGATCGCCATGGGCCACCCCATCGGCCCGACCGGCCTGGGCCAGATCGGCGAGATCACGCTGCAGTTGCGCGGTGCGGCCGGCCCGCGCCAGCACGCGGGCGCCAAGACCGGGCTGGCGCACATGGTGGGCGTGGGCGCCGTCTGCTACGTGCACACGCTGCAGCGGGATTGATTCCGTGCGACGCGGCGAACCATACGCCGCGCGCACACAACGAGAAGGAGACAGGACATGACGGCATGGCGTCGCGTCGGTTTGGGCGCAGCGAGGACGGGGGTCACGCTGCTGGCGGTATCGCTCGTGAGCTTCCTGCTGGTCGCGCTGCTGCCGGGCGACCTGGCGCTGCTGATCCTGGCCGATTCGGCCACGCCCGAGCGCCTGGCCGCGCTGCGCGCCGAACTGGGCCTGGACCAGCCGCTGTGGCTGCGCTACCTGACCTGGATGGGCAACGTGCTGCACGGCGACCTGGGCCACGGCATCCACTCGGGCGAGGCCACGCTGGACGTGATCCTCTCGCGCCTGCCGGTCACCATCGAGCTGATCCTGCTGACGCAACTGGTGGCATTGGGCCTGGCGATTCCGCTGGGCATCTGGAGCGCCTACCGGCGCGGCTCGGCGGTGGACCACACCACCCTGGCCGCCTGCCTGGCGCTGCTGTCCACCCCGGCGTTCGTGCTGGCGTTGGCCATGATCTACGTGTTCGCGCTGCAGCTGCAGTGGCTGCCGGCCACGGGCTATGTGTCGTTGTCCGAAGGCGTGTGGGACAACCTGCAGAGCATGGCCATGCCGGTGCTCTCGCTCGCGCTGATCGAGGTGCCGATCTACCTGCGCCTGCTGCGCAGCGAGATGGTGGCCACCTTGCAGCAGAACTTCATCGCGCTGGCGCGCGGCATGGGGCTGCCGACCTGGCGCATCCTGTTCGAGAACGCGCTGCGGCCCTCGTCGCTGAACCTCATCACGGTCGTCGGCATCAACATGGGCCGGCTCATGGGCGGCGCCATCATCATCGAGAGCATGTTCGCGCTGCCGGGTGTGGGGCAGTTGCTGGTGGAGTCGATCTACCAGCAGGAGTACCTGGTCACGCAGGGCATCGTGCTGTTCGTGGCGGTGGCTTTCATCGGCATCAATCTGGCCACCGACCTGGTCTACGCACTGGTCGATCCGCGCCTTCTGCGCGACGCGGAGGCATGAGATGAGCCACACCGTGTGTCGGTGCCGAGCGCAGCGATGGCCCGTTCGCGAGGTCGAGCGCAGCGATGGCCTGTGTGGGACTTCCCCCTGTGACCCTGCCGAGGAGCGCAGCGTCATGGGCTGCGCGGGGAACCTCGCGCTTCAACATCTGACTCATTGCGCTTGTTTGAGCGTAGTGAGCGAAGCGAACGGTGCGAGTTGCGCAATGCAGCCCATGGCGCGAGCACCGCAGGTTGCCCGGAGCGCCAGCGCAGGGACAGGGGCACCGGGGTCGCCTTCTTTTGCTTACTTTTCTTGGCGAAGCAAGAAAAGTCAGTCGGGGTGTGGGGATGAAGTCCCCACCTCCTCACGTCGATCAAACGTAGTTGTTCTTGCTGGCACCAGAGGCCGGGATGTGCGCCCGGCAGCGCAGTCACTTTCTCTTGGCTACCGCCCAAGAGAAAGTAACCAAAGAGAAGGCGGCCCCGGTGCCCCTGTCCCTGCGCTGGCGCTCCGGGCAACCTGCGGTGCTCGCGGCCTGGGCGCATCGTGCAACTCGCTGCGTTCGCTGCGCTCACTTCGCTCAAACAAGCACGATGAGTCAGTCAACGAAGCGCGAGGTTCCCCGCGCCGCCCAGGCCACTGCGCTCCTCGGCGTGGGCACAGGGGTGGGAGCGGGGTCACACACGGGCCATCGCTGCGCTCGGCCGCGCAGCTGCACAAATGCAACGCCGGAGGACATTGAGATGCGCAAACCCCGTTCCGTCTACCGCATCGCACTCGCCTGGCTGGCGCTCGTGCTGCTGGCCGCGCTGACGGCCGACTGGCTGCCGATCCGCGATGCGCTGCACCAGAGCCTGGCCGACATGCTGAAACCGCCCAGCGCGGCGCAATGGTTCGGCGCCGACTCGCTCGGCCGCGACGTGTTCTCGCGCTCGTTGCACGGCTTTCGCATCACCTTGATGGTGAGCCTGGGCTCGGTCGGGCTGGCGCTGGTGGTGGGCACCGTGGTGGGCGTGTGCGCCGGCTACTTCCGCGGCTGGATCGAGCGCGTGATCCTCATCGTCATCGATGTGCTGCTGGCCTTCCCGCCACTGGTGCTGGTGATCGCCATGGTGGCCTACCCGGGCCTGCCGCTGGCCAAGGTGGTGATCGCGCTGGGCATCGTGTTCGTGCCGGCCACCACGCGCATCGCGCGCGCCAATACGCTGCGCTTCGCGGGCCTGGAGTTCGTCACCGCGGCGCGCGCGGCCGGCATGAGCGACGCCCGCATCATCGGGCGCGAGCTGCTGCCCAACCTGGTCCCGCCGATGCTGGCCTACGGCCTGCTGCTGGTGGCCATCGCCGCGCTGGCCGAGGCCGCGCTGAGCTTCCTGGGCCTGGGCATCCCGCCGCCGGCGCCCTCGCTGGGCAGCATGATGGCCGGCGAGCAGTCGCGCGTGATGGAGGCGCCGCACGCGGTGTTCTTCCCGGCGCTGATGCTGTTTTTGACCATCTTCGCACTCAACATCGTGGGCGAGGAAGTGCAGCGCCGCCACGACGGCCGCGCGGGAGCCGCCTGATGGATGCCAACCAGCCACTGCTCCAGGTCGAGGACCTGCAGACCCACTTCGACCTGCCGCAGGGCGTGCTGCGCGCGGTCGACGGCGTGTCGTTCACGCTGCGTGCCGGCCGCACGCTGGGCGTGGTGGGCGAGTCGGGGTCGGGCAAGTCGGTGCTGGCGCGCAGCATCATCGGCCTGCTGCCGGCCGACCGCACGCTCACGCCCGGCGGGCGCGTGGTGTTCGATGGCCGCGACCTGCGCCAGCTCGGCGAGGCCGGGATGCGCCAGGTGCGTGGCCGCCAGATCGCGATGATCTTCCAGGACCCGCTGACCTCGCTGAACCCGGTGCTGACCATCGGCCGGCAGATCGCGCAGGTGCTGCGCCAGCACACCGATCTCTCCGCGAAAGCCGCGGCCGAGCGTGCGGTCGAGCTGCTCGACGAAGTGGGCATCCCCGACCCGCGCCAGCGCGCCCGCGAGTACGCGCACCGCATGTCGGGCGGCATGCGCCAGCGCGTGGTGATCGCCATCGCGCTGGCCTGCAAGCCGCGCCTGTTGATCGCCGACGAGCCCACCACCGCGCTGGACGTGACGGTGCAGGCGCAGATCCTCGAGCTGCTGCGCCGGCTGCAGGACGCGCACCAGATGGCCATGGTGCTGATCACCCACAACCTGGGCGTGGTGGCCGAGATGTGCGACGACGTGGCCGTGATGTACGCGGGCCGTGTGGTCGAGCGCGGCCCGGTGGCGGCCGTGCTGCAGCGCCCGCGCATGCGCTACACGCAGGCGCTGCTGGAGTCGGTGCCCAGCATGACGGCGGCGCCGCACGCGCGGCTGCCCGTGATCGAGGGCGCGCCGCCCGACCTCGTGCATCCGCCGGCCGGCTGCAGCTTCGCGCCGCGCTGCCGCCATGCGGTGGCGAACTGCACGGCCCAGCGCCCGCCCTTCACCGCCACCGGCCCGGGCCGTGCGTTCGCGTGCTGGGCGCCCGTATCCCAACCCCAGGAGGCATGAATGGCAGGCAGCGGCACCGCACACCTCCAACCCGACGGCGCGCTGCTGAGCGCGCACCACCTCGTCAAGACCTACCGCGCCAAGGGCAGCCGGCGCGTGCAGGCGCTCTCGGATGTGTCGTTCGACCTGCTGCGCGGCGAGACGCTGGGCGTGGTCGGCGAATCGGGCTCGGGCAAGTCGACGCTGGCGCGCGCCGTGCTCGCGCTGCCGCATCCCGACAGCGGGGAGGTCCGTTTCGATGGCCAGCCGGTCTACGCGGCCCACGGCGCCGGCTTGCGCGCGCTGCGCTGGCGCATGCAGATGGTGTTCCAGGACCCGATGTCCTCGCTGAACCCGGCGCAGTCCATCCTCGACGTGGTGCAGATGCCGCTGGAGGTGGCCAGCCGCGGCGATGCGGCATCGCGCCGCGCCACGGCATTGCAGACCCTGCAGAGCGTGGGGCTGGACGGCGCGGTGGTCGGCAACCGGCGCTCCTACGAGCTGTCGGGCGGCCAGTGCCAGCGCGTGAGCATCGCGCGTGCGCTGGTGCTGCGGCCCGAGCTGCTGGTCTGCGACGAGCCGGTCTCGGCGCTCGACGTGTCGGTGCAGGCCCAGGTGCTGAACCTGCTGGAGGACGCCAAGGAGCGCTTCGGCCTGACCATGCTGTTCATCTCGCACGACCTCTCGGTGGTGCGCGGCATCAGCGACCGCGTGATGGTGATGTACCTGGGCAAGGTCTGCGAGATCGCGCCCACGGCCTCGCTGTACAACGCGCCGCGCCACCCCTACACCGCCACGCTGCTGGCCTCGGTGCCCACGCTGGAGCCGAGCCGGCGCGCCCAGCGGCCGGCACTGGTGCGCGGCGAGACGCCGTCGCCGCTGGCCGTGCCCTCGGGCTGCCGCTTCCGCACGCGCTGCCCGCGCGCCAGCGAGCGCTGCAGCCAGGAGGAGCCGCAGATCGCCGCCGCCAGCGGCGCGACCGACGGCCATTTCGTGGCCTGCCACCACCCGCTACCGGCCGGCGCCAGCGCGGCGGCGCCGCTGGCGCGCGTGGCCTGAGCCAGACCCGTTCGATTCGAAACACAGGAGACACGGACATGTTGCGTTTTCCCCCCTCTGTCCTGCACTGGCTGCTGGCTGCCTCGGCGCTGGCGGCCGCCACGGCCAGCGGCGCCGCCGAACCCAAGCGCGGCGGCACGCTTTCCATCGGCCTGGCGCAGGACCCGGCCATCGTCGACCCGATCCGCACCGGCACCTTCACCGAGCGGCAACTCTCCACGCCGGTGTACGAGCCGCTGTTCGACATCGACGCCAAGGGCAATACCGTGCCCTTCCTAGCCGAGAGCTTCACGGCCAGCGACGACCTGAAGACCTGGCGCATCAAGCTGCGCCCGGGCATCAAGTTCCATGACGGCACGGCGCTGGATGCCGCGGCCGTGGCCGCCAACTTCGAGCGCACGGCGAACCCCGCCAACCGCTGCCGCTGCCTGGTGCAGATGGGCGACTTCAAGGAGTGGAAGGTGATCGACCCGCTGACCGTGGAGATCGTGCTGGCTGGCCCCAACGCCGGCCTGCCGACCATCCTGGCGGACGCGCCCGGCATCATGGTCTCGCCCACCGCGTTCAAGGCCGATCCGCAGGGCGTGGGCACCAAGCCGGTCGGCACCGGGCCGTTCAAGTTCGTCGAGTGGGTGCGCAACAGCCGCTTCGTGGTCGAGCGCAACCCCGACTACTGGCAGCAGGGCAAGCCCTACCTGGACAAGCTGGTGTTCCGCGGCATGCAGAACTCCGAGACGCGCGAGGCGGCCTTCAAGTCGGGTCAGACCGACGTGATCCTGCAGCCCTCGATGCACTTCGTCTCGACCATGAAGACCGACAAGCGCCACGTGGTGCTGTCGCCGGCCGGCTTCGGCGCCGAGGGGGTGTACCTCAATGCCAAGAAGGCGCCGCTGGACGACATCCGCGTGCGCTGGGCCGTGGCGCACGCCATCGACCGTGACCTGCTCAACCGCACGCTGGGCTTCGGCGTGCCCACGCCGGCCTACAGCCCGTTCGGCCGCGGCATGGCCCAGATCAAGCAGCCGGTCGATGTCTACCCCAAGTACGACCCGGCCAAGGCCAAAGCGCTGCTGGCCGAGTACGGCAAGCCCGTGGCGTTCACGCTGAGCTACAACAACACGCCCGAGACGCGGCACCAGGTGCAGTCGCTGCAGGAGATGTGGGCGCAGGTGGGCATGAAGGTGGAACTGGTGCCGCTGGACCAGAACCGGCTGGTGCAGAACATGTCGTCCAAGCAGTTCGAGGCCAGCATCTACCGCTACACCGGGCGGGCCGATCCGGACTCGAACACTTACGGCTTCTTCCACTCGCGCAGCGCCGAGATCAACCCCTCGTCCAACTACGGCGGCTACACCAGCAAGCGCGTGGACGAGCTGCTGGAGCAGGGCCGCGCCACCGCCGATCCGGCCAAGCGTGCCGCCGTCTACTCCGAGCTGGCGCAGGTGCTGGTCAAGGAGGTGATGCCCTATGCCTACCTCAACACCGTGACCGACACCATCGTCACCAAGCCCTACGTGAAAGACCTGACCGTCGTGCCAGACGGCCTGGTGCGCTTCGCATCCATGTGGCGCCAATGACTTCCAAGGAACTGCCGTGAGCCTGCCTTCCTCCATCGCCGCGCGATTGCGCCTGCCGCTGATCGCCGCGCCCATGCTGCGCGTGTCCGGCCCCGACCTCGTCTCGGCGGCCTGCCGCAGCGGCGTGATCGGCTCGTTTCCCACCGTCAACGCGCGCAGCGCCGACGAGCTCGACGCCTGGCTCACGCGCATCGCCACCGAATGTGCCGCCGGCGAGCGCCCGGCCGCGCCGGTGTGCCCCAACATCATCATGCGGCGCGAGCCCGCGATGCTGGCCGCGGACGTGCGCGTGCTGGTCAAGCACAAGGTCGAGATGGTGATCGCCAGCGTCGGCTCGCCGGAGGCTGTGGTCCAGCCCCTGCACGACGTGGGCTGCCTGGTGTTCGCCGACGTGGCCTCGGTGCGCCATGCCGAGAAGGCGCTGGCGGTCGGCGCCGATGGGCTGGTGCTGCTGAGCGCCGGCGCGGGCGGGCAGACCGGCTGGGTCAATGGGATGTCGTTCGCGCGGGCGGTGCGCGCCATGTTCGACGGCCCCATCGTGCTGTCGGGCGGCATCTCGGACGGCGAGGCGCTGTGGGCCGCGCGGGTGCTGGGCTGCGACCTGGGCATGATGGGCACGCGCTTCATCGCCACGCCCGAGAGCATGGCCGTGGACCGCTACAAGCAGATGCTGGTGGACAGCCGGCTCGACGACGTGATGCTGACGCGCGCCTTCACGGGCCTGGACACCAACATGCTACGGCCCTCGGTGGTGGCGGCCGGCCTGGACCCGCAGGCGATCAGCGGGCCGGTCACGCCGGAGCGGGCACGCGAGCTGTTCAGCGAACACGGCAAGGAGGCCAGCGGCCCCAAGCGCTGGGTCGACATCTGGAGCGCGGGCCACACGGTCTCGGCCGTCGGCGCCGTGCAGCCCGTGGCCGCACTGGTGGACGGGCTGGAGCGCGAGTACCTGCAGGCGCGGCGCGCTACGGCCGCACTGCTGGAGGCCTGACCATGCAGGCGCCGCTGTTTCGCAACCGCATCACCGCACTGTTCGGCATCCGCCACCCCATCCTGCTGGGCGGCATGCACCAGTTGGGTCGCTCGGGTGTGGTGGCGGCCGTGGTCAACGCGGGCGGCATGGGCTTCATCACGCCGCGCAGCTTCGACGATCTGGCGGCCTACCGCGCCGACCTGCGGCGCTGCCGCGATCTGACGGGCGGCCAGCCCTTCGGCGTGAACCTCACGATCTCGCGCCGGCCCGGCTTCAACCGCGACGCACCGGCCTGGATCGCCATCGCGCTGGAAGAGGGCGTGCGCCACTTCGAGAGCGCCGGCACCTCGCCCGAGGAGATCGTCGGCCCCATCCATGCCGGCGGCGGCGTGCTGCTGCACAAGTGCCCCAGCGTGCGCCACGCGCTGACGGCCGAGCGCCTGGGCGTGGACGCGGTGGCCCTGGTCGGCATGGAGGAGGGCGGCCACCCGGGCGCCAACCAGCTGCCGACCTTCGTGAACGGCGCCGTGGCCGTGCAGCGCCTGCGCGTGCCCGTGGTGCTGGGCGGCGGCATCGGCAGCGGCCGGCAGATCGCCGCCGCCATGGCGCTGGGCGCCGAGGGCGTGGTCATGGGCAGCCGCTTCATGGTGGCCAGCGAGGTCGAGATGCACGCGGCCGTGAAGCAGCGCATCGTGGACCTGGACGAGCACGGCTCCATCGCCATCCTCGGCACGCTGAACGACACCTGGCGCGTGATGGCCAACGGCACGGCGCGCGAGGTGCAGAGGATGGAAGCGGAGGGTGCACGCCGGCACGAGGACTTCGGCGACCTGATCCTGTCCACGCGCACGCGCGAACGCGTGTACCGCGATGGCCAGGTGGACGAGGGCATCGTCTCGCTGAGCCCGGCCGCGGGCTTCGCGGATGCGATCGAGCCGGCTGGTGCCATCGTCGCGCGGCTGGTGGAAGAGGCACGTGCAGCGATGCAAGCGCTCCAGCAGCGCTGCGCTGGTGCCGAGATGGCGGCCGCATGACGGGGGTGCTGGCGGGCGTGCGCATCGTGGAGATCGCCGGCATCGGCCCGGGGCCGTTCTGCGCGATGCTGCTGGCCGACCTGGGGGCCGAGGTGCTCAGCATCGAGCGGCCCGGAGACGACGGGCCGCGGCCCAGCGCCATCGTGCAGCGCGGCAAGCGCAGCATCGTGCTGGACCTCAAGGCCCCCGGTGCTGCCGAGGTGGTGCTGCGCCTGCTCGACAGCGCCGACGGCCTCATCGAAGGCATGCGCCCGGGCGTGATGGAGCGCCTGGGCCTGGGGCCTGAACCCTGCCTGGCGCGCCGACCGCAGCTGGTCTATGGCCGCATGACGGGCTGGGGCCAGCACGGCCCGCTGGCGCAGCGCGCTGGCCACGACAGCAACTACACGGGCCTGGCGGGTGCGCTGTGGTTCGCCGGCCCCACCGGCCAGCCGCCGCAGGCGCCGAGCACGGTGCTGGGCGACATCGGTGGCGGCGCGCTGTACCTGGCGCTGGGCCTGGTGGCCGGCATCCTGCGTGCGCGCAGCGACGGCCGCGGCCAGGTGGTGGACGCCGCCATCGTCGACGGCACGGCCCACATGCTGAGCCTGCTGCTGTCCATCACAGCCCGGGGTGGCAGCATGGCGCGCGGCGTGAACGCGTTCGACGCGGCGCACTGGGCCGGGCGCAGCTACCGTTGCCGCGACGGCGGCTGGATCAACCTGGCGTCGCTGGAGCCACAGTTCTACGCAGAGTTGCTGCAGCGGCTGGGCCTGGACGGCGATGCGCGCTTCTTGCATGGCCAGCACGACGCGGCGCTGTGGCCGGAGCTGACGCGGCAGCTGGCGCAGCTGTTCGCCGAACACGACCGCGCCCACTGGTGCGCGGTGCTGGACGGCAGCGACGCCTGCTGGGCGCCCGTTCTGCAACCGGACGAGGCAGCCGCCCATCCGCACCTGGCCGCGCGCGGCACCTACCAGCAGGTCGATGGCGTGCTGCAGGCCGCGCCGGCGCCGCGCTTCGGCGCCACGCCCTCGCCGCCGCTGGCCGCCGTGCCGCCGCGCGGCGCCCACACCCAGGAGGTGCTGGCCGCCCTGGGCCTGCCCCAGCACGAGATCGCCCGCCTGCAAGGATGTCCGCGGGCGGCCACATGACACACGAGGAGACACGCATGCACGACACCACCTTCTGGCGGCCCGGCCGCCGCAGCCTGCTGCGGACCGGCGCGGCCACCGCCGCCGCCGCGTTGCTGCCCGCATCCCGGGCCGCGGAGGGCTACCCCGCGCGGCCCGTCACCATCGTGGTGCCGTCGGCGCCCGGTGGCGCGCTCGACCTGATCGCGCGCCGCCTGGGCCAGCGCCTGGGCGAGCGCTGGAACACCTCGGTCGTGGTCGAGAACAAGGCCGGTGGTGTCGGCACCATCGGCACCAATGCGGTGGTGCGCTCCAAGCCGGACGGCCACACGCTGCTGCTGACCAACGCGCCGCTGGTGCAGGTGCCCTGGCTCATGAAGCTGCCCTACGACCCACTGACCGACCTCAGCGCGGTGGCGAAGATCGCCGACTCCTACAGCATGCTGGCCGTGCACAGGAACAGCCCCATCAAGACGCTGGAGGAGTTCGTCGCCACGGTCAAGGCCGCGCCGGGCAAGTTCAGTTTCGGCTCCTGGGGGCCGGGCACCAGCACGCACCTGTGGGGCCTGCTGCTGTCGCGCCAGGCCGGGCTGGACATGGTGCACGTGCCTTACAACGGCGCGGCGCCGATGATCAACGCGCTGCTGGGCGAGCAGATCGGCTGCGCCTTCGTCGATGCGGGCAGCTCGCGCGCCAACGCGGCCTCGCTGCGCTTTCTTGCCTCCGTCGGCACGCGTCGCATGGCCGACCGGCCCGAGCTGCCTACGCTGCGCGAAAAAGGCTACGACGGCTTCGACCAGCTCGGCTGGGCCGGCCTGTTCGTGCCGGCCGGCGTGCCGCGCGCGCTGCTGGTGCAGCTGTCCGAATCCATCGCCCAGGCCATGCAGAGCCCCGAGCTGGCGGCCAATGTGGCGGCGCTGGCCATGGTGCCCACTGCGATGCAGACCGACGAGTTCACGGCGCTGGTGCGCAGCGACCACGCCTTCTGGGGCAAGGTGATCCGCGAGCTGGGCGTGACGGCGAACAGTTGAGCGTCAGGCGACCTGGCGTGCGCGCCCGGCCCAGTGCTGCTCGCGCAGCTTGTACTTGAGCAGCTTGCCGGCCGGCGACAGCGGGATCGCGTCGACGAACGCCACGCTGCGCGGGCACTTGTAGCCCGCGATCAACTGCCTGCAATGCGCGATGAGTTCCTCGGCCGTGAGGGCCTGGCCCGCGCGCAGCACCACGACGGCGTGTACGCGCTCGCCCCACTTCTCGTCGGGCACGCCGATCACGGCGCACATGGAGACCTGCGGTAGCTGGGCGATGGCGTTCTCCACCTCGGCCGAGTAGACGTTCTCGCCGCCCGTCACCACCATGTCCTTGAGCCGGTCGACCACGTAGACGAAGCCGTCGGCGTCCATCACGCCGCCGTCGCCCGTGTGCATCCAGCCGTCGCGCAGCACCTCGGCGGTCTGCTCGGGCTTGTTCCAGTAGCCCTGCATGACCATGGGGCCGCGCGCCGCGATCTCGCCCACGGTGCCGTTCGGCACGGGCTGGCCGGCGCGGTCGACGATGCGCACCTCGGCGATGGGCACGGGCCGGCCGGCCGAGCGCCGCCGTGCGGCCGGCTGTTCTGGCGCATGGCACCAGGCCGGCAGCGCCGTGATCACGGGCGAGAGCTCGGTCATGCCGTAGAGCTGGCAGAAGCGTGCGCGCGGCAGCTTGTCCAGCGCCTGCAGCAGCAGCGCGTCGTCGATGGGCGCGGCACCGTACAGCACCAGTTGCAGGCTGCTGGTGTCGAACTCGGAGAAGCGCGGGTGCTCGATCAGGCGCTTGAGCATGGTGGGCACCATGAAGGTCTCGCTGCAGCGCTCGCTTTGCAGCGCCTGCAGCACGGCCACTTCGTCGAAGGCCGGCAGGATGACCTGCCTGGCCAGCCGCATCATGAGCTGCAGCGTGAGGCCGGCGCCGCCGACGTGGAACATCGGCGCCATGTTCAGGCCGACCGCTTCGTTGGGCCGGCTTGCTGCCATGTTGGCCGAGAGCTGGCCCGCGTAGAGGTTGGTGTGCGAGAGCATCACGCCCTTGGGCAGGCCCGTGGTGCCGCCCGTGTACATCACGGCGGCCAGGTCGCTGCCGTTGCGGCGCGTGTCGGCCATGGGCTGGGCGGCGGCCATCAGCGGCTCGGCGTCGGCGAAGCCTGCGGGCGCCGGGCCGTCGCCGAAGTGCACCAGGGTCTTGAGGCTGGTCGAGAGCTGGCGCTGCTCGGCCGCGACGGTGCCGAAGTGGTGATCGGCCAGCAGGATGCGCGTGTCGCAGTCGTCCAGCGAGTAGGCGACCTCGCGCGCGCTCCAGCGGATGTTGACGGGGTTGACGACGCCGCCGGCCCACCAGGTGGCGTAGAGGTATTCCACGTAGCGGTCGGAGTTGAGGGCGAGCAGGCCGACCCGGTCGCCCGGCGCCAGGCCGAGTCCGCGCAGCACGGCCGCCAGCCGCGCGACGCGGTCGGCGAACTGCGCGAAGCTGCTGCGGCGTGGGCCGCAGACCAGGGCTTCGGCCTGTGGGCGTTCCTGCAGGGCCTTGTGCAGGGCTTGGGTCAGTTGCATGGGGGCGTCTCCGTCCTTGGTTCTTGCGCGCGGCGAGTATGGCGACGGGCCTGCGCGCGCGGCATCGTCCAAAGCGACGGAATGCAGGGCGCGTGGACCACCTTCGCAACCGTGTAATGCATTACATAATCGACCCAGACTCATCAACCGCTGTGGAGAACCGTTTGGACAGTAAACCGCGACGCCCCCGCGTCATGGACGTGGCCAGGGCGGCCGGCGTGTCGGTGGCGACGGTGTCACGCGCCTTCAACCTGCCGCACACGGTGCGCGACGAGGCTCGCGACCATGTGCTGGCGGTGGCCTTGCGCCTGGGCTACACGCCCAATCCTGCGGCCAAGGCCTTGCGGCTGCAGCGCAGCGGCATGGTCGGCGCGGTGTTCCCGACCATGGACTACGGCCTTTACGCGCGCATGGTGTCGAGCTTCCAGCGGCGCATGAGCGGCTATGGCTACCTGTCGGTGCTGCTGACCGTGGGTTTCGACAATTCCCGCGTGTTCGAGCCGGTACGCCAACTGGTGGACCGCGGCGTCGAGGCGCTGATGATGGTCGGCCGCATCGATGACCCCAAGCTGATGTCCTACCTGATCGACAAGCAGGTGCCCACGGTGTGCACCTACTCGGCGCTGACCCACACGCCGTTTCCGTCGATCGGCTACGACAACTACGCCGCCACCGAGAAGGTGATGACGCATTTGCTGGGGCTGGGCCACCGGGCGTTCGCGATGTTCTCGGGCCCGGTGAAGGGCAACGACCGCCAGCAGGCGCGCCGCCGCGCATTCGCCGATGCGCTGGAGCGTGCCGGCATCGCCGGGGAGCCGCGCATCTACGAGGACACGCACGGCTATTCGCTCGACTACGCGATCCGCAGTTTTCGCGCCATGCGCGAGAACCACCCCGAGGTCACGGCGGTGGTCTGCAACAGCGATGCGTACGGGCTGGCCGTGATGAGCGAGGCGCGCCGCATGGGCCTGCGGGTGCCGCAGGACATCTCGATCACGGGATTCGACAACGACGACTTCTCGCCGCTTTCCGAGCCGCCGCTGACGACGATCAATGTCGGTGCGGACCAGATCGGTGAACTGGCCGCGCAGGCCTTGTTCGGTGTGCTCGATGGCGGGCAGGCGGTCGAGGACCAGGTGCTGCCGTCCGAGTTGGTGCTCCGCGGCTCGACGGCCGCGGTGCGCGGCACCGCCTGAGCGGCGGCACCGTTCCGGCCGCTTACTTCGTCGCGGCGACGATCTTGTCGTACCAGGGCTTGGCCATCGGAAACTCGCCCAGCAGGTCGCCGTGCACGGATCGGCCCACGTCCATGAACGGCTTGAGGTCGGGCTCGACGATCTTCACGCCGGTCTTCTTCATTGCGGTGAAGGCGTCGGCGTAGTCCTTCTTGTACTGCGCGGTGGCGAAGGTGATGGCTTCGGCGGTGGCCTCGTGCACCACCTTCTGCATCTCGGGCGACAGCGCGTCGTACTTGGCCTTGGACATCACGATCACGGCCGGCATGTACATGATCTTCAGGTTGGCGTAGGTCTTGGAGACCTCGATGAAGCGGTCCTGCAGGAACACGTCGGGCGAGTTCTCGGCGGCGTCCACGGCGCCGTTCTGCAGCGCCGTGTACAGCTCGGTGTAAGCCATGGGCGTGGGCTGCGCACCAAGTGCCTGGTAGGCCTTGACGTAGCCGGGGCCCTGGATCACGCGGATCTTCAGGCCCTTCATGTCGGCCACCGTGTTCACCACCTTGCCGTTGGTGAAGATGTTGCGCTCCAGCGCCGAAATGAAGCCCAGGCCGACCAGGTTGTACTTGGGCAGCAGGTCCAGCATGCCGCGGCCGATGGGGCCTTGCAGCACGCCGTTGATCTGGTCCACGCTGCTGAACAGGTAGGGGAACGAGAACACCGCGTATTCCTTGGCGAAACCCTCCAGCGGCGCCTCACCGGTGACGACCACGTCCAGCGTGCCGGTGCGGGCCGATTGCAGCATCTTGACTTCGCCGCCAAGCTGGCCGCCCGGGAACACCGAAGCCTTGATCGCGCCCTTGGACTTCTGGTTTACGACCTCGGCGAACTTGGTTGCCGCGGCGTGGTAGTGGCTGGCCGTGGCCAGCACGTGGCCGACGGACATCTCGGCGGTCTGCGCGGTGGCCAGGCCGGCGAAGCCGATGGCGCAGGCCAGCGTGCCCACGAAGCGTGCAAAACGGAAGGTCATGGAGAGTTCCTTGTGAAGGGGGAGGGAGGGGGCGAACGGAAAAGGAATGCCGGCTGCGCTCAGAGCAGGCCGAGCGAGAGCACCGGCACGAAGCTGATGACCAGCGCATCGAACACCAGCACCGCCAGGAAGACCAGCAGCGGCCGCGTCATCGCGTCCATGGAGACGCCGGAGATCTGGCTGGCGATGCTCAGGTTGACGGCCACCGGCGGCGTGACCATGCCCGTGGCCACGTTGATGATCATGATGATGCCGAAGTGGACTGGGTCGATGCCGTAGGTCTGCGCGATGGGCGCCAGGATCGGGCCCAGTATCAGGATGGTGGCCAGCGCCTCCATGAACGTGCCGATCACGAACAGCAGCACGTTGACGAGCAGCAGGAACACGATGGGTCCGCTGGCAATGTGGCCGATCAGTTCGCCCAGATGGTGCGGCACGCGGTTCACCGTCAGCGCGTAGCCGAACAGCGCGGCGAAGCCGACGATCAGCATGACCATGCCGGTCATCACCGCCGACTCGTTGAAGATGGTGACCAGCTCCCTCAGCCGGATTTCCTTGTAGACGAAGGTGCCGATGACCAGGCCGTAGACCACGGCGACCACCGAGGCCTCGGTCGCGGTGAACATGCCCGAGTAGATGCCGCCCAGGATGATGATGGGCATCAACAGCGCCAGCGCGGCCTCGGCACCGGACTTGCCCAGGCCGCGGAGCCAGTCGCGGGGAGAGACGCGCTTGACCTCGTCGAAGTTCTTGAGCTTGGCCATCACGCACACGGCGACCATCAGTGACAGCCCGACGAAGATGCCGGGCAGGATGCCGGCGATGAACAGGCTGCCGATCGACACGTTCGCCACCAGGCCGTAAATGACCATGGGCAGCGAGGGCGGGATGATGGCGCCCAGCTCGCCGCCCACTGCCACCAACGCGGCGGCGAAAGGCTTGGGGTAGCCCTTCTTCTCCATCGCCGGGATCATGGTGCCGCCGACCGCGGCCGTGGTGGCCGAGGACGAGCCCGACATGGTGGAGAAGAACATGCAGGTCAGCACCGAGGCCGCGCCCACGCCGCCGCGGACCCAGCCGACCAGCGCGATGGCCAGTGCGATCAGCCGGCGCGAGATGCCGCCGGACTTCATGAGGTTGCCGGCCAGCACGTAGAAGGGCACGGCCAGCAGCGCGAAGGAGTCGAGTGCCTCGAACACGTTCTGTGGCACCGCGATCCAGTCCATCTTGACGTTGTGCAGCGCCAGCATGGCGCAGATGCCCATCACCGCGAAGATCGGGATCGACAGCGCGAGCGTGATCGCCATGGAGCCGAAGATCAGCATGGGGTTCTCCTGGAGGGGGCAGCGTTGCGGGGCAGGGGCGACAGGGAGCGGGGCACGCGTGTGCCTCAGACCAGGGAGGGCTCGCCGGCGGGCGGCGCCGCTGGCGCGTGCTGCCCGGTGGCCGTGGCCGCGCGCTGGCGGACCACGCCCTCGAGCAGCCGCGTGAGGATGTTCAGGATGGTCAGCGCCGCGCCGACCGGCAGCGACAGGTAGACCCAGGACATCGGCAGGTTCATGACGGTGGAGCTTTCACCCTCGCCGAACTCCACCCAGCGCCAGCCCAGCCAGACCAAGGTGGCCAGGAAGGCGATGGTCGCCACGTACGACAGCATCTTCAGGCGCCAGCCCAGCCGCTCTGGCAGGGCGTCGATCAGCGATTCCACCGCGATCAGATCGCCGGCGCGCGAGGCGACGGCAGCCCCCAAGAAGATGCACCACACCATGAGATAGCGCGCCAGTTCTTCCGACCATGGCGCCGACACAGTGATGCCCAGGCGCGGCAACAGGAAGCGCACCAGAATCTGCAGGAACACCACCACCACCATCGTGGCCAGCATGGCGCCCACCAGTCCGCGCAGGGCGGTGTTCATCCACCGGCTGACGTTGAACAGCGTGCGCAGCGCCGCGCCCATGGGCAGGGCTTGCAGCGGCTGGGGCGCATCGGCCGTCTTGTCGTTGGTGTGCATGGCAGACCTTTCAGAACGTCTCGCGCCAAGGCGCTGTAATCGATTACAAATTTGACGCAAGAAGCGGACCAGAAATGTCTGGCGCGCGGTATGACCGGAAACACGTCGGTACGCCGATGGAGAGGGCGCCGCCGGCATCCATGTAAAGGATTACAAGTCTAGACCCGTGAAGCAGATTCGGTGCCAGTGCTAGCCACATTGCGTTCGTATCGTTTTTGCGGCAGACATATGCGGTCTCTCCACAAGAAATACCTCTGGATAGCGCGTTGAATTGGTGCGTCGGCACCGGAGCGGGGCGTGTCCGCTTCATGCCTGTGCGGTTGCAGGATTCTCTTGCATGTGTTGTGTGTAATCGATTACATTTTGGTGGAATTCCAACCGCCCGATCGCATCGCCATGCAATGCACCGCCTCCAATCCATCCGCTGCCGCAGCGCCGTTGGCCTTCGAGTCCATGGGCCAGGGGCCGGTGCTCGTGCTCGTCGCCGGCCTGGGCGGGCTGGGCCGGTTCTGGAAGCCCGTGGCGCAGATCCTGTCGAGCCACTGGCATGTGCTGAGCTTCGACCACCCCGGCGTGGGCGGCTCCGCTGCGCGCGGTCCCCAAAGCATCGCCACCATTGCGCAGGCGGTGCTCGACTTGATGGACGCCCAGGGCATTGCGCGCTTCAGTTGCCTGGGCCATTCGACCGGCGGCCTGGTGGCCCAGGCATTGGCGCTCGATGCGCCGCAGCGCCTGCAGTCGCTGGTGCTGAGCAGTACCTGGGCTCAACCCGATCGCCATTTCCGCGACCTGTTCGCGCTGCGCCGCATCGTGCTGGAGCGGGCCGGCGAGGGCGCCTATGCCGTGCTCGGCCAGCTGTTGGGCTACCCGCCCGCCTGGTACGCCAGCGCGCTGGCGCAGGACACGGTACCGCAATGGGGTTGGGGCGGTGCCGCGCAGAACGCCCTCACGGCCGAGCGCATCGACATGCTGCTGGGCTACGAGCGCGCTGCTGAATTGGGGCGCATCGCGCAGCCGACCCTGATCGTCGGCGCGGCGGACGACCAGATCGTGCCCTTCCACCATGCGCAGGACCTGGCGCGGCGCATGCCGCATGCCTGTACGCTGGAACTGTCGGGCGGGCACTTTGTGCCGGCCACCCGGCCGGCGGAATACGCCCGGGCGATCCACGAATTCCTGCTGCGCCATGGTTGAGCACAGGTCCCCGCGCATCGCCCTGCTGGGCCGTGGCGCCATCGGCTTGCGCGTGGAGGCCGCGTTGCGCCAGCGGCTGGCACCTGGTGCGGCGCTCGCCGCGCTGGTGCGCCGGCCCGTGGCGCAGGGCGTGGCGGGCATCGACTTCTTCATCGACCTGGATGCGCTGCTCGACTGGGCGCCTGACCTGGCTGTGGAGTGCGCGGGCCATGCGGTCGTCGCACAGGCGGTGCCGGCCTTGCTGCGCACCGGCGCCGACGTGGTGATCGCCTCGGTCGGCGCGCTGGGCGATGCCGGCTTGCGCAGGACCATCGAAGCCGCCGCGCGTGCCGGCGGTGCTCGGCCCATCGTTCCGTCCGGCGCGGTCGGTGGCCTCGATGCGCTGCGCGCCGCGCGCCAGGCCGGCCTGCGCAGCGTGCGCTACACCGGCCGCAAGCCGCCACGGGCCTGGGCCGGAACGCCGGCCGAGGCGCGCTGCGTGCTGGCCGACATCCGTCAGCCGACTGTGGTGTTCGAGGGCAACGCCGCCGATGCGGCGCGCGCCTTTCCGAAGAACGCCAATGTCACCGCCGCCGTGGCGCTGGCCGGCGCGGGCTTCGAACGCACGACCGTGACCCTGGTGGCCGACCCGGACGTGAACGCCAATGTGCACGAACTGCAGGCCAGCGGCAGCTTCGGCGAACTGTCGCTGCGGCTGGCCAACGCGCCCTTGCCCGACAACCCCAAGACCTCCTGGCTCGCTGCGCTGAGCATCGAGGCGGTGCTGCGCGACGTCCTCCATCCCTCCTCCTTCCACGCATCCGACTGGAATTGAACCCATGCGACTTCACAACAAGGTGGCGCTGATCACGGGCGCCGGCGCCGGCATCGGCGAGGCCACGGCCGAACTCTTCATCAAGGAGGGCGCCAAGGTACTGGTCGCCGACCGCGACGGCGCGCTGGCCGAGCGCGTCGCTGCGCGCCTGGGCGACAACGCACTGGCCTGCACCGCCGACGTGTCCAAGTCCACCGAAGTCCAGGCCATGGTGACGTTGTGCGTGGAGCGCTTCGGCGGTCTCGACGTGCTGGTGAACAACGCCGGCTTCGGGTGCCTGGGCACGGTGGAAACGCTGGAAGAGGAGGCTTGGGATGCACTGATGGCGGTCGACCTCAAGGGCGTGTTCCTGTGCTCCAAATACGCCGTGCCGCACCTGCGCCGGCGCGGCCAGAGCACCATCATCAACATGGCGTCGACCATCTCGGTCGTCGGCATCAAGGACCGCGCGGCCTACGTGGCGGCCAAGGGCGGCGTGGCCGCGCTGACGCGGGCGATGGCGCTGGACCATGCGGTGGACGGCATCCGTGTGAACAGCGTGGCGCCGGGCGTGATCGCCTCCAGCTACTACGACCGCATGTTCGAGCAGGTGCCCGACCCGGTGGCCTTCAAGAAAGGGCTGGAGGCGCGCTCGCCGGTCAACCGCATGGGCCAGCCCAGCGAGATCGCCACCATGATGCTGTGGCTGGCATCCGACGAATCGTCATTCGCCACCGGCGCCATGTTCACGGTGGACGGCGGCTTCACCGCTTGGTGAGCCACCCCATTCCAAGGAGACCACGATGACCCAGCCCCCCCGCCTGTCTTTCGATGAACCGCATGGCGATGCTCTGGCCGTGCCCGCCGGCAGCGCTGCCACCTTCTGGCAACCGGTGCCGGCCAACGGCCACGCCGAATGCATCCTGTCGGAAAAGAACATCCGCAGCTTCCACCGCTTCTCGATGGGCACGCAAACCTTGCCGCCCGGTGGCCGCGTGCGCCTGCATGCGCATGACACCAGCGAGGAGGTGTTCTATGTCGTCGAAGGCCGGGGCAGCGCCGAGATCGGCGGCGAAACCCACCGCATGACGCCCGGCGCCACGCTGTACATGGGCCACAACGTGCCCCACACCTTCATCAACGACGGCGACACCGATCTGAAGTGGGTCTGGTTCTTCATGCCCGGCGGGCTGGAGGACTTCTTCGCCGCGATCGGCCGCCCGCGCAGCCCCGCAGAGCCCGCGCCCGAACCGTTCGCACGGCCGTCCGATGTGCTGCAGATCGAGGCCAACACCGTGTTCGCTGCGCCGCCGCAAGCCTGATTTTTCACCAACGTTCAACAGGACCAGCAGACCATGAACAAGATCCAGTGGAAAGGCGTCTTCCCCGCCGTCACCACCAAGCTCAAGCCCGACTTCTCGCTCGACGAGGCCGCCATCCGTGCCGGCCTGGAGCGCTTGATCGCCAATGGCGTCGCAGGCGTCGTGCTGATGGGCATGGTGGGCGAGAACGCCTCGCTCTCGCCCGAAGAGAAGCTGGCCGTGCTGCGCATCGGCAAGGAGACCGTGGCCGGCCGCGTGCCGGTGATCTCCGGCCTGGCCGAGACCAGCACCGAGCGCGCCATGGCGTTCGCCAAGAAGGCAGAAGAGATCGGCGTCGATGGCCTGATGGTGTTCCCGGGCCTGACCTACAAGTCGGACGCGCGCGAGACCGTGGCCTTCTACCGCAGCGTGGCGCGGGCAAGCGCGCTGCAGATCCTGCTCTACAACAACCCGCGCGGCTACGGCGTGGACCTCACGCCCGACCTGCTGGTGGAGATGCTGGAAGAACCCACCATCGTGGCGATCAAGGAAGAGAGCTACGACACCACGCGCGTGACCGACCTGCTGGCGCGCTTCGGCCAGCGGCTGAACGTGGTCTGCGGCGTCGACGACCTGATCGTGGAGAGTGCGGCGCTGGGCGCGCAGGCCTGGGTCTCCGGCATGGCCAATGCGCTGCCCAAGGAATCGGTGCGGCTGCTGGACCTGGCCAACGCCGGCGACTTCGTCGGCGCGCGCAAGCTCTACCAGACGCTGATCGCGCTGTTCCACCTGGACACGCACGTCAAGCTGGTGCAGTACATCAAGCTGGCCGAACACGTGATTGCGGGTTACGCCGAGACGGTGAAGCCGCCACGGCTGCCGCTGGTGGGCGAGGAGCGCGAACGCACGCTGGCCATCATCCACAAGACGGTCGCAGACCTGAAGGCCCTGGGCTGAGCCCCGCGCTGCGTCTGTGGCGCGCGGACCAGTCCATTGGACTGAAAAATGACCAAGTTCAATCCATCAAGACGGGCCAGAGCGCGCCTGATCGGGTGCTACTCCAGCCGGATGTTCTTGTCCCTGATCACCTTGCCCCACACCGCCTGGTCGGCGCGCATGGTCTGCGCCAGCTGCGCGGGCGTGCTGCCCACGGGGATCACGCCCAGGGCCTCGATGCGCGGCTTGAGTGCCGGGTCGCGGACCACTTCGGCCACGGCCTCGGAGATGCGCTGCACGACGGGTGCGGGCGTGCCGGCCGGCGCGAACATGCCGAACCAGCCGACCAGGTCCATGGCCTGGTAGCCCTGCTCGCGGAAGGTCGGCACCTCGGCGGCGAGCGGCGCGCGCGCCGTGCCCACCACGGCGATGGATTTGGCCTTGCCGGCCGCCACGTGCGGCGACACGCCGCGCGCGGAGACGAACACCGCGTCCACGTTGCCGCCCAAGAGGTCGGTGATGGCCGGTGCCTCGCCCTTGTAGGGCACGTGCAGCAGCTGGATTCCGGCGGCGTCCTGCAGCAGCTCCATGTACATGTGGGCGCTGGAGCCGGCGCCGAACGAGCCGTAGGAGAGCTTGCCCGGTGCGGCGCGCGCCTTCTCGACGAAGCCGGCCAGCGAATCCACGCCCAACTTCGTGCTGACCGTGAACACGATGGGCAGGCGGCCGGCTTCGGAGACGGGCGCGAAATCCTTGAACGGGTCGTAGCCCACGTTGGCGTAGAGAAGCGGGTTCTGCACGATGGAGGTCAGCGTGAACAGCACCGTGTAGCCGTCGGCCGGCGCGCGCTGCACAGCCGTCAGGCCCAGGCCGCCGTTGGCGCCGGGCCGGTTGTCCACCACCACGTTCTGGCCCAGGCGCTTGCCCACGCCCTCGGCGACGATGCGCGCAAAGCCGTCGGTGGCGCCGCCGGCGGCGTAGGGCACGACCAGGCGGATCGGCTTGTCGGGCCAGGCGGCCTGCGCCAGGACGCCGGTGCAGGCCAGCGTGGCGGCCAGTGCCAGCCAGGTGCGGCGGGTGGGGGGCATGCGGTTTCTCCTCGTTGCCTTCAGATGCCGTGGAAGCTCGCCACCTCGGCCAGCGGCGCGCGCGCAGTCTCCAGCGCATCCACCGCATGGCTGCGGTCCGCGTAGCCGATGGCCATGCCGCAGAACAGCATGCGGCCCTCGGGCAGCTCCAGGAAGTCGCCGATGGTCCTGGGGTACAGCGCCCAGCATTCCTGGGCGCAGCTGTCCAGGCCCTCGGCGCGCAGCAGCAGCATCACGCTTTGCAGCAGCATGCCCAGGTCGGACCACTGCGGCGGGCCCATCAGGCGGTCGACCGTGCAGAACAGCGCCAGCGGTGCGTCGAAGAACTGGAAGTTGCGCGCGAACCAGCGCAGCCGCGCGGGCTTGTCGTCGCGCGGGATGCCCAGGCTGGCGTACATGGCCTCGCCCACGGCGAAGCGACGGTCGCGGTAGGGCGAGGGCAGCGATTCGGGGTAGACGTCGTACTCCTTGCCTTCGCCGCCGGGCGCCTGCAGCACGCGCTCGCGCATGGTGGCCTTGAGCGCATCGAGCCGCTCGCCGCCCACGGCGTGCAGGTGCCAGGGCTGCAGGTTGCCGCCTGATGGGGCGCGCAGGGCGCGTTCCAGCACGCGGCGGATGACCTCCCCCGGCACCGGCGTCGGCAGGAAGGCCCGCACGGAACGGCGGCTGGCGATGGCTTCTTGAACGTTCACTTCTTCTCTCCCTTGGTGGGCACGGGCACGCCCAGTTCGTGCGCCAGTTCGGCGCTGTGTTGGCCGGCATGCGGCGCATGGGCGCGCTCGGCACGGTCGTACGCGGAGAAGCGGACCGGCGGGGCCACTTCCAGGTAGTCGCCTTCGGTCGGGTGGGTGCGCTGGCGGAACAGGCCGCTGGCGATCAGTTGCGGGTCGTTCGGCAGGTCGGCCACCTCGTTCACGCGCATGGCCGGCACGTTGGCCTGGCGCAGCAGCTCCAGCCATTCGTCGGTGCTGCGCTCGGGCATGATGCGCGCGGCCGCCTGGTACATCAGGCTCATGTTCTTGCGGCGCAGATCCTTGTCGGCCAGTTCGGGCCGGTCCAGCGCCTCGGGGTGGCCGGCCGCGGCGAAGAAGCGCAGCCAGCGCTCGTCCATGTAGGGCGCGATCGCGATCCAGCCGTCGCGGGTCGCCATGGGCTGGCGGCTGGGGTCGATCTGGCGCGGGTACAGCGCCGGGCCCGTGGGCGGCACGAAGGTGGCGTCGCACAGGTGTTCCAGCAGGTTGAAGCTGGCGACCGACTCGAACATCGGCACCTCGATGCGCTGGCCTTCGCCGGTGCGCAGCCGGTGGATGACGCCGGCCATCACGGCATAGGCGGCGTGCAGGCCCGAGACCTTGTCGGCCATGGTCATGGGCACGAAGCGCGGCGCCGGGTTGCCGTCGACCTTGGGCGGCAGCGAGGCCACGCCGGCCGCGGCCTGGATGATGTCGTCGTAGGCCTGCAGGCCGGCGTAGGGGCCGCTCTGGTCGAAACCGGTGCAGTGCACGTACAGGATGTCGGGCTTGATCGCCTTCACGTCCTCGTAGGACAGCCCGGCCCGCGCGATGGCCTCGCTGCGCACGTTGTGCACGAAGATGTCGGCTGTCTTCAGCAGTGCGCGCATGGCGGCCTGGCCGTCTGCGCTCTTGAGGTTCCAGTCGACCGAGCGCTTGCCGCGGTTCAGCCGCAGGTGCACCGGGCTCATGCCGGGCGTCTTGGCCGGCGTGCCGATGATGCGGGTGTGGTCGCCATCGGGCGGCTCGACCTTGATCACCTCCGCACCCAGGTCGGCCAGGATCTGGGTGCAGTAGGGACCGAAGATCACGGTCGTCAGGTCGACGACGCGCAGGCCTTCGAGCATGCGGGGGGCAGCGGACATGGGTCTCCTCGAAACAGTGGTGCGGGGATCATCGCCGCAGCGCTGAAGAGTCCCTGTCGCGATCGCATCCTAGGGTCAACCCGCTGGCGCGCTCAATCGTCCGTTCCGACGATGTGCCCCCTTGAGGGGCCTGCCTACGATGCGGCCGATTCCCTGGGCAGCCCGCCCGGAACACCCTCAGCACAGCGGGAGACTTCGAAGATGAACCATGGTGTTTCGCGGCCGCTGCGCCGTTTCCTCCAGGCCGGCGTGGCCTTGGCGATGGGCGTGGCATTGGCCGGCACGGCCCAGGCACAGAAGAAGTACGACACGGGGGCGACGGACACCGAGATCAAGATCGGCCACCTGGTGCCCTACAGCGGCCCGGTCTCGGCCTACGGCACCATCGGCAAGGCCGTCAACGCCTACTTCTCCAAGCTCAACGCCGAGGGTGGCATCAACGGGCGCAAGATCAACTTCCTCTCGCTGGACGACGCCTACACGCCCTCGCGCACGGTGGAGCAGGCGCGCAAGCTGGTCGAGCAGGACGAGGTGCTGCTGCTGTTCGGCACGCTGGGCACGGCCCACAACATGGCGATCCAGCGCTACATGAACGCCAAGAAGGTGCCGCAGCTGTTCGTGGCCACGGGCGCCACGCGCTTCGGCGATCCCAAGGCCTTCCCCTGGACCATGGGCTGGCAGCCGACCTACCAGGCCGAGGGCCAGATCTACGCCCAGCACATCCTGAAGACCAAGCCGGACGCCAAGATCGGCATCCTCATGCAGAACGACGACTTCGGGAAGGACTACCTGAAGGGCTTCCTGGATGGCCTGGGCGACAAGGCGAAGACCATGGTCGTCTCCCAGCAGACCTACGAGGTGACCGACCCGACGGTGGACAGCCAGCTGGTGGCGCTCAAGGGCTCGGGTGCCGACGTGTTCTTCTCGATCACCACGCCCAAGTTCGCGGCCCAGGCCATCCGCAAGGTGGCCGAGATCGGCTGGAAGCCCACGCACTACCTGGCCAGCGTCTCGCAGTCGGTGACCTCGGTGTTCAAGCCGGCGGGCTTCGAGAACGCCAAGGGCGTGATCTCGGCCGCCTACCTGCGCGACCCCACGGACTACAAGGACACCAAGGAAGTGCAGGACTACCTGGCCGTGATGGCCAAGTACTACCCGGGCGGCGACCCGAACGACTCGCTCAACGTGCTGGGCTATTCCTCGGCGCAGACGCTGGAGTTCGTGCTGCGCAAGGCCGGCGACAACCTCACGCGCGAGAACATCATGAAGGTCGCGGCCAACCTGTCGATGACGCTGCCGATGCTGTATCCGGGCATCGAGATCAAGACCAGCGCGGACGATTTCCACCCGATCGAGAAGATGCAGCCGCAGCAGTTTGACGGCACGCGCTACGTGCCGATGGGCCCGGTGCTGGGACGTTGAGGCAGCACGGGGGCGCAATCGTCCGTTCCGACGACGCCGCCAGCGGCGTCCCCGCCTAGCATGCCGGCGCACCGCCAGGCCCGCCGGCCGGCACGGCATTCGAGATGAAAGAGGACACACACGCCATGGCATCCCCCTTGTTCGGCCTCATGCAGGACCGCCCGTTGCTGATCTCGTCGCTGATCGAGCATGCGGCACGCTTCCACCCCAAGGCCGAGATCGTCTCGCGCCTGCCCGAGGGCGGTATGCACCGCACCGACTGGGCCGGCATCCGCAGCGAGGCCTGCAAGGTGGCCAACGCCTTGAAGACGCTTGGCGTCAAGCCGAGCGAGCGCGTCGGCACGCTGGCCTGGAACAGCTACCGCCACCTGGCGCTGTACTTCGGCGTGTCGGGCTCGGGCGCGGTGCTGCACACGGTCAACCCGCGGCTGTTTCCCGAGCAGATCGAGTACATCGTGAACCATGCCGAGGACCAGGTGATGTTCTTCGACACCAGCTTCGCGCCGCTGGTCGAGAAGCTTGCGCCGAAGTTCAAGACCGTCAAGGCCTTCGTCTGCATGTGCTCGCGGGGCGCCATGCCCCAGATCGACGTGCCCAACCTGCACTGCTGGGACGACTTGATCGGCGGCCAGAGCGATGCCTACACCTGGCCCGAGTTCGACGAGCGCACGGCCTCTTCGCTGTGCTACACCTCGGGCACCACGGGCAACCCCAAGGGCGTGCTGTACTCGCACCGCTCGACCATGCTGCACACGCTGATGGAGCTGGCGCCCGACACCTTCGGCGTGAGCTCGCGCGAGACCGTGATGCTGATCGTGCCCATGTTCCACGCCAACGCCTGGGGCACGCCGTACGCGGCGGCCATGGTGGGCTGTCGGCTCGTGCTGCCCGGCCCGCACCTGGATGGGCAGAGCGTCTACACGCTGATGCGCGATGAGCGCGTCACCTTCTCGCAAGGCGTGCCCACGGTCTGGCTCATGCTGTTCCAGTACCTGGACGCGAACCCCGACATCGACCCGAAGAAGCTGGACATCACGCGCGTGGGCATCGGCGGCGCGGCCGTGCCGCGGGCGATGCTGGAGCGCTTCGAGAACCAGTTCGGCGCCGAGGTCGTGCAGGGCTGGGGCATGACCGAGACCAGCCCCATCGGCGTGATCAGCAAGCTGCTGCCCAAGCACGACGGCATGTCGGGCGAAGAGCTGGTGAAGGTCAAGCTCAAGCAGGGCCGCGGCGTCTGGGGCGTGGACCTCAAGATCGTGGACGACGCGGGCCAGGTCCAGCCCTGGGACGGCGAGGCTTTCGGCCACCTGCGCGTGCGCGGCCCCTGGATCGCCAGCGGCTACTTCAAGGGCGAGGGCGGCTCGCCCATCGACGAGGAGGGCTACTTCAGCACCGGCGACGTGGCCACCATCGACCCCGACGGCTTCCTGCAGCTGGTGGACCGCGCCAAGGACGTGATCAAGTCCGGCGGCGAGTGGATCTCGTCCATCGACGTGGAGAACGCCACCATGAGCCACCCCGGCGTGGCCGAGGCAGCGGTGATCGGCCTGCCGCATCCCAAGTGGCAGGAGCGCCCGCTGCTGGTGGTGGTCAAGCGCGTCGGCGCCGAGGTGGACAAGCAGAGCGTGCTGGAGCACCTGGGCCAGCGCATCGTCAAGTGGTGGATGCCGGACGACGTGGTCTTCGTCGACAGCCTGCCGCACACGGCGACGGGCAAGCTGCTCAAGACGCAGCTGAGAATGCAGTTCAAGGACTACCAGTTGCCGGGGTGACGGCCGGCGGGCACGCGGCGCACTGGTTAGCATCGCGGCATGGGCTTGGTGTGGCGGCGGCGCAGCCCGTGGACGGCTCCTGCGATGGTCGCCACGACCTTGCTGCGCACGGCTGGTCTTCCCCTGAACAACTCCAAGGAACAAGCATGGTCCTGCTCGAATTCCAGATGTCCCCCCGCGCCGAGGGCGACAGCGTGAGCGCCTACGTGGCCCAGATCATCGACCTCATCGACAGGAGCGGCGTGCCCTACCAGCTCACGCCCATGGGCACCATCCTCGAAGGCGAGTGGGACGAGACCTTCGCTGTCGTGAAGGCGTGTTTCGACCACCTGCGCGCTGTCGGCTGCACGCGCATCGGCCTGCACCTCAAGGTGGACTGGCGCGAGGGCCCGGCCGGCCGGCTGCAGGCCAAGACGGCCAAGGTGGAACAGCTGCTGGGCCGCAAGCTGCACACCTGAGTCGCTCGCCGCGGCCGCGACTGCCTGTTTTCCGGGCATCGCGTCGCAGCCCACGCCGGGCGTGGGTTTCGGGAGATTCGACGGCGCTTGTCCACAGCCTTGCCCACGGCGTCCAGGGACAAGTCGGCCACCCTGAAAAGCAAAAACCGCCCGAAGGCGGTTTGTCCGGAGGCGCGTGCCGGTGGGGTCAGACTTCGCCGCCCACTTGCTCGCCATGGCGCACGGCGTACACGGCTTCGGCGCGCACGGCTTCGCGCTTCAGGCTGCTCTTGGCGCTGCGCACTTGTGCGTTGCCGGCGGACTACTCGATGTTCTGCACCTGCTCGCGCATCTGCTCGATCAGCACCTTCATGTCGACCGAGATCCGCGTGAGTTCCAGCGCCGCCGACTTGGAGCCCAGCGTGTTGGCTTCTCGGTGCAGTTCCTGGATCAGGAAGTCGAGCCGCTTGCCGAGCTCGCCGCCCTTCTTGAGCAGCCGCTCGATTTCATCCAGGTGCGAGTCCAGCCGCGTGATCTCCTCGGCCACGTCGATACGGATCGCGAAGGCCGTGGCCTCACTCAGTGCACGGTCCTGCGCGGCCTCGGGCAAGGTGGCGCCATCGGCCAGGGCCATGGCTTCCTTCCAGCGGTCCAGGAAGCGCTGGCGCTGTTGCTCCACGAGCTGCGGCACCAGCGGCAGGGCCTGTGCCGCGAGTGCCCGCAACTGTCCCAGGCGCTCGTTCAGCATCACCGCAAGGCGGGCGCCTTCGCGCTGGCGCGCGGCCAGCAATTCCTTGAGCACCTTCTCGGCCAGGGGCAGCACCTGCTCGTCGAGTTCGCCGGCACCATGCTGTTCGGCGGAAGACAGGCGGATGACCTCGGCCACCGACAGCGGCGTGGCGTTCGGCAGCCAGGAGCGCACCTGGTCCTGCACGCCGTTCAAGCGCTGCAGCAGGCGCGGCGAGGGGTCCGGCACGCTGCCGGTGTCGACGCTGTCGATGGACGCGCGCAGCTCGACCTTGCCGCGCTTGAGCTTGGCCGTCAGCAGCTCGCGCAGCGCGGGCTCCTGCTGGCGCAGCTCGTCGGGCAGGCGGAAGGCGAGGTCGAGGAAGCGGCTGTTGACGGCGCGGATCTCGATGCCCAGGCGGCGCGACGGCTGACTCCTGGCGTCGGTTTCCGCGGGGTCACTGGCGCCACTTTGCTGGGCGCTTGCGTAACCGGTCATGCTGTAGACTGGCATGAGAACGTTTCTGGTCGTTGCAAAGGCCAGAGAATAACGGCTTCCACCATCCGCGACGATTGCAGCCCTTTCCATGACCAAGAGCAAGCCGGCGCCGTTGCGGCCCGAGACCGTCATCGGTGGCTACCGCGTCGTGCGCAGGCTCTCTTCCGGTGGCTTCGGCATGGTCTACCTCGCCATCGATGGCGAAGGCAACCACGTTGCGGTCAAGGAGTACCTGCCGTCCTCGCTGGCTTCGCGTGAACCGGGCCAGACGCTGCCCGTGGTGCCGGCCGAGAAGCTCTCGCTGTACCGCCTGGGGCTGAAAAGCTTCTTCGAGGAAGGCCGCTCGCTCGCGCAGATCGCCCACCCCTCGGTGGTCAGCGTGCTGAACTTCTTCCGCGAGAACGAGACCGTCTACATGGTCATGAACTACCTGGAGGGGGCGACCCTTCAGGACTTCATCATCACCTCGCGCGAACTCAAGCGGCCCAAGGTGTTCCGCGAGTCGACCATCCGCTCGCTGTTCGACGAGGTGCTGCGCGGGCTGCGCATCGTGCACCAGCACAAGATGCTGCACCTGGACATCAAGCCGGCCAACATCTTCATCACCGACGACGACAAGGCCGTGCTGATCGACTTCGGCGCCGCGCGCGAGGTGCTGAACAAGGAAGGCAACTTCATCCGGCCGATGTACACGCCCGGCTTCGCCGCGCCCGAGATGTACCGGCGCGACGCCACCATGGGGCCGTGGACCGACATCTACGCCATCGGCGCCTGCATCTACGCCTGCATGCTGGGCTTTCCGCCGGCCGAGGCGCCGCAGCGGCTCGAGAAGGACCGCATCACCGCCTCGCTCGCGCGCCTGCGCGGCGTGTACTCGGACAACCTGATCGAGGTGGTCGAGTGGTGCATGGCGCTGGATCCGCTGTCGCGGCCGCAATCGGTGTTCGCGCTGCAGAAGGAGCTCAGCCGCGAGGGCGAGCGCCGCTACACCAAGCTGTCCATGGGCGAGAAGATCCGCATGCAGTTCGACACGCTGGTGTCGGACGGCAAGAGGAGCGGGGCTGCGCCCGCTGGGTCGGCCGACAAGACCTCGCGATGAGGTTCTCGGTCTTCCAGGTCAGCCGGCGCGGTGGCCGGGCCAAGAACGAGGACCGCATGGGCTACTGCTACACGCGGGAGTCGGGCCTGTTCGTGCTGGCCGACGGCATGGGCGGCCACCCGGAGGGCGAGGCCGCGGCCCAGCTGGCGGTGCAGACGGTGTCGTCGCTGCACCAGCAGCAGGCCACGCCGCAGTTGCCGCAGGCCGGCGACTTCCTCGTGCATGCGCTGCTGGCCTCGCACCGGCGCATCCTGCGCTATGGCGAGGAGCGTGGCCTGGCCGACAAGCCGCGCACCACGCTGGTGGCGGCCGTGGTGCAGGGCGAGAGCGTGACCTGGGCGCATTGCGGCGATTCACGGCTGTACCTGGTGCGCGGCGGTGCGCTGCTGGCGCGCACGCGCGACCATTCCTACCTCGAGCAGATGCCAGCGGACATGGCGCGCGCAGGCCGGGTCAGCCGCAATGTGCTGTACACCTGCCTGGGCTCGCCGGTCGCGCCCGAGTACCAATTGACCGGCCCGGTGGCGCTGCAGCGCGGCGACAAGATCCTGCTGTGCTCCGATGGCCTGTGGGCCAGCCTGAGCGACGAGCGCATCGTCGAGCAACTGAGTGCCATGCCGGTGGCGCAGGCCGTGCCGGAGCTCGTGGAGCAGGCGTTGCGCGCAGCGGGTGACAGCAGCGACAACGTGACCGCGCTGGCGCTGGAGTGGCGCTCGGCGGATGCCTTCGCCTCCACGCGCGGCCAGGCGCCGGATGCATTCGCCGCCACCGTGCAGGGCACGGACCCGAAGGCCGCCGTGCCCGATCTGGACGAGGCCGCCATCGACCGCTCCATCGCCGAGATCAACGAAGCCATCCGCCGCACGGCCGCCCGCCGGATTTGACCTGCGCCGGGCGCAGGCTTCGCGCTTGGCGACAATCGCTCCATGACTGAATTTGCAAGAACCGGCGGCCGCGCTGCCGACCAGTTGCGCCCCGTGCGCATCACCCGCGGTTTCACCATCCATGCCGAGGGCTCGGTGCTGATCGAGTTCGGCCAGACGCGTGTGCTGTGCACCGCCTCGGTCGAGGAGAAGGTGCCGCCGCACCAGAAGGGCAGCGGCGAGGGCTGGGTCACGGCCGAGTACGGCATGCTGCCGCGCGCCACCCATACGCGCAGCAGCCGCGAAGCTGCCAAGGGCAAGCAGACCGGCCGCACGCAGGAGATCCAGCGCCTGATCGGCCGCTCCATGCGCGCCGTGTTCGACCTCAAGCGCCTGGGCGAGCGCACCATCCACCTCGACTGCGACGTGCTGCAGGCCGACGGCGGCACGCGCACCGCCGCCATCACGGGCGCCTTCGTGGCCGCGCAGGATGCGGTGAACAAGCTGCTGGCCCAGGGCAAGCTCGCCGCATCGCCCATCGTGCAGCCGGTGGCGGCGATCTCGGTCGGCATTGTCGAAGGCACGCCGCTGCTCGACCTCGAGTACGTGGAAGACTCGGCCTGCGACACCGACATGAACGTGGTCATGACCGGCGCTGGCCACTTCGTCGAGGTGCAGGGCACGGCCGAGGGCGCGGCCTTCACGCGTGCCGAGATGGACCAGCTGCTGCAGCTGGCCGACAAGGGCATCCAGGAGCTCATCGCGCTGCAGCTGCAGGCGCTGGCAGGCTGAGGTCGGGCATGGACCTGGTCCTGGCTTCCAACAACAAGGGCAAGCTGGCCGAGCTGCAGGCCTTGTTCGCGCCGCTGGACGTGCGCCTCGTGGCCCAGGGCGAACTGGGCGTGCCCGAGGCCGAGGAGCCCTACCGCACCTTCGTCGAGAACGCGCTGACCAAGGCCCGCAACGCCGCGCGCTACACCGGCCTGGCCGCGGTGGCCGACGACGCCGGCCTGTGCGTGGACGCCTTCGGCGGCTTGCCCGGCGTGGACACGGCCTACTACGCCACGCAGTTCGGCTACGCCAAGGGCGACGACAACAACGTGCGTGCGCTGCTTGAGCAGATGCGCGGCGTGCAGAACCGGCGCGCCGCGCTGGTCAGCACGCTGGTGGCCGTGCGCAGCCCCGAAGACCCGGAGCCGCTGATCGCGGTCGGCCGTGCGGTGGGCCGCATCACCGAGGCGCCGGTGGGCGAGGGCGGTTTCGGCTTCGACCCCGTGATGTGGATCGAGGCCTTCGGCAAGACCTTTGCCGAACTGCCGGCCGAAGTGAAGAACGCCCACAGCCACCGCGGCCAGGCCGCGCGCGAGATGCTGCGCCTGATGCGCGAGCGCTGGTTCTGATGTCCGGCCTGCGCCCGCGCGAACTCAGCGCCTACGTGCGGCCCGGCCTGCTGCAGCTGCAGGCCCAGCCGCCGCTCGCGCTGTACCTGCACCTGCCCTGGTGCATCCGCAAGTGCCCGTACTGCGACTTCAATTCGCATGCCGTGCGCGGCGACGAGGCCGTGGTGCGCTGGGCCGGCGCCGATGCGCCGGCCGTGACGCAGGTGGCGGCGCCGGCCGAGCTGCCCGAGCAGCGCTACATCGATGCGCTGGTCGCCGACCTGGAGGCCGCGTTGCCGCTGGTCTGGGGCCGCACCGTGCACAGCATCTTCATCGGCGGCGGCACGCCCAGCCTGTTCTCGCCGCAGGCCATCGACCGCCTGCTCGGCGATGTGCGCGCGCGGCTGCGGCTGGAGGCCGATTGCGAGATCACGCTGGAGGCCAACCCCGGCACCTTCGAGAAGGACCGCTTCCGCGCCTACCGTGCGGCCGGTGTCACGCGCCTGTCGGTGGGTGTGCAGAGCTTCGACGATGGCCTGCTGCGCGCCGTGGGCCGCGTGCACGACCGTCGCCAGGCCATTGCTGCGTTGGAGGAGGCTGCACAGGCCTTCGACACCTTCAACCTGGACCTCATGTATGCGCTGCCCGGCCAGACGCCCGAGATGCTGGCGCAGGACCTGGCGACCGCGCTGGCGCTGGCGCCACCGCACCTGTCGGTCTACCACCTGACCATCGAGCCCAACACCTTCTTCGCCAAGCACCCACCGGTGCTGCCCGAGGACGACATCGCCTACGGCATGCTGGACCAGATCACCGAGGCCACCGGCCGCGCGGGCCTGGAGCGTTACGAGGTATCGGCCTATGCGCGCGCCGGCCACCGCTGCGTGCACAACCTCAACTACTGGCAGTTCGGCGACTACCTCGGCATCGGCGCGGGTGCGCACAGCAAGCTCAGCTTTGCGCACCGCGTGGTGCGCCAGGTGCGGCTGCGCGAGCCCGGCCTGTACATGGAGCAGGCCCTGGCCGGCGCCGCGCTGGCGCAGGACGAGGATGTGCGCCGCGCCGACCTGCCGTTCGAGTTCATGCTCAATGCACTGCGCCTGCGCGAGGGCTTCGCCTTGCAGGACTTCACCGAGCGCACGGGCCTGCCGCTTTCGGCCATCGCGGCCGGCCTGGCCGAGGGCGAACGCCGCGGCCTGCTCGTGCGCGACGCGGCGCGCGTGCGGCCGAGCGAGAAGGGCTTCGACTTCCTGAGCGACCTGCAGGAGATCTTTCTGTCCGGCGCGTAGCGCCTTCCACTTCAACGGAGCACACCATGGATCTGCAGTTGACGGGCCAGCATGTCTTGATCACGGGCGGCAGCAAGGGCATCGGCCTGGCCTGTGCCCAGGCCTTCTTGCGCGAGGGTGCGCGCGTGAGCCTGGTCTCGCGCGATGCCGGCAACCTGGAGCGCGCCGCGATGGCCTTGCGCGCCGACTTCGCCGACGCCGGCACACGCGTGCAGACCCATGCGGCGGACCTGCGCGACGCAGCCGCGGCGCTGGCCATGGTCGACGCCATCGAGCAGCAGGCCGGCGCGGTGCAGGTGCTTGTGAACTCGGCCGGCGCGGCCAAGCGCACGCCGCCGGACGAACTCACGCCCCAGGCCTGGCACGAGGCCATGGATGCCAAGTACTTCAGCTACATCCATGTGCTGGACCCGCTGGTCAAGCGCATGGCTGAGCGCGGCAGCGGCGCCATCGTCAACGTCATCGGCGCGGGCGGCAAGGTGGCCAGCCCCATCCACATGCCGGGCGGCGCGGCCAATGCGGCGCTGATGCTGGCGTCGGCCGGCATGGCCGCCGCCTACGCGGCCAAGGGCGTGCGCGTGAACGCGGTGAATCCCGGGCTCACGCTGACCGAGCGGCTCAAGGAAGGCCTGGCGGCCGACGCGCGGCTGCAGGGCATCGATGCCGAGGAGGCCTTGCGCCGTGCCACCGCGCGGCTGCCGCTGGGTCGCATCGCCGAGCCGGCCGAGATCGCCGATGCCGTGCTGTTCCTGGCTTCGGCACGGGCCAGCTACATCACGGGTGCGATCCTGGCCATGGACGGCGCCATGACGCCGATGATCTGACGCAGGCTAGTGCTGCGCGCGCCGCAGCGCAGAGACCCGGTCCGCAATGACAGCCGTGTCCTGCGGCTCGTCGGCAAAGACCAGGTACTTCTCCAGGTCGAGCACGGCCTCGTCGGTGTTGCCCAGGTCGGCGTGCGTCAGGCCGCGGTCGCGGTACTCGGACCAGGCCTCGGGCAGCAGCACCACGAGCCGGTTCTGCACCGCCAGCAGGCGTTGCGCATCCGACTGGCTGCGGTGGATTTCCTTGAGGTTGCGCAGCATGCGCGCCAGGATGTCGCGCGGCTTGGCCGACTGCAGATACAGGCCCAGCGGCACCTCGAAGTCCTCGCCGTGCTGGGCCTGTTGCTGCTGCTTGTAGGGCGCCAGGCGCTCGACCAGTTCCTCGCGGCTCAGCGACTGGCCGACGAAGGGGTCGATCACCACCTGCCCCTTGGGCAGGTTGACCTTGACCAGGAAGTGCCCCGGGAAGTTGATGCCGCGCACCTGCAAATGCAGGCCCTGGGCCAGCTCCATCCAGAGCACGGCCAGCGAGATCGGGATGCCCATGCGCGTGCGCAGCACGGCGTTGAGGTAGCTGTTGTCGGGGTCGTAGTAGTTGTTGACGTTGCCGCCGAAGCCCAGTTCGCGGTAGAAGAACTGGTTCAGCATGCGCAGCCGGTGCAGCGGCGGCGCATCGGCTGCCAGGCGGCGCTGCAGGCGCGCCTGCAGCTGGTCCATGTCGCCGAGCACCTGCTGCACGTCGAGTTCGGGGTATTCGTCCTGGGCCAGGCTGGCACAGGCCTCGAGCAAAGGGAATTGCTCGTCGCTCTGGACCAGGGCGGTGAAGTACTCGAGCGGTGTCGGGATCGTGTAGCTGGGCGGCATCGGTTCTTTGTAATGGACGGGCCAGGGCGCGTCAAGCAAGGGCCGGATGGCCTCAGATGCCGTGGCGCAGCATGCGCTTGAGCTGGATGCCGCCGGCCCAGGCCGCGCCGAAGTACACGACCGCCGAGGCGGCCAGCGCCAGCGCCATGCCGCCCATGCGCAGCCAGCCATGGCCGACCTGGGTCCACGGATAGGCGCGCGAGGCCCAGATCAGGAAGATGGCCAGCACGGCGCTGGCCGCCACCACCTGCAACAGGAAGCGCCCCCAGCCCGGCGAGGGCCGGTAGCTGCCGCGGCGCAGCAGGCCGATCAGCAGCAATGCCGCATTGAGTGTGGCGCCCAGGCCGACCGACAGCGCCAGCCCGGCATGCTGCAGCATGGGCACCAGGCCGAAGTTCAGCAACTGGGTGAAGACCAGCACCACGAGCGCGATCTTCACGGGCGTGCGCACGTCCTGGCGCGCGTAGAAGCCCGGCGCGAGCACCTTGATCGCCACCAGGCCGAACAGACCGGCACCGTAGCCCATCAGCGCCAGACTGGTCTGGCGCACGTCTTCCTCGCCGAACATGCCGTGGTGGTAGATGGTGGAGACCAGCGGGGTGGCGAAGGTCAGCAGCGCCACGGCGCTGGGCACGGCCATCAGGACCACCAGGCGCAGGCCCCAGTCCAGCATGGCCGAGTAGCGCGCGGTGTCGCCGGCCGCGTGCGCGCCGCTCAGTTGCGGCATCAGCACCACGCCCAGTGCCACGCCCAGCAGCGCGGTCGGGAACTCCATGAGTCGGTCGGCGTAGCCCAGCCAGCTCACGCTGCCCGGCGCCAGGTGCGAGGCGATCTGGGTGTTGATCATGATGGACACATGGGCCACGCCCACGCCCAGCAGGGCCGGGCCCATCAGCTTGGCGATGCGCCGCGTGCCCGGATCGGCCCAGGCTTCGCGCAGGCCCGCGAGGCCCAGGCGCACGCGCGGCAGCAGGCCCATGCGGGCCAGGGGCGGCACCTGCACGCCGAGCTGCAGCAGGCCGCCCAGCATCACGCCGCCGGCCATGGCGTAGATCGGCTCGATGCCGCGTGCGGCCAGCCAGGGCGCGCCCAGCCAGGCCGAGCCCATCATGGCCAGGTTCAGCAGCACCGGCGTGACGGCCGGCACGGCGAAGCGTTTCCAGGTGTTCAGGATGCCCGAGGCCAGCGCCACCAGCGACATGCAGCCGATGTAGGGGAACATCCAGCGCGTCATGACCACGGCAGCGTCGAAGCCGGCGGCATCCTGCTGCAGGCCCGCGGCCAGCACCCAGACCATCCACGGCGCGGCCAGCACGCCGGCCAGGCACACCAACACGAGGATGGCCGTCAGCACGCTGGCCACGTGGTCGATCAGCTGCTTGGTGGCGGCTTCGCCCTCCTGTGCCTTGCTGGCCGCCAGCACGGGCACGAAGGCCTGGCTGAAGGCGCCCTCGCCGAACAGGCGCCGGAACAGATTGGGAATGCGGAAGGCGACGTTGAAGGCATCGGTCATCGCGCTGGCGCCGAACAGCGATGCCATCAGCAGCTCGCGGCCCAGGCCGGTGATGCGCGACGCCAGCGTCAGCAGCGAGACCGTGGAGGCGGATTTGAGGAGACTCACCGCAGGGAGTGTAGCCAGCGGCCCGGGGCGTCCTGGGCGCGCCTGCCGGATTGTGACGGCACTGTTATACTCGCGGGCTTTGCTGGCAACATCCTCAAGCCCTTAAGGAACACATACCATGGCAACCAAGCCCAAAAAGAAGAACCCGCGCCTGGCGTCGGGCCGCAAGCGCGTCCGCCAGGACGTCAAGATCAACGCCGCGAACACCTCGCTGCGTTCCAAGTACCGCACCTTCGTCAAGAACGTCGAGAAGGCTGTTGCCGCCGGCGACAAGGACAAGGCCACCGAACTGTTCGGCAAGATGCAATCCGTGGTCGACACCGTCGCCGACAAGGGCATCTTCCACAAGAACAAGGCCGCGCGCGACAAGAGCCGCCTGGCCGCCAAGGTCAAGGCCCTGGCCACTGCTTCGGCCGCAGCCTAAACCAGCCAACCCGCCCGGGTTGCACGTGCAACCCGCTGTTTGACCGGGTGCGCTGCCAGCAAAGAAAAAGAGAAACCGCCTTCGGGCGGTTTTTTCTTGGGCGCGTGAGAGTGGAAAAGGGGTTCAGCGCTTGGGCGGCTCGGGCACCAGGCAGGCCTCGGCCACCTGCAGTTCGTTGTCCTTGGCGAAGTTCATTGCGAAATCCCAGGCCATCACGTCGTAGTCGCGCAGGTCGCGGTGCACGATCACGCACTTGATGCCGTTGACCGTGGTCGGCACGCACCAGGGCGAGTAGCCCAGGTGGCTGCCTGGCTGTGGCCCGCCCGGACGGAACTGGCTCAGCACGCCGGCCAGCCGCTCGGCCCAGTCGCTGGGACGAAAGGTCCTGCCGTCGCGCGTGATGCCCTGGATGAAGACTTCCTTGGACGGGGGCGGGGTCATCTGGTGGGATCGATGGGGAAAGAGGCGCTGGGACGCTGCATTGTGTGCAGGATCCGCTGCAAGAACGGTGCCGGTTTTATGTTGCGGCGCACCAGAGTTTAGCCGAGCCGCCTGTCGTTGGCCTGTCGCCGGGCGCATAGCTGTGATGCGGATTTGTCAAAAAAGCGAGCAATCGCTGCGCCTAGAATCGCCGTTCAGCGGGCCTAGGCGAGATGCCGAGCAGGCGCCGGTCTTGCTGAATCCCTCGTGTTTCGCCGTTGATTACTGGAGAGATCAGCACCATGACCGCTGCCGCAGAGCCCACATCCCCCCACGTCATGAACACCTACGGCCGCGTGCCGATCGCGCTGTCGCATGGCCAGGGCGTGCGCGTGTGGGACACCAACGGCAAGCAGTACCTCGATGCGCTGGGCGGCATCGCGGTCAACACGCTGGGCCACAACCATCCCAAGCTGGTGCCTGCGCTGCAGGACCAGATCACCAAGATCATCCACAGCTCCAACTACTACCACGTGCCCGGCCAGGAGAAGCTGGCGGCCAAGCTGACCGAACTGGCCGGCATGACCAACGCCTTCTTCTGCTGCACGGGCCTGGAGGCCAACGAGGCCGCCATCAAGCTGGCGCGCAAGTTCGGCCACGACAAGGGCATTGACAAGCCCGAGATCGTCGTCTACGAGAAGGCCTTCCACGGCCGCAGCATCGCCACGCTGTCCGCCACCGGCAACACCAAGGTGCAGCAGGGCTTCGGCCCGCTGGTCGAGGGCTTCATCCGCGTGCCGCTCAACGACATCGCCGCGCTGAAGGCCAAGACCGAAGGCAACCCCAACGTGGTGGCCGTGTTCTTCGAGACCATCCAGGGCGAGGGCGGTGTGAACCCCATGCGCGCCGAGTACCTGCAGCAGGTGCGCAAGCTCTGCGACGAGCGTGACTGGCTGCTCATGATCGACGAGGTGCAGTGCGGCATGGGCCGCACCGGCAAGTGGTTCGCGCACCAATGGGCCGGCATCGTGCCCGACGTGATGCCGCTGGCCAAGGGCCTGGGCTCGGGCGTGCCGATCGGCGCCGTCGTCGCCGGCCCCAAGGCCGCCCACATCTTCGGCCCCGGCAACCATGGCACCACCTTCGGCGGCAACCCGCTGGCCATGCGCGCGGGGATCGAGACCATCCGCATCATGGAAGAAGAGGGGCTGCTGGAGAACGCGGCCAAGGTCGGTGCGCACCTGAAGCAGTCGCTGCTCAACGCCTTCGAGGGCCTGGAAGGCTTCAAGGAAATCCGCGGCCAGGGCCTCATGCTCGGCGTGGAACTCACGCGCCCCTGCGGCGTGCTGACGGCCCGCGCGGCCGAGCGCGGCCTCCTGCTCAGCGTGACCGCCGATTCCGTGATCCGCATGGTGCCCTCGCTGATCCTGTCGCAGGCCGAGGCCGACGAGATCGTCGCCATCCTCGTGCCGCTGGTGAAGGAATTCCTGGCCGAACCGGTGGCAGCGCCATGAACCTGAAGCACTACCTGCAGTTCAGCGACTTCTCGGCCGACGAGTACGCCTACCTGTTCGCGCGCGCCGCGCTGATCAAGCGCAAGTTCAAGGCCTACGAGAAGCACCACCCGCTGGTGGACCGCACGCTGGCCATGATCTTCGAGAAGGCCAGCACGCGCACGCGCGTGAGCTTCGAGGCCGGCATGTACCAGCTGGGCGGCTCGGTGGTGAACCTCACCACCGGCGACAGCCAGTTGGGCCGCGCAGAGCCGATCGAAGACAGCGCCAAGGTCATCAGCCGCATGGTCGACCTGGTGATGATCCGCACCTTCGGGCAGGACAAGATCGTTGCCTTCGCCGCCAACTCGCGTGTGCCCGTCATCAACGGCCTGACCAACGAGTTCCACCCCTGCCAGATCCTGGCCGACATCTTCACCTTCCTGGAGCACCGCGGTTCGATCAAGGGAAAAACGGTGGCCTGGGTCGGCGACGGCAACAACATGGCCAACACCTGGCTGCAGGCCGCCGAGATCCTGGACTTCAAGGTCCATGTGAGCACGCCCAGCGGTTATGAGATCGACCAATCGGTCGCCGGCCTGCGCTCGGCCGACAGCTACCAGGTCTTCAAGGACCCGATGGACGCCTGCCGCGGTGCCGACCTCGTGACCACCGACGTCTGGACCAGCATGGGCTACGAGGCCGAGAACGAGGCCCGCCGCGAGGCGTTCGCCGACTGGTGCGTGGACGAGGAGATGATGAAGGTCGCCAGGCCCGACGCGCTGTTCATGCACTGCCTGCCGGCCCACCGCGGCGAGGAAGTGGAGGCCGAGGTCATCGACGGCCCGCAATCCGTGGTCTGGGACGAGGCCGAGAACCGCATGCATGTGCAGAAGGCACTGATGGAGTACCTGCTGCTGGGGCGCATCGCCTGAACCGCCGCGCGCCATGGAACTCATGGAGCGCTACCTGCCGCGCTTCCAGTTCGCCGAGGAGCACGGCCGCCACGTGCCCGCCGCGCCGGCGCGCGTGCTCGACGCGGCGGCGCGGCCCGATGTGGTGGACGACCCGGTGGCGCGCGGCCTGATCGCACTGCGCGAACTGCCGGGTCGCCTGGCGGGCCGGTTCGGCTTCACGTCGTCGTTGCAGCACCGTCCACCTTTCGGGTTGGCGGATTTCACCGCGCTCGGCCGCGACGGCGACCGCGAACTGGCGTTCGGCCTGGTCGGGCGCTTCTGGCGGGCCGACTATGGGCTCGAGCCCGTCGCGGACGCCGCTGCCTTCGCGGCCCTGGACCCGGCCGGCATGGCCAAGCTGGTGCTGCACTTCACCGCCGAACCCGCGGCCGGCGGCACGCGCCTGACCACGCGCACCCGCATCTGGTGCGGCGGCGACGAGGCGCGGCGCCGCTTCACGGCGTACTGGTGGCTGATCCGTCCCGCCAGCGGCCTGATCCGTCGGCGCCTGCTGCGGCGCGTGCACGACGCCGCGTTGTCCCGCACGCCCTGAGCCGCGGCGCACCACCGGCGCTGCAGCTCGCGCCGCCTGCCTGCAGCCCGCACCGCGGCGGCGGCGTTCCGTCGCAAACCGGTCGCCGTGCGACCGTGCCGTTCCTACAGTGAAGACATCGAAGGCGCTGCTGCCTTCGTGTCCCCACTGACCGGAGCCCCACGATGTTCGCAACCTCTTCCTGCATCCCCCGCGCTGTGCGGGCCACGACGGTAGCCGCCATGCTGGCACTGGCCGGTGGCATGGCCGGCGCTGCCGACCTGACCGTCGAAGTGCTCGGCGCCCGCTCGGCCCAAGGCAGCGTTGCCGGCGCGCTGTTCGCCGGCAGCACGGGCTGGCCCAAGCCGGGCCAGGCCGTGCAAGGCCAGTTCGTGCCGGCGTCGGACAAGGTCGTCCTCCTGTTCCGTGGATTGGCCCCCGGCCGCTACGCCGTCTCCACCTACCACGACGAGAACGGCAACGCCAGGCTGGACGCGAACGTGGTCGGGCTGCCGACCGAACCCTACGGCTTCAGCCGTGACGCACAGGGGCGCATGGGGCCGCCGGCCTTCGACGATGCGGCGCTGGACCTGCAGTCCGACACCACCATCCGGATCCAGCTGCGCTGAGGGGGCTGCCATGGACCGCCGCTCCTTCACCCGTGCGCTGCTGGGCACCGCCGGCCTGGGCCTGGCGCAGGCCCGCGCGCAGACTGAATCCGACACCTGGCAGGCCGAATTCGCCGCCCGCCGCGACGCGCAGCCCTGGCAGATGGGCTTCGAGGGCGTGCAGGCCGACGCAGCGCCCATGCTGCTGGAGATGCGTGGCCGCATTCCGCCTGCGCTGTACGGCGCGTTCTACCGCAACGGCGCGGCCCGCCACGCGCTCGGCGGCGAGCGCTACCACCATTGGTTCGATGGCGACGGCATGCTGCAGCAGTACCGGCTGGGGCCGGATGGCGTGGTGCACCGGGGCCGCTTCGTGCGCACCGAGAAGTTCCAGGCCGACAGCGCGGCCGGTCGGCCCGTGCGTGCCGCGTTCGGCACCAACCCGCCGCATGCCGAACCCGTCCGCTCGGCCGACGCCATCAACGTCGCCAACACCAGCGTGGTGGCGCACGGTGGCGAACTGCTGGCCTTGTGGGAGGGCGGCTCGGCCACGCGCGTGGACGCGCAAACCCTGCAGACGCGTGGCCTGAAGACCTGGACGCCCGAGTACACCGGCATGCCGTTCTCGGCACACCCGCGCATCGGTCGCGATGGCAGCCTGTGGAACTTCGGTGTCAGCAGCGGCGCCGGCCTGCTGTCGATCTACCACGTGTCGAAGGACGGGCGCGAGGTTCGCACGGCCAGCCTGCCCGTGCCCGACATCACCATGGTCCATGACTTCGCGGTGACCGAGCGGTACCTGGTGTTCCTGCTGCCGCCGCTGGTGTTCGATCCGGAGCGCATGCGCGCGGGCCAGACCTTCCTGGCCAGCCATGTCTGGCGGCCCGGGCTGGGCATGCGCGTGCTGGTGTTGCCCAAGGACGCGCTCGACGCGCCGCGCTGGTTCCAGCTGCCGACCGGCTTCGTCTTCCACATCGGCAACGCCTGGGAAGACCTGCGTCGCGGCGTGATCCAGCTCGACTACATCCGCGCGCCCGACGCCTGGTGGGCCACCCAGGGCCTGCAGGACCTGATGCGCGGCGAGTACCGCAGTGCCGACCGCACGGCGATGGCATTGGTCACGCTGGACCTGCGGTCGGGCCAGGCGCGGCAGGAGTTGCTGCCGCACGTGGCCGAGTTTCCGCGCATCGACCCGCGCTTCGTCGGCCAGCGCACGCGCCAGGTGCTGGTGGCCGAACGCGTGGCGGCCGGCCCGCGGCCGGGCTACGACGCCGTCACCCGCGTGGACCTGCAGACCGGGCACGCGGACCGTTACCGCTATGGCACCGAGGTGATGGTCGAGGAGCATGTGTTCGTGCCGCGCGCCAGCGCGCCCGAGGGGCACGGCTGGGTGCTGGGCACCGCGCTGGACCTGCGGCAACGGGCCATGCTGCTGTCGGTGTTCGACGCGCAGCACCTGGCGGACGGGCCGGTGGCGCAGGGTGTGCTGCCGCGCGTGATGCCGCTGGGGCTGCACGCGATCTTCGTCGCGGCTTGATGCCGACCCCGGCACGGTTCCGGGCCCTTGCGCACGGCTAGAACAGCCACGCCCCCAGCTGGTAGTAGTCGAAGCCGCTGCTGCGCCCGCCCAGGCAGCCGGCCAGGAAATCCTCGGTCCGGCGGTACATCGCCAGGTTGTTGTTCCACTTCTGGTTGCCGTGGCCCTCGCCCTGGAACATGAGGTACTCGACCGGTTTGCCGGCCGCGCGCAGCGCGGCCACCATGCGGTCGGACTGGTCCAGCTTGACACGTGCGTCGTTCACGCCGTGCATGACCAGGATCGGCGCCCTGGCCTGCTGCGCACGGTACAACGGTGACTTCTCGCGCATGCGCGCGAGGTCTTCGGCCTTGGCGGGGTCGCCCACGAAGCGTTGCCACCAGGGCCGGCCCAGCTCCCAGTAGGGCGGGGCGTCCTCCAGCAGGCTGGCCAGGTCGCTCATGCCCACCACGTCGACGGCGCAGGCGAACACCTCGGGCGTGAAGGTCGCTCCCACCAGCGCGGCATAGCCGCCGTAGCTGGCGCCGTAGATCGCCACGCGCGCCGGGTCGGCGACGCCTGAAGCCACGGCCCAGCGCACGCCGTCGACCAGGTCGTCGTGCATGCGGCCGGCGAACTCACCGATGGCCTTTTCCATGAAGGCCCGGCCATAGCCGCTGGAGCCGCGGTAGTTGAGTTGCAGCACCGCGTAGCCGCGGTTGGCCAGGAACTGCTGCAGCGCGCGGTTCGTTGCGCCGCTGCCCCAGCGGTCGCGTGCCCAGGGGCCGCCGTGCACCAGCAGCACCATGGGCAGGCCACGCGCCTGCACGCCGGGCGGCAGCGTCAGGTAGCCGTGCAGCGCCAGGCCGTCTCGGCTGGTGACGGTGATCGGCCGGGTGCTGGCCAGCTCCGCGGCGACCATGCTGAGGCTGTTTTCGCCGAGCAGCTGGGCAGGCCGGTCGCCTTGCAGCAGATGGCTGCGGCTGCCGCGGTCCGTGGTCACGACCGCCACCAGCACCGTCTCGCTGTCGTCCATGCTGGCGATCTGCACGTCGGCCGGCCCGTCGCTGGCCAGGGCGTCCAGCCGGCGGGCCAGGCCTGCGTCGAGCACGCGACGCGCCGGGTAGCCGGGCATGGAATGGATGACGAGGGGCTGCTGTGTCCTGCGGCTCAGCACCACGCTGTCCAGGTCGACCGCGGGGTCGGCATGCACCAGCTCCTCGGCCCCGCTGTCCAGGTCGAAGCGCACCAGGGCCAGCTTGTCGCGGCCGCGGTTGGACAGCGCCCAGGCCCGGCGGCCGTCCTCCTGCAGGCCGAACAGCACCACCCTGTCCCAGCGGCTCCACTGGGCCAGGTCGCGCCACGTGCCGTCGGCCTGCGGCCGTTGCAGCTGGCTGTCCGCCCCGTCCAGGGCGACGCGGGCGAGCAGGCGGCCCTGGCGGTCCACGCCCCACCAGGCCACGTTGCCCGGATTGGTCTGCAGCAGCTGGCGTGCGCCGCTGCGCGCGTCAATGCGGTACAGGTCGAAGACCCTCTTGTCGCGCAGGTTGGAACTGACCACGAAATCCGCCGTGCCGTCCACCGGCATCACGATGTGCGAGCTGGTGCGCGCGAACGGCGTGAGGTCCACGGCCTCGGTGGAGGGGCCCTCGGCCGGCACGGCGTGCAGGTGCATGTCCTCGTCGCCGCCGCGGTCGGCCACGATGGCCAGCATGCTGCTGTCGGCGCTCCAGCGCAGCGCGCGGCCACGCAGGTGCACGGCCTTGGCGTCGTCCACGTCCAGCGACTTGATCCACACCGCCGGCACCACGCCGTCGACGCCGAACCAGGCGATCCTGCGGCCGTCGGGCGAGACCCGGTAGCCGCCGCTGGCCTGCCGGTTGGCCACGAAGTCGCGCACCGGCACCAGGGCCGGCAGGGCCGCATCGCGCAGCGCCGGGTGCGTGGGGGCTGCCGTGCAGCCGGCCAGCGCCCCGGCCAGGGCCAGGGCCATCCATGTGCTCCGCATGCTGTTCTCCTTCTTGTCGGGTGGCCGATGCTAGGGGGCGCCGGCTTAAGGAACGCCAAAGGTGCGGGCAGGCGTTGGCCACGTGTGCCGCGACGCCCCCACAATGCCTGGCATGCATCTCCTGCTGATCGAGGACGACCTGGACCTGGGCCGCGCACTGCAGTCGGCCCTGCGCGTCGAGGGCCTGAGCAGCGAGTGGCGCCGCCGCGCCGTGGACGCGCCGCAGGCCATCGACGCAGGCGGCTTCGATTGCGTGCTGCTGGACCTGGCCCTGCCCGACGGCTCCGGGCTGGACCTGCTGCTGCGCTGGCGGCGTGCCGGCATGCAGGTGCCGGTGATCATCATCACGGCGCGCTCGGCCGTGGCCGACCGGCTGGCCGGGTTGGACGGCGGGGCCGACGACTTCGTCGTCAAGCCCTTCGCCACCGAGGAGCTGATCTCGCGCATCCGCGCCGTGCTGCGCCGCGCCGCACGCCAGGCCAGCGAGCGCTGGACCATCGGCTCCCTGGTGATCGAGCCGCGCCGCCGCCATGTCGCGCGTGGCGGCGCGCCGCTGGCGCTGTCGCCGCGCGAATTCCAGATCCTGTTGGAGCTGGCACGCGAGCCGGGCGCGGTCGTGGCCAAGGGCCAGCTGTCGCAACGGCTGGAACCGCAGGGCGAGCCGCTGGACTTCAGCGCGCTGGAGGTCCACATCTCCAACCTGCGCCGCAAGATCGGCGCCGATGCGATCCGCACTGTTCGGGGCGTCGGCTACCTGCTGTCGGCATGATGCTGCAGCGCCTGCGCGCCTGGCTGGCTGCGCCCTCGCTGGTGCGTCGCAGTACCTGGTCGGTGCTGGGGGCCTTCTTCGTGGTCTGGGCCGTGCTGCTGGGCTACCAGTTCGCATTGAACCAGCACGCCCTGGCGACAGGACCCAATCTGCAGCGGTTCGGCCATGCGCTGGCGGATGCCCTGGCCGACATCGACGATGCGGACCAGGCCCGCGCGACCCTGGCGGCCACCGCGCGCTGGGTCAACGAACGGCGCGCGGCCGACGAGCGTCTCAGCGGCCGCTACCGCTTCGCGCTGGCCGACCGGGACGGCCGGACCGTCTACGCCTCGTCCGGCTTCGCGGCCGACACGGCGCGGCCCGCCGACCCGATCACGCATGCAGACATCGACGGCATTGCGCATCGCCTGTTCCAGGCCAGTGCCGGCCGCTGGACGCTGCGCATCGCCGAGCCGCGCCGCACGCCTTCCGCTTTTCTGGCCTACAACGCGCGCTTCCTGTTGCCCTACCTGCTGATCGCGGCGCCTGTCGTCCTGCTCGCCGTCTGGCTGTCGGTGCGCCTGGGCCTGCGCCCGCTGCAGGCGCTGGCCGACCGCATCGCCAGCCGACGCGACGACGATCTGCAGCCGGTGGGCTTCATGGCGCGTCACCGCGAGCTGCGGCCGCTGGTGCAGGCGCTGGACCGATTGCTGGCCAGTGCGCGCCAGCGGCTGCAGCGCGAGCGCGCCTTCGTGCAGGACGCGGCGCACGAGTTGCGCACGCCACTGGCCGTGATCACCGCGCAAGCCCACGTGCTGGCGCGTTCGCCCGATGCCAGTGCGCGGGTCGCTGCCCAGCAGCAGTTGGACCAGGCCATCCAGCGCAGCGCCCACCTGGCGCAGCAACTGCTCGACCTGGCCGAGTTGGACGAAGCCCCGCGCGGCACGCCGGCGCCGGTCGATGTGGCCGACCACGTGCGGGCCCTGATGGCGCAGGCCGCTCCGGCGGCCATGGCTGTGGGGGTGGAGCTGGCGCTGGAGGCGCCCGAGCACCTGGTCTGGCCGGTGGACCTGCCGGCGCTGGAGTCCGTCACCACCAACCTGGTTGACAACGCCGTGCGCTATGCCGGCGCCGGCTGCTCCGTGCTGGTGACACTGCGCGCGGTGGAGCCAGGCTGGTCGCTCACCGTGCAGGACGACGGCCCCGGCATCGCGCCGGCCGAGCAGGCACGCGTGTTCGACCGCTTCTACCGCGGTGCCGGGCAGGCCGCCAGCGGCTCGGGCCTGGGCCTGGCCATCGTGCGCCAGGCTGCGCTGCGCCTGGGCGGCAGCGTGGCCATCGTCCCAGGCCTGGCCGGGCGCGGCGTGGGCCTGCAGCTGAGCGTGCCGGCACAAACCTAGAATTGCGCGCCGCGGTACGTCGCGCGCCGCCTGTCCCATGCCCGACTCCCAAGCCCTTTCGCCCGCGCTGCGGCGCTCCATCCTGCTGCTGTCCCTGTCGAACTTCTCGAGCATGTCGGTGCAGCGCATCTGCGACGCCATGCTGCCGGCACTGGCGCAGGAGTTCTCGGTCTCGCTGGGCCAGGCCGCCCAGGTGGTCTCGTTCTTCGCCATCGCCTACGGTGTGGCCCTGCTGTTCTACGGCCCGCTCGGCGACCGCTTCGGCAAGTTCAAGCTGATCGCGCTGTGCACGCTGGCCTGCAGCGTGGGCAGCGTGGTCTCGGCGCTGGCGCCGGACCTGGCCACGCTGGTGCTGGGCCGCGTGCTCGTGGCCGTGGCCGCCGCGGCCATGATCCCGATGGCGCTGGCCTGGGTCGGCGATGCGGTCAGCTACGACAAGCGCCAGGAGACGCTGGCGCTGCTGGGCCTGGGCTCCACGCTGGGCCTGGTCAGCGGCCAGCTGCTGGGCGGCCTGTTCACTGACTGGTTCGGCTGGCGCTGGGCCTTCTGGTTTCTGACAGCGCTGTTCGGCGTGGTCGGCACGCTGCAGTGGCGCGACTGGCGCGCGCAGCGGCAGCGCCCGCACCACATGGCCGGGCTGGCCGGTGCGGCCGGTACGCCGCAGGGCTTTGCCGCCCAGCTGCGCAGCCTGTGGCGGCGCCCGCATGCGCGGGCCGTGCTGCTGGTCTCGCTGCTGCAGGGCGCGCTGGCCTTCGGCGCGATGGCGATCTGGGCCTCGCACCTGCACGCGCACCTGGGCCTGTCCCTGGCCGCCTCGGGCGCCAGCGTGGCGCTGGCCGGCGTGGGCGGCGTGCTGTACATGCTGACCGCGCGCCGGCTGATCCCGCGGCTGGGCGAACGCGGCCTGGTGCTGACCGGGGCCACCTTGCTCGCGCTGGGCGCCTGCGGCCTGGCTTTCGTGCCGCACCCGGCGCTGGCGCCCGTGGCCACGCTGGTCGCGGGCTTCGGCCTCTTCATGCTGCACAACACGCTGCAGACCAATGCCACGCAGATGGCGCCCGAGGCACGCGGCCTGGGCGTGGCCATGTTCTCCACCTTCCTGTTCATGGGCCAGTCGCTGGGTGTGGTGCTGGCGGCCGGCCTGGTCGGGCGCTGGGGCTCCACGGCCGTCGTGGCCGCGGCCGGCTGCGGGGTGCTGTGCATGGGGCTGTTCTTCGCGCGGGTGCTGCGCCGCCGCGATGCGTTGCGCGGCGCCTGAAGCCGTGCCGCAAGCCGTCTCGCCCTGCCTGTCCTGCGGCGCCTGCTGCGCCTGCTTCCGCGTCGACTTCTCGGTCCATGAACTGCTGAGCGAGGGCGGCAGCGTGCCCGACGGGCTGACCGTGGAGGTCAATGGACACACCGCGCGCATGCGCGGCACCGACCACGTGCCGGTCCGCTGCGCGGCGCTGACCGGCCAGCTCGGCCAGCACGTGGGCTGCGGCATCTACGAGTGGCGGCCTTCGCCCTGCCGCGAGTTCGAGGCCGGCAGCGAGGCCTGCGACCGGGCGCGTGCGCGCCACGGCATGGCGCCGCTGGACGCCTGATCAGCCGCGCGCCAGCAGCCGAGCGATGGCGTCCGGCAGCCCGGCGTTGGGCTTGAGCGGCGGCGGCGCGAAGCTGCCATGCGTGGCCTTGCCCGGCGCCAGCGCGACCAGCGATTCGGCATGCCGCACGGCGCTGGACACGCCGTCGACCACGGGCACCGGCAGTTGCCCGCGCAGGCTGCGCGCCAGGCCCGCCAGCGGCGCGCCGGCCAGCACGATCGCGTCGGCACCGTCCTCGGCGACGGCACGCTCGCACAGCGCCTTCAGGGCTTGGCCGTGGTCGGTCTGCACGCTGCTGATGCCGGCCAGTGGCTGGTCCAGTGCGCGGATGCTGGCGAGCCGGCCGATGAGTCCGTTGGCCTCCACCACTTCGCGGTACCAGGCGCTGATGCGCTGCGAGATCGCGACGATGGAAAAGCGCTGGCCCAGCAGGCAGGCGCTGGCCAGCGCCGACTCGGTCAGGCCCAGCACGGGCATGGGCAGCACCTCGCGCAGGCCAGCCAGACCCGGGTCGCCGAAGGCCGCGACGATCACGGCGTCGTGGCCGGGCGCGTGCTCTGCCGCCACCTGCGCGGTGGCGTAGGCGCCGATCAACGCTTCGAAGCGCGTCTCGATGTAGGCCACGCCGAAGGGCGCGGTCTGCATGCTCAGTGCCGTGGTGTCGGAGGCGCTGCGGCGCGCCTCGGCCTCGATCAGCGCCGTGACGCTGGTGGAGATGTTGGGGTTGATGATGAGCAGGCGCATGGCGTCAGGCCGGGCGGCGTTGTGGGAGAAGAGAAGGGGTGCCGCAGGCGAGCAGCTGGCCGCGGCCGGGCTGGGCGTGGAACTGGCCGTCCCACACCACCTCGCCACGGCACAGCGTGATGCCGGGCCAGGCCTTCAGGCGCATGCCCTCGTAGGGCGTGTAGTCCACGGCGTGGTGCAGCTGCGCGTTGTGCAGCACGAACGCGCGCTCGTCCCATACCACGAGGTCGGCGTCCGCGCCGATGGCGATCGTGCCCTTGCGCGGGTGCAGGCCGTAGGCCTTGGCCGGGCCCGTGGCCGTGAGTTCGACGAAGCGGTGCGGCGTCATGCGGCCGGCCAGCACACCTTCGGACCACAGCAGCGCCATGCGCGTCTCCAGGCCCGGGATGCCGTTGGGGATGTGGCGGAACGACACCTCCTGGCCGTCCGGCTTCTTGCCCTCGGGCGCGTCGAACTTGAACGGCGCGTGGTCCGACGAGAACACCGTGAACAGCCCGTCGTTGAGCCCGTCCCAGATCACCTGCTGGTTGGCGCGGTCGCGCGGCGGCGGGCTGCAGACGCATTTGGCGCCCTTGTAGCTGTCGTCGATGCCCAGGTCCTCGGCCGTCAGGAACAGGTACTGCGGGCAGGTCTCGGCGAAGATGTTCAGGCCGTGCGCGCGCGCCCAGCGGATCTGCTCCACGGCCTCGCGGCCCGAGACGTGCACGATCAGGATGGGCACGTCCACGAGCTCGGCCAGCGCGATCGCGCGGTGCGTGGCCTCGCGCTCCACGAGCATGGGCCGCGCATGCGCATGGAAGCGCGGCGCCGTGCGGCCGGCGGCCTCCAGCCGGCGCGTGAGCCACTCGATGCAGTCGGCGTTCTCGGCGTGCACCATGGCCAGCGCGCCGTGCTGGCGCGCCACGTCCAGCACGTCCAGGATCTGGCCGTCGTCGAGCTTCATGTCGTCGTAGGTCATGTAGATCTTGAACGAGGTGAAGCCCTCCTTGATCAGCGCCGGCAGCTCCTCCTGCAGCACCGTGGGCGTGGGGTCGCTCACGATCAGGTGGAAGGCGTAGTCGATGTGCGCCTTGCCCGCCGCACGCGCGCGGTAGTCCTCCACCGCCGCGCGCAGCGACTGGCCCTTCTGCTGCGCGGCGAACGGGATCACCGTGGTGGTGCCGCCGCAGGCGGCAGAGCGCGTGCCCGTGTCGAAGTCGTCGGCCGTGCGCGTCGGCGGCGGCATGGGCTGGTCCAGGTGGCAGTGCGCGTCGACGCCGCCGGGTGTCACGGTGCGGCCGGCCGCGTCGATCTCCTGTTTGCCCGCAGGCAGGCCCAGGCCCAACTGGGCGATGCGGCCGGCGCGGATGCCGATGTCGCAGTCGAAGCTGTCGGAAGCGGTGACGGCCCGCGCGTTGCGGATCACGAGGTCGAAGTCGGACATGGTGCTGTCTGGGGTGAAAAATTGGAAGGGGAGCCGCTGCGCAACGCGCGGCCCGGACGCCTGGCGGCGACCGTCGCCCGCCACGGTGCAGAAGGCCGCGGAGCAGGCCATGCCAGCGCACCCGCGGAACCGGCTCTGCCGGGCCGCCGGGTGCGCCCCCTGAAGGGGGTATGGGACTTCCACACGAAGTGGAGAAGTCCAAACGGGGGTGGTCTCATGCCGCCATCCAGCCACCGTCGACCATGAGCTGGGCGCCGGTGGTGAAGGTGGAGTCGCGGCTGCCCAGGAACAGCACGGCGCGCGCCACGTCGTCGGGTTCGCCCAGGCGCGGCCAGGGTGTGCGGCGCGTGGCGCGGTCCATCACGGCCGGGTCGAGCGCGCGGCCGCCCTGGCCGGTCTGGATCTTGCCGGGCGCCACCGCGTTGCAGACGATCTGCTGCGCCGCGTAGTCGGTGGCCACCTGGCGCGTGAGGTAGGCGATGCCGGCCTTGCTCACGCCGTAGGCCAGGTCATCGGGCGCGGCGATCATGCCGTGCTGCGAGGCCAGGTTCACGATGCGGCCGCGCACGCCCTCCACGGGCTCTTGTTCCAGCATCTGGCGCACGGCGGCGCGGCAGCAGCGGTAGACGCCCGAAAGGTTCACGTCGAGCACGCGCTGCCAGTCGGCCTCTTCGAGTTCCAGCAGCGGCCGGGCATGGCGGATGCAGGCGTTGTTGACGATGGCGTCGAGCCGGCCGAAGCGGTCCACGGTCTGCGCGACCAGTGCATCGACCTGCGCCGTGCTGGCCACGTCGGTGGCGATGAAGGCGGCGCGGCCGCCGGCGGCTTCGATGGCGGCCACGGTGGGCGTGCCGCCTTCGATGACCTCGGTCCTCACGTCGGCCACGACCACGGCGGCGCCGTGCGCGGCCAGCAGGCGCGCGATGGCGCGGCCGATGCCGGAGGCCGCGCCGGTCACGATGCAGACCTGGCCGGCCATGCGGGCCGCGGCGGCGGGTTGGAGGGCGTAGGGATCAGGCATGGGCGGCCTCGGTAGGAGCGCCGCCGTGCCGGCGCCGCCAGGCGAAGAAGTCCTCGGCCGCGGCGCGCAGGTCGTAGCGCGGCACGAAACCGGTGTCGGCGCGCAGCTGCGCGATGTCCATGGGCGCGCGGTCGTAGGGCGCGTAGTAGTCGATGTCGACAGGGTCTTCGGAGATCTGCCAGGACCAGCCCGGGTGCGCGGCGGCCACGGCGGCGCACCAGTCGCTCATGCAGCCCATGAAGCCCGCGGCCACGTTGTAGACGGGGCGTGGCAGCTGCGGGCGGTCCAGCAGCGCCTGCAGGCCCGCGGCGGCGTCGCGCACGTAGAGCCAGTCGCGCCGGCTGTCGCGCGGCAGCCGCGCGGCCTCGCCGCGCTCGGCGCGCAGCAGCACCTGCAGCGGCGCGCTCAGCGTGTCGCGTACGCCGGTGTCGGCCTCCCAAGGGCCGAAGCAGGTGCCCAGCCGGCCGACCACGAGGTCCAGCCCGTGCAGCGCGGCCAGACGCAGGGCCGCGGCTTCGGCCGCCTGCTTGGAGATGCCGTACAGGCCCTCGGGCCGCAAGGGCGTGCTGTCCTCATGCAGCGCCTGCGCATCGATGCCGCTGGCGCCGTAGACCGAGCCCGAGCTGACATGCAGCACGCGCTGCACGCCGGTGGCGGCAGCCGCCGCCAACGCCGCGACCACGCCGCCCAGGTTGACCTCGAAGATGCTGCCCGGCGTGGTGCGTTCGCGCCGCGCATCGGCCGTGACGGCGGCCAGCGTCACCAGGCGGTGGGGCCGGTGCGCGCGCATCGCGGCTTCCAGCGCGGCGGCCTCGCGTACGTCGCCCTGCACCATGGCCAGGCGGCCGGGCAGCGCGGCGAAAGCCCGTGCCGCAGCGGCCGGCAGCGGCGCGCGGTCGAAGCCGACCACGGCCTCGCCGGCGCGCAGCAGCTGCTCCGTCAAAGCCAGGCCAACGAAGCCGCAGGCGCCCGTGATGAAGGTCGGCATCAGGCCGCCACCGGTTCCGGCCGCAGCAGCGACAGGATGCGGCGCTTCATGTCGTTGAACTGCGGGCTCGTTGAATCGCGCGGGCGCGGCAGGTCGATGGTCAGCATCTCGCGGATGCGGCCCGGGCGCGCCGACATCACGGCCACGTGGGTTCCAAGGGCCAGCGATTCGTCGATGCCGTGCGTGACGAACACGATGGTGCTCTGGCTGTCGCGCCAGATGCGGACCAGCTCGGCATGCATCTCCATCTTGGTCTGTTCGTCGAGCGCGCCGAACGGCTCGTCCATGAGGATGACCTCGGGGTTCATGAGCAGCGCGCGCGCAATGCCCACGCGCTGGTTCATGCCGCCCGACAGCTCGCTCGGAAAGTGGTTCTCGAAGCCCTTCAGGTTCACCATCTCGATGAAGTGCTGGGCCTTCTTGCGGCGGATCTCCTTGCCCACGCCCTGCATGGTGAGGTGGAAGGCGACGTTCTCCCAGACCGTGAGCCAGGGCATCAGCGTGGGCTGCTGGAACACCACGCCGCGGTCGGCGCCCGGCGCGGTGATGGTCTGGCCACCCACGCGCACGCTGCCGCTGGAGGGCATGTCGAAGCCCGCGATCAGGTTCAGCAGCGTGGACTTGCCGCAGCCGCTGGGGCCCAGCAGGCACAGGAACTCGTTGCGCGCCACGTGCACGCTGACATCGTCCAGCGCCTTGACGGCGCTGCCGCGCTTGGGGTCGTCGAACAGACGGGTGACGTGGTCGATCTCGATCAGGCTCATCTCATGCCTCTTTCGCTTGCAGGGTGGAGCCGCGCTGCCACCGGAGAACACGGCCGGCGAACAACTTGATCGCCAGGTCGCTCAGAAAACCCAGCAGGCCGATGCTGACCATGGACGCGATCACGATGTCGTAGCGCAGGAAGTAGTAGGAATCCCAGAGCACGTAGCCCACGCCGCTCTTGACGGCCACCATCTCGGCCGTGACGGTCAGCATCCAGGCCGAGCCGATGGCGATGCGCAGGCCCGAGAAGATGCTGGGCAGCGCGGCCGGGAACACGATGTGGCGCAGCAGCTTGCCCGGCGCACCGCCGGCCATGGCGCCGGCGCGCAGCAGGTTGCGGTCGCAGGTCTTCACGCCATGGATGGTGGACAGCAGCACCGGGAAGAACGAGCCCAGGAACACCAGGAAGATGGCCGGCTTGTTGGCGATGCCGAACCAGATGATGGCCAGCGGAATCCACGACACGGGCGGCACCGGCCGCAGGATCTGCAGCACCGGCTCGATCAGCCGCTCCACCGTGCGCGACCAGCCGATGGCCATGCCGATGGCGATGCCCAGCACGGTGGAGATGGCGAACCCGGCGAACACGCGCGAGGCGCTGGCCGCCACGTCCTGGATCCATTTGCCGCTGTAGGTCTGGGTGTTGCCGTCGGTCGCGAAGACCCAGTCCGCCCAGGCCACCAGCACCTGCGAAGGCGCCGGCAGCAGGGCTGGCGGCAGCACGCCGGAGCGCGAGAAGACTTCCCAGCCGATCAGCAGCGCGACGGGGACGATCGCGCGCTCGATGCGCCGGTACAGGCGTAGCAGGGCGGATTGGAGGCTCACGCTGCGGCCCCTCAGTAGCCCAGCGCCGACTTCGGCTGGCCGGTGGCGGCTTCCAGGAAGCGGTAGTCCATGTTCTTCTCCACGGCCGCGCTGACGTCGCTGTTGATGTACTTCAGCTCGCGCATCATCTGGGCGATGGCCACGGCCGAGGCACGGTGCATGGCGTAGTCGGGGTACAGGTTGGCGGCGGCGCCGGTGGCGATCGCCTTGTCCAGGCCCGTCACCTTCTGGATCGTGTCGATGAACTGGGCCTTGTCGCTCTCCATCAGCTTGTTGACCTTGATGATGGAACGCACGGTTTCCTCCACGCCCTTGGCGCGGCCGGCGATCACGTCCGAACGCGTCACGATCAGGTTGGTCAGCTTGCCGGCGGCCTGGTCGTAGGGGAAGGTGAAGAACTTGGCGGCCTTCACTTCACGGATCTGGGTGGCGAAGGGGTCGACCGAGCAGATCAGCTCGACCTCGCCGCGGCGCAGCGCCTGCACGTGGTCCGACGGGTTCGGGATGTTGATGAACTGCACATCCTTGTTGATGTCGATGCCCTGCTTGGCGAAGGCGCCGCGCATGTGGATGTCCTGCGCATTGCCGCGCGAGGCCGCCACGCGGAAGGGCTTGCCCTGGGCCTTGTACTCGGCGATCAGCTTCTTGAGGCCGGCCCAGTCGTTCTCGGCCAGCGGCAGGTCGTTGCCCACGAGGATCTGCGAGCCGCCGTTGATCTGGCCCGAGATCGCGACCACGTCGAAGCCCTTGTCCAGCGCCGTGGCGTAGTGCAGGTAGGTGACCTGGGCTACGTCGATGCTCTTGGAGAGCAGGGCCGTCAGCACGTCGTTGCCGGTGTTGAAGGCGATGGCCTCGAGCTTGACGTTGCTGGCGTTGGCCGGCGTGAGCGCCAGCGGCGTGCAATGCGCGCACTTGGCGTAGCCGAGCTTGATGGCGTCCTGGGCGTTGCCTGCCAGCGGCAGGATCGCGGCCGCGGCGAGGGCGAGGCGGGCGAGAAGTTTGAACATGGTGCTCCCTGGGGGTTGGGCGGGCCCGCGGGCGCGGGACCTGCAGCCATCCAGCAAGGGACATGCCAAGTTTGTATCCAATCCTATAAGTGTTTGGCGCCAAACGGTTTCGCCGATGTAGCGATGCCGGAGCCCGCGGCGCGGGGCACGGGAATGGATCCATGCCATGCGCCAGATTGGATACAAAGTGCCCGGACTTGGTGCGCTCAACGCCAGTAGTGCTTGCCCTCTGCGCCCCACAGCGCGCGCGCGGCCTCTTCGGCCTCGCGGCAGACGGCGTCCATGTCCACGCGCGTGGGCTGGCCGTTCTCCACGAGGATCTCGCCGTCCACGACGACCATGCTCACGTCGCGGCCCTGGCCTGTGTGGACCAGGTTGCCGAGCGGGTTCACGTGCGGGCGCAGGTGCGGGCGGTTGGCGTCGAAGACCACGAGGTCGGCCGCCTTGCCCAGTGCCAGGCTGCCGATCTCGTCCGCCATGCCCAGGGCCTTGGCGCCGCCCAGCGTGGCCATGTGGAACACGTCGCGCGGCTGCCAGCTGTCGTCCACCCGGCCTTCCTGCACGCGCGCGGTGACCAGGGCCCAGCGCATGAGTTCCACCATGTCGCCGTGCTGGGTGTCTGTGGCCAGCGCCATGTTCACGCCCGCGCGCTTGAGCATGGGCGTGGGCGCGAGCCGGCCCGAGGTGGCGTTGCACTTGGGGATGTGCACGGCATGCGCGCCGGCCGCCGCCATGCGGGCGGCGTCCTCGGGCGTCACGTAGATGCAGTGGCCGCCCATCAAGCGTTCGTTGAGCAGGCCGGTGTCGGCCAGCACCTCGGTGGAGCTGCGCCCGCAGCGTGCGCGCACGCGGTCCACCTCGACCTGGCTCTGGCCCAGGTGGGTGCTGACGACCAGGCCGTGCAGCTGCGAGGCCGCGGCCACCTCGCGCAGGAAGCCCTCCGAGCAGGTGTCGACCGCGTGCGCGGCCAGGTTCACGCGCACGCGTGGGTGAGAAGCCCAGCGCGCGTGCAGGTCCAGGCCGGCCTGCAGTGTGGCGTTGCCGATGGCCGCACTGTGGTGCCAGTCGCCATGTGCCACGCGGGCAAAGTCGACATCGTGAATGCGCCAGCTCGGCGCCAGCCGCATGCCGAGCTCCACCATGGCCTCGGTCGTCACGTCGGCGTGCACGAAGTTGTCGCCCAGCACGGTGGAGCCGAACAGCAGGGCCTCCAGCGCGCCGAGCCGGGCCAGCGCGCGCGCCTGCGCGGGGTTGACCTGCGTGCCCTTGGGAATACCGGGCGTGTACGAGGGCGCAAAGCCCAGGTCGGCCGCCACGCCGCGCACCATGGTCAGGATGGAATGCGCGTGCGTGTTGACGAAGCCCGGCGTGACGAAGTGGTCCGGCAGGCGCAGCACACGCGCGGCCTCGTAGCGCTCGGGCGGCTGGGCGGCCAGCCAGGTGATGCGGCCGTTCTGGATGCCGATGGCGGCGCCGCGGATCTCGGGCTGGGCGGGGTCGGCCGTCAGCGCGATGGCGTCCAGCAGCAGCAGGTCGAAGGTGGGGGTGTCGGTGGTGGTCGTCATGCGCCCGTTGCAAGCAACGGGCGTGCCGACTTTGTATCCAATCTGCCGCTGGCCTGTCGCCAGCGGCTCAGCCCAGCAGGGCCTCGGCCAGATCGATCTCGGGCGCGGCCTCGGCGTCCAGGTTCAGCGACTTCTCGATGTGGTGCAAATGCTCGTCCATGAGTGCCACGGCTGCATCGGCATCGCCGGCCTCGATGGCGTCGAGCAGCTCGGTGTGCTCGTCGTTCGGGCAGGCCGCGCCCGTGGGCGCATCGAAGGTCAGGATGGCCAGACAGGTCAGCGGCGTGAGTTCGCGCAGCATGCGCGCCATGATTGCGCTGCCCGACAGCTGGGCCAGCAGCACGTGGAACTCGCCCGACAGCCGCACGGCCGCGCGCCGGTCGCCGCTGGCATGGGCCTGCTGCTCGCGCTTGACCAGCGTGCGCAGCTGCTTGAGGGCCGTGTTGGCCTTGCCGGCGGCGATGCGCTCGATCAGCCGCCGCACCACGGCCGGCTCGAGCGTGCGGCGCACCTCCAGCACGTCGTGCGCCTCCTCGGCGCTGGGCGTGGTCACGAAGGCGCCGCGGTTGGGGATCAGCGTCACGAGCTGCTCCACGGCCAGGCGTTGCAGCACGCCGCGCACCTGGGTGCGGCTGACCGCGAACAGCTCGGCCACGCGCTCCTCCGACAGCTTGGTGCCGGGCAGCAGCCGGTGCTCGACCACGGCCTCGTAGATGCGTTCGTAGATGTCGTCCTTGGAGGCGGCCTTGCCGCTGGCCTGGGTGGGGGGCAGCCGCAGCGTGCGCCGGGACGGAGGGGTGGCCATGGTGGGACTGGCGATGGTTTCGGATGGAAGGCCGCGGGAGGGCCGGCGAATGGTAGCGGGTTCAGTCACCGTGCAGTTCGGTGAACAAGCGGCCCCAGCCCTGCACGCGGCGCGTGTCCACGCCGGCCAGGCGCAGCGACTTCCAGACCGCGGTGGCGATGGTGTCGTAGACGGGCATGCCCAGTTCCGCCTCCAGCGCCGGCACCAGCTGCGCGGCGCGCAGGTTGGTGCAGAAGGTGGTGATGCACTGCGGCCCAGTGGCTGCGAGTTCGCGTGCCATGGCCTCGATCTGCGCGGGCGTGACCTCGGAGAACTCGAAGTTGACCTGCTTGTCCAGGTGGCGCTCGGCCACGCAGTCGTATCCGCTGGCGCGGTAGTTGGCCACGATGCGCTGCTGCACATCGTCCAGGTAGGGAGACGCCAGGCCGAAGCGCGTGCGGCCGGACAGCTGCATGGCCTCGTTGAGCGCCAGCACCGAGGTGCAGGCCGGGATGCCGGTCTCTTCGGTGATGCGCGCGCACAGCGCCTCGTCGGTGTCGAAGCCCAGCCAGCCGGACGAGGTGCCGTTCCAGGCGATCACGTCCACGCGCGCATCGGCCAGCATCCGCGCGGCCTGCAGGATGGGTTCCAGGTCGAACTGGCCCAGGGCCTGCGCGGAGAGCGAAATCTCCGTCACGCGAAAGCGCGCGAAATGTGCCGACACCTCGGGCAGCCCCGCGAGCATGGCCGCCGTGAGCGGCTCCAGCGCGGTGTTGGACGAGGGCGTCAGCATGCCCAGCAGCACACGCTTCATCGGGTCACACCTTCACTTCGCGGTTGAAGCGGTCGATGTACTCGCCGCGGCGGGGATTGAGCTTGGCCCAGTCCACCCCGTTCATGGCTTCGATCTCGGCCACGTTCTTGGCGTAGGCCTGCAGGCCGGGGCTGAACTGCGCCTTGCTGCTGACCGGCGCGACGAAGTAGGGCGCGGCGGCCATCTGCGTCTGCACCTCGGGGCTCAGCGCGGCGTTGATGTAGGCGGCGGCCAGGTCCGGGTTCTTGGTGTTCTTGACGATGTGCATCACGCTCTTGATGTGGATCCAGCCCGTCTCGGGTTTGGCCAGTGCCACGGGCACGCCCTTGCCCTGCAGGTCGCCCACGTTGTTGTTGTAGTGCACCGAGATGTCGATCTGGCCCTGCTGGAACAGCGTGGCCAGCGCGCCCGGGTTGCTGGCCACGGCGCTCACGTTGGGCAGCAGCTTCTTGACGAACTGGAAGGCGGGCTCAAGGTTCTCTTCGCTGCCGCCGTTCAGGCGCGCGATCTCCACCATCCAGGCCGACATCAGCGTGGAGCCCATGCCGGCCAGGCCCACGCGGCCCTTGTACTCGGGCTTGAGCAGGTCGTTCCAGTTCTTGGGCGGGTTCTTGATCTTCTCGGTGTTGTAGGCGATGCCGATGATCTGGCCCGACACGAACACGCCGAGGCCGCGCGGGTCCACGAGCTTGGGCGGCACGTCCTTGAGGTTGGGCATCTTGTCCACGGGGATCTTCTCGAAGATGTCCTGCGACAGCGCGGCCAGGTAGGGGCCTTCGTCCAGGATCACCACGTCGTAGGGCGGGTTGGCCTTGGAGGCGACGATCTTGGAAACGGTGTCCACCGCCAGCGAGGAGACCAGGCTGGTCGAGGCGCCCGTGGCCTTGGCGAAGGCTGGCAGCAGGATGCTGCGGTGCGCCGATTCCCAGGCGCCCGGGTAGGTGGTGGCCGAGATGCTCTTGGACTGGGCGTGGGCCAGGCTGGCGTGCAGCGGCAGTTGGGCGGCACCGAAACCGGCGGCGGCCTGCAGCAGCGTGCGGCGGGACAGGGACATGGGTGGACTCCTAGGTTGCAAGGGCTGCCCGATGGCGGGACTGGGCATGCCAGCGCAAGCTTTGTGCCATGGCCTGTATCCAGGGCTGCACCGGACCTTGCCTCCCAAGCCGGTGCGCCAGCTGCGCCAATGTGGCGCATCCCGCACCAAATTGTGCTCAATGAAAAATGAGATTGTGTCCAATCTATGGGCTGTTTGTGGCCACGCAAAAGGATGCCCTGTGGCACGTTTCTTGAGTTCCCGCAGGCAATGCGGCGCATCCGGTGCCGCCCCCAACCAGGCCACTGCATGCAAGCTCCCGATCGAACCGCCGGCGTCGGCATCGTGCTCGACCAGATCCACCACCGCTATGCCGGCTCCACGGCGGTGGAGTCCGTGTCGCTGGACATCCCGGCCGGCGAACTCGTCGCGCTGCTGGGCCCCAGCGGCTGCGGCAAGACCACGCTGCTGCGCATCGTCTCGGGCCTCTTGCGCCAGAGCGGCGGCCATGTGCGCATCGGCGGCGAGATTGTCGACGCGCTGCCGACCAACGAGCGCGGCGCCGGCATCGTGTTCCAGAACTACGCGCTGTTCCCGCACATGACGGTGGCCGACAACGTGGCCTACGGCCTGCGCGCGCGCGGCGTCGCCGCCTCCGAGGCGCGCGCCACGGCCGCGCAGATGCTGGCCATGGTGCGCATGGCCGACTATGGCAAGCGCTACCCGCGCGAGCTGTCTGGCGGCCAGCAGCAGCGTGTGGCGCTGGCGCGCACGCTGGCCGTGCGCCCGCGTGTGCTGCTGCTCGACGAGCCCTTCGCCGCGCTCGACAAGAACCTGCGGCTGGACATGCAGATCGAGATCCGGCGCATCCAGCGCGAGCTGGGCATCACCACCATCCTGGTCACGCATGACCAGGACGAGGCCATGTCCATGGCCGACCGCATCGCCGTCATGCATGCGGGCCGGGTCGAGCAGTTCGACACGCCCGAGACCATCTACGACCGGCCGGCCACGCTGTTCGTGGCCACCTTCATCGGCACGGCCAACCTGCTGCCGGGCCAGCTGCGCAGTGCCGAGGGCGGCTACATGGTCGACTGCGCGGACGGTGGTGCGATCTCGCTGGAGCGGGCCGCGCCGTGTTCGCGCGTGGGCAGCGTGGTGGTCGCGGCGCGGCCGGAGAACCTCGTGCTGGCAGGCTCCAGCGTGGGGGCGCTGCCGGCCCGGGTGGAGATGGTGCTGCCGCTCGGTCCCTCGCTGGTCTACGAGCTCGCCTTGCCGGGTGGCGGCACGATCAAGGTCACGCAGCCACGCAGCGCGGGCCAGATGCGCTACGAAGCCGGGGAACAGGTCGGAGTGCGGCTGCGTCCCGGCGCGCCGGCTGGCGTGTTCGCAGGCTGAAGCGATGTCCACCGCACCCCGCTTCGCGCCGCCGCTGGGCCTGGCGCTGCCCCTGGGCATCTTCTTCCTGTTCTTCGTGTTCGCGCCCATGCTGCTGCTGGGCTGGATCAGCCTGCACGACGACCAGGGTATGACGCAGTTCGGCATTGCCCAGTACGTCAAGTTCCTGGGCGACGGATTCAACCTGTCGGTGCTGGGCGGCACGCTGTGGCTGGGCCTCAAGGTCACGGCGCTGACGCTGCTGATCGGCTTTCCGCTGGCCTACCTCTACACCCAGTCCCCGGCGCGCTGGCAGGGGCTGCTCATGCTGCTGATCGTGCTGCCGCTGCTCACGAGCTCGGTGGTGCGCACCTTCGCCTGGGTCGTGATCCTGGGCCGCCAGGGCATCGTGAACACCGCGCTGCTGGACTGGGGCCTGATCGCAGAGCCGCTCAAGCTGCTCTACACGCCGGGCGGCGTGACGGTGGCGCTGGCGCAGATCGAGCTGCCGCTGATGGTGCTGCCGCTCATCACCTCGCTCATGAACACCGACGCCAACCTGCGCCAGGCCTCGCTGGCGCTGGGTGCGGGCCACTGGCGCACCTTCTGGCAGGTCACGCTGCCGCTCACGATGCCGGGCCTCTTGGCCGGGGCGTTGCTGGTGTTCGCCTCCAGCATCAGCGCCTTCGTCACGCAAACCCTGGTGGGTGGCGGGCAGCAGATGTTCATGCCCTACTACATGTACCAGCAGGCCATCCAGGCCAACAACTATCCGTTCGCCGCCGCGATCGCGATGCTGCTGCTGGCCAGCGTGCTGGCCGTGGTCGTCGCCATCAATGCGGTGGGCCGCCGCAGCCGGGGATTTGTCCATGCCTGATGCCTTCGTTTCCGGCGCCCCCGTGTGCCCCGCCACCGCGCCGCGCGCGGCCGAGTCGCTGGCCGGCGCCTTCGAGCGGCGCTCGTTCTGGGCCGTGTTCGGCGTGCTGGGCGTCTGCGCCGGCGTGCTGCTGCTGGCGCCGACCGTGGTGGTGCTGATCACCTCGTTCACGAGCGGCTTTTCGCTCAAGTTCCCGCCGCCGGGCTACTCGGTGCGCTGGTACCAGGCGCTGTGGGATTCGCCCGAACTGATCGATGCGGGCGTGCTCTCGCTGAAGCTGGCGGCCGTGGCCACGGGCATCTCGGCTGTGCTGGCCGTCGCTGCCGCGCTCGCGCTGGCCCGCCGGCGCGAGGGCTGGGCGCGCGCGGCCGAGGCCGTGCTGCTCTCGCCGCTGATGCTGCCGGCGCTGGCCATCGGCCTGTCGCTGCTGATGCTGTTCAACATCGCGGGCACGGGCCTGTCGTTCTGGACGCTGGTGCTGGGCCACATCGCCATCACCACGCCCTACATCCTGCGCACCACCTCGGCCAGCCTGCTGCAGATGGACGGCGTGCTGCTGGAAAGCGCGCATTCTCTGGGCGCCTCGCCGCTCTACGTGTTCCGCACCATCACGCTGCCGCTCATCGCGCGCGGCGTGCTGGCCGGCGCCTTCATCGGCTTCATGTACTCGTTCGACAACGTGGCCGTGTCGCTGTTCCTGTCGGATGCGCGCAGCGAGGTGCTGCCGATCCGCATGTGGCACATCATCGAGTCGAACCTGGATGTGCGGGCGGCGGCCGTGTCGGGCGTGCTGATCGCTGCGACGCTCGTCCTCATGATCGTCATGGAGCGCGTGGCCGGCATCACGCGCCACATGCGTTGACATGAGCCCACCCCGTTTGGCTGGCTCACTTCGTGTAGCCATCCCATCCCCCTCCAGGGGCGCCGCCAGCGGCCTGGCAGAGCCAGTTCCGCGGCGTCTGCTGGCACGGCCTGCTCCGCGGCCTTCCGACCATCTGCTGATCTCAACCCTGTCGATGGATCTGGTCGCCGCCCCAGCGCAGCCGCAGCGCGAGGTACTCGGCCTCGAGCACGCCGTCGCGCAGCGCCATGGCGTGGCCGGTCAGCGTGCAGAAGCGCTCGATGCTGTAGTCGCCCAGGTCGCTGCGGCGCAGCGTGGCATGGCGCAGCGCCAGCACCAGCGTACCCACGCCCGCCAGCTTGAGCGCGCCCGCGCACATGGGGCAGGGTTCCATCGTGCAGTACAGCGTGGCGCCCTGGGCGGCCGCCGGGCCGTGGGTCGCGAAAGCCTGGCGCAGCGCGTCGGGCTCGGCGTGCAGCGTGGGGTCGCCCTGGCTGACCTGGCGGTTCTGGCCCCGCGCAAGCAGTGCGCCATCCCGCACCAGAACCGCACCCGTGGGCCAGTCGCCACGCGCGTAGGCGTCTTCGGCCTCGTCCAGCGCCAGGCGCATCCAGTGCTCGTCGTTCATCCCACACCTTTCACAACATTCGGAGCCAGACCATGAGCAAGAAACGCACCCTGTTGCGCAACGCGCGCGTGCTGCTCGGCGACGCGCTCGCGCCGTCGCAGCAGCCCCAGGATCTGCTGGTCGAGGACGGCCGGATCGCGGCCATTGCGCCAGCGGGCCAACTGGCCGATGCCGACCGCACCGTCGATCTGTCGGACCACCTGCTGGTGCCGGGCCTGGTCAACGGCCACCAGCATTCGCACGAGCATTTCCAGCGCGGCCGCACCGAGAACCTGCCGCTGGAGCTCTGGATGCACCTGGTCCGCACGCGCATCCCCGTGCCCCTCACGCCGCGCCAGGTCTATCTGCGGACCATGATCGGCGCCATCGAGTCGCTGCGCACGGGCTGCACCACGCTGGTCGACGACACGGCGCTGGGCGGCGCAATCGACCGCACCCGCATCGACGCCATGTTCCAGGCCTACGAGGACATCGGCATCCGCTCGCTGACCGGCTTCGCCATGATGGACCGGCCCATCATCGACAACTTCCCGTTCGCGGACGAGCACTTCCCGCCCGACCTGGCTGCCGAACTGCGCGCCGCACCGCCGCCGCCTGGCGACGATCAGTTGGGTCTGGTGCGAGAGCTGGTGCGCACGCGCCATCCGCAGCACAACCGGGTCGGTGTACTGGTCTCGGCCTCGGCGCCGCAGCGCTGCAACGAGCCCTTCCTGCTGGCGGTGCGCGCGCTGGCCGACGAGCTGGCGCTGCCGCTCATCACCCATGTGCAGGAGACGCGCATGCAGGTCGTGACCGGGCAGATCTTCTACGGCAGTCCCATCGTGGAGTACCTGGACCGCATCGGCTTCCTGAAGCCGGCGACCAGCCTGATCCATGCGGTCTGGCTGAACCCGCGCGAGATCGAGGCGCTGGCCCGCAGTGGCGCCACGGCCCAGCACAACCCCTGGAGCAACCTGACACTGGGATCGGGTGTTCAGCCCGTGCGCGAGTTGCTGGAGGCAGGTGTCAACGTCAGCCTGGGATCGGACGGCTCTTGCTCCACCGTCACGGTCAACATGCTGAACGTGCTGGGCAGCGCCGCTGCCGTGTCCAAGCTGCGCGGCGACGAGCCCGGCCGCTGGCTTTCGGCGCGCGAGGCGCTGTCCGCCGGCACGCTGGCGGGCGGCCGAGCGTTGGGTTTCGGCGAGTCGCTCGGCAGCCTGCGCGTCGGCGCGCTCGCCGACCTGGTGGCCTACCGCACCGACACCGTGACCTTCACCCCGTACACCGACCCGGTCCGCCAACTGGTCTATGCCGAGCGTGGCGCCGGCCTGGCCTTCTCGATGGTGGCCGGCGAAGTGGTGCTGCAGGACGGCGCACTGACACGCATCGACGAGCGCGCGCTGCTGCGCGAAGCCCAGTCCGAGTTCGGCCAGCTGGCCGAGCGCTTCGACGCGGCTGAGGCCTCGGTCCAGCCGGTCCTGCAGGCGGTCGAGGCCATCTACCGGCGCACGCTGGCGATGCCGATCCCGGCCGACACCCATGCTGCGCGCCTGCCCGTTCCTTGAAGCGGCCGCGCATCCGCTTTCCGATCCACCGTTCCCAGCACTTGGAGTTCCACCCATGACGACCATTTCCCGCCGCCATCTGCTTGCCGTCAGCGCCGCCACGGCGCTGCCTGTGCTGTCCCGTCTGGCGCACGCCGCCGGCCTGTCTCTGGCCCAGATCAAGGCCGCCGGCGAACTGCGCATCGGTTGCGAGGCGGCCTACGTGCCCTTCACCTACCGCCAGGGCGCCGAGATCGTCGGCTACGACGTCGAGCTGGCCGGCCTGCTGTGCAAGCCGCTCGGCGTCAAGCCGGTGTTCGTCGACACCGCCTGGTCGGGTGTGATCCCCTCGCTGTACACCAAGAAGTTCGACATCGTGATGAGCTCGATGAGCTACACCAAGGAGCGCCTTGAACGCGTGGGCTTTTCCATCCCCTACGCCGAGGCGTCGCAGGCGCTGCTGGTGCGCGCGGGCGATGCGGACAAGATCAAGGCCGTCGGCGACCTCAATGGCCGCACGCTGGCGGTCAAGCTGGGCTCGCCCGGCCAGATCCTGCAGGAGAAGATGAACGCAGCGCTCAAGGGCGGTGGCGGCAGCGGCTTCAAGGAGCTGCGCACCTTCGACGACCATCCGTCCGCCTATGTGGCGCTGGCCCAGGGCCGGGTCGATGGCGTGCTGAACACCCTGGCCACGCTGGGAATGGTGCTCAAGGACGCACCGGGCAAGTACGCCATCGTCAAGGGCATGGGCGGCGACAACTGGGCCGGCATTGCGGTGCGCAAGGAAGACACCGAGATCATCGCCTACCTGAACGAGCAGCTCGCGGCGCTGAAGGCCAGTGGCGCGATCTACCAGCTGCAGGAGAAGTGGTTCGGCTTCCGCATGCAGCTGGCCGACAACATCCCCACCTTCGGCTGATGGCCTTCGACTGGAACCTGGTCGAGAACTCGGTCCCCCTGCTGGGGGCCGGGTTGCTGACGACGCTGAAGATCTCCTCGCTCGCCATGCTGCTGGGCCTGGCCCTGGGCGGTGTGCTGGGGCTGGCCTCGATGTCGCGCTCCGGCACGCTGCGCTGGCTGGTGCGCGCCTATGTCGATTTCATCCGCGGAACGCCGCTGCTGATCCAGATCTTCCTCGTCTATTTCGCGCTGCCCGAGATCGGCATCAACCTGCCCGAGTTCTGGGCCGGCGTGATCGCACTGGCGCTGAACGCGGCGGGCTTCCTGGCCGAGATCTTCCGTGCCGGCCTGAACTCGGTGGAGAAGGGCCAGGCCGAAGCCGCGCGCTCGATCGGCATGCGCCACACCCAGATCCTGTGGCATGTGCTGCTGCCGCAGTCGCTGCGCTCGGTCGTGCCGCCAGCGACCAACGAGTTGATCTCGCTGGTCAAGGGCTCTGCCCTGCTGTCCGTGATCTCGGTCTACGAACTCACGCGCGCAGGCCAGGCCGTGATCGCGGTGCACTTCGCGCCGTTCGAGATCTTCCTGTTGATCGCGCTGTACTACTACCTCACGGTGTCGGCGCTGGCCTGGCTCTCGCGCTGGCTGGAAAGGCGGTTGCCCGCATGGTGAAACCGGTATTGCAGGCCACCGACGTCTGCAAGAGCTTCGCCGGCCGACAGGTGCTGCGCGATGCGGCGCTGACCGTGGCCGAGCGCGAGACCGTGGTGCTGATCGGCCCCTCGGGTTCGGGAAAGACCACCTTCCTGCGTTGCCTGAACTGGCTGGAGACACCCGACTCGGGCCACATCCGGCTGCGCGGCGACTTGATCGGCCGCGACGTGGCCGGCCGCGAGCACAGCGAAGCCGTGCTGTCGCGCCAGCGCAGCCGCATCGGCTTCGTGTTCCAGCGCTTCAACCTGTTCGCCCACCAGTCCGCCCTGGACAACGTGGCGATGGGCCCGCGACGCGTGCTCGGCATCTCCGTGGAGGAAGCGCGCGAGCGCGCACGCACCGAGCTGGCCCGCGTGCACATGGCGCAGCACATGGACAAGCGGCCGTCGCAGCTGTCCGGCGGCCAGCAGCAGCGCGTGGCGATCGCGCGTGCGCTGGCAATGCGGCCCGAGCTGATCCTGTTCGACGAGCCGACCTCGGCACTCGACCCGGAACTTGTGACAGAGGTCGTGGACGTGATGCGCGAGCTGGCCCAGGGCGGCATGACCATGGTGGTGGTCACGCACGAAATGCGCTTCGCACGGCAGACCGCCGACCGGGTGGTCTTCATGGATGGCGGCCTGGTCATCGAACAGGGACCGCCGGAACAGATCTTCGACGCGCCGCAGGCCGAACGCACGCGCCGCTTTCTGGGGCATCTACATGCATGAGACGATGGACCAACTGCTGACCGATCTGACGGTCGTGACCGTGGACGCGCAGATGCGCGTGTTGAAGGATGCCGGCGTCGCGGTCCGCGAAGGCCGCATCGCCTGGGTCGGGCCGATGGCGGAGCTGCCGGCCGCGCTGGCACCGCTGCCGCGGCTGGCGCTGCCGGGGCGCGTGCTGACGCCCGGCTTCGTCAACGTGCACACGCACGCCATCCTGAGCATGGTGCGCGGCGTCGCGGAGGATCTCGGCTTCGCGCCGGCCTACACACCGGGCATTCCGCACGGGCACGACGTGACGCCCGACGAGGCCGTGGCACTGGCGCGGCTCGGGGCGGTCGAGGCGTTGCTGTTCGGCTCCACGCTCGTCAACGACACCTATGTGCACGCCGACCTGACCTTGCCGGCCATGGCCGAGATCGGCGGGCGCGTGGTCAGCTGCGGCCGCATCCACGATGCCGACTTCTCGCTGATCGGCGATGGCCGCTGGGAGCACCACGACGCCATCGGCGAGCGCACGCTGGACGAGGCACTGGCGCTGGCCAGCCGCTGGCATGGCGCGTTCGACGGCCGCACCGGCGTGCAGTTGTCGGCGCATGCGCCGGACACCTGCTCGGACGCGCTGCTGGCCCGCATCGGCGAGGCCGCGCGCCGCCACGGCCTGCGCGTGAACACGCACCTGGCGCAGAGCCGCAAGGAGGTGGCGCAGGTGCTGCAGCGTTCTGGCCGCACGCCGGCGCAGCTGCTGGAGGACACCGGCCTGCTCAACGACCGCCTGATCGCCGCACACTGCCTGTACCTGGACGACGCCGACATCGCCCGCTGTGGCCGCGCCGGCATCCATGTGGCCCACATCCCCAAGGGCAATGCGACCGGCGGCACGGCGGCGCCCACCTCGGCGCTGCGCCGCGCCGGCGCCGGACTGGCGCTGGGGACCGACAACATGCATGCCGACATGGTGGAGGTGCTGCGCTGGGCGCTGGCGATCGGCCGCATCCAGGAAGACGGCGTGGACGACTTCTGGCAGCCCGAGGATGTCTTGCGCATGGGGACCCTGGGCGGGGCCCAGGCCATGGGTCTGGCCGGCCAGATCGGCAGCATCGAGGTCGGCAAGCAGGCCGACCTGGTGGCCTTCGACTTCCGCCGTGCGCACCTGGTGCCCTGCGTCAAGCCGGTCGGCAACCTGGTGCACACCGCACAGGGCCGCGACGTCGAGCATGTCTGGGTCGGCGGCCGCCAGGTCGTGGCCTGCGGCCGGCCCACGCAGGTCGATCTGGAGCAGATCCTGGCCGATGCCCAGCAGGCGGCCGATGCGCTGTGGCGACGCGCCCGCGGAGCGTGAGCATGTCCGAACCCCGCGACTTCTCCGGCTACCGCTGGAACTATCCCCGACTGCGCTGGCCCGGCGACGCCGGCCTCGCCGTCTCCTTCGTGCTCAACGTGGAGGAGGGGGCCGAGTTCGCACTGAGCGCCGGCGACCCGCGCAACGAGAGCCACCACGAGGTCACGCACGAGGTGGTGGGCACGCCCGACCTGTGCATGGAAAGCCAGTTCGAGTATGGCGCGCGCGTGGGCTACTGGCGCATCACGCGGCAGCTCCTGGCCGCCGGCATCCCGCTCACACTGAACGCCTGCGCGCGTGCGCTGGAGGCCACACCCTGGATCGCCACCGACGCGGCCGAGCAGGGCTTCGAGGTCTGCTGCCATGGCTGGCGCTGGGAGTCGCACGCGGGCATGGGCGAAGAAGAGGAGCGTGCATTGATCGTGCGCTGCGTGGACAGCATCCGCCGCCTGCACGGCCGCGCGCCCGTGGGTTGGCACACCAAGTCCTCGGCCTCGGTCAACACCCGGCGCCTGCTGGTCGAGCAGGGCGGCTTCCTCTACGACAGCGACGCCTACAACGACGACCTGCCCTACTACGTGCGCGTCGCCGGCAAGCCGCACCTGGTGCTGCCCTACGCCTTCGACACCAACGACATGCGCTTCTTCGACAGCCACGCCTACGTGCGCGGCAGCGACTTCGCCGACTACGCGATCGACGCCTTCGACGCGCTGCTGGCCGAGTCGCGCGCCACGCCGCGCATGCTGTCCATCGGCCTGCACACGCGCATCATCGGCCGGCCCGGCCGCATCGAGGGCCTGCGCCAGCTGACGCGCTACATCGCCCAGCGCGGCGGTGCCTGGTGCGCCACGCGCGAGCAGATCGCGCGGCATTGGCTGGCCCACATGCCGCCGCAGGCCGCCGCATGAAGCTGCTGTTGGTCAACCCGAACCTGACCCAGGCCGTGACCGACGCGGTGCTGGCCGCGGCGCGCAGCCGCGCCGCCCCTGGAACCGAACTCGTGGCCGTGACCGGCCGCTTCGGCCCGGCCGTGATCGGCTCGCGCGCCGAGAACGCCCTGGCCCAGCACGGCGTGCTGGAGCTCGTGGCGCAGCACGCACCGGGCTGCGACGCCGTGGTGCTGGGTGTCTCGCTGGACACGGCGCTGTGGGCCTGCCGCGAGCTGCTGGACATTCCGGTCGTCGGCATGACCGAGGCCGGCCTGCTGTGCGGCGCCACCGTGGCCACGCGCATCGGCCTGCTGACCAACGGCGCGCGCATGGGGCCGCTGTACCGCGAGCTCGTGCAGTCCTACGGCCTGGGCGAGCGCCTGGCCGGCGTGGAGACGCTCACGCTCACGCCGCAGCAGATGGTGGGTGCGCCGCAGGAAGCCCAGGAGGCCGTGCTGGCCGCCGCCCGCACGCTCGTCGAACGCGACGGCGCCGAGGCCGTGCTGCTGGCCGGCGCGGCCATGGCGTCCATGGCCGATGTGCTGCAGCCGCGCCTGCCCGTCCCGCTGCTGGACGGCGTGGGCTGCGCCGTGGCCCTGGCCCAGGCCCTGGTCGGCCTGCGCCTGCCGCGTGCCCGCGTGGGCAGCGTGAGTCCCACGGGCGGGCGCACCGTGCAGGGCGTGTCGCCCGCACTCACGGCATTGTTCGGAAGGTCGGCATGACGGAACTCCATGCACTTAGCGCGCGCGCCCTGGCCGCGCAGGTCCGCGGCGGCGCGCTCAGCGCGGTGGCCGTCGCGCGCCACTTCATCGACCGCGTGGAGCGCCTGAACCCGGGCCTCAATGCCATCGTGCAGTTCGATCCGCAGCAGGTGCTGGCCGAGGCCGCGGCCGTGGATGCGCGTCTGGCCGCGGGCGAGGATCTGCCCATGGCCGGCGTGCCGTTCACGGTCAAGGACAACCTCTGGGTTGCGGGCCGGCGCATTGCCCAGGGCTCGCGCCTGTTCGAGGACTTCGTCGCGCCGCGCGACGCCTGGGCCGTGGCCCGGCTGCGCGCGCGCGGTGCGGTCGTGCTGGGCATCACCAACTGCTCGGAGTTCGCCTGCAAGGGCGTGACCAGCAACCTGCTCTATGGCGCCACGCGCCATCCGCTGGACCCGGCCCTGACGCCGGGCGGCTCCTCGGGCGGCGCGGTGTCGGCGCTGGCCGCGGGCCTGGGCCTGCTGGCGCTGGGCACGGACGCGGGCGGCTCCACGCGCCGGCCCGCCGCGCACTGTGGTCTGGTCGGCTTCAAACCCAGCAACGGGCTGATCCCGCATCCCTGGGGCTTCGCCGAGCCGAACTTTGGCCTCTCGGTGATCGGCCAGCTCGCGCGCGACGTGGACGACTGCGCCTGGCTCTACGACCAGCTGCTGGCCTTTGATGCGGCCGACCCGGCCGGCGTGCCGATCGCCGTGGGGCTGGAGGCCTCGCCCGGCCTGCAGCAGCCCGTGACCGGCCTGCGCGTGGCCTGGAGCCCGCAGCTGGGCTGCGACTTCGCGGTCGATGCCGACGTGCTGCAGGCGTTGCAGCAGCGCGTGGACGCCTTGCGCACGGCCGGCTGGCAGATCGACGACGCCGACCCGCCCTGGCCGGCCGAGGCGCGCGAGTACCCGCTGCTGGCGCTGCAGCAGGCCGGCCTGCACGCGCTGTACGGCGCGCGCCTGGCCGACGCGCGCGAGCGGATCGACCCCGTGCTCGTGGCCCAGATCGAGGCCGGCGGCGAGGTCACGCCCGCGCAGGTGGCGCGCGCGCTGCGGCTCAAGGAGCGGCTCATCGCCTGCCTAGCGGGCTTCTTCGAACGCTACGACCTGCTGCTGTGCCCGACCACGCCCGTGACGGCCTGGCCGCTCGAGCAACTCGGTCCGACCGAGATCGGCGGCCGCCCGGCCGGGCCGCGCGGGCACGCAGCGTTCACGCCCTTGTTCAACTACTGCGGCGTGCCGGCCTGCTCGGTGCCGGCCGGCACGGTGCGCGGCCTGCCCGTGGGGCTGCAGGTGGTGGGGCCGCGCTTCGAGGACCCGCGCGTGCTGCAGGCCGCCTGGGAGATCGAGGCCCTGGGCGCGTAGCCCGGGCCCGGCAGCCTTACTTGCTGGCGCCCCTGGCGGCCGTGGCCAGCAGCTGCATCTCCCACGCCAGCGCGACACCGCTGGCGCCGCCATGCTCGAGCACGATGCTCGAAATGCCGGCCGCGGTCTCCTCGCGCGCCCAGTCGCGCTGCCACTCGGCGAGCACGGCGGTCCAGGTGATCGGCACGGCGCCGGCCTGCACCATGCGCCGCACGGCCATGTCGTGGGCCTCCAGCGAGACGCCGCCCGAGGCGTCGGTCACGATGAAGACCTCGTAGCCCTCGCCCAGGGCGTGGATCGCCGGCATGGCCAGGCAGATCTCGGTCCACAGCGCGGCCAGCACCAGCTGCTTGCGCCCGCTCTTCTTGACGATGTCGGTGACCTTGGGGTCTTCCCAGGTGTTGATGAAGGTGCGGTCGATCGGCTTCTGCTCGGGGAACACATCCTGCAGGCCCTTGATCAGGTAGCCGCCGCGCTCCTCGATCACGGTGGTCAGGATGGTCGGCACGTTGAAGACCTTGGCCGTCTTGGCCAGACCGACCACGTTGTTGACGACCATCGTCGGCTCGTGGCTGTGCAGGTTGGCGAACTGGTAGGGCTGGTGGTCGATCAGCACGACGATGCTGTCTTCGGGGCGCAGCAGTCCTGGAAGTCCGGTTTTGGGCATGGCAATCTCCTGGAGGGATGGGGCGCCGAGGCGCCGGGGGTTGGGAAAAGGGCAAAGCTGCGCACGCCGCCGCGCCAGGGGCGGCGGCAGCGCAGGGTGCGGTTGGAGACCTAGCGTGCGGGGTGGCGCGTGCCTTCTGCGGAGTCGAACATGGCGACGCCGCCATGCGCGGCCGTCAGCGGCACCTCGTTCTGCAGCACGTCCCAGTGCTCGGCCAGCCGGCCGTCCTGGATGCGGAACACATCGACCACCACCTGCGGTGCGTCCGCCCAGCCGCGGATGCGGCCGTGGATGGCGACCAGGTCGCCCTCGGCGACCATGAGGCCGGGCTCGTAGTGCACGGCCGGCGACAGGCCGGCCACCAGGGCCTGCAGCGCGTCGCGGCCCTGCGGGATGTCGGGGTTGTGCTGGATGTAGTCCGCGGCGTAGAGATGTTCCACGGCCGCGGCGTCGCGGCGCTGGAACAGCGCCGTCATCGCCGCGTGGACGAGCGCCTTGTTGCGCTGGGGGCGTTCATCGAGCGCGTGCGCGCCGGGCTGCGTGATGGCCATGCGGCCGGTCATGCGCAGGAACCTGCCGCCAGGCAGGGTCGCGAAGGAATGCACCTGCCCGCGGTCGTAATCCTGCACGTTGGTGACCGTCGCACCGTCCTGCTCCTGCCAGCTCACGGCGAAGATGCCGTTGCCGAGCGGCACGACCTGGATGGCGACGGTCTCCGTGCGCGCCAGCGCGCCTTCCCGGATCTCGAAGCGCAGCTGCGTGGCCGACAGCAACACGAGGTGGACCTGGAATTCCGGATAGGACACGTCCATCTCCAGCCCGACGGGAAAGCGGTCGTTCGACAAATGCAGGGTCCTTTCGACGCTGCCGCACAGGCCAGGTGCCGGAGTGCACGCTGGCGGGCGGCGCGGTGCCAGGGATGTTGCCGGTCCAGGCGGCACAAGGCACTGTCCGATCCTGCGGATGGCAGTCCGAATCGATCGCGGCGATGCCGGCGCGCTGCGGGCGCCGGCCGGAGCGGTCAGCGCTTGCGGTCGTCGCGCCAGGCGGCCGGGCTGGCGCCGACGAACTTGCGGAAGGTCCTGCCGAAGTGCACGGCGTCGGCGAAGCCGGTGGCCTCGGCCACCTGCTCCAGCGGAGCCTCGCCATCCAGCAGCAGGCTCTGTGCGCGGCGGATGCGCGCGTCCAGCTGCCAGCGGTAGGGGGCCAGCCCGGTCGAGGCCTTGAAGGCCTTGCTGAAGTGCGACTGCGACAGGCCGGCCAGTCCCGCGAGTTCGGCCAGCTCCACGCGCTCGGGCAACTGGTCGTCCATGCGCGCGATGACGCGCCGCAGCTGCCACGGGGCCAGGCCCGCACCGGCGCTGCGGCCGCGCTCGCCCGGGTGGCTGAAGAGCTTGGCGCTGATCGCGGTGACCAGGCCATCGCCGTAGAGTTGCGCCGAGGGATCGGGGTCGTCGACCGCCGCCGCCAGCAGCCGGACCAGGGTCCAGGCGTGGTCGTCCGCAAAGCAGAGCCTGGGCGCATGCCGCTCGCCGGTGTCGATGCGGATGCCGAGCCGGTCTTCGAGCTGCCCAGCATCGAAATGCAGGCTGGCATCGCGCGCGAAGCGCAGGTCGTCCGCATGGCCCCAGACCTCCATGCCCGCAGGCACGAGGGTCATGTGCCTCGGAACGTAGCCCACGGGGCTGGGCTGGTTCTTGCGCAGCAGCGGTACGCAGCGGCCGCCGACCTCCTCGAGCACCGTGCTCAGGCAGGTCTCCTCCCGGTTTCCGAGGCGATGGACCACGGGGCCCGCGCACTGGAAGTCGGTCACGGCCAGGCGCGCGCCGTTCCACGCGCGTTCCGTCCGGGCCAGGTCGACCACGTTGTCGGGCAGCGGCAGGGCGTGGGCGGTGGGCGGTGTCATGGTTCCACCACTATGCCGGCAACGCCTATTTGCCCGCGGAACGGCGGGCAACCCGCAGCGCGCAGGTGGCGGGCTGCAATGTTGGAAATAACCGACACCACGCCCCCCCGCATGGCGCTACCTTCGCGTCCATGTCGACCGAACCACGCCTGTGGGACATCTCGCCGCCCGTGCACGCGGGCACTCCGGTGTTCCCGGGCGACACTCCCTACCAGCAGCGCTGGGCCGCCAGCATCGGCCCCGGCTGCCCCGTCAACGTCGGCGAGCTGACGCTGTCGCCGCACGTGGGCGCGCACGCCGATGCGCCGCTGCACTACGACCCGGACGGCGCGGCCATCGGCGCCGTGGACCTGGCGCCCTACCTGGGGCCGTGCCGCGTGGTCCATGCCATCGGCTGCGGGCCGCTGGTGCAGTGGGCGCACCTGGCGCATGCGCTGGATGGCCTGCCGCCGCGCCTGCTCGTGCGCACCTACGCCACCATGCCGCAGGACCGCTGGGACCCGCAACTCGCGGCCTACGCGCCCGAGACGGTGGAGCGGCTCGCGGCCCTGGGCGTGCGGCTGATCGGCATCGACACGGCCAGCATCGACCCGGCCGACAGCAAAACGCTCGACAGCCACCAGGCCATCCGCCGCCACGGCATGCGCGTTCTCGAGAACCTCGTGCTCAACGACGTGCCCGAGGGCGACTACGAACTCATCGCGCTGCCGCTCAAGCTCACGACGGCCGACGCCTCCCCCGTGCGCGCGGTCTTGCGCGAACTCCGGAACCGAACATGACGACTCTCCAAGACTGCCGCGCGCGCGACGCCGCGGACCCGCTGCGCCCTCTGCGCGACCTGTTCACTGTCCCTGATGGGGTGATCTATCTCGACGGCAACTCGCTGGGCGTGATGCCCGCCGCCGCGCCCACGCGCATCGCCGCCGCCGTGACCCAGGAGTGGGGCACGCAGCTGATCCGGGCCTGGAACGAGAGCGGCTGGTTCGACCTGCCGCAGCGCCTGGGCGACCGGCTCGCGCGCCTGGTCGGCGCCCAGCCTGGCGAGCTGGTCTGCACGGACTCGACCTCGGTCAACCTGTTCAAGGTGCTGTCGGCCGCGCTCAAGATCGCGGCCGAGGACGCGCCGCAGCGCCGCCTGGTGGTCAGCGAGCGCAGCAACTTCCCGACCGACCTCTACATCGCCGAAGGCCTGTGCCGCGAACGCGGCTTCACCCTGCGCCTGGTCGACGAACCCGGCCAGATCGCCGCGCTGCTGCCCGAGACCGCCGTGCTCATGCTCACGCACGTGAACTACCGCACCGGCGCCATGCACGACATGGCGGCCGTCAGCGCCGCGGCGCACGCGGCCGGCGCACTCGCGGTCTGGGACCTCGCGCACAGCGCGGGTGCCGTGCCCGTGGACCTGAACGGCGGCGGCGCCGACTTCGCCGTGGGCTGCGGCTACAAGTACCTCAACGGCGGCCCGGGCGCCCCCGCCTTCGTCTGGGTGCATCAGCGCCATGCGCAGCGCTTCTGGCAGCCGCTGTCGGGCTGGTGGGGCCATGCGGCGCCGTTCGCGTTCACACCCAACTACCAGCCCGCGCCCGGCATCGCGCGCTACCTGTGCGGCACCCAGCCCATCCTGAGCCTCACGGGCCTGGAGTGCGGGCTGGACACGGTGCTGGCCGCCGAGCCGCTGGGCGGCATGGCCGCGCTGCGCACGAAGTCGCTGGCGCTGACCGACCTCTTCATCGCACTGGTCGAGGAACGCTGCGCGGGCCACGGCCTGGCGCTCGTGACACCGCGCGAACATGCCCGTCGCGGCTCGCAGGTCTGTCTGAGCCGCAAGGAGGGCGCCTACGCCATCGTGCAGGCCCTGATTGCGCGCGGCGTGATCGGGGATTACCGCGCGGGCGACAGCCCGGCGGCGCCGGGCCGCTCCCAAGCCGCCGAGCTCCCCTCGGGGGACGGCCCCGGCTTGCCGGGGCCTGGGGGCGGAGGTCTTCCCGACATCCTGCGCTTCGGCTTCACGCCGCTGTACCTGGGCTTCGAAGACGTCTGGAACGCCGTCGAGCAGCTGCGCGAAGTCCTGACCACCGAGCAATGGCGCAGCCCCGAGTTCAACCAGAAGAACGCGGTGACCTGATGACCACCGAGAAAATCGTCCACGACGAAAAGGCCCAGCTGGACTTCAGCCAGTCCATGAGCTACGGCGACTACCTGCACCTGGACGAGATCCTCCACGCCCAGCACCCGCTGTCGCCCGCGCACGACGAGATGCTGTTCATCGTGCAGCACCAGACCAGCGAACTGTGGATGAAGCTCATGCTGCACGAGCTGCATGCCGCGATCCGCGCGATCGCGGGCGACCAGCGTGCCGACGCCTTCAAGATGCTTGCACGCGTCACGCGCATCATGGAGCAGCTGGTCAGCGCCTGGACCGTGCTCTCGACCATGACGCCGCCCGAGTACAGCGCCATGCGGCCCTACCTCGCAAGTTCCAGCGGTTTCCAGAGCGCGCAGTACCGGTGCATCGAGTTCGCACTGGGCAACAAGAACGCGGCCATGCTCAAGCCCCATGCGCACCGGCCCGACCTGCTGGCGCAGGTGGAATCGGCGTACCGCGCGCCGTCGCTGTACGACGAGGCCCTGCGCCTGCTCGCACGCGCCGGCCTGGACATCCCGGACGACCGGCTCGAACGCGACTGGACCCAGCCCTACGCCGCGAGCCCCGCCGTCGAGGCCGCCTGGGCCGCCGTGTACCGCGACCCGCACCAGCGCTGGGACCTCTACCAGCTCGGCGAGAAGCTGACCGACATCGAGGACGCGTTCCGGCTCTGGCGCTTTCGCCACGTGACTACGGTGGAGCGCGTGATCGGCTTCAAGCGCGGCACCGGCGGCACGGGCGGCGTGAGTTACCTGCGCAAGATGCTGGACGTGGTGCTGTTCCCCGAGATCTGGTCGGTGCGCACGGCGCTTTGAGTGCAGGCCGCTGCGCGTGCCCCATCCTTTACTTTAGGGATGCCGATCCCCCCAAGGGTGTCTAAATTCTGCGACTCCAAACAGGAGGAGTTCCAGCATGAAAAGACAGACCACCACCGAAAGGGTGACGGGGATGATCGGGCGTGCCGTGGCCATTGTGGCGCTGCTCGCGCTGTTTGCCTGCGGAGGCGGCGATGAGAAGAGTCCCGACCCTGTCGCGGAACCGCCCACCACGCCGGCAATCGTCGATGGCCAGAAAGAGATCGCGCTCGCTGGCGGCACGGTCTCCGTCGATGACACCGGCAGCCCGATTCGTGGCGCCAAGGTGGAAGTGCCGGCCGATGCCCTGGCCTCCGACAACGAGACCATCACCATCACCTACGAGGATCAGCTTCCCGCGCCCTTGAATCCGGAGGCGCTGGCGATGGGGGCCAAGCAGATCAGCAAGGTCCTGGTGCTCAAACGCACGGGCGGCAGGGACTTCGGTCAGGCCGTGCGTGTGACACTGCCGTTCAACAAGGCCGAACTGGCCAGCGATGCGATTCCGATCGTGGTGACCTGGGATGAGGCCGCCGGGCGCTATAGCCCGGTCACGGTCCGATCGGTCGATCGTGCGAACGGCACGCTGACCTTCATGACGGCGCATTTCTCCAAGTATGTGGTCATCGTGCTGGACAAACTCTTCGGCACCACGCCACCCGATCCGATCGGGCTGAGCACCGACGCCGGATTTCAACCCGGCGCTGATGGCTTCTATGTTCACAATTTCGGCAGCTATGACTCGCCCGGCGGGAACTGCTTCGGCATGGCCGGCTATGCGGCATGGTTCCAGTCCTACAAGAAGTCCACGAAGGGGGCGGGCCTGTATTCCCTCTACCGGGAGGGCGACGCGGTCAGGGAGGAGGATGACCAGTCGGTCCGCGAGCTGATCACGCGGGCGTACCAGGCAGGGAACCAGAAAGCGCATCTGGAGGCACTCAACTGGGTCAACGACCAGAGCTTTCTGACCCGCAACGATGCCGATCGCTTCACGGCCTATTCCATCATTCAGCAATTGATGGTGACCAAGCAAGCCCAGATTCTCGCGATGGGCGTGGGTGGCTTCTTCAAGTGGTCCAAGGGCCATGCCGTCACGGTCTACGCCTACGACGGCACCGCCAAGGTCTTCAAGTTCTACGACAACAATTTCCCCAACGAAGTCGTCACGGTGCCGTGGGATCCGGTGAACGGCTTCGGCAGCTACACGGTCAAGAACACGACCTGGGATGCGTTCGCCTTCGCGAGCTTCAACCAGGCCTACTCGCAAGCCACCATGGAGGCCTTGTATGCCGGTTCGGAAAGCGGCTGGCCGGTCAGCCATTTCCCCAAGATCAACGTGACGAGCCCCACCGCGGTGGTGTCGCTCCCGGGCGTTTACGAAGTTGCTTCCGAAGACAACGTCACGATCACGGGAACCGTGCCGCGTGCACCGACCGCGGACAACCCCACAGCGCAACGCTACGTCCACGTCTACCTGAACGGCACGCGCTATGGCAACGGCGGACTGCCCATCGGCAATTCCGACGACGGCTTCTCTGTCAGCATTCCCAAGCTGCCATCGGCGACCGGCACCGATGTCATGCTCCTGGTGTCTGAAAGCCCGAGGGCTTGGCAGGGTGCTTTCACAGCCTTCAAGCAATTCAAGCTCAGGGTGAAGAACAGCTTCTTCTTCACCAATCTCGGGTTTGAAACCGGGTCTCTGGATTTCTGGGCATCCGAGCGCCACGTGTGGGGCGGCAGCAGTGGGGTGACTCCGTCGGACAAGAGCGGCGTGGTGTCGGCGGGGGCCGATCCCATCGCGACCGATCTGCAGACCACCCTGTTCGGCCAGTTTGCCGCACGTGTCAACAACAGCGACCCGGACTACCACATCAGCACCTTGGTGCAGACAGCCGTCGTGCCCAGCGCCGCGAATCCGGTCTTGCGCTTCTACTGGGCAGCCGTGCTGGAGGACCCCCAGCACACGCCTTCCGAACAGCCCTACATCGAGGTCACGGTCACGAACACGACCAAGGGCGCGGTGATCTACAGCAAGCGCTTCTACACGAACGACCCGACCTACACAGGCTGGAAGTCCTACCAAAACGGGAACTGGAAGTCCATCCCGTGGCAACTGGTGGAGTTGCCTGTGGCGGCTTACGTGGGCGATGCACTCACCCTCAAGGTGGAGGCCGCTGACTGCGCGCTCGGCGGCCATGGTGGCTACGCCTATCTCGATGCGGAGGAGTGAGGGACTCGCACCGCCGTCAGGTACGCGTCAGAAGCTGTGAATGAACCGATCGCGCCCCCGCCCGAAGGGCGAGGCCCTGGGAGCAGCGGTCGCAACGTGAGAAGTTCGTCATTGGGGGGCCTCGCGTGGGCGTGAGCGGTTCGTTCACAGCTTCTCAGAGGGTGTATCTGAATTAAAATACCCTGCGCGCCCTCTCGGTTCTGGGAGCGCAGGAGGTGACGAGTGGACACGGGGACGAGCAAGAAGCAACCCGGCAGGCCAGCACTGCTGCAAGCGCAGGACCTGCGCGCATTGGTGGAGCTGGCGCTGCGCATGCCGCAGTCGTCGATGGATGAGCTCACCCGCGAGTTCGTTCGCCACACGGGCATCGATGTCTGCTCGGCGACGATTCGCAAGGCGCTGAAGAAGGCGGGAGTCAAGCGCGTGCGCCCGCCTCGCGGCGCCAGCACGCGTGCGGCGGTCCAGGGCTCGGCTCCGCAGCGCTACGGCTACACGACAGCGCACCGCCGGCAAGCCAAGCCTGGCGGCATGAACACGGACCTGACCGATGCCGAGTGGGCTCTCGTGCATGACCTGTTTGAGCGCGAAGGTGGGCGCGGCAAGCCGATCACGCACGCGCGCCGCGACATTGCCAACGCCTGCATGTACATCGTGCGCACCGGCTGCGCGTGGCGCTTGCTGCCCGGCAACTTTCCGCCTTGGCGTGCGGTGTACTCGGCCTTTCGCGGCTGGGCACGCGCCGGCACCTTCGAGGCCATGCACGACCGGTTGCGCCAACAGTGGCGCGACCGCGTGGGCAAGGCACCCGAACCCACGGCGGCCATCATCGATTCGCAAAGCACGCGCAGCACCCCGCAGGGCGGAGACACCGGCTTCGATGCCGGCAAAAAGGTCAAGGGCCGCAAGCGCCACTTGGTGGTCGACACGCTGGGGCTGCTGCTGGCTGTGACCGTCACGGCTGCCAGCGTGCAGGATCGCGACGGGGCCGCATCCGTGGTGGCCCAAGCCTGCGCCAAGGTGACGGGCCTCAAGAGGCTGTACGCAGACTCGGCCTACGGCGGTCAGTGCGCCATGGACCTGGAGAAGACGCATGGCATCGCCGTAGAGATCGTCCGCAGACCTTCGAATCGCGTGACGGGCACGTTTGTTGTCGAGCAGCAGCAACTGTGGCCCGAGGCCCCAGCCAAGGGCTTCGTCGTGCAAGCCAAGCGCTGGGTGGTCGAGCGCACCCACGCATGGAACGAGCGTGCGCGCAGGCTGATCGCTCACCATGACCGCTCCAACTGGGCGCCTGTGGCCTGGGTCTGGCTCGCAGAAGCGCGTATGCTCGCAACTAGGCTGGCCGGGTAAATCATTTTAGATACACCCTCTCAGGCCTCAGGTGCCTCGGCTGGGTGCGCAGGTGCCCTGTCGGGCAGGCCACCGGGGTGGTGGCGCGCTGTCGCATCGCTGGCGCGGCGCCATGGAGTGCCGCCCCGCAGCCTGCCGCAGTGGCCCTTCTCAGTCCTCGAACCCGACGAAGCGCGCCGCCTCGTCCACCGACTTGCGCTGCGACACCACGGCATTCGCGGGGAAGCTGTCGTCGGGCCAGCCCATCGCGATGCAGGTCTGGATCACCTGGTCGTCGGGGATGCCGGCCTCGGCCCGCACCACGGGCGACTGCATGATGCCCTGGCTGTTGATCACGCAGCCCAGGCCGCGCGACCAGGCCGCGTTGACGATGGCGTTGACCACGCCGCCGCAATCGAAGGGCGCGATGTCGCTGCCGTGGATGGCGCGGTCGTAGGTCACGACGATGGACACCGGCGCACCGAACTGGCGAAAGCCCCGCAGCACCCAGTCCTGGCGTGCGGCCTTGTCCTCGCGCGCGATGCCCATGGCGGCGAACAATTGCTTGGCGATGCCGATCTGGCGCTCGCGGTGCAGGCCTGCATAGTCCGGGCCCATGCGGAACTCGCGCGAGTGCGGAATGCCGGCCAGGTTGCGCTCCACGTTGCCGGCGCGGATGCGGTCCAGCACCGCGCCCGTGACCACGTGGAAGTTCCAGGGCTGGGTGTTGAGCGAGGTCGGCGCGCGCATGGCCAACGCCAGCACCTCGCGGATCAGCGCTTTGGGAACGGGCTTGTCCTGGTAGCCGCGGATGCTGCGGCGCTGTCGGACCACGTGGTCGAAATCCATGCTTGTCTTCCTTGTCGTTGATGCCGGGGCGCGCGGCATCATCCCCAGGCCGCAGCGCTGGCGCGATCACGTGCGCGACAAGCCCGGCCGTGTCGGTGCAGGGCGTGCGCCGGGGCGACGACGAACACGCGGCGCGGGTCGGCGCCCAGCGCGGGCGCGTGGTCCATGCCGTAGGCCAGCGCCTGTGCGCTGTCGGCCAGGAAGTCGGGAAAGCGCACCTCGGGGTAGAGCCGGTAGTCGGCCACCAGCACCAGCACGCCCTGCGCAGCCAGGGCCTCGCCGAGGAAACGGTAGGCGCCGCGCGCGTCGCTGCGCCACGAGCCTCCCTAGAAGAACACCACCATCGGCCAGCCGGCCGCCAGGCACAGGGCCACGGCGGCGGCTGCCAGCATGACGAAGTGAGGGATGTGGAACAAAGTTGCCTCTTGTCGCGGGCGCGTGGTCTGCGCTACGCGCTCAGGTGAGGGATGGGCGCGCAATGGCGGCGTGCATCCAATCCGTACGCAACTGCGTCGCGGGTGGATCAGCCGCATTGCCTGCTCCGTTGCACGTTGCTGCCGCTCGTGGGGGCAGGCGATGCGCGTTCAGGCGAACTTCACGTTGCCGAAGGCGCCAGGCAAAAACTCACCTTGAGGTCGTTCAACCACGTGACCTCCAGCAGCCGGTCGTGCTGCATGCGGCCCACCACGATGCCTGCGTGCACGCCAACGTTGCTGGCGAAGGCAAGCACAGCTGCGCGGGTGCGTGGCAATTGCGCCATGGCGGTGGCGGCCTGGGGCGTGATCAACCAGTCACGTGCCCAGGCGTCGGCCTCTCGTTCGTCGGCCGAGTTCGATCCTGACCGGCCTGGGTCGTCGAGGAACACGGTGGATTTCTGCCGGCTGTGCAGCAGGATGTGCGCTGCCTCATGAAAGAAGCTGAACCAGAACTTGTCGTTCGTCTTGCCGTACAGCGACAACTGGATCAGCGGGCGATGCGGCGACAGCCAACGCGCGACGCCGGAAACATGTGTTCTCGGCAAGGCGGGCGCCAGGACGAAGGCGACGCCAGCCTCCTTAAGCGTCTGCCGGAGTTTTGGCTCGAACGCCACGGGCTCAAGGTTGGTCCATGTGCGGATCTGGGTCAATGCCGCACGGAAGCGGCCCTCGTCATAGCGCAGGCCATCCCAGCGTTCCGCGGCGCGTTCGCCCATGCGCAGCCACGCAGAAATTGCGGCGACATCGGCCTGGTCTTCCCGGCTGCGGCGAAAAGCCACTTCCATTTCTCCGTACTGGCTCTCCCACTGCTCTGTGCTGGCAACGCCAAAAAAGGCCAGAAGTTCGCCGACCATCGCGGGCTTCTCCGAAGCCTGCATCCGGCGCTTGCGCAACACGCCAGCGTCCATCAGCGCCTTGACCGGAAAGCGCTGCAGCCAGGGCACCATGGCCGCATTGCGCTGGGCCGTGTCCTGCAGTGCAGCCCGTTCGCGGTACTGGGCTTCGCGGGTCAACCAAAAGCCCACCGGAGCGCCCAACACGTTCTGCAGACGGATGGCGGCATCTTCGGACAGCGGCACCTTCCCCTTGGTGAGCTGGTTGACGTGCTTGAGGGAGAAACCGAGGCGATCCGCCAGGTGCTGTTGTGTCCAGCCGCGCTCTTCCAGCAGGTCCAGGATGGTGTCACCTGGAGGGGAAACCCAGTTCGGCGCGAAGGCGCTGCCAGGTTCAACAGCTTCAGTCATGGTAGTCCCCGATGAATTCGATACAGACGATGGTCACGGCTGACCAATCGATGGTGGTGTCTTCACGGCGCGGAACGGGATCGTTCGCGGCCGCGAAGACCAGACGCCAGCCACCGCTCAGATCGACGGCGAACTGACCAAGCCGGTCCCCTTTGAGGGGATGTGGATTGCCCGCCACCAGATCGCTGACGCGGGCAGCGGCCATCAAGTCGGCCAGGCGCGTTTGCAGCTTGCGGGCTCCGGCATCTCCCAGCTTCTTTGTCGCGGCCGCTTTTTTCTCGCACAGCTCACGCAGGCGCTTGTCTTGGAAGCGGATTTCCACGCTGTTGTTGATCTTGTGTCGGGGATGAAATATTACCAGATAGGTAAAGAGAGTGGAGCGACAAGAGGCTTCGCGTCGTTGTGCCTTCGGTCAGGCCGCTACCCGCACGGCGCTCGGTGGCTGCCCGATCACGCGCTTGAAGGCGCGGCTGAACGAGGCCTCGGACTCGTAGCCGAGCCGGCTGGCGGCCACGGCCACGCGCATGCCTTCCTGCGCGATCCAGTGCCGGGCCTGAAACATCTTGACCTTGGCCACGTAGCGCGCCGGGCTCTCGCCCACGGTCTTGGTGAAGGCCTCGGCAAAGCGCGAGCGCGAGGCGCCCATGAGTTCGGCCAGCGCGGGCACGCTCCAGTCGCGCTCGGGCTCGGCGTGGATCGCCGCCAGCACCTTGCCGATCTGCGGGCAGTGCACGGCCGCGAGCCAGCCGGTGGCGTCGCCGCAGGCGCATTCCACCCAGGCGCGGATGATGCTGGCGGCCAGCACGTCGGCCAGCCGCGCGAGGATGCCGCAGCTGCCGATGCGGTCCAGCGCCACCTCGCGCTCCATGGCGTCGAGCAGGGCCGGCACGCCGGGGTCGCGCAGCGCGAGTTCGCCCGCGCGCATGCGATCCGGCATCAGCGCCATGAGCGGGTGCAGCGGGTCCAGGTTGAAGCGCATGCTGCCGCAGAACAGCAGGTCGGACGGCGCGTCGCCGGCGTCTTGCGCGCCGTCGCGCACGAGGTAGATCTGCTCGGACACCGGCACGCGCGCGAGCGTGGCGATGTCGGTGGCGGGCAGGTCGGGCGCGCTGGCGAGTTCGTGCGCGCTGCCGCGCGGCAGCAGCACGGCGTCGCCGGGTTCCAGCCGCATCCAGTCGCTGCCGGGTAGGCGGAGCCAGGCGCCGCCGCTGGCGACGAAGTGGAAGTGCGCATCGCGCTGCGCCGCAAAGCGCAGCGCCCAGGGCGCGCGCAACAGGCAGCGGCCATATTCCACACCGTCCAGCCGCAGGCCCAGCAGGATGCGCGTGAGCATGTCGCGCCGGTCGGGATGGATGGCGGGCAGCTCTGCACTGGACAGGGCAGGGGTGCTGGAGGATTCGTCAAGCATTTCGGCTTTTCCGGCATTCAAACGCCGGGATCTTAGGCCTAAGCTCCGCACTCTGCTTGTCCAACCTGGTGTTTACCCTGTGTCTTCTGCTTCCTGCACCACCTGCCCACCCACTGCCGGCGCGCCGCCGGAACCCAACCAGGCCCATTGGCCGGCCGTCGCCGCGCTGGCGCTGGGCGTGTTCGGCCTGGTCACGGCCGAGTTCCTGCCGGCCAGCCTGCTCACGGCCATGGCGGCCGACCTGCATGTCAGCGAAGGCACGGCCGGTCAGACCGTGACGGCCACCGCGCTGGTCGCGGCCGTGGCCGCGCCCAGCCTGCCGCTGCTCACGCGCAACCTGGACCGCCGCAGCGTGATGCTGGCGCTCACCGTGCTGCTGGTGCTTTCCAACGGCCTGGCCGTGGCGGCCACCAGCCTGCCGGCGCTGCTGGTGGCGCGCGTGCTGCTGGGCGTGGCGCTGGGCGGCTTCTGGTCGATGTCGGGCGCGCTGGCGCTGCGGCTGGTGCCGGCCGATCGCTTCGCGCGCGCCATGGCGCTGATCCTGACGGGCGTGTCGGTGGCCACGGTCTGCGCCGCGCCCATCGGTGCCTGGATGGGCGAGCAATGGGGCTGGCGCAGTGCCTTCTGGGCGGCCGGCGGCGTGAGCCTCGTGACGCTGCTGTTCCAGTTCGCCACGCTGCCCCCACTGCCGCCGCGCGACCGGCCCGACCTGCGCGTGCTGGCCGAACTGCTCATGCGGCCCGACGTGCGCGTGGCGCTGCTGGCCGTGCTGCTCGTGATCTCTGGCCACTTCGCAGGCTTCACCTACATCCGCCCGCTGATGGAGAACGTCACGCACCTGTCGGTCGGCGCGATCACGGGCGTGCTGCTGGGCTATGGCGTGGGCGGCTTCGTCGGCAACCTGGTGGGTGGGGCCATTGCCGAACGCAGCGAGCGCCGCGCAGTCGTGGCCGGCAGCACGCTGGTCGCACTGCTGGCCGGCGTGCTGCTGCTGGGCGCCTCGTCGGTGGTCGTGACGGCCGTGGCGGTGACACTCTGGGGCTTTGCTTTCGGCGCCTTCCCGGTGGGCTTCCAGACCTGGATCGTGCGTGCCGCGCCCGACCAGGCCGAGGGCGCGGGCGGCTTGCTGGTCGCGGCCTTCCAGGTGGCCATCGCGAGCGGCGCCATCGGTGGCGGCCTGCTGGTCGACCATGTGGGCGCGCACGGCGGGCCGCTGTTCGCGCTGGGCTCGGTCACGCTGGGGGCGCTGCTGGTCTGGCGCTACGGACCGCGGCCAGCGCGGGTCTGAGAGCGTCGCGCTGCGCCGAGAATGCGGCGCATGCGGCCCTTGCGTTTCCTCGCGCTGACCCGGCGCCACCCCTGCGCCATCCTGCTGCTCGTGCAGCTGGCCGGCCTCGTGCTCTATCCGTTGCTGGAGGCCACGCGCGCCGGGCCGCTGGCGCTGGGCAGCCTGGGCATCGTCGTGCTGATCGTCACCACGCACATGGTGCGCAGCACGCCGGGACTGACTTGGCTCAGCGTGTGCATCGCGCTGCCGGCCATCGTGCTGCTGGTGCTGCAGTCGGCCTGGGACATGCACTGGCTGCTGCCCTGGTCGGCAGCGCTGGAGGCGCTGTTCTACTTCTATGCCGCGGGCAGCCTGATCGCCTACATGCTGGGCGACCTGCGCGCCACCACCGACGAACTGTTCGCCGCGGGAGCCACCTTCACCTTGCTGGCCTGGGCCTTCGCCCATGTGTTCGTGGTGCTGCAGGCGCTGCAGCCCGCCAGCTTCCTGGCGGCGGTGGAGCCGCAGGCGCCGCGCAGCTGGACGGAGCTGCTGTTCCTGAGCTTCGCGCTGCTGTCGTCCACCGGCATCGGCGACGTGATCCCGGTGCGGCCGGTGGCGCGCGCCATGGCCAGCCTGGAGATGTTCGCCGGCGTGATCTACCTGGCGGCCGTGGTGTCGCGGCTGATCGGGCTCACGCTGCAGCGGCGCTGAGGATCAGGCCACGCGAGCCAGCTGCGCCTGCGTCCAGCGCACGATGTCGGCCGCGCCCATGGCGCCGGCCTGGCGTGCGATCTCGCGGCCGCCGCGGAACAGCGCCAGCGTGGGGATGCTGCGGATGGCGAAGCGCGCGCCCAGCGCCTGCTCGGCCTCGGTGTCCAGCTTGGCCAACTGCACATGCGGCTGCAGCTGGGCCGCGGCCTGCTCGAAGGCCGGCGCCATCTGCCGGCAGGGCCCGCACCACGGCGCCCAGAAGTCCACCAGCACCGGGATGTCGCTGCGGCCGATGTGGCGGTCGAAGCTGGCGGCGTCCAGCGCCACCGAATGGCCTGTGAACAGCGCCTGGTGGCACTTGCCGCAGTCCGGCGCCTTGGTCAGGTCGGCCGCGGCGACGCGGTTGGTGGTGTGGCAGTGCGGGCAGACGAGGTGCAGCGGGGTGGTCATGCAGCCAGCTGCAGGGCGTCCGGCCCGATTTCAAGCCTCACTGCGGCACCAGCCCCGAGGCCTTCACGAGCTCCGCGTGCAGCTTGCCTTCTTCCGAGATGGTCCTGGCGAACTGCTCGGGCGTGGTCGGCGCGACGTCCATGCCGGCCTCGCGCAGCTGGGCCTTGACCTCCTCGCTGGCCAGGATGGCGTGGATCTGCTGGTTCAGCTGGTCGATCAGCGGGCGCGGCGTGCGGGCCGGGGCCAGCATGCCGATCCAGGTCTGGAACACCATGTTGTCGATGCCGGCCTCGCGCATGGTCGGCACGTCGGCGATCAGCGGCGAGCGCTGCTCGCTCATGATGGCCAGCGCCGTGAGCTTGCCGGCCTTGATGTGGGGCAGGGCCTCGGGCAGCGGCGCGAACAGCATGTCCACGTTGCCGCCCAAGAGGTCGTTGATGGCCAGCGCGCCGCCCTTGTAGGGGATGTGCACCATGCGCACCTTCATGCGCGTCTCGAACATCAGCGCCGCCAGGTGCTGCGGGCTGCCGTCGCCTGACGAGGCATAGTTCACCGCCTCGGGCTTGGCACGGGCCGCGGCCAGCACCGCGCCGGCGTTGGCGAACTTCTGCCGGTCCTTGACCACCAGCACCATGGACTGGTTGGCCAGCTTGGAGATGGGCGCGAAGTCAGCCTCGGCGTCGTAGGGCATCTCCTTGAAGATGTGCTTGTTGGTCGTCAGGAACGAGGCCGGCGAGGCCATCAGCGTGTAGCCGTCGGGGGCGGCCTTGGCCACCAGCGGCAGGCCGATGCGGCCCGAGGCACCGGCCCGGTTGTCCACCACGTAGGGCTGGCCGTTCAGCGCAGCCAGCTTCTGGCCCACCAGGCGCGCGATCATGTCCACGCCACCGCCGGCCGGCAGCGCCACCATGAGCTTGACGGGGTGGTCGGGGTACTTGCCCTGGGCGGCTGCCGGCAGGGCAGCGGCCAGCAGGCCGAACGTGCAGGCCAGCAGGGACAGGCGGCGGGTGATGGTCATGGCGGCAACTCCAGGGTGGGCGATGGGCGCATCCTAGGATTCGCCTGCATTGCCGTCCATCACAGCATCAGCAACGTTGCATGCGAAAAATTCGCATGGTTGCCGGGTTCAGGCCGCCGCCACCTGCAGCACCAGCTTGCCGAAGTTGCCGCCCGCGAACAGCTTGTTCAGCGTCTCGGGGAACTGGTCCAGGCCCTGCACCACGTCCTCCTTGCTCTGCATGCGGCCGTCCTTCAGGTAGCCGGCCAGCTCGGCGATGGCCTGCGGGAAGCGGTCGGCGTAGTCGAACACCACCATGCCCTCCATGCGCGCGCGGTTCACGAGCAGGCTCAGGTAGTTGCGGGGGCCGGCGCCCGGCATGCTGTTGGCATTGTTGTACTGGCTGATCGCGCCGCAGACGATCACGCGGGCCTTGCGTGCCAGCTTGGCCAGCACCTGGTCGAGGATCTCGCCGCCCACGTTGTCGAAGTACACGTCCACCCCGTTCGGGCAGTGCTGCTTGAGGCCTTCGCGGACGGCGCTGGGGCCAGCCTTGTAGTCGATGCAGGCGTCGAAGCCGAGCTCCTTCACCACCCAGTCGCACTTGGCGGGGCCGCCCGCGATGCCGACCGCGCGGCAGCCCTTGATCTTGGCGAGCTGGCCGACCGTCTGGCCGACCGCGCCGGCCGCGGCCGAGACCACCACGGTCTGGCCCGGTTGCGGCTGGCCGATGTCCAGGAGGCCGAAGTAACCCGTCATGCCCGGCATGCCGAGCACGTTGAGCCATTGGCCCACCGTGCCCAGGCGCAGGTCGATCTTCACGAGGCCCACGCGTTTCAGGGCGTCCTGCGGGACCAGCGCGTAGGCCTGCACGCCCAGCGTGCCGTAGACCGTGTCGCCGACCGCGAAGGCCGGGTTCTTCGAGGCGATCACGCGGCCGACACCGCCCGCGCGCATCACCTCGCCGATGGCCACCGGCGGGATGTAGCTCTTCGCGTCGTTGAGCCAGCCGCGCATGGCCGGGTCCAGCGAGAGCGAGAGCGTCTGCACCAGAACGCCCCCCTGGTCCGGTTCGGCCACGGGTTCGGTCGTGAAGTTCCAGTGCTCGCGCGTGGCGGTGGTCTCGGGGCGTTTGGCCAGGCGGACCTGGTGGTTGACGAGGGGGGCGGTCATGCGCATGTCTCCGGTGTGGGGTGGCGCGGCATGCTAGCGCGGCTTAGCCGGGTGCGGACGATCCGCGCACCACCAGCTGTCCCTCAAGCAACACCCGCCGCGCCGGGCCGGTGTGGCCCTGCAGGCGCTCGATCAGGCAGTGCGCCGCGCCCTCGCCGATGGCGTCGGTCGGCTGGGCGATGCAGGTCAGGCCCGGCCCGATCAGCGAGGCCCAATCCGGATCGTCGAAGCCCGCAAAGCCCAGCTCGCTGCCGAACTGCCAGCCCAGCTGGCGCACGGCATGGGCCACACGCAGCGTGACCACCGCATTGCCGGCCACCACGGCCGGGCGGCGCTTCCTGCCGGCGCGCTGGCGCAGGGCGACCAGGGCGGCCACCAGTGCGGCTTCGTCGCCCTCGGCGCTTTCGAACACGGTGCCTGCCATGGGGGCGTGCAGGCAGCTGCCGAAGGCCGCCGTGCGCTCGCGCCGCGTGCTGACACCGGCCACGGGCTCGGTCACGTAGAGCAGCTCCTGCCAGTTGCCGGCCTGCAGGTGGCCGCACAGCTGGGCCATGGCGCCCGCGTTGTCCAGGGCCACGAAGTCGGTCTGCATGCCGGCAAGGCGCCGGTCGATCAGCACCACGGGCTTGCCCTGGGCGGCCACGGCGTCGGGCACGCTGTGGCCGCGGCCCAGCGTGTTGAGGATGAAGCCGTCGACCTGGTAGCCAGCCAGCGCCTCGATGGCCTCGCGCTCGCGGCCCGGCTCGTTGCCCAGGTTGAACAGCATGACCAGGTAGCCGGCCTCGCGGCAGGCGCGCTCGGCCCCACGCAGCACGGCCACGGAGTAGGGGTTGGCGATGTCCGCCACGACCAGGCCGATCAGGCGCGAGCGGCCGCGGCTCAGCGCCTGGGCCACGGGGCTGGGCGCGTAGCCGAGCTGGTCGATGGCGGCCTGCACGCGGGCGGCGATGTCCGGGCTCAGCAGGCGCTCCCGGTGGTTGAAGAAGCGCGAGACCGTGGCTTTGGAGACGCCGGCGGTGGCTGCCACGTCGGAGATCGTGGGCCGGGCGGTGGTCACGTGCCGGCGGTGTCGTAGGCCGCCGTGGCCTGCTCGCCGGCCAGCACCTGCAGCAGGTTGGTCACGGCCAGCGCAGCCATGGCATGGCGCGTCTCGGCCGTGGCCGAGCCGATGTGCGGCAAGGGCGTCACGCGCGGGTGCGTGCGCAGCGGCGAGTCGGCCGGCAGCGGCTCCTTGGCGAACACGTCCAGGCCAGCCGCGCGCAGCGGGCCGTGGTCCAGCGCGTGCAGCAGTGCGGCTTCGTCGACGGTGGCGCCACGGCCGCCGTTGACGAAGATGCTGCCGGGCTTCATCTGCGCGAACAGCTCGGCGTTGAGCATGCCGCGCGTGGTGTCCGACAGCGGCAGCATGGCGACCACGAAGTCGGCGCGCGGCAGCAGTTCGGCCAGCGGCGTGTGCCGGGCCTTGCCCACCAGTTCGGGCGCTTGCGCGGCCAGGTCGACCGGCCGGCGCGCGTGGTAGAGCACCTCCATGCCGAAGCCCAGCGCGGCGCGGCGCGCGATGGCCTGGCCGATGCGGCCAAAGCCCAGCAGGCCCAGGGTCTTGTGGTGCACGTCCCAGCCGTACAGCGCCTCGCCCACGCTCTTGGCCCAGCGCCCTTCGCGCACCAGGTTGGCCAGTTCGACCATGCGCCGGCTGGTGGCCATGAGCAGGCCGAACACGGTGTCGGCCACGGTCTCGTCGAGCACGCCGGGTGTGTGGCACAGCGTGATGCCGCGCTGGTGCAAGGCGGCCAGCGGGTAGTTGTCCACGCCGACCGAGACACTGGAGACCACGCGCAGGCGCGGGGCCTGGTCCAGCAGCGCGGGGGTGATTGGGTAGCTGGCGCCGATCAGGCCTTCGGCCTGCGGCAGAGCGGCCGCGAAGACGGCGGGGTCGGCCTTGGGGTTGGTGACGGTGACCTGGTGCACGGCCTGCAGGCGCGCGAGCTGGTCGGGCGGCAGTGCGCCGAAGACGACGACGTTCACAGTGCGGCCTCCTCGAGTTGCACGCGCGTGGGCAGGCCTTCCGTGTCGCCGATCACCTGCACGCAGCGCGCGCCGATCCACGATCCGCGGCGCACTGCCTCGGGCACGCTCAGACCTTCCAGCAGCGCGCTGACCACGCCGGCCGCGAATCCGTCGCCCGCGCCCACGGTGTCGACGACCTTCTCTACCGCAAAGCCCGGCACGCGGCCGGTGCCAGCCACGTCGCTGTCGTAGTAGGCGCCCTCGGCACCGAGCTTGACGACGACCAGCTTGGCGCCCTGCGCACGGTAGAACGCGGCGACCTTTTCAGGTGCGGTCTCGCCGGTCAGGATCTCGCCTTCCTCGATGCCGGGCAGCACCCAGTCGGCACGCGCGGCGAGGCCGTTGATGGCCGCGACCATGGCCTCACGGCTCCCCCACAGCGTGGGCCGCAGGTTGGTGTCGAACGAAATCGTGCGGCCGGCGGCGCGCGCAATCTCCATGCTGCGGATGGCGGTGGGCAGCGTGGTGGCCGAGATGGCCGGGAACACGCCCGTGGCATGCAGGTGGCGCGCGCTGCGCAGCCAGGCCTCGTCGATGTCGCTGGGCGCCATCTGGCTCGCGGCCGAGCCCTTGCGGTGGTATTCGACCGGCGGGTCGCTGCCGTCGGTCACGCGGCCCTTGAACTGGAAGCCCGTCTTTTGCGTCGCGTCGCAGACCACGTGGCCGCAGTCGATGCCTTCGGCCTGCATGCTGCGCAGCAGGTAGCGGCCCATGCTGTCGGTGCCCAGGCGGCTGGCCCAGCCGACCTGGAAGCCCAGGCGCGCCAGGCCGATGGCGAAATTGGTCTCGGCACCGGCCGTGCGTTTGAGAAAACCGGTGCAGTCCTCCAGCGGACCGGGCTGGTCGGCCACCAGCAGCATCATGGCTTCGCCGAAGACGGCGACGTCGAAGGTGGGTGCGTCGTTCATAGGATCTGTCCCAGGAATTGCCGGGTCTTCTCGTGCTGTGGGTTCTCGAAGAACTGCTGTGGTGCGGCCTGCTCGATGATCTTGCCCTCGGCCATGAAGATCACGCGGTCGGCCACGCTGCGCGCGAAGCCCATCTCGTGCGTGACGCACAGCATGGTCATGCCGTCTTCGGCCAGCGTGATCATGGTGTCCAGCACTTCCTTGACCATCTCCGGGTCCAGCGCCGAGGTGGGCTCGTCGAACAGCATGATCTTGGGCGCCATGCACAGCGCACGGGCGATCGCCACGCGCTGCTGCTGGCCGCCCGACAGCTGGGCCGGGTACTTCTTCGCCTGCTCGGGAATGCGCACGCGCGTGAGGTACTGCATGGCCACCTCTTCGGCCTGCTGCTGCGTCATGCCGCGCGAGCGCATGGGCGCCAGCGTGCAGTTCTCCAGGATGGTCAGGTGCGGGAACAGGTTGAACTGCTGGAACACCATGCCGACCTCGGCCCGCACGCGGTCCACGTTCTTGCCGCCGGCCGTGAGTTCGATGCCGTCCACCGTGATGGTGCCCTGCTGCACGGTCTCTAGGCGGTTGATGCAGCGGATCAGCGTGGACTTGCCCGAGCCCGAGGGGCCGCAGACCACGATGCGCTCGCCCGCGCGCACCGACAGGTCGATGCCGGTCAGCACCTGGAACTGGCCGTACCACTTGTTGACGCCGGCCATCTCGATGATGGGGGGGCCGAGGGTGTGTTGCTGTGGAGTGTTCACGTTGGCTGGTCTGGTTTTTTAAAGGCGAGGGGCGGATGCGTGGTGCGAGGGCCGAGGTCGCCGGGTGGCCTTCTCCGCGAATGTCCCCCGGCCTGGCGGCCTCCTCCTTTATTTCGCTGGGAAGGCCACCCGACACCCTCGGCCTTGGAAACGTCGCGTCGAACGGGTGATGCGACGCGACGTTGGTAGACCGTGTCGATGGTGTGCTCCACGCAGCGAAATAAAGGAGGAGCCCTGGGCCGCCTGCGGCCCTGGGCGGGGGACATTCGCGGAGTGGAGTACACCGTCGGCGCGGTCCCGCACCACCCCAGCCAGCTCAAAGCGCCGGAAAGTCCGTCCCCAGCCACTTCTGGTAGAGCTTGTTCAACTCGCCGTTCTTCTTGTTGCGCTCGACGAACTCGTCCAGCGTCTTCTTGAGCTCGGCCTGGCCCGGCCGCATGGCCACGCCCATGACCTGCTGGCGCAGGTTGAACTTGTTCTCGTAGGTGCCGGCCGGCGCGCGCTTGGCGATCTGCGCGGCCACCGTGGTCGAGCAGCCGATGGCGTCGACCTGGCCCGACATCAGCGCCTGCATGGCCGAGGCGTCGTCGTCGAAGCGGCGGATCTCCGTGCCCTCGGGCGCGATGGCCGTGAGCGCCACGTCCTGCGTGCTGGCGCGGGCCACGCCCACGCGCTTGCCCTTGAGGTCGGCGGCTTCCTTCAGTTGTACCTTGGTCGCGCCGTACAGCACGATGGTGGCGGCCGCGTAGGGCGTGGAGAAGTCGACCTGCTTGGCGCGCTCGGGCGTGACTGCCAGCGAAGCCACCAGCACGTCGACCTTGTTGGTCAGGAGGAAGGGGATGCGGTTGGGGCCGGTGACGGGCACGATGTTGGCCTTCACGCCCAGGTCCTTGGCCAGCAGCTTGGCGACGTCGGCGTCGTAGCCATCGGGCTGGTTCTGCGCGTTGGTGGTGCCGTAGGGCGGGAAGTCCACCAGCATGCCGATGGTGATCTCGCCCTTTTTCTTGAGGTCGGCCACGGTCTGGGCCATGGCGGGAATGGCGAAGGTGGCGGTCGTGGCGGCCAGGGTCAGCGCCAGGGTGGCGCGGCGGGTCATGCTCATGCGGGTCTCCTTGGGGTGGAACGGGAACGGGGTCAGCGGGCCAGTGCCGCGGCGCGGCGCTTTTCCATGCGCGCGGCCAGCAGCGAGAGCGGCCAGCAGATCACGAAGTAGACGGCGGCCACGGTGGTGAACACGTGCAGCGGCTGGAAGGTGGCGTTGTTGATGATCTGGCCCGCGCGCGTGACCTCGGCGAAGCCGATGATGGCCGCCAGCGAGGTGCCCTTGATCACCTGCACCAGGTAGCCCACGGTGGGCGGCAGCGCGATCTTGAAGGCCTGCGGCAGGATCACGAAGCGCATGCGGTCCACGTACGAGAGGTTCAGTGCCAGCGCCGCCTCGCGCTGGCCGCCCGGCACAGCCTGGATGCAGCCGCGCCAGATCTCGGCCAGGAAGGCCGCCGTGTTCAGCGTGAGCGCGATGCCGGCCGCCACCCAGGGGTTGATGTCCAGCCCCAGCACCGGGAAGCCGAAGAAGATCAGGAACAGCTGCAGCAGCAACGGCGTGCCCTGGAAGATCTGGATGAAACCGGTCGCCAGGAACTGCGCGCCGCGGTGCTCCGCGGTGCGCGCCAGCGCGACCAGCAGGCCCAGGACGACACCGCCGACGAAGGCAATCGCCGAGAGCGCCAGCGTCCACTTCGCCGCCTCGACGATGAACAGGAATTCGGACCAGCCGAAGGTACGCATACCGGCTTACCTCTTGTCCGGGTAGTTGAGAAACTGGCGGTGCACGAGCTTGAACAGCCCGGAGAACAGCAGGGCCAGCCCCAGGTAGATGGCGGTCACCACGATGTAGATCTCGAAGCTGCGGAAGGTCTGCGACTGCAGCGTGGCCGCCACCGAGGTCAGGTCGTCCGCCGAGATCACCGAGACCACGGCCGAGGTCAGCATGAGCAGGATGAACTGGCTGGTCAGCGCGGGGTAGATGGCCTTGAGCGCGGGCTTGAGGATCACGAAGCGGAAGATCTCCCAGCCCTTGAGGTTGAGCGCGCGGCCGGCCTCGATCTGCCCTTTGGGAATGGACTCGATGCCGGCGCGGATGATCTCGGTGGCGTAGGCGCCCAGGTTGACCACCATGGCCGTCAGCGCGGCCTGGTAGGGCGACCAGCGCAGCCCGAACACGGGCAGCGCGAAAAAGAAGAAGAACAGTTGCACCAGGAAGGGCGTGTTGCGGATCAGCTCGATGTAGGCCTGGATCAGCACCCGCAGCCAGGCCGGCCCGCTGGTCTTTCCCCAGGCGCCGAGCACAGCGACGACGAGGCCCAGCACCGTGGCCGTGAGCGAGAGCTGCACGGTGATCCAGGTGCCCTTGAGCAGCAGCGGCCAGGCGGCAAAGACGGCGTCGAACTGGAATTGGTAGTGCACGCGCCGGATTTTGAAACCGGTTTCAGTCCGTGGCGATGAGGGTTTACACGGAGATTGCCGAGCCGCCGACTTCGACCCGGTTGCGGCCGTTGGCCTTGGCGGCATAGAGCGCGGCGTCGGCGCGCGCGATCACGGTCTCCACGGAGTTGTCGACCGCAGACCATTGCGCCAGGCCGATGCTGACGGTGAAGGCGGGCAGGGCCTGGTCGTCGACCTGTACCGCTTGCGTGAGCAGGCGCTGGCCGGCCTGCAGTGCTTCGCCCAGCGTCGTCTCCGGCATCACGATGACGAACTCCTCGCCGCCATAGCGGGCCACCACGTCGTTGGGGCGCACCAGGGCCGACATGCGGCGGCACAGGTGCACGAGCACGCGGTCGCCCACGGGATGGCCGTGGCTGTCGTTGATCTTCTTGAAGTGGTCCACGTCCAGCATGGCCACGCTGAAGGGCAGGCCCGTGCGTGCGCTGCTGGCGCGCTCGCGTTCCAGGCTGTCCATCAGGGCCTGGCGGTTCAGGCCGCCCGTCAGTGGGTCGTGGATGGCCTGGTCCTCGATGCGTGCGCGCACATGGTCGGAGGCGGTGGTGGCGTAGCCGATCACGAGCATGAGGTTGCAGATCGTGAAGCTGCCCGTGTAGACGATCTGCACCACGCCCTGCGTGAGCAGGCCGGTGCTGCCCTGCGCAAACCAGGCCGCGTGCAGCGCGCGGATGCCGTAGACGGCGGCCAGGATCAGCAGCCAGGTGATGGTCAGGGAAACGCCGATGGAACGGCCGAAGCGCTCGACCCGCGGGTTGCGCAGCAGCACCACCGCATGGTGGGCGCTCAGGTAGGCGCACAGGCCGGCCACGACCACGGTGCGGACGCGAAAGCTCGGCTCGACGAAGATGAACCAGCTCACCAGGGCGGTGGCGACTGCCCAGACCAGCAGCCAGGGTGTCCAGCGGATGCGCTGGCCCAGGTGCCGGTGCGTGCCGGCCAGCCAGGCGATGTAGGCCAGCATCAGCGCGCCGTTGCCCAGCGTGACCGTGGCCAGGTTGGAGGTCCAGTCCCGCAGTCCCAGCAACACCATCGCACTGAAGATCAGCCAGCCGCCTGCGACCCAGGTCCGCAGCCCCGGCACAGGCAGCGGCGTGGCGCGTGCCAGCAAGGTCAGCACGAGGGCCATCAGGCCACTCGTGATGCCGCCGATCAGGATCGTGGTGCGCGGATCCAGCGCGTAGGTGGACATGGCATCAATCGAGTCGGAATGCCGCCACCGCGTGGCGCAACCGCTCGGCCTGGTCGTGCAGGCTCTGCGCGGCGGCCGTGCTCTGCTCGACCAGCGCGGCGTTCTGCTGGGTCATCTGGTCGAGCTGCGTGACGGTGGAGTTGACCTCGGCGATCTCCTGGCTCTGGCTGCGCGCGGCCGTGCTGATTTCGCCGACGATGTCGCTCACGCGCTGCACGCTCTGCACGATGTCCTGCATGGTGGCGCCCGTGGTCTGCACCAGCGTGCTGCCCGCGCCGACCCGCTCCACGCTGCTGCCGATGAGTTCCTTGATCTCCCGGGCGGCCTGGCTGCTGCGCTGCGCCAGGCTGCGCACCTCGCTGGCGACCACGGCGAAGCCGCGGCCCTGCTCGCCGGCCCGGGCCGCCTCCACCGCGGCGTTCAGGGCCAGGATGTTGGTCTGGAACGCGATGCCGTCGATCACGCCGATGATGTCCGCGATGCGGCTGCTGCTGTGCTGGATCTGGTCCATGGTGGACACCAGTTCGCCCACCACGCTGCCGCCGCGCTGCGCCACCGCCGCGGCGCTGCCGGCCAGCTGGTTGGCGTGCTGCGCGGAATCGGCCGACTGGCGCACCGCAGCCGTCAGCGTGTCGATGCTCGATGCGGAGGCCTGCAGGTTGCCCGCGGTCTGTTCGGTGCGGTGGCTCAGGTCCTGGTTGCCGCTGGCGATCTCCGAGCTCGCGGTGCTGATGTGGTCGGCGCTGGCGCGGATCTCGCGCAGCATGTGCTGCAGCTTGTCCACGAAGCCGTTGAAACCTGCCGCGATGCCGGCCAGTTCGCGCGCGCCGCGCGCAGGCAGGCGCCGCGTGAGGTCGCCTTCGCCCGAACTGACGTCCACCATGGCCTGCTGCAGCGCGCGCAGCGGCCGCAGGCTGGCCGCCAGCACGGTGCCGATCACGAGCACCGCCACGATGGCGATGGCCACGCTGCTGATGGAGGACATCCAGACCATGCGCACCATCGCGGCCAAGGCTTCGCCGCGGTCCAGCGCCACGGCCAGGATCCAGGGCGTGCCGGGCACCTGCGCCAACTGCACCAGGCGGTGCTGGCCGGCGATGTCCAGTGCCTCCAGGTTGCCGGCCGCCAGCAGGCTCGCCACGCGTTCGGCCGTCAGCTGGGGCGCGATGTCGGTCGCCGGCTTGCCGATCAGTTTCAGGTCCTCGTGCACCACCAGCCGACCCTGGGCATCGAGCACGAAGCCGCGCGTGTTGGGCATGGGCCGGATCGAGGCCACGTTGGCGATCACGCTGTCCATGAACACGTCGCCGGCAACGACGGCGGTGATCTGGCCGCCCGCGCGCACGGCCATGGCCACGGTCAGCACGGCCTTGTTGGTGCCCAGGTCCAGGTAGGGCTGGGTGATGATGGGTGCGTCGCTGGCCGCCGCCTGCAGGTACCAGGGGCGCACGGTCGGGTCGTAGCCGGCGGGCAGCGGTTCGTCGCGCGAGAACAGGGCGCGCTTGTCGGGGAAGGCGACGTAGGCGATGTCCAGCCGGGCGGCGACCGCGGCCTGCCGCAGCCCGAGCATGGGGTCGGTGGTGTTGGGCAGGGGCTCCATCGCGTGCATGACCTGCAGGCGGTTGTCCACCCACAGGGCAATGCTCTCGGCGTGCGCGCGCGCAACGGCCCGTGCGCTCGATTCCAAGGTACGCAAGGCGTTGCTGCGTGCGATCCAGATGTTGGCGCCCGCCTGCACGCCCAGGCCCAGCAGCACCAGCGCACCGGTGTACAGCATCAAGCGCGTCCGCAACGTCATTGCCTGCTTTGCCATGTCGCTCCCCAAGGGTTGGTCTGAAAGCCTGTGCTCTCACCATGGCGTCTGCCTTGCCTGCCGTTCGGAAGCCCTGTGCAGGTGCGTGCACAGTCGAGGCGGATGCGCTGCGTGCATCGTCTTGGTTTACAACAAATAAGTCTTGAAACGGCGGGATTCGGTGCGTCTGGTTCGTTCACACATTCACCAGACTAGGTTTGCTTGTGCACCGTGCGCGGGGCGCGGATTCCGTCTGTCGCCCCAGCGCTGCGGATCGTCAGCCGGCAGGTGCGTGGCGCCCGGCTGCCAGGCCCACCCGGCTTCGGTGCCCGGTATGCGCACCTGTTCGGCAAAGAGCGGAATTCGGTGTCGTACGAAGATCCAGACCGCGTTCACACGCAGGGGGTCGGCGCGGCACCTCGGGCTTGGCCCGCGCCTGACCAGTGGCCATGCAGCCGACCGGCTGCGCTACAGCCGCCTGGGCACCTTGTCGGCCTTGTGCTCCACCGGGTTTGCCGTGAGCCATTGGGCCGCGTACTGCCGCATGAACGCGTGGGCCTTGTCGATGGGCGCGTTCAACCAGGCGTCGTACGAACCTTCGTTGAGGATCACCGGCATGCGTTTCTCGCTGCCCTGCGGCTGGTAGCGGCGCAGCAGCGCGTGGTTGTCGGCGTTGACGGTGAGCAGGGCGTAGCTGGTGAGGGTGTCGCCGTCGGGCCCGGTCCACAGCGCCCACAGGCCGGCGACGCCCATGGGCTGTCCGTCGACGCGGCTGATGCGGGTGGGGACGGCCTTGCCGCTGCGCCAGTCGTCTTCGAAGAACGCCGCCATCGGCACGATGCAGTGCTGGCCCTGCAGCCAGGCGTCGCGGAAGGCCTGGGCGGTGGCAGCAGTCTCTGCACGCGCGTTGACGAGCTTGGTGGCGCGCAGCTTGCCGTCGGACGCCGACTTGACCCAGTGCGGCACCAGGCCCCACTGTGCAGGCACCAGCGCGCGCGTCGGAGCGGGGGCGCTTGCGCCATCGGCGACCGCAGCCACTGGTGGGGATTCCGAGCGGATGCACAGGCCCGGCTTGCGCGGCCACATGTCGCGCAGGCCGGGCGCCTCGGGCGGCGGGACCGCGAAGGCGTCCTGGTAGTCCTGCGCCAGCGGCAGGGATTCGTAGTGTGTGCTCATGCGCGATGGTATCGGCCCCATCGCGCCACCACGGTCTGGGCTGCGGGCCCCAGGCGGGGTTACTCCGCCTTCGCCCCCGATACGCGAACCTGCTCGGCCGCCGCCGGCATCTGCGCGACGACGAACTTCCAGAACGCGTCCACGCCCATGGGCTGGACCGGCAGCGAGCCCTGGTCGAGGAACTGCTTCTGCACCTCGGGGTTGCGCAGGGCCGTGGCCAGCGCCGCGTTGAGCTTGTCCAGCGCCGCGCGCGGCGTGCCGGCCGGGGCGACCAGGCCATACCACGAGTCGGTGGTGAAGCCCTTGACGCCGGCCTCCTCGAAGGTCGGCACGTCGGGCAGCGCGGGCAGGCGCTGGCGCGCGGCCACGGCCAGCGGGCGCAGCTTGCCCGAACGGATGAAGGACATCGCGCCCGTGGTCAGCACGAAGTCCACGCGGCCTGCCATCAGGTCGGTCATGGCCGGGGCCGTGCCCTTGAACGGGATGTGCGTGACGTCCACGCCGGCGATGCGCTTGAAGTTGGCACCCGCCAGGTGCTGGCTGGAGCCGACGCCGCCCGAGCCGTAGTTGAGCTTGCCGGGCTCGGCCTTGGCCGCCTTCAGCAGGTCGGCGACCGAGCGGAACGGCGAGTTGGTCGGCACCAGCAGCACGCTGGGCGAGGTGGTGATCATGCCGACCGGCGCGAAGTCCTTGATCGGGTCGTGGTTCAGCTTGGCATACAGGGCAGAGTTCAGGCCGTGCGAGGTGGCCGTGGCCAGCATGATGGTGCTGCCGTCAGGCTTGGCACGGGCCGCGGCATCGCTGCCGATGTTGCCGCCCGCGCCGCCGCGGTTGTCGACCACGATGGACTGGCCCAGGGCCTCGGCCATGCGCACCGCCGTGAGCCGCGCCACGTTGTCGGAGGGGCCGCCGGCCGGCCAGCCCACGATCATGGTGATGGGGCCGGGTGGCAGTGCGCCCTGGGCGGTGGCGACCAGGGGCAGGGCGAGGGCGAGGGCCGTGAAGCCGCGGCGGGTGAGGGTGTGCATGGTGTTGGCTGAAGAGCGGAGGGAATTCAAGGCTTGTCCTGCCAGGGCATCTCGCCCCAGAGCTTGCGGAAGCCCGCTTCGGTGCGTTCGAGTTCGGCCGCGTAGGCCGTGGGCGCCAGGTAGCGCAGCGGCGCGTACATGGCCTCGGCCTGCTGCTTGAAGGCCGGGTCGGCGGCGATGGCGGCCACGGCGTCGACCAGCTTCTTGCGCACCGCCTCGGGCAGGCCTTTGGGCGCGGCCAGGCCGCGCAGCGAGGCCAGTTCGATGTCGATGCCCTGCTCCTTGAAGGTCGGCACCTGCGGCGCCAGCGAGGTGCGCGCGGCCGACATCTGGCCCAGCAGCCGGATGGGCGTGCCGCCCTTCTGGTAGGCCAGCACCTCGCCGACGTTGATGGCGCCGATGACGATCTGCTGGCCCGTGGCGGCGGCCCGCACCTCGCCTGCGCCCTTGTAGGGCACGTGGGTCAGCTTGGTACCGGTGGCCTTCTCGAACAGCAGCATGGCCAGGTGGTCGTCCGAGCCGGTGCCGGTGGTGCCCACGGTCACGGCGCCGGGGTTGGCCTTGGCATAGGCCGCGAGGCCGGCCAGCGTGGTGATGGCGTTGCTGTTGTGGATGGCGAAGCCGCCCGGGTCGTCCACCAGGTTGCCCAGCAGGTCGTATTGGCTCCAGTGGAAGGAACTCTTGCGCTCGACCGGTATGGTCAGCACGTTGGGCGTGTTGATGAAGCCGATGGTGTAGCCGTCAGGCTTGGCGCGCGCGAGTTCGCCGAAACCGATGCCGCCGCCTGCGCCCGGGCGGTTCAGCACCACCACGCTGCCGCCGATCTGCTTCTCCAGGTGGCGGGCCAGCAGGCGTGCCACGAGATCAGTGCCGCCGCCGGGGCCGTAGGCCACGATCAGCTCGATGGGCTTGGCGGGGTAGGTGGCGTCGGGCTGCGCGGCCGCCGGGCCCGCGAGGGCGATGGCGGTGAGGCCGGCGCACAGCGCGCGGCGTGTCCAGTGCTTGTTCATCTCATGTCTCCGTTGTGGTGCCCGGAATGGGCTGTGCGAATCAGTGGCCATCAGTGGCGGATTGCGGCGGCGATGCGTGCGCTGGCCTGTGGCCAGACCTCGGGGTTGACCAGGCGCGCGGGCCGCTGGCCGTCGGCCAGCAGCTTGACGATCTGGGTCGCGGCCAGGGTGGCGTTGTTGCGGCGCGCCTCGTGCGTCACGCCGGCCGTGTGGAAGGTGGCGACCACGTTGGGCAGCTGCAGCAGCGGGTGGTCGGCCGGCGGCGGCTCCTGGTCCCAGACGTCGAGCCCGGCGCCGCCCAGGTGGCGGCTGGCCAGCGCCGCGTGCAGTGCGGCCTCGTCGTGGATGCCGCCGCGCGCGGTGCTCACGAAGATGCTGCCGGGCTGCATCGCGGCGAAGGCTGCGGCGTCCACAAGGCCCAGCGTGCTGGCGTCACGCGGGCAGTGCAGCGAGACGATGTCGGCGCGGCGCAGCAGTTCGTCCAGCGCCACCGCCTCGGCACCGCGCGCGGCCATCTGGGCCGCATCGAGGGCCGGGTCGACGCCCAGCACCTGCATGCCGAAGGCGCGGCCCAGCGCAGCGACGCGGCTGCCGGCCTCGCCCACGCCGACCAGGCCCAGTGTGCGGCCGCGCAGCTCGTGGCCCATCAGGTCTTCGCGGCTGAAGCCGCGGGCCTTGCCGCGCAGCATGGCATTCGATTCGGGGATGCGGCGCAGCACCGCCAGCATCAGTCCCAGCGCCATCTCGGCCACCGAGTCGGCATTGCCGCCGGCCTGGTTCATGACCATGACACCGGCGCGCGTGCAGGCGTCGATGTCGATGGTGTCGCAGCCCGAGCCGCTGGACGAGACCGCCAGCAGCTGCGGGCAGCGCGCCAGCAACTCGGCCGTGACGAACCAATGGCGCGGCAGCTCGTCCTTGGCAGCGGTGATCTGCAGCACCTGGGCGTGGGCCAGCGCGCTCCAGGCGGCATCGTCCGCGCCTTCCATGGCGCAGGTCTGGAGCAGCACGCCGGGGGCTTCGCCGACGATGCGGTCGAAGGCCGGGTCCAGCCAGTAGTTGAAGCGGACGACGCGGCTCATGCGGCGCCCTTCTCGCGCAGCGTGCGCAGCACCCAGCTGCGGTCTGCCCGGCCTTCGGCGATTGCCTGCAGCGCATCGGCCTCGACGCGCTGGATCGCCTCCACGCGCGCCGCAATGTCCTCGGCCTCCTCGGGCGCCACGGCCAGCAACCCGTCGCCGTCGCCGACCACGATGTCGCCGGGCCGCACCACCATGCCGTCGATGCTGACGGGCACGTGCAGCTCCCCGGGGCCGTCCTTGTACGGGCCGCGGTGAGAGACGCCGCGCGCATAGACCGGCAGGCTGTGCTGGGCGATGGTGTCGCTGTCGCGGATCAGCCCGTCGATGACGATGCCGGCCGCGCCGCGCGCGATCAAGAGCGCCAGCATGATCTCGCCGATGATGGCGTTGGGGCCGACGCCGCCCGCGTCCACCACCAGCACGTCGCCCGGCGCGCAGGTGTCGATGGCGTGGTGCACCATCAGGTTGTCGCCCGGGCGGGTGCGCACCGTCAGCGCGCGGCCGGCAAACGCGCCGTCGCGCTTGTGGAATGGCCTGAGCGCCGAGGTGCCGGTGGTGCGGCTCATGGCGTCGCTGACGTTGGCGACCTGGAAGCCGCGGTAGCGCGCCAGCAGCGCGTCGCTGACCGCCGGTGCCGGCCGCGGATGGATGTGAAAGCCCTGGATCTTGCTCATGGGTGTGTCTCCGTTGGAGGGAAGTAGTCGGCCGCGCTGGCCACGGGCCGGATGCAGGCCGGCGTGATCTGGTCCAGCCGGGTCAGCCCCAGCATGGCCATGTCGCGCGAGATCTCCTCGCGCAGCAGGCCGATGGCATGGGCCACGCCGGCCAGCCCGGCGACCGCCGCCGCATAGTTGAAGGGCCGGCCCACGAACACGCAGCGCGCGCCCAGCGCCAGCGCCTTGACGGCGTCGGTGCCGCGGCGCACGCCGCTGTCCAGCATCACGGGCAGGCCGGGCACGGCGCGCACGATGGCGGGCAGCACGCGCAACGGCGCCACCGCACCGTCGAGCTGGCGGCCGCCGTGGTTGGAGACGATCAGGCCGTCGGCGCCGTGGTCGCGGGCGATGGCGGCATCCTCCGGCGTCAGGATGCCCTTGACCACCAGCTGGCCCGGCCAGCGTTGGCGGATGGCGGCCAGGTGCGGCCAGGCCAGATGGGCGCGGTCGGAGAAATCGCGCAGCACGTTGGCCGACAGGATGGGCGCGCCGCGCGTGGCGTAGTTGTTCTCGAAGTGCGGCATGCCGTGGCGCAGCAGCGTCTTGAGGAAGGTTCCCAGCAGCCAGCGCGGGTGGCTGATGCCCTGCCAGGCCAGCGACAGGCTGGGCTTGAGCGGCGTGGAGAAGCCCGCGCGCACGTTGTTCTCGCGGTTGGCCGCGACGGGCGTGTCCACCGTGATCACCAGCGTCTGCACGCCGGCGGCCTGCACGCGGTCCAGCAGGCCGTCGATCTGCGCCTGCTCGCCCGGCAGGTAGGCCTGGAACCAGGTGTGCGGCGCAGCGGCCATCACCTCCTCCAGCCGGATCAGCGACGAGCCGCTCATGATGGCCGGCACATTGGCCTGCTGCGCGGCCTGGGCCAGCACCACGTCGCCGCGGTAGGCCGACAGCGCCGAGATGCCCATGGGCGCCAGCCCGATGGGCGCGGCGTAGCGGTGGCCGAACAGCGCGAACCCGAGGTCGCGCTGGGCCACGCCGGCCAGCACGCGCGGGCGCAAGGCCAGATCGGCGAAGGCGCGGCGGTTCTCGGCGAGCGCGTGGTTGTCTTCCACGGCGCCGCTGATGTAGGCGTGGATGGGCCGCGGCAGGTGGCGCCGGGCCAGTGGCTCGAAGTCGTCCAGGGACAGCACCTGGCGGCAGGCCCGGGGCAAGGGAGAGGAGGGAGCGGGCATGGGGCGGCCATGGTGCCCAGGGTCATGTTCAAAGAAAAGCGAAAAAAATCGGCACTGTCATTTCGCTTTTTGGAAAATCAGGCCATGACGCTCAAGCAACTCGAAGCCTTCTACTGGGCCGCCACCTGCCTCAACTTTTCGGTCGCGGCCGAGAGGGTGCACTTGTCGGTGTCCTCGCTGTCCAAGCGCATCGCCGAGCTGGAGGCCTCGCTGGGCACGCAGCTGTTCGACCGCAGCGGCCGCGCGGCCGAACTCACGCCCCAGGGCGAGCAACTGCTGCCGCGCGTGCGCGCGCTGCTGCACGATGCCGCGCAGCTGCAACAGTCGACGGGCCGCAGCGTGGGCCTGCAGGGGCGCTGCCGCATCGGCTTCGGCGAACTGAGTGGCCTGACCTGGCTGCCCAAACTCGTGCAGAAGGTGGCCGAGCTGCACCCGGCCCTGCAGCTGGAGCCGCATGCGGACATCGGCCAGGTGCTGGAGCAGCGCATCGTCGATGGCGAGCTGGACTGCGTGGTGATCGCCGGCCCCTCGTCGCGCAGCAGCCTGGCCTTCGAGCAGGTCGCGCAGGTGCGTTTCGTCTGGGTTGCCAGTGCCGCCTTCCTCGCGCGCGCCGGCACCGACCAGCCGCAACGCCTGGTGCGCGAGCAGTTGCTGATCGCACTGCCCGTGGGCTCGGGCGCCACACGCACGCTGGACGAATGGCTGGGCCGCCAGGGCCTGGGCGTGGAGCGCCGGCTCAGCTGCAACAGCTGGGGGGCCGTGGTCGGCATGGTGGCCGAGGGCCTGGGCTTCACCTACATGCCGCAGGGCTGGGCCGAGGCGCTGCAGGCGCGCGGCGCGCTGCGCATCCTGTCGGGCGGTGGCGCGCTGGTGCCGCTGACCTACACCGTGCAATGGCGGCGCGACGATGCGCGGCCGCTGATCGCCGAGATGCGCGAGATCATCCGCAGCGTGATCGACTTCCCGGCGCCGCGCTGCCTGGTCTGACTTTGGCCTGAAATTGTCCTAACTTGGGTCTTGTGAAGCCAAAGCCGGGGCCCTAGCATGCGCCGCATCGCCTAGAACACCGGGAGACAAGCGGCGTGACGCCCTGGCAAGCCACCACTGTGGATGAAATGCGCGTGCTCGATGCGGCCTTCTGGTCGCCCGGCAGTTCGCGCCATGCATTGGCCGCGCCGCTCGGCTTTTCGGCCAGCAAGGGCAAGGCGCTTGTCGCCGGCTTGATCGACCAGGGCCTGCTCGAAGAGGCCGGCACCCAGGCCTCGCAGGGCGGCCGCCCGGCCGAGACGCTGCGGCTGCACCACGGACTGGGCCTGCTGCTGGGCGTGGACATCGGCGTGACCAGCCTGACCGTGGCCGTGCTGCGCCCCGACCTCACGCTGCTGGCCCAGCACAGCGAAGACATCGACGTGCGCCGCCAGGGCCCCGGCGTGGTTCTGGCGCGTGCCGCCGCGCTGATGCGCGAGCTGCTGGCGCGCAGCGGTGGCAAGGCCGGGCAGGTGCTCTCCATCGGCGTGGGTGTGCCGGGGCCGGTCAACTTCGAGGCCGGCCAGTTGGTCAGTCCGCCGCTGATGCCCGACTGGGACCAGTTCTCCATCCGCGACTTCCTGCGCGACGAGTACCGCGCGCCCGTGTTCGTGGACAACGACGTGAACCTCATGGCGCTGGGTGAGCTGTGGCGCCTGAAGCGTGCGCTGCCCAACTTCATCGTGGTCAAGATCGGCACCGGCATCGGCTGCGGCATCGTCTGCCACGGCAGCGTGTACCGCGGTGCCACGGGCTCGGCCGGCGACGTGGGCCACATCAGCGTGGACCATGAAGGCCCGCGCTGCCACTGCGGCAACCGCGGCTGCGTGGAGGCCATGGCGGCAGGGCCAGCCATCGTGCGCATGGCGACCGCCGCGGCCGAAGCTGGCGAGAGCCCGGTGCTGGCCGCGGCGCTGGCCGCGCGCGGCAGCCTGGCCGCCGAGGACGTGGGCACGGCCAGCCGTGCCGGCGACGCCGCGGCCAACCGCATCCTGCAGCACGCCGGCCATCTGGTCGGGCAGATGCTGGCCGCGGTGGTGAACTTCTTCAATCCCTCGCATGTGCTGCTGGGCGGCGGCATCACGCAGGTGGGGCCGCTGTTCCTGGCGGCCGTGCGGCAAAGCGTCTACCAGCGCTCGCTGGCGTTGTCGACGCGGCAGCTGGAGGTGCAGTACGCGCCGCTGGGCGCGCAGGGTGGGGTGATCGGGGCGGGGGCGCTCGCAATGAGCGAGACCTTGCGTGTCAAAGGAGTCGCGCCATGACCCAGAGCGTCGGCGTCGAATTCGACGCGATCCGCAAGTCCTTCGGCCCGGTGGAGGTGCTGCACGGCATCTCGTTCAGCCTGCCACCTGGCCGCGTGGTCGGCCTGCTCGGCGAGAACGGCGCCGGCAAGTCCACGCTCATGAAGATCCTGTCCGGCTACGAAGCGCCCACCTCGGGCACGTTGCGCGTGAACGGCCAGGACTGCGCGTTCAAAGGCCCGCGCGATGCCGAGGCGCTGGGCATCGTGCTGATCCACCAGGAGTTCAACCTGGCGGACGACCTCACGGTGGCGCAGAACATCTTCCTGGGCCACGAGAAACGCAAGGGCCTGTTCCTCGACGATGCCGCGATGAACAGCGCGACCAGTACCGCGCTGGCGCAGGTAGGCCTGTCGGTGCCGCCGGACCGGCGCGTGCGCGACCTGATCGTGGCCGAGAAGCAGCTCGTGGAGATCGCCAAGGCCGTGGCGCGCCGCGCGCGCCTCTTGATCATGGACGAGCCCACGGCCACGCTGACCGCGGCCGAGACCGAACGCCTGTTCGCGCTGATCGCGCAGCTGCGCGCCGATGGCGTGACCGTGGTCTACATCTCGCACAAGCTCGACGAGGTCGAGTGCGTGACCGACGAGGTGGTGGTGATGCGCGACGGCCAGTTCGTCACGCAGCAGGCCACGCAGGGCCTCACGCGCCACGCGATGGCCAGGCTGATGGTGGGCCGCGAGATCGCCGACCTGTACCCGGTGCGCGACGCGCGGCCGACCGACGGCGCACCAGCCCTGCGGCTGCAGGGCTTCGGCGTGCCCGGCTGGGCCGAGGGCTGGGACTTCGAGGTGCGCCCGGGCGAGATCCTGGGCTTCGCCGGCCTGGTCGGCGCCGGCCGCACTGAACTGTTCGAGGGCCTGCTGGGCCTGCGTCCCGCGCGTGGCCGGGCCTGGTTGAACGGCCAGCCGCTGCCCGGCGATGGCGGCTTCAAGAACCCGCGCGCGGCGGCCGACGCCGGTTTGACCTACCTCAGCGAAGACCGCAAGGGCCGCGGCCTGCATGTGCACATGGGCTTGCGCGAGAACCTCACGCTGATGGCGCTGCAGCGCTACGCCAGGCCCTGGCTCGACCCTTCTGCCGAGCGCCGCGCGCTGGAGCAGGCGCAGCGCGACTTCGGCATCCGCACCGGATCGCTGGACGTGCCGGCCTCGGCGCTGTCGGGCGGCAACCAGCAGAAACTGGCGCTCGCGCGCGTGCTGCACCCGGATCCGCGCATCGTGGTACTGGACGAGCCCACGCGCGGCGTGGACGTGGGCGCCAAGCGCGAGATCTACGAACTCGTGCAGCGCCTGGCGCGCCAGGGCCTGGCGGTGCTCGTGGTCTCGTCCGAACTCATGGAACTGATCGGCCTGGCGCACCGCGTGGCCGTGGTGCGCGCGGGCCGCCTGGTGGCCACGCTGGACGCCGACGGCCTGACCGAAGAAACCTTGATCGCCCACGCCACTGGCGTAGCGGAGCAACCCCATGTCCCAGCCTGAGAATTCCAAATCCAAGCGCAATCTGCAGGGCTGGGGCCCGGTGCTCGGCCTGGTGCTGCTGTGCATCGCGGGCACGCTGCTCAACAGCGACTTCGCGACCGTGGACAACGCGATGAACCTGCTCACGCGCACGGCCTTCATCGGCATCATCGCCGTGGGCATGTGCTTCGTGATCATCTCGGGCGGCATCGACCTCTCGGTGGGTTCCATGGCCGCGCTGATCGCGGGCTGCGTGATCCTGTTCATCAACGCCATGGGGCCGCTCACGGGTTCGCCACTGCTGGCCGTGGCGCTGGGCGCGGTGTTGTCCATCGTGCTGGGCGCGGCCTTCGGCCTCGCACACGGGCTGCTCATCACCAAGGGCCGCATCGAGCCCTTCATCGTGACGCTGGGCACGCTGGGCATCTTCCGCGCCTACCTGACCTGGGCCGCCGACGGCGGTGCGATCACGCTGGACAACGATCTGTCGGACCTCTACGCACCGGTCTACTACGCCAGCCTGCTGGGCATCCCGGTGCCGGTCTGGGTGTTCCTGGCCGTGGCGCTGGCCGGCGGCGTGGTCCTGAACCGCACGGCCTATGGCCGCTACGTGCAGGCCATCGGCTCCAACGAGCAGGTGGCGCGCTACGCGGCCGTGGCAGTGGACCGCGTGAAGATCCAGACCTACATGCTGCTGGGCATCTGCGTGGGCATCGCCACCTTGCTCTACGTGCCGCGGCTGGGCTCGGCCTCGCCGACCACGGGCCTGCTGTGGGAGCTGGAAGCCATCGCCGCCGTGATCGTGGGCGGCACCGCGCTCAAGGGCGGCGCAGGCAGCATCACGGGCACCGTGGTCGGTGCCGTGCTGCTCTCGGTCATCAGCAACATCCTGAACCTGACCAGCATCATCAGCGTGTACCTGAACGCGGCGGTGCAGGGTTTCGTGATCATCGTCGTCGCGTTCCTGCAGCGCGGCAGAAGATGAGTTTTTGTGCCAGCAACATCCAAGGAGACTTCCGCATGATTTCCAGACGCCTGACCTTGACGGCCATCGCCGCCGCCAGCTTCGCATTGCCCGCCCTGGCCGCCGACCCGGTGCACCTGGGCGTGTCCATCCCGGCCGCCACGCACAGCTTCATGGGCGGCATCAACTACTGGGCCAACCAGGCCAAGAAGGACCTGGAGAAGCAGCACAAGGATCTCAAGATCACGATCCGCACGGCGGCCAACGCGCCCGAGCAGGCCAACCAGCTGCAGGATCTGTCGTCGGTCTCCAAGATCAATGCGCTGGTGGTGTTCCCGTTCGAGTCGGCCGCGTTGACCAAGCCGGTCGCGCAGGTCAAGGCCAAGGGCGCCTACGTGACGGTGGTCGACCGCGGCCTGACCGACACCAGCGCGCAGGACGCCTACGTGGCCGGCGACAACACCGCCTTCGGCAGGATCCCGGCCGAGTACATCGCCAAGAAGCTGGGCGGCAAGGGCAACGTGGTGGCGCTGCGCGGCATCGCCACCACGCTGGACAACGAGCGCATGGACGCCTTCAACGCCGTGCTCAAGAACCACCCCGACATCAAGCTGCTCGACGCCAAGTACGCCAACTGGAACCGCGACGACGCCTTCAAGGTCACGCAGGACTACCTCACGCGCTTCAAGCAGATCGACGCGATCTGGGCCGCCGACGACGACATGGCCGTGGGCGTGCTCAAGGCCATCGACCAGGCCAAGCGCGACGACATCAAGATCGTGTTCGGCGGCGCCGGCGCCAAGGGCATGGTCAAGACCATCATGGACGGCAAGGACAAGCGCATCGACGCCGACGTGAGCTACTCGCCCAAGTTCATCTACGACGCGATCAAGCTCACGGCCGAGGCGCGGCTCAAGGGCGAGAAGCTGCCGGCGACGACCATCATTCCCTCGGTGTTGATCACGAAGGACAACGCCAAGGACTTCTACCACCCGGACAGCCCTTTCTGATGAAGACGCTCAAGGGCCCGGCCATCTTCCTCGCCCAGTTCCTGGGCGACGCGCCGCCGTTCGACACGCTGGACCACCTGGGTGCCTGGGCCAAGGGCCTGGGCTACGAGGGCGTGCAGCTGCCGACGGCGCCGCACATCGTCGATCTGGAGAAGGCGGCGAGCAGCCAGACCTACTGCGACGAGGTGACGGGGACCTTGCAGGCGCATGGCCTCGCGATCACCGAGTTGTCCACGCACCTGCAGGGCCAGCTCGTGGCCGTGCACCCGGCCTACGACGCGCTGTTCGACGGCTTCGCGCCCGAGGCCGTGCGCGGCAGGCCAGCCGCACGCACCGCGTGGGCCATCGCCCAGATGCACCTGGCGGCGCAGGCCAGCGAACGCCTGGGCCTCACGGCCACGGCCACCTTCTCGGGCGCACTGGCCTGGCCCTATCTTTACCCCTGGCCGCAGCGGCCGGCCGGGCTGGTGGAGGAGGCCTTCGGCGAGCTCGCGCGGCGCTGGCGGCCCATCCTGGACAAGCTCGACGCGCACGGCGTGGACGCGGCGTTCGAGCTGCACCCGGGCGAGGATCTGCATGACGGCGTGACGTTCGAGCGCTTCCTGGAAGCGGTCGGCGATCACCAGCGCGCCAACATCCTCTACGACCCCAGCCACTTCGTGCTGCAGCAGCTCGACTACCTGGCCTTCATCGACATCTACCACGCACGCATCAAGGCCTTCCACGTCAAGGACGCCGAGTTCCGGCCCGACGGCCGGCAGGGCGTCTACGGCGGCTACAGCGGCTGGGTCGACCGCGCCGGGCGCTTCCGCTCGCTGGGCGATGGGCAGGTCGACTTCGGCGCGATCTTCTCCAAGCTCGCGCAGTACGACTTCGCGGGCTGGGCCGTGCTGGAGTGGGAGTGCGCGCTCAAGCATCCCGAGGATGGTGCGCGCGAGGGCGCGGACTTCATCCGCCGCCACATCATCCGCGTGGCCGACCGGGCCTTCGACGATTTCGCCGGCAGCGGCGTGGACCGCGCCGCCGTGCGCGGCCTGATGGGGCTGCAGCCATGACGCGACGCCTGCGACTGGCCATGCTCGGCGGCGGCGAGGGCGCCTTCATCGGCGCCGTGCACCGCATCGCCGCGCGGCTGGACGATTGCTACGAACTGGTGGCCGCCGCGCTGTCGTCCGACCCCGCGCGCGCGGCCGCGAGCGCCGCCGCCATCCACCTGCCGGCCGAGCGCAGCTACGCCGACTGGCGCGAACTGGTCCGCGCCGAAGCGGCCCGGCCCGACGGCGCCGAGGTGGTGGCCATCGTCACGCCCAACCACCTGCATGCGCCCATGGCCACGGCCGCGCTGCAGGCCGGGCTGCATGTGATCTGCGACAAGCCGCTCGCGGTCTCGCTGGCCGAGGGCGAGGAGCTCGCGCGGCTGGCGCGCCAGCACGACCGCGTGTTCGCGCTCACGCATGCCTACGCCGGCTACCCCATGGTGCGCCATGCGCGGCAGCTGGTGGCCAGCGGCGCGCTGGGTTCCGTCCGCCTGGTGCAGGCCGAGTACCAGCAGGACTGGCTGACCCGCGCCGAGGAGCAGGCCGGCAACAAGCAGGCGGCCTGGCGCAACGACCCGGCACAGGCCGGCCCGGCCGGCTGCCTGGGCGACATCGGCACGCACGCCTTCCAGCTTGCCTCGTTCGTGACCGGCATGGTGCCCAGCGCGCTGGCGGCCGAGCTGACCAGCTTCGTGCCGGGCCGCGTGCTGGACGACCATGTGCAGATGATGCTGCGCTACGCCAATGGCGCGCGCGGCCTGCTCTGGGCCAGCCAGGTCGCGGCCGGCTGCGAGAACGCGTTGCGCCTGCGCGTGTTCGGCACCGAGGCCTCCATCGCGTTCGACCAGGAGCAGCCCAATGAACTGTGGTTCACGCCGCTGGGCGGTGCGGCCCAGCGCCTCACGCGTGGCCGTGTGGACAGTGCTGCCGCCCGCGAGGCCACGCGCGTGCCGGCCGGGCACCCCGAGGGCTACCTGGAGGCCTTCGCCCAGGTCTACCGCGACGCGGCCGAACTGATCCGCGCGCAGGGCGAGGGCCGCCCGGCCGATGCGCAGGCGTTGCAGGTGGCGACGGTGGAAGATGGTGTGGCGGGCCACCGTTTCATCGACGCGGTGCTGCGCAGCAACGCTGCCGACGGGCGCTGGGTGCCGCTGGCCTGAAGCCCCCCGAGGCACGGCGGCGCAGGGGCTCAACTGCGCGCCGCCGCGCTTTGCGGGGAGGCCCATGACCCCAACTCTCGCCACGCCCGACCTCCATGGCCCGGGCGCCGGTCATGCGCACATGCTCGACGCGCTCTTCGAGCTGACGAAGCGCATCGACGATCCTGCCGAGGTGATGCGCCTGACGGCCCGCCTTCCGCGGCGGCCCGCCGATCCGCTGCGCATCGTGGTGCAGGACAGCGGCATCGGCATTCGCCCGCGTTCCTGCCGCACATTTCCGACCGCTGCCACCAAGCCGAAGGTTCCATCATGCGGCGTTTCGGCGGCCTGGGCCTGGACCTTGGCCTGGCCATCGTGCGGCAGCGTGCAGGCCACCATCGCCAGCGCCGCCGGGCGCTGAAGCTCAGGCACCGAGCGCGGCCTCGATCTGCGCGAAGGTCTGGGCGCGCTCGTAGGTTTCCACCGGCGCGCCGAGCTGGCGCTCGATCTGTGTGGCGGAGAACATGCCGCGGATGGCCAGGGGTTGGTCGGGCAGTTGCTCGCTGACCAGCAGGTGCTTGCGGCCCAGGCGCTGCAGCGTGGCCACCAGGTCGCCCACATTGGCATGCAGCACATCGGCGAGCCGCAGCACCTGCAGGCTGGCGAGCGGGTGCATGAGGTCGGACACGCTGAGGTCGGACACCGTGCCCTTGCCCAGGTGGCGCATCTGCAGGGGGCGCTCGCCCAGCGTGTCCTGGGTGCTGATGATGCCCAGCAGGTGATCGCGCTCGGTCACGAACAGCAGGCGCACGCCGTAGGTGATCATGGCTTCGTTGGCCGCGAACAGCGTGGCCTCGGGTGCGATGCCGACCGGCTGGGTCTGCGTGAAGTCGGTCATGACTTCCACGGCCGGCGACTCCAGCGTGACCGGTTTGCCCGGTGCCGGCCGCGCCAGCAGCGCGCGCGCCGCAAGAGGTTGGGTGCCGAGAGGCTTGAAGCTCATGCCGGTCATGGTGCGGTCCTTTGCAAGACGGGTGGAGCGTGCCAGCGCCCTGTGCATCCACGGGCCCGCTCCGTTGGCCCGCGTCGCCATGTGGTGGGATGTGGCGCTGCCGGACCAGTATGCGACGCGGGCCAGGGAGCGTCAAACCGCCTGTCTCGGCGTTTTTGCTGACACGGCAGCGGCGCGGGCAGGCGTAGGCTGCGCCGGCGCATTCCGCGCCAACGACATGACGAGGAGACACCCGATGCAATCCACGCGACCGATGTTCCTGAGCCTGCTCGCGGCCGCTGCCCTTGCCGCATGTGGCGGCGGCGACGGTGACGACAACACCCCCGAGGAGACCCGCCTGCAGGACAGCCGCAACAGCTTCGTGCCGGCCGAGCCCAATGCCACGACCTTCGCCGCGCTGGTGGCCGACACGGGCGACACGGTGGACAACGCCACCACCAGCCGCTGGGCCGGCGTGCTGAACGGTGCGGCCTACCGCATCGAGGTGCCGGCCAACTGGAACGGCCGGCTCGTGATGTACGCCCACGGCTACGCAGGCGAGGGTAACCAGCTCGGGGTCAGCAACCCTTCCATCCGCCGCCACCTGATCCAGAACGGGTATGCCTGGGCTGCATCCAGCTACAGCAAGAACTTCTACGACGTGCGCGCGGGCGTGGAGGACACGAACGCCCTGGCGCTGGCCTTCAACCGCATCGCCAGCACCAACGGCCGCAACCTGGCGGCGCCCACGCGGCTGTACATCACCGGCCATTCCATGGGCGGCCATGTCACCGCGGCCGCCATCGAGGAGGAAGCGATGGAGGACGCCAACAACAAGGTGCGCTACCACGGTGCCGTGCCCATGTGCGGCGTGATGGGCGACACCGAACTGTTCGACTACTTCGCCGGGGCCCAGGTGGCCGCGCAGGCGCTGGCAGGCGTGCCCAACAACCCGTTCACGGGCTGGGCGACGGTGCGCGACCAGGTGACGAGCACGCTCTTCACCAGCTTTCCGGGCACGCCCACGGCGACCGGTGCGAAGTTCATGTCGGTGGTGGAAAACCTCACCGGCGGCGACCGGCCGCTGTTCGAACTGGGTGTGGCGTACGGCGGCTCGTTCAGCCCGGTCTGGGGCGTGTTCGGCGGTGACGGCACGGTGAATGGCATCCTCAACAAGAGCGTGCTGGACACCAACCGCTTCACCTACGCCATCACGGGCGATGCAGCGGGCTCGACGGCGCTGAACGCCTCCGCCCAGAAGCTGACGGCCGTGGCGGACGCCAACCGCGAGCGCCGCGACGGCCTGCGCTGGATTCCCAAGGCGAACGGCGAGATCGGCATCCCTGTCGTGTCGCTGCACACCCTGGGCGACCTGTACGTGCCGTTCAGCATGCAGCAGATCTACAAGCGCCGCGTGGTCGCCGAGGGCAACGACCGCTGGCTGGTGCAGCGCGCGATCCGCGGCATCTCGCATTGTGATTTCACGGTGGCCGAGCAGGTCGAGGCCTTCGACGCCATGGTGCAGTGGGAGCAGGGCGGGCCGAAGCCGGCCGGCGACGATGTGCTGACGGCTGCCACCGTGGCCGCGCCGACCTACGGCTGCACCTTCACGCGCGACACGCTGGGTGTCGACGACAGCAGCACCACTGGGCAACTGCGCGGCGCGATTGCGCTGAGCGGTGCGACCTGCCCCGCGCCTTAGTCCAGGCCGGCCCGGCCGCGGCCGGCCTTGATCTCCGAGCGGCGGCTCTTGCCTTCGAGCCGCCGCTGGCGCGAGCCGAACGTGGGCTTGGTGGCCTTGCGCGCGCGCGGCGGCCGCGCCACGCTCTGCACCAGTTCATGCAAGCGCGAGAACGCGTCGAGCCGGTTCATCTCCTGCGTGCGGTGCTGCTGGGCCTTGAGCACCAGCACGCCGGCCTGCGTGATGCGGCTGTCGCGCAGCGCCAGCAGCCGCTCCTTCACGTCTTCGGGCAGCGACGAGGCCGGGATGTCGAAACGCAGGTGGATCGCACTGGAGACCTTGTTGACGTTCTGGCCGCCCGCGCCCTGGGCGCGGATGGCCGTGACCTCCACTTCGGACTCGTCGATGACCAGCGCAGCGGTCATTCCAGCAACTGCCGCAGCACATACGGCAGGATGCCGCCGTGCCGGTAGTAGTCGACCTCGATCGGCGTGTCGATGCGCAGCGTCAGATCGGTCTGGTGCGTGCTGCCGTCGGCGCGCGTGATCTTCAGCACCGCATCGCTGCGCGGCGCCAGGTCGGCCGCCGGCACGATCTCGATCTGCTCGTCGCCCTTGAGGCCCAGCGACTCCCAGCTCTCGCCGTGCTTGAACTGCAGCGGCAGCACGCCCATGCCGACCAGGTTGCTGCGGTGGATGCGCTCGAAGCTCTTGGCCACCACGGCCTTGATGCCCAGCAGCTGCGTGCCCTTGGCGGCCCAGTCGCGGCTGGAGCCGGTGCCGTACTCCTCGCCCGCGAAGATCACGGTGGGCGTGCCGGCGGCGATGTACTGCATGGCGGCGTCGTAGATCGGCAGCTTGTCGCCGCCCGGTTGCATCAGCGTCAGCCCGCCTTCCTCGCGCGAACCGTCGGCGCCAGCCGGGATCATGAGGTTCTTGATGCGCACGTTGGCGAAGGTGCCGCGCATCATCACGTCGTGGTTGCCGCGGCGCGCGCCGTAGCTGTTGAAGTCGGCCTTGCCCACGCCGTTCTCCTGCAGCCACAGGCCGGCCGGTGAGCTGGCCTTGATGGAGCCGGCGGGCGAGATGTGGTCGGTGGTGATGGAGTCGCCGAACAGGGCCATGATGCGTGCGCCGCGCACGGCCACGGCCTCGTCGGCTGCGGGCGGTTCCAAGGCGAAGTCGGCGAAGAACGGCGGCTCGGCGATGTAGGTGCTGGCAGGCCAGGTGTAGGTGGCGCCGGCCACGCCCAAGATCCTCTCCCACAGCTTGCCGGGTTCGGTCTTGACCTTGGCGTAGTTGGCGCGGAATGCCTTGCCGTTCATGGCGTACTTGAGCAGTGCGTGGATCTCCTCGCTGGTCGGCCAGATGTCGCCCAGATAGACGTCCTTGCCGCCCTTGCCCTTGCCGACCGGCTCGGTCATGAGGTCGCGCGTGACCGTGCCGGCGATGGCGTAGGCCACCACCAGCGGCGGACTGGCCAGGAAGTTGGCCTTGAGGTTGGGATGGATGCGGGCCTCGAAGTTGCGGTTGCCCGACAGCACGGCCGCGCACACCAGGTCGTTCTTGGTGATGACCTCGTTGAGCTCGGGCGTGAGGTCGCCCGCGTTGCCGATGCAGGTGGTGCAGCCATAGCCGGCCAGCGCGAAGCCGAGCTTGGCCAGGTAGGGCAACAGGCCGGTCTCGGTCAGGTACTCGGTGACGATGCGCGAGCCCGGCGCCAGCGAGGTCTTGATGTGCGGCTGCACCTTGAGGCCGGCTTCCACGGCCTTCTTGGCGAGCAGGCCGGCGGCCAGCAGCACGCTGGGGTTGGAGGTGTTGGTGCAGCTCGTGATGGCGGCGATCAGCACGTCGCCGTTGCCGATGGTGATCTCCGGCGTCTTCCTGGCCGGGGCCGTGGCTTCGGCCTGGGCCGCTGCCAGGGTGGGCTTGTTGCCTTCCATCTCCATCACGGGGCGCGCCGCGCCGCTGGGCGTGGGCGGGTTCTCGGGCACCTTGTCCAGCAGCGGGTCTTCGCTGGTGCGCACCTGGTGGCGGGTGCCCAGCACGGCGGCCGGCTGGTTGAAGCCGTTCTCGGCCACGGGCTTGGAGAACAGGCTTTTGAACTGGCTCGCCACCTGGCCCAGCTCGATGCGGTCCTGCGGGCGCTTGGGGCCGGCCAGGCTGGGCGTCACATCGCCCAGGTCGAGCTTGACCACCTGCGAATAGTCGATCTCGCCGGCCTGCGGCACGCCGAACAGGCCCTGGGCGCGGAAGTAGGCCTCGAAGGCCTCGATCTCGGCCTTGGTGCGGCCCGTGCCCTTGAAGTACTCGATGGTCTTCTCGTCCACCGGGAAGAAGCCCATGGTGGCGCCGTACTCGGGCGCCATGTTGCCGATGGTGGCGCGGTCGGGCAGGGCCAGCGTGCGCGTGCCCTCGCCGAAGAACTCGACGAACTTGCCCACCACCTTGTGGCGGCGCAGGATTTCGGTCACGGTCAGCACCAGGTCGGTGGCCGTGACGCCCTCGCGCAGCCGGCCTGTCAGTTCGAAGCCGACCACGTCGGGCGTCAGGAAATAGACCGGCTGGCCCAGCATGGCGGCCTCGGCCTCGATGCCGCCCACGCCCCAGGCCACCACGCCGATGCCGTTGATCATGGTGGTGTGGCTGTCGGTGCCGACCAGGGAGTCGGGGTAGTAGACGTCGTCCCGCGTCTTGTGCACGCCGCGCGCCAGGTACTCCAGGTTGACCTGGTGCACGATGCCGAAGCCGGGCGGCACCACGCCGAAGGTCTTGAAGGCCTGCATGCCCCACTTCATGAACTCGTAGCGCTCGCGGTTGCGCTGGAATTCGAGCTTCATGTTCAGGTCGAGCGCGTTCTTCTGGCCGTAGTAGTCGACCATGATGGAGTGGTCGACCACGAGGTCGACCGGCACCAGCGGCTCGATGCGGCCGACCGGCTTGCTCAAGCGGGCGGCCACGCTGCGCATGGCGGCCAGGTCGGCCAGCAGCGGCACGCCCGTGAAGTCCTGCAGCACCACGCGCGAGACCACGAACGGGATCTCGTCGGTGCGTTCGGCCTTGGCACCCCAGTTGGCGAGCTGGCGCACATGCTCTTCGGCGACGCGCTTGCCGTCGCAGTTGCGCAAAACCGATTCGAGCACGATGCGCAGCGACACCGGCAGGCGCTGGATCTGCGGGAACTCCTTGGCCAGGGCCGGCAGCGAATAGAACTGCCCGGTCTTGCCGGATGCCGTGGTGAACTTCTTGCGGGTGCGCGCGAATGCGTGGGCCATGCCGGATGCTCCGTTTTATCTGGGTGGTGGGGCGGCGCCGCAACTGCGGCGGGTGCCGGAGCATCCTACTCCGGGCTTGTAACACCCATGTCTGTGTGAACTATTTGGCATACCAGGCACGGGGCTGTCGCGGGCGCAACCGCTCATCGTGCGCCGGGGTCCGCCTGACGCGGCTTGCGTGCAACACGCTTGTTTCAGGCGGTCGGGCGATTAGCATTCGCACAGTCATGATCCGCCCATTCCGTGGCCATTCCCCCGTTCCTGCAGCCCGCGGCTTCACCATGCTTGAGCTCATGGTGGTCGTGGCGATCCTGGCCATCCTGGCGGCGTTGGCCGGGCCCAGCATGGTGCCGGTGATCGAGCGCTGGCGCGTGCGGCAGGCGGCGGAGGAGATGGTGGCGACGATCGCGTTCGCACGGTCGGAGGCGATCAAGCGGGGGGGCAATGTGTCGGTGGCGCGCAGCACGCCCGGGACGGACCAATGCGCGCTGCCGACCGACGTGGCCGACTGGCGATGCGGCTGGACGGTGTTCGATGGCACGGCCGTGTTGCGCGAATCGCCGCTCGGCAATGGCGTCAGTGTCACCAATGCGGCCAGTTCGGGCTCGTTCGCACTCACGCGCTGGGGCGATCCGGCAACCGGCGGCGCTGTGACGTTCGTGGTGGCGTCCACGCGCAGCGGTTCCACCGTGCGATCGGCTGTCTGCCTGGGTGGCGGTGGCCGCATCCGCAGCAAGGCAGGGGCGAGTGCATGCGATTGATGGTGCGGCGACAGCGCGGTGTGACGCTGCTGGAATCCATGATCGCCATTGTGCTGGTGGCGCTGGGCGTGCTCGGCATCCTGGGAGTGCAGCTGCGCACCCTCGCCGACACGCAGACCGCGGTACGCCGGGCCCAGGCGATCCGCCTGATCGAAGACCTCGGCGAACGCATCAAGGCCAATCCGACCTCGCTCACGGCGGCGGTCCTGGCCAACTACGTGGTGGGCGAGAACGAGGTCAGCGGCGCGCCGCCGAACTGTGCCAACGGCTGCGGGCCAGGTGATACGGCGTTGGCGGACATTGCACAGTGGAAGGCCAACGTGGCCGCCACCATGCCGCTGGGCGAAGCCGCGGTGTTCGTCGTGGCCCAGGGCACGGCCACCAACGTGCGGCCGCAGCTGGGCGTGATGGTGAGTTGGCGCGAGAACGAGCGCCAGCGCGAGGGCGCCACGGCCGCCGAGAACGCGGCCTACAAGGCACCGTTCGCCACGGCGACCGTGACCACCGGCGCGGCCACCGGCGTCACCAGCGTGAGTTGCCCCGCCGACCGCATCTGCCACCTGCAGTACCTGCAACCCACGCTGCGCTGTGCGCCCTACGTGGTGGGTGATGCGGCCGATCCTAAAATGTACTGCCCATGACCCGCGCCACCCAGTCCGGCGTCACGCTGCTCGAATTGCTGGTCGGACTGGCCATCGGGCTGATGACCATCGCCGTGGCGCTGGGGGCACTGCTGATCTCGCGCGGCGTGTCAGGCACGGTCAGCGACGCCAGCCAGCTGCAGCAGCAAGGCGCCTATGCGTTGCGCGTGGCCGGTCGGCAGCTGCGGCAGGCGGGGGCGATCCGCCTGAACATGGCCTTCGGTGCTGCCGCCGACGCGGCGGAAGATCCGGCCCAGCCGGTGGCGTTCGAAACTACGTTCGATCGCAGCACGCGCACGCTGCAGAACGACACGACCTATGCGTTGCGCGTGGGATACCAGAACTTCACGGAGACGGTGTCGACCGCCACCACGGCACAGTCACTGCTCAGCGACTGCCTGGGCCGCAGTTCCACCACGGCGGCGGTGGTGCAGAGCGATTTCCGGCTGCAGCGGGCCACCGGTGCGGCGACAGGCGATCTGCTGTGCCGGGGAACGGACGGCTCCGAGGAGGTGCTGATCGGCAACGTGGCGGACTTCCGGGTGACGTACCTGGTGCAAACGCTGCCGGCCGGCGGGGTCGGTGCCACGACCATGCGCCGCATCGCCCCAGCCGCGATGGCCACGGCGGACTGGGCCTCGGTCGTCGCGGTGGACATCTGCCTGGAACTTGCCGGTGACGAGAACATCGACACGGCCGGTGCGACCTACCGCAACTGCGCGCAGTCGGACGTGTCGCTGGGCAACCGCATGCATGTGGTGCTGCGCAACACCTTCCAGCTGCGCAGCCAGGGGGCGGCGCGGTGAGGCGCGCACCCGCGGGCTTGGCGGGCGCGCGCCAGCGCGGTATCGCGCTGCTGGTGGTGATGATCGTCGTGCTGCTGTCCTCGCTGCTGGCGCTGTGGGCGTTCCGCACCTCGCTCGTCAACGAGGCCATCGTGGGCAACGATGCCGATTACCAGCGTGCGTTCGAGGCGGCCCAGGCCATGATCCAGGACGCCGAGCTCGACATCCAGGGCATGCGCGCGGACGGGACGAGTTGCGTGTCTGAACCCACCAATACGAAGATCTGCCGCATGGGCACGACGGTTCGGTTCATCGACGAAATGGCTGCCTTCCAGCGCCTGCTGACGCGCCTGTCGGCCGAGACCACCACCCAGTGCCTGAACGGCATTTGCCTCAAGCGTGCGGGCGCGCAGGACTTCTGGAGCGCGGACGCCACGATGAATCCCATGATCGCTGACAACGTCGGTGCGCGTTATGGTGAGTACACCGGCGCGTTGCCAGCCACGGGCAGCACGGCCATGGTCAATCCGCTGTTGACCGAGCGCACGGCCCGCCGCGGAGCGTGGTATTGGATCGAGGTCATGCAATACGCCAGCACTGGCGAGTCCAGCGTTGTCTCGAACGCGTCGCAGACCATGGCGCTGAACCTGAGTCCGCGTGTGGTCTACCGCATCACCGCCGTGGCCCGGGGGTTGAAGGAGGGCACGCAGGTGGTGCTCCAGTCGACCTTCGCGCGGCAGAAAATCAGGGATTGAAGGAGGCCACGATGCACGCACATCCCCGGGCCAGGCGCACGCTGCTGAGCGTGCTCATCGCGGCGATCGGCATGCCGTCGGCGCCGTTCGCGGCCCAGTTGTCGCTGGCACAGTATCCCGCCGGCTCGGCCACCCGCGCGCCGGCGCCGAACGTGATCCTCTCACTGGACGACTCGGGGAGCATGGGCTCGTCCGGAACGGCGGGCTCGGGCATGCGCGAGCTCAAGACGGCCCTGCATGCCATCTTCAACGCGACCACCCAGGTCATCCCGGACAACTCGATCCGCCTCGGCTGGAACACTTTCAATCAGTGTCAAGCCGTCAATTCGAACATTGACGGGTGCAATGCGGTCCGGGTGCTCAATGCGGCGCATCGCACCAAGTTTCTGAACTGGGTCGGGCCAGCGACCCAGGCGTCCTCGGGCAACCAGTTGCGTGGGTCCGGGAGCACGCCCACGCACACGGCCTACGCGGCGGCCGGCAACTACGTCCAGAATTCCTTGACCACCGATGCCAGCGGGGTCTGGGCCGCCACGCCGGGCGCCACAGCCGATCCGGTGCTGAGTTGCCGCAGGAACTACGTGATCGTGATGACGGACGGCGAGTGGAACATCACGCCGGCATCGCGCGCCTCGGGCACCACCGCCCCCACCGCGACCTCCGCGAACCTGCCCGACGGGGTGACGCGCTACGACGCGACCAGTGCCGAGACGCAGCTGTACCGCAACCCCAATGCCACCAACTACAACAAGCTGGCAGATCTGACCTTCCACTACTGGGCCACGGACCTGAACGGTGACCTGACGAACAACCTGAAGCCACTGACCAAGGTTTCCGAGGACACGCCGTACCGGACCGGCTCGGGCGGCACCCTGAGGTCGGTGACGCTGTCGCCCTACTGGCATCCGCGCAACGATCCGGCCACCTGGCAGCACATCCAGACCTATGCAATCGGTTTTCGCGATGCTTCCGAATGGACGATCCGGCCGACCTGGGCCCCCTCGGGCGACATGTATGGCGACGATGGCGACTTCAAAAGTCTGGTGACGGGTGCCGTCACCTGGCCGAATCCGGGCGCATCCAACGCGGCCAAGCGCATCGAGTTGTGGGCCATGGCGCTGGCCGGCCGCGGCCGCTTCATCCCTGCCTCGGATTCGACCGGCCTGGTGGCCGCTTTCAAGGACATCTTCGGGGAGATCTCGGCGGACCGCAGCCAGCCGGTGACAAGCTTCGCCAATGCCTCGTCCTCGATCGCCTACTCGGCCACCACCCAGTACACCAGCGGCTACTACGCCGACGGCTGGTACGGCTTCGTGCAGGCCGACACGGTGACCCAGGACAGCAGCACAGGCGGCACGACCACCACGCCCGACACCACCTGGGGCACCAAGAGCGCCTCGCCTCCCAACCTCAACACAGCGGACAAGCTCAATGCGCTGGCGGTCACCGCCACGGGCATCGCCAACCGGCTGATCCTGAGCTGGCGCGATTTGGCTATCGGGGGAGGGGCGACTTCGTTCGAATGGGCGGCCGACGAGAGCTACCTGAGCACCGCGCAGAAGGATCTGCTCAAGGAGAGCACCGCGACGACCACTGCGGCCAACTTGCTCGGCCAGCAGCGTCTCGATTTCATCCGCGGCGACAGGAGCCAGGAGGGCACGACCTTGCGCACGCGGACCTCGATCCAGGGCGACATCGTCAACTCGGGCCTGTGGTACGTGGCCGATCCGGTCAGCAACTATGGTTTCGACAACTACCTGGCGTTCGCCAGGAAGCACGCCAAGCGCCTCCCTATGGTCTATGTTGGCGGCAACGACGGCATGCTGCACGGCTTTTCCGGCGTGGACGGCAGCGAGAAGATCGCCTATGTGCCCAAAGGCGTGATCCAGAACCTGCCCGAGCTCACGCGCAGCAGCTACACGCACCGCTACTACGTTGACGGCTCACCCTTCAGCGGCGACGTGTTCATCCCGTTCGGCACCAGTACCGACCCGGAATGGCGCACGCTGTTGTTCGGCACCCTGGGTGCCGGGGGCAAAGGGTATTTCGTGCTGGACGTGACCACGCCCGGCAGCACGGTCACCGGTAGCACCGCGGTGGAGTCCAATATGCTCAAGGCCCATGCCGCATCCCTGGTCGTGATGGACAAGACCTCCGCGGCCGGCTCGACCGCAGAGGATGCCGACCTCGGCCACATCATGGTCGCCCCGGTGCTCGACGACAGCAATGCGCTGAAGACCACGCAGATCGTGCGCATGAACAATGGGCGCTGGGCCGCCGTCATGGGCAATGGCTACAACAGCACGAACGAGCGCCCGGTGCTGCTGATCCAGTACCTGGACGGCGCCAAGGAGCTGTTCAAGATCGTCGCCAGCAGCACGACGGGCACCAGCAACGGATTGTCGGCGCCGCGCCTGGTGGATCTGGATGGCAACGGCACGCCGGACCTGGTCTATGCCGGCGACCTGCTGGGCAATCTCTGGAAGTTCGATGTGTCTGCGGCCAATCCCCTGAGCTGGAATGTGGCGTTCAGTACCCCGGCGATCGACAACTTGTCGGGCAGCACCATTCGGGTGTTCAACGGCACGCCGCTGTACCGCGCGGTCTACACCAGTGGAGGTGCCAGCAAGGCGCAGCCGATCACGGCGCCGCCCGTCGTGCGCGCCAACGAGCGTGGCGCGACCGGGCTGATGGTGGCGTTCGGCACCGGGCGCAGCCTCACCGAGGCCGATAGGACCGACACCTCGGTGCAAAGCGTCTACTCGGTGCTGGACAACACGCGCTACAAGCTGGTGTCTGGCAAGGTGGTGATCGACGATAGCGTGGTGACGCCCGCGGCGCTGGGCAGTGGGGTGACGAACCTGCAGCAGCAGACGGTCGGCGAGAATCCGATCGCAGGCTCCGACAGTAGCTCCACGCGGACCTTCTGGACCGTGAGCCAGAACGATGTGGCCTACACCGGTGCCGGCAAGAAGTCGGGCTGGTACATGAACCTGCCCATGAGCGGCGAGCGGGTGCTGGCGCAGATGTACTTCTACGACGAGAGCAACAACATCGAGCTGATCTCCGAGGTGCCCGCCTCGGGCGGCGGCACGGCTGGCGAAACCTGCGCAGGGACGAGTACGGCAGTCCAGAAGTACCGCACGCTGCTCAACATCATGGACGGCAAGCGGCCTTCGGTGCAGGTCATGGACACGAACGGTGATGGTTTCTACAAGGCCACCGACGGTGGTACCTCGCGCATGACGGCATCCGCCGCTGAAAACCGGGTGACGACCAGGGCCAGCCAGATCCGCATCGGAAAAGGCAGCACCACATCCACGAACACCATCGACAAGCTGGCGCGCCTGCCCGAGATTCCGCTGCGTCCCAACTGGCGCCAACTGCAATGAGCACACACCCGCTCCCTCCCCGGTCCGCCATGCGCGGCTTCACGCTGATCGAACTGATGATCACAGTGGCGATCGCTGCCATTCTGGTTGCCATCGCATTGCCCAACTACACGGAGTACGTGCGCCGCGGCGCGCGCTCCGAGGCGCGGGCGGCGCTGCTGCAGGCTGCGCAGTGGATGGAGCGTGCGGCGACCGCCAGAGGGACCTACCCGATCGAGACGGCGACGGACAAGGAGTTTCCGGACGGGCTCAAGACGACGCCGTCCAATCGTTATGACATCAGCCTGGCTTCGGCGGATGGACGGACCTTCACGTTGACCGCCGCGCCCAAGGGCGCGCAGGCCAACGACAAATGCGGCAGCTTCACGCTCACCAACACGGGTGTGCGCGGCGTGACCGGCGTCAACGAAACCGTCCAGAACTGCTGGAACCGCTGACCATCCCGGCCCATCCGCCGCTGCTCGGCTGCGACTTCAGCAGCAGCCCCACGCGCCGCAAACCCATCGTGCTGGCGCTCGGCCACCTGAGCGGCAACACCGTGCACCTGTATCGCTTCGAACGCTTCACCACGCTGGCCGATTTCGGCGCCTGGCTGGCCCAGCCGGCCGACTGGGTCGGCGGCTTCGACCTGCCGTTCGGCCTGCCGCGCGAACTGGTGCTGGCGCTGGGCTGGCCGACCGAGTGGGCCGCCTGCATGGCCCACTACGCCAGCCTCACGCGGCCGCAGTTGCGCGGCGTGTTCCAGGCTTTCTGTGCCAGCCGCCCGGCGGGTGGCAAGTTCGCCCACCGCGCCACCGACGGCCCGGCCGGCGCGAGCCCGTCGATGAAATGGGTCAATCCACCCGTGGCCTGGATGCTGCACGCCGGTGTACCGCTGCTGCGCGCGGCCGGCGTGCACCTACCCGGCCTGTCCGAAGGCGACCGGCGGCGCGTGGCGCTGGAGGCCTATCCGGGCCTGCTCGCCCGCGAGGTGTTGGGCGGGCGGCGCAGCTACAAGAGCGACGATCCGAAGCGGCAGACCGCGGAGCGCCAACTGGCACGCATGGATCTGCTGTCGGCCCTGTGCAGGGACGCTGGCGCGACCCGCCTGGGTTTGCGCCTGGCGTTGCCGCAGGCCGCCCGAAAGGCCGTGGCCGACGATGGCAGCGGCGACCTGCTGGACGCCACGCTGTGCCTGTTGCAGGCCGCCTGGGGCCAGTGCCGGTATGCGCAAGGCGACCGGCGCTACGGCATGCCGTCCGCCAGCGACGCACTCGAAGGCTGGATCCTGACAGCGCCGTTTCCATCATCTGGCTGACAGGCGAACGGTTCGCGTTGCCGATTCGCCGAATGCCTGCAAAAATGCACCCGCTCGTTACACAAGGGGGTGCGATGTCCAATGCCGATCCGAACCAGGGCCTGCGCGGCTTTGCGCGCAAGTGCATTGCGGTGGCGCGGGCCATCGGCATCGTGCCGCCGGCGAAGCCCGCACCCCAGTGGGCACCATGCCCGCATTGCGGCGAGGAGGCCGACCATGCCGGCCGGCGCTGCGGCCATTGCGGCGAAGTGATGACGCCGCAGTCGAAATGGGACACCGCGCAGGCACCCTTGGAGCCCCGGGCCTGGCGCGAGTAGGACGCAACTGGCGCGCAGCCGCGCGCCTTGCACCCGTCAACTGCCCGTGCCGTCGGCGCGGGAGATCACCGTCTCGTCGAGCTTGCGCGCCAGCTCGGTCACGGCCATGGCGGCCGGGCTGCCCGGCGCGCTGACCATCAGCAACTGGCGTCGCATCACGGCTTCGCGCACCGTCGGGTCGGCCGGAATGTCGCCGAGGTGGATGAGGCGCACGGAGCGGCCGGTGGCACTGGCCACGAAGCGGTCGAGCACCTGCTGCAGCTGCGAGGTGATGGCCCGGCCATCGCCGGGGCGGGCGGTCTGGTTGATGACCACGCGCACATGCTGGCGCTTGTGCTGGGTGGCCAGCACCTTGATGGCGGCATAGGCATCGGTCAGCGAGGTCGGCTCGGGCGTGGCCACGACCACGACCTCGGAGGCCAGCGACACCGCGAACAGCACCACGTCGGAGATGCCGGCACCGGTGTCGAGCAACAGCACGTCGTAGTTGGGCATCACGCTGCGGATCACGCCCAGGAACTCGTCGCGCACTTCGGGCGTGAGCCGCGAGTACTCGACCATGCCCGAGCCAGCCAGCAGCACCGAGAAGCCGCCCGGCGCCTTGACGATGGCCTCGGCGATGGTCGCCTTGCCCGTGAACACGTCGTGCAGCGTGATCTTGGGGTGCAGGTTGAGCACCACATCGAGATTGGCCAGGCCGAGGTCGGCGTCCAGCACCAGCACGCGCTGGCCGCGCCGGGCGAGTGCGGCCGCCAGGTTGGCCGAGACAAAGGTCTTGCCCACGCCGCCCTTGCCGCTGGTGACGGCCAGAACCCTGGCGCCGAGCGCCGGCGGCACGGACTTGGGGGTGGAAGGATCGCTCATCGTGTTCCTCTTACACAGCGCCACCAGGGGCGACGCCAGAACTCATGTCGATCCAGGCAGGATCTGCGGCGGCCAGATGGCCGAACAGCAAGTGCTTTTCCTCCGCGCTGACGGTGCTGTCGGGTTGCTCCTCCAGGCACAACCGGTTGCGCCCACCGGTCTTGGCCACGTAGAGCTGCTGGTCTGCACGGTCGATCCAGAGTTCGGTGGTGGAGCGGATCCACTGCAGCGCGAAAGCACCGCCGATGCTGACCGTCACCCGCAGGTCCACGCTGGGCGACACCCGGATCGGCGTGGCCTCGATGGTGCGGCAGATGCGCTCGGCCACCACCTGGCCGAAAGCCGGCTGGCAGCTGGGCAGCACCACGGCGAACTCTTCCCCTCCGTAGCGCGCGGCGGTGTCCATGGGTCGGATGCAGCCGGCCAGGGCCTGGGCCACGGCCTGCAGCACCTGGTCGCCGGCCATGTGGCCGTAGTTGTCGTTGACCGATTTGAAGTGGTCGATGTCCAGCATCAGCAGCAGCGCTGCCTCGCCCGAACGCGCGACGCGGTCGATCTCGGCCTCCAGCACCTGCTCGAGCTGGCGCCGGTTGGACAGGCCGGTCAGCGCGTCTTTCAGCGAGAGTTCGTTGAGGCCATCGATCACCGCCTGCAGATAGGCGGTGGCATCGCCATCGGCTGGCGGCAGCTCGACCGTACCGGCGCGGGCCAACTGTGCACGCGCCGCATCCAGGCGCAACTCGTGCAGGTCGACCAGGTTGGACGGGGCCGGATGGATCACAGATGGGCGGGGGGTTGAACCGGGCCAGTTTACCAGCGCGGTCCGGTTGCGGCGCTGTCACGCGGCGCTGCCGAACGCCGGAAAAACAGGCGGATCGACCCGTGTTTCAGGCCGGCTGTTGCATGCTCGGGTGCTGCAGCGCCGCCAGCGCTTCGGCGTCGGTGCGGTACAGGCGCAGCAACGGATCGGGCGTGCTGCCTGCCGCGGGCAGTTCGCCGGCACGCAACAGCACGCGCTCGACCGGCAGCTTCATGCCGGCGATGTGCAGGCAGATGCCGCGCTCGCGCAGCCCCTTGCGCAGCTGGCCGAACATCTCCACGCCGGTGGCGTCGATGTGGTTGATGGACAGCGCGAACACGCAGACGTGGCGCACGTCCGGGTGCGCGGCCAGGTGTTCCAGCACGGCGCGCTCGAAGGCGTTGGCCGAGGCGAAATCCAGCCCGCCGTCCATGCGCAGCGCGCACAACCGGGGCGCCAGCGGTGGCAGGTGCCAGAGGTGGCGGTCGCGCAGGCTGCCGTCCGGGTGCAGGCCGATCTCGATGATGCGTGGGTGCAGCCGCTGGTACAGGAAGTGCGACAGGCTCATGAGCAGGCCGGCGATGACGCCCCAGTACAGCGCCGGTGCCGACAGCACCGTCACGCCAAAGGTCACGCCGGCCGTGGCGGCCTCCACGCGCGACACCCGCCACAGGTGTGCGAACGCGGCCGGCTTGACCAGGCCCATCACGGCCGCGACGACGATGGCCGCCAGCACCGCCTGCGGCACGGGGTGCAGCAGCGGCGTGAACCAGACCAGGGCCGCCAGCACCACCACCACCGAAGCGATGGTGGCCCAGCCGGTGCGGGCGCCGGCATAGAGGTTGAGCGCCGAGCGCGAGAACGAGGAACTGGTGGGAAACGCCCCGGACAGGCCGGACGCCAGCTTGGCCAGGCCCTGGCCGATCAGGTCCTGGTCCTGGTCCCAGCGCTGGCCGCCCTTTTGGCTGTCGACCTTGGCACTGGAGGCGGTCTCCAGGAAGCTGATCAGCGTGATCACCAGGGCCGGCACCAGCAGGCGGCTGAAGTCCTGCCAGCCCGGCCACTGCGGCAGGTACAGCTGCGGCATGCCGGCCGGCAGGGTGCCGACCACCTCGCCCCCCGCGGCCTCGAAGCCGATGGCCCAGCTGATGCCTGCTGCGGCCAGCACCACCAGCACCACGGCCGGCAGCTTGGGCGACAGCCGGCGCGACAGCACCAGCAGCACCAGCGATCCGATGCCGAACAGCGCCGCGCCCGGGTTGACCTGCTGCGCCAGTTGCGCCGCCTGCCAGTCGGCCGGCAGGCCCAGCAGGTCGCGCAGCTGCGACAGCAGGATCAGCACGGCCGCGGCCTGCGTGAAGCCCATCAGCACCGGCGCGCTGACCACGTTGAGCAGCCAGCCGAAGCGGGCCAGGCCCAGCACCACCTGCAGCAGGCCCGACAGCAGTGCCAGCCAGACCGCCAGGTTGACCCACTGCGGGCTGCCTGGCTCGGCCATGCCAGACAGCGAGGCGGCGATGAGCAGGCAGCTCAGCGCGGTGGGACCGACCGACAGCCGGGTGGAGGCCGAGAACAGCACCGCGATCAGCGCCGGCAGCAGCGATGCGTAGATGCCCGTCACCAGCGGCATGCCGGCCAGCGCGGCATAGGCCACGCCCTGGGGAATGACCATCATGCCGACCGTCAGGCCGGCCATGGCCTCGCCCTGCAGCGTGGCGCGGCCGGGCCTGGGCCAGGCGAGGAAAGGGAAGAAGCGGCGCCAGGGCCGGCGAGCGGGAGGGTGCGGGGCTTCGGGCATCATGCAGGGGCCCGGCGTGCTGCGGGCGGCGCATTCTCCCATCGTCTGTTCTCCTCGCCTGTCGTGTTCCGTTCTCTCGCCGCCCTGTGCTGGATTCTTGCAAGCCTGTTGTGCGCGCCCGCGCATGCCGCAGATGCGTGGTGGGGCGTGGTCAGCTACGTCAGCGATGGTGACACGCTGTGGGTGCGACCGGCCGATGGCGGCGCGCCGCGCAAGGTCCGCGTGCATGGCATCGATGCCCCGGAGCTGTGCCAGGCCCATGGAGCCGAGGCGCGGTCAGCGCTGCAGCGTGAGCTGCTCGGCCTTGCGGTGCGCGTGCAGCCACTGCGCCACGACGACTACGGGCGGCTGCTGGCGCGCCTGTGGCAGGCGGACGAGGATGTGGCGGCCCGCATGGTGCGCGCCGGCCATGCCTGGTCGTACCGCTACCGGCACAGCCCCGGACCCTACGCCGAGGAAGAGCGCGCAGCGCGCGCTGCCCGTCGCGGCCTGTTTGCCGATGCCGGGGCGCAGCGTCCCTACGCGTTCCGCCGCGCGCACGGCCCGTGCGGTTGAGCTCCGCGCCGGGCCGCCCCAAGCAAGCTCGCTCCCGCTTGGCGGGACAGGCCGCAGGCCGAAGGGTGCACCAGTGACCCTCAGCGGCTGGCGCACACCGGGCAATGCGCTTGCCTGGACACGCGCAGCGTGGTCCATTCCAGCTGGCGTGCATCGAGCATGAGCAGGCGCCCAGCCAGCGAAGGGCCGGCACCGCTGAGCAGCTTCAGCGCCTCCACCGCCTGCAGGCTGCCGATCACGCCGACCAGGGGCGCCAGCACACCCATGGTGGCGCAGCGCACTTCCTCGGGGGCGCTGTCGGGCGGGAACACGCAGGCATAGCAGGGGGAGGCCGCGTCGCGCGTGTCGAACACCGCCAGCTGCGCATCGAAGCGGATCGCCGCGCCCGAGACCAGCGGCCGGCCATGCCGCACGCAGGCCGCGTTGACGGACTGGCGTGTGGCGAAGTTGTCGCAGCAGTCCAGCACCACGTCGGCCTCGCGCACCAGGCGGTCCAGCAGCGCCGCGTCGGCGCGCTGCGCGATGGCTTCCACCACCACCTCGGGGTTCAGCGCCGCGATGGCCGCACGCGCCGAATCGGCCTTGGGCTGGCCCAGCCGCGCCATGTTGTGGGCGATCTGGCGCTGCAGGTTGGTCAGGTCGACCTGATCGTCGTCGACCAGCGTGATGCGGCCGACCCCGGCACTGCCCAGGTACAGCGCCACCGGCGAGCCCAGCCCGCCGGCGCCGACCACCAGCGCATGGGCATCGAGCAGGCGCTGCTGGCCTTCGATGCCGATCTCGTCGAGCAGGATGTGGCGCGAGTAGCGCAGGAGCTGGTCGTCGGTCATGCCCGGATTGTGGCGGCAGCAAAGAAAAAGCCCCGCAGCGCGGGGCTTGGGCCGGCAGCGGCGGCGGGGATCAGTTTTCCTTCTTCTCCGCCGGCCGCTCGACCAGGGTCTTGCTGACCAGCACCGGGCCGCCCTTGAGCTGGTTCACGGCCTGGGCCAGTTGGAAGTCCTTGTCCGAGCCGAACTCGGGCGGGCGGCGTTCGGACACCGGCTTCTTGGCTTCCTCTTCCAGCCGCTTGCGGGCCTCCTCGCGGGCCTTCTCGCGGGCCGGATCCTTGACTTCCGGACCCTGGCCGCTGTTCAGGTGCTTCTCCAGGTCGGCCTCGCGTGTGCGCAGGGCGGCGAACGGGCTGCCTTCCTCTGTCTCGTCGACCATCACGTCGGGCACGATGCCCTTGGCCTGAATCGAGTTGCCGCTCGGCGTGTAGTAGCGCGCCGTGGTGAGCTTCAGGCCCGTGTCCGGACCCAGCGGGCGCACGGTCTGCACCGAGCCCTTGCCGAAGGTCTGGCTGCCCATGATGGTGGCGCGCTTGTGGTCCTGCAGTGCGCCAGCCACGATCTCGCTGGCCGAGGCCGAGCCCTCGTTGACCAGCACCACGATGGGCACGTTCTTGAGCGCGGCCGGCAGCCGCTTGAGCGGATCGGAGCCGCCACGGCGCAGGTAGTACTCGGGCGCGGCCTTGTAGGTGAACTTGCTGTCGGCCAGCTGTCCGTTGGTCGACACCACGGTCACGCCTTCGGGCAGGAAGGCCGCAGAGACGGCCACCGCCGCGTCGAGCAGGCCGCCCGGGTCGTTGCGCAGGTCCAGCACCAGGCCCTTGAGGTTGGGCTCCTGCTTGTAGATTTCCTCGAGCTTGCGCGCGAAGTCGTCCACCGTGCGGTCCTGGAACTGGCTCAGGCGCAGCCAGGCGTAGCCCGGCTCCACGACCTTGCCCTTGACCGACTGGGTGCGGATCTCCTCACGCGTGATCGAGACCGGGAAAGTACGGCTCTCGTCTTTGCGGAAGATGGTCAGGTCGACCTTGGTGTTGGGCTCGCCGCGCATGCGCTTGACGGCGTCGTTGAGCGACAGGCCCTTGACGGCCGTGTCGTCGATCTTGGTGATCAGGTCGCCGGGCTTGAGGCCGGCGCGGAAGGCCGGCGAGCCCTCGATCGGCGAGACCACCTTGACCAGGCCGTCTTCCTGCGTGATCTCGATGCCCACGCCGACGAAGCGGCCGGTCGTGCCCTCGCGGAATTCCTTGAAGGACTTCTTGTCGAAGTACTGGGAGTGCGGATCCAGGCTGGCCACCATGCCGGAGATGGCGTCGCTGATGAGCTTCTTCTCGTCCACCGGCTCGACATAGTCGCTCTTGATCATGCCGAACACGGCGGCCATCTGCTGCAGCTCCTCCAGCGGCAGGGGCGCCATGGCGCCGCGCGCCACGGTCTGCAGCGACACGGTGGTCATGGCCCCTGCCAGGGCACCGGCTGCCACCCAGCCTGCGATCTTCAGTTTCTGACCCATAGCGAGCAATCCCCAGACAGGTTCCGACAAATAAGCGATTGGAATGCCGGATCGCGGGCCGGTTCCGCATGAACAGCGGAGAATTTTCGGCCTTTACAGGCCGTTCACGGAAATCAGGCCTTCTTGCCCTGCGCCGCCACCGCCGCTGCGGCGCGCGCAGCGGCTTCGGCATCGCCCAGATAGTAGTGGCGGATCGGCTTCAGACCGGCGTCCAGCTCGTAAACCAGCGGAATTCCATTGGGAATGTTCAGGCCCACGATGTCGGCGTCGGAGATGCCGTCCAGGTACTTCACCAGCGCCCGGATCGAGTTGCCGTGGGCGGCGACCACCACGCGGCGGCCCGACTGGATGGCCGGCGCCATGGCCTCGTTCCAGAACGGCAGCACACGGGCCACGGTGTCCTTCAGGCACTCGGTCAGCGGAATCTGCTCGGGCGAGAGCTTGGCGTAGCGCAGGTCGCCGCGCTCGCTGCGCGGGTCGGTGGCTTCCAGCGCCGGCGGGGGCGTGTCGTAGCTGCGGCGCCAGACCAGCACCTGCTCGTCACCGTACTGCTTGGCGGTTTCGGCCTTGTTCAGGCCCTGCAGCGCGCCGTAGTGGCGCTCGTTCAGGCGCCAGCTGTGCACCACGGGCAGCCAGGTGCGGTCCATCTCGTCCAGTGTGTGCCACAGCGTGCGCGTGGCGCGCTTGAGCACGCTGGTGTAGGCCACGTCGAATTCATAGCCTTCGGCGCGCAGCAGGCGGCCGGCGTTCTTGGCCTGTTCGACGCCGGTTTCCGTCAGGTCGACGTCGGTCCAGCCGGTGAAACGGTTCTCGAGGTTCCAGGTCGATTCGCCGTGGCGGATCAGGACGAGTTTGTGCATGGTGGTCAAGGTTTGGAGAGCAAGAGGGAATTGGGTCGGCGCGTGCAGCGTGCCGAAACCGGGCATTTTAGAATCGCCGACCCGCAGGCCAGATCGGTCGCGGTCCCAACGAGAAAGCCCCTGCATGAATTTCGTGATCGACAACTGGATGCTGTTCGCCGTGGCGCTGGCTTCCGCCAGCCTGTTGCTGTGGCCCATGGTCTCCGGTGCCGCCGGCGCCTCGGCGCTGTCGCCGGCCGGTGCCGTGCAACTGATCAACCGCGAAAAGGCGGTGGTGGTCGATGTCAGCGAAGAGGCGGAATTCGCCGCCGGCCATGTGGTCGGTGCCAGGAACGTGCCCTTCGGCCAGCTCGACACCAAGCTGGCCGGCGTGGTCAAGAACAAGGGCGTGCCGCTGTTGTTGGTCTGCCCGACCGGCGCCCGTGCCAACCGTGCCGTCGCTGCGGCCAAGAAGCTTGGCTACGAAAACGCCCAGGCCGTGGGCGGCGGCATGAAGGCCTGGCGCGACGCTGGCCTGCCGGTGGAGAAGGCCTGATGCAGGCCGTGCGCATGTACACCACCGCGGTGTGCCCCTACTGCATCCGCGCCAAGCAGGTGCTCAAGGCCAAGGGCGTGGCGCAGATCGAGGAGATCCGCGTCGACACCGATCCGGCCGAACGCATGAAGATGATGGAATTGACGGGCCGGCGCACCGTGCCGCAGATCTTCATCGGCGACACCCATGTGGGCGGCTGCGACGACCTGATCGCGCTGGACAGCCGTGGCGGCCTGGTGCCGCTGCTGCAGGGAAGCTGACACGGCGCTCGGCCATAATGACCGGCTGACTGCTGCCCGCCGCGGACGCAACCCCGGCGGGCTTTTTTTGACACCCGAAAGACCTCCATGGCCGAGACCCAAGACCAAGCTCCCGTGTTCCAGATCCAGCGCATCTACCTGAAGGAAGCCTCGCTGGAGCAGCCCAATTCGCCGGCCATCCTGCTGCAGCAGGAGCAGCCCCAGGTCGACATCCAGCTGGGCGTGGACGGCAACAACGTGGCCGATGGCATCTACGAAGTGACGGTCACCGCCACCGTGCACACGCGCGTGGGCGGCGACAAGACGGTGTTCCTGGTCGAAGCCAAGCAGGCTGGCATCTTCGAGATCCGCAACCTGCCGCAGGACCAGATGGGCGCCATCATGGGCATCGCCTGCCCGCAGATCGTCTACCCCTACCTGCGCGGCAACGTGGCCGACCTGGTCCAGCGCGCCGGCTTCCCGCCCGTGCACCTGGCCGAGATCAACTTCCAGGCCATGTACGAGCAACAGCAGGCACAACAGGCCACCGCCGCCAACGGCGCAGCCCCGGCCCTGCAGTAATCCATGAAGATCGCCGTGCTGGGCGCGGGCGCCTGGGGCACGGCACTGGCCGTGCACGCCAGCCGGCTGCCGGGGCGCAGCGTGACGCTGTGGGCGCGCGACGCTGCACAGGTGGCGCAGATGCGCGCACAGCGCAGCAACACCCGCTACCTGCCCGAGGCGCCGCTGCCGGCTGCGCTGCAGCTTGCCGACGGGCCGCTGGCGCCACTGTGCGCGGACCAGGACCTGCTCGTCATCGCCACGCCCATGGCGGCGCTGCGCGCCATGCTGACCGAACTCGCGCCGCTGGGCCGGCCACTGGCCTGGCTGTGCAAGGGCTTCGAGGCCGGCGGTGCAGGCCTGCTGGGCCACGAGATCCACCATGCCGTGGTCGGCACAGGCGCCTTCGGCGTGCTGAGCGGACCCAGCTTCGCGCAGGAGGTCGCGGCCGGCCAGCCGACCGCGCTGGTCGCTGCCAGTGCCGATGCGGCGCTGCGCGAAGCGTTGGTCCAGGCCTTCCACGGTCCGACGCTGCGGGTCTACAGCAGCGACGACGTGCCGGGCGTGGAGGTCGGCGGCGCCGTCAAGAACCTGCTGGCGATCGCCACCGGCCTGTGCGATGGCCTGTCGCTGGGGCTCAATGCCCGGGCCGCGCTGGTCACGCGCGGCCTGGCGGAGATGACGCGCCTGGGCTTGGCGCTGGGCGCACGCGCCGAGACCTTCATGGGCCTGTCCGGCCTGGGCGATCTGGTGCTGACCGCCACAGGCGACTTGAGCCGCAACCGCAAGGTGGGACTGCTGCTGGCCAGCGGCATGCGGCTCGACGAAGCCGTGGCCTCGCTGGGCCATGTGGCCGAGGGCGTCTACAGCGCGCGCACCGTGGTGCAGCGCGCGCGCGCGCTGCGTGTGGAGATGCCGATCGCCGAAAGCGTGCTGGCCTTGCTCGATGGCCAGCTGCAGCCGCAGCAGGCCTTGGCCGCGCTGATGGGCCGCGGGCCGGCCGCCGACGGCGTTTAGTTGGTGGCGGTGTAGGCCAGGCGCACGTAGATGGGGGCGAAGGCCTCGGCCTGCACGATCTCCACCAGCGTTTCCTTGCCCAGCTCCAGCAGCGCGATGAAGGTCACGACCAGCACGGTCGAACCCTTCTCCGGATTGAACAGTTCCTCGAACTCGACGAACTTGCGGCCCTGCAGCGTGCGCAGCACCTGGGTCATGTAGTCGCGCACGGACAGCTCCTCGCGCGTGATCCGGTGGTGCTGCACGAGCTTGGCGCGCTTCAAGATGTCGCGCCAGGCCTCCTGCAGGTCCACCAGGTGCACGTCGGGAAAGCGCGGCTGCAGCGATTGCTCGATGGTGACCTGGGCCTTGAGGAAGTCGCGGCCGAACTGCGGCAGCGCGTTCAGCCGCGCGCCCGCCAGTTTCATCTGCTCGTACTCGAGCAGCCGGCGCACGAGTTCGGCGCGCGGGTCTTCAGCCTCCTCGCCCTCGGCCGCCTTCTTGGGCGGCAGCAGCATGCGCGACTTGATCTCGATCAGCATGGCCGCCATGAGCAGGTACTCGGCCGCCAGCTCGAGGTTGCGTGTGCGGATCTCGTCCACGTAGGCCAGGTACTGCCGTGTCACGGCAGCCATGGGGATGTCGAGGATGTTGAAGTTCTGCTTGCGGATCAGGTAGAGCAGCAGGTCCAGCGGGCCTTCGAAAGCCTCCAGGAAGACTTCCAGCGCATCGGGCGGGATGTACAGGTCCTGCGGGATGGCGAACAGCGGCTCGCCGTACAGGCGCGCGAGCGCCACCTGGTCCACCACCTCCGGCATGGGGGCGGCCTCGCCGTGGGCGGGTGGCAGCAGCTTGGACTCCACGCGCGTGGCGCCTGCCGCGATCAGTGGTTGTCGGTCTGGTAGACGTAGGGCTTCTGCGCCACCTGGCCCTGGCGGAACTCGGTCCAGACCTTGCGGTCCACCGCCTTGTCCCACAGCAGGGCGCGGCCGGCGCGCTGGCGCGCTTCCAGGTCGGGCTGCTGGGCCTTGAGCTGGTCGATGAACTGGGTGGCTTCGGACTTGTAGTCGGGGCGGCGGAAGATGGACATACACTGAACCTTTCGAAGGCGCGGATTTTAAGGGGGCAGCATGGCGGGGCGATGGAAGCTGGTGGCGCAATGGGCTACGGCAGCCTTGGCGGGCTCCTTGCTGCTGGCCTGCGACCCGCAACGCATCGACGCGCTGGAAGAGGGCGTGGCCACGGAGGCCGACGTGCGCAAGCAGTTCGGCGAGCCCGAGAAGATCTGGGATGCGCCGGGCGGCGGCCGCACCTTCGAGTACAACCGCCAGCCCGCCGGCCACCGCAACTACATGATCACCATCGGCCCGGACGGCAAGATGAGCGCACTGCGCCAGGTGCTCACGCCCGAGAACTTCGCCAAGGTGCAGCCGGGCATGATGATGGAAGACGTGCGCAAGATGCTGGGCAAGCCCATGAAGGTCACGCCCTACGACCTCAAGCGCGAGGTGGTCTACGACTGGCGCTACCTGGAGCCGCCCAACACCTCCATGGTGTTCAGCGTGGTCTTCAACACCGACTACCGGGTGCTGCGCACCGGCTCCGTGCCGGATCCGCAGGCACCCGAGAACAAGGTCCAATAACTCAGACCCGGCCGCTGACAGGCAGCGCCGCGCCATGCACGGCGCGGGCCGCGTCGGACGCGAGGAAGCCAACCACATCGGCCAGCGCCGCGGGCGTGACCCAGCGCGAGGCATCGGCGTCGGGCATGGACGCACGGTTGTCCGGCGTGTCGATGACCGAGGGCAGCACGCAGTTCACGTTGATGCCCTGGTCGCGCAGCTCGGCCGACATCGATTCCGTCAACCGCATCAGCGCGCTCTTCGATGCGCTGTAGCCGCCCATGTGGGCGCCGCCGCGCTGCGCCGCACCGGCGCCCACGGTCACCACACGGCCGGCGCCCTGGGCCAGCAGGCGTGGCACCACGGCGGCCGCCACGTTCAGGAAGCTGCGCGCGTTCAGGTCCATCAGGAAGTCCCAGCTGCCCGCCGCCAGTTCGTGCACTGCCTCGCCCATGCGGAAGCCGCCGGCCAGGTGGCACAGCACGTCGATGCGCTGCGGTGCGGCCCAGGCCGCCTCGATGCGGGCCTGCAGCTGGGCGCGGTCCAGCAGGTCGGCTGCGATGGTTTGCGCCCCACGCATCTCGCCGTACAGGCGTTGCAACGCCTGCGCGTCGCGGTCCAGCAGCAGCAGGCGGGCGCCGCCCTGCTGGAAGTGGGCGGCCACGGCCTGGCCCAGATGGCCGGCCGCGCCGGTGACGAGCACCACTTGCGGCGCCGCGCTCACTGGGGCGCCTGCGCCTGCGGCTGCGGCGCGAGCGCCTTCGGGCGGCCGGGCGGCGCTCATGCTGCCGCTCCCTGGCGCTTGCGCGCGTGGTAGCGGCCGGTGCCGCGCGTCAGCACGCGGTCGCTGGCGAGCACGTCGCCGGGCGCGTGCTCGGCGGCGCCGCGCACGCGCTGGTAGTAGGGGGCGAAGTCGACCTGGGCCAGGGCCAGCAGCTCGTCGAGGTGGTCCAGCACGAAGTAGGTCTCCTGGAAATCGTCGATGCGGTAGCGCGTGCGCATCACGCGCTCGAGCGCGAAGCGCACGCGGTTGGGCGAATCGTCCTCGACCGAGAACCGCGTCTCGGTGGACGAGGACACGATGCCGGCGCCGTAGATGCGCGGCGCGCCATCCTCCAGCACCAGGCCGAACTCCACCGTGTACCAGTAGACGCGCGCCAGCTGGTCCAGCACGCCCAGCTGCTTGGCGCGCAGGCCGCCCTGGCCGTAGGCCTGGATGAACTCCGCCATCACCGGGTTCATGAGCATGGGCACATGGCCGAACACGTCGTGGAACACGTCGGGCTCTTCCAGGTAGTCCAGCTCGTGCGGCTTGCGGATGAACTGGCCGGACGGAAAGCGGCGGTTTGCCAGATGCTCGAAGAACACGTCGTCGGGCACCAGTCCGGGCACGGCCACCACCTGCCAGCCGGTGCGCTGCATCAGCACCTCGGACAGCTGCTCGAAGTTCGGGATCTGGTCGGCGCCGAGCGGCAGGTCGGCCATGCCCCGCACGAACTCGGCGCAGGCCCGGCCGGGCAGCAGCCGGCTCTGGCGTTCGAACAGCGTCTTCCACACGGCGTGTTCTGCGGCCGTGTAGCGCTCCCAGTCCTGGGCTATGGTCCAGTCGGGGCGGTCGGGCCGGTGGTCGCCGGCGGCCAGGCCGTGCTTGGCGGGGGCGGTGTCATGCATGGTCGATCTCCTGGGTCGGGGCGGCCTGCAGCGCGAGCGCCGCGGCGACCTGGTCCATGGTGCGGGCCAGCCGGATGTCGCGCAGCGACAGGCCGCCCGCGTCGTGGGTGGTGAGCGTGACGTCCACGCGGTTGTAGACGTTGAACCACTCGGGGTGGTGGTCGTGCTTCTCGGCGTGCACCGCGATCTGGCACATGAAACCCATGGCCTGCGCGAAATCGCGGAACACGAAGCGGCGCGACAGCGTGCCGCCGCGTTCCGCGTCGGCCTGCCAGGCGGGCAGCTGGGCCAGCAGCGGCTGCAGTTGGGCGGGGGACAGTTTCATCTCGGGTTCCTTCACATGGTGGACAGGCTGGGCAACACCGTGCCTTCGCAGCGGCCGAAGCCGATGCGTGCAGCCCCGGGTCGCGCACACCAGCCGCGCAGCGTCACGCTGTCGCCGTCCTGCAGCCAGGTGCGCGCCTCGCCGTTCGGCAGCCGGACCGGCTGCGTGCCGCCGCTGGTCAGCTCGATCAGTGCGCCGGCCTGGTCCAGCGTGGGGCCGGACAGCGTGCCGCTGCCAAACAGGTCGCCGCTTTGCAGATTGCAGCCGTTGACCGTGTGGTGCGCCACCATCTGCGCCACCGTCCAGTAGGCGTGGCGGTAGCTGGTCTGCACGATGGGGGCCGGCGCCTGGCCGGATGCGCGCATGGTGGCGGTCTGCAAGTCCACCGCCAGCTGGATGTCGAACGCGCCGGCCGCGCGGTTGTGGGCCGAGTCCAGGTAGGGCAGGGGCTGCGGGTCGCCGGCCGGCCGCTCGAAGGCCACGCGGTAGGGTGCCAGCGCCTGCAGCGTGACGATCCAGGGCGAGACCGTGGTGGCGAAGTTCTTCGACAGGAAGGGTCCCAGCGGCTGGTACTCCCAGCCCTGGATGTCACGCGCCGACCAGTCGTTCAACAGGCACAGGCCGAACACATGGTCCTCGGCCCCCTGCATGGTGATCGGCTCGCCCCGTGCGTTGCCGGTGCCGATGAACACGCCCAGTTCCAGCTCGATGTCCAGCCGTTGGCACGGCCCGAAGCTGGGCGACGCGGCGCCCGGCGCCATGGTCTGGCCGATGGGCCGGCGAAAGCGCTGGCCCGACACGCCGATGCTGGACGCACGGCCGTGGTAGCCGATCGGCACCCACTTGTAGTTGGGCAGCAAGGGGTTGTCCGGGCGGAACTGCCGGCCGATGTTGGTGGCGTGGTGGACCGAGGTGTAGAAGTCGGTGTAGTCGCCGATGCGGGCCGGCACGCCGTATTCGGCCTCGGCCTGCGGCAGCAGGCAGGCTTGCCACGCGGCCTGCTGCGGTGCACCTTCGCGCAACCCTGCGGACAGGGCATGGCGCAGGGCGTTCCAGGCGTCTGGCCCCAAGGCCATCAGCGCATTCAGCTGCGGCTGGCTGGCCGCCTCCACCGCCGTGGCGGCCAGGCCCTGCAGCGTGCCGCTGCGGTGCAGCGCGGCCAGGTCCAGCACCTGGTCGCCGATGGCCACGCCACCGCGGAACGGCTCGGCAGAACCCTGGCGCCGGAAGCTGGCGAAGGGCAGGTTCTGGATCGGGAAGTCGGTACCTGCGGCGTGGGCCGAGGCGACCCAGCTGCGCAGCGCCGGGTCGTGCGTGGCGTCCATCATGCGAACTCCCTGGCGTGCAGGAAAGCGGCGTGCTGGGGCGCGCGCTTCGTTCTAGACCAGTCCTCCAGCATGTCCCACTTCACGGCGTCGAGCTTCTCGATCATCGCTGCCTCTTCCGGGTCCGGGCAGGCCAGCTCGACACGGTGGCCGTTCGGGTCGAAGAAGTAGATCGAGTGGAACGCGCCGTGGTCGGTCACGCCCAGCACCGGCACGCCCTTGGCCTCCAGGTGGGCCTTGAACGCCAGCAGCTCGGCCCGGTCCTTCACGCGGAAGGCGATGTGCTGCACCCATTCCGGCGTGTTCGGGTCGCGGCCCATGGGCGGCTGCGTGGGCAGCTCGAAGAAGGCCAGCACGTTGCCGTTGCCGGCGTCCAGGAAGACGTGCATGTACGGGTCCGGCGCCTTGGTCGAGGGCACCTGGTCCTCGGCGATGGCCAGCACGAAATCCATGTTCAGCATGCTCTGGTACCAGAGCACGGTTTCCTTGGCGTCCCTGCAGCGGTAGGCGACGTGGTGGATGCGGTCGATCTTCATGGGGTTGCTCCTGTTCAGGCGGGCGCGCCGGACGTGTCCAGCGCCTGCACTTCGATCTCGACGGCCACGCCGAAGGCCAGCTCGGCCTGCACCAGGCTGCGCGCGGGGTAGCGGCCCTCCTCAAAGTAGCTGCGGTAGACCGCGTTGAACGCGGCGAAGTCGGCCAGGTCGCGCAGCCAGACGGTGGTCTTGACCACCTGGTCCAGCGTGCTGCCCAGGCCTTGCAGCGTTTGTGCGATGGCCTGCAGCACCGCATGGGTCTGCTCTTCGATGCTGCCGGTGTGCGGCTTGCCGGCCGTGTCGAACGGGATCTGGCCCGACAGCATGAGCAGGCCGGCGGCGCGCACGGCGGTGGAGAACGGCATGGGGCCGGGGGCGGGGTGGAAGGTGGCTGGCATGGGTTTTTTTCAGGCTGCGCCCTGCACGGATGGCAGGGCCGGACGGGACGACACGGCGCGAAAGACGAGATACAGCACGCCGATCCAGACAGGGATGGCCAGGGCCGAGCCGCGGATGGACGGGGTCAGCAGCATCACGCCGACCACCAGCGCCATGCCGGCCAGGCAGATGAGGTTGGACACGGGGGCGAACGGCGCGCGGAAGGCCAGCGGCGTCCCGTTGCGCACCGCGTCGCGGCGAAAGCGCATGTGCGTGACGATGATGACGACCCAGGTGATCACCAGCGCCGCCACGATCAAGGACATCAGCAGCTCGATCAGGCCGTGCGGCGCCACATAGTTCAGCACCACGCACAGGGCGGTGGCCAGGCCCGGGTAGACGATGGCGCGCACCGGCACGCCGCGTTGGTTGACCTGCATCAGCGACCGGGGCGCATTGCCCTCGCTGGCCATGCCGTAGAGCAGGCGGCTGGTGCTGTAGACCATGCTGTTGTAGACCGACAGCGTGGCGGTCAGGATCACGAAGTTCAGCACGTGGGCCGCCAGGTTCTGGCCGATGCCCGAAATCACCAGCACGAACGGGCTGTTGCTGTAGGTGTCGCCGCCGGCCTTGAGCTGGGCGACCAGGTCGGTCCAGGGCGTCAGCGAGAGCAGCACGGCCATCGAGCCCACATAGAACACCAGCACGCGCCAGACCAGCTGGTTGATGGCCTTGGGAATGACCTTGCGCGGCTGGTCCGTCTCGGCCGCCGCGAAACCGAGCATCTCGACGCCGCCGAACGCGAACATGATGAAGGCCAGCGACATGACCAGGCCGGCGATGCCGTTGGGCAGGAAGCCGCCGTGCGTCCACAGGTTGCTGACGGTCTGGGTCGGATTGCTGGTGGTCGACAGCAGGTAGATGCCGGTGGCGATCATGGCCACCACGGCGACGATCTTGATCAGCGCGAACCAGAATTCGAATTCGCCATAGGCTTTGACGTTGATGAAGTTCACCGCGTTGATCAGCACGAAGAACACGGCGGCCGTGGCCCAGGTCGGCACCTCGGGCCACCAGTACTGGATGAACTTGCCGCAGGCGGTCAGCTCCAGCATGCCCACCAGCACGTACAGCGCGATGCAGTTCCAGCCCGACAGGAAGCCCGCGAAGCGGCCCAGGTGGCGGTTGGCGAAGTAGCTGAACGAGCCGGCGTTGGGCGCCTCGACCAGCATCTCGCCCAGGAAGCGCATGATCAAAAAGATCAGCGCGCCGCCGACGGCATAGCCCAGCAGCACGGCCGGGCCGGCCATCTCGATGATGCCGGCCGAGCCCAGGAACAGGCCGGTGCCAATGGTGCCGCCCAGCGCGATCAGCTGGATGTGGCGGCTCTGGAGCTTGCGCTCCAGGTGGCCGGAGTGGGTGGGTGTCATGGGAATGTCTCCTCGGGTCAAGGTGGGGGGGCGGCGGCTCGTGGCCGCCTTGGGGATCTCAGGGATGTCGGGGGGCGAAGGTCTTATTGCTCGGCCTTGCCGCGCCACATGTCCCAGGCCAGGCTCAGGCCCACGCCGACGTCGCGCACCGGGCGCGGCGGGATGTAGTTGGCCGTGCCCTGCACCAGGAAGTCGTCGATCAGCGGGTTCTTGTGGCCCAGGGCGTGGTCGGCGATCAGCATGCCGGCGGCGGTGTGCCGCACGATGCCCGAGCCGTTGCAGCACGAGGCCGCCCAGGCCTGCGGGCCGATCTGGTCGAACGCCGGCGCGTGGTTGTGCGAGACGGCCAGCCAGCCCATCCAGAAGTGCTCCAGTTCGATGGCGCCCAGCTGCGGGAAGCGGCGGCGCAGCAGCTCCAGGTTCATCGCGCGGGCCTCGGCGCGGCGCGCGTCGTCGGTGCGCAACTCGGGCGAGTATTCGAATCCCTGGCGGATCATCAGCCGCCCGTCGGCCGTCAGCCGCACCGTGGAGCCGGCCACGCCGTGCGCGGGCGTCACGCCCCAGACCGGTTCAGACCCCAGCCGGGCCAGCTGCTCCGGATCCAGCCGGTGCGTGAGGCTGGCGAACAGCAGCACCGGCACCTGGCGTTCACGGAACACGCCGAAGGATTGCGAGTAGGCGTTGACGGTCAGGATCACACGGCCGGCGCGGATGCGGCGGCCCTGGGCCGTGCGCACATGCGGGTTCGCGCCCTTGAGCTCGACCTCGACCACCGGCGTGTTCTCGAACAGCTGCACCTGTGCGGGCAGGCTGTCGGCCAGGCCCCGCACCAGTGCGGCGGGGTTCAACAGCCGGGTGCCCGGGGTGTAGACCGCTGCGGCGTAGTAGCTGGTGCCCAGGCGCTTGCGCAGCGCGTCGCGGTCCAGCCAGGCATAGGGCTCGTCCCAGGCCTGCAGGTTGCGGGTGTAGGGCTGCAGTGCGCTCTCGGCCACTTCGTCCGTCACCGCCACGTGGTAACGGCCGCGCCGGGCCCAGTCGCATGCGATGCGGTGCTCGGCCACGAGGTTTTCCAGCGCGTCCACCGCGAAGCGGTTGACCCGGATGACGCGCCGGCCGGCTTCGACATCGGCGTCGGACGGGGCGGAGCTGTGCGGCAGGTCGATGGCGAAACCCGAATTGCGGCCCGAGGCGTTCTCGCCGACCACACTGGCATCGACCACGGCGATGCTGGCATGCGGTTCCTGGGCCGCCAGCTGGCGGGCTGCGGCCAGGCCGGCATAGCCGGCGCCGATGACCAGGAAGTCCACCGACAGATCCTGCTGCAGCGGCGCGCGCGGCTGGCGCGGGCCGAGCAGTGCGCTCCAGCCGTTGGTGTTGTCGTCGGTTGGCAGGCGGTCGATGTCGTGGGGCAAGGGTGAACTCCGCAGGGTGGGCCTCGTGGGCTGGTGCGGAAATTGTGCAGTATCAATAAATTATTATTGTTTAGTAGATGACCCTATGGACAAGCGAATTGAAAGAAGCTAGAGCGGTGCGCGCGGAGGTGGCGCGGCCATATCAATTTATTATTTGTGCATGACTTCTCGCCGCAGCACCACGTCCCAGGATGAAGCCCGCGTCCGCACGCCGCAGAGCGAGCGCGTGGAAGCGACCCGGCGCAAGATCATCGAAGCGGCGCTGACGCTGCTGCGCGAGGAAGGGTTCAAGAGCGCCACGCTGCAGGCCATCGCGCGCCGCGCCGAGGTCAGCATGGGTGCGCTGCAGCACCATTTCGAGAGCCGTGACGTGCTGATGGAACGGTTGGTGGCCGAGGTCATGGCGCCGCTGGGCGACCAGGGCGGCGTCTGGCCGGACCCGGCGTTGCCGCTGGACCAGCGCGCGCCGCAGTTCGTCCAACGCGCCTGGCAGCACATCTTCGGCGCGCCCAACTACCAGACGGCCTGGAGCCTGTTCTTCGGCTGCAAGGCGATTCCGTCGCTGTTCGCGCGCATCGAGAACTACCGCGAAGAGGTGGACCGCGGCTTCTACACGCAGTTCTTCGCCACCTTCCCCGAGCTGAAATCCCATCCCCATCCGCAGGGCGTGGCCTCGGTGGTGTTCTCCTCGCTGCGCGGCGCGGCGGTGCAGGAGCTGTTCACGGTCGATGCGGCCGAGAAGGTGGGCAGCCTGGAGGTGCTGGCCGAGCTGATCGTGGGCGCCTGCGCGCACCGCGCGCACTGAGCGGCGCTGCTATTCGTTGCCGGGCGTCACCACGTCCACGGCTGCGCCCACGGCCTGCCCGGTGACCTTGACGGCGCCCACGGCCACGTCGGCGGCGACGCCCACGGCCGTGGCGCCCACGCTGACCACCGCACCCGCCACCGTCACCACCGCGCAACCAGCCAACACCAGGCAGGCCAGGGCGAGCAGCGCGGCCGCGTGGCGCATCAACGCACCCGCATGCCGGGTTGCGCGCCTGGCCAGGGCTCCAGCACATGGATGCCGGGCTGGGCCTTCTCGTCGGCATGGCTGGCGGCCAGCACCATGCCTTCGCTGACGCCGAACTTCATCTTGCGCGGCGCCAGGTTGGCCACCATCACGGTCAGCTTGCCGACCAGTTGCTCGGGCTGGTAGCTGCTTGCGATGCCGCTGAACACGTTGCGCATGCGGCCTTCGCCGACGTCCAGCGTCAGGCGCAGCAGCTTGGTCGAGCCCTCGACCTTCTCGCAGGCCACGATCTTGGCGATGCGCAGGTCGATCTTGGCGAAATCGTCGATGGAGATGGTCGGTGCGATCTCCTCGCCGCCGGGCTGCAGCTTCTCGGGTTCGGGTGCCGCGGGCGGCTCGAACAGCGCGTCGAGTTGCTTGATGTCCACACGCTGCATCAGGTGCTGGTAAGCGCCGATGGCATGGCCCGCGCCCAGCAGCCGGCCGGCATCGGGCCATTGCAGGGCCTCGACCTTGAGAAAGGCCTCGACCTGCGCGGCCAGCGCCGGCAACACGGGCTTCAAGTACAGCGCCAGCAGCCGGAAGGCTTCGATGCAGGTGCTGCAGACGTCCTGCAGACGCGCATCGGCACCTTCCTGCTTGGCCAGTTCCCAGGGCTTGTTGGCGTCCACGTACTCGTTCACGCGGTCGGCCAGCAGCATGACCTCGCGCAGCGCACGCGCGGTGTCGCGGCGCTCGAAGGCCTCGGCGATGTCATCTGCATGAGATGCGATGAGCTGAACAAGACCGGCACTTCCGTCGTTTGGAAGCTGCGAGAGCTGTCCATTGAAGCGCTTGGTGATGAAGCCGGCCGCGCGCGAGGCGATGTTGACGAACTTGCCGATCAGGTCGGCGTTCACGCGCGCCATGAAGTCGTCGGGATTGAAGTCGATGTCCTCGTTGCGCCCGTTGAGCTTGGCGGCGATGTAGTAGCGCAGCCATTCGGCGTTCATGCCCAGGCTCAGGTACTTGAGCGGGTCCAGGCCGGTGCCGCGGCTCTTGCTCATCTTCTCGCCGTTGTTGACGGTCAAAAAGCCGTGCACGAACACGTTGTTGGGCACCTTGCGGCCCGCGAAATGCAGCACGGCGGGCCAGAACAGCGTGTGGAAGGTGACAATGTCCTTGCCGATGAAGTGGTACTGCTCCAGGGCGGGGTCGGCCATGTAGGCATCGAAGTCCTGGTCGCGCTTGTTGAGCAAATTCTTCAGCGAAGCCAGGTAGCCGATGGGCGCATCGAACCACACATAGAAGTACTTGCCCGGCGCATCGGGGATCTCGATGCCGAAGTAGGGCGCCTCGCGCGAGATGTCCCAGTCCGCGAGGCCTTCGCTGGTGCTGCCGTCGGCGTTCTTGCGCACGGTGAACCACTCGCGCACCTTGTTGGCCACTTCGGATTGCAGGCCGCTGTCGGTGATCCAGCCCTGCAGGTACTCGGCGCAGCGCGGGTCGGACAGGCTGAAGAAGAAGTGCTCGCTGGTGCGCAGCACGGGCTTGGCGCCGCTCAGCGCCGAGTACGGGTTCTTGAGGTCGGTGGGGGTGTAGACGGCGCTGCACACCTCGCAGTTGTCGCCGTACTGGTCCTTGGCGCCGCAGTTGGGGCACTCGCCCTTGATGAAGCGGTCGGGCAGGAACATGTTCTTCTCGGGGTCGAAGAACTGCTCCACGCTCTTCTGCGCGATCAGGCCGGCCTGGCGCAGCGCGCGGTAGATGTCGGCGCACAGCGCATGGTTCTCCGCGCTGTCGGTGTGGCTCCAGTTGTCGAAGGCGACATGGAAGCCATCGAGGTACTGCTTGCGGCCCGCGGCGATGTCGGCCACGAACTGCTGGGGCGTCTTGCCGGCCTTTTCGGCCGCGATCATGATGGGCGCGCCATGTGCATCGTCGGCGCCGACGAAGTTCACCTCGGCGCCCCGCATGCGCTGGAACCGCACCCAGATGTCGGCCTGGATGTATTCCATGATGTGGCCGATGTGGAAATTGCCGTTGGCGTACGGCAGCGCGGTGGTGGCGAAGATCTTGCGCGGGGCGGACATCTGGAAGGTGCGCTTTCAGGAAAAGGCGGTGGCGTTCCGCGCCGGCTGGCGCGGAAGGAGCGGTATTTTAGAAGTCCCGCGCGGCCGCCCACGGCGGCCCCGGCCCCATCCTCGCGGACCGGCGGGGCAGGTGTGCGATGTACGGCACCCGCCATGGCGCTCCTGCGCGCCTGAAGTCACTAGAATTTTTGTGCACCTCGGTCCGCGCGGCCACCGGTGCAACCCGGTGTGAACAACGGCCAGGAGGCGCGTGATGGACCAGGTGATGCGGGCGATCGGACTCTGCGCGGGCCGCCGTGCCCTGCTGGCTGCCCTGCCGGCGCTGGCGCTGGGCGCCCATGCGCAGGGGCGGATCGAGCGGCCCACCGACATCGTTCTGGCGTCCGACACCTGGCACGACCTCACACGCAAGGACGGCACGGGCCTGTACTTCGACCTCATCCGGTCGGTCTATGCGCGCGGCGGCATCGGGCCGGTGCGCATCCAGATCCTGCCCTACGCGCGCACCGTCAGCATGGTGCGCGACAAGCGCGTCGATGCCTGGGTCGCGTCCTTCCTGCGCGAGAAGGACTTCCCGCTCTATCCCAAGTGGCATTTCGACCGCAATGCGCAGATGGTCGTGTACCGGGCCGATGCGGAACTGGCCTACCAGGACCCGTCCTCGCTGGCGCAGCGGCGCGTGGCCTGGTTGCGCGATTTCGGCCTGGACCGCTACATCCAGGTGCCCATGCAGGTCACCGAGGTCGACACCATCGCCAGTGCCTTCGCCATGCTGGACCGCAAGCGCATCGACTTCTTCGTCGGCGCCAAGTCCGACCTGGGCGACTACCTCCGCGACGCCAAGGTGGACATGTCGCGCTACCGCACGGCCTTCGTGCTGCACCTGGGCCTGTACCTCGCCTTCGCCGACACCGCCCGCGGCGCGGCACTGCGCACCATCTGGGACGAGCAGATGGAGGTGCTGCACAAGGACGCAGGCTTCCTGTCCATCTACAAGCAATATGGCTATGAAGTTCCATTCGACTGAGCCCGCATGCGGCGCCGCCTGAACGCGCGCATGTGGTCCCTGCGCGCGCAGTTCGTCTGGCTCGTGGTGCTCATCGCCTCGGCGGTGGTGGGCCTGTTCGGCGTGCTGAACTACCTGGACAGCAGCGCGCGCCTGCAGCGCCAGCTGGACCGGCAGATCGACGGCATCGCCGGCCGGCTGGCGGTGAGCCTGCCGCCGGTGCTCTGGCGGCTGGACATGCAGCAGGTGGAGAAGACAGTCGTCTCCGAACTCGCATCGCCAGAGGTGCTGGCGATCGAGGTGCGCGACGAAGGTGGCACGGTGCTCTTCCGTGCGCACCGCGACGCGGCCGCCGATGAGGGCCCGCCCGGCGACGCGGACCTCATCCTGCGCCGCGTCGCGCTGCGGCAGGACGACGCCGCCGAGAACCTGGGCAGCGCGATCGTCCACGTGACACGCGCGCCGATCCGCGCCGCGCTCCAGCGCGAACTGGTGCGGCTCGTGCTGCTGACGCTGGCGCTGGACCTCACGCTGATCACGGCGCTCTATTTCGCGCTGCGGGCGATGGTGCTGCGGCCGCTGTTCGGCGTGCGCGATGCGCTGAGCGGCATTGCAGCGGCCCATGCCGACCTGTCGCGCCGCCTGCCGCCCGGGCGCACCGACGAGTTCGATGCCGTCGCACGCAACTTCAACGCCTTCGTCGAGCGGCTGAACACCGTCATGGGCGGCACCATCGACGAGGTGCATGCGGCCATCGGCCACGTGTCGCGCGGCGAGCTGGAGCGCCCCATCGCGTTCAGCGGCAGCGACAGCGTGATGGGCGGGCTGGCGCGCATGCAGCACAACCTGCGGCAGATGACCGAGGACCTGCGCCAGGCCAAGACCGCGGCCGACGGGGCCAACCAGGCCAAGTCGCAGTTCCTGGCCAACATGAGCCACGAGATCCGCACACCGCTCAACGCCATCATCGGCATGGCCTACCTGGCCGGCAAGCAGGCGGCCGACCCGCGCCAGCGCAACTACGTGCGCAAGATCGAGCAGTCGGGCAAGCACCTGCTGGGGCTGATCAACGACATCCTGGACTTCTCCAAGATCGAGGCCGGCAAGCTCGCCATCGAGACGGCGGCCTTCGAGCTGGCCGCGGTGCTGGACAACGCCGTGCTGGTGCTGCAGGACAAGGTGGCCGACAAGGGCCTGGAGCTCGTGCTCGACGTGGCGCCCGAGGTGCCGTGGCAACTGGTCGGCGATTCGCTGCGCCTGGGTCAGATCCTGATCAACTACGGCAACAACGCCGTGAAGTTCACCGAGCAGGGCGAGGTCGTGCTCTCGGTGAGCGTGGCCGAAGCGGCGCCGGACAGTGTGCTGCTGCGCTTCGGCGTGCGCGACACCGGCATCGGCATGACGCCGGCGCAGATCCAGGGCCTGTTCAAGAGCTTCGCGCAGGCCGATGCCTCGACCACGCGCAAGTACGGCGGCACCGGCCTGGGCCTGGTCATCGCCAAGAGCCTGGCCCAGCTCATGGGCGGCGAGGTCGGCGTGTCGTCCGTGCCTGGCCAGGGCTCGGAGTTCTGGTTCACCGCCCGCATGGGCCGCGTGGCGCAGGCCGGGCCGCAGCCCGCGCCGCTGCAGGGCCGGCGTGCGCTGGTGGTCGAGGACAACGCGGCCGCCCGCGCCGCCCTGGTGCGCACGCTGCAGGCATGGGGCGTGGCGGTTCGCCCGGCCGGCTGCGCTGCCGAGGCCGTGCAGACCCTGCGCGGCCTGCCGCCGGACCAGGCCCCGGACTGGGTTCTCGTCGACGCCGGCCTGCCGGACCTGGACGGCCAGCCGGCAGTCCGGGCCATCGGCACGCATCTGCCCGGCGCGCCTGGCGGCCTGCTGTTGCTGGCGCCGCCGGGCCGCGACGACAGCCTGCCCACCGCGCCCTGCGCGCGCGTGCTGTCCAAGCCGCTGCACCCGGCGGCCCTGCGCGAGGCCCTGCAACAGCTGCAGGACGGCCGCCTGCGGCCCGAGGAGCCGCCGAGCGTCGGCGCGGACGCGCAGGCCGGGCTGCGCGAACTGGCCGGCGCCCATGTGCTGCTGGTGGACGACAACGCGCTGAACCAGGAGGTGGCCGTCGGCCTGCTGGAAGACCTGGGCCTCGCGGTCGATCTCGCCTGCGATGGCCGCGAGGCAGTGGACCGGGTGCGCGCGAACGACTACGACCTCGTGCTCATGGACATGCAGATGCCGGTGATGGGCGGCATCGAGGCCACGCTGGAGATCCGCGGCGCGCTGGGGCGCACCGACCTGCCCATCGTCGCCATGACCGCCAACGCCATGCAGCAGGACCTGGACCGCTGCCGCGCCGCGGGCATGGTGGACGCGGTCACCAAGCCCATCGTGCCCGAGCGGCTGTGGGCGGCGCTGCTGCGCTGGACGCGCCGCCGTGCGCGGGCCGTGCCGCCGCCCCCGCGCGCCGCCGCGGCCGACGACAGCGCGGACGGCGCCGTGCCGCAGGGCGTGCCGGGCCTGGACACGCAACTTGGGCTGCAGCGCATGCTGGGCAAGAAGGGCCTGTACCTGGCCACGCTGCGGCGCTTCGTGCAGACGCAGCACGATGCCAGCGCCCGCATCGCCGCGGCGCTGCACCGCGAGGACATCGGCGAGGCCGAGCGCCTGGCGCACACGCTCAAGGGCCTGGCCGGCACCATCGGCGCCACCGGGCTGCAGGAGGGCGCAGGCCGGCTGGAGGACTGCATCCGCGAAGCCGGGCCCGCCGCACAGCGCCAGGCCGTGCTGCAGGCCACCAGCGTGCAGCTCGATGCGCTCGTCCTGGCGCTGGCGCCGGTCCTGCCGGCGCCCGAGGAGGCACCGGCCGATGGCTGCGGCGAACCGCAGGCCTGGGTCGAGCCGGCACGCGTGCTGGAGGGGCTGCTGGCCGAGTCGAGCGCCGAGGCGGTGGACCACTGGCGCCGGCATGCGCCCCTGTTCGCCCGGCAGGTGCCGGCTGCCGCCAGCACCATTGCCATGGCACTGGACGACTACGACTTCGAAGCGGCGCTGCTCGCCCTGCGAAAAGCCCTTGCCAACCCGCTGCCGGATGCCTCGGTACACTTTGCGCCCCCAAAGGAGTGAATGCCAAGATGCCAGTGACGGAACAGGCGCTGACCGACGCGCTCAAGCAGGTGGTCGATCCCAACACCGGCAAGGATTTCGTGTCCACCAAGCTGCTGCGCAACCTCAGCGTGCAGGGCGGCGAGGTGGCCTTCGACGTGGAACTCGGCTACCCGGCCAAGAGCCAGATCCCCGCGCTGCGCAGCGCGCTGGTGGCCGCGGCCCGCAGCGTGCCGGGCGTGGAGAACGTGTCCGTCAACATCGCCAGCAAGATCACCGCGCATGCCGTGCAGCGCGGCGTGCAGCTGCTGCCCGGCGTGAAGAACATCGTGGCCGTGGCCTCGGGCAAGGGCGGCGTGGGCAAGAGCACCACCTCGGCCAACCTGGCGCTGGCGCTGGCCGCCGAGGGCGCCCGCGTGGGCCTGCTGGATGCCGACATCTACGGCCCCAGCCAGGCCATGATGATGGGCGTGTCGGGCCGGCCCGAGAGTTCGGACGGCAAGACCATGGACCCGCTGGTCGGCCATGGCGTGCAGGTCATGTCCATCGGCCTCCTGGTCGACCAGGACCAGGCCATGATCTGGCGCGGCCCCATGGCCACGCAGGCGCTGGAGCAGATGCTGCGCCAGACCAACTGGACCGAGCTGGACTACCTCATCGTCGACCTGCCGCCCGGCACCGGCGACATCCAGCTCACGCTGAGCCAGCGCGTGCCCATGACCGGTGCCGTGATCGTCACCACGCCGCAGGACATCGCGCTGATCGATGCCAAGAAGGCGGTCAAGATGTTCGAGAAGGTGGGCGTGCCCATCCTCGGCCTGGTGGAGAACATGGCCGTGCACGTGTGCAGCCACTGCGGCCACCAGGAACACATCTTCGGCGCCGACGGCGGCAAGAAGATGGCGGCCGAGTACAAGATGGACTACCTGGGCGCGCTGCCGCTGGCCATGGCCATCCGCGAGCAGGCCGACAGCGGCACGCCCACCGTGGTGGCCGAACCCGATGGCGAACTGGCCGGCATCTACAAGGCCGTGGCGCGCCAGGTGGCGGTGGCGATCGCGCAGAAGAACAAGGACTTCTCGTCCAAGTTCCCGACCATCAAGGTGTCCAAGGACACCTGAACGGGCTTCAGGCCAGCAGTTCCGGCAGTGCCCACACCGGCACCACGTCCACGCCGTTGCGCAGCGGATACGGGCGGGCGACGGGCGCCACCACCACGGTCCTGTCCGGTTGCAGGTCGCCGATGGCGTGCCAGAAGCCTTTGGTCACGGTCGGTGCGGCCGAAAACTTCACCTCCATGCCCAGGCGCCGCGTGCCGGCCTGCACCACGATGTCGAGTTCGGCGCCGGCGGCCGTGCGGTAAAAGCCCATCTCGGCGCCCGCCGGCAGCAGCGCACGCACCTGCTCGACGACGAAACCCTCCCAGGACGCCCCGACGATGGGATGGCCCTGCAAATCGGACAGGCTCGCGATGTTCAGCAGCGCATGCACCAGGCCGCTGTCGCGGATGTAGACCTTGGGCGATTTCACGAGGCGCTTGCCCACGTTGGGCAGGAAGGGCTCCAGCCGCCGCACCATCAGCGTGTCCACCAGCAGGTCGAGGTAGCGCGTGGCCGTGCTGTGCGAGGCGCCGCCCAGGGACATGCCGAGTTGCGATGCATTGAACAGCTGGCCTTGCAGGTGGGCCAGCATGCGCCAGAAGCGGTGCAAGGGGTCGGCCGCCACGCCCACGCCCATCTGCGGCAGGTCGCGTTGCAGGAAGGTCTGGATGAAATCCTGCCGCCAGGCAAAGGACAGGCGCTCGCTCGGCGCCAGCTGTGCCTGAGGAAAGCCACCGCGCAGCCACAGCTGCTGCAGCGTCGCCAGGTCGGCCGGCAGCTCGTTGGCCAGCAGCGGCGTGAGTTCCAGGTAGCCGACGCGGCCGGCCAGCGACTCGGTGCGCTGGCGCAGCAGGGCGCCACTGGCAGAGCCCAGCAACAGGAAGCGGCCGGCACGGCGGTCGGCATCGATCTCCGGGCGCAGCTGGGTGAACAGCTCGGGCAGCATCTGCACTTCGTCCAGCACCACGAGCCGCCGGCGGTGCTGGGCGAGGAAGAATTCGGGTTCGGCCAGCTGGGCACGGTCGCTGGGGCGTTCGAGGTCCAGCACCAGCGTATCCGCATGTTCGGCGGCAATGGTGCGGGCCAGCGTGGTCTTGCCGACCTGGCGCGGCCCCAGCAGCACCACGCCGGGGTAGAACCCGAGGCGTTCGCGCAGGTCGGCGGCGAGATGGCGCTCAATCATCCTTGCATTTTGATCGAATCATGCTCAATTTACAAGGATGAGGCGGTGCAGTCGCCAATCCGGAACAAGGGCCGCGCCGTTGGTGCGAGACTCGCCACATGCAAGCCCAGGATCTTTCCTCCGACACCCCCACCGGCACGCGCAAGCTGATCGTACGGCGCGGCGCGGGCGCGTCCGACACCGATTGCGTGGCCGAGGAAGTGCCGGTCGCGCTCGAATACAACGGCATCTCGCACGCCGTGATGCTGGCCACGCCGCTGGACCTGGAGGACTTCGCGCTCGGCTTCTCGCTGACCGAGGGCATCGTCGACAGCCGCGCCGACGTGCGCGACATCGAGCTCGTGGAGGGCCGCGGCGGGCTCACGGTGCAGCTGCAGATCGCCTCCGGCTGCTTCGCGCGGCTCAAGGACAAGCGCCGCAGCCTGGCCGGCCGCACCGGTTGCGGCCTGTGTGGCGCCGAGAGCCTGCCGCAGGCCGTGCAGCGGCCCGCGCCGCTGCAGAGCGCGGCCCGCTTCGAAGCCGCCGCCGTGTCGCAGGCCGTGCAGGCCCTGAACCAGCGCCAGCCGCTGCGCGATGCCAGTGGCGCCACGCATGCCGCCGGCTTCGCCGATGCCCAGGGCCGGCTGCTGCTGGTGCGCGAGGACGTGGGCCGCCACAACGCGCTGGACAAGCTGGTCGGCGCGCTGCTGGCGGCGAACCGGTCGGCGCAGGATGGCTTCGTCGTCGTGACCAGCCGCGCCAGCTACGAGATGGTGGGCAAGACGGTGCGCGCGGGCAGCGCGTTGCTGGCGGCGGTCTCGGGCGTCACGGGCCTGGCGATCGATCTGGCCGCGGATGCGAACCTGGCACTGGTCGGCTTCGCGCGCGGCGACCGGCTCAGCGTCTACACGCACCCCGAGCGCGTGCTCTGGGCGGCCGCAGCCTGATGGTGCGCTGTCGGCGCGCGGCATAGCCGTGCACAGCTCCTTCGTTCTTCTGTTGCTCGCCATCGCCGCGGCCTGGTGGCCGCAGCCGCAGCGCGGCTGGCCGGGCCATGTGCCGCCCTGGGCGCTGCTGTACGGCACCGCCGTGGCCCTGGCCTGGCACCACGGCCTGCTGCGCCCGCCGGCACTCGCCGCGCTGGCGGGGCTGTTCGTGCTGGCCACCGCGGCGGCGCACGTGCAGAACCGTGCGCTGCGCGTGCTGCTCTGGCTCGCGCTGGCGGGCCTGTGCGCGGCACTGGCCTTGCACCGCGTGCCGGGCTTCCACAACCCCGTGCTGCTGGACGGCGTGCGCTGGTCGGCCGGGGCGCCGGCGTTCACGCAGCGGCTGAACTTCGACAAGGGCTCGGTGGGGCTGGCGCTGCTGGTGCTGCTGGCGCCGGCCGCCCAGGGCGATAGCCGGCGCGCGCTGCTGCCGACGGCGGCCATCGCGCTGGCGACGCTGTGTTTGGTGCTGGGCCTGGGCTGGTGGCTGGGCCTGGTGCGGCCGGACCTCAAGTGGAACCTGCAGCTGGCCTGGTTCCTGCCCGTGAACCTGCTGCTGACCTGTGTGGCCGAGGAGGCGCTGTTCCGCCTGCTCGTGCAGGACGCGCTGGCGGGCCGCTTCGCTGCGCCATCGGTGCGGCCGACGGCGGGGCACGCTGCGCTGGCCGTGTTGCTGTCGGCCGCGCTGTTCGGCCTGGCGCACCTGGCGGGCGGGCCGCGCATGGCCCTGCTGGCGGGCCTCACGGGCCTGGGGGCGGCGCTGGCCTATGCCGTGACAGGCCGGCTTGGCCCGGCGGTGCTGGTGCACTTCGCCGTCAATGCCGTGCACGCGCTGGCCTTCACCTACCCCGCGCTGTCCGGCCGCTGAATCCTCAGGCGGCCTTGCCGGCCAGCATGCCCGCGCCCACGTCCGCGGGCACCTGCCGGTAGTGCCACAGCGCGAGCGCGCCGACCGCGGCCACGGCCAGGAAGGCCAGGTGGAAGTCCTGCAGCAGCACCTGGCCGCCGACCTGCGCATGCATCTGGCCCGCCAGCGCCAGCGCCAGTGCCGCGACCGCCACGCCCATGGCCGCGGACACCTGCATGGCGATCGCCGACAGCGTGGAGCCCGCGCCCATCTGCGCATTGGGCAGCTCGATCATCATGAGCGTGGAGTTGGCCGTCAGCAGCATGGAGCGCGCACAGCCGGCCAGCACCAGCAGCGCGGCCAGCACGGGCCAGCCGGTCTGTGGCGTGACGGCCGCGAAGGCCGCGATGCCCAGCACGCTCAGGCTGCCCGCCACCAGCAGCACGCGCCGAAAGCCGAAGCGCTTGAGGATGGGCGTGGTGACCGACTTGAGCGCCAGGTTGCCCAGGAAGTAGGGCAGCAGCATGGCGCCGGCCGTCACCGCGTCGTGGCCCAGGCCGAGCTGGAACAAGAGCGGCAGCAGGAAGGGCGTGGCCTGGATGCTCATCGAGGCCAGCGTGCCGCCCAGCGAGGCGATGGAGAAGCTGCGCCAGCCGAACGGCGCCAGGCTCACGAGCGGGTGCGGCGCGCGGCGCAGGTGGCGTGCCGTCCAGGCCAGCAGCGCCAGCCCCGCCAGGGTGGCCAGCAACGCGGGCAGCCGCGAGGCCGCAGGATCGGTCGCGTGCGCGGCCGATTCCAGCCCCGTGATCAACAGGCACAGCCCGCCGATCGCACCCACGGCGCCGGGCCGGTCCAGCGGCCGCGGCGTGGGCGCGGCGTCGGCCGGCACCCAGCGCCGCACCAGCCACAGGCCCACCAGGCCGATCGGCACGTTGAGCAGGAAGTTCCAGTGCCAGGACCAGTAGGTGGTGATGAAGCCGCCCAGCGGCGGCCCCAGCACGGGCGCGAACAGCACGGGCCAGGTCAGCAGCGCGGTGATGGCGATGCGGTCTTCGGTGCGCGAACCACGCAGCGCGATGGCGCGGCCGATCGGCAGCAGCAGCCCGCCGCCCAGGCCTTGCAACGCGCGCGCCGCGATGAGCTGGCCGGACGTCTGCGCCAGCCCGCACAGCAGCGAGGCCAGCGTGAACACGCCCACGGCCACGAGGAACAGCCGGCGCATGCCGTAGCGGTCGGCCAGCCAGGAGGCCAGCGGCAGCACCACGGCGCTGGCCAGCAGGTAGGCCGTGATCGTGGCGCTGAGCGCCAGCGGCTGGGTGCCGAGGTCGCGCGCGATGGAGGGCAGCGAGGTGTTCAGGATGCTGCTGTCCAGCATCAGCATGAACATCACGGCCGCGACGGTCAGCGTGACGCGCCGGTAGCTGCCCGGGCCGGTGTTATTGGTTGACATTGTCTCCATTGTCCAGGGATTGGTTGATATCGTCAACCGTGGCCGCGCGCCCCTAAAATCGCGCCCTTTCCCTGCTTTCCGGACTCCTTCCCATGACCGCCACCATCCTGAACCGCCTGCCCGCAGGCGAGCGCGTCGGCATCGCCTTCTCGGGCGGCCTGGACACCAGCGCCGCCGTGCACTGGATGCGCGCCAAGGGCGCCATTCCCTGCGCCTATACCGCGAACCTGGGCCAGCCCGACGAGAGCGACTACGACGACATCCCGCGCAAGGCCTTGGCCTATGGCGCTGAGAAGGCCCGCTTGATCGACTGCCGCCCGCAGCTGGTGTCCGAAGGCATCGCCGCGATCCAGTCCGGTGCCTTCCACGTCAGTACCGGCGGCGCGACCTACTTCAACACCACACCGCTGGGCCGGGCCGTCACCGGCACCGTGCTGGTGGTGGCCATGCGCGAGGACGGCGTGGACATCTGGGGCGACGGCAGCACCTACAAGGGCAACGACATCGAGCGCTTCTACCGCTACGGCCTGCTCGCCAACCCCAAGCTGCGCATCTACAAGCCCTGGCTGGACCAGCAGTTCATCGACGAGCTGGGCGGCCGCAAGGAGATGAGCGAGTACCTCATCGCCAACGGCTTCGATTACAAGATGAGCGTGGAGAAGGCCTACAGCACCGACTCCAACCTGCTGGGCGCCACCCACGAGGCCAAGGACCTGGAGTTCCTGAACGCCGGCATGCACATCGTCAAGCCCATCATGGGCGTGCCGTTCTGGCGCGAGGACTGTGTTGTCAAGCCCGAGACGGTGTCGATCCGCTTCGAGGAAGGCCAGCCGGTCGCGCTGAACGGCCGCACCTTCGACTCGCCCTTGGCGCTGTTCATGGAAGCCAACGTGATCGGTGGCCGCCACGGCATCGGCATGTGCGACCAGATCGAGAACCGCATCATCGAGGCCAAGAGCCGCGGCATCTACGAGGCCCCGGGCATGGCGCTGCTGCACATCGCCTACGAGCGCCTGGTCACCGGCATCCACAACGAAGACACCATCGAGCAGTACCGCGCCAACGGCCGCAAGCTCGGCCGCCTGCTCTACCAGGGCCGCTGGTTTGACAGCCAGGCGCTGATGCTGCGCGAGACGGCGCAGCGCTGGGTGGCCCGCGCCATCACCGGCGAGGTGACGCTGGAACTGCGCCGCGGCAACGACTACTCGCTGATGGACACCAGCAGCCCCAACCTCACCTACAAGCCCGAGCGCCTGTCGATGGAGAAGGTGGAAGACGCGGCCTTCACGCCGGCCGACCGCATCGGCCAGCTGACCATGCGCAACCTGGACATCGCCGACACGCGCGACAAGCTGGCCATCTACGCGGGCGTGGGCCTGCTGGGCAAGGGCAGCGACACCGACCTGCCGCTGCTCTCGCAAGGCGAATAAGCCACCGGCGCGAAACGGCGGCACGCCATGACGCTGGAACTGCTGGCGGCCCTGGGCAAGGGTTTCCTGTTCGCGTTCGTGACCGTGCTGCCCATCCTGAACCCGGCCGCCGCGGCGCCGGTGTTCCTGAGCCTGACCGACGGGGCCGCGCCGCCCACGCGGGCGCTGCTGGCGCGGCGCATCGCGCGCAACGTGTTCTGGCTCATGCTGGGCGCCATGCTGGTCGGCGTGTACGTGCTGGACTTCTTCGGCATCTCGCTGCCCATCGTGCGCGTGGGCGGCGGCATGGTGGTGGCGGCCAGCGCCTGGCGCCTGCTCAACACCTCGCAGACCAGCAGCGACCACCGCACCGCGCTGGCCGAGGCCTACACGCCCGAGATGGCCAAGCGCCAGGCCTTCTACCCGCTGACCTTCCCGATCACCTCGGGCCCGGGATCGATCACGGCGGCGATCACGGTGGGGGTCTCGCTGGCCGATTCGCGGCTGTCGCTGGCGCTGGCCCGCACCGGTGGCGCGGTGCTGGCGCTGCTGGCCATCGGCGTGCTGGTGTACCTGGCCTACCGTTATGCCGACCGGCTGCTCAGGCCGCTGGGCGAGGCCGGCATGATCATCTTCCTGCGGCTGTCGGCCTTCATCCTGCTCTGTCTGGGCGTGCAGATCGTCTGGAACGGCGTGCACGAACTGGTGCTGCAGCTGCTGCGCGAGGCGGGCGGCTAGAATACGCGCCCCTTCGGCGACTTGCCGGTATACACAAAGTGCGCTGCACGGTACCGGCACCCAGGTTTCCAGGCCCTTGCTGACAGCTGCCACGCGTTCGCCGCGGCAGACTCCATCTGGCACATCGGGCCGGCACCTGCGCCATCCATCCATCCGTACCGGTTCGCTTGCCGATGCCTTGCGTGCGCCCCCGTGGGTCTGCGCATGCTCGGGCGGCCCGGTCATCCGAGGAGGAAAGATCACATGCAGCTCATCGTATCGGCCGGATTCATCCTGGCCATCGTCCTGTGGGGCGTCGTCGCCCCGGCCCACCTGGGTGCCGTGTTCGACGGCGCGCTCGCGCTGATCACGCGCAACTTCGGCTGGTTCTACCTCTGGCTGGTGCTGGGCCTGGTGGTCGTCGCGCTGGTGCTGGCCTTCAGCCGCTACGGCGACCTCAAGCTCGGCGGCGAGGACGATGAGCCGGAGTTCTCGGTCGGCGCCTGGTTCGCCATGCTGTTCGCCGCTGGCATGGGCATCGGCCTGGTGTTCTGGGGCGTGGCCGAGCCGGTGTCGCACTACGGCGCTCCGCCGCCGGGCATCGCGCCGAACAGTCCCGAGGCCGCCAACGCGGCCATGCGCTACAGCTTCTTCCACTGGGGCCTGCATCCCTGGGCGGTCTACAGCGTGGTGGCGCTGGCCATCGCGTTCTTCCAGTTCCGCCGCGGCGGCTCCGCGCTGGTCAGCACCGCGGTGGAATCGCTGCCCTGGGCACCGCTGCGCCGCATCGGGCCGTTGGTCAATGTGCTGGCGGTGATCGCCACGGCCTTCGGCGTGGCGGCCTCGCTCGGCATGGGCGCGCTGCAGATCAACAGCGGGCTCAACGCCGTGCTCGGCCTGCCGGTGAGCCAGGTGTCGCAGCTGGGCATCATCGCGGTGACCACCGTGCTGTTCATCACCTCGGCCGTCAGCGGCGTGACCAAGGGCATCAAGTGGCTGTCCTCGTTCAACCTGGTCATGGCCGCGCTGCTGGCCCTCGCGGTGTTCGTGCTGGGGCCGACGATCGCCATCATCGACACGCTGACCACCACGCTGGGCAGTTACCTCAGCGAACTGGTGCGCATGAGCCTGCGCATGACGCCGTTCCGCGACAGCACCTGGGTCGGCGGCTGGACCATCTTCTACTGGGCCTGGTGGGTGTCCTGGTCGCCGTTCGTGGGCCTGTTCATCGCGCGCGTGTCGCGCGGGCGCACCGTGCGCGAGTTCATCCTGGGCACGGTGGCCGCGCCGACCCTGGCCGCGTTCGTCTGGTTCTCGGTGTTCGGCGGCACCGCGCTGCACCTGGAGGTCATGCAGAACGTGCCCATCGCCGAAGCGGTGAAGGCCGATGTGTCCACCGCGCTGTTCGCGCTGTTCGACCAGCTGCCGCTGGGCGTGCTGATGTCGGGCATCGCCACCATCCTGGTGGTGGTGTTCTTCGTCACCTCGGGCGACTCCGCCGTGCTGGTGCTGGGCATGATGAGCACGGGCGGCAACGAGAACCCCAGCGCGCGCGTGAAGATCGCGTGGGGCCTGCTGGTGGCGGGCATCGCCGCGAGCCTGTTGCTGGCCGGTGGCCTGCAGTCGGTGCAGACCGCCACCATCGTGTTCGCGCTGCCGTTCACGGTGGTCATCGTGCTGATGGCAGTGGCCCTGTGGCGCGGCCTGCGCGAGGACTACGAGGAAGAGCGCCGGCGCGAGCGCGCGCTGCGCCGGCGCATGCGCGAGCTGGCCGATCAGCCCGCGTCCAGGCCCTGAACCCGCGGAGACCGTCTTGACCTTCGAGCTGCTGGGCGCCTTCGGCAAGAGCTTTCTGTTCGTGTTCGCTGCGCTGCTGCCCATCCTGAACCCGGCCGCCACCGCGCCGATCTTCCTGGGCCTGACCGAGGGTGCCTCGCCGCCCACGCGCGCGCTGCTGGCGCGCCGCATCGCACGCAACATGTTCTGGCTGCTGCTGGGCGCGATGCTGGTGGGCTCGTATGTGCTGGAGTTCTTCGGCATCTCGCTGCCCATCGTGCGCGTGGGCGGTGGCCTCATCGTGGCGGCCACCGCCTGGCGCCTGCTGACGGCCACGCATGCCACCGTGGACAGCCGCACCGAACTGGCCGAGAGCTTCACGCCCGACATGGCGCGGCGCCAGGCCTTCTATCCGCTGACCTTCCCGGTCAGCTGCGGGCCGGGTTCCATCGCAGCGGCCATCACGGTCGGCGTGTCGCTGGCCGATGCGCGGCTGTCGCTGTCGCTGGCGCGCATGGGTGGCGGCGTTCTGGCGCTGCTGGCCGTCGGCGTGCTGGTGTACCTGGCGTTCCGCTACGCGCAGCAGCTGCTCAAGCCGCTCGGCGAGGCCGGTACCGTGATCTTCCTGCGGCTGACCGCGTTCATCCTGCTGTGCCTGGGCGTGCAGATCGTGTGGGACGGGGTGTATGAACTGGGCGTGGGCATGCTGCGCGACGGGCTGCTCCCCGTGAGCGCCTAGGCGACACCGGGCTGGGGGAAACCCAGTGGGCCGGCGGGCGGCGGCTGGCCAGAATCGCCGGCAACTTTCCACAGGAGACGCCATGCCCGCATCCCGCATCACCCGCCGCACCGCCCTGGCCGGCATCGCCGCCAGCCTCGGCGCGCCTGCTCTGGCCAACGAGCCCTACCCGAGCCGCCCCGTCACCATGGTCGTGCCCTACACGGCCGGTGGCTCCACCGACATCGTGGCCCGGCTCATCGCGCAGAAGCTGGCGGAAAGCCTGGGCCAGCCCTTCATCGTCGACAACAAGGGCGGCGCCAACGGCGTGATCGGCATGGACATCGCGGCGCGCGCCGCGCCCGACGGCTACACGCTGCTCATGAACACCGCGGGCGCCCAGGCGCTGGCGCCGGTGATCTACAAGACCAAGTTCCACGCGCTCGACAGCTGGGAGCCGATCAGCCTGATCAGCTCCATCCCGTTCGTGATCGTCGCGCGCGAGGGGCTGCCGGTGAAGAACTTCGCCGAGTTCGCGGCGCTGGCCAAGGCCGGCAACCCGCCGCTCAGCGCCTCCTCGGGCAGCAGCATGATCGTGCTGGCCACCGACCAGCTCAAACGCGTGATCGGCGCGCCCACGCTCATCAACGCGCAGTACAAGGGCACCTCGATGCAGGCCCAGGCCGTGATCAAGGGCGAGGTCGACGTGTCGTTCGACTCCTTCGTCACGCTGCCGCAGATCAAGGCCGGCAAGGTGCGCGCGCTGGCCGTGGTGGCACCGCAGCGGGCGGCCTCGCTGCCCGACGTGCCCACACTGGCCGAACTCGGTGTGAAGGACATGGACTTCGCCAGCTGGTCCGGCTTGCTCGCGCCCAAGGGCACGCCCCGGGCCATCGTCGAGCGCTTGTCGGCCGAGGTGCAGAAGATCGTGCGCACGCCCGAGATGCAGGAGCGCTTGAAGGCCATGGACCACACGCCCGTGGGCAGCGGGCCGGCCGAGTTCGCCAAGCTGATCGGCGACGATTACGCGCGCTGGCAGCGCGTGGTGAAGGAAACGGGCTTCAAGATCGAGGGGTGATCGCACCCAACCCTGCAGATCTTCCGCACCATGGAAGATCTGCGGGGCTCATCAGCCCCCCGGCGCCCCCTGCGTGTTCACGTACAGCGCGTAGACCGACTGGCTCGCGGCCATGAACAGCCGGTTGCGCTGCCGCCCGCCGAAGCACAGGTTGGCGCAGCGCTCGGGCAGATGGATGCGGCCGATGGTGGTGCCGTCGGGCGCGAAGATGCGCACGCCGTCCTGGCCTTCGCCCGTGCCCCAGCCGGCCCACAGGTTGCCGTCCACGTCGCAGCGGAAGCCGTCTGGCGACTCGTTCTCGCCGCAGGTGTGGAACACGCGGTCGTTCGTCAGCGTGGCGCCGTCGGCCGCCACGTCGAACACGCGGATGCGCTTGGGCGCCGCGCCGGACTCGACCACGTAGAGCAGCTTTTCGTCGGGCGAGAAGCACAGGCCGTTGGGGCGGGCCACGGCGTCGGTCACCACCGTCGTCTGGCCCGTGGCCGGGTCGAAGCGGTAGACGCATTCGGGCCGCTCGGGTTGGGCGGGCAGGCCTTCGTACCAGCCCAGGATGCCGAAGGGCGGGTCGGTGAACCAGATGCTGCCGTCTGACTTGACGACCACGTCGTTGGGCGAGTTGAGCCGCGCACCCTCGAAGCGCTCGACCAGCGGCGTGATGCTGCCGTCGTACTCGGTGCGCACGATGCGCCGGCCCAGGTGCTCGCAGCCGACCAGCCGGCCCTGGCGGTCGCGCGTGTGGCCGTTGGCGTTGCCCGAAGGTTGGCGGAACACGCTCACGGCGCCCGTGGTCTCGTCCCACTTCATGATGCGGTCGTTCGGCACGTCGCTCCAGAGCAGGTAGCGGCCGTCGCCGAACCAGACCGGGCCCTCGGCCCAGCGCATGCCGGTGGCGATGCGCTCGACCGCAGCCGAGGCGATGCGGACCTTGGCGAAGCGGGGATCCAGGACGACGACGGCGGGGTCGGGGTAGCGGGTCGCGGGTTGCCACATGGTGTGAAAGGGTGGAGCGGTCGGAGCCGCGCAGTATGCCCGCCGCGCCAAGGCTTTTGGCCCGGAATCACCCGGCCCGGATAATCCGCCCCTGCTTCGGAGCCAGCCGTGAATCAATCCTTTCTTTCCCTGGGGTGGCGCACGCTGTGGCGCGACCTGCGCTCGGGCGAGCTGCGCCTGCTGCTGGTGGCGGTGACGCTGGCCGTGGCCGCGCTGACGGCCGTGGGCTTCTTCGCCGACCGGCTCCAGGGCGGCCTGCAGCGCGACGCGCGCCAGCTGATCGGTGGCGACGCCGTGGTGGCCAGCGACAACCCGACCCCGGCCGCGTTCGAGGAGCAGGCCCGCGCACTGGGCCTGCAGACCGTCTCCACGCTGGGCTTTCCGACCATGGGCCGGGCCGCCGAAGCGCAGGGCGGCGCCAGCCGGCTGGTGGCGCTGAAAGCCGTGCCGGCGGGCTACCCGTTGCGCGGGAGCCTCAAGGTGGCGCAGCAGCCGGGCGAGGAGGGGGGCAATACGCGCGACGTGCCGGCACCGGGCGAGGTCTGGGTCGATGCGCCGCTGCTGGCCGCGCTCGACCTGAAGATGGGCGATGCGCTGCTGCTGGGCGACAGCAGCTTCCGCATCGCGCGCGTCATCGTGATCGAGCCCGACCGCGGCGGCGGCTTCATGAGCTTCGCGCCGCGGGTGATGGTCAACGCGGCTGACCTGCCGGCCACGCACCTGGTGCAGCCGGCCAGCCGCATCACCTACCGCTTCGCCGTGGCCGGCGACGAGCCCGCCGTGCAGCGCTTCACGCGCTGGGCCGATGCACAGATCCAGTCGCGCGAGGCGCGCGGCCTGCGTCTCGAATCCATCGAGAGCGGCCGGCCCGAGATGCGCCAGACGCTGGACCGCGCCGAGAAATTCCTGAGCCTGGTGGCGCTGCTGTCGGCGCTGCTCTCGGCCGTGGCCGTGGCGCTGGCCGCGCGTGCGTTTGCCGCCAAGCACCTGGACGACTGCGCCATGCTGCGCGTGCTGGGCCTGTCGCAGCGCACGATCGCGCTGTCCTACAGCTTCGAGTTCGCGCTGGTCGGCCTGTTCGCCAGCGCGCTGGGGGTGGCCGTCGGTTTCGGCGTGCACTACCTGTTCGTGCTGCTGCTGGCCGGGCTGGTCGAGGCCACGCTGCCGGCCGCCACGCTGTGGCCGGTGGCCTACGGCCTGGGCATCGGCCTCACGCTGCTGTTCGCGTTCGGTCTGCCGCCTGTGCTGCAGCTGGCCAAGGTGCCGCCGCTGCGCGTGATCCGGCGCGATGTGGGGCAGTTGAAGCCCGCGTCCATCGCCGTGCTGGCACTCGGCGTGGCCGGCTTCGCCGGCCTGCTGCTGGCTGTCAGCAGCGACATCAAGCTGGGCCTCATCGCGGTCGGCGGCTTCGCGGGCGCGGTGCTGCTGTTCGCCGCGCTGTCCTGGGTCGCGGTCTGGCTGCTGCGCAGGAGCGTCAACGAGAGCACCGCCCCGCGCTGGCTGGTGCTGGCCACGCGCCAGGTCTCGGCGCGGCCGGCCTACACCGTGGTGCAGGTCAGCGCGCTGTCGGTGGGCCTGCTGGCGCTGGTGCTGCTGGTGCTGCTGCGCACCGACCTGATCGGCGCCTGGCGCCAGGCCACGCCGCCGGACGCGCCCAACCGCTTCGTCATCAACATCCTGCCCGAGCAGGGCGACGCCTTCCGCAAGACGCTGGACGATGCCGGCGTCGCCAAGTACGACTGGTACCCCATGTTCCGTGGCCGCCTGGTGGCCGTGAACGACAAGCCCGTGAATCCGGCCGACTACACCGACGAGCGCGCGCAGCGCCTGGTCGACCGCGAGTTCAACCTCTCGCATGCAGCCCAGCAGCCGCCGCACAACGAACTCGTCGGCGGCCGCTGGACGCCCGAGGAGCAGGGTGCCGTGAGCGTGGAAGAAGGGCTGGCGCAGACGCTGGGCCTCAAGCTCGGCGACCAGCTGCGCTTCGACATCGGCGGCATCCCGTCGGACGCGCGCATCACCTCGCTGCGCAAGGTCGACTGGGGTTCGCTGCACGCCAACTTCTTCGTGATGTACCCGGTGGCGGCCATGCCCGACCTGCCCATCACCTACCTCGCGGCCTACCGCGCGCCCGAGACGCCCGGCTTCGACAACGCCCTGGTGCGCGCATTCCCCAACGTGACCAACGTGGACATGAGCACCGCGCTGGCCCAGGTGCAGCGTGTGCTGGACCAGGTGGTGCGCGCGGTGGAGTTCCTGTTCGGCTTCACGCTGGCGGCGGGCCTGGTGGTGCTGTTCGCCGCCATCACGGCCACGCGCGAGGAGCGCGCGCGCGAGTTCGCGATCATGCGCGCCGTGGGTGCCAGCAGCGCGCTGCTGCGCCAGGTGCAGCGGGCCGAGCTGGCCGGCGTGGGCGTGCTGGCCGGCCTCTTGGCCACGCTGGTGGCCATGGCCGTGGGCTGGGCCCTGGCGAAGTTCGTGTTCGAGTTCACCTGGTCGGGCTCACTGTGGGTGCCGCTGGCCGGCGCGGCGGCGGGCGCCGTGCTCGCACTCGGCGCGGGCTGGTGGGGCCTGCGCGACGTGTTGCGCCGGCCCGTGGTCGACACGCTGCGCCGCGCCGCTGCCTGAATCTAGGATCATCCGTAGCGCTGCAGCGCGAAGCCCTCGCGCGGGCTGGGCGGATCGAAGTGGCGGTTGATCAGGCTGAACTGCGTTTCGTCGGTCTGGAACGGGTGCGTGCCGGCCGCGTTGCGCGCCTGCAGCCGCGCGCGGCAGACGGCCTCGGGCACGTCCAGCAGGTGCAGCCGGTGCGCCGCGCCGGACTGGTCGATGAGCCCGCGCATCCAGGCGCGCTGGGCCAGCGTGTTGGCCGGGAAATCGAGCACCACCGAGACGCCGCTGCGCAGCATCGCCACCACGTGCTCGCCGAGCATGGCCTTGAGCCGGCCGGTGCGCTGCAGGTAGTCGGGCAGGGCCTGGATCTCGCCCGGGTACAGCACGGCGAGCCAGGCGTCCTCCTGCACGAGCACGGTGGCCGGTTGCGCCGCCAGGCGGCGCGCGAGCGTGGACTTGCCGGCCGCGATCCTGCCGCACAGCAGGTGCAGCATGGCGGGGGCACTGGTGGGACGGGTCATGGGATCTCCTGAAGGAAAAAACCCCAGGAGACCGTGACGACGCGCCTTCTGGGGCGGGTCGTCTTGGCTTGCAGCCGCGCGCTAACCCACCGTCCGCGGACGGCGGTTAATGATGGTGGTGCGCAGGGTGTGGGCCATGAAGGGGTCGCAGTGTAGCGGCTACTCGGGGAACAGGTGTTCGGCCGCAAAGTCCACGAAGGCCCGCACCTTGGGCGACAGCTGGCGGCTCGAAGGCCACAGCGCCGAGAACTGGCCCGCTTGGCGCGGTGCGTCGGCCAGCACCTGTACGAGTTCGCCGCGCGCGAGGGCGTCGTGCGCCAGGAAGTCCGGCATCCAGGCGATGCCCATGGCCGCGATGGCTGCGCCCAGCATGGCCTCCATGTTGTTGCAGACCAGCGCGGTCGGCAGCCGCTCGGGCAGGCCTTGCAGCTTCCAGTCTTCGATCCTGCCGCCGCTGGCGAACTGGTAGCGCAGGCAGGCGTGCTGCGCGAGGTCCGCGGGCCGTTGCGGCGTGCCGTGGACCGCGAGGTAGGCCGGCGCGGCCACGAGCAGGAAGCGGAACGGCCCCAGCCGGCGCGCCACCAGCGGCGAGTCGTCGAGCGCACCGCTGCGGACCACGATGTCGAAGCCTTCCTCGACCACGTCGACGAGCCGGTCGTTGAAGTCCAGTTCGAGCTCGATCTCGGGGTAGCGCGCGCCGAAGGCCGGCAGCATGGGCAGCAAAAAGCGGTAGCCGATCACCGGCAGGCTCACGCGCAGGCGACCGCGCGGCGTGGCCACGGCCGACTGCACTTCGGCCTGGGCGTCGTCCAGCTCGTCGAGGATGCGCCGGCAACGTGCATGGAACTGTTCGCCTTCCTGCGTGAGCCGCACCTGGCGCGTGGTGCGGTGGAACAGGCGCACGCCGAGCTGCTGCTCCAGCCGGGCCACGTTCTTGCCCACGGCCGAGGCCGAGATGCCCAACGCGCGCCCGGCCGCCGCGAAACCCTGCAGGTCGGCGGCGCGCACGAAGGACACGATGGTGGAGAGGCTGTCCATGGTCTCGATTGCAGAGTGTAGGTTGGCAATGTACGGAGTTCTGACCCGATTGTGCGGGGACTGCATCCTTTCTATCGTCGCTGCCATGTGTCTATCGTCTTCCTCTTCACGTGCGGATGTGGCCTGGGTGCTTGCCGCCGTCTGCCTCGCCGGCCTGGCCATGCCCTTGAGCTTCACAGGTCCCGCGGTCGTGCTGCCGCTCCTGCGCGAGGCCCTGGGCGGCAGCGCGGTGGCGCTGCACTGGGCCACCAACGCCTTCATGCTGAGCTTCGGTGCCGCGCTGATGGCGGCCGGCGCGCTGGCCGACAACCTGGGCCGCCGCCCCGTGTTCCTGGGCGGGCTGCTGCTGGCCGTGGCCAGCGGTGCGGCCCTGGCCTGCGCGCCGAACCTGCTGGTCTTCAACCTGCTGCGCGGTGTGCAGGGTCTGGCGGCGGCCGCGGCCCTGGCCAGCGGCTCGGCAGCGCTGGCCCAGGTGGTGCAGGGCGCGGCGCGCACGCGCGCCTTCGGCTGGCTGGGCGCGAGCTTCGGAGCCGGCCTCGCGTTCGGGCCGCTGGCCGCGGGGCTGCTCGGCGACAGCCTGGGCTGGCGCGCCGTGGTCGTGCTGCCGGGCCTGGTCAGCGTGCTGGCCTTGGTGCTCGGCGTCTGGCGCCTGCCGGCCTCGCGCAACCCGGTGGCGACGCGGCTGGACGGGGCCGGCACCCTGGCCTTCACGCTGGCGCTGGGCCTGTTCACGCTGGGGGTGCTGCAGGCGCCCGGGCAGGGTTGGGGCGCGGTGCAGGTCGTGCTGCCGCTGGCCGGCGCCGTGCTGGCCGCGTGGTTGTTCTGGTGCACCGAGGCGCGCCTGCTGCGCCGCGGTGGCCAGCCCATGCTGGACATTTCGCTGCTGCGCTACCCGCGCTTCGTCGGCGTGCAGCTGCTGGCGGCCGCGCCGGCCTACGGCTTCGTCGTGCTGCTGGTGCTGCTGCCGATCCGCTTCATCGGCCTGGAAAGCCGCAGCAGCTGGGAGGCGGGGCAGCTCATGCTGTTGCTGTCCGGCCCCATCCTGCTCATGCCCGGCGTTGCGGCGCGGCTCGTGGGCCGCTGGTCGGCTGCAGCGGTTTGCGCGGTCGGGCTCGTGCTGTGCGCCGCAGGGCTGCTGTGGCTGGGGCGGTGCGGACCGCTCAGCGGCGTGCGCGACTACGCCGGCCCGCTGCTTGCCATTGGCCTGGGCATCGGGCTGCCCTGGGGACTCATGGACGGGCTGGCCGTCAGCGTGGTGCCGCGCGAGCGTGCGGGCATGGCGGCCGGCATCTTCAACACCGTGCGCGTGGCCGGCGAGGGCATTGCGCTGGCCCTGGTCGGCGCAGGCCTGGCGGCCCTGCTGGCGACGCAGCTGCACCCGCTGTTTCCGGGCACGGACGTGGCGCAGGCCGCGCAGCGCCTGGCCACAGGCGATCTGGCGCAGGCCATGGCCCTGCTGCCCGGCGGCACGCGCGCCGAACTGCTGCTGGCCTATGCGCGGGCCTTCGGCGTGCTTACCCGGGTGCTGGCCGGGATCACGCTGGCCACGGCCTGCGTGGTCTTCCTGGTCCTGCGCACGCCCGATCCGCACGGCACCGAAGACGCACTCGCGGCGGAGCGGGGCTGACCCGGGCCTGCACCGACAATCGGTCCATGCAGACCGAAGAAAAACCCGCCTTCGCCACCCCCTTCGAATGGATCGGCGGCGAGGACAAGGTGCGCGCGCTGGTCGAGCGCTTCTACGACCTGATGGACCTGGAGCCCGGCTACGCCGCGCTGCGCGCCGCCCATGGCGACAGCCTGGACAACGCGCGCCAGCGCCTGTTCTGGTTCCTGTGCGGCTGGCTGGGCGGCCCGTCCTACTACACCGACCAGTTCGGCCACCCGCGGCTGCGCGCGCGCCACATGCCGTTCTCCATCGGCATCCGTGAGCGCGACCAGTGGCTGGCCTGCATGGACCAGGCCATGGGCGAGACCGGCGTGCCCGAGGACCTGCGCACGCGGCTGAAGGACAGCTTCTTCCAGACCGCGGACTGGATGCGCAACCGCGGCGGCTAACGCCGCTCCAGCAGCAGCGCACGGAACTGCTGCGCCGCTGGCGACAGCGGCCGTCCGCGCGGCACGATCACGTCGATGGCCGGCAGCCGGATCGGCAAGGTGATGGGCGCCACGCGCAGTGCACCCAGCCGCGCGTAGTGCGCGGCCAGTGAGGTGGGCATCAGGGCCGCCATGTCCGAGCTGGCCACCAGCGCCGTCGTCACCGTGGTCGACGCGGTCTCGATGTAGTCCAGCCGCTGGTGCACGCCGACCTCGCGCAGCGCCGCTTCCAACCGGCCGCGCTGCGGCGAGCCCGCCGGTTGCAGCACCCAAGACCAGTCGCCGAGTTCGTGCAGTTGCAGCCGCTTGCGCGCGAACGCAGGGTGGCCCTTGCGCACCACCACCTGCATGGCCTCTTCCAGCAAGGGCGTGATCGTGAATTCGTCCTCGCTGAAGCCCTCGGTGAGCCGGCCCAGCACCAGGTCCACGTCGCCGCGCGCGAGCTGGGCCAGCACCACGTCGCTGGTGCCCACGGCCACGGCCAGCGACACCTGCGGATGGCGGCGCCGGTATTCGAGCAGGGCGGGCGCCAGCAGCGCGGGCACGGCGCCCGGCACGGCGGCCAGCCGCAGTGCGCCCGACAGGCCCGAGCGCAGCGCGCCGATCTCCTCGCGCACGGCACCGAAGTCGGTCAGCACGCGGCGTGCGTAGCGGATCAGCACCTCGCCGGCGGGCGTCGGCCGCATGCCGCGCGCGAGCCGCTCGAACAGCCGCTCGCCGAGCGACTCCTCCAGCTGCAGCAACAGCTTGGTGGCGGCCGGCTGCGTCACGTTCATCGACTGGGCAGCGCGGCCCAGGTGGCGCTCGGCGTCCAGCGCGGCGAGCAGCAGCAACTGGCGCGGGCGCACGCGCAGCAGCAGGGCGGCATCGCTGAGGTGGGCGGGTGGCGTCATATCCGAAAGGTGATGGATTGTTCGGCATCCGCGATTGGATCGCCGCCGCGGAAATCCCTAAGCTTTGCCGCGACGGCCGCCGCTTCGAGCGGCCGCGCAGCCGGAGACACCCCGATGCCCCACGACACCCTGGACCGGCGCCGCGCGCTGGCTCTGCTCGGCCTCCTGGCCACGGGCCTACCCGCCCTGGCCCAAGGCTTTCCCGACAAGCCGCTGCGCATCCTGGTCGGCGCCTCGCCCGGCGGCGGCACCGACATCCTTGCGCGCGTGCTGGCCGACAAGCTGGCGGCCACGCTCAAGCAGCCGGTGGTGGTGGAGAACCGGCCCGGCGCGTCCAACACCATCGCGGCCGAACTGGCCGTGCGCGCGGCGCCGGACGGCAGCACGCTGCTGCTGGCCACCAACACGGCCCAGGCCGTGGCGCCGCACATGCTCAAGCTCAAGTACGACCCGCTCAAGGATCTGCTGCCCATCGGCCTCGTGGCCGTGATGCCCAACGTGCTGGTGGTCTCCAGCACGGGGCCGTTCAGGAGCGTCAAGGACGTGCAGGCCGCGCTGATGGCCAGGCCCGGCGCGCTCAAGTACGCGTCCTCGGGCATCGGCAGCACGCAGCACATCGGCGGCGAAGCCTTCGGCATGGTCACCGGCACGCGCGCCATCCATGTGCCCTACAAGGGCAGTTCGCAGGCCCACATCGACGTGATCGCGGGCGAGGTCGACATGATGTTCGACAGCACCTCCTCGGCCATGGGGCAGATCCGCGCGGGCAAGCTGCGCGCGCTCGCGGTGAGCTCGCCCACGCGCTCGGCCGAGATGCCCGAGGTGCCCACGCTGGCCGAACTCGGCGTCCAGGGCGCGGACGTGTCGACCTGGTACGGGCTCTACACCACGGCCGGCACGCCGCGCGCGACGGTGGAGCGGCTGACAGCCGACCTCACGGCGGCGCTGCAGCTGCCCGATGTGCAGGCCCGCATCAAGTCCCTGGGCGGCGAACTCGGCACCTTGAGCGGCGAGCGCTTCGCCGAGATGAACCGCAGCGAATACGAACACTACGGCCGCCTCGTGCGCGGCGCCAACATCAAGGCGGAATGAAGAAGATGAGCATCCCCCGCATCGCCGTGCTGCTCGGCGACCCCAGCGGCGTCGGCCCCGAGATGGCCGTCAAGCTGCTCGCGCGCGAGCGCAACCGGCAGCAGGCCGAGATCCTGCTGATCGCCGATGCTGCCGCGCTCGCCTCGGGCCAGGCCATTGCAGGCCAGCGGCTGGAGCTGCTGCGCGTGGACCACCTGGACGCCGTGCGCTACGAGCCCGGCCGCATCACGCTCTTGCCCTGCGACACGCTGGACGGTCCGCCCGTGCTCGGCGAATCCAACGAGGCCTCGGGCAGCGCCAGCATGCGCGCATTGGACCTGGCCATCGATGCCGTGCGCGCCGCCCGCGCCGACGCGATCCTGTTCGCGCCGCTCAACAAGCATTCGCTGCGTCTGGGCGGCCTCGTGCACGAGGACGAGCTGCGGCACCTGCAGGAGCGCTTCGGCGTGCGCGGCTTCACGAGCGAGTTCAACCTCACGGGCGCGCTGTGGACTTCGCGCGTGACCTCGCACATCCCCCTCAAGGACGTGGCGGCGCACATCACGGGCGAGGGCGTGGCCGATGCCGTGCGGCTCATCGACAGTGCCTTGCGCCGGGCCGGCGTCGCCAGGCCGCGCATTGCGGTCTCCGGCCTGAACCCGCACGCGGGCGACGGCGGCTCCATCGGCATGGAGGAGATCGAGGTGATCGCGCCGGCCGTGCAGCGCCTGCGCGCCGAGGGGCTGGACGCGCGCGGCCCCTATTCGCCCGACACCGTGTTCATCGGCGCGCGGCGCGGCGACGTGGACGCCGTGGTCTCCATGTACCACGACCAGGGCCAGATCGCGATGAAGCTGATGGGCTTCGAGAAGGGGGTGACGCTGCACGGCGGGCTGCCCGTGCCCGTGGCCACCTCGGCCAGCGGCAGCGCCTTCGACATCGCGGGCCGCGGCAGCGCGCAGATCGAGGGCCTGCAGGAAGCCTTCGACCTCTGCGTGCGCATGGCGGCGCGCTGACGCACCGGCGTGCGGGCGCGGCGGGCGATCGCCGGTCGCCGTTCCCGGGCGCCAGGGCGGCGAAAATCGGGCGATGCAAGAAGCAAGCGATGACACCGTCCAGCAGGGCGCCGACGGCATGCCGGCGTCTGTCTGGCCGGGCTGGGCCGCACTGGCCGAACAGCGCACATCCACGCGCCGCTTCACGGACCAGGAGGTGCCGCATGCGTGGATGGGCCAGATGCTGCACGAGGCGCGCCGCGCACCCAGCGGCGCCAACCTGCAGCCTGGCGAATTCATCCGTGTCGAGGGGACAGCACGCCAGCGCCTGTCGGACGCGCTGGTCCAGGCGCACCGGGACCAGCTGCCCGCGCGCGAGGACTACGGCTACTTCCCGGTGCCCATGCCCATGGGCCTGCGCCGCCGACAGGTGGCGGCGGCGCAGGCGCTCTATGGTGCGCTGGGCGCGGCGCGCGACGACCAGGCGGCGCGGCGGGCGCAGTTCGAGCGCAACTTTCGCTTCTTCGACGCGCCGGTCGCCCTGCTCGTCACGATCGATGCGCGCATGGGCGCGGGCTGCTACATGGACCTGGGTATGTGCCTGTATGGCCTGATGCTGGCCGCTGCTGCGCGTGGCCTGGGCAGCTGTGCGATCGGCGCACTGGCCTCCTATCCCGGCATCGTGCGCGAGGTGCTGGGTCTGGACAGCGGCCAGGCGCTCGTGTGCGGCATGGCCATCGGCTATGCGGAGCCGACCGCGCCCGAGAACGCCGTGCGCACCACGCGGCGCGAGGTGGCGGAGTTCCTGCGCGTGATCCGTTAGCCGGGGCGGCCGGCGCTACAGCTTTTCGATGAGCGCCGCGGACCCCAGGCCGCCGGCCGCGGCGATGGCCGTGAGACCCAGCGCACCGGGCGGCGCCTCGCGCGCCATGTCGGCCAGCAGGCGCACGAGGCCGATGGCGCCCGATGCGCCGATGGGGTGTCCGCGCGCGAGCCCTCCGCCGGCAGGGTTCAGCCGCTCGGGCGCGATGCCCAGCGCGGCGGCGAAGGCCAGTGAACCGCCCCGTATTTTGAGGAGGCTCCAACTTTTGAGAGGATGGAGCCATGAGGAAGTCAGTGAAGTTTTCGCCCGAGGTACGCGAGCGCGCCGTGCGCATGGTGTTCGAGCACCGCGGTGAGTACGAGTCGCAGTGGGCGGCGGTGGTGTCGATTGCCGGCAAGATCGGCAGCACGCCGCAGACGCTGCTGAACTGGGTGCGCCAACAAGAGCGTGACACGGGCCAGCGCGAGGGCGTGACCACGACGCAGACGCAGCGCATGAAGGAGCTTGAAAGGGAGAACCGCGAGCTGCGCAAGGCCAACGAGATCCTGAAGCTGGCCAGCGCGTTTTTCGCCCAGGCGGAGCTCGACCGCCGGCTGAAGTCGTGAAGGCGTTCATCGACGCGCATCGCGCCGCGCACGGGGTCGAGCCGATCTGCAGGGCACTGCAGGTCGCCCCGTCGGCGTACCGGCGCCATGCGGCCCGCCAGCGCCACCCCGAGCTGCTGTGCGCCCGCGCGAAACGCGATGCGGTGCTGATGCCGCAGATCGAGCGCGTGTGGCAATCGAACCTGCGGGTCTACGGCGCCGACAAGGTCTGGCACCAGTTGCAGCGCGAGGGCGTCACGGTGGCCCGCTGCACCGTGGAACGACTCATGCGCCACATGGGTCTGCGCGGCGTGATGCGTGGCAAGGCCGCACGCACCACGATCAGCGACGCCAAAGCGCCTTGCCCGCTGGACCGGGTCAATCGCCAGTTCAACGCGCAGCGGCCCAACCAGCTTTGGGTGTCGGACTTCACGTACGTGTCCACCTGGCAAGGCTGGCTGTACGTGGCCTTCGTCGTGGACGTGTTTGCGCGGCGCATCGTGGGCTGGCGCACGAGCAGCTCCATGCGGACGGACTTCGTGTTGGGCGCACTGGAGCAGGCGCTGTACGACCGTCGTCCGCAGCGCGAAGATGCCCTTGTGTGCCACTCCGACCGCGGATCGCAGTACGTCAGCATCCGCTACACCGAACGGCTTGCCGAGGCCGGCATCGAGCCCTCCGTGGGCAGCAAGGGCGACTCCTACGACAACGCGCTGGCCGAGACCATCAATGGGCTGTACAAGGCCGAAGTCATCCATCGGCGCAGTGCGTGGAAGACCAAGGAATCGGTAGAGCTGGCGACGCTGCAATGGGTGGCCTGGTTCAACCACCAGCGCCTGCTCGAACCCATCGGGTACGTGCCACCGGCCGAGTTCGAGGCCAACTACTATCGAACTCTTGAGCAGCAGGCCATGTCGGCCTGACTCAAGCCAACGGGCCTCCGCGAATTCCGGGGCGGTTCACAGCGCCTGCACCGCGAACGCGTCGTGCAGCTCCACACCCCACAGCGCGTCCGCCGTGAGGCCGTGCCGCGCCAGCAGCTCCTGGGCCGCGTGGCCGGCGGCCAGCAGCGGCATTTCCGGTGCCGTGCCGATGGCCATGCCGGCGCGCCAGCGCAGCTGGGCCCGGGCCGACAGACGCGCTGCGGCCGCGGGCGAGGCCATGAGCACGAACGCCGCGCCGTCGGCCTGGGGCGAGATCGCGAGCCGGCTCAGCGCGGTGGTCCGCGGGTCCGTGCCCGCGTTGGACGGCGAGGCCGCCATGGCCATGAGCGGCATGCGCGCGGCGCGCGCCGCATCGAGCTGGCGCGCGTAGCTGTCGTGCGTGGCCGCGGCGATGGGCACGATCTCCGCGGCCATGGATGCGCGGGCCGCCAGCGTGCGCGCGTGGCTCAGGATGGCGAACGCATCCTGCGCGGTGCGGGAGATGCCGGCCTGCGCCGCGTGCTCGGCCGCCGCCTGGGCGAGGTCCGGGTCGCGCGACGGGTCGGGTGCGAAGGCCGGTCGCTCGTACGCGCGCGGCGCTTCCTCGGGTGTGCGCGGGCGGTGCTGGCGGATCGGCGCGCGGCTCCAGGCCTCGGCGCCGCCGGCCACGACCAGCTCCGCCTGGCCGCTCGCGATCAGGCCGGCGCCCATGGCCACCGCATCGAGGCCCGAGCAGCACTGGGTGTCCACGGAGAAGGCCGCCACCCGGTCCGGCAGGCCGGCGGCCAGCGCCACCATGCGCGCCGGATTGCCGCCGGCACCCAGCGCGTTGCCGCAGACCAGCGCGTCCACGGCCGTGGCCGCGATGCCGCCGCGCGCCAGCAGCGCGCGCACGACGGGTGCGCCGATCTCGTGGGCGGCCAGCTCTGCGAGCGCACCCGCGCGGGGCTGCACCGCGCTGCGCGCCCAGGCCAGCAGCACGGGCGCTTCCGGCGCGGGGTTCAGCCCCGTCGCCATGGCAGCACGCTCCAGCCGGGCGGCCCCTCGGGGTGCGCGGCCAGCAGGCGGGCCAGGGCGCCGTGGTCGGTCTTGCCGCTCGCCGTGCGCGGCCAATCGCTGCACAGGTGGAAGGCGCGCGGTGTCTTGTAGGCCTCCAGGCGTGCGCGGCACCAGTCCACGAGGGCGGCGCGGTCGACCTGGCCGGACAGTTCCAGCACGGCCACCGCGCGCTGTCCACGGACCGCGTCTCCCACGGCCTGGACCGAGACCGACGCGACCGCAGGGTGTTCGGCCAGCACCTGCTCGACCTCTTCGGGGAACAGGTTCTTGCCCTGGACCACGAACATGCGCTGCTGGCGGCCGGCCAGGTGCAGCAGGCCCTGCGCGTCCAGGTGGCCCATGTCACCCACCGACAGCCAGTCGCCTTCGCGCAGCAGCGCGCCGGGGCCCGCTGCGGGCTCGGGCGTCACATAGCCGCTGAACACCATGGGGCTGCGCACGTAGATCCGGCCGGGTTGGGCGGGGTCGACCGTGCTGCCGGCAAGCATGGTGTCGGCAGGTGCGGTGTCGGGCGGCACGATGCGCAGATCGACCTGTGCGAAGGGACGTCCCACGGCCGTGGCGGGCAGCTCGGCGTGGCTATCGGTCCAGGCGATGAAGCTGGTCTCCGAGGCGCCGTAGAACTCGACGATGCGCGCGTTGGGGAACAGTTGCTGCAGCTGCGGCGAGCGCGCGCGCGGCCAGGGCGCGCCGCTGACCATCACGAGCCGCGTCGCCTCAATCGCGCAGGGGCCGTGCCGCCGGGCCTGCTCCAGCATCAGGATCAGCTGGCTGGGCACGGCCACGAGGCTCAGCGCCTCGCCGGCCGCCAGCGTCTGCAGCGTGGCGGCCGCGGAGAAGCGCGGCTGCAGGCGCACGCCGGCGCCGGTCCACAGGCCCAGCAGCGCGCCGAAGAGGAACAGCGAATGCGACAGCCGCCCCGGCGCCAGCAGCGTCGTGTGCGCGGCAGGGCCGAAGGCGTCCAGGCAGGCCTCGAAGCTGCTCGTCCACGAGCAGTGGCTGCGCACGAAGCCCTTGGGCAGGCCGGTGCTGCCCGAGGTGAAGCCGACGTAGAAGGACTCTGGCGGCAATCCCGCTGGCGGTGCGGTGCCGCCGGCCGGATGCGCGCCCAGGCGCTCGGCGACCGTGCGGCGCACGTTGGCAGACCAGTCGGGGTCGCCGACGGCGGCGGCGTCGCCGGCCGCGATGATCTGCAGGAACTGCACGAGCTGCGCGCCGGGCGCGAGCGCATCGTCGACCCAGACCGGGCGCGGCGCCGTGCCGGCTGCGCGCGGTGCCGGTGCCGCGGCCTGGACCCGGGCCGCCAGCTCTGCAAAGCTCAGGCGCAGCGTGCCGTCGTCGATGGCCAGGCGGTGCGGTGCCTGCAGCGCCCAGTCCTGCAGCGGCGCATGCACCGTGTCCCGGCGCCGCGGCTGGGCATCCGAAGGGCTGGCGCGGTCCACGGCGGCGGCCTCTGCGCGCGACGCGGTGTTCGCCGTCATGCCGTGCCCGCGCTCAGCGCGCGAGGCGCCAGTGCGGCAGCCCGCGCAGCACGGTCTGCACCACGACCGCGCAGATCGCGCACTTGACGAGGTCGCCCGGAATGAAGGCCGCGCTGGCCAGTGCGGCCTGGGCGGGCGTCAGGTTGGCGAGCACCGTCAGGCCCGCGATGCCGAAGGCGTAGACGACACCGATGCCGCCGACCAGCGACGCGGCAAACGCGGCCGCGAGCAGGGCCCGGCCCTGCAGGTGCGACAGGCGGCGCATGACCAGGCCGACCACGAAGGCACCGAAGGGCCAGCCGATCAGGAAGCCGGCCGAGGGCGCGACGAAGACGCCGAGCCCGCCGCGTCCACCCGCCAGCAGCGGCAGGCCCAGGGCCACCATGAGCAGCAGCAGGCACACCGCGAGGAAGCCGCGCCTGGCCCCGAGCAGGCAGCCGGCCATCATGACGCCCAGGGTCTGCAGCGTGATGGGCACGCCGAAGGGCAGGTCGAACTTGGGGATCAGGCCCATGACGGCGATCAGCGCTGCGAACAGCGCGATGTGGGCGATGGAGCTGGAGGAGCGGTCGGGAGCGTTGTGCATCATGGTCGCGCGAGAAAAAAGCGGTGGATGGGCCGGGCGGCGCAAGCGGTGGTGGGGGTGGTGGCGGGGGAGCGGCCGGTCTTCAGTGCTCAGCGGCCGAGCCGGGCCGCCAGCGCGTCGGCGACGCGGTCGGCGGTCTGCAGTGTACGGAGCGTGAGCGGCGCCAGCAGCCGAAACCCTCCGGCGCGTCCGGTCCGGGCCCGGTGGGCATCGTCCAGGCGCTGCCACTGGCCGTGGAACACATCGATGAAGCGCAGCACCAGGGCCAGCGCCAGCGACAGGCGCTGGGTCGGGACGCCGAGCCGCTGCAGGGGCTGGAGCACGGACTCCAGCACGTCGAGCAGATCGTCGAAGCGCGTCGTCAGCGTGAGCATGGTGGCCAGCAGGATGCCGGTGACGAGGCGCAGTGCGCTGGCGGCCCCCAGCGCGGGTGTGCCCAGCCAGGCGTGGAAGGCCGCGATCAGCACGGCCAGGATGACGACGCCGCGCAGCCGGCGCGCGGCCTGCCAGGCGGGTTGGCCCAGGGACGCGAACAGGGTGGTCGCCAGCGCACAGCCGCCGAGCAGCCAGGCCGGGTCGCGGACCAGCACCAGCGAGGTGCCGAGCACGCACAGCGCCGCGAGCTTGGGCGCGGCCGCCACGCGGTGCAGCCAGGTGCTGCGGGACGCATACAGGCTCAGCACGGCACGGCCTGCGCGGTCTGCGCGCCCAGTGGATCGTCGGCGCGGCGCTGCACATCGGCCCGGTAGGCGTCGCAGACTTCGTGCCCGGGGCCGTCGGCACGCACCTGCCCGGCCTCGAACCACAGCACGCGCTCGAAGCCGCGCACCTGGTCCAGCACATGCGTGGAGAACACCAGCTGCTGTGCGCTCGCGAGGATCTGGCGCGAGAGCCGGTGCTGGCTCGGAAGGTCGAGGCTCGCGAACGGCTCGTCGAGCAGCAGGGTGGCCGGGCGGCCGATCTGCAGCGCGAGCAGGCAGACCTGCTGGCGCTGGCCCTGGCTCAGCTCGGCGATGCTGCGCGCGCTCCAGTGCCCCAGCCCCTGCGCGTGCAGGAAGTCACGGGCCGCAAGGCGCGCCTGCTTGCGCGGCATGCCCTGGGCGCTGAGCGTGAAGCCGAGCTCTTCTTCGACGGTCGGGCAGATGATCTGGTCGTCGGGGTTCTGGAACATGAGCCCGACCTTGCCGGGCAGGGCGGCGCGGTCCACGCGCGCATCGATCCCGTGCACGAGCACGCGGCCGCTGCGGGGCTGCTCCAGGCCCGCGATCAGCCGCAGCAGGCTGGTCTTGCCGGCGCCGTTGTCGCCGACGATGCCGATGCGGGACTCGTCCAGGCGCAGCGTGAGGCCGTCGAACAGCGGCTGGCCACCGCGCTCGAGCACGATCGATTCGAGCTGGATGCCGGACGGGGAGGGGGGGGCCGGTGCCGGCGTGGTCTGCGGGACCGGGGAGGAGGGCGAGGAGAGGGACATGGCGCGGCGCGAAGAGCAGATCGCGCGCCACCGACCGAACGGTGCCGCGCTGCACACGGCCTGTCATCGGACCACACTGCCATCGATGGACATCGACACCTGTCGACACATCGACCGGTTCGCCCGCCGCCGCGCGGCTGGCATTTTAGGCGGCCGCGCGCGCCGCCGGATGGCGGCGGGGGAGCGGCTTCAGTCGACGCTGGCGCCGGACTCTTTCACGACCTTGCCCCACTTGGCGGTCTCGGCCTTGATGAAGGCCGCGAACTGCTCGGGCGTCTCGGCCACGACTTCGCCGCCCTGGGCGACGATCTTGGCCTTCACGTCGGGCTGGTTCAGCACCTTGACCAGGGCCTTGCTGAGCTGCGTCACGATGGGTGCGGGCGTGCCGGCCACGGCGAACAGGCCGAACCACGAGGTGGCTTCGTAGCCGGGCACGCCGGATTCGGCGATGGTCGGCACGTCGGGCAGTTCGGGCGAGCGCTTGGCCGTGGTCACGGCGATCGGGCGCAGCTTGCCGGCGCGCACGTGCTGGATGGCCGAGGGCATGTTGTCGAACATGATCGCGATCTGGTTGCCCAGCAGGTCGTTGACGGCCGGTGCGCTGCCCTTGTAGGGGATGTGCACCATGTCGACCTTGGCCATGGACTTGAACAGCTCACCCGACAGGTGGATGGAGCTGCCGCTGCCCGAGGAGCCGAAGTTGACCTTGCCCGGGTTGGCCTTGGCGTAGGCGATCAGTTCGGGCACGGTCTTGAACGGCTGCGAGGGGTGGGCCACCAGCAGGTTCGGCACGTTGGCCACGCGCGAGAGCGGCGCGAAGTCCTTGATCGGGTTGAAGGGCATCTTCTTGTACAGCGCCTCGTTGATGGCGTGCGTGCCCACCGTGCCCATGAACAGCGTGTAGCCGTCGGCCGGGGCGCGCGCGGCCAGCTGGCCACCGATGTTGCCGCCCGCGCCGGCACGGTTGTCGATGACCACGCTCTGGCCCAGCTCGGTGGAGAGCGCCTGGCCCACGATGCGGGCCAGGATGTCGGTGGTGCCGCCGGCCGAGAACGGCACGATCATGGTGATGGGCTTGCTGGGGTAGGCCTGGGCTGCGGCCGGGCCGGCGACGAGGGCGGTCGCGGTGGCGGCGGCCACGGCCAGCAGGCTGCGGCGGGTGACGGTGTGGATGGCGGTCATGGATGCTTCTCGAAAAATGGCGGGGATGGGGTGCGCAGCACTCATTCCTGCACGATGGACGACGGGTGGTTGGCCAGCGGCGTGACCTTGATCTGCATGTAGGGGAACAGCGGCAGGCCGCTGAGCAGGGTGTGCAGCTCGTCGTTGCTGGCGACGTCGAAGATGCTCACGTTGGCGTATTCGCCGACCACGCGCCACAGGTGGCGCCAGGTGCCGGCGCGTTGCAGGTCCTGCGAATAGGCCTTCTCGCGGCGCTTGATCTCGTCGGCCTCGGCGGGGCTGACGCTGGCGGGGATGTTCACGACCATGTGGACCATGTACAGCATGTGGGGGACTCCTTGGAAGAACGGATGAGGGGTGGCCGGCTCACAGGTGCGGCCAGATCACCATGGTGGCGGCGTAGATGGCGCCCACCAGCAGCATGGAGACCACGGTGTAGCCCATGATGTCCTTGAGCTTGAGCTTGGACAGCGCGAGCGCCGGCAGGATCCAGAAGGGCTGCACCAGGTCGTTCCAGCCGTTGCCCAGCATCACCGACATGGCGGTTTGCGCCTGCGAGGCGCCCAGCTGGTGGGCCGCGTCGATCATGAACGGCCCCTGCAGCACCCAGTGGCCGCCGCCGGACGGCGCGAAGAAGTTGATGACGAAGGAGCTGATCAGGCCCCACAGCGGCAGCGTGTTCGCGCTGGACACGCTCACGAACAGGTGGGCGATGGACTCCACCAGGCCGGAGCCGTGCATGATGGCCATGATGCCAGCGTAGAAGGGGAACTGCAGGATGATCCCGCCGATCGTCTTGACGCCTTCGTTGAGCTTCTCGACATACTTCATCGGCGTGCCGAGCAGCAGCACGCCCAGGAACAGGATGAAGAAGTTGATCATGTTCAGGTCGAGGTTGCCGCCCTGCACGAAGTGCATCACCACGTAGGCCATGCCGCACAGGCCGATCAGCAGGCTGAGCAGGCGGCTGTTGTTCAGCCGGTAGGCCAGCGTCTTCTCGTCGCCCAGCAGCTGCTGCGCGTCGCCACCCGCTTTGGCTTCGGCCGCCACGCTGGCCGGATCCAGTTCGGTGACGGGCTCGCCGCGCTTGGGGTGCATGGTCGCGTTGAGCAGCGGCAGCGCGATCAGCACGGCCAGGCTGGTGAGCAGGATGGGCGCCGAGAAGATGGTCTCGCTCAGCGGGATCAGGCCCATCTTGCCTTCGAAGCCGTGGCCCTTGGTGGAGATCAGCACCGGGATCGTGGCCGAGAAGCCCAGGCTGTACATCGTGAAGCCGGTGTAGGCCGAGGCGATGATGAGCGGGTAGTGCACGCCCTTGACCTTGAGCGCCAGCTTGCGCGCCATGATGCCGCCGATCACCAGGCCGAAGCCCCAGTTCAGGTAGCTGCCGATGCAGCCCACCAGCGTGGCGACGATGATGGCCTGGCGCGGCGTGTGCACGCGCTCGGTGATGCGGTTCAGGAAGCGGTCGACGACCGGCGCGGCGGCCAGCACATAGCCCATCACCAGGATCACGGCCATCTGCGTCGTGAAGGCCAGGAGGCTCCAGAAGCCCTTGCCCCAGTCCTGCACGACGGCCGGGAGCGGGCGGCTCTCCACACCGAAGGCGAGCGCCATGGTGAGCAGCGTGAGCATGATGGCGAAGACGAACGGATCGGGCAGGTAACGCCGCATCAGCTCGGTGAAGAACGCAGTGATTTTCGACATGGAGTCCGTTGGGAAGAAAGGGAGAGGGCGGTGCGGCTCAGACGCCCGCCACGCCGACCGTCATGCCGCCGCAGACGTAGAGCACCTGGCCGGTGACGAAACCGCTGCGGGCATCGAGCAGGTAGGACACGGCGTGCGCCACGTCGTCGGGCGTGCCGACGCGCTTGACCGGCACCGCGTCGATGATGGCCTGCGTGCGCGGCGCGTCGGGCGGGTTGGCACGGTCGAACAACTCGGTGCGGATCGGCCCGGGGCCGATGGCGTTGGCCGTGATGCCATGGCGGCCCAGCTCCAGCGCCCAGACCCGCGTCATGCCGATCAGGCCGGCCTTGGTGGCCGAGTAGGCCGTGCGCAGCTCCTTGCCCAGTGCCGCGCGCGAGGACATGTTCACGACGCGGCCGAAGCCCGCGGCCTGCATGCCCGGCAGCAGGGCCTGCAGACACTGCAGCGCGCAGCGCAGGTTCAGCGCCACGGCCAGGTCGAACTGGGCCAGCGTCTGCTCGGCCGTTTCGGCGGGCACCACGATGCCCACGTTGTTGACGAGCCGCGTGATCGGGCCGCCAGCCAGCGCCTGCTGCAGCGCGCGCGCGGTCTCCTCAGGGTTGGACAGGTCGGCCTGGATGCCGCCGGGCACATGGTCCACCGTGCGGTCGATGACGACGGGCTCGTAGCCGTCGGCGCGGCAGCGTTCGGCGGTGGCCGCGCCGATGCCGGCGCCGCCGCCGGTGATCAGCACGCGTTCACGGGAGGGATGGGTTGTCATGGTTGTTCTCCTGGGTCGAAGGCGGGAAGGACCGGGGGGTCAGAGGTGGCAGTGGCCGTCCACGTAGGCCTTGCGCCAGCGCGTGAGCGTCACGCGCTCGAACAGGTCGGCGGCATGGAAAGGATCGGCCTCGATGAAGCGCTGGGCTTCCTCGCGGCTGTCCAGCGCCACCACGTACAGGCCACCGCCCAGGTCGGTGCCGTCGTCGGCCAGCTTGGCGCCGCAGGCCAGCAGCAGGTGCTTGTGCTGCTCCAGGAAGGCCAGGTGGGCCGGCCGGTGCGCCTGGCGCACGGACTGGTGGTCCGGCTTGTCGAAGGTTTCGATGATGAAAGGCATGGCGGTCTCCGGATGCGCGGCGTTTCGCCACAGGCAGGTCGCGCGATGAGGCCTGTGGCGCAGGGGGCGGGCGGCAGTCGCCGCCCGGGTGGCGGTCAGACCGTGGCGACCGGCGTGACCGGCGAGGCCACGGCCCCGGGCAGGTTCAGCGGCGGTGCCGTCAGCAGGAAGCGGTGGCGACCATGCGCGCGCAGCCACTGGGCCAACGGCGTGAGGTGCCACAGCTCGCCCAGGTGCACGCCGAGCTTGAACAAGCAGTGCTCGTGCAGCGGCAGGGCGGCGCAGCAGGCCGGCCCGGCCTTGGCCGGGAAGGCCTCGACGGCATAGTTGTCGGCGGCGATGGCAGCGATCTGGCTGTCGGTGATCCATTGCAGCAGGCGCTCGTCGCGGCCGTCCAGCACGGCGCAACTGGCGGCCAGCACGGCCGGGTCCGGGCGCTTGTGCATGCCCAGCACCACCTCGGCAAAGCCGGTGTGCAGGCACAGCATGTCGCCAGGCTCCACCACCACGCCATCGGCCTCCAGCACGCGCATGAGCTGCTCGTAGCCGACCACGGTGTAGGCATTGCCCAGATGGGCATGCAGGTCGACCATCACGCCACGTCCCTGCACGCCGGTGCGTGCCATGCCCTCGATGCCCAGCGCATGCGCGGCCGAGGTGCTGACGGCGGCGCCGGGCGCCGCGGGGACACCCGCGTCGCGCACGTCGCTGGGGCCGGCGATGTCACGGCCGGCCGCGAAGCCGTTGTAGTAGAGCGGCTCGGGCAGGCCATCGCCGTTGGCGTCGAACAGCGCGCCCACGTGGGCGAAACCGTCCCATTGGGTCGAGTACTGCAGGTGCAGGATCGCGAGGTCGTCGGACAGCACGTCGGTGCGGCCGGGTTCCAGCTCGCCCAGCAGGCAGTTGAAGTTCACCAGCCCCTTGCGCAGCAGGGGGCGCAGCACGGGCGGCTGCCGGTTGGCGTTGAGTGCGTTGCCGCCGGGGTAGTCCAGCGGCAGGCTCAGCGCGAAGCTGCGCCCTTCGCGGACTTCGGCCACGCCCTGGCGCACCTTCTCGGCCGTCAGCAGGTTCAGGCGGCCCAGTTGGTCGTCGGGGCCGAAGTCGCCCCAGGTGGAGCCCGGCGGGCGCTGCTTCCAGCGCGGGTTGGCGGCGGTCGTCATGGCTGGTCCGCCCACTCAGCCGCGCAGGAACTGCGCCAGCGCCTGGTCGAAGGCCTGCGGCGCTTCGAGGTTGGACAGGTGCGAGGCCGGCACCTCCACCAACTGTGCGCCGGCGATGGCGGACTGCATGGCCTGCGCGTCGGCCACCGTGGTCACGGGGTCGGCGCTGCCGGCCACGAGCAGCGTGGGCACGGCGATGCGCGCGATGGCGGTGCGCAGGTCGGCCTGGGCCAGTGCCTCGCAGCAGGCGGCATAGCCTTCCGGCGCGATGCCGGCGATCCAGGCCTGAGCCCGCTGCACCAGGGCGGGCTGGGCGGCGCTGAAGGCCTCGGTGAACCAGCGGCTCGGCGAGGAGGCGGCAAGTTCTGCCATGGCGGCGGCGCCTTGTGCGCGCACCAGCGCGGCACGCGCGGTCCAGCCTTCGGCGGTGCCGATCCTGGCGGCGCTGTTGGCGACCACCAGGCGGTTGAGCCGCTCGGGCGCATGCACGCCCAGCCACAGGCCGGTGAAGCCGCCCATGGAGATGCCACAGAAGTGCGCACGGGCGATGCCCAGCGCGTCCAGGATGGCGAGCACATCGGCGCCCAGCAGGTCGAAGCCGTAGGGGCCGGGCGAGACGGTGCTGCCGCCGTGGCCGCGCGTGTCGTAGCGCACCACGCGGTGGTCCTTGGCGAAGCGCGCGGCCTGGGCATCCCACATCTCCAGCGTGGTGCCCAGGGAGTTGGACAGCACCAGGGCGGGGGCGTCGGCCGGGCCTTCGACGCGCACGCGCAGGCTGCCGTTGGCGGTGGGGACGAGGGTATCGCTCATGCCGTCCCCACTCACACGCGTTCGAGCACCACGGCGATGCCCTGGCCCACGCCGATGCACATGGTGGCCAGCGCGTAGCGACCACCCGTGGCGTGCAGGCGGTTGACGGCCGTGGTGGCCAGGCGTGCGCCGCTGGCGCCCAGCGGGTGGCCCAGCGCGATGGCGCCGCCCCAGGCGTTGACGCGCTCGTCGTCGTCCGGCAGCCCCAGCATGCGCAGCACGGCGATGCCCTGCGCGGCGAAGGCTTCGTTGAGTTCGATCACGTCCAGCTGCGCGAGCGTGAGGCCGGTCTGGGCCAGCACCTTCTCGGTGGCCGGCGCCGGGCCGATGCCCATCACGCGCGGGGCCACGCCGGCCGTGGCCATGCCGACCACGCGGGCGCGCGGCGTCAGGCCGTTCTTCTTCGCTTGTTCTTCGCTGGCCAGCAGCAGCGCGCAGGCGCCGTCGTTGACACCGCTGGCGTTGCCGGCCGTCACGGTGCCGTCAGGACGCACCACGCCCTTGAGCTTGGCGAGGGCTTCCAGGCTGGTGTCGCGCGGGTGCTCGTCCTTGTCGACGACGATGGCGTCGCCCTTCTTCTGCGGGATGGTCACGGGCGTGATCTCGCGCGCCAGGTGGCCGGCCTGCTGCGCGGCGACGGCCTTCTTCTGGCTTGCCAGGGCCATGCGGTCCTGCGCTTCGCGCTCGATCTTGTAGTCGTCCGCGACGTTCTCGGCCGTCTCGGGCATGGCGTCCACGCCGTACTGGGCCTTCATCAATTTGTTGATGAAGCGCCAGCCGATGGTGGTGTCGTAGACCGCGTTGGCACGCGAGAACGCCGTCTCGGCCTTGGGCATCACGAAGGGCGCGCGGCTCATGCTCTCCACACCGCCGGCGATCAGGAGGCCGGCCTCGCCGGACTTGATGGCGCGCGCGGCCGTGCCGACAGCGTCCAGGCCCGAGCCGCACAGGCGGTTGATGGTGGCGCCGGGCACGGCGATGGGCAGGCCGGCCAGCAGCGCCGACATGCGCGCCACGTTGCGGTTGTCCTCGCCGGCCTGGTTGGCGCAGCCGTACAGCACGTCGGCGACCTGCTCCCAGTCGACCTCGGGGTTGCGCGCCATCAGCGCCCGGATCGGGATCGCGCCCAGGTCGTCGGCACGCACGGAAGACAGCGCGCCGCCGTAGCGGCCGAAGGGCGTGCGGATGGCGTCGCAGATGAAGGCTTGTTGGCTCATGGGATCAGTCCTTGAGAAGGGGCAGGCCGACGAGCTGTTCCAGCTCGGCGTGGGACAGGCCGTCCACGGCATCGACCACGCGCACGCCTTCGGGCGTGATGGCGAAGGTGGCGAGGTCGGTGTAGATGCGCTTGACGCAGGCCAGGCCGGTCAGCGGGTAGCTGCACTGCTGGACGATCTTGCTGACGCCCTGCTTGGTCAGCAGATCCATCATGACCCAGGTCTGCTTGGCGCCGATGGCCAGGTCCATGGCGCCGCCCACGGCCGGGATCGCGCCGGGCTCGCCCGTGCTCCAGTTGGCCAGGTCGCCCGTGGCCGAGACCTGGAAGGCGCCCAGCACGCAGATGTCCAGGTGGCCGCCGCGCATCATCGCGAAGCTGTCGGCGTGGTGGAAGAAGGCGCCGCCCGGCAGCAGCGTGACGGGCTGCTTGCCGGCGTTGATGAGGTCGTAGTCCTCGCTGCCCGCGGCGGGCGCCGGGCCCATGCCCAGGATGCCGTTCTCGCTCTGCAGGATGACCTCGCGGCCGGCCGGGATGTGGTTGGCCACCAGCGTGGGCTGGCCGATGCCCAGGTTCACGTAGGCGCCGTCGGGGATGTCCTGCGCGACCAGGCGGGCCAGCGCGTCCTTGCTGCGTTTGGTGTAGGCCATGTTCATGCCGCCTTCTTGAAGCCGGCGGCCTGGGTGGCCACGCGGTCGATCTTGACGATCTTGCTGACGAAGATGCCGGGGGTGACGATGGCCTCGGGGTCCAGCTGGCCGAGCTCCACGACCTCGTGGACCGAGGCGATGGTCTGGCGCGCGGCCATGGCCATCACGGGGCCGAAGTTGCGTGCCGACAGGCGATAGGTCAGGTTGCCCCAGCGGTCGCCGCGCTCGGCCTTGATCAGCGCCACGTCGCCATGGATCGGGTACTCCAGCACGTAGTGCTTGCCATTGATCTCGCGCGTTTCCTTGCCCTTGGCCAGTTCCGTACCGTAGGCCGTGGGGCAGAAGAAGGCGCCGATGCCGGCGCCGGCGGCGCGCATGCGCTCGGCCAGGTTGCCCTGGGGCACGATCTCCAGCTCGATCTTGCCGCTGCGGTACAGGTTGTCGAACACGTAGCTGTCGGCCTGGCGCGGGAAGCTGCAGATGATCTTGCGCACGCGGCCCGTGGCCAGCAGCGCCGCCAGGCCCGCGTCGCCATTGCCCGCGTTGTTGTTGACGACGGTGAGGTCGCGCGCGCCTTGGGCGATCAGCCCGTCGATGAGTTCGGCCGGGATGCCGGCCGTGCCGAAGCCACCGATCAGGACGGTGGAACCGTCGCGCACGTCCGCCAGTGCGGACGCGACGGACTCTGCAATCTTGTCGATCACTGCATGCTCCTCAAACAAAATTTGTTCTACATACGAACATTTGTTCGCTAAAAGAATTATAGTGAACACCCTCATGGCCACCGACAACTCCGCAGACGCTTTGGCGACACCCAGGCCCGGCGACAGCTACGTGCAGTCGTTCGCGCGCGGGCTGGAAGTCATCCGCTCCTTCAGCGCCGAGGCGCCGCAGCAGACGCTGAGCGAAGTGGCGGCGCGCACCGGCCTCACGCGGGCTGGGGCGCGGCGCATCCTCCTGACCCTGCAGGCGCTGGGCTACGTGGAGACCGACGGCCGGCTGTTTCGGCCGACGGCGCGGCTGCTGGACCTGGGCTTCGCCTACCTGTCCTCGTTGCCGATCTGGAACCTGGCCGAGCCCGTGATGGAAGACCTCGTGGAGCGCGTGCGCGAGTCGAGCTCGGCCGCCGTGCTCGAGGGCTTGGACATCGTCTACGTGCTGCGCGTGCCCACGCACAAGATCATGCGCACCAATCTCGGCGTGGGCTCGCGCCTGCCGGCGTTCTGGACCTCGATGGGCCGCGTGCTGCTGGCGGCGCTGCCCGAGGACGAGTTGCTCAAGCGCCTGGCCCGGCTGCCGCGGGAGCGCCACACCGCCCACACCACGCTCGATGACGCAGGGCTGCTGGCGCGCATCCGCGCGGTGCGCGCGCAGGGCTGGTGCCTCGTGAACCAGGAACTGGAAGAGGGCCTGATCTCGATCGCGGCGCCGCTGGTGGACCGCGCGGGCCGCACCGTGGCCGCGCTCAACGTGAGCGGCCAGGCCAACCGCACGAGCGAGACGCAGATGCGGGGCGAGATGCTGCCCGCCCTGCTGTCGGCCGCGCAGGCCATCGGGCAGAGGATGCTGCGCGGCTGAGTCCACCGGGCGTCGGCTCCGGGGCAGGCATGCCGCTACAGTGCGGCGCCATGGAGCAACAACGATGACCGGTCCCTGGATGACCCTGGCCATCACGCTGGCCGTGCAGGCCATGGTGTCGATGGCCTTGCTGACCTTGCCGGTCATGGCGCCCGTGGTGGCGCCCGCGCTGGGCGTGTCGGCCGCGCTGGTCGGCGTCTACGTGGCCCTGGTCTATGCCGGCGCCATGGCCGCGAGCCTGGCGGCCGGCACGGCCGTGGCGCGCTTCGGCGCGATCCGCGTGAGCCAGGGCGGCCTGGTGCTGTGCGCCGCCGGACTGGCCCTGTGCGCTGTGCCGCACCCGGCCGCCAGTGCCGTCGGTGCATTGATGATCGGCCTGGGCTACGGCCCGATCACGCCCGCGAGCTCGCACCTGCTCAGCAAGAGCACGCCAGCGCACCGCATGTCGCTGGTGTTCTCGGTCAAGCAGACCGGCGTGCCGCTGGGCGGCATGCTGGCCGGTGCACTGGTGCCCAGCCTGATGCTGCTGCTGGGCTGGCAGGGCGCGCTGCTGGCCTCGGCCGCGGCCAGTCTGGTCTGCGCCGTTGTCGCCCAGCCGCTGCGGGCCGAACTCGATGCAGACCGGCAGGCCGGCAAGCCCATGGCGCTGGGGAACCTTGCGCAGCCGATCCGGCTCGTGCTGGGGCATCCAGCGCTCAAGATGCTGGCGGCCTGTTCCTTCGTGTTCTCGATTGCCCAGCTGTCGCTGACCACCTACCTCGTGACCTACCTCAACGAAGGCCTGGCCTACGGGCTCGTGGCCGCGGGGCTCGCGCTCTCGCTCGCGCAACTGGGCGGCGTGGTCGGGCGCATCCTGTGGGGCTGGGTGGCCGACCGCGGCATGGGCGCGCGCCGCATGCTGGCGCTGCTGGCTGCTGTGATGACGCTCAGCAGTGCGGCCACGGCCTGGCTTTCGCCGGCCTGGCCGCAGTGGCTGGTGCTGGCGGTGCTGGTGGTGTTCGGCGCTTCGGCGATCGGCTGGAACGGCGTCTACCTGGCCGAGGTGGCGCGCCAGGCACCGCCCGGCCTGGCCGGCGTGGCCACGGGGGGCACGCTGGCGTTCACGTTCTTCGGGGTGGTGCTGGGGCCGCCGGTGTTCGGCGCCTTGTCGGCCCTGTTCGGGACCTACCGCGCAGGCTATCTGGGGCTGGCGGTGCCGACCGGCCTGTGTTGCGTGGCGCTGCTGCGCGCCAGGCTGTCGGCGCGGGCGGCCGATGGCGGCCGTTGAATACTCAAGCCTGCTGCTTGCGGCGCGCGGCGAAGACCGCGAAGCCCCCGGCGAAAAGCAGGGCCAGCGACGAGGGTTCCGGCACTTCGTTGCCCGCGTTCTCGCTCACGATCGCCAGCGACTGGTAGGTGTCGTCGGACTCCTGGAGGAAGCGGATGGTGTAGCGCTGGGAGCGGTAGTCGGGCGAGATGCTGTCGTAGTGTTCGTACAGGTCGCCCATGATCGTCGCGTACAGCGCGTAGGTGCCGCGCGGGTCGGTGTCCTCGTCGTTGGCGCTGGCCACCACGCTGTTCTGCGTGCCGTCGGCGCCGGTCAGCTGCCAGATCGCCTGGTTGAAGCCGTAGCCGGCCTCGGCGCCATAGAAGCCTGCCAGCAGCGGTGCGTAGTAGTAGTCGATGACGTAGTGCAGCAGCCCCGTGACCTTGTCGACGGCAGCCGGTTGGCTCATGAAGGGCGCAAAGGAATCGGTCAGGGTGTACTGGTGGGCGCTGCCGGTTCCGGGCCAATGGGCCCAGCCGACGATGCAGAACGCGAACGCGGTGTCGGGCAGCGTGTCGTTGCCGGAGACCGTGGTGAGGCTGATGTTCCCCATGTAGCCCACGAGTTTGTCTTCAGTGATCGTGCCCTGCACGACGGTGGCCCCGACGGGGGCGGCGAGACAAGCGGATAGAGCGGCGGCGGTGAGGATGCTTTGCAGGTTCATTGCAGAGGATTCGGTGGTGTGCGACAGGGAACTGAAGCATACAAATGGTGGTGTTTTACTTTTGTGTGGAATTTGGTGTTCCATCTGCGCGAGCGGCCGCCGGGTGTGACGTAGTTAGGCTTTTCTCTGTATGCAATGGAAGAAGGGGTGATTTCAGAATGCAAGAACGCAGCTATCTGTTCGTGCCGGGCGACCGGCCGGAACGTTTCGACAAGGCCCTGGCCAGCGGCGCCCATGGCGTGATCCTGGACCTGGAAGACGCGGTGCAGCCCGAACGCAAGCAGCTCGCGCGCGAGGCCGTGCGCGCCTGGCTGGCGCAGGCGACGGCACCGGTCTGGGTGCGCATCAATCCGTCCGACACCAGTTGGTACGCCCAGGACTGCGCGCTGCTGGACTCACCCATGGTGCGCGGCTTCATGGTGCCCAAGGCCCAGGACGCCGACGGCCTCGCGCAGCTGGCCGGCCGCCTGCGCGACGGGCAATGGCTGATCCCGCTGGTCGAAAGCGTGGCCGGCTGGTTCGCCGCCCAGGAGATTGCACGCGTGCCGCGCGTGCTGCGGCTGGCGTTCGGCTCGGTGGACTTCATGTCCGACTCGGGCATCCAGGGCGAGGCCGAGGAGATGAACAGCGTGCGCACGCAGCTGGTGCTGGTGTCGCGCTTGGCGGGCATCGCTGCGCCCATCGACGGCGTGTCGGTGGCCATCGACGATGCCGCCCAGCTCCACACCGATGTGCGGCGTTCGCGCCGCTTCGGCTTCGGCGCCAAGCTCTGCATCCATCCCAAGCAGGTGGCTGGCGTGCACCAGGGCTTTGCGCCCACGGCCGCCGAGGTGGCCTGGGCCGAACGCGTGGTCGCGGCGCTGGCGGCCGGGCCGCTGGGCGCGGTCACGGTGGACGGCAAGATGGTCGACAAGCCCATCGCGCTGCTCGCACAGGCGATCCTGGCGGAGGCGCGTCCAGCCGACTAGCGGTCCGAACGGCGGTCTGGTCGGGCGTCGATGCCGGGCGGCTCGTGCTGAAATTCGGCCCGGCCCCTGGGGGCCAGGATCCAACATGCCCGACCGCTTTGCCCATTCCACCATCCAGTGCCTCGCCGCGGTCGCGCAGCACCACCAACTGCCGATCAATCCGGAACGGCTGATCGAGGACTACGCGCTCGGTGCCGAGGAGCCACCGCCGGCCACGCTGCTGCGCATCGCCGGCGACATCGGACTCAAGGCCAGCCATGAGCGCATGGGTTGGGCCGGCCTGCTGGCCCAGCAGGGCGTGTTCCCGCTGATCGCGCGCCTGGCCGATGGCCGCTGCGTGATCGTCGTGGGTGCCAAGCGCGACGCCGGCGCGCCCGGCACCGATGGCCAACCGAGCGGCCAGGTGGCGGTGCTGGACCCGCAGTCCGAGCGCCCGACCGAGGTCAGGATGTTCGAGCGCGCCGCCTTCGCCGCGCTATGGCAGGGCGAGGTCTACCTGCTCAAGCGCCTGCACGCGCTGCCGCAGGAGCAGCAGCGCTTCGGCCTGCGCTGGTTCGTGCCGGAGATCATGAAGCAGAAGGCCGCGCTGCGCGACATCGCCATCGCGGCGCTGGCCATGCACCTGCTGGCCCTGGCCTCGCCGATCTTCTTCCAGCTGGTGATCGACAAGGTGCTGGTGCACCAGAGCATCTCCACGCTGTGGGTGCTGGCCGTGGGCGTGGTCATCGCGCTGCTGTTCGATGCGCTGTTCGGCTTCCTGCGCCAGCTGCTCACGCTGTCGGCCACCAACAAGATCGACATGCGGCTCACGCGGCGCACCTTCGCCAAGCTGCTGTCGCTGCCGATCGACTACTTCGAGACCACCACCGCCGGCGTGATCACGCGCCACATGCAGCAGGTGGAGAAGATCCGTGCCTTCCTCACGGGCCGCATGTTCTTCACGGTGCTGGACGCCACCTCGCTGATCGTCTTCCTGCCCATCCTGTTCGCCTACTCGATGAAGCTGGCGCTGGTCACGCTGGCCTTCACGGCGCTGATCGCCTGCGTGGTCGCGGTCATGGTGCCGGTGTTCCGGCGCCGGCTCAACGACCTGTACAACGCCGAGGGCGCGCGCCAGGCCATGCTGGTGGAGACCATCCACGGCATGCGCACGGTCAAGGCGCTGGCCATCGAGCCGGCCCAGCGCCGGCTCTGGGACCAGCGCTCGGCGCAGTCCATCAACATGCAGTTCCGCGTCGGCAAGATCGCCATCACGGGTGCGGCCATCACCGACTTCCTGGGCAAGCTGCTGCCCGTGGTGATCATCGCGTTCGGCGCGCAGCTGGTGTTCGACGGTGAGCTCTCGGTCGGCGCGCTGATCGGCTTTCAGATGCTGGCAGGCCGCGTGGTGCAGCCGCTGATCGCCATCGTCGGCCTGGTCAACGAGTACCAGGAGACGGCGCTGGCCGTGCACATGCTGGGCGAGGTCATGAACCGGCCTTCCGAGGGATCGTCCGGGGCCGGCGGGCTGCGGCCGCAGCTGGGTGGTGCCGTGACCTTCGACGCCGTGAGCTTCCGCTACCCGGGCTCCAGCGTCGCCGCGCTGGACCGCGCGAGCTTCACGATTCCCGCCGGCGCCGTGGTCGGCATCGTCGGGCGCAGCGGCTCGGGCAAGACCACGCTGACCAAGCTGATCCAGGGGCTGTACAGCGTGCAGGAGGGCGTGGTGCGCTTCGACCGCGTGGACGCGCGCGAGATCGAGCTGGCGCACCTGCGCCGCCAGATCGGCGTGGTGCTGCAGGAGAACTTCCTGTTCCGCGGCACGGTGCGCGAGAACCTGTCGGTGGCGCGGCCCGAGGCCTCGTTCGAGGACATCGTGGCTGCCGCCGAGGCCTCCGGCGCGGCCGAATTCATCGAGCGGCTGCCGCAGGGCTACAACACGCTGCTGGAGGAGAACGCCGCCAACCTCTCGGGCGGGCAGAAGCAGCGCCTGTCGATCGCGCGCGCGCTGCTCACGCGCCCGCGCATCCTGATCCTGGACGAAGCGGCCAGCGCGCTGGACCCCGAGAGCGAGGCCATCTTCATCCGCAACCTGTCGCAGATCGCGGTCGGGCGTACGGTCATCATGATCTCGCACCGGCTGTCCACACTGGTCAACGCGCACGCCATCCTTGTGATGCAGCAAGGCAAGTTGGTGGACCAAGGGCGGCATTCAGAATTGCTCACGCGCTGCGAAACCTACCAAACGCTGTGGCACCAGCAGACCAGCCATGTCTAGGTTCTTCTCCTTCCTGAAGCGCGACCGCGACGCCACCGCCGTCGACTACCTGCCCGACGCCGACGAGATCGAGCGCAGCCCTGTGCCGCGCCTGGCGCGGCTCACGCTGCATGTGCTGGTGCTGGCCCTCGTGGTCTTCGTGGCCTGGGCCAGCCTGTCGCAGATCGACCAGGTCGTGGTGGCCAAGGGCCGGCTGGTGAATCCTCTGCCCAACGTCGTGGTGCAGCCGTTGGAGACCGCGGTGGTGCAGAACGTCGCCGTGCGCGTGGGCCAGGTCGTGCGCAAGGGCGATGCGCTGGCATCGCTGGACGCCACCTTCACCCAGGCCGACGAATCGCAGCTGCGCGTGCGGCTGGCCAGCCTGCAGACCCAGGTGCAGCGCCTGCAGCAGGAGCTGTCGGGCAAGGCCGGCGCCGCCCGGCCCGCCAAGGGCGATGCCGATGCCCAGCTGCAGGCCACCTTGCTGGTCGAGCGCCAGGCCAACTACCAGGCCCAGCAGCGCAAGCTGGCGGAGACCGCGGCCAAGCTGCGCGCGGCGCAGGCCACCAACCGGCAGGACCAGCAGCTCGTGGCCTCGCGGCTCAAGTCCCTGCGCGAGATCGAGGCCATGCAGGAGCGCATGGTGGCGCAGAAGCTGGGCTCGCCGCTGCAGCTGCTGGAGGCCCAGCAGCGCAGCAAGGAGGTCGCGCGCGAGCTGGAGCTGGCCATCAGCCGCGAGCAGGAGCTGCGCCGCGAACTGGCCGCCTTCGATGCCGAGCAGACCGCCTTCGAGAAGGGCTGGCGGCAAAAGACCATGGAAGACCTGCTGACCGCCTCACGCGAGCGCGACAGCGTGCGCGAGCAGCTGCAGAAGGCCGAGCGGCGCCAGAACCTCGTGACCCTGGTCGCGCCGCAGGACGCCGTGGTGCTGGAGATCGCCAAGCTGTCGCCGGGCTCGGTCGTGCGCGAGGCCGAGACCTTCTTCACGCTGGTGCCGCTCAACGTGCGGCTGGAGGCCGAAGTGCAGGTCGAGGCGGCCGACGTGGGCTACATCCGGCGCGGCGACCATGCCCACGTGAAGGTCGCCACCTTCCCGTTCCAGCGCCACGGCACGCTGGATGGCGAGGTGCGCACCATCAGCGAGGACGCCTTCCAGCGCGACCCGGGCGCGCGCAGCGGCACCGACGCCTATTACCTGGCCCGGCTGACGTTGGGCGACGCGGCGCTCAAGAACATGGCCGACAGCGCCCGTTTGCTGCCTGGTATGACGCTGGACGCCGAGATCGTGGTCGGCCGGCGCTCCGTCATGTCCTACCTGGCCTGGCCCTTGACCAAGGGGCTGGACGAAGCCATCCGTGAGCCGCGGTGACGCTCCATGTGTTTTCGTTGCGCAGATGCAACAAAAAGTGTCTGCTCAAGTTAAGAACAGATAAATCTGCCAATTAGGTCAGGCAGCATTCAAGTTTTCCGGCGGTCCGGTCGCCAATACGTTTTGGGGGAATAGCGGCACGCCGCGCGTTCCGATGGAGTGATCACGTTGCAGTCGCGGAGACGGATGATCTGTTCACCAAAACTGCACATGGTTCTGTGTGCCTGAATTGAGAACTGAAGAGAGCACAAAATGAGCAATATCAGTGGCCTGACCACAGCGCAGATCGCAGCGCTCACCACAGAGCAGATCCAGTCGTTGAGCACGGCCGATATGGTGGCGCTGACGACGGAGCAGACGCAGGCGCTGACCACCGTGCAGGTGGTGGCTCTCCTGACCAACCAGGTGCAGGCGCTCAGCACGGCCAACGTGGCTGCGCTCACGACGACGCAGATCGCGGCCCTGGAAACGCGCGATATCGCGGCGCTGCGCAGCACGCAGGTCGCGGCGCTCGGTACCGCAGCGGTCGCGGCGCTCACGACCACCCAGATCGGCGCGTTGGGCACGGGCTCCATCGCCGTGCTGAACACCGCCAGCATCGCGGCGCTGACCACCACCCAGGTCCAGGAACTCACGACGGCGCAGGTGCAGGCCCTGGGCACGGCCCAGATTGCGGCACTGACGACAGCGCAGATCGTGGCGCTGGAAACGCGTGACGTGGCCGTGCTGCGCAGCACCCAGATCACGGCGCTGGACACGGCCGACATCGCGGTGCTGACCACCGCGCAGGTTGGCGCCATCAGCACGGCCAACATTGCGGCGCTGCGCACCACGGCGGTGGCGGCCCTGACGACCGCCCAGGTCGAATCGCTGACGACCGCCCAGGTCGCTGCGCTGTCCACGGCCGGCGTCGCGGCGCTGACGACGGCCCAGGTGGCGGCGCTGGAAACGCGCGACGTGGCCGTGCTGCGCACCAGCCAGGTGGCTGCGCTGACGACAAGCGGCGTGGCCGCGCTGACCACCGCGCAGGTGGGCGCGCTGAGCACGGCGGGCGTGGCGGCGCTGACCACGGCCGGCGTGGCCGCGCTGACGACGGCCCAGGTGGCGGCACTGACGAGCAGCCAGGCCCAGGCGCTGACGACGGCCGGTGTCGCGGCACTGACGACGGCCCAGGTGGCGGCGCTGGAGACCGGCGACCTGGCCGCGCTGCGCACCAGCCAGATCGCGGCCTTGACCACGAACGGCGTGGCGGCGCTGACCACCAACCAGATCGTGGCCCTGACGACCACGCAGGTGGCGGCCCTGACGACGGCCGGCATCGTGGCGCTGACGACGGCCCAGGTGGCGGCACTGGAGACGCGCGACGTGGCGGCGCTGACCACCACGCAGGTGCGTGCGCTGGAGACCACCGACCTGGCGGCGCTGAGCACCGTGCAGGTGGGTGCGCTGAGCACCACCGGCATCGCGGCCCTGACCACGGCTGGCGTGGCCGCGCTGACCACGGCGCAGATCGAAGCCCTGACGACGGCACAGGTCGTGGCCTTGACCACGGCTGGCGTCGTGGCGCTGACGACGGCCCAGGTGGCGGCGCTGGAGACGCGTGACGTGGCCGTGCTGCGCACCAACCAGGTTGCGGCCTTGAGCACGGCCAGTGTGGCGGCGCTGACGACCACGCAGGTGGCGGCGCTGAGCACGGCTGGCGTGGCGGCGCTGACCACCGCGGGTGTGGCGGCACTGACGACGGCCCAGGTGGCGGCGCTGACCTCCACGCAGGCCACGGCGCTGACGACGGCAGGCATCGCGGCGCTGACGACCGCCCAGGTGGCGGCGCTGGAGACCGGCGACCTGGCGGCGCTGCGGACCAGCCAGATCGCCGCGCTGACGACGGCCGGCATCGCTGCGCTGACGACGGCCCAGATCGCCGCACTGACCACCGGCCAGGTGGCGTCCCTGACGACGGCCGGCATCGTGGCGCTGACCACGGCCCAGGTGGTGGCGCTGGAAACGCGCGACGTGGCGGCGCTGACGACCACGCAGGTGCGCGCGCTGGAGACCACGGATCTGGCCGCGCTGACCACGGTGCAGATCGCCGCGCTGAGCACGACCGGTGTCGCGGCGCTGACCACCGCGGGTGTGGCGGCGCTGACGACCGCCCAGGTGGCGGCCTTGACCTCCACCCAGGCCCAGGCCCTGACGACGGCCGGCATCGCCGCGCTGACGACGGCCCAGGTGGCGGCGCTGGAGACCGGCGACCTGGCCGCGCTGCGCACCAGCCAGATCGCGGCCTTGACCACGGCCGGCGTGGCGGCGCTGACGACCGCCCAGATCGTCGCGCTGGGCACCGCCCAGGTGGCGGCACTGACGACGGCCGGTATCGTGGCGTTGACCACCGAGCAGATTGCCGCCCTGGAAACGCGTGACGTGGCGGCGCTGACCACCACGCAGCTGCGTGCCATGGAGACCACCGACCTGGCGGCGCTGACCACCGTGCAGGTGGGTGCGCTGACGACGGCCGGCATCGCCGCGCTGAGCACGGCCGGCGTGGCAGCCCTGACCACGGCCCAGGTCGCCGCGCTGACGACCAGCCAGGTGGCGGCGCTGACGACGGCCGGCATCGTGGCGCTGACCACCGCCCAGGTGGTGGCCCTGGAAACGCGTGACGTGGCGGCGTTGACCACCACGCAGGTGCGTGCACTGGAGACCACCGACCTGGCGGCGCTGACCACCGTGCAGGTGGGTGCCCTGAGCACAGCCGGCATCGCGGCCCTGAGCACGGCCGGCGTGGCCGCCCTGACCACGGCCCAGGTGGCGGCCCTGACCTCCACCCAGGCCCAGGCTCTGACGACGGCTGGCATTGCCGCGCTGACGACAGCCCAGGTGGCCGCCTTGGAAACCGGCGACCTCGCCGCACTGCGGACCAGCCAGATTGCCGCGTTGAGCACGGCCAGCGTGGCCGCGCTGACGACGGCCCAGATCGTGGCGCTGACCACCGGCCAGGTGGCGGCGCTGACGACGGCCGGCATCGTGGCGCTGACCACCGCCCAGGTGGTGGCGCTGGAAACACGCGACGTGGCGGCCCTGACGACCACGCAGGTGCGTGCGCTGGAGACCACGGATCTTGCCGCACTGACCACGGTGCAGATCGCTGCACTGAGCACGTCCGGTGTCGCGGCGCTGAGCACGTCCGGCGTGGCGGCGCTGACGACCGCCCAGGTGGCGGCCCTGACCTCCACCCAGGCCCAGGCGCTGACGACGGCCGGTGTCGCGGCACTGAGCACGGCCCAGGTGGCTGCGCTGGAGACCGGCGACCTGGCCGCGCTGCGCACCAGCCAGATCGCAGCCTTGACCACGGCCGGCGTGGCGGCGCTGACGACGGCCCAGATCGTCGCACTGGGCACGGCCCAGGTGGCCGCCCTGAGCACCAGTGCCATCGTGGCCCTGACCACGGCCCAGGTGGCGGCGCTCGAAACGCGCGACGTTGCCGCGCTGACCACCGCGCAGCTGCGCGCGATGGAGACCACCGACCTGGTGGCGCTGACGACCTTGCAGATCGCTGCACTGACGACGAGCGGCCTGGCCGCGCTGACCACGGCCGGTGTGGCCGCGTTGACGACCGCCCAGATCGTGGCGCTGACCACCGGCCAGGTGGCGGCGCTGACCACCAGCGCCATCGTGGCGTTGACCACCGAGCAGGTGGCGGCGCTGGAGACGCGCGACGTGGCGGCCCTGACCACCACCCAGGTGCGTGCGCTGGAGACCACCGACCTGGTCGCCCTGACCACCGTGCAGATGGGGGCCTTGAGCACGACCGGCATCGCCGCGTTGAGCACGGCCCAGGTGGCCGCACTGACCACCGCCCAGGTGGCGGCCCTGACGACCGCCCAGGCGCAGGCCCTGACCACGGCCGGCATCGCCGCGCTGAGCACGGCCCAGGTGGCGGCATTGGAGACTGGTGATCTTGCGGCATTGCGCACCAGCCAGATCGCGGCCTTGACCACGGCTGGCGTGGCCGCGCTGACCACGGCCCAGGTCGTGGCGCTGACGACCGGCCAGGTGGCGGCGCTGACGACCGCCGGTATCGTGGCGCTGAGCACCGCCCAGGTGGCGGCGCTGGAGACGCGCGACGTGGCGGCGTTGACCACCACGCAGCTGCGTGCCATGGAGACGACCGACCTGGCGGCGCTGACCACCGCGCAGGTGGGCGCGCTGACGACGACCGGCATCGCTGCGCTGACGACGGCCGGCGTGGCGGCGCTGACCACCGCCCAGATCGAGGCCCTGACGACCACGCAGGTGGCGGCGCTGACGACGGCCGGCATCGTGGCACTGAGCACGGCCCAGGTGGTGGCGTTGGAAACGCGCGACGTGGCGGCGCTGACCACCACGCAGGTGCGTGCGCTGGAGACCACGGATCTGGCCGCGCTGACCACGGTGCAGATCGCCGCGCTGAGCACGACCGGTGTCGCGGCGCTGACCACCGCGGGTGTGGCGGCGTTGACGACCGCCCAGGTGGCGGCCTTGACCTCCACCCAGGCCCAGGCCCTGACGACGGCCGGCATCGCCGCGCTGACGACGGCCCAGGTGGCGGCGCTGGAGACCGGCGACCTGGCCGCGCTGCGCACCAGCCAGATCGCGGCCTTGACCACGAACGGCGTGGCGGCGCTGACGACCGCCCAGATCGTTGCACTGGGCACCGCCCAGGTGGCGGCGCTGACGACGGCCGGCATCGTGGCGCTGAGCACCGCCCAGGTGGCGGCGCTGGAGACGCGCGACGTGGCGGCACTGACCACCACGCAGCTGCGTGCCATGGAGACGACCGACCTGGCGGCGCTGACCACCGTGCAGGTGGGCGCGCTGACGACGACCGGCATCGCCGCGCTGACGACGGCCGGCGTGGCGGCACTGACCACGGCCCAGATCGAAGCCCTGACGACCACGCAGGTGGCTGCCCTGACGACGGCCGGCATCGTGGCACTGACCACGGCCCAGGTGGTGGCACTGGAAACGCGTGACGTGGCGGCCCTGACGACCACGCAGGTGCGTGCGCTGGAGACCACGGATCTGGCCGCGCTGACCACGGTGCAGATCGCCGCGCTGAGCACGACCGGTGTCGCGGCGCTGAGCACGGCTGGCGTGGCGGCGCTGACCACGGCCCAGGTGGCGGCACTGACGAGCAGCCAGGCCCAGGCGCTGACGACGGCAGGCATCGCGGCACTGACGACGGCCCAGGTGGCAGCGCTGGAGACCGGCGACCTGGCCGCGCTGCGCACCAGCCAGATCGCGGCCTTGACCACGAACGGCGTGGCCGCCCTGACGACGGCCCAGATCGTGGCACTGACGACCAGCCAGGTCGCCGCGCTGACGACCGCCGGCATCGTGGCGCTGACGACGGCCCAGGTGGCGGCATTGGAGACGCGTGACGTGGCGGCGCTGACCACCACGCAGGTGCGTGCGCTGGAGACCACCGACCTGGCGGCGTTGACCACCGTGCAGGTGAGCGCGCTGAGCACCACCGGCATCGCTGCGCTGACGACGGCTGGCGTGGCGGCGCTGACCACCGCCCAGATCGAGGCCCTGACGACCACGCAGGTGGCGGCCCTGACGACGGCCGGCATCGTGGCACTGACGACTGCCCAGGTGGCGGCGCTGGAAACGCGCGACGTGGCGGCCCTGACGACCACGCAGGTGCGTGCGCTGGAGACCACGGATCTGGCCGCGCTGACGACCGCGCAGGTGGGCGCGCTGAGCACGGCGGGCGTGGCGGCGCTGACCACGGCCGGCGTGGCCGCGCTGACGACGGCCCAGGTGGCGGCACTGACGAGCAGCCAGGCCCAGGCGCTGACGACGGCCGGTGTCGCGGCACTGACGACGGCCCAGGTGGCGGCGCTGGAGACCGGCGACCTGGCCGCGCTGCGCACCAGCCAGATCGCGGCCTTGACCACGAACGGCGTGGCGGCCCTGACCACCAACCAGATCGTGGCCCTGACGACCACGCAGGTGGCTGCCCTGAGCACGGCCGGCATCGTGGCGCTGACGACGGCCCAGGTGGTGGCACTGGAGACGCGCGACGTGGCGGCGCTGACCACCACGCAGGTGCGTGCGCTGGAGACCACCGACCTGGCGGCGCTGAGCACCGTGCAGGTGGGTGCGCTGAGCACCACCGGCATCGCGGCCCTGACCACGGCTGGCGTGGCCGCGCTGACCACGGCGCAGATCGAAGCCCTGACGACGGCACAGGTCGTGGCCTTGACCACGGCTGGCGTCGTGGCGCTGACGACGGCCCAGGTGGCGGCGCTGGAGACGCGTGACGTGGCCGTGCTGCGCACCAACCAGGTTGCGGCCTTGAGCACGGCCAGTGTGGCGGCGCTGACGACCACGCAGGTGGCGGCGCTGAGCACGGCTGGCGTGGCGGCGCTGACCACCGCGGGTGTGGCGGCACTGACGACGGCCCAGGTGGCGGCGCTGACCTCCACGCAGGCCACGGCGCTGACGACGGCAGGCATCGCGGCGCTGACGACCGCCCAGGTGGCGGCGCTGGAGACCGGCGACCTGGCGGCGCTGCGGACCAGCCAGATCGCCGCGCTGACGACGGCCGGCATCGCTGCGCTGACGACGGCCCAGATCGCCGCGCTGACCACCGCCCAGGTGGCATCGCTGAGCACGCGCAGCATCGCCGCACTGACCACGGCGCAGGCCGCGGCGCTGGAGACCCGCGACATCCTGGCGCTGACCACCACCCAGGTGCGTGCACTGGAGACCGCCGACCTGGTGGCTCTGAGCACCACCCAGGTGGCGGCGCTGACGACCACGCAGGTCCATGCCCTGACGACCACGCAGATCAGCGCGTTCACGACCGCCCAGACCCAGCACCTGGCGCTGGGCTCGCCGGTGATCCTGGACCTGGACGGCAACGGCGTGGCGACGCAGAGCATCACGGCCGGTGTCAAGTTCGACCTCTACGCCGACGGCAACGCGGTGCAGACCGGCTGGGTTTCCAGCGGCGACGGCCTGCTGGTGCTGGACCGCAACGGCGACGGCAGCATCAACGACGGCTCCGAGCTGTTCGGCACCTCGACGCGCCTGGCCAGTGGCGAGACCGCCGCGGACGGCTATGCCGCGCTGCGCGAGCTCGACAGCAACGGCGACGGCGTGCTGAACGCCGACGACGCGGCCTTCGCCGATCTGCGCCTGTGGGTGGATGCGGACTCCGACGGCACGAGCCAGTCCGGCGAGCTGCGCACCCTGGCCGACTACAACATCAAGAGCATCAACCTGAACGCCCGCGCCGAGCTCAGCAAGGACAACGGCAACCTGGTGGGCCTGGTGTCCAGCTACGAGACCACCGACGGCGCCACGCATGCGGCGGCCGACGTCTGGTTCGTGGCGCAGAAGGCGGTGGCCGACACCGCGCCGGCCGAGGACCTGCGTGCGCAGGTCGGCAGCCTGGCCGAGGCCATCGGCAACTTCGATGGCGAGGCGGCCTGGAACGCCGCACCGCAGCAGGCCGCAGCCGATCCGGCGACCGCGGCGGCGGCACGCTCGGCCACGCAGGGCGTGGTGGTCGGCATGGCGGACGCGATGCGCCAGTTCGATGCCAATGGCAACCCGGTGGCCGGCACGCCGTCCACGGCGGTGGTCACGGCGCTCGGCAAGTCGATGACGACCTTGGCCGGATTGCAGGACCCGGCGCAGCAGGGCATCCTGGCCGGCGGAACGCCCAAGGCCTGACGCTGGCCAGGGCTTGTCGACACGACGGACAGCGCCCCTGTCCGGCGCGTTGACAGGCCCGAGGGCGGGACCGGCTGCGGCCGGTCCCGCCTGTCCATAGGCGCCGGTGGGCAGGCGATGCGCCTGGCTTTCGGCGGCATACTCCCAGGCCCCCAGCCACCCACCATGCACATCGGCTTCGTTTCCCCGGCGCAGCAGGAGTCCCTGGTCGACCTCCTGTGCGAGGTCAACGCGTACTACAACCCCGATGCGCCCGCGGGCCGCGACGTCGTGCGGGACCATGCTGTCCGCAACCTGCTGTCGCCCGGATCGCCGCATCGGTTGGTGGTCGCCACCACCCCGGGCGGCCAGGTGATCGGCCTCGCCGCCATCGCGCTCGTGTATTCGTTCGTCGAGCCCGAGCCCGGGCGGCGCAGCCATTGCCAGCTGAAGGAACTCTACGTCAGCGCTTCCCGGCGCAGCGGTGGTGTCGGCCGGGCTCTCATGGCATGGGTGGCGGCCTACGCGCAGGAGCGCGGCTGCCACCGGATCGACTGGCCGGTCAAGGCGAGCAATGCCAAAGGCATCGCGTTCTACAAGAGCCTGGGCGCGACCCCGGTCGAGGACCGGCTCGCCTTTCGCCTCGCAGGGCAGGCTGTCGCCAGGCTGGCGGCCACCAACGGCCGCACCCCGCCCGGCATCTAGAAACCCGCGCCCGGATCGGGCGCGTCCCTACAGCGTGTCCAGCACCGGCGATGCCGGCAGCAAGGCCTTCCAGAACGCCGGCTCGTACTTCCACCAGGCGTGCCCGCCCATGGGCGCATGCCCGCCATTGACGGCGAAGTAGTACGAGGGCCGTAACTCCAGCGCGAAGCGCGAGGCGGCGATCTCGCCCGGCAGCACGAAGTCGGCCGACAGCGCGCCCATGAAGGCAAAGAACAGGTCCTCACTCGACCCGGTCTGGCAGAACACCTGCGTGGCCTGCGGAAACTCGCGCAGCAAGGCGATGCTCTTGTCGATGCGGCGCAGGCTCAGCCCGCCGTTGCCCACATGCACCTTCATACGCTTGCCCAGCGCACCCTCGAAATGGTCCAGGTTCACGAACAGCTCGTTGCCGTCGGGCCAGGGCGCGCCCAGGTAGTCGTAGGGCGAGGCGCACCAGGCGTCCAGCTCGTCGCGCAGCACCACGGCGTCGGTCTGCAGCACCAGCAGGTGGCTGTGGTCGGCGAAGCGCTGGTAGAAGGCCGCATCCAGCAGCAGCCGGTTGTAGCCCGGGATGTCGGCGAAATGGCTGTCGTCGAAGGTGACGAAGGACAGCTGCGGGTAGCGTGCCTGGTAGTAGCGCCTGTCCAGCCCGTGGGGGGCCACGAAGGCGGCCGGGCGGTCGGCCAGCGCGGCCAGCGAGACATCCAGCGAGTACTGCTCGATGGGAGGCAGCGTGGGCCGGTAGACCGGCACCAGCACGATGGCCGTCATGCCGCCACGGCCCGGCGCACGGCCTGCAGCACGGCGGCCACCTGGTCCGCCGTCATCTGCGGGCCGATGGGCAGGCTCAGCACCTGCTCGGCCAGCCGCTCGGCCACGGGCAGGCTGCCAAGGCCCAGGCCCATGCCGGCATAGGCCTTTTGCCGGTGCGGCGCGATGGGGTAGTGGATCAGCGTTTCCACTCCTTCTGCCGCGAGGCGTTGCTGCAGGGCTTGGCGCTGCGGTGTGCGCACCACGTACAGATGCCAGACCGGGTCGGCCCAGTCCGGCACCGCCGGCAGGGCGAGGCCGCTGTCCGCCAGGCCTTCGGAGTAGGTCGCGGCGATGCGCACGCGCCGCGCGTTCCAGGCGTCCAGGTGGCGCAGCTTCACGCGCAGCGCGGCGGCCTGCACCGGGTCCATGCGGTGGTTGCCGCCCTGCATGTCGCTCACGTACTTGGTCTGCGAGCCGTAGTTGCGCAGCGCGCGCAGCCGCTCGGCCAGGGCCGCGTCGTCGGTGGTCACGGCACCGGCGTCGCCCAGGGCGCCCAGGTTCTTACCGGGGTAGAAGCTCCAGGCGGCCGTGCCCTGTGCGCCCAGGCGCCGGCCCTTGTAGCGTGCGCCGTGGGCCTGGGCCGCGTCTTCCAGCACCTGCAGCCCATGTTGTTCGGCCAGTGCGCGGACCGGGTCCAGGTCGGCCGGCTGGCCGTACAGGTGCACCGGCACGATGGCGCGCGTGCGCGGCGTGATGGCCGCGGCGATGCGCGCCACGTCGATGTTGCCCGTGGCTTCCACCGGCTCCACCGGCACCGGCACGGCGCCGCACTGGCTCACCGCGAACCAGGTCGCGATGAAGGTGTTGCTGGGCACGATGACCTCGTCGCCGGGGCCGATGCCCATGGCCCGCAGCGCCAGCGCCAGCGCGTCCAGGCCGTTGGACAGCGCCACGCAGTGCGCGGCGCCGGTGTAGGCCGCAAACTCCTGCTCGAAGCCCTCGACTTCTGCGCCGCCGATGTAGCGGCCCGAGCGCAGCGCACCGAGCATGGCGGCTTCGAGCTCGGCCTGCAGCTCGCGGTAGCCGGCGTCCAGGTCCAGGAAGGGTGTCTTCATTCTTTCCATCTCGCGCGCATGAATTGGGCGTAGTCGCGGTAGTAGTCGTCTTCGTCGTAGCGGTTGGACGCCAGCACCATGCAGACCGAGCCGGAGGAGAAGTTGTCGAGCTCGCGCCAGATCATGGGGCACACGTACAGGCCGTTGTACGAGCGGTTCAGGTGCACGCGCTTCTTGTCCTTGCCGTCGTCCAGCACCACGTCGAAGCTGCCCGACATGGCGATGATGAGCTGGTGCAGGCCCTTGTGCGCGTGGCCGCCGCGCTCGGAGCCACCCGGCACGTCGTAGGTGTAGTACACGCGCTGGATGTCGAAGGGCACGTGGCGCCCGCCTTCGATGAAGGTGAGGTTGCCGCGCGGCTCGTGGATCTTGGGCAGCTCGACCATCTGGCACAGGTCGATCGAGAACGGGATCGGGGTGGGCTCGCTCATGGCGTGGTCTCCGCGGGAAGGTAGCGCCGGAACTTGTGCAGCGCGGCGCGGATGGCGTCCTCGCCGATGCTGAAGTAGATGTCCTTGTCCGTGCGGTGCGTCTCGACCGCGCCGAAGCCGGTGTGGAAGCGGATCACGCTGTCGTTGCCGATGCGCACGTCGAAATGGCTGCGCCGGTAGCCCAGCGCCAGCGCGTGCAGGTAGACCAGCAGGGCCGACTCGATGGCCGTGGAGGCGGGCGCGCCGTCCTGGATCAGCCAGCTGCCCCAGCAGATGCTGTCGCCCTGCGGGTCGTACAGGCGCACCAGGCCGAGCCGCGTGCCGTCGTGCGCGCAGATCACGCAGTACAGCTGCTGCGGGTCGGCGTGGGAGCGGGCCAGCCAGTCGCGCTGCGCCTGCAGGTCGGCCTGCACGGGCTGCAGGAAGCGCGTCTTCGCGGCGTCGCTGCGCAGCGCCAGCACGAAGTCGGCGTCGTCTGGCGTGGCGGCACGCAGCAGCACCGTCCTGCCGCGCAGCGTGCGGGATTTGTCGAACGGGGCGGGCGTCATGGGCTGGCTCCGGCGCCGCCGTAGTGGCCGGGCAGGGTGGCTTCGCGGCCGTCCAGCAGGCCGGCGATGCTGTTCTGCAGCAGGCCCAGCAGCTGCGCGCAGCGGGCGTCCACATGCTGCGTGGCCAGCGCATCGGACACGCGCTGCAGCAGCGCGCCGTGGCCCTCGGAGTCGAAGCGCTCGTTGGCCAGCGCAGCGATGGCCTGCGGCTCGATCAGATCGTGCACCTCGTAGAACAGCGGGCTGGTGCCCAGGCCGGCGATCTCTGGCAGATTGCGGTAGAAGCCCGGCACCAGTGGGATGCCGCCCGTGATCAGCGCGTTGTAGACGCGGATCGGCACGCCGCCCAGCACCGGCACGATCCAGTGGCTCTTGTAGCCGGCCCATTCGCGCAGGTTGTCCTCGTCGCTGCGGGCCTTGAACTGGTTGTCGGCGAAGCGCACCGAGTCGAAGTGCTTGGCCAGCGCGGCCACGGCGCGGCTGCGCTTGGGGTACTTGGCGTAGTGCACGTGCGGGCCGAATGGGGTCTCGGCGCGCGGCGCGGTCAGCATGTCGAAGCGCTCGAACAGAAACTGGCGCGACCACTGGTGCACGCCGGCGAACACCGGCCCCAGGATGTGCGGGTTGAAGTGCGAGAGCAGGAAGGCGTTGTCCGACGAGGCCGACACGTAGAAGTCGCTCTGCATGGCCAGTGTGCAGCTCATCTGCAGCCAGTGCTGGGAATCCCAGTCCCAGACCACGAACAGCGCCTGCGGGTTGGCTTCGCGGAAGGCGATGTAGCGCGGCAGGTCCTTGCCAATGTCGTTGTTGAGCAGCAGGAACACGCTGCCGGGCGGGATGTCGGCCGGTGGCGCATCCAGGAAATCCGCCGCCAGCGCGACGTAGCGGCGGCCGTGCTCGGTGGGCCGCGCATGGCACAGGTGCGCGCCCATGAACACCTGGCGCGCGGCGCCGAAGTCGGCCGTGCGCAGCTTGGCCACGAGCTGCTCGTGCTGTGCGTAGGCCAGCGAGTCGAGCAGCGGGTCCTGCAGCAGCTGGTGCATGTCGGCGGCCTGGGTTGCCAGCTTGCCGACCAGGTCGTAGGCGGTGGGGGGGAGGTTCATGCGCGCTGGGCTGTCAGGGGTTGGGCGTGTCGTCCAGCACCACCTTCTTCATGACCGTCAGCAGGTGGATGCCGCGCCACTCCTGCATCTCGATGCGGAACGCGCCCTGAAAGCCATAGATCTTGGCCCAGCGGTTCTGCCAGTCGAAGTACAGCGGGAAGGTCTCGTCGGTGATGAAGTTGACGTGCGTCGGGTCGCGGAAGGTGGTGGCATGCGGGTAGGCCGGTGTCATCGACAGGAACAGGCCGCCCTCCTTGAGCACACGCCAGACCTCGTTCATGACCTCGATGAAGGCGTTGCGCCGCTGCGGCGCGTAGATCAGCCGCGGCACGTGCTCGAGGAAGTCGTGCGCGGTCACGTACTCGAAGGCGTTGCTCTCGAACGGGATCGGCTCGACCACCAGGTCGGCCGCGCGGATGTTGCTGCCCAGGTCGCGCACATCCACGCCGAACACCTCGTCGGCATTGAAGGGGTTCTTGGGTTCGGGGCCGCAGCCGAGGTCCAGGGTCTTGGTCATGTGTTCTCCAGCGCCGGGCAGGCCAGCGCGTCGTGGGCGCCGCCGAGCTGGGTGCGGCGCCACATGGCGGTGTAGGCGGCCTCCAGGTGGCGGCGAAAGCCGTCGGTGTCGCTGAGGGCCTGGCCGTTTTCGCGCTGCAGCAGCCGTTCGCGCAGCGCGGCGCGGCGCTCCGGGTTCTGCGCGAGCTTGAGCGCCAGGTCTTCGTAGGCGGCCAGCGAATCGGTCGCCAGCTTGGGCAGCCCGGCGGCCTTGACCAGGCTGCCGGCCACGCGCGAGGGGAAGGAGTCGCCCACCAGGGTCACCACGGGCAGGCCGGCCATCAGCGCGTCGGCGGCGGTGGTGTGGGCGTTGTAGGGGTGGGTGTCCAGGAAGATGTCGGCCTGGCGGTAGCGGGCCAGGTGGTCTTCCACGCGCGGCACGCGGCCGGCGAAGACCAGGCGTTCGGGCGCGATGCCGCGCAGCGCGGCTTCCTGGCGCAGGTTGCGCTGCGTGGCCTCGCCGCGCGAGACCAGCCACAGCACGCTGCCGGGCACCTGGGCCAAGAGGCGCATCCAGACATCGAACACGGGCGGCGTGATCTTGTAGTCGTGGCTGAACGAGCAGAACACCACGCCCTCGTCGGGCAGGCCGCATTCGGCGCGCGTGGGCGTGCGCTCGGCGATCTGCACGCTGTCGTCCACGGGCAGGTAGGCGTCGGGCAGGTAGACCACCTGCTCGTCGTAAAAGGGCTTGTGCGCGTCCGGGATGATGTGGCGGTCGGCCAGGATGTAGTCGTAGTAGTCCACGCCCATGGTGCCGGGGTAGCCCAGGTAGTTGACCTGCACCGGCGCGGGCCGCCAGGCGAAGATGGCGGTGCGCGTGTCCGACGTGTAGCCGCCCAGGTCGATGGCGATGTCGATCTCGCGCTCGCGCATCCAGCGTGCGGTGCGCTCGGCCGTCCAGTCGCGCGCGTCGACGAACTCGTCGAAGGCCGCGAGGATGCGCCCGCGCAGCCGGCTGCCGTCGTCCACGCCCAGCGAGATGGCAATGGTCTCGAAGCGGCTCTTGTCGTGCCGCTCGAAGATGCCGCACATCAGGTGGCTGACCGGGTGCTCGCGCAGGTCGGGCGAGACGTAGGCGATGCGGATGCGCTTGTGGTGGTAGCGCTCGCCGTTCCACAGCGCCTGCGGCTGGCGCGGGTTCTGGTGCGCCGCGAAGATGCGCGCGGCGCGCTGGTGGCCCTGCGCATCGCTGGACGCCGACATGAAGGCCAGCGACTTGCACACGCGCTGGCCGGCGCGCACGCCGGCCACGATGCGCGCGCGCAGTGCGTCGAAATCGGTCCAGTCGCACACATGCAGGCGTTCGAAAAACAAGAGGCCCAGCGCGTAGTCGGCATCGGGCTTGACCTGCACCAGCCGCTCGAACATCGCGATGGCCTGGGCGCTCTGCTTGAACTCGGTGAGCAGGATGCCGCAGTTGCCCAGAGCGGACGGATGGTCGGGTGCGAAGCGCAGGATCTGGTTGAAGCGCTCCAGCGCGTCGTGGTGGCGGTACATGGCGCGCAGCAGCGCGCCGCTGTTGAGCAGCACGTCGATGAAGTCGGGCTGCAGCGCGAGCGCGCGGTCGTAGGCCGCGAGGGCTTCGTCGTTGCGGCCCAGGCCCTGCAGCACGGTGCCGTGCAGGTGGTGCAGCGGCGCGAAGCCCGGCGCGGCGGCCACGCCGGTCGCGCAGCGCTGCAGCGCGGTGGCCGGGTCGCCAGCCTGCCAGGCGATCAGGCCCAGCGAGTAGTGGGCCGGGCCGTTGGCGGGGTCGGCGGCGAGCACGGCGCGGAACTGCGCGGCGGCCTCGTTGGTGTGGCCGCTGCCTTGCAGCTGGATGGCGCGCACCAGGGTGTCGGAGATGGACATGCGTGGTTCTGAGAGGTTCAAGTGCCGGCGCGGGCGCCGCCGCCCAGGGCCTTGTAGAGCTGGGCCGAGGCGTCGAGTTGCGCGCGGCGCAGTTCGATGGCGGTCTGCTGCACGCCGACCAGGTCGCGCTGGGCGTCCAGCACCTCCAGGTAGCCGACCATGCCGCCAGCGTAGCGGGCCTGGGCGATCTCGAGCCGGCGCTGCTGCGCGCGCTGGTTGGCGGCAATGGCCTGCAGCTGATGGGCCAGCGTGCGCTGGGCCGAGAGCTGGTCGGCCACCTCGCGGAAGGCCTGCTGGATGGTTTTTTCGTACTCGGCGATGGCGACGCGCTTGCGCGCCTCGGCCACGTCGGCCTGGGCCTCCAGGCGGCCGCCGTCGAACAAGGGAAAGCTCAGCGCAGGCTGGAAGTTCCAGGCGCCGCCGCTGAACAGCGTGGCCAGCGCGGGGCTGGCGAAGCCCAGCCCGGCGGTCAACACGATCTTGGGGAAGAACGCGGCGCGCGCGGCGCCCACGTTGGCATGCGAGGCGGCCAGGCGCTGCTCGGCTGCCAGCACGTCGGGCCGCAGCAGCAGCACCTCGCCTGGCAGGCCGGCGGCGAGCGACTGGCCCAGGGCCTGGGCGGTGAGCGTGCCGCCGGGCGGCAGCGCGGCAGGAGTCTGGCCCACCAGGAACTGCAGGCGGTTGGTGGCCAGCGTCTGCTGGTGCGTGGCCGCGAACAGCGTGCCGCGCGCGCTCTCCAGCGCGCCGGTGGCCTGCTGCACGTCGTAGTCCTGCACCGCCCCGATCTGCTGGCCGCGCGCGAGCAGGTCCAGCGATTCCTCGCGCAGTGCCAGATTGGCGCGTGCCAGGGCCAGGGCCTCGTCCTGCTGCAGCAGCGCGAAGTAGGCGCTGGCCACATCCGACACCAGCGAGAGCTGCAGCGCACGCTGCGCCTCCTCGGTGGCCAGGTAGCTCGCGCGCGCGGACTCGGACAGCCGGGCCAGCCGGCCCCAGAAATCGAGCTCGAACGACACCGTGGAGACGGCCAGGTCATAGCGGTCGGCGTTGGATTGCGCATCCAGCCCGCTCAGCGCCGGTGGCGAGCGCTGGATCGCAGCCTGCGCGCCCAGGTTCACGCCGGGCAGGCGGTCGGCGCGCGTGATGCCGTACTGCGCGCGTGCCTCCTGCACGCGGGCGGCGGCGATGTGCAGGTCGCGGTTGTGCTCGAGCGCAGCGGCGATCAGCGCCTGCAGCCGGGCGTCGGCGAAGTAGCTGCGCCAGTGGATGCGCGTGGCGTCCTGCCCGCCCTCGGTCAGCTGGCCTGGCCAGACCGCGGGCACCGGCGCCTGCGGGCGCTGCAGCGGCGCCTGCTGCGCGCAACCGGCCAGCAGCAGCGCGGCGCACAGCGCGCCCAGGGCGCGCGGAGTGGCAGGGCGGGGCAGGCATTGGCGCATGGCGCGGGCAGTCTAGTGCCGGGTGGCGCCGTTCTGCGCGCCCGCGTATGCCTTCTGTCGCTCAGGACTGCGGTTTGAGCAGGACCACCAGCGCGCCGGCCCCGCCTTCGTCGGCGCGGGCCTGCACGAAGGCCAGCACTTCCTGCTTCTGGATCAGCCAGGCCTGGACCTTGGACTTGAGCACGGGCACGCGGCCGGGCGAGCCCAGGCCCTTGCCGTGCACCACGCGCAGGCAGCGCAGCCCCTGGCGGTGGGCATCGCGGATGAAGGCCGACAAGGCTTCGCGCGCATCCGCGCGGCGCAGGCCGTGCAGGTCGAGCTCGCGCTGCAGGCTCCACTCGCCCTTGCGCAGCCGGCGTGTCACATCGGTGCCGATGCCGGGGCGGCGAAAGCTCATGGCGTCGTCCACGTCCAGCAGCGTGGTGGCGTCGAACTCGTCGCTGAGGCTTTCCAGCAGCACGCGGTGCTCGTCGAGCTGCTGCTGCACCGGGATCGGCGCGGGCTGCTCGGGTACCAGCCGCACGCGCGCTGGCTGGCGCAGCGGCAACACCGGGCCAGCCGCATCGGCGAACAGGTTGCGCTCGGCTTCGGCGCGGCGCCGGGCCTCGCGGCGCGCGGCCTCGTGTTCGGCCGCCAGGCGCTGCTGTTCGGCGAGATGGCCGCGCATGGCGGCGAGGTCCTGCAGCGAGCGGGCCCTCACAGCAGCCCCCGCTCGGCGAGAGACAGCGCCTGGCCGGGCGCGACGATCACGTGGTCGAGCACGCGCACATCGACCAGCGCCAGCGCGGCCTTGAGCTGCTGCGTGAGCAACTCGTCGGCGCGCGAGGGCTCGGCGCAGCCGCTCGGATGGTTGTGGGCCAGCACGACGGCGGCGGCATGGTGGGCCAGCGCGCGCACCACCACCTCGCGCGGGTAGACACTGGCCTGTGACAACGATCCGCGGAACAGCTCCTCGAGCGCGATGAGGCGGTGCTGGCTGTCCAGGAACAGCACGGCGAATACCTCGTGTGGGCGACTGGCCAGCTGCAGCTGCAGGTAGTCCTTGACCTGCTGCGGTGCGCTGAACAGCGGGCGTTCGCGCAGCTGCTCGGCCAACGCGCGGCGGGCCAGTTCGAGCACGGCCACGAGTTCGGCGCGCTTGGCCGGGCCCAGGCCCTTGATGCGGGCGAGATCGGCCGCCGTGGCACTCAGCAGCCCGGCCACGCCGCCGAAACCCAGCGGCGGCGGTGCGAGCAGTTCGTCGGCCATGCGCAGCACGCTCTTGCCCTGGATGCCAGTGCGCAGCAGCAGGGCCAGCAACTCGGCATCGGCCAGCGCCTGCGGCCCGCGTGCCAGCAGCTTTTCACGCGGCTGGGCATCGATGGGAAGGTCTTTCAGCGCCATGGCGGGGACCCGGCGGGCCGGGTTTTTACAATGGCGCCAGTTTATCGAGGCTTCCCATGACCCCAGACTCCGCCGCCGCGCCCGTGGTGCACCCCGGCTCCTTCCTGACCCTGCACTACCGGCTGGCCGGTCCGGGCGGCGACATCATCAACACCTTCGGCGGCAAGCCGGCCACGCTGTCGCTGGGCGCGGGCGAGCTGTCGCCCGCGGTCGAAGAACGTCTGCTCGGCCTGGCCGAGGGCACGCACACGCATTTCGAGCTGCCGGCAGGCGCCGCCTTCGGCGAGCGCAACCCCGAGATGCAGCAGTGGGTCGCGCGCGGCCTGCTGGCCAAGCTGGGCGACCCGGACGAGAAATACAGCGTGGGCGACGTGGTGCAGTTCCCCACGCCGGACGGCACGGGCAGCTACGCGGGCGCGGTCATCGCGCTCAAGGACACGGCCGTGCAGTTCGACTTCAACCACCCGCTGGCCGGCCAACCCGTGACCTTCGAGGTCCAGCTGATCGGGGTGCTGTGAGATGACAGGCAAGGTCAACGACATCGTGCTGGCCGAGCCGCGTGGCTTTTGCGCTGGCGTGGACCGCGCCATCGAGATCGTCGAGCGTGCGCTGGCCAAGTTCGGCGCGCCGATCTACGTCCGCCACGAGATCGTGCACAACACCTACGTGGTCAACGACCTCAAGTCGCGCGGCGCGATCTTCATCGAGGAGCTGGACGATGTGCCGCCCCACGCTACGCTGGTGTTCTCCGCCCACGGTGTCAGCAAGGAAGTGCAGCGCGAGGCCGAGCGGCGCGGGTTCCATGTCTTCGACGCGACCTGCCCGCTGGTGACCAAGGTCCATGTGGAGGTCGCCAAGCTCCACAAGGAAGGCTTCGAGTTCATCATGATCGGCCACAAGGGGCATCCCGAGGTCGAGGGCACGATGGGCCAGCTCGACAGCGGCATCCACCTGGTCGAGGACGTGGCCGACGTGGCCCGCGTGCAACCGGGCCAGACCGAACGGCTGGCCGTGGTCACGCAGACCACGCTGTCGGTGGACGACGCGGCGGAGATCGCGGCCGCGGTCAAGGCACGGTTTCCGAACGTGCGCGAGCCCAAGCAGCAGGACATCTGCTACGCCACGCAGAACCGGCAGGACGCCGTCAAGGTGCTGAGCCCGCAGGTCGACATCCTGATCGTGGTGGGCAGCCCCACGAGTTCGAACAGCAACCGGCTGCGCGAGCTCGCCAAGAAGCTCGGCACCGAGAGCTACATGGTCGACAGCGCCGACGAACTGCGCGCCGAATGGTTCGAAGGCCGGCCGCGCGTGGGCCTCACGGCCGGCGCATCCGCCCCCGACGTGCTGGTGCAGCAGGTGATCGAGCGCCTGCGCGCGCTGGGCGCACAGGCGGTCCGCAAGATGGACGGCGTGCAGGAAACCCTGAAGTTCCCGCTGCCCAAGGGTCTCAAGCTCGAGGCTTGAGGCCGGTCTCTACAGCACTTCGCTGGCGAAGTCCGCGAGCCGCGAACGTTCACCGCGCGCCAGCGTGATGTGGCCACCGTGCGGCCAGCCCTTGAACTTGTCGACCGCGAACGTCAGGCCCGAGGAGCCTTCGGTCAGGTAGGGCGTGTCGATCTGCTGCAGGTTGCCCATGCAGACGATCTTGGTGCCCGGGCCGGCACGCGTGATCAGCGTCTTCATCTGCTTGGGCGTCAGGTTCTGCGCCTCGTCGATGATCACGTACTTGTTCAGGAAGGTGCGGCCGCGCATGAAGTTCATGCTCTTGATCTTGATGCGCGAGCGGATCAGCTCGTTGGTGGCCGCGCGGCCCCATTCGCCGGCGCTGGTCTCGGTCTTGGCCAGCACCTCGAGGTTGTCGTCAAGCGCGCCCATCCAGGGGCCCATCTTCTCTTCCTCGGTGCCGGGCAAAAAGCCGATGTCCTCGCCCACGCTGACGGTGGCGCGCGTCATGATGATCTCGGTGTAGCGGCGGTCGTCCAGCACCTGCGTGAGGCCCGAAGCCAGCGCCATCAGCGTCTTGCCGGTGCCGGCGTTGCCGGTCAGCGTGACGAAGTCGACCTCGGGGTCGAGCAGCAGGTTCATCGCGAAGTTCTGCTCGCGGTTGCGCGTGGTCACGCCCCAGACGGCGTTCTTCAAATGGTTGAAGTCGCGCAGCGTCTTGAGCACGGCGGTCTTGGCGCGGATCTCGGTCACGCGTGCGTACAGGCTGGGCTCGCCAGGCGCCTCGAAGTAGACGAACTGGTTGATGTGCAGGCTGGGCACGACGGGGCCGGCGATGCGGTAGAAGGTGTGTTGGCCCTGCTGCCAGCTCTCCACCGTCTTGCCGTGCTTGGCCCAGAAATCCGGCGGCAGCGCCAGCGCGCCGGAGTACAGGAACTCGCCGTCTTCCAGCGTCTTGTCGTTCTGGTAGTCCTCGGCCGCCAGGCCCAGGGCCCTGGCCTTGACACGCATGTTGATGTCCTTGGACACCAACACCACCTCGCGCGGCGCATGCTCGCGGCGCAAGGCTTCGACCACGCCCAGGATCTGGTTGTCGGCCTTGCCCTGGGGCAGGCTGGCCGGCAGCTTGTCGTCCAGCGCGCGGGTCTGGAAGAACAGCTTGCCGCCGGCTTCGCGGTGGCCGGTGACATCCAGCGGCAGGCCGACGGCGATGTCGGCATTCGGCGCACCGGCCAGTGCGTCCAGCGTACGGCTGGTCTGGCGCGCGTTGCGCGCCACTTCGCTCATGCCCTTCTTGTGGCCGTCGAGCTCCTCGAGCACGATCATCGGCAGGTAGACGTCGTGCTCCTCGAAGCGGAACAGGCACATCGGGTCGTGCATCAGCACGTTGGTGTCGAGCACGAACAGCTTGGACGGGCCGGCCGACTTGGCCGGCTTGCGCTTGCGGGCGGGTGCCGCGGCGGGGGTGTCCGTGGCGGCCTGGCGGCGCGTGCGCGCCGGCGGCGCGTCCACTGCCTCGCGCATCACGGGGACGTCGACGGCCACGCCAGTGTCGCGCAGCGCGGCGACGGGCGCTTCGTCCTGGGCTTCGCGCGGCGTGTGCGCCGGTTCTTCCGAAGCGGTCTCGGTGAAGCGCGCGCGTGCGACCCGCGCCGGTTTGGAGGTGGCGCGCGCAGGCGCGTCGAAGGCGTCAGGAGACAGGGTGGCAGCGCGCTTTGCGGGGGGCGGGGGCAGAGGCATGGGGCGTCGTGTTTCCTGGGAAGGACCAAAAACGAAAAAGCCGCCCGGTCGCCAGGGCGGCTTTTTGGTGGGATGCGCGAGGAGCGTCTCCTAGGGGCATGGAACCATTATGCATGACCCCCGTGACAGCCCTTCGCGCGGATGACCGCAGTGCTCAGACGGTCGTGTTGAGTTCCTTGACGGCCGCCAGGACTTCGTCCACATGCCCAGGGACCTTGAGGCCGCGCCATTCCTGCTGCAGCGTGCCATCGGCGCCGATCAGGAAGGTGCTGCGCTCGATGCCCTTGACCTTCTTGCCGTACATGATCTTGTTCTTGACCACGCCGAACATGTGGCACATCTTCTCTTCGGTGTCGGCGATGAGTTCGAAGGGCAATTCGAGTTTGGCCTTGAACTCGTCGTGCGACTTCATGTTGTCGCGCGAGACACCGAACACCGTGGCACCGGCCTTCACGAAGTCCTTGTACTTGTCCCGGAACTGCATGGCTTCGGTGGTACAACCGGGCGTGTTGTCCTTGGGATAGAAATACAGCACCAGGACTTGGCCCAAATGGGAGGTGTTGGAGACTTTCACGCCGCCCGTGGCGTTGGCTTCGAATTCAGGGATGAGTTTGTTGACAACGATCGCCATATGTTTGAATCTCGGGAGTCGGAAAGTGGTCGACAGCCGCGGGTGTATAGGACTGTGCGGCCCGCGCGGCAACCCTTGATTTTACCCTGAAAATGCTCTTCGCGTTCCCTTGTTACAGGGAGCGCGGTGCGGGCGTGCATGCGTCACACCGCTGGCTCCAGCAGCAAGGCGACCACCACATCACGGCCTTCCTGGGCCAGGATGTTGTAGGTGCGGCAGGCGGCGGCCGTGTCCATGGTCTCCACGCCGATGCGCTTGGCGATGAGGGGCCGCAGCCACGCAGCCTGCGGAAAGCGCAGCCGCTCGCCGCTGCCGAAGATCACGACCTCGCAATCGATCTCGGCCAACTGGGCGAAATGCTCTGCGGTGAGGTCCTCGAAACGCTGGCACGGCCAGGCGTCGCGCTGGCCGCGCGAGCCGATCACCACGCTGTGCGCAATGCGGTCGGCTTGCACCCCGATCCAGCCCGGGCCCAGGGCAGTGATGGTCTGGACGTCGGATTTGTCGGGCTGCAGCTTCATGGGAAGGGGGAGGTATGCGGGCCGGGAATTGCCGCGAACTGTGGTCAAATTATAGGTTTTCGCTTCAACAGGCACGCCGGTGGGGCCGTGGCGCAAGCCGCCTGAAGCACGAGGGGCACAAGAGGACTCCATGAAAACCGTCCGTAAATCCGCCAAGCTCTCCAATGTCTGCTACGACATCCGCGGCCCCATCATGGACGCCGCGCGCCAGATGGAGGAAGAGGGCCAGAAGATCATCAAGCTCAACATCGGCAACCTCGCGGTGTTCGGCTTCGATTCGCCCGAAGAGATCCAGCAGGACATGATCCGCAACCTGCCGAACTCGGCCGGCTACTCGGACAGCAAGGGCATCTTCGCGGCGCGCAAGGCCGTCATGCACGAGACCCAGAAGCAGGGCATCAAGGGTGTGACGCTGGACGACATCTACCTGGGCAACGGCGCCAGCGAGCTGATCGTGATGGCCACCAATGCGCTGCTCAACGACGGCGACGAGTTGCTGCTGCCCGCGCCCGACTACCCGCTGTGGACGGCCGCCGTGAGCCTGTCCGGTGGCACGCCCGTGCACTACCGCTGCGACGAGGCCAATGGCTGGATGCCCGACCTGGACGACATCCGCGCCAAGATCACGCCGCAGACCAAGGGCATCGTGGTCATCAACCCGAACAACCCGACCGGCGCGCTGTATTCCGACGAACTGCTCAAGGCGCTCGTGGCCATGGCGCGCGAGCACGGCCTGGTGCTGTTCGCCGACGAGGTCTACGACAAGGTGCTCTACGACGACGTGAAGCACACGGCCATCGCCAGCCTGTCGGACGACGTGCTGACGCTGACCTTCAACTCGCTCTCCAAGAGCTACCGCAGCTGCGGCTACCGCGCCGGCTGGCTCGTGGTCTCGGGCGACAAGAAGCCCGCGCGCGACTACATCGAGGGCCTGAACATGCTCTCGAACATGCGGCTGTGCGCCAACGTGCCGGGCCAGTGGGCGATCCAGACCGCGCTGGGCGGCTACCAGAGCATCAAGGACCTGGTGCGCGAAGGCGGCCGCCTGCGCCGCCAGCGCGACCTGGCCTACGAACTCATCACGGCGATTCCGGGCGTGAGCTGCGTCAAGCCCAGCGCTGCGCTGTACATGTTCCCTCGGCTGGACCCCAAGATCTATCCGATCCAGGACGACCAGCAGTTCATCCTCGAGATGCTGCAGGAGACCAAGGTCATGCTGGTGCAGGGCACCGGCTTCAACTGGCCCACGCCCGACCATTTCCGCATCGTGTTCCTGCCGCACGAGGACGACCTGCGCCTGGCCATCGGCCGCATCGCGAGCTTCCTCGAGCACTACCGCAAGCGCCATTCCGTTTCCTCTTCCTCCACCGCACAAGCGGCTCTCGCATGAAACCCATCCAGGTCGGCCTTCTGGGCATCGGCACCGTCGGCAGCGGTGTCTTCAACGTTCTCGCGCGCAACCAGCAGGAGATCCGGCGCCGCGCCGGCCGTGGCATCGAGATTGCGACCGTGGCTGACCTCAACGTCGCGCGTGCGCGTGAGATCGTCGGCGCGGACGTGCAGGTCGTGGCCGATGCGCGCGCCGTGATCGCCGACCCCAGCATCGACATCGTGGTCGAACTGATCGGCGGCTATGGCATCGCCAAGCAACTGGTCCTCGAAGCCATCGCGGCTGGCAAGCACGTGGTCACGGCCAACAAGGCGCTCTTGGCCGTGCACGGCACCGAGATCTTCGCCGCGGCCCAGGCCAAGGGCGTGATCGTGGCCTTCGAGGCCGCGGTGGCCGGTGGCATCCCCATCATCAAGGCGCTGCGCGAGGGCCTCACGGCCAACCGCATCCAGTGGATCGCCGGCATCATCAACGGCACCACCAACTTCATCCTGTCGGAGATGCGCAGCAAGGGGCTGGACTTCGACGTGGTGCTGAAGGAGGCCCAGCGCCTGGGCTATGCCGAGGCCGACCCGACCTTCGACATCGAGGGCGTGGACGCCGCGCACAAGGCCACCATCATGTCGGCCATCGCCTTCGGCATCCCGGTGCAGTTCGACAAGGCCTATGTGGAAGGCATCACCAAGCTGTCGGCGCAGGACATCCGCTACGCCGAGCAGTTGGGCTACCGCATCAAGCTCCTGGGCATCACCAAGCGCGTGGAAAAGGGCGTGGAGCTGCGCGTGCACCCCAGCCTGGTGCCAAGCAAGCGCCTGATTGCCAATGTGGAGGGCGCGATGAACGCCGTCGTCGTGCAGGCCGATGCCGTGGGCACCACGCTGTACTACGGCAAGGGCGCCGGCAGCGAGCCCACCGCCAGCGCCGTGATCGCCGACCTGGTCGACATCACCCGCCTGCACACGGCCGACCCCGAGCATCGCGTGCCGCATCTGGCGTTCCAGCACGATGCGCTGAGCGACCTCAAGGTGCTGCCCATGGGCGAGGTGGTGACCAGCTACTACCTGCGCCTGCGCGTGGCCGACCAGGCCGGCGTGCTGGCCAAGGTGACAGGCTTGTTGGCCGAGGCGGACATCAGCATCGACGCGGTGCTGCAGCGCGAGGCCGACGAGGTCGGCGGCGAGGGCTCGACGCAGACCGACGTGATCATCCTCACGCACGACTGCCAGGAAGCCCGCATGGACGCGGCCATCGCCAAGATGCAGGCTCTGCCCACCGTGCTGGCGCCGATCACGCGCATCCGCAAGGAAGAGCTGAATTGATGCGTTACCTCTCCACCCGGGGCCACCCGGACCGCAAGCAGTTCTGCGAGATCCTGCTCGAAGGCCTGGCGCCCGACGGCGGCCTGTACCTGCCCGAGCAGTACCCGCAGGTCGACGCGGCCACCTTGGCGCGCTGGCGCCAACTGCCCTACGCCGAGCTGGCCTTCGAGATCCTGTCGCTCTACATCGACGACATCCCGGCCGCCGACCTCAAGGCGCTGTGCGCCAAGACCTACACGCGCGAGGTGTTTGGCACCGAGGCCATCGTGCCGCTGCGCCAGCTTGAAGAAGGCGTGCACCTCGAAGCCCTGTCCAACGGCCCCACGCTGGCCTTCAAGGACATGGCCATGCAGCTGCTCGGCAACCTGTTCGAGTACGAACTGGGCCGCCGCGGCGCTGAACTCAACATCCTGGGCGCCACGAGTGGCGACACCGGCAGCGCGGCCGAATACGCCATGCGCGGCAAGCAGGGTGTGCGCGTGTTCATGACCTCGCCGCACGGCCGCATGAGCGCGTTCCAGCAGGCCCAGATGTTCAGCCTGCAGGACGCCAACATCCACAACCTGGCCGTGGACGGCGTGTTCGACGACTGCCAGGACATCGTCAAGGCCGTCTCCAACGACCTGGAATTCAAGCGCCAGTACCGCATCGGCACGGTCAACTCGATCAACTGGGCGCGCTTGCTGGCCCAGGTCGTCTACTACTTCGCGGGCTACTTCCAGGCCACGAAGACCGAAGGCGAACGCGTCAGCTTCACCGTGCCCTCGGGCAATTTCGGCAACGTCTGCGCCGGCCATGTGGCGCGCATGATGGGCCTGCCGATCGCCCAACTGGTCGTGGCCACGAATGAGAACGACGTGCTCGACGAGTTCTTCCGCACCGGTGTCTACCGCGTGCGCGGCAGCGCCGACACGCACGAGACCTCCAGCCCGTCGATGGACATCTCCAAGGCGTCCAACTTCGAGCGCTTCGTGTTCGATCTGCTGGGCCGCGACGGCGCACGCACGGCGGAGCTGTTCGGCACGGGGCTGTCGAAGACCGGCCGCTTCGACCTGTCGGCCGATCCGCTGTTCGCGCAGGCCGCTACGCGTTTCGGCTTCGCCAGCGGCAAGAGCACGCACGCCGACCGCCTCGCGACCATCCGCGACACCTTCAGCCGTTTCGGCCAGATGATCGACACGCACACGGCCGACGGCCTGAAGGTCGCGCGCGAACACGTGGCGCCGGGTGTGCCCATGGTGGTGCTCGAAACGGCCTTGCCGATCAAGTTCGCCGAGACCATCGTCGAAGCCTTGGGCCGCGCGCCCGAGCGGCCGGCCAAGTTCGAGGGCATCGAAGACCTGCCGCGCCGCGTGCAGCGCGTGCCGGCCGACGCGGAAGTCGTCAAGCGCTACATCGCCGAACACTGCGCATGAAGGTCGTGGGCTTCGCCGGCTACTCGGGCGCCGGCAAGACCACGCTGATCGAGCGCCTGATCCCGCTGCTCAAGGCCCGCGGCGAGACGGTCTCGGTCGTCAAGCACGCGCACCACGGCTTCGACATCGACACGCCGGGCAAGGACAGCTGGCGCCACCGCGAAGCCGGCGCGCAGGAGGTGGTCGTCGCCTCGGACCGCCGCCTGGCGCTGCTGCGCGAGTACGCCGCCGAGCAGGCGCCGACCGCGCGCGGCCTGATCGCCGAGCTGCGCCAGGACGTGGACTGGGTGCTGGTCGAAGGCTTCAAGCACGAGGACCTGCCGCGGCTGGAACTGCGCCGCGCCGGCGAGCAGCGCCCCGCGCGCTACCCCGAGGATTCGCAGGTCCGCGCCGTGCTGACCGACGCGCCGGCCGTGCTCCAGCCCGCCCCCCTGTGCCCGGTGCTGGATCTGAACGACGTGCCGGCGCTGGCCCGTTGGCTGGCCGACAATGCCGCGCAGTTCGCCCACCGTACCGACGAGGCTCCATGAACCATCCCGCCGCCAAGCTCAAGACCCTGGACGAGGCCTTGGCCCAATTGCTGGGTTGCGCCGAGCCGCTGGCCGCCGCCGAGACCGTGTCCACCTTCGATGCCGACCACCGCGTGCTGGCGCGCGATGCGGTGTCCGGCCTGCAGGTGCCGCCGCTGGACAACAGTGCCATGGATGGCTATGCGCTGCGCTGCGCCGAGGTGCCCGTCGCGGGCGCCGTGCTGCCCGTGTCGCAACGCATTCCGGCCGGCAGCACCGGGACGGCCCTGGCCGCCGGCACCGCCGCGCGCATCTTCACGGGCGCGCCCGTGCCCGAAGGCGCGGACGCCGTCGTGATGCAGGAAGACTGCGAGCTGCTCGACGACGGCCGCATCCGCGTGCGCAGTGTGCCCACGCCGGGCCAGTCCATTCGCCGCGCCGGCGAGGACGTGGCGCTGGGCGCGACCGTACTCGCGCAGGGCACGCGGCTCACACCGGCCGCGCTGGGCATGGCGGCCAGCATCGGCCTGGCGGAGCTGACCGTCGCGCGGCGCCCGCGCGTGGCCCTGTTCTCCACCGGCGACGAACTCGTGATGCCGGGCGAGGTGCCGCCCGCGCAGATGCGCCCGGGCGCGATCTACAACTCCAACCGCTTCTTCCTGCGCGCGCTGCTGCAGCGCATGGGCTGCGAGGTCAGCGACCTGGGCATCGTGCCGGACCGGCTGGATGCCACCGTCCAGGCCCTGCGCAGCGCGGCCCAGGGCCACGACCTGGTCCTGACCAGTGGCGGCGTCTCGGTCGGCGAGGAAGACCACGTCAAGCCCGCCGTGCAGGCCCTCGGCCAGCTCGAGCTCTGGCAGATCGCGATCAAGCCCGGCAAGCCGTTTGCCTACGGATCGATCCCCGGCGGCGACGGCGCGGCCTGCCATTTCATCGGCCTGCCTGGCAATCCGGTGTCCAGCCTGGTCACCTTCCTGATGCTGGTCCGCCCGTTCCTGCTCCAGTTGCAGGGTGCTGCGCACACGGCGCCCGCGGTAGTCCACCTGCCGGCCGCCTTCGAATGGAAGCGTGCCGACCGGCGCCGCGAGTTTCTGCGCGCGCGCCGCAATGCCGAAGGCGCGCTGGAGCTGTTCCCCAACCAGAGCTCTGGCGTGCTGACCTCCGTGGCCTGGAGCGACGGGTTGGTCGACACGCCTGCCGGCCAGCCGATCGCACGCGGCGACACCGTGCGTTTCCTGCCCTTCGAGGACCTGTGGGGATGAAGCTTTCCGTCCGTTATTTCGCCTCCATCCGCGAAGGCCTGGGCCTGGGCCAGGAAGCGGTGCAGACCGAAGCAGCCACCGTCGGCGCGCTGCGCGACGAACTCCGCGCGCGCGGCGGGGCCTATGCCGAGCTGCTGGCCCGTGGCCGCGCCGTGCGCGTGGCCGTGGACCAGCAGATGCAGGACGAAACCGCCGCGCTGCACGAAGGCGCGGAAGTCGCCTTCTTCCCACCCGTCACGGGCGGCTGAGCAGGCCGTCCTCCAGCGCACGCAGCCGCTGGCGCAGGGCGGGCGAGGCGCTGGTCATCGGCGCGCGCAGACGGTCGCCCATCTGCCCGGCCTCGGCCAGCAAGGCCTTGATCGGGCCGGGATTGGGCTCTGCGAACACCGCCTGTACCCAGGGCAGCAGCGGCTGCCATAGCGCGCGGGCCTCGGCCAGCGCGCCAGCCTGCAGCCGTTCGATCACCTGCACGAAGCGCTCGGTGTGCCGGTGCGCGCTGGCTGTGATCGCGCCGCAGGCCCCCAACGCCAGGCTGCTGAAAACCTGCGCGTCCTCGCCGGCCAGCACCGAGAGCCGGCCGTCGGCGATCAGCGCCGCCGTCTTGCCCGCGTCGCCGCCGCAGTCCTTGATGGCCTGGATGCGCGGGTGGTCGGCCAGCGCCAGCAGCGTCTCCAGCCGCAGTTCCGTGCCCGTGCGGTAGGGAATGTCGTAGAGCACCAGCGGCACAGGGCTGGCATCGGCCAGGGCGCGGAACCAGCCCAGCAGCCCCTCCTGCGAGGGCCGGGTGTAGAACGGCGCCGCCACCAGCACGCCGGCCACGGGCCTGGTGCAAACGGCTTCCAGCTGGGCCAGCACGCCTTGCAGCCGGTAGCCGCCCACGCCCATCAGCACGGGCAGGCCCTGGGCCGCGGCCAGCGTGGTGTCCAGCACGGCCAGCTGCTCTTCGGCCGTCAGTGCGGCGGCCTCGCCGGTGCTGCCGCAGGGGACGAAGCCGGCCACGCCGCGCTGGCACAGATCGCGCACCAGGGCGCTCAGCGCGGCGTGGTCGACTTGATCGTCGGCGGTGAAGGGCGTGACCAGTGGAATCCACAGGCCGGAGAAGAGGGAGGCAGAAGACACGAGCATTCCTTTCGATGGGTACAACAAGACCGTCGGGGTCGACCATCGAAGGGGGAGCGCGCGCGAAGCTCGTGCAGGAGGGCTGCCAGGGGTTCCGTCGCACATCCGACGACGGAACCGCAGCCCCGGTCAGACGAGCGGCGGTTTGTTCGCTTTTTTCGCGCAGCAGCCGGCCACGGGTGTGGTGCTGGGGGCGATCAGGGCGAACATGGGGCGCCACTATAGCTTGCGCGAGAATCGCCGCATGTCTCTTCCCCGCGTCAGCATCCAGACCGCCGACTTCGACCTCGGCGTGGAGATCGCCACCCTGCGCGCGCAGGACGCCCGCGTGGGCGCCGTCTGCAGCTTCGTCGGCACCGTGCGTGACCGCCATCCCGACGCCCCGGGCCAGGTCACGGCGCTGGAGCTGGAGCACTACCCTGGCATGACCGAGCGCGCCATCGAGGCCATGGTCGATGCGGCCTTCGCGCGCTTTCCGCTCTATGGCGCGCGCGTGGTGCACCGTGTGGGTCCGCTCGCGCCCACCGACCAGATCGTGCTGGTGGCCGTGACCTCGGCCCACCGCGGCGCCTCCTTCCAGGCCTGCGAGTTCCTGATGGACTACCTCAAGACCCAGGCCCCGTTCTGGAAGAAGGAGCAGACGCCCGAAGGCGGCCGCTGGGTCGACGCCCGCGTCAGCGACGACGCGGCCCTGGCGCGCTGGGGCATCACCGCGCAGAACGCCTGATCCAGATCAAGCTGTCGGCGCGCACCGATAGCGCTGCCCTTGAAACGGGCGCATCCTCGCCCCATGTTCGTTGCAATTCGGAGAACTCGAACATGCGAATCGACAAGCTCACCACCAAGTTTCAAGAAGCCCTGGGCGACGCCCAGTCCCTCGCGTTGGCCAATGACAACGCCTACATCACGCCCCAGCACGTGCTGGTCGCCATGCTCAAGCAGCAGGACAGCCCGCGCCCGCTGCTCGAACGCGCGGGTGCCAACGTGCAGGGCCTGCTGGCCGCGGCCGAAGGCGCGGTCAAACGCCTGCCCCAGGTGCAGGGCCAGGAGCAGGTCCAGCCCGACCGCGACCTCGTGACGCTGCTGCAGGCCTCCGAGAAGGAGGCGCTCAAGCGCGGCGACCAGTTCATCGCAGGCGAGCTGTTCCTGCTCGCCTTCGTGGACAGCAAGATCGACGCGGCCAAGCTGCTGCGCGAGAACGGCGTCTCGCGCAAGGCGCTGGAATCGGCCATCGACGCCGTGCGCGGCGGCCAGAAGGTCGACAGCGCCGAGGCCGAGGGCCAGCGCGAAGCCCTCAAGAAGTACACGCTGGACCTGACCGAGCGCGCCCGCATGGGCAAGCTCGACCCGGTGATCGGCCGCGACGACGAGATCCGCCGTGCCATCCAGGTGCTGCAGCGCCGCACCAAGAACAACCCCGTGCTGATCGGCGAGCCCGGCGTGGGCAAGACCGCCATCGTCGAAGGCCTGGCCCAGCGCATCGTCGCCGGCGAGGTGCCCGATTCGCTGAAGGGCAAGCGCGTGCTGTCGCTGGACATGGCCGCGCTGCTGGCCGGTGCCAAGTACCGCGGCGAATTCGAAGAACGCCTGAAGTCCGTGCTCAACGAACTGGCCAAGGACGAGGGCCAGACCATCGTCTTCATCGACGAGCTGCACACCATGGTCGGCGCCGGCAAGGCCGAAGGCGCGATGGACGCCGGCAACATGCTCAAGCCCGCCCTGGCGCGTGGCGAGCTGCATTGCGTGGGCGCGACCACGCTGGACGAATACCGCAAGTACATCGAGAAGGACGCCGCGCTGGAGCGCCGCTTCCAGAAAATCCTCGTCGGCGAGCCCAGTGTGGAGGCGACCATCGCCATCCTGCGCGGCCTGCAGAACAAGTACGAGGCGCACCATGGCGTGCAGATCACCGACCCGGCCATCGTGGCCGCGGCCGAGCTGTCCAACCGCTACATCACCGACCGCTTCCTGCCCGACAAGGCCATCGACCTGATCGACGAGGCCGCGGCCAAGATCAAGATCGAGATGGACTCCAAGCCCGAGGTCATGGACCGGCTGGACCGCCGCCTGATCCAGCTGCAGATCGAGCGCGAGGCCGTGCGCCGCGAGAAGGACGAATCCTCGCAGAAGCGCTTCGGCTTGATCGAGGACGAGATCGCCAAGCTGCAAAAAGAGATCGCCGACCTCGACGAGGTCTGGCAGTCCGAGAAGGCCGAGGCGCTGGGCTCCAAGGAGGTCATGGAAGAGATCGAGAAGTTCCGCTTCCAGGTCGAGGAACTCAAGCGCAAAGGCGACTTCAACAAGGTCGCCGAGATCCAGTACGGCAAGTTGCCCGAGCTGGAGAAGAAGCTCAAGGAAGCGCAGGACAAGGAAGCCGGCAAGGGCGTGGGCCATGGCGCGCGCCTGCTGCGCACCCAGGTCGGCACCGAGGAGATCGCCGAGGTCGTGGCGCGCGCCACCGGCATCCCCGTGTCCAAGCTCATGCAGGGCGAGCGCGAGAAGCTGCTGCACATGGAAGACAAGCTGCACCAGCGCGTGGTGGGCCAGGACGAGGCCATCGTGGCCGTGGCCAACGCCATCCGGCGCTCGCGCGCCGGCCTGTCCGATCCGAACCGGCCGACCGGCTCCTTCCTGTTCCTGGGCCCCACGGGCGTGGGCAAGACCGAGCTGTGCAAGGCGCTGGCGGGCTTCCTGTTCGACAGCGAGGACCACCTGATCCGCATCGACATGAGCGAGTTCATGGAGAAGCATTCGGTCGCCCGCCTGATCGGCGCGCCCCCGGGCTACGTGGGCTACGACGAGGGCGGCTACCTGACCGAGGCCGTGCGGCGCAAGCCCTACAGCGTGCTGCTGCTCGACGAGGTCGAGAAGGCGCACCCGGACGTGTTCAACGTGCTGCTGCAGGTGCTGGACGATGGCCGCCTCACGGATGGCCAGGGCCGCACCGTGGACTTCAAGAACACCGTGATCGTGATGACCAGCAACATCGGTTCGCACCTGATCCAGGCCATGGTCGGCCAGGACGCGGAGGACATCAAGGAGGCGGTGCAGGGCGAGCTCAAGAACCACTTCCGGCCCGAGTTCCTGAACCGCATCGACGAGACCGTGGTGTTCCACGCGCTGGACGCGCAGCACATCGAGGCGATTGCCAACATCCAGATCCGCGCCTTGCGCGAACGGCTTGCGCACCTGGACCTGACGCTGGACGTTTCCCCTGCCGCGCTTGCGGAGTTGGCCAAGGTCGGCTTCGATCCGGTGTATGGTGCCCGTCCGCTCAAGCGGGCGATCCAGCAGCGCATCGAGAATCCGCTGTCCAAGATGCTGCTCGAAGGGCGTTTCGCGCCCAAGGCGGTGATTCCGGTGGATGTGGACCCGATCCAGTCGCCGGGTGAATTCCGCTTCGACCGGGTGGTGCACTGATGATCGCGGGCACGCAACAAAGGAGTGATGGGGCCGTGGGTGATTTCGTAGCGGGCCTCGTACGCCTGATGTTGCAGGTGGCCTTGCTGGTCGCGGGGCTGGCGGTGGCGGCCGGCCTCGTGCTGGCGGCGGCCGTGCTGGCCGTGGTGTTCGGCTTGCGGCTGCTGTGGGCGCGCCTCACCGGCCGGCCCTTCATCCTCAAGTTCGGCGGCATGGGTGTGGACCCGGCCGCCAGCTGGCGTCGCTACCGCAGTTGGCAGCAGCAGGCCACCAGCCCGCGGGGCCGCACCGCACCGGAAGCCGCGCCCGGCGAGCCCTCGCCCTTCAGCCCGCCCGGCGCCATCACGCAGGACGTGGAAGACGTCCAGCCCAAGACGCCGCGCAGCTGACCTGATCGCTTGATGCAGGTCAACGCGGCCTGCACTGCGCCATGGGAGCATGGCGCATGCCCCACCACAAGGCCAACAGTGCCCTGACCGAAAGCCGGCGCCATGCCGTGCGCACCGTCGGCGCCGGTGCGCCGCTGCGCTGGCTGGCGCGTGGGTGGGCTGACCTGTGGCGTTGCCCGTTGCCGGGGTTGCTGCACGGCTTGGTACTGGCCGGCTTCGGTGCCGCGCTCGCACTGGTGGCCCATGCCGAGTTCTGGCTACTGGCTGGCGCGTTCTCGGGGTTTCTTCTGGTCGCGCCCGTCGCGGCCACGGGCCTGTATGCGGTCAGCCGTGCGCTGGAACGCGGAGAACGGCCCACTCTGGCCACGGCGCTGCGCGTGTGGTGGCCCCGCGATGGCCGGCTCGTGCTGTTCGGCGTCCTGCTGGCCTGCGCGGGCACTGGCTGGGTCGTGACCTCGGCCGCGCTCGTCACGGGTTTCGCGCCGGGGATGGTGCGGCGGCCTGAGGATTTCCTGCTGCTGGTCGTCGCAGCCGGGCAGGGCTGGCTGTTCGAGGCCTGGCTGGCGCTGGGGGCGTTGCTGGCCGCGCCCGTGTTCGCCTCCAGCGTCATTGCCATCCCGCTGCTGCTGGACCGGCGCATCGGCGTGCTGGCGGCCGTGCTGACGAGCTGGCGCGCGGTGCTCGAAAACCCGCTGCCCATGGCGCTGTGGGCCGTGCTGCTGGTGGGCCTCACGCTGCTGTCCCTGCTGCCCGCGCTGCTGGGCCTGGTGCTGGTGGCCCCCTGGCTGGCCCATGCCAGCTGGCACGCCTACCGCGAGCTGGTGGCCTGACCCGCATGTTCGGCTACACCGAAGCCCAGATCGCCTGGTTCGGCATGACCTTCGGCCTCGGCGCCTTCATGCTCTACATGCTGTTCATCATCCTGCAGCTGGCGCGCGAGTCGAAGGCCGGGCGCTTCGGAACCTTCGTGCTGCTGCTGGGGCTGGGGCTGGGCATGGTCGGCTTCGCGGCCAAGGGCGTGATCAAGTTCTTCCTGAGCTGAGCGGGCCGCCGGCGGCGGCCAGGCCGTGGCCGGTTGATAATGCGAAATATTCTCATCTTTCGCGGACTGGACGTCCACCGCCGCCTGCCCGTGCTGCACTCCCGTCCCTCCTCACCGCTGCTGGCCGCGCTCGTGCGGCATTACGACACGCTGGTCGCGCAGCTGCGTTGGCGCTTCGGCGACGGTGGGCTGGCGCGCGAGGCGGTGCACGACGTCTGCGTGGACCTGCTGGAGCGCCCGCGCCACGACCCGGTGCGCGTGCCGCTGGCGTTGCTGCGGCGCATGTCGCACGACCGCGCCGTGGACCGCATGCGCACGCAGGACCGGGAACGCCACTGGATCGATGCGGTCGAGCAACTGCCCGAGGTGCCATCCGACCAGGCCGGCGTGGCGGACACGCTGCAGGCGCGCCAGGAGCTGGAGCTGCTGTGCCGCACCATCGAGGCCATGCCCGAGCGCTGCCGGCAGGTGTTCGTGATGCACAAGATCCACGAACTGCCGCATGCCGAGGTGGCGCAGCAGCTCGGCATTGCGCACAAGACAGTGGAGAAGCACCTGCGGCTGGGCATGGCGGCCTGCCGCACCGCGTTGCGAAGAGGGGGCCGCGCATGAAGCCGCAGCCCTTGCCCGCGCCGGCCGACGAGGCGCTGCAGCGCCACCGCCAGGCGCTGCGCGAGCGCTTTCCGCTGCCCGCGCGCGGGGAGCCGCCGCCGCCCGTGCGCCGGCGCAAGGCACCCGCCGTGGCCTTGCTCTGCGTGGCCGGCGCAGCGGCGCTGCTGGCCTGGATCGACCCGGCCTGGCGCACCGAGCGTGTCGCCACGCGCGCCGACCAGCGCCTCGTGCTGAACCTGTCGGACGGCAGCACCGTGACGCTGGACACCGCCACCCGGCTGCGCGTGGAACGCCACCTGCGTTCGCGCCGCGTGGCGCTGGAGAGCGGCCGCGCGCTGTTCGAGGTGGCGCCCTCGGCCTGGCGCGTGTTCACGGTGGATGCCGGCGCGGCACAGGTCCGTGTGCTGGGCACGGCCTTCGACGTGCGGCGCTGGGGCGAGGACGTGGCCGTCACCGTGCTGCGCGGGCGCGTGGCGCTGCAGGGCCGCGCCGCCGCGGGCGTGACGCTGGAGCCTGGCCAGCGGGCCGATGCGCAGGACGGCCTTCTCGGCCCGGTGCGCCGTGTCGACGCCGAGGCTGCCACGGCCTGGCGCGACGGGCGCTTCGTGTTCCAGCGCACGCCGCTGGCCGAGGTGCTGCGCGAGATCGCCCGTTACCGCGGCCAGCCGGTGCACCTGGCCAGCCCGGCGCTGGCCGGCCTGGAGGTCTCGGGCGTCTACCGCACGGCCAACGCCGCGGCCCTGCTCGACCTGCTGCCCACGCTGCTGCCGGTGCGCGTGCAGCACGCCGCCGACGGCAGCGCCACGGTGGTGGCGCGCTGAGCGAAAAAAAATTGCGCCAGGGGTAGGGTTCGTGGCCGCGCCGGACGGCTTGTTCTCCAGATGTCCACCACCACCCAGGAGAGCGCTTCCGTGCCACCGTTCCACCGTTCCGTGTTCCCTGCGGCCCGTCGCCTGCCGCTGTGGCTGGCGCTGCGGCGCCGTGCCCCGCTTGCCGCCGCTGCGGCGCTGCTCGCGCTCGGTGCGCAGGCCCAGACCGTGGCGCTGGATCTGCCGGCCGGCCCGCTGGAGCAGTCGCTCAACGTGCTGGCGCAGCAGGCCGGCGTGCAGGTCATGTTCGCGAGCGGCCTGGCCCAGGGCCGCAGCGCGGGCGCACTGCGCGGCAGCCTCACGCCGCGCGAGGCGCTCGACCGCCTGCTGGCCGGCAGCGGCCTGGCCGTGCGCACGGCCGATGGCGGCAAGACCTTCGTGGTGGAACGCGGCGGCACTGCGTCCACCGCACCTGCCGCCCCGGTGCCGGGCACCGGTGGCGCGCTGCCGGCCGTGCAGGTCGTGGCCGGTGCCGAGCGCAGCGCCACGACCGAGGGCAGCCGCGACTACACCGCCCGCGCTGTGACCATCGGCCTGGGCGAACACGCGCTGCGGGAGACGCCCAACTCCGTCAGCGTGCTCACGCGCCAGCGCATCGAGGACCAGAACTTCTTCAGCATCGAAGAGGCCATGCAGTACACGACGGCGCTCAAGGTCACCACCTACGGCACCAACAACTTCAACCTCGAATCGCGCGGCTACAACATCGACCGCTACCAGATCGACGGCGTGTCCTCGTCCGCGCGCGTCTACGAGAACAACTTCAGCCTGGCCATGTTCGACCGCGTCGAGGTCTGGCGTGGCCCCGCCGGCCTGCTGCAGGGCGCGGGCGACCCGGGCGGCACCGTCAACATGGTGCGCAAGCGCGCGCAGGACCAGTTCGGCTTCAACGCCAAGACCAGCGTCGGCTCCTGGGACCACTACTACGCCGATGCCGACGTGACCGGCCCGCTCAACGCCGACGGCAGCCTGCGCGGGCGCCTGGTGGTCGCCTGGCAGAACCGGCACTACTTCACCGACTACGCCAGGACGCGCCAGCCCATGGTCTACGGCACGCTGGAATACGACTTCGATGCCGACACCACGCTGTCGCTCGGCCACAGCCAGCAGCGCACGACCAACCGGCCCTTCTTCGGCCTGGCCGCCTATGCGGCCGGCGGCTACCCCGACGTCTCGCGCTCCACTTACATCGGCGCGCTGTGGAACCACCAGGAGCAGAACTCCAAACGCAGCTTCGCCGAGCTCGAGCACCGGCTGGCCGGCGGCGGCAAGCTCACGCTGTCGGCCAACCACGTCGCGCGCGACAACGCCGGCGAGATCGCCTGGGGCAACAGCAACGTGGACCCGGTCACCGGCGACATGCTGGTCGTGCCGTACTTCTCGACGACGCGCGAGCGCGAGGTCAACCTGCAGGGCCAGCTGAGCCTGCCGTTCCAGCGGCAGGGCCTCAGGCAGGAGATCGTGCTGGGCGCCAACCGCCAGGTGTTTCGCAACACCGCGGCCTACAACTCCAGCACCTGGGGCCAGAACGGCTTCGTGCAGAACGTGTTCGCGCCCGATCCCGATGTGGCCAAGCCCGACGTCGCCATCGACGCGCCCTACAGCCGCATCCGGCAGATCCAGAACGGCCTGTTCGGCCAGGCACGCATCAAGCCGGTCGCGCCGCTCACGCTGGTGGCCGGTGCACGAGTCGCCTGGTTCGAGTACCAGAACCTGCTGGACCGCGCGACCGACCGCAGCGAGAACGCCAAGCTCGTGCCCTATGCCGGCGTGGTCTACGACCTGGGGCCCGAGTGGTCCGTCTACGGCAGCTACAGCAGCATCTTCAGCCCGCAGTCCGAGACCGACCGCGGCGGTGGCTTCCTCCAGCCACGCCAGGGCCACCAGTTCGAGGTCGGCGTCAAGGGCGAGCACTTCGACAAGCGCGTGAGCAGCAGCCTGGGGCTCTACCGCATCGAGGACAGCAACCGCGCGATGGCCGACCCGGACCCGGATTTCCCCGACGCGTCCGTCGCCGCCGGCAAGGTGCGCAGCCAGGGCCTGGAGGCCGAGCTCACGGGCCGCATCACGCCACAGTGGAATCTCACGGCTGGCTACGGCTACAACAGCACGCGGCAGCTCAGCGCCGCGCCTGCCCAGCAGGGCCAGCCGTTCACCACCGTGTTCCCGCGCCACCTCTTCTCGCTGTGGAGCGACCACCGCTTCGCCAACGGCCTGAGCCTGGCGGCGGGCGTGCGCGTGCGCAGCGGCATCTACTCGGAAGACAGCGGCGTGCGCTGGAAGGCCGGCGGCGTGGCCGTGTTCTCCGCCCAGGCCGGCTACCAGATCACGCCGCAGCTGCGCGCGACGCTGACGCTGCACAACCTGCTCGACCGCAAGTACATCGACCGCCCCGACGGCTGGACGCGCCAGAGCTACTACGGCGAGCCGCGCAGCGTGATGGCCTCGCTGAGCTACCGGTACTGATGCCGGTCAGAGCACCGTCAGGTGCTCGAACAGGATCACCGTGCCGATTCCGATCAGCAGCACGCCACCGACCGCCTCGGCCCAGCGCCCGGCAACCTGGCCCAGCACGCGGCCAACCATCACGCCGAGGGTTACCATGGCGAAGGTCGCCAGGCCGATGGCGGCGGCCACCGGCACGATGTTCACGTCCAGGAAGGCCAGCCCGACGCCGACGGCCATGGCGTCGATGCTGGTGGCAAAGCCGGTCACGGCCAGCAGCCAGAAGCCGTGGCTGGTCGGCTTCTCCTGGGCATGCGCATCGGGCTTGCGCAACGCCCCGACCAGCATGCGCAGGCCCAGGACGCCCAGCAGCACGAAGGCGATCCAGTGGTCCCAGGCCTTGGCATAGCCCGACGCGGCGTAGCCCAGGCCCCAGCCGACGATGGGGGTGATGGCCTCGATGACGCCGAAGATCGCGCCGGTGCGCAGGGCTTCGGACCAACGCGGTTTCTGCAGGGCCGTGCCCTTGCCGACGGCCGCGGCGAAGGCATCGGTCGACATGGCCATGGCCAGCAGGGCGGTGGAAGCGAGATTCATGGGGGACCCGTTGTGCGGCCGGGCGAGAGCGCAAGGGCAGCGCCCCGCTGCCCGACCTGCGTCGCGGGGCCTGCCCATGGTCTCGCCTACCGTGCAAGGGTTGCCTGCGCCACGGCATGCAAGATGCCGAGTGTGTTGACGCAGGCGCTTCCAAAAGGCTGGAAGCCGGCTACTCCCCAAGGGAGGGGCAAGTATAGGCAGGCGCGAATAGCCCGGCGCTGGGAGAACGTTGCATTCGCCTTCAGCGACCGGATGGCTGCGGCCCGTAGAGCCAGGGCATGTCCAGCAAGCGCTCGCCGAGCAGACGCAGCGAGAGGTTACGGCCCCAGCGCACGGGCCCGGTGGCGTGGAAGATGCGGCCGTTGCGCAGCGCGCGGGCCTGCACGCGCGCGTTGCGTTGCCAGCGCTCCAATGCGTAGCGGGCCAGCAGCGTGGGAACCGCGATGCCGGCCGTATCGGCCTGGCGCAGCGCGCGGCCCAGGGCCTCGGCATCCTCGATGGCCATGCCGGCGCCCTGGGCGAGGTAGGGGCGCATGGGGTGGGCGGCATCGCCCAGCAGGGCCACCCGACCGCTTGCCTGCTGCGTGGCCGCGTGCAGCGGCGGGCGGTCGGCCAGCACCCAGAGCCGCCAGGCAGGCACGGCGCGCACGAGGTCCTGCAGCGGCGCGCAGCAACTGGCCATGGCGGCCTGCAGGTCGGCCGCGTTGGTGGCGTGGTCCCAGTCGGCCAGCGCATCGGGCGTGGCGCCGCGTGCGCCGCCGGGCGGCAGCCCGTGCACGAAGGCGACCACGTTGAGCGCCTCGCCGCCGCGCACCGGGTAGCTGACCAGGTGCAGGCGCGGGCCCAGCCAGGCCGTGACCTCGGCGCTGCGCAGCGCAGCGGGCAGCACCGCCTGCGGCAGCAATGCGCGGTACGCCAGGTGGCCGGTCAGGCGTGGCGGGCCGTCGCCCAGCAGTTGCGTGCGCACGCTGCTCCACAGGCCGTCGGCGCCGAGCAGCGCGTCGCCTGCGACCGGCTCCGCAGCACGGCCATCGCCATGGTGGGTCTGCATTCGCACCTGGTGCCCGTCGTCATCGAAGCCCTGTACCCGTCGGTCGAGCGCCAGCGCGATGTCGTCGCGCTGCTGCACGGCTCCGTGCAGCAGCGCCAGCAGGTCGGCGCGGTGGATGGTGGCGTAGGGCGCGCCGTAGCGTATGGGCATGGCGGCCAGATCCAGCGTGGCCAACTGCCGGCCGCTTGCCGCATCGCGCACGCGCAGCCGCGCAGGGAATGCGGCCACCGCCTGCAGCGCCCCATCGAGGCCCCAGGCCTGCAGCACCCGCACCACGTTGGGTCCCAGCTGCACGCCGGCGCCCACCTCGCTGAAGGCGGCGGCGCGCTCGAACACGCGCACCTGCCAGCCCTGGCGGGCACAGGCCAGTGCGGCGGCCAGACCGCCGATGCCGCCGCCGGCGACAAGAAGCTGATGGGGATGTGCCATGGGACAGCGATTGTGCCCAGCGGTACCGCTTGCAGCGCCTTGCAAAGGCCACCGGCGTGGCCGCCTGGTCGCCCACGCTAGCCGCGCGGCGCGGTGTCCGGTGGCCCGTTGAGCCATGGCTGCTGTGCGGCAAACAGCTGCTGCAGGTAGCCCATGACGGCGCGGATGCGGCCCGAGTACTGCAGGTCGTGGTGTACGCTGAGCCACAGCGTGCGCGTGACCTTGGCCTCGGCCGCCAGCACCGGCACCAGGCCGGTCTCCTGCACCACCGAGAACTTGGGCAGCAGCACCAGGCCCAGGCCGGAAGCAGCGGCGCTCATCTGGGCCAGCATGCTGTTCGATTGCAGGCGCATGCGCGGGCGCTGCACCAGCTCGTCGAGCCAGCGCACCGCGTCGAGCTGCACCAGGTCGTCCACGTAGCCAACGAATACGTGCTGGGCCAGATCGGCCAGGCTGGCCGGTACGCCATGCGCTGCCAGGTACTGCGGTGCGGCATACAGGTACAGCGCGAAGCCGCCGGCCGGCGCGCACGCCAGGCCCTGGCCTTGCGGCTCGAAGAAGCTCACGAAGATGTCGGCCTCGCGGCGGTTGACGTTGACCACCGTGGCCGAGGTCACCAGCTCGATCTGCAGTCCGCCATGCTGCGCCAGCAACGGGGCCAGATGCCGCGCCACGAACGTGGTGCCGATGCCTTCCATCATGGCGATGCGCACCTTGCCCGCGGGCGCACGTTCACCGCCACCGAGCTTCTCCTGCAACCCGAGCGCGGCGACCTCCATCGCCTCGGCGTGCGTGGTCAGCAGGTGTGCCAGCTCGGTCGGCCTGAGCCCGTCGCGCCGCCGTTCGAACAGCGGCCCGCCCAGGCACAGTTCCAGCTGGCCCAGGCGCCGGCTCACCGTGGAGTGGTCGACGCGTTGCTGCCGCGCGGCCTGCGACAGGCTGCCGCTGCGCTGGATCTGCAGGAACAAGCGCAGGTCGTCCCAGTCCAGGTCGGCCAGCGGCACCTTCTTGGTGGTCATGCCGTCATTGTGCGTGGCACCGGCGTGGTCCGCGCCAACCGCTCACCGGTGCATCAATCGAGCTTGATGTCCAGCCGCTTCACGAGCGCGCCGTAGACCTGGCGCTCGTCGGTCTGCAGCTTGCGCAGGCCGTCGCCCGAGGTCGGTTCGGGCTGCGCACCTTGCAGGCGCACCACTTCGAGAAAACTCCTGTCCTGCATGGCCTGGTGCACGGCGGCCGTCAGCTTTTCCACCGTCGCTGCGGGCGTGCCGGCCGGCGCGTAGAGGGCCTGCCACAGGCCCATGGACAGGTCGACACCCAGCTCCTTGAGCGTCGGCGACTGCGGCAGCAGCTCCAGCCGGGCCGGCGTGGCGCTGGCCAGGATGCGCACGCGCCCGTCCCTCGACGCGGCATCGGCCGCGCCGGCCGGCACGAACATCATGTCCACCTGGTTCGCAAGCACCGCCTGCACCGCCGGTGCCTGGCCCGAGAACGGCACGTGCAACAGATCGAGACCGAGCGCGGCGGACAAACGCTCCATCGCCAGGTGCACGATGCTGCCGACGCCCCAGCTGGCGTAGCTCAGCGCGCCGGGGCGGGACTTGGCCAGCCGCACGAGATCGTCCATGGTGCGCACCTGCGCCAGCGACTGGCCGACCATCAGCACGATCGGAATGCTGGTGACCAGGCTGACCGGGCGCAGGTCTGCGTCCGGGTCATACGGCAGCTTGCGGTAGATGAACTGGATGATGGACTGCGTGTCCACGATGCCCATCAGCAGTGTGTTGCCGTCGGGCTTGGCCCGCGCGACGTAGCCGGCGCCGATGCTGCCGCCGGCGCCCGGCCGGTTCTCGACGATGACGGACTGGTGCAGCAGGTCGCCCAGGGGCTTGGCCATGGCGCGGGCCAGCACGTCGTTCACGCCGCCGGCGTTGAAGGGCGACACGATGCGCAGCGGTGCGCTGGCGTGTGCGCGCACCCAGGGTGCCGAGGCCAGGCCCGCGAGCGTGGCGGCCAGGGCGGTCTTGAGGGCGGTTCTTCTGTGGATCGTCATGGTGGATCGCTTTGGAGAGTTCGGATTTCCGACCGATGGCCGGCGCGAGGTTTTGCGCCTGGTGGCGGCAGCATCGGCACCCCATTTGGTGCATGACGGCCAGCCGGTGCGGCGACACCGGCAACCACGCAGAAAGCGTGCGAACGGCCGCCCGGGAAATTGCACAGGAGCTTGCGCATTTGCCGGTGGCCGATGGCGTGGCTGCCACCTATCGTGGCGCGTCCATTGCAACCACCGAACGGTCCACACCATGAGTTCATTGCCCCGCGTCCGCGTGGCCGCGGTCCACGCCGCACCCGTCCTGCTCGACAAGACCGCCACCACGGAGAAGGCTGTCGATCTCATCGAAGAGGCGGCGCGGCATGGCGCGCACGTGATCGCCTTTCCCGAGACCTACATCCCCGCGTTCCCGGTGTGGGCTGCGCTGTGGGCACCGATCCACAACCACGACCTGTTCGAGACCATGGTCGAGAACAGCGTGGCCGTGCCCGGGCCGGAAGTGGCCCGCATCGCCGCGGCCGCGCGGCGTCTCGGTGTCTGCGTGTCGCTCGGCATCAGCGAACGCAGCACGGTCAGTGCGGGCTGCATCTGGAACAGCAACCTGCTGATCGGTGAGGACGGCACGCTGCTGAACCACCACCGCAAGCTGGTGCCGACCTTCTACGAGAAGCTGGTCTGGGCCAGCGGCGACGGCCAGGGGCTTCGTGTCGCGGACACGCGCTTCGGCCGCATCGGCGGACTGATCTGCGGCGAGAACACCAACCCGCTGGCGCGCTTCGCGCTGATGGCCCAGGGCGAGCAGATCCATGTGTCGAGCTGGCCGCCGATGTGGCCCACGCGCCAGCCGGCCGAAGGTGGCAACTTCGACAATGTGGCAGCCAACCGCATCCGTGCAGCCGCCCATGCTTTCGAGGCCAAGGCCTTCGGCATCGTCTGCGCCAGCTTCATGGACCAGGCCATGCGCGACTTCCTGGTGGACCGCGATCCGAAGGTCGCCGAGATCGTGGACCAGACGCCACGCGGTGTCTCGATGTTCGTCGATCCCACCGGGGCGGCGGTGGGCGACATGCTGCAGGCCCATGAGGGCATCGCCTACGCCGACTTCGACTTGAACCGCTGCATCGAGCCCAAGCAGTTCCACGACGTGGTGGGCTACTACAACCGCTTCGACGTATTTTCGCTGGGCGTGGAACGGCGCCGGCACGAGCCCGTGGCCTGGAGCGGCGCGGAGCAGCCCGCCTTTGCACGCCTGCTGGACGACGAGCAGCCGCCCGCGACGCCCAACGGCGCTACATGGCCTTGAAGAGGTGGGTGTAGAGCCGGCTCACGGCGATGCGCTCGCCGGGCCGGCCGCGCAGGCGCAGATGCAACCGGCCGGCCTCGTCGCGCTGGACCTGCTCGATGGCGTCGGCCCGCACCACTACCGCGCGGTGCACCTGCCAGAAGCGTTGCGCGTCCAGCTGCGGCAACAGCTGCTTGAGCGGCGTGCGGATCAGGTGCTCCTCGCCGGCCGTCAGCACCCGCACGTACTTGTCGGCGGCCTCGAAGTACAGCACCTCGTCGATGGGCACCATGCGCACGTTGGCGCCACCGGCATCGCCCGCGGCGATGAAACGCAGCGGCGCGGCCGGCGCGCCGGTGCCGGCAGCGCCCAGCAGGCGGCGCCACTGCGCGAACTGCTGCTCCAGCGCCTGGGCTGATGCCGGTTCGGGCCTGGCCAAGGCCTGCTGCAGGCGTGCCACGGTGCGGCGCAGCCGCTCGGGCTGCACGGGCTTGAGCACGTAATCGAAGGCTTGGGCCTCGAAAGCGCGCACTGCGTACTCGTCGTAGGCGGTCACGAACACCAGCTGCGGCAGCGGCGCCGCGTCCTCGGGCCAGCGCTCGGCCAGCTCGGCCGCCGCGGCCAGGCCGTCCTGGCCTGGCATGCGGATGTCCAGGAACAGCACCTGGGGCCTGTGCAGCAGCGCTGCTTCCACGGCGCTGCGGCCGTCGCCGGCCATGGCGACGATCTGCAGCTGCGGCCAGGCGGCGGCCAGCTCGGCGCGCAGCGCCTGCGCCAGCAGCGGCTCGTCTTCGGCGATCAGGGCGGTCGGGCTGGTCACAGGAAGCGCGAGATGTCCGCCACGTCCTCGGGAAACAGCTGGCCGGCCTCGGCCATCAGAACCCTGCCGTCGCGGCCCAGCACCACGGTCACGGGCAGGCCCGGCGGCCGGGGAAGCGCGCGTTCCACCTCTGGCGAGACCCAGGCGCTCGGGAACGCGTAGCCTTTCTGGCGCAGGTAAGCGGTGGCCGGGGCGGCGGTCTTGTCGATGGACAAGCCCAGGAAGGCCAGGCCGCGCGCCGACTGCGTGCGCCAGAGCTGGTCCATGTGCGGCGACTGCAGTGCGCAGAACGGGCACCAGCTGGCCCACCAGTACAGCACCAGCAGCTTGCCCTCGGCCTGGGCCGGCGCGAAGCGGCTGCCGTCCAGCAGCGTCAGCGCGGGCACGGACAGGCGGCTGCCGGGCGCGGGCAGCGCGCCCCTGGGCTGCTGCGCACGCAGTGTGGGCGCGCCGAACGCCAGGGCCAGCGCCCCGGCCTGGGCCAGCGCGCGGCGGCGGGAATGGGCTTGCTGCATCGTGGAGTCTCCGGTCAGGAAGAGGGCCCCTGCGGGGGCGGTGCCGTGGCTGCCATTGTGCGCAGGCCGGCGCCGCTCTGCAGCGGCATGCGGAGCAGGGCCTCGGTGCCGCCGCCGGGCGCGCGCTGCAGCACCACGCTGGCCCGTTCGCCGTGCAGGGCCCGCAGGCGCTCGCGCACCTGGGTCACGCCGAAGCCGCCCGCGCCCGTGGCTGGCGCGCCGTCCGTGGGCAGGCCCACGCCCGTGTCCTGCACCTGCAGCGCCAGCTGCACGCCCTCGGCACCGGCTTCCTGCCAGGCGCGCACGTTGATGGTGCCGCCCTCGACCTGGGGCTCCAGCCCGTGGCGGATGGCGTTCTCCACGAGCGGCTGCAGCAGCAGCGGCGGCACCGGCACGGCGCGCAGCGCATCGGGCAGCTCCAGCTGGTAGCGCAGGCGCGGGCCCATGCGCACGGCCATGAGTTCCAGGTAGTCGGCCAGGCGCTCGAACTCCTGCGCCAGCGGGTGCAGCGTGGCGCGCGAGCCGCCCAGCGTGGCGCGCAGGTAGCTGTTGAGCCGGTCCAGCATGGCCACGGCGCGCGGCGGGTCCAGCGTGATCAGCACGCGCAGGTTGGCCAGGGTGTTGAACAGCATGTGCGGCTCCAGCTGCGTTTCCAGCAGCTTGAGCCTGGCCTCGGTGGCGTCACGCTCGGCAGCGGCGATGGCGGCCGCCAGAGCCGCCGCCTTGCCGCGCGTGTGGAAGTAGAACGAGCCGATGGCACCCGCCGCCACCGTGATGTACAGGCCGATCATGCTGTCGCGCGCATCGGCCGTGCGGCTGGGGTCGGCCGGGCCGATCAGCTTGTAGGCCAGCCAGTCGCCCGCGTAGAAGCCGACCAGGATGCCCGCCACTGTCAGCAGCAGGCCGCGCCAGCCCTGGGGCCAGCCGTGCCCGCCCTCGGCGTCGCCGTGGCAGTGGCGACGCGGCACGGCGTAGCGGCCGAACTCCATCGTGCCCCAGCAGATGGTGCCGATGCACAGCGAGTAGGCCAGCTGCGACAGGTAGCTGCGGTTGGGCCACATCAGCGTGGTCAGCACCGCCACCACGCAGCACAGCGCCAGCACGTGCAGGTAGTGGCGCAGGGCGTTGCGCAGGATGGGGTTCATGGGGTCCGGGTCGGTGCGGTGCCCGGATTCTTGACGAAGAAGGCCGTGATGGCGTCGTAGACCTGGGCCAGCGTGCTGCGGTCGAAGCCGGGCGGGTCGTTCAAGAGCCGACCCAGCGCGCCGGACAGGCCCGGCACTGCCGGCGACAGGATAGCGCCGTGGCCGCCCTGTGCCATGTCGGCCAGCAGCGTGCAGCGTTCGGCGCAGGCGGCGCGCACGGCGTCGCTGTGCCAGCGCGGCGCCAGCCAGGCATCCCGCCCGGCGCGCACCAGGCCGAGCGGCACGCGCGGCGTGGCCAGCGAGGCCATGTCGAACGGGGCGGCCATCGGCACGGCGGACACCACGGCGGCGATGCGCGGCTCGCTCCAGCTGCGCCATGCCGTGTCGCCGCCGAGCTTGGCGCGGATCACGCGTTGGGCGATGCCGATCTTCGCGCTGTCCAGCACGCCGCCCGTCAACTCGGTGGACAGGCCGACGCAGGCCGCGAAGTCCTGTTCGATGTGGGCATCGCAGTGCTGCGCCAGCAGCGCGGGCGACCAACGGCCCCCGGCCAGCGCCAGCGCGGTGAGCCCGCCGGCCGACATGCCGTAGGCGCCCACGCGCTGCAGATCCAGCTGCAGCGGAGCCAGCCGGCCGCCCGGTGCGGCCAGCGCGGCCACGGCATCGATGGCGCGGGACACCTCCTGCGGCCGGCGCGCCCAGCTCACCGGGCCGACGTCGCTGGTGTCTTCGAAGTTGTCGCCCTGGTGCAGTGGCATGGCGACCGTGAAGCCGGCCGCCACCAGCGCGCTGGCCATGTCGAACTGCGGCCACACCGAACCGCCCGAGCCATGCGACAGCACCACCAGTCGGCCGTTGCCGCGCGCGGGTAGCGCATCCACCGCTGCCTGCAGCGTGAACGGCCCGCGCTGTAGCGCGGCCGGTGCGTCCTGCGTGGGGTAGAGCAGCGTGATGGGCCCCTGGGTGGCCGTGGCGGGCAGCGTGGCCAGGCCGGTTGCCGCCAGCGCGGCTGGCCCCGTGGCGATGGCGGCGGCGGCCAGCAGGATGCGCATTGCACGCGGTGCCACGGGGCGGCCCTCAGTCGGCCAGCGCATACGGCCCACCACGCTGCAGCGCACGCCGGAACGCCGGCCGCGCATGGATGCGTTCCAGCCACCCCATGAGGTTCGGGCGGCTGGCATCCAGCCCGGCGCGCTGCCGCGCGGCCTCGACCGGAAAGCTCAGCTGGATGTCGGCCGCCGTGAAGGCATCGCCGACGAACCAGTCGCACCCGGCCAGTTCGCCTTCGAGGAAATCCAGGTGCCGCTGCAGGTTGGGCGCGATCAGCGCGGCCTTGGTCTTGGCCGCGATGCTGCGTGCGATCGGCCTGGCGAAGAAGGGCATCTTGGCCTTCTCGATGCGGTCGAACACCAGCTTGAGCAGCAGCGGCGGCATGGCCGAGCCCTCGGCATAGTGCATCCAGTAGCGAAAGCGCACGGCCTCGGGCGTGCCCGGCGGCGGTGCCAGGCGGCCCTGGCCATGGCGCTCCACCAGCGTCTCCAGGATGGCTCCGGACTCGGCCAGCACCAGCCCGTCGTCGGTGGTCACCACGGGCGACTTGCCCAGCGGGTGCACGCGGCGCAGTTCGGGCGGGGCCAGCAGGGTGGCCGGGTCGCGCTGGTACTGCACGATCTCGTAAGGCAGTTCCAGTTCCTCCAGCAGCCACAGCACGCGCTGCGAGCGGGAGTTGTCGAGGTGGTGGACGGTGATCATGGCCTGCATGGTGCCCGATCAGCGCGGCGTGCCACCGTCCAGCCGCTGGCGTTCGCGCGCCACCATGCGGTCCATGAGCGCGTTGCCCGGTGCCAGCAGCCAGACCGCCAGGCCGTGGAACAGGAGGCCCAGGCCCCAGCCCAGCAGCGGGAACAGCGCCCAGTGCCGGCCACCGGCCAGCGACAGCGCGACCAGCACGGCGTTGACGACCAGGTAGACCGTGGCGTGGGCGAACCAGCCCAGCTTGGCCTTGGCGCGGCGGCGGGCGGTCCAGTCGAGCTGGGTTTCGCCGGGGATGGGGTGACGGGACATGGTGTGCTCCTTGAAGAAAAGGGGTCAGGCGGTGACGGCGGCGCCGTGCTGGCGCAGGGCCAATTGCCACAGCCGCAGCGCGCGGCCGGCGAAGATGCCGCTGAACAGGCCGTACAGCGTGCTGACGCCGGTGGCGAAGCCGCCCTGGTGGGCCAGTTCCGGGTGCATGGCCAGCAGCACGCCCACGGCGTACTTGGTGGCGAAGATGCCCATCATGAGCGCCAGCGGCACCCAGCTGCCGGGCTGGAAGAAGCGGCGGCTGGCCGGCTCGTAGCGCACGGCCGGGTGCAGCGGCAGCCGGGCCACGAGGGCCAGCGCCGCGGCTGCGGCCAGGCCCCAGCCGGCCAGCGCCAGCCAGCCGGCATCCGAGCGGCCGAACGCACCCGTCACGCCGTAGATGGCCAGGGCGACCATGGCCACCGGCATGGCGGTGGCGCGGATGAGGTGGGTGCTGCCGTCCCGCAGCTGCTTGCCGCCCATCCAGGCGAGCAGCGCGAACAGCGCGAACACCCAGGCGGGCGTGTGGGTCAGGATCTGGATCAGCATGGCGGGCTCCGTGGTGTGTGGTGTGCTGCGTTGGCGCGACTGTGCGCTGGCGCTGCGCCGCTTCCCAGCGCCATGCGACGGGCTGCAGCACGGCGCCGCCAACTGCAGTGCAGCGCGACGAACGGGCTGGCCCGGCCGCTTTACCTGCCGTTGACAGTTGCAAGCACATGCCGGCTACGATCGCCGGCTCCAATCGCACAAACCTCGTGCCTGCCCCCGATTTCGCGCCATGGACTACCCCACGCCCGGCCCTGTTTTGCCCTCCCGTTCCCTGGAGCCGCCGCCTGCGCGGCCGCCCTCGCACGGGCGCCGCTGGCTCGGGGCGCTGGTCACCGTGCTGGTGCTGGGTGGGCTGGTCGGTGGCAGCTACTACCTCGTCAAGCGGCCGGCCGAGACGCCCGCCGGCTTCGGCATGGGGCCCCGCCCCGGTGGTCCCGGCGGCCCGCCGGGCGGCCCCGGCAGCTTCGGCATGGTCACGGTCGGCCATGCCGCCGTGGCGCGCGCGCAGATCCCGATCACGCTGGACGCGCTGGGCACCGTCACGCCCACCGCCACGGTCACGCTCAAGCCCCAGGTCGGTGGCGTGCTGACCGAGGTGCTGTTCACCGAAGGCCAGACCGTACGCAAGGGCCAGCTGCTGGCCCGCATCGATCCGCGCCCCTACGAGCAGGCGCTGATGCAGGCGCGCGGCACGCGCATGCGCGACGAGGCGCAGCTGCAGGCCGCCCGCGTCACGCTGACACGCTACCGCACGCTGCTGGGCCAGGACTCCATCGCCCGGCAGGACGTGGACACCCAGGCCGCGCTGGTGCAGCAGCTCGAGGGCACGGTCACGAGCGACAAGGCGGCCGAGGCCGCGGCGGCCGTCAACCTGGAGTTCACGCGCATCACGGCACCGCTCACGGGCCGCATCGGCCTGCGCACCGTGGACCCCGGCAACACGGTGGCGGCAAGCGCGAGCACGGGCATCGCCGTGATCACGCAGATGAACCCCATCGACGTGCAGTTCGCCGTGCCGCAGGACCGCATTCCCGAGGTGCAGGAGCAGGTGCGCGGCAACAGCAAGCCGACCGTGGCCGCGCTGGACCGCACGCGCAGCGCGGTGCTGGACACCGGCAGCTTCTCCACGCTGGACAACGTGGTCGACACCACCACGGGCACGGTCAAGGCCAAGGCCCGCTTCGCCAACGGCGACGGCAAGCTGTTTCCCAACCAGTTCGTCAACGTGCGCATGACGCTGCGCACGCTGGACGCGCTGGTGGTGCCCGTGACGGCCGTGCGCACCGGGCCGCAGGGCCCTTACGTCTATGTGATCGCCGACGACCGCAGCGTCAGCATGCGCCGTGTGAAACGCGGCGAGGCGACAGTGGACGTGGTGGCCGTGACCGAGGGCCTGCAGGCCGGCGAACTCGTCGTGACCGAGGGTGGCGACCGCTTGAGCGAAGGCGCGCGCGTGCGGCTGCAGGGCGAGGTGCCGCCGGCCGGCCCGCGCGCTGGTGGCGGGCGCCGCAACGGCCAGGGCGCGGCGGCGCCTGCGGCCGGCGCCTCCACGCCCGCCAACGCCCCGGCCGCCGCGCCCGCGCCGCTGCCGGCGCGCCCGGGCGCCTCCGGCCCGCAGCCACCGGCTGCCACGGCGCCCGCACCCAGCGGCCAGCCGCCAGCGGCCCAGCCCGAGTCCACCGGCCTGCCGACGGCCGAACAGCGCCAGCGCATGCTCGAGTCGGTCAAGGACGACCCCGAAAAGCTGGCCCAGCGCAAGCAGTTCCTCGAAGCGCTGGACCGCGGCGACCCGCAGGCGCTGGCGCGCTGGCAGAACCTGCAGCAGCGGCGCCGGCCGGGTTCCTGAGGTCATGAGCCCGTCCAGACCCTTCATCGAGCGCCCGGTGGCCACCGGGCTGCTGATGCTGGCCATCGTGCTGGCCGGCCTGGTCGGCCTGCGCTTCCTGCCGCTGGCCGCGCTGCCGCAGGTCGACTACCCGACCATCCAGGTGCAGACGCTGTACCCGGGCGCCAGCCCCGAGGTCATGAGCCGCACCGTCAGCGCGCCGCTGGAGCGCCAGTTCGGCCAGATGCCGGGCCTGAACCGCATGGCCTCGACCAGCGCGGCCGGCGTGTCCATCGTCACGCTGCAGTTCGACCTGGACCAGACGCTGGACGTGGCCGAGCAGCAGGTGCAGGCCGCCATCAACGCCGGCAACTCGCTGCTACCGGCCGACCTGCCGGCGCCGCCGGTCTACGCCAAGGTCAACCCGGCCGACGCGCCCATCCTGACGCTGGCCGTCAGCGCGGACAGCATGCCGCTGACCGAGGTGCAGAACCTGGTCAACACGCGCATGGCGCAGAAGATCAGCCAGGTAGCCGGCGTGGGCCTGGTCACGCTGTCGGGCGGACAGCGGCCCGCCGTGCGCATCCAGGCCGACACCAATGCGCTGGCCTCGGTGGGCCTGGGCATCGACACACTGCGCACGGTGATCGCCGCGGCCAACGCCAACAGCGCCAAGGGCAGCTTCGACGGGCCGGCGCGCGCGTACAGCATCAACAGCAACGACCAGCTGCTGGCCGCGGTCGACTACCAGAACCTCATCGTGGCCTGGAAGAACGGCGCGCCCGTGCGCATGCGCGACGTGGCGCGCGTGGTGGACGGGGCCGAGAACGCGCAGCTGGGGGCGTGGGCGGCGCTGAAGGAGGGCAGCGGAGCTGACCTGCGCCCGGCCGTGATCCTGAATGTCCAGAGGCAACCGGGTGCCAATGTCATTGCCACCGTGGACGCCATCAAGCAGCAGCTGCCCGAATTGCAGGCCGCACTGCCCGCCGCGTTGCGCGTGGAGGTGCTGTCCGACCGCACCACCGGCATCCGCGCCTCGGTCGAGCATGTGCAGCTGGAGCTGGTGCTGGCGGTGCTGCTCGTGGTGCTGGTGATCTTCTGCTTCCTGCACAACCTGCGCGCCACCGTGATCGCCAGCATCGCCGTGCCGATCTCGCTGGTCGGCACCTGCGGGCTCATGTATCTGCTGGGCTATTCGCTCAACAACCTCTCGCTGATGGCGCTGACCATCGCCACGGGCTTCGTGGTGGACGACGCGATCGTCATGATCGAGAACATCGCGCGCTACCTGGAGGAGGGCGAGAAGCCCTTCGTCGCGGCGCTCAAGGGCGCCACGCAGATCGGCTTCACCATCATCTCGCTGACGGTGTCGCTGATCGCGGTGTTGATCCCGCTGCTGTTCATGGAGGACGTGGTGGGCCGGCTGTTCCGCGAGTTCGCGGTCACGCTGGCCATCACCATCCTGATCTCGGCCGTGGTCTCGCTGACGCTGGTGCCCATGATGTCGGCGCGCTGGCTGAAACCCGAGGCGCAAACGCCCAGCCGCTTCGGCCACGCCGTGCAGCGCTTCTTCGACCGGGTGGTCCGTCGCTACGACCGCGGCCTGGCCTGGGTGCTGCGCCACCAGCCGCTGACCCTGCTGGTGGCCCTGGCCACGCTGGTGCTCACGGTGCTGCTGTACATCGCGATCCCCAAGGGCCTGTTCCCCACGCAGGACACGGGCCAGCTCAAGGTGCGCGTGGAGGCCGCGCAGGACGTTTCGTACGCACGCATGGCCGAGTTGCAGCAGGCGGCCGCCATGGCCATCCTGGCCGACCCGCAGGTGCGCAGCCTGTCGGCCGTGGTCGGTGTGGATGGCGCCAGCAACACCGCGCTCAACACCGGGAACATGCTCGTGAACCTGCGCGCGGACCGTGGCAACCAGCAGGAGACCATGGACAGGCTGCGCCAGCGCGTGCGCGAGGCCGTGGCCGGCGTCACGCTGTACCTGCAGCCCACGCAGGACCTGACCATCGACGCCGAGGCCGGGCCGACCGAGTTCCGCCTCTCGCTGGAAGGCGTGGACACCGCACTCGTGAACGAATGGGCGCGCAAGCTGGTGGAGCGCCTGCACGGCGCCGACCTGGCCGACCGCGTGCGCAACGCCACCACCGACGCTGGCGCCCAGGGCCTGGCGGCCTATGTGGACATCGACCGCGGCACGGCCGCGCGGTTGTCCGTCACCGCCAGCGCGGTGGACGACGCGCTCTACAGCGCCTTCGGCCAGCGCATCGTCTCCACCATCTTCACCGAGACCAACCAGTACCGCGTGATCCTGGAGGCGCAGCGCGAGGGGCTCGATTCGGTGCAGGGCCTCGGAAATCTGCAGCTGAAGACCGGCAGCGGCGGCACCACGCCGCTGTCGTCCTTCGCCACGGTACGAGAGCAGCTGGCGCCGCTGCAGGTCACGCGCGTGGCGCAGTACCCGGCCGCCACCGTGGGCTTCGACACCGCGCCCGGCGCGGCACTGGGCAAATCGGTGCAGGCCATCCGCGCGGCAGCAAGCGAGATCGGCCTGCCGCCCAGCATTTCCATGAAGTTCCTGGGCGCGGCCGGCGCCTACGAGAAATCGCTGACCAGCCAGCTCTGGCTGATCCTCGCGGCCGTGGTCTGCGTCTACATCGTGCTGGGCGTGCTGTACGAGAGCTACGTGCACCCGCTCACCATCCTCTCGACGCTGCCCTCCGCGGGCGTGGGCGCGCTGCTGATGCTGATGCTGAGCGGCCAGGACCTGGGCGTGATCGGCATCATCGGCATCATCCTCTTGATCGGCATCGTCAAGAAGAACGCGATCATGATGATCGACTTCGCCATCGACGCCGAACGCCAGCAGGGCAAGACGCCGCAGGAGGCCATCCACCAGGCCGCGCTGCTGCGCTTTCGGCCCATCCTCATGACCACGCTGGCCGCGCTGTTCGCTGCGCTGCCACTGATGTTCGGCTGGGGCGAGGGCGCCGAACTGCGCCGGCCGCTGGGCCTGGCGATTTTCGGTGGCCTGGTGCTGTCGCAGATCCTCACGCTGTTCACCACGCCGGTGATCTACCTGGCGTTCGACCGCCTGGGCCAGCGGTTCGCGCGGCACCGCGACGAGGCGCCCGCATGAACCTGTCGCGGCCCTTCGTCGAGCGGCCCATCGCCACCGTGCTGCTGACCATCGGCGTGGCGCTGGCCGGCATCCTGGCCTTCTTCGTGCTGCCGGTCTCGCCGCTACCGCGCGTGGACTTCCCGGTGATCTCGGTCTCCGCCAACCTGGCGGGGGCCAGCCCCTCGACCATGGCCTCCAGCGTGGCCACGCCGCTGGAGCGCCGGCTGGGCGTGATCCCGGGCGTCAACGAGCTGACCTCCACGAGTTCCACGGGCTCCACGCGCGTGACGCTGCAGTTCGACCTGAACCGCAACATCGACGCCGCCGCGCGCGAGGTGCAGGCCGCCATCAACGCCGCGCGCGCCGACCTGCCCAGCACGCTGCGCAGCAACCCGACCTACCGCAAGGCCAACCCCACGGCCTCGCCGGTCATCATCCTCGCGCTGACCTCGGAGACGCGCACGCCGGGCCAGATCTACGACGCGGTGTCCAACATCGTGAGCCAGCGCCTGGCGCAGGTCGAGGGCGTGGGCGATGTGGAGATCGGCGGCGGCTCGCTGCCGGCCGTGCGCGTGGAGCTCGACCCCTACCCGCTGAACCAGCTGGGCATCAGCACGGAGGACGTGCGCGCCGCGATCCAGGCCAACAACGCCAACCGGCCCAAGGGCGCGATCGAGGGTGAGGGCCGGCGCCTGCAGGTCTACACGCCCGCGCCTGGCCTGCGCGCGGCCGACTACCGCGATCTCGTGATCGCCTGGCGCAACGGCGCGCCGGTGAAGCTGTCGGACGTGGCGAACGTGGCCGACAGCGTGGAGAACACGCGCACCGTGGGCCTGTTCAACGGCAAGCCGGCCGTGATCGTGCTGGTCACGCAGGAGCCCGGCGCCAACATCATCGAGACCGTGGACAGCGTGCGCCGCCTGCTGCCCGAACTGCGCGCCCAGTTGCCGCAGGACATCGCCGTGCAGGTTTCCTCGGACCGCACCAACTCCATCCGCGGCTCGCTGCACGAGGTGGAGTTCACGCTGATGCTGTCGGTGGTGCTGGTGGTGTGCGTGGTCGGCGTGTTCCTGCGCCGCGCGCGCGCCACCGTCATCCCGGCCGTGGCCACCGTGGTCTCGCTGCTGGGCACCTTCGGCGTGATGTGGCTGCTGGGCTTCTCGCTCAACAACCTCAGCCTGATGGCGCTGACGGTGGCCACCGGCTTCGTGGTGGACGACGCCATCGTGGTGCTGGAGAACACGCAGCGCCACATCGAGGAGGGCATGGACCGCATGGCCGCGGCACTGAAGGGCGCGCGCGAGGTCGGCTTCACGGTGCTGTCGATCAGCCTGTCGCTGGTGGCGGTGTTCATTCCGCTGCTGTTCATGGGCGGGCAGGTCGGGCGGCTGTTCCAGGAGTTCGCGGTCACGCTGTCGGCCGCGGTGCTGATCTCGCTCGTGATCTCGCTGACCACCACGCCCATGCTGTGCGCCATGCTGCTGCGCAGCGAAGCCTGGTACCGCCAGCGCCCGCCCGGCCGCATCAGCGGCCCCTTCCTGCGCGGCACCGAGCGGCTGTGGGCCTGGAGCCTGCGCGTCTACGCCCACAGCCTGGACTGGGCGCTGGCCAGCAAGGGCCTGGTCATGCTCTCGCTGGCCGTGGTGGTGGGCCTGAACGTCTGGCTGTTCATGCACGTCCCCAAGGGCTTCTACCCGCAGCAGGACAACGGGCAGCTCAATGCCGGCATCCGCGCCGACCAGAGCATCTCGTCGGTGGCGCTGCAGGCCAAGCTCAAGCAGGCGGTGGACATCATCCGCGCCGACGCGGCGGTGGACACCGTGATCGCCTTCAGCGGCGGCGCGCGCGCGGGCGGCGGCTTCATGTTCGTGAACCTGAAGCCCCTGGGCAATGGCCGCAGCGAGAAGACCCAGGCCGTGATCGACCGGCTGCGCCCGCAGCTGAACCAGCTGACCGGGCTGCGCGTGTTCCTGGGCCCGGTGCAGGACCTGCGCATGGGCGGGCGCAGCAGCAACTCGACCTACCAGTACACGCTCAAGAGCGATTCGCTGGCCGACCTGCGCAACTGGTCGAAGAAACTGTCCGACCGCATGGCCGAGCTGGAGCAGCTGACCGACGTGGACGGCGAATCCTCCGACAACGGCATGGAGACCTTCGTCTCGGTCGACCGCGACGCCGCGGCGCGCCTGGGCGTCAGCACGGCGGCCGTCAACGCCGCGCTGTACAACGCCTTCGGCCAGCGCTCCGTGGCCACCATCTACAACGACCTGAACCAGTACTCGGTGATCATGGAGTGGGCGCCGCGCTTCCAGCAGGCGCCGCTGGTGCTCAAGGACCTGTACGTGCCGTCCACGGTCAGCACCAGCGTCGATCCCACGACCGGGCAGACGAGCACGAGCACGGTGCAGTCGAACGCCAACAGCAGCACGGGCACCTCGACCGTGACCTCGGCCAATCCCGCGTCGCGCAACTCCTCGGCCGGCCAGGCCCTGGCCACCAGCACCACCACCATGGTGCCGCTCGCAAGCTTCGTGCGCGTGGGCGAGCGGGCCGTGCCCAGCGCCATCAGCCACGACGACACCGAGCTGTCCAGCACCATCTCGTTCGCGCTGGCCGACGGCGTGACGCTGGCACAGGCGCAGCAGCTGGTCAGGCAGGCCGAGAACGACATCGCCATGCCGGTCAATGTGCGCGGCAGCTTTGCCGGTACGGCCCGCGCAGCACAGGACACGGGCGGGCAGCAGACGCTGCTGATCGTCGCGGCCATCGTCGTCATCTACATCGTGCTGGGCGTGCTGTACGAGAGCCTGATCCACCCGATCACGGTGCTCAGCACGCTGCCCTCGGCCGGCGTCGGCGCGGTGCTGGGGCTGCTGCTGTTCCGCATGGAGATGACCATCATCGCGTTGATCGGGCTGTTCCTCTTGATCGGCATCGTCAAGAAGAACGCCATCATGATCATCGACTTCGCGCTGGAGGCGCAGCGCGCGCGCGGCCTGTCGGCGCTGGACGCCGTGCGCGAGGCCTGCCTGCTGCGCTTCCGTCCCATCCTCATGACCACGCTGGCCGCGGCGCTGGGCGCCTTGCCGCTCGCGCTGGGCTTCGGCCAGGGCGCCGAGTTGCGTCAGCCGCTGGGCGTGACCATCGTCGGCGGGCTGATCGCGAGCCAGCTGCTGACCCTGTTGACCGTGCCCGTGGTCTACGTGCTGCTGGACAAGCTGCGCCGCCCGGCCGCCAACGACCGCCTGCTCGCCCGGACCCCATGATGGCCATGCTGCCCCGCCGCTCCCTTCTCCTCGCGCTGCCCGCCGTGCTGGCCGGCTGCGCCGTCGGCCCGCGTTACGCGCGGCCCGACACCGGTTTCGCCGCCGCCTTCAAGGAAGCCCCGGCCGCCGACGGCTGGGTGCCGGCACAGCCCGGCGACGCGCTGGACCGCGGCGACTGGTGGACGCGCTTCGGCGATGCGCAGCTCGACGCGCTGGCCGCGCGCGTGCAGGTCTCCAACCAGAACATCGCCGCGGCCGTGGCCAACTACGCCCAGGCCCAGGCCCTGGTGCGCGAGCAGCAGGCGGCGCTGCTGCCCACGGTGTCGCTGGAGGGCAGCGCGCGGCGCAGCGGGCCGGTGCGCGGCGGTGGCGCGTCCAGCCGCTCCTACGCGGCCAGCGTGGCGGCCGACTGGTCGCCCGATCTCTGGGGCCGGCTCGGCGAGGCCGTGAACAGCGCCCAGGCCAATGCCCAGGCCAGCGCGGCCGACCTGGCCTCGGCGCGGCTCTCGTCCATCGGCGCGCTGGCCGCCAACTACCTGGCGCTGCGCGAGGCCGACGCGGAGACCGTGCTGCTGGACGAGACCATCGCCGGCTACGAGCGCGCGCTCGCGATCACGCGCAACCGCTACGACGCGGGCATCGCGGCCCAGACCGATGTGCTGCAGGCCCAGACCCAGCTGCTGGGTGCGCAGGCCGAGCGCGTGGCGCTGCGGCGCTCGCGCGCGACCTACGAGCACGCCATCGCCGTGCTGGTGGGCGTGACGCCGTCGGAGTTCGCCCTGGCGCCCGCGGCCTGGCGCCCCGTGGTACCGGCCGTGCCCACGGGGCTGCCCTCGCTGCTGCTGCAGCGCCGGCCCGACATCGCGGGCGCCGAGCGCGCGGTGGCGCGGGCCAACGCGCAGATCGGCATCGCGCGCGCGGCCTACTACCCCAGCATCGGCCTGTCGGCCAGCCTGGGCGGCAGCGCCAGCCGGGTGGGCGATCTGTTCAGAGCATCGAGCCTGCTGTGGGCGCTGGGCGTGTCGGTGGCGCAGACCGTGTTCGACGGCGGTGCGCGCGATGCCGCCACCGATGCGGCACGGGCCGCCCATGCCGCCAGCGTGGCGAGCTACCGCCAGACCGTGCTCTCGGCCTTCCAGGACGTGGAGGACCAGTTGAGCGCCACGGCCGCGCTGGCCGAGCAGGAAGGCCTGCGCCGCGACGCCTCCCAGGCGGCCGACCGCACCGAGCAGCAGATGCTGAACCGCTACCGTGCCGGCCAGGTCGGCTACAGCGAGGTGGTCAGCGCCCAGGCCTCGGCGCTCAGCGCGCGGCGCACGCTGGCCCAGGTGCAGCTGGCCAGGCAGACGGCGGCCGTGGCGCTGATCCAGGCCCTGGGCGGCGGCTGGGAGGCGGACTGGCTGCGCCAGCCCTGAATCGCCCCTGGGCTCACTGCGTGGCGCAGTTGTAGTTCTGCGCCAGGTTCGCGTCGCCCGCGCCGCGGTAGCGCGGCCAGGCCGGGTAGTCGCACAGCGGGCGGGTGCGGCCGGGCACGCCGGCCGTGTCGGCCACGGTCTGGGCCGGCGGCACGGTGCCGCGCTCGACCCAGTTCTCCAGTGTGGTCAGCGAGTCCCAGGCGGCGTTGAACACGCTGCTGGCGGCGTGGCCGTAGCCCGGGATCTCGTAGTAGCGCATGAAGCTGTCCACGGTGGCGGCGCCCATGGCATTGCGCAGGCGGGCCCAGTACTGCTGGGTGGCGCGCGTGCTGACCAGCGCGTCGTGCGTGCCGTGCGCCATCAGGATCTTGCCGCCGCGGGTGCGGAAGGCCGACAGGTCGGTCTTGTTCGCGTCCTGGATGCCGGTCAGCGCGACGATGCGCGCCTGCCAGGCACCGGGTGCCTGCGGATCCAGCGTCAGCGAATTGAAGCTGGCGTCGCGCGTGACGAAGTACTTGACCCACTGGTCCCAGAAGGTGCTGCCGTAGGGCGGCATGGTGGTGGCCGTGACGGCCGGCATCGGGTTGGCCGGCTGCTCGGTGCCCAGCGACAGCGTCAGCACCGTGGGCTGCAGCGGGCTGCTGCCGGGGTTGCCGAAGTCCGTGCCCCAGGTGTTGAAGCCGGGGTAGGTGGTCTCGCCGCTGGCCAAGGCGTAGGGCAGCACCAGGGGCGTGTTGAAGGTGTCGAAGGAGGCGATCTGCGCATCCGACAGGCAGCTGTCGCCCAGGTCCGCGCCGCCCGCGCAGCGCACGGGCGCGCCGTTCAGCGCCGCGCTGGCCAGGTTGAAGCTGGTGTTGCAGGCGGGCATGTTGCTGATCAGCCCGTCGCTGACGCCGTCCAGTCCGTCGCAGGCCGCGAGCGCCGCGTTGTAGGCCAACTGGCGCTTGGCCCGGCTCGGGTAGGCGCCGGGCTGTGCCAGCTGGCGCGTGATGCGCCCGAACTGCAGATCCAGCGCGGCGGCGTTCCAGGCCGGATACAGCACGATGGCGCCGTCGAAGTCCTGTGGCCAGTTGCCCACGGCCAGCAGCGCCTCGCGCCCGCCGGTGGAGCCGCCCGCGAAATAGGTGCGCTTGGGTGCCTCGGCGTAGTGCTTGCGGATGATGGCCTTGGCCACGTCCAGCGTCTTCTTGAGCGCGTCGCCGGCAAAGTTGGCGAGCGCCTCGTCGTTGGCGCCGAAGCGGCCATCGCGGCTGCCGTCGGCATTGGCCTGGTGGCCCGAGTCGCTGCCGAAGGTGGCGTAGCCGCGGCCCAGCGGCACGGGCTGGTCGGCCGGGCCGGCCGGCACGTTGCCCAGGCCGGTGGCGATGCTGCCGTTGTAGCCCCCGCCGCCGAACATCATGGCCTTGCCGTTCCAGCTGGTGGGCAGGTTGACCTGGAACAGGATCTTGGGGGCGTTGCCGTCCACCGGCTGGATGCTGCCCAGCACCTTGCAGTACTCGCCCACTGCGGTGGCGCCGCTGCCGGCTGCCGGCACGACCGCGGTGCTCGTGACGGTGGCGCCCTGGGTGCGCAGACCGATGGCGCTGGCGGCCACCGTCATGCCGTTGAGATCGGCGCAGGCCACGGGGTCGTCGTCCGAGTTGCAACCGGCCAGGCCAGCCAGGACCAGCGATGCAGCGAGCAGCGAAACCGGGAACCGGCCCCGTTGGGGCCATGTCGTGCGTGCCATTGTGTGTCTCCGAGGGCTATTGGATGGACCGCGCGTGGGCACTGCCGACCGTGGCGCCACGCGCGCCGTCCGCGCCAGGGGCCCGGACCGCCGCATGCTAGCGCGTGGCGGCTGGCCGCGAGCGGGTTCAGGTGGACGTGTCGCGCCGCCACACCGCCGCTCTCCAGCGACGGGGCCGTGTCGGCGCAGCGCTTCTTGAGCGCGCAGCCGGTGGCGCCCAGCCCCAGGGCTGAATCTTCCGCCCGACGGGCCGCGCCATGCGGATGTCGGCGCGTGTCGGTGGGCTCCAGGCACCTTCACAATCTGATCACAATTCATTGCAAATCAGGTGCAAAATTGCGCCAAGAACGGAGCAAACAAAGGGCGAGCATCATGCGTGTCTTCGATGTCGTCGACCTATTGAAGACCCAGTTTCCGGACGCCGCGATCCTGACGAGCGTCACCGGCAGCGTGACGTACTGGAGCCTCGGCGCCCAGAACGTGTTCGGGTATTCGGAGTCCGAGGCCGTGGGGCGCGACCTCGCGGAGCTCATCGTTCCCCAGTCGCACGCCCACGAGCATGTACAGCGCATGCAGGAAACCTTGCAGAGCGGCCTGGTCACCTTCGAGTCGGTCCGGCGCAGGCAGGACGGCTCCTTGCTCTATGCCGATGTGTCGGCCAAGCGCGTCACCTTGCCGGACGATACGGAACCCCTGATCCTGCTCGTGGAGAAGGACGTCACGCCCATCAAGGTGATGCGCGACGCGCGTTTGATGGAGGCGCGCTTTCGCGACCTGCTGGAGTCCACGCCGGACGGCATCGTGATCGCCAATCCCACCGGCCACATCGTCATTGCGAACAGCCAGGCGGAGCGCTTGTTCGGATACGCCGTCGGCGAGCTGCTGGGCAAGTCGGTCGACCTGCTGCTGCCCGAGCGTTTCCGCAAGGCGCACGTGGGCCATCGCTCCAACTACCTGTTCCAGCCGCGCAAGCGGGCCATGGGCTCGGGCCTGGATCTGGCGGGCCGCCGCAAGGACGGCAGCGAGTTCCCGATCGAGATCAGCCTGTCGCCGCTGCACACCGACGAGAGCGCATTCGTGATGAGCGCGATCCGCGACATCAGCGAACGCAAGAACTTCGAGAAGACGCTGCAGGAGAAGAACCTGGAGCTGGCCAACGCCAACCAGGCGAAGGACCGCTTCCTCGCCAGCATGAGCCACGAGCTGCGCACACCGCTGAACGCCATCATCGGCTTCACCGGCACGCTGCTGATGAAGCTGCCCGGCCCGCTCACCGCGGACCAGGACAAGCAGTTGCGCACGGTGCAGGGCAGCGCCCGCCATCTGCTGGCGCTGATCAACGACCTGCTGGACGTGGCCAAGATCGAGGCCGGCAAGACGGAACTGCGTCCCGAGGCCATCGACTGCCGTGCCGTGCTGGAGGACGTCATCGCCACCCTGCGGCCGCAGGCGGAACTGAAAGGCCTGGCGTTCGCGCTGACGATGCCGCCAGAGCCCTGCCCGTTGCTGACCGATCGACGCGCACTGAGCCAGATCGTCATCAACCTGACCAGCAACGCGATCAAGTTCACCACCGCGGGCTTCGTGCGCGTGTCGCTCACCCACGAAGCGACCGCCACGGGAAGGCGCACCGACATCGCGGTCGAAGACAGCGGCGAAGGCATTTCCCCGGCCGACCAGACCAGGCTGTTCGACGCCTTCAGCCGCATCGAGCAGCGCGGCGGCGTGCAGCCCGAGGGCACCGGCCTGGGCCTGCACCTGAGCCTGAAGCTGGCCACGCTGCTGGGCGGCGACATCCTGGTGCACAGCGATACGGGCCGCGGCAGCCGGTTCACGCTGACCCTGCCGGAAACCTGACCATGCCTGCACGCATCCTGGTGGTCGAAGACAACGCCGCCAACCTGGAACTGGCCCGCTACCTGCTGGCCAGTGCCGGCCACGAGGTGCTGCTGGCGACGAACGGCGTCCAGGGCCTGGAGGTCGCCACGCGCGAGCGGCCCGACCTGATCATCAGCGACCTGCAGATGCCGGTGCTGGATGGCTACGGGCTGATCGCCGCGCTGCAGCGCACGCCTCCCTGCGACAGCATCCCGGTGCTGGCCTTGACGGCGTTCTCGATGCCAGGCGACCGCGAACAGATCATGCGTGCCGGCTTCGCGGGCTACCTGTCCAAGCCGATCGAGCCGGAACGCTTCATCGACCAGATCGCCGCATTCCTCGGCGGCACTCCGCAAGCCGTTGGCTGACATGGCACGCGTGCTGGTCGTCGATGACGTCGCGGTCAACCGCGAACTGGTGGTCACGCTGCTGCGCTATGCGGGCCACGAACTGGTCGAGGCGGCCAATGGCGAAGAGGCGCTGGCCCAGGCACGCGCGTTCCGGCCCGACCTGGTGGTCTGCGACATCCTGATGCCGACGATGGACGGGTACGAGTTCGTGCGGCGCCTGCGCAGCGATCCGGCCATCGCCCACACCGAGATCGTGTTCTACACCGCGACCTTCCTGGAAGAGGAGGCCCGCGTGCTGGCCGCCGCCTGCGGCGTGCGGCATGTGCTCTCCAAGCCCTGCGAGCCCGAGCGGATCCTCGCCACCGTGCAGGCGGCGCTGGCGAACGACGGCCCGCCGACGGCGATGGCAACCGCTGCGCCCGGTTTCGAACGCGACCACCTGCGGCTGGTGACGGACAAGCTGGTGCAGAAGGCGCAGCAGCTCGAACAGGCCAACGGCCGGCTCGCGGCCCTGATCGACCTGGGTGTGCGCCTGGCCTCCGAGCGCAATGGGGCCGCATTGCTCGAGCACTTCTGCGACGGCGTGCGCACCCTGTTCGGCGCGCGGCTGGTGGTGCTGTCCGTGCTGGACCACGCGGAATCGACGCAGATGCGCGTCGTCGCGCGTGGCGGTCCGGATGGACAGGCCGACGCCGTCGGGCGGCTGCAGGCGGAACTGGCGGAGGTCGGCGAGGACGGCGGCTCCAGCCGCTTCGATGCCACAGGCGGCTGCGCCACGCTGCGCGGCCTGGTGCACCGGCATTTCCCCGGTGTGCCCAGTGCCCTGCGGGCACCAGTGGTCTCGCTGCGCAGCCGCTACGGCTGGGTCCTTCTGCTCGACAAGCTGAACAGCGACGGCTTCGACGAGGACGACCAGCGCACCCTGGCCGTGCAGGCCGCGCAGGTCGGTCGCTTCTACGAGAACAGCAACCTGTATGCCCAGGTGCAACAGCAGGTCGGTCTGCTGCAGATCCAGGCCGATGCACGCGAGCGCGAAGGCGTGCTGCTGCGGCTGGAACACCAGGTGGCGCGCGCCCTGGCCAGCGTGGACACGATGGACAGCGCCTTGTCCAGCGTGCTGCAGGCCATCTGCGCATCCCAGCACTGGGCCATCGGACGCTTCTGGCAGGTCGACGAAGCCGCCGGCGTGCTGCGCCTGGCTGCGCAATGGCGGGCGCCCGCCATGGACGTGCTGGTCTCGGACGCCGAGGACGTGACGGTCCTGCGGCCCGGGGAAGGCCTGGCCGGACGCGTGTGGCGCACCGCCGAGCCGCTGTGGATTCCCGACCTGCGCGCCGAGCCCAGGCTGATGCACCGGGCCGTGCTTCCCAACGAGGGCGTGGTCAGTGCCACGCTGTTCCCGTTCTTCAGCGGTGGCCGAGTCCTGGGCGTGCTGAGTTTCCTGGGGCGCGACCGGCGCGAACCCGACGCGCGCATCCAGGCCTCGGCGCGCGTGATCGGCGACCAGCTGGGCCAGTTCGTGCAGCGCAGGCGGGCGAAGGACGCGCTCAGGGCCTCCGAGCATTTCATCCGCGCCACGCTGGATTCGCTGCCTGAGCACGTGTGCGTGATCGACAGCACGGGGGTGGTCCTGACCGTCAACCGCGCCTGGCGCACGTTCGCGCAGGTGCACGCCGAGCCGGCGCTGCTGCACGCCCCGGAAGGCGCGAACTACCTGCACGCCTGCGCGCAGGTGCAGGGCGCACAGGCGGTCGACGCACGCGCCCTGGCCGCCGGCATCCAGTGCGTGGTCCAGGCGCAGCAGGAGACGTTCACGATGGAGTACGCCTGCGATGCGCCCACGCAGGCGCGCTGGTTCGTCGCGCGCGTCTCGCGCTTCGCCGGGGATGGCCCGGTCCGCGTGGTCGTGACGCACGAGGACATCACCGAACGCAAGCAGGCCGAGCAGCGCATCCGCCGGCTGCACCGCGTCTCCACCGTGATGAGCGACATCAACGCGCTGGTCCTGCGCGCCAAGGAGCGTGACGAACTCTTCCGCGATGCTTGTCGCGTCGCCATCGAGACCGGCCGGTTCAAGATGGCGTGGATCGGCTTGCTGCACGCGGATCCCCTGCGCGTCGAGATCGTGGCCGGCCAGCACGACGGCACGGCGAGCGGCTACTTCGAGCATCTGGGCGCCGAGCTCCACAAGCACCTGGACACCGGCAGTCTGCAGTTCGAGCAGATCATCGTGCGCCAGCAGCCGATCGTGGTGAACGACATCGACCGCAGCCCCTGGATGTCGTTGCGGGAGTCGTCCCTGAAGGCCGGAGCCAGGTCCGCCGTCGCCCTGCCGCTGGTGGTCGCGACGGTGACGCGTGGGCTCCTCATGCTCTATGCAGACGAAGTGGACTTCTTCGACGCGGACGAGATCAAGCTGCTGCGCGAGTTGGCCGGCGACCTGTCGTTCGCGATGGACCACCTGCACCAGGCCGAGCAACTGAATCACCTGGCCTACTACGATGCGTTGACGGGCCACGCCAACGGCATGCTGTTCAACGAACGCGTGGCCCAGTTCCTGGATGCCGCCGGAACCACCCACACGCGCGTGGCCATCGGGGTGCTGGACATCGAGCGCTTCAAGTCCATCAACGACCTGTGGGGCCGGCACACCGGCGACGAGCTGTTGCGCCAGGTGGCGGGGCGAATGCTGGCCGCCTTGGGCGACCGCAGTCGGCTGGCGCGCGTGGGGCCGGACCAGTTCGGCATGGTGATCCAGAACGCGCCGCAGGGCATCGAACTCCTGAGGACCTTGACCGACTTCATCCGGTCCTGCTTCGGCGAGGTGTTTGTTTGCGGCGGCACCGCCATCCACGTAGCGGCCCGGCTCGGGGTGGCCATCTGTCCGCAGGATGGCGCCCATGCCGAGACGCTGTTCCGCCATGCCGAGGCGGCCGTCAAACGCGCCAAGCGGTCCTCCGAGCGCGTGCTGCTGTACGACGCGCAGGTCGGCAGGGCGATCACCGAAAAGATCGCGCTGGAGATGCGGCTGCGCGATGCGCTGGCGCGCGAGCGCTTCGTGCTGCACTACCAGCCCAAGGTGGATGCCCAGACCCGTTGCATCGTCGGCGTGGAGGCCTTGATCCGCTGGCAGGATCCCGAACTCGGGCTGGTGCCTCCCTTCAAGTTCATTCCCTTGATGGAAGAGAGTGGCCTGATCGTGGAGGTCGGCTCCTGGGCCCTGCGCCAGGCGGCACAGGACCGTCGGCGCTGGATGGCACGCGGCCTGGCAGCGCCTCCCGTCGCGGTCAATGTCTCGGCCGTTCAACTGCTCAGGCACGACTTCGTCGACACCGTGCTGGCGGCACTGGGCGGCAGCTCGGGCAGCGAGGCCGGCATCGAGCTCGAGATCACCGAGAGCGCGGCGATGGAGGACGTGGACAACACCATCGACAAACTCGGGCGCCTGCGCGAACACGGCATCGCGCTGGCCATCGACGACTTCGGCACCGGGTATTCGTCCCTGGCGTACCTGAACCGGCTTCCCGCGCAGGTGCTGAAGATCGACCGGGCGTTCACGGTGGCCATGCACGACGACGCCAGCAGCATGACGCTGGTGTCCACCATGGTCTCGCTGGCGCACGCGATGCACATGGCGGTGGTGGCCGAAGGCGTGGAGACCGAGCAGCAGGCCGAGACGCTGCGCCGGCTGCGGTGCGACCAGTTGCAGGGCTACCTGATCAGCCGCCCCGTCCCCGAGCCGGACTTCGCGCACATGCTCCAGGCCGCCGCCGCCGTCCGTTAGCGCGCTCCGATCTCCATGGCATCCGCACTCTGCCGGAGCCGCTTTTCCACTCCTGAATCCCTGCGCGGGATCGCGGATGGCACGCCCCGTCAGAGTGCCCACCCCAGTCCATCCGAGAAGATTTTAACGAACAGATCCATTTAAATCATTTTACCGATCATATTTATCATTTTAAAAGTACATTCACGGTCACCCAAGCCAACTCCTCCCCGTCCAAACCTGGAGCCATTCACATGACCGTCGATCCAGCTCTCCATCGAAGCCCCGAACGCAGCGCCGTTGCGTGCGCCGTGCCGCAGGAATACCTCAGCTTTCGGCTGGGTTCCGAAGAGTATGGGATCAGCATCCTGTGCGTTCAGGAGATCCGCTGCTACGAAGCGCCGACCCGCATCGCCGGTGCCTCGGCGTTCATCGCGGGCGTTCTGAACCTGCGTGGCGAGATCGTGCCGGTGGTCGACCTGCGGATGCGGTTCGATGCGGTGCCGAGGTTCGACGCGATGACCGTCACGGTCGTGCTCAATCTTCCCCGCTGCACCGTGGGCGTGGTGGTGGATTCGGTCTCGGATGTCCTCGACCTGAAGGCCGAGGACATCCATCCCACCCCGCGATTCAGCAGCGCCATCGATGCGCGCTACATCATCGGCGTTGCCAGCGTCCGCCAAGACCAGCACGAGCGCGTGCTGATGCTCCTGGACATGGAACAACTCGTCGCCAGCGCCGACATCGGCCTGGCACGCTGAACGCTCGAAGGAACTTCACCATGACACGCAAGAACATGACCGTCCGGACCCAATTGATCTCCGCCTTCGGTGCTCTCGCCCTGTTGGTGCTGCTGGTCGCAGGACTGTCGTTGATGGCGCTCAACGATGCCAACCAGAACTTCGTTCGCTACGTGGAGGGGATCAATGCCCGCGCGACCATGGCGGAGAGGGTGCGGACCGCGGTAGACCGGCGTGCCATCGCCGCGCGGAACCTGGTGCTGGTGACCCGGGAGGCCGACCTGCAAGCCGAAAAGGCAGATGTGGAGCGGGCCCAGCAAGACGTCACCGAGCGCATGGCCAAGCTGCTGCAGATGGCCTCCGCGGACGGTGTCTCCCAGAAGGCACGCGAGCTGATCGCCGACATCGCGCGCATCGAGAAGCAGTACGCGCCGGTCGCGCTCGGCATCGTGGATCTGGCCCTCAAGAAGCAGACCGACGAGGCGGTACGCAGGATGAACGACGAATGCCGCCCGCTGCTGGCGGCGTTGACGAAGGCGACCAATGCGTATTCGAGCTACACCGAGGAACACGCTGCACAGATGATCGAGGATGCCGAGCGGCAGTTCGAGACGGAGCGCAACTACCTGCTGCTGGCCTGCGCTCTCGCCTTCATCGCGGCGGCAGTGGCCGGCACACTCATCGTGCGGCGCCTGTCGCGCGCCCTGGGTGCCGAACCCGCCGAGCTGAGCGTCGCGGCCGAGAAAGTGGCCATGGGCGATCTGAGCCCGGTCACGGGTGCCCGGCATGCGCCGGCCGGCAGCGTCCTGGCCTCTCTCGGCGCGATGCAGGCCAGCCTGGGTGCCATCGTCCAGCAGGTTCGCGCGGCTTCCGACTCCATTGCCACTGGCTCCACCCAGATCGCCACCGGCAACGCGGACCTCAGCCAACGCACCGAAGAACAGGCCAGTGCCTTGCAACAGACGGCCGCCACGATGGACGAACTGGGCAACACCGTTCGCCACAACGCGGCAAACGCCCAACAGGCCAATCAACTCGCGTTGGGTGCCTCCAGCGTGGCGGTCAAGGGCGGAGAGGTCGTCAACGAAGTCGTCAGCACGATGAAGGGGATCAACGAAAGCTCCAAGAAGATCTCGGACATCATCGGGGTCATCGACGGCATCGCCTTCCAGACCAACATCCTGGCGCTGAATGCAGCGGTCGAGGCGGCCCGGGCCGGTGAGCAAGGGCGAGGTTTTGCAGTGGTCGCCGGCGAAGTCCGCAACCTGGCGCAACGCAGCGCACAGGCGGCCAAGGAGATCAAGACCTTGATCTCCACCAGTGTCGAGCAGGTGGAACAGGGTTCTGAGCTGGTGGACCGCGCCGGGCGGACCATGGAAGAAGTCGTCGGGGCGATCCGGCGGGTCAGCGACATCGTCGGCGAGATCAGCTCGGCCAGTAGCGAACAGAGCACTGCTGTCGGACAGGTCGGCGAGGCTGTCTCGCAGATGGACCAGGTGACCCAGCAGAACGCGGCCTTGGTCGAGGAAAGCGCGGCAGCCGCAGAGAGCCTGCGCAACCAGGCCGATCAACTGGTTCAGGCGGTCGCGGTGTTCTCGCTCGAAGGCGATGGTGCGGCGCATGCCGCGGTGCCCTCCACACCGGCTGCGCAGCGCGCAGGTCGCTTGGAGCGTCGTCCTGCCGCCAACGTGATCCGACCGGCATTCGGTTCGATGCAGCGCTGCGCAGCGCATGGCGCTGTGCAGACCGCAGGCCCTGCGCGGCTGCCCAAGACCGGCAGCGACGACTGGACCAGCTTCTGACACTGTGGCCGCGCCGAAAAGGCCAACGGCGAGAGACCGTCGAAGAGGGCGCCCCCGCGAGAGCAGGCGTGTCCTGCCCCCCAGGGTCCTGGCAGGCCTTCTTCGACACCAACACCAGACCCCCCATTTCTCGATGAAGAACTGAACATGCTTGCCAACCTCAAGATCGCCCACCGCTTGAAACTGATCCTCGGCTTGCTGGGCGCCATGCTGCTGGGCGTCGCGGCGCTGGCCCTGTGGCAGATGGGCGCGATGCGTGCATCCACGCAGGAGATCACCAGCAACTGGCTGCCCAGCGTGGAACTCATCAACGCGATGAACACCAAGACGTCGGATTTCCGCATCGGCGAGATCAGCCATGTGCTGGCCACCGACAACGCGGACATGGCGGCCATCGAAAAGGAGATCGCCGTCGTCAAGGCTGCGTTCGACCAGAACCGCGACGCCTACGTCAAGCTCATCAGTTCGGACGAGGAGCGCAAGATCTACGAGAGCTTCGCCAGCGACTGGAAGCTCTACCTGCAGATGCATGACCGTTTGATCGAAGCCTCGCGCAAGAATGAGACGGAACGGGCCCGCGCCATGCTGGACAAGGAGTCCAAACCCCTGTTCACCCGCTTCTCGGCCACGTTGGAGAGGCTGGTCAAGCTCAACCACGACGGCTCGGTCGCCGAAAGCATCGCCAGCGACGGCGCTTACATGACGGCGCGCAACGCGATGGCGATTGCCGTGGCGCTTGCCTTGGTGCTGGCATCGGCGGCGGGTTTCTGGTTGATCCGCTCCGTCACCGGTCCCCTGGGCCAGGCGCTGGCCGCCGCAAACCGGGTCGCGGCCGGTGATCTGAGTGTCACGGTCGACACCAGCGCGCAAGACGAAGCAGGCCAGGTGCTGCAAGCCCTGGACCGGATGCGGTCCAGTCTGGCGCAGGTGGTGGCCAACGTTCGCTCGAACTCCGAAAGCGTGGCCACGGCCAGTGTGGAGATCGCCGATGGCAACCAGGATCTGAGCCAACGCACGGAAGAGCAGGCCAGCGCGCTGCAGCAGACTTCAGCGACGATGGAGCAACTGAACAGCACGGTGCGTGCCAATGCCGAAAGCGCCAGGCAGGCCGACCAGCTGGCGCAGGGCGCATCGGCCGTCGCCGCGCAAGGCGGCGAGGTGGTGGGCCGGGTTGTCACCACCATGCAGGACATCAGCGAGAGCAGCCGCAAGATCGGCGACATCATCGGCGTGATCGACGGCATCGCCTTCCAGACCAACATCCTGGCCCTCAACGCCGCGGTGGAAGCTGCCCGTGCGGGCGAGCAAGGCCGAGGCTTCGCCGTGGTGGCCGGCGAGGTGCGTACCCTGGCGCAACGCAGCGCCGAGGCAGCCAAGGAGATCAAGGCGCTGATCGGCCGCAGCGTCGAGCAGGTGGAGCACGGAACGGCGCTGGTGGACCAGGCCGGCAAGACCATGGGCGAGATCGTCGGGTCGATCCAGCGCGTCAGCACCATCGTCGCGGAGATCAGCTTGTCCAGCACCGAGCAGAGCGCGGGGATTGCCCAGGTCGGCGAGGCCGTCGGCCAGATGGACCAGGTCACCCAGCAGAACGCCGCCCTGGTGGAAGAAAGCGCTGCCGCCGCGGCCAGCCTGAAGGACCAGGCGCAGCAGTTGGTTCAGGCGGTGGCGGTCTTCAAGCTGTCGCGGGAGGACCACGCAGGCGCGGCCAGTGCGCCGGCCCCCTCCGGGAATGCTCCGGCGATTGAGCGCCGCGGCCCGGACCGGGCGAGGAATGTCATCCGTCCGGCGTTCACGTCCAAGCCCTTGGCGAAGGCACTGGGCTCCAAGCCGAACCATGCAGCCGACGCTGCGGCAAAGACCGGCACGGACGGTTGGTCGGCGTTCTGACGATCGGCTGGCGCCCTGCCTCAGTCTGCAGACCCGCCCGCGCCATCTGTTGCTTCATCGGATCACAACGCAATCGAGCCGCCAGTGGTGGACTTGTTCAGCGTTGCCTTAACCGTTGGACCTTGCGATCAGGCCCTGCAACGCGGTGCGCAACACGGGCCATTGCTGCGCCACCACGGCCCAGTCGTTCTGCGCACTCGCGAGGTCGATCGCGCGCGCCGCATCGAGCGCCAGGTCCTGGCCCAAGGCCTGCAATACGGACTTCAGGGTGTGGCCAAGGCGGCGCATGGCCGCCGCATCCCGCGCGGCGAGCGCCCGGTCCCCTTCCACCACGTCGTACGGAAACTGCTGTTCGCAGGCTTCGCGGTACAGGCGGTAGATGCGCGCGTTGCCGCCGAAGTAGGTGTCGATGGCGCTGGGCGGCGCGGCCTGTGCGGTGGCGGCGCGGCAAGCCGGCCCCGCGTCGAGAGCGTCGCGCACGCATTGGCGCAGCTGTTCGACCGACACCGGTTTGTGCAGCAGGCGCCAGGCGCCCAGCGCCAGCAGATCTGCACTGATCTCCGCGTTCAAGCCCGCACTCATCACGGCCACCCGCGGCCCGCTGCCCAGGGCCGGCTCGTCCCGCAGGCGCTGCACCAGGCTGCGGCCCGACTCGCCCGCCAGCATCAGGTCGGTCAGCACCAGCGCGCAGGGCGCGGCCGCAAGTTCGGCGATCGCATCCACGATGCAGCCCGTGCTGCGCAGTTCGACCCCCTGGTCCTCCAGCACGGCATCGACGAAGCGGCGCATCGCAGGGTCGTCCTCGACCAGCAGGACGCGGGGCAGGTGCAGCGGCGGGCCTTCGGCTTCGCCTGCGGTGCGCGTGGCTTCGGGCGGTCGGGTGGGGCTCACTGGTGCACCCTTCGGCCTGCAGCACGCCGCGTCAGGCGGGAGCGCACTTGCTGGGGACGGCCCGGCGCGGCGCTCATTCCCGTGGGCGGCCCATGCCGGCCAGGGCGCTGGCCAGCAGCGCCGGCAGTTCCAGCGCCAGCCTGGGCTTGTGGACCAGCGGCACACCGGCCAGCGCATAGGCATACGGGGCGCGCTCGGCCTCGTCCAGCGAGGTGATGACGATCAGGCGGCTCTGGGCGAACAGCGGCTGCGAACGCAGCGTGGCGATCAGCGTCGGCCCGTCGATGCCCGGCAGCAGCACATCGATGATCAGCACGTCGGGCTGCAGCTGTCCGTACATCGTGAGCCCAGTGATGCCATCGCTGGCGACATGCAGCTCCACGTCGGCGAAGGCGTCGGCGACCAGCAGCGACACCAGGCGCTGGAAGTGCACCGAGTCTTCGATCAGCAGCACGCGGCGCCTGCCCGCAGCGGTCGGCGTCGGCGCTGCGGCCCGGGGCGCAGCGGCCACGCTGTCCGGCGGCCTGGCGGCCTGGCCCGTTGTGCCGTCGCGTTGCGCCATCCATTGCGCGACCGATGCCCGCGCGATGCGGCGGTGCCCGCCCGGCGTCTTCCAGGCCGTCAGCTCCCCGCGGTCGACCATCAACTGTACGGAGCGCACGGCCAGGCCCAGGCGCTTGGCCGTTTCCAGGGTGCTCAGGGTTTCGGCACCGTCGGCCGCCAAGTTCTTCATGTGGCGTGCAGTTTTACCAGATTTCCGTGTCTCTTAGCATTTTCAGTTGAATCTGGCTCAAATGATAAATATGATAAACGCCAATCCAGCCCTGCCGGCTGATTCCGGAGTTCCCATGCGCAAGATCCTGATCGTTGAAGACCACGCCGACATCCGCAAGCTGCTGCGCATGACGCTCGAATTCGAAGACTACGACATCGAGGAGGCGGGCGACGGCGACAGCGGCCTGGCCCGTGCACTGCAGACGGCACCCGACGTGGTGCTGCTGGACGTGATGATGCCGGGGCTGCTCAACGGTCTGGACGTGTGCCGCCGCATCAAGAACGACCCTGCGCTGCAGCACACCAGGGTGGTCATGCTGACCGCGCGGGGCCAGAGCGGTGACCGGGAAGCCGGCCTGCAGGCCGGCGCCGACGATTACCTCGTCAAGCCGTTTTCCACCTTGCAGGTGCTGGAGACGCTGCGCCGGGTCGAGGTGGCGGCATGAACACGCACACGCACACCCAGGCTGCGGCAGCGCCCGTGCCGACCGCCGGCTTGCGCAACAGCTTCGACGCCGCCGCATCGGCCCAGATGGAGCGTTTCGTTGCCGACTTCGGACGCATGTACCGCGAGCGCAACGAAGCGCTGGTCCAGCTCACCCACGCCCACCACGAATCGCTGCTGCGCCTGTCGCTGGCCGCGGACTTCAAGGACGACGACACCGGCCTGCACATCGTGCGCATCGGCTTCCTGGCCGAGGCGCTGGCCTTGCTCCTCGGCGAATCCCGGGACAAGGCGCTGATGCTGCGCAAGGCCGCGCCGATGCACGACATCGGCAAGATCGGCACGCCCGACGCCGTGCTGAAGAAGCCCGGGCCGCTGACGCCGCAGGAGCGCGCGGTGATGAACCAGCACCCCGCGATCGGCCACAGCATCCTCGGGCGCTCGCGCGTGCCGCTCTTCGAACTGGCGGCCGAGGTGGCGCTGCACCACCACGAGCGCTACGACGGCAAGGGCTATCCGGCTGGCCTGGCGGCCGAGGCGATTCCGCTGTCGGCGCGCATCACCTCGGTGGTCGATTTCTACGACGCGCTGACCATGGACCGCGTCTACCGCAAGGCCTACAGCCCCGGGCAGGCACTGTCCATGCTGGTGCAGGAGCGCGGCAAGGCCTTCGATCCGCGCGTGGTCGACGCCTTCGTGGAGGGCTTCGACGGGCTGGAGACCTTGCGCCAGTTCATCAATGCGCAGAACCTCGATTTCCACGCCTTGATCGGCGCGCACTAGCACCGCAGGAGTCCGCATGTTCCGCCGCATCCTTCCCTCCCTTCTCGCGCTGTGCATGGCCCAGGCGAGCTCGCCCGCCATGGCCGGCGCCACCTTCGACCGCGTGCAGGCCAGCGGCGTGGTGCGCGTGTGCATCTGGCCCGACTACTACGGCATCACGTTCCGCAGCCCGCGCACCGAGCAGCTGGGCGGCATCGACATCGACCTGTCGGGCGCGCTGGCCAAGGACCTGGGCGTGAAGATCCGCTATGTGGATTCGTCGTTCAGCACGCTGATCGCCGACCTGACGGCCGACCGCTGCGATGTGGCGATGTTCGCCATCGCCATGCTGCCGCAGCGCATGGAACACCTGCGCTTCACGCGGCCCTACCTCAGCAGCGACATCTACGCCATCACCACCAAGAGCAGCGCGGTGGTGAAGGACTGGAGCGACATCGACCAGCCGGGCGTGCAGGTCGCGGTGCAGGCCGGCACGTTCATGGAGCCGGTGATGGCGGCGCAGCTCAAGCAGGCGCAACTGGTCAGGATCAAGCCGCCCGCCACGCGTGAGCTGGAGCTGGAGGCGGGCCGTATCGACGTGTTCATGACCGACTATCCCTACAGCCGGCGCCTGCTGGACAACGCCGACTGGGCACGCCTGATCGCGCCGCCCAAGCCCTTCCACGTGCTGCCCTACGCCTATGCCACCAAGCCGGGCGACGACGCCTGGTTCAACGCCGTCGATGGCTTCGTGGCCCGCATCAAGCGCGACGGCACGCTGGCCCAGGCCGCGCGCAGGCACGGGCTGGTCGACATCCTTGCACCATGAGCCAGCCCGACCGCCGCCGCGGCATGCCCCGGTTCAGCACCCATGCCGGGCTGTCCAGCTGGCTCGCGCTGGCGGCCGGCGCCTTGCTCGCCTGCGCGGTGGCGCTGGCCACGGCCTGGGTGGCCTGGAGCGACCGCGCCCAGGCCATCGACGCCGAACAGCGCCAGCTCGAACTGCTGGCGCGCGTGCTGGACGAACAGGCCACGCGCACGGTGGAGACGGCCTCGGTGGCCTTGAGCGGCCTGGCCCGGGCCGCTGCGCTGCAGCGCCTGCCGCAGGACCGCGAGGCGGCCCAGCTCGGCCTGGCGCAGGTGCTCGTGGGCCTGCCCTTCGTGCGTTCGGCCGCGGTGCTGGACCTGCAGGGGCAGGTGCTCGCCAGCTCGGTCGCGGGGGAAGCCGGCATCGCGGTGGACATCGACCGGCTCGGCAAGCTGCCCACGGCCGAGCACGACGTGGTCGGCCCGTTCGTCGCCGCGCGCGGGCTCGGCGGCCTGCGGCGCGGCGCGGCCGTCGCCAGTCCGCGCGGGCTGGGCTTCATCCCCTTGATGCGCCAGTTCAGGTCGGAGACGGGCCGGCCGTTGCTGCTGGTGGGCCTGATCAACCCCGATGCCATTGCCACCTACCAGCAGCTGAGCCTGGGCGACGCCAGCAAGACCGCGCTGGTCGCGAGCTATGCGGGGGAGGTGCTGGCCGCCTCCGACGAGGCCGGCCTGCAGCGGGACCGCAATGTGGCCGACCTGAAGGTGTTTCGCGAACTGCTGCCGCGCCACGAATTCGGCAGCTACCGGGGGACCGGGCTGTCGGGCGAGCAGGACATGGTGGCCTACCGCACCTCGCGCACACGCCCGCTCGTGACCATCGTGAACCAGCCAGTGGCTGCGGCCGTGCAGCGCTGGGAGCGCGGCGCACGCGGCTTCGTGGCGGTGGGTGTGGGCGCCATCGCCGTCATCCTGGCCCTGTCCGCCCTGGTGTGGCGCAGCCTGCGCGCCCGGGAGGCCGCGCGCCGCCTGCGCGACGAAGCGCAGGCCCGCGTGGCCCAGAGCCAGCAGGAGATGGCGGTGGTGATGAAGAGCGTGCAGGAGCTGCTCTTTCGCACCGACGTCGACGGCGCTATCACCTTCGTGAACGCGCGCTGGTCGGCGCTGCGCGGGACGAACGTCGACAACGCGATCGGCAGGCCGCTGCACACCCTGGTGCGCCAGGAGAGCAGCGCCGCGGTGCAGGCGCTGTTCCGGCCCGGGGCCGGCCTGGGAACGCGCTCCACCCAGGCCCGGGTGATGACGCCAGCGGGCCGCGAGCTGCTGCTGGATGTGGCCGTCGTCCCGGTGCTGGTGGACGGCCAGCTGACCGGGTATGCCGGCAGCGCCGTGGACATCACCGAGCGCTGGGAGGTGCAGCGCCAGTTGCAGGCGCAGCTCGCCTTGAGCGAGAAGCTGCTGGAGGTCAACCCCTTGCCGATCTCGATGACCGACAGCGGCGGGCGGCTGGTGCTGGTCAACCAGGCCTGGCAGGACTACAAGGGGCTGGCGCGCAGCGCCGTGATCGGCCGCAGGTTCGACGAGGTGCTGCGCAGCGAAGAGGGGCTCATGCACCGCCAGGGCGACCGCGAGGTGCTGGGCGGGGGCGGCACGGTCCACTTCGAAGCACGTGTTCGCAACGCGGACGGCAGCCTGCGCAGCACCCGCGTCATCAAGGCGCTGGTGCCCGATGCACAGGGCGGCACGGCCGGCATCCTGAACGTGCTGATGGACGTGACCGATTTCCGCGAAGCCGAGCGCGTCACCCGCGAAGCCAAGGACGCGCTGGAAGAGACCTCGCGCGCCAAGTCCGAGTTCGTCGCGAACATGAGCCACGAACTGCGCACGCCGCTGCAGTCGATCATCGGCTTCTCGGAACTGGGCTGTCTGCGCGGCCAGGGCCAACCCAAGCTGGCCGGCATGTTCGAGGACATCCACGCCGCCGGCCAGCGCATGCTGGCACTGGTCAACGACCTGCTGGACGTGGCCAAGATCGAGAGCACGGTCGGCACCTTCCACCTGGAACGCATCGACCTGCGCGGGCCGTTGCGCACCATCGTGCGGGAACTGGAGCCGCTGGTGAACTCACGCCGGCTGGACCTGCGCCTGCAACTGGCGGACGTGCCGCTGCTGGCCAAGGCCGATCCGCTGCGCTTCCAGCAACTCATGCGCAACGTGATCGCCAACGCGATCAAGTTCTCGCCGGAGGGCGGCACCGTCGAGATCGTCGGCGAGATCAGCCCCAGCCATGAGCTGCACTTCTGCGTCCGAGACCAGGGGCCCGGCATTCCCCAAGCCGAGCTCGGCAAGATCTTCGAGGCCTTCGTGCAGTCCAGCAAGACCAAGGACGGATCGGGCGGGACCGGCCTGGGCCTGGCCATCTGCCGCAAGATCGTCGAGGCGCATGGTGGACGCATCCACGCGGAGAACCTGGCACGCGGTGCGGCGTTCCATGTCCATCTGCCGATGCGCGCGATGGCGGAGACGGTGCCGGCCTCGCTCTGAGGCGCTGCTCAGCCGTCGCGGCGCCACACGGCCGCGAACGCCAGGCACTTCTGCCACACCGTGGCCCGCTCGTCCGACAGCACGTCCAGGAAGTCCGACAGCTTCTTGGACTTGGCCATGGTGTAGACCGTCAGCATGGTCGTGAGCACGAACACGATCGCGAAGATGGTGAGCCGGCGCGACAGCGGTGCATCCGCCTCGGCCAGCAGGTTCATGCCCAGGAAGCCGGTGGTCACGGTGCCGATCAGGCCGAAGATGGTCACCACCGTCAGCCGCACCACGGTGTTGGCCTGGCGGCGCAGGCTGTCGCTCTCCAGGTACTGGGCCATGTCGGCGATGCGTTCCTTGACCTCGCAGTAGGTGGCGTCCAGCTTGAGGTGGCTAGCGCACATGCCCCACAGCGCGCGCACCAGCGCCTGCTCGGAAATCTCGTGGAACCAGTAGCGGTGCGTGAAGCGCAGGAAGCCTTCGAAGGCGCCGCGGATCGAGCGCTTGAAGCGGCGCACGCTGTCGGCGCTGCCCACGTCCAGGTCGCGCAGCGCCTCGACGAGCTTGTCCGAGTACATCAGCAGCGCGGCCTTCTGGAAGTGCGCGATCAGGAACAGCAGGAAGTGCTGGTGCCGGAACTGGGCCAGCACGCCGCGGTCGCGGCAGCCATAGAGCACCGAGTCGGACCGGCCCACGACGATCAGCGAATGGCCGTTGCACAGGTAGCGCGTGTCCGGCGCGGCGCCGCCGGCGCTCCAGAAGCGGTCGTAGCAGAAGCGCTGCTCGAAGTCGGCCAGGTGCTCGTCGGCGAAAGGCAGGGCGCGGTTGTCGCCCGAGCCCGTGACCAGGCCCAGGCGCACGAAATCGGCACGCGAGAGCGCGCGCGGGTCGTTCAGCGCCAGGTAGGCCATGAGCGGCATGCGGTAGTACTCGATCTGGCGGTAGCGCAGCGCGCCGCTCTGGTCGGAGTAGTCGGGCACCAGCGGCTCCAGCATGGCGGCCCAGTGCGTGGCGATGCGCGGCGCGCGGTGCTCGGCCACATGGGCCAGGAAGGCGTCGCGCTGGTGCGCATCGGAGCGGGTCAGCACCCGGCCCTGCGCGTCCAGCCATTCGGCGTCGGTCAGGCAGTGCAATGGCTGGCCGGCGGCGTCCCAGCCGGGCGGGTAGCCGCGGCCGAAGCGGTACATGAGTTCCTGCGCCTGTTCCAGTGCGAGGTCGTCGGCGCTGACCTCGAGGTTGAACAGCACCAGGTCCACGTCGAGGAAGAAGTACAGGTCGGCGTGGACGATGGACAGGGTGACCGGTGCGTCGCCGGGCCGGGCCGTGAGGCGCACGGCGGCGATGTCGTGGCGGCGGAACACGCGCATCGGCGAGCCGTGCAGCGTGGCGCCACCCGTGCGCCCGTGGCGGCCCTCACCGTACAGGAAGCGCTGCACATAGGGCAGGAAGGTCACGAACTCGTTGTAGTGCCGTTCGTGGAAGCGGCAGGTGTCGCCCGTGTATTCGTCCACTTCCTCCTGCCAGGGCGAGCCGGCCAGGAGTTCCCAGGGTTTGGCGCCGGAGCCGCCGCCCAAGGGCATGAGGCGCAGCGGCCACAACAGGATCTGGCGGAAGTGGCGAACCCGGGTGGGGTCTTCGGTGCCGGTGGCAGATTCCGAGGGCGTCATGGGGCGAGCGGCGTGCTGCGGATGGGGCAGTGTAGGCCGGGTGCGCTGCAATAATCCGCCCGCCTGTCCACCCGCCATGACCAGGAGTCCGCCATGCGGCCGCCCGCCCTGCCTGCCACCGAATCCCAACGCATCGCCACGCTGCGCGATCTGCTGATCCTCGACACCGAACCGGAGGCGCGTTTCGACCTGATCACCGCCTACGCCGCCTCGCAGTTCAAGGTGCCGATCGCGCTCGTGAGCCTGGTCGACGCGGACCGCCAGTGGTTCAAGTCGTGCATCGGCCTGGAGGCCAGCGAGACGCCGCGCGACATCAGCTTCTGCGGCCATGCCATCCTGCAGCCCGAGATCCTGGAGGTCTCCGATGCAATGGTGGATCCGCGCTTCGCCGACAACCCGCTGGTCACGGGCGATCCGCGCATCCGCTTCTACGCCGGCTGTCCGCTGGTGATGGCCAATGGCGAGTCGGTGGGCACGCTGTGCCTGATCGACCGCAAGCCCAAGCGCCTGAGCGCCTGGGAGCGCGAGCATCTGGCGGTGCTGGGCAAGATGGTGGCGGCCGAGTTGCAGGGCGTGTCGGCCGGCACGGTGCAAGGGCGGCCGAACATCCCGGCCTTCTACGCCTGAGCCCTTCGGGGGAGGGGCTCAGCCCGCTTCCAGCAGCTCGAACGGCCCCCCGGCAAACGCCTGGGCCAGGAGCTTGTCCAGCGTGAGCAGGCGCATGCCGTGGTGCTGCGCCAGGGCGAGCAGGTAGGTGTCCGTGGTCTGGCGCGGCCCGCTCAGCAGGCTGAAGTCGCAGGCCGTGACGGCGGGGTGCTCGGCCAGGTAGGCGTGCTCGGCGTCGGCGCACAGCGCCTGCAGCGCGGCATGGGCCTGCGGCGGCGACAGGGTGCGGCTGAAGATGCCGCTGGTGCAGGAGATGCGCACGAAGCCCAGCTGCGTGATGGCGCAGGTGGCCCAGGCCGCGGCCGTGTCCAGGCGCTGCACGACGGCGGCATGGGCTTCGTGCTCGACCCAGCCCAGCGCCACCAGCGTGTTGACGTCCAGCAGCACGGCCGGCTGGCGTGCCGCCATCGGCGCATTGGCACATCGTCACAGCACGCCTTCGTCGTCTCGGTGCTGGCGCGCAGGCCCTGCTGCACCAACTGGCCGAGCAAGCGCGCCATGGACATGTTCTGTCGCAGGGCCTGCCGGCGCACGGACTCGTGCACGCCCGGGTCGAGTTTGATCGTGGTGCGCATGGTGGAGATGGATCAATGAGTCAGTGATTCAATGCATCGAAGCATCCGCGCTTGCCCTGGCGCAAGCCAGGGCGGCCACGGACGGTGCGCTTCACGACGCCGGCGGCATCTCGCCCGCCAGGCCGCCGCCCAGCACGCGGTACAGCGTCACGCGGCTTTGCAGCGCGCTGAGCCGGGTCGTGACCAGGCTTTGCTGCGCGCTGTACAGCGTGCGCTGGGCGACCAGCGCGTTGAGGTAGGTGTCCACGCCGCGCTGGTAGCGCGCGGTGGCGAGTTGCTCGCTGCCGGCCGCGGCGCTGACCAGGTCGCGCTGCGCCGCCAGTTGCTCGGCGATGGTGCCGCGCGTGGCCAGCGCGTCGGCCACCTCTTTGAAGGCGGTCTGGATCGCCAGCTCGTAGCTGTTCAGCGCCACCTTCTGCTCGGCGCGGTCATGGTCCAGGCTGGCCTGGCGCGCGCCCCCGTCGAAGAGCGGCAGCGAGACGGCCGGTGCGAAGCTCCACACGCCCGTGCCGCCGCTGAACAGCGTGGCCAGCGCCGCGCTCGCGATGCCGCCCGTGGCCGTCAGCGAGACCGAGGGAAAGAAGGCCGCGCGCGCGGCGCCGATGTTGGCGTTGGCCGATTGCAGCTGGTGCTCGGCCTGCATCACGTCGGGGCGGCGCAGCAGCACCTCGGACGACAGGCCGGCCGGCACCTCGGCCAGCCAGCCGTCGGCCTGGGGCAGGGTGGTGGGCAGCAGCGCATCGGCCACCGGGCCGCCGGTCAGCAGCTCCAGTGCGTTGCGGTCTTGCGCCACGGCGGCCGTGGTCGAGGCCACGTCGGCGCGCGCCTGCTGGTAGACGGTCTCGGCACTGCGCGTGTCCGCGGCCGAGGCCGCGCCGAGTTCCTGGCGCTTGCGCGCGATCTCCATGCTGCGCTGGGCGCTTTGCATGGTCTGGCGGGCCGTGGCCAGGCGGTCCTGGTCGGCCGCCAGCGCGAGCCAGGCGTTGGCGGTCTCGGCGATCAGCGCGATGCGCGTGGCGCGCGCGGCCTCGGCGCTGGCCAGGTAGGTCTGCAGCGCGGCGTCGCTCAGGCTGCGCGTCTTGCCGAACAGATCGAGTTCGTAGGCGCTCACGCTGGCCGTGGCGCTCACGCTCTGCGTGGTGACGGCCGTGCCGTTGTTGAGTGAGCGTGCCTTGCTGCCGTCCAGGCCGGCCGAGACGGTGGGGAACAGGGCGGCGCGCTGCTGGCCGTACAGGGCGCGCGCCGATGCGATGCTGGCGATGGCCTTGCGCAGGTCGCGGCTGCCGTCCAAGGCCTGGGCCACGACCTGCTGCAAGCGGGTGTCCAGGATGAACCAGCGCCAGGGCAGGTCGGCCGCGCTGGTGCCCTGGTCGGTGGCCGGCGCGTAGGCCGCGCCCGTGGGCCACTGCGCCGGCACGGGTGCGGCGGGGCGTTCGTAGCTGGGCGCCATCGAGGCGCAGCCGGCCAGCACGAACACGGTGGAGGCGATGCAGGCCGCGGCGATGCGCGCGAGGGGACGTGGTCGGGCCATGGCTCAGGCTCCTTGGGTGGTGGCCGGTGCGGAGTCGGCATGCGGGTCGCCGGCCCGGAACAGGCGGCGCACCAGCACGAAGAACAGCGGCACGAAGAAGATCGCGAGCACCGTGGCCGTCAGCGTGCCGCCGACGATGCCGGTGCCGATGGACACGCGGCTGTTGGCGCCCGCGCCGGTGGACAGCGCCAGCGGCATGACCCCGGCGATGAAGGCCAGCGAGGTCATCAGGATGGGCCGCAGCCGCAGCCGCGCGCCCTCGACGGCGGCGGCCACGAGGCTCTGGCCACGCCGGTGCGCGGCTTCGGCGAACTCGACGATCAGGATCGCGTTCTTGGAGGCCAGGCCGATCGTGGTCAGCAGCGCGACCTGGAAGTACACGTCGTTCTCCAGCCCGCGCAAGGTGGCCGCCAGCACGGCGCCGATCACGCCCAGCGGCACCACGAGCAGCACCGAGATCGGGATCGACCAGCTCTCGTACAGCGCCGCCAGGCACAGGAACACGACCAGCAGCGAGATCGCGTAGAGCTTGAAGGTCTGGCCGCTGGACAGCCGCTCCTGGTAGGACAGGCCGGTCCAGGCGTAGGTGCTGCCGGCCGGCAGGCCCTGGGCGATCTGCTCGACCTGGTCCATGGCCGTGCCCGAACTCATGCCGGCTGCGGGCTCGCCCTGGATCTCGTAGGAGGCCAGGCCGTTGTAGCGCGACAGGCTTTCGGGCCCGTTGGTCCAGCGCGTGGTGGCGAAGGCGGAGAACGGTGTCATGGCGCCGCCGCTGCCGCGCACGCGCCAGTCGGCCAGGTCTTCGGGGCTGGCGCGGAACGGCGCGTCGCCCTGCATGTAGACCTTCTTGACGCGGGCGCGGTCGATGAAGTCGTCCACGTAGGTGCCGCCCCAGGCCGAGGCCAGCGTGCTGTGGATGTCGGCGATCGACAGGTCCAGCGCCGAGGCCTTGGCGTTGTCGATGTCCACGGCCAGCTGCGGCGTGTCTTCCAGCCCGTTGGGGCGCACGGCCGCGAGCTGCCGGTTCTGCGCGGCGCTGCCGAGCAGGCTGTTGCGCATGTCCTTGAGCTGGGCACGCGTGGTGCCGGCCTGCGCCAGCAGCATGAAATCGAAGCCGTTGGACTGGCCCAGGCCCGGCACCGAGGGCGGGTTCAGCGTGAAGATCTGCGCGTCGCGCACGCCGGCCAGGGCCTGGGTCGAACGCCCGGCGATGCTGTCGGCGCGGTTGGCCGCGCCCGGGCGTTCCTTCCAGTCCTTGAGTTCGACGAAGGCCATGCCGGCGTTCTGCCCGCTGCCGCTGAAGTTGAAGCCGCCGACCGTGAACACCACGTCGGTGTTGTCCTTCTCCTGCGTCAGGAAGTAGTGCTCGACCTGCCTGGCGGTCTCCACGGTGCGGCCCATGGTGGCGCCCACGGGCAGCGTGTACTGCACCATGACCTGGCCCTGGTCCTCGGTCGGCAGGAAGCCGGTGGGCAGGCGCATGAACAGCACGGCCAGGCCGGCCAGCAGCAGGCCGTACAGCAGCAGCCAGCGCGCGGGCGAGGCCAGGATGCGCGCCACGCGGCTGCCGTAGCGGCCGGTCATGCCTTCCATGCGGGTGTTGAACCAGGTGGCCAGGCGGCCGCGCGGCGCGCCGTGGTCGTGGGCCTTGAGCAGCGTGGCGCACAGCGCCGGCGTGAGCGTCAGCGCCACCACCACCGACAGCACCATGGAGGCGACGATGGTGATGGAGAACTGGCGGTAGATCACGCCCGTGGAGCCGCTGAAGAAGGCCATGGGCAGGAACACGGCCGACAGCACCGTGGCCACGCCGACCAGCGCGCCCGTGATCTCGCCCATGGAGCGGATGGTGGCCTCGCGCGGCGAGAGCTTTTCCTCGGCCATCACGCGTTCGACGTTCTCCACCACGACGATGGCGTCGTCCACCAGCAGGCCGATGGACAGCACCATGCCGAACATGGTCAGCGTGTTGATGGAGTAGCCGAACACCGCCAGCACGCCGAAGGTGCCCAGCAGCACCACGGGCACGGCGATCGCGGGGATCAGCGTGGCGCGCCAGTTCTGCAGGAACACGAACATCACGAGCACCACGAGCGCGATGGCCTCGACCAGCGTCTTGGCCACTTCCTCGATCGAGATCTTGATGAACTTGGTGCTGTCCTTGGGGTAGGCCACGGCATAGCCGTCTGGCATGCCCAGCTTGAGCTGGTCGACGGCGGCGAACACGCGCTCGGCCGTGGACAGCGCGTTGGCGCCGGGCGCCAGCATCACGGCGATGCCCGAGGCCGGGTGGCCGTTCAGCCGCGTGACGCTGTCGTAGGACTCGCTGCCGAGCTCCACGCGCGCCACGTCGGACAGGCGCACGGTGGCGCCGCCGCTGGCGTGCTTGACGATGATGTCGCGGAACTGCTGCGGCGTCTGCAGCATGGACTGCGCCGTGACGGTGGCGTTGAGCTGCTGGTTGCCGGCCGCGGGCAGCGCGCCGATCTTGCCGGCCGTGACCTGGGTGTTCTGCGCCTCGATGGCGGCCTGCACGTCGGAGGGCATCAGGCTGTAGGAGGCCAGCTTCTCCGGGTCCAGCCAGATGCGCATGGCGTACTGCGCGCCGAACACCTGCACCGAGCCCACGCCTTCCACGCGCGCGATGGACTCCTGCATGTTGCTGACCATGTAGTCGGCGATGTCGGTGGCGCTGGCTTTGTCGGTCTGGTCGTAGACCGCGATGATCACGAGGAAGTCGGTCTGCGACTTGGTGACCGTGACGCCCTGCGACTGCACCGACGACGGCAGCCGCGTGAGCGCCTGCTGCACCTTGTTCTGCACCTGCACCTGGGCGGTGTCGGGGTTGGTGCCCTGCTTGAAGGTGACGTTGATGCTGGCGCTGCCCGCGGAGCTGCTGCTCGACGAGAAATACAGCATGCCGTCCAGCCCCGTGAGCTGCTGCTCGATGATCTGGGTGACGCTGTTCTCCACCGTCTGCGCGTTGGCGCCGGTGTAGGTGGCCGAGATGCGCACCGTGGGCGGCGCCACGTCGGGGTACTGGGAGATCGGCAGCGTCTCGATGGACAGCGCGCCGGCCAGCATGATGGCGATGGCGATGACCCACGCGAAGATGGGCCGTTGGACGAAGAAGCGGGCCAGCATGCTCAGCGACCTTCCTTGCCGGCGTCGGCCACCTTGGCGGCGGTGTCGGTCTTCAGCTCGACCACCTTGACCGTGCTGCCGGCCTTGACCTTGGAGGTGCCTTCGACGACCAGGCGGTCACCTTCGGTCAGGCCGCCCGAGACCAGCCACTGGTCGCCGACGCTGCGTTGCACCGTGACCTCGCGCTGGCGCACCTTGTTCTCGCCATCGACCACGAGCGCCGTGGCATGGCCCTTGGGGTCGCGCGTGATGCCCTGCTGCGGTGCCAGGATGGCCTTGGGGTCCACGGCCTGGTCGAGCAGCGCGCGCACGTACATGCCGGGCAGCAGCTGGCCGTCCGGGTTGGGGAACACGGCGCGCAGCGTGACCGAGCCCGTGGCGGGGTCCACCGCCACCTCGCTGAACTGCAGGCGGCCGGTGCGTGCGTAGGTGCTGCCATCCTCCAGCGCGAGCTTCACGCTGGTGCTGCCGGCCTGCAGGCCGTCCTGCGCCAGTGCGCGGCGCAGCTGGAGCAGGGCCACGCTGGTCTGCGTCACGTCCACGTAAATCGGGTCGAGCGCGCGGATGGTGGCCAGCGCGGTGTCCTGGCTGGCCGTGACGAGGGCGCCGGGCGTCACGCTGGAGGTGCCGATGCGGCCCGAGATCGGCGCGCGCACCTGGGTGTAGCCCAGGTTGATCTGCGCGGCCTCGTAGGCGGCGCGGGTCTGCTCCACGCTGGCCAGGGCCTGCTCGTAGGCCACGCGGGCGTCCTCGGCGTCCTGCCTGGAGACGCCCTCGATGGCCAGCAGTTCCTGGTAGCGCTGGCTCTTGAGCCGGGCCGCGTCGACGGCGGCCTTGGCGCTGGTCCAGGACGCCTTGGCCTGGTTGGCGGCGACCTGGTAGCTGGCCGGGGCTATCTCGTAGAGCACCTGGCCGACCTGGACCAGCGCGCCTTCGGTGAACTTGCGCGCCTTGACGATGCCGCCGACCTGGGGCCGCACGTCGGCGCTGAGCGCAGCCGTGGTGCGGCCGGCCAGTTCCTGCTGCAGGGGCACGGCCTGGGTGTGCAGCGTGACCACGCCGACCTCGGGTATGGCGGGTGGGGGCGGCGCTGCCTCCTGCCGGGTGCAGGCGGAGAGCATCACGATGGCCGCAAGGCCGAGGGAGGGAAGGCGTGTCATGGCAGAAGACCTTGCGTGCGGTATGAAATTCAAAGAATGAACGTTCATTCTCAAATAGCATTGCAAGCCGCCTGTTGTGCTCTTGTAAAGACTCTGTGAATACCGCTCCCGTCCGCAGTCCCCGCCCGCCCAAGCAAGAGCGCGATGCCTTGCGCCGGGCGCAGATCGTCGAGGCCGCGCGCCAGAACGTGCTGCGCTGCGGCTTCCATGCCGCGCCCATGGCGCAGATCGCCAGCGCCGCGGGCATGAGCGTGGGCCAGATCTACCGCTACTTCCCGGGCAAGGACGCGATCATCCGCGCCATCGTCGAGGACATCATCGAACGCAGGCTGGCGCGCATGGCGACCAGCGGCGAGAGCCCGTGCACGCCCGAGCGGCTGGCCGCGCGCACGCCCGAACGCGACGCGCGCCATGCCGAGGACGCCGTGCTGATGCTGGAGATCACGGCCGAGGCCACGCGCCACGCCGAGATCGCGGCCATCGTGCGCGAGGCCGACAAGCGCAGCCAGCAGCAGGCGATCGCCAAGATGCTGCGGCTCATGCCCGGGCTGTCGCCGGCCGAGGCGGCGGCGCGCTGCGAGGTGGTGGCCGTGCTGATCGAAGGCACGGTGTTCCGCCAGCCGACCGAGATGCAGGCCGACCGGGCAGCGCTGGAGCGGTTGTACGCCCGGCTGCTCGCGGTGCTGCTCGAAGGCCGGGACTTCTGACGCGCGCGGCGCTGCCTATGATCGGCGCCATGCCAGACACCGCTCCCGCCATTCCTGCCGGCTTTCGCCCCATCGTGATGGGCGGCCCCTTCATTGCCGCCAACGGCCCGCTCTATGGCCGCTTGACCGGCGAGAAGCTGCAGCTGGGTTTCCGTGTGGAGCCGCGCCACACCAACCCCATCGGCACCTGCCACGGCGGCATGCTGGCGAGCTTTTGCGACATGCTGCTGCCGGCCATGACCATGTACCAGGGCACGGACGGCCGGCGCAGCTTCCTGCCCACGGTCAACCTGCAGGTCGACTACGTCGGCGCGGCGCCGCTGGGTGCCTGGGTGCAGGGCGAGGGCGAGGTGCTGCAACGCACGCGCACCATGGTGTTCGCGCAGGCGCTCGTGACGGCCGACGGCGCGCCCGCGCTGCGCACGAGCGGCATCTTCCGCTACCGGCCGCCGCAGGACGACGCGCCGCTGGACTTCGATCCGCTGCGGCTGCGCGGGGACTGAAGGCGCCGGCGCGCAACGCGCCGTGACATCTGCGCGCAACGGCGGGCTTTGTCAACACGCCCGCTGGTCATGCGGGCTTCACGGGACTGTCACGGGCGGTTTCGACCATCACGCCCGCAAGCCAGCCTCTGCCTGCGAAATACACCATGCACAAAGCATGGCGGGGAAGCGTCTTGTCCTTTTTCCCACCACAGGACTGTGCCCCGATGCGTTCGATCGATCCAGAAAACATCCCCACCAACACCAGCGCCAACCCCCACTTCAACGAACTCGTCGAGCGTGCCCGTTCGCGCCGCGGCTTTCTCAAGAGCGGCCTGGCCATGGGGGCCGTCGGCTTCTTCGGCGCGGGCCTGAGCGCCTGTGGCGGCGGTGACGGCGACGACAGCGGCCCGATGCTCGGCTTCGCGGCCGTGGCGGCCGCGACCGGCGACGACATCGTCGTGCCGGCCGGTTACCGGCACGCCGTGTTCTGCCGTTGGGGCGATCCGCTGTTCGCCAACTCGCCGGCCTGGAAGCCGGACGCCACCAACACGGCCGCCGACCAGGCGCTGCAGTTCGGCGACAACCACGACGGCATGCACTTCTTCCCGCTGTCGGACAACAACAGCACCGAAGGCCTGCTCGTGATGAACCACGAGTACATCAACCCCGAGTACTTCTACACGGCGGCCGAGCAATCCGGTGCCACGCCCTGGTCGCTGGAGCAGGTGCGCAAGGCCCAGCACGCCCATGGCGTGTCGGTCGCCCATGTGCGCCTGGTGGGTGGCAACTGGCAGGTGGTGATCCCCTCGCAGTACAACCGCCGCATCCACATGAACACGCCCATGCAGCTGACCGGCCCCGTGCGCGGCCACGCGCTGGTGCAGACCAGCGCCGACCCGGCCGGCGAGGTCTCGCTGGGCACGGTCAACAACTGCGGCAACGGCTACACCATGTGGGGCACCTACCTCACCTGCGAAGAGAACTTCAACGGCTACTTCGGCACCGCCAGCACCACCGAGGCGCGCGACGCCAACATGCGCCGCTATGGGCTGTCGAGCACGGGCGCGGGCTACCGCTGGCACGAGGAGGACGAGCGCTTCGACTACGCGCTGGTGCCCAACGAGCCCAACCGCCTGGGCTGGATCGTCGAGATCGACCCGTTCGACGCCTCGTCCACGCCCAAGAAGCGCACGGCGCTGGGCCGCATCAAGCACGAGAACGCGGCGCAGACGCTGGCCAAGGACAACCGTGTCGTGGTCTACATGGGCGATGACCAGGCCAACGACTACGTCTACAAGTTCGTCTCCGACGGCAAGTACGTGGCCAACAACCAGCGCGCCAACGTCAACCTGCTGGAAACCGGCACGCTGTACGTGGCCAGGTTCGGTGCCGGCGCCACGGTGGGCGACATGATGGGCACGGGCGAGTGGGTGGCCCTGGTGCCGTCCACGCCGATCGCCGGAGGCAGCACGCTGGGCGCCAAGTACGGCGACCTGGGCGGCATCCTGGTCAACACGCGCCTGGCGGCCGACGATGTCGGCGCAACCAAGATGGACCGACCGGAGTGGGTGACGGTGCATCCGGAGTCGGGCGAGGTCTACCTCACGCTGACCAACAACAGCAGCCGCAGCACGGTGGACGAGGCGAATCCGCGCACCAGCAACATCTATGGCCAGATCATCCGCTGGCGCGAGACCGGCCAGGACGCGGCCGCTTTGAGCTTCGAGTGGGACCTGTTCGTGCTGGCCGGCAACCCGGCCCACACGGCCGGCGGCCTGCAGGCCGGATCGAGCAACATCAACGCCGACAACCTGTTCAACAGCCCGGACGGCCTGGCCTTCGACGCCGACGGCCGCCTGTGGATCCAGACCGACGGCAACTTCTCCAACCGCGGCAACTACGCCGGGATGGGCAACAACCAGATGCTGGTGGCCGACCCCGCGACCAAGGAGATCCGCCGCTTTCTGGTCGGCCCCTCGGGCTGCGAGATCACGGGCATCACCTGGACGCCGGACCAGAAGTACGTGTTCGTCAACGTGCAGCACCCGGGCGAGTACGGCAGCCATCCGCGCGCGCCGGCGACCGATCCCGCGGTCGATCCGCTGGCCTTCTCGCGCTGGCCCGACAACGGCGCCGGCGGCCGCCCGCGTCCTGCCACGGTCGTGGTCTGGCGGGAAGACGGCGGCAAGGTCGGCACCTGAGCCTTCGTTGATCTGCCGCAGGACGGCCCCGGTGCTGCAAGGCGCCGGGGCCGTTTTGCATGGAAGGGGCGGTGCAGAATGTGCAAAACCGAGCGGAAGGACGGCGCATGACGCATGAGGTGAGGCGGTTCCTGGCGAGCCGCGCATGGATCCAGGGGGCATGGGCGCGCGATGTGGTGTTGACGGTGGCGGCCGACGGCTGCTGGCTCAATGTGCTGCCCAATGCCAGCGCCGAGCAGCAGCGTGGCGCGGTGCGCTTGGGCGGACCCGTGCTGCCCGGCATGGTCGACGCGCACAGCCATGCGTTTCAGCGGGCCATGGCCGGGCTGACGGAGCGCCGGCGCGACGGTGCCGCCACCGCGGTCGACGACTTCTGGACCTGGCGCGAGCGCATGTACAGCGTGGCGCGGCGCATCACGCCCGAGCAACTGGAGGCCGTGGCCAGCCTGCTGTACGCCGAGCTGTTGCAGGCCGGCTACACCCAGGTCTGCGAATTCCACTACCTGCACGGTGCGCCCGACGGCCAGCCGGATGGCGCGCCGCTGGACATGGCCCTGGCCCTGGTGCGCGCGGCGCAACGCGTGGGCATCGGCCTCACCTTGTTGCCCACGCTGTACATGCGGGCGGGCTTCGGCGCTGACGCGCTGGGCGAGGGGCAGCGCCGCTTCGCCTCCACGCCGGACAGCGTGCTGCGCACGGTGGAAGCCGTGGCGCGCCTGGCCGTGGATGCAGAGACCAACCAGACCAGCCCCGGCGCCCTGCTGGGCGCGGGCGTGGCCGTGCATTCGCTGCGCGCGGTGGACGCCGTGGCCTTGCAGGAGGTGGCTGCGCACGCGCGCAAGGTGTCGCTGCCCTTGCACATCCATGCGGCCGAGCAGACGCAGGAGGTGGACGACTGCGTGGCCCACACCGGCCTGCGCCCGATCGAGTGGTTGCTGCAGAACGCGGCCGTGGATGCGCGCTGGAACCTGGTGCATGCGACCCACGCCACCCCGGCAGAACTGCAGGGCGTGCGCAAGGCCGGTGCATCGGTCGTGCTGTGCCCCAGCACCGAGGCCGACCTGGGCGATGGCGTGTTCGACCTGCCGGCCTACATGGCGCTGGGCGGGCGCTGGGCGGTGGGTTCGGACAGCCAGGTCTCGCGCCAGTGGACGACCGAGCTGCGCCTGCTGGAGTACACGCAGCGCGCCCTTTTGCACCAGCGCAATGTGGCGGCGCGCGCCGCGGGGCGCGACAGCACCGCCGCGGCCTTGTTCGAGGCGGCGATTGCCGGCGGGCGGGCTGCCACGGGCCAACGCATCGGGGCCATCCAGTCGGGCCACCGGGCCGATTTCGTGGTGCTGGACGACCAGTCGCCGGCGCTGCTGGGCATCCCTGCAGAGCACGTGCTGGATGCCATGGTGTTCTCCTCGCCCTCGCCGCGTCTGTGGGACGTGTTCGTCGCCGGGCAGGCGGTCGTGACGCAGGGCAGGGTGGTGGGCAGCACGTCGACCGTGCCGCTGGGGCCGCAACTGGGTGCGGCGTTCAGCGCGGCGATGGCTGCGTTGTGGCGCTGAGCTGCGGGCAGAGACAACAAAGGCCGCTTGCGCGGCCTCTTTTGCTCATGACAATGACTTGGCTGGTCGGGGTGAGAGGATTCGAACCTCCGGCCTCTACGTCCCGAACGTAGCGCTCTACCAGGCTAAGCTACACCCCGATTTGCAACTCAGGCCCTAGGACCTGCGCTGCAACAGCTGAGCCGCTAATTGTAGCAAAGCTTTTGTGTTGTCATTTGGAGACAGTTGCGAGATGGCCTCGATGGCGCGTTGCGCTTCTGCCGCGGCGGCTTCGCGGGTGATGTCCAGAGCGCCGGTTTCGCGCACGATGGCGATGATTTCGTCGATGTTGTCGACAGCACCGTTCTCGATCGCGACACGGATGGTGTCGCGTTGGGCTGCGGTGCCGCGCCGCATGGCGGCGATCAGCGGCAGCGTGCACTTGCCTTCGCGCAGGTCATCGCCGAGGTTCTTGCCCATCTCCTCGGGCGCGCCATCGTAGTCCAGCACGTCGTCGATGACCTGGAACGCCGTGCCCAGCGCCTGGCCGTAGTCGGCGCAGGCGCGTTCGATCTCGGGCGGGCTGCCGGCCAGGATGGCCGCGATGCGCGCGCTGGCCTCGAACAGCTTGGCGGTCTTGGAGCGGATCACGCGCAGGTAGCCGTTTTCGTCCAGCGAGGCGTCGTGCATGTTCACGAGCTGCATGACCTCGCCCTCGGCGATCACGTTGGTCGCCTCGGCCAGGGTCTGCATGATGCGCATGTCGCCCACCTCGACCATCATCTGGAAGGCGCGTGAGTACAGGAAGTCGCCCACCAGCACGCTGGCCGGGTTGCCGAAGGCCTCGTTGGCCGTGGCGCGGCCGCGCCGCAGCGTGGAGTCGTCGACCACGTCGTCGTGCAGCAGCGTGGCGGTGTGGATGAATTCCACCACCGCTGCCAGCGTGAAGCGCTGGGGCGAACGCTGGCCGAGCGCGCCGCACATCAGCAACAGCAGGGCCGGGCGCAGCCGCTTGCCGCCCGCGGAGATGATGTACTGTGCGACCTGGCCGACGAGCGGCACATCGGAAGAAAGGCGCTTGGCGATCAATCGATCGACTTCGCGCATGTCGTCGGCGATCAGCGCAACCGCCTCTGCGGTGCTGGAGTTGTGGACGGACAAAGGTGTGACCCAGGGTAATTGCGGCGGATTATAGGAAGCCGCTCCTGCCATCCGCCGGGCCGGCGCACTGGCTGGTCTGCGCCCGGCCCAGGGGTGCTATACTCGCGGGCTTCGCGGAAATTCGTCCGGCGATGGCTCACCCTCTAGAGCTTAGGTAGAGGGCTCATCAGAGGTTTCACATGTACGCGGTCATAAAAACCGGTGGCAAGCAGTATCGCGTTGCTTCCGGCGAAAAAATTAAAGTAGAACAGATTGCTGCGGATGTAGGCCAAGAGATCGTGATCGACCAGGTTCTCGCCGTTGGCAACGGCAGCGAGATCAAGGTGGGCACGCCCTTGGTGTCCGGCGCAACCGTCACGGCAACCGTCGTGGCGCATGGCAAGCACGACAAGGTGCACATCTTCAAGATGCGCCGTCGCAAGCACTATCAGAAACGTCAAGGCCATCGCCAGCAGTTCACCGAACTGCAAATCGGCGCGATCGCCGGTTAAAGGAATAGGTCATGGCACAGAAAAAAGGCGGCGGCTCTACACGCAACGGGCGCGACTCCAAGCCCAAGATGCTGGGCGTGAAGGCCTTCGGTGGTGAGCTGGTCAGCGCCGGTTCCATCATCGTGCGCCAGCGCGGCACGCGTTTCCATGCCGGCGGCAACGTCGGCGTCGGCAAGGACCACACCTTGTTCGCCCTGGTCGACGGCCACGTGTCGTTCGCCGTCAAGGGTTCGATGAACAAGCACACGGTCTTCATCACGCCGGCAGCCTGAGGACTTCGGTCCTCCGGAACCAAGCCCCGCTCGTCGGGGCTTTGTCGTTTTGGTCTCTTTAACTTGCGAGGTGGAGCATGAAATTTGTCGATGAAGCCACGATCGATGTCGCGTCCGGCGACGGTGGCAACGGCTGCGTTTCGTTCCGCCACGAGAAGTACAAGGAGTTCGGCGGCCCCAACGGTGGCGACGGTGGCCGCGGCGGCCACGTCTATGCGGTGGCCGACCCCAACCTGAACACCCTGGTGGACTACCGCTACACGCGGCGCCACGAGGCCAAGCGCGGCGAACACGGCATGGGCTCGGACATGTTCGGCGCGGCCGGTGCCGACATCACGCTGCGCATGCCGGTGGGCACCATCATCAGCGATGCCGAGACCGGCGAGCAGCTGTTCGAGCTGCTGGTGCCGGGCGAGGTCATCACGATCGCCAAGGGCGGCGATGGCGGCTTCGGCAACATGCGCTTCAAGAGCGCGATCAACCGTGCGCCGCGCCAGAAGACGCCCGGCTGGCCCGGCGAGAAGAAGGCCCTGAAGCTCGAGCTCAAGGTGTTGGCCGACGTCGGCCTGCTGGGCATGCCGAACGCGGGCAAGTCCACGCTGATCACCGCGGTGTCGAACGCGCGGCCGCGCATCGCCGATTACCCGTTCACCACCTTGCACCCCAACCTGGGCGTGGTGCGCGTCGGCCCGGAGCAAAGCTTCGTGGTGGCCGACCTGCCAGGCCTGATCGAAGGTGCATCGGACGGCGCGGGCCTGGGCCATCTGTTCCTGCGCCATCTGCAGCGCACACGCTTGCTGCTGCATGTCATCGACATGGCGCCCTTCGACGAGAGCGTGGACCCAGTCGTGCAGGCGCGCGCCATCGTCAACGAGCTCAAGAAGTACGACGCCACGCTGCACGGCAAGCCGCGCTGGCTGGTGCTCAACAAGCTGGACATGGTGCCGACCGAGGAGCGCGCCGCCAAGGTCAAGGATTTCGTGCGCCGCTTGCGTTTCAAAGGCCCGGTGTTCGAGATCTCGGCGCTGACGCGTGAGGGCTGCGAGAAGCTGGTGCAGGCCGTGTTCCAGCACATCCATGCCGAGAAGTCGGCCGAGAACCAGCCCGTCGCCATCGATCCACGTTTTTCCGAATCCTCCGACGCTTGATTCCATGACGCCACTTGCCCACTCGACCCTGCTGCGCGATGCGCGGCGCATCGTCGTCAAGGTCGGCTCCAGCCTGGTGACCAACGAAGGGCGCGGCCTGGATGAGGCAGCCATCGGCGAGTGGTCGCGCCAGCTCGCAGCGCTGGTGCGCGGCGATGGCGCGCGTGGCCGTGAGTTGATCATGGTGTCCAGCGGTGCGATTGCCGAGGGCATGAAGCGCCTGGGCTGGAGCACGCGCCCGCGCGAAGTGCACGCGCTGCAGGCCGCGGCCGCCGTCGGACAGATGGGCCTGGCGCAGATGTACGAGAGCAAGCTGCGCGAGAACGGCCTGGGCAGCGCCCAGGTGCTGCTCACGCATGCCGACCTGGCCGACCGCGAGCGCTACCTGAACGCGCGATCCACCTTGCTGACCTTGCTGCAGCACGGCGTGGTGCCGGTGATCAACGAGAACGACACCGTGGTCAACGACGAAATCAAGTTCGGCGACAACGACACCCTGGGTGCCCTGGTTGCGAACCTGGTCGAAGCCGATGTCCTGGTCATCCTGACCGACCAGCGCGGCCTGTACTCGGCCGACCCGCGCAAGGACCCGGACGCGCGCTTCATCGACGAGGCGCAGGCCGGCGATCCGGCGCTCGAGGCCATGGCTGGCGGTGTCGGATCCAGCATCGGCCGCGGCGGCATGATCACCAAGATCCTCGCCGCCAAGCGTGCGGCGGGCTCGGGTGCGTCGACGGTCATCGCCTGGGGCCGCGAGCCCGATGTGCTGTTGCGCCTGACGCAGGGCGAAGCCATCGGCACCTTGCTGGTGGCGCAAACGCAGAAGATGCAGGCGCGCAAGCAGTGGATGGCCGACCACCTGCAACTGCGCGGTGCCGTCGTCGTCGACGATGGCGCGGCGCGCAAGCTGCGTGGCGAGGGCAAGAGCCTGCTGCCGATCGGCATGACCGCGGTGGAGGGCGAGTTCTCGCGCGGCGACGTGATCGCCATCCGCGACAACCAGGGCCAGACCATCGCCCGCGGGCTGGCGAACTACGCCAGCGCCGAGGCCAGGCTGCTGTGCCGCAAACCGTCCAGCGAGTTCGAGGCCTTGCTCGGCTACACGGCCGAGCACGAGATGGTCCACCGGGACAACCTCGTGCTGAGCCGCTGAGCTCAGTTCGGGTAGACCGTCTGTGCGGGCGACTTCAGCTGCCGCACGATGTCTTGTACCGACGTGGGGCGCGCTTTGCCGTCGCAGCCGCCCTGGCGCGCGAAGGCCAGTGGGTACTTGACGCGCGTGGATTCCCAGAGCGACTTCCATTCGGGCTTGCCGACCGGCGTCCACCTGTCGACGTTGTAGCGCGCGTAGAGCTTGTATTCGCCTGTGTCGCAGCGAATCCCTTCGTACATGGCGGTCATCGCGCCGCTGGTGCTGCGGGCCACCATCACGTAGCGCACCACACCATCCTTGCCGATCTGCAGCGTCGCCGGATCGATGCCATAGCGCAATGCGCCTTGCGCGTCGACGGTCACGTCCACGAGCTTGCTCATGTCGAATGCCGGGGCGGCGGGCGCCTCGTTTTCGACCCACTCCGGTTCGTCCGGAGCGTTGCTGTTGTATTCCTTGCTGATGGACTGTGCACTGGCGGTTGCAGCGCACAGGGCGCCGGCGGCCAGGCAGGCCGCCAGGCGGCCGTTACGAAGAAGCATGGTTGCTGTGCGGAGCGGCGCCCAGCCGCTCGTTGGTTTGGGGATCGGGCTCGAAGCTGCCGCCGGGCGGCAATTCGAACTGCTGCGCCACGTCGTGGCGCAGATCGTGCGGATCATTTTCGCGCGTTCGCATGCTGGAACGCAGGTAGCGGTTGCGGTGGTCGTGGCGCGGCAGGTAGCGCGCCAGCTCGGTCAGCGCCATCTCGTAGACGCCGCGCTTGAATTCCACCACCACGTCCAGCGGAACCCAGTAGTCGTTCCAGCGCCAGGCGTCGAACTCCGGATGGTTGGTCGCACGCAGGTTCAGGTCCCAGTCGTGTCCTGTCAGCTGCAGCAGGTACCAGATCTGCTTCTGTCCCTTGTAGTGGCCGCGCGCATCGCGGCGAATGAAGCGGTCCGGCACCTCGTAGCGCAACCAGTCGCGCGTGCGCGCGACGACCCGCACATGTTCCGGACGCAAACCCACTTCTTCGTGCAGTTCGCGGAACATGGCCTGCTCTGGCGATTCGCCCCGGTCGATGCCCCCTTGCGGGAACTGCCAGGAGTGCGTGCGAATGCGCTTGCCCCAGAACACTTGGTTCTTGTGGTTGAGCAGGACGATGCCGACGTTGGGCCTGAAGCCTTCCCGGTCAAGCATAATCAAACCCCAATTTTTTAACTGAAACCATTATGCACAGCGTGGTCTGTGTATCAAGCGGCGACCAGCCCGCGCCGGTTTCGGGTCTTCCCTGCACACATTCCTTTTCGCCCATGAAAGCGTCCCAGTTCCTGATTTCCACGCTCAAGGAAGCTCCTGCCGATGCCGAGGTCGTCAGCCACCAGCTGATGACGCGCGCCGGCATGGTCAAGAAGCTCGGCGCGGGCATCTACACCTACATGCCCATGGGCCTGCGCGTGATCCGCAAGGTCGAGGCCATCGTGCGCGAGGAGATGAACCGCGCTGGCGCCATCGAGATGACCATGCCCGTGGTGCAGCCGGCCGAACTCTGGCAAGAGACGGGCCGCTTCGACAAGATGGGTCCGGAATTGCTGCGCATCCAGGACCGGCACGAACGCAACTTCGTGGTCCAGCCGACCAGCGAAGAGGTCGTGACCGACATCGCACGCCAGGAGCTGCGCAGTTACAAGCAACTGCCCAAGAACTTCTACCAGATCCAGACCAAGTTCCGTGACGAGCGCCGACCGCGCTTCGGTCTCATGCGCGGGCGCGAGTTCATCATGAAGGACGCGTACAGCTTCGACCGCGACCAGGCCTCGGCAAAGGCGAGCTACCAGGTCATGGCGCAGGCCTACCGTCGCATCTTCGACCGCTTCGGCCTGCGTTACCGTGCCGTGGCGGCCGACAGCGGTGCCATCGGCGGCGACCTGTCCGAGGAATTCCAGGTGATCGCCGCGACCGGCGAGGACGCCATCGTCTACTGCCCGGACAGCGCGTACGCGGCCAATATGGAAAAGGCCGAGGCGCTGGCGCCCACGCAGGCTCGCGCAGCCGCAAGCCAGGCCATGGCCAAGACGCCCACGCCAGGCAAGGCCACCTGCGCCGATGTGGCCGAGCTGCTGGGCGTGCCGCTCGCCACCACCGTCAAGTCGCTGGTGCTGGCCACCGAGAGCACCGGCGCCGATGGCGCAACCGTGGTGCGCGTCTGGCTGCTGCTGCTGCGCGGCGACCACGACATGAACGAAGTCAAGGTCGGCAAGCTCGCAGGCATGGAGCAGGGCTTCCGCTTCGCCACGCTGGCCGAGATCGACGCGCACTTCGGCTGCCAGCCTGGCTACCTGGGCCCGGTTGGCCTGCGTCAGCCGGTCACCGTGGTAGCGGACCGCGACGTGGCCGTGATGCACGACTGGATCTGCGGCGCCAACGCGCCCGACTTCCACATGACCGGCGTGAACTGGGGCCGCGACCTGCCCGAGCCCGACCTCGTGGCCGACCTGCGCAACGTGGTGGCCGGCGATCTGTCGCCGGACGGCAAGGGCGTGCTGGCCATCGAGCGCGGCATCGAGGTGGGCCATGTGTTCTACCTGGGCACCAAGTACAGCCGCGCCATGAACGCGAGCTTCCTGGCCGAAGACGGCAAGCCACAGTTCCTGGAAATGGGCTGCTACGGCATCGGCATCACCCGCCTGCCGGCCGCGGCCATTGAGCAGAACCACGACGCGCGCGGCATCATCTGGCCCGATGCGATCGCGCCGTTCACGGTGGCGGTCTGCCCGATCAGCCCGGACCGCAGTCCGGCCGTCAAGGAAGCTGCCGAAGCGCTGTACCAGGAATTGATGGCCGCTGGCGTGGACGTGATCCTGGACGACCGTGGCGAGCGCCCGGGCGCCATGTTCGCCGACTGGGAGTTGATCGGCGTGCCGCACCGCGTGACGATCGGCGACAAGGCGCTCAAGGACGGCCAGGTCGAGTACCAGCACCGGCGCGACGCTGCCGCCACGCGTGTGGCAACGGCAGAGATTGGCGCGTTCGTCAAATCACGCCTGGCTTGAACCCTGTCGCACCACGCCCCACAGCAGGCCTGTCCCGCCGCAGGCTGTTGGGGGGCGTCGCCAGTGCGGGTCTGCTCGGCCACAGCGCACTGGCCCATGCCGGTGGCCAGGTCGAGGAACCCCTTGCCGATTCGGTCCGCAGCGCGCTGAGCGCCGCCGTGGCCCAGTCGGCGCCGCCGGTGCCCGAATTCCACAGCACCGAAGCCCGCATGGCCTACCTGCGCTGGCTGGGCGCGGCCAGCCCGCTGCTGCTGCGCCGCAAGCCCGAGTGGAGCGAGCGCCGCGAGTTCCTGGACACAGTCTGGTACGAAAGCCGCCGCGCCGGCCTGGACACCGCCCTGGTGCTGGGCCTGATCGAGGTCGAGAGCAACTTCCGCCGCTTCGCCATCAGCGTGGCCGGCGCCCGGGGCTACACCCAAGTCATGCCGTTCTGGACGCGCGTCCTGGCCGATGGCGACCCGAGCCGGCTGTTCCACATGCAGACCAACCTGCGCTTCGGCTGCGTGATCCTGCGCCACTACCTGGACCGCGAGCGGGGCGATCTGTTCCTGGGCCTGGGCCGCTACAACGGCTCGCGTGGTCAAACGCCGTACCCCAACGCCGTGCTGGCGGCGCGCAAGCGCTGGAACTTCAGCGCGTAGGCGCCGCCGGGGTCGGATCGGTCATCCGCGAGACCATCACCTGGTCGATGCGAAAGCTGTCCACGTCCAGCACCTCGAAGCGAAAGCCGCCCCAGGTCACCGTGTCGGTGCGCTTGGGCACGCGGCGCAGCATCACCATCATGAAGCCGGCCAGCGTCTCGTACTCCTCGGCGTGCGGCATCTCGTCGATGACCAGCGCGCGCTGCACGTCCTGCACCGGCGTGGCGCCGTCGATGAGCCAGGAGTTCTCGTCGCGTTTGACGATCTGCTCCTCGTCCAGCGGGTAGGCGATGAGCTCGCCCATCACCGTGCTCATGACGTCGTTGAGCGTCACCACGCCCACCACGAAGCTGTACTCGTTGACGATGACCGCGAAGTCCTCGTGCACGAGCCGGAACTGGTCCAGCACCTCGGCCAGCGTGAGCCGGTCCGGCACCACCAGCACCTTGCGCACGAGCGCATCGTCCAGCAGCGAGATCGGCTGGTTGTTGAGCACGCGCTGGAACAGGTCTTTGGCGTCCACGTAGCCCACCACGCGGTCGATCTCGCCATCGCAGACCGGGTAGGTCGAGAACGGCTCGGCCGCGATGCGCAGCCGGATCACGGCGTCGGGCTCGTCGCGGCGGAAGAAGGCGATGCGGTCGCGCTGCGTCATGGCCGAGGAGACCGTGCGCGTGTCCAGTTCGAACACATTGGCGATGACCTGCTGCTCGCGCGCCGCCAGCGCGCCCGAGCGCGCGCCGGCCTCGGCCATGGCCAGGATGTCGTCCGAGGTGATGCGGTCGTCGCGCTGCGTCGGCAGGTCGAACAGCTTGAACAGGCCGTCGGCCGTGCGGCTGTAGACCCAGACCAGCGGCTTGAACAGCGACATGCAGGTCTGCATGGGTCTGACCACGCGCATGGCCAGCGCCTCGGGCTGGGTCATGCCCAGGCGCTTGGGGAAGAGGTCGGCGAACAGGATGAACAGCGAGGTGGTGACCAGGAACGACACCAGAAAGCCCGCCGTGCGCGCCTGCGCATCGTCCAGGTCCAGCCAGCGCCACAGGTCGGCGAAGAGCGGGCTCATGGCGCCCTCGCCGACGATGCCGCCCAGGATGGCGACCGCGTTCTGGCCGATCTGCACCACGGTGAAGTAGTGGCCGGGCTGCTCCTGCACCTTCATGACCAGCGTGGCACGCGCATCGCCCTCGTCGGCCAGCTGGCGCAGGCGCAGGCGCCGCGAGGCGGCCAGCGAAATCTCGGCCACGGAGAAGAACGCGCTGACCACGATCAGCGCGAACACGAGCAGCAGACTGGTCGAGAGGCTCAGTGGACGAACCCCATGCGGCTCTTGGCGGCGGCCGGGCGCGGCAGGTCGTCCACGCGCACGTGGTCGCGGCCGTCGAGCCTGGCGTTGCCAAAGCCGGTCATGAGCGCGCGGCGCATCTCGCGCGGCGCCAGCTCGGCCAGCGTGTCCAGCACGTCGGCCTGGGCCTCGGGCTGGAATTGCGGGCCCCAGCCATGCTCGCCGCGGATGCCGGCGTAGAGCTGGCCGGCGATCTGCCGGGCCTGCTCGGGCGTGGGCGCCGGGATGCTGAACACGTTCATGCGGTTCAGGATGGGCTCGGGGATGGCCCGCTCGTCGTTGGCCGTGGTGATCCAGATCACCTGGCTGGCGTCGATGGCCACCTCGGCGAACTCGTCGACGAAGTTCTGCGCCGTGTCGTGCTCCAGCAGGCTGTACAGCGCGCCGAGCGGGTCGTACTGCGCGTCCGTGCCGGCCTTGTCGATCTCGTCCACCACAAGCACGGGATTGGCGTACTGGCCGTCGACCAGGGCCTCGAAGACCTTGCCGGGCTTGGCACCCTTCCATTGCGAGGAGGCGCCCGAGAGCAGCCAGCCGGCCGTCATCGAGCTCATGGGCACGAGGTTCATGCCGGTGCCCAGCAGTTCGGCCAGCTTGCGCGCGAAGTGGGTCTTGCCGATGCCGGGCGGGCCCAGCAGCAGCATGGGCGTGACCTCCAGGCCATCGGGGCTGTTGTGGCTCAGCGCCACGTGGCGGCGTACATCATCCAGCGCCTCGGTGAAGTTCGGCAGCATCTGGTAGAGCGTGGCCATCTCGGGGATTCCGGAGGGCTTGACCTGGAAGCGCTCGGGGCCGCGTTCCAGCATGCGCTCGTAGGTGCTGCGCAGCTGCTCGTGCTCCTTGGACTGCAGCTTGGCCAGCTTGCGCTCCACGTCCTGCGTCTGGTAGACGCTGCGCATGCTGGCAACAGGCAGGTGGATCGGGGTGGCCGTCAAGGCCGTGCTGCGCGATTCCATCAAAGCTCCCAGTGAGACTGACGAAACCATTTCAGCATAAGCCGTGCCAGCCTGCCAGCGCCTGGCTGCCCCGTTGTCGGGCGCCGGCTGCCGTCAGGCGGCCGTCGTCCCCAGCAGCTGGCGCAGTTCACCCGACTCGTACATCTCCATCATGATGTCCGAGCCGCCGACGAACTCGCCCTTGACATACAGCTGGGGGATGGTGGGCCAGTTGCTGTATTCCTTGATGCCCTGGCGGATGCCGTCGTCGTCGAGCACGTTGACGGTCTTGACGTTCTTGGGGTCGACGCCGCAGGCCTTGAGCACCTGGATGGCGCGGCCCGAGAAGCCGCACATGGGGAAGCTGGCGCTGCCCTTCATGAACAGCAGGATGTCGTTGGACTTGACCAGGTCGGCTATGCGTTGTTGGGTGTCGTTCATGGGGAAACCTCCGGACGGAAATGGCGGCAATTATCCTGTGATCGGCCACTGGCCGCCGGAGCAGCGTGCGATGCCCGCCAGATCCATGCGGCTGCCGACCTGCACGAAGCCCTGGGCGCGCAGCAGGGCGCAGACGGCCTCGGCCTGGTCGTAGCCATGTTCCAGTAGCAGCCAGCCGCCGGGGCTCAGGTGAGCGGGCGCGTCGGCCACGATGGTGCGCAGATCGTCCAGCCCGTCTTCGCCCGCTGCCAGGGCCGACAGCGGCTCGTGCACGAGTGCCGCCAGGTGCGGGTCGGCGTCGGCGATGTAGGGGGGGTTGGAGACGATCAGGTCGTACGGGCCGTCCGCGCCCTGCAGCCAGTCGGCCTGCATGAACCGCACGCGCAGGCCCAGGCGCTGGGCGTTGGCGCTGGCCACGGCCAGCGCGTCGGCGCTGCGGTCCACAGCCGCCACCAGAGCGTCCGGTCGCGCATGGGCCAGTGCCAGCGCGATGGCGCCGCTACCCGTACCCAGGTCGAGGGCGCTGCCGCCACCGGGCAGGCGTTCGAGCGCCCATTCCACCAGCGTCTCGGTGTCGGGGCGCGGCACCAGCACGCGCGCGTCGACCAGCAGCGGCAGGCCGAAGAATTCCTTCTCGCCGAGCAGGTAGGCCACCGGCTCGCCCGCGAGCCGGCGCGCGGCCTGCGCTTCGAAGCGCTGCAGCACCTCGGGCGTGGGGACGTCCTGGTCGTGCGCGAGCAGCCAGGCGCGGTCGTTGGCGTCGTGGCCCAGCGCGTGCAGCAGCAGCAGCTGGGCGTCCAGCCGGTCCAGGCCGCGTACGGCCGCGGCAGCCAGGATCTGGGCCAGTGTCACGCCGCGCCGACTTCCAGCTCGGCCAGCTGCTCAGCCTCGCGCGCAGCGCGCAGCGACTGCACCACCTCTTCCAGGTCGCCTTCCATGATGAAGGACAGCTTGTACAGCGTGAGGTTGATGCGGTGGTCGGTCAGCCGGCCCTGCGGGAAGTTGTAGGTGCGGATGCGGTCGCTGCGGTCGCCGCTGCCGATCAGGCCCTTGCGCTCGGCCGCGTCCTTGGCGGCGCGCTCGCTGCGTTCCTTCTCCTGGATGCGCGCGAGCAGCACCTGCAAGGCCTTGGCCTTGTTGCGGTGCTGCGAGCGGTCGTCCTGGCATTCGGCCACGATGCCCGTGGGCAAATGGGTGATGCGCACGGCCGAGTCGGTCTTGTTGATGTGCTGACCACCGGCGCCGCTGGCGCGGTAGGTGTCGATGCGCAGCTCGGCCGGGTTGATCTGCACGGCCTGGGCCTCGTCGGGCTCGGCCAGCACGGCGATGGTGCAGGCGCTGGTGTGGATGCGGCCCTGGGTCTCGGTGGCGGGCACGCGCTGCACGCGGTGGCCGCCGGACTCGAAGCGCAGGTGGCCGTAGACGTCCTCGCCGTCCACGCGCATGACCACTTCCTTGTAGCCGCCCAGTTCGCTCGGTGACTCGCTGATGAGCTCGGTCTTCCAGCCGCGACGCTCGGCAAAGCGCGTGTACATGCGCAAGAGGTCGCCCGCGAACAGGGCCGATTCGTCGCCGCCGGTGCCGGCCCGGATTTCCAGGAAGGCCGCACGCGCGTCGTCCGGATCCTTGGGCAGCAGCATGCGCTGCAGTTCGTTCTCCAGTTCCGTGAGTTCGGCTTCGGCGCTGGCGATCTCCTCGCGCGCCATGTCGGCCATGTCGGGGTCGGCCAGCATCTCTTGCGCGGCGGCCAGGTCGGACTGGCGTTGCTGGTGGCGCGCGTAGCGGCCAGCCACCTGGGCCACGTCGGCATGCTCGCGCGACAAGGCCATGAACTGCTTCATGTCCGCCATGATGTCCTGGCGCGACAGCAGGAAGTCGAGTTCGGACAGGCGCAGCGCGTAGCGCTCGAGTTGTTGGCGGAGAAAGGGTTTCACGGGGCGACGGTCCAATGGGGGCAGGGCCGCAGCGCAGAGGCTGCGGTGAGGCGGCGATGGGCGCCGCTAACGCTCTTTGCGCAGGAACAGGCGCGAGATGGTCTCGACGGCGTGCGTGCGGGCCGGGCCGTCGCCCGCGTGCAACTCGGCCATGGCGCCGTGCAGCATCTTCTGCGTGAGGCCCTTGGCCAGGGCTTCGAGCACGGCGTCCACATCGTCGCCACGCGCCAGCTGCTTGCGCGCGCGCGCGAGTTCAGCCTGGCGCCAGGTATCCGCCTGGCTGTTGAGCTGGCGGATCAAGGGCACCACACCGTTCTGCGGGTCGCGCTGGCCCATCCAGTGCAGGAAGCTCTGCACGCCCGCGTCGATGATGACCTCGGCTTGCGCCACGGCCGCCTGGCGCTGGGCCTGGCCGGTCTGCACCACACTGGCCAGGTCGTCCACGGTGTAGAGGAACACGTCTTCCAGGCCCTTGACCTCGGGCTCGATGTCGCGCGGCACGGCCAGGTCGACCATGAACATGGGCCGGTGCTTGCGCTGCTTGAGCGCGCGCTCCACGGCACCCAGGCCGATGATGGGCAGCGTGCTGGCGGTGCAACTCACGATGGCGTCGAACTCGTGCAGCCGCGCCGGCAGGTCGGCCAGGCGCATGACCTCGCCGCCGAAGCGGCCGGCCAGCTTCTCACCGCGCTCCAGCGTGCGGTTGGCAATCGCGATGGACTTGGGGCTCTTGGCTGCGAAATGGGTGGCGGCCAGCTCGATCATCTCGCCGGCACCCACGAACAGCACGCGCACCTGGCCCAGGTCCTCGAACAGCTGCGAGGCCAGGCGCACGGCGGCGGCTGCCATGCTGATGGAATGGGCGCCGATCTCGGTGGCGGTGCGCACTTCCTTGGCGACAGAGAAGGAGCGCTGGAACAGCTGGTTCAGCGTGGAGCCCAGCGCGCCGGCCTCGTTGGCCACGCGCACGGCGTCCTTCATCTGGCCCAGGATCTGGGCCTCGCCCAGCACCATGGAATCCAGGCCGCTGGCCACGCGGAACACGTGGCGCGCGGCCAGGCCGTCGTGCAGCGTGTAGGCATGCGAGCGCAGCAGGGCAGGGGCCACGCCACCGGCATGGGCCATCCAGTCCACCGTGCGGTCGATGGCCTGGGCGTCGGCGGCGCCATTCGCGCAATAGATCTCGGTGCGGTTGCAGGTGGAGATGATGGCCGCCTCGGGACCCGACAGCGCCGAGCGCAGGCCGGCCAGCGTGGGGGCGATCTGGTCCAGGGCGAACGCAAACCGCCCGCGGAGATCCAGCGGGGCGGTGTGGTGGTTGATGCCGAGAGCCCAGACAGCCATAGCCGGCGATTATAAAATCCGGCGCCTCTTCCTGTCGCTTGACCTGTGTCAAGCCCTTCGCTCTCTCCCATGGGTGTTGTCGATCTGCTGCTGCACGGCCTGGCCTTCGTGCTGCCGGCCCTGTGCGTCGCGCTGTGCACCACGCTGGTCAGCCGTGTGGGCCGGGGCGGCGGCATGCGCTGGTGGAGCGCGTGGCTGCTGACCAGCCTGGCCGGCAGCCTGGCGCTGCTGGGCGCGCTGTGGGCGATGGGCCGCGACGGCAGCATCGCCGGCTACGCGGCGCTGGTGGCTTGCTGCGGCACCCTGTCCTGGCTGCTTTCGCTGCGCCGCTGAATCAAGCCAGCAGGTCGTGGTGCGTGTGGCCTGATTCCAGCGCGTGCACGCATTCGCGCCAGGGCTGGTCGGTGGCGTTGATCAGGAAACCGTAGGCGCCATAGTCGTCGTACCGCCGCCCGCGCATGACGGTGACCTGCAGCACCGATTGTTCGTCCGTGCCCAGGTGCACCACCACGCGGCCCGAGGTCTTGAGCGGCAATTCCTCGCGCGCATGGGCCTGGAAGCCCTCGTTCGACACGTCGACCACCTGCAATTCCACAAGCCGGCGCTGGCCGCCGATTTCGATCTCGAGCTTTCCCTTGCACTTGAGCGAAAAGCGCGGATGCCGGCGCAGCGTGTCCATCTGGGCCGGCGGCTGGGCCAGAGGCGGCAGCACGGCCTGGTAGGCGGGCAGGTCGTAGATCTCATGCAGCATGGCGATCTTGCGTGCATCGAGTTCAGCGAAGCCCTGGGTGCGCTGGTTGAAGAAGTAATCCAGCAGCGCCGGCGTCATGACCGGGTCGTTGGTGGTGTAGTAGCGCCGCTGTGGCAGACGGATGTTGGGCAGCTCCATCTTGAAGAAGTAGTGGTGCAGGCTCTTGCGCGGCGGCTTGCCGGCGTAGGCGCGCGCGAACAGCTGCTCGGCCTGGCTCAGGTCCAGCGTGGCGCCCACGGCCGGCGCGCCGTTGGCGAAGTCGTAGGCCGCCACCGTCTTTTGCGGCAGCCGGCGAAACGACAGCAGCGATTCGTAGAGCTCGATGTGGTACGGGTTGACCGCGATCACCAGGTGCCGCGTGTCGAAGAAGCGCGTGCAGTAGGCATGCATGAACTTCATGAGCGGGAACAGGATCGCGCCGCCGGTCTTGCGGTGCTTGGGGTGCACGGCCAGGGCCGAGACCTCGGCGATCTGGCCGCGCTCGGCCTCCACGCTGGACAGATCGAACACCGCCTGCAGCGGAAAGCCCAGCGGGCTCTGGCGGATCAGCGAGATCGTGCCCACGACCTCGTCGTCGTATTTGGCGCACAGCGTGGTGGTGGTCGGCAGTGCGTGGTAGATGGTGGCGCGCAGGCCCGAGGGCGCAGGCTGCATGAAGCCCACCGCCACGTAGGCGTCGTGCAGCAGCTTGAAGCAGGCCTCGAGTTCCTGCTGCGTGTCGGCGATCTTGAGCGTGAGCCGCGGGTCGGGCGCCGGGTCGCAGTCGACGAAGGAGCGCGCTACTGCGAAGCGCGCCGACTGCGGCATGAAGCCGATGGCCTGGCGCATGCCCTTGTGCAATGCGCGCCGCGTGCGCGAGAGCAGGGTCTGGGACTTGGTTCGGGCCATGGCGTGCCTCCTCGCCGCAGTATGTGCTCAGCGGCCGGGCAGGTGGGCCTCGATCAGGTGTCCGGCGATGGAGAGCCCGCGTGGGGGGATGGCCGGCATCGCGTCGTCGGGGCCGACCCAGACCGCCTCGGCGATCTCGTTCTCGTCCAGCCGGATCTCGCCGCCCGCGTATTCGGCCGTGAACGCGACCATGAGCGAGTGCGGGAACGGCCAGGACTGGCTCGCGAAGTAGCGCAGGTCCTTCACCTGCAGCCCGACCTCCTCGAACACCTCACGGTGGATGGCCTCTTCGATGGATTCGCCCGCTTCCAGGAAGCCGGCCAGCGCCGTGTAGAAGCGTGTCGGCGAGTTGTTGTGACGTGCCAGCAGGATCTCGGGGCCGCGCCGCACCAGCACCATCATGGCCGGCGAGATGCGCGGGTAGGCCGTGTGGCCGCAGGCCGGGCAGCGCATGCAGCGTTCGCCGGCCACGTGCGTGGTGGGCCCGCCGCAGGCGCCGCAGAAGCGGTGGGTGCGTGCCCATTCGGCGATCTGCCAGGCGCGGCCGGCGACGGCCAACTGGCCTTCTTCCATGGCGCCGAACAGTGCGCGCAGCCGGCGCGGGCGCAGGCCCTCGGGCAGCGGCGTGCCCTTGGGCAGCCAGGCCACGCGGCAGTAGGCCTCGTCGAGCAGGCCCACGGGCAGGAAGTCTGCGCTGCGCAGGCCGAGCGCGGCACACACGATGGCACCGGGCAGTGCCAGATCGGCTTCACCGACCAGGAGTTCGTCACCGCAGAACACGAAGTTCTGCACCAGGTCCTGTTCACGCGCTGCCAGCAGCGGGGTGAACGAGGGAGGGGTTTGCAGCATGGGCTGGTATCCGGGGCCGTTGGAGCCCGCATGCTAACCGCCGCTGTGCATGCGCGTCAGAGCGCGAGCACCAGCGCCGCGCGGGCCTGCAGGCCGTCGCTGCCCGCGGTGTAGGGCAGGGTCACGGCCGCACGGTCGGCGGTGTCCAGCCGGCGCCAGAGGCAGTCGCGCGCATTGCCCGGATCGCCCTCGACATAGAGCTGCGTGGTCAGCAGCTCGCGCGCGCCCAGCCGCACCTTCACATGGATGTGCGGCGTGCGACCGCTGTAGGGCACGGGCCGGATGGTGCGGAAGCGCCAGCGGCCCTCGGCGTCCACCGTGGTGCGGCCGAAGCCCTGGAAGGCCGGGTCCTGGCGGCTGCCGTCGCCGGGGTGGTCGTAGTGGCCGGCCTCGTCGCACTGCCAGATCTCCACCTGGGCGCCGCGCACGGGCCGTCCCTCCAGGTCGCGCAGCGTGCCGTCCAGCCAGGCGGGCTGGCCGCGGGCGTAGCGCCGTGCGCCGTTGCGCAGCAGGTCGTTGTCGGCGTCGGCCGGAAGGGCGACGGGGTAGAACGGGCCTTCGGTCTGCGCCGGCGTGGGCCGTGGCCTTGGTACGGGCTGGGCGCGCGTCGTCAGCACGACCGGGCAGGCGATCAGGGCGGCGGTGAGCGTGCGGCGGGTCGGCATGGCGTTGAGATGCGGCCGGCCGCGCCGAGGTTCCGCGACTACAGGAACAGCGCGTCGAAGCCGTCCACGGGCTCGAAGCGCTTGTTGTGCCAGCGCAGGCGCAGCGGGCCGGGCATGGCGCGCTCGCGCACGGGATGGCACACGTCGCCCGGATAGCAGACCACGCGCGTGCCGCCGTCCTCCAGGCTCTCGGGCTGGATCAGCGGCGGGCGGCGCGTGCGGGCCGCGGCCACGGCGTCGCTGGCCGTGGCGTGGCGCGCCAGCTGGGCCAGCGTCATGATCTGCGGCGGCGCCATCTCGATCTCGCGGTCCCAGTAGCGCTGCAGCGCGGCGCGCGGCGACAGCCAGGTGCTCTCGGTGGTCTCGTAGTCGTCGTGCGTGGCGACCTGCTCGGGCGGCACCATGGCCGCGAAGAAGCGCGTGTCGAAGCGCTTGTTCATGACCGAGGGCACGCGTGGCGTGATCCAGCGCGACCAGGGCGCGAGCCGGCGCGTCTGCACGCGCAGGTCAAGTTCGGCCAGCATGGCGTTGAACGGCGTGCCGGCCTTGAGCAGCGCACTGGCCCGGGCCAGGTCGGGCTCGCTGCCATCGGCGGACTCGGCCAGCAGCACGCCGGCTTCCTCGAAGGCCTCGCGCACGGCGGCCACGTACAGGCCGGCGGCCTGGGCCGCGTCGAGTTCCGCGTCGTGCAGGCTGGCGTGCAGCGCGGGCGCGGCCTGGTCGAGGTGCTGTGCGGCATCGAGCTCGGCATCGGCCAGGTCGAGCTTGCCACCCGGGAACACGTAGGCGCCGCCCAGCACGTCGGACAGGCCGTGGCGCTTCATGAGCAGCACCTCCAGGCCGGTCGCACCGTCGCGCAGCATGACCACGGTGGAGGCCGCGCGCGGCGGCGTGTCGATGGCATGCAGGTTCAGTTCCATGGGGGCGTCTCCAGTACAGTTGCGCGGTTTTTTTGCTGTGCCGCAGGCTACCAGAGGCTTCTGGTGGCCGCTGTCGCGCAGCTTCCACTTGCCAAGGAGACGAACGAATGGGTCTGGATTTCAAGGGCCGTGTGGCCATCGTCACGGGTGCCGGCGGCGGCCTGGGCCGCGAACATGCGCTGGCACTGGCCAAACGCGGCGCCAAGGTGCTGGTCAACGACCTGGGCGGCGCGCGCGACGGCAGCGGTGGCTCCACCAGCGCGGCGCAGGCCGTGGCCGACGAGATCGTCGCCGCCGGTGGCGAGGCCCTGGCCAACGGCGCCTCGGTCACCGACTACGCGGCCGTGGCGGCCATGGTGCAGCAGGCCGTGGACGCCTGGGGCCGCGTCGACATCCTCGTCAACAACGCCGGCATCCTGCGCGACAAGAGCTTCGCCAAGATGGACCTGGCCGATTTCCGTCTCGTCATGGACGTGCACCTGATGGGCGCCGTGCACTGCTGCAAGGCCGTCTGGCCGTTCATGACCGAGCAGAAGTACGGCCGCATCGTGATGACCAGCTCGTCCTCGGGCCTGTACGGCAACTTCGGCCAGTCCAACTACGGCGCGGCCAAGATGGCGCTGGTCGGCCTCATGCAGACCTTGGCGATCGAAGGTGCCAAGAGCGGCATCCGCGTCAACAGCCTGGCGCCGACGGCCGCCACGCGCATGACCGAGGACCTCATGACGCCCGAGGTGCTGCGCGCGCTCGACCCGGCCGCCGTGGTGCCGGCCATGCTGGTGCTGGCCTCGGAAGACGCGCCCACGCGCGCCGTGCTGTGCGCCGGCGCCGGCTCGTTCGAGGCTGCGCACGTCACGCTGACGCAGGGCCAGTGGATCGGCACCGGCGAGGAAGCGCCCGAACGCCTGGCCGCTGCGCTGGACGCCGTGCGCGCCCGCGAAGGCGAGACCGTGCCGCAAAGCGGCTCGGAGCAGGGCCGGCTGGAAGTCGGCCGCGCGGTGCAACACGCCGGCTAAACCCTCGCCTGCAGGGCTTGCCGGCCTGTGATACCTTCCGGCCCCACACAGATTCGGGGCTTGAAACAACAATGGCCACAACGACCTTGCATGCCAGCACGCCCCTCATGGAGCGCGTGGGCGCCCTCACGGCCGAACGCCTGCGCGGCATCCGCCGCGGCTTGGAGAAGGAAAGCCTGCGGGCCACGCCGGATGCCGGCCTGGCCTTGACGCCGCACCCGGCCGCGCTGGGTTCGGCACTCACGCACGAACACATCACCACCGACTTCAGCGAGTCGCAGCTGGAACTCATCACCGGCGTGCACGGCGATGTGGACAGCTGCCTCGCGGAACTGCGCGAGGTGCACCAGTACGTCTACCAGGTCCTGCGCGAGCAGGGCGACGAGATGCTGTGGGTCTCCAGCATGCCCTGCGGCCTGCCGACCGACGAGACCATCCCGATCGGCCGCTACGGTTCGTCCAACGTGGGCCGCGCCAAGAGCGTCTACCGCATGGGCCTGGGCCACCGCTATGGCCGGCGCATGCAGACCATCTCGGGCATCCACTACAACTGGTCGATGCCGGGCATCGACAGCGGGGCCTACTTCGGCCTGATCCGCAACTTCCGCCGCCATGCCTTCCTGCCGCTGGTGCTGTTCGGCGCCTCGCCGGCCGTGTGCGCGAGCTTCGTGCAGGGCCGCGAGCATGCGCTGCAGCCACTCGGCGAGCACAGCATGTACCTGCCGCACGCCACCTCGCTGCGCATGGGCCGGCTCGGCTACCAGAGCGATGCGCAATCCACGCTGGCGGTCAGCTACAACAGCCTGGAAGGCTATGGCGCCTCGCTGCAGGAGGCGCTGACCAAGCCGTATCCGGCCTACGAGGCCGTGGGCATCCGCAACCCAGGCGGCGACTACAACCAGCTGGCCACCAGCCTGCTGCAGATCGAGAACGAGTTCTACGGCACGATCCGGCCCAAGCGCGTGATCCACCCCGGCGAGCGGCCATTGCACGCGCTGCGCGAGCGCGGCGTCGAGTACATCGAGGTGCGCCTGATGGACCTGGACCCCTTCGAGCCGCTCGGCATCGCGGCCTCGACCATGCGCTTTCTCGACGTGTTCCTGCTGCACTGCCTGCTCAACGACAGCCCGCCCGACACGCCCGAGGAGATCGCCGCGCTGGCGCGCAACCAGCACCGCGTGGCTGCGCGCGGCCGCGAGCCGGGACTGGTGCTCGAGCAGAACGGCCGCGAGCGTGTGCTGACCGAGTGGGCGCTGCAGCTCGTCGACGAATGCCTTCCGCTGGCACAGGCCATGGACGCTGCGCTGGGTGGGCAAGGCCATGTGGCGGCAGTGCAGGCCGCCCGCGCCGCGCTGCTGGCGCCCGAGACGCTGCCCTCGGCCCGCGTGCTGGAGCACGCCACGCGTGAACATGGCAGCAGCTTCACGCGCTTTGCGCTGCAGCACTCGCTGCAGACGCGCGCACAGCTGTTGGCGCTGCCGTTCCCGGATGCACTGCGCGAACGTTTCGTGGCGGCGTCCAGCGCTTCCATCGAGGCGCAAAAGCGCATCGAGGCCAGCGACACCATGCCCTTCGACGTTTACCGCGAGGAGTATCTGCGGCCCGAGCGCCTGGGCCTTGCGCTCAAGCGCCGTGGCAGCGGCGCGGCGCCGCAGGTACTGCAGGCCGCCGCGCTCTGAGGCTCAAGGCCGGTCGGCGCGCCGGCGCCACAGGAAATGGCCGATGAAGGCCAGGCCCAGCACCAGCGCGAACCAGCCGACGATGGCCGACTGCGCGATCGTGTCGCGCATGCCCGAGGGCGGCATGAACTGCGGACCCAGCAGCACGGCCAGGCCGATCACGCAGCACAGCCCGCCTTTCCAGGCCAGGTCGGCCTCCTTCTTCGCGTCGCGGCTCACAGCGCGGCTGCGTCGGCTTGATCGGCGTCGGGCACGCCGTCCTTGCGGATGGACTCGCGCTCGCGATGGCGGTTGTCGCGGCCCCTGTCCACCGTGTGTTCCACCAGCCGCTTGAGCTTGTCGGCTGCGCCGCGCACGGCCAGGTCCTGGCTGTCGGCGTCGTGGTGGACGGCCAGCGGCTGGTGGTGCGCCAGCCGTACTTCGAGCAGGCAACGCTTGTCGGCGCCCCCTGCCTTGCCGCCGTTCTCGTCCGACAAGTGCACCTCGATGCGCGTGATGTCGTGGCGAAAGCGCGCCAGCTCGTCCTGCAGGTACTGCTCGGCCCAGCGGTCCAGCGATTCCTTGTTGGGCAGTCCGGTCGTGTTCACTTGCACTTGCATGGGTCGGGTCTCTCTCTTGAACCAGTGGGCCGCCCAGTGTGCCTGAGCCCTGCAAGCCCCGGTGTAGGAACGGGGCGATTGTGTCCGGGGGCTCTGGTATCGTTCTTGCGTTTTTTGTGTCCCCCCGTCCTACAGGAACCGATCCCATGTCTCGACCTTCTTCGCCTTGCACGGTCCGCCGCCGGCTCACCCAGGCCCTGGCCGTGGCGGCCTTGCTGGGCACGGGCCTGGCCGCCCAGGCCCAGTCCACGGTGCGGCTGCTGGTCGGCTTTCCAGCCGGCGGCGGCACCGACGTGATCGCCCGCACCTTGGCGGACAAGCTCCAGGGCGAACTCGGCCAGAGCGTGATCGTCGACAACCGCGCCGGCGCCGGTGGCCAGATCGCAGCCAATGCGCTCAAGACCTCCGCGCCCGATGGCAACACCTTCTTCCTGACGCACGACCACACCGTCTCCATCCTGCCGCTGGTCACGAAGAACCCGGGCTTCGACCCGGCCAAGGACTTCGTCGCCGTGGCCGGCTTCGCCACCTTCGTGAATGCGCTCGCGGTGTCGGGCGGCACGCCCGCCAAGTCCATGCCCGAGTACCTGAACTGGCTCAAGAGCCAGGGGGGGCGCGGCACCATCGGCATCCCGGCGCCGGCCTCGACGCCCGAGTTCCTGGTCAAGGTGCTGGCCGACAAGTACAAGATGGACCTGCTGGCCGCGCCCTACCGCGGCAGCGCGCCCATGATCGCGGACATGCTGGGCAACCAGATCAGCGCGGGCGTCGGCTCAGTGCCCGACTTCATCGAGAACCACAAGGCCGGCAAGATCCGCGTGGTCGGCGTGCTGGGCAGCGCGCGCCAGGCCGCCATGCCCGATGTGCCGACCTTCGCCGAGCTCGGCGTTTCCGGTTTCGAGGACCTGCCCTACTACGGCATCTTCGCGCCGGCCGGCACACCGCAGGCCGCGATCGACCGCTTCTCGGCCGCCGTGGCCAAGGTCATCGCCATGTCCGACGTGCGCGAGAAGCTCACGGCCATGGGCCTCACGGTGGGCTACATGCCGCAGCAGCAACTGCACAGCCGCGAGCAGGCCTACACCAAGACCTGGGCGAAGATCATCAAGGACAGCGGCTTCCAGCCGCAGTGATGGTCGCGCCCCCGGCGCCAGGCGCCAGGGGGCAATTTCGCTCAGCGGCGCCGACGGGCCGCCATGCCCGCGCCGGCCAGGCCCAGCAGCAGCAGTGCCAGGCTGCCGGGCTCGGGCACGGTGGACATCTGCAGCGTGAAGCTGTCGCCCACGCCCAGGCCCGACACATCGATCAGCCAGTCCTGGCCGCCGGCGGCCAGCGGGTCGCCCACGGTGAAGAACACGTACTCGGGCGACGCGAAGTCGACCAGGGCCGTGCTGCCCATGCCGCTGGCCTGGGGGTTGGAGCCGAAGCCGCCATCGCCCACGCTGCCGATCGACAGGAACGCCGCGCCGCCCAGCGTCAGCGCGAAGTGCTCGATGCCCAGGCCGAAGAAGTTGTTGACGATGGCGTTGAACGACAGCGGGCTGCCAACGTCGCCGGCCTCCAGCGTGAAGCGCAGTTTGGCCGGTGCGGCGCTTGCCAGGTTCAGGTCGAACGAGGCCAGGCCCACCGTGCTGTAGTCGTCCACGGTGCTGCCGGCGCCGCCGGAGAAGCCGGAGACCACGACGGCGGATGCCGGGGCAGCGAACAGGGCGCCGGCGGTGATGGCGGCCACGGCCGCGAATTGCTTGAACGGATGCATGGATGTCTTTCCTTGAAGGGGATGGGCGTTCACAGCGTGCCCTTGGCCCAGGGGCCGGTGATGGCCACGGTCAGACCCGGGCCCTGCAGGTTGGCGAACAGCACGCGGCCGTCCGGGCTGAACACCGAGCCGCACCATTCGGTGTTGCGGCGGTTGCCGGTCACGCCGTTGGTCTTGCCGGCCGCCATCAGCTCTGCGGCGGTGCAGTTGTAGTTGTTGGCGGCGAATTCATAGGTCGTGCCGTCGGGGTTCAGCGCCATCAGCCGCTGCGCGGGCACCGAGATGGGCTGGCCCGCCGCATTGAGGCCGGAGCCGCTGCCGTCCTCGTTGAACAGCACACCGCCGCGCGGGCTCACGCACAGGTTGTCGGGCGAGTTGCCGACCGTGATGTCGTTGCTGACCAGGATGGCCTTGAGCGTGTTGCTGGCCAGGTCCAGCGCCCAGATGCGGCCGGCGCGGTTGGGGTTGGACGTGACCTGCTTGTCGGTGAAGAACACCGTGCCGTTGGCGACCCAGCAGCCCTCGCAGGCACCGAACACCGCCGCGCCATTGGCATAGGCCTGGATGTAGGGGCCGGCGGCCGACACGTTGCCGACGATGGAGGCCAGCGTGGCGCCGTCCATGTCGGGGTCGGGGATGTCGGCCCATTCGATGGCGAACTCCTGGCACAGCGTGGGCATGCGCATGTCGGCGTTCATGACGCCTCGGACCTTCAGCCCTTGCAGGCGGCCGCCCGCGTGCAGCGAGTCGAGGCCGCCGTCCACGTTGTTCGGCAGGAAGCGGTACAGCGTGTTCGCGTTGCCCTGGTCCTCGGTCAGGTACCAGTAGCCCGTGTCCGGGTCGAGTGCGCTGGCCTCGTGCGCCATGCGGCCCATGCCGACGATGGGCAGCGGGTTGGCCGCGGTCAGGCTGGTGTCGGCCGGCACTTCGAAGATGTAGCCGTGCTTCTTGCCTTCGCTGCTGATGGCGTTGCTGCGGATCTCCTCGTTGGTCAGCCAAGAGCCCCAGTTCGACGAGCCGCCCGCGCAGTTGCGGTAGGTACCGCCGAAGGAGGCGTAGCTCTCGACGAAGTTGCCGTCGCGGAACACCAGGTTGGTGGTGCCGCCGACCTGGTAGGCGCCGTTGGTGGCGCCGGTGTCGTGCTTGGCCACGCGGGCGCGGCCGGCGCCCAGGATGTTGTCGGGGTTGGAACTGGTCGAGCGCTCGTGGTTGCGCACCAGCACGATCTCATTGCTGCGGCCGACCTTGCGCGAACGCACCACGCCCATGCCGTCATGCGTGGAAGGCGTCAGTAGGCCATCGCTCATGAGGTCGTTGGTCCAGCCGTAGGACTTGTAGGTGAAGCCCGGCGGCAGCTGCAGCAGCGGCAGGCCGGTGACCTGGTCGTTGACGGGCGTCAGCGCGCCGTAGGGGCTGGCGACCAGCGTGGAGGCCACGGCCGGCACGCATTGCGCAGCCTCGGCGTTGCGGCTGGCCAGCGCGGCGATGGGGCCGCCGAAGGCCGCCAGGATGGCGGCCGAGCTGCTTTTGAGCATGCTGCGGCGGCCGTGGGACACGTCGTGTTCGGTCATGGGTTTCCTCGTGGGAGTACAGGGCGGCGCGATTGTGTTGACCGTCCATGACAGTGGCGTGGCGCTGCCGCGGCCGCGCGCGGCCGGCCCGATGTCAGGCGAGGTCGGCCTGGACGAGCAGCGCCTTGTCGGCCAGTGCGCCGGCCAGCGGGCCGTCGTAGGCCAGCCTGCCGCCGGCCAGCACCAGTGCGCGCGCGCCCAGCTGCGGTGCGCTGGCCAGCTGGTGCGTGCTGGTGACCACCGTGGCCGGGCTCTGCGCCAGCCAGTCCAGCAGCCAGCGCGCGGTGCGCGGGTCCAGGTGGGCCAGGGGTTCGTCCAGCAGCAGCAGGCGCGGCTCCATCACCAGCACGCAGGCCAGGGCCAGGCGCTGCTTCTCGCCGCCCGAGAGCAGGAAGGGGGGCTTGTCCAGCAGGTGGTCGATGCGCAGCCGTGCGGCCCAGTCGGCGATGCGCGCCTCGGCATCGGGCAGGCCCAGGCGGCGCGGGCCGTAGCCGATCTCGTCGCGCACCGTGGGGTTGAACAGCATGGCCTCGGGGTGCTGGAACAAGAGGCCCACCTCGCGCCGGAAGCGCCGCGCCCAATCGGTGCGGCGCGCGCGGGCCGGCGTCACGGCCTCGCCGTCGTAGCGGTAGCTGCCGGCGCTGGGAAAAACCAGCGCGTCCAGCAGTTGCAGCAGCGTGGACTTGCCGCCACCGTTGGCGCCCAGCAGCACCAGCTTCTCGCCAGGCGTGATGCGCAGCGAAACGCCGGACCAGACCGGCGCGGCATCGGGCCAGCCGAAGGCCGCACCCTCCAGTTCAACCATCGAAGCCGCCGCGTGCGCGCACCGCCATGGCCGAGGCCTGGGCGCCGGCCACGGCCTGGTCCAGCAGATGGCCGGCCGTGGCCGCGCCATGCCGCGTGCGGGCGCGCAGGCCGCCCGCGCCGGCCGTGCGGCTGCGAAACGCCAAGCCGTGCTCGCGCACCAGGCGCGCAAACACCTGGGCCTGGCCGGCCGCCAGCGTGGCCAGGAACTGCAGCGTGGGCGCGAAGGCCAGGGCCTGCAGCACGTTGACGCGGGCCACGAAGACGAAGCCCAGCAGCACCAGCAGCAGCACGCGCAGGTTCAGCACCAGCAGCGGCTCGGCCAGCGGCGCGAGCGGCCTGCCCTGCAGCAGGGCCTGCAGCAGCAGGCCGCCGCTCACGGCCAGGTTGAAGGCCAGCACCGCCAGCAGGCTGCGGCGCAGCAGGCGCCAGCGTTGCGGGCCGGCCAGCCAGAGCGCGAGCAGCAGGCCGGCGGCCAGGGCCCGGCCGTCGTGCACCAGACCCAGGCCCAGCACGGCCAGCAGGTAGGCCGCGAGCCAGCGGGTCGGCGTCATGTGAACTGCCAGCGCCGCGCCCTGGCGGCGCGCCAGACCAGCAGCGTCAGCGCGGCCTCGGCCAGGCCCAGCAGCGCGTGCGGCGCGAGGATGGCCGGCAGGACCACGGCGGGGCCGAACGGGAAGAACTGCGCCGTGCCGTCGGCGCGGTGCGCCATCCAGGGCTGCAGGCCCAGCACCAGCGCCACCAGCGCGGCCGAGGCCATCACGGCGCACCAGGTGGCCAGCAGCACGGCGGCGTCTTCGTGCCAGCCGCGCAGCGCGCGGAACACCGCGAGCGCGACCAGCGCGCCCGCGCCGCCGATGGCCAGCGCGTTGACGGGCAGGGCCGTGATGCCGCCGGCGCCGAACAGCAGCGACTGCAGCAGCAGCACCAGGCTGTAGGCCAGGAAGGCGAGCCGTACGCCGAACAGCAGCGCCAGCAGGGCGACCCCCACGGCATGCACCGAGGTGCCGCCGGGCAGCGGCAGCATCACCAGGCCCATGGCGTAGACCAGGGCCGTGAGTGCGGCCAGGCGCGGCACCAGCGCCTCGTCCAGCCGCGCGCGCAGGCCGCGGCCGGCGGCCCACCAGGCCACCGCCGCCACGGCATAGGCCGGCAGGTAGGTCTGCGGCGACAGGAAACCGTCGGGGATGTGCATCAGGCGGGCTTCTTGCGCAGCAGGCGCTGACCCAGCGCACCCATGCCGAGGATCAGGCACACGCCGAGGGCCGCGCGCGCCCAGCCCGGGTCGGCCGGCGCGGACGCCTTGGCGCTGGTGGGGGCTGCGCCGTCGTGCGCCGCGAAGTCCAGCGCGGTCTCGATGCCGTGCCCGTCGGCCGAGTAGGCGCGCAGGCGCCAGCCTTCGGCCGCGCCGCCGGCGCCGGGCAGCAGCACCAGGCGGCCCTGCTGGTCGGTGCGGCCGGTCTGCACGGGCTCGCTGCCCTGGCCGCGGAACAGTTCGTAGCGTTCGAACGCGAAGGGTTCGCCGTCGGTGTAGTGCAGCACCACGACCACCGCCTCGCCCACCGCGACCTCGTGCCGCACCGCGTGCGCCCAGGCCGCGGCCGTGCCGGCCCAGGCCGCGAGCGCGAAGGCGAGGGCACGGGCGGCGCGCATGTTCAGCGGGCCTCGAACACCAGTGCGCTGGAGACCGACAGGGTGTCGGCGCGCGCGTCGCCTGCGATCGGGCGGCGCGCGCTCACGCTGAACATCTGCCGGCCCTTGGCGACCGGCAGCAGCGCGCGGCCCTGGGCATCGGCCTTGGTGTCCCTGTCCTGTCCGGCTTCGTGCCAGGACAGCGTGGCGCCGGCCAGCGGCTGGCCGTCCCACAGCACCTGCACGGGCAGCTGCGTGCCGGCAACGGGCGCCTGCGCCGACTGCGGCACGATCTCCACGGGCAGGCCCTGCACACGGCTGGCCTGAGCGTCCCAGACCTGCACGGTCTTGCCGTACTTGAGCGCGTGCGAGGCCGAGCTGGCGCCGGGCACCTCGTTCTTCGGCCCGCTCCTGCTGCCCTCGGGCGTGCGCGACCAGAAGCCGTTGTCGTAGTGCAGCAGCAGCAGCGAGGGCTTGCCGTCCACGGCCACCTGCAGCCCGTCCAGCTTGAGCGGCAGCGCCCGGCCGGCGCCATCGACCGCCTGGGCCTTGAGCACCTTGCTGGGCAGGGCCGCTTCCAGCTTGCCCTCGTGGCCGAACACCACCGTGAAGCCGCCCGTGGCCGGCTCGATCCAGGCATCGTGCGCCTGCGCGGCCGTGCCGAGCAGGGCCAGCAGCAGGGCGCCAACGCGGCGGTAGGAGAAATTGTTCATACGGCTCATTCTTTCAGAAGCTGAGGGAGGTGCCGAGCGTGACCAGCCGCGGTGCGCCCGGGTTGTAGGTGGGCGTGCCGCCCGTGATGCCGGCCGAGGTGGCGTAGCGGCGGTCGGTCACGTTGGTCAGCTGCACGAACCAGCGCTGCCTGTTCGCGCCGCGCACGTCGTAGCTGGCCATCAGGTCCAGCGTGCGGTAACCGCCGTAGGTCGTGGCCGCGCTGGTGGCGCTGGGCTGGTTGATCGCATAGCGGCCGACGGCCCGTCCGGTGGCCGTCAGCGTGACGCCGGCCATGGGGCGCAGCGTGGCCACGAGCGTGGCCAGGTTGCGCGGCACGCCGGTGATGGCCGAGCCGACCAGCCAGGGCGTGCCGGGCAGGCTCTCCACCACGCGGGTGCGCGTGTGCGAGAGCGCGGCGGACAGCTCCCACAGGCCACCGGGCATCCAGCGCACTTCGGCCTCCAGGCCTTCGCGCCGCGTGCGGCCGATGTTGGCGTAGGTCAGCGAGGAGGCATCGACCAGCGCCACCTCGTCCCGGCTGTTGGTGCGGAACCAGGCCAGGTCGATCAGCCAGTCGGCGCCGGGCGTGAAGGCCAGGCCCAGCTCGGTCTGGCGGAAGGTGGTGGGTTGCACCGCCAGGCCGGCCGTGAACTTGGCCGCGTCGCTGGGCAGCGCATAGCCTTCGGCGATGCTGGCGCGCGCTTCCAGCACGCCGGGCAGCCAAGTCGAGCGCAGACCGAACTTGGGCGTGTTGACGGAGAAGTCCTGCATGTCGCCACACTGGGCGCTGGCGCCCGTGCGCGTCTCCTGGCCGCGGCGCGCGCAGCCGCCGGAGATGCGGTCGTGGCGCAGGCCCAGGCTGGGCCGCAGCAGCGGGTGCAGTGCCCATTCTCCCTGCGCGAAGACGGCATCGGTGCGGGTCTTGAGCATGCGGTCCAGCGTGCCGCTGCCGCCGTTCACGCCGGCGGTGGTCGTGGCGGCGGTGGTCTGGTTGTTGTTCAACGCGTCCAGGTAGCGGTAGTGCGTGTCTTCGGCGTAGTGCTCCGCGCCGGCTACCCACTGCACGGGGCGGTCCAGCCAGCGCTGGCTGGCGTTCAGGTTCAGGCCGTAGCCCAGCACGTCGCGGTCGTAGCTCTCGCGGCGCTGCTGCCAGGTGGTGGCATTGGTCAGCCGCGTGAACGAGCGCCAGAAGTCCTGTTTGGTGCCGTAGACGAAGCCCAGCAGCTTCAGGTCTGGCGAGATGCGGTGCGAGAGGTCGGCGCGCAGCGTGCCGTAGTTCTTGTCCGAGGCGTCGTTCATGACGTTCGGGTTCTTGTCGTAGAAGCGGCCGCGGCTGTCGTATTGGTCCTGGGTGATGACCGAGGCGGTGTCGGCATCGGCCTTGTGCAGGCGGGTGGACAGGGCCAGTTCGGTAGCGCTGGTGAGGTCGAAGGCCGCGCGCAGCGCCACGGTGGCGCGTTCGTTGCCGGACTGCTGGCGGTAGCTGTCGGTACGGTAGACCTGGGCCGCTGCGTTGACGCGGGCGCCGCCGACCTGCCCGCCGGCCGCGGCCTGCAGGTCCACCGTGCCGTAGCTGCCCAGGCGCAGGTCGGCCTCGCGGTAGCTGCCGCCCTTGCGCGATTCCAGCGCCACCACGCCGGCGCGGTTGAAGTTGCCGTACAGGGCCGATACCGGACCCTTGAACACGCGCATGTTGGCCAGCTCCAGCGGCACCAGCACATTCAGGTCGGCGTAGCCGTCGGCGTGGCTGGAGGCCTCGTTGAGCGGGATGCCGTCGATGACGAAGCCGATGTCGCCGCCATGCCCGCCGCCCGAGAAACCGCGCAGGACGAAGGAGTTGGCCACGCCGCCGTAGCCCAGGCCACGCACCTCCATGCCGGGGACTTCACGGAACAGCTGCTCGGGCTGGCTGATCTGGCGTTCGCGGATCTCCTGCTGCGTGAAGCTCTGCACGCTGTAGGGCTGGTCGGCGCTCTCGGCCAGGGCCTGGCCCTTGATCGTCACATCCTGCAGTGCCGCGCCGGGCTGCTGCGCCTGGGTCGACGTTGCCAGAACCGCGGCGGCCAGGCCGCTCCACCACCGTGTCGCATGCATGCGGAACTCCCTCATAAGAAGATTGTTGATTTCTTCTTACAAGTATCGCAGGCGGGCGCACGGCGCCCCATGCGCCGAATGGCGTATGGCGCCGTGCGCGGCGCCGGTGTGGAGGGCTTACTTGCCCCAGCTGTCCTTCAGGCCCGTGGTGCGGTTGAACACCGGCTTGTCGGGATGGTGGTCGCGCCGGTCGGCCACGAAGTAGCCATGGCGCTCGAACTGGAAGCGGTCGTCCACGCCGGCGCTGGCCAGCGAGGGCTCCAGGTAGGCCTGCACGGTGCGCAGGCTGTCCGGGTTCAGGCTGTCCAGGAAGTTCTTCCCACCCGCGTCGGGGTGGGCGTCGTTGAACAGACGCTCGTACAGCCGCACCTCGGCCGGCACGGCGTCGTGCACGCCGACCCAGGTGATCACGCCCTTGACCTTGATGGCGTCGGCGCCCGGCGTGCCGCTCTTGGTGTCGGGCACCAGTTCGGCATGCACCTCGGTGATGCGGCCTTCGGCATCGCGCACGGCGCCTGTGCACTGCACCACGTGGCCGTACTTGAGGCGCACGCGGTTGCCGGGCTTGGCCGTGCCGTCGGCCGCGATCTGCGGCGGGTACAGGCGGTGGAAGCCCTTGGGCGGCGTTTCCTCGTAGTCGCTGCGCTCGATCCACAGTTCCTTGCCGAACTGGAAGCTGCGCCGACCCTGTTCGGGCGCGTGAGGGTTGATCGGCGCGCTGCAATCGTCCAACGTGCCGGCGCCGTGCAGCGCGTCCCAGTTGGTGATGACCAGCTTGACCGGGTCGAGCACGGCCATGGCGCGCTTGGCCGTGGCGTCCAGCGTGTCGCGCAGCGAGCCTTCCAGCGTGCTGTAGTCGATCCAGCTGTCGCTCTTGGTCACGCCGATGCGCTCGGCGAAGAGCTGGATGGCCTCGGCCGTGTAGCCGCGCCGGCGCAGGCCCACGATGGTGGGCATGCGCGGGTCGTCCCAGCCGCTCACGCGCTGCTCGTTGACGAGCTGGGCGAGCTTGCGCTTGCTGGTGATCACGTAGGTGAGGTTCAGCCGCGCGAACTCGTACTGCCGCGGCGGCGGGGCCGACAGCAGGCCGCCTTCGGCCAGGCGTTCGAGCAGCCAGTCGTAGAACGGGCGCTGGTCTTCGAACTCCAGCGTGCAGATGCTGTGCGTGATCTGCTCCAGCGCGTCCTCGATCGGGTGCGCGTAGGTGTACATCGGGTAGATGCACCAGCGGTCGCCCGTGTTGTGGTGCGTGGCGCGGCGGATGCGGTAGATCGCCGGGTCGCGCATGTTGATGTTGGGGCTGGCCATGTCGATCTTGGCGCGCAGCACGGCGGCGCCATCGGCCAGCTGGCCGTCGCGCATGGCGCGGAAACGGGCCAGGTTCTCGGCGGGCGTGCGGCTGCGGAACGGGCTGTCCACGCCGGGCTTGCCGAAGTCGCCACGGTTGGCGCGCATTTCCTCGGGCGTCTGTTCGTCGACGTAGGCGTGGCCTGCCTCGATCAAGTACTCGGCCGCGCGGTACATGAAGTCGAAGTAGTCGCTGGCCTGGTAGAGGTGGCTGGCGCCGCCGGACTCCCAGTTGAAGCCGAGCCAGCGCACGCTGTCGACGATGCTGCGCACGTACTCCTCGTCCTCTTTCTCGGGGTTGGTGTCGTCGAAGCGCAGATGGCAGACGCCGCCGTAGTCGCGCGCCAGCCCGAAGTTCAGGCAGATGCTCTTGGCGTGGCCCACGTGCAGGTAGCCGTTGGGCTCGGGCGGAAAGCGCAGGCGCACGCGGGCCGGATCGCTCGGTCCCTGGGCATGGTGGGCGGCATCGCCGGGGCTGCCGCCCCAGTGGCGGCTGGCATAGGTGCCCTGGGCCAGGTCGTTCTCGATGATCTGGCGCAGGAAATTGCTTTGTTTGTGGTCGGTCGGCTCGGACGCGGGGGAATTCATGTAACCGATTCTAGGAGGGGAGCGTCGATCACTCAGGCTGAGGGCTTGTGCGGCCCTGCGCAGGAGTCGTTACCCGCGGTAACCTGTTTAACGCGCGCTGCGTCATCCATTTGCATGTTCGTGCGTCAATAGCCCATGGCCGCAATTTGCGGCGACGACATGAAGGAGTGCACATGGCATTGACGCAAGCAGGCCGCTGGGCCGCCGCCGCGGCCATCGGGATCGCAGGCTGGGCGATGGCGACCGGCGCCCAGGCGCGCGACGTGGTCTGGTCGGTCGGCGTGGGTGCGCCGGGTGCCCAGGTGATCGTGGGCAATGCGCCGGTCTACGTCGCGCCGCCCGTCATCGTGGCGCCGCCGCCGCGCTACTACCGGCCGCCGCCGGTCTACCACGCGCCGCCCGTGTACTACGTGCCGCCGCCGCGGGTCTACTACCAGCCGCAGCCCATCTACTACGGTCCGCCGCGGCCGCATTTCCATGGGCACCGCCACGGCCATCGGCACGACCGCCGCGACGGCTGGCGGCGCTGACGGCAGCCTGTCAGTCTCTCAGCGCAGCAGCATCACGGTGCGCAGCCCGGCAATGGTCAGGGCCAGCGACCCCAGCAGATGGGTCGCGGCTGTGGCCAAGGCCAGGCCATAGCGGGCGTCCCGCAGCATGAGCACCACTTCGGCCGAGAAGCTCGAGAACGTCGTCAGCGCACCCAGGAAACCTGTGACAAGGGCCAGCCGCCAGGCTGGATGCAGGGTCGGTGCCGCCTCGAAAACGCCGATGCACACACCGATCAGGTAGCCGCCGATCAGGTTGGCGGCCAGGGTGCCCAGCGGGATCGGCCCATGCGTGTTGAGCCACAGGGACAGACCCCAGCGGCCCAGCGCGCCCAAGCAGGCGCCACAGCAGATGGCGAAGACGGATAGCATGGTGAGGTGCCTCGGATCGAATCGCCCGACACTGTAGCCGCAGCCGATGGGCTGCTCGGTGTGGTCATGCTGGACACACGCTTTCCGCGCCCGCTCGGCGACATCGGGCATCCGGGCAGCTTCGGTTGCGCCGTGCGCCAGTGGCGCGTTGCAGGGGCATGGCCGCGCGAAGTGGTGGGCTCGCCGCCCGCCTTGAGGGCGCTCGCGCCGGCCTTCGTCAACGCGGTGCGCGCGCTGACCGCGCAGGGTGCCTGTGCGGTGACGACAAGCTGCGGCTTCCTGGTGCTGCTGCAGGATGTGCTGCAGGCCGCCACCCCTGTGCCCGTGCGCAGTTCCAGTCTTCTGCAGTTGCCCGCGTTGCTGGCATCGGCCGCCCAGGTGGGCGTGCTGACCATCAGCGAACAGGCCTTGACGCCCGCCCATCTGCTGGCAGCGGGTGTGCCCCCGGCGCGGCTGGCCGACGTGCTGGTGCAGGGCGTGGCGCCGGACAGCCATTTCGTCGCCGCCATCCTCGGCAACGCGCCGGCCTTGGACCTGGTGCGCGCCGAGGCCGAGGTGGTGGCCGCGGCCCTGGCGTTGCAGGCCCGCGCGCCGCAGCTGCGCACGCTGGTGCTGGAATGCACCAACCTGCCGCCCTATGCGGCGGCGGTGGCGGCGGCGACCGGCTGGCGCTGCCTGTCGCTGCTGGACGATGCGGTGCTGCGCGCGGCCCTCAGTTCATCATCTGCTGCGGCAGCCAGGTGACCAGGCCGGGGACCAGGTAGAGCAGCAGCACGGCCAGGCACATCAGCAGGAACATCGGCAGCGCGACCTTGGCGATCCAGGGCAGCTCCTTGCCCGTCATGCCCTGCAGCACGAACAGGTTGAAGCCCACCGGCGGCGTGATCTGCGCCATCTCCACGACCAGCACGATGAAGATGCCGAACCAGATCGGGTCGATGCCGGCCTTCTGCACCGTGGGCATCAGCACGCCCATGGTCAGCACCACCATGGAGATGCCGTCCAGGAAGCAGCCCAGGATGATGAAGAACACCGCCAGCGCCGCGAGCAGCTGGCCCTGGCTGAGCCCCAGCGAGGCGATCCACTCGGCCAGATGGCGGGGCAGGCCGATGTAGCCCATGGACAGCGTGAGGAAGGCCGCGCCCGCCAGGATCAGCGCGATCATGCAGTACAGCCGCGTGGCGCCGAGCAGCGCGTCGCGGAAGTTGGCCCAGCTCAGCGAACCCTGCACGGCCGAGATCACCAGCGAGCCGACCACGCCCAGCGCGGCCGCCTCGGTGGCGGTGGCGATACCGGCGTAGATCGAACCCAGCACGGCCACGATCAGCAGCACCACCGGGATCAGGCTGCGCGAGGCTGCGAGCTTCTGCGTGAAGCCCATCTTCGCGTCGGCGGCCGGCACCAGATGTGGGTTGCGCAAGGCCCAGACCACGATGTAGCCCGAGAACAGCAGGCCCAGCAGCAGCCCGGGCAGCACGCCGGCGATGAACAGCCGCGAGATCGAGACCTCGGCCGCGACGCCGTAGACGATCATGATGATGGACGGCGGGATCAGCAGCCCCAGCGTGCTGGCGCCGGCCAGCGTGCCCACCGTCATGTGCTCGGGGTAGCCGCGCCTGGCGAGCTCGGGTAGCGTCATCTTGCCGATGGTCGCGCAGGTCGCGGCGCTGGAGCCCGAGACCGCCGCGAAGATGGTGCAGCCCACCACGTTGGTGTGCAGCAGCCGGCCCGGCAGTGCCTGCAGCCAGGGCGACAAGCCCTTGAACATGTCCTCGCTGAGCCGGGTGCGGAATAGGATCTCGCCCATCCAGACGAACAGCGGCAACGCGGTCAGTGTCCAGCTCGAAGCGGAGCCCCAGATCGTCACGGCCATGGCGTCGCCGGCCGGCCGCGAGGAGAACAGCTGCATGCCGATCCAGGCCACGCCCGACAGCGTGAGCCCGATCCAGACGCCGCTGCCCAGGATCAGGAACAGCGACAGCACCAGCAGGCCGGTGATGACCAGGTCACTCATTGCGCAGTGCCTCCCCGCTGGCGGCCTGCGCGCGCTCGCCGCGCAACTCGCGCACCAGTTCGTCGACGAAGGCCAGCGCGAACACCACCGTGCCCACCGCCATGGCCAGCTGCGGGATCCACAGCGGCGTGGCGTCGTTGGAGGTCGAGATGTCGTGGAAGCTGTGCGACTGCCAGACCAGCCGGCAGCTGTAGAACGCGAACAGCGTGGCCAGCAGCGTGGCCAGGCCCAAAGACCAGAGTTCCAGGCCACGGCGTGCGCCGCCGCGCAGGGCGTTGATCAGCAGCGTCACGCGGATGTGCTCGCCGCGCTTGAGCGTGTGGGCCAGCGCCAGGAAGCCCGCACCGGCCATCAGGTAGCCGGCGTAGGCGTCGATGCCGGGGATGTTGAAGTGCAGCTGGCGTCCGATGATGGACAGCAGCACGGCGACCAGCAGCGCCACCATGCACAGCGCCGCCAGCCAGGCGGCGCCGTCGTAGAGCGCGTCGAGAAGGCGGCGCATGCGGCCTTACTTGCGGTAGGCGTCGACCAGGGCCTTGCCATCGGCACCGGCCTTGTCCAGCCACTCCTTGAGCATGGTGTCGCCGACCTTGGCCATGTCGGTCTTGAGCTGCGGCGGGGGCGGCAGGATGTTCATGCCGTTGGCCTTGAGCTTCTCCTGCGTGTCGGTGTTCTCCTTCTTCGACGCGGCCCAGCCGCGCGTCTCGGCCTCGGCCGCGGCCTTCATCACCGCGCTCTTGCCGGCCGCATCCAGCGCGTCGAACGCGGCCTTGTTGACGATCACCGCGTTCTTGGGCAGCCAGGCCTGCGTGTCGTACCAGTACTTGATGTGCTCGTAGGTCTTGGTATCGAAGCCGGTGGAGCCGGACGACATGTAGGACTCGATCACGCCCGTGGCCATGGCCTGCGACAACTCGGCCGCCTGCACGGTGACGGGCTGCGCGCCCACCAGCTCGGCGATGCGCGCCGTGGCCGGGCTGTAGGCGCGCCACTTGACGCCCTTGAGGTCGGCCGCGGACTGGATCGGCTTCTTCACGTAGATGCCCTGCGGCGGCCAGGCCACCGTGTACAGCAGCGACATGCCCTGCTCGTTGAGCTTTTTCTCCAGCAATGGCTTTTGCGCCTGGTAGAGCTTCCAGGCCGCGTCGTAGCTGTCGGCCAGGAAGGGCAGGCCATCGGCGCCGAACACCTGCCACTCGTTCTGGAAGTTCACGAGCAGGATCTCGCCCGCCTGGGCCTGGCCGCCCTGCACGGCACGCTTGATCTCGGGCGCCTTGAACAGCGAGGCGTTGGCATGCACCGTGATCTTGAGCTTGCCGCCGGTGGCCTTGTCCACGTCCGCCGCGAACTGGCTCAGGTTGACGGTGTGGAAGTTCGTGGCCGGATAGGCGGCCGGCAGGTCCCACTTGGTCTGGGCGAAGGCCTGGGGTGCCAGGGCCAGTGCGGCAGCTGCAAGCAGGGCGGGATGAAGCTTCATGGTCTCTCCGGTGGAAGGGGGATGGCGAAGGGAAACCAGCATAAATGCAATTCCCGGGCCACCCGCCCCGTGTTTGTCCGCAAGGCCGGCACGTACCATGCAAGCGGAGCCCGCATGCAGACACACCCACGCACTTCTTCCGTCCCCGCCCGCTGGCAGTTCTGGATCGACCGCGGCGGCACCTTCACCGACATCGTGGGCAAGAGGCCGGATGGCAGCCTGGTCACGCACAAGCTGCTGTCCGAGAACCCGGAGCGCTACGACGATGCGGCCGTCGCCGGCATGCGCGCGCTGCTGGGCCTGGCGCCGGGCGAGCCGATCACGGCCGAGCGCGTGGACTGCGTGAAGATGGGCACCACCGTGGCGACCAACGCGCTGCTGGAGCGCAAGGGCGCGCCGACGCTGCTGGTCACCACGCAGGGCTTTCGCGATGCCCTGCGCATCGCCTACCAGAACCGGCCGCGGCTGTTCGACCGCCATATCGTGCTGCCCGAGTTGCTCTACAGCGCCGTGGTCGAGGCCGACGAGCGTGTGGCGGCCGATGGCACGGTGCTGCAGCCACTGGACGAGACTGCGCTGCGGATCCGACTGCAGCAGGCCTTCGACAGCGGCCTGCGCAGCGTGGCCATCGTCTTCCTGCACGGCTGGCGCTTCGCGGCACACGAGCAGGCGGCTGCGCGCATCGCGGGCGAGATCGGCTTCACGCAGGTCAGCGCCTCGCACCGCACCAGCCCGCTCATGAAGCTCGTGAGCCGCGGCGACACCACCGTGGTCGACGCCTACCTCTCGCCCATCCTGCGCCGCTACGTGGACCAGGTCGCGCAGCAGATGCCGGGCGTGCGCCTGCTGTTCATGCAGTCCTCGGGCGGGCTGGCCGATGCCCATGCCTTCCAGGGCAAGGACGCGATCCTGTCCGGCCCGGCCGGCGGCATCGTGGGCATGGCGCGGACCGCGCAGCTGGGTGGCCATGACCGCGTGATCGGCTTCGACATGGGCGGCACCTCGACCGACGTGTCGCACTACGCGGGCAGCTTCGAGCGCGAGTTCGAGACCCAGGTGGCCGGCGTGCGCATGCGCGCGCCGATGCTGGCCATCCACACGGTCGCGGCCGGCGGCGGCTCCATCCTGCAGTTCGACGGCCAGCGCTTTCGCGTGGGCCCGCAGAGCGCGGGTGCCAACCCGGGGCCGGCCAGCTACGGGCGCGGCGGGCCGCTGGCGGTGACCGACGCCAATGTGCTGCTGGGCAAGCTGCAGCCGGCCTGGTTTCCGCAGGTGTTCGGGCCGGGCGGCGACGCGGCGCTGGACCTGGCCGTGGTGCGCCGACGCTTCGCCGAACTCGCGGCCCGGGCCGGGCGCAGTGCCGAGCAGGTGGCCGAGGGCTGCATCGCGATCGCCGTGCAGCAGATGGCCAACGCGGTCAAGAAGATCTCGGTGGCGCGCGGCTACGACGTCACGCGCTACACACTGCAGTGCTTCGGCGGCGCGGGTGGCCAGCACGCCTGCCTGGTGGCCGATGCGCTGGGCATGGACCGGGTCTTCGTGCACCCGCTGGCCGGCGTGCTGAGCGCCTACGGCATGGGGCTGGCCGACCAGTCCGTGATCCGCGAGCAGGCGCTGGAACTGCCGCTGCAGCCCGAGCAGCTGCCTGCCATCGCGGCTGCGCTGGAACGCCTGGCCGAGGCCGCTGGCACCGAGCTCGCGCGCCAGGCCATGGGCGAGGGCCCGACGCTGGTGGACCGGCGCGTGCACCTGCGCTACCAGGGCAGCGATGCGGCGCTGGTCGTGCCCTTCGGCAGTCTGGCCGACATGCAGGCCGCGTTCGAGGCCGCCTACCGCCAGCGCTTCTCCTTCCTGATGGCCGGCAGGGCGCTGGTGGTCGAGGCCGTGTCGGTAGAGGCCCAGCTGGCCGGCGATGCGCCCGCCGAGCCGCAGCTGCCATTGGGCGCGCCACGGCCTGCGCCGGTGCGCGAGACCGTGGCCATGTACTGCGAAGGTGCGTGGCACCAGGCCGCACTGGTGGTGCGCGAAGACCTGCGGCCGGGCGACCGCATCGCCGGCCCGGCCATCGTTGCCGAGCGCAATGCGACCACCGTGCTGGAGCCCGGCTGGGAAGCCTGCCTGACCGCGCGCGACCACCTGGTGCTGGAGCGCCGCCTGTCACGTGCCGTGGCCCATGCGGCCGGCACCACGGTGGACCCGGTGCTGCTGGAGGTCTTCAACAACCTGTTCATGAACATCGCCGAGCAGATGGGCCTGCAGCTGCAGAACACCGCCTACTCGGTCAACATCAAGGAACGTCTGGATTTCAGCTGCGCGCTATTCGACGGCGCGGGCCAGCTGGTGGCCAATGCGCCGCACATGCCGGTGCACCTGGGCTCCATGGGCGAGAGCATCCAGGCCGTGATCCGCGCCAACCAGGCCAGCACGCGGCCGGGCGACGTGTTCGCGCTGAATGATCCCTACCACGGCGGCACCCACCTGCCCGACGTGACCGTGATCACGCCGGTCTACCTGCACGAGAGCGACGCGCAGCCGCTGTTCTACGTGGGCTCGCGTGGCCACCATGCCGACATCGGCGGCAGCACACCGGGCTCGATGCCGCCGTTCTCCACGCGCATCGAGGAGGAGGGCGTGCGGATCGTCAACTTCCAGCTGGTCGCGGGTGGGCAGTTGCGCGAAGCCGAGCTGCTGGCCTTGCTGGGGTCTGGAGAGTTCCCGGCCCGCAACCCGCAGCAGAACCTGGCGGACCTGAAAGCGCAGATTGCGGCCAACGAGAAGGGCGTGCAGGAGTTGCGCCGCATGGTGGCGCAGTACGGCCTGGATGTGGTGCGCGCCTACATGGGCCATGTGCAGGACAACGCCGAGGAGTCGGTGCGCCGCGTCATCACGCGGCTGAAGGACGGCTGCTTCACGCTGCCGCTGGACAACGGCGCGCAGATCCAGGTCGCGGTCCGCGTGGACGCCGCGGCGCGCAGCGCGGTCATCGACTTCACGGGCACCTCACTGCAGCAGGACAACAACTTCAATGCGCCCACGGCGGTCTGCATGGCGGCCGTGCTCTACGTGTTCCGCACGCTGGTGGACGACGACATCCCGCTCAACGCGGGTTGCCTCAAGCCGCTGCAGGTCCTCATTCCGCCGGGCTCGATGCTGAACCCCAACCCGCCGGCCTCGGTGGTGGCGGGCAACGTGGAGACCTCGACCTGCATCACCAACGCGCTGTTCGGCGCGCTGGGCGTGATGGCAGCCGGCCAGTGCACGATGAACAACTTCACCTTCGGCAACGCGCAGCACCAGTACTACGAGACCATTGCGGGCGGCTCGGGTGCGGGTGAGGGCTTCGACGGCACCAGTGTCGTGCAGACCCACATGACCAACTCGCGGCTGACCGACCCGGAGGTGCTGGAGCACCGCTTTCCGGTGCGGCTGGAGAGCTACGCCATCCGCGCCGGCTCGGGCGGTGCGGGCCGCTGGCGCGGCGGCGACGGCGGCGTGCGCCGCGTGCGCTTCCTGGAGCCGATGACGGCCGGCATCCTGTCGAACGGGCGGGTGCATCCGGCCTTCGGCATGGCTGGCGGGCAGGCCGGTGCGCCGGGCCTGAACCGCGTGCTGCGTGCCGACGGGCGCGTGGAGCCACTGGGCCACATCGGCCAGGCGCAGATGCAGGCCGGTGATGTGTTCGAGATCCACACGCCGGGCGGCGGTGGCTTCGGTCAGCGGGCTGCGGAGGAGGGGGAGGCCGGCCGCTCGTAGGCCTGGCCGTTCACGCGCAGGCCTTGGGCTGAAAAGCGCGCCGCGTTGCCCGGGCCGATCCCCTTGATGCGGGCCATGAGGTCGGCCCAGTCGCGGAACGGCGCCTTGGCGCGCTCCTCCAGCATGGGCGTGGACAGGCCGGGGCCCACGCCGCGCAGGCCGTCGAGTTCGGCAGCGCTGGCCTGGTTGACTTCGAGCGCCCAGGCCGGCGCCGCCAGGACCAGCAGCAGCGCGAGCAGGGCGCGCATGGCTTCAGGCGCCGGCCAGCGCCAGGGCCTGCATGTAGGCCGTCACGCCCGTGCGCACATCGGCAAAGGCATGCTCGCAGCCGGCCGCACGCAGGGCCGTCAGGTCGGCCTGGGTGTGGCACTGGTACTTGCCGCGCAGCGCATCGGGGAAGGCGGTGTAGACGATGGCTTCCTGCTGCACGGCTTCTTCCAACGTCAGCGCCGTGCCGCGGCGCGCGTTGACGACAGCCAGAGCCACGTCGTTGAAGGGCTGGGCGCGGCCCGTGCCGAGATTGAACAGGCCCGAGCGGTCCGGGTGGTCGAGGAACCAGAGGTTCACGGCCACCACGTCGTCGATGTAGACGAAGTCGCGCTCCTGCTCGCCCGGCGCATAGCCGCCGTACTCGCCGAACAGGCGTACCTGCTTCTCGGCGTTGAACTGGTGGTACTGGTGGAAGGCCACGCTGGCCATGCGGCCCTTGTGCTGCTCGCGCGGGCCATAGACGTTGAAGTAGCGAAAGCCCACGGTCTGGTGGCGCGCGCGCTCGAACTGGGCGCCGGTCTCGCGGCGCAGGCGCTGGTCCACCAGCAGCTTGGAGTAGCCGTAGACGTTGAGCGGGGCCTCGTTGGCCGGATCTTCCTTGAACACGGCCGAGCCGCCGTAGGTCGCGGCGGATGAGGCGTACAGCAACCGCGTGTGCTGGCGCTGGCAGGCTTCCCACAGGTTCACGGTGAGCGTGTAGTTGTTGGCCATCATGTACTGGCCATTGCTCTCCATGGTGTCGCTGCAGGCGCCTTCGTGGAACACAGCCTCGACGCGGCCGTACCGGCCCTGGTCGAAGCGGGTGTAGAAGTCGGCCGCATCCACGTAGTCGGCGATCTGCAGGTCCGCCAGGTTGCGGAACTTGTCGCCCTGCGTGAGGTCGTCGACCGCGATGACGTCGGTCTCGCCGCGGGCGTTCAGGCCCTTGACGAGGTTGCTGCCGATGAAGCCGGCCGCGCCGGTGACCACGTAGCGTGTCATTTCAATGGCCTTCGAACAGTTCTTCGTAGCTGGCCGTGGCCGTGCCGAACTTGCCGACCACGATGGCGCCGGCCTTGTTGGCCATGGGCATGGCGTCGCGCAGGCTGGCGCCGGCGGCGACCAGCGCGGCCATGGTGGCGATCACGGTGTCGCCCGCGCCCGTCACGTCGAAGACCTCGCGCGCCTGGGCTGCCACATGGGTCTCGCCGTGTGCGTCGTACAAGGTCATGCCTTCCTCGCTGCGCGTGACCAGCAGACCTTCGAGCGCCAGTTCGCCGCGCAGGCGCTGGGCCTTGGTGCGCAGCTCGTCCTCGTTGCGCCAGCTGCCCACCACCTGCTGCAGCTCGGCCCGGTTGGGTGTGATCAGCGTGGCGCCGCGGTAGCGCGAGTAGTCGCTGCCCTTGGGGTCGATCAGCACGGCCTTGCCGGCCGCGCGCGCGGCTTCGATCATCTGCGCCACATGGGCCAGGCCGCCTTTGCCGTAGTCGGAGAAGAGCACGGCCGCGTGCAGGGGCATGAGTTCGTCGAACAGCGCGGACTGCGAGGCCAGCGTCTCGGTCTCGGGCACGGTCTCGAAATCGAGCCGCAGCAGCTGCTGCTGGCGGCCGATCACGCGCAGCTTGACCGTGGTGCGCATCTGCGCGTCGCGGCCGAAGTGGGCCGCGATGCCGGTGGCGGTGACGAGCTCCTCGAGCTTGCGACTGGCTTCGTCGTCCCCCACGACGGAGAGCAGCGCGGCCTGCGCGCCCAGCGTGACGATGTTGTAGGCCACGTTGGCGGCACCGCCGATGCGCTCTTCTTCGCGTGTCACGCGCACGACGGGCACGGGCGCCTCGGGCGAGATGCGGTCGACCGCACCGTACCAGTAGCGGTCCAGCATGGCGTCGCCGACCACCAGCACGCGGGCTTCGGCCAGCGCTTCGCGCGTGGGCAGGGGATTGCGCAGCAGCGCGGGTGTGGCCGTCATAGTTCCTCCACGCGGCGCGGCGGATAGCTGTCCCAGGCCTGGCAGCCCGGGCATTGCCAGAAGTGCTGCTTGGCCTCGAAGCCGCAGGCGGCGCAGCGGTAGCGCGTGAGCGGGCGCGTGGCGTGCTCGATGGCGCGCTGCACCTGCGGATGGAACTGTTCGTGCTCGAGCTTCTCGCCGGCCAGCCAGCGTGCCGTGGCCACGAGAGATTGCTCGCGCTCCAGGTGGTGCAGGTAGCGCTGGCGGGCGGCGTCGCGCCGGTCGCCTTGCCCGCTCTCGAGCGCCACGATGGCGTCCAGCACGTCCAGCGAGGGGAAGTGTTCGTAGCTCTCTTGCAGCGCGGCCAGCGTGCGTTCCGCCTGGCCGCTGGCGCTGCCGGTCTGGGCCAGTGCGTTGGCGATCAGCGGCACCGACTGGGGCGCGACGGCGGCCAGCTCCAGCAGCGTGTGCAGTGCTTCGGCATGCCGCTCGGCCTTGACCTGCATGAGGGCCTGGTCGATGCGCGGGCGCGGTGCCTGCGGCGCGGTGACGATGGCGCGGGCCAGCAGCTGGGCTGCACCCTCCGAATCACCCGCTGCATTGCGCGCGGCGGCTTGCTCGCACAGGTAATGCGCCATGCGGCCGCTGAAGCTGCCTTCGCCATGGTCCTGCAGCTTCTGCGCAATCTCGGTGGCCTGCGGCCAGTCGCGCGAGCGCTCATAGATGGCCAGCAGCGCGAGCAGGGCCTGTGCCTCATAGCGGCTGCCTTCGAGCTTGCGCAGTGCGTCCTCGGCGCGGTCGAGCAGGCCGGCCTTGAGGAAGTCCAGCGCCAGGTCGTGCTGGGCGCGGTGGCGGTCGGCGGCGCTGAGGTCGGCGCGTGAGAGCAGGTGCTCGTGCACGCGCACGGCACGCTGGTACTCGCCGCGGCGGCGGAACAGGTTGCCGAGCGCGAAGTGCAGCTCGGTCGTGTCCGGGTCCTTCTGCACCGCCTCGATGAAGGCGTCGATGGCCTGGTCCTGCTGTTCGTTGAGCAGGTAGTTCAGGCCCTTGAAGTAGGCCTTGGGCGCACGCCGGTTCTCGATGCGCAGCTGGCGCAGGTCCAGCCGCGAGGCCAGCCAGCCCAGCACGAAGGCCACCGGCAGGCCCAGCAGGATCCAGCCGAGATCAAAGTCCATGGCGCGGCACGTTGCCCAGGCTGGTGTCGGTGGCGGCCTCGGCGGGCAACGGCGGGACGGTCGGCGCGGGGGCAGGTGGCTCGACCACCATGCCGCGCGCGGCGTGGCGCTGGCGCCACCAGCGCGGCGCCATGGCGACCACGCCGAGCGCCAGGCCCAGCGCGAACGCGGCCAGCACCACGAGCACCATGGGCGCGCGCCATTCGGTGCCGAAGAAAAAGCGCACCGCGCCCTCGTGCTGGTTGTTCAGCGCGAATGCGAACAGCGTAAAAAAAATGGCTGCTTTCAGTATCCACTTGAGCAGCCACACCAGATTCTTCATGAAGCGAATGTCCTCATCCGGGGCATTCTACGGTCGGGCCGCAGGCCCGAATGCGCACGCCGCGTCAGCGGTCGTAACGCCGTTCGTCGGGATCGACCGGGCCCTTGTCCACGGCCTCGCGCAGCGCCTTGCCGGGCTTGAAATGCGGCACGCGCTTTTCGGGAATGGCCACGGCCTCGCCGCTGCGCGGGTTGCGCCCCATGCGCGGCGGACGCCGGTTGATCGAGAAGCTGCCGAAACCGCGGATCTCCACACGGTGGCCCTTGACCAGGGCGTCGCCCACGGCGTCCAGGATGGTCTTGACCGCGTGCTCGGCATCGCGGTGGGTCAACTGGCTGAAGCGGGCCGCCAGTTCTTCAACGAGGTCGGATCGGGTCATGGTGGTTCAGGGGTGCATCCAACGGAATCGGGCCAGTCCTGCCACCGCACAGGTGCGGCGAAGGTGCTGGCCCGACGAATGTCGCACAGGAACGCGGGTTCCCGTGCGCTTTCCAAGCAACGATCAGTTGTTGCTGTTGTTGTCCAGCTTGGCGCGCAGCAGGGCGCCCAGGCTGGTGGTGCCGGCGTTTTCACGCGCGGACTGCTGGCTCAGGCTGGCCATGGCTTCGTTCTGGTCGGCAGCATCCTTGGCCTTGATGGACAGCTGGATGTTGCGCGTCTTGCGGTCGACGTTGACGACCACGGCCGTGACTTCGTCGCCTTCCTTCAGCACGTTGCGTGCGTCTTCCACGCGGTCGCGGCTGATTTCGGAGGCACGCAGGTAACCGATGACGTCGCCGCCCAGGTCGATCTCGGCGCCGCGCGGGTCCACCGTCTTGACCTTGCCGGTCACGGTCTGGCCCTTGTCGTTGACCGTCACGAAGGTCGTGAACGGGTCGCCGTCGAGCTGCTTGATGCCCAGCGAGATGCGCTCGCGGTCCACGTCCACGGCCAACACGATGGCGTCGACTTCCTGGCCCTTCTTGTAGTTGCGAACCGCGGCTTCGCCGGTTTCGTTCCACGAGAGGTCGGACAGGTGGACCAGGCCGTCGATGCCGGCGGCCAGGCCGACGAACACGCCGAAGTCGGTGATCGACTTGATCGGGCCCTTGACACGGTCGCCGCGCTTGGTGTTTTGCGCGAACTCTTGCCAGGGGTTGGCCTTGCACTGCTTCATGCCCAGGCTGATGCGGCGCTTGTCTTCGTCGATTTCCAGGACCATGACTTCGACTTCGTCACCCAGCGAGACCAGCTTGGAGGGGGCGATGTTCTTGTTGGTCCAGTCCATTTCGGAGACGTGCACCAGGCCTTCGATGCCGGGTTCCAGCTCGACGAACGCGCCGTAGTCGGCGATGTTGGTGACCTTGCCGAACAGGCGCGTGCTCTGCGGGTAGCGGCGCGAAACGCCCATCCACGGGTCGTCGCCCATCTGCTTCAGACCCAGCGAGACACGGTTCTTCTCGGTGTCGAACTTGAGGATCTTGGCGGTGATTTCCTGACCAGCCTGCACCACTTCGCTCGGGTGGCGAACGCGGCGCCATGCCATGTCGGTGATGTGCAGCAGGCCGTCGATGCCGCCCAGGTCGACGAACGCACCGTATTCGGTGATGTTCTTGACCACGCCCTGCACGATGGCGCCTTCCTTCAGCGTCTCCATCAGCTTGGCGCGCTCTTCGCCCATGGAGGCTTCCACCACGGCGCGGCGCGACAGCACCACGTTGTTGCGCTTGCGGTCGAGCTTGATGACCTTGAATTCCAGGGTCTTGTTCTCGTACGGCGTCAGGTCCTTGACCGGGCGCGTGTCGATCAGCGAGCCGGGCAGGAAGGCGCGGATGCCGTTGACCAGGACGGTCAGGCCGCCCTTGACCTTGCCGCTGGTCGTGCCGGTCACGAACTCGCCGGATTCCAGAGCCTTTTCCAGGGCCATCCAGGAGGCCAGGCGCTTGGCGGTGTCGCGGCTGACGATGGTGTCGCCGTAGCCGTTTTCGATGGCGACGATGGCCACCGACACGAACTCGCCGATCTGCACTTCGACTTCGCCCTTGTCGCTCTTGAACTCGTCCAGCGGCACATAGGCTTCGGACTTGAGGCCGGCGTTGACGACGACGAAGTTGTGTTCGATGCGAACGACTTCAGCGGTCACGACCTCGCCAACACGGGTTTCCGTGGTTTGGAGCGACTCGGCGAACAGATCGGCAAAAGATTCAGACATGTAGTTCCTTGACCACGGAGCAGGTTTGCCTGCGCGGGATTGCGCCGGCTTCTAAGACTGTCGTGGCGGTAGTTGCGGGAGCGTCCCGCGACGGTTGGGTTGTGAACCATCCGGCCGATGCGCTTGCTGCGCGGGCTGGCCGGATGGGCCTTGCCTTCGTGCGGCCCTGACTGTTACCTCAGAAGCCCTGCCGCTGATCCCACCAGGCCAGCACCCGATCGACGCAGGCTTGCACCGGCAGATCGGAGTTGTCCAGGGTGAGGGCATCGGCTGCGGCGCGAAGCGGAGCGACGGCGCGGGACGAGTCCCGCGCGTCGCGCGCCTCAAGGTCCGCGCGAAGGTCGGCGATTATAGTTGAAATCCCCTTGGAAATCAACTGCTTATGCCGGCGCTCGGCGCGGCGCTCGGCGCTGGCCGTCAAATACACCTTGAGCGGGGCCGCCGGGAAGATCACGGTGCCCATGTCGCGGCCGTCGGCCACCAGGCCCGGCAAGCGGCGAAAGCTCAGCTGCAGGTCCACCAGCGCGGCGCGCACGGCCGGCAGCGCCGAGACCTTGGAGGCGTTCATGCCGGCGGCTTCGGTGCGGATCGCGTCGGTCACGTCCTCCGTGTCCAGCCAGATGCGTCCGTCGTCGAAGCGCACCGGCAGCGTGGCCGCCATGCGGGCGATGGCGGCTTCGTTCTCGGCGCCGATGGCGTGGCCGGCACGCAGGGCCGCGTAGGCCGTGATGCGGTACATCGCGCCCGAATCGAGGAAGTGGTAGCCCAGCGCGCGCGCCACGGCGGCGGCCACCGTGCCCTTGCCCGAGGCCGTGGGGCCGTCGATGCACAGCACCGGCACCCGAGCGGTCGGCGTGCGGCAGACCGCCAGCAGCGCCTCGAAGTAGTCCGGGAAGGTCTTGGCGACGCACTTGGGGTCCAGGATGCGCACCGGAGATTGCGAGGGCACTGCGCCCGGGCGCAGCCGGTGGAAGGCGGCCAGTGAGAAGCACATGGCGACGCGGTGGTCGTCGTAGGTGTGGATGGCCGCGCTGGGCCAGGGCGCGGCGATGGGCGGCGGCACGATGCGCAGCTCGTCCTGGCCTTCCTCGACCTCGGCGCCGAACTTGCGCAACTCGGTCGCCATGGCGGCGATGCGGTCGGTCTCCTTGACGCGCCAGCTGGCGATGTTGTGCAGCCGGCTCGGGCCGTCGGCGTACAGCGCCATGACGGCCAGCGTCATGGCGGCGTCGGGGATGTGGTTGCAATCGAGGTCGATGGCCTTGAGCGGCCAGGCGCCGCGTGCCACCTGCAGCCAGTTCGGGCCGGCCTCGACCGCGGCGCCCATGGCCTGGGCGGCTTCGACGAAGCGGATGTCGCCCTGGATCGAGGCCGCGCCTACGCCTTCGATGCGCAGCGGCTGGGAGGCATCGGCCGCGATGGCGCCCAGCGCCACGAAGTAGCTGGCCGAGGAGGCATCCGCCTCGACATGGATCTCGCCAGGCGACTGGTAGCGGCTGCCGGCCGGGATCGTGAAGCGCTGCCAGCCCTCGCGCGCCACCGCGATGCCGAAGCGCGCCAGCAGGTTCAGCGTGATCTCCACGTAGGGCTTGGAGATCAGTTCGCCGACCACCTCGACCGTGATGTCGCGCCGCGTGACGAGCGGCAGCGCCAGCAGCAGGGCCGTGAGGAACTGGCTGGAGACGTCGCCGCGCACGCGGATCGGCTGGTCCAGTTGCAGCGTGCCGGGCATGCCGATCTGCAGTGGCGGGTAGCCGGGGTTGGCGCCGTAGCCGATGGCGCAGCCCAGCTGTACCAGCGCATCGACGAGGTCGCCGATGGGGCGTTCGTACATGCGCGGCACGCCGGTCAGCGTGAACTTGCCGCCCAGCAGGGCCAGCACGGCGGTCAGCGGGCGGATGGCGGTGCCGGCGTTGCCCATGAACAGCTCGGCCTCGGTGGTGGCGAGCTTTCCGTCCAGGCCGGTGATGGTGACGCTGTTGCCCTCGCGCGCAATGGTGCAGCCCAGTTGGGCCAGCGCCGCGAGCATCACGCGCGTGTCGTCGGAGTCCAGCAGGTCGCGCACGACGGTCTGGCCGGCCGACAGCGCGGCCAGCAGCAGCACGCGGTTGGAGATGCTCTTGGAGCCCGGCAGCGCCACCGTTCCGGCGGCTCCCTGCAGCGGGGGGAGATCCAGAAAGGCGGTGTCGAACATTCTCAGGTCCCGGGTTTGAATGAATCCATGTGCCAGGCGGCGCGAATGCCGCTGGCCTCTTTGATCAGTTGTTCCAGCGCGGCGCCGTCGCCGGCCACGATCTGCTGCTCGAACCGTGCCAGCGCCTCCTGGTGCGCGCGCAGCTGGCCCAGCAACTCCTGGCGGTTGGCAAGAAAGATGTCGCGCCACATGCGCGGGTCGGCCGCGGCGATGCGCGTGAAGTCGCGAAAGCCCGGCCCGCCCAGCGCGAGGATGGCATGGCCTTCGGGCTGTTGCGCGATGCCGTCGATGAAGGCGAAGGCCAGCAGGTGCGGCAGGTGGCTGACCGCCGCGAAGGTGGTGTCGTGCGCGGCCGGTGTCATCTCGACCAGGCGTGCGCCGAGCGCGGTCCAGACGGCCTGGGCCTTGGCCAGTTGGGATGCGCCCGAAGTGGCCATGGGCGTCAGGATCACGTGGCGGCCCTGGTACAGCGCAGCATCGGCATGGTCCACGCCGGCGCGCTCCTTGCCCGCGATGGGGTGCGCCGGCACGAAGCAGGGCAGGGCGCCCCCGAGCGCGCGTTCGGCCGCAGCGACCACGTCGCTCTTGGTGGAGCCCACATCCATGAGCAGGGTGTCGGCGCCAAGCGTGGCACGGATGGCGGCAAAGGTTGTCTCGGTCGCGGCGACGGGCACGGCGACCAGCACCAGGTCGGCTCCAGCCGCGGCCTCAGCGGCCGAAGCAGCCTGCACGTCGATCACGCCAAGTTCGAGCGCGCGCTGCGTGGTGTTGGGCGAGGCACTGAAGCCGGCGATGTGACGGACCAGGCCGGCCTGGCGCAGCGCGAGCGCGAACGAGCCGCCCATCAGGCCGCAGCCGATCAGGCCCAGGCGTTCGAACATCGCGGCGCCCTCAGGCGCTGACCGGGTAAGTGCCCAGCAGCTTGTAGAAGGCGCAGATCTCGCGCAGTTCTTCCAGGGCCTTGCCGACGTGCGGCTGGGACGGATGGCCGTCCAGGTCGATGTAGAAGTAGTACTCCCACTGGCCGGTGCGGGCCGGGCGAGACTCGAAGCGCGTCATCGACACGCCGTGGGTCTTGAGCGGCACCAGCAGGTCGTGCAGCGCACCGGGCTTGTTCGGCACGGAGACCACGAGGCTGGTGCAGTCCTTGCCCGAGGCTGGCGGTGCGTCCAGCGTTTCGGGCAGGCAGATGATGGCGAAACGCGTGCGGTTGTGCGCGTTGTCCTGGATGGCGCGGGCCACCAGGTGCAGGCCGAACTGCGTGGCCGCGCGCTCGCTGGCGAGCCCGGCCCAGGCCGGATTGGTGGCGGCAAGTCGCGCACCTTCGGCGTTGCTGGACACGGCGCGGCGCTCGGCGTGGGGCAGGTGGGTCGACAGCCAGCCCTGGCACTGCGCCAGGGCCTGGGGATGGGCCAGCACGGCCTCGATGCCCTCCAGCGAATCCGACAGGCGCAGCAGATTGAACTGCACGGCCAGGCTCACCGAGCCGACCATGTGCGTGGGCGTGTTCAGCAACAGGTCCAGCGAGCGCGTGACGCCGCCTTCGGCCGAACTCTCGAGGCCAACGACGCCGAAGTGCGCTGCGCCCGAGGCCGTGGCGTGGAACACCTCGTCGAAATTGGCGCAGTACTGCAGCTCGACTGCGCTGCCGAAGTACTGCAGCGCGGCCTCTTCGCTGAAGGTACCGGCCGGGCCCAGCACGGCCACGCGCTGCGGGGCCTCCAGGGCCAGGCAGGCCGACATGATCTCGTTCCAGATGGCGGCCACATGCTCGTCGCGTAGCGGGCCGGTGTTGCGCGATTGGATCTTGGCGATCACCTGGGCCACGCGGTCGGGGCGGTAGAAGGGCGAGCCCTCGCTGCGCTTGACGGCGCCCACCTGCTCGGCCACGTGTGCCCGCTTGTTGAGCAGCGCCAGCAGTTCCTGGTCGAGCGCGTCGATCTGCACGCGCAGCGCCGCGAGGTCGGGGGAGGAAACGGCGCTGGGCTCTGCGGACATGGCGGGTCTTGTCTCTTTCAGGTGGGGGATGTCAGGCTTGTGACTGCGCAAATTCTCGCATGTAGGTCACGAGCGCCTGGACGCCCGCCAGCGGCATGGCGTTGTAGATGCTGGCGCGCATGCCGCCCACTGATTTGTGGCCCTTGAGCTGCAGCAGGCCGCGTGCCTTGGCGCCCGTGAGGAAGGCCTCGTTGCGGCTTTCGTCGCGCAGGAAGAAGGGCACGTTCATGCGCGAGCGGCAGCCGGCCGCAACCTTGTTGACGTAGAAGTCGGAGCCATCGATGTAGCCATACAGCAGCTCGGCCTTGGCGCGGTTGCGTTGCTCCATGGCGGCGACGCCCGACAGCGCGCCTTCACGCTGGCGCTTGAGCCACTGGAAGGTCAGGCCGGCGATGTAGATACCGTAGGTCGGCGGTGTGTTGAACATCGAGTCGTGTTCGGCCACGGTCTTGTAGTCGAAGGCGCTCGGGCAGGCCTTGAGCGCGTGGCCGAGCAGGTCTTCGCGCACGATGACCAGCGTGAGCCCGGCCGGCCCGAGGTTCTTCTGCGCACCGGCGAAGGCCAGGCCCACGCGCGACCAGTCGATCGTGCGGCTCGCCACGTGCGAGGAACAGTCGATCACGAGCGGCGTGTCCGAGCCCAGGGCCTTGAGGTCGGGCAGGGTCTGGAACTCCACGCCGTGGATGGTCTCGTTGCTGCAGATGTGCAGGTAGCTCGCGCCCGTGCTGAGCTTCCAGCTGGCCGGGTCGGGCATGGTGGTGTGTTGGCTGTCGGCGTTGCTGGCCGCCAGCTGCGGCTGGCAGTAGCGCGCGGCTTCCTTGATCGACTTCTGGCTCCAGCTGCCCGTGACCACGAAATCGACCACGCCGCCGCGCGAGAGGTTCAGCGGCACGATGGCGTTCTCGCCCAGGCCGCCGCCCTGCATGAACAGGATCTTGTAATGCGCGGGCACGGCCAGCAGCTCGCGCAGGTCGGCCTCGGCGCGCTCGTAGATCGAGATGAATTCCTTGCCGCGGTGGCTCATCTCCATGACGCCCATGCCGCTGCCGTGCCAGTCCAGCATCTCGGAGGCGGCCTCGCGCAGCACCTCTTCGGGGATGGCGGCCGGGCCGGCGGAAAAGTTGTAGGGGCGCTGTTGCATGGGCACTCCGTTGCAATGGAAGAAAAAGGCCCCGGCCGCTCGCGCAGGCCGGGGCCGGGGCAGGGCGGTATCAGCTGGCGGGGGTTTCGCCTTCACCGCTGTCGTCGGACAGGGCCGGGTTGGCATCGTTCTCGACGATGCGCTGCAGGCCGCTGAGCTTGGAGCCTTCGTCCAGGCCGATCAGCGTCACGCCCTGCGTGGCGCGGCCGAGTTCGCGGATCTCGCTGACGCGGGTGCGCACGAGCACGCCCTTGTCGGTGATCAGCATGATCTCGTCGTCGGCATGGACCAGCGTGGCAGCGACGACCTTGCCGTTGCGCTCGCTCTGCTGGATCGCGATCATGCCCTTGGTGCCGCGGCCATGGCGCGTGTACTCGGTGATCGGGGTGCGCTTGCCGTAGCCGTTTTCGGTCGCGGTCAGCACCGACTGCTGCTCGTCCTCGGCCACCAGCATGGCGATCACGCTCTGGCTTGGCTCAAGCGTCATGCCGCGCACGCCACGTGCCGCACGGCCCAGCGGGCGCACATCGTCCTCATCGAAGCGGACAGCCTTGCCGCCGTCGGAGAACAGCATCACGTCGTGCTTGCCATCGGTCAGGGCGGCGCCGATCAGGTAGTCGCCATCGTCCAGGTTCACGGCGATGATGCCGCCCTTGCGCGGGTTGCTGAACTCGTCCAGCGCCGTCTTCTTGACGGTGCCCATGGAGGTGGCCATGAACACGTAGTGCGTGGACGGGAAGCTGCGGTTTTCACCCGTGAGCGCCAGCACCACGTTGATTTTCTCACCCTCGGCCAGCGGGAACATGTTGACGATGGGCCGGCCGCGCGAGCCGCGCGAGCCCTGCGGCACTTCCCAGACCTTGAGCCAGTACAGCCGGCCGCGGTTGGAGAAGCACAGGATGTAGTCGTGCGTGTTGGCGATGAAGAGCTGGTCGATCCAGTCGTCTTCCTTGGTCGCAGTGGCCTGCTTGCCGCGGCCGCCGCGCTTCTGTGCGCGGTATTCGGACAGCGGCTGGCTCTTGATGTAACCCGAGTGTGAGAGCGTCACGACCATGTCGGTCGGCGTGATCAGGTCCTCGGTGCTGAGGTCGTAGGAGCTGTGCTCCACATGGCTGCGGCGCGCGCCGATCTTGGTCTGGCCGAACTCCTGCTTGATGGCGCCGAGTTCGTCGGTGATGATGACCGTGACACGCTCGGGCTTGGCCAGGATGTCGAGCAAGTCCTCGATCTCGGCCATGACTTCCTTGTACTCGGCCGTGATCTTGTCCTGTTCCAGGCCCGTCAGGCGCTGCAGGCGCATCTGCAGGATTTCCTGGGCCTGCGTGTCCGACAGGCGGTACAGGCCGTCGCTGCCCATGCCGTACGCGCGTTCCAGGCCTTCGGGCCGGTAGTCGTCGGCATTGACGACGCCGCCATCGGCGCGCGTGCGCGTGAGCATCTCGCGCACGAGCCGGCTGTCCCAGCTGCGCGCCATCAGTTCGGCCTTGGCCACGGGCGGCGTGGGCGACTCGCGGATGATGCGGATGAACTCGTCGATGTTGGCCAGTGCGACGGCCAGGCCTTCCAGCACATGGCCGCGGTCGCGTGCCTTGCGCAGGTTGAAGATGGTGCGCCGTGTGACGACTTCGCGGCGGTGATCCAGGAACACCTGGATCAGGTCCTTCAGGTTGCACAGCTTGGGCTGGCCGTTGACCAGCGCCACCATGTTCATGCCGAAGGTGTCCTGCAGCTGCGTCTGCTTGTACAGGTTGTTCAGCACCACCTCGGGCACCTCGCCGCGCTTGAGCTCGATCACCAGGCGCATGCCCGACTTGTCGGACTCGTCCTGGATGTGGCTGATGCCCTCGAGCTTCTTCTCGTGCACCAGTTCGGCCATGCGTTCCTGCAGCGTCTTCTTATTGACCTGGTAGGGCAGCTCGTCGACGATGATCGCCTGGCGCTGGCCGCGGTCGATGTCCTCGAAGTGGCACCTTGCGCGCATCACGACCTTGCCGCGGCCGGTGCGGTAGCCTTCCTTGACGCCGCTGATGCCGTAAATGATGCCGGCCGTGGGGAAGTCTGGCGCCGGCACGATCTCCATCAGGGCGTCGATGTCGGCGTCCGGGTTGCGCAGCAGGAACAGGCAGGCGTCCACCACCTCGTTCAGGTTGTGCGGCGGGATGTTGGTGGCCATGCCGACCGCGATGCCGCCCGAGCCGTTCACGAGCAGGTTGGGCAGCCGCGTCGGCATGACCAGCGGCTCCTTCTCGCTGCCGTCGTAGTTGGGGCCGAAGTCGACGGTTTCCTTGTCCAGGTCGGCCAGCAGTTCGTGCGCCACCTTGGCCAGGCGGATTTCCGTGTACCGCATGGCGGCAGCGTTGTCGCCATCGACCGAACCGAAGTTGCCCTGCCCATCCACCAGCATGTGGCGCATGGAGAAGTCCTGCGCCATCCGCACGATGGTGTCGTAGACCGACTGGTCGCCGTGCGGGTGGTATTTGCCGATGACGTCGCCGACGATACGCGCGGACTTCTTGTAGGGCCGGTTCCAGTCGTTGTTGAGCTCGTGCATCGCGAACAGCACGCGGCGGTGTACCGGCTTCAGCCCATCCCGTGCATCCGGCAGCGCCCGGCCCACGATCACGCTCATCGCGTAATCGAGATAGCTCCGCCGCATTTCCTCTTCGAGACTGATCGGCAGGGTTTCTTTGGCGAATTGGGTCATGGTGTGAGAAGCAGGGAAGGCCGCGCATTTTAGGCGCGGGCGTCTGTCGCGTCACAGCAACAAACAGCCGGGATTTGGCTTCTGTCCTACGGTTCGCGCGCCAGTCGCTACAAGCCCCTATGGCACAATCAATGCGTACGTGCTCAGTGGTGGTCACTGAAGGCGTCCCGGTTTCGCAGCGCTGCTGCGCCTTTTTCCCCCAGAGGAGAACCATGAAGAAATTGAACAAAGTGGCGATGTTGTTGGCCTCCGCAGCGCTCGCTACCGCCGCAGGTGCTCAATCGGTCGACAACTGGCGCACCGCCGATGGCGCGCTGGTGTGGAAGACCGCTGACCAAGCCCTGTGCTGGCGTGATGCCAACTGGACGCCCGCAACCGCTGCAAAGGGTTGTGATGGCGCCATCGTTGCCCAGGCTGCTGCTGCCCCGGCCCCGGCACCTGCTGCCGCCCCAGCACCCGCCAAGGCACCCGCCGTCGTGGCTCCCCAGCCGCCCGCAGCCACCAAGGTGACCTACGCCGCTGACGCCTTCTTCGACTTCGACAAGTCCGTGCTGAAGCCGGAAGGCCGCGCCAAGCTGGACGACCTGGTCGGCAAGATCAAGGGCATCAACCTGGAAGTCATCATCGCCGTGGGTCACACCGACTCCGTCGGCAGCGATGCCTACAACCAGCGTCTGTCGGTTCGTCGTTCGGAAGCCGTGAAGGCGTACCTGGTGTCCAAGGGCATCGAACGCAACCGCGTCTACACCGAAGGCAAGGGCGAGAAGCAACCCGTCGCCGACAACAAGACTGCTGAAGGCCGCGCGAAGAACCGTCGCGTGGAAATCGAAGTGGTTGGCACCCGCGCCAACTGATTCTCGTCAGAGAACACCTGCAGGCCTGGCGCCTGCAGGCATCAAAGCCCGCGAGTCGTATCCGCGGGCTTTTTTCTTTGTGCAGAGGAAACCGATGAATGCTGCTTTGAACGCCGACCCGGCCGAACTCGCCAAGTTCTCCGAACTCGCGCACCGCTGGTGGGACCCGGAGAGCGAGTTCCGCCCGCTGCACCAGATCAACCCCCTGCGGCTGAACTGGATCGTGGAGTCTGCGGCGCTGGCCGGGCGCCAGGTCGTCGACATCGGCTGCGGCGGCGGCATCCTGGCCGACAGCATGGCGCGCCGCGGCGCCAACGTGCTGGGCGTCGACCTGTCCACCAAGGCCTTGAAGGTGGCGCAACTGCATGCGCTGGAGGCCGGTACGCCCAACATCCGCTACCGCGAAGTGGCCGCCGAGGAACTGGCAGCCGAACAGCCGGCCAGCTTCGACGTCGTCACCTGCATGGAGATGCTGGAGCATGTGCCCGATCCGGCGTCCGTGGTGCGCGCCTGCGCGCAACTGGTCAAGCCCGGCGGCTGGGTGTTCTTTTCCACGCTGAACCGCAACGCCAAGTCCTTCCTGTTCGCGATCCTGGGCGCGGAATACCTGCTGAACCTGCTGCCGCGCGGGACGCACCACTACGACAAGATGATCCGGCCCAGCGAGCTGGGGCGCCATTGCCGCGAGGCCGGCCTGGAACTGCAGCACAGCCGCGGCCTCGAATACAACCCGATCACGCGGCGCTACTGGCTCAGCAGCGACACCAGCGTGAACTACATGCTGGCCACGCGCCGGCCGCTGGAGACGTCCGATGGCGCGTGAACTGAAGGCCGTGCTGTTCGATCTGGACGGCACGCTGGTCGACAGCGCGGGCGATCTGGGTGCTGCGGCGGACCAGTTGCGCACCGACCGCGGCCTGCCCGCCCTTGGCCTGGCGGCCTACCGCGCGATGGCAGGCGCGGGTGCGCGCGGCATGCTGGGCGTGGCCTTCGGCATGGCACCGGACCATCCGGACTTTCCAGCCTTGCGCGAAGAGTTCTTCCATAACTACGAACGCCGGCTGACCGAACTCACGCGGCCTTTCGACGGCGTCGCTGACCTGGTCGAAGAGCTGCGCGCGCGCGGCCTGCGCTGGGGCGTCGTCACGAACAAGCCCTCGCGCTTCTCACGACCGTTGACCGCCGGCATGGCGCTGTTCGTCAGCAGCGGGGTGCTCGTGAGCGGCGACACCACGGCCTACACCAAGCCGCATCCAGAACCCCTGCTGGAAGCTGCCCGTGTGCTCGGGGTCGACCCGGCAAGCTGCATGTATGTGGGCGATGATGCGCGCGACATCGTGGCGGGCCGCGCGGCCGGCATGCTGACTGTGGCGGCCTGCTACGGCTACCTGGGCCCGGTCGATACCGCTGAGTGGCACGCAGACGCCGCCATCGATGCGCCTATGGACCTGTTGTCCGTGCTGGATCTTGCGCCCGGTCTTGCAATGGCGCCAAGTAGCCTAAAATAGAAGTTCTGGGGCTGCATTGGTTTCGACGTGGGTTCGGAATCGCTGTGGTGCATGTCGAGCTGAATGCGCTCGTTAAACAGATTCAAACAAACTAACTGCAAACGACGAACGTTTCGCACTCGCTGCTTAATTGCCAGTGAGCTTTACAACAGCAGGCCGATGGGCTGGGCAAGGGGTTCTTGACGCAAGTTGAGCGCTCCCGGCTGTAAAGATAATTTCATCGGCTGGCTCCGGACCGGGTACCTTGGTCAGGGGCGAGACAATAGGGTACTGGCGTCCTGTGTAGCGTGCGGCTGCGCGGCACAGGAAGCGAGACTTAAAACAGACCGCTAAACATGTAGATCTGCGCGAAGATGGCTTGCGGACGGGGGTTCAAATCCCCCCAGCTCCACCAAACCTCCCAAAGGCGTCCACCGGCATCCGGTGGACGCCTTTTTCTTGTGTACCGCTCACAGCAGATCCTCGGGCAGGATCGGCGTCAGCAGCCAGCGCTTGAGCCGCAGCCAGGGATGCAGGCCGGGCTCCGCGTCCAGCACCTCCTCGCGGCCCGCGTCGTCGCGGTCGATCCATTGCAGCCGGTCGTTCTCGCCCAGGCGCAGCCGGTAGGCGCTGCGGAAGTGCTCGCCGTCCATGAGCCGGCGGAAGTCCTGCACCAGCGCCGGGCTGTCGATCAGCAGGCCCACCTCGGTGTTCACGCTGGCCGAGCGTTCGTCCATGTTCATCGAGCCGATGAACATGTGCGTCTCGTCGACGATGGCCATCTTGGCGTGCAGGCGGCCCTGCGAGCGGCCGAAGTTGCCGAGCTTCCTGAGCCGCCGCGCGATGTCGGGTCCCAGCTCGTAGACCTCCACGCCCAGGCGCAGCACCTCGCGCCGGTAGCCGGCGTAGGCGAAGTGCACCGGGGCTTCGTCGGTGGCGCCGAAGGAGTTGGTCAGCAGCGTGGTGCGCACGCTGCGCCGCTGCGCGTCGCGCATGAGTTCCAGCCCGACCTCGCCCGGGATGAAGTAGGGGCAGATGATCAGCACGCGCCGCTGCGCGCCGCCGATCAGGTCCAGCGTGTGCGCGGTGACGCTGCCGGCGAAGCGCTGGGCCATGTCGGGCCGCGCGATCTTGTCGGGCAGGTCGGCGACGACGCGGGCGGGCGCCCAGAGCAGGTCCAGCCGGCCGGCGGCCAGTTGCTGCGAAAGCAGGGGGCGGCCCAGCGCGTCCTCGGCATGCGCGGGCGCCAGCAGGTCCGGGCGGGCGGGCGGCAGCGGCGCGGCCGCAGCCGTGCGCACGAGTGCGGCGATCGGGTAGGCGTGCGCGCTGTTCCAGTAGCGGTCGAACGAGGCCGACTGCTGCTGCACCACCGGCCCCAGCGCCAGGATGTCCATGTCGATGAAGTTGGCGTCCTCGTCCTGCATGAAGTATTCGCGGCCGATGTTGCGGCCGCCCGAGACCGACAGGCTGTTGTCGGCGATGAACAGCTTGTTGTGCATGCGGTGGTTGATGCGGCGCAGGTCGGGCAGCGAGCGCACCAGGCGTGACAGCACGCCGCCCCCGCGCGCCGGCAACGGGTTGAACAGGCGCACCTGCACATTGCGATGCGCCGCGAAGGCGGCGAAGCGTGCGTCATCGTTGTCCACGTGCAGGTCGTCCACGAGCAGGCGCACGCGCACACCGCGCTCGGCCGCCTGGGCCAGTGCCTGCAGCACGGCCAGGCCGATGGCGTCGCAGCGGAACAGGTAGTACTGCAGGTCCAGCGTGCGTTCGGCCCGCTGCGCCAATGCCAGGCGGGCGTCCAGCGCGAAGGCACCGTCGGGCAGCAGCCGCAGGCCCGACAGGCCCGCCGCCGGCACCTGCTGCGCGAGCCGGCCCAGCGTGGAGTGCTGCGCGTCGGGCGGTGTGCCCTGGTAGGGCAGCGGCGCGCGCGGCGCCAGGCCGGCGCAGGCCTGCAGCAGCAGGACCAGCAACGGAAACAGCCAGCGGGTGAGGGTGTGCATGGCGGGCCTCACGCGCGTTCGAGGATGGTGGCGATGCCCTGGCCGCCGGCGACGCACTGCGTGGCCAGCGCGTAGCGCCCGCCCGTGCGACGCAGCAGCGCCGCCGCCTTGCCCACGATGCGCGCGCCCGAAGCGCCCAGAGGATGGCCGATGGCCAGGCCGCCGCCGTCCAGGTTGGTGCGGGCCGGGTCCAGGCCCAGTTCGCGAGCGCAGGCGAGGGCCTGCGACGCGAAGGACTCGTGCAGTTCGACCACGTCAAGGTCGGCCACCGCGATGCCTGCGCGCTTGAGCGCCTTGCGCGTGGCCGGCACGGGGCCGATGCCCATCACGGCGGGGTCCACGCCGATGCTGGCGCAGGCGCGGATGCGCGCCAGCGGGGCCAGCCGGTGGCGGCTTGCGAAGGTGTCGCTGGCCACCAGCAGCGCGGCCGCGCCGTCGGTCGGCGGCGAGGCGGTGGCGGCCGTGACCGATCCCCCGTCGCGGAAGGCGGGCCGCAGCGCCGCCATCGCCTCCAGGCTGGCTTGCGCGCGGATGCAACCGTCTTGCTGCACCGCGGCGCCGTCGGCGTCGGCGATCGGCACGATCTCCTCGGCCAGCCGGCCGCAGGCCTGTGCGTTCGCGGCCTTGCGGTGCGACTGCAGCGCGAAGTCCTCCTGCGCCGCCCGGTCCACGCGCCAGCGCTCGGCCACGTTTTCGGCCGTCTGCCCCATGGCGATGGTGGCATCGCCCCGTGCCAGCAGGCGCGGGTGTGGCGAGCCGTGGAGACCGCCCAGCGGCACCATGCTCATGGACTCCACGCCCAGGCACAGGAAGGCCTCGCCCATGCCGGCCTCGATCTGCGCCGCTGCGCTGTGCACGGCCTGCATCGAGGAGCCGCCCAGGCGGTTGACCGTCATGCCGCCGACCGATTGCGGCAGGCCGGCGAGCAGGCCGACCATGCGCGCCAGGTTGCCGCCCTGCGCCGCCTCGGGGTAGGCGCAGCCCAGCACCAGGTCCTCGAGCAGCAGCGGGTCCAGGTCCAGCCGCTGCACCAGCGCGGCCACCAGGTGTGCGGCCAGGGTGTCGGGCCGCACACCGGCCAGCCGGCCCTTGCGCGCGAAGTGGAAGGGGGTGCGCCCGTAAGCGCAGATCACGGCTTTCATGGCGGCTCCTCGGCGATGCCGCCAGTGTGGGTGGGGCCGCACGGCAAGGGATGCCGTGAAGGGGCCGGCGCCACCCCCGTCAAAAGGGGTAGCCGGGCTCAGTCGCGCAGTGCCTGGACCTCGGCCGCGAACAGGTAGCCCGCATGCCGCTCGGTCACGATCAACCGCGGCCTGCGCGGGTCGGCCTCGATCTTGCGCCGCAGCCGGCCGACCTGCACGTCGATGGAGCGGTCGTAGACCTCGGCGTTGTGCAGGCGCGAAAGGTCCAGCAGCTGCTCGCGCGTGAGGACACGCTGCGGCGCCGAGAGGAAGGCCAGCAGCAGGTTGAACTCGCTGTTGCGCAGCTCCACGGGCCGGCCGGCCGGGTCGTTGAGGCGGCGCAGGCGCAGGCTCAGCGTCCAGCCCTCGAAGTGGTAGGCGCGCACACTGGCCACGGTCTCGGCCAGCGTGGCGTGCATCTGCGTGCGCCGCAGCAGCGCGCGGATGCGCGCCAGCAGCTCGCGCGGCGAGAAGGGCTTGGTCAGGTAGTCGTCGGCACCCAGCTCCAGGCCCATGACGCGGTCGGCCTCCTCGGTGCGTCCGGTCAGGATGATGATGGGCAGCTTGGAGCGCGCGCGCAGATCGCGCGCGATGGCCAGCCCGTCCTCGCCCTTCAGGCGCAGGTCCAGCAGCACCAGCTGCACGGCCTCGCGTTCCAGCACCGCGCGCATCTCGGCCTCGCGCGCGACCGCGGTCACGCGCAGGTCGTGGTCGCCCAGGTATGTGCTGATCAGCTCGCGCACCGACGGGTCGTCGTCGACGGCCAGCACATGGGCTGGAGTCGGCGCGCCGGTGTGCGGAGACAGGCTGTGCATGGAGCAGCGGGTTGGTCGGGACGCGGCAGTGTAGACATATGTGTCGTGCGGCGTGTCACGCAGGCAGCGCCGCGCCGGGATGTCGGCTTCGTGTAAGCCGCAGGCGGCAGGCCGGCCTGTGTCAGATGACACACGACGACCGTCCACGGACATTGGAGCCGCTGCACGCGCCGCTGTAATGGGGGCGGCGGTCGGCGCGTCGGCAGCAGCGCGCCGGCCGACGGAAAGGGCCAAGGGACTGCGATTGCCGCCACCGTTCAGGATTGCCGTCGTCGAATCGGACGACCTCATGCGCCAGCTGCTCCTGCGCTGGCTGGATGACGCGGGCTACCGCGCCACCGAGGCCAGGGCGGCTGGCCTCGCGGGCCAGGCCTTCGACCTCGTGATCGCCGACGTGGCAGGACCGCGCAGCGTGCCCATGCTGGTGCGCAGCGTGCGCGCGGCGCATGCCGGGCCGCTGATCCTGCTGTCCGCGCGCTTCGGGCGCGGCGGGGCGGCGCTGGGCCTGCATGGCATCGCGGCTGCACTGGCCAAGCCGCTGGCCCGTGACGAACTCCTGCAGGCCGTGCGCGCCGCCTTGCCCTGACGCCCCCTCAGTGCGGCCGGCCCGCCGCGTCCGCCAGCACGCGCGCCAGGGCCCGCGCCAGATCCTGTTCGGCCAGGGGCTTGCCCAGCACCGCGTTCGCGCCAGCGGCGCGTGCGCGCTGCACCCGGTCCGCATCGGTGTAGCCGGTCAACACCAGGATCGGGATGCCGGGCCGCAGCGCGTGCAGCGCGCGCACGAGCTCGGTGCCCGACAGGCCGGGCATGCGCTCGTCGGTCAGCACCGCATCGAAGCGCTCGGGGTGCGCCGCGAACGCCGCCAGTGCCTCGGCTCCGGAGCGGAATCCCACGGGCACGTAGCCCAGGTCGGCCAGGCGCTGCGTGGCCAGGCGCAGCAGCGCGTCCTCGTCGTCCACCACGAGGATCTGTTCGTGGCGGCCGCGTGGCAGCGGTGCCGGCGCGCTGTCTGCCGGTGGCGCTGCATCGCCCGTGCGCGGCAGCCAGACGCCGAAACAGCTGCCGGTACCGGGCTCGGTGCGCACCTCGACCGCGCCGCCGAACTCGGCCACGATGCCGTGCACGAGCGACAGGCCCAGGCCCGTGCCCGAGCCGGCCTCACGCGTGGTGAAGAAGGGGTCGAAGATGCGCGCCAGGTGCTCGGGCGCGATGCCGGCGCCGGTGTCGGCCACCTCTAGCACCAGGTATTCGCCCGGGGGCAGCTGGCCGGTGGTGGCCACGCGCGGCCGGTCCAGGGTCTGCAGCGTGAGCGCCACGCGCAGCGCACCGCCCTCCGGCATGGCCTGCAGCGCGTTGGTCACGAGGTTCATGACCACCTGGTGCCATTGCGTGGCGTCGCCCAGGCTGGCGGCGCGGCCGGTGGCCAGCTGCTGCGTGCACTGCACCTCGGCCGGGATGGCAGCGGACATCAGCTGCAGCGTCTCCTGCGTCACGTGCTCGATGTGCACGGGCACGCGCTCGATCAGCCCGCTGCGGCTAAAGGCCAGGATGCGCTCGACCAACGCGCGGCCGCGCTCGGCCGCGGTCATGATGAAGTCGATGTCGCGGCGCGCGCGGCTGCCGGCGCGCGTGCCGCGCTGGGCCATTTCGCCGAAGCCCAGCACCGCGCCCAGGATGTTGTTGAAGTCGTGCGCGATGCCGCCGGCCAACGTGCCCACGGCCTCGAGCCGCTGGGTCTGGCGCAGCGCGGCCTCGGCGCGCTTGTGCGGGTCGATGTCGCTGATGGAGCCAGCCATGCGCGTGGGCCGGCCGCCCGCGTCGCGCACGCACAGGCCCTGGATCCGCACCCAGCGGTACAGGCCGTCGGCGTGCAGGATGCGGTATTCGCCGTCGTAGGCCGGCAGCCGGCCTTCCAGGTAGCCCCACAAGGTAGCCGTGCGGCGCGCCGCGTCGTCGGGGTGCTGGCGCAGCATCTGCACCCAGTCCTCGCGGCGGCGCACCTCGGGGCCGGGCTCCAGGCCGTACAGGCGCTGCGCGCGCTCGGACAGGTACATGCGGTCGTTCGGGATGTCCCAGTCGAAGATGCCGTCGTTGGAGCCCGCGGCAGCCAGCGCGAAGCGGCTCTCGGAGGTGCGCAACGCGGCCTCGGCCTGTTTGCGTTCGGTGATGTCGGTGGCGATGCCGGTCACGCGGCCGACCTTGTCGTCGGAGATCATCACGCCGCGGTCGTGGATCCAGCGCACGGCGCCGCCGGGCTGGACCACGCGGAACTCGGCATTCCAGGCCCGGTCGGCGCCGCTTTCGATCCAGGCGACGAAGGCGTGCTCCACGGTGGCGCGGTCTTCGTCGTGGATGCCGGCCGTCCACACCCGCGGATCGCGGTACAGCTCCTCGGCCGTACGGCCCCAGACGCGTTCGAAGCTCGGGCTCACGTAGACCACGCGCTCGGGCACCAGCTCGGTGATCCAGATCACGTCGGGCGTGGCGTCGGCCATGCGGCGAAAGCGCTGCTCGCTCTCGGCCAGCGCGGCCTGAACGCGCGCGCTCTGGCGCTCGGCCTCCTGGCGCTCGCGGATCTCGCGCCGCAGCTCGTCGACCAGGCGGGCATCCTGCGCCGCGCCGGGCAGCAGGAAGGCGTGGGCCTGCTCCAGCGCGCGCAGTTTGTCGTTGGCACCGCAGCGTGCGTAGGCCGCATGGGCCAGGCGCCAGTGCGCCTCGCTGGCCGTGGCCAGACCGAGCACGGCGAGGCACTCGGCCGCGCCTTCGTGCGCCAGCGCTTCGTCGGGCAGCCAGCCCTGGTCCTTGGCCCGCAACGCCGCCTGCTCGTAGTGCTCTGCGGCTTCCAGGTGGCGCTGCGCGCGGCGGGCGCGCTCTGCAGCGGCCAGTACCCCCGCGACCTGCCGCTGCGGGGCCGGGGCGTCGAGGGCCGGGTCGGGTTGCTGCAAGGTGCGCCTGCCGAAGCGATGGGGGAGATCGTGCCCTGCACCGCAGTCCGGTGCGGGGCCGGCGCATCATAGGCGGGCGGCCCTGCGCGCGCCAGCCACGCTCCTAGAGCGCGATCAGCCCGCGCTGCACCGCGATCGCCACCGCCCCGGTGCGGCTGGTGGCGCCCAGCTTGTGGAAGATGCGCTTGGTGTGCGACTTGACCGTGCCGTCGCTGATGCCGAAGGCCAGGCCGATGCGCTTGTTGCTGTGCCCGGCCGCCACCTGTTCCAGCACCTGCATCTCGCGCTGGCTCAGCACGCCGCCGTGCAGGCGCGCCGCCAGACGCGCGGCCACGGCCGGCGGCATATAGCGGCCGCCCGCGTGCACGGTGCGCAGGCCCTGCAGCAACTGCTCGGTCGGGCTGTCCTTGAGCAGGTAGGCGTTGGCGCCGGCGCAGACGGCACGGTAGATGTCCTCCTCGCCGACGCGCTGGGTCAGCACCACCACGCGGCTCGCGGCGTCGCCGTGGCGCAGCGCGGCCAGGTGCTCGGCCGGCTGCGGATCCAGCAATGCGGTGTCCAGGCAGACCACGTCGGGCCGGTGGCGTGCGCGCAGCGCCTGCAGCTCGGTGAGGCTCGCGGCCTGGGCCACCACGCGCATGTCGGCCTGCGCATCGATCAGCGCGGCCACGCCCAGGCGCATCAGCGGCTGGGCGTCGGCCAGCAGCACCGAGAACGGCGCGGGCTGGAGCAGATCGGAGTAGTCGTAGGGCATGGTGGTCCTCGCGGGTGCGGCCTGAGACCGTGAACACGTTCTCCAGTCTAGGCAGCGTGGCGCGCTGCACCACGAACGCGGCGCAAGGCCAGATGTCAGATGACATCTGGCGGCGTCCGCACCCCTGCGATCAGGCCGCGGTGGCGAGGATCGCGGCCGCGCGCCGCCGGTCCGGCGTGTCCTGGCCCTGCGGCAGGCTGGCCAGCAGCGCGGCCAGGCCGTCGCGGCCCGCAGCGGCCAGCGGGCCGCCGTGCAGCAACTGGGCCAGGCTGCTGGCGCAGCGCAGCTGCCAGGCCACGGCGCCCTGCTGCGTCGCCAGTGCCAGCGCCTGGCGCAGCAGGGCCTCGGCCTGCGCGCCGTGGCCGGCGTGTTGCAGGCGCATCGCGCGGATGCGCAACAGCTCGGCCGTGCTCCAGTGCGCCGGCTCGCCGTCCAGGCGCGCGAGCAGTGCGTCGTCGGCCAGCGCCTCGTCCTGCGTGGCCAGCATGTGCTGCAGGTGCCGGCCGGCCAACTGGCGCAATGCGGCCGGCAGCGCCGTGCCGGTGTCCAGGCCCCGGCGCCGCGCCAGCACCCGGGCGTAGCCCTCGCCATGCATCTGCCAGAGCTTGAGCGAGCGCATGGACGCGCGCGCCTGCAAAGCGTCGTTGTGCCGGGCGGCCAGCGCCAACTCGCCGGTCCACAGCGCGACCGGCAGCGCGGCCATGGCCAGCGCGTAGATCAGCGAGAGGTCGTGGCCGATGCCCTCGGCCAGTGCCACGGTCTCGTCGGCCATGGCGCGTGCCTCGTCGCTGCGCCCGCGCAACCACAGCGTACGCGCCAGCGTGCCGCGTGCGCTCACGCGCGGGTCGAACTGCAGGTCCCGCCGCACCGTGGGCGTGCTGTCCGCCATGCCCGTCAGCACCTGCTCGCAGCCGCGCTGGGCCTGCTCGAGGCGGCCAACCAACTGGTTGCTGAGGGCCAGCATGCGCGCAGCCACCGGCGCGAACGCGGCGGGCGCAACGTCTTCGCCGCTGGCCGCGAAGCGCTGCGCGAACTGCAGCGAACGCGCGTTCTCGCCGTCCATGTTGGCATGCAGCCACAGCCCCCAGAGTGCCGCACGCCGGGCCTCGGCCACGTCGTGGCGCTCGGCCAGTGCCTGCAGGCGCTCGAACGCGGCGCGCATGCCGGTCACCACCCCGCGCGCATGCCACAGCGTGTGGCCCTGGGCGTCGAGCAGCCGCATCTCCAGGACCGGCTCCAGCTGGCGCGCGCGCGACAGCGCCAGCTCCACCCACTCCAGGTACTCGTGCATGAGCGACAGCGCATACCAGAGCGGTGCGGATTCGGCCGCCAGCGCGGCACCGGTGGCGGCATCGCCCTCGGCCGAGAAGGCCCAGAGCAGCGCGGCGCGCAGGTCGTTCAAATCCTCGCCATGCTCGCGCAGCCAGGCCTGCGGATGCTGGCTGGCGCAGGCCACCCGGACCTGGCCGGCCCGGGCCAGGCAGTGGTCGGCATGGCGCCGGTTCAGGCGCTCGCACTCGCCGCTGGCCAGCAGCTTCTCCTGCGTATAGGCGCGCGTGGTCTCCAGCAGGCGGTAGCGCATGGTCTCGCCCGCCGGGTCGGCCATGACCAGTGACTTGGCCACCAGCTGCGACAGGCTCTCCAGCAGCGCGCCGCGGTCCGATGCTCCGGGCAGCTCGGCCGGGTCGGCCACCGCCAGCGCGGCATGCAAGGTGAAGAAACCCTGGAACACCGACAGCCGGCGCAGCAGCGCCTGTTCCGGCGCGGCCAGCAGTTCGTAGCTCCAGTCCATCGCGGCGCGCAGCGTGTGCTGGCGCGGCGCGGCGGTGCGCCGGCCTTGCGTGAGCAGGGCCAGACTGTCCTGCAGGTGCTCGGCCAGCTGCTGCACGCCGAAGGCGTGCACATGGGCGGCGGCCAGCTCGATGGCCAGCGGGATGCCGTCCAGGCTGCGGCAGATCTGCGCCACCTGCGCGATGTGGGCCGTCTGCAGCCGAAAGCCGTCCTGCCCGGCCGCGGCGCGCTCGGCGAACAGCGCGATGGCGGGGTAGCGCAGCGCGGCCTCGGCATCGGCCGGCAGCGGGGCCTGCGGGTCGGGCAGGGCCAGTGCGGGCAGGCGCACCACCTGCTCGCCCTCGGCGCGCAGCGCTTCGCGGCTGGTGGCCAGCAATTGCAGCTGGGGGGCGCCGCGGCACAGCGCCTCGGCCAGTTCGGCGGCGGCGTCCAGCAGGTGCTCGCAGTTGTCCAGCACCACCAGCAGGCGGCGCCCCTGCAGTTGCGCGGCCAGGCCCGAGTAACGGGTGCCGGCCGGTACCGCCAGGCCCAGTGGCGCGGCGAAGGCGCCGGCCACGCCGCGCGCATCCGCCACCGCGGCCAGGTCGACGAAGCACGGCGGCTCGGCGTCGCGCGCGCGCAGCCGGTGCGCCACGGCCAAGGCCACGCTGGTCTTGCCGATGCCGCCGGGGCCCACCAGCGTGATGAAGCGCTGCGTGGCCAATGCCTGGAGCAGCTCGTCGATGAGCGTGTCGCGGCCGATCAGCGCAGCCAGCGGTGCGGGCAGGCGGCTGCGCAGCGGGTCTTCGGCAGGAGCGGGGGCCGGGCCGTTGTCTGCGGGCGCGCTCAGGGACTGCACCGGCGCGACGAAGGCGTAGCCGCGCAGCGGGATGCTGACGATGTAGCGCGCGTCGGCCGCGGTGTCGCCCAGCACCTTGCGCACGGCGGCGATGTGCACGCGCAGGTTGTTCTCGGCCACCACGGCACGCGGCCAGACGGCGGCCGTCAGTTCGTCCTGGCCCAGCACCTCGCCGGCACGGCGCACCAGCACCAGCAGCACATCCAGTGCGCGCCCGCCCAGGCGCTGCGGCACGCCGCCGCGCAGCAGCAGCCGGCGGCGCGGCAGCAGCTGGAACGGTCCGAAGGTGTAGACGAGGTCGTTCACGGCGCGAAATTCTTCCATGGGCCCCATGCCTTGCGTCTACCCCATTGGGGGCAATGCCTTCACAAGGCTTGCCCAACATTAACTGGCATGGCGGCAGGCGGGCAGCCAAGATCACACCCATCGGCGCCACCGCGTCACCCGTCCCCGGCAGGGGCATCCACCCAGGAACCCACACCATGACCAAGCTGCCCGCTTCCCGCATCCAGGTTCTCGTCGCCCACCCCGATCCGCTGCTGGCCCTGGGCCTGGCCGCGGCACTGGGCCAGCAATCCGGCATCGAGGTCGTGTCCTCGGGCGCGGCCCAGGTCGTGCTGACCGACTACGCCGGCGGCCTGGCGCTGGCCGGCACGGTCCGAGCGGGCGCCCGCCCCGGGCGTGCGCCGGCGCGCGTCCTGGTGCTGGCCGCGCAGGACCGCGAGCAGGAGGTGCGGACCGCGCTGGAGCGTGGCGTGCACGGCTACCTGCTGGCCGGCAGCCGTGTCGACGAGGTGGTCGAGGGCATCCGCGCGCTGGCCCAGGGCCAGCGCTACCTGAGCCTTGCCGCCGCCCAGCGCATGGCCGACAGCATGACGCGCGAGCACCTCACGGGCCGCGAGTCCGACGTGCTCGGCCTCTTGGTGCAGGGCTGCTGCAACAAGACCATCGCGCGCCAGCTGGAGATCGCGGTCGGCACGGTCAAGGCGCATGTGAAGGGCATCATGTCCAAGCTGCAGGCCAGCAGCCGCACGCAGGTGGTCAGCATCGCGATGGCGCGCGGACTGGCGGCGCGGCACTGAAACGACTATCGGCCTGCAGGACCTGGCGGCCGCGACCTGGTGCAGCTGGCCACCCGCGCGCACACGCATGCCTTGCGCATCGTGCTGGAGCGCGCGGTGGCTGGGCGCGGCGGCGTGCGGCTCAGGCGGCGGCCATGGGGGCCGCGCCGTCCACGGGCTGCGGCCTGGCATCCGGGCGGCGCCGCGCCCGCAGCACGCCGTTGACCTCCGCACCGAAGATCAGCGTGGTGCCGCTGGCGTAGAGGAAGACCAGCGTGGCCACCACGCCCGCGAAGCTGCCGTAGACCAGGGCCAGCTTGCCCGCGCTGTGCAGCGTGTAGGAAAGCAGGGCGGCTGCGCCGGCCCACAGCGCGGCGCCCACCACCGCGCCGGGCAGCACGGTGCCGAAGCGCTGGCGCGTGTCCGGCAGCCAGGCATAGGCGACGGCGTAGAGCACGCTCAGCACCACGAAGGCCGTGCCGTAGCGCACGCTGTTGCGCAGCCAGGGCGTCTCCTGGCCGGCACCGATCTGCTGCTGCAGCAGCTGCCACAGATAGGGCATCACGATCACCGAACTGAACGCGAGCAGGATGCCGCCGCCCACCACCACGGTGAACAGCGTGACCTTGAGCCTGGCCTTCCAGAACGCGGTGCCGCGCTCGATGCCGTAGGCGCGGTTCAGCGCCGTGCGCACGGCCTGCATGCCCGAGGAGGCTGTCCACAGCGTGACCACCAGGCCGATGGCCAGCAGCGCCTGGCTGCGCTGGGCCAGCACCTCGTCGATGACGGGCTGCACGGCCTCGCGCACGAGCTGGGGCGCATAGTCCACCACGCGCCCGACCAGGGCCGCCGCGTCGCCGGGCTGGCCCACGTAGCCCGCGGCGGCAGACAGCAGCAGCACCAGCGGGAACATCGACAGCACGGTCGAGAACGCCAGGCTGCCGGCCTGGTTGGCGCTCTGGTGCAGCACGTAGTTGCGGATGGCCCGCAGCAGCACGCCCAGCACCGGGGCGGACAGCGCGGCGTGTTGCAGGCGGCGCAGGAGTTCGGCCAGGCGTTCCATGGGTGGGCGGTGAATTGCAGCGGGGCTGCCAGCGTAGCCGCCCGGCGCACCGGCCATTGCCGGACAAGGACGACAGCGCGTGTGGGCCGGGAGGGAGGGGCTCGCCATGCCCCATTGGTCGTATGCGGCCGGCTGTTGCAGGAGGGATGCCGGCGCGACCGCCGCCACGCATGCTCCATGGCCAGGCAAGCCTGTTGCTTGCTGCACCACGAAAGGCCCCGCCATGTCTGCCACGACCCTCGCCGATCCGTCCGCCGCCGCGATCCCCGGCTACACCTACGGCATGCCGCAGTCGGCGCGTTCGCCGCTGTCCGACCAGGACTTCGCCGACCTCAAAGCCACGCTGCTGCTCGGCGAGGCCGACCTGCTGGCCCTGCGGCTGGCGCACCAGGTGCTGCAGGACCAGGTGGAGGACGTGCTCGATGTCTGGTATGGCTTCGTCGGCGGCAGCCCGCACCTGGTGCGCTACTTCGCCGGCAGCGGCGGCGCGCCCGATGCGGCCTACCTCGCGGCCGTGCGCAAGCGCTTCGGCGCCTGGATCCTGGACACCACGGCCGCGCGCTACGACCGGGCCTGGCTCGACTACCAGTACGAGATCGGCCTGCGCCACACGCGCCTCAAAAAGAACCAGACCGACGGCGTGCGCTCCAGCTCGGACGTGATCCACCTGCGCTACCTGATCGCCTTCATCGTGCCCTTGACCGCCACCATGCGGCCCTTCCTCGGCAAGAAGGGCCATGCGCCCGAGCAGGTGGAGGCCATGCACCAGGCCTGGTTCAAGGCCGTGACGCTGACGGCCACGCTGTGGGCCCAGCCCTACCTGCCGGCCGCCGACTTCTGAACCAGGAGCCCCGCCATGAGCCGACTGACCCATGCTGCCGGCGCGCCGGTGGTCGACAACTTCAACATTCAGACCGCCGGCCGGCGCGGCCCGGCCGTGCTGCAGGACGTGTGGCTGCTGGAAAAGCTCGCCCACTTCGACCGCGAGGTGATCCCTGAGCGCCGCATGCACGCCAAGGGCGCGGGCGCCTACGGCCACTTCACGGTCACGCAGGACATCACGGCCTTCACGCGCGCCGCGCTGTTCGCGGCCGTGGGCAAGCGCTGCGAGGTGTTCGTGCGGTTTTCCACCGTGGCCGGCGAGCGCGGCGCGGCCGATGCCGAGCGCGACATCCGCGGCTTCGCGATCAAGTTCTACACGGAAGAAGGCAACTGGGACCTGGTGGGCAACAACACGCCGGTGTTCTTCCTGCGCGACCCGCTGCGCTTTCCGGACCTCAACCACGCCGTCAAGCGCGACCCGCGCACGGGCCTGCGCAACGCCACCAGCAACTGGGACTTCTGGACCCTGCTGCCCGAGGCGCTGCACCAGGTCACCTACGTGATGGGCGACCGCGGCCTGCCGCGCAGCTACCGCCACATGCACGGCTTCGGCAGCCACACCTTCAGCCTCGTCAATGCGGCCGGCGAGCGCCACTGGGTCAAGTTCAGCTGGAAGACGCAGCAGGGCATTGCCAATCTCACGGACGAGGAGGCCCGTGCCGTGGTCGGCGGCGACCGCGAGAGCGCGCAGCGCGACCTGTACCAGGCCATCGAGGCCGGTGACTTCCCGCGCTGGACGCTCTACGTGCAGACCATGACCGAGCACGAGGCCGCGCGCCACCCCGTCAACCCCTTCGACCTGACCAAGGTCTGGCCGCACGGCGACTTCCCGCTGCGCGAGGTCGGTGTGCTGGAGCTGAACCGCAACCCCGAGAACTTCTTCGCCGAGGTCGAGCAGGCCGCGTTCTCGCCGGCCCAGACCGTGCCCGGCATCGGCTTCTCGCCCGACCGCATGCTGCAGGCGCGGCTGTTCTCCTACGGCGACGCACAGCGCTACCGGCTCGGCGTGAACCACCACCAGATCCCGGTCAACGCGCCGCGCTGTCCGTTCCACAGCTACCACCGCGACGGCGCCATGCGCGTGGACGGCAATGCCGGCGGCACCATCGCCTACGTGCCCAACAGCGCGGGCGAGTGGGCCGACAGCCCGCAGGCCGGGGAACCGCCGCTGGCGCTGGAGGGACAGGTGCGCCACTGGGAGCACTGCGACGACGACGACCACTACGCCCAGCCCGGCGCGCTGTACCGCCTCATGTCGCCGGCAGAGCGCGCGCGCCTGGTTGCGAACACGGCGCGTTCCATGGGCGATGCACCGCTGCACATCCGCCAGCGTCACGCGCAGAACTGCGGCCGCGCCGATGCCGACTACGGCGCCCGCATCATGGCCGCGCTGGGCCTGGGCTGACACGGGCCTGCCCCTTTTGGCAGATGGTCGCCTGCGGCCTGCGGGCCTATGCTGAAGCGACTGCGCCGCTCCACCCTCCATCGCAAGGAGTTCTCCATGTTCGGACTCACCACCCTCGGTACGCTGCACACCGCCATCAGCCTGGTCGCGCTGTGGGCCGGCTACCAGAGCCTGCTGCAGCGCGGCGCGATCGACCCGCGCCAGCGGCTGGGCCAGGTCTACCTGTGGAGCACGGTGCTGACCTGCCTCACGGGCTTCGGCATCTTCCAGCGCGGCGGCTTCAACGAGGCCCACATGCTGGGCGTGCTGACGCTGCTCGTGGTGGGCCTGGCACTGCTGCCGCTGCGCGCGCGGGCCTGGCCCTATGCGCAGACCGTGCTGTGGACGCTGACGCTGTTCTTCCACATGGTTCCCGGCCTGACCGAGACCTTCATGCGCGTGCCGCTGGGCGCGCCGCTGTTCGCGGGGCCGGACGATCCGAAGCTCAAGGCCTCGGTGGGCGTGGTGTTCCTCGTGTTCGCGGTGGTCATGGCGGCACAGGTGCTGCGCATGCGCAGGCGCCAGCGCGCGACGCCGCTGGGCGCCGCGGCCCTGCGTCCCTGAGTGCCACGGTTAGCCCTGCAGCCGCGCCGTCCAGTCCTCGGCCTGGCCTTGCTCGCGCCGGCGCCGGAACAGCCGCTCCCACGAGGGCGGCAGCGGCAGGGCCAGCACCGCGTCCAGCAGGGCCGGCGCGCAGTCGCGGTCGGTGATCAGGCGCAGCAGCCGCGCGACCGACCAATCGGGATGCGGCCGGTCCAGCAGCCGCACCGCATCGCCGGCCTGTAGCTGGCCGGGCTGCAGCACGCGCAGGTACCAGCCGGCGCGGCCGCTGTCCTGCACGCGGCGCGCCATGTCGGGCACGCCAAAGCGGTCGTTGAGCTTCCAGCAGGGCTGGCGGCCCTGGCTGACTTCGAACTGCGCACTGCCGATCTGCCAGCGGTCGCCGATGCAGCAGCCCTGTTCGTCCATCCCGTCCAGGCTCAGGTTCTCGCCGAAGGCGCCGGGGGCTTGCAGCACCGGCGTGGCGGGCAGAACGGTGCGCCAGTGCGCGTAGTGGCTCCAGGGATAGCAGTGCACGGCCTTGTCGAGGCCGCCGTGCACGCGCAGGTCGCCCTGCTCGTCGCCGGCCAGGCCCAGCGGATGCACGGCCACCGGCCCGGCCAGGGGGCGCTTGTCGATGGCGCTGCGGCTGCCGGGGCGGGTGTAGGCATGCGCCGGGCCGGCCAGCACGGCGCGCACCTGCGCGACCGTCGTCACAGCCGCTCCAGCCAGGCGTCGACGACCCGTTCCAGCGCGGCCGCGAGGCCCGCGCCGTAGCGCGCGGCGTCGGCGCGCAGGGCCGGGATGTCGATGCCGGCCTGCGCCAGTTCAGCGACATGACCGACCAGCCATTGCTCGATGCGGTGCGGGTCGGCCTCCAGGTGGAACTGCAGCGCCAGTGCCGCCGGGTGCGGCATGAAGGCTTGGTGCGGGCACAGCGCGGTGGTGGCCAGGCTGCTGGCGCCCGCGGGCAGCGCGAACTGGTCGCCGTGCCAGTGCAGCACGGGCTGGTCGCCGAGCGCGGCCAGCGGCGAGGCCTGGCCGGCCGCGGTCAGCGCGAGCGGACCGAAGCCGATCTCCTTACGGCCGTGCGCCATCGGTGCAACCCGCGCGCCGAGCGCCCGTGCCATGAGCTGGGCGCCCAGACAGATGCCCAGCACAGGCCGGCCGCTGGCCAGGCGGCGTGCGATGAGCTGCACCTCGTCGGCGAGCCAGGGGTAGCGCCCGTCGTCGTGCGCGCCGATGGGGCCGCCCAGCACCACCAGCAGGTCGATGGCGTCCAGGTCGATGGCCGCGAGATCGTCGACGCCGGCGTCGTGGGTGGCGATCTGCGTGGCGCCGCGTCGGCGCAGCAGCGGGTCGAGCAGGCCCAGGTCTTCGAAAGCGAGGTGGCGCAGGGCCAGGACGGTGCGTGTGCTCATGCTGTGGTGGCCGAAGGCAGGGGACAACCGCGATCATCGCAGCCGCTGGCAACCGGCACACCGTCCGCAGGGGGCAGTGCCTCTCCCACCAGTTGGCCCAGCAGCGCGCCCAGGCGCAGGTCGTCGATCGCGCCGAAGTGGTGCAGCCGCACGCGGCCGTACCGGTCCAGCACGACCAGGCTGGGCGTGCCGCGCAGGCGCAGGGCCTGCATGCTCAACGGCACGCCGTCGAGGCCGTCGGGCTGGTCGATGCCGATCGGGAAACTCAGCCGGTACTCGTGCACGAAGGCCCGCAGCGCGGCCACGCCGCCCATCACGGCATGGTGTTCGAACACCGTGTGCAAGCCCACCACGGCCAACTGCTCGGGCGGGAACAGCTGGTGCAGGCGCTGGGCCTGCGGCAGGCCGTGCGCCACGCAGCCCGGGCACAGCATCTGGAAGGCATGCAGCACGACGACGCGGCCGCGCAGCGATGCCAGCGTGAGCGGCGTCGGCGTGTTGAGCCAATGCGCGACTTGCAGCGCAGGCGCGGGAAGCGGCGTCGTGTCCATGCTTCAGCTCCCCTGGCGGTGCAGGCGCACGGCCGGGAAGTCCACCGGCACGTCGAAGGCCAGGTTCACGTAGTTCGTGAACAGGTTGAGCGCCACATGGGCCACGATCTCCACCATCTGCTCGTCGCTGAAGCCGGCATCGCGCAGGGTCTGCACGTCGGCCGCTCCGACCTGGCCGCGCGCCTCGACCAGCTGCAGCGCGAAGCGCAGCGCCGCGGCGGTCTGCGTGTCGGCCGATTCGCCGCGCTGGGCCGCCGCCATCTCCTCGGCGCTGGCGCCGGCCTTGCGGCCCAGCAGCGTGTGGGCCGCCAGGCAGTAGTGGCAGGCGTTGCGCTCGGCCACGGCCACGGCGATCTGCTCTCCCAGCTTGGCCGGGATCACGCCGGCACCCAGCGCGCCGAAGCTGCCCCACATGGCCTTGAGCGCGGCCGTGGAGTGGGCGACGGCGCGGAACATCGCGGGCGTGGCGCCGAAGGCGCCGTGGATCTGGGCCAGCAGCTGCTGGCGTTCGCCGTGGGTGTCTTGCGCGGAGAGCAGGGGAATGCGGGACATGGTGCTTGCCTTTCGGTGTGGATGAAGGCCTCCAGTGTGCGTGCCTTGCCGGTACCATTGGGTGCGAATCGTCCATTGATCATGCCGAATCGTCCAGAAGCCCCGCCCGACCCGCTGGACCGTCTGTCCGCGCTGCTGGAGCGCTGCCGCGTACGCGCGCGGCTGTTCCACCAGGGGCCGCTGTGCGGCGTGAGCCCGTTCCCGGCCTTGCCGGGGCGCGGCTTCCTGCACGTGATGCGTGCCGGCCGGCTGGAGCTGCGCCATGCGCCGCGCAGCGGCCTGCCGCGCGTGCTGCGCGTGACCGAGCCCAGCCTGCTGTTCTATCCGCGGCCCGTGGCCCATGTCTTCCACAACCCGCCCGTGGAGGGCTCGGACTTCGTCTGCGCCGAGCTGGAGTTCGACGGCGGCGAGGCCAACCCGCTGGTGCGCGCGCTGCCCGCCCTGGTGCTGCTGCCGCTGGCGCGCGTGGAGGGCCTGCAGGCCGCGCTGGCATTGCTGTTCGCCGAGACCGAGCGGCTGCGCTGCGGACAGCGCCTGCTGGCCGACCGGCTGTTCGAGGTGGTGCTGATCCAGTTGCTGCGCTGGTGCATCGACCATCCGCAGGAAGCCGGCATCCAGAGCGGCCTCTTGACCGGACTGGCCGACCCGCGCCTGGCGCGCGCGCTGGTGGCCGTGCACGAGACGCCCGGCGGCGACTGGCGCCTGGAGACCATGGCGCGCACGGCCGGCATGTCGCGCAGCGCGTTCGCCGCGCAGTTCCATGCCGTGGTGGGGCAGACGCCGGCCGCCTACCTGGCAGACTGGCGGCTCACGCTGGCCCAGGCCGCGCTGCGCGCAGGCCGGCCGGTCAAGCAGATCGCCGACGAACTGGGCTATGCCGGTGCGTCGGCGCTGTCGCGGCTGTTCAGCCAGCGCGTGGGGCTGTCGCCGCGCGACTGGCTGGCGCGCGAAGGCGCAGGCCTCACGCGCGTGCAAACGCCAGCAGGTCCGCGTTGAGCTGCTCCTTGGCGGTGTCGCCCAGGCTGTGGCTGCCGCCCTTGTAGACCTTGAGCTCGGCGCCCTTGACGAGCTTGGCCGACAGCAGCGCCGCACCCTGGATCGGCACGATCTGGTCGTCGTCGCCGTGGATGATCAGCGTGGGGATGTCGAAGCGCTTCAGGTCTTCGGTGAAGTCGGTCTCGCTGAAGGCCTTGATGCAGTCGTAGGCGTTCTTGTGGCCGGACATCATGCCCTGCGTCCACCAGCTGCGGATCAGGCCCTCGGAGACCTTGGCGCCCGGGCGGTTGAAGTTGAAGAAGGGGCCGGTCGCAACATCGAGGAAGAACTGCGCGCGGTCGGCCAGGTAGGCGCTGCGAAAGCCGTCGAAGACCGCCATCGGCAGGCCGACCGGGTTGTTGGCCGACTTCAGCATGATGGGCGGCACCGCGCCCATCAGCACGGCCTTGGCCACGCGGGCGCTGCCGTGGCGGCCGATGTAGCGCGCCACCTCGCCGCCGCCCGTGGAGTGGCCCACCAGCATGGCGCCGCGGATGTCCAGCTGCGTGAACAGGGCCTGCAGGTCGTCGGCATAGGTGTCCATCTCGTTGCCGTGCCAGGGCTGGCTGGAGCGGCCATGGCCGCGCCGGTCGTGCGCGATGCAGCGGAACCCGTGCGAAGCCAGGTGGTACATCTGCGCCTCCCAGGCGTCGGCGCTGAGCGGCCAGCCGTGGCTGAAGCTGACGACCTTGCCGTCCTTGGGCCCCCAGTCCTTGTAGTAGATCTGGGTGCCGTCCTGGGTGGTGATGGTGCTCATGGCTTGGGTTCCTTTGGCGCGGTGGTGGGTGGATTGGGCGCGGGCGGGCAGGGCCAGTGCGGCCGAAGCGGCGCCTGCGAGCAGCACGCTGCGCCGGGAGGACGGCGCCGTGGCATGGGAGAGCTCAGACATGGAAGATCCTTTCGTGGAAGGCGGCGGTGGGCGCCAGTGCGTGGCACGCCGCCATGGTCGGCTGCAGCGGGTTGTGCGGCATCCCGCGCTGGGGTGGGGGTGCGGCTTCGCCTTGGTGGGGCGCGGCAGGCACTGCAAGGGGTGGTGCGCATCTGGCCCTTTGGAGGGAGCTACCGACGGCCCGGCAGCCGAAAGCGCGACAGCGACCAGCGCCGCACCTGCTCCTCCCATTCGTCGCCGGCCGCGGCGGTCAGCGGCAGCGCCAGGTTGGTCACGAACATCCAGTCGCCGAGCACGGCCGTGCTGGCCGGGAACAGCAGGCCCTCGGGCGCGCCGTCGGCGGCGATGCCCTGGAAATCCCCGGCACGCCCGCGCACCAGGCCGGCCTCGTCCAGCGCGATCACGGTGTCGATCTGGTTGGCCACGACCCACAGCCGGCCGTCGTGGAACTGCAGGCCATCGGCACCGTAGAGACCCTCGGCCAGCACCGTGAGCGGCCCGCCGGCCAGGGGCAGGCGCAGCACGCGGCCGTCGCCGGCGTTGTTGATGTAGAGCACGCTCTCGTCGGCGTTCAGCGCCAGGCCGTTCGCGCCGAAGGGCAGGGCGCCGGCCGTGGCCAGCAGGGGATCGCGCAGCAGCGTTGCCACTTCGCAGGGCGCGCAGCGCGTGGCCTGCGCGATGCGGTAGATGGCACCCTGGAACGAGTCGGAGACGTAGAGGTTGCCGGCGCGGTCGAACACCATGCCGTTGATGGCCGGGAAGCCGGCCACGCCGAAGGCCACGGTGTCGTGGCTGCCGTCCGGGTTGTCGACACGGCGCGGCGCGGGCGCCGCGGGCACCAGGGCCTCGAAGCGCGCGACATCCTCGACGGGCGTGGCGGCGTCGAAGTCCAGCGCGATGCGCTGCAGGCGAGCGGCGCCGAAGTTCAGCACATAGAGCTTGCCGGCCGAGACCGCCAGGCCCGTCAGCGGCGTCTCGCCGAAGCTGCGCTGCGCCAGCAGCCGGCCGTCGGCGGCGTAGCGCAGCAGCTGGTTGTTGCGCGCGGATGCCGGTAGCCGCGCATCGAAGGTGCCGACGTAGAGCTGGCCCGAGTCCGCATCGGCCGCCAGGCCCTCGGGGTGGCGCATGTCGGCGGGCAGCAGCGCGAAGCGCTCGACCTCCCAGTGCGCAAGGCGCTGCGGCTGGGCCTGCGGGGCGGTGCAGGCCAGCGCGGCGGCGCAGGCCAGGAGGGCGATCAGGGATCGGTGCAGGTGGGGGTGCATGGCGGGTCCTTGGCTGAGAGTGGGCTGCAAACCTTGAGGTTGTAGAAGCGCCAGGCGGCGCCGCAATCGCCGTTAGGCGGGGCCTGGACCTAGGTCCCCAGGGGGATGGCAGGCGTGCGCCGCGTTCCGAAGATGCGGGCACTTGCTGCCACCGGAGCCTTGCCATGCCGCTTCTTCGCCTGCCCACCCGCCCTTGTGCCGCCGTCGCCGAGCCGGCCGTGGCCGTCTCCGCCACGCAGGCGCCGACCCGCACGGTCCGCGTGCGCGACGACCTGATCGCCTACCGCGCGCTGGGCCCGGAGCGCGGCGTGCCCTTGCTGTTGCTGAACCGCTTCCGCGGCACCATGGACCACTGGGACCCCGCCCTGCTCGCTGTGCTGGCGGCCGAGCGCCGCGTGTTGCTGTTCGACCAGCCGGGCTTCGCGCGCTCGGAGGGCGCGCCGCCGACCAGCGTGGCCGCATTCGCGGCGAACGCCGCCGCCTTCGCGCGGGCGCTTGGGATCGCCGAGCTGGACCTGCTGGGCTTTTCCATGGGCGGCACCGTCGCGCTGCAGCTGCTGCTGGACCAGCCGGCGCTGGTGCGCCGTGCCGTGGTCGCGGGCTCCGGCCCAGGCCATGTGCCGGGCCTGCCGCAGGACCCGGATGTCTCCAGCCCCGCGGTCTGGCAGGTGGCGACCAAGCCGGTCAATGACGACGAGGACTTCCTGTTCCTGTTCTTCGAGCCCACGGCCACGAGCCAACAGGCCGGGCGCGACCACCTGGCGCGGTTGCGCCAGCGGCCCGATGCCTTCGCGCGGCAGGTGGAGGCTGCGGCCTGGCAGGCGCAACTGGCCTCGGCGCTGGCGCTGCAGGACCCGGCGAGTTCGCTGCTGCCGCGGCTGGGCGCGGTGCGCCAGCCGGTACTGGTCGCCAACGGCCGGCACGACACCATGGTGGCGACCTATGCCTCCTACGCCATGGCGCAGGCGCTGCCCGACGCCACGCTGGTGCTCTACCCCGATGCGGGCCACGGCTTCCTGTTCCAGTACCCCGAGCGCTTCGGTGGCGACGTGCTGCGTTTTCTGCGCTGAGCATGCCGGGTCTGCCCGTCGATGCGCGCCGACGACGGGTTGCCGGCGTGCTGCTGTGGGGGTGCCTGCCGCACGGCGCGGGCGCGGCCGGGCCGGACCTGCCGCTGCGGCTGGCGTCCAGCGAGAGCGGCGACGCACTCCAGGGCGCCGTCCAGGCGGTCGTTCCGTTCGCCTACGGCCCCGCCGCCGAGGCCTTGGCGGCGCCGCAGGTCTGGTGCGAGATCCTGATGCTGCACCTGAACAACAAGGCCTGCCGCCTGCAGCAGGGGCCGCAGGGCCCCGCCCTGGCGCTGGCGATCGCCCGCAAGCACGACCAGCCGGCCGACAAGGCGCATGCGCTGGTGCTGCAATGGCAGCTGCAGGAGCGCGCCGACACCCGGCTCGGCGTGCGCCTGCACGCGGCGCAGGGGCCGTTCGGCACCACCGACTACGCCGTGCTGCTGCAGCTGGCGCCGGCGCCCGGTGGCGGCTGCGCGCTCGGCCTGCAGTACGCCTGCCGCTTCAGCCCGGCCGCGCGGCTGCTGCTGCGCAGCTACCTGGCGACGCTGGGCCGCGACAAGGTGGGCTTCTCGGCCCGGCCGGGCGGCGGGCCGCAGGAGCTGGTCAGCGGGTTGCGCGGCGTGGTGGAACGCACCGTGGTGCGCTACTACCTCGCGATCGAGGCCTGGCTGCAGGCGGCGGCGCTGCCTCCGGCCGGGCGCGCGCTGGCGCGGCTGGAGCACTGGTTCGACGCGACCGAGCGCTACCCGCGCCAGCTGCGCGAGCTGGACAAGGCCAGCTACCTCGCGAACAAGCGGCGCGAGCTCGGACTGGGGCCGTAGCCCCGGCCCGGCCGCGCCGTTCACTTGGACGGGCCGACCTCGCCCGAGGCCTGCAGTTCGCCGGCCCGGGCCGCGCGCGCGGTCTCGGCCTTGCGCGCGGCGCGGGCCTGCTGGCGCTGCTCGCGCGGGACCTTGGCCTGTACCGCCGGCTGCGGTGCGCCTTCGCCGGTGCTGCTGCCGGCCTTGGCGGCGGCGCGGCCTTCGGCGCGACGCTGGGCCTTGCCGGCGGCCTTGTCCTCGGGAGAGACCTTCTGATAGGCCGGCGGCGGCGCCAGCGCGGGGCCCTGCTCCTGCGCCAGGGCGCCAAAGCCCAGTGCGTGGGAGGCCAGGGCGGCTGCGATCAGTACGGCGATGCGTTGCATGGTGAACTCCAGTCGATGGGGATGCACTGCAGAGAAGTTCTGGCAGTGCAGCCATGCTCGGCGCGGACCGGGCTCCCGCCAAGCGCCGGGCGGGCAGGGTGTTCATAGGCCATTGGCGGGAGGGCGATGCCCTGCCGGTATCATCTGCGGCCTTTTTCGCGGGCCTGCGCGGCCCGTCCACCCATGCAGCTGCAGGACATCCTCTTCTCACAAGGCTTCGGCACGCGGCGCGTCTGCGCCGGGCTGGTCCAGCAGGGCCATGTGGCCGTGGCGGGCGCCGACGGCGTCTTCCTTCCCTGCACCGAATCGGCCGCGGACTTCGCACCCGAAGGCCTGCGCTTTCGCGTGCAGGGCCAGGACTGGGAGTACTTCGAGAAGGCCTACGTGCTGCTGCACAAGCCGGCCGGCACCGAGTGCTCGCACAAGCCTTCGTCCTACCCCAGCGTCTACACGCTGCTGCCCGCGCCGCTGCGCCAGCGCCCGCAGAAGAGCGCGCTGCAGGGCGTGCAGGCCGTCGGCCGGCTCGACCAGGACACCACCGGCATGCTGCTGCTCAGCGACGACGGCCAGTTCCTGCACCGCATGACCTCGCCCAAGAAGCTGGCGCCCAAGGTCTACGAGGTGCAGGCCAAGCACGCACTGGATGCCAGGCAGGTCGAGGCGCTGCTGCGTGGCGTGGTGCTGGACGACGACCCGCGCCCGGTGCAGGCGGCGGCGGCCGAGATCGTCGATGCCGATGGCGCCGCGCGCCACCTGCGCCTGACGCTCACCAGCGGCAAGTACCACCAGGTCAAGCGCATGCTGGCCGCGGTGGGCAACCGCGTCGAAGGCCTGCACCGTTCGCGCATCGGCACGCTGGAGCTGCCGGCCGATCTGGCGCCTGGCCAGTGGCGCTGGCTGCGCGCCGCGGACCTGGCCGCGCTGACGGCTGGCTGACAGGGTCGCAGCGCTACACTGCGCGCTCCGTGCAAAGGGTGTCGTGATTTCCTCGTTCCTGCTCCGGCTCGGCGCTGCGCTGTTCGCGCTGGCCGTGCTGTCTCCGTTGGCTGCCCATGCGCAGCGCCTCCCGGTCTTCGTGCTGAACTCCCTGGACGCTTCCGTCAGCGTGATCGACCCGGTCAGCTGGCAGGAAACGCGCCGCATCGCCACCGGCAAGGAGCCGCACCACCTGTACATGACGCCGGACGAGAAGTCGGTGATCGTGGCCAATGCGCTGAGCGATTCGCTGACCTTCATCGACCCGCGCACGGCCGAGGTCCAGCGGGTCGTGCCGGGTATCGTCGACCCCTACCACCTGCGCTTCTCGCCCGACATGAAGTGGCTGGTGATCGCCGCCAACCGGCTCAACCACGTCGACCTGTACCGCTGGAACGGCCACGATCTGCAACTGGCGCGCCGCTTGCAGACCGGCAAGACGCCCAGCCACATCTGGATCGACGCGCGCAGCACCACGGCCTACGTGTCGGTGCAGGACAGCGACGAGCTGATCGCGGTGGACCTGGCCACGCAGCAGATCCGCTGGCAGGTGCCCACCGGCAAGATGCCGGCCGACGTGTTCGGCACGCCGGACGGCAAGAGCCTGCTGGTCGGCCTGACCGGCGCCGACGGCGTGCAGGTGTTCGACATCTCGGGCAAGGAACCCCGCGCCGCCAAACTGATCAAGACAGGCAACGGTGCCCATGCCTTCCGCAGTGCGGGCGACGGGCGCCATGTCTTCGTCAGCAACCGTGTCGCCAACACCATCAGCAAGATCGACCTGCACAGCCTGGAGGCCGTCGCCAGCTACGTCGCGCCTGGCGGGCCGGATTGCATGGACCTGTCGGCCGACGGCCGGCTGCTGTACTTCACCTCGCGCTGGGCGCGCAAGCTCAGCGTGCTCGACCTGCAGACCGGCAAGCTGGTGCAGCAGGTCAAGGTCGGCCGGTCGCCGCATGGCGTCTGGACCCTGGACCATGCCACGCGCTGAGCCCGCTGCGCCGGTGCGCAGGGCCCTCGCCGGCCTGGTCGCGCTGGCGCTGGCGGGCCAGGCCGCCGCCAACTGCACGCGGCCGGTCTACCTGACCTTCGACACCGGCCACATGGGCGTGGCCCCGCTGGTCGCCGAGGTGCTCAAGCGCCAGGATGTGCGCGTGACTTTCTTCGCCGCCAACGAGGCCACGCAGCAGGGCGACGGCAGCCTGGGCGACGACTGGGCCGCCTGGTGGCGCGCGCGTGCGCAGGAAGGCCATGCCTTCGCCTCGCACACCTACGACCATGTCTACTGGAGCGCCGACGTACCGCCCGGCCGCGACGGCACGGCGCGCTTTCGCATCCGCGCCTCGGCCGGCCCCAACATCGGCCAGACCCGGCTGTTCACGGCCGCCCAGTACTGCGAGGAGATCGGCCGCGCCGCGCGCCGGCTGCAGGACATCACGGGCCAGCCGCCGCTGCCGCTGTTCCGCGCGCCCGGCGGGCGCACCTCGCCGACGCTGCTGTCGGTGGCGCGCGGTTGCGGCTACGCCCATGTGGGCTGGGCGCCGGCCGGCTTCCTGGGCGACGAGTTGCCCAGCGAGCGCTATTCCAATGCCGACCTGCTGGCCAAGGCGCTGCGCGACATCCGGCCCGGCCAGATCCTCGTGGCCCATCTGGGCATCTGGTCGCGCAAGGACCCCTGGGCGCCGGCCGTGCTGGAGCCGCTGATCGAGGGGCTCAAGGCCAAGGGCATGTGCTTCGCCACGCTGCGCGAGCACCCCGACTACCAGCGCTGGATCGCCGCGCACAGGGACGACCCGCCATGGAGTCGCTGACCGACCTGTTCGCCAATGCACAGCAGTGGCTGTTCGAGTCGCTGGTGCAGCCGGTGGTGTTCGCCATGGGCCTGGGCGGCTGGCTGGAAGACGCCTTCACGGCGACCGGCTGGCTGCTGGTGGGCCTGCTGCAGATCGCCGCCATGCTGCTCGTGATCGGCCCGCTGCAGCGCTGGCGGCCCGTGGAGCCCGTGACCGACCGCGCCGCCATCCGTACCGACATCCTCTACACGCTGGTGCACCGGCTGGGCCTGTTCCGGCTCGCGCTGTTCTTCACGCTGGAACCGTGGATGGACGATGTGTTCGGCTGGCTGCGCGTGCAGGGCCTGTCGACCTGGCATCTGGACGGGCTGTGGCCCGGCGTGACCGACGTGGCCTGGGTCAGCTTCGTGCTGTACCTGCTGGTGTTCGACTTCGCCGACTACTGCATCCACCGCGGCCAGCACCGCTTCCAGTGGTGGTGGAACCTGCACGCGCTGCACCATTCGCAGCAGCAGATGACGATGTGGAGCGACAACCGCAACCACCTGCTCGACGATGTGCTGCGCGATGCCATCCTGGTCGTCGTGGCGCAGCTGATCGGCGTGGGCCCGGGCCAGTTCGTCGCCATCGTGGCGCTGACGCAGCTGTCCGAGAACTTCCACCATGCCAACCTGCGGCTGTGGTTCGGCCGCGTCGGCGAGCGGCTGTGGGTGAGCCCGCGCTTCCACCGGCGGCACCACAGCATCGGCATCGGTCATGAGTCGCAGCAGCAGCCAAGTCGCCTGGGCGGTGTCAATTTCGGCGTGCTGCTGCCCTGGTGGGACATGCTGCTGCGCACGGCCGACTTCACGGTGCGCTACGACCCCACCGGCATCCGCGACCAGGTCGAGCCCGGTCCGCGCGGCCTGCGCGACTACGGCCACGGCTTCTGGCGCCAGCAATGGCTGGGTGTGCTGCGCCTGGTCGGGCGCGCCTGAACACCGGGGTATCCTCAAGCCATGCGTCTGCTGATGGATTCCTTTTGGCGTGCGGCAGCCTATTGCCTGCACCCGCGTGTCATCGCCCTGTCGGTCCTGCCGCTGGTGCTGATGGCGGTGCTCTCGCTGGGCCTGGGCTACTTCTTCTGGGAACCGGCCGTGGCCTGGTTGCGGGCCTGGCTGCACGGCTGGCCGCTGTTCGGCACCGTCATGGGCTGGCTGCAGGGCCTGGGCTTCGGCGGCGTGCAGGCGGCCGTCGCGCCGCTGCTGCTGGTTGCGCTGGTCACGCCGCTGGTGGTGGTGCTCTCGCTGCTGCTGGTGGCCGGGCTGGTCACGCCTTCGGTGGTGGCGCTGGTCGGCGACCGGCGCTTCCCGCAGCTGGACAAGCGCCGCGGCGGCTCCTTCTTCGGCAGCCTGTTCGGCGCGCTGTGGGCGACCATGGCCGCGCTGGTCGTGCTGGTGCTGTCGATCCCGCTGTGGCTGGTGCCGCCGCTGGTGCTGGTGCTGCCGCCGCTGATCTGGGGCTGGCTGACCTACCGCGTGATGTCCTACGACGTGCTGGCCGATCACGCCAGCAAGGCCGAGCGCACCGAGCTCATGCGCGAGCACCGCTTCACGCTGCTGACCCTGGGCGTGCTGACCGGCTACCTGGGCGCAGCGCCCGCGCTGGTCTGGGCCTGGGGCGCGCTGACCGTGGTGCTGGCCCCGGTGCTGGTGCCGGTCTCGGTCTGGCTCTACACGCTGGTGTTCGCCTTCTCCGCCCTGTGGTTCACGCACTATGCGCTGGCCGCGCTGGAAGCCATGCGCGCCAAGGCCGCCAGCGTGCAGGTGGCGCCGGCCGATGCCGCCTGGCCCGCCCCGAGCGCCGTGCTCGTGGAGCAGGGCGATGGCAGCTCTTCACCCTCCCGCACCTATGCCCCCACGCCCCTCCCCCCTCCCTGAGACGTTGCCGACGGCGGTCGGCCTGGTCATCGTCGGCGACGAGATCCTCTCGGGCAAGCGCGCCGACAAGCACATGGCCAAGGTCATCGAGCTGCTGTCCGCGCGCGGCATGCAGCTGGCCTATGCCGACTACGTGGGCGACGCGCCGGAGCGCATCACGGCCACGCTGGCGCGGGCCTTCGCGTCGGGCGACCTGGTGTTCTCCTGCGGCGGCATCGGCGCCACGCCGGACGACCACACGCGCCAGTGTGCCGGCGCGGCGCTGGGCCGCCCGCTGATGCTGCACCCCGAGGCCGCGGCCCTGATCCGCGAGCGCATGCAGGACGTCGCGCGCGAGCAGGGACTGCCCTACGAGCCCGACAGGGCGGACAACCAGCACCGGCTCAACATGGGCGTGTTCCCCGAGGGCGCGGCCATCATCCCCAACCCCTACAACAAGATCGCCGGCTTCAGCCTGGGCCACGTGCACTTCGTGCCGGGCTTCCCGGTCATGGCATGGCCGATGATCGAGTGGGTGCTGGACCAGCACTACGCGGCGCTGCAGCGCCGCGCGGCCTGGGTCGAGCGCTCGGTCATCGTCTACGGCGCCATGGAGTCGGCCCTGGTGCCGCTCATGGAACGCATCGAGCGCAACCATGCCGGCGTCAAGGTGTTCAGCCTGCCCAGCGTCGACCACCCCGAGCATGGCCGCCACATCGAGCTCGGCGTGAAAGGCGATCCCGCAGCCGCCACGCCAGCCTATGCCGAGCTGCTGCAGGACCTGCGTGCGCAGGCCCTGCCACTCGGACCCGAATTGGTGCGCTCAGAAGCATCATTTTGGGGAATTCATGAGATTGCACCAAAGTAGTGCGAAAACGCCACCGTTTGCGCGCGTGCGCTGTAGGATGCAGGCCCGTCTACGCAGACCTTTCGCACATGGAACTGCGCGGATCGGCCGGTTTTGGTGCGCGCCCATTTGGCACGGAACCTGCGTCCGAATCCCCGTCTTTTCTGTAGACCCCAACCAACCCTCAGGAGCTTTTTGATGGCCAAGACCGTCGCAGACGTGATGAAAATGGTGAAGGAGAACGAAGTCAAGTTCGTCGACTTCCGCTTCACCGACACCCGTGGCAAGGAGCAGCACGTCACCGTGCCGGTGTCCCACTTCGACGAAGACAAGTTCACGTCGGGCCATGCATTCGACGGCTCCTCGGTCGCGGGTTGGAAGGGCATCGAAGCCTCGGACATGCAACTCATGCCCGATCCGAACACCGCCAACATCGACCCCTTCTTCGAAGAAACCACGCTGTTCCTGCAGTGCGACGTGATCGAGCCGGGCGACGGCAAGGCCTATGACCGCGACCCGCGTTCCATCGCCAAGCGCGCCGAGGCCTACCTGAAGGCCTCCGGCCTGGGCGACACCGCCTTCTTCGGACCGGAACCCGAATTCTTCATCTTCGACGGCGTGCGCTGGAGCAACGAGCCCGGCCGCGTGTTCAGCGAGATCGAGGAGTACGAAGCGCCCTGGAACAGCGGCTCCAAGCTGGAAGGCGGCAACCGCGGCCACCGTCCCACCGTCAAGGGCGGCTACTTCCCCGTGCCCCCGGTCGACAGCACGCAGGACATGCGCGCCGAGATGTCGCTGATCCTGGAATCGCTGGGCATCCCGGTCGAAGTGTTCCACCACGAAGTGGCGGGCGCCGGCCAGAACGAGATCGGTACGCGCTTCTCCACGCTGGTCGAGCGTGCCGACTGGACCCAGGTGCTGAAGTACGTGGTCTGGAACGTTGCCAACACCTACGGCAAGACGGCGACCTTCATGCCCAAGCCCTACGCCGGCGACAACGGCTCGGGCATGCACGTGCACCAGTCGATCTGGAAGGACGGCAAGAACCTGTTCGCCGGTGACGGCTACGCCGGCCTGTCGGACTTCGCGCTGTACTACATCGGCGGCATCATCAAGCACGCCCGCGCGCTGAACGCCATCACCAACCCTGGCACCAACAGCTACAAGCGCCTGGTTCCCGGCTTCGAAGCCCCGGTCAAGCTGGCCTACTCGGCCAAGAACCGCTCGGCCTCGATCCGCATCCCGTACGTGGCGAACCCCAAGGGCCGCCGCATCGAGGCGCGTTTCCCCGATCCGTCGGCCAACCCCTACCTGTGCTTCTCGGCCCTGATGATGGCCGGCCTGGACGGCGTGGAAAACAAGATCCACCCGGGCGAAGCCGCCACCAAGGACCTGTACCACCTGCCGCCGGAAGAGGACAAGCTGGTCCCCACCGTCTGCCACAGCCTGGACCAGGCCCTGGAGTACCTCGACAAGGGCCGCAGCTTCCTGACCAAGGGCGGCGTGTTCACCGACTCGATGATCGATGCCTACATCGAGCTCAAGATGACCGAAGTGACGCGCTTCCGCATGGCGCCGCACCCGGTCGAGTTCGACATGTACTACTCGCTGTAAGCCGCATGCCGGTCCGCCGCAACTTGTGGCGGCCGGTGCGGTCTGAGCAAAGGACGGCCCAGGCCGTCCTTTTTTCATGGGGCACGCGGCCAGGGGCATCAGGGGCGCGCGCTACCATGCGCTGCGACCGTTCCGACAGGACCCCTTTCATCCGACGCATGAAGACCGCCATCGTTCTCGCCCTCTGTTCCGCCATGCTCGTGCCCGCCGCCTGGGCCCAGGTCTACCGCTGCGGCAACGAGTACACCAACAACATCCGTGATGCGCGCGATGCGCAGCAGCGCGGCTGCAAGCTGGTGGAGGGCGGCAACGTGACGGTCATCGAAGGCCCCAAGCCGCGCCCCGGCGCCACGAGCGGCCCGGTGCGCGCGCCGGCCGCGGCCGCACCGCGCAGCGACGACAGCGCGCAGCGCACGCGCGATGCCGAGTCGCGCCGCATCCTGGAGGCCGAGCTGAAGAAGGCCGAGGCACGCCAGGCCGAGCTGCTCAAGGACTACAACAATGGCGAGCCCGACAAGGTGGGCGGCGAGGCGCGCAACCACCAGCGCTACCTGGACCGCGTGGCCGAGATGAAGGCCGCCATCGCCCGCAACGACAGCGACATCGCCGGCATCAAGCGCGAGATCGCGCGCCTGCCAGCCGCCCAATGAATCCCACCAGCCCAGCGAGCAAGGGCCGGTCCGTGCGCCCCGTGTCGCCCGCCACCAGCGCCCGCTTCCATGCCTTCGACCTGCTGGCCACGCTGGTGTCGGTGCTGCGTGCCGACGGCACGGTGCTGTTCGCCAACGCTGCGCTCGAGGACGCGCTGGGCTTCTCGCGCCGGACCATCGAAGGCTCGTCCTTCGCCGACTTTTTCACCGAGCCGCACCTGGTGCAGAACGCGCTCGACGGCGCGCAGAGCAACGAGTTCGCCGCGCTGCGCTACGACGCTTTCCTCAAGCGCGCCACCTACGAGCCGCTGCCCGTGCACGTGATCGTGGCGCCGGCCGAGGAGCCGGGCGAGATCATCATCGAGCTGCTGCCGCAGGAGCAGCAGGCGCGCCAGGACCGCGAGGAGCGCCTGATCGACCAGGCCCAGGCCAACAAGGAGCTGATCCGCAACCTCGCGCACGAGATCAAGAACCCGCTGGGCGGCATCCGTGGCGCGGCGCAGCTGCTGGAGATGGAGATCGATTCGCGCGATCTGATCGAGTACACGCAGGTCATCATCCATGAGGCCGACCGGTTGCAGGCGCTGGTGGACCGGCTGCTGGCGCCGCACCGGCGCCCGCACGTGGTGGGCGACGTGAACATCCACGAGGTCTGCGAGCGCGTGCGCTCGCTGATCGTCGCCGAGTTCCCGCGCGGCCTGAAGGTCGTGCGCGACTACGACACCTCCATTCCCGAGTTCCGTGGCGACCGCGAGCAGCTGATCCAGGCCGTGCTCAACATCACGCACAACGCGGCCCAGGCGCTGGCCGAACGCATCGCCGCGGGCGATGCGCAGATCACCTTGCGCACGCGCGTGGCGCGGCAGGTTACCTTTGGTAAGCAGCGCTATCGACTGGCACTGGAATTGCATGTCATCGACAACGGACCAGGGGTCCCGGAGTCGATCAAGAGCCGCATCTTCTACCCGCTGGTGTCGGGTCGCGATGGGGGATCGGGACTGGGGCTCACGCTCGCGCAGACCTTCGTGCAACAGCACCACGGACTGATCGAATGCGAGAGCGTTCCTGGCCGAACCGATTTCAAGCTATTGATCCCGCTGCCCTGAGCAACCGCTCGCGGCTTCCGAAGCGGGCCGACCCGAGGTGACGATGAAGCCGATCTGGATAGTAGACGACGACCAATCCATCCGCTTCGTGCTGGAGAAAGCGCTGTTGCGCGAGAACCTGCCCACGCGCAGTTTCACGAATCCACGCGAAGTGCTGGCCGCCCTGGAGGGTGCCAGCGACGAGGACGGGCCGCAGATCCTGGTCAGCGACATCCGCATGCCGGGTGGCTCGGGCCTGGACCTGCTGGGCAAGGTCAAGGAGCTGCACCCCGGCCTGCCGGTCATCATCATGACCGCCTTCTCCGATCTGGACAGCGCCGTCTCGGCCTTCCAGGGCGGCGCCTTCGAATACCTGCCCAAGCCTTTCGACCTGCCCAAGGCGGTGGAGCTGATCCGCCGCGCGGTGGAGGAAAGCCAGCGCGAGGAAGTGTCCGAAGAGCGCATGGCCGCCGCGCCCGAGATGCTGGGCCAGGCGCCGGCCATGCAGGACGTGTTCCGCGCCATCGGCCGGCTCAGCCAGAGCAACGTCACGGTCATGATCACGGGCGAGTCCGGCTCGGGCAAGGAGCTCGTGGCGCGCGCGCTGCACAAGCATTCGCCGCGCGCCAACGGCCCCTTCGTGGCGATCAACACGGCCGCCATCCCCAAGGACCTGCTGGAGTCCGAGCTGTTCGGCCACGAACGCGGCGCTTTCACGGGCGCGCAGACCATGCGGCGCGGGCGCTTCGAGCAGGCCGAGGGCGGCACGCTGTTCCTCGACGAGATCGGTGACATGCCGTTCGACCTGCAGACGCGGTTGCTGCGCGTGCTGTCGGACGGCCACTTCTACCGCGTGGGCGGGCACAACGCCGTCAAGGCCCATGTGCGCGTGATCGCCGCGACGCACCAGGACCTGGAGCAGCGCGTGCGCGAAGGCGTGTTCCGCGAGGACTTGTTCCACCGCCTGAACGTGATCCGCCTGCGCCTGCCGGCGCTGCGCGAGCGCAAGGAAGACGTGCCCATGCTCACGCGGCATTTCCTGCAGCAAAGCGCCGCGCAGCTGGGCGTGGAGCCCAAGCGCATCTCGGACGCCGCGCTGGCCCAGCTCGGCCTGTTCAACTTCCCGGGCAACGTACGCCAGCTCGAGAACGTGTGCCACTGGCTCACGGTGATGGCGCCGTCCCAGGTCATCGAGGCCAAGGACCTGCCGCCCGAGGTGCTGACGGCGGCCGCCGCGCCCACCGCCGTGCCGGCGCAGGCACCGCGGCCCGTTGTCGGCATGGATGCGCCGGAGCCCGTGGCGAGCAGCCCCCTGGCCGAGGCCCTGCCCGGCGAGCCGTTGCCCGTGTCCGACCCGCTGGCGCCGCCGGACGGCGCCGCGCCGACCTGGGAGCGCGGCCTGGAGGCCGAGGCCCTGGCCTTGCTGGCGGCTGACCGCCACGACGTCTGGGACGTGCTCACGCGGCGCTTCGAGTCCAAGCTGATCCTGACTGCGCTGAACAACACGCGCGGGCGCCGCATCGAGGCCGCGCAGAAGCTCGGCATCGGGCGCAACACCATCACGCGCAAGATCCAGGAACTCGGCCTGGAGTGAGGGTCAGATTTCCAGGACCACGGGCGCGTGGTCGCTGGGCTTTTCCCACTTGCGCGGCACGCGGTCGATCACGCAGGCTTTGACCTGCGGCTTGACCGCCGCGCTGACCAGGATGTGGTCGATGCGCAGGCCGCGGTTCTTCTGGTAGCCCAGCATGCGGTAGTCCCACCAGCTGAAGCTCTTGGGTGGCTGCTCGAACATGCGGAAGCTGTCGGTCAGGCCCAGGTCCAGCAGCGCCTGGAAGTGGGCGCGTTCCTGTTCGCTGTGGTGGATGGTGCCGGCCAGGCCCACGGGGTCGTAGGTGTCGCGGTCGTCGGGCGTGATGTTGAAGTCGCCCAGCAGCACGAGCTGCGTGTGCGCCGCCAGTTCGGCGCGCAGGTAGGCCTGCAGGCCGTTCAGCCAGTTCATCTTGTAGACGAACTTGTCGGAGTCCAGTGCCTGGCCGTTGACGAAGTAGCCATTGACGACGCGGATCGGGCCGGTCGGACCGTCCACCGTGGCCGCGATCACGCGCGCGTGCTCGTCGTCGAAGCCGACGATGTTCTTCACGACCTCGCGTGCTGGCGTGCGCGAGAGGATGGCCACGCCGTTGTAGGTCTTCTGGCCGAAGATGGCGGATTCGTAGCCCACCTCGCGCAGCGCGTCGAGGGGGAACTTGTCGTCGGTCATCTTGAGTTCCTGCAGGCACAGCACATCCACGGGATTGGCGGCCAGCCAGCGCAGGACGTGGTCCAGGCGTGCGGTGAGGGAGTTGACGTTCCAGGTGGCGATCTTCATGACCGCGAGCCTATCACCGCGGCACCGCCGGCCAGGCGGCTCGCGCAGCGCCGCGGCCCTGCAATCCATCGGCCGCTGGAGCAGCGGTTCTAGCCGGCGGGCAGCCGCTGCGTCTCGACCGTGACGTGCGATAGCTGCCCGATCGGCGCCAGCAATGCCTTGTAGGCCGGTGCGTCCTGGGGCGCGGCCGAGGCGATGGACACGATGGCCGCGAAGTGGCCGGGCCCGACCTGCCAGACATGCAGGTCCTCGATGCGGTCGCCCGTGGGCGCGAGCGCGTGGCGGATCTCCTCGACCACCTGCGGCCCCTGCGCGGGCGCATCCAGCAGCACGCCGCCCGCGTCGCGCACCAGCCCCCAGGACCAGCGCGCGATCACGAGCGCACCGACCACGCCCATGGCCGGGTCGGCCCAGAGCCAGCCCTGGCTGCGGCCCAGCACCAGTGCCACGATGGCCAGCACCGAGGTCAGCGCATCGGCCAGCACGTGCATGTAGGCGGCGCGCAGGTTGTTGTCGCGGGCGCCCTCGCCATGGCCGTGGTGGCGGTCATGGTTGTCGTGGTGGTGGTCATGGTTGTCGTGGTGCCCATGCCCATGCCCATGCCCATGGTGCCGGTGCCCGTGGTCCTCGCGCAGCAGCCAGGCGCAGACCAGGTTCGCGGCCAGCCCCACCACGGCCACGGCGATGGCCTGCGTGAAGTCGATCGGCACGGGCCGGGCCAGGCGCAGCAGGCTCTCCCAGCCGATCAGCAGCGCGATCAGGCCCAGCACCACGGCGCTGGCGAAGGCCGCCAGATCGCCGAGCTTGCCCGTGCCGAACGCGAAGCGCGGGTTGCCCGCGTGGCGCCGGGCGTAGCGGTAGGCCAGCGCCGTGATCAGCATGGCGCCTGCGTGGGTGGACATGTGCCAGCCGTCGGCCACCAGCGCCATGGAGCCGTAGACCGTGCCGGCGACGATCTCCACGCCCATCATGGCGGCCGTGAGCGCGATGACCCACCAGACCCGGCGCTCATTGCGCCGGTGGTCTCGGCCCAGGTAGACGTGGGCGTGCGGCGCCTGGAAGGGGGTGCTCATTTCATGTAGCTCCGGATGACGTCCAGCATCTCCTGGCCGCCGGCGCGCCGTTCGGCCTCGGTCGCGGCCTCGACCACGTGTTCCTGCAGGTGGTCGGCCATCAGCTCGGCCGTGAGCCCGGCCATCGCGCCGCGGGCCGAGGCCAGCTGGCGCAGCACCTCGCCGCAGGCCGAACCACCCTCCAGCGCGCGTTCGATGCCCTCCATCTGGCCCTTGATGCGGCGCACGCGGGCGAGCAGCTTGTCCTTCTGGCGCAGCGTGTGGGACATGGGTCGACCTCCAAATATAGTGTAGGGGACTATGTTAAACAGGGGCGGCCAGCAGCGCAGCTGCAGCACCCATTCTGCGCATGCGGTCATGGGCCGAGGGCACGGACAATCTGCGCATGGACATGCACCCCGACGACCGCCGCCACCTGGCCTTGTTCGACCTGGACGGCACCTTGCTGCCGCTGGACACCAACCAGGCCTTCGGCCGGTTCCTGGCCCACCTGGGCTGGGTCGACGCCGAGGCCTGGCAGGCCCGCAATGCCGCCTTCCTCGAAGACCACCACCTGGGCCGGCTCGACCTGCACCGCTTCATCGACTTCTCCACCGCTGCCTGGCGCGACCGGGCCGCGCACGAGCAGCTGGAAGTCCGCGCCGCCTTCGTGGCCGACGTCATCGTGCCGGCCATCCCCGATGCGGCGCGGCGCCTCGTGGCGCAGCACCAGGCGGCCGGCGACCTGGTGGCGCTGGTCACGGGCACGAACGAGTTCCTGGCCGCACCCATCGCCGAGGCCTTCGGCATCGACCATGTGCTGGCCGTGCAGCTGGAGCGGGCCGACGCGGGGCGCATCACGGGCCGCATCCTGGGCATCCCGTCCTTCCACGCGGGCAAGGTGGACCGCGTCCACGCCTGGCTGGCCGCGCAGGACCTGCGCCTGGACGATTTCGCGTCGGTCAGCTTCTACGGCGATTCGGTGAACGATCTGCCCTTGCTCGAAGCCGTGAGCCGGCCCGTCGCCGTGAGCCCCAGCGCCGCGCTGCGCCAGGTCGCCGACACCCGGGGCTGGGCCATCATCGAATCGCTCAGCGCGTAGCGGCAACCGGTCCTGGCGCCCTGGCCGGTGCAGACATCGCCACCCGGTTCCTCACGCTGGGCCGCTGCTGCATGTCGGCCCACCATGCGCGCAGCGTCGCGCAGTCCGCGGGAATGGGCAGCCGCACCAGTTCCGCAAAGATCAGCCCACCGATGACGGCGATGTCGGCCATCGAAAAGCGGTCGCCGGCCACGAACGGCTGCTGCTGGAGCACCGTGTCGAAGTAGCGCATGCCCCGCACGGCCTTGTCGCGCTGGCGCAATCCCCATTCGGCGTTCTGGTACAGCTCGACATCGGGCCCGAGCCCCGGCGTGCCGTGGTGGAAGTACACGCTCACCGCGTCGAGCAGCTCGATCTCGGCGCGCTTGTTCATCATGTGGATGAAGCCCTGCTCGCGTGGCGTCGTGCCTGTCAGCGTGGGCGCGCCGTCCAGGGCATCCAGGTATTGCGTGATGGCGGTGCATTCGGCGATGCAGCTGCCATCCTCGAGTTCGAGCACTGGCAGCGTGCCCGAGTAGTTCAAGGCCAGAAAGCCCGACCGCTTGTGCTCGCCTTTCCAGAGATCGACCGAGACGAAGCGCACGCGCGACTGGAGATTCTTTTCTGCCAGTGCGATCCGGACGCGGGCCGGATAGGGGCCGGTGTGCCAGTCGTGGGCCGTCATGGTGGGTTGCGGCGCAGCATCGGCAGGAGTGGTTCGTGTGCTCATGTGTTTACCTATCAGTTGGTAGGCAAATGGTAGGCGCATGCACTTGCGCCGGTCAAGAACTATCTATCACTTGGTAGATAATTGATGCAAGGAGGGCTGACACATGGCTTCGAACGCGCGAGAGGACATCCTGGCCGCTGCCAAGCGGACGGCGCAGGCGCACGGCTACAGCGGGCTGAACTTCCGCGACCTCGCGCAGGACGTGGGCATCAAGAGTGCGAGCATCCACTACCACTTCCCGACCAAGGCCGACCTCGGCGCAGCCGTGGCCCAGCGCTACTGGGAAGACACCGCGGCCACGCTGGACGCCATGTGGGCCGATACGCCGGACCCGGCCCGGTGCCTGGCCCGCTATCCCGAGGTGTTCCGCAAGGCGCTAGCAACCGGCAACCGCATGTGCATGTGCAGCTACATGGCCGCCGAATACGACGACCTGCCCGAGGCCGTGCGGACGCAGGTGCAGACCTTCACGGACGTCAACGTGGCGTGGCTGGCCAAGCTGCTCGTGGCCAGCGCGCTGGTCCGTCCGGAGGACGGCGAATCCCGGGCGCGCGCCATCTTCGCTGCCATCGCCGGCGCGCAGTTGGTCGCCAGGAGCCGCTCGGACATCGCGTTGTATGACGCGCTGGTCGGCAGTTACCGCGCGGCCGGGCTGCTGCCGGCGTGAGCGGCCGGTCGCGTGTGGAACGGAACCTGCATGGCCGCCGGCCCACGCACCAGGAGACCCGCTTGCTCATCGGTCAGATCTCGGACACGCACATCCGGCCCAAAGGCCAGCTCTACCACGGCGTTGTCGATTCCAACCGCATGCTGGCCCAGGCCATCGCCCACCTGCACGGGCTGGACCGGCGCCCCGACCTGGTCCTGCTGACCGGCGACCTCGTCGACAAAGGCCACCCCGACGAATACGCCATGGCCCGCGAACTGCTCGCGGAGTTGACGATTCCGTACCTCGTGATTCCCGGCAACCACGACCACCGCGACGCGTTCAGGGCCGCCTTCGCAGACCATGCCTGGCTGCCCGCGGCCGGCCCGCTGCATTTCTGCGTGGACACGCATCCGGTGCGCATCGTGGCGCTCGATTCGACCGTGCCGGGCGCGCACCATGGCGTCCTCGACGAGGCCGGCCTGGACTGGCTGCGCGCCACGCTCGCGGCGGACCGGGCCAAGCCCACGTTGGTGGTGCTGCACCATCCACCGTTCGCCAGCGGCATCCCGTACATGGATGGCTATGCGCTGCGCGCGCCCGAGCGGCTCGCGCAGGTGATCGGCGCGTTCGACAACGTGGAGCGCGTGCTGTGCGGCCATGTGCACCGCGTGATGCTGCGGCGCTGGGCCGGCACCGTGGTCTGCAGCTGCCCCAGCACCACGACCGAGATCGCGCTGCGCCTGCAGCCCGATGCCCGGCCGGCATCGTTCATGGCGCCGCCGGCCTGCATGCTGCACCTGTGGAGCGCGGCCGAGGGCATGGTCAGCCACCTCAGCACCATCGGCGATTTCGAGGGGCCGTTCGACTTCGCGTGAGCGGGGCGCGGATCAGCTGAAGCCGAACAGCCGCCGCGGTGTCTCCCACAGCACCTGCCGGCGCGCGGCTGCGTCCGGCAGCTGGCGTTCCAGCAGCGCCAGCAGCGGCGCGTAGTCGATGCGCGCGGGCGCCCGCAGGAAGGGCCAGTCCGAGGCCCAGACCAGCTGCTGCGGCGTGAAGGCGTCGAGCAGCGCCTGCACATAGGGCGTGCAGTCCGCATGCGGATAGGCCTCCCCGGAGACCTTGGCCAGGCCCGAGAGCTTGACGGCTGCGCGCCCGCTGCCGGCCAGCGCCAGCAGCGCGGCGAACCCGGCCTGGCCGACCCCGGCCGCAGGCACGAAGCGGCCGACATGGTCGAAGACCAGCTGCGCGCCACTGCCCATGAGCAACGGCGCCAGCGCGACCAGCTGGTCGCCCTCGACCTGCACGTCGGCCCACAGGCCCAGGTCGCGCAGGCGCTCCAGCAGCGGGCCGATGTCGCGGTAGAAGTCCACACCCAGCAGCGCGGCGTTGAAGGCCACGCCGACCACGCCCTGGGCCTGCAGGTCCTGCAGCTCGCCGCGGCTGGCGTCGTTGCGCAGCACCGCGATGCCCTTGTAGCGGCCCTGGCCTTGGGCCAGCGTGTCCAGCAGCAGGCGGTTGTCCAGGCCATAGCCCGAGTTGGGACCGACCAGCAGCGCATGGCGCACGCCATGCGCATCCAGCACATGGACCAGCTGTGCGGGCGTGCCGGTCTCGGCCGCGCTGGGCCGGTACCAGGTGTCGGCCGCGTAGGGAAAGCGCTCGGGGTCGAAGACGTGGACATGACAGTCCACGATCGGTAGGGCGGCGGGCTGGGGCATGCGGCGATGCTACGCCGCCGCTTCAGAAAGGCCGGCTGCCCGACAGGCTGATGCGCTTGAGCAAACGCGTCTCGCCGGACGCGAAACCCGTGCGCGCGTGCAGCGTGGCCTGGTTGTCCCAGTAGACGATGTCGCCCACCTGCCAGCGGTGCGTGTAGGCGAAGCGCGGTTGCGCGAGGTGGGCGCGCAGGCGCTCGATGAGTGCCCGGCCGCGCGCTGCGTCCCAGCCCACGACCTCGACCTCGGTGGCCGCGTCCAGGTACAACAGGCGCAGCCCGGTGTCGGGATGCGTGCGCACCAGCGGGTGCACCTCGAACGGCGACAACGGCGCGATATCGGGCGTACGGTACAGCGGCCGCTCGCCCGAGGCCAGCGGGTGCAGCCGGCGCAGGAAGGGGTTGTAGGTGATCAGTTGCAGGCCGTCGATCTCGGCACGCGTGGCTTCGTCCAGTGCACCGTAAGCCGCGACTTCGTCGACCCAGGTGGTTTCGCCGCCGACCGAGGGCACCTGCAAGGCGTAGAGGAAGGAGCCCGAGGAGGGCTGCGGCGTCCAGTGGTGGTCCGAGTGCGCGGCCAACTCGTGGTTGCCCAGCACGCCGTCGTCTACGTTGCCCACCTTCACGATGGCGGGTGTGTTGCCGCCGTAGGGGTCGGAGGCCAGCACCGGCACGTCGGCCGGCGCCTGGAAGACGCTGCCGAAGTAGCTGGCCAGGCGCAGGTACTGCGCATCGTCGAGTTGCTGGCCGCGCAGCAGCACGATGCGGTGGCGCTGCAAGGCCAGGCGGACCGCGCGCACCTGGGCCGCGTCCAGCGGTTGGCGCGCATCGATGCCCTGTGCCAGCGCGCCGAGCGCGGCGCCGGCAATGGGCTGCACCTGCCAGGGCGCGGTGTCGGTGTGGCGGGTGGGCGGACGCTCGAGAACAGCTGGCATGTGGAACTCCTTGTGCGGTGCAAAGCCTGGCCATGCTAGGCAGCGCGGCCATGCGCGTGAACGCAGCTTTGCGCATGTCGATATGCGCAAAGCGCCGCCGGCTAAGCTCGGCCCGGTGCCTGCCTTCCAAGACCTTCTCGAAACGCGCCAGCCGGCGATCTACTTCGGCGCCGTGCTGTCCGGCGCTGCACTTGCGTTCGGCGTGCCTGGCACGGCGGCCTGGCAGCCGGCCATCGAACCGGCCCTGGCGCTCATGCTGTTCCTGACCTTCCTGCAGCTGCCGCTGTCTGCGCTGGGCCAGGCGCTGCGGGCGCGACGCTTCCTGGCCGTGCTGCTGGGCGTGAACTTCGTGGCCGTGCCGCTGCTCGTGGCGCTGTTGCTGCCGCTGCTGCCGGCCGACCCGCTGCTGCGCCTGGGCGTGCTGCTGGTGCTGCTGTGCCCCTGCATCGACTACGTGGTGGCCTTTGCCCAGCTGGGCCGGGCCGATGCGCGGCTGCTGCTGGCGGCCACGCCCTGGCTGCTCTTGCTGCAGATGGCGCTGCTGCCCTTGTTCCTTGCGCTGCTGCTCGGAGATGCGGCCGCCGGCCTGGTACGGCCCGGGCCCTTCGTGCAGGCCTTCGTCTGGCTGATCGCGGTGCCGCTGTTGCTGGCCCTGGCCTGCCAGCGCTGGGCCGGCGCGCGCGTGAACGCGGCGCTCGCGCTGCTGCCGGTGCCAGCCACGGCACTCGTGCTGCTGCTGGTCGTGGCGGCCGTGCTGCCGCAACTCGGCCAGGCCGGCACGGCCGCGCTGCGCGCCGTGCCGGTCTACGGCGTGTTCGCGCTGCTGGCGCCCCTGCTGGGTTGGTGGGTGGCGCGGCGCGCGCGGCTGCCGGCGCCGGCCGCGCGCGCCGTGGCCTTCAGCGCGGCCACGCGCAATTCGCTGGTGGTGCTGCCACTGGCGCTGGCCGTGCCGGGCGCGCTGCCGCTGCTGCCGGCCGTGGTGGTGGCGCAGACGCTCGTGGAACTCGTGGCCGAACTGGTCTACATCCGCTGGATGCCCCGGTTGGGGCGGCGGGGCGAGGCTTGCTAACGCCGCGCGAACAACGGCTGCTCGTAATGCGCCACGCGCGTGGCGCGGCCGGACAGGCAGACCTCGCGGAACTGGAACAGCAGCGCGGCCGTGGGGGCCGCGACCCAGCCGTTGCCGACCGGCATGCGCAGCACGGGGTGCGGGCTGTCGTCGATGGCTTCGAGCAGCGGCGCATCGGCGCGCTGCAACTCGGTCAGGCGCACGCGGTGGATGCTGGCCACCTCGGCGGGATTGGGCACGAGCGCGCCGCGCACGGCGCCGGCCCACACCACGACGGGCGTGATCGCGAAGCCCGAGCGCGTGGGGAAGTCGTCGAGCAGGCCCAGCACGGCCTCGGGCCCCAGTTCCAGGCCCACCTCTTCGTGCAGCTCGCGCAGCGCGGCGTCTGCAGCGGACTCGCCGGGCTCGACACGGCCGCCGGGCAGGGCCCATTGGCCCGGGTGGTTGCGCAGGTGCATGGCGCGCCGCGTGAGCAGCACGGCGGCCTGAGCGCTCCAGTCCTCAGGGCGGGGCAGGCCGGGAAACTCCGCACCCCAGCCTTCCTCCACGAGGGCCAGCGCCACCGCGGCCCGGTGCCCGGCGGCGGGCACGCCGTGCAGGTCGAAGGTGGCGAGGTGGCGGGCGATGAGGTCGCGAAGCGCTGCATCCAGCTGCATGGTGGGGCGGTGGTCCGGGTCGTGGGGCCGGGCCAGTATGCCCGCGCCTCAATGCGCCGGTGTCGCGCGCCGGACTGGGTGGCCCGGCGCGAACCAACGCAGCGCCAGTGCCATGGCCGCCAGCAGATAGGCCAGCGCACCGAGCACCCACATCAGCAGGCCGGCGAGCTGCTGGTCGTGCAGCGGCTCCAGGCCCCAGGCCCGTGCGCCCGGTGCTGCGTAGAGCGGCTCGGCGGCGAAGGTCAGCAGTGCGCCCAGCAGCCCGGTGTGGGCCATGGTGGCCAACAGCGCGAGCAATGCCGTCCCGCGCCGGGGCAGGGGGGCCAGCAGCACGGCGCGCCAGAACCACCAGGCCGAGGCCAGCAGCAGTGCCATGGCGAAGACATGCAGGCCCGCATACGTCAGAACGGCCGCGTACAGCGGTGGCCAGTGCCACAGCCAGAGCAGCACACCGTGCACGGCTGCGGCCGGGCCCGGCTTGGGCATGTGGGCGCGCGGCAGCGAGCCCAGCGCGAGCAGCGCCATGCCCGCCAGCAGCAGCATCAGTTGCGCCATGTGGGCCGAGGCCAGGGTGGCCGCGAGGCGGCACAGAGGCGAGACCAGGGCCAGCGCGAGCAGGCCCCAGCCCGCGAATGCCAACGGCTTGCGGCAGTGCATCAGCAGCCAGGCCAGCAGCCCCAGCAGCGGCACCAGCGTGGCCGGGGCCAGGCTCCAGTGCAGCCACCAGTCCTGCGGCAGGGCCGGCGGCTTGCCGGCCAGGCACAGGGAGATCAGGTCTTCGAACATGTGGGGTCCTCCATGGTCGATGCCAGCATCTGGCCGGCGCAGGGCGGCAGGGCCAGCATCGGCCAGCCGGTCCAGAGCGTGGCGGCTGCCGCCACGGCCGTCAGCACACGTGCCATGTGGCGCAGCGCTCCGGTCCAGTGGCCAAACCAGCACCACAGGGCGGCCAGCGTGAGCAGGTGCACGAGCCAGGCCAGGGCCAGGGCGCCTGTCAGGAGGTTGATGCCGCAGAGCCGGCGTGCATGCCAGCCTGCTTCGCATCCCAGCGTCAGACCGGCGTACAGCACGACGAAGCTGCTGGCCCAGACCAACAGGCCGGCGGTGGTGCCGAGCAACCAGCGGGCAGGGGAACTGGCCGGCATGCTCAACGCCCCCACGCCGGCACATGCATGGCCAGCAGCAGCACGGCGCCCGTGGCAGCGGTGTAGTCCCACCACAGCCGCGCGTTGTGCAGCTCCACGCCGCGCCGGGCAGACAGGTAGCCCGCCTGCCCGCGTGCCAGCGCATAGGCCGCGAACACCGCGCCCAAGGCGGTGTGCAGCACGGCGTAGGCCAGGCAGAAGCCCAGCATCGCGCCGTAGGCGTGCTCGCGTGGCGAAGGCATGCCGGGCAGCACGCCGGCCGGCAGCAGCAGCGTGGCGGACAGTGCGGCGATCAGCGCGGCCAGAAGCGCCAGCTGCTGGCCGCGCACGTCGCCACGCGCGTTGGCCCACACGGCGTACCGCACTGCACCGCAGGCCAGTGCCAGCGCGGCCGCACCGGCCAGCGGCAGGACCGCGCCGGTCTGCAGCCAGTGCGGTGGCGGCCAGCCCGGCGCCACGGTTGCCAGGTAGGCGTGGCCGAACAGCAGCGAGACGAAGAAGCTTCCATTGGCCACCAGCGTCCAGAGCAGGCCTGCGCGGCCCGGCGCGCGCTCCACCACGTCATGCACGGGCAAGCGCAGGCCCTGGCCCACGTCCACCGGATCGGGGTCGTGCTGCAGGCCGATCGACCAGGCCCAGCGCCAGAACAGCACCAGCGCGAGCAGCGCGGCCGGCGGCGCGAGCCAGTAGGCCTTGGTCAGCAGGCCCATGAACACGCTGCCCACGGCCAGCGCCGCCACCAGCGGCAGCCAGCTCGGCCGCGGCAGCCGCACCACGTGCGTGGGCTCGCCGCTGACAGGATCGCAGCCCAGGCTGCGCTGCTCGTCCATGCTGGTGTCGGCCAGCAGGCCTTCGCCCGCCGCGGCTTGCGCGCCCATATGCGGTTCCGTCCACAGCGGTTCGGGGCCCACCACGCGCGGCTGGCTCGCGAAGTTGTAGAAGGCCGGCGGTGTCGGCATGGCCCATTCCAGCGTGGATGCGCGCCAGGGGTTCTGCGGCGCGATGCGCCCCAGGTAGGCGCTCACGATGAGGTCGATCAGGAGCAGGAAGAAGCCGATGGCCATCACGAAGCTGCCAAGTGAGGACACCAGATTGGGCAGATCCCAGCCCAGGCCCGTCACATAGCTGCCCACACGCCGCGGCATGCCCAGCAGCCCGGTCAGGTGCATCACGAAGAAGGTGGTGTTGAAGCCCAGGAAGATGAGCCAGAACGCCCAGCTGCCCAGGCGCGGCAGCGTATGGCGGCCGAACAGGTGTGGAAACCAGTAGTACACGCCCGCCAGGAACGGGAACAGGAAGCCGCCGACCAGCACATAGTGCAGGTGCGCGACGACGAAGTGCGTGTCGTGCGCCTGCCAGTTGAACGGCACCAGCGCCAGCATCACGCCCGTGAGCCCGCCGCAGACGAAGACCACGAGGAAGCCCAGCAGCCACAGCATGGGCAGCGCGAGCTTGGGCCGGCCGTGCCACAGCGTGGCGATCCAGGCGAACAGCTGGACGGCCGTGGGAATGGCCACCAGCATGCTCGCGGCCGAGAAGAACACCAGCGCCAGGTGCGGGATGCCCACCGTGAACATGTGGTGCACCCAGAGCCCGAAGCTGATGAAGGCCATGGCCACCACGCTGGCCAGCACCCAGGACCGGCCCACCAGCGGGCGCTGCGCGAAAGTGGGCACCAGCGTGGAGACGATACCCGCCGCGGGCAGGAAGATGATGTAGACCTCGGGATGGCCGAACAGCCAGAACAGGTGTTGCCAGAGCAGCGGGTCGCCGCCGCGCGCGGCGTCGAAGAAGGGCCAGCCGGCCGCGCGTTCGAGCTCCAGGATCAGGCTGCCCAGGATCAGCGGCGGAAAGCCCACCAGCATCATGCCGGCCGTGACCAGCATGTACCAGGCGAACAGCGGCATGTCCACGAGCCGCATGCCCGGCGCGCGCATGGTCAGGATGGTGACGATGACCTCCACCGCGGCCGCCACGGCCGAGATCTCCACGAAGGTGATGCCCAGCAGCCAGACGTCGGCGTTCACACCCGGCGTGTGCGTGGCGTTGGACAGCGGCGTGTACATGAACCAGCCGCCGTCGGGCGCGAGCCCGGTCGCCAGTGCGCCGAGCAGGATCAGCCCGCCCAGCAGATAGCACCAGTAGCCGAACGCGCCCAGGCGTGGATAGGCCAGGTCGCGCGCGCCCAGCATCTTGGGCAAGAGGTAGATCGCGAAGCCCTCGATCAGCGGGATCGCGAACAGGAACATCATGATGGTCCCGTGCATCGTGAAGACCTGGGCGTACAGCGCGTCGTCGAGGAAGGCCGATTGCGGCGTGGCCAGCTGCGCACGGATCAGCATGGCCAGCATGCCGCCGACGAAGAAGAACAGCAGCGCCGTGGCGATGAAGCGCCGACCCACGACGTTGTGGTTGACGGCCGAGAGCGAACGCCAGCCCGCGGGGTTGTGCCAGACCTGCTGCAGCCGACGGTGCAGGGCCACGGGGTGCGTCATGGCGTGGCCCCCTGCATGCGCGCGGCCAGCGCTTCGGGCGCATGCGCATGCACCTCCATAGGCATGCGCGCGTGCCCCGTGCCGCAGTACTCGGCGCACACGCCGCGGTACACGCCCGGTGCATCGGCCTGCAGCCGGACCACGTTGGTGCGGCCCGGGATCGTGTCGATCTTGCCACCCAGGCGCGGTACCCAGAAGCCGTGGATCACGTCGACCGTGCGCACGCGCACGTCCACGGGCTGGCCAGCCGGAATGTCGATGCGGTTGGGCTGCACGCTGGCCAGCGGATGCGCGGGGTAGTGCACGTCCCACTGCCACTGGCGCGCCGTCACCTCGACCGTGAACACCGGCGCAGCGCCCGGCAGCGGCAGCAGCGCATGGCCCGCGCGCAGACCCCAGAACAGCAGCGCGCCGATGACCAGGCCCGGCAGCAGCAAACCGCCGCCGACCAGCCATGCCTGCCCGGCCGCCGGGTCTGTCGCGGCCTGGCGCTGGCGGCGCAACACCGCCACCAGGCCCAGCGCCGTCATGCCCAGCGTGAGTGCCGTGCCGCCCCAGAACATCCACCACCAGACCTGGGCGGTGGGCGCAGCGCCGGGCCCGGCCGGGTCCAGCGCGGAGAGCGGGCCGGCTGTGCTGCATCCGGCCAGCACGGCGGCGGCGCACAGGCACACGGCGTGTGCGCCGGCAGTGCGCCGCGCCCCTCGCCTTCTACAGTGGTGCACAGTATGAAGCACTACGCCGACCCCATCCCCCACGGCACGACGACCAGCGTGCACTTCTTCGGCCACCCCGCGCACGCGATGCTGGTGCCGTTCCCGATCGCCTTCCTGGTCAGCGTGTTCGCGAGCGACCTGGCCTGGTGGTATTGGGGCGACCCGTTCTGGGCCCGCATGTCGCTGTGGCTGGCGGGCGGCGGCGCGCTGAGCGGCATCGTGGCCGGCGCGGTCGGCACCGCAGAACTGCTGGCCGTGCGCGACATCCGGCGCCGCGCCGCGGCCTGGAGCCATTTCGTCGTGGCCGTGATGCTGCTGTCCGTGGGCATGGCGAACTGGGGCCTGCGGCTGGGCGATGCCGAGGTCGCCATCGTCCCCATGGGCCTGTACCTCTCGGGCCTCGGGGTGCTGCTCGTGGGGGTGGCCGGCTGGCTGGGCGGGACGCTGGTGTTCGAGCATCGGGTGGGCGTACTCAACGAAGACGAGGAAGACTGAGCGGCCCCAGCGCCGGCTGCGCCAGCACCAGCCACAGCACGCCGAGGATCAGCGCCACCGGCACCGCCGCCATGGCCTGCAGCAGGCCGGGCGGCCACATCCGCGGCCGCTCGCGCAGCACCAGGATCAGCTTGCCGCAGCCCGCGTGGAACAGCACCATCGCCGCCACCAGCGTGAGCTTGGCGAAGAACCAGGGCGCGTAGACGTCCATGAGGTGGATCAGCGCCGTGCCCGAGACCACGGCCAGCACCGCGGCCGGCGAGGCCAGCGCGATGTAGACGAAGCGCGTGGCCGCGCGCAGGCGGCGCCGGTTGACCCTGCCCTCGGTCACCGGGCACAGCGCCAGCAGGGACGGCAGCGCGAGCAGGCTGGCGCACCAGGCCAGCAGCGCGGCCAGGTGCACGAACTTGATCCAGGGCATCCAGGTGGCGAGCAGGTCCATGCGGCATTCAGGGCAGTGCCGATGTCTGCTCGGCAGTGGGGCCGGGCGCGCTTGTTGGTGTGGTGGTGGCGCGTGCCGATGGCGGGTGCTGCCAGTCTGGCTGGTGCGCCGCGCGCGCGACCAGCGGCGCGGGCGCCGCTGCGGGGTCGGATGGGGCCTACGGCCCCGCGACTCAAGCCGCGGTGGCCGGGGCCGCGGTGTTGCGGTAGTGCACGAAGCTGAAGGCCAACCCCGTGGCCGACACCTGGCGCTCGCGCGCGACTTCGGTCCACGCGCCGTCCAGCTGCGGCGCGAAGGCGTCGCCTTCGAACGTCGCCTCGATCTCGGTCACTACGGCCGTGCTGGCCAACGGCTGCGCCTGCGCATAGACATCGGCCCCGCCCGTGACCCAGACCTTGGCCTCGGCCGGGCACAGGCCCAGGGCCTCTTCGAGCGAGGCGGCGCGCAGCGCGCCATCGGCCTGCCAGTCGGCACGGCGCGTCAGCACGATGTTGATGCGGCCGGGCAGCGGCCGGAACCTGGGCGGCAGCGAATCCCAGGTCTTGCGGCCCATGACCACCGGGCAGCCCATGGTCGTGGCCTTGAAGTGCGCCATGTCCTCGGGCAAGCGCCAGGGCAGGGTGTTGTTGCGGCCGATGACGCCGTTCGCGGCCTGGGCCCAGATCAGGTGCAGCGTGGGCATCTCAATCCTTCACACCGCCACCGGCGCCTTGATGGCGGGATGCGGGTCGTAGCCTTCGATGGCGAAGTCTTCGTATTGGTAGTCGAAGATCGAGGTGGGCTTGCGCAGGATCTTCAGCAGCGGGTAGGGGCGCGGATCGCGCGAGAGCTGCAGTTCCACCTGCTCCACGTGGTTGCTGTAGATGTGGCAGTCGCCGCCGGTCCAGATGAAGTCGCCGACTTCCAGGTCGCACTGCTGCGCGAGCATGTGGGTGAGCAGCGCGTAGCTGGCGATGTTGAACGGCACGCCCAAAAAGATGTCCGCGCTGCGCTGGTACAGCTGGCAGCTGAGCTTGCCCTCGGCCACGTAGAACTGGAAGAAGGCATGGCAAGGCATGAGGGCCATCTTCGAGAGGTCGGCCACGTTCCAGGCGCTCACGATGATGCGGCGCGAATCGGGGTTGCTCTTGAGCTGCTTGACGACTTCGGCGATCTGGTCGATGTGGCCGCCATCCGGCGTGGGCCAGGAGCGCCACTGCACGCCGTAGACCGGGCCCAGGTCGCCGTCTTCCCTGGCCCACTCGTCCCAGATCGACACGCCGCGCTCCTTGAGCCAGTGGTTGTTGGACGAGCCGGTCAGGAACCACAGCAGTTCCACGATGATGGATTTGAGGTGCACCTTCTTCGTCGTGACCAGCGGAAAGCCCTCGGACAGGTCGAAGCGCATCTGGTGGCCGAACACGCTCCTGGTGCCCGTGCCCGTGCGGTCGCCCTTGGCCACGCCATGGGTGTGCACGTGGCGCATGAAGTCTTCGTATTGGGAGCGGATGGGGCGGGACGTGGATTGGGTGGTCATGTCAGTACGAGCCGAAAAGTGTGTCGAGGGCGCTGACGATCGCATCAGACTGCGCCCGCAGGCTCAGCACAGGTTGGCGCAGTTCCGCGGCCGGGAACGCCGCGATGGCCGGTGTGTCGAGCACGACCGCCATGCCATCGATCTCGAAGCCAGGGTTGAGGTCGCGCATGGGCGGGCCAAACAGCTTGGCAGAGCGCATCGGCAGCACGACGCGGGTGTCGACACTGTTGATGTAGTCGTTCTGGATGTCCAGCAGGTAAGGGGTGAATTTGCGCAGCCCGGCATCGGGATGGCGGAACACGTCGAAGCGGGCCATGTCAGAAGCTGCGGTACTTGGCCAATGGCAGGCCCTCTTTGGCGATGCGGGCGTTGTAGGCGGCCACGGCGTCCTTGTTCTCTTCGTTCCACCGTTCCCAATACCGGCGCTTGACCTCCGCTGCCAGCAACTCGTCGACGGTCTGCGACAGGTTCATGCCCATCTCACGGGCCAGTTCCAACACCTTGGCATTCAGCGACAGGTTGGTGGCTTTCTTGGGGGCGTTGTCAAAGCGGGGCATGGCATCGTTTCTGCGCAAAGAGAATGCGCAGATTTTAGGCGCATGTCAGGTCTCCAGCACGCGCCCCGGGTTCATGCGGTTCTCGGGGTCCAGCGCGCCCTTGATCGCGTGCATGAGCTTCATCGCCACGGGCGACTTGTAGTGCGGCAGCTTGTGCTGCTTCAAGCTGCCCACGCCGTGCTCGGCCGAGATCGAGCCGTCGAAGGCCTTGACCGAGTCGAACACCAACGTGTTGATGTGTTCTTCCTGCGCGGCCAGGAAGGCCCTGGCATCGACACCTTCCGGCGCCTGCACGTTGTAGTGCAGGTTGCCGTCGCCCAGGTGGCCGAAGTCGACCATGCGCACGCCGGGGATCTTCTCGGCGAGCAGCGCATCGGTCACGCGCACGAATTCGGGGATGCGCGAGACCGGGATCGAGATGTCGTGCTTGACGTTCAGGCCTTCCTCGACCTGGGCCAGCGTGATGCTCTCGCGGACGTGCCAGAGCGCGCGCGCCTGCGAGAGGTTCTCGGCGATCACGGCGTCGCTCACGCAGCCGGCCTCGAACGCGATCTCCAGCAGCTTCTCGAAGCGGCTGCGCGCATGCTCCTCGGATTCGTCGTCGGAGTTCTCCAGCAGCACACACCAGGGCGTTTCGTCGGCCGATTCGGCTGCAGCCGTCACGAAGGGCACGCGCTGCTGCGGGAAGTGCTTGGCCACCAGGCTCAGCGCGAAGCGGCCCATGACCTCGAAGCCGGTGAGCCCCGCACCCAGCGTGCGGTGGGCCAGGCCCAGCAGTTCCACGGCGTGCTCCATCGAGGGCACGGCGGCCCAGGCCGTCAGCTGCACGGCCGGCAGCGGGTAGAGCTTCATGGTCGCGGCCGTGATGATGCCCAGCGTGCCCTCGGCACCGACGAACAGGTCGCGCAGGTCGTAGCCGGTGTTGTCCTTGCGCAGGCCGGTGAGGCCGCTCCAGACCTCGCCCTCGGCCGTCACCACCTCTAGGCCCAGGCACAGCTCGCGCGCGTTGCCGTAGCGCACGACCTGGGTGCCGCCGGCATTGGTCGAGAGGTTGCCGCCGATGGTGCAACTGCCTTCGGCGCCCAGGCTCAGCGGGAACAGGAAGCCCTCTTTCTCGGCGATCTCCTGCAGCGATTGCAGCACGCAGCCGGCCTCCACCGTGACCGTGAGGTTGGCCGGATCGATGGCGCGCACGGCGTGCATGCGCCTGGTCGAGAGCAGGATCTGGCGGCCGCTCGCGTCGGGGATGGAGCCGCAGACCAGGCCCGTGTTGCCGCCCTGCGGCACGATGCTGACGCCGGCCGCCGCGCAGGCCTTGACGACGGCCGCCACCTGCTCGGTGCTGGCGGGCCGCACCACGGCCAGGGCCTTGCCGCGCTCGCGCTTGCGCCAGTCCTGTTCCCAGGCCGAGAGGTCGCCGTCGGCCAGCACATGGGCGTCGCCGACGATGGCGCGCAGGGAGTCGAGCAGGGCAGCGGTCATGGGGTCGAGGTCCTCGTTCATTCGCCGGCGGCCGCAGCCAGCCGGGCATTGCGAAAGCGCAGCCGCACGTGCATCGCGCAGGCGGCGAACAGCAGAAGGCACAGCAGCAGCTGCGCGCAAGCGCACCAGCGGCCGGCCGGCAGCGGGTCGCTCCAGGCGCGCACCACGCCTTCCGTGAAGTACAGCCAGATCAGCAGGCTCAGCCAGCGGTAGGTGTACATGCGGTTCTTGAGCAGGCCCGCCAGCGGGATGCACAGCGGCAGCACCTTGAGCGCAAGCCAGCTGCCACCCGGGCGCAGCGGCGCGAGCCAGAGCTCCCAGGCCAGGCCCAGGGCGATCATCGCGAGCAGGCTCGCGACGGCGATCCGGCGGGTCCAGGCGACGGTGGGGTCCAGGGGGGCTGCAGGCATGGGGCTGGCATGATAACGAGCATGTCTGCCGCACCCAGCCACATGCCCGAGCGCCTGCACGCGCTGCTGGGTGATCTGGCGCATTTCCCCTGGCGCACCACTGCGCACACGCTGCGCGAACGCTTCCGCGAAGACCAGCTCGCGCTGACCGCCAGCAGCCTGACCTTCACCACCATGCTGGCCCTGGTGCCGCTGTTCACGGTGGCGCTGGCCATCTTCACGGTGTTCCCGATGTTCGGCACGGTGCAGCAGGTGCTGCAGCGCTGGCTGGTGCAGAGCCTGGTGCCCGAGACCATCGCGCGCCAGGTGCTGGGCTACCTCACGCAGTTCGCCAGCCAGGCCAGCCGGCTCGGCAGCCTGGGGCTGGCCGTGGTGCTGGTCACGGCACTGGCGCTGGTGCTGACGATCGACCGCACGCTCAACCGCGTCTGGCGCGTGCCACGCCCGAGGCCGCTGGGCCAGCGCGTGCTCATCTACTGGGCGCTGATCACGCTGGGCCCGTTGCTGCTGGGCGCCAGCCTGGCGATGACCTCGTACGCGCTGTCGTCCTCGCGCGGCCTGGTGGACAGCCTGCCCGGCGGCGTGCGCGTGCTGCTGGACGCCCTCGAGTTCGGCCTGCTCGCGCTGGGCATGGCAGCGGTCTACCGCTACGTGCCCAACACCCATGTGAAGTGGGCCCACGCGCTGGCCGGCGGCATCTTCGTCTCGGTGGGCATCGAGCTGGCCAAGCGGCTGCTGTCGCTCTACATCGCTTCGGTGCCGACCTACTCGGCCATGTACGGCACCTTTGCCACGGCGCCCATCCTCTTGCTGTGGATCTACCTGGCCTGGACCATCGTGCTGCTGGGGGCCGTGATCGCGGCCTACCTGCCCAGCCTGCTGGCCGGCGTGGCGCGGCCCACTGCCACCTACGGCTGGCACTTCCACCTGGCCGTCGAAGTGCTGCAGCACCTGCACGGCGCGCGCAGCGGCGAGGCGCATGGCCTGTCGGCCGGCGAGCTCGGCCGCGCGCTGGGCACGACCAAGCTGCAGCTCGAGCCCGTGCTGCAGGCGCTGGTCGGGCTGGACTGGGTGGCGCGGCTGGACGAGGCCGAACATGGCACAGGCGCCGATGCCGAGGCGCGTTACGTGCTGCTGGCCGACCCGGAGTGCACGCCGCTTGCGCCGCTGTTCGAGCGGCTGCTGCTGGACCGCAGCGCACCGCTGGCCGGGTTGTGGGACAAGGGGCGCTGGGACGCGCTGCGGTTGCGGGATGCGCTATAGCGCTGTAGCGGTCAGAGCTTGATTTTCCCCAGCCAGATGTCGCGGTACATGGCCCAGTCGCCCAGGAGGCTGTAGAGCGGGCGCTTGAAGCTCGCGGGCTTGTTCTTCTCGAAGCCGAAGTGGCCGATCCAGGCGAACAGGTAGCCGCAACCCAGGCCGATGAAGAGCCAGCGCCACTGGCCGGTGAACAGCAGCACGGCCAGGCAGGCCAGCCCCAGCGTGCTGCCCACGAAGTGCAGCCGCCGGCAGGTGCGGTCGCGGTGCTCGGAGAGGTAGAACGGGTAGAACTCGGCGAAGCTCTTGAAACGGCGCGGATCGACGGGCGCCACCGACGGAAGCATGCTCATGCGCTGTCTCCTGGCCCTTTCATCGCAGGGCTCGGATTCATCGTAACGCTTGCAGCTCGGCGTCCGCCAGCCCCACGAGCAGGGCGCCGCCGTCCGGCGCGACACGGAATTCCCCATAGCGGGCCTGTGCGAAGCGCTCGGCATCGCCCTCGCGGAAGAACCAGGCGTCGGTGACCAGCGTCCAGCGGCCGTCCTTGGGTGCCAGCGTCATCGTGAACTCACCGGCGGCCAGCGGCTCCCCCGGCGTCGCGACGCGCAGCAGCTCGGCCACACCGCGCGCGTCGCGCCGCGCGACCGCCTGCGGCCGTGCGCCGTCCTGGTCTTGCGCGAGCCGCTCCTCGGTATCCGGCGGCAACTGGAACCGCAGCCGCATGTAGTCGCCCTGCATCAACGAACGCGGATCGACCGGGGCCAGCGCAACGAAGACCGGCTGGCCGTGCGCAATCAGCCGCTCGTTACGCCAGATGCCGCCGTTGGCAAGCAGCAGCGTGGCCAGGCCGCCCAGCAGCAGCGCGGCGGTGCGCGGCCTGGACGCTGGCGCGATGGCGCCGCCGTGCAGGCGTGCGCCACCCCAGGCCAGCGCCGCCAGCGCCGCGCTGCAGGCCACCATCAGCACGGCCTTGTGCGCCAGCGGCCAGGCCAGCGTGTAGTAGAAGCCGCCCACGGCCCAGGCCGCGGCGAGCGCAGCACACAGGGCCAGCCGGCGGTGGCCACCGGTGGCTGCCACTGCGGCGATCAGCAGCACGCCGCCCAGCATGGGCAGGAAGGCGCACAGCGCGGCGAGGACCAGTGCCACCGCGGCGCAGCCCGGCCGCCGCAAGCCAGGCCAGTGCCGTGCGGCCTGGGCCGCGGCAGCCAGCGCCAGCAGCACCGAAGCCGCCGCCGTCCAGCGGCCGGGCGCCACCAGCCCGCCATTGCCGGCGAACGGTTCCATGGACCCGGGCATGGCGCCGACCAGCAAGCCCGTGCCAGATGCCAGGGCGAGCCCGGCCAGCGCCAGCCCGAGCCAGCCCGTGGCCGTGGCCGCCAGGGCGGGGCGCTGCAGTGCGGCCAGGCCCGGCAGCACGATGCCGTGCAGGGCCAGCCACAACAGGCTGCCTTGGTGCCAGTCGTCCTCACCGTGCAGCGCCAGTACCGCCGCAGCGGCCGCTGCGGCGCCCAGCCAATCCTGCAGCCAGCGCTGCCGTGCACCGGCCAGCCGGGCCAGTGCGAGCAGCAGGCAGGCCAGCAGGCCCGCCGCCAGCCGCAACGGCAGGTCGCGTGCGAGGCCGTAGCCCAGCGTGCCCAGGCCGGACAGCAGCAGCGGCAGGGCCAGCTGTTCGACGAACACCGACGCACGGGGCCGGCGCAGCAGCGTGCCGGCCAGCGCCAGCAGCAGCACGCCGACCGCGTAGGGGCCGGTGCCGGCGTGGATCCAGTCGCCGAGCAGCAGCGCCACGGCACCCAGCAAGGGCAGCGCGGCCAGCCAGGCGCCCAGCGCGGTCAGCAGCACCACGGGCCCGGGGCGCTCGCCTGCCGCCGTCGCCGCGCTACCTGCGGCCCAGGCGCCGCAGGCCTGCGCGCGCCGTTGCACCCAGCGCACGGACAGTGCCAACAGCGTCGCGGCCGCCAGGCCCAACAGCAGGAGATGGCCGATGGCATCGAAGTCGCCGTCGAGCAGCCAGCGCGCGGCGCCGGCGACGAGCAGCGTGTCCAGGGCCAGCGTGGCCACGCTGAGTGCGAACAGGTCGAAGGCGCGGCGGCTGGCGAAGCCGGCCGCGGCCGCCGCGAACAGCACAAGGGCGGCCGCGAACTGCGGCGCAGGCACCTCGCGGAACAGGCCGCCCAGCGCGGTCAGCGTCGGCAGCACGGCGAACAGGGCCACAGCCAGCCGGAACGCCCAGGGCCCGGCGCCCGTGTAGCGGCGCGCCCAGGGCGACAGCACTGCCACCACCAGCGCGGAGGCCGCGACGGCACTGGCGTGCACCGGCAGATCCTGCGGCCGCACGCGCCAGGCGTGGCCGGTGTGCGCCTGGGCCCACAGCGCGACCGCCGCCATGGCCACCAGGCCCCAGGGAAGCCACAGCGCGTCGCTGCGCGCGGCCAGCGCCAGCGGCAGGGCCAGCAAGGCCCACAGCGCGAACAGCTGCCAGGGATCGGCGCCGGTCTGGTAGGTCTGGCCGAAGTAGGCGAACAGCGCGCCCGTGGCGAGCAGCGCGGCCAGGGCGCCGGGCACGCGCAGGGCCGGCCGCGCAGCAGCTGCGAGCGCGGCGATGGCCAGGGCGCCCTGCAGCACTGCGAAGCGACCCATGCGGCCGAAGTCGTCCCAGTTGGCGGCGAGCCAGAGGATCAGGCCGAAGCCGATCAGCGCCGCCGCCAGCAACGCCACCGCTTGCCAGAAGCGCTGCAGGCCCGGCATCAGCGCGACAGGAAGTCGCGGATCGCGAACAGCGTGTCGTCCGGCGTTTCGGTCATCTGGTGGTGGCCCACGGGTGGTTGCGCCACCTGCACGTTCTTGCCGGCGGCTTTGGCTCTGGCGATGAGACCCTGCGCGGCCTTGGGCGGCGTCATCTGGTCCTGCGCGCCGAGCACGAACAGCACCGGGCAGGCGATCTGCGCGATGGCCTCTTCGCCGTGGGTGTAACGGTCGCAGGCCAGGAAGCCGCGGTGGAACACGTTGGCGCCCTGGTTGCTGCGCAGCACGCGCCGGCCCAGCGCGAGGCTGGCGCCATAGACCCAGGTGCCCGGCCCCAGTGCCGAGGGCGGTGCCGCCAGCGTCGAGCGCGAGAACACGTTGACCATCTTCATCGCGGCCTCGGGGTCGTTCTGGGCGGCGTCGAGCAGGGCTTGCGAGACCTTCATCGGGAAGGCCGTGCCGACCAGCACGAGCTGCGTGACGCGTTCGCCCAGCCGGGCCGCGGCGTCGAGCGCGATCAGCGAGCCCCAGCTGTGGCCGACCAGCGCGGCACGCTGCACGCCGACCGCGTCCAGCAGCGCGGCGATGAAGTCCGCCGCCTGCTCGACGGAGGAGGGCGCCTCGCCTGCGCTGCGGCAGTGGCCAGGCAGATCCACCGCCAGCACGTTGAAGCCGTGGTGGGCGAGGTAGCGGCTCTGCAGGATCCAGACGCTGTGGTCGTTGAGCACGCCGTGGATGAAGACTACGGTGGGCTTGGCTGCATCGAAGGGCTTGCCGCCCGTGTAGCAGTAGGTGGGGGCGCCGTTGACGGTGACGATCATGCTGCTTTCTCCGCCGCCTTCAGGGCCCGCTTGAGGTCGTCGATGAGGTCGTCGGCATCTTCCAGCCCGATCGACAGCCGGATCGTGCCCTGGCCGATGCCTCCCGCCGCCAGCGCCTCGTCGCTCATGCGGAAGTGCGTGGTGCTGGCCGGGTGGATGACCAGCGAGCGGCAGTCGCCCACATTGGCCAGGTGGCTGAAGATCTTGAGCGTCTCGATGAACTTCTTGCCCTGCGCGCGGTTGCCCTTGAGGTCGAAACTGAACACCGAGCCGGCACCGCGCGGCAGCAGCTTGTTGGCCAGTGCGTGGCTGGGGTGGCTCTCCAGCAGCGGATGGCCGACGCGCGACACGAAGGGCTGGCCGGCCAGGAACTCGACCACCTTGCGCGTGTTGGCCATGTGGCGCTCCATGCGCAGCGGCAGCGTCTCGATGCCCTGCAGGATCAGCCAGGCCGTGTGCGGGCTCATGCAGGCGCCGAAGTCGCGCAGGCCTTCGCGGCGTGCGCGCAGCAGGAAGGCGCCGACGGTGCTCTCCTCGGTGAACACCATGTTGTGGAAGCCGTCGTAGGCCTGGGCCAGCTCGGCGAAGCGGCCGCTCGTGGCGTGCGATGCGGCCCAGTCGAAGCTGCCGCCGTCGACCAGCACGCCGCCGATCACGGTGCCGTGGCCCGACAGGAACTTGGTGGCCGAGTGGTAGATGAGGTCCGCGCCAAGATCGAAGGGCTTGATGAGCCAGGGCGAGGTCAGCGTGGAGTCCACCAGCAGCGGCACGCCGGCCTCGTGGGCGATGGCCGAGACGGTGGGGATGTCCAGCACGTCGAGGCCGGGGTTGCCCACGGTCTCGCCGAACAGCAGGCGCGTCTCGGGCCGGATGGCGGCACGCCAGCCGTCGATGTCGCCGGGCTTCACGAACGTCGTATCGATGCCGAAGCGCCGCATCGTGTAGTGCAGCAGGTTCTGCGAGCCGCCGTACAGCGCCGTGCTGGCAACGATGTGGCTGCCGGCGCCCATCAGCGTGGCGACGGCCAGGTGCAGCGCGGCCTGGCCGCTCGCGGTGGCGATGGCGCCGATGCCGCCTTCCAGCGCCGCCACGCGCTGTTCGAGCACCGCGTTGGTCGGGTTGCTGATGCGCGAGTACACGTGGCCTGCGCGTTCGAGGTTGAACAGCGCAGCCGCATGGTCGCTGGACTCGAACACGAAGGACGTGGACAGGTGGATGGGTACGGCACGCGCGCCCGTGGCCGGGTCGGGCGCGGCGCCGGCATGCAGCGCCAAGGTGTCGAAGCCGGGGTCCGAATAACCGGGCATGCGAGGGTCTCCTCCAGGGGGAACGGGGTCAGTTTGGGCGCGATTGTGGGCTATATTCCCTGGGCAGTTCCGCGTCGCGGACGATCACCAGGAGGCCCCCATGAAAGTCAGCGACATTCTGCGCGTCAAAGGCAACACGCTCTTCACCGTCACGCCGGACGAGGAACTGGCGGGTGCCGTGAGCATCATGTCCGAGAAGGACATCGGCTCGCTGGTCGTCATGCACCACGGCGATCTGGTCGGCATGCTGACCTTCCGCGAGGTGATCCAGACCGTTGTGAAGAACGGTGGCGCGCTCGGCTCGACGCTGGTGCGCAGTGCCATGGACGATGCGCCCCTGACCTGCACGGCCGAGACCGAACTCGACGAGGTGCGCCGCATGATGCTGGAGCGCCACGCGCGCTACATGCCCGTCATGGACAAGCGCATGCTGATGGGTGTGATCAGCTTCTACGACGTGGCCAAGGCCGTGGTGGACAGCCAGAACTTCGAGAACAAGATGCTCAAGGCCTACATCCGCGACTGGCCGGGTGGCGAGGAAGAAGACGGCAAGGGCTGAAGCGGGCGGCGTGGAGCGCCGCAGCGTTCACTCCATCGCGTAGACCATGTCCCGCACGCGCGGGTAGATCTCCTGGTTCCAGCGCCGGCCGCTGAACACGCCGTAGTGGCCCACGCCGGTCTGCACGTGGTGGGTCTTGCGGTAGGGCCGCACGTTGGGGCACATGTCCTGCGCGGCCAGGGTCTGGCCGACCGAGCAGATGTCGTCGCGCTCGCCTTCCACCGTCATCAGCGCGGTGCGGCGGATGGCCTTGGTGTTGACGAGGCGACCGCGGTAGGTCAGCTTGCCCAATGGCAGGTCGTAGGTCTGGAACACCTTCTCCACCGTCTCCAGGTAGAACTCGGCCGGCAGGTCGTTGACGGCCAGGTATTCGTCGTAGAACACGCGGATGGTCTCGGCCTTCTCGATGTCGCCTTCGAGCAGGTATTTGTACATGTCCTTGTACTGCTGCTTGTGGCGTTCGAGGTTCATGCTCATGAAGGCCGTGAGCTGCACGAAACCCGGGTACACACGGCGCATGAAGCCGGCATGCGGCAGCGGCACGTGGCTGATCAGGTTCTGCTCGAACCATTCGATGGGCTTGCTGGTGGCCAGTTCGTTCACGCCGCTGGGGTTCACGCGGCAATCCACCGGGCCGGCCATCAGCGTCAGGCTGGCGGGCTGGGCCGGATGGTCGTCCTCGGCCATGATGGCCGTGGCGGCCAGCGCAGCCACGCAGGGCTGGCACACCGCCATCACATGCGTTCCGGGCCCCAATGCGGCGGTGAACTCGATCATGTAGGCGATGTAGTCGTCCAGCGCGAAGGCGCCGTGCTTGAGACCCACGTCGCGCGCGTTGTGCCAGTCGGTGATGTAGACGTCGTGGTCGCGCAGCAGCGTGCGCACGGTGTCGCGCAGCAGCGTGGCGAAGTGGCCCGACAGCGGTGCCACCAGCAGCATGCGCGGCTGGGCCGGCGTGTGCGGCTGCAGCGCGCGCTTGAAGTGCAGCAGGCTGCCGAACGGTTTCCTGAGCGTGACTTCTTCGGTGACAGGCACGGCCACGCCGTCGACGATGGCCTGGTCGATGCCGTAGGCCGGCCGGCTGTGCGTGAGCCGCATGCGCGAGAACACGGTCCCGGCGGCGGACCATGCGCGCAGCGGGCTGCGGTCGGTGTCCTCGAGCCACAGCGCGTTCCCCAGCGATTGGGCCAGCAGCCGCATCGGCGACAGGAGGTCGGATTGGAGCTGGTAGGCCTGGTACAGCATGCGGTGTCTCGTGGAGTCGATCGGGTTTGTACCCAGGCAGGCAAGTTGCGGGCCATGCGCCGCCGACCGGAGGAATGCAGGGCCTGTCACATGTCTGGCACAGCGTTTGCTGAACATGCCGACACTGGAGGCGATCCCATGGCGACCAAGGCGGTATTGACGATCAGCAGCAAGAACTACGGAGCCTGGGCCTTGCGCGGCTGGCTCATGGCCCGGCTGGCGGGGCTGGAGTTCAACGAGAACGTGGTCTCGCCTGACGATCCGGCGATGAAGGCCGAGATGCTGCTGCTGTCGTCCTCCATGCGCGTGCCTTCGCTGCAGAACGGCAAGGTGCAGGTGTGGGACACGCTGGCCATCGGCGAGTACCTCAACGAGCTCAAGCCCAAGGCCGGCCTGCTGCCGGCCGACCAGGCCGCGCGCGCGCACTGCCGCGCGATCTGCGGCGAGATGCACTCGGGCTTCTCGGCGCTGCGCTCCTCGCTGCCGATGAACATCAAGGCGCACTTTCCCGGCTTCAAGATCTGGTCGCGTGCGCAGGCCGACGTGGACCGCATCCTGGAGATCTGGACCGAGTGCCTGCAAGCCTACGGCGGCCCGTACCTGTTCGGCGACAAGCCTTGCATCGCCGATGCCATGTACGCGCCGGTGGTCACGCGCTTCCTGACCTACGACGTGCCGCTGCCGCCAGCCTGCGTGGACTACTGCAAGCAGATGATGGCTTTGCCCGCGCTCAAGGAGTGGATCGCCGAGGCCCGCAAGGAGCCCGACGAGATCGACGAACTGGACGCTGAGTTCTGAAACTGGCGGCGGCCTGGGCCGCCACCGTGCTCACTTCCAGGGCGTGGCCGCAGGAACCTCGCAGACCGGGTCCACGTCCACCGACTTGAAGTCTGCGGGCGAGACGATCTCCAGATACTCCATGTCGGGCGAGTAGTCGAACAGGTAGTGGCGGATGCCGGGGCGCTGGTGCACCACGTCGCCGGCCTCGACCAGGGTTTCCTTGTCCTCGTACATGAAGCGGGCCCAGCCCTTGACCATGATGACGATCTGGAAGTCCGCCTCATGGCGGTGCCAGCCGGTGCCCGTTTCTGGTGCCATGTTGGCCTTCACGAGGTGCGCGATCACCTTTCCGTGCGTGGCTTCGGCGATGCCGAGGTCGCGGTAGAGAAAGAAATCGCGCAATCCGCCGCTCACGTATTGCGTATCGCCTTCCTTGACGTGGGAGAACTTGGTGCTTGTGCGGTCCAACATGGTTTGCCTTTCGCTGAGAAGGGGTTCCACACCGGCGAGGGGTGTCTTGCATGCGAAGCATGAACCGTTCCCAGGCTGTCCACCGGCCATGGCGAGGGGCTGGTCGATAATCGCGCCATGAGCGGCAACACCTTCGGCACCCTTTTCGCAGTTACCAATTTCGGGGAATCGCACGGTCCGGCCATCGGCTGCGTGATCGACGGCTGCCCGCCCGGCATGGAACTGTCCGAGGCCGACATCCAGGTCGAACTGGACCGCCGCCGCCCCGGCACCAGCCGCCACGTGACCCAACGCGCCGAGCCCGACCAGGTCGAAATCCTGTCGGGCGTCTACGAAGGCCGCACCACGGGCACGCCGATCGCGCTGCTGATCCGCAACACCGACCAGCGCAGCAAGGACTACAGCGCGATCGCGCAGAGTTTTCGCCCCGGCCATGCCGACTACAGCTACTGGCACAAGTTCGGCATCCGCGACCCGCGCGGCGGCGGTCGTTCCTCGGCCCGGCTCACGGCCCCCACGGTGGCGGCCGGCGCGGTCGCGCGCAAGTGGCTGCGCGAGCGCTATGGCGTGCAGTTCCGCGGCTGCATGACCCAGGTGGGCGAGATCGCGATCCCGTTCGAGAGCTGGGACCATGTGCCCAACAACCCGTTCTTCGCGCCCGTCGCCGATGTGTCGCAGTTGGAGGCCTACATGGACCGGCTGCGCAAGGCCGGCGATTCCTGCGGCGCACGGGTGCGCGTGACGGCCAGCGGCATGCCCGTGGGCCTGGGCGAGCCGCTGTTCGACAAGCTCGACGCCGACATCGCGTTTGCCATGATGGGCCTGAACGCCGTCAAGGGTGTGGAGATCGGCGCCGGCTTTGCCAGCGTGGCGCAGCGCGGCAGCACGCACGGCGACTCGCTGTCGCCGCAGGGCTTCCTCTCCAACAACGCCGGCGGCGTGCTGGGCGGCATCAGCACGGGCCAGGATTTGGACGTGTCCATCGCGATCAAGCCGACCAGTTCCATCATCACGCCGCGCGAATCCATCGACACCACCGGCCAGAGCGTGGAGGTGGTGACCAAGGGCCGACACGACCCTTGTGTGGGCATCCGCGCCACGCCCATCGTCGAGGCACTGCTGGCGCTGGTGGTGATGGAGCACGCACTGCGCCAGCGCGCCCAGTGCGGCGACGTGCGCCAGGCCGTGGGACCCATCCCCGCAAGTGCCTGAAACTGCACCTGTCACAGGGGTTTGCCCCCCTTGCGCGATAATCGCGGCCCGGCCTCATCCTCGCGCGCCGGCCTGCTATCTGTTTGGTAGCGCTTGAACCCTGGACTTGATGACCGACTCCGCAACCGCTCCCGAGGCAGGCGCAACGCCCGCCGACACCGCACCGCCGACCGCTTCCTTCTCTCAGCTGAACCTCGCCGAGCCGCTGGCGCGCGCCGTGGCCGAGATGGGTTACAGCAGCATGACGCCGATCCAGGCGCAGGCCATCCCGGTGGTGCTGACGGGCCGCGACGTGATGGGCGCTGCCCAGACCGGCACCGGCAAGACAGCAGCCTTCTCGCTGCCGCTGCTGCAGCGCATGCTGCGCCACGAGAACGCCTCGACCTCGCCCGCGCGCCACCCCGTGCGCGCGCTGGTGCTGCTGCCCACGCGTGAACTGGCCGACCAGGTGGCGCAGCAGATCAAGCTGTACGCCAAGTACACGCAGCTGCGCAGCACGGTGGTGTTCGGCGGCATCGACATGAAGCCGCAGACCCTCGAGCTCAAGAAGGGCGTCGAGGTGCTGGTGGCCACGCCGGGCCGTCTGCTGGACCACATCGAGGCCAAGAACGCGGTGCTGAACCAGGTCGAGTACGTGGTGCTCGACGAGGCCGACCGCATGCTGGACATCGGCTTCCTGCCCGACCTGCAGCGCATCCTGTCCTACCTGCCCAAGCAGCGCACCACGCTGCTGTTCTCGGCCACCTTCTCGCCCGAGATCAAGCGCCTGGCCGGCAGCTACCTGCAGGACCCGACCACCATCGAGGTGGCGCGCTCCAATGCCACGGCCTCGACCGTGGAGCAGCATTTCTACAGCGTCACGGACGAGAACAAGCGCCGCGCGCTGCACCAGATCCTGCGCAAGCGCCAGCTGCGTCAGGCCTTCGTGTTCGTCAACAGCAAGCTGGGCTGCGCCCGGCTGGCCCGCGCGCTCGAGCGCGAAGGCCTCAAGACCAACGCGCTGCACGGCGACCGCAGCCAGGACGAGCGCCTGAAGGCGCTCGACGCGTTCAAGAAGGGCGAAGTCGACCTGCTGGTCTGCACCGACGTGGCCGCGCGCGGCCTGGACATCAAGGACGTGCCGGCGGTGTTCAACTTCGACATCCCGTTCAACGCCGAGGACTACGTGCACCGCATCGGCCGCACCGGCCGCGCTGGCGCCTCGGGCCTGGCCGTCAGCTTCGCCGGTGGCGGCAACGATGTGCGCCTGGTGGCCGAGATCGAGAAGCTCATCAAGACCAAGATCGAGATCGAGGCCTTCGAGTACGACGAAGACATGCCGCGCATCCGCGAGCAGGGCCGCTTCAACGAAGGCCGCCGCGCCTGGGGCGGCGACGATCCGCGCGACGTGATGGACGGCCCGCGTGACCGGCCCGAACCCCGCGAGCGCGCGCCGCGCCGTTCGGCCGCTCCGGCGCAGGATCCGTTCTTCAATCAGCCCTACGAGGCGAATGCATCGGCTGCCGGTGCGCCCGGTTGGGAGAGCAAGCGCGAGACCGTGCGCAGCGGCGTCTCGGCCAACATCAAGCCCAGGCGCAAGCTGGCCGCGCTGTTCAAGGCACCAGCCCCGGCGCCGGCACCGGCCGCCGCACCGCAGCCGGAAACCTCGGCTGGTTGACCGGCCTCAGCCGGGTTGCTGTGCCTGCGGGCAGTCGACCTGCACCAAGGCCTGCCGCGCGGCGCTGGCGCCCACGCGCAGCGCGCTGAGCGGGCCACCCCATACGCAGCCCGTGTCCAGGCAATAGAGGTCGTCACGGTCCAGCCAGCCCAGCGTGGACCAATGGCCGAAGGCCACCGCCACGTCGGCCGTGCGCCGGCCCGGCACCTCGAACCAGGGCATGAAGCCCTCGGGCGCTGCGCTCACTCCTTCCTTGGTCTCGAACTCCATCTGCCCCTCGGCGCTGCAAAAGCGAAGCCGCGTGAGCGCGTTGATGACCACGCGCAGGCGCGCGTTGCCGGTCAGCGCGTCGTCCCAGTGGTCGGGCTGGTTGCCGTACATCTCGTGCAGGAAGTCGCCGATGTGCGGGCCGCTCAGCACGTCCTGCAGCTCGGCGGCCAGCGCGGCCGTGCGCTCGGCCGTCCATTGCGGCAGCGCGCCGGCATGCACCATGAGCAGTTCGCGGCCGGCCACGGTCTCGTGGATTGCCAGCGGCTGGCAGCGCAGCCAGTCCAGCAGCGCGGCGCGGTCGGGCGCGGCCAGCAGGGCGTCCAGCGTGTCGCGCTTGTGCGGGCGGCGCACGCCCCAGGCGCAGGCCAGCAGGTGCATGTCGTGGTTGCCGAGCAGGCAGCGCGCGCTGCCCTCCAGCGCCATGAGCCGGCGCAGCACCTCGGCCGAGGCCGGGCCGCGGTTGACCAGGTCGCCCAGCACGTAGACGGTGTCGCGGCTGGGTGAGAAATCGATGGCCTGCAGCAGCCGGCCCAACGGCTCGTCGCAACCCTGCACATCCCCGATCAGATAAGACGCCATGTGTTCTCCAACAACGACGCGCGACTCTACACGGCGCCGAATGCTGTAGATTGCACAGCCATCAGGGAGGATTGCCATGGATTCGACTTCGGGTTTCGGAGAGCTGAGTGACATCGACCGCTCGGAGCTGCAGATGGCCTACGGCGCCTGCGTGGCCGACATCGAGCTCTTCACGCGCCAGCAGTGGTGGGCCGGTGCCTATGCGCTGGTGATCTACGCGCTGCTGCTGGCCGGCGTGCACCAGCTTGTCGATCCGATCACCGAAGGAGGCGTGCGCCACTGGGTGCTGGTGGTCATCACCTGGGCCATCTGCCTGTACGGGCTGCTCGCGATCAAGCGCATGCAGATCTCCATCGTGGTGGGGCGGCGCCGGCTGGACCGCGTGCGTGCGCACTTCGGTCGCGCATTCCAGGAGATCTGGTCGATCGCGCGGCCGCGCGAGGACATCCACCGCATGCTGTATGGCGTGATGGTGCTGGGCGCCGTGCTCGTGACCTGGATGGCGCTGGACAAGGCCTACGCCGTGTCCCTGCCGCTGTCTGGGCCAACGCCCCTGCCCTGATGGACTTCCTGCTGATCGCGCTGTTGACTGCGCTCAACGGCGTGTTCGCCATGTCGGAGATGGCGTTGGCCACCAGCCGCAAGGCGCGCCTGGTGGCCATGGCCGAGAGTGGCGACAAGGGCGCGGCGGCGGCCCTGGCGCTGCTGGCCAACCCCACGCGCTTCCTCTCGTCGGTGCAGGTCGGCATCACGCTGATCGGCATGCTCAACGGCATCCTGGGCGAGGCCGCGTTCAGCAGCGCCGTCGCCAAGTGGCTGGAAGCGCTGGGCCTGGGCCCCGGCGTGGCCGACGTCGTGGCCACGGCGCTGGTGGTCACGGCCATCACCTTCGTGACCATCGTGTTCGGCGAACTGGTGCCCAAGCGCATTGCGCAGCTGCATCCCGAAAAGGTGGCGCACCTCGTGAGCCGGCCCATGACCTGGGTGGCCATGGTGGCCAAGCCCTTCGTGCGGCTGCTTTCGCTGAGCACGCAGGGTGTGCTGGCGGCGTTGCGCGTGGACACGGCCGGCAACCGCGCCATGACCGAAGAGGAAATCGACGCCAGCCTGGAAGAGGGCGTGGACGCCGGCGTGATCGAGGCGCACGAACACCGCATGGTGCGCAACCTGTTCCGCCTGGACGAGCGCCCGCTGACCTCCATCATGGTGCCGCGCGACGAGGTGGGCTGGCTCGATGCCAGCCTGCCGGTGTTGGAGGCGCTGCGCCTGGCCGGCGGCGAGGCCGAGCACGCCGGCCACTCCTGGTATCCGGTGTGCCGCGGCTCGCTGGAGGACGTGGTCGGCATCGTCAGTGTGGCGCGCCTGCTGGCGCTGGCCGGCCAGGACCGCGAGGCGCTGATCGGCACGCACGCGCTGGCGGCCACCTTCGTGCCCGAGACCTTGTCGGGCCTGGAACTGCTGGAGCAGTTCCGCGCGCGTGCCGGGCGCATGGTCTTCGTGGTCGACGAATACGGCGTCGTGCAGGGCGTGCTGACGCCGCGCGACCTGCTGGAGGCCATCACCGGTGAGCTGCAGCCCGAGACCCAGACCGAGGCCTGGGCCACGGCGCGCGGCGACGGCTCCTGGCTGCTGGACGGGCTGATGCCGGTCGGCGAACTCAAGGCGCGCCTGGACATCGACGAATTGCCCGAGGAAGACCGCGGCCGCTACAACACCGTGGCCGGACTGCTCATGGCCGTTTCGGGTCACATGCCGGCCACGGGCGAGCGCATCGAATGCGCGGGCTGGGTGTTCGAGGTGCTGGACCTGGATGGCCGGCGTATCGACAAGGTGCTGGCGCAGCCGCTGCGCGCGGAAGAGGGCAGCGCGGGCGGCTGATCAGCGGGTTTCCACCCCTGCGAAGCCGGCATCCGGGTAGCGCGCGCCCTGCACCGCACCAGGCGCGAACAGGGCATCGAGTTCGGCCAGCAGCGCGTCGGGCAACTGCAGCGCGCAGGCCGCCAGGTTCTGGCGCAGATGGGCCTGGCGCCGCGTGCCCGGGATCGGCAGCACATGCGGCTGGCGCTGCAGCAGCCAGGCCAGGGCCAGGGCGGCCACCGGCTGGCCGAGCTCGGCCGCGCGCGCGGCCAGGCGTTCGCGCAGCTGCAGGTTGGCCGCGCCGGCCGCGCCCTGCAGGCGCGGCAAGGCGCGCCTGAAGTCGTCTTCTGCCAGGCTCTGCTCCTCGGGCGGCCGGTCGGTCAGCACGGCACGGCCCAGCGGGCTGTAGGCGACGAAGGCCACGCCCAGTTCGCGCGCGGCGGGCAGCACGGCCGCCTCGGCGCCGCGCTCCCAGAGCGAATACTCGCTCTGCACGGCCGCGACCGGATGCTGTGCGTGGGCTTGGCGCAAGCTGTCCGCGCTGATCTCCGAGAAGCCCAATGCGGCGACCTTGCCGGCCCGCACGAGATCGGCCATGGCGCCCACGACCTCGGCCAGCGGCACCTGCGGATCGCGCCGGTGGCAGTAGTACAGGCCGATGCGCTCCACGCCCAGGCGCTGGAGCGAGGCCTCGCAGGCGGCGCGGATGTAGGCCGGCGAGTTGTCGATCCGGCGTTCGTAGGTGCCCTTGGTGCGCACGATGCCGAACTTGGTGGCGACCACCAGGCCGGCCCGCTCGGCCGGAGCCAGCGCGCGCAGGAAGCGGCCCAGCAGTTCCTCGTTGTGGCCCAGGCCGTAGGTGTCGGCCGTGTCGAAGTGCTGCACGCCCAGTTCGCGCGCGGCGCGCAGGGTGGCCAGCGACTCGGCCTCGTCGGACGGGCCGTAGAACTCGCTCATGCCCATGCAGCCCAGGCCGAGCAGGTGGATGGCGTGGCCGGCGAGCGGGCGGGGGGTGATGGGTGTGGTCATGGCAAGAGGCTCCCTGTGCGTTGGAGGCCGGATCATCCATCGCCAAGCTACGGCGCACAATCCGCCATCGTGTTCACGCACTGTGCGGCCTGGCTGCACAATTGCCCGCCATGGCCACACCCGAACTCCTGCACTTGCGCGCGCTGGCCGCCGTGGCCGAATGGTCCAGCTACCGGCGCGCGGCGCAGGCCATGAACGTCTCGCCCTCGGCGCTGAGCCAGGCCGTGCGCACGCTGGAGCAATCCCTGGGCGTGCCGCTGTTGCAGCGGACCACGCGCAGCGTGGCACCCACCGAGGCCGGCCGCGCGCTGCTGGCCGAGCTGCGACCCTTGCTGGCCGGGCTGGACAGCGCGCTGGCCAACGTGGGCCAGTTCCAGGCGCTGGTGCGTGGCACGCTGCGGCTGAACCTGCCGCGCAGCGCCGCGAGTTTGTGGCTGGAGCCCCTGCTGGGCGATTTCCTGCGCGCCCATCCCGGTATCGCGCTGGAGGTCAGCAGCCAGGACGCCATGGCCGACATCGTGCCGGGCGGTTTCGATGCGGGTGTGCGCTTTCCCGAGGCCTTGCCGCAAGGCATGGTGGCGGTGCCGGTGGGGCCGGTGCAGCGCTTTTGCGTGGTGGCGCGGCCCGATGTCGCCCAGGCCCAGGGCCTTCCGCAGTTGCCCGAAGACCTGCTGGCGCGGCCCTGCGTGCGCCAACGCTTCCCGAGCGGGGCGCTGTACCACTGGCAGTTCCGCAAGGGCGAGGTGGCGAAGGCGCTGGATGTGTCCGGCCCGCTGACCGTGGACGACCAGCGCCTGGCCCTGGGCGCCGCGCTGGGCGGCGTGGGCTGGGCCTACATCTACGAAGCCATGGCGGCGCCCGGGTTGGCGGCCGGCCAGCTGGTGCAGGTGCTGGCCGACTGGTGTCCGCCCGAGCCGGGCTTTCACCTGTACTACCCGGGCCGGCGCCAGGTCAGCCCGGCGCTGCGGGCCTTCATGGACTGGGTGCAGGCCCGGCAGGCGGCCTAGTTCAGGCCACCACCACCGCAGCGCCGTCGCCGCGCGCCGCGATGGCGCCGATGGTGTAGACCGTCTCGCCGGCCGCGCGCAGCGTCGCGGCTGTGGCCTCGGCCTCGGCCGCCGGCACCACGACGACCATGCCGATGCCGTTGTTGAAGGTGCGGTTCATCTCGATGTCGTCGATGCCGGCCGTGGCTTGCAGCCAGGCGAACAGCTCGGTCTGCGGCCAGCTGCCGGCCTTCAGGTGGGCGGCCAGACCCTCGGGCAACACGCGCGGGATGTTCTCCAGCAGGCCGCCGCCGGTGATGTGGGCGAGCGCCTTGATCGGGTGCCGCGCCAGCGCGGCCAGCACGTTCTTGACGTACAGGCGGGTGGGTTCCATCACGGCCTGCTTGAAGGGCTTGCCATCCAGCAGGGCGGGCAGGCTGCCGGCCGCTTCGGCGCGTTCGATGCACTTGCGCACCAGGCTGAAGCCGTTGGAGTGCACGCCGGCCGAGGCCAGGCCCAGCACCACGTCGCCGGCGACCACGCCCTTGCCCGTCAGGATCTTGCTCTTCTCCACGGCGCCGACGGCGAAGCCGGCCAGGTCGTATTCGCCGGGCGGGTACATGCCGGGCATCTCGGCGGTCTCGCCGCCGATCAGCGCGCAGCCCGACAGCTCGCAGCCCTTGGCGATGCCGCCGACCACGGCCGCGGCGGTGTCCACATCCAGCTTGCCGCAGGCGAAGTAGTCGAGGAAGAACAGCGGCTCGGCGCCCTGCACCAGCACGTCGTTGACGCTCATGGCCACCAGGTCGATGCCCACGGTGTCGTGCATGTTCCATTCGAAGGCCAGGCGCAGCTTGGTGCCCACGCCGTCGGTGCCCGAGACCAGCACCGGCTCCTGGTAGCGCTTGGGCACCTCGAACAGCGCGCCGAAGCCGCCGATGCCGGCCAGCACACCCTCGCGCATGGTTTTCCTGGCCAGCGGCTTGATGCGCTCGACCAGGGCGTCGCCAGCGTCGATGTCGACACCGGCATCCTTGTAGGACAGCGGGGAGGGGGAGGCGGGGGTGTTGCTCATGGGGGCAGGGTGCCTGCGACGGCACAGGGGGCAATGGGTACGCGGAGAAGACTAAAATCCGCGCGAATTCTACGGGGGCTCCCCCCGCTACCTCGCTCCATCCCCTTTGATGCAACAGTTGGCCCTCGACATCGGTCTGGCTTCCGGCCCTACGCTGGCGAACTTCTTCGCCGGACCGAACGAGGCTGCGCTGCAGCATCTGCAGCTGTGGTCCGGCAGCCCCACGCGCTCGCCGGTGCCCACCTACCTGTGGGGGCCCGAGGGCAGTGGCAAGAGCCATCTGCTGGAGGCCGTGCGCGCGGCGCTGCGCGAGCAGGGCGGCAAGATCGGCTGGCTCGACCCGAGCGTGGCCGAGCCCCCGGAATTCGACGAGGACTGGGCCGCCGTGCTGCTGGACGACGTGCAGCACTACTCGGCCGTGCAGCAGCACGCGGCCTTCAACTGGTTCGTCAACGCCCAGGGCCTGCAGCGCTGGGTGCTGGGTGCCGGCACGCTGCCGCCGGCCGACCTGCCACTGCGCGACGACCTGCGTTCGCGCCTGGGCTGGGGCCATGTGTTCCAGCTGCAGCTGCTGTCCGAGGCCGAGCGCCGCGCCGTGTTGCGCCAGCAGGCCGACGCGCGCGGCATCTTCCTGCCCGACGAGGTGATGGACTTCATGCTGCGGCGCTTCAGCCGCGACCTGGCCAGCCTGGTCCAGCTGCTGGACCATCTGGACGGCTATGCGTTGCAGACGCAGCGCGCCATCACCATTCCGCTGATCAAGTCCATGCTGGAGCACACTTGAACCTGGCCTTGTTCGATCTGGACCACACGCTGCTGCAGATCGATTCCGACTACGCCTGGGGCGTCTACACCACCCGCATCGGCTGGACTGACCCCGAGGCTTTTGCCCGGCGCAACGACGCGTTCTACGCGCACTACAAGGCCGGCACGCTGGACATCCACGATTACGTGCGCTTCGCCACCGACGCCGTGCGCGAGCGCGGCCCGCAGGCTGCGGCCGCCGCCCATGCCGACTTCATGCGCGAGATGGTGTTGCCGGCCCTGCTACCGGCGGCGCGTGAACTCGTCGAGCTGCACCGCGCACGCGGCGACACGCTGCTGCTGGTCACGGCCACCAACGAGTTCGTCACTGCGCCGATCGCCCAGGCCCTGGGCATCGAGCACCTGATCGCCGTGCAGCTGGAGCGTGCACCCCTGCCCGACGGCGGCGACTGGATCACCGGCGCGATCCGCGGCGTGCCCTCGGCGCGCGAGGGCAAGGTCACGCGCATGCAGGCCTGGCTGGACGAACGCGGCCTGACCTGGGACAGCGTGCACTGCACCTTCTACTCCGACTCCATCAACGATCTGCCGCTCCTGGAGAAGGTCCAGGTTCCGGTGGCCACCAATCCCGACGACCACCTGCGGGCGGTCGCGCAGGCGCGCGGCTGGCGCATCCTGGACCTGTTCGAAAAACTCACATGATCAAGAAACTCATCGACAAGCTGCTGGGCAAGAGTTCCGCCGCCCCCGCCAGCCGTGCCCGCCCCAAGTTCGGCAAGCGCCAGGAGATTGCGGCCGAGGTCCACAAGATCGACCCCAAGCTCGTGGACGAGCGCGCCGCCAACGTGGTCAGCACGCTGCAGCAGGCCGGCTACGAGGCCTACATCGTCGGCGGCGCCGTGCGCGACCTGCTGGTGGGCCTCAAGCCCAAGGACTTCGACGTGGCCACCAACGCCACGCCCGAGCAGGTCAAGGGCCTGTTCCGCCGCGCCTTCATCATCGGCCGGCGCTTTCGCATCGTGCACGTGGTCTACGGCCGCGGGCGCGAGCACGAGGTCATCGAGGTCTCCACCTTCCGCGCCTACCTGGACAACGCCGCGGCCGAGCAGGTGGCCGGCAACGAGCGCACCAGCAAGAGCGAGCTGGCCGGCATGCAGCATGCCGTGGACGCCACTGGCCGCGTGCTGCGCGACAACGTCTGGGGGCCGCAGGAAGAGGATGCCGCGCGGCGCGACTTCAGCATCAACGCGATGTACTACGACCCCAAGCGCCAGATCGTGGTGGACTACCACGACGGCCTGAAGGACGTGCAGAACCGCAGCATCCGCATGATCGGCGACGCCGCCACGCGCTACCGCGAAGACCCGGTGCGCATCATCCGTGCCGTGCGTTTCGCGGCCAAGCTCAACGCGCTGGGTTTCAAGATCGAGCCCAAGACCGCAGCACCCCTGGTCAAGTCGCAGCAGCTGCTGGCCGACGTGCCGCAAAGCCGCCTGTTCGACGAGATGCTCAAGCTGCTGCAGACCGGGCATTCCATCGCCACCATCGACAAGCTCAAGGAATTGGGCCTGGCGACCGGCATCTACCCGCTGCTGGACCTCGTGGTCGAACGCGCCGACCAGCCCTTCGTGCGCGCCGCGCTGCAGGACACCGACCGCCGCGTTGGCGAGGGCAAGCCTGTGGCGCCCAGCTTCCTGTTGGCCTGCGTGCTGTGGGCCGATGTGCGCGACGGGTGGAAGACGCGCGTCGAGCACAAGCGCCAGCCGCCGTTCCCTGCGCTGCAGGACGCCATCGAGGACGTGTTCAGCGCGCGCATCGGCGACGTCTCGGGCCGCGGCAAGCTGGCCGGCGACATGCGCGAGACCTGGACCATGCAGCCGCGCTTTGACAAGCGCACCGGCAGCGCGCCCTGGAGCCTGGTCGAACAGCCGCGCTTCCGTGCCGCATTCGACTTCATGCGCCTGCGCGCCGACTGCGGCGAGATCGACGAGGCCTTGGCCGAGTGGTGGCAGGAGTTCAGCCTGGCCAGCGACGAGCGCCGGCACGATCTGCTGGACCAGGCGCGGGAGGAATCGGGCCGCGCGCGCGTGCGCGTCGTGAAAGGCCCCAAGCGCGAGGCCGATGCATCGGACGTTGCGGCAGCGCCCCAAGACGATGAGACCGCCGTGGCGCCCAAGAAGCGGCGCCGCCGCCGCAAGCCGGCCGGCGAACGCGTAGAGGTCGCACCCACGCCGGACAACGGCGCCTGAGCCGTGGCCGCTGCCGCCACCGCCTTCGTCGGCCTGGGCGGCAACCTGGGCGATGCGCGGGCGGCCGTCTTGTGGGCGCTGGCAGAACTGGACCGGCTGCCGGGCACACGTCTGGTGCGCGCGTCGTCGCTGTACCGCAGTGCACCGGTCGATGCGGGGGGGCCGGACTACGTGAACGCTGTGGCGAAGCTGGCGACGCACCTGGCGCCGCTGGACCTGTTGGATGCTTTGCAGGCACTCGAACTGCAAGCGGGGCGTGAGCGCCCTTACGTCAACGCGCCGCGCACGCTGGATCTCGATGTGCTGCTGTATGCCGACCGTGGGCTGGAACTGCCGCGGCTGACGCTGCCGCACCCGCGCATGTGGCAGCGTGCCTTCGTGCTGCGGCCGCTGGCCGAGATCGAACCCGGCCTGGTGCCGCAGGGGGCGCTGGAGACGGTCTCCGACCAGCAGATCACGCGATGTGAGAAATAGACCCTCTGCGGGATGAGGAGCTGGCCAGCGGTGTGTGCTGGCCGATGGGTGGGATGGCGCTCAGTCGCGCTTGCCGGAGCGGCGCTTGATGATGACACCCATGACCAGCAAGCCTGCCAGCAGCATCGCCTGGCCGGTCTGCTCTTCGGCCTGCGCGACCGGTGCGCCGGTCACCATGGTGCGGCTGCGGTTGCCGATGCTGCCTGCGTCGAAAGCCGTCTGGGTCTTCGGCGCGGCGGCTGGATTTCCCTGGACGAACTGGACCAATTGTTGCAACCGGCTGCTGATCTGGTTCGTCACGGACGACACAGCGTCCGACTCGTTCGCTGCCTGTGCCATCCCGGCACACGAGAGGGCAAGCGCGCATGCTGCAATGGAAAAAGCTTTCCGCATGGTGGAGTCCTTATTGTGCAAAGTGGATTGGAGCCTCAGGGTTAGTATGTAGACTATTGTGCAGTGCAGCAATAGTCCAAATGGACTAAGTGGTCTGAAAGTACTATCGAAGGCTGTGTCGAGGCCGACTGGCCCGAGAATCGCCGTCTTCAGGAGAGCCGTCAGATGAGACTTGCGGATATTTTTGTGTTGCTGCGTGCCCGCTGGAGGCTGGCGGCGGTGGTGTGGGTTGCGGTGGTTGCCCTGGTGGCAGCGGTGACGTTTCTCAAGGACCCCAAATACACAGCGTCGGCTGCTATGGTGCTGGATGTCAAGGCCGACCCGATTGCTGGCGGTGCGTTGGCCGGCGTGACGAACAATTCGTACATCGGAACGCAGTTGAGCATTCTGCGCAGCGATCGTGTCGCACTGCGCGTAGTGCGAGCTTTCGGCTGGGACCAGGACGAGCAGCGGCGCCAGATCTGGCAGACCGCGTCGGAGGGCCAGGGTGACTTCAACGCCTGGCTGGTGGCTGGCTTGCTGAAGGATCTGGATGCGGTGCCCACCCGCGATTCCAACGTCATCACCGTTTCTTATACCTCCAAGGATGCCGCGCTTGCCGCCCAAGTCGTCAATGCATGGATCAAGGCCTACATGGCCACGACCTTGGAGCTGCGCGTCGATCCGGCGCGCCAGTACAACAGCTTCTTTGACACATATGGTAAGCAGTTGCGCGAGGATCTGGAGAAGGCGCAGGCTCGTCTCTCCAGCTACCAGCGTGAGCATGGCCTGGTGGCGACCGACGAACGTGTCGACGTCGAAAACGTGCGGCTGATGGAGTTGTCCTCGCAGATGGTGGCCCTGCAGAATCTGGCCAATGAGTCGGGTGGTCGCCAGAGTCAGGCGGTCGGCAATGCCGACCGCATGCCGGAGGTGCTGGCCAATCCGGTGATCGTGTCGCTGACCTCCGAACTGTCGCGCCAGGAAGCAAGGCAGAAGGAGTTGTCCGAGCGCCTCGGAGAGCGGCATCCCGAGATGGTCGAGCTGCAGGCCAAACTGGCTGAACTGCGGTCAAGGATCGCCACGGAGACCAAGCGTGTCACCGGCAGCATCACCGTGAGCAACAGCGTCAACCAGGGGCGGCTCGCCCAGGCGCGGGCAGCGGTGGAGGAGCAGCGCAACAAGGTGCTGCACCTGAAGGCCTTGCGTGACGAGGCCGGCGTGCTGGAGCGAGACGTGGACAACGCCAAGCGTGCCTATGACACGGTGATGTCGCGGGCCAGCCAGACGAATGTGGAGAGCAACGCGACGCAGACCAATGTCAACGTGCTCAAGGATGCGACCCAGCCACTGAGCCCGTCGGAGCCCCGCGTCATGATGAACATGGCGATCGGCTTGATCGCCGCGACATTGCTGGCGCTGGCGACGGCGCTGGCCACGGAAATGCGTGATCGCCGGCTCCGCAGCGAGCAGGATGTGGCGCGCACGCTCCGGCTGCCCGTGTTGGGAGTGATGCCTGAACGGTCGGGTGCGACGCGGCGCGCACCGCGCTTGCGTGCGCGGTGGACGGCACAGATCGCCAACAGCACGCCCGGCAAGACCGGTTGAGTGCCTGCGCAATCCGTGCCTGATTCACGTCCATCGACCACCGTGCCCGATGCCGGGCATGAACCCCTGCGAAATCCATGACAACCACACCCGATGGGTCTATTACTTCTCTCGACGCTGGTGGCCAACTGGTCGACCGGTCGATCGGGGATCTGATCTGCGATCTGCGCAAGTTGGACACACGGCAGATCGAGCAGATCCTGCAGTACCAGCGCCAGCATGGTGTGCGCTTCGGTGAGGCGGCCATTGCGCTCAAGCTCGCTTCGCGTGACGACGTGCTGTGGGCGCTCTCGCAGCAGTTCCACTACCCGTACGCAGCAGAAGGCGGTCTCACCGGGTTGAGCACGGAACTGGTGGCGGCCACCGACCCGTTCTGCGATGCCGCGGAGGTCTTTCGCGACGTGCGCAGCCAGCTTCTGATGGACGTCTTTGCGCCAGGGCAGCCCCGGCGCGCGCTGGCCGTTCTGAGCCCCAACGTCGGAGACGGCAAGACCTACTTTGCCGCCAACCTCGCCGTGGCGTTCAGCCAGTTGGGCGAGAGCACCTTGCTCCTCGATGCCGACATGCGAACACCGCGGCAGCACCACCTCTTCGGCGTGCCGCCTGGCAACGGTTTGAGCAACATCCTTGCCGGACGCGCGACCGCCGATGCGGTGCAGCCAGTGGCAGCGCTGCCAGGCTTGCACCTGCTGTCGGTTGGCACGCTGCCGCCCAATCCGCTAGAGCTGATGCAACGCTCGTCGTTCGCTTTCTTGATGCAGGAGTTGCTGAACCGCTTCCAGCATGTGATCGTGGACACGCCGGCCGCGGAGCATGGCGCGGACGGACGCGTGCTCGCGGCGCGTTGCGGCGCGGCCCTGATCATTGGTCGGCGCGACCGCACGCGCATGGATGCGATCCAGTCGCTGGTGCAGCAGATCGCGCGCTCCCACGCCAAAATTGCCGGGGTCATGCTCAATGAGCATTGAAAGCGTCCGAACGGTTCTGGTGGTGATCCCCACCCTGAACGAAGCGGCGCACATCGAAGATGTGCTCGATACCCTGGCACGTGGGTGGGATCCTCGGCACAAGGTGCGGGTCGTTGTGGCCGACGGCGGCAGCACCGACGGCACGGTCGAGAAGGTCCACCACCTGGCCGCGAGCCGACCGTGGCTGTCGCTGCTTCCCAATCCCCACCGCATCCAGAGTGCCGCTGTCAATCTGGCGGCCCGCAAGCTGGGTGCCGATGCCGATGTGCTGGTGCGCTGCGACGCGCACGCCGACTATCCCGATGGCTTCGTGCGGGACCTGGTGGCCACGCTGGAGCGCGTTCAGGCGGATGCTGTGGTGGTGCCCATGGATTCGCACGGACACAACTGCGTGCAACGCGCCGTGGCCTGGGTGTCGGACACGCCGCTCGGGTCCGGCGGTTCCGCACACCGGGGGGGGCGGCACAGCGGGTTCATCGACCACGGGCACCACGCCGCTTTCCGCATGGAGAGCTTTCGACGGGCCGGCGGCTACGACGAAACCTTCACGCACAACGAGGACGCCGAGCTGGACTGTCGCCAGCGGGCACTGGGCAGCCGGATCTACCTGGATGCAGACATCCGCATCGGCTATAGCCCGCGCAGCACCTTGCGTGGGCTGTGGCGGCAGTATTTCGGCTATGGCAAAGGCCGGGCGCGAACCGTGCGCAAGCACCCCGGTTCGATGCGCCTGCGTCAGTTGGCTGTTCCCGTGTTCCTGTGTGCGAACGTGTTTGCGCTGGTGGCCGCCGCTTGGCTGCCCTGGCTGCTGGTGCTTCCAGCCATCTATGGGCTTGCGCTATTGGCGGCATCGATCGGTATTGCGCTGAAGCAGCGTTCGACGTGCGGGATGTGGAGCGGACCGGCTGCAGTCACCATGCATGCAGCCTGGGCAGTTGGTTTCCTGTGGAGCATGGCGTTCCTGCGACAAGCGCCCTGGTCGGCCAGCCACGCCGACCCGTTGGTGTTCGATGAACGTCTGATGCGGACCGAGCCCTGATGTCCACGTCGCTGCCCACGCCATGGTTGGGCGATGCCGAAGCGGGCAGGGCGCATTCTGTCCGGCATCTGCAGTGGTATATCGACAAGGGACTCTTCTGGGTGCCTGTGATGACGGCGACCTTTGCGTCCAAGTTTGCGGTTCCTCCGCTCGGCGCAGCGGGGATATCGGTCGCCATCCCCGCCATGCTGGCGATGGTGTGCATCGCTTTGATTTTCCAGCGTCTGGTATTTGAGCCAAGGGCGTCGGCAGCCTATCTGTTCGTGTTGGGCAGCCTTGTTGCGATGCAGTCGATGGCAGATAGCCGCTACTCGCTGATGTCGCTGATTCTGCTGGCGATGCTGCATTTTCCTTATGTTGTCAGAATGGTGCAGCCACCAAGTTTTGTTCGGATCGTCCGGTCAATTCAGAATGTCGGCCTGATCATCGCCATTCTTGGAATACTCCAGTATTTTCTTCAATTCGCCGTTCCGGCGGATCTGGTTTTTCCGCTGGAGAATTTTTTCCCAAAAGACTTCATTGTCAGCCTATTCAATCAGCAGGCCCCGATTGCTTACGGGGCTACTGTCTATCGCGCGAATGGGATGGTGATGGTGGAGCCGTCAGTTTTTAGTCAGCTGATGGCGCTTTGCATCGTCATCGAGTTGATCAGCAAACGCAGATGGTGGTATTTCGCGGTTGCAATGGTTGCGATGGTCGTTTCTTATTCTGGAACGGGGATGTTGCTCCTCGTGGCAACGCTCGTGGTATTCGCTGTGGAGCGTGGGAAAATCGGCTTGGTCACGGCTTTTTTTGCCGGCGTGTTCGTACTGTTTGCATTGGGGTCGGTCTTCAAAGACATTCCGATCCTGGGTCACATGATTTCCCGTATCGGTGAATTCGGTTCTACGGGCTCCAGCGGCTTTGCGAGGTTCGTCGGAGGGTATTACATGTTTGATGAGTTCTTGTGGCCCGACCCAGTTCGTACGTTGATCGGTTACGGGGCTGGTACATTCAAGTTCTACATGCTGGCCGCAACCTATCCCGTATCGGAAATGGCAATTTTCAAGGTTATCTTTGAATTTGGATTGCTTGGGGCGACCCTGTATTTCGGGTTGTTGGTTTATTACTTTGGGCGCTCCAGAGCGCCGTTGGTTCTGAAGGTTGGTTTGGCGATCTGTCTCATACTGAGTGGAAACTATTTTCCATTCGCGCATGCACTGGCTTTTGTCTTGCTCGTCTGGGCGGAGTCTGAACAAAGAGTTCGTCGTCTTCCTGGTGCTGTCTGATCGATGAAGGGTGTTTCTGTTCCAGCGCGATCTGGCCTCATAGATGTTTGCAAGGCGGTCGGCATCGTTCTCGTCGTATGGGGGCACAGTCCGGGAATTCCTGATCTGGTCGGCGATTTGCTTTACAGCTTCCATATGCCGCTGTTCTTCTTCATTTCTGGATATCTGTTGAAGACAGAGCGCCTGGAGCAGGGTTTGGCATCACAGGCACGCGAGCTTGCCCGATCGCTGTTGAGGCCCTACGTGCTGTTTTTTGTGATCTCGCTTGGCTATTGGGTGGCCACCCGCAACATTGGGACCCGAGCAGGGAAGTTTGGCGACCTGACGGTTCTGGATGCCTTGTTCAGCATGGTGACCGGCTTGTCGGCTGATCTGTTCGTCAACATGGCGCTGTGGTTCTTTCCATGCATGTTTGTGACGCAACTGCTCTACCGTATGGCGTGGAAACTCGTTCGGAGCGACGGCTGGCTGGCGCTGGGCAGTGGCGTGATCGCAGCGGTGCTCATGGCGACCACCTTGCCTTGGTCCACGCGTCTACCGTGGGGCCTCGATATTGCGTGGGTGGCGCTGGTCTTCTTCTCCGCAGGGCGGTGCGCGAGGCCGGGTTCGGCGTTGGTGCAATGCGCCGTCACGCGGCCTGGATGGGTGCGATTGCCGATCCTGCTCGCCGTATTGCTGGTTTGGCTGGGCTGCGCCTCGTCGCAGGGGCGGGTGGATCTCGCGCTGGCGAACTTTGGACCGAGCTGGCCAATCTATTTTGTCGCGGCCTTCAGTGGCATTGCCGTTCTCTTCACTGTGGCTTCGCGCCTGCGTGCTACTCTCATCGTGCAGTGGCTGGCGCATAACACCCTGATCATCTTTCCGCTGCATGCGCTGTTCATCAACCTAGGAAGTGGTTTGGCCAAGATGCTCGGCGCAGGGCACTATGGCCAACTTGCCTCGCTACTGTTCGCGCTGTGGGCCATCGTCTGTACGGTCCCTGCTGCGTTCCTGCTGAAACGGTACTTCGCTCCCCTGCTCGGAATGCCTGCGACGCGCCAACGCGCTGCGGCATGAGTGATCAAACCTCGAGGATCAGACCATGCTGAAGCTGCTACGACTTGTGTTGCCAATTGCGCTTGGCATGGCCATGCTGACAGGCGGGCTGGCGTCCGCGCAGCCAGCCGCTGGTGCCTCTCCCGTGGCCCAACCGCGACTTGGCGTCTACCTGGGCGCCGGCTGCGATGCACGCAAGAAGTTGCCAGCCTTTGAAGCGTGGATCGGCAGACCAGTGGATTTCGTTGTCGACTTTCTGTCCTGGGACTCGTGGGAAGCGATGGCCTGGGCGGCAGGCTGGGTCGGCAAGTGTTGGCAGGAAGCAGGCAAGCCAGTGGTCGTGTCGATGCCCATGCTTCCTCGTGACAAGAGCTTTACCCTTGAGGCCGGTGCGCGGGGCGACTATGACGACAAGATTGCTCTTGTGGCGCGGCGACTGATCGGTACGGGGAATGGTGCAGCGATCATTCGGCTTGGCTGGGAGTTCAACGCGCCGTGGTACAGGTGGGATGCCACCAAGAAGCCGGAAGAGTACATCGCACATTGGCGCAGGGTGGTCGGTGTGATGCGAAGCGTCCCGGGGGCGCAGTTCCGGTTCGACTGGACTCCGATCATCGGCCCTGGCGTGGCCTCGCCGGTGGCAGCCTATCCCGGCGACGACGTGGTCGACATCATCGGTGCCGATGCCTACAACAACAATTACTTCCGTCCAGGTACGACGGCTGAGGAGCGCTGGAAGGAAATGCGAGATGGCCCCGTGGGTTTGCGCTGGCATCGCGACTTTGCCCGCAAGCATGGCAAGCCCACATCTTTCCCTGAATGGGGCACGGGCACGCGCCCGGACGGGAAGGGTGGGGGTGACGACCCTGTGTTCATGCAGGGCATGACGCGGTGGATTGCTGAGAACCCACCCGAGTACCACAGCTACTGGGATTTCTACGCCAAGGACTACAGGTCGAAGATCTCCGATGGAAACCAGCCGCTCTCGGGAAGGATTTACCTGGACGCGTTTGGAGTTGGCCGATGAGTGTCTGCACCAGCAGCGGCGCACACGCGTTGGAGAGGGTCGGTCTGGCCTGCGCGTTGGCACTCACCCAGCGGATTGATTCTTGAGGCGTTCGATGTCTTCTTCGGTCCGCAGCACGGAACACCATGCCGGCATCCACGGTCTGCGCGGCGCCTGCGTCGTCGCGATATTTATCTATCACGTCGTCAACTCTGGCCTGCTGCCGCCCGCAACGTCGCCGCTGACGGCGTGGTTGCTGTGGCTGAGCCACGGCTTGCGCTACGGCGTCGAGGTGTTCTTCCTGATCAGCGGCTATGTCATCGTGCACAGCTTGCGGCGGCACGCCAATGTGAGGCTGTTCATGCGCGACCGCGTGCTGCGCATCTTTCCGCTGTGGTTGCCTCTCGCTTGCGCGCTGCTGGCCGGGGCTGCGGCATGGTCCCACCTGTCGGGAACGCCGATGCGGTCGCGGCCCGATGCCCTGACGTTGATCCCGAGCCTGCTCATCCTGGAGCCGGTGCTGCCGGTGCACAACATCCATCCGGCGCAGTGGTCACTGTGCTATGAACTGTTCTTCTACGCATTTGCCGCCACGGTTTGGCTGGCGCGCCGGCACGCGACCTGGCTGCGCATTCTGTGCCTGTTGCCGGCCCTGATCTTCGTGGTGCTGTTTCCGCGCTCGCTCTTCTTCGTTCCTGGGGTTCTGGCGGCCTTGTACGAGCCTTGGCTGCGTGCCCGGGGCGCCTGGATGCGGTGGGGCTGGGTGGGACTGCTTGTGGCGTGGGTGGCCTGGCTCAGCACCGGTGTCGACAACGCGGCGCTCAGCCGCACGCTGGTCGACTTCGCCATGCAGGGAGATGGACTGGCCACGCTCGCGGCATTCCTGGGGGCAAGCTGGTTCTTCGCGTGGATTCTGCTGTTTCGCAGTGGCGCGCACGGCCGCATCCTGGCATCGCGCGGCATGCAGTGGCTGGGCACCATCAGTTTCAGTTTCTACCTGGTTCATCCCATCATGATGAGTCCGGTCAAGCGGCTCCTTCTGCCCGCACTTGGTCTGGGTACCTGGCCGTCGATCATGGTGTTCGTGGTCGTGGCCTTCGCCATTTCCTGCCTGGCTTCCCTCCTGACCTGGAAGTACCTGGAGGTTGGCCTGCGCCGCTGGCTCCAGTCGCTGGGGCGCCTGCCCACCCCAATCACGCAGCGCCGGTGATGCGGCTGCACCAGGTGCCCGTTGTGCACCCGGCATTCGACGATTTCTACTTCTTCCCGACCTCCACATGCCGCCTCGCATCCAGCCTCCGATCAAAGTGTTGCTCGTCGATCCGTCGCTGTTCACGGCGCCCTACGACGCGGCATTGACGGCGGGCCTCGTCGGGGCGGGCGTCTCTCCGATGTGGGCTGTCCGTCCGGTGCGCCCGGGTGACCGCCAGGAGATTCCCGCACAGTACGTGGATGACTTCTTTTATCGCCGCACCGACAGTGCGCATGCATCGGGCTGGCGCGCCGCCGTCAAGGGGCTTGCGCACCTGGGCGGGCTGGTCGCACTGGTGGCGCGGGTCTTCAAGCACCGTGCCGACGTCGTGCACGTGCAGTGGTTGGTGCTTCCCTTGTTCGATGCCTTGGCCATCGGGGTGATTCGCTTGTTCAAGCCTGTCGTGCTCACGGTGCACGACTCGGTGCCGTTCAACGGCGAGCGCATGTCCCTTTTCAAGCGCATGGGCTTTCATCTTCCATTGCGGCTGGCGCATCGCCTCATCACGCACACGCAGACCGGCCGCGAGCACTTGATTGCCGTCGGCGTGCCCGCGGCCAAGATCCGCGTGGTTCCGCACGGGCCGCTGCGGATCGCTCATCCTGTTGCCGCGCGGCCCGTGGACGCTGCCCCTGCCGCGTCGTACAACGTGGTCCTGTTCGGCGAGATCAAACCCTACAAGGGCCTGGATGTGCTGGTGGAGGCGGTCGGTGCCTTGCCTGCGGCCATCCAGGCGCGCTTGCGGATTTTCGTCGCTGGGCGCCCGCGCATGGAACTCGCAGACATCCAGCATCGGATCGCGGAACTCGGCATCGGCCAATGTTTCGACTTTGACCTGCGCCGCATCAGCGAAGAGGAAATGGCGCAGCTGTTCTCGCAGGCCGATTGCTTCGTCTTTCCTTACCGGCAGATCGATGCGAGTGGCGTGTACTTCCTGGTCAAGGCCCTGGGCCGCTGGTTGATTGCAAGCAGGGTCGGCGTGTTTGCCGAGCAGATGGACGGTACGGACGACGGCCGGCTGGTCGCCAGCGGCGATGCGCGCGAACTGGCCGCAGCCTTGCAGGAGGCCGTGGAGCAGCGGCCGCTGCCGCGCGAGATGGACAGCAAGGATTCCTGGGAGGGCATCGGGCACCAGACGCGCGCGCTCTACCAGGAACTGCTGGGCCGTGCTTCTTCCATGGAGGCAGCGCGATGAGGGCGGCGCGTCTCCGTGCCAGTGCAGCAGCGCGGCTGCGCCTGGGCCGCTCCGACGGTTGGAGCGTTCACGGCTGGCCCGGGCCTTGCATCACGCTCGTCCTCATGCAGGCAGAAGTGACCCCTTCGGAACGGATGCACGGTGCGCCCAGGGGCAGGGATGGCCGGCGCATTGGCCGAGGGCAGGCCGCATGAAAGTGGTGTTCGTGGGCAGCTTGTATGCCCCCAACGGCGTGGGTGGCGCCGAACGCACGGTACAGACGATCGCCGAGGAGGCTGTGCGCCGTGGCCACGAGGCCGCCGTCATCTCGCTGGCGCCCGATGGCGTTGCGCGCAGCGGCGAGCTCAACGGCGTGCGCACCTATTACGTGCCATTGGCCAACGTCCACTATCCGTTCAGCCCCGTGCCGCGCGGCGCGGTGCGGCGGGCCCTGTGGCACGCCATCGACGCCTACAACCCTTGGATGGCGCGGCGCGTGGGGCGCATCCTGGACCGCGAACAACCCGAAGTGCTGCAGACCGGCAACCTGCTGGGATTTTCTGCTGCTGTCTGGCATGCCGCGCGCCGACGCTCCATTCCGGTGGTGCAGATGCTGCACGACTACTACATGGGCTGCGGCAATTCCTCGATGTTCAAGAACGGCGAGAACTGCACGCGCCAGTGCACGGCCTGTCGTGTGTTCACCGCGCCACGGCGCGCCATGTCCGACATTCCCGAGGCCGTGATCTCACTCAGTGCGCGGCTGCTGGAGCGCGTCGAGGGCACGGGCATGTTTGCGCATGTTCCCAAGAAGGCCATCATCCACGGCGCCAGCGACCTGGTGGCCGCGCCGCAGGCTCCGTGCGCTGCCCGTCTCGCTGGCCAGCTGACGGTGGGCTACCTGGGGCGCCTGGAATCCACCAAAGGCCTGGAGTTCATGCTCGACGGCCTGGCGCAGACCCCGCAGGTGCGGGTGCTGCTCGCAGGCAAAGGGGCGGACGAGTACGTGAATGGGCTCCAGCAGCGTTACGCCGCAGCGCCCAACATCGAGTTCCTGGGATTTACCAAACCGGCGGATCTCTTCGCGCGGATCGACCTGTTGATCGTGCCCTCGGTGTGGGAGGAGCCCTTGGGCCGTGTGATCTACGAAGCCTACGCACACGGCCTGCCTTCCATCGTGATGCGCAGCGGCGGCATGCCGGAGATCGTCGAGGAGGGCGTGACCGGCTTCGTTGTGCGTCCGGGGGACGCGGAGCAACTGAGTGCCCTCGTGCGGCGCCTGGCTGCCGATTGGAACGGCGAGGCGTATCGCCAAGCGTGCCTCGTCAAAAGCGAGGAGTTCAAGGTCGAGCGACTGATCGAGCGCTACGAAGAGGTCTGGATGTTTGCCCGCGAACGCCAGGTGGCACGGCAGTGAGGTGTCCTGCGCACTTCCCCGGCACCTTGCTGCTCTGAATTCGATGTGATCCCTATGCCCATGCAACGTGCTTTCAACAAGGTGATGCGGCGACTGGCGCCGAAGGCTCCTGCCGCCGCGCCAGATTTTTCCGAGATCGAGGTGTTCTCGTGGTCGCCCGCATCGGGCCACCGCAACTTTGGAGACCACCTGGCGCGGGTGGTGGTGAGCAAGGTCCTCGCGGACCGCGGCCATGTCATCGAGGAGGCGGTACGCCAGCCCCGGCGCCTGCTGGCGATCGGTTCGGTGATCCACTTTGCCCGCACCGGCGACGTGGTCTGGGGCTCTGGTGTCAACGGCAAGGAGATGGATCCCGCCGTGCACCGCTACAGCCAACTGGACGTGCGCGCCGTGCGCGGCCCGCTGACACGCGAATTCCTGTTGGCGCGCGGCATCGCCGTGCCGGAGATCTACGGCGATCCTGCGCTGCTGCTGCCGGTCCTGTTTCCGGGGCGCTTCGTGCCCGTGGCCAGGCGCCCGCATGTCGTGGTGCCCAATCTCCACGACATGCGGCTGCTCACGGAGCAGGGCGCCAAGGACCTCGTCTCGCCTCTGGACAGCTGGAACCGCTGCGTGGCGCGCATTCTCGAAGCCGAGTTCGTGGTCTCCAGTTCCTTGCACGGCATCGTGATTGCCGAGGCTTATGGCATACCGGCCCGGTACGTGCGGCTGTCGGAGACCGAGAAGTCCTTCAAGTACGACGACTACATGCGTGGCACCGGCCGCGGCCCGATCGAGGCGGCAACCAGCATCGCCCAGGCCCTGGAGATGGGCGGGCAGCCGCCGCCGGTGTTCAGTGCCCAGGCGTTGCTGGATGCCTTTCCGCTGGATCTGTGGCAAGACGGCGACCGCCCCGAATGAATTGGAACCCTCGAGGAACGACGAAGTGCGTGAAGCCCCGATGAACCCATCAAAGCGGAACTTGAACGTGGCGCTGATGCCCCGCACGCTGCCGCTCAACAAGTTCATCGACCTGTTCTCCTCGTCGATCGAATCGGCGGGCAACGCGACGCGAGAGTTCTCGTGGAGCGGGGCAGGGCTATGGGCCAGCGACGCGGTGATCCTGCATTGGCCGGACCAGTTTTTCCTGAAGCGGGGCCTGTCCGGCTCGCTGAAGTCCTACGCCAAGCTGTTCATGCTCCGTGCCGCGAAGCTGTTCAAGGGGCAGCGCGTCGTGTGGGTGGCGCACAACCTGGCGCCCCATGACACGGCCGCCGTGGACGACAGGCTGCGCGACCGGTTCTTCGATACGCTCGACGGGGTCATCTTCCTGTCGCGCCGCTCGCAGCAACTCGTGGAGGAGCACTATCCGCAACTGCGTGCCAAGGAACAGCTGGTCACTGTCCATGGCCACTACCGCGATGTGGCGCTGGCTTCCCCCAGTGCATGCAGCCCGCCTGGCAGCGTTGTGCGGCTCGGGTACGTGGGACTGATTCGCCCATACAAGAATCTGGACACCCTGGTCTCGGCAGCGGCCAACCTGCCAGGTCTTAGCCTGCACATGAGCGGCATGGCCAAAGACGCCGATGAACTCCTGGCCGACCTGCAGACGCGCGCCGCGGGGGCGGCCAACATCACACTCGACGCGCGTTCGACGCCGCTCGACGATGCGGATGTTGAGCGTCTGATCGACGCATGCGACGGCGTCGTGCTGCCATACCGCAACATCCTGAACAGTGGCTCTGCATTGCACGCGCTCTCGCGCAACCGCCCGGTCCTGGCGCCGAGGATAGGCAGCCTGCCGGAGTTGCAACAGCATGTGGGGGAAGATTGGTTGTACCTCTACGACGGTGAGCTGACGCCGCAGGTTTTGCAGGATTTCGGCGCGCGGCTGCGCGCCCGGGCCAGCAGCCAGGCGGCGCCGCTGGACGCATACGACTGGCCCCCGATCGGGCGCGCAATCGATGGCTTTCTACGCAGGATCGTGCCGGGCGCCTAAACTTGCGGCGCTTCCGCGCGGGCATCTCCACCTGCTGCATGCCGCCACACGGAGGACTAGTAGCCGGTGCTGCTTCAACCGTGTTGTCGAGCCGATCGGCTGGTGCGCAAAGTGTTACCAGGCGTTACCATCGCGCCCGCCATCCTTTCTCTTCCGAAGACAAGGTGTTTCCATGACCACGAATGCTGCAGGCATCGCGCGCGATGAAAAGCAGGCCGAACCCACCCGGCCCCAGGCTGCGCCCGCTCCGCGCAAGCCCTTGCATGTGCGCGCGCTCGGCTTTGCACGCAGCCGCATCGGCCGCGTGCTACACCGTATCGACTGCGCACTGCTGCCCTTGGCCACGGCAAGCCCGTTCTGCACCAAGATCTACTACCTGCTGTTCAATCCGGCGTTCACGCGCGAGCAGCACGCCACCTTGGCCGGCCGCTGGCACCACATCCGCCATGTGGCCTCGAGCGGGGTGGCTGCGGTGGTCGTTCGGCGCAACATCCATCGGCTGGAAAAGGGGCTGTGCATGGTGCCTGCCCGTGACCGCTTTGCGCTCGACTACATCGACGAAACACTCGTGGCCTTCGGCGATCTGCTGAAGGCGCCGCAACCGCACGAACACGCACTGATCCGGTATGCACACGATGTGCTGTGCGCCTACTTTGCTGCCACGCGCTGGGCTGCATCTGCGCCCCAGCCCAAGCGTTTCGAGCGGCTGAGCGCACAGGCCAGCGAGACGATTGGCGCCGGTGCGCCCGCCGTCCCCGCGGCCCAAGAGCAGCTGCCGCAGACCGATGTGAGCTATGCCCAGTTCCTGACGCTGACGCAACGCCGTGCGTCGGTGCGCAACTTCAAGCCGGTCGAAGTGCCGCGTGCGGCCATCGAGCATGCCGTCGCGGCCGCTGCGCAGGCACCATCTGCGTGCAACCGCCAGCCACTGCGCTACATCGCTGTCGCCGACAACCCGACCAAGTTGCAGCTGGCTCGCTTGCCGATGGGAACGGCCGGCTATGCAGAAGGCATCCCCTTGATGTTGGCGGTGGTCGGCGACCTCAGCGCCTACCCGTTCGAGCGCGACCGCCACATCATCTACATCGATGCCAGCCTGGCCAACATGCAGTTCATGCTGGCGCTGGAGACCCTGGGCCTGGCGTCTTGCTCCATCAACTGGCCCGACATGGAGGCCCGCGAACGCAAGGCGGCAGCGCTACTCAAGCTGGCACCCTACGAACGCGTCGTCATGCTGATGGCTGTCGGGTATCCCGATCCCACTGGATTGGTACCCCATTCCGAGAAGAAGAGCGTCCAGGAGATGCTGAGTTGGATGTGAAGCACGTTAAGCCGATCAACGTAGAAATCCTCGGCGTTTCGCCCCACAACAAGGGGGCCCTGTTGATGCTCGAGGCGATCCGGGAGAAGTTCCGGCAAGAATTTCCGAAGGCGCGCCTGGCGGTGCCGCTGACCTGGCCCGCCGACCAGCGGCTGAGCCTGGGCCTGCACTGCACCTTCCCGCGGGAGCGGGGCCGCTTGGACACCTCGCGTCTGAGCGAATTGCTGCCACAGCGGCTTCGCAAGGGCGTGGGCCTGCTGTCGCCCAGCGAGATCGATGTGGTGCTGGACGCATCCGGCTTTGCCTACGGTGACTACTGGGGCCTGCCGAAACTGCAAAGGCGCCTGCTGCGGGTTGCCGGCCCTTGGAAGACGGACTGCAAGACGCTGATCCTGCTGCCGCAAGCACTTGGCCCGTTCGATGGCCGGGGGATGGCCGCGGCGTGGCGCGAGGCGCAAGGCCGCGCCGACATGGTCTATGTGCGCGACCGGGCCTCGATGGCCTATGTGCATGCGGCAGGTGCCCAGGCCGGCAATGTGCGCCTGAGTCCGGATTTCACGAATCTGCTGCATCCGGCGTTACCGGAGCGACTGGCCGATGTGCAGGGGGCGTTCCTGCTGATCCCGAACGAGAAAGTGGTCGTCGGTCAGGATGCGGGCCGGCGCGCGGGCTACCTGGAGTTCCTGCGTGTCTGTGCGGAGCGCTTCCTCGCGACCGACCGCAAAGTCCTGCTGCTGGTCCACGAGGGCGGCGGTGACCGCCGGCTGGCGGGCGAACTCAATGCCTTGCTGTCCCGTCCCATCGACGTCGTCGACGAGCCTTCACCGCTCGTGACCAAGGCCATCATCGGCGCCGCGCATGCCACTGTGTCCTCGCGCTTTCATGGCCTCATCAGCGCACTGTCCGCTGCTGTTCCCTCCGCAGCTTGCGGCTGGACGCACAAGTACGGAGAGCTGATGTCCGACTATGGCTGCCCGGACTTCAACATCGATCTGTCCGACCAGAGCAGTTGGCCCCACAAGCTGGAGCTGCTGGTTCAGGCCGCGCAGGACAGTGCGGCGCGGGCGGCGTTGCGCAGCGCAGCGCAGCAGCAGCAGCAGCGCAGCGAAGAGATGTGGGCCGACATTTTTGGCCTGCTGCGGCGCAGGTACCCTGCTGCGGTATGACAGCGGTATGGTGAAGATCTCGGTCGTCATGCCGACCTACCGCGACTCGGCGGCGGCCGTCGCCACCGCTGCTTTGCTGCGCGTTCAACTGGGCGCGGCCGACGAACTGCTGATCGTGGACAACGGTTCGGGCGCCGAAGACCAGCAGGTGTGCGAAGCGTTCGCGCGCCAGCATCCAGGCGCTGCCATCCGGGTGCTGGTCTGCGGTACGCGCGGAAGCTACGCTGCGCGCAACATGGGCGCGGCACATGCAAGCGGCGACATTCTTGCGTTCACGGATGCGGGCTGTTTGCCATGTGCGGGCTGGCTGGAGGCGATCCGCGGCCACTTCGCCACGCACCAGGGCAGCCGTGTGGCCGGACCCATCGAGATGACCTACAAGTACTCGCCGCCCTCGCTCGTGGAGTTGGTCGACGCGCGCACGCATTTGAACCAGGGCCGCTATGTTGCCGAAGGCTGGGCGGCGACAGCCAACACCGCAATGCGGCGCACGGCATTTCTCGCGCTCGGAGGCTTTGACCAGCGCCTGCAGAGCGGGGGCGACTATGAGTTCGGCATTCGTGCGCGTGCGCATGGGCACGAGATGGGATGGTGCCCGGCTATGGTGGTCCAGCACGAGGCCCGCCACACCATGTACGAACTCATGAAGAAGCGCCGTCGCATCCGGCTCGGCCAGGCCCAGATCGCCGGCCTTACGGAGTTCTCCGCGCTGGTAGAGCGCGCCGCGCAGATGAATGGGCAAAGCCCCAGGAATGCCGTGCCAAGGACCTATCCGCCCATGAGCACGGCGCGTTGGCTGCTGGCCCGCCTGGCCTGCCGGCTGTTGCACCTGCACGAGCGCCATTCGAAGACAGCGAAGTGAGCCATGGTCCAGCCGATCGCTCCGGCTCCGAGTTGCCAGGCGGCGCATCGCCGAGCCTTGCCGCCGCCGTTTCCGGGTCCATGAAGCCCACGCCGCCAGTCGACCTGGCCGAGATCAAGAAGAAGTCCATCTGGGGCGGGCTGATGACCGTCGGCGCGAGAGCGGTGATCGTCCTCTTCAGCCTCGCCTCCACGGCGGTGCTGGCGCGCCTGCTGGCTCCCGAGGACTTCGGCGTGCTTGCCATGGTGATGTCCGTCGTGGGCTTCGTCGGGGTCTTCAAGGATTTCGGTCTCTCGGCCGCCGCCGTGCAGGCTGCGGAAAGTTTGACGCCCGCGCAGGCGAGCAACCTGTTCTGGCTCAATCTGGTGGCGGGCGCCCTGCTCACCATGCTGACCATAGCGGCCGCGCCGCTGATCGGCTGGGTATTCGGCCAACCCGCGCTGGTGCCCGTGACCATGTGCGTCGCCGTGTCCTTCGTGCTGGCCAGCCTGGGCAGCCAGCATGCGGCGACGCTGCAAAGACGGTTGCTGTTCAAACGCAAGGCGGTGGCAGACATCGCAGGTGCGTTGGTCAGCTTCGGCGCGTCGATCATGCTCGCGTTGCAGGGGTATTCATATTGGGCGCTGGTCTGGGGGACCATCGCGGGCACCTTGACCACGAGCTTGCTGTTGGTGACGCTGGCACCGCTGCGGATCCAGCGGCCTCGCCGTGGCCAGGGGGTGCGGCGCCTGCTGCGCTTCGGCGGCGACGTGACGGCCTTCGAGTTCATCAACTACTTCCACCGCAACCTGGACAACGTGCTGATCGGCCGCGTCTGGGGGGCCGATGCCTTGGGCCTGTACAGCCGCGCCTACCAGTTGCTGATGTTCCCGATCACCAACCTGCGCGCGCCCATCACCGCTGTCGCGTTCTCGGCCATGAGCCAGCTGCGCGGCGAGCCCGAGCAGTTCCGTGCCTACTACCGCAAGGTCAGTTTCCTGCTTGCATTGACCTCCATGCCGCTGGTGGCCTTCCTGGCGGTCGCGGCCGAGCAGGTCATTGGCCTCTTGCTCGGCCCCAGGTGGGGCGGCGCCGTGCCGATCTTCCAGGCCCTGGCCTTCGCTGCTTTCATCCAGCCCGTCGCCAGTCTGCGGGGCATGGTGGCGCTGTCGTCGGGCCGCTCGCGCGACTACCTGGTCCTGGGCGTCATGAATGCCGTGGTGGTCTGCCTTGCCTTCGTGGCCGGGCTGCGTTGGGGCCCCATGGGCGTGGCGATCAGCTACAGCATTGCGATCTATCTGCTGCTGTATCCCACGGTCAAACTGTCGTTCCGTACAACCACCATCAGGATGGCGGATTTCTGGGGGGCGATTGGGCAGCCTGCCTGTACGTCGGTGGTTGCAGTGGTCGCCGTGCTCGCCGTGGGCAACAGCGTGCTGATGAGCGAGGCCTCTTTGCTCTTGGGGCTGGGCCTCAAGTTGGGAACCTTTGCCACTGTCTGGCTCGCTGCCAACGCCTTGTGGCCGGGTGGATGGCAGGCCCTGCGCAACGTCCGCCAGCTGTTCCGTTCGCGACGCTAGGCGGCGTGCGCAGGCGCTTGCAGTGCGCCGTGTCCAGTCAGGTGGCGTTGCCGAAGAACTGCTGGCGGATCTCCGCGTTGACCCGGCGCAAGCGCTTGACGTCCTTGAGCAATTGCGCCGGCTTGCGCAAGGCATTGCGGTTCAGGAAGTACCTGCGGATGATGCCTGGAAACTGGCTGTGCGAGCCGGCCTGGCCCACGCGGTAGACGGCCCCCCGGAATGGCAGCGATTGCAGCGGTGTGCCGCGCTCGTCCAGGATGCGGTGCAAGCCGACATGGCTTCCCAGCATCGACTTGATGTATTCGGGCGTGGCATCCTCGAAGCGCTCTGGCAACTGGTAGAGATCGGTGCGGACGATGAGCGAGGTGCCGCAGACCTGGTTGAAGTCGTCATGCTCCAGCATCAGGTTGCCGCCGTCGCTCCATACATAGCCGCGGTCCACGGTCCAGCCGTTCGCTTCGGGGTGGCTGGCGGCGTGCCGGGCGATACCGGAACTGACGAAGTCGTCGTCGTCGACGATCATGAAGAAGCGGCTGTCACGCGCGCGCAGCATGCCGCTGAGCACGCGGCGCCCCTTGTCCAGCCGGAAGGCATCATGGAACTGCTCACGGCTTGCGGCCTTCTGCTGGTCGTGCATGTCGTTCGGCGGAAAGTGCACCCACTCGACCTCGAAGCGCTCGGGCAGGGGCGGCAGGTCGGAGCCTTCGTTGGCGACGATGATGCCGCGCCAGTCTCCGTGGGTCTGGCCAGCGATCGAGGCCATCGTCTGACGGATGTTGGATTTGAGAAGCGACCAGTCTCGTGCATTGGCGTAATGGCGCACCGGGATCAAAAAAGTGATGGCGGTCAAGATGCAACTCCTTGTTTGCTTGCCTTGGATTCTTGCTGCTGCGCCTGCGCGCGGGCCCACTCGAAGCCGTCGGCCAGCGAACTGGCACGGTAGGTGACGCTCTCTGCGCCAGGGAAGGCTTCCATGAAGCGTGTGATCTTGCCGTAGGAGTTGTCCAGGACGGCGTGCGGCAATCCCATCAGCGTGGAGATGATGTGCACATGCAGGCGGTCGGTGACGATGGCGCGCGCGCGAGAGAGTTGGCGCGTGCCGCGGCCCAGGCGCTGATTCGCTGCTGCATTGAGCTTGCCGAAACGCATCATGCTGCGGTCCAGCGTGGACAGCTGTGAAAGCCGGCCCAGAACCTTGGCCATCTTCACCGGCAGCCTGGGCTCGGTGATCCAGTCCTCGACGGGGCAATCGCCCAGCACGCTCAGGTCGCGCCCGCCGACCTTTTCCTTGTCTTCGCGCAGCATGGCCAGTACCGGCAGGTCGGGTTGGCCGGCCTGGATGGCGCCGATGCTGAAGGCCATGTCGGGGCACAGATGGACTTCGCAGTCAAAGCGCTTCTGCGCGAACTCGAGCGACTCCTGGTCGCGCACGAGCAGTACGAAGTTCTTGTGGGCTGCGATGGTGCGTGCCGTCAGTTCGACGCGCGCTGGATCGTTGTAGTGGATGGACTGCGGAAATTGGATGACGCGGCGGTGCTTGAAGCGTTGCAGGATGCGCTCGCGAAACTCCTGGTGCGAGAGCCAGATGTCGCCGAAGTTGCCCCCGCCGTGGATGAAGATGGGGCCCTGCGGAACCGCGCGTTCCAGCTCCTCTTCCGAGAAGTCCCAGACGGTGGAGGCGTAGCGCGGCTCCGTGTGGTGCTTGTTCTTCAGATAGGCGATTTCCCCGACCCAGATGGCCGAGTCGCCCACATTGCGGATGTCGGGAAAGTCGATCACGGCCAGCGGCTGGTCGCCGACCAACGGTGCAAGTACTGCATGGATCCGGTCCTGCATCTCTGCAATGTATTTCTGGTGAGAAGGGTGCGACATCTGTGTTCCGATCTGGGTCATCGGCTCGTTAGGAGACTTTGCGGCGCAGTTTGCCCAGCACCTTGCCGAGCAACTGCTTCAATTCTTGTTCGGGACCGGCCGGCTTGCGCGCGCCAATCCACATCAGCCATGTGCTGAGGCAGTAGCTGGCGACGGCCGAGGAGCCGATGACCAGCAAATGCATGGAGAGATCGTGCGCTCCATTCGCGGCAGGCAGGAGGTGGATCACGCCCAGCGTGACCACGACCATGACGGCCGCTCCGGTGAGCGCCCTGCGGTTGGCGCCAAACTGTGCCAGCACGCCGACGCCGATCAACTGGCGGACGACGAACATGTTGACGAGGGCGGCCAGCAGGCCGGTGAACACGCGCGAGAGCACCAGGCCTGCCATGCCGAAGTACAGCGTGGCGACGACGATCAGGGGCACGCGCACCAGCAGCATCTGCAGGCTGCGCATGAACAGCAGCCGCGTCTGTCCCTTGGCCATGCCGACCGAGTCGGCGGACGATCCCAGGGTCTGCAGCGCGTACACGGCTGCGAGCGCTTGCACGATCGCAATGGCCGGCACCCATTTTTCTCCCATCACCAGCCGGATCAACGGATCGGCCAGAAGCGCGGCGCCAATGCCAGCCGGCAGCGCTACCGCCGTGACCACGGCCTGGGCACGCTGGTAGGCCGCGGCCATACGAGCGTCGTCGTTCTGCATGCTGGCGAAGGCGGGAAAAAAGGTCTGGCGCAACGGGCCGGTGGTCTCCCGCGTCGGAATGGAGGCCAGCGTGCTGCCCATCGAGTAGTGCCCCAGGGCCGTGCTACCCAGGAGCTTGCCGACGAACAGTTGGTCGAAGCGCCAGTTCAATGTGTCGACGAAGCGTGCCGCCGTGATCCACAGCGAGAACGAAAAGAGCTCGCGCGCATGCGCGAAACGCACCCGCGGCAGGAACGGCAAGACCATGTAGGAAATGGCGACGTTAGCCAATTGCGTGACCACGATGCCGACCACCAATGCCCAATAGCTCTGGTAGAGATAGGCGACCAGGATGGAGGCAGCGACACCAGCCAGCTTCTGGCCGACGTTCAGCACGAACTCCTGCCAGAACACGAGCTGGCGCGTCAGCAGCACGCGGCGCGGATTGATCAGGCCGCTCAAGAAGATGCTACTGCCCAGGGCCAGCATGATGCCGACCAGCCGGGGATCGCCGTACAGTTGTGCAGCAGGTGTGGCGCCCGCGAGAAACAAGGCGCCGAGCACGGTACCGCGCAATGCATTGAGGGTCCAGGCGGTGTCGAAATGCTCACGTGTCGGATCGGCGTGACGCACCAGCGCCTGGGCCAGCGAGAGCTCCGTGACCTCCGTCACAAGCAGCATCAAGGTGGTGCCCAGTGCCACCAAGCCGAAGTCCTCTGGTGCCAGCAGCCGTGCCAGCACAAAGGTGCTGAGTATGGAAAGCGCGTTGATGATGACGCGCGCCAGGCTGAGCCAAGCCGTGCCCTTGACCAGGCGGTGTTTGATGTCGTTCACAAGTGCGGGAGCGATGGTTGCGCTGGGGGAAGCATCCCAGTTCCTGCTGCCGGGCGGCACGCACACGGCGGCTCGAGTTCCGTTGGAGGCAGGCCGGGGCGCACCGAGAGCACACGGCTGCGCAGCATCCCGGTTGCGTGGGCCGTGCCGCGATGGAGCACGTCAGCGCAGCCAATGATGGTGATCTGCATAGTGCACCCTCCCTGGGTACTTTTTTCGTTGCCGGTCCGCCCCGGCGATCGGAGCGGACAGATGGGCCATAGGGCCAACTGGCGTGCGGTTCGCCTAGACCTTAGAACAAACTCTCGCGCACGTAGATCACGTCGTTGGGCTGCAGCAAGTCAGTGAGCGTCGGGGTCGTCTGCTGGACCACGCCAGCCGCGTCTCGGCGGTGCAGGCGCAGCCGGGTCTCGCTGCCGCGGTTCGTCGGCCCGCCGCCCATCGCCAAGCCCTGCATGACCGTCATGCCGCGTTCGATGCGGTAGGGCCCGGAGCGTTGGGCCTCGCCGTAGATGTAGAACACCGGCGCACGGTGGACATACAGCGTGTCGTTGGGGGCCACCAGGACATTGTCGACCGCTTCATCTGCCAGGAACAGGCCCGGGATGTCGATCAGCTTGCGGAACGGCTTGCCGTCGCGCACCCCACTGAGGATGACGACGTCGTCACCCGTTGGCATCACGCCACCAGCCATCGCCAGCACATCGGTGACACGGGTGTTGGCGATCTCCAGCGGGAAGCGCCCAGCCCGGTGAACCTGCCCGAGCACGGAGACCAAGTTGCCGCGCACCTGGACCAACACGATGTTGACCTGCGGTTTCTGCAGGAAGCCTCCGGTCTGCAATGCAGTCGCGATCTTGGTTTCAGCATCGGAAATGCTCAGACCGCCGATGGCGATGCTGCCGATCAACGGAACAGTGACGTTGCCGGTCTCCGACACCCGGGTCTCGATGGTGAGTTCCGGGCTCTGGAAGACCAGGACGCGGATGGTGTCGCCTGCGCCGAGTCGGTAGTCGGTTGGCGGTGCATCCTGGGCAGTTGCGGGCCATGCCAGCAGCATGAGACAGCAGATCACGAACTGGTGAAACCAGCTGCGCAGCCAGAGCGGAGAGAGCATGGACGGTTGCATGTGTAGTCCGGTAGTCAGAATGCGAATTTCGCGTCGAAACGCGCAGTACGGTTGGTGTAGTTGTAGATGTCCAGGCTGGACCTGCGTTGCTCGTGTGCAAGGCTGGCGTCCAGCGTCAGGGCGTCGATGGGTTGCCATCGGATGCCGAGCAAGCCCAGACGGTTGCGGTCATCGCGGTCTTCTTCGGTGAAGCCTGCCAAGCTACCGCTGAAGCCCTGCTTCCCGTAAAGAAGAGAGGCAAACACGGTGGTACGCGCGCCAACCATCCAGTAGGGCGACACAGACAGATTGGTAACCGTGGTGTAGCTGGCGTTGTTCGCCGTGTAAGCCGAGATATCGCGGGCAAAGCGCAGTTGCACGCCGATCTTGCCCGTGGCGCTCCACTGCGCGGTGAGGTTGCCGCGCGGGCCCGAATAGTCCCGTGCGGGGAAGCCGGGGTGCTCTCGCTTGAGGTAAGACAGCGTTCCGGTCAGCCGGGTTTTTTCCGTGGCCGACCAGGACAACTGGAACTCGTGCTCAATTTGGTCGAACTCGGTCGGCGCCTGGCTGACACCTGGGACGCGGTTGTAGTAGTCGCCACGACCATCGAGCAGCCGGTAGCTGATGGAACTTCCCGAGGGAAAGAGCCGCCGAACGCCGAGGGCCACGTTGGTCAGACGGTTGTCTCCGTCCTGCGCCGTGGGCCGCTCGTTCTCCCGATGCCGTCGCGTCAAACCACCCAGCAGGCGCCAGTCGCGGCCGACTTCGTATTCGGCCGCCGCCCCGGTCGACGTGTCGGTGCGGATGTTGCGGTCGAAGCTGCGGTAGATGTCGAAAGTGTTGATGTCCTCGCTGCGTGTATGGCTCAAGGTGCCATGCAGGCGCGGCGTCACGCTCCAGTGCCAGATCGCACGGTAGTTCAACGCATTGAAATTCAGGTAGTCGTTGGCACGGTAGCGGTTGGCCACCACGCTGCCACCGAGTTCGAAGCGCTGCAGCGAGTAGCGCTTGTCGATCGCCATGGTGGCCGTCGTGATGTTCACGGTTTCGGACTGCGCATCGGTGTTCCGGCGGAACAGGTTGCTGTCGTACCGAACCGACTGAGATGCGCTGAATTTCAGCGCATCCAGCTCCTCTTCCTGCGCCAGCGCGTGGGCCGACCACAGCGCGAGCACGATCACCAGGCCTGGCGCGAAATGAACCCGTCTGCTCATGCGAGAAATCAATACGCCTTCGTGTCCTTGAACACCACGCCCACCGTGCGCGCGATGATGTACAGGTCCAGCCGCAACGACCAGTTGCGCAGGTAGTCCAGGTCGAACTCGATGCGGCGCTGCATGGATTCCAGATCGTCGCCGCCTCTGAAGCCATTGACCTGCGCCCAACCGGTGATGCCGGGGCGCACCTTGTGGCGGATCATGTAGCCGGAGATGAGCTTGCGGTACTGCTCGTTCACGGCGATGGCGTGCGGCCGCGGGCCGACCACGCTCATGCGTCCCTGCAGCACGTTGATGAACTGCGGCAACTCGTCCAGCGAGGTCTTGCGGATGAAGGCGCCGATCTTGGTCACGCGCGCATCGCCCCGCTTGACCTGTGTGTAGCTCTTCTCGCCGTCTTCGGTCACCGTCATCGAGCGGAACTTGTAGACCATGATCTCCTTGCCGTCCAGACCGTAGCGGCGCTGCTTGAAGATGATGGGGCCGGGAGAGGTCAGCTTGATGCCGACGGCCACCGCCAGCATGATCGGCGCGATCAGCAGCAGGATCACGGAGGCCAGCAGGATGTCCCAGCCACGCTTGACCAGGCCGGTCGTGCCGCGGAAAGGGGTCTCGCAGACCGAGATCACGGGCGTGCCGCACACCGACGCGCTGCGGCCCTGGATCAGGTCCGTCACGAACATGTCGGGCACGAAATAGATCGAGGCCGTGGTGTCCTTCAGGCCGTCGAGCACCTGCAGGATGCGCGGCTGCGATGCCATGGGCAAGGACAGATAGATCATCTGCACGTTGTTCGCCTTGACATAGGCCGGCAAGGCGGCAAGGCGGTCGATCAGGCCAAAGCCCATCGGGGCGTTCAGGCGGTGCAGTTCGCGGTCGTCGAAGAAACCGGACACTTCGATCTGGGAATACGGGGTTTCGCGGATGCGGCGTGCCAGCGCCACCCCTTGGGTGTTCATGCCGACGATCACGGCTTTGCGCGGCGGTCCGCGCAGGGCCAGGATGGCGGGTGCTGCCAGGCGCAGGGCACGGTGGGCGGCGATTTGCGACACGGGCGCCAGCCACAGCCACATGAGCAGCGCGCCCACGGGGAAGTGGCGGTTGTACCCGGTGGCCACCCCCATCACCATCAGCAGCGCGGCGATGGCCGCCCAGTTGATGAGCGTCTGCGTGACCAGCTTGCGCAACGACGAGCGGATCTGCGTCGTGCCCGGGAATGTCATCGCGAACACGATGACGGACAGGATCAGGTACTCGGGCCGCAGGCTACCCGTGTGGTACAGCCCGACCCCCCACAGCGACAGCACCAGCATGCCGGGATCGAGCAGCGATTCGATGAAGCTGAGGGGGTGGTCCTTGCCCAGGCTGCCGCCGCCGACGACTTCGGGTGCAGTCTTGGCCTGTGTCAAGGGAATGGGAGAGCTATCCATGGGCGTAGTGACTGTTCTTCAGCCGTGACACCGCTTGGGCGCGGTTGTAGACGTCCAGCTTCTTGAAGATGCGTTGCAGGTGGTTTTTGACGGTGAAGGCGCTGATGTCCAGGATAGTGCCGATCTCCTGGTTGGTCTTGCCCATTTCGACCCATTGCATGATCTGCAACTCACGGCCCGTCATGCCGTTGTCGGGTACTGCGCTGTCCGGTCCGTGGCGCGAGATGGTGATCTGCGCAGGCGCTCCGCAAGCGCTGCCTTGCGTGATGATCTTGGAGGGCAGGGCGGTCTGGCGCATGGCCATGTCGATGTGGGGCAGCAGCGCCGTCATCGCAGCGGCGCAGGTCTTTTCGGGGATCGCCTCGCGGCTCAGCACGACATACAGGCAATCCTGTTCAGCGCGCAGGTCGCGCAGGCCATGCACCATGGCCGAGCGCATGGCCGGGACCGACGAATGGAGCAACTCCTGCTGTGGCGCGAGCCCGAGAAGGCCGTTGATGCGCTGGGCAGGGGTCACGTAGGGCTGTTTGTTCGCGGCGGACCAGTTGGCAAACAGTTCTTGCAACTGAGAAACCAGGGCGGACATATTGGCCTGCGCCGTCCGCACGCCGCGCAGTGGAGAGACGATGTCGTGGCCGATGGCTCCGCGCTGGAAATCACCCCAGGCGGCGACCAGGATGTCGTGCGGCATGAAGTGCTGGACGCCACCGCGTAGCCAATGGACCAAATCGAGATGCGTGCGGATGTGCGTGACTTCTGCCAGCACATCGAAGCAGCGCCCGCGATCTGCGATGGATAAATTGCTCAGAAATGACATTCACATCCTCGGGGAAGGCCAGTCGATCGGAAACGCAACCACACTGCCGCTTTCTGCGTGCTTCGAAATGGTGCATTTTCTTGAATGTCCCCCGGCCTTGTCCTCTGCATTAGCCAGTTTGATGCCTGTCCATGTCTGTCTGATGGCATCTCATTCATAGGCCAAATTGTCATGTTGACGACAAATATTCCGGGTTGACTCACCCCGGTCAATGCCTGGTTGGCAGGCCGCCAAATTCGGGAAATTCTGCGCTGACAGATTGTCGACGCGGTGCTCGGTAGGCAGGGATGTTAGCGGCACTCTGCAACAGAGCAACTTTCAAGCCATCAGGAAATGTAACAGCGTCCGGCCTCGCTGGCGGTTCCGACGCGTTGGCCCGATCTGCAGGGCTGCTCAACCGTGGATGCCTTCCCGCCATGACAACACGGCCCGCTCGACCAGGCTGTGCGTCTCCTGATAGACCGATTCGTGCTTGAGGTAGGGATCGGCAATGGCCGTCCCGAGCCAGTGCCCCAGCATGCGAGCCTTGTCCGGAGCTTGGGGATCGACCTGGGCGAGCTGGCGGACGTGGGCCTTCTCCATCACCAGGATCAGGTCGGCCCACCAGAGCAGGGTGCGGTTGATCTGCTGCGCACGGTGCCGTTCCAGCTCTTGCACAAGGCGGGGCTGCCCGCGCGCAACATACAGCACGGTTTCGTCTGCGGGTTTGCCGACGAGCGCGCGTGTTCCGGCGGATTGCACCTGCGTTCTCTCTCCTCGGCCATCCGCTTGCAATTGCAGGCGCAACAGGGCTTCGGCCAGCGGGCTGCGGCAGACATTGCCGGTGCATACGACAAGAATACGTTCGTACATGAGAGACCGCGCGGGGGCCGTTAAGCGGCGGATCGTGCCAGAAAGTCCTGGTACGAACGGGCGATGCCTTCTTCCAGGCCGACGCGCGGTTGCCAGCCCATGGTATGGAGTTGGCTGGAGTCCATCAGCTTGCGCGGCGTGCCGTCGGGCTTGCTGTGGTCGTAGACGATGCGCCCGGAGAAGCCTACGGTCCGCATGACCATGTCGGCCAGCGCGGCAATGCTGACGTCGGCGCCGGCCCCAACGTTGATCAACGGGCCATCGAAGCCACGCTCCATGAGGAACACGCAGGCGTCGGCCAGGTCGTCCACGTAGAGGAACTCGCGCAGCGGCGTGCCCGTGCCCCAGACCACGTACTCGGCATCGCCGCGCAGCTTGGCCTCGTGGGCCTTGCGGATCAGCGCCGGCAGCACGTGGCTGTTGGCCAGGTCGTAGTGGTCGTTGGGGCCGTACAGGTTGGTCGGCATGGCGCTGGTGTACTGGCGCCCGTACTGGGCGTTGTAGGCCTCGCACATCTTGATGCCGGCGATCTTGGCGATCGCGTAAGGCTCGTTGGTGGGCTCCAGCAGGCCGGTCAGCAGATGGTCTTCCCGGATCGGTTGCGGGGCGAGCTTGGGGTAGATGCAGCTGGAGCCCAGAAACATCAACCGCTGCACGCCCGCCAGGTGCGCGCCGTGGATCAGGTTGTTCTGGATGCTGAGGTTCTGGTAGAGGAATTCGGCCCGGTAGGTGTTGTTGGCCTGGATGCCACCGACCTTGGCTGCGGCGATGAACACGTAGTCCGGCCGGTGCGCTGCGAGGTAGGCGTGCACGGCGGCCTGGTCCTGCAGATCGAGTTCGGCGCGCGCTGGCGCGAGGATCCGGCCGTAGCCGCCGGCCTGCAGGCGGCGCACGATGGCCGAGCCCACCATGCCATTGGCACCGGCCACCAGGATGGTGGCGTTGCGGCCGATCGGTGTGGCGGCCGTGTTCATTCGTGGTGGTCGTAGGCCGTGAAGCCGGCAAGCCGCACCAGCGCGTCGCGCTTGGCGTCGGTGTAGTCGGCCTGCACCATTTCGGCCACCAGCTCCTTGAGCGTGGTTCTGGGGCTCCAGCCGAGCTTGCGCTTGGCCTTGCCCGGGTCGCCGAGCAGGGTGTCGACCTCGGTCGGGCGGAAGTAGCGCGGGTCGACCTTCACGATCACATCGCCGACCTTGCACTTGGCCTGCTTGCCGTGGACTGCGGCAACGATGCCGCGTTCATCGACCCCCGTGCCTTCCCAGCGCATGGTGATGCCGAGCTCGCCGGCCGCGAACTCCACGAACTGGCGCACGCTGTACTGCACGCCGGTGGCGATGACGAAGTCTTCCGGCTGCTCCTGTTGCAGCATCAGCCACTGCATCTCGACGTAGTCGCGCGCATGGCCCCAGTCGCGCAGCGAGTCCAGGTTGCCCAGGTACAGGCAATCCTGCAGGCCCAGTGCGATGCGCGCGGCAGCGCGCGTGATCTTGCGCGTGACGAAGGTCTCGCCGCGCAGCGGGCTTTCGTGGTTGAACAGGATGCCGTTGCAGGCGTACATCCCATAGGCCTCGCGGTAGTTCACCGTGATCCAGAAGGCGTACATCTTGGCCACGGCATAGGGGCTGCGCGGGTAGAAAGGCGTGGTCTCCTTCTGCGGCGTTTCCTGCACCAGGCCGTAGAGCTCGCTCGTGGAGGCCTGGTAGAAGCGTGTCTTTTTTTCCAGCCCCAGGATGCGGATGGCCTCGAGCAGCCGCAGCGTGCCGAGGCCATCGGCGTTGGCCGTGTACTCGGGCATCTCGAAACTCACGGCCACGTGGCTCATGGCGGCCAGGTTGTAGATCTCGTCGGGCTGCACCTGCTGGATGATGCGGATCAGGTTGGTGCTGTCCGTGAGGTCGCCGTAATGCAGCACCATGTTGCGGTGCTCCACATGCGGATCCTGGTACAGATGGTCGATCCGGTCGGTGTTGAACAGCGAGGCGCGCCGCTTGATGCCATGCACCTCGTAGCCCTTGTGCAGCAGCAGTTCGGCCAGGTAGGCGCCATCCTGGCCAGTGATGCCGGTGATGAGGGCAACTTTTTTCATGAGGGTCGTCAAAGGGTCCGCAGGAGAGGGCGCCAGCGTATGTGCCGGCGGGGCGGGTGGAAGTATCGCAGTGTGGGACGGGGCGCCGGAACGCGCAGTTACACTGCGCCCCGTTTCACCGAATCGTCATATTTTTGACACCCTCCCCCAGGATCTGCGCATGCTGTTCGGCAAGCTGATGCCACGTGATGGCAACTTTTTCGAGATGTTCAACCAGCATGCCGACCGCATCGTGGAGGCGGCCCGTGCCTTCTCGCAGCTGGTGGCCAATTACCACGATGCACACCTGCGTGAGCAGTACAACCGCGATGTGGACAACGCCGAGCGGGCCGCCGACCGTGTGACGCAGGAGGTCAACCGCACGCTGCACAAGACCTTCATCACGCCGATCGACCGCGAGCAGATCCACTCGCTGATCAACTGCATGGACGACGTGGCCGACCTGCTGCAGGACGCGGCCGAGACCATGGCGCTGTACGACGTGCGCAGCATGACGGACGAAATCCGCCGCCTGACCGAGCTGTGCATGAAGTGTTGCGAGCGCGTGAAGGATGCGGTCAAGCTGCTCGCCAACATCGGTGACCCGGCGACCGCCGAGGCCGCGCTCAAGACCTGCGAAGAGATCGACCGCCTGGAATCCGACGCCGACCGCGTGATGCGCTCGGCCATGAGCAAGCTGTTCCGCGAGGAGCCGGACGTGCGCGAGCTGATCAAGCTCAAGGCCATCTACGAGCTGCTGGAGACGGTCACCGACAAGTGCGAGGACGTGGCCAATCTGATCGAGGGCATCGTCCTCGAGAACTCCTGATCCGGGCAGCGCGCGATGGCTTCTGTGCAGGTGGCCCTGTGGGTCGTGGTGCTGCTGGTCACCCTGGCGTTGGTGTTCGACTTCATGAACGGCTTCCACGACGCGGCGAACTCGATCGCGACCGTGGTATCGACGGGCGTGCTCAAGCCCGGGCAGGCCGTGGTATTCGCCGCGTTCTTCAACTTCGTCGCCATCTTCGTGTTCCACCTGAGTGTGGCGGCCACCGTGGGCAAGGGCATCGCCGAACCGGGCGTGGTGGATGTGCACGTGGTGTTCGGTGCGCTGATTGGCGCCATCTCGTGGAACCTGATCACCTGGTACTACGGCATCCCGAGCAGTTCCTCGCATGCACTGATCGGCGGCATCGTGGGCGCCGTGATGGCCAAGACCGGCGCGTCGGGCCTGGTCGGCAGCGGCATCGCCAAGACGGTGGCTTTCATCTTCGTATCGCCGCTGCTGGGCTTCGCGCTGGGCTCGCTGATGCTCGTGATCGTGGCTTGGATCTTCCGGCGTGCCACACCCTCGCGCGTGGACCGCTGGTTTCGCCGGCTTCAGCTGGTCTCGGCCGGCGCCTACAGCCTGGGCCACGGTGGCAACGATGCGCAAAAGACCATCGGCATCATCTGGCTGCTGCTGATCGCCACGGGCTATGCCTCGGCCGGTGATGCGTCGCCGCCGACCTGGACCATCATCAGCTGCTACGTGGCGATCGCGGCAGGCACCATGTTCGGCGGCTGGCGCATCGTCAAGACCATGGGCCAGAAGATCACCAAGCTCAAGCCGGTGGGCGGCTTCTGCGCTGAGACTGGCGGGGCGCTGACACTGTTCATGGCCACGGTGCTGGGCGTGCCGGTGTCGACCACGCACACCATCACGGGCGCCATCGTCGGCGTGGGCTCCACGCGCCGCGCCAGCGCGGTGCGCTGGGGCGTGGCGGGCAACATCGTGTGGGCCTGGATCTTCACGATCCCGGCCAGCGCCTTTGTGGCGGCGATCGCCTACTGGATCAGTTTCCGCGTGTTCTGACGCACTGGATGGCCTTCACACTGAGGTGCTGAGCACCATGGGGCGGCACCGGCGGTGCTGTGCTCACTGCGAGATCTTGCGCGCCTCTTCGATCTGGTATTCGAAGTAGCGCTGGAAGCTGAAGGCCAGGCTGGCCATCAGCACGCCGGTGCCCAGCAGCAGTGCGGCGGCGATGCCGATCACGGTGATCCAGTTGGTGTTGCCGGCCGGCGCTTCGGGCGCGGCCGCCGTGTTGAAGGCAGCGTTCCACTTCTCGGGCGTGCGCAGGCCGTAGACGATGGCGGTCAGCGCGCTGGCCGCGATCGACACGCCCAGCAACGGAATCAACATCCAGCTCCAGTGGTCGTCCTGGCCGAACTGCTGCACGCGCTCGATGCCGTACAGGCCCAGTGCCGTCGGCAATGGGTAGAGCCAGCCCCACAGATCACCCAGGCCGCGCAAGTAGAAGCGGTGCAGGCCCAGCGGGCCACCCAGCAGGGCCAGCCAGGTGGCCAGGGTCTTGTTCTTGGTCTTGCGCATCGCTTCAGACCGGCGGCTGGCTGTCACCCACGCCCAGGGCTTTTTCCATGAGCACGATGTCGAGCCAGCGCTCGAATTTCCAGCCGCACGAGCGGATCACGCCGACCTGTTCGAAGCCCAGCGCGCGGTGCACGCCGACGGAGCCGGCGTTGGCCGAGTCGCCGATCACGGCGATGAGCTTGCGCACGCCGCACGCTTCGGCCTCGCCGGCCAGTGCCGTCAGCAACTGGCGGCCCAGGCCGCGGCCGGCGGCCTCGGGAGCGAGGTAGATCGAGTCCTCGGCCGAAAACCTGTAGGCCGGGCGCGGCTTGAACCAGGTGCAGTAGGCAAAGCCCAGCACACAGCCGTCTTCCTCTGCCACGAGGTAGGGCAGGCCCTTGGCCAGCACGTCGGCGCGGCGCGCTGCCATGTCTTGTGCAGTGGGCGGATCGATCTCGAAGGTGCCGGTGCCGTGCAGCACGTGGTGGGTGTAGATGGCGGCGATGGCCGCGACGTCGGCGTCGGTACTGGGGCGGATGCTGGGCATGTGGAAAGAAAAAGCAACTGTGCAGGCTATAATCGCGGGCTTTTCAGCGTGTCGCTGGCCGGGTGGCCACAAGCGCGTGTCTCAGCGCTGAATCTGAAAAATGAATCTGGCCCACCGGTGCTATCTAGCTGGCAGGCCGACCCCTTGAGGATAAATCATGGTTGTCATCCGGCTTTCCCGCGGCGGTGCTAAGGCCCGTCCCTTCTTCAACATCGTCGTTGCCGACAAGCGCGTGCGCCGTGACGGCCGCTTCATCGAGCGCATCGGTTTCTACAACCCGACCGCCAAGGCCAACGAAGAGAGCATCCGCATCGCCCAGGACCGCCTGAGCTACTGGCGCAGCGTCGGTGCCCAGGCATCGCCCACGGTCGAGCGTCTGGTGGCCCAGGCCGCTGCCGCCGCACCGGCCGCTGCTCCCGTAGCGGCTGCCTGAGTTGGCAGGCCTGCTGATGTTGCAGGCTCTCGATCCGGCGCCCCTGCCGGACGATGCGGTCGAAGTGGCACGCGTCGTTGGCGGTTGGGGTGTCAAGGGCTGGCTCAAGCTGCTGCCCCATAGCGCCCAACCCGAGGCGCTTTTTTCATCCAAGCGCTGGTATCTGCAAGCCTCCGAGCGCGGCCCCAAGGCCTTCGAGGGCACGCTGCTGCTGAAGGTGCGTGAGGCGCGCGAGCATTCCGGCGCTGTGGTGGCCCAGGTGCAGGACATCGCAGACAAGGATGTGGCCGACGCGCTCAAGGGCGCGCGCATCTTCGTTTCGCGTTCCAGCTTCCCGAGTGCCGCAACGGACGAGTACTACTGGGTCGATCTGATCGGCCTCGACGTGGTGAACCGCGAAGGCGTGGCGTTGGGCCAGGTGCGCGAGTTGCTGTCCACCGGCCCGCAGACCGTGCTGGTCATGGAGCAGCCTGGCGCAGAGGGCGAGAAGCCTGTCGAGCGCATGGTTCCTTTCGTCTCGGCCTTCGTCGACAAGGTCGATCTGCCCGGCCGCTGCATCACGGTGGACTGGCAGCCCGACTACTGATCGGGTCTGCTGGAGAGGCCATGCGCTTCGACGTCATCACGCTGTTTCCCGAACTGTTCGCGCCCTTCCTGGCCAGCGGCGTCACGCGGCGCGCCTACGCCTCGGGCCAGGTCGACGTGCGGTTGTGGAATCCGCGCGACCAGGCCGAGGGCAATTACAAGCGCGTGGACGACAAGGCCTTCGGTGGCGGCCCGGGCATGGTCATGCTGGCCGAGCCACTGGCGCGTTGCCTGGATGCGATCCTGGCAGAGCGCGGCGCGGGCACGCCCGTCGTGCTGTTCGCGCCCGTGGGCGCGCCGCTCAACCACACAGCCGTGGCTGGTTGGGCGGAAGGCGAGGGCGCCGTGCTGCTGTGCGGTCGCTACGAGGGCATCGACCAGCGCCTGGTCGACCGCTACGTGACGCACAGCATCAGCCTGGGCGATTTCGTGCTGTCGGGCGGCGAGGTTGCCGCGATGGCTCTGCTGGACGCCGTGGCGCGGCTGCAGCCTGGGGTGCTCAACGACGCCGAGAGCCACCAGTTCGACAGCTTTCACCCGGCCCTGGACGGGCTGCTCGATTGCCCGCACTACACGCGGCCGGAGGAATGGCGTGGTGCGCCCGTGCCGGAAGTGTTGCTGTCGGGCCACCACAGCCGGATCGCCCGCTGGCGCCGCGATGTGCAACTGCGGTTGACGGCCGAGCGCCGGCCCGATCTGCTGGCCACGGCACGTGCGGCCGGGCGCCTGGATGCCGCCGATGAGGCCGCACTGGCGCAATCCGAATCGCGCGGGCTATAATCTCGGGTTTTTCGGATCCTCTGTCCGCTGCCTTTTGCAATGTCGCAAGGGGCTCCGTCCCGGCGATGGCTTTTTCTGGCCTTTCTGCGCGACACCCGAGCGTGAGCAAGATCCTGTGGAAGAACCATGAACCTCATCCAAATCCTCGAGCAGGAAGAAATTGCCCGTCTGGGCAAGAAGATCCCTGAATTCGCACCCGGCGACACCGTGATCGTCAGCGTCAACGTGGTCGAAGGCACGCGCAAGCGTGTCCAGGCTTACGAAGGCGTGGTCATCGCCAAGCGCAACCGTGGCCTGAACAGCGGCTTCACCGTGCGCAAGATCTCCAGCGGCGAAGGCGTGGAACGCACGTTCCAGACCTACAGCCCGCTGATCGCCGGCATCGAAGTCAAGCGCCGCGGTGACGTGCGCCGTGCCAAGCTGTACTACCTGCGCGAGCGCAGCGGCAAGTCGGCACGCATCAAGGAAAAGCTGGTGCTCAAGGCCCCCAAGGCCGCTGCAGCAGCCCAGTAATCCGCACGGCCTTTCGGTCCGTCAAGCCGCCACCTGCTTCGCGCGTGGCGGCTTTTTGTTTTTTGGCTCCTGTCGGTCTTCCTTGTTGCGAGTGCCTGTGTCCGATCTGCCGCTGACGCCGCTGTCCAAGATCCCCAATTTCGATCCGCGTCACGCCCCGTCGCTGGGCGCGGATGTGCACCTGCCTGCAGTGCCGCTGGCGCGCCTGGGCGCAGAGGCCCTGCGCGAGCGCTTCCGTTCGCCGCCGGTCTGGGAGCCGGAGGTGCGGGCCGAGCCGCGGTTCACCGACCGTGCGCCGGCCCGCGCCGCGGTGCTGGTGCCGGTGGTGGCGCGCGAGGCCGGGCCAACCTTGCTCTTGACCGAGCGTTCGCTGCAACTGGCCAACCATTCCGGGCAGGTCGCGTTTCCCGGCGGGCGCATCGACGCCACCGACGCCGATGCCAACGCGGCCGCATTGCGCGAAGCCGAAGAGGAAGTCGGGCTGGACCGATCCCATGTGGAGATCATCGGCGCGCTGTCGAACTACGTGACGGGCACGGCCTTCGTCGTGACTCCGGTGGTGGCTCTGGTGCGCCCGGGTTTTGCCCTCGCTCTGAATGCCGGCGAAGTGGCTGAGGCCTTCGAGGTTCCGTTGGCCTTTCTGATGGATCCGGCCAACCACCACCGCCACATGCTGGAGTGGCAGGGCGCGCGGCGCGAGTGGTTCTCGATGCCGTTTCGCGACGGTGAGACCGAACGTTTCATCTGGGGCGCGACGGCCGGCATGCTGCGCAACCTGTACCGCTTCCTGTCGGCGTGAGCCCGTGCGCCCGTCGCCTATGATGGCCGCCCCATGAGCTTCTTCGCCATCTTCTGTGCGCTGCTGCTCGAGCAGGTGCGGCCGCTGGCCCGCGACAACGCCATCCACGGCTGGTTGCGCGCCTGGGTGCGCTGGAGCAGCGACAACTTCGACGCGGGCAAATCCCTGCACGGCTGGACCAGCTGGGCCCTGGCGGTGCTGCTGCCCACCTGCGTGGCGCTCGGCGTGTACTGGATGCTGGCGCACTGGATCGGCTGGCCCGCGGCCGTGCTGTGGAACGTGGTGGTGCTGTATGGCACGCTGGGCTTTCGGCAGTTCAGCCACCACTTCACCGAAATCCGCAATGCGCTGGAGGCCGGCGACGAACTGCAGGCGCGCGAGCACCTCGCTGCCTGGCAACGTGTGGATGCGAGCGAGTTGCCGCGCCGCGAGATCGTGCGCCACGTGATCGAATATTCGGTGCTGGCGGCGCACCGCCACGTGTTCGGCGTGCTGGTCTGGTTCGCGGTGCTGGCGGCGCTCGGCCTGGGGCCAGCTGGCGCGGTGTTCTACCGGATGGCGGAGTTCGTCTCGCGCTACTGGCGCTACCGCGCCAATCCGCAGAACCAATCGGCAAGCGCCGCCCTGCAACAGGTGGCGGGGGCTGCCTGGACGGTGGTGGACTGGCTGCCCGCCCGTGCCACGGCACTGGGCTTTGCCATCGTCGGCAGCTTCGAGGACGCCATCGACAGCTGGCGGCACCACGCTCAGCAGTTCCCCAATGACAACGACGGCGTGATCCTGGCCGCCACCTCCGGTGCGGTGAATGTGCGGCTGGGTGGCGAGGCGCTCAAGGCCAAGCCGGTGTCCAGCGCGCTGCAGCCATTCGAGGCGGGGCTGCAGCCGCCACAGGACTCGGCATCCACGCCCGGCCGTGAGCCGGAACTGGCGCACCTGCGCAGCGTCGTCGGCCTGGTGTGGCGCACCGTCGTGCTGCTGCTGGGCTTGCTGGCGCTGCTGACTTTGGCGCGCCTGCTGGGATGAGCTTCACGAGCCCGCACCTGGCTGCACTGGCGCCCTACACGCCAGGCGAGCAGCCGGCCATCGAAGGCCTGGTCAAGCTCAACACCAACGAGAACCCGTATCCGCCGTCGCCGCGCGTCGTGGCCGCGATCGAAGGCGCGGCGCGCGCGGGGTTGCAGCTGTATCCTGACCCAGAGTCGCGCGCATTGCGCGCCGTGATCGCGCGCCACCACGGTGTAGCGCCCGAGCAGGTGTTCGTGGGCAACGGCTCGGACGAGGTGCTGGCGCTGGCCTTCGACGCCTTCTTTTGCCACGCCGGCCAGCCGCTGCTGCTGCCCGACGTGAGCTACAGCTTCTACCAATCGGTCTGCCGCTGGCTGGACGTGGCCGTGCGCCAGGTGCCGCTGGACGAAGGCCTGCGCGTGGAGCTGGCCGCTTTCGAGGCCACGCGCGGCGAGGCGGTGGCCGGCATGGTCATCGCCAATCCAAACGCGCCAACCGGCATCGCGCTGCCGCTCCACGCGCTGGAGCGGCTGGCGCAGATCCATCCGCAGCGCGTGCTGCTGGTCGACGAGGCCTATGTGGACTTCGGGGCGGAGTCCGCCACGGCGCTGGTGGCGCGTCATCCGAACGTGCTCGTGGTGCAGACGCTGTCCAAGTCGCGCGCGCTGGCAGGCCTGCGCGTGGGTTGGGCCATCGGCCAGGCGCCGTTGGTCGATGCGCTCACGCGCGTGAAGAACAGCTTCAACGCCTACCCGCTGGACCGATTGGTGCAGGCCGGAGCCATCGCGGCCTTCGAGGACCAGGCGTATTTCGAGCGCCAGCGCGATGCAGTGGTGCATTGCCGCGAAGGCTTGTTGCTGCAGCTGGAAGACCTGGGCTTTGCGGTGCTGCCCTCGCAGGCCAACTTCGTGTTCGCGCGCCATTCTGCGCACGAGGCCGCGCAGCTGGCGGCGGCGCTGCGGGCGCGCAAGGTGCTGGTGCGGCATTTCGCGCAGCCACGCATCGACCAGTACCTGCGCATCAGCGTGGGCACGCCGCGGCAGTGCGAGCAGCTGCTGCAGGCACTGGCCGCCTGCCTGCTGGGCTGAAGGTTCAGTCGCGCAGCGCCTGCGCGTGGTGGGTGAAATGCTCGCCCAAAAAGCTTGCAATGAAGTAGTAGCTGTGGTCGTAGCCTGGCTGCAGCCGCAGCAGGAGCGGGTGACCGGCCGTACCGCAGGCGGCCTGCAGCAACTGGGGCTGCAGCTGTCCCGCCAGGAACTCGTCGGCGTCGCCCTGGTCGATGAGCAGCGGCAGCCGTTCGCTAGCGCCTTTGACCAGTTCGACCGTGTCCCAGGCGGCCCAACTGGCGCGGTCCGAACCCAGGTAGGCCGTGAGCGCCTTCTGGCCCCAGGGCACTTGCGAGGGGGCGACGATGGGCGAGAAGGCCGAGACGCTTTTGTAGCGGCCTGGATGGCGCAGCGCCGTGACCAGCGCGCCGTGGCCGCCCATGGAGTGACCGGAGATGCCGCGCGCCGCGCTGGCGGGGAAATGCTGCTCGACCAGCGCTGGCAGTTCCTGCGCCACGTAGTCCTGCATGCGGTAGTGCGCCGCCCAGGGTTCCTGCGTGGCGTTGAGGTAGAAGCCCGCGCCCTGGCCCAGGTCGTAGGCCGGGTCGTTGGCCACGGCCTCGCCGCGCGGGCTGGTGTCGGGCACGACGACGATCAGGCCATGGCGCGCGGCATGTTCCTGCGCGCCGGCCTTGGTGATGAAGTTCTGCTCGGTACAGGTCAGACCCGAGAGCCAGTACAGCACGGAGCATTTCTCGCCGGCCAGGGCCTGTGCGGGCAGGTAGATGCCGAAGCGCATCTCGGTGCCGGTGCTGGTGGAGGCGTGCTTCCAGACCTCCTGTCGGCCGCCGAAGCTGGCGTGGCTCTCGACCCGTTCCATCAGTAGTGCACCACCGAGCGGATCGACTTGCCTTCGTGCATGAGGTCGAAGGCCTCGTTGATGCCCGTGAGCGGCATGGTGTGCGTGACGAACGGGGCCAACTGGATGTCGCCCTTCATCGCGTCCTCGACCATGCCCGGCAATTGGCTGCGGCCCTTGACGCCGCCGAAGGCCGTGCCCAGCCACTTGCGGCCCGTGACCAGTTGGAACGGCCGCGTGGAAATCTCCTGGCCCGCACCCGCCACGCCGATGATGACGGACTGGCCCCAGCCGCGGTGCGCGCATTCCAGTGCCGCGCGCATCACATGGGTGTTGCCGATGCACTCGAAGGAATGGTCCACGCCCCAGCCCGTCATCTCGACGATGACCTGCTGGATGGGCTTGTCGAAGTCCTTGGGATTCACGCAGTCGGTGGCACCGAAGGTCCTGGCCAGATCGAACTTGGAGGGATTGGTGTCGACCGCGATGATGCGGCCGGCCTTGGCCTTCCGCGCGCCCTGCACCACGGCCAGGCCGATGCCGCCCAGGCCGAACACGGCGACCGTGTCGCCGTCCTGCACCTTGGCCGTGTTCCAGACCGCGCCCAGGCCGGTCGTCACGCCGCAGCCCAGCAGGCAGACCTGCTCGGGGTTGGCCTGCGGGTTGATCTTGGCCAGCGAGACGGCGGCAACCACGGTGTATTCGCTGAAGGTGGAGCAGCCCATGTAGTGGTAGATGGGCTGGCCGTTGTACGAGAAGCGCGTGGTGCCGTCGGGCATCACGCCCTTGCCTTGCGTGGCGCGCACGGACACGCACAGGTTGGTCTTGCCGCTCTTGCAGAACAGGCATTCGCCGCATTCGGCCGTGTACAGCGGGATCACGTGGTCGCCGGGCTGCACGCTGGTGACGCCTTCGCCGACCTCGACCACGATGCCAGCGCCCTCGTGGCCCAGTACGGCGGGGAACAGGCCTTCCGGGTCGTCGCCCGACAGTGTGAAGGCATCGGTGTGGCAGACGCCGGTGTGGGTGATCCTGACCAGCACCTCGCCCTTTTGCGGCGGGGCGACGTCGATCTCGACGATCTGCAGCGGTTCTCCGGCCTTGAAGGCGACGGCGGCGCGGGATTTCATGGATGGTTCTCCTGGATGGGGGTTAGCGGAGGTACGTGCGCACCAGCGTGGTCATGTCCTGCACGCGCTGGGCGTGGCGGTCGTCGCCTGCGTCGGGCGTGCCGAACTCCTCGCGGATGTGCGATTCCAGCACCTCGGCCATGAGGCCGTTCACGGCGCCGCGGATGGCAGCCAACTGCTGCAGCACGGGGCCGCAGTCGGCGCCGGCTTCGAGCGCGCGTTCGAGCGCATCGGCCTGGCCGCGGATGCGGCGCACGCGCAGCAGGGCTTTCTTCTTCTCGGCGGGGGAGTGCGGCATGGCGCCGCACTATACCCCAGGGGAGTATTGGCTCAGTAGCGCGGCGGCTGGCTCAGCTCGGCGAACAGGTCGGCATAGATGGCATGGCGGCGCGGCGCGATGCTGCCATCCTCGCCCACGGCGGCCAGCACGGCGCAGCCGGGTTCGTGCAGGTGCGTGCAGTTGTAGAAGCGGCACTGGTCTGCACGCGCGGCGATGTCGGGCATCAGCGCGGCGAGCTGGCGCGGCGCGATCTGGTGCAGGCCGAACTCCTGGAAGCCCGGGGAGTCGATCACGGCCGTGCTGCGCGTGGTGTCGGTCCAGTACCAGGTGGTGCTGGTGGTGGTGTGCTTGCCGGACTTGAGCGCGTACGAGATCTCTTGCGTCAGCACCGTGGCGCCGGGCACGAGCTGGTTGATCAGCGTGCTCTTGCCGGCGCCCGAGGGCCCCAGCACCAGCGTGGCCTTGCCCTGCAGCAGTGGCGCGAGTTCACCGGCCCCCTCGGCGCGCAGGCTGGCCGTGTGCACGGCGTAGCCCATGGCACGGTAGGGCGCCAGGCGCTGCCAGGCGCGCGCGAAGGGTTCGGGCAGGTCGCGCTTGTTGAGCACGACCAGCGGGGTAATGTGCTCGGCCTCGGCCGCGATCAGCACGCGCGCGAGTTGGTGCTCGGAGGGCTCGGGTTCGGCCGCGATCAGCACCAGTACCTGGTCGATATTGGCCGCGAAGGACTTGGTGCGGATCTCGTCCTGCCGGTACAGCAGATTGCGGCGCGGCTCGACGGCTTCGATGCTGCCCTCGTCACCCTGGCCGGGCGGCGGCGCCAGCCAGCGCACACGGTCGCCGACCACGGCCTGGCTCTTCTTGCCGCGTGGGTGGCAGATGCGCCGGCTGCCGTCGTCGGCTTCGACAAGACAGTGGCGGCCGTGCGCGGCGACGACCAGACCGGTGGGCAGTGCGCTCAAGCTTCAGCCTTGCAGCAGCGCATCGAAGCGCGTCGCGCAGTCGAAGTCGGTTTCGGAAATGCCGTGCACGTCATGCGTGTTCAGTGCCACCACGCAATGGTCGTAGCGCACCAGCAACTCGGGGTGGTGGTCCTGTACGTGGGCGACGAAAGCCACGGCGTTCACGAAGGCCATGGTCTCGTGGTAGTTGGCGAAGCGGTAGGTCTTCTCGATCGCTACGTTCTCGCCGTCGCCGCGCAGCGTCCAGCCTTGGAGTTGGGCCAGCCGGGTCACGACGTCCGTGGGCTTGAGCGCGCGGCGCGGCGTCGTGGCCCAGTCCTTCTTTGGCAAGGTGTTCATGTGGTGCTCCTCAGGCGGCGGGCTGCAGTCGGGCCAGCCGTTCCGAGGCTGGTGGGTGGGAGTAGTAGAACTTCACGAACACGGGGTCGGGCGTCAGCGTGCTGGCGTTGTCTTCGTACAGCTTGAGCAGCGCGGCCGACAGGTCGGCGCCGCTGGTCTGTGCCACGGCGAAGGCGTCGGCCTGGAACTCATGGTGGCGCGACAACTGGGCCGACAGCGGCGCCACGAAAAAACTGAACACCGGCATGGCCAGCATGAACAGCAGCAGTGCCAGCGCATCGTTGGGGGCAGGGCTGCCGTCGGGCAGCAGGGCCATGAACGGATGCACGCCCAGGCCGGTGTAGAACCAGGTCTGGCTGGACAACCAGCCCAGCAGCGCGAAGCCGGCCAGGCTCAGTGCGAACATCGCGCCGATGCGCTGCACGATGTGCCTGTGCTTGAAGTGGCCGAGCTCGTGCGCGAGCACGGCATCGACCTGGCGCTGCGACAGCCGGGCCAGCAGCGTGTCGTAGAAGACCACGCGCTTGGCCGCGCCGAAACCGGTGAAGTAGGCGTTGCCGTGCGCGCTTCGGCGGCTGCCATCCATCACGTACAAGCCCTTGGCGGCAAAGCCGCAGCGCTGCATGAGCGCGGTGACGCTAGCCTTCAGGCTCTCGTCCTCGAGCGGCTTGAATTGGTTGAAGAGCGGCGCGATGAAGGTCGGGTAGACCATCAGCAGCACGAGATTCAAGCCCATCCAGGCCGCCCAGGCCCACAGCCACCAGCGCTGGCCAGCCGTGCCCATGAGCCACAGGATCAGCGCTGCAATCGGCAGGCCGATCAGGGCGCCGACCAGCGTCGACTTGAGCAGGTCGGCCAGCCAGAGCCGGCCAGTCATCTTGTTGAAGCCGAAGCGTTGCTCGATGCCGAAGGTCTGGTACAGCGAGAACGGCAATTCCAGCAGACCGCCGATCAGCGCGAAGGCGGCCAGCAGTGCCAGCTGCTGCTGCATGCCGGGGCCCAGGGCGCGCAGCAGCAGCTCGTTCAGCAGGTTCAGGCCGCCCAGCAAGGTCCAGCCCAGCAGCACGGCCGCGCCGAGTGCCATCTCCAGCAGGCCGAAGCGGGCCTTGGCGATGGTGTAGTCGGCGGCCTTGCGGTGCGCCTCGGGCGTGATGGTGCCGGCGAACGCTGCGGGCACTGCGTCGCGGTGCCGCGCCACATGGCGGATCTGGCGGCTGGCCAGCCAGAACTTGACCAGCAGGCCAAGCACGAGGGCCACGGCGAATGCCGCGGTGAAAAGGTCCGCAGCGGACAGATCGGGGGGCATAGCCGGTCAGTGTAGGCCATCGGCGAGAATGCCCGCATGGACCCGACGAACACCATTTCCACCCCCGTCCCGCTGGGAAAATCCGACAAGAACCTGGTCTGGCTGGATTGCGAGATGACCGGTCTGGACCCCGAGGTCGAGCGCCTGATCGAGATCGCCGTGGTGGTGACGGGCCCGGATCTGCAGCCGCGCGTGGAAGGGCCGGTGCTGGTGATCCACCAGTCGGATGAGCAACTGGACAAGATGGATGCCTGGAACAAGGGCACGCACGGCCGCAGCGGCCTGATCGACAAGGTGCGGGCGTCCACCGTGACCGAAGCCCAGGCCGAAGCGGAACTGCTGGCCTTCCTCGCGCGCTACGTGCCGAAGAACGTGGTGCCCATGTGTGGCAACAGCATCGGACAGGACCGGCGCTTCCTGGTCAAGTACATGCCCAAGCTGGAAGCCTTCTTCCACTACCGCAACCTGGACGTCAGCACCCTCAAGGAGCTGGCCAAGCGCTGGAAGCCAGCGGTCTACAGCAGCTTCAAGAAGGCGCAGAAGCACACGGCGCTGGCCGACGTGCACGAGTCCATCGACGAATTGGTGCACTATCGCACGCACTTTCTGCGCATGGATTGACGACGCGTGTCATAATGGCGGGCTGCGGAGAAGTCGTGCGACTTCTTCGTTCCTTTGCATCTCCCCTCACACTCTCGGCTCTGGATTCTCGAATCCGCGAATCCGCAACGGGCCGCCAACGCGCAGCGTTGTTTCGTTTGAAGGTGGATGTTTGTTCCACCGATGACGAGCTTTGCACCGCCGAGCAGCGCGGCGCATTGCACGTGTGAGAAATCCATGACCGACTCTTTTGAAGACCGGGCAGCTTTGCCCATGCCCGCCCACGACAACGCTTTCGTCGAGAGCGATGTTTCCCCCGTTGGCGAGGCCGCGCCTGCCGATGTCTCGGCCTTTGCCGCCCTGGGCCTGGCAGAGCCGCTGCTGCGCGCTGTCGCCGACCTGGGTTTCACCCAGCCCACGGCCGTGCAACAGCAGGCCGTGCCCATGGCCATGGGTGATACCTCGGGTTTCAACGACCTGATGGTTTCCAGCCAGACCGGCAGTGGCAAGACGGCAGCCTTCCTGCTGCCCGTGCTGCACACGCTGATCCGCCAGCAGGAAGCCGCCGAGGCCGCCGAGCGTGCCGAGCGCGAACGCCTGGCGGCCGAAGCCATTGCGCGTGGCGAGCCCGCTCCGAAGAAGGCGCGCCGGAAGGACCCGACCAATCCGCGCCACTTCAAGCCGGCCGAGCCGGGTGCGCTGGTGCTCTGCCCCACGCGCGAACTGGCGCAGCAGGTCGCACATGACGCGATCGAGCTGGTCAAGCATTGCCGCGGCCTGCGCGTCGCCAACGTCGTGGGCGGCATGCCCTACGCGCTGCAACTCGCCAAGCTGCAGAATGCCAACCTGGTCGTGGCCACGCCAGGCCGCCTGCTGGATCTGCAGCGCTCCATGCAGCTGAAGCTGGACAAGGTGCGCTTCCTTGTCGTCGATGAAGCCGACCGCATGCTCGACCTGGGCTTTGCCGACGATCTGGCCGACATCCATGGCCTGACGGCCCAGCGCCAGCAGACCATGATGTTCAGCGCCACCTTCGCGCCGCGCATCCAGCAACTGGCCCTGCGCGTGATGCGCGAGCCCAAGCGCATCCAGATCGCCACGCCGCATGAGAAGCACCAGAACATCCGTCAGGTGCTGTTCTGGGCCGACAACGCGCAGCACAAGCGCGCGCTGCTGGACCACTGGCTGCGCGACGCCAGCATCGAGCAAGCCATCGTCTTCGCCAGCACCCAGATCGAGTGCGACGGCTTGGCCAACGATCTGCAGCAGGCGGGCTTTTCGGCCGTGGCATTGCATGGCGCTCTGAGCCAGGGGCTGCGCAACCGCCGCCTGATGGCATTGCGCCAGGGCCAGGTGCAGATCCTGGTGGCCACCGATGTGGCGGCACGCGGCATCGACGTGCCGGCCATCACGCACGTGTTCAATTTCGGCCTGCCGATGAAGGCCGAGGATTACACGCACCGCATCGGCCGCACCGGCCGCGCAGGGCGTGACGGCCTGGCCGTGACCTTCGCCGAGTTCCGCGACCGCCGCCGCATCCAGGACATCGAGCACTTCACGCGCCAGCCGTTCAACGCCGAAGTCATTCCTGGCATGGAGCCGCGCGAGCGCCTGCCCGAGCCGCGCAAGCCGGCCTTTGGCCGCGGCGCTCCGCGTGGCGGCGAGCCGCGCAACCGGGGTTTTGGCGGGCCGCGTGGCGGTCAGCATGACCGCGCCGGGTTCGGTGCCTGGCAAGGCGGCGACCACGGTGGTTTCGGCAGCCAGGCGCGGCCTGCGCCGCGTGCTGACGGCGTCCGCGCAGGCGGCGCGCGCCCTGCCGGCGGCGGCAAAGTGTTCGTACCCTTCGACGCCAAGAGGCGTCCGCACAAAGCGTCGCGCTAGGCCGACGCGGACGGGGCAGGCCGCGTGTGATGCCATGCCGGCCTTCTACAATCGTCCGAAGATTTGTGGGTTTTTGCGCAGATTTCGCTCAAATGGAGGAGCGATCGTGGCGCCCGTGGCTGGATCGGGGCTGCCCTGCATCTGTTGGCACGTACAGTTGTGGTTGGCGGGCTCTGTCTTTTACCGGGAACGGCATCGGATGATTCGACTTCGACGTAACAACACCGAGGGGGGCTGCTCCCTGATTGCATCTGGCGCTTGGGCCGAGGGTCGCGGCGCATGATCAAGTTGTTCAACCACTACCTGCATCGGCGTACGGTGTTGCAGGTGGTTCTCGATTTCATGCTGATCCTGGCCGCGGTGTTCGCCGAATTGCTGTGGCGCCGCGCGGAGTGGCCAACCATGGTGCCGGTGCTGGGCTACACCGCGCTGCTCGCCACTGGCATGCTGGTCATCAATGGCAGCATGGGTTTTTACCAACGTGTACACGGTCGTTCGCTGAATCAATCGCGCGCGCGCGCGGCGCTGGCGCTGCTGCTGGCGGTGCCCGTGACCTATGCTGTTTTCGGCTCGGTGCCCTTGGGCATCGAGGGGCGCCAGTCGCTGGCCCTGGCCGCCATGGTCGGCTTGCTGGTGGTGCTGGCGCACCGCGTCGACGCAGCCCATTCCGGCGCGCAGTCTGCTCTTCGGCACCGCGTGCTGGTGTTCGGTACCGGTCCCCGCGCCGCGTTGGTGGGCCGGGCGCTCAAGAAGGACGATCCGCATGTCGACGTGGTGGGCTACTACGCCAGTCCCAACGAATCCGAGGCCGAGGTTTCGGCCTGGGGCATCCTCTCCAAGAACAAGTCGCTGACCGACACGGCGCTGGAGCTCGAGGTCGACGAGATCGTCGTGGCGCTGGTCGAACGCCGTGGCGGCAGCATGCCCTTGCGCGAACTGCTGGACTGCAAGCTGCACGGCGTGCGCGTGACCGACATGGCCACGCACTTCGAGAAGACCAAGGGCCAGATCCGGCTCGATTCGGTGTCGGCCGGCTGGTTGGTCTTTGGCGATGGTTTCAGCCAGGGCGGGCTGCGCACGGTGGTCAAGCGCATATTCGACATCGCCTGCGCGCTGCTCTTGATCGGCATCACCGCGCCCGTGATGCTGGTCACCGCGCTCATCATCAAGCTGGAAAGCCGTGGCCCGGTGTTCTACCGCCAGGAGCGCGTAGGTTTCAATGGCCGGCTGTTCAACGTCGTCAAGTTCCGCAGCATGCGCACCGATGCGGAAAAGGATGGGCCGCAGTTCGCCGCCGCGAAAGACAGCCGCGTGACGCGCGTGGGGGGCTTCATCCGCAAGGTGCGCATCGACGAGTTGCCGCAGTTGTTCTCCGTCTTGAATGGCGACATGAGCCTGGTGGGACCCCGCCCCGAACGGCCGTTCTTCGTCGACCAATTGACCCGCGAGATTCCTTACTATGCCGTGCGCCAGAGCGTCAAGCCGGGCGTGACCGGCTGGGCCCAGGTGCGCTACCACTACGGCGCTTCGCTGGAAGACTCGGCGGAGAAGCTGCAGTACGACCTGTACTATGTCAAGAACCACTCCTTGTTCCTGGACCTCGTGATCCTGTTCGAGACCGTCGGGGTGGTATTGATGGCCAAGGGCGCGCGCTGAGCATGCCGGCGCCTGGTGTGGCGCGGAACTGCCCGCGCCCGGAGTAGGGAGGCGCGTGGACAGTCCCAACATCCTGCTGAGCGTCTGGGGGTATGCCTTCACCGGGCTGGCCTTTGCGGCATTCGCCGTGGCGCTGGCGCGGCAGCGCGCCCTGTGGTCGGCGCGCGAGGTCTCTCCCGGACTGCTGCTCGGGGCGGTCATCGCCTCGACGGTGTGGGGCTTTCTTGTGCTGGCTGCCCTGCTGAGCGCGTCCTCCTGGTTGCTCGATCTCAGCCTGCTCGCCGATTGCCTGCGCTACGCATGCTGGATCGGGTTCCTGCTGCTGCTGTGGCGGCCCGAGCGCCCCGGTTGGCTGGTCCAACGTTTCGGCTGGGCAGGCGTGGTCGCGGCGCTCTTGATCGGCGGCACGGTGGTGGTGCGGGTGAGCAACCTGCTGGACAGCAATGCAGCGGCCGCGGTGGGCCAATGGCAGTTGCTGAACGCGATGGCCCTGCCGGTCTTCGCGCTGTTCTTGCTGGAGCAGGTGTACCGCAACGTCGCCGACGACGTGCGCTGGAGCCTCAAGCCCCTGTGCCTGGGTTTGGCAGGCACCTTCCTGTTCGACCTGTACGTGTTCTCTCAGGCAGTCTTGTTCAACCGGCCGGACCTGGACGCGATGAGCGTGCGCGGCCTGTTGCACGCGGTGTTGGCGCCACTCATGTGGTTGTCGATGAGCGGGCGCAGCGACTGGGTCGGCAAGGTGCGCGTTTCGCGCACGGCCATCTTCCATTCGGCCACGCTGGTGTTGGCCGGAGCCTACCTGATCTTCATCTCCGCCGTCGGCTACTACGTGCGCTACTTCGGCGGCGACTGGGGCCGGGCGCTGCAATTGGCGCTTGTGTCCGTGGCTTCGGTGGGCATGATGGTGCTGCTGATGTCGGGCACCGTGCGCTCGCGTCTGCGCGTCACGCTGGGCAAGCACTTCTTTCGCTACCGCTACGACTACCGTGAAGAGTGGCTGCGCTTCACCCAGACCCTGTCGAACGACCGCTCGCCGCTGGCTGTGGGCCAGCGTGTGATCCGCGGGCTGGCCGACATGCTGGAAAGTCCGGCCGGCTTGCTGTGGCTGCGCGGTCCGGGCGAAGACTCGCTGCGCTGCGCGTCGACCTGGAACATGCCTGCGTCCAAGGACAAGGAGGAGGCTGACTCCGCGTTCTGCCGCTTCCTGCTGCAAAGTGGCTGGGTCATCAACCTGCAGGAGTACCGCTCGTTTCCGCAGCGCTACGGCGATCTGGCGCTGCCGCTCTGGCTGCACGAGGTGCGGCAGGCCTGGCTCATCGTGCCGCTGACCGTGGGCGAGGAACTGACGGGCTTTGTCGTGCTGGCCAGCGCACGTGCCGATGTGGATGTCAACTGGGAAGTCAATGACCTGCTGAAGACGGCCGGACGGCAGGCCGCCAGCTTCCTGGCCCAGATGCAGGCCACCGAAGCCTTGCTGGAAGTGCGCAAGTTCGATGCCTTCAACAAGATGTCGGCCTTCGTGGTGCACGACCTCAAGAACATCGTGACCCAGTTGTCCTTGATGATGAAGAACGCCAAGCGCTTGCAGGGCAACCCGGAGTTTCAGCAGGACATGCTCATGACTGTTGAAAATTCCTTGGACAAGATGCGACAGCTGATGCTTCAATTGCGCGAGGGTGCCAAGCCGACCGGTACCGTGCACGGTGTCGCCCTGGCCGGCATTGCGCAGCGCATCGCCCGCGTGGCTGACAGCCGCGGCCGACAACTGGAGCTTGACCTGGCCGACGAGCCGGTGGCGCGGGGCCAGGACGAGCGGCTGGAACGCATCATCGGCCACATGGTTCAGAACGCCTTCGATGCCACCGACCCCCCGGGCCGCGTCTGGCTCCGGCTTGGCCGCGAAGCTGGGATGGCGTTGGTCGAGGTCGGGGATACCGGGCGCGGCATGTCCGAGGAGTTCGTTCGCGAGCGCCTCTTCAAGCCCTTCCAGACCACGAAGCAGGCGGGCATGGGCATCGGCGCCTACGAGAGTTATCAATATGTGCAGGAGTTGGGCGGGAAAATCCGGGTGGACAGCGAACTTGGCCGCGGAACGGTGATCAAGATGCTGTTGCCGCTGTTCGACGCCCATTCGACATCCGTCCTGCAGCCCTTGGAGAACGCATGAGCTCGGAAAAAATGCGCGCGCTGTTGATCGTCGAAGACGACCCGGCGCTGCAGAAGCAGATCAAGTGGTCGCTGGACCGCTTCGAGTCGGTGACGGCGCTGGACCGTGAATCCGCGCTGGTGCAGATGCGCCGCCACACACCGGCGGTCGTCACCATGGACCTGGGGCTGCCGCCGGACTCGGACTCGGTCAGCGAGGGCTTCAAGCTGCTTGAGCAGATCCTGGCCGTCGAGCCCGACACCAAGGTCATCGTCCTGACGGGCCAGAACGACCAGGCCAATGCGCTGCGCGCCGTGGCCATGGGCGCCTACGACTTCATGCCCAAGCCGTTCGATCCGGACGTGCTGAACCTGACGGTCGACCGGGCCTTCCGCCTGTTCGAGTTGCAGAAGGAGAACCGCCGGCTGCGCTCCATGCAGCAGCCCGATGCGCTCGGCGGCCTGATCACGCGCGACCCGGAGATGCTGCGCATCTGCCGCACCATCGAGAAGGTGGCCAACAGCACGGCGACTGTCATGCTGCTGGGCGAAAGCGGCACCGGCAAGGAGGTGCTGGCCAAGGGGGTGCACCAGGCATCGCCGCGCCGCAATGGCAAGTTCGTCGCCATCAACTGCGCCGCGATCCCGGAGAACCTGCTCGAGAGCGAACTTTTCGGCTACGAGAAGGGCGCCTTCACTGGCGCGGCCAAAACCACCGTCGGCAAGATCGAGACCGCCAATGGCGGCACGTTGATGCTCGACGAGATTGGCGACCTGCCGTTCAGCCTGCAGGCCAAGCTGCTGCGCTTCCTGCAGGAGCGGACCATCGAGCGCGTGGGTGGGCGCCAGGAGATTCCTGTCGATGTGCGCATCGTCTGCGCCACCCACCAGGACCTCAAGGCGCTGAGCAAGGAAAGCCGCTTTCGCGAAGACCTGTATTACCGGCTCGCGGAGATCGTGGTCAACATACCGCCGCTGCGCGCCCGTGTCGGCGACGCCGCGCTGCTGGCCCATGCCTTCGTGCGCCGCTTCGCGCAGGAGCAGAACCGCGGCACGGTGAGCCTTGGCGAGGAGGCCATCCGAGCCATCGAGGCACACACCTGGCCCGGCAACATCCGCGAACTCGAAAATTGCATCAAGCGCGCCGTCATCATGGCCGACGGCAACCAGATCGTGCGTGAGGACATCGGCCTGGCGGCGCCGGATGCTCCGGATGGCCTGGATCCTGCGCTGGACCTGCGCGCCGTGCGCGATGCCGCCGAGCGGACCGCCATCATCGCGGCGCTGGGCCGGGTCAACGGCAACATCGTCAAGGCCGCGGAGCTCCTCGGTGTGAGCCGGCCCACGCTGTACGACCTCATGCACCGCCTGGGCTTGAAGTAAGCCTGCCTTCCCCCGTCAAGACATCTCAGAGAGCCGCCCCATGCCGCACCACAAAACCTCATTCGCCACGATCGCCATTGCAGCGGCCCTGCTGCTTGCGGGCTGCGGCGACAGTCCCGAGGCCTTGCTGTCCTCCGCCAAGGACTACATGGCCAAGAACGACTACAAGGCGGCCACCATCCAGATCAAGAACGTGCTGCAGAAGCAGCCCGATTCGGGTGAGGCCCGCCGCCTGCTCGGTCTGGCGCTGCTGGCCGGTGGCGATGCATCGGCCGCGGAAATCGAGCTGAGCAAGGCGCGCGATCTCAAGCAGCCGCCCGACCAGGTCCTGCCCAAGCTGGCGCAGGCGCTGCTGATGCAGGGCAAGAACAAGAAGCTGATCGAGGATTTCGCCAATACGCAGCTGTCGTCTCCCGACGCCATCTCGGAGCTGCAGACCGCGCTGGCGAGCGCCTATTCGGCCGAGCGCAACCAGGCCGCGTCCGCGCAGGCACTGGAGAAGGCGCTGGCCGCCGATCCGCAGAACCAGGGCGCGCTGCTGTTGCAGGCCCGCAGCAAGTTGGCCGCACGTGATACGGAGGGTGCGATCGCGGTGCTGGACGGTGTATTGCAGCGCAACGCCAAGAACGCGGATGCCTGGCGCATCAAGGGTGATATCCAGCAGTATGTGCTGCGGGTGCCTGACGATGCCGCGGCTTCCTACCGCAAGTCCATCGAAGCCCAGCCCGGCGATGTGCGTGGCTATTTTGGGCTGGTGGGCATGCTGACCCGGCAGGCCAAGCTGGACGATGCCGAGAAGGAGATGGCGACCCTGCGCAAGCTGGCGCCCAAGCACCCCGAGGCCATCTACCTGGATGCGCAGCTGGCCTATGCGAAGAAGGACTTTCCCAAGGCCCGACAGCTGGCGCAGGACCTGCTGCGCGTCGTCCCCACCAATGCCCGGGCGCTGGAACTCGCCGGCGGCATCGACCTGCAACGCAATGCGCTGGTCACCGCCGAGGAACACCTCGCCAAGGCCGTGCAAGCTGACGGCTCCCTGGAGATGGCGCGCCGGTGGCTGGCCATGACCTACCTGCGCTCCGGCCAGGCCGCCAAGGCGCAGGCCACGCTGGCGCCCGTGGTCAACGACAGCACCAACGATGCAACGCTGCTGTCGCTGGCGGGTGAAATCCAGCTGATGAGCGGCGACGCCCGCAAGGCCGAGGAGTATTTCGCGCGGGCCAGCAAGCTTGATCCCAGCGATGGCCGCAAGCGCACGGCGCTGGCCATGACGCAGATGGCCAGCGGCAAGCTGGAAGCCGGCCTGGAGCAACTGCAGGACATCGCGGCCACGGACCAGGGCACGTCCGCCGACATGGCGCTGATCAGCACCCTGGTGCGCCGCAACGAGCTCGACAAGGCACTGGCCGCGATCGACCGGCTGGAGAAGAAGACCCCCAACGTTCCGCTGACCGGGCAGCTGCGCGCCGGCGTGCTGATGGCCAAGAACGATCTGGCGGGCGCGCGCAAGAGCTACGAGGCGTCGCTGGCGATCAATCCCAACTTCTTCCCTTCCGTGGCCGGCCTCGCCGTGCTGGACCTGGCCGACAAGAAGCCCGAGCAGGCGCGCAAGCGCTTCGAGGACCTGCTCGCGCGCGAGCCCAAGAACTCGCGCGCCATGCTGGCGCTGGCCGAGGCCTATGCCCGGCAGCCGGGCGACCACGCCAAGCAGATCGGAGACCTGCTGGCGCGCGCGGTGCAGGCGGATCCGACCGAGGTGGCGCCACGCGTGATGCTGGTGGACCACCTGCTGCGGCAGCAGGACATGAAGCAGGCGGTCTCCGTGGCCCAGGCCGGCGTGGCCGCGCTGCCGGACAACGCAGCCATGCTCGATGCGGCGGGCCGCGCCCAGATGGCGGCCGGCGACACGAACCAGGGCCTCACGACGCTGGCGCGCGTCGTGGCGCTGCAGCCCCAGTCCACGGTGCCGCTGGTGCGCCTGGCCGATGCCCAGATGGTGACCAAGGACGCGGTGGCGGCCGAGCAGACGCTGCGCAAGGCGCTCGACCTGCAGCCCAACCTCATCGAGGCGCAGCGACGGATCATCGCCTTGCGCAACGAGCAGGGGCGCATGGCCGACGCCGTCGCGCTCGCGCGCACGGTCCAGAAGCAGCGCCCCACCGAGCCCATCGGCTTCCTGCTGGAAGGCGACGCGCGGATGGCCGGCAAGGATCCCGCCAATGCGCTGACGGCCTACCAGGCCGGGCTCAAGATCGCTCCCGCGCCGGAATTGATGGTGCGCGTGCTGAGCAACCTGCGCAGCACCGGCCGCAACGCAGATGCCGAGCGTCAGGCCAGTTCCTGGCGCCAGAGCCAGCCCAAGGACATGGTGGTGCCCATGTTCCTGGCCGAGACCGCGATGTCCGACAAGCGGCTGGCCGACGCCGAAAAGCTATACAAGGACGTGATCAAGGCGCAGCCCAGCAACGCCGTGGCCTACAACAACCTGGCCTGGGTGTCGTCCGAACTCAAGCGCGACAACGCCATCGCGTATGCCGAGAAGGCCAACGAACTGGCGCCCGACCAGCCGGCCTTCATCGACACGCTGGCGATGCTGCTGGCGGACAAGCAGGACTACAAGAAGGCCATCGAGCTGCAGACCAAGGCAATGGGCCTGCAGGCCAACAACCTGCTGTTCAAGCTCAACATGGCCAAGATCTACGCCAAGGCCGGGCAGAAGACCGAGGCGCGCCAACTGCTGGATGAACTCGCCAAGCAGGGCGACAAGTTCGCCGGCCAGGCCGAGGTCGAGAAGCTGCGCGCCACGCTCTGATGGCCAGCACGCGCCGCCGCTGGCTCGCGGGCTGCGGGGCCGCAGCCTGGTGCCTGGCCGCTGCGCCCGCGTGGGCGCAGTTCGTCGAATTGATCGAGAGGACCAAGCCCTCGATCCTGATCGTCGGGACCTACAAGGCCACCAACAGCCCGCGCTTCAACCTGCGCGGAACGGGTTTCGTGGTGGGCGACGGCAACCTGGCGATCACCAATGCCCATGTGCTGCCCACGTCGGGCGAGCCCTCCGATGGGGCTGATCTGGTGGTGCAGGTGCGCCGGGGCCGCGAACTGCAGATGCGCACGGTCACCGTGCTGGAGATCGACCGGCTGCGTGACCTGGCCCTGCTGCGCTTCTCAGGTGATCCGGCGCCGGCCTTGGCGCTGGCCGACTCCGATGCGGTGAAGGAGGGGCAGACCATCGCCTACACCGGCTTTCCGATCGGTGGCGCACTGGGCTTCTCGCCGGTGACGCACCGCGGCATGGTGTCGTCGATCACGCCCATCGTGCTGCCGGCAGCGAATGACCAGCGCCTCTCGGCGCGCTCCATTCGCAGTGCGCGCGACGGCAGCTTCGACATCTTCCAGCTCGACGGCACCGCCTACCCGGGCAACAGCGGCGGGCCGGTATTCGATCCCGCGAGCGGTGCCGTCATCGCCGTGATCAACATGGTCTACGTGCGCGGGACGCGCGAAAGCGCGCTCTCGCAGCCATCCGGCATCACCTACGCGATTCCCGCCAACTTCATCGTGCCGCTGCTGCAGCGCCACCAGGGCCAGCCGCGCTGACCCTGGCAGGGCGCTGCCTCAGGCGGCAGCGGCGGAGTTGCGCAGACGGATGTGCAGTTCGCGCAGCTGCTTCTCGTCGACGGGGGCGGGGGCCTGGGTCAGTAGGTCTTGGGCGCGTTGCGTCTTGGGGAAGGCGATCACGTCGCGGATCGACTCGGCACCCGTCATCAGCGTGACGATGCGGTCCAGGCCGAAGGCCAGGCCGCCGTGTGGGGGCGCGCCGTACTGCAGCGCGTCCAGCAGGAAGCCGAACTTCTGCTGGGCTTCCTCGGCGCTGATCTTGAGCGCGTCGAAGACCTTCTGCTGCACGTCGGCGCGGTGGATGCGGACCGAGCCGCCGCCCATTTCCCAGCCGTTCAGCACCATGTCGTAGCCCTTGGAGATGCACTTCTCCGGCGCGGTGACCATCCAGTCCTCGTGCCCGTCCTTGGGCGCCGTGAACGGGTGGTGTACGGCGGTGTAGCGCTGGGCTTCCTCGTCGAACTCGAACATCGGGAAGTCCACCACCCACAGCGGAGCCCAGCGGCTTTCGAACAGGCCGCTTTTCTTGCCGAACTCGCTGTGGCCGATCTTGATGCGCAGCGCGCCGATCGCGTCGTTGACGATCTTTTCCTTGTCGGCACCGAAGAACAGCAAGTCACCGTCCTGCGCGCCGGTGCGGGTCAGCACCTCCTGCAGGGCCTTGTCGTGGATGTTCTTCACGATGGGCGACTGCAGGCCGTCGCGGCCCAAGGCCCGCTCGTTGACCTTGATGTAGGCCAGGCCCTTGGCGCCGTAGATCTTGACGAACTCGGTGTAGCCATCGATCTCGCCGCGCGACAGGCCGCTGCCTTCCCTGGCTCCGCCCGGCACGCGCAGCGCGACCACGCGGCCGCCCTTGGCGTTGGCTGCGGCTGAGAAGACCTTGAAGTCCACGTCGCCCATGACGTCGGTGAGTTCGGTGAACTCCAGCTTCACGCGCAGGTCCGGCTTGTCCGAGCCGAAGCGGCGCGCGGCCTCCTGGTAGGTCATGACCGGGAACTCGCCCAGGTCCACGCCCAGCGTGTTCTTGAACACCGTCACGATCATGTCCTGGAACATGGCGCGGATGTCTTCTTCCGTGAGGAACGAGGTCTCGATGTCGATCTGCGTGAACTCGGGCTGGCGGTCGGCGCGAAGGTCCTCGTCGCGGAAGCACTTGGTGATCTGGTAGTAGCGGTCGTAGCCCGCCACCATCAGCAATTGCTTGAACAGCTGGGGCGACTGGGGCAGCGCGAAGAAGTGGCCATCGTGCACGCGGCTGGGCACCAAGTAGTCGCGCGCGCCTTCGGGCGTGGACTTGCCCAGCATGGGCGTCTCGATGTCGATGAAGCCCTGGGCGTCCAGGAACTTGCGCACCTCCATGGCCACGCGGTAGCGCAGCATGAGGTTCTTCTGCATGTAGGGGCGGCGCAGATCCAGCACGCGGTGCGTGAGGCGCGTGGTCTCGCTGAGGTTCTCATCGTCCAGCTGGAACGGCGGCGTGACCGAGGGGTTCAGCACCGTCAGTTCCTGGCACAGCACCTCGATCTTGCCGCTCCGGATCGTGTCGTTGGTCGTGCCCTCGGGGCGCGCGCGCACCAGGCCCTTAATTTGGATGCAGAACTCGTTGCGCAGGCCTTCGGCGGCCTTGAACATCTCGGGGCGGTCGGGGTCGCAGACCACCTGCACATAGCCTTCGCGGTCGCGCAGGTCCACGAAGATCACGCCGCCATGGTCGCGGCGGCGATTGACCCAACCGCACAGGGTCACGGTCTGGCCCATCAGCGCTTCGCTGACGAGGCCGCAGTAGGTGGTACGCATTTGAGATTCCATATCCAGCTCGGTGGTCTTGGCGCCTGTGCCGGCGCCGGTGGAGGGCAAGCGCCGCAGCCCGCAGGCTCAGCGCAAGGTCGGATTCGGGTTGGGCGGCGTCACCGGAGCCACCACACCCATCGAAACAATGTATTTGAGCGCCTCATCGACACTCATGCGCAACTCGACGCAGTCGCTGGCCTTGACCAGCACGAAGTAGCCGCCGGTCGGGTTCGGCGTGGTCGGCACGTAGACGCTCAGGTAGTCCTGCGGCGGCAGGTGGTTGGCCGTGTCACCGCGCGGCGTGCCGGTCACGAAGGCGATGGTCCACATGCCGGCGTGCGGCCACTGCACCAGCACCGCGGTGCGAAAGGCGTTGCCGTTCTCGGAGAACACCGTGTCCGACACCTGCTTCACGCCCGAGTAGATCGAACGCACGATCGGGATGCGGTGCAGCAGGTTGTTCCACCAGTCGACCAGCTTGCGGCCCAGGAAGTTGCTGGCCACGGCGCCGACCGACAGCAGGATCGCCAGCGCCAGCAGCACGCCGAAGCCGGGCACGTGAAAGCCCAGCAGGCGGTCCGGATGCCATGCGGACGGCAGGATCAGCAGCGTCTGGTCGAGCGCGCTGATGACCCACTCGAGCACCCAGGCGGTGATCACCGCGGGCACCACGACAAGCAGGCCTGTGGCCAGCCATTTGCGCAAGGCGTTCATCGGTGGGCGCTCAGGTGCTGCCGGTCGACGAGGTGGGCGGGGCGGGGCTGGCGGCGGGCGCTGCGGCCGGAGCAGGTGCGGGGCTGGCCGCCGCATCGCTGGCTGGCGCAGGTGCGGGCGCGCTCTCGCCGGGCTTGGCCGCCGGGGCGCTGGCGGGCGCGCTGCCGTTGTTGCGGAAGTCGGTCACATACCAGCCCGAGCCCTTGAGCTGAAAGCCGGCCGCCGTCACCTGCTTGCGGAACGCATCGGCGCCGCACTGCGGGCACTGGGTCAGCGGTGCGTCGGAGATCTTCTGCAGAACATCCTTGGCATGGCCGCAGGACTCGCAACGGTAGGCGTAGATAGGCATGGCGTGGGCGGACGGAGGGCTCAAAAAAACCCTCGATTATAGGCCGCGGCCCCGCCCGCGGCGCCCATCAGGCGCTGCGCACCAGCGGGTGGTGGCTGGCGTGCCGGTTGGCGATCCACTGCGGCGCCAGCGAGCCGATCACCATGCCGGCCATCGATGCCAGCACGCCGGCCAACTGCGCCGGGAACACCTCGGCCCAGGGCGTGTACATGACCACCAGCCAGGTGCCGATGCCGGCGATCACGGCCGCGATGGCGCCCTGGGTGCTGGCGCGCTTCCAATACAGGCCGAACACCAGTGGCGCGAAAGCACCGACCAGGGGCACCTGGTAGGCGCCCGACACGAGTTCGTAGATCGACGTGCCTTCCATCGCGATGGAGTAGGCCAGCACGCAGGCACTGAACACCAGCACCGTGATGCGCATGGTCAGCAGTTCCTGGCGGTCGCTGGTCCGCGGCACGAACTGGCGCCAGATGTTCTCGGTGAACGTGACCGAGGGCGCCAGCAGCGTGGCCGAGGCGGTGGACTTGATGGCCGACAGCAGCGCGCCGAAGAACAGCACCTGCATCGCCAAGGGCATCTTCTCCATGACCAGCGTGGGCAGGATCTTCTGCGGGTCGTCGGCCAGCAGCGCCTGGGTCTGCTCGGGCATGATGATCAGCGCGCTGGCCACGAGGAACATGGGCACGAAGGCGAACAGGATGTACAGCGTGCCGCCGATCACAGGCCCCTTGGTCGCGGCCGAGACGCTGTGGGCCGACATCACGCGCTGGAACACGTCCTGCTGCGGGATCGAGCCCAGCATCATGGTGATGGCCGCGGCGAAGAAGAACAGCATGTCGTGCAGGCTGGGCTCGGGCCAGAACTTGAACAGGTCGCGGCCCACGGCCAGGTCGATCACCTTGTCGGCGCCGCCGGCCATCTGGCCGGCGAACACCGCGAGGATGGCCAGCCCGGCCACGAGGATGATCATCTGGATGAAGTCGGTCACAGCCACCGACCACATGCCGCCGAACAGCGTGTAGGCCAGGATGGACACCACGCCGATCACCATGCCCATGGGCACCCCGATGGCACCACCCGACAACAGGTGGAACACCAGGCCCAGGGCCGTGACCTGGGCCGAGACCCAGCCCAGATAGCTCAACATGATGATCAGCGAGCAGCCGACCTCGACCACGCGGCCGTAGCGCTCGCGGTAGTAGTCGCTGATGGTCAGCAGGTCCATCCTGTAGAGCTTGGCGGCGAAGAACACACCGACCAGGATCAGGCAGAAGCCTGCGCCGAACGGGTCTTCCACCACACCGTTGAGTCCGCCCTGGACGAACTTGGCCGGGATGCCCATCACGGTCTCCGAACCGAACCAGGTCGCGAACGTGGTCGTCACGATCATGATCAGCGGCAGGTTCTTGCCGGCGACTGCGAAGTCGGCCGTGGTTTTCACCCTGCGCGCGGCCCACAGGCCGACGCCCACGGTGGCGAGCAGGTAGACGAACACCAGTGTCAGCAGCACGATCCCGGTTCTCCCATCATTTCATTGTTTAGAACAGCTGCACGCGCACCCACAGCTGCATGGCCAGCAGACCCAAGGCAAGACCGATGCCGCCATAGATGATGGCCTGCAGCAGCCGGTTGGTGCGGCGCTGCTCGGCCAGCAACTGCTGCAGCTGGCGGTCGTGCTGCACGGACGCGCCGCCGCGGCGCAGGTAGTCCACCAGGAGGCGCGGCATTTCGGGCAGCAGCTTGGCGTAGCGCGGCGCCTCGTCGCGCAACTGGCGCAGCAGGGCCTGCGGGCCGATCTGCTGCATCATCCATTTCTCCAGGAAGGGCTTGGCAGTGGCCCACAGGTCCAGGTCAGGATCGAGCTCGCGGCCCAGGCCCTCGATGTTGAGCAGCGTCTTTTGCAGCAGCACCAGCTGCGGCTGGATCTCCACATGGAAGCGGCGCGAAGTCTGGAACAACCGCATCAGCACCATGCCCAGCGAGATCTCCTTGAGCGGCCGGTCGAAGTAGGGCTCGCAAACGGCGCGGATGGCGGCCTCCAGCTCGTCTACACGTGTGCTGGCCGGCACCCAGCCCGATTCGATGTGCAGCTCGGCCACGCGCTTGTAGTCGCGCCGGAAGAAGGCCGTGAAGTTCTGCGCCAGGTATTCCTTGTCGAACTCCGTCAGCGTGCCGACGATGCCAAAGTCCAGCGAGATGTAGCGCCCGAAGGTGGCTGGGTCCAGGCTGACCTGGATGTTGCCGGGGTGCATGTCGGCGTGGAAGAAGCCGTCGCGGAACACCTGCGTGAAGAAGATGGTCACGCCGTCGCGCGCCAGCCGGTGCATGTCGACACCGGCCTCGCGCAGGCGCGCAGTCTGGCCGATGGGCACGCCGTTCATGCGCTCCATGACGATCACGTCCGGCGCGCAATAGTCCCAGAACATCTCGGGGATCAGCACCAGGTCCAGATCGACCATGTTGCGGCGCAGCTGGGCTGCGCTGGAGGCTTCGCGCAGCAGGTCCAGCTCGTCGTGCAGGTACTTGTCGAACTCGCCCACCACCTCCAGCGGCTTGAGCCGCTTGGCCTCGTTGGAGGCACGCTGCACCCAGCCGGCCAGCATGCGCATGAGCGCCAGGTCGTTCTCGATGGTGGCCAGCATGCCGGGGCGCAGCACCTTGACGGCCACCTCGCGCTGCTCGCCCTTGCGGGTGCGCAGCACCGCGAAGTGCACCTGCGCGATGGAGGCGCTGGCGATCGGCGTGCGGTCGAACTGGATGAAGATTTCGTCCAGCGGCTTGCGGAAGGCGCGCTCGATGGTCTCCACCGCGATCTTGGAGGGGAAGGGCGGCACGCGGTCCTGCAAGCGCGCGAGCTCGTCGGCGATGTCGGGCGGCAGCAGGTCGCGCCGCGTGGACAGCACCTGACCAAACTTCACGAACAGCGGGCCCAGCTTTTCCAGCGCCTCGCGCAGGCGCTGGCCACGCGGCGCGCTGAGGTCGCGGCCGACCGAGAGCACGCGCGTGAGCCCGCGCAGCCAGGGCTGGCGGAAGCTGGAGAGCACCAGCTCGTCCAGGCCGTAGCGCAGCGCGATCCAGGAGATGTAGGCGCCGCGGGCGAGTTGCCTCACGGTGCGGCCTTCCTGCAGGCCGTCATGTCGACGCTCATGCTGCGTTCTTGCCGCGCGCGCCGCTGGCGAGGGTCACGAACTTCTTGAGCGCGGCGGACGCGGCCCGGCCGATCTGGCCCAGCGTGTGGGCCGGTGCGTCACCGATCAGGCGCGACAGGTCTTCCTCGAGATCCCAGCGCACATGCTCGATGAGCCAGTTCACGTCGGCCGCCAGCTGCACATCGCCCTCGATGCGGATGCCGGGCTTGTCACCGCGCAGCAGTGTCTGGGCCAGCGCGGCCGGGGAGTCCTCGGTCACGGTCAACGTCAGGTCGGCCGGCGTCAGCGCGTCCGCCAGGTCCAGCAGACCGGCGGGCGTGGCCTTGAGGAACAGCGTGAAGTGGCGCCACTGGAAGCGCACGGCGCGGCCCTGGTGGCGCAGCAGGCGCTCCATGGCCTGCTCCTCCTGCATCAGCACGTGGTTCAGCAGCAGCACCAGGCGGCGGTGGAACTCTTCCACGGCCCAGGCCGGCGGCTGCAGCGAGTTGCCGACGCGGTCGAGCAGCTTGCCCAGAAAAGAAAAAGGGGACGATGTGGCCATGTCCCCGATTATTTCCGCGTTTGCGCCGCATTCCGCGGCGCATCGGCTTTATTGCAGTGCCTGGACACCAGCCACCAGCCAGCCGGCATGGCCGCTCTTGGGCTTGGTCATGTTCCAGACTTCGCGGAACGGGCTCGGGCCGGCCGAGGGCTCCTCGCGGATCATGCCGGAGAACTCCACACTGGCCATGTAGTCCTCGCCCGTGTCCTCGATGCCGAGCAGCTTGGCGTCCAGCATCACCACTTCGGTGGTGTTGGACTGGCCGCCCGTGTGGGCCTCGCGCTCTTTGAGCTGGGCCTGGATCTCACCCAGCATGGTGTCGGTCATCATGGCGCGCAGCGAGGAGATGTCGGCACGGTCCCAGGCCGATTGCAGCGTCACGAAGTTGCGCTTGGCCGCGACCAGGAAGCCATCGGTGTCGAAGTCGGCTGGAATGCCCCAGGTTTGCGAACCCGACAGGCCCGAGCCGATCACGATGCCGGTGCTGCCCACACCAGCAGTGCCTGCATCGAACGCGGTCGTGTTGCGCTCCCAGGGGCGCGCCGAGGCGTCGTTACCGACGTTTTCGGGCCGGTAGCTGCGCGGTGTCAGCGGCTCCTGCGGCGAGGCCGGGCCCGCGCCCTGGAAGGCGAAGGGGCTGCGGTTGGCCTGCTGCGGTTGCGCGCCACGGCGTGCCCGCATCACGGCCCCGATGACCACCATGGCCACCAGCACCAGCAGTGCGATCAGCATGAACTGACCGAAGGCTTCACCCAGGCCCAGTGAGGATGCCAGCCAGGCCAGGCCCAGGCCGGCGGCCAGGCCGCCCAGCATGGCGCCCCAGGGGCGCTTCGGTGCCGCAGCAGCGGCGGGCGCGGCCGCAGCCTTGCCCGGCACGGTGTTGTTGGCCGACTGCGCGGGCGCAGCAGGCGCCTGCGGCGCGGCCTCGCGCTGCGTCACGTTGTTCGACTGCTTGCCGAAGGACTTGCCCCCGCCCATGCGGCGCTGGGCGTCGGCGTCGGTTCCCAGCGTCAACATCAGTGCGCCGGCCAGAATCACGGTCAGGATCTTCATCGAGGTCTCCTCGTCGTCTTCAAATCAAAAAAAGGTTCAGCACTTGATGCCCACGTGCAGGGCCACCATGCCACCGGTCATGTTGTGATAGTCCACGTGACCGAATCCCTGCGCCTGCATGAGGCTTTTGAGGGCCTGCTGGTCGGGGTGCATGCGGATCGATTCGGCCAGGTAGCGGTAGCTGGCGTCGTCGCCGGCCACCATCTTGCCGATCTGCGGCAGTACCTTGAAGGAATACCAGTCGTAGGCCTTCTCCAGCGGCTTGGCCACCTTGGAGAACTCCAGCACCAGCAGCTTGCCGCGCGGCTTGAGCACGCGGCACATCTCGGCGATGGCCTTGTCCTTGTGCGTCATGTTGCGCAGGCCGAAGGCCACGCTGACGAGGTCGAAGCTGGCGTCGGCGAAGGGCAGGGCTTCGGCGTCGCAGACCATGCTGGGCACCACCACGCCTTCGTCGAGCAGGCGGTCGCGGCCGGTGCGCAGCATGGCTTCGTTGATGTCGGTGTGCACCACCAGCCCGCTACGGCCTGCGCTCCTGGCGAAGCTGCGCGTGAGGTCGCCAGTGCCGGCAGCGATGTCCAGCACGTGCTGGCCTTCGCGCACATTGGCCACCAGCGTGGTGTAGCGCTTCCAGACGCGGTGCAGCCCGGCGGACATGAGGTCGTTCATGAGGTCGTACTTGGGGGCGACCGAATCGAACACCTCCCGCACGCGGCTGGCCTTTTCCGTCTCGTCGACGGACTGGAAACCGAAATGGGTGGAAGACATGGGGCGGATCCTAGGACACAAGAGGTGTGCAGGGACTCACATCCCTGCACCAGATCGGGGATTGTGTGGCGGTTTGCGCCACAGTGGCGGCGCGCTGCGGCGCGCAGGCGTCAGTGGCTGGCGCAGCCGTGACCGGCCGGCGGCGCCATGGGTGCGTCGCGGTCGACGCCGGCCTCGGCCAGGCGGCGCTGGTAGTCGGCCCACAGCTGCTGCTCTTGCTTGCCCAGGAAATACAGGTACTCCCAGGTGAAGATGCCCGAGCTGTGGCCGTCCGAGAACCCGGGCTGCACGGCGTAGTTGCCGACGGGCTCCAGCCCGAGCAGCGTGACCTCGCGCTTGCCGGTCTGCAGCACCTCCTGGCCCGGGCCGTGGCCCTGCACTTCGGCCGAGGGCGAGTACACGCGCATCAGCTCGAACGGGATGCGAAAGCGGGCCCCGTCGGAAAACGCGATCTCCAGCACGCGCGACTGGCCGTGCACGGTGATGTCTTCGGGCTGCGGGGTGGTGGGGGTCAGGCCGGCCATGGAAACTTTCTCAGACGAGCACGCGCTCGATGCCGCCGCGGTTGGCGTCGGCCACATAGGTCTGCATCCAGTCCTCGCCCAGGATCTTGCGCGCCATCTCGACCACGATGTAGTCCGCTTCGAGCAGGCCGCTCTGCAGGTCGTCCTGGTAGCGCGACAGGCCTTGCAGGCAGCTCGGGCAGCTGGTCAGGATCTTGAGGTCGCCCTGCGCGCCCTGGGCCCGCAGCGCCGTCTCGTTCTTGCGCAGCTCTTCCTCCTTGCGGAAGCGGATCTGCGTGGAGATGTCGGGCCGGGTCACGCCCAGCGTGCCGGACTCGCCACAGCAGCGTTCGCTCTTGGTCACGCCGTCGCCCAGCAGCGCCTTGACGGTCTTCATCGGCTCCTGCTGTTTCATGGGCGTGTGGCAGGGGTCGTGGTACAGATAGGCCCCGGCCTCGCCCAGCGTGATGCCCTTTTCGAGCAGGAACTCGTGGATGTCGATGATGCGGCAGCCCGGGAAGATCTTGTCGAACTGGTAGCCCTGCAACTGGTCGAAGCAGGTGCCACAGCTGACCACCACGGTCTTGATGTCCAGGTAGTTCAGCGTGTTGGCCACGCGGTGGAACAGCACCCGGTTGTCGGTGATGATCTTCTCGGCCTTGTCGAACTGGCCCGAGCCGCGCTGCGGGTAGCCGCAGCACAGGTAGCCCGGCGGCAGCACGGTCTGCACGCCGGCATGCCAGAGCATGGCCTGGGTCGCGAGGCCCACCTGGCTGAACAAGCGCTCCGAGCCGCAGCCCGGGAAATAGAACACCGCTTCCGAATCCGTGCTCGTGGCCTGCGGATTGCGGATGATGGGCACGTAGTCCTTGTCCTCGATGTCCAGCAGCGCGCGCGCGCTGCGCTTGGGCAGTCCCGCCGGCATCTTCTTGTTCACGAAGTGGACCACCTGCTCCTTGATCGGCGCGGTGCCCACCGTGGCCGGCGGCGCGGCGGTCTGCTTCTTCGACAAACCGCGCAGCACGTTGCTGGCCAGGCGCTGGGCCTTGAAGCCCACGTCGACCATGGCCGTGCGCATCAGATTGATGGTCTGCGGATTGGTCGCATTGAGCATCAGCATGGCGGCCGCGTTGCCGGGCCGGAAGCTCTTCTTGCCCATCTTGCGCAAGAGGTTGCGCATGTTCATGGTCACGTCGCCGAAGTCGATCTTGACCGGGCAGGGCGTCAGGCACTTGTGGCAGACCGTGCAATGGTCGGCCACGTCCTCGAACTCGGCCCAGTGCTTGATCGACACGCCGCGGCGCGTTTGCTCTTCGTACAGGAAGGCCTCGATCAGGAGCGAGGTGGCCAGAATCTTGTTGCGCGGGCTGTAGAGCAGGTTGGCGCGCGGCACGTGCGTGGCGCAGACCGGCTTGCACTTGCCGCAGCGCAGGCAATCCTTGACGCTGTCGGCAATCGCGCCGATGTCGGACTGCTGCAGGATCAGCGACTCGTGGCCCATGAGCCCGAAGCTGGGGGTGTAGGCGTTGGTCAGGTCGGCCGGCAAGGCCGGGTCGCGCAGCAGCTTGCCCTTGTTGAAGCGGCCCTCGGGGTCGACGCGGCGCTTGTAGTCGGCGAACGGCGCGACTTCGGCTTCGGTCAGGAACTCCAGCTTGGTGATGCCGATGCCGTGCTCGCCCGAGATCACGCCGTCCAGCGAACGCGCCAGCACCATGATGCGCGCCACGGCCTCGTGCGCGGTCTGCAGCATGGCGTAGTTGTCGCTGTTGACCGGGATGTTGGTGTGCACGTTGCCATCGCCCGCGTGCATGTGCAGTGCGACCCAGACGCGGCCCTTGAGCACACGCTTGTGGATCGCCTCACACTCGGCCAGCAGCGGGCGGAAGGCCGCACCCGGGAACAGGGTCTGCAGCGGTGCGCGGATCTGCGTCCTCCAGCTCGCGCGCAGGCGGTGGTCCTGCAGTTGCGGAAACAGCGCATCGACATCGTGCAGCCAGCCCTGCCACTGCATGCGCACCTCGCGCAGCAGCGCGAGCGCCTGGGCCACGCGGTCTTCCAGCAGCTCGGCCGAGGCGATCTCGGAGGCATCGTCCTCCTTGCCCAGCGGCAGCTTGCCGGCGCCGAAGAAGGCGATCAGCGCGTCGGCCAGCTCCAGCTTGTTGCGCAGCGACAGCTCGATGTTGATGCGCTCGATGCCATCGGTGTACTCGGCCATGCGCGGCAGCGGGATCACCACGTCTTCGTTGATCTTGAAGGCGTTGGTGTGGCGGCTGATGGCGGCCGTGCGCTTGCGGTCCAGCCAGAACTTCTTGCGCGCCTCGGCGCTGATGGCGATGAAGCCCTCACCGCTACGCGAGTTGGCGATGCGCACCACCTCGGAGGTGACACGCGCCACAGCGTCGGCGTCGTCGCCCGCGATGTCGCCGAACAGCACCATCTTGGGCAGGCCCGCGCCATGGCTCTTGGACTTGGTGGCGTAGCCCACGGCCTTCAGGTACCGGTCGTCCAGGTGCTCCAGGCCGGCCAGCAGCACACCCGAGCGCTTCTGCTCGGCGAACATGAAGTCCTTGATCTCGACGATGGAGGGCACCGCGTCCTTGGCGTTGCCGAAGAACTCCAGGCACACGGTGCGCGTATGCGCCGGCATGCGGTGCACGATCCAGCGCGCGCTCGTGATCAGGCCGTCGCAGCCTTCCTTCTGGATGCCTGGCAGGCCCGACAGGAACTTGTCGGTCACGTCCTTGCCCAGGCCTTCCTTGCGGAACACGCGGCCCGGGATGTCCAGGCGTTCGCTGCGCACGGGAGTCTTGCCGTCGGCCTCGAAGTAGTCGAGCTGGAAGCTCGCCACCTCCACGTCGTGGATCTTGCCCAGGTTGTGGTTGAGCCGCGTGACCTCCAGCCACTGCGCCTGCGGCGTGACCATGCGCCAGGAGGCCAGGTTGTCCAGCGCCGTGCCCCACAGCACGGCCTTCTTGCCGCCTGCGTTCATGGCCACGTTGCCGCCGATGCAGGAGGCCTCGGCCGAGGTCGGGTCGACCGCGAACACATAGCCGCCGCGCTCGGCCGCATCGGCCACGCGCTGGGTGACCACGCCGGCGCCGGTCCAGATCGTGGCCACGGGCTGCGCCACGCCGGGCAGGGTGATGAGCTCGACCTCGGTCATGGCCTCGAGCTTCTCGGTGTTGATGACCGCGCTCTTCCAGCTCAAAGGGATCGCGCCGCCCGTGTAGCCGGTGCCGCCGCCGCGCGGGATGATGGTCAGGCCCAGCTCGATGCAGGCGGCGACCATGCCGGCCATCTCGGCCTCGGTGTCCGGCGTCAGCACCACGAAGGGGTACTCCACGCGCCAATCGGTGGCGTCCGTCACGTGGGAGACCCGTGACATGCCGTCGAACTTGATGTTGTCCTTGGCCGTGAGCCGCTGCAGCGTGCGGCGCGCACGCTTGCGCAGCACCGCGATCTCGGCGAAATCGGCATCGAAGCGGGCCACGGCCTGGCGCGCGGCCTCCAGCAGCTCGCCGACCAATGCATCGCGGCCGAGGTCGGATTGCGGCGTGCGGCGTTCCTCGGCCGCAGCCAGCCGGTGCTGCAGGGCCTGCACCAGCAGGGCCCGGCGCTTTGGGTTGTCCAGCAGGTCGTCCTGCAGGTAGGGGTTGCGCTGCACGACCCAGATGTCACCCAGCACCTCGTACAGCATGCGGGCGGAGCGGCCCGTGCGGCGCTCGCCACGCAGGGTCTGCACCAGCTCCCAGGCGCGCGCACCCAGCAAGCGCACCACGATCTCGCGGTCGGAGAACGAGGTGTAGTTGTAGGGAATCTCGCGCAGGCGCTGCGTGTCTTCTGCTGGCGCGAGCAGCTGGTTCAGGGTGTTCGGGGCATTCATCGGGGGGGAGGCGTGCTGGGGCCCGCCGGCCCTGCGCAGGCGGGGGTGGATGTTACCGCAGCGCAACAATCGACGCCGCGATCCGTCCAGCCCATGGAAAGCCCGCATGCACGCGTGACAGTCACTGCGCTTAAATCGTTCTGTCACATGGCGGCACTACCCTGCCGCCTTTCTTTCTTACCGGAGCATCCATGAAGAAGACCTTTGCCCTGGCGGCGCTGGCCGCCGCCGCGTTCGCGCTGCCGGCCCATGCCCAGACCGAGATCCAGTGGTGGCACGCGATGAGCGGGCCGCTGGGCGAGTGGGTCAACGACCTGGCCAAGCAGTTCAACGCCAGCCAGAGCGAGTTCAAGGTCGTGCCCACCTACAAGGGCCAGTACGACGAGACGCTGACGGCCGGCGTCGCCGCCTTCCGTGCCGGCAATGCGCCGCACATCCTGCAGGTGTTCGAGGTGGGCACCGCGACCATGATGGCCTCCAAGGGCGTCATCAAGCCGGTCGGCGAGATCATGAAGGAGTCGGGTGCCAAGTTCGACCAGAGCGCCTACATCTCTGCCGTCGCCGGCTACTACACGGCGCCCAACGGTCAGATGCTGAGCTTCCCGTTCAACAGCTCCACGACCATCTTCTATTACAACAAGGACGCCTTCAAGGCTGCGGGCCTGGACCCGAACAAGGCGCCGACGACCTGGCCCGAGGTCGTGGCCGCCGCGGCCAAGCTCAAGGCCAGTGGCCACAAGTGCCCGTTCACGACCAGCTGGGTCAGCTGGACGCAGCTGGAGAGCTTCTCGGCCTGGCACAACACGCTGTACGCCACGCTCAACAACGGCTTCGGCGGCACGGCCACGCGCCTGGCCTTCAACTCGCCGCTGCACGTGCGCCATTTCGAGAACCTGGCCAACATGTCGCAGCAGGGCCTGTTCGTCTACAAGGGCCGCAACAACACGCCCGACGCCTCCTTCCCCTCGGGCGAGTGCGCGATGATGACCGGCTCCTCGGGCCTGTACGCGCGCGTGGCCAAGGACGCCAAGTTCGCCTACGGCATCGGCGCGCTGCCCTACTACCCGGACGTGGCCGGCGCACCGCAGAACACCGTGATCGGCGGCGCCAGCCTGTGGGCCATCGGCGGCAAGAAGCCGGCCGAGTACAAGGGTGTGGCCGCGTTCTTCAGCTTCCTGTCCAACGCGGAAGTGCAGTCCGCCAGCCACAAGCGCACGGGCTACCTGCCGGTCACCATGGCCGCCTACGAGCTGACCGAGAAGTCGGGCTTCTACAAGCAGAACCCGGGCACCGACGTGGCCGTCACGCAGATGATCCGCAAGACCACCGACAAGTCGCGCGGCATCCGCCTCGGAAACTTCCTGCAGATCCGCACCATCGTGGACGAGGAAGCCGAACAGATCTGGAGCGGCAAGCAAAGTGCCAAGCAGGCGCTGGACAACGCCGTCAAGCGCGGCAACGAGCAGCTCGAGCGCTTCCAGAAAGCGAACAAGGGCTGAGCGCGCCACTAGGTACACTCGCCCGCCGCGGCGCCTGGGAGCGCGCCGCTGCAACCGGACCAGGACGATCACAAGATGGAAAAACGCGTGCTGTTCCGCTCGGCCTGGCTGCCCTGGCTGCTGGTGGCGCCGCAGATGGCGGTCGTGCTGGTGTTCTTCTTCTGGCCGGCCAGCCAGGCCATCGTGCAGTCACTGCAGACCGAGGACGCCTTCGGCACGTCCACGGTCTGGGTCGGGCTGGACAATTTCGTCGCGCTGTTCGAGGACGCGGCCTATCTCGAATCCTTCAAGGTCACCGCGCTGTTCTCGGTGCTCGTGGCGGGGCTGGGCATCGCGGTGTCGCTGGTGCTGGCCGTGTTCGCCGACCGCATCCTGCGTGGCTCCCTGGTCTACAAGACCTTCCTGATCATCCCCTACGCCGTGGCGCCCGCCGTGGCCGGCGTGCTGTGGGTGTTCATGTTCTCCCCGAGCATCGGCATCGTGGCCTACGGCCTGCGCGGCCTGGGCTACGACTGGAACCATCTGCTCAATTCGGGCAATGCGCTCACGCTGATCGTCGTGGCCGCGGTCTGGAAGCAGATCTCCTACAACTTCCTGTTCTTCCTGGCGGGGCTGCAGTCCATTCCCAAGGCGCTGATCGAGGCCGCCGCCATCGACGGCGCGGGCCCGGTGCGCCGCTTCCTCTCCATCCAGCTGCCGCTGCTGTCGCCCACCACGTTCTTCCTGCTGGTCATCAACGTGGTCTATGCCTTCTTCGACACCTTCGCGATCGTGCACGCGACGACCGAGGGCGGGCCCGGCCGCGACACCTCCATCCTCGTCTACAAGGTCTGGCACGACGGCTTCAAGGCGCTGGACCTGGGTGGCTCGGCCGCGCAGTCGGTGGTGCTGATGGCCATCGTCGTGGTGCTCACCGTCATCCAGTTCCGCTACGTCGAAAAGAAAGTGAACTACTGACATGGTGGAACGCCGCCCCCTGCTGACGCTGTTGTCCCACCTGGTCCTGGTGCTGGGCATCCTGATCGTCGCCTTCCCGATCTACCTGGCCTTCGTGGCCTCCACCCACACGCGCGACGAGATCGTGCAGGTGCCCATGCCGATCACGCCCGGCAGCCACATGGTGGAGAACTACACCGCGGCGCTGACCGGCACCGGCTCCACCCAGGGCTCGGCCGCGCCGGTCGGCCGCATGATGTGGGTCAGCCTGGTCACGGCGCTGGTCATCAGCCTCGGCAAGATCGCGATCTCGCTGCTGTCGGCCTTCGCCATCGTCTACTTCCGCTTCCCGTTCAAGAAGCTCGTCTTCTGGATGATCTTCATCACCTTGATGCTGCCGGTGGAGGTGCGCATCCTGCCCACCTACAAGGTCCTGTCGGACCTGAACATGCTGAACACCTATGCCGGGCTCACGGTACCGCTGATCGCCTCGGCCACGGCCACCTTCCTGTTCCGGCAGTTCTTCCTGACCGTGCCCGACGAACTGGTCGAGGCCGCGCGCATCGACGGCGCCGGCCCCATGCGCTTCTTCAAGGACGTGCTGGTGCCGCTGTCGCAGACCTCCATCGCGGCGCTGTTCGTGATCCAGTTCATCTACGGCTGGAACCAGTACCTGTGGCCGCTCTTGGCCACGACGACGGAGGACATGTACCCCATCGTCATCGGCATCAAGCGCATGATCGCCAGCGGCGACGCGGCCACCGACTGGAACATCATCATGGCCACGGCCATCCTGGCCATGCTGCCGCCGGCGCTGGTCGTGGTGCTCATGCAGAAGTGGTTCGTCAAGGGCCTGGTCGACACCGAGAAGTAAGAACACATGGCGTCCATTTCCATCCGCAAGCTCATCAAGCGCTATGGCCATGGCGCCAAGGCGCTGCAAGTCATCCACGGCGTCGACGCCGAGATCAAGGATGGCGAGTTCGTCGTCATCGTCGGCCCCTCGGGCTGCGGCAAGTCCACGCTGCTGCGCATGGTGGCCGGCCTGGAAGAGGTCAGCGAGGGCGAGATCGCGATCGGCCCGCGCGTGGTCAACGACGTGGAACCCGCCGAGCGCGACATCGCCATGGTGTTCCAGAACTACGCGCTGTACCCGCACATGACGAACTTCGAGAACATGGCCTATGGCTTGAAGATCGCCAAGGTGCCCAAGGAAGAGATCCGCCAGCGCGTGGACAAGGCCGCCAAGATCCTGGAGCTCACCCACCTGCTGGACCGCAAGCCGCGCCAACTCTCGGGCGGTCAGCGCCAGCGCGTCGCCATGGGCCGCGCCATCGTGCGCCAGCCGCAGGTCTTCCTGTTCGACGAGCCGCTGTCCAACCTGGACGCCAAGCTGCGCGCGCAGACCCGGCTGGAGATCCAGAAGCTGCACAACGAGCTGGGCATCACCTCGCTGTTCGTCACGCACGACCAGGTCGAGGCCATGACGCTGGCCCAGCGCATGATGGTCATGAACGCCGGCCGCATGGAGCAGTTCGGCACGCCGGAAGAGGTCTACCACCGGCCCGCCACCACCTTCGTGGCCAGCTTCATCGGCTCGCCGCCCATGAACCTCATCGAAGGCCGGGCAGAAGGCACGCGCTTCATCGTCGGCGAGCAGCGCCTGGCCTTGCCGCTGGCGGCGCCGCGCGACGGCACGCTGGTGCTGGGGCTGCGCCCCGAACATGCCGAGCTGCGCGCCGACGGCGCCTGGCAGCTGGTGGTCGAGGCGGTCGAGATGCTGGGCGCCGAGCGCCTGGTCTACGGCCGCGTCGGCCAGAGTCTGTTCACCGTGCGACAGGACGCGATGCTGGAAGCGCCGCGCATCGGCGACACCGTGGCCATCGGCGTGCCCGCCGCGCAGCTGCACTGGTTCGACGCCGAGACCCGGCAGCGGCTGTGATGGCCGCGCCCTGGCCTTACCCCGCCTGGGTGGCCCACCGCGGCGCCGGCAAGCTGGCGCCCGAGAACACGCTGGCCGCCTTCCGCCTGGGCGCAGCGCACGGCTACCGCATGTTCGAGTGCGACGTGAAGCTCAGCGCCGACGGCGTGCCCTTCCTGCTGCACGACGCGACGCTGGAGCGCACCACCAACGGCCGTGGCCCCGCGGGCGACAAGCCCTGGGGCGAGCTCGCGCAACTGGACGCCGGCGGCTGGCACTCGCGCGCCTACGCGGGCGAACCGCTGGCCACGCTGGCCGGCATCGCGCGCTTCTGCCAGGCCAATGGCCTGCTGCTCAACATCGAGATCAAGCCCACGCCAGGCACAGCGGCCGCGACAGGCGCGGCCGTGGCCGATGCCGCAGCCGCGCTGTGGGCCGGCCAGCCCGTGCCGCCCTTGCTGACCTCGTTCGAGGTCGATGCGTTGCAAGCGGCCCAGGCTGCGCAGCCGGCGTTGCCGCGCGGCCTGTTGCTGGACGCGTTGTCGACCGGGTGGGAGCAGGCCGCGCACGGCCTGGCCTGCCAGGTGCTCGTCTGCCGGCACAGCCTGTGGACGGCCGGCCTGGTGCAGCAGGCGCAGGCGCTGGGGCTGCGGATGGCCAGCTACACCGTCAACGACGAGGCCGAGGCGCAACGCTTGCGCGCACTCGGCGAGCACACCGTCATCACCGATCGCGTCGATCTGTTCGCCCCATCGCGCTAAAGCGCAGGCGTACGTGTAACGGTGAAGAAGTGCGTGATAAATAGCGCACTTTTCATGCCAAAGAACGTTCTAATTTGTTATCGTAGTGCGCGGGTGCAGGAGTGTGTACTGGCGCATCGACAGATCGGGATCTCTTCCGTTCGCATGCGCTCCGCAGAGGAAAGGGTTCCCGCGCATGGTCGCAGCAGAGAAGTTTCAGGCGCGCGCACTGCAGGTGTTGCGGAGCAGCCGCATCTTCGGCCAGCTTGACGAAGAGGTGCTGCACGACCTGGCGCGCTTCCTGGTGCGGCAGGACGTGCCCGGCGGCCACCAGGTGCTGCGCGAGGGCGCCCCTTCGGACAGCATGCTGATCCTGCTGAGCGGCCGCCTGCGGGTGTCGCGCACCAACCCCGACGGCAGCCTCTTGCTCTACAACGAGATCAGCGTGGGCGAGGGCGTGGGCGAGACCGGCATGATCCTGCAGCAGCCGCGCACGGCCGACGTGACGGCGGTGCGCGATTCCACGCTGGCCGTGCTGCACAGCAGCGATTTCGAGGCCCTGCTCCAACTGCGGCCGCTGGCCGTCAACCGCGTCTTCTCCCAGGCGATCTACAACCACCTGCGCCACGGCGCGCAGGTCACGCAGCGCCATTTCGCCCAGTCCTTCGTGGTGGTGCCCCTGCACCTGGACGCGCAGGCCGATGCCGTGGCGCGGGCCCTGACCGCCGCCTTTGCCAAGACCGGGCGCGCACGGCACCTGGCGCCACCGGCACAGGGCATGGGCGACGAGGGCCCGGGCGATGCGCTCGACGAGCAGTTCGACCACCTGGTCTACGAGGCCGAGGCCCAGGCCACGGAGTGGACGCGCCGCGCTTTCCGCCAGGCCGACCAGGTGATCTACGTGGCCCGTGCCGATGGCGCCCTGGCCGTCAGCGAACTGGAGCAGCAGCTGGCCCGCGAGCCGGGCTATGCGCTCAAGCGCAAGCACCTGGTCGTCATGCACCCGGCCGATGCGCAGTCGCCCCATGAGGTGCGGCGCTGGCTGGCCGGGCGTGCCTGCGAGCGCGTCTATCCGCTGCGCGCCGACCATGTCGAGGATTTCGCGCGGCTCGCGCGCTTCCTGACCGGTACCGCGGTCGGTGTGGTGCTGGGCGGCGGCGGTGCGCGGGGCTACGCCCATCTGGGCATCCTGCGCGCGCTGCACGAGGCCGGCATCCCGATCGACATGGTGGGCGGCAACAGCATGGGCGCACTGGTTGGCGCGCAATACGCCTGCGACCTGTCGCTGGACGAGATCATGCGCAACACCCAGGCCTTCGCGGCCGGCGGCGAGCGGCTGACCCTGCCGCTGATCTCGCTGGTCTCGGGCTTCCGGGTCGAACGCGACCTGCGCAAGATGTTCGGCGAGCGCAGCGTCGACAGCCTGTGGCGGCCCTTCTTCGCAGCGGCCTGCAACCTGTCCAAGGGCCACACCACGGTGCAGGACACCGGCCCGCTCTGGAAGGCGGTGCTGGCCAGCAACTCGCCGGCCGGGTTGTTCCCGCCCGTGCTGCACAAGGGCGACCTGCTCGTGGACGGCGCCATCCTGGAGAACGTGCCCGTGGATGCCATGCGCATGCGCCTGGGCACCCCGCTGGAGCGTCGGCGCGGCAACGGCACCATCATCGCCATCGACGTGGACGTGCAGGAAGACCTGGCCGTGGCACAGGACCTGGCCCGCCTGTCGCGCCGCAGCGCGCTCAAGGGCATGCTGGCCCGCAATCCCACGCAGCCCGGCATCGTCGAAATCCTGTACCGGGCCGGCCACATCGGCGGCCTGCACAAGCGCGCCGCGACCGTGGCGCAGGCCGACCACTACCTGGAGCCGCCCGTGGCCGACTATTCCATGATGGACCACAAGCGCGCGCCGGAGATCGTCGAAGCAGGCTACCGCTATGCCGTGGAGAGGATTGCGCAATGGACGCGCCTGTAGCCCATGTCGAACCGAGTGCCGGCAGCGAACTGAACGACGGGCTGGCGCTGTCCCTGAGCCAGCGCGAGGTCTGGCTCGACCAGCGCGCCTGGCCCGGCAGCGCCCACCTGAACATCGGCGGCGGCGCCTTCCTGGTCGGCCTGCTCGATCTGACGGTGTTCCGCCGCGCCCTGGCGCACCTGGTCGCCGAGAACGAAGCCCTGCGTCTGGCGCCGCTGCCCGACGGCCGCCAGCACCTGCTGGCGCCGACCGAGGAGCCGGCGCTAGAGGTGGTGGATCTGAGCGACGCCGACGATCCCAAGGAGGCCATGCGCCGCTGGTGGCAACAGCGCATGACCGAGCCCTTCGTACTGGATGGCCGCTCGCCCTGGCGCTTCGCGCTGCTGCGCGCATCGGACCAGCTGCATGGGCTGACCATCCAGTTCCACCACCTGGTGATGGACGGCTGGGGCACCTCGCAGGTCATGCGCCGCTGGGCCGAAATCCACAATGCGCTGCTGGCCGGCGAGCCGCCGCCGATGTCGTCGGTGCCGCACTACAGCACCTTCATCGCCGAGTCCAACGCCTACCGCAGCTCGGAGGGCTTCGAGCGCGACAAGCGCTACTGGCGCGAGCGCATCCCGGAGCTGCCCACGCCGCTGATCGAACGGCGCTTCAGCCAGGCCCGGCCCGACACGCTGCCGCCGGCCAGCCTGGCCTTCCACCGCGTGCCGCGGGCCGACTACGAGCGCCTGCGCCGCCATGCGACGGAGCAGGGCCAGACCGTGTTCAACCTGGTGCTGGCCGCGCTGGTGCTGTACTTCGCGCGGATCTGCGAGCGCAGCGACGTGATCGTCGGCGTGCCCAGCCTGAACCGGGGCGGGCGCCGCTACACCGACACGCTGGGCATGTTCGTCGGCGTGGTGCCGATCCGCATCGAGATCACGCCGCAGATGCCGGTGGCCGAGCTGATCGCCAACGTCGGCGCGTCCATGCGTGCGGCGCTGCGCCATCCGCGCTACCCGATCAGCGAGCTCGGCCGCGAGCTGCAGATGATCCGCGCCAACCGCGACGGACTGTTCGACGTGCTGCTGTCGTTCGAGCGGCAGGACTACGCCGTCTCCTTCGGCGCGGCCCAGCTGGTCGAGTCGCGCCAGCTGTTCTCTGGCGTGGCCCGGTTCCCGCTGGGCGTGACGGTCTGCGAATTCCACCCGACCCAGGACGTGGAACTCGCGCTGGAGGCCAGCGCCGCCTGCTTCTCGGCCGGCGAGACCGAGCTGCTGGGCCGGCGGCTGTGGCACCTGGTCGAGGCCATCATGGCCACACCGCCCGGCGGCAGCGTCGACGACATCGAACTGCTGCCGCCCGAGGAGCGCTGGCACGTGGTCTCGGGCCAGCACAAGGACGTGGCCTGGCACCAGGTGGTGTTGCCCTTCGTGAACCTGTTCGAGTACCAGGCGGCGCTGCGGCCCGAGGCCGTGGCCCTGGTCTGGGATGGTGGCAGCCTGGACTATCTGGCGCTGGACCGCCATGCCAACCGCCTGGCGCGCCAACTGGTCGAGCGGGGCGCGGGCCGCGACGTCGTCGTTGCCATGGCGCTGGAACGTTCGCCGGAGCTGGTGGTCACGCTGCTGGCCATCGCCAAGGCTGGCGCGGCCTTCCTGCCGCTGGACGTGGATGCACCGCTGGCCCGCCTCGCGGCCATCCTGCAGGAGAGCGGGGCGGCGGTCCTGGTGATCCAGCCGCGCCATGCCGACCGGCTCGGCGGCCTGCACGGCAACACGCTGGTGCTGGACCCGCTGGGCGACGAACTGTTCGACGTCAATGCGACCGACCTGCCGCCACGCCGGCCGGCCGCCTCGGACATGGCCTACGTGCTGTTTACCTCCGGCTCCACCGGGCGGCCCAAGGGTGTGGCCATCGAGCACGGCATGCTGTCGCGCCGGCTCATGTGGCTGTCGCGCGCCTGGGCGGTGGACGCGCGCGACCGCTCCGGCCAGGGCACCCAGGCCACTTTCGACCCTTCGCTGATCGAACTGCTGCTGCCGCTGATCCACGGCGCCAGCGTGGCGCTGCCGCCGCCGGGACGGTTGCTGCCCGAAATGCTGGCCGATTTCGCGCTGCGCCATGGCGTGACCTTCATGGCCTTCGTGCCGTCCACGCTGGCGCGCTTCCTCGACGCCGCGGCCGGCCGCCCCGGTCTCAAGCTCCGCGTGGCCTGCTGCGGCGGCGAGGTGCTGCCGCCCGAACTGGCCAGCCGCTTCATCAGCGTGACGGGCGGGCGGTTGTTCAACGTCTACGGGCCGACCGAGGCCACCATCTTCGCCACCGCCTGGGAATGCGAGGCCCAGCGCAGCCATGCGGCGTTGCCGATCGGCCGGCCCATCGACGACACCCGCATCTACGTGCTGGACGCGGGCCTGCGCCCCTTGCCGCTGGGTGTGGCCGGCGAAATCTTCATCGGCGGCGCGGCCGTGGCGCGCGGCTACCTGCACCGGCCCGAACTGGACCTGCAGGCCTTCGTGGCCGACCCGTTCCACGCCGGCGAGCGCATGTACCGCACCGGCGACCGTGGCTGGCTGGCCAGCGACGGCCACCTGCACTTCGTCGGCCGGCTGGACCGCCAGGTCAAGCTGCGCGGCTACCGCATCGAGCTGGGCGAGATCGAGTCCGCGCTGCTGGCCATCGACGGCGTGGTGCAGGCCGCCGCTGCGCTGCGCGAGCTGCGCGGCAAGCCCGCCATCCATGCCTGGGCCCAGGCGCCTGGCCAGAGCGCCGAGCGCCTGCACGCGCTGCTGCGCGCGCGCCTGCCCGACTACATGCTGCCGGCCAGCATCACGCTGCTGCCCGAGCTGCCCTCCAGCGGCACCGGCAAGATCGACTACAAGCAGTTGCCGGACCCGGTGGCGCTGCCCAGCGGTGGAACGCGTGCCCCGGCCAACGACACCGAGCGGGCGCTGCTGGAACTCTGGAAGGACGTGCTCAAGGTCCCGGCCCTCGGTGTACAGGACAACTTCTTCGACCTGGGCGGCGACTCGCTCGCGGCGGTCAACATGATGAGCGGGCTGGAAAAGCTCGTGGGCCGGCAGGTGCCGCTGTACCTGATCACCGAGCATCCTACGGTGGAGAGCCTGGCCGCGGCGCTGCAGCAGCACAGCAGCACGCCGGGCCTGCTGCTGCCGCTGGGCGGCACCGGCCGGGTGCCGCTGTACCTGGCCGCCTCGGGCCATGGCGACCTGCTGCGGCTGCAGAACCTGGGCCCGGCCATGGGCGAGGCCTGCAGCCTGTACATGCTGCAGCCGCCGCCGGACCAGCCGATCGGCACCATCGCCGAACTCGCCACCATGTACGCCGACCGCATCCAGGCCCAGGCGCTGGCCGAGGGCTTCGACGGTGGCTGGGTGGCCGGCTTCTCGGTGGCCGGCATGGCCGCGCTGGAAACCGCGCGGCTGCTGCGTGAGCGAGGCTGGCCGGTGCGCGGCCTGGTGCTGCTGGACACCACCTACCCCAGCTCGGTGCTGGGTGGCACCCGGGCCTGGCGCGCGGCCGGCTGGATGGTGCGGCACTTCCACATCCAGGACCTGACCATGAACGGCCGGCGGCTCGACGCCATGTTCAACGACCCCGGCCTCGTGAGCCAGGTCATGGCGCTGCGCGGCTACAAGCCCGAGGCCTACGATGGGCCGACATTGCTGGTGCGCACCTCCGGCCTGCGCACCTGGGACCGCTGGCTGTTCAAGCCCTGGCGCCGGCTCATGGGGCGCAAGCTGCGCGAGGTGGAGATCGCCGGCATGCATGGCACGATGTTCGACGAGCGGCATGTGGCCGAGCTCGCCGCAGCGCTGCGCGACAGCATGGAGCAGGGTGCGTGAGCGCGGCGGGAGGATTGCGTGGTCGGCTCTGGGCCTTGGTGCTGGTGCTGGCCGTGCTGATCGGCCTGGCCGTGGCCTGGACCTGGTCGCCCATGCGCGAATGGCTGGATGTGGACCGCATCGTGGACGGCCTGCAGGAACTCGGCGCGTCCTTCGGCCCCGTGGCCGCGGTGGCCGGCCTGAGCCTGGCCCTGGTGCTGGCCGTGCCGCTGACCTTCCTGACGCTGGTGACGCTGGTGGCCTTCGGGCCCTGGACTGGCTTCGTCACCTGCATGGCCGGCGCCCTGGTCGGCGCCGCCGCCAGCCACGGCCTCGGGGCGCTGCTGGGCCGCGAGGTGGTGCAGCGCCTGGGCGGGCCGCGCGTGAACGCCGTGAGCCAGCGCCTGGCCGACCATGGCCTGCTGGCCGTGATCGCGATCCGCATGGTGCCGGTGGCACCGTTCGCCATCGTCAACATGGTGGCCGGCGCCTCGCACATCAGCCTGCGCCACATGCTGCTGGGCACCTTCCTCGGCATGGCGCCCGGCACGCTGGTGATGGCCTTCTTCGTCGACCAGATCGTCGCGGCCCTGCGCAACCCCGGTCCGCTGACCTATGCCCTGATCGCGGGCACCTTGCTGCTCATCGTCGGCGCCGGCTTTGGTGCCAAGCGCTGGGTGCGCCATGTGGAGGCGCAGCGCGGCGTCAGAGAACCCGGTTGAACCAGGCCAGCGACAGGCCGGCCGAGACCAGCGCCAGCAGCGCGCCGGCCAGCGCCAGCAGCGCGGAGATCTCGGTTTCCTTCTTCTCCACGGTCAGGCGCGAGCTCAGCGTCTGGTAGACCTTGCGCAGGTTTTCGGCCGAGCCGGCGTAGAAGTACTCGGCCTGGGTGCGCGTGGCCACGGCCTTGAGCGTCTCCTCGTCCAGCCGCACGCGCATGGACCAGCCTTCGAAGCCGATGGTCTCGCCGTCCACCGTGCCGATGCCCACGGTGTAGACGCGCACGCCGCGGTCGGCCGCCATCTTGGCGGCCTCCAGCGTGTCCACGCCCGTGGTGCGCTGGCCATCGGTCAACAGGATGATGGCGGCCGAGTCGTAGGAGCCGGGCGCCACCGGCGTGAACTCCTTGACCTCGCCCTTGGCTGCGATGTCTTTGTCCAGCTTGTCCAGAGACTGGCCGCGCGGGCGCTCGCGGCCGTAGGTCATGGCGCCCACGTCGATGCCTGCATCGGGGAACAGCTCGGCCAGCGACACCACGATGGCGCTGCCGATGGCCGTGGCGCGCTGCAGCTGGAACTTGTCGATGGCCACCACCAAGTCCTCGCGCGAGAGCGTGGCCGGCTGCACCACCTGGGCCGTGCCGGCGAAGGCCACGATGCCCACGCGCACATGGCGCGGCAGGTCGGCGATGAAGGCCTTGGCGGCGTTCTGCGCCGCCACCAGCCGGTTGGGCTGCACGTCGGTGGCGCGCATGCTGCCCGACACGTCCATGGCCAGGATGATGGTTTCCTGCTGCGAGGGCAGGCTGATCACGGCCATGGGCCGGGCCGCGGCCACGATCAGGGCGCACAGCGCAAGCAGGAACAGCAAGGGCGGCACATGGCGCTTGAGGCCCTGGCGCACGCCCATGGCCTCGCGCACGATGGACAGGCTGGCATAGCGCAGCGCGGTCTTCTTGCGTCGGCGCAGCAGCCAGACGTAGAGCAGCACCAGCAATGGTGTGAGCAGCAGCAGCCAGAGGAACTGGGGCCAGAGGAAGTTCATGGGCGTTCTCCTCGTGCTGGGGCGTGTCAGGCGGCCGCGAGCGGCCGCAGATGGGTGGGCAGGCCGCCGCCGGCGCCGGACAGCCGGCTGCGCCGGCGGCGCAGTTCGGCGAAGCGCAGGATGGCGGCCGCGAGATCGTCGTCGGTGGACAGTTCCAGCGTGTCCACGCCAGCCTCGCCGAGCGCCTGGCGCAACTCGGCCTCGCGCTGTGCGGCGATGCGCGCGAAGCGCTTGCGGAAACCGGCGTCCGAGGTGTCGACCAGCAGTTGCTCGCCGGTCTCGGCGTCGCGGATCGGGATCAGGCCCAGGTCGGGCAGTTCCAGCTCCAGCGGATCGAGCAGGCGCACGGCCAGCACCTCGTGGCGCTGGGCGAGCTGGGCCAGCGGCTTCTCCCAGCCCGGCGCGCTGATGAAGTCGGACACCACGAACACGGTGGAGCGCCGGCGCATGAGGCCACCGGCGGCCTGCAGCAGCTCGTGTAGGTGCGTTACGCGGCCGGGCTCGGTCGGCTGGCCGTCCTTGGGGAGCATGCGGTGCAGGAGATCCAGCACGTGCAGGCGGCTGGCGCGCGGCTGCAGCACCTGGTCGAGCCCGGCGCCGTAGAGCATGGCGCCGACGCGGTTGCCGTGGCGGGTGAGCAGCCGGGCCAGCACAGCCACGAAGGCGGCGGAGACCTCGCGCTTCTTCTGCTCGCCCGAGCCGAAATCGACCGAGGGCGAGAGGTCGAGCAGGAACCAGGCCGCCATCTCACGGTCCTCGGTGAACACGCGTACATGGGGCTGCTGCAGCCGGGCCGTGACGTTCCAGTCGATGTGGCGCACGTCGTCGTGGTGCTGGTACTCGCGCAGGTCGGCCAGGTCCATGCCGGTGCCGCGCATCAGCGTGCGGTAGTCGCCCTGCAACAGGCCGTCGAGCCGGCGCAGCACCGTCCACTCGAGCCGGCGCAGCAGGTGCTCGGCCTGCGCGGGCGGCGCGGCCTTGGGTTCAGGCGGCGAGCTTCTCATGTTCCAACGGCTTGGGCGGTGCCGGGATGCGGGCCATGATCTTGCCGACCAGCGCGTCGGCCGACACGCCTTCGGAGAGCGCCTCGTACGACAGCGCCACACGGTGGCGCAGCACGTCGGGCACCAGGTCGCTCATGTCCTCGGGCAGCGCGTAGCTGCGCCCACGCAGCATGGCCAGCGCACGCGCGCCCTCGGTCAGGTTGATGGTGGCGCGCGGGCTGGCGCCGAAGGTGATGAAGCGCGCCAGCTCCTTGAGCCCGTGCGCCTCGGGCTTGCGCGTGGCCGAAACCAGCTTGACGGCGTACTGCACGAGCGAGGGATCGACGTAGATGCGCCGGCACTCCTTCTGCAGTGCGGCGAGCTGCTCGACCGTGGCAACGGGCGCCACCTGCACGGCCGGGCCGGTCACGCGCGTGACGATCACGAACTCTTCCTCGTCGGTCGGGTAGTCGACCAGCACCTTCATCATGAAGCGGTCGACCTGGGCCTCGGGCAGCGGGTAGGTGCCTTCGGTCTCGATCGGGTTCTGCGTGGCCATCACGAGGAAGGGCTTGGGCACGTGGTGCGTTTCGCCCGCGATCGTCACCTGGCGCTCCTGCATGACTTCGAGCAGTGCGCTCTGCACCTTGGCCGGTGCGCGGTTGATCTCGTCGGCCAGCAACAGATTGGTGAACACCGGGCCCAGTGCGGTGGCGAAGTCGCCGGTCTTCTGGTTGTAGATGCGCGTGCCGACCAGGTCGGCCGGCACCAGGTCGGGCGTGAACTGGATGCGCTTGAACTGGCCCTGGATGGTCTCGGCCAGGGTCTTGACCGTCAGCGTCTTGGCCAGGCCCGGCACGCCCTCCACCAGCAGATGGCCCTGGGCCAGCATGGCCACCATCACCCGCTCGAGGAAACGGTCCTGCCCCACGACGACGCGCTTGACCTCGTAGAGGATCTGCTCCATCAGCTGGGCGGTGTCTGGGCTCTGGGTGCTGGCGTCGCTCATGGACAGGGTCCTCGGGTTGTCAGAAGGGGTGCAGGCCGACCGCGGAAGCGGCGTTCTCGATCGGCACGGCGAAGCCGATGCCCACGAAGGTGCGCTGCTGCGAGGGGTTCAGGATGGCGGTGACGATGCCGACCACCTGCCCGTCCATGGTGACCAGGGGACCGCCGGAGTTCCCGGGATTGGCCGCGGCGTCGAACTGGATCAGGTTGGTCAGCACATGCTTGCCTTCTGGCGAGCGGAACGAGCGGCCCAGGCCCGAGACCACGCCCGCGGACGTGGAGGGGCCGATGCCGAACGGAAAGCCCACCGCGACGACCTGGTCGCCCGGCATCAGGTCGGCCGTGGAGCGCATGGTCGCCGCGATCATGTCGTCCGGGATCTTGTGGGCCTGCAGCACCGCCAGGTCGTTCTCGGGCTGGGTGCCGGTCACGCTCGCCGTGCTCTCCAGGCCGTCGGAGAAGGTGACCTTGATGGACTGCGCGCCTGCGACCACGTGCAGGTTGGTCAGGATGATGCCCTTGTCGACGATCACCACGCCGGTGCCCACGCCTTGCTCCACGTCCTGCTTGCCGTCCTTGCTCTTGACGAAGCCCATCACGCGCACCACCGAGGGGATGATGGCGGCGTAGGCCTTGGCAGCCGGCGAGGGCAGAACATTGGTCTCCAGCGTGCGCATGACGGCCGCGTCGATGTCTTTCTGGGTCAAGGTTCGCGTGCCGGGACGCAGGGCGAGCGTGCCGGCACCCAGCGCCGCTGCAGCCAGCAGCACGATGGTGGTCCAGAGCAGGCGCGGATCGCTCCACCAGCGTTTGCGCGCGGCCGGCTGTGCCATGGGCACGGCTTCAGGGGGCTGGGGAGGGGAGGGGGCAGCGTCGGCATCCGGCGGCTCCGGTCGGGCACGGGATGCACTGCTGTAAAGAGCCGGCCTGCGCATTGGTGATCACCTGATGGGACGTTGTGCTGGATCTACGCAATTACAGTACCACGGTTCATTCCAGGGCGCATCCCTGGCCGGATGGCATCCCCCTGGTGACGTACGGCGATGGGGCGCCAGCGGCGTGCGGCGTCCCCAGGGCCGCGCGCTACAGTGGTGCCATGCCCTGGATCGACACCCATTGCCACCTGGACGCGCCCGAGTTCGGCCGGGACCACTGGCGCGCGCTGGCCGCGCGCGCCCAGGCGGCCGAGCGCGGCGTGGTGCTGTGCGTGCTGCCGGCTGTCGGCGTGTTCGACTTCGACACCGTGCGCGCCTTCGCCCACCGCACCGGCGACGCCTATGCGCTGGGTATCCACCCGCTGCTGGTGCCGCGCGCCGACGATGGCGACCTGGAACGCCTGGACGCGGCCCTGGCGGCCCATGCCGGCGATCCGCGCCTGGTGGCGGTGGGCGAGATCGGGCTGGACTTCTTCGTGCCCGAACTGACCGAGCCGGCCATGCGCGCGCGCCAGCTGCATTTCTTTCGCAAGCAGCTGCAACTGGCGCGGCGGCACGGCCTGCCCGTCATCGTGCACACGCGGCGCAGCGTCGACCAGGTCCTGCGCCAGCTGCGCGAGGTCGGCGCGGGCGGGCGCTGGGAGGGCATCGCCCATGCCTTCAACGGCAGCCTGCAGCAGGCGCAGGCCGTGCTGGCCCAGGGCCTCAAGCTCGGCTTCGGCGGCGCCATGACCTTCGACACCGCGCGCCAGCTGCGCCAGCTGGCCACCGAGCTGCCGCTGGAGTCCATCGTCCTGGAGACCGACGCGCCCGACATCCCGCCGCAGTGGCTCTATGTGCGCCAGTCCGAGCGCGCGGCCGGCCGGCCCCAGGGCCTGAACACGCCGGCCGAGCTGCCGCGCATCGCCGAGACACTGGCGGCGCTGCGCGGCCGGCCACTGGCTGCCATCGAGGCGGCCACCACGGCCAACGCGCTGGTGGCGCTGCCGCGCCTGCGGGCGCTGTGGCGGGAGCAGGCCACAATCGCGGGCGATGACCAAAGCCACTAAATCCACCCAGGCACGGCGCGCCCAGCCCACGCTGCCCGAGGTGCAGTTCGCCGACGACGGCGTGGTGCGCACGCTGCACCTGGGCACCGAATGGGTGCAGGGCTCGATGCTGATCGACAAGCCCTACGACATCGAACTCGAGTACGTGCAGCGCATGATGGCCTGGCTGCTGTTCGTGCCCGCGGACGGGATCACCAAGCGCCACGCCATGCAGCTGGGCCTGGGGGCCGGTGCGCTGACCAAGTTCTGCCACAAGAAGCTGCGCCTGCGCACCACGGTGATCGAGCTCAACCCGCAGGTGATCGCCGCCTGCCGCGGCTGGTTCAAGCTGCCGCCGGACGACACGCGTCTGCAGGTGCGCCTGGCCGATGCAGGCCTGGCGGTGCTGGACGCCACGCTGCACGGCACGGTGGACGCGCTGCAGGTCGACCTGTACGACCAGGAGGCCGCCTCGCCCGTGCTCGACAGTGCCGATTTCTACGCCGACTGCCGCCGCCTGCTGACCGAGGAGGGCGCCATGACGGTCAACCTGTTCGGCCGCTCGTCCAGCTACGAGGCCAGCCTGGCGCGCATCGCCGAGGCCTTCGGCGAGCGCGCGGTCTGGGCCTTCCGGCCCACGCGCGAGGGCAACACCGTGGTGCTGGCTCAGCGCGAGGCCAGCCGGCCCGAGCGCGCTGACTTGCTGGCCCGCGCGGCCGAGATCGAATCGCGCTGGGGCCTGCCCGCGCGCAAGTGGCTGCGCGTGTTCGGTGCAATTGCGCCATGACCGCTTCGTACGCCGGCCCGCTGACCTGGCGCCTGCTGGTCGACTGGCTGGCTGCTGACGGCGTGATCTCGGCCGACGAACACCGCCGCACCGTGGCACGCTGCGCGCAGGCCGAGAGCGCGCAGCCGGCCCTGGTGCGGCTGGCCAGCGTGGCGATGGCGCGCGCGCGCGATGGCAAGCCGCTGGACATCGAGATGCTGGCCGAATGGCTGGCCGGCCGCGCCGGCCTGCCGTACCAGCGCATCGACCCGCTCAAGGTCGACGTGGGCAAGGTGGCCGACACCATGAGCGCGGTCTACGCCGAGCGCCACAAGGTGCTGCCGCTGCAGGTCGGCGCGAGCGAGGTGGTGGTGGCCACGGCCGAGCCCTTCGTCAGCGACTGGGTGCCCGAGGTCGAGCGCCAGTCGCGCCGCAGCGTGCGCCGGGTGGTCGCCAACCCGCTGGACATCCAGCGCTACACGGCCGAGTTCTTCGCGCTGGCCAGGTCGGTGCGCGCGGCGCAGAAGGCTGGCGGCAGCGCGGGCCTGGCCAGCTTCGAGCAACTGGTCGAGCTCGGCAAATCCAACAAGACGCTGGATGCCAACGACCAGGGCGTGGTGCAACTCGTGGACTGGCTCTGGCAGTACGCCTTCAACCAGCGCGCCAGCGACATCCACCTGGAGCCGCGGCGCGAGCAGGGCGTGATCCGTTTCCGCATCGATGGCGTGCTGCATCCGGTGTACCAGATGCCCATGGGCGTCATGAATGCGGTGGTCGCACGTGTCAAGCTGCTGGGCCGCATGGACGTGGTGGAAAAGCGCCGGCCGCAGGACGGCCGCATCAAGACCCGCAACCCGCGTGGCGACGAGATCGAGATGCGCTTGTCCACGCTGCCCACGGCCTTTGGCGAGAAGATGGTGATGCGCATCTTCGACCCCGACACCGCCGTCAAGGACCTGGACGCGCTGGGCTTCTCGCCGCACGATGCCCAGCGCTGGGAGGCGCTGGTGCGCCAGCCGCACGGCGTCATCCTCGTCACCGGCCCGACCGGCTCGGGCAAGACCACCACGCTGTACTCCACGCTCAAGCGCGTGGCGACCGAGGCGCTGAACGTCAGCACCATCGAAGACCCGATCGAGATGATCGAGCCGGCCTTCAACCAGACCCAGGTGCAGCCCCAGCTGGACTTCGATTTCGCCGAGGGCCTGCGTGCACTCATGCGCCAGGATCCGGACGTGATCATGGTCGGCGAGATCCGCGACCTGCAGACGGCGGAGATGGCGATCCAGTCGGCGCTGACGGGCCACCTGGTGTTCTCCACGCTGCACACCAACGACGCGCCGGCTGCGCTGACGCGGCTCATGGAGCTGGGCGTGCCGGCCTACCTGCTCAACGCCACGGTGCTGGGCGTGCTCGCGCAGCGCCTGGTGCGCGTGCTGTGCCGGCACTGCCGCGCGCCCGACGAGAGCACCACGGCCGAGACCTTGAACCGCGTGATCCAGCCCTGGCGCATCAACGGCGCCTGCACGCCGTACAAGCCGGTCGGCTGCCTGGAATGCCGCATGACCGGCTTCATGGGCCGCATGGGCCTGTACGAGCTGCTGACCGTCAGCGAGAGCTTCAAGGACAAACTTGCCCAGGCCGGTGGCCAGCCGTCGGCACTGCGCCGCCAGGCGCTGGTGGACGGCATGCGGCCGTTGCGCCTGGCGGGTGCGCTGCGTGTGGCCGAAGGGCTGACCACCATGGCCGAGGTGCTCAGCGCCACGCCACCGCTGGAGGCGCCGCCGACGGCGTGACCATCGTTCACAGAACGGCCATCGCAGCGCCTCCAAGGGTCAGGCGGACGTCAGCAAGCATGTAGGTGGAATCCACATCTTTCGGCCGTTTGAATGCCCCCACAATGCGCCACCTTTGCAGTTTGAGGAGGCATTTTTGTGAACATCAAAAGTCAGAAAGACTTTTTCTCCGGGCTCATGTTCACCGTCGTCGGTGTCGCGTTCGCCTGGGGCGCGACGACCTACACGGTGGGCAACGGCGCCCGCATGGGACCGGGCTACTTCCCGCTCATGCTGGGCATCGTCATGGCCATCATCGGCATGATCATCACCTTCACCGCCTTGGTGACCGAGACGCCGGACGGCGACAAGATCGGCAAGTGGGCGTGGAAGCAGGTGTTCTTCATTCTGGGCGCCAACCTGGCGTTCGGCGTCCTGCTGGGCGGCCTGCCCAGCCTGGGTGTCCCGGCCATGGGCCTGATCGCCGCCATCTATGCGCTGACCATCATCGCCAGCCTGGCCGGCCACGAGTTCAACATCAAATCGGTGCTGATCCTGGCCACGGTGCTGGCCATCGGCAGCTACTTCGCATTCATCTGGGCCCTGAAGCTCCAGATCCAGGTCTGGCCGACCTTCATCACGGGCTGAGTCACACACCATGGATCTGATTCACAACCTCTCGATTGGTTTCGGCGTCGCCTTCACGCTGACCAACCTGCTGTACTGCCTGGTCGGCTGTATCTTGGGCACGCTGATCGGCGTGCTGCCCGGCATCGGTCCGGTGGCGACCATCGCCATGCTGCTGCCCGCCACCTACGCGCTGCCGCCGGTGTCCGCCCTCATCATGCTGGCCGGCATCTATTACGGCGCGCAGTACGGCGGCTCCACCACCGCCATCCTGGTCAATCTGCCGGGCGAGTCCTCCTCGGTGGTGACCGTGATCGACGGCTACCAGATGGCGCGCAAGGGGCGCGCAGGGCCGGCACTGGCTGCTGCCGGCCTGGGCTCGTTCTTCGCAGGCTCGGTCGGTACGCTGATCCTGGCTGCGTTCGCGCCGCCGCTGACCGAAGTCGCGTTCAAGTTCGGCCCCGCCGAGTACTTCTCGCTGATGATCCTGGGCCTGATCGGCGCCGTGGTGCTGGCCTCGGGCTCGCTGCTCAAGGCCATCGCGATGATCGTGCTGGGTCTGCTGCTGGGCCTGGTCGGCACCGACGTGAACTCGGGCGTGGCCCGCTTCAGCTTCGATGTGCCGGAACTGACCGACGGCATCGGCTTCGTGGCCATCGCCATGGGCGTGTTCGGTTACGGTGAAATCATCACCAATCTGTCCAAGCCCGCGGACGAGCGCGAAGTGTTCACGGGCAAGGTCAAGGGCCTGTTCCCGACGGCGGAAGACTTCCGGCGCATGCTGCCGGCCGTGCTGCGCGGCACGGCGCTGGGTGCGGCCCTGGGCATCCTGCCCGGCGGCGGTGCGCTGCTGGCGGCCTTCGCGGCCTACACCATCGAGAAGAAGACCAAGCTGCATCCGGGCGAGGTGCCGTTCGGCAAGGGCAACATCCGCGGTGTTGCCGCGCCCGAGTCGGCCAACAACGCCGGTGCGCAGACCTCCTTCATCCCGCTGCTGACGCTGGGCATCCCGCCCAACGCCGTGATGGCCTTGATGGTCGGTGCCATGACCATCCACAACATCCAGCCGGGCCCGCAGGTCATGACCAGCAACCCCGAGCTGTTCTGGGGCCTGATCGCCTCGATGTGGCTGGGCAACGCCATGCTGGTGATCTTGAACCTGCCGCTGATCGGTATGTGGATCAAGCTCTTGACCGTGCCCTACAAGTTCCTGTTTCCGTCCATCGTGCTGTTCTGCGCGATCGGCGTGTACTCCACGAACAACAACACCTGGGACATCTGGATGGTGGGCGCCTTCGGCTTCATCGGCTACCTGTTCGCCAAGCTCGGATGCGAACCCGCGCCGCTGCTGCTGGGCTTCATCCTGGGGCCGATGATGGAGGAGAACCTGCGCCGCGCACTGCTGCTCTCGCGTGGCGACTGGAGCGTGTTCGTCACGCGCCCGATCTCGGCAGGCCTGCTGATCGCCGCTGCCATCCTCGTGATCATCGTGCTGCTGCCGGCGGTCAAGAACAAGCGCGAAGAGGCCTTCGTCGAAGACTGACGTCGCTCGCGGCCTTTCCCATGGACGGCGCCCTCGGGCGCCGTTTTTTCTATGATCGGCCGCTTTGGCCAACAACGGAGAACGTGATGGATCTGGGTATTGCAGGCAAGTGGGCACTGGTGTGCGGCGCGAGCAAGGGCTTGGGCTTCGGCTGCGCGCAGGCGCTGGTGCGCGAAGGCGTGAACGTGCTGATCGTGGCGCGCGGTGCCGAGGCGCTGCAGGCGGCCGAGCGCACGCTGCTGGACGACCCGCAGCGCCCGGCCGCCGCCGAGGTCCGCCACGTGGCGGCCGACATCACGACGCCGGCTGGCCGTGCGGCCGTGTTCGCCGTGCGGCCCGAGTTCGACATCATCGTGACCAATGCCGGCGGCCCGCCACCCGGCGACTTCCGCGACTGGGACCGCGAGGACTGGGTCAAGGCGTTGGACGCCAACATGCTGACGCCGATCGAGCTGATCAAGGGCGCCGTCGACGGCATGGCGGCGCGCGGCTTCGGTCGCATCGTCAACATCACCTCGAGCTCGGTGAAGGCGCCGATCGACGTGCTGGGCCTGTCCAATGGCGCGCGCAGCGGCCTCACGGGCTTCGTCGCCGGCGTGGCGCGCACCACGAAGCTGGCCTCGGCCAACGTGACCATCAACAACCTGCTGCCCGGCGTGTTCGACACCGACCGCATCCGCGCCACCGTGGCCGGCCAGGCCGCCAAGACCGGCAAGCCGGTCGAGGACATCGTCGCCGCGCGCAAGAACAACATCCCGGCGCGGCGCCTGGGCACGCCGGCCGAGTTCGGCGCGATCTGCGCCTTCCTGTGCAGCCAGCACGCCAGCTACATCACGGGCCAGAACATCCTGCCGGACGGCGGCGCCTACCCCGGCACCCACTGAACCTCAGCGGGCGGCCTCGGACCTGCGCGAGGACACGACGATGCCGCCCACGATCAGCGCGAAGGCAAGGCCGTGGTACAGCCGAGGCGGTTCGCGCAGCACCAGGCCGGACAGCAGCACCGCGAACAGCGGCGTGAGGTTGGCGAAGAAGCCCGCCGTGCTGGGCCCCACGCGGCGCACGCCCGCGCCCCAGCACAGGTAGGCGGTCAGCGAGGGGCCGAGCGCGATGTACAGCAGCGCACCGGCCAGCGGCCAGCCCCAGGCCGTGGCCACAGGGTCCATCCAGAGGGCCTCGCCCAGCGCGAAGGCGCCGGCCCAGGGCAGGCCGAACACCACCTGCGCCATCAGAAAGCCCGCCCAGTGCGCCCGCAGCGAGGCCGGGTAGCCCGGCCGCGTCAGCAGCCAGCTGTAGGCGGCCCAGGCCAGCGTGGCGGCCAGCATGTACAGGTCGCCCGGCACCAGGCGCAGGTGCAGCAGCTGCTGCAGCTCGCCACGGGCCAGCACCACGAGCACGCCGACGACCGACAGGGCCGCGCCGAGCAGTTGCCGGTGCGAGACCGGTGCGCCGAACAGCAGGCCGATGGCCAGCATCCAGACCGGCAGGCTGGAGCCGACCAGCGTCACGTTGATGGGCGTGGAGGTCTGCAGCGCCAGGTACTGCAGCGCGTTGTAGCAGCCCACGCTGAGCAGGCCCAGCAGCAACAGGCCGCGGCGGTGTTCCCACAGGCCCGAGCCGCGCCGCAGCACGCTTGCTGCCAGCGGCAGCAGCAGCGCGAACACCAGCACCCAGCGCAGGAAGTTCAGCAGGACGGGCGGGATCATGCCGGCCACGAGCCGGCCGACGATGGCGTTGCTGGCCCACATCAGGGGGGGCAGTGTGAGCAGGGCGACCGTGGAAGGTGTCAGGCGTTGCGAAGGCATTGAAGCGACTGTAACAACGCGCCATCGCTGCTAGCATCCGCCGCTTCGAGAGAACGCGCAGTGAGGAAGACATGAAGACGACGAGCAAGGCCATCCGCATCGACCGCCACGGCGGCGCTGAAGAAATGCAAGTGGTGCAGGTGCAGGTCGGCGAACCCGGCCCGGGCGAGATCCGCATCCGCCACAAGGCCATCGGCCTGAACTTCATCGACGTCTACCAGCGCAGTGGCCTGTACCAGCTGCCCATGCCGCTGCAGCTGGGCATGGAGGCTTCCGGCATCGTCGAAGCCGTGGGCTCCGGCGTCGCGCACCTCGCGGTGGGTGACCGCGCGGCCTACGCCAGCCAGCCGCCCGGCAGCTACTGCGAAGTGCGCGTGATGCCGGCCAAGAACGTGTGCAAGCTGCCCGACGCCATCGATTTCGAGACCGGTGCGGCCATGATGCTCAAGGGCCTCACGGCCCAGTACCTGCTCAAGAAGACGCTGCCCCAGGGCGGGTTGCAGCGCGGCGACCATGTGCTGTTCCATGCCGCGGCCGGCGGCGTGGGACTGATCGCCTGCCAGTGGGCACGCGCGCTGGGCCTGCAGCTGATCGGCACCGCCGGCTCGGCCGAGAAGTGCCAATTGGCCCTGGAACACGGCGCAGCCCATGCCATCGACTACAAGCGCGAGGACTTCCTGGCCCGCGTCAAGGAGATCACGGGCGGCAAGGGCGTCAAGGTGGTGTACGACTCCATCGGCAAGGACACCTTCGACCAATCGCTGGACTGCCTGCAGCCCTTCGGCCTCATGGCCAGCTTCGGCAATGCCTCTGGCGCGGTGCCGCCGTTCGCGCCCGGCTTGCTGGGCAACAAGGGCTCGCTGTACCTCACGCGCGCCACGCTGTTCACGCACATCGCCACGCGCGAGAGCACCCAGGCCATGGCCGACGACCTGTTCGACGTGGTGCTGCGCGGCGACGTGAGGATCCGCATCGACCAGCGCTATCCCCTGGAGCAGGTGCAGCAGGCGCACCGCGACCTGGAGGCGCGCAAGACCACCGGCTGCACCGTCCTGACCTTGTGAACGCGCTGGCGCTGGAACCGGCCTGGTGCGCGGCGCTGCTGGCGCGCGCCGACCAGGCGCCACTGGCCCCGCGCGTGCCGCTGCTGTGGCAGGAACGCGAGATCGGCAGCATCGAGCCGGCGCTGCCGCTGGCGCTGGGCCGCCTGGCGGCGGCCGACGGCACGGCGCTGCTGTGCCGCGAAGGGATGGCCTATTGCGTGCGCGGCGCGCTGGGCGACAGCCTGGAGCGGCTGGCCCGGGCGTTGCGCGCCGCAGGCCTGGCCCATGCCTGGCGCGACGAACAGCTGGCCGTCTGCGACGTGCACGGCGTGCCGCTGGCCAGCGTGGAACGTGCCGTGGTTCGCGTGCTGGGCATCGCGACCCGCGCCGTGCACCTGGTCGGCTTCGATGCACGCGGCCATGTCTGGCTGCAGCAGCGCGCCTTCGACAAGCCCAACGACCCCGGCCTGTGGGACACGTTGATGGGCGGCATGGTGGCTGCAGGTGACACGCTGGACACCGCTCTGGAACGCGAGACCTGGGAGGAGGCCGGCTTGCACCTGGAGGCCTTGCAGGACCTCTACCAGGCCGGATGGGTGCACCAGCGCCGGCCGGCCGGTGACGGCACGCGCCACGGCTACCTCGTCGAGGACATCGCGTGGAGCCGTTGCGTGCTGCCCGATGGCGTGGTGCCCCGCAACCAGGACGGCGAGGTGGAGCGCTTCGAATGCGTGCCGCCCGACGAGGTGGTGGCACGTTTGCAGCAGGGCCTGTTCACCGAGGAGGCCGCGCTGATCCTGCTGCAGGCGCTGGGCGAGTAGCGCGCCTTCTGTTCACACCCTGTCATTGTTGACACCCTTGGCGTCGCCCAAACGCCACGGACGTTTCATGTATGCATCTGGCGCCCATGGAATGCAAGTGGGCAGCGGGACGCAGCGGATACGATGTAGTGGAGCACCGGCCCCCCGGGCTGAAGGCGCATGGGGAGCCTGCACAAAGGGGCACCACATGGATTCGAACGAGCGGCAGACTGTGCTGGTGGTGGACGACTCGGCACTGAACCGCCAGATGTTGACCGACCTGCTGCGGTCGGACTACGCCGTGATCGCCGCGCGCAGCGGCGAACAGGGCCTGGAGCTGGCGCGCCAGCATCAGCCCGATCTCATCCTGCTGGATGTGGTGATGCCGGGTTTGGACGGCCATGAGGTGCTGCGCCTGCTGAAGGCCGATGGGCGCACCTCCTTGATCGGCGTCATCTTCATCACGGGCCTGGATTCGGCGGCCGAGGAGGAACGCGGCCTGCGCGCCGGCGCCTCCGACTACGTCGTCAAGCCTTTCCATGCTGCGGTCGTGCGCGCCCGCGTCGCCTTGCATCTGCAGCTGGCGCGCCAGCGCCGCCTGCTGGAGCAGCTGGCGCGCATCGACGGCCTGACCGAGATCCCGAACCGACGCCATTTCGACGACATGCTGGCCCAGGAGACGGCGCGGGCCACCCGGGGGGGCGTGGGGCTGGCGGTGGCGTTGCTCGACGTCGATTGCTTCAAGCAATACAACGACCACTATGGCCACGCCAAGGGCGACCGGGCACTGCAGTCCATCGCCCGCGTGCTGCAGGCCGGCATGCGCCGCCCAGCGGACCTGGCCGCACGCTACGGTGGCGAGGAATTCGTGCTGCTGATGCCCGACACGGACCTGCCGGGCGCGGCGCTGCGTGCCGAGCGCCTGCGCGCGGAGATCGAGCAGCTGGCGTTGCCGCATGCCTGGTCGGACGCCGCGCCCTGCGTGACCGTCAGCATGGGCGTCACGCATGCGGCGCGGTCGGAGGATCTGTCTGGCGCCGCGCTGCTGCTGCAGGCCGACCGCCGGCTCTATGCGGCCAAGCGCGCCGGCCGCAACCGGGTCGTCAGCGAAGGCTGATCAGCCCAGCTCGTCGAACTTGGACTCGCGGATGCGGCTGGGCGCCAGCGCGCCGGCCGAGTCCAGGATCGGGTAGGCGATCGAGCAGATGTGCGAGTTGATGCGCTTGAGCTCGGACAGCAGGTCGATGTGCAGCGAACTGGTCTCGATGCTGGGCACGGTCTTGTCGGTCAGCCGCGCCAGGTGGGTGCGCGAGTAGGCGCGTTCCAGGTCGCGAAAGCGCGCCTTCTCCTCCAGCAGCTTGCGCGCGTCGTGCACGGTGCCGTTGAGGAACACGCTCATGCCCAGCCGAAGGTTGGACAGCAGGCGCTCGTGCAGTTCGCGGATCTCGGCCATGCCGGCCTCCGAAAAGCTGCGGCCGGGGCGGATCTTCTTGTCCTCGATGTCGATCAGCACGCGCTCGATGGTGTCGCCGATGTGCTCCATGTTGATCGTGAAGCTGATGATGTCGGTCCAGCGCTGGCTCTCTTCCTCACCCAGCGCCTCGCGCGAGATCTTGGTCAGGTAGTACTTGATCGAGGAGTAGAGCTGGTCCACCGTGTCGTCGAGCTTGCGCAGGTCTTCGGCCAGGCGCAGGTCGTTGCGCACGATCACGTCGAGCACGCCGCGCAGCATGGTCTCCACCACGTCGGCCTGGTGCAGGGCCTCGCGCGCCGCGCAGGAGATCGCCAGCGAGGGCGTGGCCAGGGCCGAGGGGTCCAGGTGCTGGGGCCGGTCCAGTGGCCCACCCTGACCGCGCGGCTGGCGCGGCAGCCAGCGCTCCACGCCGCGCGCGATCCCGTTCGTGAGCCCGATGAAGACGATGGCCACGACGACATTGAAGCTCAGGTGGAACAGCACCACCAGCGTGGCCGTGTCGGCGATGTAGGGCTGCACGGCCCGCATCCACAGGCCGACCCAGGGCGCGGCCAGCGCGACGCCGAGCGCCTTGAACACCAGGTTGCCCATGGGCACCTGGCGCACTTCGACCGCCGAGCGCGCGGTGGTCAGCACGGCCAGCGCACCGCTGCCCAGGTTGGCACCCAGCACCAGGCCCAGCGCCACCTCGGCCGGCACCACGCCCGAGGCCGCGAGCGTGGCCGTCAGCAGCACGATGGCGAGGCTGGAGTAGCAGACCACGGCCAGCAGCGCACCGACCGTGATCTCCAGCATGAGGTCGCTGGACAGCGAACCCAGCAAGGACTTGATGGCAGGTGCCTGTGTCAGCACGGCCGTGGAGGCGGTGACCAGTCGCAGCGCCAGCAACATGAGGCCCAGGCCGATCAGCACGCGGCCGAAGCGGCCCACGTTGCTGGACTGGCGCGCCATGAACAGCACCACGCCGACGAAGATCAACAGCGGCGAGAGCCAGGACAGGTCGAACGAGAACACCACGGCCATGAGGCTGGTGCCCACGTCGGCGCCCAGCATCACGGCGAGCGCGGCCGGCAGCGCCACCAGGCCCTGGCCGACGAAGGAAGAAACGATGAGGGCGGTGGCCGTGCTGGACTGCACCAGGGCCGTGACGCCCAGGCCCGAGGCAAAGGCCGAGAAGCGGTTGGACAGGCTGTGCGACAGCGCGCTGCGCAGGTTGGCGCCGAACACGCGCAGGATGCCGGTGCGCACCATGTGCGTCCCCCAGACCAGCAGCGCGATGGCTGCCAACAGATTCAGCAAATGCTTCATGGAATGTGCAGACGACTATACGCCTGCACCACGCTGTGGCCTGGTGGCCACAGCCAGCGGCTCAGCGGCCGCGCCGCATGCGCCGCAACTCGTCCAGGATCAGCAGCACGGCACCCACCGTGATGCCGCTGTCCGCGATGTTGAAGGCTGGGAAATGCCAGCCGGCCCAGTGGAAGTCCAGGAAGTCGACCACATAGCCGTGCTGCAGCCGGTCGACCACGTTGCCGATGGCGCCGCCCAGGATCAGCGTCAGCGCGAACGAGAACAGGCGCTGGCCCGCGTGTGCCCGCAGCAGCCAGACGATGAACACCGCCGCGCCCACGCCGATGGCCGTGAAGAACCAGCGCTGCCAGCCCGAGGCTCCGGCCAGGAAGGAGAAGGCCGCGCCCGGGTTGTGCGCACGCACGATGTTGAAGAAGCTGGTGACGACCGTGGCGTCGCCGTGCTGGTAGTGGTCCAGGATCCACTGCTTGGTCCACTGGTCGGCCACGAAGATCGCGGCCGCCAGCAGCAGCCAGGGCCACCAGCGCACGCGCACGCTGCCAAACATCAGGCGAAGACCCGGTTTTCGCCGGCACCGAACAGGTTGCTGGTGCAGCGGCCGCACAGCGTCGGGTGGGCCGGGTCGCTGCCCACGTCGGCGCGGTAGTGCCAGCAGCGCTCGCACTTGGTGTCCGCGGACGGCGTGACCTGCACGGCGAGCTCGGCGCCTTCGCGCAGTTCGGCCTTGGACGCGATCAGCACGAAGCGCAGGTCTTCGCCCAGCGCGGCCAGCACGGCATGGTCGTCGGCCGGGGCCGACAGCACCACATTGGCTTGCAGGGACGAGCCCACGGCACCCGTGGTGCGCACGGCCTCGATCTCCTTGTTGACCACGTCGCGCACGGCGCGGATGCGCGACCACCTGGCCAGCAGCGCCTCGTCGGGCTGGGGCAGGGCGCTGTAGGTTTCCATGAAGATGGAGTCCGAGCTGCCGACCAGCTTCCAGGCCTCTTCGGCTGTGAAGGACAGGAACGGCGCCATCCAGCGCAGCATGGCCTGGGTGATCTGCCACAGCGCGGTCTGCGCGCTGCGGCGCGCTAGCGAGCCGGCGGCCGTGGTGTACAGGCGGTCCTTGAGGATGTCGAGGTAGAACGCGCCCAGGTCTTCCGAGCAGTAGACCTGCAGCTTGGCCACGACCGGGTGGAACTCGTAGACCTTGTAATGGGCCAGGATCTCGGCCTGGAACTGCGCGGCGCGCGCGAGTGCGTAGCGGTCGATCTCCAGCAACTGCTCAGCCGGTACGGCGTCCTTGGCCGGATCGAAGTCGCTGGTGTTGGCGAGCAGGAAGCGCAGCGTGTTGCGGATGCGGCGGTAGGCGTCGACCACGCGCGCGAGGATCTTGTCGTCGCCCGCGATGTCGCCCGAGTAGTCGCTGGCCGCCACCCACAAGCGGATGATCTCGGCGCCCAGCTTCTTGTTGACCTCCTGCGGGTCGATGCCGTTGCCCAGCGACTTGCTCATCTTGCGGCCCTGGCTGTCCACCGTGAAGCCATGCGTGAGCAGGCCGCGGTAGGGCGCGCGGCCTTCCAGTGCGCTGGCCAGCAGCAGCGAGCTGTGGAACCAGCCGCGGTGCTGGTCGTGGCCTTCCAGGTACAGGTCGGCTTCGGGGCCTTCGGTGTGAAAGCCCGGCGCGTGCGTGCCGCGCAGCACGTGCCAGAAGGTCGAGCCGGAATCGAACCAGACCTCCAGGATGTCGGTGCTCTTGGTGTACTGCGCGGCGTCAGCGCCGAGGATGTCCTCCGTCGTCACGCGGCTCCAGGCCTCGATGCCGCCCTTCTCCACGATGTCGGCGGCCTGGTCCAGGATCTCCATGGTGCGCGGGTGCAGCTCGCCCGAATCCTTGTGCAGGAAGAACGGGATGGGCACGCCCCAGCTGCGCTGGCGCGAGATGCACCAATCGGGCCGGTTGGCGATCATGTCGTGCAGGCGCGCCTTGCCGTTCTCCGGATAGAAGCTGGTCTGCTCGATCGCGGCCAGCGCGGTCTGGCGCAGCGTGAGCGGGGCCTTGTCCTTGGTGAACACGCCCTCGCCTTCGTCCATGCGGATGAACCACTGCGCGGCGGCGCGGTAGATCACGGGCGTCTTGTGGCGCCAGCAATGCGGGTAGCTGTGGCTGATGGTCTCGGTGGCCAGCAGCCGGCCGGCGGCCTTGAGCGCGTCCAGGATCACCGGCACGGCCTTCCAGATGTGCTGGCCGCCGAACAAAGGGAAGTCGTCGGCATAGGCGCCATTGCCCTGCACCGGGTTCAGGATGTCCTCGTTGCGCACGCCGTGGGCGGTGCAGGAGTTGTAGTCCTCCAGGCCGTAGGCCGGCGCCGAGTGCACGATGCCGGTGCCGTCGTCGGCCGTGGCGTAGTCGGCCAGGTAGACCGGAGCCAGGCGGCGGTAGCCTGCGTCCACGTCGTAGAGCGGGTGCTCGAAGTCCAGGCCGCCCAGCTTCTCGCCCTTGACGGTGGCCAGCACCTGGCCTTGCAGGCCGTAGCGCGTCATGCATTTGTCGACCAGCGAGGCGGCCAGCACGAGCAGGCCGCGCTCGGTGTCGACCAGCGCGTACTCCAGCTCGGGGTTCAGGTTCAGCGCCTGGTTGGCCGGGATGGTCCAGGCCGTCGTGGTCCAGATCACCACGAAGGCGTCCTTGGACAGCGCGGGCAGGCCAAAGGCTTCTGCCAGCTTGGCCGGGTCGTGCGCCTTGAAGGCCACGTCCAGCGTCTGGCTCTTCTTGTCGGCGTACTCGATCTCGAACTCGGCCAATGACGAGCCACAGTCGAAGCACCAGTAGACGGGCTTCAGGCCCCGGTAGACGAAGCCGCGCTCGATCACGCGCTTGAAGGCGCGCAGCTCGCCGGCCTCGTTGGCGAAGTCCATGGTCTTGTAGGGATGGTCCCATTCGCCGAGCACGCCCAGGCGCTGGAAGTCGGCCATCTGCTGGGCGATCTGCTCGGTCGCGAACGCGCGGCTCTTGGCCTGCATGTCGTCGCGGCTGAGTTTGCGGCCGAACTTCTTCTCGATGGCGTTCTCGATCGGCAGGCCGTGGCAGTCCCAGCCCGGCACGTACAGCGCGTCGAAGCCTTCGAGCTGGCGCGCCTTGACGATCATGTCCTTGAGGATCTTGTTGACCGCATGGCCCATGTGGATCTGGCCGTTGGCGTAGGGCGGGCCGTCGTGCAGGATGAACTTGGGCTTGCCGGCGCGTGCAGCGCGCAGGCGCTTGTACAGGCCTTGCTCGTTCCAGTCCTTGACCCAGCCCGGCTCGCGCTTGGGCAGGTCGCCGCGCATGGGGAACGGCGTGTCGGGCAGGTTCAGGGTGCTGCGGTAGTCGGTGGTGTCGGTCATGGTGCGGGCAGGGCGTCGTCAGCGACGGCGCCGTGGAACTGGGGGAGGGGGACATGCGGCCCGGCGGATGGCCGGGAACACGCGCGAGCGCGGGAAAGCCGGGCGGCTAAATTCGGTCGCGCGTGGTCTGCCGGCGCGTCTGCGCATGGCCGGCTGCCAGCCAGGCGCGCGCGTCGTCGCAGTCCTTGTTGATGCCGGTCGTGAGGGCATCCAGGCTGTCGTACTTCAGCTCGTCGTGCAGTTTGTGCAGCAGTTCCACGCGCACGATCTTACCGTAGCCCCCCTCCGGCCCCAGGTGGGCGGGCCAGTCCAGGCAGTGCGTCTCCAGCAGCACGCGACCGCCGTTGATGTCGTTCGGGTCGAGCGAGGGGCGCACGCCCAGGTTGGCGACGCCGGCCAGCGGCTGCTCGGCCAGGCCGTGGACTTCGACAACGAAGATGCCCGAGGCGGCCGGCTTCCAGTGGGAAAAACGCATGTTGATGGTGCGAAAACCCAGCTCGCGGCCGAGTCGGCGGCCGCGCACCACATGGCCGCTGATGCTGTAGGGCCGGCCCAGCAGGCGGGCCGCGTCGTCCATGCGGCCCTGGCCCAGCGCCTCGCGCACGGCCGAGCTCGACACGCGCACGCTGCGCCGGCCGCCTTCGGCGCCCGCGTCGGGCAGCGAGACCTCGTAGCTGTTCATGCGCGCCACCTCGAAGCCCAGGGCTTCGCCAGCGGCGGCCAGCATGGCGTAGTCGCCCGCGCGCCTGGCGCCGAAGCGGAAGTCGTCGCCGACCAGCACGTAGCGCACGTTCAGGCCGGCCACCAGCACGTCCTGGATGAAGGCCTCCGGGCTCTGGCGCGCCAGCTCGGCGCGGAAGGGCAGCACGATGGTCTGGTCGACGCCGCAGCGGGCCAGCTCGGTCAGCTTGTCGCGCAGCGTGCCGATGCGCGCCGGGGCGATCTCGGGCTTGCCGGTGGCCTGGGCGAAGTAGTCGCGCGGGTGCGGCTCGAAGCTCATCACGCAGCTCTCCAGCCCGCGGTGCTGGGCCTCGTTGCGCAGCAGCGCCAGCATGGCCTGGTGGCCACGGTGTACGCCGTCGAAGTTGCCAATGGTCAGCGCGCACGCCGGTGCGATGCCCCGGTAGTGGTAGCCGCGAAAGATCTTCATGGTGTCGTTGTCTTTTCCATAGCGCCAGAGGCAGACCCCCGGCGGCGCCCGTCATATGGAGGCCAGGCGAACCCTGTATATTGTGACGCGGCGCATCATGGACAAGTGGTGCGCGCAGCCTGGATGTTTGCGATTCCGTGTCCGTGCGCATGCACGCTAGCTGGAGGCGTCACTTGAAGGTCTTGAAGCTGTCGGGGCAGGGCCTGCCCCAATCCTGGATCACGCTGGAACAGGCGGTGCTCCACTACGCCGCCGACGAGGTGCGCTGGGAGTCCGGCGCCGAGGTCGCGGTGTTCCGCGGTGGCCACAACGCGGTCACGGGCCTGCAATCGAAGATCGCCATCAGCAGCATCATCGGCACCAAGGGCGTGCCGGGGGTCAACCCGTTCCGCGCACGGCCCGCCCTGACCAACAGCAAGCTGTTCGCGCGCGACCGCAATGTCTGCGCCTACTGCGGCCAGCATGTGCCCGAGGACGCCCTCACGCGCGAGCACATCGTGCCGCTGGCCCAGAAGGGTCAGGACCACTGGATGAACGTGGTCACGGCCTGCCGCAGCTGCAACCACCGCAAGAGCAACCGCACGCCCGAGCAGGCGCGCATGCCGCTGCTGTACGCGCCCTACGTGCCCAGCCTGTGGGAGGACTTCATCCTGCGCAACCGCCGCATTCTGGCGGACCAGATGGAGTTTTTGATGGCGCATGTGCCGCGGTCGTCTCGGCTCCTGGTATGAAAAAGCCCCGCTGAGCGGGGCTTCTTCTTTTGGAACCAAGTGCTTCAGGCGAACACGCCGGCCTTGTCCTGCATGCGGGCCGAGACCTCGCCCAGGTGGTGCAGGGTGTCGCCGAACAGCATTTCCATCTGCGTGAGCCGCTTGAAGTAGTGGCTGCCCACGTACTCGTCGGTCACGCCGATGCCGCCATGCAGCTGCACCGAGTTCTGGCCGACGAAGCGCATGGACTGGCCCAGCTGGTACTTGGCGCGCGCCATGGCACGGCGGCGCTCGTCGGCCGGGGAATTGAGCTTGAGCGTGGCGTAGTAGCTCATCGAGCGCGCCAGCTCCTGCTGCATCTTCATGTCGGCCATGCGGTGGCGCAGCGCCTGGAAGCTGCTGATCACCACACCGAACTGCTTGCGCGTGTTCAGGTACTCGGCCGTGATCTCCATGGTCTTGTCGATGGTGCCCACGGCTTCGGCGCACAGCGCGGCGATGCCGATGTCCACGCCATGTTCCAGCGCGGCCAGGCCGTCGGCCGTGACCAGCGCCGCGGCGGCGTCCTGGAACACGACCTCGGCCGCGCGCGAGCCGTCCTGCGTGGCGTAGCCGCGCGCCGCGACACCGGAGGCGGCACGCTCCACCAGGAACAGCGCGATCTTGCCGTCGATGGTGGCCGGCACCAGGAAGGCGTCGGCCTGGTCGCCGGCCGGCACCACGCTCTTGTGGCCGCTGACGGACCAGCCATCGCCCGTCTTCTTGGCGTGCGCGGCACAGACATCCAGCCGGTAGCGCGCGGCGCGCTCCTGGTAGGCCAGCACCACGAGTGCCTCGCCCGCGGCGATGCGCGGCAGCCAGGCGCCCTGGAGCGCGGCGTCGGCATAGCCCGACAGCACGCCGCTGGCGATGAGCGTCTGGCCCAGCGGCTCGAGCACGATGCCGCGGCCCAGTTCTTCCAGGGCCACCATGGCGTCGACCGGGCCCATGCCCATGCCGCCATGCTCCTCGGCCACGTACAGTCCGGTCAGGCCCAGGCCAGCCAGTTCGCCATAGGCCTCGCGTGAGAAGCCGCCGGCCTTGACCAAGCCGCGGCGGTGTTCGAAGCCATAGCCCTTGTCGACCCATTTGCGCACGGCGTCGCGCAGCTGTTCCTGGTCGTCGCTGAAGTTGAAGTCCATTCGCGTCTCCTGCTCAACCCAGCACGGTCTGGGCGACGATGTTGCGCTGGACCTCGTTCGATCCGCCGTAGATCGTGGTCTTGCGCATGTTGAAGTAGGTGGCGGCCAGCGGCGCGCAGTGCGCAGCGCCCACGTGGTCGCCCTGCCAGCCGGCTTCCATGGCCTCCTTGATGAAGGGCAGGCTGTAGGGGCCGGCGGCCAGCATCATGAGTTCGCTGTAGCGCTGCTGGATCTCGCTGCCCTTGATCTTGAGCAGGCCGGCCACGTCGAGCGGGTTCTTGCCCGACTTCTCGGCCGACAACACGCGCAGCACCATCATTTCCAGGGCCACCACGTCGACCTCGAGCCTGGCGATCTCGTCGCGGAAACGGATGTCCTCGTAGACACCTTCCGCCTTGGCGATGCGCTTCAGGCGTTCGAGTTCGCGCTTGGCGCGGTTGACATCGGCGATGTTGGTGCGCTCGTGGCTCAGCAGGTGCTTGGCGTAGGTCCAGCCCTTGTTCTCCTCGCCGATCAGGTTCTCGGCAGGCACCTCGACGTTGTCGAAGAACACCTCGTTCACCTCGTGGCCGCCATCGAGCATGATGATGGGGCGCACCGTGATGCCGGGGCTCTTCATGTCGATCAAGAGGAAGCTGATGCCGGTCTGCGGCTTGCCTTCGGTGCTGGTGCGCACCAGGCAGAAGATCCATTCGCCGTACTGGCCCAGCGTGGTCCAGGTCTTCTGGCCGTTGACGATGTACTTGTCGCCCTTGCGCTCGGCGCGGGTCTTGACCGAGGCCAGGTCCGAGCCCGAGCCCGGTTCGCTGTAGCCCTGGCTCCACCAGACCTCGCCGCTGGCGATGCCGGGCAGGAAGCGCTTGTGCTGCTCGGGCGTGCCGAAGGCCATGATCACGGGCGCCACCATGACCGGGCCGAACGGCACGATGCGCGGCGCACCGGCCAGCGCGCATTCCTCTTCGAACAAATGCTTTTGCACGGCGCTCCAGCCGGGGCCGCCGAATTGCGTGGGCCAGCCATAGCCCAGCCAGCCCTTGCTGCCCAGGATCTTGGCCCAGCGCTGCATGTCGTCACGCGTCTGGTGCAGCGCGTTGTGTACCTTGTAGGCAATGTCCTGGGGCAGGTTGGCGCGCACCCAGTCGCGCACCTCCTCCCGGAACTGTTGCTCTTCGGCCGTGAAAGCCAAATCCATGGTGGTCTCCTGTGGGTCGTCTCAAGCCGTCCAGCGACGGCCCGCAGCTTTGTAGCACGACCGTGCACTTTGGGCTGTCACCTGCGTGTGGGGATAATCCCGCGCCTTGATGAAGAACCTTGTGATCCTGATTTCCGGCGGTGGCTCCAACATGGAAGCCATCGTGCGCACCGCGCAACAGCGCGACTGGCCCGGCCGCCTGCAAGCCCGCGTGGCCGCCGTGCTGAGCAACCGCCCCGACTGCGCCGGCCTGGCACGCGCCCAGGCCCTGGGCGTGCCGACTGCGGCCGTCGACCACCGCGCCTTCGCCCAGGCGCCCGACCCGCGCGCCGCCTTCGATGCTGCACTGGCCGATGCCATCGACGCGTACGCGCCCGATCTCGTGGTGCTGGCCGGCTTCATGCGCATCCTGACGCCCGGCTTCGTGCGCCACTACGCCGGCCGGCTCGTCAACATCCATCCCTCGCTGCTGCCGGCCTTCCCGGGCCTGCACACGCACCGGCGTGCGATCGAAGCCGGCTGCCGCGTGGCCGGCGCCACCGTGCACCGCGTGACCGAGGAACTGGACCACGGCCCCATCCTCGACCAGGTGGTGGTGCCCGTGCTGCCCGGCGACGACGAGGCGGCCCTGTCGGCCCGCGTGCTGGCGCAGGAGCACCGCATGTACCCGCGCGTGATCGAGCGCCTGCTGACTGCCGCCTGAGGACCATCGCACCATGCATCCCAAAGCCATTCTGGACGCCTGCGCCGAGCTCGTGCGCGAGGCGCTGGTCTTCGACCACCCCGCCGACGCCGTGGCGGCGCGCTTCTTCCGTACCCACAAAGGCCTCGGTCCGCGCGAGCGTGCCACGCTCACCGATACCTTGTTCGCCGTGCTGCGCCGCAAGCTGCAGTACGAGCATTTCGCGCCCTCGGGCTCGGGCCCGCGCGAACGCCGCCTGGCCATCCTGGGCTTCGGCGGGCCGCGCGACTTCCTGTTCTCCGCGCTGACGCCGCAGGAAAAGGAGTGGCTGCAGCAGTGCGAGACCGTGGCCACGGCCGACTTGCTCGACCGCCACCGCCACAACCTGCCCGAATGGCTTGCGCAGCCGCTGCGCGCCCAGCTGGGCCAGGAGTTCTGGCCGCTGGCCGACAGCCTGCTGGGCCCGGCACCACTCGATCTGCGGGTGAACCAACTCAGCGCCAAGCGCGCCGAGGTGCAGCAGGAATTGAAGGCCGCGGGCATCGAGGCCCAGCCCACGCCGCACTCGCCCTGGGGCCTGCGCGTGCAGGGCAAGCCTTCCCTGAACCGCGTGGACGCATTCACGCGCGGCGCTGTCGAGGTCCAGGACGAGGGCTCGCAGCTGCTCGCGCTGCTGCTGGACGCACGCCGCGGCGAGATGGTGACCGACTTCTGCGCCGGCGCTGGCGGCAAGACGCTGGCCATCGGCGCGAGCATGCGCAACACCGGCCGGCTCTACGCCTTCGACACCTCGGCCCACCGGCTGGAGTCACTCAAGCCGCGCCTGGGCCGCAGCGGCCTGTCCAACGTGCACCCGGTCGCCATCGCGCACGAGCGCGACGAACGCATCAAGCGCCTGGCCGGCAAGATGGACCGCGTGCTGGTCGATGCGCCCTGCAGCGGCACTGGCACGCTGCGCCGTCACCCCGACCTCAAGTGGCGCCAGAACCAGGCGGCCGTCGATGCGCTGGCCGCCATCCAACTGGCCGTGCTGCAGAGCGCGGCGCGGCTGCTCAAGCCGGGCGGGCGGCTGGTCTACGCCACCTGCAGCCTGCTCACGCAAGAGAACGAGGCCATCGCTGCCGCGTTCTCAGCGGCGCAACCAGCGTTCATGCCCGTGCCCGTGGCGCAGGAACTGGCGCGGCTCAAGGTCGCAGGCCCGCAGGCCCTGTGCGCCGGCGACGACGGCCGATTCCTGCGCCTGTGGCCGCACCGGCATGCCACCGACGGCTTTTTCGCCGCCATCTGGCAAAGACAGGACTGAGAAAAGGTTGTTTCGGCACCATAGGCCGAAACGGGTCAGCGTCCTACAATACCGGGTTTTTGCGGCTGCGCCATCTGTGCTATGTGCGCGCCTGCGGGAAACGGAGAAGGGGCTGATACCTATATGTTGCTACCCGATTGGGCCGTGCTGAACGCTACCGTGGACTGGCTCGCCAATGGCCTGCTGGGCTTTTCCTGGTGGCAGATCGTTTTGTATGCACTGTTCACAACGCATATCACGATCGCCAGCGTGACGATCTATCTGCACCGCCACCAGGCGCACCGTGCAATGGATCTGCATTGGCTGCCTGCGCACTTCTTCCGTTTCTGGCTTTGGCTGGCCACGGGCCAGGTCACCAAGGAATGGGTGGCCGTGCACCGCAAGCACCACGCCAAGTGCGAAACCGCCGACGACCCGCACAGCCCCCATGCCCACGGCATCGAGACCGTGTTCTGGAAGGGGGCCGAGCTGTACCGCGCGGAAACCAACAACCAGGAAACCATCAACAAGTTCAGCCTGGGTTGCCCCAACGACTGGATCGAGCGCAACCTGTACTCGCGTTACAGCTGGCAGGGTGTGGGCCTCATGCTGGTCCTGAACCTGGCGTTGTTCGGTGCGGCGGGCCTGGTCGTCTGGGCCGTCCAGATGGTCTGGATCCCGTTCTGGGCCGCCGGTGTCGTCAACGGCATCGGCCACTATTGGGGCTACCGCAATTTCGAGGCACCGGACGCGAGCACCAACATCTCGCCCTGGGGCATCATCATCGGCGGTGAGGAGTTGCACAACAACCACCACACCTACCCGACTTCGGCCAAGTTCTCGGTCAAGCCCTACGAGTTCGATGTGGGCTGGATGTACATCAGCCTGATGCAGCGTGTGGGTCTGGCCAAGGTCAAGAAGACGCCGCCGCGTCTGCAACTGGGCCAGATCAAGCCGGTTGCCGACGAGAAGACGCTCGAGGCCCTGATCGCCCACCGCTACGAAGTCATGGCCGGCTATGCGCGTGAGCTCAAGCGTACCTGCCAGGACGAGATCGCCGCGCTCAAGGCCAAGCAGGCCGACGCTTCGGTGCTGGTGGCCGCCCGCCGCTGGCTGCACCGCGACGACGAGCGTGTGCCGGCCTCGGTCCAGCCCAAGATCGCCGAGGCGCGGGCTGCGCACCCGGTGCTCGACAAGATGGTCACCATGCGCGAGGAACTGCGCCAGATGTGGCTGTCGACCTCGCTGACGCGCGAGCAGCTGACCGCCAACCTGCAAGCCTGGTGCCACCGCGCCGAGAGCAGTGGCATCCAGGCGCTGCAGGACTTCTCCGTCCGCCTGCGTTCTGCCCACGTGTGACGGCTGCCCGCTCCCAGGAACCCCGCCACGTGCGGGGTTTTTTGTTGCTGGCAAGTACATTTGTCAGCCGGTCGGTCGCGCTCGCTGTCGGCGGTGTTCCATTTGTGGCAGCGCGCAGCACCGGCCCGCAGACCGGCCTCGATACTGCGTCTTTACAACAGCAGCAGGAGCGAGACATGCGGACATGGACTGTTCAACTCGGTGGGTGCCTGGCCCTGTGGATGGCGGCGATGGCATTGCCCGCCGGCGCCCAGTCGACAGCTGCCCAGGCGGCTGCGGCAGGCGGTGGCAGCAGCAACTCGGCCAATGGCGGTACTGGCGGCGTGGGCCTGGGCGGTGTCGGGCCTGGTGTGCCGGGCAGTGCGGGAAGCCTGGACACGGCGCGGCCACCGGGTAACGGTGCACTGGTCGGCCCGCGCGCGGAACGCCAGAGCCGGGAACTGATGGCGGAGCATCCGGAGCGCGGAGCCAGCGCGCCGCGCAACACCGGCCAGCGCGCGCTGATGCTGGACCAGTCGCGCCGGCCGGCGACGGCGGCTCCGGCGACGAAGAACTGAACGCGCATGGACGAGACCCTGCGCTCGCATGCCTTCGCCTCCCCCCGGCCTGGCGCGCGGCTGGTCGTGCTGGGAGGGGTGCACGGCGACGAGACCTGTGGAACCGCCGCCATCGAGCGCGTGCGTGCCGAGCTCGAATCCGGCCGGCTGGCGCTGCGGCGCGGCGAGCTGACCCTGGTGCCGGTTGCCAACCCGCTGGCCCGCCAGCGCCAGCACCGCGAGGGCGAGCGCAACCTGAACCGCTCTTTCCAGCCCGATCCACAGCCGCCGGATTTCGAGGCACGCATCACCAACCTGTTGTGCCCCCTGCTCGCACGCCACGACGTGTTGCTGGATCTGCACTCCTTCCACACAGCCGGGGCACCGTTCGCCATGATCGGACCGCGCGACAACAGCGGGCCGTTGGAACCTTTCAGCCGGGCACGGGAGGAGGGCCGGTTGGCGCTGCATCTGGGCATGGAGTGCGTCGTCGAGTCATGGCTGGACGTGTATGCCGCGCGGCTCGCCCGGCTCGGTCGGTCCACGGACGCGCGCGCCATGGCTTTCGGTTGGGGCACCAATGAGTACATGCGCAGCCAGGGCGGCTACGCGGTGACGCTGGAATGCGGCCAGCACCGCGATCCGCAGGCCCCCGAGGTGGCCTACCGCGCGATCCTGGCCAGCCTGGCCCTGCTGGACATGGCAGGCGCCCCGCCGCGGCCGCCCAGGGCGCCGCGGCTGCTGCGCTTGGTCGATGTGGTCGATCGCCACGCCGAAGGCGACCGCCTGCTGCGCGACTGGGCCAGCTTCGACCCGGTGCAGCGTGGCCAGTCCATCGGCGTGCGCGCCGATGGGCGCCCGGTCGAAGCGCCGTGCGATGGCGTCATCGTGTTTCCGAATCCGCAGGCCACACCTGGGAGCGAGTGGTTCTATCTGGCCGTCGACAGCGAACGGCGCCTGGACGACCCTGGTCTTACGCCAGTTCCGTGACCACCTCGAACCGGGCCAACTGGTGCTCGCCGAACACCATGGTGATGGGCACGTCGGCAGCGTCACGTCCGCGCGCCAGCAGCACGCGCCCGATCCGCGGCGTGTTGTGGCGGGCGTCGAAGGTGTGCCACTGTCCGCCCAGGTAGACCTCGAACCAGGCGCTGAAGTCCATGGGATAGGGCACGGGCGGGATGCCGATGTCGCCCAGGTAACCGGTGGCGTAGCGTGCCGGAATGTTCATGCTCCGGCACAAGGCGACAGCCAGGTGGGCGAAGTCGCGGCACACGCCCACGCGCTCATGCCATGCCTGCAGGGCGGTCCGCGTCGGCCGCGCGCAGCCGTAGTCGAAGCGCAGGTGCTGGTGCACGTAGTCGCAAATGGCCTGCACACGGCCCCAACCGGGCTGTACGCCAGAGAAGCGGCTCCAGGCAAAGGCCAGCAGTTCGCCGTCGAAGTCGCAGTAGCGGCTGGGCAGCAGGAACTGCAGGCTGTCCACAGGCAAGTCGCCAACGGCGTGCTCCCAGGCACCCCAGTGCACCGGGTCGGGTAGCCCGCTGTCCTGCACGACAGCCTGGTTGCGCAGCCGCACCTCGCCCGTGCCTGCGTCGACGCGCACGCGCGCGCACTGGTTGCCAAAACCATCGAGGTAGAAGTCCGTGGCCAGTGGCGGGCTCAGCGTGATGTCCTCTGGTGCCAGCAAGTCGCCTGCGCGCGAAGGATGCAGTTGAAGCAGATAGATCAGCGCGGTGGGTGCATTGACGCGGAGCGCAATGTCATAGCCGATGCGGATCAACATGGCGGTCTGCGGCCAGGCCGCGCGTTGGAATTGTGCATCTGCAGCATGGTATGCCCCCGCGCCGCTGCCGCGCGTTTGTATTTTTCCCGCGTGCGCGTAGGCGCAGGGCGCTGTTCAGCGCTGCTGCAGTCGGTCCAGCAGTTCCTGCGTCGGGAAGCCGTCGGCTGCCATGCCCGCGCTGCGTTGCCAGCGCCGGATGGCGCCACGCGTAGCGGGCCCCAGCACACCGTCGATGCTGCCGGGGTCGAAGCCCTTGGACTGCAGCGCCTGCTGCAGTGTCTGAAGCGCGTTGCGCGAGAGCGGCCTGAGATCACGGGGCCAGGCCGCCTGGATCGCAGGACCGCCCGCGATGCGCTGCGCCAGCAGGCCCACACCGAGGGCATAGCTGGTCGCGTTGTTGTAGCGCAGGATGGCGCGGAAGTTCGGTCCGACGAGGAACACCGGTCCGCGCGCGCCAGCCGGCAACAACAGGCTCGCGTCGGGCAGGTCGGGCAGGGTCGTGCCGTCCACGGCGCGGACGCCTTCGCCAGCCCATTGCGCACTGGACTGGCGCAGCGCGTCGTCGGCGCGGCCCAGGTCGAAACCCTCCGGCAAATGTACTTCCAGCCCCCAGGGCTGGCCGCGCTGCCAGCCTTCGCGCGCCAGGAAATGCGCGGTGGAAGCCGTCACGTCGGCCATGCTGCCCCAGATGTCGCGCCGTCCGTCGCCGTCCGCATCCACCGCGTAGGCCAGGAAGTTCGAAGGCAGGAACTGGGTCTGGCCCATGGCCCCCGCCCAGGAGCCCAGCATGCGTTCGCGCGGGATGTCGCCGTTCTGCAGGATGCGCAGCGCCGCCATCAACTGGCCGCGTGCCCACGCCGCGCGCCGGCCCTCGAACCCGAGCGTGGCCAGTGCATCGATGGTGGGCGTGTCGCCGTAGTTGCTGCCGTAGTTGCTCTCCATGCCCCAGATGGCGACGACGATCTCGGCTGGCACGCCGTAGCGTGCCGCGGCAGCATCGGCATAGGCCCGCACCTCGAGCAGCTTGTCCTGGCCACGCGCCACGCGCGTGGGCGAGACCGCGGTGTCCAGGTAGTCCCAGACGGCGCGCGTGAACTCGGGCTGCGAGCGGTCGAGCGCGACCACCTGGTCCAGGTGGCGGACACCGTCGAAGGCCGCGTGCAGCGTGGCCTCCGTGATTCCGCCCGCGCGCGCTTCGGCGCGGAAGCGTTCGACCCATTGGGCGAAGTCCTGGCTCAGCGGCACCGCTGCGGCGGGGGCGGGCACCGCGGCTCCTGCTGGCGCGGACGCCGACGGTGGTGCAGCCGGCGTGGTGGAGGCAGGGGGCGTCGTGGGTTGGGGCGTCGGCGCTGTCGCGCACCCCGTCATGACCAGGGCCGCCAACAGCGGTGCGAGGGTGCGGTGGCGGTGCGTCTGGGGCATGGGCGCGAATCGGGTCTGGCGGAAGCTGTGAGATTCGAACTCACGGATGGTTTCCCATCGCCGGTTTTCAAGACCGGTGCAATCGACCACTCTGCCAAGCTTCCGAGGCCGCGGATTCTACTCAGGCGGTCTGCAGCATCCCGCGCTGCTCGATGAAGCGCACCACCTCGGCCAGCCCGTCGTTGGTCTTCAGGTTGGTCATCACGAAGGGCTTGAGTTCGCCGCGCGCGTTGGTGCGCATGCGGCGCGTGTCGGCCTCCATCACTGCCAGGTCGGCACCCACGTGCGGCGCCAGGTCGGTCTTGTTGATCACGAACAGGTCGCTCTTGGTGATGCCAGGGCCGCCCTTGCGCGGGATCTTCTCGCCGGCCGCCACGTCGATCACGTAGATCGTGAGGTCCGACAGCTCGGGGCTGAAGGTGGCGGCCAGGTTGTCGCCACCGCTTTCCACGAACACCACGTCGGCATCGGGGAAGTCCTCCAGCATGCGGTCGATGGCTTCGAGGTTGATGGAGGCGTCCTCGCGGATCGCCGTGTGCGGGCAACCGCCCGTCTCCACGCCCATGATGCGCTCGGCCGGCAGCGCGCCGCTGACGGTCAAGAGGCGCTGGTCTTCCTTGGTGTAGATGTCGTTGGTGATGGCGACCAGGTCGTACTGCGCGCGCATCTGCTTGCAGAGCATCTCCAGCAGCGTGGTCTTGCCCGAGCCGACCGGGCCGCCGATGCCCACGCGCAGCGGGGGCAGTTTCTTGGTGCGGTGGGCGATGTGGTGCAGGGCGGTCATGGTCAAGGGCTTCTCAGGAACGGAACAGTCGGGAGTATTGGGTTTCGTGCTGCGCAGACAGGATGGCCAGCATGGGCGAGAAGGCCTGGCGCGCATCGTCGGGCGTGGCCAGTGCCTGCTCGACGGCCGCCGGAATCGCCTGCGCCAGCCGCTGCAGCATGCGCTGGCCGGCGCTCTGGCCCAGTGGCACGGCCTTGACGGCGGCGGCGACCATGTTCTCGGCCCAGCCGAAGGCGAAGGCCAGGCAGGCCTCGCGCGGCTGCGCGCCGGCGCGCGCCGCGGCGAAGGCGAAGGCAATGGGGTAGCAGGGCGTGAGCCCGGCAAACGCGCCCACGGCGTCGCCGTGCTGCAGCTTGAGCCACTCCAGCATCGAGCGACCCATCTGCTCGGTCTGCAGCACGAATTCGGCGGATTCGCGTGTGCAGCGCAGCCAGGCGTCCAGCGCCTGCACGCGGTCGTGGTCGCCCGCCTGCCAGGCCGCGACGGCCTCGGCCACCACGGCCAGGTCGCTGCGCGCCTGGCTCAGCTGCAGTTGCGCCAGCAGCCAGTCGCCGGCCTGTTGCTCGCCATTGGCGAGCTGGGCATCGATGGCCGCTTCCAGCGCTTCGGAGTAGCTGAAACCGCCCACTGGAAGTGCAGGCGAGGCCAGCCAGATCAGCCCCAGCAAGGTGGGGGAAGAGATGCTCAGCGTGTTCAGAGTCGGCCCAGCAGTTCGGTTTTCTTGGCCTGGAATTCGGCCTCGTCCAGCACGCCCTTGGCGCGCAGTTCCGCCAGGCGCTCGATGGTGGCGAAGATGTCCTGCGCGTTGCCGCTCCCCTGTGCCGCTGCGGCAGGCGCCTGGTAGGGCGCGGGCGTGGGCTGGTACGGCGGCGCGGCCACGGGCTCCATGCCATTGACCGAGACGACCGGCAGGCTGGCCACGTCGATCAGGCCGTACTGGCTGTTGAAGCTCAGTGAACCACCGTAGGACTGCTGCTGCGAGAAGCCGCCGATCTGGTGGTCCAGCGTGTCGTAGATCGTGACCACGCCGTTGGCTTCGATGGCCAGGCGCCGCGCCTGCGCAAAGTTGGCATAGCGAATGCCGTTCTGCGAACCCGTGCTGTCAGGCCAGCGCAGCGTGGGGCCCCACCAGTCGGGCGGCGGTGGCACGAACAGGCTGGCACTGTTGCCGCCGCCGGTGTGGCTGGTGCCGCTGCCGCTGAACTGCTCCTGCCCGTTCTGGCTCTGGGACTGGAAGCTGCCGCTGCGCAGCAGATCCGGCTGGCTGGCGACAAGGTTGGCCAGCTCGAAGCACAGCGCGTCGACGCGCGACCTGAGCTGGTTGTTGAACATGTCCGACACCATGGTCATGCCGCCGCGCATCCACTGCCCCGAGCCACCGAACTCCGGATGGCTGAACTGGGCCATGCCGCCGTTGCCGCGGACCACGGCGTCCAGCATGCTCATTGCGGCATCCGCGCTGATGCCGTGCCGCCGGGCGATGTCGTCGATGGCCTGCTGGCCGGTCGGGGAGAGTTGGCGCATGGGGAGCCTCGCTCTGCAATGGGATGGACGGATTCTGGCAAGGGTCGGCGTCGGGCGTGTGCCTGTTACTGTTGCTGCTGCTGGTCCTGACCATCGTGGTGATGGGCGTGGCCGTGCTGGTGCGCATGGGCATGTCCGTGCCCATGCGCGTGGTCGTGGTCGTGGTGCGCGTGGCCATGGTCGTCATGGTCATGGTGGTCGTGGTCATGCCCATGACCCTGCGCGCTGTAGGCGCCGCCCTCGGGCTCGAAGGCCTCTGCCACGGGCGTCACGATCAGGTGCATGGCGCGCAGCATGTCGGCCAGCACATGGTCGGGCTCGATCTTGAGGTGGTCGGGCTTGAGTTCGATCGGCACGTGGCGGTTGCCCAGGTGGTAGGCCGCGCGGATGAGGTCGAAGGGCGTGCCGTGGGCCGAGCAGTGCGTGATCCTGAGCACGTCCTGCGGTGCGGCCAGCACGCGGATCAGCGAGCCGTCCTCGGCCACCAGCACGTCGCCGCCACGCACGGCCGTGCCGCGCGGCAGAAACACGCCGAGCTGGCGGCCCTGCGAGTCGGTGGCGTCGAAGCGGCTCTTCTGGCGCACGTCCCAGTCCAGTTCGACGGTGGCGGCGCGCTTGAGCAGCACGGGCGCGAGGCCGGCGCCCTGGGGCATGAGTTTGCTGGTGGTGAGCATGATTGGCGAAGAAGGTGTGCGTGGGAGCGGGGCCGCCGCAGCGTGCGGCGGCCATCGGCCCCCATCCTAGACCCGCGGCGGGTCGGCCGTGTCAGAACAGGAAATACCGCTGCGCCATCGGCAGCACCTTGGCCGGCTCGCAGGTCAGCAGTTGCCCGTCGGCCCGCACCGCATAGGTCTGCGGATCGATCTCCATCTTCGGCAGGTAGCCGTTGTGGATCAGGTGCTGCTTGCGCACATTGCGGATGTTCTTCACGGCGCTCAGGTTCTTGGCCAGGCCGAAGCGCTCCTTGATGCCTGCCGACAGCCCGGCCTGCGACACGAAGGTCAGCGAGCCCCGGGCGATGGCGCCGCCGTAGGCGCCGAACATCGGCCGGTAGTGCACGGGCTGCGGCGTCGGGATGGACGCATTGGGGTCGCCCATGGCCGCCATCGCGATGCTGCCGCCCTTCAGGATCAGCGCGGGCTTCACGCCGAAGAAGGCCGGCTTCCAGACCACCAGGTCGGCCCACTTGCCGACCTCGATGCTGCCCACCTCGTGGCTGATGCCGTGCGCGATCGCCGGGTTGATCGTGTACTTGGCCACGTAGCGCTTGGCGCGGAAGTTGTCGTTGCGCGCGCTGTCCTCGGGCAGGGCGCCGCGCTGCACCTTCATCTTGTGCGCGGTCTGCCAGGTGCGCAGGATGACCTCGCCGACCCGGCCCATGGCCTGGCTGTCCGAGCTCATCATGCTGATCGCGCCCAGGTCGTGCAGCACGTCCTCGGCGGCGATGGTCTCCTTGCGGATGCGCGACTCGGCGAAGGCCAGGTCTTCGGCGATGCCGGCGTCCAGGTGGTGGCACACCATCAGCATGTCCACATGCTCGTCCAGCGTGTTCACGGTGTACGGCATGGTGGGGTTGGTCGAGGAGGGCAGGAAGTTGTCCTCGCCGACCACGCGCAGGATGTCGGGCGCATGGCCGCCGCCTGCGCCTTCGGTGTGGAAGGCGCACAGCGCGCGGCCCTTGGTCGCGGCGATGGTGTTCTCCACGAAGCCCGATTCGTTGAGCGTGTCCGAGTGGATCGCCACCTGCGTGTCGGTGGCGTCGGCCACGTCCAGACAGTTGCTGATCGCGGCCGGCGTCGTGCCCCAGTCCTCGTGCAGCTTCAGGCCGATCACGCCGGCGTCGATCTGCTCGTGCAGCGCAGCCGGCAGGCTGGCGTTGCCCTTGCCCAGAAAGCCCAGGTTCATCGGGAACGCATCGGCCGCCTGCAGCATGCGCTCGATGTTCCAGGGGCCGGGCGTGCAGGTGGTCGCGAAGGTGCCCGTGGCCGGGCCGGTGCCGCCGCCCAGCATGGTGGTCACGCCCGAGGCCAGGGCTTCTTCGATCTGCTGCGGGCAGATGAAGTGGATGTGGCTGTCGATGCCGCCGGCCGTGACGATGTTGCCCTCGGCCGCGATGATCTCGGTGCCCGGGCCGATGACGATGTCCACGCCGCTCTGCACGTCGGGATTGCCGGCCTTGCCGATGGCCACGATGCGCCCGCCCTTCAGGCCGATGTCGGCCTTCACGATGCCCCAGTGGTCCAGGATCAGCGCGTTGGTCAGCACGCAATCGACGGCGCCTTCGGCCCGGGTGCGCTGGCCCTGGGCCATGCCGTCGCGGATGGTCTTGCCGCCGCCGAACTTGACCTCTTCGCCGTAGCCGCCTGCGGCCAGGGTGTAGTCGCGTTCGACCTCGATCAGGATGTCGGTGTCGGCCAGGCGCATGCGGTCGCCGGTGGTGGGGCCGAAGATCTCCGCGTAGGCGCGGCGCGAGATGGTCGCCATGTCAGAGTTTTCCTTGGATCAGGCCGCGAAAGCCGTACACGGTGCGGTCGCCGGCGAAGTCCACCAGCTCCACGGTGCGCTGCTGGCCGGGCTCGAAGCGCACGGCGGTGCCGGACGCGATGTTGAGCCGCATGCCGCGTGCCGCATCGCGGTCGAAGTCGAGTGCGCCGTTGGTTTCGGCGAAGTGGTAATGCGAGCCGACCTGGATCGGCCGGTCGGCACTGTTCTTGACCAGCACGGTCAGCGTGCGGCGCCCGGGATTGAGTTCATGGTCGCCCGCGTCGACCAGCAGTTCGCCCGGCGTCATCACGGGATCGGCTGGTGCACGGTGACCAGCTTGGTGCCGTCGGGGAACGAGGCCTCGACCTGGATGTCCGGGATCATCTCGGCAATGCCGTCCATGACGTCGTCGCGCGTCAGCACGTTGCGGCCTTCGCTCATGAGTTCGGCCACGGTCTTGCCGTCGCGGGCGCCCTCCATGACGGCTGCCGAGATCAGGGCCACGGCTTCGGGGTAGTTGAGCTTCAGCCCGCGGGCCTTGCGGCGCTCGGCCAGCAAGCCGGCAGTGAAGATCAACAGCTTGTCTTTCTCTCGCGGTGTGAGTTCCATGTCGCTCGAAGATCGGGCTGTGGTGGGTGGTGTCGAACAATTATTCAGCAAGCATCGTGCCGTGGTGTGAGCACGTGGCATGAAAGCTGCGCTGTCAACGCCCCGTGCAAGAGACTTCCGCCCCCCTCGAACAGAACGCCCCGCAGCGCATCGTCAAGGTCCGGCGCGACTACAACAGCTGGGTCGCGCGCGAGACCATGGAGGACTACGCACTGCGCTTCACGCCCACGCGCTTTCGCAAGTGGTCGTCCTGGCGCGTGGCCAACACGGCCTTCGGCGCGGCATCGTTCCTGATCCTGGAGGCCGTGGGCGCCACGCTGCTGGTGCAGTACGGCTTCGTCAACGCGTTCTGGGCCATCCTGGCCACCGGGCTCATCATCTTCCTGGCCGGCCTGCCGATCAGCATCTACGCCGCCCGCTACGGGCTGGACATGGACCTGCTCACGCGCGGCGCGGGCTTCGGCTACATCGGCTCGACGCTGACCTCGCTGATCTACGCGAGCTTCACCTTCATCTTCTTCGCGCTCGAGGCCGCCGTCATGGCCTATGCGCTGGAACTCGCGCTGGGCATTCCGCCGACCTGGGGCTACCTTGTCTGTGCGCTGGTCGTGATCCCGCTGGTCACGCACGGCGTCTCGGCCATCAGCCGGCTGCAGATGTGGACGCAGCCGCTGTGGCTGGTCATGCTGGTCGTGCCCTTCGTCTATGTGCTGATGCGCGATCCTGGTGCGTTCTTGGGCGTTACGCACTATGTCGGTGAAAAATCCTCGCGTGATGGGTTTGAATTGCACTTGTTTGGTGCAGCCCTCACCGTAGGCATCGCGCTGATCACCCAGATGGGGGAACAGGCCGACTACCTGCGGTTCATGCCGGTGCGCGAACGCGCCAACCGGGGGCGCTGGTGGCTGGGCGTGCTGGTCGGCGGGCCGGGCTGGGTGGTGCTGGGCGTGGTCAAGATGCTGGGCGGTGCGCTGCTGGCCTACCTGGCCATCACCCACATGGTGCCCAAGGAGCGTGCGGTCGATCCGAACCAGATGTACCTGGCGGCCTACGAGTACGTGTTTCCGAACTACGGCTGGGCGGTGGCGGCCACGGCCCTGTTCGTGGTGGTCTCGCAGCTCAAGATCAACGTGACCAACGCCTACGCGGGCTCGCTGGCCTGGTCCAACTTCTTCTCGCGCGTGACGCACAGCCACCCCGGGCGCGTGGTCTGGGTGGTGTTCAACACGCTGATCGCGTTCATGCTCATGGAGATGAACGTGTTCCAGGCCCTGGGCGAGGTGCTGGGCCTGTACTCCAACCTGGCGATCGCCTGGATCATGGCGGTGGTGGCCGACCTGGTCGTCAACAAGCCGCTGGGCCTGTCGCCCAAGGGCATCGAGTTCAAGCGTGCCCATCTGTACGACATCAACCCCGTGGGCGTGGGCGCCATGGCGCTCGCCTCGGCGCTGTCCATCAGCGCCTACATCGGACTGTTCGGTCCGCTGGCGCAGGCCTTCTCGGCGCTGATCGCGCTGGGCACGGCCTTCGTGGCTTCGCCGCTGCTGGCATGGCTGACCAAGGGCCGCTACTACATCGCCAGGGAGTCGACACCCCAGGCCCACCGCTGCGTGATCTGCGAGCGCGAGTACGAGGGCCCCGACATGGCGCACTGCCCGGCCTACCAGGGGCCGATCTGCTCGTTGTGCTGCACGCTGGACGCGCGCTGCGGCGACCTCTGCAAGCCGCGCGCGTCTCTGTCCTGGCAATGGTCGGCCGCCTTGCGCTGGCTGTTGCCACGGCGCATCTGGCCGTACCTGGAGACCGGGCTCGCGCACTACCTGCTGCTCATGCTGATCCTGGTGCCGCTGCTGGCGGCCGTCTTCGGCCTGCTCTACAGCCAGGAGACGGCGGTCACCGAAGGCATGGCCGGCGCGCGGTTGGCCGAGGACGCCTTGCGTTCGGGCTTCACCAAGGCCTACATGGCGCTGCTGCTGGCGGCCGGCATCGTGGCCTGGTGGCTGGTGCTGGCGCACAAGAGCCGCCAGGTCGCCCAGGAAGAGTCCAACCGCCAGACCCACCTGCTGGTGCGCGAGATCGCGCTGCACCGCCAGACCGATGCCGAGCTGCAGCGTGCGCGCCAGGTCGCCGAGGAAGCGCGCCGCCAGGCCGACCAGGCCAACCAAGCCAAGAGCCGCTACATCAGCGCCATCAGCCACGAGCTGCGCACGCCGCTCAACAGCATCCTAGGCTATGCGCAGCTGATGGGCGAGGACGCCGCCGTGCCGCCGCACCGGCGCCATGCCGTGCAGGTGATCAAGCGCGGCGGCGAGCATCTGCTGCAGCTCGTCGACGGCACGCTGGACATCGCGCGCATCGAGTCGGGCAAGCTCACGCTGAACATCCGGCCCATGGCCTTCGCCGACACCGTGCACGAGGTTGCCGCCATGTTCGAGCTGCAGGCCGAGGGCAAGGGCCTGGCCTTCCACTTCGAGCCCGAGGGCCAGCTGCCCGAGCTCGTGCGCGCCGACGAGCAGCGGCTGCGCCAGATCCTCATCAACCTGCTGGGCAACGCCATCAAGTTCACGGCCGTGGGCCATGTGCGTTTTCGCGTGCGCTACCAGCGCGAGATGGCGACCCTGGAGATCGCCGACAGCGGCCCCGGCATCGCGGCCGATGCGCTGGCGCAGATCTTCGAACCCTTCGCGCGCGCGCCGGCGCCGGGCCAGAGCGCGCCGGGCGGCGCCGGGCTGGGCCTGACCATCGCCAAGATGCTGACCGACCTCATGGGCGGCGAGCTCACGGCCACGAGCGAACCTGGCGTGGGCTCGCAGTTCCGGGTGCGGCTGTTCCTGCCCGCGCAGCATGGCAGCGCCGGGCGGCAGGTGGCGCGGACCACCACGCCGCGCCATGGCTATGCCGGCCCGCGCCGCAGCATCCTCGTGGTCGACAACGAGGAGGTCGACCGCCAACTGCTCGTGCACCTGCTGGAGCCGCTGGGTTTGCAGCTGCGCACGGCCGCCAGCGGCCACGACTGCCTGGATCTGCTGGTCGCGGGTTACCGGCCCGACGCCATCCTGATGGACCTGGCCATGCCCGGCATCGACGGCTGGGAGACCATCCGCCGCGTGCGCGCACTGCTGCCGCGGCCGCCGCGCATCGCCATCGTCTCGGCCAACGCATTCGACAAGGGCCTGGAGAACGACGTGGAAATCCGGCCCGAGGACTTTCTCGTCAAGCCCGTGCGCCTGTCCGAACTGCTGGACTGGCTGGGCCGCCAGCTCGCGCTGGAGTGGCTGGAGAAGGCGCCGGCCGCCGACGCCGCGGCAGCGCAGCCGGCCCCGGCCGCACCGCTGGCCTATCCCGACGCGGCCAGCCGCAAAGCGCTGCAGCAGGCGGTCGACCTGGGCTTCCACCGCGGCATCATGAATGCGCTGGACGCCATCGAGCGCAGCCAGCCGGCCTGCGCCGGCTTCGTGCAGCAGATGCGCGCGCTGGCCCGACAATTCCAGTTCGAGGCCATGAGCCGATTGCTGCAACAAGCCGATGCCGCACCCACCCCTTGACCAGACCCTGGACCGCGCCAACAGCGATGTGGTGCTGATCGTCGACGACGTGCCCGACAACCTCGCCGTGCTGCACGACGCGCTCGACGAATCGGGCTTCACGGTGCTGGTCGCCACGGGCGGCGAGATGGCCTTGCAGCGCGCGGCCCAGGCGCTGCCCGACGTGGTGCTGCTGGACGCCATGATGCCGGGCATGGACGGCTTCGAGGTCGCGCGCAGGCTCAAGGCCTCGCCGGCCACTGCCCACATCCCCATCATCTTCATGACCGGCCTAACCGAGACCGAGCACCTGGTCGCGGCACTGGAGTCCGGCGGCGTGGACTACGTGACCAAGCCGATCAAGCCCAAGGAGGTGCTCGCCCGCATGGGTGTCCACCTGGCCAGTGCGCGCGAGCGGCGCCAGGCGCGCAATGCGCTCGACGCCTTCGGCTACGCCAGCATCACCGTGCGCCTGAGCGACGGCCGGCTGATGTGGCAGACCGTGCTGGCGCGCGAGTTGCTGCAGCGCTATTGCGGCGACCCGAACGTGGGCAGCGTGGCGCCCGAGGCCGTGCTGGACTGGCTGCGGCGCCATGCGGCCGATGCCGAACAGCGCCAGATCGAGCCGCCGCCGCTGCGCCTGGAGCAAGGCCCCCGCGCGCTGAGCTTCCGGCTGCACCAGCAGACCGGCGACGGCGAGGGGGGCGGCGACTGGCTCATCGTCATGCGCGAGGAGTCCGATGCCGCCGTGATCGAGGCGCTGGGCCTGTCGCTGGCGCTGACCGCGCGCGAGGCCGAGGTGCTGTACTGGCTGGTCAAGGGCAAGACCAACCGCGACATCGGCGAGATCCTGGGCGCGAGCCCCGCCACCATCAAGAAACACCTGGAGCGCGTCTACGTCAAGCTGGGTGTGGAGACGCGTACCGCGGCGGCTACGGTGGCACTGCAGCGCGTGCGGCAACTGCAGCCGCAGTTCCAGGGCTGATTCAGGCTGGTGTGGGCACGTCCGAGAAGCGGGCCCGGATCACCAGCACCTGCGGCAGGATATCGACGAAGACCGGCACCAGCGCGGGGTCGAACTGCTTGCCGGCCTCGCGCTCGAGCAGCGCCACGGCGTCGTCCACGCTCCAGGCCGCCTTGTAGGGCCGCACGCTGGTCAGCGCATCGAACACGTCGGCGATGGCGACGATGCGCGCCTCCAGCGGAATGGTTTCACCGGCCAGGCCGTTCGGGTATCCGCTGCCGTCCCATTTTTCGTGGTGGCTCAGCGCGATCTTGGCGGCAATGTGCAGCACGCCGCTGTCGTGCTGGCCGATGATGTCGGCGCCGATGGCCGCGTGCGAACGCATCACGGCCCATTCCTCGGCCGTCAGCTGGCCCGGCTTGCGCAGGATGTGGTCGGGAATGCCGATCTTGCCCACGTCGTGCATGGGCGCGGCGTGCAGCAGGTCTTCGGCATCGCGCGGATCGAAACCCAGCGCCAGCGCCAGCGCCTGGGCGTAGTGGCTCATGCGCAGCACGTGCTGGCCGGTCTCGTTGTCCTTGTATTCGGCGGCGCGGCCCAGGCGCTGCACGATCTCCAGCCGCGAGGCCCTGAGCTCGTCCATGCGCACCAGCGACAGATGGGTGCGCACGCGCGCGCGCACCACGGGCGGGCTCACGGGCTTGATGATGTAGTCGACCGCACCGGCGTCGAAACCCTGCGCCTCGTCGCCGGCGTCCGACAGTGCGGTGACGAACACCACCGGGATGGACTGGGTGACGGCGTCGGCCTTGAGCGTGCGGCAGACCTCGTGGCCGCTCATGCCCGGCATCATCACGTCCAGCAGCAGCAGGTCGGGCTTTTCCTCGCGCGCGAGCTTGAGCGCCGTGGCGCCGTCGCGCGCGTACAGCAGCCGGTAGTCGGACTGCAGGACGCCGCGCAGCACCTGCAGGTTGGTGGGTTCGTCGTCCACCAGCAGCAGGCGCGGGCGGCGGTCGGTCTCGGTCGTCATGGCAAGGTTCCCAGCTCGGTCTGCAGGCTGGCGCGCAGCCTGTCCACGCAGCGTACTGCAGCTTCGAAGTCGAAGTTGTCGATGGCGTCCATCAACTGGCACATGTCCGCTGGCGACAGCACGTCGGCCAGCTGGTTCAGCGCGTCTTCGTCGAGTTCGTTGCGCTTCAAGGCCCGCCGCAGGTCCTCCAGGTCCGACAGCACGCTGCGCTGTTCCAACGGGGCCAGCATGGTGGGCGGGCGCTGCGCGGGCGCTGGCTCGGGCGCCGCAGCCGGCAGGGTTGCCACCACGGCCTGCAATTGGGCCAGCAGGGCCGGCACGCCGGCCTGCATGGCGGCCAGCTGCCCGGCACGTGCCGCGCGCTCCAGCGCCTGCGCGGCCAGGCGCAGGGCCGGCAGCGCCAGGTTGCCGGCGGCGCCGCCGACGCGGTGGGCCAGCGCGGCCAGCGCGGCAGCGTCCTGGCGGTCCAGTGCGTCGGCCAGGTCCAGCGGGGTGGTGGCACACGATCGCACGAAGTTGGCGATCGCGTTCTGCAGCCGCTCGCGGGTTTTCCACAAGGCCAGGCCCTGGTTCCAGTCGACCACATCGGAGGCGCTCTCGCGCAGCTCCAGTGGCCGCGTGGCCGGCATCTGCGTTTGCAGACCCAGCACGCGCGCCATCTCGCCGAACAGCTGGCCGGTCACCACCGGCTTGGTGGCGAAGCCGTCCATGCCGGCCTGCTGTGCGGCAAGCCGGTCGGCCGCCTGCACGCTGGCTGTCAGCGCGATGACGGGCGTGGGCACCAGGCCCTGGTCGCGCTCGCGCGTGCGCCATGTGCGCGTGGCGCTGAGGCCGTCGAGCTCGGGCATGTGCATGTCCATCAGCACCAGGTCGAACCTGTGCTCGGCCAGCAGCGCCAGTGCCTCGCGCCCGTTGCGTGCGCTGCGCACGCGGTGGCCATCGGCCTGCAGCAGCAGGTCCAGCAGTTCCACGTTCTGCGGCACGTCGTCGGCCACCAGCACCGACAGCGGCGGCAGCTGGCTGGTGCTGGCGGCAGCGTTCGCCACCGGCTCCTGGCCGCCCGGTAGCGGCAGCTGCACCTCGAAGCGGCTGCCCGCGCCAAGCTGGCTGCTGACCACGATGCGCCCACCCATGCGCTCGGTCAGCTGGCGTGCGATGGTGGTGCCCAGGCCGGTGCCACCGAACTGGCGCGTGATGGTGGCATCGGCTTGCGCGAACGCGTCGAAGATGCGCTCCACGCGGTCCGGCGCGATGCCGATGCCGGTGTCGACGATGGCGATCACGGTCATCTGGTCACGCTGCTCGATGTGGATGCCGACATGGCCTCTGTGGGTGAACTTGATCGCGTTGCCGACCAGGTTGACCAGCACCTGCTGGATGCGCAGCGCGTCGCCCTGGCGGTAGTCGGAGAGCAGGGCCGGGTAGTCCAGCGTCAGCGCCAGGCCCTTCTTTTCGGCGGACAGGCGCATGGAGTTCACCACCTGCTCGCAGAGCTGGCGCAGCGAGAAGTCGGCGATCTCCAGTTCGACCGCGCCCTTCTCGAGCTTGGCCGTGTCCAGGATGTCGTTGAGCAGGCCCAGCAGCGACTGGCCAGCCTGGCGCACGGTCTCCAGGTGGCGGCGCTGCGTGGGCGCCAGCGCGGTGTTGAGCAGCACGTCGGTGAAACCCAGGATGGCATTCATGGGCGTGCGGATCTCGTGGCTCATGTTGGCCAGGAAGCTGCTGCGCGCCTGGGCCGCCTGCTCGGCGGCGGCCTTGGCCCGGCGCAGTTCGCGCTCCATGGTCTTGCGCAGCGTGATGTCGGTCTTGAACGCCATCGTCTTGACGACACGGCCGGCGCCGTCGAACACCGGGTTGTAGGTGGCCTGCACCCACAGTTCGCGGCCGTTCTTGCCCACGCGCTCGAACTCGCCGGCCAGCACTTCGCCGCGCTTGAGCGCCTCCATCATGCGCAGCTGTTCCGGCGAGGCGCGCTGGTGCTGCGGCAACATGTCCTGGTAAGGCCGGCCGATCAGTTCAGCGGCTCGGTCGTAGCCCACCATGGCCACGTAGTTGTCATTGCAGGCCAGGATGCGGCCGTCGGGATCGATCTCCAGCACGGCCATGGCGCGGTTCAGCACCGAGCCGGTGGTCTCCAGTGCCTTGGCGCGGGCGCGCTCGTCGGTCACATCCAGCATCACGCCGTCGATCCACTGCAGCACGCCGTCGGCATCGCGCACGCCGCCGGCCGATTCGGAAACCCAGCGCTCGGCCCCGTCGGCGCGGCGGATGCGGTATTCCACTGCATAGGGCTGGTCCTGCTCCAGCGCCTGGGCGATGGCGGTGCTGCGTGCCTGCCGGTCGGCCGGCGGGATCAAGGCTTCCAGGCTGCGCAGCTTGCCGGTGAACTCATCGGCGCGCCAGCCGGTCAGCGTCTCGATGCGCTTGGAGACGAACAGCATCTGCGCGTGCAGCCTGGCCTCGCTGCGGAAGGCCACGCCGGGCATGTTGGCGATCAGCGTGCGGTACTGGGCTTCGCGGTTGCGCAGCGTGCCCTCGATGGCCTTGCGCTCGGAGATGTCGGTCACGATGCCCAGGTACATGGGCTCGCCCGTGTCTTCGGTACGGCTGATCGCCAGCCGCAGCGCGACCGGATGGCCGTCGCGGTGCCGGCCGACGACTTCGCGGCTGGCGCCCAGCAGCGGGCCGAAACGGTCCTGCAGCTGCGCGGCATGGGCGGCCGAGCGCGGATCGGCCGGCATGTTGTTCATCAGCAGGGCGATGTTGCGGCCCACGATCTCCTGCGCGGGCCAGCCAAAGATGCGTTCGGCGGATGCGTTGAAGGACAGGATGCGGCCCTCGCGGTCGGTCGAGACGATCCCGTCCACCGCCGCGTCCAGTACCGCGCGCAGCCGGCCGTCGCTGTCGCGCAGGCGCTGGTTGAGGTGTTGCGAGCGCAGCAGTGCCTGCACGGTGACGGCCAGCGCGCCAATGGTCACGGCCACGAAGGCGATGCCCAGCGCCAGCACGGCCTGGGTGTCCTGGGTGGGGTCGAAGGCCGGATCGGTCTCCCCGATGAAGCGCGCGGCGGCCATGCCCAGGTAGTGCATGCCGGCAATGGCCAGGCCCATGACCACGCCAGCCAGCAGGTTCAGCGCCTGGCCGCCCAGGTGCAGGCGGTGCGCCAGGCCGAAGCGGATCCACAGCGCGAGCACGGCCAGCACCACCGCCAGCGCGATGGAGGCGGCAAAGCCGAGCGGATCGAACGCCAGCCGAGCGTCCATGCGCATGGCCAGCATGCCGCCATAGTGCATGGTGCCGATGCCGGCCCCCACCAGCAGGCCGCCCAGCAGCAGTTGGCCGGCGCTCACGCGCGGGCGCGCGAGCAGGTGCAAGGCGGCGACGGCGGCCGCGAGGCTGGGCAGCATGGACAGCAGCGTGATGCCCGGGCTGTAGTCGACGTTCGTGCACAACTGGAAAGCCAGCATGCCGATGAAGTGCATGGCCCAGACGCCGGCGCCCAGCGCCAGGGAGCCGGCACCCAAAGCAGACCAGCGCGCTGCCGGCCGCGTGGTGCGGCGGGCGCCAGCGGCCAGCTGCATCGCGGCCCACGAGGCGGCGACCGCGACCAGCACCGACAGCGCCACCAGCCAGGGGTTGTAGCCGCCCGCGATCTGCTGCGCCGGTGGCACCGGCTCCAGCAGGAACCAGCGGGACCAATCGAATGTGGGTGGCGGCTGCATCTGAACTTGTTGCAAAAACTGACGAAATCGTGCGGTGCGTATGTTCGCCAAAGGAGCGGATGCAGGCATGCAAGCTTTCCACATGCACGCTGTTTTCCCGCGCCGTTGTGGCGCGGACGCCGCAGTTTTGCTCAGTTCTGCAGGCGCAGCGCCGCCGCTTCGGCCGGTTCGGGCGGGCTGTAGAGGTAGCCCTGCGCGCCGTCGCAGCCGCAGGCCGCCAGGAATTCGGCCTGGGCCTGCGTTTCCACGCCCTCGGCCAGCACGCGCAGGCCCAGGCCGCGCGCCAGTGCCACCGTGGCGTGCACGATGGCGGCATCCTGCTGGTCCTGCGGCAGCGCCGTGACGAAGCTGCGGTCGATCTTGAGTTCGTCCAGCGGGAAGCGCTTGAGGTAGGCCATCGACGAATAGCCGGTGCCGAAGTCGTCCAGCGAAAGCCGGATGCCCAGCGCGTGGATGTCGTGCAGCAGCGCGATGATCTGGTCGCCTTCGCCCATGGCGACGGTTTCCGTGATCTCCAGCCGCAGCAGCGCCGGCGGGATCGCGGCCTCGCGCAGCGCCAGCCGCACGACCTGCACGATCTCGCCGTTGGTCCACTGGCGCGCCGACACGTTGACGGCCACGGGCACCGGCCGCAGCCCGGCGGCCTGCCAGCTGGCCAGCTGCCGGGCGACCTGGCGCACGGCCCAGGCGCCCATGTCGACGATCAGGCCGGATTCCTCGGCCAGCTGGATGAACTCGGACGGCGGCACGGACTGCCCGGGCGCGGGATGCCAGCGCATCAGGGCTTCCATGCCGATCATGCGGCCGCCATCGAAGGCGAACTGCGGCTGGTAGTGCAGTTGCAGGCGCTCGTGCAGCAGGGCCTGGCGCAGGTCGACCTCGCGCGCCAGGCGGTCGTGCATGCGGGCGTTGATGTCGGCGGCCCAGATGTGGAAGCTGGCCTTGGGTTGGCCCTTGGCGCGGTACATGGCCATGTCGGCCTTGGACAGCAGGTCCTCGATCTGCGTGCCATCGCGCGGCACCAGCACCACGCCCACGCTGGCCGAACTGGGCAGCAGGCGGTGGCTGAACTCCGGGCCCAGCGCCACGTCGCGCGACAGCGCGTCGACGATCTTTGTGGCGCCCAGCGCGGCGCCCTCCGGCCCGCCCACGTCTTCGAGGATCAGCACGAACTCGTCGCCGCCCCAGCGCGCCACCGTGTCGGTGTTGCGGCACAGGGCCTGCAGCCGCTGGGCCAGCACGCGCAGCATGGCATCGCCGGTGCGGTGGCCCAGCGTGTCGTTGATGTGCTTGAAGCGGTCCAGGTCGACGAACAGGATGGCCGCCACGCTGTGCTGGCGCTTGACGCGCGAGAGCGTCAGCTGCAACTGCTCCTGCAGCAGAACGCGGTTGGGCAGGCCGGTCAGGGCGTCGTGGGTCGCGGCATGCTCGCGCTCGCGGGCGGCTTCCAGTGCTCCGGTCATGTCGGTGAACACCAGCACGGCGCCGTCGATCACCTCGTCCGTGGCGCGCAGCGGACTGGCTGTCGCGCGCAGGCTGCGCAGGCCCTCGGCCGAGCGCAGGCGCAGCAATTCGCGCACACGCACGCTGACACCCTGGGCCACACAGGCCGTGATGGCAGCATGCAGCGCCTCGTGGCTGTGCGCCTCCAATGGATAGGCGATGGCCAGCGGGCGCCCGTCCAGCACCCTCGGCGCGGCCTGCAGCACCGCGCTGGGATTGGCGAAGCGCACGGTGTGGTCGGCGCCGTCGACGGTGAGCACTGCATCGTCGATGGCGCGCAGTGCGGCCTGGGCCTGGGCGCGCGTGCGCTGCTGCTGGCGCTGCTCCGCGCGTGCCCGCGCTGCCTCACGGAAGCCCAACGCCACCGCCAGGCCGGCCACCGGCAAGGCCGGGGGCAGCCAGCGCTGCTGGGTCAGCAAGGCCGAGCTGGCGGCCAGCGGCAGGCACAGCAGTGCCAGGGCCAGCAGCAGGCGTGCCGGTGCCTTGCGTGGCCGCAGCGCCACCGCGCTCACCAGAAGCAGCGTGAACAGCGCGGCCAGTGGCGTCGGCACTTGGTCGACGGCCACGGGAGGAAGGGGGAGCACTGCAGCAGGCGCTGCGGCGTCGGGCTGCAGCAGGTGGTAGGCCAGCAGATCCAGATGCTGCAGGCCTGCCGGCTGCCACCAGGCGAGCAACAGCGTGACGGCGGCACCGGCAAACCACCAGGTGGCGCGCGCAGCTGCCGCGGCGGCGAGGTTGCGCCGCCGGGGCCGCACGCTCCCGCGACCGGTCGGGTCGACGGAGCGGGGGAGCGGGGCGGACATGGTGGCTGTGTCGGTGCTGTAAAACGGCCATGATTGTATGGATTGTTGTCAAGCAACAGTTTTGTATTCACATTGAATGCTGTCCTGTTCATGCGGGGCTGGAGCGCAGCCCGTAGGTCTTGTCGCCCACGAACAGGTACTCCACCCGCATGACGGCATCGCCCTGCTCGCCCTTGAACGTGAAGCCCACGGCTGCGACGCGGTCGCCCGTGCGGATTTCCGCGGCCTGCCAGGCGCGCATGCGCGTGAGCGGTGCCAGTTCCAGCTCCCAGCGCCGGTCCTTGCGCGTGGGCAGTACGGTGTTGGCCAGCAAGGCGGCACCGTCGATGCCGGCGCTCTGGGAGGGCAGAGTGCGCTGCTTCAGATCGGCCGGCAGGGCCAGTGCGGCCGGCGTCTCGACCACGAGTTCGGCGTGCGGGTTGCGCCAGCGGCTCTCGACGACCTGGCCCTCCAGGTAGATCGGCCGGTCCTGGTCGAAGCTGCTCCAGCCGTGGTGGGCGTGGGCGCGCTGCAGCGCCAGCGGGGTGGCCAGGCTGGCCAGCGCGAGCAGCCGGCGGCGCGTGAGGTGCAGGGTCATGGCATCGCTCCTTGGTGGTGGTTCATTCGTAGGCGATCCAGCGGCCGCAGGCAATGGCAGCCAGCCACAGCAGGGTGGATGCCAGCATCTGCAGCCGGGCAAGCCGGTCGAGCCGCGCCAGCGCGCCGCGGCCGTGGAACCAGGCTGCGTTGCAGCCGGCCAGCGCCAGCAGCCCCATCTTGAGCAGGAAGCTTCGGTTGGCCAGCAGTTCGCCGGGGTGGCTGGCGAACATCAGCAGGCCGCTGCCGGCGGCCAGCGCGAAGCCGGCCAGCGCCAGCGTGAGCGACAACCGCGCCAGCGCCGGCACCGGCAGCGCGGCGGCACCGCCGAACACGCGCACCTCGAGCGCCACGAGGTTGCCCAGCAGCAGTGCGATGCCGACGATGTGCACCACTTCGAGGGCTGGGTAGGCCCAGGGGTGGGACTGCAGGGCGGCGAAGGCGTCCATGCGGCCATCTTCGCACCGGTGCGCGACGCGGCGCGAATGCCCGCGTCAGTTGTCAGGCAGAGCGCCTTCGCGCGTCATGAGCGCGGCGGCCGAGGCGCGTGTCTCCACTCCCAGCTTGGCGTAGGCATGTTCGAGGTGCTTGTTCACGGTGCGTGGCGACAGGCCCAGGATGTCGCCGATGTCCCGGTTGGTCTTGCCCTTGGCCAGCCAGGACAGCACCTCGACCTCGCGCGGCGTGAGTTCGGCCTCGCGCAGCCGCGATGCCGCCTGCGGCCGCACCTGCAGGAGCGCCATGGCCTCGGCCATGCCGCTGGCGCCGATCCATTGCAGCCGCAGCTCCTCGCCGCCCGTGGTGGCCAGCAGGGCCGAGCCGCCGCCGGCCGCGCGCAGCGGCGCGAGCTGCGGCGCCAGCCAGGCCGGCCATTGCTCGGCCGGCCGGGCCGAGAAGCGCTGCAGCCATTCGGCCACACGTGGCGAGCGCCAGGCCAGCCGGTCCTGGTGGTCCAGCAGCAGCACGCCCAGGCCGCCCAGGTCGACCGCCTCGCGCGCCAGCCGCGAGACCCGTGCGTTGCGCACATGGGTGCCCAGGCGCGCCAGCACCTCGTCGATCTTGACGGGCTTGACCACGTAGTCCACGCCACCGGCCTCGAAGCCCGCGACGATGTGCGCCGTTTCCGACAACGCGGTCATGAAGATCACGGGCACGTGGGCGCGCTCGGGCAGGGCCTTGATGCGCCGGCAGGTCTCGAAGCCGTCCAGGCCCGGCATCAGCGCATCGAGCAGGATGGCGTCCGGGATCACCCACTCCAGTCCCTGCAGCGCGGCCTCGCCGCTGCGCGCCACCAGCACGCCGTAGCCGGCTGCCTCCAGGGCGTCCACGAGGAAGCCCAGCGTGTCCGGCGCGTCGTCCACGACCTGCACGACCAGTTTTTGCGGTGCGGCCGTCATTCCCGTTGCAACCATCTCAGAAGACTCTCCAGATCGACCCGCTCGACCAGCTGGCGCAGGTAGTCGCACTCGCGCTGCGTGGCGGGATCGGCCATGCGGGCGATGCCGCGTTTCAACGAGCCCAGATCGCCGATGCGCGCGAGCCAGATCAGCTCGGCCGTGGCCTCGTTGGACAGGGTGTGCGCCAGCGCCTGCGCGGGCTCGGGCACCAGCCGCTCGGGTGGCTCCTCGTGGACCCACTCGAGCTGCAGGTGCCGCTCCAGCTGGCCCATCAGTTCGGACTCGGCCACCGGCTTGGTGACGAAGCCGTTGCAACCGCTGCCGTCCAGCTGCCCCGGCGCGTGGAACACGTTGGCCGACACCATCACCACCGGCAGCGCCGCGTGGCCGGCCTGGCGCAGGGCGCGGCAAGTGGCCCAGCCGTCCATCTCGCCCATGTTCACGTCCAGCAGCACCATGTCGGGTGCATGCGCGGCCACGGCCTGCAGGCATTCGGGGCCGCTGGCCGCCTCCTGCGTGACGAAGCCCAGCGGGATCAGGATCGCGGCCAGCAGCTGGCGCTGCTCTGGCTGGTCGTCCACCAGCAGCAGCCGGCGCCGCTCGCCGCGGTAGCCGATCACCTGGCGGTGGTTCTCCACCTGGTGCTGGTCGATGGCCGTCAGTTCGCGCATGTACAGCCTGAGCCTGAAGCAGCTGCCCTGGCCGATGCTGCTGGTGACCGACAGTTCGCCGCCCATGAGGTCGGTCAGCAGCCGCGTGATCGCCAGGCCCAGGCCCGTGCCGGGCTCGTGCGCGACGCGGCCCGAGCCGCTGCGCTCGAACGGCAGGAAGATGCGCTCCAGGTCGTGCGCGGCAATGCCCACGCCGCTGTCCTCGACCTCGAAGCGCGCCACCTCCATGCGGTGCGACACGCGCAGCACCACCTGGCCCGTGGCCGTGAACTTGATCGCGTTGCTGAGCAGGTTCAGCAGGATCTGGCGCAGCCGCCTGGCATCGGCCTGCACGTAGGCCGGCAAGGCCCGCGCCGACAGTTCGAGCCGGAACGCCAGGCCCTTGGCATGCGCCTGCGGCTCCACCATGCGCACCAGGTCGTCCAGGAAGTCGCGCAGCGAGACCGCGGCCGGCTCGATGCGCATGCGGCCGGCCTCGATGCGGGCCAGGTCCAGCATGCCGTCGATCAGGCTGGACAGGTGCTGGCCGCTGCGCTGGATGGTGGCCACCGGCCCGCGCACGGCCTCGTTGTCGGCGCTGCGCAGCAGCACCTGCGAATAGCCCAGGATGCTGTTGAGCGGCGTGCGGAACTCGTGGCTCATGCCGGTCACGAAGCGGGTCTTGGCCAGGTTGGCGGCCTCGGCCACCTCCTTGGCCTTCTGCAAGGCGGCGTCGGTGCGCTTGTGGGCGTCGATCTCGCGCAGCAGCAACTGGTTCTGGTGGTTGGATTCGTCCTGTGCCACCTCGCGGCTTTCCACGCCCAGCACGATCCACCAAGCGCCCACGGCCAGCAGCAGCAGCGCCAGCGTGTAGACCTTCTGGAAGCCCGCGCGCATGCTGGCGCGCGCATGGGCGTCCAGGCCGGCGGCCACCACGTCCTGGTAGTACACCAGCCCCATCACGGTGGACAGCAGCAGCACCAGCGACACCAGCACCACCAGGTAGTGCGTGAGCCGGAAGTTCACGCGCTGCGCCACCGCGCCGGGCAGCAGCTTGCGCAGCAGGTCGTGGGTCTGCTCGGACGCGCTGGAGCGGCTCTTGCAGCGGTCGTGGCAGCGCGATTCCAGCGTGCAGCACAGCGAGCAGATGGCCGCGCCGTAGGCCGGGCAGAAGGACATGTCTTCGGACTCGAAGCGGTTCTCGCAGACCGAGCAGGCCACGCTTTCGCCGGGCTGCCACAGCGGCGTGCGCGGGCGCGCGATGTACCAGCGCCCGCGCGTGCCCCAGGCGATCAGCGGTGCGGCCAACAGGGCCGTGCCCAGCGCCAGCAAGGGCGAGAACGCGCGCGCCCCCGGCCCCAGCGCACCGGCGTAGCTGGCCACCCCCACGGCTCCGGCCAGCAGCATGGCGCCCACGCCCACCGGGTTGATGTCGTACAGGTGCCCGCGCTGGAACTCGATGCCCCGGGGCGACAGGCCCAGCGGTTTGTTGATGACCAGGTCGGCCACCAGCGCGCCGACCCAGGCGATGGCGATGTTGGCGTACAGGCCCAGCACCTCCTCCAGCGCGCGGAACACCCCGAGCGTGAGCAGCAGGATCGCGATCAGCACGTTGAACACCAGCCACACCACGCGGCCCGGGTGGCTGTGCGTGAGCCGCGCGAAGAAGTTCGACCAGGCCAGCGAGCCCGCGTAGGCATTGGTCACGTTGATCTTGATCTGCGAGACGACCACGAACACCACCGTGATGGCCACCGCCCAGGCCGGGTCGGCGAACAGCAGGCCGAAGGCCGCGAGGTACATCTGCGTCGGGTCCAGCGCCTTGTCCAGCGGCAGCTGGATCTGCAGCACCAGGTAGGCCAGCAACATGCCGCCCAGCATCTTGAGCATGCCCGGCACGATCCAGCCTGGCCCGGCGGCCAGTACGGCAGCCCACCAGCGCCGCCGGTTGGCCGCGGTCTTCTCGGGCAGGAAGCGCAGGAAGTCCACCTGCTCGCCGACCTGCACCACGAGCGCGAAGGCCATGGTGGCGGCCGCGCCGAACATCAGCCAGGAGAAGTCGCTCTCGCCCGAGGTGAAGCCCGCCAGGCCGGGCAGCTGTGCGAACACGCCGGGGTTCTTGACCGCGATGGCGATGAAGGGCAGCACCAGCAGCGCCAGCCACAGCGGCTGCGTCCACGACTGCAGCCGGCTGATGAAGGTGATGCCGTAGGTCACCAGCGGAATCACCACCAGCGAAGACAGCAGGTAGCAGGCCGTGATCGACCAGCCGGTGAAGTACAGCTGCAGCGCCGAGGCCATGATGGCCGCCTCCAGCGCGAAGAAGATGAAGGTGAAGCTGGCGTAGATCAGCGAGGTGATGGTCGAGCCCAGGTAGCCGAAGCCCGCGCCGCGCGTGAGCAGGTCCATGTCGACCGCGTAGCGCGCCGCGTAGTAGCTGATCGGCAGCGCGGTGAGGAAGGTGATGGCGCCGACCAGCAGGATCGCCCACAGCGCGTTGGCAAAGCCGTAGTTCAGCGCCATGGCCGCGCCGATGGCCTCCAGCGCCAGGAAGGAGACCGCGCCCAGCGCGGTGTTGGCCACGCGGAATTCCGACCAGTGGCGGCGCGCCCGCGGCGTGAAGCGCAGCGAGAAATCCTCCATGGTCTCGTTGGCGACCCAGGTGTTGTACTCCCGGCGGATGCGGAAGATCTTCTGGGCGGGGGCTGCGGCGGCGGAGGTGTCGTCCATGGAACCCCTGGCCCATGCAATAAACATACCCTCGCCGGGCCGGGGAGGGCCAGAAAACTTGCCGAAACTGGATAACCGCGGCCAGCGCCCTGGTGCTTCAATGGACTTCCCAACGATGACGACCGGAACACCACGTGAGCACTCAACCATCGGCCGGCGGTGAGACCACCGTCCTCGGCGCCTGTCCCCACGATTGCCCCGACACCTGCTCCATGCTGGTCAAGGTCAAGGACGGCAAGGTCACGGGCGTGCAGGGCAATCCCGACCATCCGTTCACCCAGGGGCGCCTGTGCGCCAAGACCAACCACTACCAGGAGCGCGTCTACCATCCCGAGCGCGTGCTCTACCCGATGCGCCGCACGGGCCCCAAGGGCGCGGGCCAGTTCGAACGCATCGGCTGGGACGAGGCCTTGGAGGCGGTCAGCGCGCGCCTGCGCGCCACCATCGCCCGCTCGGGCCCGCACGCGATCCTGCCGTACAGCTACCTGGGCACCCAGGGCCTGGTGAATGGCCTGACCGTCGGCGACCCGTTCTTCAACAAGCTGGGCGCCACGGTGTCCGAGCGCACGTTCTGCGATTCGGGCGCCTGCACCGGCTACATCATGACCGTGGGGCCCACGCCCGGCATGGACCCGGAGAGCTTCCAGCACTCCAGGCTGATCATCCTGTGGGCCTGCAACATGCTGAGCACCAACGCCCACATGTGGCCGTTCGTGGAGAAGGCGCAGCGCAGCGGCGCCAAGCTGATCGTCATCGACCCGGTGCGCACCCGTGGCGCGCAGCAGGCCGACCAGCACATCCGCATCCGCCCGGGCACCGACGCCGCGCTGGCCCTGGCGATGATGCACGTCATCGTCAACGAGGGCCTCACCGATGCCGACTACGTGGAGAAGTACACCACCGGCTTCGACGAACTGAAGGCGCACGTCCAGCAGTACACCCCGGAGTTCGCCGCCGAAGTGACGGGCGTGGACGCCGAGGTCATCCGGGTGCTGGCGCGCGAGTACGCCACGGTGCAGCCGTCCGCGATCCGCATCGGCGTGGGCATCGAGCGCTCGGCCGGCGGTGGGCAGCTGGTGCGCGCCGTCACGAGCCTGCCGGCCCTGGTCGGCGCCTGGCGCAAGCCGGGCGGCGGCATCCTGCAGCTGCCGCTGTGGGCATTCCCGATCAACTGGGACGGCCTGCACCGCGCGGACTTCATCCCCGAGGGCACGCCGGTCGTCAACCAGTGGCAACTGGGCCGCGCGCTCACGCACGATCTGGGGCTGCAGACGCCGATCGAGACGCTGTTCGTCTACAACAGCAACCCGCTGGTGGTGGCGCCCGACCAGGCGCGGCTGGTCGAGGGGCTGTCGCGCGAGGACCTGTTCACGGTGGTGAGCGAGCATTTCGTGACCGACACCGCGCGCTACGCCGACATCCTGCTGCCCGCCACCACGCAGGTCGAGCAGGCCGACCTGATGTTCTCCTGGGGGCACTTCTACCTGACGCTGAACCAGCCGTCCGTCGCGCCCATCGGCGAGGCCGTGAGCAATGCCGAGCTGTTCCGGCGGCTGGCGCGCGCCATGGGGTTCGACGACCCGTTCTTCTACCGCGACGACGAACAGATCATGCGCGAGTCCATGGTGTGGGACCACCCCGCCCTGCAGGGCATCAGCATGGAGGGCCTGCGCGCCACCGGTTATGCGCGGCTGAACCTGCCCGCGGCCGAGAGCTATGCACCGCATGCCGAAGGCGGCTTTCCCACGCCCTCGGGCAAGGTCGAGCTGAAGGCCTCGATGGCGGCGGGCGGCAACTTCGTGCTGCCGGTGTTCCGCCAGGGCTACGCCGGCCTGCAGGACGGTGGGCCGGTCGATGCGCTGCCCACATTCCGGCCACGCCACGAGACCGGGGCGACGGACGCGGCATTGACCGCCTCCTACCCGCTCTCGATGATGTCGCCCAAGGGCCACGCCTTCCTCAATTCCAACTACGGCAACATGCGCCGCCAGCTGGCCCACCAGGGCCCGCAGTACGTGATGATCCACCCCGCCGACGCCGCGGCGCGCGGCATCGGGCACGAGGATGTCGTCACGGTGCGCAACGGGCGCGGCAGCTTCAAGGCGCAGGCGCGCGTCACCGAGGATGCGATGGCGGGCGTGGTCGTCGCGCCGCTGGGTTTCTGGGTCGCGGGCAGCATCGCCGGCGCCACCCCGGCGGCGCTCAATCCCACGGCGTTCGCCGACCTGGGCCGCGCGCCGACCTTCTCCGACAACCTGGTCGAGGTCGTGCCGGGCTGACCTTTCCAGAGCAACACACCACCCACCATGACCCACGTCGTCACCGACAACTGCACGCAGTGCCGCTACACCGAATGCGTGACCGTCTGTCCCGTCGCCTGCTTCCGCGGCGACGGCACGCGGCTGTACATCGACCCCGACCTGTGCGTGGACTGCGGCGCCTGCGTGCCCCAATGCCCGGTGCACGCCATCGTCGACAGCTTCGACCTGGAGGACGACCAGCAGATCTGGATCGGCGTGAACGCCGAGCGCGCCAAGGCCTTGCCCACGGTGCGCGAGCGCGCCGTGCCGCTGCCGACCGCGGCCGAGCGGCGCGCCGCGCTCGGCCACTGACCGCGCAGGCCGCAGCATGACGCCCGCCCCGGTCATCTCCATCGTCGGCGCCGGCCCGGCCGGCTTCTACGTCGCCGAGGCCTTGCTGCAGGCACTGCCCGGTGGCCGGCTGCACCTGTTCGAGCGTGCCGCCGCGCCGCACGGGCTGGTGCGCTACGGCGTGGCGCCGGACCACCAGAAGCTCAAGCAGGTCGCCGCCGTGTTCGATGGCATCGCCGGCCACGCGCGGCTGCAGCTGCATGCCGGCGTCGAGATCGGCCGCGACCTCGCACTGGACGCGCTGCGCGCCGGCAGCCACGCCGTCGTGCTGACGCATGGCGCCGCCCTGGGCCGCCGCCTGGGCATCGCAGGCGAGTCGCTGCCGCAGGTGTTCAGCGCGGCTGCCTTCGTGGGCTGGTACAACGGCCACGCCGAGCATGCCGGCCTGGCGCCGGACCTCGCCGTGGACAGCGCGGCCATCGTCGGCCACGGCAACGTGGCGCTGGACGTGTGCCGGCTGCTGGTCCGCAGCTTCGACGACCTGGCCGTCTCCGACATCCCCCAGCCGATGCTGCAGGCGTTTCGCCAGCGCGGCATCCGCGAGGTGCACCTGCTGGGCCGCGGCGGCCCGGGCAGCATGAAGTTCACCTTCAAGGAGTTCCGCCAGCTGGCCGACCTGCCCAATGTGCGCATCCGGCTGCCGCAGGCCGACAGCTTCACCGAGGCCATGTGGGAGCAGGCCGATAGCCCGGACGCCCGGCGCGTGCTGCAGTGGCTGCGCGCCCAGCGCGACGTGCCGGTGGACGCGACGGACGGCAGGCTGACGGTGAACCTGTGGTTCCACGCCACACCGACGGCCTTCGTCGGTGCCGGCACGCTGCGTGGCGTGCGGCTGCGTTCGGGCCTGGGCGCTGGTCAGGACGTCGAGATCGCCTGCGGAATCGCCGTCACCTGCGTCGGCTTCGCCAGCCGTGCGATCCCGGGCGCACCCGGCTGCAACGCGGCAGGCCACCTGCACCACCGCGCGGGCCAGGTGCTGGACGAGGCGGGGCATGCGGTGCCCGGCCTGTTCGTGGCGGGCTGGGCCAAGCGTGGGCCGTCCGGCATCATCGGTACGAACCGGGCCTGCGGCGACGAGACCGCCGCGACGCTGCTCGCGACCCTGCCCGCGCTGCTGCAGGGCCCGCCGCCGCAGGCCACCGACTTCGGCGCCCTGCTGCAGTCGCGCGGCATCGCCACGTTCGGCCATGCCAGCTGGTGCCTGCTCGATGCGCACGAGCGCGCGCAGGGCGCTGCGCTGGGCAAGCCGCGCGAGAAGCTGCTGTCGCTGGACGACGCGCTGCGCACGCTGGCCACCCTGGCCCCTGCATGAGCATCGCCGGGCCGGGCGAGGGCGCACCGGCGCACCGGACCGCCTGCGTGGCCGCACCCGGGTGCGACGACACCAGCGCCCTGCTGGCCCCCTGGCTCACGCGCCGCTCCACCGGCCCGCGCAAGCTGGTGGCGCCGGGCCCGGGGCCGGGCGAATGTGCGCTGCTGCTGCAGGTCGCGGCGAATGTCTCCGACCATGGCCGGCTGCGCCCCTGCCGCATCGTGCCGGCCGACACCGACCAGCGTGAGCGCTATGCCCAGGCCTTCCTGGCCTACGCCGCGGCGGCGCGCGGCCTGGCGTGTGCGGCGCTGCTCGATGCGCAGGTGCGCGACGAGGAGTGCGCCAAGGCCTTCGGCGCGCCGTGCCTGCTCAGCGTGGTGGCGCGCATCGCCACCGACGTGCCGCAGGTGCCACCGCACGAGCAATGGATGAGCGTGGGGGCCTCGCTGGGCGCGGTGCTGGGCGCCGCGACGGCCCTGGGCTATGCCGGCAAGGCCCTCAGCGGCCCGCGCGTGGCGCATCCGGCGGTGCGCGCGGTGGCCTGCGGCGCAGGCGAGGTGCTGGCGTGTTTCGTGTATCTCGGCAGCCGGCCATGAACTTGCTGAATCTGGATAACGCGGGCCCGTCCACGCCCAACAGAATTTCCTCCGCGCCTGCTGTCGGGCGTGGGAGAAACCAATTGACCAGCCAACCAAGCCGCCCCGTGCCCCTGTCCCGCCTCGGTGCCTGCGCGCTCGCCGCGGGCATCCTGCTCGGCCCCTGCACGGCCCTCGCCATCGACGTCGAAGCCGGCGACTACACCGCCTTGCCCGATGGCACCCGTGCCTTCATCGTCTATGGCCAGTACGCCCGGCGCGACGCGGCCTATGCCGCCGGTGACCGCCAGCCGGGCACGCCGCGGCTGGCCAGCACGGTGGGCATCGCGCGCTACCTGCAGGTGCTGCGCATCGACGACCGCTGGACGGTCGACCCGCAGCTGCTGCTGCCGTTCGGTCACCTGCGCGCCTCCGGCGACCTGGCGCCGCTGGGCAGCCGCTCGGGCGTGGGCGACCTCATCCTGGCCACGGCCTTCAAGTACAAGATCGACGCGGCATCCGGCGAGGTCTTCGGCTTCACGCCCTACCTGTACGTGCCCACCGGCAGCTACGACGCGGACCAGCCCCTGAACCTCGGCGAGAACCGCTGGAAGTTGGCGCTGCAGACGGCCTATACCCGCGCCATCGCGCCGCGTTGGCGCGTCGATGCGGTGGGCGACGTCACCTTCTTCGGCAAGAACGACGCCTGCCGTGCCGCCTGCGGTGCGGCGGCCGATGCGACCCTGCGGCAAAAGCCCTTGTACGCCGGCCAGCTGTACCTGCGTTACGACCCTGCCGCAGGCGTCTCCACGGCGCTGGGGATCACGCACACCCTGGGCGGCGAAAGCCGCGTCGACGGTGTCTCGCTGAACGACACCGTGGGCACCACTGCCGTCAAGCTCATGGCCAGCACCTTCGTGGCCCCGAACCTGCAGCTGATGGCCACCGTTGCACGCGACGTGCACGTGCGCAACGGCCTGCGCGAGCAGGCGCGCCTCAACCTGCGGGCCTTCTACCTGTTCTAGGCGCGCTGGCGGCCAGCGACTCCGACGGCCGCTCGCCGTACATCTGTGCATAGGCCTGGGCGAAGCGCGGCAGATGGCTGAAGCCCACGGCAGCCGCGACGTCCTGGACCAGCACGCCGGGCGCACCGCTGGTCAGCTGCCGGCGCGCAGCCGCCAGCCGCAGCGTGCGCAGGTAGGCCATCGGGTTCTGGCCGTAGATGCTCTCGAAGGCGTATTGCAGGGAGCGGCGCGAGCAGCCCAGCTGCAGGCACAGGTCGGAGACCGACAGCGGCTCGTGCAGCCGCTCGAGCATGGCCGTGCGGGCGCGCCTGGCGATGCGCGGATAGCTGTCGGCGCGCAGCTTGTGCGCGGCGGCGCCGCCGCTCTCGATCACGCTGCCCAGGTAGTCGATGGTCAGTTCGCGCAGGCCGAGCAGCCGGGCTGGCCAGTCGGCGGCCGCCGTGTCGTCGTCGGCCTGCTGGAGTTCGGCGATCCGGCGCTGCAGCGCCGTCTTCAATCCTCCGGCCCGCGACCAGCAGTCATGGTCGGCGAAGACCTTGTGCCATTGCTCGGGCGTGCGCTCGGGTGCCAGCGAATGCAGGGCGGAGGGCGCCAGCGTGATGCCCACGCACACCGCGTGCGTGGGCGTGCGCAGTTCGAACTCACGCCCGGGCGTGAACGCCACCACCGCGTCCTGGTCGATGTGGCGGCCGTTCCAGTACGCCCGCTCCGACAGTTCGCAGGCCATGGCGATGGTGAAGTGGCCCGGGTCGGACACGCCGGTCTGGAACACGCTCTGGTCCAGCGTTTCCTGGAAGACGGTGATGTCGTTGGCGCTGAACGCGAAGAGGCTGCCCGAGAACCGGCCCGGCGAGAGCTGCTCGTAGGACTGCTCCAGCAAGCCGAAGCTGGAGGCCTGCTCGTGCGGATCGCGCGCGTGCACCAGGAGGCGGGCGGTGTCGTGGAGGGAGGCCATCGGCTGTCGTGGGTGGAGTGTCTGCGCTGGTGCGGAGCCGGTGTGGGTGTGCAGGAACCGTGCCAGTCGCCCGCCTCCCGCCTGCCGTGCTCAGCGCCGCGGCAGCAGCGCGCTCGGCGCGGTACCGAAGGCCTTGCGAAAGGCATGGCTGAAGTGGGAGAAGTCGGTGAAGCCGCTGTCCAGTGCGGCCTGCGAGACACTGCGCGCGCGTCCCTGCTCGATGGCCAGGCGGCTCGACAGCAGGCGCTCGTGCCAGATCGTGGCCATCGGCGTCTTCTGGTGGCGGGCGAAGGCGCGGACCAGCGTGCGTGGCGACACATGGATGGCCTGCGCCACGCCCTCCGGCGACAGGTCGGGGTCGGCCAGGTGCGCGCGGATGTGGCGCATGGCGGCTGCGTACAGGTCGCGCTCTGCCGCGCGGCCGGGCGCGTCCTGCAGTTCCAGGCTCAGAACCAGCAGTTCCAGCAGCGTCTCGCCAAACCGCGCGGCCATGGCCGCGTCGGCCTGCACGCTGGGGTGCACGACAGCCTGCAGCAGCATCTCGCGCAGCGGCACCAGCCCGGGCCGCCGTTCGTCCAGCACCACGGCGGTCAGCCGCTCCACGCCGCGCACCCGCTGCGCGAGCAGGCGCCGGGGGATGCGCATCAGGTGCGCGGCCTGGCCGCCGAAGTCGAAGCGGAAGGGCTGGTCGGCGTCGTAGAGCACGATGTCGCGCGCACCCAGCGATGCCTGCCGGCCCCCTTGCTCCAGGGTGCCGGCACTGCGGTCCATGAAGCCGAGCCAGAGATCGTCGTCGGGCTCGCCGCGCACCTGCCCGGACGTGCGCTCCCAGTGGTGGACGGGCGCGCGCACCGTGCACAGGTCCATGGCCCCCAGGGGCCGGACCCACAGGCTGCCGTCGAAGTCGCTGGTGTCCAGCGGGTCGCTGTGCGCGGCGATGCAGTGGCGGCAGACGACCTCCTTCCAGTACTCGAAGCGCTGGCCCGGTGCGATCTCGGTGGTGGTGTATTCGATGGTCATCGCGGTTGGTCTGGATGGTGGCGGCTGCGGGGGCCGCCATGCGTGCAAGACACGTACCAGCGAGGCGGCGCGGCACCGCCCGCAAGCATGCGGCGGCCACCTGCGGGAGGCGATCCGGATTCACCCGGAGTCCGCGGGGCCGGCGTTGCGCTGCCGCGCGCCTGCGGCAACGCATGTCCATGCCAGCCAAGAAGATGGCGGGCACAGCCAAGTCGGAACCGCACGCCCTTCCTACGATGGCGCCATGCCCTGCACGCCGTGCGTCGGCCCCCGTGGCCCGCAGGCGTCGCCGGTCCACCACCGCTTGTGCAAGGAACTTCCCGCATGGCCATCGCCCGTCCCAACGCCGAACAGCTCGCCGACATCGCCCGGCGGCTGCACATCCACCTGACACCCGAGCGCGCCGAGACCTTCCTGGCGCTCATGCAACCCAGCCTGGACGCCTACGACCTCATCGACGGCATGCCGGACCACGTGCCGCCGGTCGACCATCCACGTGGACCGGGCCGCCGCCCGTCGGCGGCGGAGAACCCCGACAACGCCTGGTACGTCAGGACCGAGGTGAAGGGCGCGGCACAGGGGCGGCTCGCGGGCCGCACGGTGGCGCTCAAGGACAACATCGCGCTGGCCGGCGTGCCGATGATGAACGGCTCGGCCACGCTGGAGGGCTTCGTGCCCGCCTTCGACGCCACCCTCGTCACGCGCATGCTGGAGGAGGGCGCCACCATCGCGGGCAAGGCCACCTGCGAGCACTTCTGCCTGTCCGGCGGCAGCCACACCTCCGACCCCGCGCCGGTGCACAACCCGCGGCGCCACGGCTACAGCGCCGGCGGGTCGTCCTCGGGCAGCGCGGCGCTGGTCGCCGCCGGCGCGGTCGACATGGCCATCGGCGGCGACCAGGGCGGCTCGATCCGCATTCCCTCGGCCTTCTGCGGCACCTACGGCATGAAGCCCACGCACGGGCTGGTGCCTTACACGGGCGTGATGCCCATCGAGTCGACGCTGGACCACGTCGGCCCCATCACCGCCAACGTGCGCGACAACGCGCTGCTGCTGCAGGTGCTGGCCGGTGCCGACGGGCTGGATCCACGGCAGGGCGGCGTGCGCGTGCACGACTACGCGGCGGGGCTCTCGGAAGGTGCCGGCGGCCTGCGGATCGGCGTGCTGGCCGAAGGCTTCGCGCTGGCCAACCTCGACCCGGCCGTGGCCGCGAAGGTGCGCGCCGCGCTGGAGCGGCTGCGCCGGCTGGGCGCCACCGTTGCCGACGTCTCCGTGCCCGAGCACGCGATCGGCCCCGCGCTGTGGCAGCCCCTGGGCTGCGAGGGGCTGACCGCGCAGATGATGCATGGCAACGGCATGGGCTTCAACTGGAAGGGTCTGTACGACGTGGGCCTGGTCGACCGCCATGCCCAGTGGCGCGAGCAGGCCGACCGGCTCTCGCCCACGCTGCAGATCTGCATGCTGGTGGGCCAGTACGGCATCGAGCGCTACCACGGCCGCTACTACGCCAAGGCGCGCAACCTCACGCGGCTGCTGAGCTCGGCCTACGACCGTGCGCTGGGCAGCTGGGACCTGCTGGCCATGCCCACGGTGCCCATCACGGCCACGCCGCTGCCACCGGCCGACGCGCCAGTGGCCGAGTACGTGGCCCGCGCCTTCGAGATGCTGGGCAACACCGCGCCGTTCAACATCACCGGCCACCCGGCCATGTCGATTCCCTGCGGCATGGTCGACGGACTGCCGGTGGGGCTGATGCTGGTCGGCCGGCCCTGGGCCGAGGCCACCGTCTACCAGGCCGCGGCCGCGTTCGAGGCCGGTGGCGACTGGAGGGCACTGTGAACCCGGCACGCCGCACGTTTTTCTTCCACCACGCGACAAGGAGCACACGATGAGCACGCACGCCGCCGCAACGGCCACCCCCACGCCGGGCCAGAGAGCCTGGGCGCTGTTCCAGGTCCTCAAGGACAAGGACCTGATTCCCGACGGCTACCTGGAGGGCCTAACCGACATGATGGCCCACCAGTTCGACCCGGCCAATGGCGCCCGCGTGGTGGCCAAGGCCTGGGTGGACCCGGAGTACCGCGCGCTGCTGCTGCGCGACGGCACCGCCGCCTGCGCGCAGTTCGGCTACACCGGCCCGCAGGGCGAGTACATCGTCGCGCTGGAGGACACGCCCACCCTCAAGAACGTCATCGTGTGCAGCCTGTGCTCGTGCACCAACTGGCCGGTGCTGGGCCTGCCGCCCGAGTGGTACAAGAGCTTCGAGTTCCGCGCCCGCCTGGTGCGCGAGGGCCGCACGGTGCTGCGCGAACTGGGCACCACGTTGCCCGACGACGTGGCCGTGCGGGTGTGGGACACCAGCGCCGAGACCCGCTACCTGGTGCTGCCGATGCGCCCGGCCGGCACCGAGGGCATGGACGAGGAGCAGCTGCGCGCGCTCGTCACCAAGGACGTGCTCATCGGCGTGGCCCTGCCGCGCGTGGGCTGAGCCGCCCGGCCCCGGTCCTTCCTTTCATCCAACCATTTCCGGAGATCCAGCCATGGACGGCTTTCACGACCTCGGCGGTGTCCAAGGCTTCGGCAAGGTGGCGCACGCCATCGACACCGACAGCTACAAGCCCGTCTTCCACGAAGACTGGGAACACCTGGCCTACGGCCTGATGTTCCTGGGTGCGGCCCACCTGGGCAAGTTCAGCATCGACGAGGTGCGGCACGCGGTCGAGCGCATCGAGTTCCGCCAGCATGCGGGCACGCGCTACTACGAGCGCTACGTCATCGCCTCGGCCACGCTGCTGGTGGAGTGCGGCGTCATCACGCAGGAAGAACTCGACGCCGCACTGGGTGCGCACTTCCAGCTGGCCAGCCCGGCCCGTTCCGGCGGCCGTCCGGCCATCACCGGCCGCGCGCCTTTCGAGGTGGGCGACCGCGTGGTGGTCCGCGACGAGCACGTCGCCGGGCACATTCGCGCGCCGGGCTATGTGCGCGGCCGGCAGGGCGTCGTCCTGCACCGCACCACCGAGAAGTGGCCCTTCCCCGACGCGATCGGCCATGGCGACACCAGTGCCGTCCACCAGCCCACGTACCACGTGCAGTTCGAGGTGAAGGACCTGTGGGGCGACGCCGCCGACGACGGCTTCGTGGTCGTGGATCTGTTCGAGAGCTACCTGGACAAGGCCCCCGCCGGGCAGGCCGCAGGCGCGCCGGCCCGGCCCAGCCGGCAGCCCGTCGCGGCATGAGCGAGGCTGCGGCTGCGGCCAGCGCGGTCGCGCCAGGCGCGGGGTTCCGGCGCCTGCCGGTGACCGTGCTGTCCGGCTTCCTCGGCGCCGGCAAGACCACGTTGCTGCAGCACATCCTGCGCAACCGGCAGGGCCTGCGCGTGGCGGTCATCGTCAACGACATGAGCGAGGTCAACATCGACGCCGAAGACGTGCAGCGCGAGGTGGTGTTGCACCGCGGCCAGGACGCGCTGGTGGAGATGCACAACGGCTGCATCTGCTGCACGCTGCGGGCCGACCTGCTGGCGCAGGTCAGCCAGCTGGCGCGCCAGCAGCGCTTCGACCACCTGCTCATCGAGTCCACCGGCATCTCCGAGCCGCTGCCTGTGGCCGAGACCTTCGCCTTCCTCGATGCCGATGGCTTCAGCCTGAGCGAGCTGGCGCGGCTGGACACGCTGGTCACCGTGGTGGACGGCAGCCGCTTCACCGAGCTGCTGGCCAGCGGCGAGCGCGTGGGTGGCGGGGCACCAGATGCCACAGCCGACACCACGCCCGTGCGCGACCTCTCGGCGCTGCTGACGGAGCAGGTGGAATTCGCCAATGTCATCCTGGTGAGCCGCGCCGACCGGATCGGCGACGAGGGCTTCACCCAGGTGCGCAGCCTGCTGCGCGCCCTCAATCCGCAGGCCGACATCGAACCCATGGCCCACGGCCGGGTGGACCTGTCCAGGGTGCTGGCCACCGGCAAGTTCGACCTGCCGCGGCTGATGCAGGCACCCGGCTGGATGCGCCACCTGGGCCCGCAGGATGCGCGCGCTGCGGAGTCCGAGGAGTTCGGCATCGGCAGCTGGGTCTACCGTGCGCGCGCACCGTTGCACCCCGGCCGGCTGCTCGCCTGGCTGCGGCAGCCCTGGGGCCAGGGCCGTCTGCTGCGCAGCAAGGGCTACTTCTGGGTCGCCAGCCGCTGGCGCGAGACGGGCATGCTGGTGCAGACCGGCGGGCCCTTCCGCTGGGACTGGGTGGGGCGCTGGTGGCGCTTCGTGCCCCCGCGCGACTGGCCGCAGGACACGTCGCGGCGCGACGCCATCCTCTCCCGCTGGGAAGAGCCGGCAGGCGACTGCCGCCAGGAGGTCGTCTTCATCGGCCAGGACCTGGACCGCGCCGGCCTGCAGCGCGAACTCGACGCCTGCCTGCTGACCCCGGAAGAGATCGCGCAGGGCCCCGCGCGGTGGACGCAGCTGGACGGCGCCGCCGACTTCGACGCCGGGGCCGCCATGCACTGAGCCCCGCCGCGACCCAACCCCCACCAGGAGACCCGCATGCAAGACACTGCCGGTGGCGCCCGCGCCGCCTTCCTCGGCGCGGTGGTGATTCCCGCCGCCACGCTACTGTCGCGCCAGGGGCGCTCGCCTCAACCCCGCTGCCTGAGCTGGGCCTCCAGCGCCTGCACGCGCTGGCGCAGTTCATGTTCGACCGTGATGTCGGTGATCAGTCCATACCAGCGCGTGACCTCCCCCTGCGCGTCGAACTGCGGGCACGCCCGGCTGCGCACCCACTTTTGCGTGCCATCCGGCCACAGGATGCCGAAGACGGTCTCGAACGGCTGTTTGCTGGGCAAATGTGCCAGCCACTCGGCGCGCACGCGCAACTGGTCTGCCGGGTCCATGCGCTCGCGCCAGCGGGCGTGGCGTTCGGCGCTGGTGCTCATGGGTGACCATTCCCAGGTCTGGCCCATGTAGTCGATGCTGCCGTCGGGGCCGGCAGCCCAGGCCACATTGGGGGCCAGCGCGATCACCTGGCGGTAGTGTTCGATGGTGTCCTGCAGCGTGCGCTCGGCAGCCACCCGCTCGGAGATGTCGATGGCGAACACCGAGACCCCCAGGATCTGCCCGGACACGCTGCGCACCTGCTGCAGCGCGATGAGGCTGGTGGTGCCGGCGTCGCGGCGACGGTACTCGATGGGCGCGAGCGTTTCGCCCTGCAGCACGCGCCGCAGCAGCGCGATGAAATCCGCGTGGCGCCGGCCGCCCTGCAGCTGGTCGGCCTTGCGCCCCATCGCCTGCGCCACGTCCAGCCCCAGCATCTCGCCGATGCGCGCGTTGGCGCTGACCACGCGCAGTTGCGCGTCGAGGAAGCCCAGGCCCACCGGTGCGCCCTGGTACAGCGATTCGAGCTGGTGGAAGCGCTGGAACGGCGACGTGTCCAGCGGGCGCTCGCGCCGGGTGAAGCTGCCTTGCCGCACGAGCGCCTGCTGCGCCTGCGGCGCCGCCTGGGGCGCCCCCCACAGGTAACCCTGGCCCAGTTCGCAGCCCATGCGGGCCAGGATGGCGGCCTGCCGCTCGTTCTCGACGCCTTCGGCCACCACATGCACGCCCAGACTCTGGCCCAGGCCCAGCACGGCGGTCACGATCTTCAGGCTGTTGGGGTCGGTCTCCAGGGCGCGCACGAAGCTGGCGTCGATCTTGATCTCGTCGAAGGGCAGGGCTTGCAGCCGCGTCAGGCTGGAATGGCCCGTGCCGAAGTCGTCCAGCGCCAGCCGCATGCCGGCCTGCTTGAACAGCGTGATGGCGCGCTGCGCCGTGGTATTGCTGTGGAACAGCGAACTCTCGGTGATCTCGATGCACAGGCGTTGCAGCGCAAAGCCGCTGGCGGAGGCCGCCGCGCTGATATCGTCGACGATGCCCAGGTCCAGGAACTGCGTCGGTGCCAGGTTGAACGCGAGATGGAAGTCGCCCGGCCAGGTGCTGACCTGCGCGCAGGCATGGCGGACCAGGTGCAGGATCAAGCCGTCCAGCAAACCCGCCTGCTCGGCCACGGGGATGAAGCACATCGGAGAGACCGACCCCAGCGTGGGCGAACTCCAGCGTGCCAGCACCTCGAAGCCGGTGATCTGGCGTGTCTGCAGGTCGACCTGCGGCTGCAGGGCGGGCCAGATTTCCCCCGCCGCGACGGCGTTGCGCAGGTGTTCCAGCAACAGCTGTTCGTCCATGCTTGCCTCCTTGGTATCAGGTTGTAAACCAAAAGGCACGGGTGGTGGGCAAGTTCAGACGAGATCGGGCGCTGGTGCCGAACAGCCGCGCGGCGCCTCCGGGCGTGCGGGAGGGCCGCGTCCCTCAACGGCCGAGAAGGGACCGAGAGGCGCCCGACAGGCAACGCGCCATCGGTGCGGCAGCGTCGAGCAGGTGCAGGCAGGCTGCCCCGAACACCGGCTGCAGTTCTGCCAGGCCAGCGGCGTCGCCGGTGATGCAGTGCGCCTGCGCGCCGGCCGCCCGCAGTGCGTCGACGGCCCTGCGCGCATCGTGCAGCAGATGCTCGGCCTCGAACACGTCGATGTCCCAGGGCTGCCCGTCGCTGAGCAGCACCAGGCTGCGGCGCGGGCTGCCTTCCTCGGCCAGCAGCGCCTGAGCGTGGCGTAGGGCGGCGCCCAGGCGCGTGGAGTGGCGCACGGGCAGCGCGGCAAGGGCGGCCGCGTCGCAGGGTGCGCCGAACTCCACCGCGCGCCAGTAGGCCACCGCGGCGCGTCCGTTGGAGGCGAAGCCATGCACGGCCACGCGGGCACCCTGCGACGCCAGCCGGCGCGCCAGCCACAGCGCTGCCTGCTGCTGCGCGGCCTGCACGGTCAGCGGCCCGCCGCCCCAGGGGGCCAGCGTCGACTGCGACAGGTCCAGCAGCAGCAATACGCTGGCGCGCACCGGCGGCAGCGTGCGGCGGAACAGGCGCGGGTCCCAGGCGCGGCTGCGGCGCCGGTCCGCCAGCGCGGCCACGGCGGCCTGCATGTCCAGCGTCTCGCCCTCGGCTTCGGGTGGCAAGTGGCGGGGGCGAGGCCGTGGCCCGGCGGCCGGGCGGGCCAGCGAGCGCTCCTGCACACGGCACCAGGCCGTGCGCCACAGGCCGAGCTGCGCGTGCCACTCGCCATAGTGCCGCTCCCGCAGCATGGCGACGGCCGTGCCTGGCTGGCTGTCAGCCGCCTGTGCCGCAGCGCCGGCGTCGGCCGGCAACGGGTCGCCTTCGGTGCTGCGGCCGTGGTCCCACAGGTAGCTGTGGTCGTCACGGTAGGCCGGGCCGGGCCGGTACCGGGTGTCGAAGGGCACGCGCATCTGCCCCAGCATGTTGGCCAGCAGCAGCGCGAACTGGGCGAAGTCGGCAGGCGGCGCATCGGCCGGCAGCCGCCAGAACCCTTGCCTTGCGCGCTGGACCCAGTGGTGCCCGTCGTGGGCTGCCGGATCTGCCAGCACACGGTCGAGCCGGGCCATCAGCGCAGCGAAGCCAAGCCCTGGTTCCGCCTGTGCGGGCAGGAAGGGGGCGAACCAGCGGCGCGCGCCTGGCCACTGCGCGACGAGCAGGCGTTCCACGCGCGCGTCCTCTACCGCGGACAGCACGGCCAGCGCCAAGGGCTTGCGGCCGCGCGCGTCCTGGCCGGTGCGCGAATGCAGCAGGTGCGCTGCGGCATGGGCGACGGCCGCCTGCTGCAATCCAGGCGCACCGGTGGGGGGCAGCAGCAGCTGCGTCGGCGCCAGCACCGGTTGCGGCAGGCCGTCCAGCGCGCGGACACGCAGGTCGCGCAGGGACAAGGCCTGCAGCAACAGCTGCGCGGCCGCCAGCTTCACGGATACAGCGCGTCTGCCAGCGCGCGCAGCGCCTGCACGCGCTCGGGTTGGTCTGACCAGGCCTGCACCAGCGCCAGCTCGCAGGCCACGCGGGCGGGCATGCCACCGGCGATGAGCTGGGCCGCGCGCACCAGCATGCGCATGGAGATCGCCTGGTCCGCACCTTCGTCCAGCGCGCGTGTGCGTTCGGCCAGGCCCACCAGGCGCATGGCCTGCTCCACTGCCAACCCGGACTCGTGCACCACGATGGCCACCTGTGCCGCCACCGGGGGCGGATCGAAGGCCATGGCCACGAAACGCTGGCGCGTGGCCGGCCGCAGATCGCGCCCGGCTTGGGGGTTGTAGGAGACCACCAGCTGGAAACGCGGGTGTGCCACGAGCAGCTCGCCATTGCGCTCCAGCGGCAGCACGCGACGCGTGTCGGCCAAGGGGTGCAGCACGGTGAGCGCATCGGGCCGCGCCTCGATCAGTTCATCCAGGTAGCACAGCGCGCCGTGGCGTGCGGCCAGCGTGAGCGGTCCGTCCTGCCAGCGTGTGCCTTCGGCGTCGATCAGCCAGCGGCCCAGCAGGTCGCCGGCCGCCATGTCCTCGTGGCAGGCCACGGTGACCAGCGGCAGGCCCAGCGTCCAGGCCATGTGCTCGACGAAGCGCGTCTTGCCGCAGCCGGGCGGGCCCTTGAGCAGCAGGGGCAGGTGCAGGGCGCAGGCGTCCTGGAACTGTGCGACCTCATCGCCGACCGGGCGGTAGTAGGGCGCTTGCGTGATCCGCCACTGCGCCAGCGGATCGGCCGGTGCCTGCAGCACGGCGCTCACTGATGCCCCCTTCGGCCTGCGGCCTGTCCCCCCGAGGGGGCCGAGCCCGGACACGAAAGGTCCGGTGGACCTTTCGTGCCTGGCGAGGGGCCGAGGCGCGAGCCTCGGCGCGGCCTGCAAGGCCGAGCTTGCCTGGGGCGGCCCGGCGCGGCGCTCATCGATGCTCAGGCAGCTGGTTGGGGATGCCGTCGATCGGGCACTCCGGCGTGCCCGGCGTGCTGCGCGTGAACGCCTCCACCTTCTTGCGCGTGCCCTCCGGATCCTTGATCCAGTCGGCGTAGAACCCATACGGGCAGGCCGCCACGCCATGCATGTCCTCGCCCGAGTTGATCTTGCCGGTGTAGCCTCGGTGCAGCAGCTTGTAGAGGTGGTTCTGCGACTGGCCGTTCTTGCGCGCGTCGCGGATCAGGTGCATGGACAGCTCGGCGTAGTTGATGCCCATCTCCTCCTCGCCGCATTCGCCCAGCGTGCGGCCGTCGAAGCCGATCAGCGCGGAGTGGCCGAAGTACGAGTACACGCCGTCGAAGCCGGTGGCGTTGGCCACCGCCACATAGACGTTGTTCATGAAGGCCATGGCCTTGGCCACCAGCACCTGCTGCTCCTTGGCCGGGTACATGTAGCCCTGGCAGCGCACGATGAGTTCGGCGCCCTTCATCGCGCAGTCGCGCCAGATCTCGGGGTAGTTGCCGTCGTCGCAGATGATCAGGCTGATCTTCAGGCCCTTGGGCCCGTCGCTCACGTAGGTGCAGTCGCCCGGGTACCAGCCTTCCACGGGCACCCAGGGCATGATCTTGCGGTACTTCTGGACGATCTCGCCCTCATCGTTCATGAGGATCAGGGTGTTGTAGGGCGCCTTGTGCGGGTGCTCCTCGTGGCGCTCGCCGGTCAGCGAGAACACGCCCCAGACCTTGGCCTCGCGGCAGGCGGCCGCGAAGATGGCGGTCTCCTCGCCGGGCACGGTGGCGGCGGTCTCGTACATCTCCTTGGCGTCGTACATGATCCCGTGGGTCGAGTACTCGGGAAACACCACCAGGTCCATGCCCGGCAGGCCGCGCTTCATGCCGACCACCATCTCGGCGATCTTGCGCGCGTTGGCCAGCACCTCCGCCTTGGTGTGCAGCCGCGGCATCTTGTAGTTGACGACGGCCACGCCGACGCCGTCCTTGCTGCTCGAAATGTCGCCGTGGCGCATCGCATGACTCCTGGTCGTTTGAGATCGGGCAGCCAGTGTTGGACCCGGTTGTGCAAAGCGCACTACGTTGAATGACGTATTCGGCTGACGCAGGGTCGCGGATACCTTCTGTTGCACCGCAGCACACCACCTTCCCGTGCTGCGACCGTCCAACCAAAAGGAGTGTCCATGTCCGCTGATTCCCGTCCCGAATCCGTCCTGCGCCGCCGCATGCTGCAGATGGCTGCCATGTCGCCCCTCGCCGGCCTGTCGGCCGCCGCGCTGGCCCAGCAGTTCCCCACCGCCAAGGTCAACACCACGGGCCTGGCCATCACCGACACCGAGGTGACGGTCGGCCAGCTGCACTCGGCCACCGGCACGATGGCCATTTCCGAGACCGGCTCGATCCAGGCCGAGCAGCTCGCCATCGACCAGATCAACGCCATGGGCGGCATCCTGGGCCGCAAGATCAAGGTCATCAAGGAAGACGGCGCCTCCGACTGGCCCACCTTCGCCGAGAAGAGCCGCAAGCTGCTCGTCAACGACAAGGCCGCGTGCGTGTTCGGCTGCTGGACCAGCGCCTCGCGCAAGGCCGTGCTGCCGGTGTTCGAGAAGGAGAACGGCCTCTTGTACTACCCCACCTTCTACGAAGGCCTGGAGCAGAGCAAGAACGTGATCTACACCGGCCAGGAAGCCACGCAGCAGATCATCTGGGGCCTGGACTGGGGCGCCAAGGAGAAGAAGGCCAAGACCTTCTTCCTGGTCGGCTCGGACTACATCTGGCCGCGCACCTCGATGAAGATCGCGCGCAAGCACATCGAGACCGTGGGCAAGCTGGGCAGCGTGAAGGGCGAGGAGTACTACCCGCTGGGCCACACCAACTTCAACTCGCTGATCAACAAGATCAAGGTGGCCAAGCCCGACTGCATCTTCGCGGCCGTGGTGGGCGGCTCCAACGTGGCCTTCTACAAGCAGCTCAAGGCCGCCGGCATCACGGGCGACAAGCAGTTCCTGCTGACGCTGTCGGTCACCGAGGACGAGATGACCGGCGTGGGCGGCGACAACTTCGCCGGCTTCTACTCGTCGATGAAGTACTTCCAGTCGCTCGACAACGAGAACAACAAGAAGTTCGTCGATGCCTTCAAGGCCAAGTACGGCAAGGATGCGGTGATCGGCGACGTGACGCAGGCCGGCTACCTCGGCCCCTGGCTGTGGAAGGCCGCGGTCGAGAAGGCCGGCAGCTTCGACGTGACCAAGGTCGCGGCAGCGTCCCCCGGCATCGAGCTCAAGACCGCGCCGGAAGGCTACGTCAAGGTCGACGCCAACCACCACCTGTGGAGCAAGGCGCGCATCGGCCAGGGCCAGAAGGACGGCACGTTCAAGGTCGTTGCCGAGTCTTCGGCCCTGATCGCTCCGGACCCGTTCCCCAAGGGTTACCAGTAAGCACCCCCAGGCCCTCTCCCGGCGGTCGGGGGAGGGCCGTGTCGAGAACCTTTGAGAGCGAGCGCGCCATGACCATTTCCGAGATGCTCAACATCGGCCTCATGCAGGGCTTCGCGGGCCTGTCCCTGTTCGCGGTGCTGCTGCTGATGGGCCTGGGCCTGGCCATCATCTTCGGGCAGATGGGCGTCATCAACATGGCGCATGGCGAGTTCATGGCCATCGGCGCCTACACCGTTTACATGGCCGCCACCTTCACCGAGCACAACGCGCCCGGCGCCATGGCGGCGTACTTCCCCATCGCCATCGTGCTGGCCTTCGTGGTCGCCTTCTTCTTCGGCTGGATCATGGAATGGGCCTTGATCCGCCACCTGTACAGCCGGCCGCTGGACACGCTGCTGGCCACCTGGGGCGTGAGCCTGGCGCTGCAGCAGTGCTTCCGCACCTTCATCGGTCCCAAGGAAGTCAGCCCCACGCTGCCCGATTGGCTGATGGGCTCCTGGGCCCCCATGGAGGGCCTGGACATCCCGATCAACGGCCTGTTCGTGCTGGCGCTCACGCTGGTCGTGACGGCCGGCGTGCTGATCGCGCTCAACAAGAGCCGCTGGGGCCTGCGCGTGCGCGCCACGGTCAGCAACCGCACCATGGCCAACGCCACCGGCATCGATACCAAGAAGACCGACCGGCTGACCTTCGCGATCGGCTGCGGCATCGCCGGCGTGGCGGGCGCGGCCTTCACCACCATCGGCTCCACCGGGCCGACCTCGGGCTCGCTCTACATCGTCGACGCCTTCCTGGTCGTCACCTTCGGTGGTGCCGCCAGCCTGCTCGGCACCGTGGTCTCGGCCTTCGGCATCGCGCAGACGCAGTCCATCACCGAGTTCTTCATGAGCGGCTCGATGGCCAAGGTGCTCACGCTCTCCTTGATCGTGCTGATCCTGATGGTGCGCCCGCAGGGCCTGTTCGCTTCCAAAGTCCGTCGCTAGAGGCCCGTATGAAACAACTGATCCAACGCTACCAGCTGGCGAGCCTGCTGCTGCTGACCCTGCTGCTGGTCGTCGTGCTGCCGCTCACGCTCGACATCTTCCGCCTGAACCTGGTCGGCAAGTACCTCAGCTATGCCTTCGTCGCCGTGGGCCTGGTCATGGTGTGGGGCTACGGCGGCGTGCTGAGCCTGGGGCAGGGCGTGTTCTTCGGCCTGGGCGGCTACGCCATGGCCATGTTCCTCAAGCTCGAAGCCTCGGACCCCGAGACCACCAAGATCCAGTCCACGCCCGGCATTCCGGACTTCATGGACTGGAACCAGCTGACCGAGTTGCCGCTGATGTGGCTGCCGTTCAAGAGCCTGCCGCTGGCGCTGATCCTGGTGGTGGCCGTGCCGATGGCGCTGGCCTGGTTGATCAGCTTCGCGATGTTCAAGCGCCGCGTGGGCGGCGTGTACTTCGCCATCATCACGCAGGCCGTGGCGCTGATCCTCACGGTGCTCATCATCGGCCAGCAGGGTTACACGGGCGGCGTGAACGGCATGACCGACCTCAAGACCATGCTGGGCTGGGACATCCGCACCGACAGCGCCAAGACCATCCTGTACTTCGTCTGCGTGGCGCTGCTGATCGGCGCCATCCTGCTGTGCCGCTGGATCCAGACCAGCAAGCTCGGCACGCTGCTCCTGGCCATGCGCGACAAGGAAGACCGCGTGCGCTTCTCGGGCTACGACGTGGCCAACTTCAAGGTGTTCACGTTCTGCCTGGCGGCCGGGCTGTCGGGCATCGGCGGCGCGCTGTTCACGCTGCAGGTGGGCTTCATGTCGCCCACGCTGGTCGGCATCGTGCCTTCCATCGAGATGGTGATCTTCGCGGCCGTGGGCGGGCGCATGAGCCTGGTCGGCGCGGTGTATGGCGCGCTGCTGGTCAACGCCGGCAAGACGCTGTTCTCCGAGAGCTTCCCGGATCTGTGGCTGTTCCTGATGGCCGCCCTGTTCATCGGCGTGACCATGGCCTTCCCGATGGGCCTGGCCGGGTTGTGGGAAGACAAGATCAAGCCCTGGTGGCAGGCGCGCGGCGCCGCCCGCAAGGCCTACGACGACAAGCTCGTGGCCGCCAAGACGGCGCCGCATGCCGCATCGGTGATCAACAGCAACGAGCCTGCCACGCCCGACGCGAGCCTGCACGGCCAGCGCGCCTGAGCCCCGAGGAACCCACCATGAGCAACACCGACTTCGCCCTGGCCGTGGAAGACCTCACGGTCGCGTTCGACGGCTTCAAGGCCATCGACGCGCTGACGCTGTACGTGGACAAGAACGAGCTGCGCGTGATCATCGGCCCCAACGGCGCGGGCAAGACCACGCTCTTGGACCTGATCTGCGGCAAGACCAAGGCCAGCGCCGGCTCCATCAAGTTCAAGAACACCGAGCTGACCGGCATGGCCGAGCACAAGCGCGTGCGGCTGGGCATCGGCCGTAAGTTCCAGACGCCGTCGATCTACGAGAACCTCTCCGTCTTCCAGAACCTGGAGGTGTCCTACCCGTCCGGCCGCTCTGTGTTCGGCGCGCTGGCCTTCAAGTGCACAGACGGGATCAAGGCCGCGGTACAGGCCGTGGCCGAGGACATCTTCCTGGCCGACAAGCTGCACACCGAGGCCGGCCTGCTCTCGCACGGCCAGAAGCAATGGCTGGAGATCGGCATGCTGCTGATGCAGGAGCCCGAACTGCTGATGCTGGACGAGCCCATCGCCGGCATGAGTTCGCGCGAGCGCGAGCTGACGGCCGAACTGCTCCAGCGCATCAGCAACAACCGCGCCGTGATCGTGATCGAGCACGACATGGATTTCGTCGCGCAGATCGCGCACAAGGTCACCGTCATGCACCAGGGAAAGATCCTGGCCGAAGGGCCGATGGACAAGGTGCAGGCCGACCCCAAGGTCATCGACGTTTATCTGGGACATTGACATGAGCAACGTACTCCTGAAGGTCGACGACATCCACACCGCCTACGGCCAGAGCGAGGCGCTGCACGGCATCAGCTTTTCTGCCCACGCCAACGAGACCGTGGCCATCATGGGCCGCAACGGCATGGGCAAGACCACGCTGTTCAAGAGCCTCATGGGCATCCTGCCGCTCAAGAGCGGCGCCATCCAGGTGGCGGGGCAGGATGTGTCCAGGGACGAGAGCTTTCGCCGCGTGGCCAAGGGCATCGCCTACGTGCCGCAGGGCCGCATGATCTTCCCCACGCTGACGGTGGAAGAGAACATCCAGACCGGCCTGCAGGGCGGCCCCAGCCTGCGCGTGCCGGACGAGATTTACGCGCTGTTCCCGGTGCTCTTCGAGATGAAGCGGCGCAAGGGCGGCAACCTGTCGGGCGGCCAGCAGCAGCAACTGGCGATTGCGCGCGCGCTGGTCACCAACCCCAAGGTGCTGCTGCTCGACGAGCCCACCGAGGGCATACAGCCTTCCATCATCAAGGACATCGCCAAGGCGCTGAACGAGATCCGGCGCATGAAGGGCATCGCCATCGTGGTGTCCGAGCAGGTGCTGTCGTTCGCGATGGACGTGGCCGACCGGCTGTTTGTGATCGAAGGCGGCCGCCTCGTGCACGAGACCGCGCGCGACAAGACCGACATCGCGCACATCAAGAAGTACCTGTCCGTTTGAGTTTCCACACAACCAGGAGCAATTCCATGCCCGAAACCCTGATCAAGGTCGACCTCTCGCAGCCCGCACCCAGCAACGAGCTCGTGCACAACCGCTGGCACCCCGACATCCCGATGGCCTGCTGGGTCAACCCGGGCGACGACTTCGTGCTGGAGACCTACGACTGGACGGGTGGCTTCATCAAGAACAACGACAGCGCCGACGACGTGCGCGACATCGACCTGACCACGGTCCACTACCTCAGCGGCCCCGTGGGCGTGAAGGGCGCCAAGCCCGGCGACCTGCTGGTCGTGGAGCTGCTGGACATCGGCGCCAAGCAGGACAGCCTGTGGGGTTTCAACGGCTTCTTCAGCAAGAAGAACGGCGGCGGTTTCCTGACCGAGCACTTCCCGCAGGCACAGAAGTCGATCTGGGACTTCCACGGCATGTTCACGACCTCGCGCCATGTGCCGGGCGTGAAGTACGCCGGCCTGATCCACCCGGGCCTGATCGGCTGCCTGCCCGACCCCAAGATGCTGGAGACCTGGAACACGCGCGAGCAGGCGCTGATCGATTCCGACCCGGCCACCAGCGGATTGGCCAACCCGCCGTTCGCGGGCACGGCCCACATGGGCCAGCTGAGGGGCGATGCCGCCGCCAAGGCCGCGGCCACCGGCGCGCGCACCGTGCCGCCGCGCGAGCACGGCGGCAACTGCGACATCAAGGACCTGTCGCGCGGCTCCAAGATCTTCTTCCCGGTCTACGTGGACGGCGCCGGCCTGTCGGTCGGCGATCTGCACTTCAGCCAGGGCGACGGCGAGATCACCTTCTGCGGCGCCATCGAGATGGCCGGCTGGGTGCACATGAAGGTCACCATCATCAAAGACGGCATGGCCAAGTACGGGATCAAGAACCCGATCTTCAAGCCCAGCCCCATCGTGCCGACCTACAACGACTACGTGATCTTCGAAGGCATCAGCGTGGACGAGAGCGGCAAGCAGTACTACCTGGACGTGAACGTGGCCTACCGCCAGGCCTGTTTGAACGCCATCGAGTACCTGAAGAAGTTCGGCTACTCGGGCGCGCAGGCCTATTCCATCCTGGGCACGGCCCCCGTGCAGGGCCACATCAGCGGCGTGGTCGACGTGCCGAACGCCTGCGCCACGCTGTGGCTGCCGACGCAGATCTTCGACTTCGACATCAACCCCAGCGCGGCCGGCCCGACGAAGTTCCTGGACGGCTCGGTGCAGATGCCGCTGTCGCCCGACCTTACGTGAGGCTGGCTTAGCCCGGCCGCGTCGCTCTTCCCTGTCCCGGATAATCTCCGAGGACAAGGAAAGCAATCAAATGGCCACGTCACACGAGGTAGAGCGACCGGGTTCGTTGGAGCGCAGGCCGGAGGCCGGCGCCTACAAGGTCGAAGACTTGCTGGATGAAGTCCGGCGTGGTCGGGTTCGCATTCCCCACTTTCAGCGCGCGCTGAAGTGGAAGCGTGAAGATGCTCTCCAGCTGCTGGACAGCATGTACCGTGGCTATCCGGTTGGCACACTGCTGTTGTGGGAGACACTGGCACCGGCGAACGAGCTGGTTTTCGGTTCTGTGCGCCTGTCCGGTGCCGAAAGTCGCAACGCCTTGCTGGTCGTCGACGGTCAGCAACGGCTCGTTTCTCTGGTCAGGACGCTGCTGGCTCCCGAGCCAGCAGTCGATGAGTTTGCATTGTTCTTCGATCTCGACGACGTGCGCTTTGTTGCCCCTCCGGGTGACGCGCTCGTGGCGAAAGATCCCACCCGCTGGCTGCCTCTCACCGTGGTCCTCGATTCAGAGCAACTGATCAAGTGGTTGCTGGACAAGGTACCGTCGCCGCAGAGGCGCGATGCCGCCATTCAGCTGGGACGGCGGGTCCGAGAGTATGAGATTCCGGCTTACACGGTCCGGACCGATGACGAAGACGTTCTGAGAGAGGTGTTCCGACGCATCAATACCCATGGCAAGCAATTGTCGGCAGGGGATGTGTTCGATGCCCTGAATGGTGCTCGGACTGGAGCCAAGCCCGGCACGCTGGCACAGATTGCCAAGGAGCTGGAGGAGCTCGATTTCGGTCTCATCGAAGAGAAGGTCATCTATCGGCTGCTGAGGGTGTTGCAAGGCCACGATGTGACGGAACGTTCCGGCAAGGGCGAGCTGCGTCTGAAGGGTGAGAAGGCCGAGGCCGCGTATGAGCAGACCCTGAACGTCATGCGACAGGTCGTTCTGTTCGTCAAGCGGGAGGCGGGCATCCTGCACTACGAGTTGCTGCCCTACAAGCAGCCCCTCATCACCTTGGGACGGTTCTTTCAACACCATCCGCAGCCGCAGCCCCGTTCGCGCGAACTCCTTGTGCGCTGGTTGTGGCGAGGCGCTTTGACGGGGGCTCATCGCGGCGACACGGTGTCCACACGCCAGTCCCTGGCGCAGATCGACGCATCGGATGAAGAGTTGTCCGTGCAGCGCATGCTGGAACGTGTGGGAACAAGTGAGTCCAGCATAGTGCCTGCGGCATCGGACAAGTTCAATTTCCGCCATGCCGCGGGCAAGCTCATGACACTGGCGCTCATGGAGCTCAAGCCTGCTGCATTCGACAAGAACCAGGCCGTGGATGTTTCCGCCTTGCTGCGCGTGGCGGCCGACACGGAGACCTCGCCCTTACTCGAATTGATCAGTCAGATCGCAGGCGGACCCAGCGATGGGCTGCATACCGTTGCGAACCGGTTGTTCCATCCCAAGATTCCCAAGTTGCGGACCTTGCTTGCTGACGCGCCCGCGCCTGTTTTGTTGTCACACGGCATCGACGACCAGGCGGTCGCGGCCTGGCGGGCATCGGATCGTGTGGCCTTTCTCGCGCATCGCACAGCGTGGTTGGACCATCATTTCAGACAGTTTTTTGCACGTCGGGCGCGTTGGGACGAGTCTGATCGGCCATCGATGGCCGCACTCGTGTTAGAGGATGAGGAGGCGTGAGACGTGGCTGCCCAAATGCTGCATGTCCTGCTGAACGCCCTGTCTGTCGGCACTTTGTCTTTGAGCGAGGAAGGCAGATGCGAATTTCGCTTGTTGTCGTCGTACCGCCAGGCTCATCCGCGACCGGTGCTGGGGCAGCGGTTTCTCGACGACTTGGAAGGATCGTGGCAGACGCGGGCGCGTGTCCCGTCCTGGTTCTCGAACCTGCTGCCCGAGGGGCAGTTGCGGGATTTGATTGCTCGGCAGGCCGGCGTGCATGTCGACCGGGAGTTTTTCCTGCTTCGCCACCTTGGAGAGGATTTGCCTGGCGCAGTCCGCATTGTTCCCGAGGACGCCGTGGTGGACGGGATGTTTGGCGTCATTCCCGGAGAAGAGGTCGAGCGGACAGATGACGACGTCTGGCATTTCTCTCTTGCTGGAGTGCAACTGAAGTTTTCCGCTCAGCGCCAAGGTCGGGGGCTGACCATTCCGGTACGTGGCCAGAATGGCGACTGGCTCGTCAAACTACCCGACGCGAGGCACCCCGCTGTGCCTGAGAACGAACATGCAACCATGCGTTGGGCATCGCTGAGCGGAATCGACGTGCCGGAAACGGCGTTGATCCCGATCGGGGACATTGAGGGATTGCCTGAGGATGTGGCTCAGAGTCTTCGCGAGCCACTGGCCTACGTGGTGCGCCGCTTCGACCGACCGCAGGGGCAGCCGCGCGTGCACATGGAAGACTTCGCCCAATTGCTCGACCTGTATCCCGAGCAAAAGTATGACAAGTACAGCTACGAAACGATTGCACGCATCGTGTTGGCGCTGACGGGTGAGCCGGGCTTGCGCCAGTTCCTGCGCCGGCTGGTGTTCGTGGTGGCGAGCGGCAACGGCGATGCGCATCATAAAAACTGGAGCTTGCTTTACCCCGATGGCCTGACGGCCGTTTTGTCGCCGGCCTATGACTTCGTATCAACGATTGCCTACCAACCCACCGATCGATTGGCGCTGAATCTGGCGCGTTCGAAAGACTGGGCCAGCGTCACTCTGGACAGCTTTCAGCGTTTGGCCCGCAAGTTGGACATCGATGCGGCGCTGGTGTTGGATGAAGTAAAGCAAGCCAGCGCTGACATCCGCGAAGTCTGGAGTTCGAGCAGTGGGGATCTGGGCTATAGCCAAGCTCTGCGGAAGACGCTGGATCAACACATGTCGGAACTGCCTCTATTCCGCCTGTAGCACGTACCTTCGCCGTCGCCCGGGTGGAGGGTGACGCCAGCGGCGCCGCGGCATGATGCGGTCATGCCGCGGCCGCACCACCATGTCTACGTCGTCCAGCTCGCCGACCAGGTGTGGAACAGCGCGCGCTTTCGCAGTGCCAATCCCGACTACCAGCTCGGCAAGCCCTTCGTCTACGTGGGCATGACCGGGCTGGACCCGGACATCCGCTTCGACAAGCACAAGGCCGGCATCCAGGCCAATCGCTTCGTGATGCTGTACGGCGAGCGGCTGCTGCCGGCGCTGTACGCGCGCTACAACCCCATGCCCTACCAGGCTGCGCGCGAGATGGAGGTGGAACTCGGCATCCGCCTGCGCGCGCTGGGCTTCGGCGTCTGGCAGGGCTGAGGCCTCTACGTCATTCGACGTAGTGCCCGGCGTGGCCGCCGTGCGCAGAATGAACTGAACTTTCCAACCGACCGGACCCTGGCCATGCCCACCTACGATTACGACTGCCCCGGCTGCGGCGGCTTCGACGCCTTCCGCACGCTGGCCCAGCGCAACGAACCCGCCGCCTGCCCGGACTGCAACACGGCCTCGCCGCGCGTGTTCGTGAGCGCGCCACGCCTGGCGCTGATGGACGGCGGCACGCGCGCCGCCATCGGCGTCAACGAACGCGCCCGGCATGAGCCCAAGAGTTCGCGCGATTACCAGCGCATGCGGCATCCGGCCGGCTGCGGCTGCTGCAGCACCAGCGGCAAGCGCTCGGCCACCGTCACCGCGCCCAGCGGCGCCAAGGCCTTTCCGTCCAAGCGGCCCTGGATGATCAGCCACTGAGGCGGGCCGAGCGCAGCGTCTGCACCAGCATGCGGTACAGGCTGTCCACGGCCTGCGAGCCCTGCGAAGCCTTGCTGCGGTAGACGGCGACCTGCATGGGCTCCATCGGCCCCAGTCCCTGCTCCAGGCCCAGCACCTGCAGGTGCGCCGGGGCGCTGCATTGCGTCAGGGCTGCCACGGCCAGACCGCTTTCCACGGCGGCGATCTGCCCTGCCAGGCTGGAGCTGTTGTAGACCACCTTGTACGGCCGGCCCTGCTGCGCCAACGCTTGGAGAGCACTGCGACGGCCCAGGCTGGCCGCCTCGTACACCGCGATCGGCAAGGGCGTGCGCCGCCACACCTCGAACTGCGGCGAGCCGACCCAGACCATGGGCTCGTGGAACAGCAGCATGCCGCGACGCGCATGGTCGCGCGAGACCAGGGCCAGGTCGAGCTCGCCGCTGGCCACGCGCGGGATCAGCGCGGTGGACTGCTCGCAGTCGAGCTGGATCTCCACGCCGCCATGGCGCGGCCCGAAGCGCTTGAGCACGGGCGTGAGGTATTGGCTCGCGTAGTCGTCGGGCACGCCCAGGCGCACCTGGCCCGAGACGGTCTCGCCCTGCAGCGCAGCCTGGGCCTCGGCCTGCAGATCCAGCATGCGCCGCGCGTAGCCCAGCAGCTGTTGGCCATCGGGCGTGAGCTGCAGATGCCGCGGCCCGCGCGCGAGCAGCGGGCGGCCGACGGCGGCCTCGAGCTTCTTGAGCTGCATGCTGACGGCGGATTGCGAGCGGTGCACCTCCAGCGCGGCGCTGGACAGCGAGCCCGCGTCCACGCAGGCGACGAAGGCCCTCAACCAGTCGATCTGCAGGTCGTGCATGGATTCGATTTTCGCATGGCAGAGCGGCGAATTATCCGCTTTCCAAAAAGATGGCCGGGCAGCACAGTGCGGGCATGCGTTCCTCCCATGCCTTCTCGCCGGCCCTGCAGCACGGCGCGCTCGACGGCCGTGCCATCGGCGTCATGACGCTTCTGTGCCTGCTCTGGAGCCTGCAGCAGATCTCGCTCAAGGCCGTGGCCGATGCGGCGAGCCCCATGCTCATGATCGCGCTGCGCTCCGGCATCGCGCTGGTGCTGCTGGCCTTGCTGATGGCCCGCCGCGGCGAGGCGCCGCAGCGGGCGCGCTACGGCGCCGGCCTGCTCGTGGGCGCGCTGTTCGGCGTCGAATACCTGCTTGTGAGCACCGCGCTGGAACTGACCCAGGCTTCGCACGTGGTCGTGTTCCTCTACACCTCGCCGATCTTCGCGGCACTGGGCCTGCAGTGGCGGCTGCCGGCCGAGCGGCTGGGCGCTGTCCAGTGGCTGGGCATCGCGCTGGCCTTCGGCGGCATCGCCGTGGCCTTCCTGGGCGGGCGGGGTGGGGCGGCCAGCGGCCACCCGCAGGCCTGGCTCGGCGACCTGCTGGCGCTGGCGGCCGGCGGCGCCTGGGGCGCCACCACGGTGGCGATCCGCTGTTCGTCCCTGGCCAGCGCGCCGGCCACCGAGACCCTGCTGTACCAGCTGCTGGGTGCCTTCGTGCTGCTGCTGCCGGCGGCCTGGCTGCTCGGCGACTGGCGCTTCACGGCCACGACTGTGGTGTGGGCCCACCTGGGCTTCCAGAGCGTGGTGGTCTCGTTCGCGAGCTTCCTGACTTGGTGCTGGCTGCTGCGGCGCTACCTGGCCTCGCAGCTTGGGGTGTTCTCCTTCCTCACGCCGCTGTTCGGTGTGCTGCTGGGCGTCTGGCTGCTCGGCGAGGCGTTGGCGCCGCGCTTCGTGGCCGGCGGCGGCCTGGTGCTGGCCGGCATCGCGCTGGTCGGCGGCCATGCGGCGCTGGCACGCCGGCTGGCGGCCGTGCGCGGGCTCGCCCCGCGCTGATCTGCCCCCACCAGCGCATACGCCACCTGGCGTACAGACCCCTTTCGGGGTTCTCCCTAGGATCGCTCCCAAGGTCAGACAAGGCCCACAGGCTTGTCGGACCGGACCGAACCAACCACCAACGGGAGCACTCCGAATGCAACGCAGCTTCACCATCAAGGCCACCGCCCTGGCCAGCGCCGCCATCGCCCTGGCCGGCCTCGCCGCCGTTCCCGCCTTCGCGCAGGACACCATCAAGGTCGGCGTGCTGCACGCGCTGTCCGGCACCATGGCCATCTCGGAGACGGCGCTCAAGGACATGGCGCTGATGACCATCGAAGACATCAACGCCAAGGGCGGCGTGATGGGCAAGAAGCTCGAACCCGTGGTGATCGACACGGCCTCCAACTGGCCGCTGGCCGCCGAGAAGGCCAAGCAGCTGATCGGCCAGGACAAGGTCGCCGTGACCTTCGGCTGCTGGACCTCGGTGTGCCGCAAGTCGGTGCTGCCGGTCTATGAAGAGAACAACGCGCTGCTGTACTACCCCGTGCAGTACGAGGGCGAGGAACTGTCCAAGAACGTGTTCTACACGGGCGCGGCACCGAACCAGCAGGCCATTCCCGCCGTGGAATACCTGATGGGCAAGGAAGGTGGCGCCGCCAAGCGCTGGGTGCTGCTGGGCACCGACTACGTGTATCCGCGCACCGCCAACAAGATCGTGCGCGCGTTCCTGAAGTCCAAGGGTGTGGCGGACGCCGACATCATGGAGACCTACACGCCGTTCGGCCACAGCGACTACCAGACCATCGTCGCCGACATCAAGAAGTTCAGCACCGGCGGCAAGACGGCCGTGGTCTCCACCATCAACGGCGACTCCAACATCCCGTTCTACAAGGAACTGGGCAACGCCGGCCTGAACGCCAAGACCGTGCCCGTGGTGGCCTTCAGCGTGGGCGAGGAAGAACTGCGCGGCCTCGATCCCAAGCCGCTGGCCGGCCACCTGGCCTCGTGGAACTACTTCATGAGCGTCAAGAACCCGACCAACACGGCCTGGATCAAGCAGTGGAGCGACTACGCCAAGGCCAAGAAGCTGCCCGGCCAGTCCACCAAACCGCTGACCAACGACCCGATGGAAGCCACCTACGTCGGCATCCACATGTGGAAGCAGGCCGTGGAGAAGGCCAAGTCCACCGACTCCGACAAGGTCATCGCCGCCATGGCCGGCCAGACCTTCAATGCGCCCAGCGGCTTCACGCTGACCATGGACGCCAAGAACCACCACCTGCACAAGCCCGTGCTGATCGGCGAGATCCGCCCGGACGGCCAGTTCAACGTGGTCTGGCGCACCAAGGCCCCGGTCAAGGCCCAGCCCTGGAGCCCCTTCATCGAAGGCAACGACAAGAAGAAGGACGAGCCCGAGAAGAAGTGATCGGCTCCACCTGGCGCCACACATGAGAAGGGGCCGCGCGCCCCTTCTTTCACATCCAGAACACCAACATCAGGGGGTTGCCTTGCGAACATGGATCCGCACGCTGGCCACGGCGCTGGCGCTGTTCGGCGCTGTCGCCTCGGCGCACGCGCTGAGCAACGAGGCCGCACTGGCCATGGCCTCGGGCACGTCGTCCGAGCGCATCGAGGCCATCACGGCCGCCGTCATCGAGGCCGTGGAGAAGGGCGACGCGAAGACCGAGGCCTTCCTGCAGGCGCTGTCCGACGACAGCGTGCGCTTCACGGTCGACAAGGTCTTCGTCATGCAGGGCGACAAGGGCCACGACCCGGTGACGGGCGCGGAAGTGGCGGTGCCCGCGGATGCCGAGGATGTGGTCAACAACAACCTGATGCGCAGCGAGCTCGACGTGGCGCTGGCCGCGCTGCAGCTGCGCAGCGAAGACACCGGCGTGCGTGCCGACGCCGCGCGCGCGCTGGCCGGCGCACCGTCGGAGGCGCGCTTGCCGCTGCTCGACAAGGCGCTGGCCATCGAGAAGGACGCCGGCATCCGCGAGCAGCTGGAGCTGGCGCGTGCCGGCGGCCTGCTGTCCAGCGAGGACCCGGCCAAGCGGCTCGCCGCCGCGGCCACGCTTTCGGAGAACAAGCGCCCGGCCACCAAGCTGCTGCTCAACGAGCGCCTGGCCGAAGAGCAGGACCCGGCCGTCAAGAAGGCCATCGTGGCGGCGATTGCCAGCATCGACGCCGGCCTGGTCTGGGGCGAGCGCCTGGGCCAGGCCTTCACGGGCGTGAGCCTGGGCTCCATCCTGTTGCTGGTGGCGCTGGGCCTGGCCATCACCTACGGCCTGATGGGCGTGATCAACATGGCGCACGGCGAGCTCATGATGATCGGCGCCTACGCCACCTACGTGGTGCAGGGCCTGTTCCAGAAGTACCTGCCGGGCGCCTTCGACGCCTACCTGATCGCCGCCATTCCGGCGGCCTTCCTGGCCTCGGCGCTGGTCGGCGCCATCCTGGAGCGCGGCGTGATCCGCTTCCTGTACGGCCGGCCGCTGGAGACGCTGCTGGCCACCTGGGGCATCAGCCTGGTGCTGATGCAGCTGGTGCGCTCGACCTTCGGCGCGCAGAACGTGGCGGTGGAAAGCCCGTCCTGGATGAGCGGCGGCGTGCAGCTGCTGCCCAACCTGGCGCTGCCCTGGAACCGCGTGCTCATCATCGTGTTCGCGCTGCTGGTGCTGGCCGCCGTGGCCTGGCTGATCGGCCGCACGCGGCTGGGCCTGTTCGTGCGCGGTGTGACGCAGAACCGTCCCATCGCCTCCTGCATGGGCGTGAACACCGCGCGCATCGACACCTACGCCTTCGCGCTGGGCTCGGGCATCGCGGGCCTCGCGGGCTGCGCGCTGAGCCAGGTCGGCAACGTGGGGCCGGACCTGGGCCAGAGCTACATCGTCGACTCCTTCATGGTCGTGGTGGTGGGCGGTGTGGGCCAGCTGGCCGGCACGGTCTATGCCGCGCTGGGCCTGGGCATCCTGAACAAGCTGTTCGAGGGCTGGGCCGGCGCGGTGCTGGCCAAGATCGCCGTGCTGGTCCTCATCATCGTCTTCATCCAGAAGCGGCCCCAGGGCATCTTCGCGATGAAGGGCCGCAGCGCGGAGGCTTGAATTCCATGAGCAGTACACCCATGTCTTCGATCGAACGTGCGCTGGCGGCCGAGGCCGGCGTCCAGGTGCCTCCGCCACCGCCGCCACCCCCTCCGATCGGGCGTCCGGCCGTCAAGCTGCCGGGCCGCGCGCCGCTGCTGACCCGGCCCGGCTGGGCCGCCTTTTTCGCCGCGCTGCTGGCCGTCTGCGCGCTGGCGCCGGTGCTCAACCTCATGGTGCCCGACGGCAGCGCGCTGCACCTGTCGGACTACACCGTGGCCGTACTCGGCCGCATCATGTGCTACGCCATTGCGGCACTGGCGATGGACCTGATCTGGGGCTACACCGGCATCCTGTCGCTGGGCCACGGCCTGTTCTTCGCGCTGGGTGGCTACATGATGGGCATGTACCTCATGCGCCAGATCGGCCTGGAGGGCAACTACAAGAGCGAGCTGCCCGACTTCATGGTCTTCCTGGACTGGAAGGAACTGCCCTGGCACTGGACCTTCAGCGGCTCCTTCGTGCTGCAGATGATTTTGGTGGTGGCGGTGCCGGGCCTGCTGGCCTTCGTGTTCGGCTACTTCGCGTTCCGCTCGCGCATCAAGGGCGTGTACTTCTCCATCATCACGCAGGCGCTGACCTTCGCGGCCATGTTGCTGTTCTTCCGCAACGAGACCGGTTTCGGCGGCAACAACGGCTTCACCGACTTCAAGCGCATCGTGGACATCCCGATCGCCACGCAGCAGATGCGCATGACGCTGTTCGTGACCACCGGCCTCGTGCTGCTGGGCTTCTTCCTGTTCGCGCGCTGGCTGGTGCAGAGCAAGTTCGGCCGCGTGCTGCAGGCCATCCGCGATGCCGAGAGCCGCGTGATGTTCTCGGGCTACAACCCGCTGCGCTACAAGCTGACCATCTGGACGCTGTCGGCCATGATGTGCGGCGTGGCCGGCGCGCTGTACGTGCCGCAGGTCGGCATCATCAACCCGACCGAGATGTCGCCGGCCAACTCCATCGAGATCGCGATCTGGGCCGCGGTGGGCGGCCGGGCCACGCTGATCGGCCCCATCGTCGGCGCCTTCCTCGTGAGCGGCGCCAAGAGCTGGTTCACCACGGTGTTCCCCGAGTACTGGCTGTACTTCCTGGGCGCCATGTTCATTCTCGTGACGCTGTACCTGCCGCACGGTGTGGTGGGTCTGGCGCGCAAGCTGCTCGCACGCGGCAAGGAGGAGCGCGCATGACGCCGGACCTGATGGAAGAGGGCGCGCAGCGCCTGGAGCGCACCGCGGTGGCCGAGCTCGGCAAGACCGAGTCGGGTGGCCGCGAGGCCGGTTTCTCGCGCATCGCCACGCCGGGCGAGGTGGACGTCACGCACGGCCGCATCCTGTACCTGGAGGACGTGCACCGCTCGTTCGACGGCTTCAAGGCCATCAACGGCTTGAGCCTGGACATCGCACCCGGCGAGCTGCGCTGCATCATCGGCCCCAACGGGGCCGGCAAGACCACGATGATGGACATCATCACGGGCAAGACGCGGCCGGACAAGGGCACGGTGTTCTTCGGCAGCACCATCGACCTGCTGCGCCACACCGAGCCCGAGATCGCGCAGCTGGGCATCGGCCGCAAGTTCCAGAAGCCCACGGTGTTCGAGCAGCTCACGGTGTTCGAGAACCTGGAGCTGGCGCTCAAGACCGACAAGAACGTGCTGCCCTCGATGCTGCACCGGCTGGACTCGCGCCAGAGCGACCGGCTGGCCGAGATCCTGCACACCATCCATCTGGCCGACAGCGTGAACCGGCTCTCGGGCAACCTCTCCCACGGCCAGAAGCAGTGGCTGGAGATCGGCATGCTGCTGATGCAGGACCCCAAGCTGCTGCTGCTGGACGAGCCCGTGGCCGGCATGACCGATGAGGAAACGGCGCGCACCGCCGAGCTGTTCCTCACGCTCAAGGGCAAGCATTCGCTGATGGTGGTGGAGCACGACATGAGCTTCATCCGCACGATCTCGGAGATCGTCACAGTGCTGTGCGACGGCTCGGTGCTGGCGCAGGGCACGCTCGACGAGGTGCAGGCCGACGAGCGTGTGATCGAGGTTTACCTGGGACGATGAAATGAGCATCCTGAGCGTCAAAGGCGTCAACCAGTACTACGGCGGCTCGCACATCCTGCGCGATGTGAGCCTGGATGCGCAGCTGGGCAAGGTCACCGTGCTGCTGGGCCGCAACGGCGTGGGCAAGACCACGCTGCTGAAATCGCTGATGGGCCTGGTGCCGATCAAGACCGGCGCCATCGCGTTCGACGGCAAGCCCATCGAGCGCAGCACGCCCTACGAGCGCGCGCGCGCCGGCATGGGCTTCGTGCCCCAGGGCCGCGAGATCTTCGCGCGGCTCACGGTGGAGGAAAACCTGCGCATGGGCCTGGCCTACAAGAGCGGCAGCACGCCGATCCCGGCCGAGCTGTTCGAGCTGTTCCCGGTCTTGAAGCAGATGCTGCACCGGCGCGGCGGCGACCTCTCGGGCGGGCAGCAGCAGCAGCTGGCGATCGCGCGGGCGCTGGCGCCCAAGCCCAAATTGCTGATCCTGGACGAGCCGACCGAGGGCATCCAGCCCAGCATCATCAAGGACATCGGCCGGGTGATCCGCATGCTGGCCGACCGGGGCGACATGGCCATCCTGCTGGTGGAGCAGTACTACGACTTCGCCGAAGAACTCGCGGACGAGTACCTGGTCATGGAGCGCGGCGTGTTCATCGCGCGCGGGCCTGGCAGCGAGATGCAGGAGAAGGGCATTCGCCAGCTGGTGGCGATCTGAGTGCAGCCGGGGCGGCGCCGGCCCGGCTGCACAGAGTGGGTGCTGCCGTGGCTGGCGGCACCCGGACACGCTTTACAGCGCTGCGTCCTTCAGCTTCTTCAGCGAACGCACCTTCACGCGCACGGTGGCGGGCTTGGCGGCGAACTCGCGCTCGACCTTGGTGAAGGGGTCGATGCCGCGGCGCTTCTTCTTGGCGGGAATCGCGACGGACGTGACCTTGATCAGGCCGGGCAGCGTGAACTCTCCGAGGCCCTTCTTGTTCAGCGAGGCGACCATCGTGGCTTCCAGCGCGGTCAGCACGGCCTTGACCGTCTTCGGCTCGGCGCCGGACAACTCGGCCAGGTGCGCTTGCAGGCTGGTCTTGTTGAACGCGGTCTTGATGGGCTTCAGGGGACCGGCTGCGGCCTTGGCGGGTGCCGCCTTGGCCGGTGCGGCGGTCTTGGCCACCACGGGCTTCTTGGCAGGAGCGGCCGTCTTCGCGGGAGCGGCTGCCTTCTTGGCAGGAGCGGCTGCCTTGGCAGGAGCCGCCTTCTTGGCGGGCGCAACCGCCTTGGCGGTGACAGTCTTCTTCAGGGGAGCGGTTTTCTTAGCAGTTGCCATGTCGAGATACTTCTTTGGAATCGGAAATGCGCAATGTCGCGCCGGGCGATTTTAGGAAAGTTCCGACGACCCCTTTGAAACCAGCGTCGACGAGGGGCTGCTGCCTTGCGCAACAGACTGGCGCAAGGGCATCGCGCGGCTGCGTTGGCCACGCCGCGCGCACATTCATGCGGCGCGCGTGGCCGCCTCGCTGCGCCTGGCGAGGCCGTAGAACTGGAAGTACACGGCATAGATCAGCATCACGAAGTTCAGCAGGTCGACCCAGGTCAGCGGATCGCCGCCGAAGCCGGGGACGATGTCCGCCTCGTGCAGCACGGCCTGTGCGAACCAGCGCGTGTAGACCACGAACGACAGCAGGCCCAGGCCCCAGCAGCAGGCGGCGCGCAGCAGCCGGTTGGTCGCCGCGCCGAAGCGCTGCGGCCAGTTGCCGGCGACGTTGCTCCAGAAGATGAGCCAGAACACGATCCAGACACCCAGTTGCGCGGGCCACAGTGCCAGGTTGTCGCCGAGCCTGGCGACAGCATCCGCGGGGATGAGCAGGCCTTCGAGCAGCGCCAGGTGGGCCCGGTAGATCGCCGTGCCCAGCACGACGTTGCCTGCCAGCGCAGCCAGCGCCACATGGCTGCGGCGCCGCAGCAGGTTCCAGGGCCAGTTGTCGAAGATCAGGAAGGTGCTGAGCCACGCCACGATGACCGAGTAGAACCAGCCGATGGTCACGGGCAGGGGCAGCAGCACCGCGTGCGGCTGCGGCGCGCCCGACACGCCGGGGTAGACCAGCAGCAGGTAGCCCAGCGCGGTGAGGCAGCCGCCGCAGGCCAGTTGCGCCAGCCCGCTGTGCGCGGGCGCGAGGCCCTGGTCGGTCCATGGCCATCCGCCCATGCCGGTCGCGAGCACGCCGAAGCCGTAGAAGCCGATCAGCACGATGAGACCTGCCGCGCCGAAGCCGGCGCCGCCGGCCGCGCTGAACGTGGGGTCGAGCCTGCCGTAGCCATGCACCAGCGCCGCGGGAATGGCGAAGCCGAGCACCAGCGTGAGTCCGGTGGCGAGCAGGCCGCGCCAGGGCTGGCGGATCGCCCCGAATCCGGCCATGCCGAAGTTGAAGCCGATGAAGACCAGCACGAGGATGCCCCAGAACAGGTACATGCCGAACGGCTGGGGGTTGTGGTTCCAGACCGCCCGCGCGGGGTCCGCAAAGAGCCGCCAGACGATCAGGCTGACGACGTGCACGACGAGGAACACCGCCGCGGAGAACGCGAGCGGCGCCAGCGCAATGCCCTGCGGCGCGGTGGAGGGTGGTGCCGACGCCGGGGCGGCATCGACGGTGGACGTGGCGGATGGCGAAGATGGCATGGCATGGATCCAGGTGCGCACCCGGCCCACCGCATGGCCGGCCAGGCGCAGGCCGGCCCGCGCCGGCAGAGGCGGCGCGGGACAGGCGGGACGAGGGGAGCGAGAGGGGAGAGGCCTGGGCTGCCGGATCAGCCAGCGACCGGCTGGACGATGATCTTGACGTTGCCGTCCTTGTTGTTGACCAGTTCCTCGAAGCCGCGCGTGACGATGTCGGCCAGCGTGATGCGGCCGGTGATCAGGGGCTGCACGTCGATGCGGCCATCGGCGATGAAGCGGATCACGTCGGCGAATTCGCCGTTGTAGGCCAGCGAACCGATGACCTCCTTCTCGGTCGCCACCAGCTCGAAGAAATTGAAGTGGCTCGGCTCTTCGAAGATGCCCACCATGACGCAACGCCCCGCCTTGCGGATCACGTCGATCGCCAGCTTGGCGGTGTTCTTGTTGCCGATGCATTCGAACGACACATCGGCGCCGTAGCCACCGGTCAGTGCCTTGATCTCGGCGATGGCATCGCACTCCTTGGGGTCGATGACGATGCTGGCGCCGACCTCCAGTGCCTTCGCCTTGCGTGCCGACGACATCTCCAGCGCGATGATGCGGCCGGCGCCGGCAGCCTTGGCGCACATGATGGTGCACAGGCCGATGGTGCCTGCGCCCACCACCACGACCGTCTTGCCGACGATGCTGCCGGCCTTCTTGACGGCATGCAGGCCGACCGCGAGCGGCTCGATCAGCGCACCGGCTTCGGTCGGGAAGTTCTCGGGCAGCTTGTAGAGCAGTTCGGCCGGCACGTTCACGTACTCGGCGAATGCGCCGTTGTTCATGAGGCCTGTGAATGCCAGGTTCTCGCAGATGTTGTACAGGCCGTGCGTGCAGTAGTAGCACTTGCCGCAGTGCTGGCAGGCGTCGGCCGTGACGCGCTCGCCGACGGTGTAGCCGCTGACGCCATCGCCGAGCTCGGCGATCTCGCCGCTGAACTCATGGCCCAGCGTGCACTGCCCCTTGAGGCCGGTGAGTGGGTGCGGATGGTCGACGGGGATGAAGACCGGGCCGGCCACGTACTCGTGCAGGTCCGATCCGCAGATGCCGCACCAGTGCACGCGGATCTTGACCCAGCCGGCGGGCGGTGCCTGCGGCACCGGGACCTCCTGGACACGGATGTCGTGGCGTCCGTGCCAGACGGCGGCTTGCATGCTGCGTTGGTGTTCGATGGTGGTGCTGTTCATGCTTGTCTCCTGTGGGTTGGGAATGGCTGCGCGCATGGCGGACGTTCGCCATGGCATCGCAGAGTGGGAACGTGTCAGACCAGGACCATGCCGCCGTCGACCACCAGCGACTGGCCGGTCATGTAGTCCGAATCCGGCGAGGCGAGGAAGCACGAGACGCCGACCAGGTCTTCGGCTGTGGACGGCCTGCCGAGCAGGATGTCGGCGGAGAACTTGTCGAAGGCCTCGTTTTCGTGCGTCGTCATGCCCTCGCTGCGGAAGCCCTGGTCGATCAGCTTCCACATGTCGGTGGCGACCACGCCGGGGCAGATCGCGTTGACCTTGATCTGGTGTTCGCCGAAGGCGCGCGCGCCAGCCTGCGTCAGCGCCACCACGCTGAACTTGCTGGCGCAATAGTGGGCCAGCGGCGCGTAGCCTTGCTTGCCGGCGATCGATGCGGTGTTGACGATCTTGCCGCCGCCGCCCTGCGCGATCATCTGCTTGGCCGCCTCCTGCATGCCGATCAGCACGCCGAGGGCGTTGATGTCCATCACGCGGTGCCAGTCGTCTTCGGTGATCGAGAGGAAGGCACGTGTCTGCGCGATGCCGGCGTTGTTGAAGATGCTGTCGAGCCGGCCGAACTTCGCCACCGTGGCGTCGACCATGGCCTTGACGCTGGCGCGCTGGCTCACGTCGACCTGCACGGCGATGGCCTCGCCACCCTGCTCGCGGAGCGCGCGGGCCACGGCTTGGGCACTGTCGGCGTCGATGTCGGCGATGGTCAGGCGGGCGCCTTGCGCGGCCAGGCCGCGGGCGATCGATGCGCCGATGCCGCGGCCTGCGCCGGTGACGATGATGGATCTCTGTTCGAGTCGGCTGGACATGTTTGTCTCCTGTCTGTTGGTGTGGAAGGCCAGCTCTCTTTGCACGCCCCGTGCCAGCCGGTTTCAGACCCGATTTCGACCCGGTGGCGGCGATTTCCGCGCCGGATGGGTGCTTGCGGAGACACCTGTCGCAGCGGCCTGCAACAGGCGTCGCGCGGCGGCGGCGACAGGTGGCGCGCGCAAGGCCCCGGGGCTGTCGTCGTGCCGAGAACGTTCGGGGGCGGGCAGCACCACGCCAGCCAGCATGCCGGCCTTTGGGCCCGCGCCGGCAGGCAGTGCGTGGTGCTGGGCTTCAACAACGCTGCGCGCGGCACCTGCGCCGCGCGAAGGGCCGGGCCCTACTGCAGGTGCGGCTGCGTGATGCCGTAGCGCTTCATCTGCCGGTAAATGGTCGCGCGGCAGCATTGCAGCGCGCGCGCCGTCGACGCGATGTTCCAGCGGTGCGCCTTCAGCGCGTGCAGCAGGTGCGCCGCGCCGATGCCCTGCGCAGCCTCCTCGGCCTCGGCGGCCGGCCACGCCTCGTGCGCTGTCGGTGCCGGTGCCGTGCTGGCCGCCTGCCGCCGGGCTGGCGCGCTGGACACTTCCAGCGGCAGGTCTGCGACCTCCACAGGCCGGTCTCCCGCTTGCGCCAGCGCAAAGCGCAGCGCATTGCGCAGCTCGCGGAGGTTGCCAGGCCAGTCGTGCGCCAGCAGGCTGCGCAGCGCATCGGCATGCAGGCGCGTGTCGAGCCCCAGGGTCTGCGCCTCCTCGGCGAACAGCTTCTCGATGAGGAACTGCCGGTCTGCCCGTTCGCGCAGCGGCGGCAGTGCGAGGGTCGCCCCCGCGAGACGGTAGTAGAGGTCTTCGCGGAAGCTGCCCGCAGCGATCGCCTCGCGCAGGTCGCGGTGCGTCGCCGCGATCACGTTCAGGCGCACGGCGATGGGCCGCTCGGCGCCGAGCGGCAACACCTCGGACTCGGCGAGCACGCGCAGCAGGCGCGTCTGCAGCGCCAGCGGCATGTCGCCGATCTCGTCCAGGAACAGGGTGCCCCCATCGGATTGCGCGATCAATCCCTTCATGCCCTTGCTCTTGCCGCCGGTGAAGCTGCCCGGCGTGTAGCCGAACAGTTCGCTTTCGATCAGGCTCTCCGGAATCGATGCGCAGTTGACGGCCACGAAGGGCTGCGTGGCGCGCGCGCTGTAGGCGTGCAGAGCGCGCGCCAGCACCTCCTTGCCGGCCCCGGTCTCGCCGCGGATCAGCAGGTGCACGTGGCTGTCGACCAGCCGCTTCGATTGGGCGACCAGCCCGCGCATCACCGCGTCGTCGCCGAGCAGCCGATCCAGTGCATCCTGCCGTGCCTGGCCTGCAGGGTGCCGGTCGCGGGCCAGGGCCGGCGGCTCGCGGCCGCCAGCGTCTGTCGCCACGGGGCCGGGTGCGGCCTTGCCCGTGCCCCGTGGCGGGATCATGACGCCCTGGAACTGCTCGCGGCGGTGCGGCCCGCTGAGCGCCACCGGCTCCGGCGCGCCGCTGCGCGCCATGTTGCGCAGCGCGTCCATGCCGATGTCCAGCAGCTGCGTGAGTGGTTGCCCCACGAGATCGGCCGCACGCCCGCCGAAGCGTCGCCTGGCACCGGTGTTGGCGCCGCACACGACCCCGTCGTCGTCGAGCGCGAACATCACGTCACCCGACACCTCGACCAGACCGGGCACGGTGCCCAGCCGCAGCACGGCGTGCCGGGCGAAGCAGCGCAGGAAATTGGCGTCCTCGATCATCTGCGCGTACATCGCCGTCAGGTGCTGGACCAGGTGCTGGCTCTCGCGCGCTTCGGGCGAGTGCAGGGCCGACACGTCCAGCACGCCCAGCAGTTGCCCGTTGGGCGCGCGCAGTGGCGCCGCGGTGCAGGTCAGCGCGATGTGCGTGGCGTCGAAATGCTCGGCCTGGTGGCAGGTGATCGTGGCCTGCTCGACCAGGCAGGTGCCCACGCCGCAGGTGCCGGCATGGGCCTCGTTCCAGTCGGCGCCGACGGTCAGGCCGGCCGCCTTGAGCTGCGGCTCGGAAGCTGGGTTGCCGATGTAGTCGACGGTGATGCCGTCGGCATCGGTCAGCAGCAGCATGTAGCCCAGGTCGGCGACGCGGCCGTACAGGTCCTGCATGCCGGCGCGCGCGACGCGCATGAAGCCGTCCATGCGCTGCTGGTGGTCGCGCACCAGGCCGGAGGGCAGGACGCGGGCGGGCGTCGGGCGCGTCGGGTCCAGTCCGTGCTGCTGCATGCAGCGTGTCCAGGACTTGTGGAAGATCGCCTGCGGTCCCGTGTCGGACATGCCCGATGCGGCGGACGAGCCGACCCGGACCACGTGGTCGATGTGACTTGACCTGACGCTGGACATCGCTGCGGCTCCTGGTGTGGTGTTCAATCCGGTGGGCGCGGAACGGTCCTGGCCGCGTGCGGCCCTGCGCATCGGGCGGCATGATCATGCGGCGCAAGCAGTGGCTCAATTGCCGCTTTCCCTAGGCGACAGGTGTCGCATCCGGCCCTGTTGTCGCAGCTTGCGACTGGCGTGACGCGGGCCTGCGCGACATGGTGCGGGTCGATGTCTGCCGTGGCGACAGCGACGGCGCCTGTCCGCACTTTCCTGCACCGTACACGACAGGCTGCTTGCGGAGGGGCTTCGTCAAACGCTGGATGCGGCTGAAGCACGGGGCTGGCCGAACGGTTCGTCGCCGCGTGAAGCCTCCAATCCGCAGGCTGGCATCGCGCTGCGCCAACCGCGGAGTTCCCTGCCTCACCGAATTCATTGCAATCGCCCTGGTTCGTGGAAGAAATATCTCTCCGCAGACCAGGTCGTGGATGAATTCGAAAGAAATTTCTCGTTTTTCTCGAATAGCATTCTTGTGACGAAATGAAGAACCTCGTTGTCATGCGATGGATACGAGGGTGATGCGCAACCACTTTTCGGGGATTCGATGGAGCGGTACATTGACCGAGAAGACTTCCGGGCCCTGCAGGTCGTGCAGGCCTTGAAGCACGCGACAGTGCAGTTGGGGGCGGGCCGTGGCGCAATGCTGTCCGCGGCCGGCCTGGCGGCCTGCACCCACAGCCTGCTGGCCATCGCACCGGCCCCGTGAGGCCGTTGCACGCCGGCTTCGAAGGCGCCGAAGACCTGGGTCAGGATCTTGCGGCGTCTTTCAGGCAGCCGTACACCCTGTTCGCACATGCCGCCTGAAGAGGCGGGACTTCCGTTCGATGACCACCCGGATGCCGCGGCATTCAAGGAGTTTGGATGCCCACTGATTTCGTGAACGCCTGCGCCAGGGACACCGGCTCGCTCTGGTCGGCCGTGACGCCCGAAGGTCCTGCGTGCCCGGCACTGTCTGGCAGCGTGCAGGCCGACGCCGTCGTCATCGGCGCCGGCTTCACCGGCCTGTCGACAGCCTTGAACCTGCGCAAGGCCGGTGTCGACGTGGTCGTGGTGGAGGCCGCCGAGCCAGGCTGGGGCGCATCGGGCCGCAACAACGGCCAGGTCATTCCCACGCTGTCGCGTCCCGATCCCGACGACATCGAGAAGCGGCATGGCGAGGCCGGCGAGCGGTTCGTGCACCTGCTGCGCGACTGCGCTGCAACCCTGTTCGACACGGTGCGCGAACACCGCATCCAGGCCGAGGCCGAGCAGACCGGCTGGGTGCAGCCGGTGCATTCGCCGGGGCGCATCGCGATCGCCGAGCGGCGCGTCAGACAGTGGTCCAAAAGGGGCGCGCCGGTCGAGTTGCTCGATGCCGGCCAGGTGCGCGCCATGGTGGGCTCGCAGGCCTGGCACGGCGGCTTCTGGAACCGCACTGGCGGCCACATCAATCCGTTGGCGCTGGCGCGCGGTCTCGCGCGGGTGGCCATCGAGGCGGGCGCACGCATCCATGCCCACACCCCCGCGCTCCACTACGCGCGCAGGGAAGGCCGGTGGGTGGTGCGCACGCCCTCGGGCGAGGTGCGGGCGCGGGCGCTGGTGTTGGCCACCAACACCTACACCGGCGAGTTCGCGCCCGCCCTGGCGCCGGCCATTGCACGCGAGGTGGTGCCCGTGCTGTCGTGGCAGATGGCCAGCCAGCCGCTGTCCGACAGCGTGCGGGCCACGGTGATCCCCGGCCGCCAGGCGCTCTCGGACACGCATGGCGAGCTGATCTTCGCGCGCTTCGATGCACGCAACCGGCTCATCACCGGCGGGGCGATCCTGCTGCCCTTCGACCGTGCCGATCGCCTGAAGACCGCCGTGGCGGCACGCATCGAGCGGCTGTGGCCGCAGATCGGCCCGGTGCGTTTCGACCACCTCTGGAACGGCTATGTGGGGATGACGCCCGACTTCATGCCGCGCTTCCACCGGCTCGGAACCGATGCCTGGGCCTGGGCGGGTTGCAACGGCCGTGCGGTCGGCCTGTCGGTCGCATTGGGCGGGGAGTTCGCGAAAGCAGTGTGCGGTGTGCCGGAGCGTGAACTGGCGCTGCCCTTCACCGAGCCGCAGCCGCTGCCCATGCACGGCATCGTCCGCCGCGTTGCGCCGCTCATGCTGCTGCGCTACCGGCGCATGGACCGCAAGGAAATCTGATCGTCGACAACAGGGAGTTTCTGCATGCTTGCCAGCCTTGAAGGACTCGACCACCTCGTGGTGATGGTCCGCCATCTCGATCCAGCCGCCGACCAGTGGCGCGCCCTGGGTTTCACGCTGTCCCCGCGTGGTACGCACAGCGCGCACCTGGGCTCGGGCAACTACACGGTCATGTTCGGCGTCGACTATGTCGAGCTGCTGGGCATCCTGCACGACACGCCGCTGAACGCAGCGAGCCGTGCCTTTCTGGACCGGCGCGGCGAAGGCATCGAGCGCGCCGCGTTCACCACCAGTGACGCGGCGGCCGGCGTCCAGGCACTGCGGGCGCGCGGCATGGACGTGCAGGATCCGGTGGCGTTCAGCCGCCCGGTCGATCTGCCCGGTGGGGGCCGGGCGGAGGCCGCATTCAAGGTCTTCCACTGGCCGGTCGAGCAGCGGCCGGCCGACCTGCGCATCTTTGCCTGCCAGCACCTCACGCGCGACGTGGTGTGGCTGCCCGAGCTGCAGGCGCACCCGAACAGCGCCACCGGCATCGTGTGCACCGAGATCGTGACGCCGCAGCCTGCCGAGGCCGCTGCGCAGCTCGCCCGGCTGATCGACGGATCCGCGCAGTCCTGCGAGGCCGGCGTGCGGGTGGCCACGGCGCCGGGCCGTGGCGATTTCCTGTTCCTGACGCACGACGCGTTTGTGGCGCGCCGCCCATCCGCGCGGCGCGAGGCGCTGCCTGCCGAAGGCGCGGTGGCCCTGGTGTTGCGCGTAACCGATCTGGCCAGGGCCGCGCGCTCTGCGGGCGCGGCCGCGGTCGTCGACACGACCTCGGTCACCGTGCCCGCCGACCGCGCGAACGGCACCATGATCGTGTTCGAAGCCTGAATTCGATCGACCGCAAGTCGATACTCGAGAGTTTTAAAACTGGAGCCGAAGATGACCTTGTCTCGCCGAAATGCATTGCTCACCGGGCCCGCATTGGCCCTCGCCGCAGCCATCCCCGGCGTGCTGCAGGCGCAGGGCGCGCCTACGCCCCGCCGTGGCGGTTCCGTGACGGTGCACTCGACTGGCGAGCAACGCATCCTGAACCCGGCATTGCGCGCCTCCACCGGCGTCTACGTGATCGCCGGCAAGATCATCGAGGCGCTGGTCGACCTCGACGCCAAGGGCGATCCCGCCCCGGTGCTGGCCACGGCCTGGAAGACGACGCCCGACGGCAAGACCATCACCTTCACACTGCGCGAAGGTGTGAAGTGGCATGACGGCAAGCCCTTCACCTCCGCCGACGTGCAGTTCAGTGCGATGGAGATGTGGAAAAAGCACCTGAACTACAGCACGACCCTGCAGCTCTATCTGGACGCGGTCGACACGCCGGATGCGAACACGGCCGTGTTCCGCTATTCCCGGCCGATGCCGCTGGACCTGCTGCTGCGCGCGCTGGCCGATCTGGGCTACGTGGTGCCGCGGCACGTCTACGAAGGCACCAACCTGCTGGAGAACCCGGCCAACACCGCGCCGATCGGCACCGGGCCGTTCAAGTTCTCCAAGTACGAGCGCGGACAGTACGTCATCGCCGTGCGCAACGAGAACTACTGGCGCCCCGGCTTCCCCTACCTCGACCAGATCATCTGGCGCTTCATTCCCGACCAGGCGGCCGCGACCGCCGCGATCGAGTCGGGTCAGATCCACATCAGCCCCGAAGGCGGTCTTGCGCTCTCTGATCTCGACCGCCTGAAGAAGAGCCCGAAGTTCGAGGTGTCGACCCGCGGCAACGAGGGCAATGCCGTGATGAACACCATCGAGTTCAACTTCCGCCGCAAGGAGCTGGCCGACCGTCGGGTGCGCGAAGCCATCGTGCGGGCCATCGACACCAACTTCTTCTGCGAGAACTTCCTGTACGGCTTCGCGAAGCCCGCCACGGGACCGTATCCCTCCACGTCGCCCAAGTTCTTCGCCAAGGACGTTCCGAGCTACGCCTTCGACAAGAAGAAGGCGGAAGCGCTGCTGGACGAGGCCGGCTACAAGCGCAACGCCAAAGGCCAGCGCTTCTCGCTGCGGCTGGTGCCGGCGCCCTGGGGCGAGGACATCACGCTGTGGTCGACGTTCATGCAGCAGTCGCTGCAGCAGGTGGGCATCGGGGTGGAGATCGTGCGCTACGACGCGGCGGGCTTCCTGAGCAACGTCTACAAGGATTGGAACTTCGACCTGGCCACGGGTTGGCACCAGTACCGCGGCGATCCCGCGGTCTCGACCACCGTCTGGTACCGCTCGGGCAGCCCCAAGGGTGCGCCGTGGACCAACCAGTGGGGGTGGACTTCCGACGGCGTGGACAAGCTGATCGATGCCGCGGCCTTCGAGATCGATCCGGCCAAGCGCCGCAAGCTCTATGCAGACCTGGCCACACAGATCAACACCGAGATCCCGGTGTGGATGGCGGCCGAACGCCTGCTGATTTCGGTCACCAACAAGAACCTGCAGAACCACCACAACCAGCCGCGCTGGATCTCGAGCAACTGGGCCGACCTCTGGCTGGCAGCCTGACATGCAGGTGTTGGCTCTGGCGCTGCGGCGCCTGGCGTCCAGCCTGCCCACGCTGCTGATCATCCTGGTCGGGCTGTTCCTGCTGCTGCAGCTCGCGCCGGGAGACACGGTGGACGCGCTGGTCGCCCAGATGGGTGGCGGCGATCCCGCGATGATCGCGCAGCTGCGGGAGTTCTACGGCCTCGATGCATCGGTCGCGGTGCAGCTGGGCAACTACCTCTGGCGCCTGGTGCGGCTCGACCTGGGCTATTCGGCGATCTACGCCAAGCCCGTGGTCGATGTGATCCTCGAGCGCCTGCCGGCCACGCTGCTGCTGATGGTGTCGGCCCTGTCGTTCGCCTTCGCGGCGGGCATCGCCTTGGGCGTGATCGCGGCACGGCGCGTCAACCAGTGGCCGGACACGATGATCTCGACCCTGGGCCTGATCTTCTATGCGACGCCCTCGTTCTGGTTCGGGCTCATGAGCGTGGTGGTGTTCTCGGTGCACCTGGCCTGGTTGCCTGCGGGCGGGTTCGAGACCATCGGCGCCGGCCTCACCGGCTGGGCGCGCGTGCTGGATGCGATGCGCTACCTGGTGCTGCCCACGCTCACGCTGGGGCTGGGGTTCCTCGCGATCTACCTGCGGATCATGCGCGCCTCGATGCTGGAGGTGCTGACGCTGGACTTCGTGCGCACCGCGCGCGCCAAGGGCCTGGCCGAGTACGGCGTGGTGGTGCGCCACGTGTTGCGCAATGCCTTGCTGCCGATGGTCACGCTGATCGGTCTGCAGGCCGGCACCATGCTCGGCGGCTCGGTGGTCGTCGAAAGCGTGTTTGCGCTGCCAGGGCTGGGCCGGCTGGCCTACGAGTCGGTGGTGCAGCGGGACCTGAACACCCTGCTGGGCATCGTCTTCGTCTCCGCGCTGCTGGTCATCGTGATCAATTTCCTCGTGGACATTGCCTATGCGCGGCTCGATCCCCGCATCGGTTCCGGCAGGTAGCCCCGCATGAGATTCCTTCGCCTCTATCTTCGCAACCCGGCGGCCATCATCGGACTGGTGCTGCTCGTCGCGGTGCTGTTCCTGGCCGCGTCGGCGGACATCTTCTTTCCGCGCGACCCGCTGAGCCTGGCCGGCCGGCCGCTGTCCTGGCCGCTGGAGAATCCGCGCTTCTGGCTCGGCACCGATTCGTCGGGCCGCGACATCGCCGCGCAGATCTTCCACGGCGCGCGGATCTCGCTGCTGATCGGCATCGCCGCCACCCTGGTCGCCATCGTGCTGGGCACCGTGGTCGGCGCCGTGGCCGGCTTCTACGGCGGCTGGGTCGACGACGTGCTCATGCGTGTCACCGAGGCGTTCCAGACCGTGCCGAGCTTCCTGCTGCTGCTGGTGCTGGTGGCCGTGTTCGGGTCCAGCCTGTGGACCGTGACGCTGGCCATCGGCGTGGTGTCCTGGCCGGCGCCAGCGCGCTTGACGCGTGCCGAGTTCCTGTCGCTGCGCAGCCGCGAGTTCGTGCAGGCCTGCCGCACGCTGGGCCTGCGCGACAGCGCGATCATCTTCAAGGAAATCCTGCCCAACGCGATGCCGCCGCTGATCGTCTATGCCAGCGTGGTCATGGCGCTGGCCATCCTGATGGAGAGCGCGTTGGCCTTCCTGAACCTGTCGGACCCGAACGTCGCCTCCTGGGGCAACCTGATCGGCCAGGGGCGCGGCGTGCTGCGCACCCAGTGGTACGTGTCGGCCATCCCGGGCATCGCGATCCTGCTCACCGTGCTGGCGGTGTCGCTGGTCGGCCAGGGCCTGAACGACGCACTGAACCCCCGGTTGAAATCACGATGAAACGCACAGATGCCATCGTTTCGGGGGCCGCTCCGGCACCGATCCTGAGCCTCAACGGACTCAGTGTCCGCCTGCCGCGCACGGCCGACCGGACGCATGCGATTGCCGATGTCAGCCTGGCGCTGGCGCAGAACGAAATCCTGTGCGTCGTTGGGGAGTCGGGTTCCGGCAAGTCGATGACCAGCAGCGCGATCATGCGCCTGCTGCCGCCCGGTGTGAGCGCCGACAGCGGCTCCATCGTGTTCGATGGCCGCGACCTGCTGACGCTCAGCGAAGCGCAGATGCGCGAGGTGCGCGGCGCGCAGATCGCCATGGTGTTCCAGGAGCCGATGACGGCGCTGAACCCCTTGCACACGGTAGGCAAGCAGATCGGGGAGATGTTCCGCATCCACACCGATCTGGACGCGGCGGCCATCGACACGCGGGTGCTCGCGCTGCTGGACGAGGTGCGCCTACCCGATCCGCAGTCGGCGGCGCGGGCCTACCCGCACGAGCTGTCGGGCGGTCAGCGCCAGCGCGCCATGATCGCCATGGCGCTGGCGCTGGAGCCGCGGGTGCTGATCGCCGACGAGCCGACCACGGCGCTCGACGTGACCACGCAGGCGCAGATCCTGCGCCTGATCCGCGATCTGCAGAAACGCAAGGGCACCTCGGTGCTGTTCATCACGCACGATTTCGGCGTGGTGGCCGAGATCGCCGATCGGGTCGCCGTGATGCAGCAGGGCCGGCTGGTCGAGCAGGGGCCGGCGGCGCAGGTGCTGAACGCGCCGCGCCACCCCTACACCCAGAAGCTGATCGCCGCGGTGCCGCCGCTGACGCCACCGCAGCCGACGCACGTGGAAGGGCCGCCTGCCCTGATCGTGGCCGACGTTTCCAAAACCTACAGCACCGGTGGGTTCCTCGGGCGCGGCGCGCGCGTCACCCGCGCGCTGGACCACGTGTCGCTCGAAGTGCCCAAGGGTGCGACGGTGGGCGTGGTCGGCGAGTCGGGCTCGGGCAAGTCGACGCTGGCGCGCTGCATCGTGCGGCTGATCGATCCGAATGGCGGCCGCATCCAGATCGGCGACGCCGATCTGGCGGCCATGTCGCGCAGCCAGCTGCGCGCGGCCACGCGGCGGGTGCAGATGGTGTTCCAGGACCCGTACGCCTCGCTCAATCCGCGCCGCCGCGTGGGCGAGCTGGTGGCGCAAGGGCCGATGGCCCATGGCGTGGGCCGGCGCGAGGCGATGGAGAAAGCCCGCGGGCTGTTCTCCCTGGTCGGGCTGGACCCGGCCGCCATCGACCGTTACCCGCACGAATTCTCGGGCGGCCAGCGCCAGCGCATCGGCCTGGCCCGCGCGCTCGCGCTCGAGCCCGAGATCCTGGTGGCCGACGAGCCCGTGTCGGCGCTGGACGTGTCCGTCCAGGAGCAGGTGTTGCGCCTGCTGGCCGACCTGAAGAGCCGGTTGGGGCTGTCGATGCTGTTCGTGACACACGATCTGCGGGTCGCTGCGCAGATCTGCGATGTGGTGGTGGTCATGCAGGCCGGCAAGGTCGTCGAAGCCGGTCCCACTGCCGAGGTTTTCATGCATCCGAAGGCCGACTACACACGCGCTTTGCTGCAAGCCATTCCCGGGCGCGAATGGTCTGGGCGCTCCGCATCACCACAACGCCACCACGAAGGAGAACTGACATGAGCCAAACGCCGACCGCGCATCCTGAGAACCTGTCGATGCTGGCCAAGCGCCGCATCGAGGCCGAAATCCTCGGCAACGTCTACGAAGTGCTCAAGGCCAGCCATGGCCAGGAGGCCGCGATGCAGGCCATCGGAGACGCGGTGCGCCGCTCCGCGGTCGACCAGGGCCAGCGCTTCGCCGCCGAGACGGGCGGCCCGACCTCGCTGCAGAGCTTTGTCGACATCAGTGCGCTCTGGGAACGCGAGGACGCGCTGAAGATCGAGGTGCGCGAGAAGACCGACACGCGCTACCGGTTCGATGTCGTGCGCTGCCGCTATGCCGAGATGTACAAGGCAATGGGCCTGGGAGAGATCGGCCACCTGCTGTCCTGCCAGCGCGACGCGACCTTTTGCGAAGACTATGACCCGAACCTGAAGTTCGCGCGCACACAGACCATCATGCAGGGCGCCAGCCACTGCGACTTCACCTATACCTATCAAGCCGACGGCACGGCGGGCGCCGAGCCCCGCGACGCCGCCAGCTGATCGACTCCAGGAGCCTCCATGCCATCTGTCAGCATCGCCCTCGCTGCCTCCTGCTTCAGCCCGTCCTATGCCAGCGCACGCGGCCGCTTCCTGCTTGCCGCCGACCGCGCGGGCGCACGGATCGACGTCTTCACGAACACCGTTGCCAGCGGTCCCGATGGCGGCACGCTCACGACCGACGTGGCCGTGCTCGGACCCGCGGATGCGCAGAACGCCCTGCTGATCTTCAGCGGCACCCACGGCCCCGAGGGCTTCGTGGGTTCGGCTGCACAGATCGCGCTGCTCGACGCGCTGGCGACCCAGGCGCAGGCCCTGGCGGTGCGCGTCGTGCTCGTGCACGCGATCAACCCGTGGGGCTTCGCCCATGTCAGCCGCACCACCGAGAACAATGTCGACCTGAACCGCAACTTCATCGACTGGAACTCGCCGCCGCCGGCCAACCCGCCGTACGCGGAGCTGCATCCCTCACTTTGCCCTTCCGAATGGTCGCCACAGGCCCTGGAGGCGGCCAATGCAGGGCGCTCTGCCTGGATCGCCAAGCACGGCCTGGACGCCTACGTCGACGTGACCAGCCGTGGCCAGTACACCCATGCGGACGGCGTGCACTACGGTGGTACCGGGCGCGAGTGGTCCAACCACACGCTCGAAGCGCTGATCGGGCGCCATCTGGACGGCGTGAAGCGCATCGCGTTGATCGACTGGCACACCGGCCTGGGCGAGCCCGGCGAGCCGTTCTTCCTGTGCTTCAACGAGCACGGTGGCGCTGGCTGGGAGCGGGCTTGCGCATGGTGGGGCCGCGACCGCGTCGAAACCAAGGGAGGCTTCGAGGGGGCGGGCCGGCCCAAGTATTCCGGCCTGCTGTTCCATGGCGTGCAGCGGTTCGCTCCGTCGGCCGAGGTCACCGGCGCGGTCATCGAGTTCGGGACGCGCAGCCGGGCCGAGATGCAGTACGCGCTGCAGATCGACCACTGCCTGCGGTTCGACGCGAACCTGCCCGCGTCGCAGCACCCGGCATTGCGCGAGCAACTGCTCGATGCGTTCTCGCCGTTCTCGCCCGCCTGGCAGCGCAGCGTGCTCGGCCACGCGATCGAGATCCAGCAGCAGGCCTTGCACGGGGCGATGGACTGGCGCTAGGTTCGCGGCATCGGCGCCCTGCGCCCACGGCTTGGGACCTGCGTTAGCATCGCCCCGGGCCGGCCACATTGCCGGCCACGTCGCTCGGACGGTTCCGGGCGCTTACGTGAAAGTCATCCATGTCCGCATCCTCTGCAGGCAAGCGCCGTTTCGCGCGCATCGACCGCCTGCCTCCCTACGTGTTCAACATCACGGCCGAGCGCAAGCTGGCCGCACGCCGCGCCGGCGTGGACGTGATCGACATGAGCATGGGCAACCCCGACGGGGCCACGCCGCCGCACATCGTGGCCAAGCTGGTCGAGGCCGCGCAGCGGCCGGACACGCACGGCTACTCGGCCAGCAAGGGCATCCCGCGGCTGCGCCGCGCGATCTGCCACTGGTACGAAGAGCGCTATGGCGTCGCTTTCGATGCCGACACAGAGGCCATCGTGACCATCGGCTCCAAGGAGGGCCTGGCCCACCTGATGCTGGCCACGCTGGACCGCGGCGACACCGTGCTGGTGCCCGACCCGAGCTACCCCATCCACATCTACGGCGCGGTGATCGCGGGCGCCGACATCCGCTCGGTGCCGATGGCGCCGGACGTGGACTTCTTCGGCGAACTCGAGAAGGCCATCCGCGGCAGCTACCCCAAGCCCAAGATGATCGTGCTGGGATTCCCGTCCAACCCGACCGCGCAGTGCGTGGAGCTGGACTTCTTCGAGCGCGTGGTGGCGCTGGCGAAGAAGCACGACATCTTCGTCGTGCACGACCTGGCCTATGCCGACATCGTGTTCGACGGCTGGAAGGCGCCGTCCATCATGCAGGTCAAGGGCGCGCGCGACATCGCGGTGGAGTTCTTCACGCTGTCCAAGAGCTACAACATGGCGGGCTGGCGCATCGGCTTCATGGTCGGCAATGCCGATCTCGTGGCGGCGCTGGCGCGCATCAAGAGCTACCACGACTACGGCACCTTCACGCCGCTGCAGGTGGCGGCCATCGCGGCGCTGGAGGGCGAGCAGCAGTGCGTGAAGGACATCGCGCTGCAGTACCAGCGCCGGCGCGACGTGCTCTACAAGGGGCTGACGGAGGCGGGGTGGGTGGTGGACTGCCCCAAGGCCTCGATGTACATCTGGGCGCGCATCCCCGAGGCCTACCGTGCCATGGGCTCGCTGGAGTTCAGCAAGCAGCTGCTGGACAAGGCGAAGGTCAGCGTCTCGCCCGGCATCGGCTTCGGCGACCACGGCGACGCGCACGTGCGCTTCGCGCTGATCGAGAACGAAGCGCGCATCCGCCAGGCCGTGCGCGGCATCAAGGCCATGTTCAAGGCCGACGGGCTGGTGTGAGTCGATAGTGAGCATGCGTTATCATTAGGGTCTCGCGGGGGCAGTCGCCCTCGCTTTGGTTTTTCTGAAGAATCGCGCATTGCCATGGATCTGCTCGGCATCCTGATCGCCACCCTGGTCGCCGGTGTCGGCAGCGTCTGGCTCGCGGCGCTGCTGCTGCGGCTGGCCGCACGCCAGCGCCGGCTCATCGCCGACCGCCGCTACCTGCTGAGCTTCGCCGCCGGTGCGCTGCTGGCCACGGCCTTCGTGCACCTGCTGCCCGAGGCCTTCGAGAGCGGCATGAACCCGGCGCTGCTGTTCGGCGTGCTGCTGGCCGGCCTGGTGGTGTTCTTCCTGCTCGACAAGGTGGAGCTGTGGCACCACGGCCATGAGCATGCCGACCATGCGCATGGGCATGGCCACGACCACCACCATGGGCACCACCACGGCGGCAAGGGGGGGAACTGGGCCGTGCTGGCTGGCGACAGCGTGCATTGCTTCGGCGACGGCATCGTGATCGCCTCGGCCTTCACGGTCAGCCCGGCCCTGGGCGCGGTGGCGGCGCTGGCCGTGCTCGCGCACGAGGTGCCGCACCACATCGGCGACCTCGTGGTGCTGGACGGTGGCACCGGTACGCCGCGCGTGGCCGTGCTCAAGCTCACGCTGGCCGGCATGGTCACGGCCCTGGGCGGGCTGGTCGGCTGGTGGCTGCTGGAGCGGCTGCAGGCCTGGTTGCCGTACTTCCTCGTGGTGGCCAGCAGCAGCTTCGTCTATGTCGCGCTGGCGGACCTGATTCCGCAGCTGCAGACTCGGCTGACCAAGCGTCAGACGGTGGCCCAGGTCAGCTGGCTGGTGGCCGGCATCGCGCTCGTGGCGGTGGTGGGCACCCTGGCACACCACGGCCACGACCATGGCCATGGAGACCACGATGGCCACGGCCATGAGGGTGGCACGCAGTCGCGCGAGCATGACGGCGAGCACGCGCACGACCATGCGCCTGCAGCGCCGGCGGCCTTCAAGTAGGGAACTTCCAGGCCGCCGCGGTGGTCCGCACGATGACAACAGCACAACGCAGCATGCCCATCACTTTTTCTTCCCCGATCTGCCGCGTGCTTGCGGCCTGCGGCCTGGCGTTGGCGCTGGCCGCACCTGCGTTCGCGCAGCACGACCACAAGGCGCATGCACATGGCCGCATCGAGCTCGACGTGGCGGTGGACGCCCAGCGCATCAGCCTGCGCATGGAATCGCCGCTGCACGATCTGCTGGGCTTCGAGCGCGCACCGCGTTCGGTGGCCGAGCGCGGCCGCGTGACGGCGCTGATCGAACGGCTGCGCGCGGCCGACAAGCTGTTCGTGGTCGACGCCGCGGGCGAATGCCAGCTGGCCGACGCCACGGTCGAAGCGCCGGTGCTGGGCCTGGGCGGCGCCGCGACAGCGGCCTCCGCCGCGGCACCCGACGCCGAAGCCCACGCCGATCTGGTGCTGACGGCCAACTTCGACTGCCGCAAGGCCGCGGCCGCGCAACACCTCGACGTGCGGCTGTTCGATGCCTTCCCGGGCGTGCGCACCGTGGCCGCCCAGGTCGCCGGCCCCAAGGGCCAGGGCCTGACGCTGCTGCGCAAGGCCGCGGCCCGCTTGCCGCTCGCGGGCAAGTGAGCACACCCGTCCTGCAGGTCCAGGACCTGCGCTTCGCCTGGCCCGGCAGCCGCGAGGACTGCCTGGACATTGCGGCCTTCACCGTGGCGGCCGGCGACACCGTGTTCGTGCACGGCCCCAGCGGCTGCGGCAAGAGCAGCCTGCTGGCGCTGGCCGCCGGCGTGCTGCTGCCCCAGCACGGCCGCGTGGCGCTGGCCGGGCGCGACTGGCAGGGCTTCTCCCGCGCCGCGCGCGACCGCTGGCGCGTGGACCATGTGGGCATCGTGTTCCAGCAGTTCAACCTGCTGCCTTACCTGAGCGTGCTCGACAACGTGCTGCTGCCCTGCCGCTTTTCGGCACAGCGCCGGCGCGCGGCCGCGCAGCAGGGCGGCTCGGCCCGCGCGCAGGCCGGCCACTGGCTCGCGGCCATGGGCCTGGACGAGGCGCTGTGGTCGCGCCAGCCCGGCCAGCTGTCCGTGGGCCAGCAGCAGCGCGTGGCGGCGGCGCGCGCGCTGGTCGGCATGCCGGCCCTGGTGATCGCCGACGAGCCGACCTCGGCCCTGGACGAAGACCGGCGCGACGCCTTCGTCGACCTGCTGCTGGCGGCTTGCGCAGGCGCCGGCAGCGCGCTGCTGTTCGTGAGCCACGACCGGCGGCTCGCGCCGCGCTTCGGCCGCCAGGTGGCCTTGCCTGAACTGAACCGCGCAGCGGCGGGGAGGGCGCTGGCATGAAGCCTTTCCTTGCCCTGCTGGCGCTGCGCAGCGCCTGGAACCGGCGCTTCACGCTGGCGCTGACGATCGCCTCGATCGCGCTGTCCACCTTCATGCTCTTGGGCGTGGAGCGCATCCGCAGCGACCTGCGCGACAGCTTCGCCTCGGCCGTGTCGGGCACCGACCTCATCGTCGGCCCGCGCACGGGCTCGGTGCAGCTGCTGCTGTATTCGGTGTTCCATGTCGGCGGCGCGCGCAACAACATCGGCTGGAACACGGTGCAGGCGCTCAAGGCGCAGCCGGCCGTGGCCTGGGTCGTACCGCTGTCGCTGGGCGATGCGCACCGCGGTTTCCCGGTCATGGGGACCAGCGCGGACATCTTCGAGCGCTTTCGCCATGGCGAAAGCCAGCCGCTGCGCCTGGCGCAGGGCCAGCCCTTCGCGCAGCTGTTCGACGCCGTGATCGGCGCCGAGGTGGCCGAGCGCCTGGGCTATGGCCTGGGCCAGCGCATCACGCTGGCACACGGCGGTGGCGAGCTGGAGCAGGACAGCCACGCCGACAAGCCCTTCGGCGTGGTCGGCGTGCTGGCGCGCACGGGCACGCCGATCGACCGCAGCGTGCTGATCAGCCTTCAGGCCATGGAGGCGCTGCACGCCGACTGGATCGGCGGCATGCGGCTGCCTGGCCGCGCGCCCGCGGCGCTGCCGGCCGACCTCACGCCCAAGTCCGTGACCGCAGCCTTGGTCGGCCTCAAGAGCCGGGCGCAGGTCTTCTCGGTGCAGCGCTGGGTCAACAACTACGGCGGCGAGCCCGTCATGGGCATCCTGCCTGGCGTGGCCATGGACGAGCTCTGGGACGTGATCGGCCCCGGCGAGCAGGCCCTGCTGGCGATGTCGGGCCTGGTCGCGCTGGTCAGCATGGCGGGCCTGGTGGCCGTGGTGCTGGCCGGACTCAACGAGCGCCGGCGCGAGCTGGCCGTGCTGCGCGCCGTGGGCGCGGGCCCGGTGCAGGTCATGGGCCTGCTGGCGCTGGAGGGCCTGTGGGTCACGCTGGCCGGCCTGCTGCTGGGCCTGGTGGCGCAGTGGGCGGTGATCGCGGCGACCGGGCCCTGGCTGCAATCGCAGTTCGGCCTCAGCCTGCAGCTGGCCTTGCCGAGCGCAGCACAATGGGCCCTGTTGGCCGCTCTGCTCGCGGCCGGGTTGCTGGCCAGCCTGGTGCCGGGCTGGCGTGCCTACCGTTTGTCCCTGGCCGACGGCCTGACCCCGAGGATTTGACATGTTCCAAGACCGTGACCGCTTGCCGACGCGCCGGGCCGCCCTGACCGCCTGCGCCGCTGCCGCCCTGGCGCCGCTGGCCGCCCGGGCTGCGCAGTTCCGCGAGATCACCTGGACCGAGCTGGTGCCGGCCGGCTGGGACCCGGCGAAAGACCTGCAGGGCCTGAGCGGCGGTGCCGGCGGCCTGCAGGACACCGACCCGCGCGCCAAGGAGCTCATGGACAAGCTGCGCGAGATCTGGGACAACGCGCCCACCGTGGCCGCGATGAACGGCATCGACGCCAAGCTGCCCGGCTACCTCGTGCCGCTCGAAGAGGGCAAGCAGGGCATCCGCGAATTCCTGCTGGTGCCGTACTTCGGCGCCTGCATCCACACGCCGCCGCCGCCGTCCAACCAGATCCTGCTGGGCCGGGCCGAGAAGCCGTTCACGGGCCTGCGCACGATGGAGGCGGTCTGGGTCTACGGCCGGCTGGAGATCGAGCGCGCGCCGTCGTCCATGGGCGTGGCCGGCTACACCATGCGCGTGGCCAAGGTCGAAAAGTACCGGGAAAAATAAGGCGTGGAGCGCAGTACACGCCAGCGCGACGCGATCCGCCAGGCCCTGGTGCAGGCGGGCCGCCCGCTGCTGCCGACCGAGATCCTGGCTGCGGCGCAGATCGAGGTGCCGGCGCTGGGCATCGCCACCGTCTACCGCAACCTCAAGCAACTGGCCGAGGCCGGCGAGGTGCAGAGCGTGGAGCTTCCCGGCGATGCGCCACGCTTCGAGCCGGGCGGGCACCACCACCACCACCATTTCAGCTGCACCGTCTGCCACCGCGTGTTCGACGTGCACGCCTGCCCGGGCGACATGCAGAAACTGGCGCCGCCCGGTTTCGTGGTGGAGCGCCACGAACTCACGCTCTATGGCCGCTGCGACGAGTGCGCGGCACCCAAGGCCAGCCGCCGCGGCGCGGCCGCACGGCGAAGCTGAGAAAAGCGCCCGCCGACGGGCTTTTGTCCCACAATGGTCCGGCAGGCCGGTGGCGACAATGCGCTCGTCGGGCGCGCTGGCCCGCCCACAGGAGGACGTATGGACAGCTTGCGAACGCGCGCGGTCTTGGCCGTCGGTCTGCTGGCCTGCGCCTGCGCTTTCGCGCAGGGCAGCAGCACCTCTTCATCCCCTGCATCCGGCGCGAACTACGAACTGCGCCGCGGCAGCTGGCTGCCGGGCGGCTATGCGGGGCTGAACCTGGGCCGACCGAGCTACCGGCTCGACTGCGGCCCGGGCGGCTGCGACCAGCCCAGCCTGTCGGGCAATGTCTATGTGGGCAGCATGTTCACTCCCCACTTCGGTGCCGAGCTCGGCCTGCTGAGCATGGGTGACCTTGAGCGCGCGGGTGGCGACACCCGGGCCGAGGGCGTCAACTTCAGCCTGGTCGGCCGGGCCCAGGTGGGCGCCGGCTTCGGGGTGTTCGGCCGCGTCGGCACCACCTGGGGCCGCACGCGCGTCGACGCCGCGCCCGGCGCCGGCATTGCCACCGGCCGTGCGAGTGGCTGGGGGCCGGCCTACGGCCTCGGTGTGGACTGGGCCTTCAGCAGCCAGTGGTCGGCGGTACTGGATTGGCAGCGCCACCGTTTCGATTTCGTTGGCGACGACAATGGCTGGGTCCGGTCCACCAGCATCGGGCTCAAGTACCGCTTCTAGACACTGCCTCCATGCCCCAGACCCGCATCCTGTACGTCGAAGACAACGAAGACCTGCGCGATTCCATTGCCATGCTGCTGGAGGAGGAGCCCGGCTACGCAGTGACGGTCTGTGCCAGCGGCGAGGAGGGCCTGGCGCTGCTGGCGCAGGACGATTGCGACATCCTGATCACCGATGTGGGCCTGCCCGGACTGTCCGGCGTGGAACTGGCGCAGCAGGTGCTGGCGCGCAAGCCGGCGCAGCACGTGCTGCTGTGCTCGGGTTACGACATGGGGGGCGAACTGGCGGCGCTGGGGCCGCATGTGCAGGCGCTGACCAAGCCGTTCGAAGTCGACGACCTGGAGCAACTGCTGCACAGGATGGTGGCGTCGTTGCGCAGCCAGGCCTGAAATCGGGCCGGGCGCTTCAGTCGCGTCGCTCCATCCAGCCGACCGCCTGGTCGCGCAGCTGCACGATGCGCGACCAGCTCATGCACATGCGCGCATAGGCGCGCAAGACGTCGGTGCTGACGGGAGCGTCCAAGCCCCCCATGGCGGCCGGTTCCAGCCGGTTGCGCGCCACGGTCTCGAATTCATTGCTCGCCTGCAGCCATTGCTCGGCCAGGTCGCCGTAGCCGGTGTCGTGCAATGCCGTGCATGCATCGTCGCGCCGGTGCTCCTCGATCAGTGCCAAGGCCTGGGCCTGGTGCAAATCCATGTCGTTCTCCCCTCTTGCTGCGCCCTGGCGCAGCTGTTGCATCTGGTTTCGATGGGGATCGTGCGTGGCCGCAGGCGTGCCGTTTGTAGGCGGGGGGCGCATCAGCATGTGCGCCTTGTCCGTGCCCGGCCTACATGCCCGAGCAGGTCGTGGGGCAACCGGCACGTGGCGGCTGAGCCGGGCCCGTGCCGTGACGATGTCGCGCACGCTTCGGTGGCAACGGCCTACAGGCCATGTCCTCACGTGGTCCGAGCATCGTCGGGCACGCATGTGCGTGTGTCCGGATGGAGGATCCGATGAAGAAGTTTCTGTTGGCAACCGTTGCGGCTCTGAGCCTGGCCACCGCTTCCGCCCAGGTCGGCAAGGCCGCCTCGGAGGCGACCGATGCCGCCAAGCACAAGATCGACCAGAAGCGGGCCGACAACGAGGCCGAGAAGAGCGGCCCCGTCGGCAAGGTGGTCAACAACGTGAAATCGGACTACCACAAGAAGCAGTCCCAGCGGTCCGCCGGCAAGGCCAAGAAGGCGCTCAAGGACGCTGGCTGAGCCGGCGCAGCGGGCCAGGCCCTCAGGTGGGTTCAGCCCAGGCCAGCGCCTGCAGGTGCGCCATGTTCACCTGCCGGCTCGACAGCGCCAGCGCGTTGGCAACACGCGCGAACACCGCATCGTCGCCGCGCTCGCAGGCCTCGGTCAATTCGAGGAAGGGCGCGTACAGGCCGCGGCGGTGCAGCAGCGCGTCGACCACCGGGCCTGGCAGGGCCACCGACTCCAGTGCCTTGGCCATGGGCACGCCCAGCATGCTGTCCAGCAGCGAGAACACGCCGACCGTGAAGGCGTTGTCGCATTCCTCCGGCGAGAGCAGTTCGGCCGTCAGCAGTTCCATGAGGCGGCCACGCACCGCCGCGGTCTGGCCGATGGCGGGTGGAGGGCCGCCGCTGCGCGAGGTGCTCACCAGCAGCGCGGCCCAGCGGAACAGCTTGTGCATGCCGAGGATCATGAGCGCGTGGCGGAACGAGGTGATCTCGCAGTTCAGGCCGAAGCCCGAGGCATTGATGAAGCGCAGCAGGTTGAACGACAGCGTGGGATCGCGCTTGAGCAGCTCTTCCAGCTCCGCGGTGTCGGCCTGGCTGCGCACCAGGTTGATGAGCCGCAGGATGGTCGCCTGCGACGGCCGGATCGTCAGGGCCTTGACCATGGTCGGCTTGGCGAACCAGTAGCCCTGGAACAGCTTGACGCCGTAGCTCGCCAGCAGCTTGTGCTGCTCGCCCGTTTCCACCTTCTCGGCCACCAGCTGGGCGCTGGTGTTGCTGCGCGCGAACTGCACGAAGGCTTCGACCTTGTCGCTGGACAGCACCATGAGGTCCAGCTTGACGTAGGCCGCCAGCGCGCGCCAGGGTGCGTAGCCGCGCGTCAACACGGTGTGGTTGAAGGCGAAGCGAAAGCCCTCCTTGTGCAGCTTCTGCATGACCTCGGCCATCTTGGCGATGAGGGCGGGGTCGTGCCCGGCGATCGGCGGCACCTCCAGCACCACCTTGTCGGGATGGATCAGCTCCAGATGGCCGCCGGCCAGGCTTTCATGCGTGCAGTTGATGAACACGAGCTTGTTGCCGACCAGGGTCTCGGTGTCGGCGAACGACAGCGCGTTGAACAGCAGGGCGGCGTCGCTGTCGGCCGTGTGCTGGCTGGGGGAGGTCGAACGGTCGAACAGCTCGTAGCCGAGCACCGTCCGGGTGTCGTCCACGATGGCCTGCCGCGCGATCACGACCTGGTTGTCGGCATCGCCGGGAGGCGGCTTCATGGGGGTCAGCGCGTCGGAGATGATGGACATGGTGCGGGCTCCGTGCGGGCAGGCGGTTCTGGACAGCGGGCAGGCGTCGGCCGGTGCGGGTGGGCGTGGCTCACTCGACGAGGGTGTCGGCCCAGGCCAGCGCGTCGAGGTGCGCCAGGCTGACCTGGCGCTCGGTGAGGTGCAGGGCCGCCGTGGCATGGCGGAATGCCTCGGCATCGCCGGTTTCGCAGGCCCGCGCCAAGGCCAGCAGGTCGGCATACGGGCCGTTGCCGTGCAGCAGCGCGTCGATGATCGGCGGCTGCAGCGTCAGCAGGCCCACGGCCTGCTCCATGGGCATGCCCAGCATGGTGTCCAGCAGCGAGAACACGCCCACCACGAAGGAGGCGTCGCATTCCTCGGGCGACATGGACTCGGCCGCCAGCAGCTCCATGAGCCGGCCGCGCACCACCGCCGTGCTGCCCACCACCGGCGACGCACCGCCGGCGCCGGCCGTCGTCAGCAGCAGCGCGGCCCAGCGGAACAGCTTCTTCAGGCCCAGCAGCATGACGGCCTGGCGGAACGAGGTGATCTCGCGCGTGAGCCCGAAGCCCGAGGAGTTGATCAGGCGCATCAGGTTGAAGCCCAGCATCGCATCCTTCTTGAGCACCTGCTCGATCTCGTCGGTGCTGGCCTGGTTGCGCACCAGGTTGATGAGCTGGATCACGTTGGCCTGGGAAGGTGGCAGCAGGCGCGTCTTGATCAGGTCGGGCTTGGCGAACCAGTAGCCCTGGAACAGCTCCACGCCGTAGCCGGCCAACTGCTCGTACTGGGCGGCGGTCTCGGTCTTCTCGGCGATCAGCCGCGCGCCGGTCCGGGTCTGCGCGGCCTGGATCAGCTTGGGCAGCTGCATGGTGTCGATGGCCGCAAGGTCCAGCTTGATGAAGTCGGCCAGCGGCTGCCAGCTGGCATAGGCTGGATCGAGCACCTGCTGGCTGAAGGCCAGGCGGAAGCCGCGTTTGCGCAGCCCCAGCAGGGCATGCGAATGCGCTTCGATCTCGGCCGGATCGTCGCCCGCGATGCCTTCGATCTCCAGCACCAGCCGTTCGGGCTGGACCAGGTCCAGGTGGCCGCCGGCCAGGCTGTTGTGGGTGCTGTGCACGAAGATCGCGAACTGGCCGACCAGGGTCTCGCTGCCGGTGTGGGCCAGCGCGCTGAACACCAGCGCCACATCGTGCGCCGGCGTGTGCGCGTCCGTGGAGTGGGAGCGGTCGAACAGCTCGTAGCCGAACACCGCCCGGCGCTTGTCCACGATGGGCTGGCGGGCGATCAGCATGGACGCGGTGTCGGCAACGGTCATGGAGGGGGTGGCGGTTCAACCAGAATGGAGTCTTGCCGAATTCTAGGGCGCTACGTTTCATTCGTACGCCATCTCATTCCAATGGGCTTGCACACTTGACCCGATCTCCGAACATCGAAGCCGGCCTGCGTCCGGCCGCGCTGGCCGCGTTGTGCGAAAGCACGCCCGCCCGCAAGGCCGCGCTGGCCCGTGCGCTGGACGGTGGCCTGCCGCTGGACATGCAGCAGCGGTTGCAGGCGCAGGCCCCCGTGCCGGGCCGGCCGGCGCAGCCCGTGCTGGTGCCGCACCAGCAGCTCAAGCCGCGGCCGGTGCACACGCCCGCGGGCCGTGCCGTGCTGCTGCACGCGCTGGCGCACATCGAGTTCAACGCCATCAACCTGGCCTGCGACATCCTGTGGCGCTTTTCCGGCCTGCCCGAGGCCTTCTACCGCGACTGGGCCCGCGTGGCGCGGGAGGAGGCATTGCACTTCCAGCTGCTGGCCGCACATCTGGCAGCGCTGGGCCATGCCTATGGCGATTTCCCGGCCCACAACGGCCTGTGGGACATGGCGGAGAAGACGCAGGACGACCTGCTCGCCCGCCTGGCCCTGGTGCCGCGCACGCTGGAGGCGCGCGGCCTGGACGCCGCACCGCCGATCCGCGCCAAGCTGGTGGCCGCGGGCGATCTGCGGGCCGGCGAGATCCTGGACGTGATCCTGGCCGACGAGGTCGGTCACGTGGCCATTGGCAACCACTGGTACGGGTGGCTGTGCAAGGCGCGCGGGCTGGAGCCGGTGGCCGCCTACGCCGAACTGGCCCGGCGCTACGGTGCACCGCGGCTCAGGGGGCCGTTCAACCTGGACGCCCGGCGCGCGGCCGGCTTCAGCGAGGCCGAACTCCTGGCCCTGCAGCAGCCGGACGCCTCCCTACAATGACCGCAGACACCACCACGAGGACGCAAGATGGCTTTGTACGCTTTGGATGAACGCACGCCCCAGGTGGCCGAGACGGCCTGGGTGGCCGACAGCGCCCAGGTGATCGGCGGCGTGGCGCTGGGGCCTGACAGCAGTGTCTGGCCCGGCGTGGTGATTCGTGGCGACAGCGGGCCGATCACCGTGGGCGAAGGCAGCAACATCCAGGACAACAGCGTGCTGCACGCCGACGAAGGCGTGCCGCTCACCATCGGCAAGCATGTCACGGTGGGCCACCAGGTCATGCTGCATGGCTGCACCGTGGGCGACGAATCGCTGATCGGCATCGGCGCCATCGTGCTCAACCACGCCAAGATCGGTCGCAATTGCCTGGTCGGCGCGGGCGCGCTCGTGACCGAGGGCAAGGAATTCCCGGACGGCTCGATGATCGTCGGCAGCCCCGCCAAGGTGGTGCGCCAGCTGACGCCCGAGCAGATCGAGGGCCTGCGCCGCAGCGCCCAGCACTACATGGCCAATGCCCGGCGCTACCGCGCGGGCCTGCGGAAGATCGGTTGATGTCGGAACTGCGCAAATTCCTGTTCGACGGCCTGCCCGTGCGCGGCGCCATCGTGCGCCTGACCGACGCCTGGCAGGAGGTGCTGCGTCGGCGTGCCTCCAACACCACGGCGGGGGCCTATCCCGCGCCCGTGCAGTCGCTGCTCGGCGAGATGACGGCCGCGGCCGTGCTGATGCAGTCCGGCATCCAGTTCGACGGCGCGCTCGTGCTGCAGGTCTTCGGCGACGGTCCGCTCAAGCTGGCGGTGGTCGAGGTGCAATCCGACCTGCGTGTGCGGGCCACCGCCTCGCTGACCGGCCCGGTGGAAAGCGGCGCCACGCTGGCCGAGCTCATCAACCAGACCGGTCAGGGCCGTTGCGCGATCACGCTCGATCCGGCGCGCAAGCAGCCGGGCCAGCAGCCCTACCAGGGTGTGGTGGCCCTGAGCGATGGCGAGGAGCAGAGCTTCGGCCGCATGGCCGAGGTGCTGCAGCACTACATGCGGCACAGCGAGCAGCTGGACACCGTGCTGGTGCTGGCGGCCGACGCCCAAGTGGCGGCTGGCCTGCTGATCCAGCGCCTGCCGGTCAAGGGCGAGGCCAACCTGGCCGGCCAGGCCGGTCAGTCCAGCGAGGGCGAGGCCACCGAGCAGGCCGACACCCAGGGCCAGAACGAGGACTTCAACCGCATCGCGCACCTGGCCAGCACGCTCAAGCGCGAGGAGTTGCTGACGCTGGACATCGACACCGTGCTGCGCCGCCTTTTCTGGGAAGAGGGCGTGCTGACCTTCGCGCCGCTGACCGGCGAGGCCGGCCCGCGCTTCGCCTGCACCTGCAGCCGCGAGCGCGTGGCGCAGATGATCCGCGGCCTGGGCGTGGCCGAGGCCGAGTCCATCCTGTCCGAGCGCGAGAACATCGAGGTGGGCTGCGAGTTCTGCGGCCAGCAGTACCGCTTCGACGCCGTGGACGCGGCGCAGATCTTCGCGCCGCCGGGCTCGCTGCCGCCGGGCAGCCAGTCGGTCCAGTGAGCCGGGCCGGCGCCTGCCGGCCCGCAGGGCTCAGAACTGGTAGCGGGCCGTGAGCTTGGCTTTGCGCGGCTCGCCGTAGACATCGGTGCCCCACTGCGTAGAGTAGGCGATGCCGCGGTAGTAGACCTTGTCGAACAGGTTCGTGATGTTGAGCTGGATGTCCAGCTTGGGCATGGGCTTGTAGCCGACGATCAGGTCGGCCACCGCGTAGGCGCCCTGGGTGTTGGTCCAGGCCAGGCCCGCTGTCGTGCCCTCCGTGTACAGCCGGCTCTGCCAGTAGACGCTCGCGCCGGCACGCCACTGCTGCCAGGCGCCGTCGAACTGGAACATCGTCGATAGCTTCAGCATGTTCTGCGGGTTGGTTCCGGTGGTGAAGCGCTTGCCGATGTTGGACGCAGTGGCATCGCGCACGTAGCGGGTATCGGAGTAGGTGTAGCCCGCGCCGACCTGCCAGCGCGGTGTCAACGCGCCCTGCAGTTCCAGGTCGATGCCCTTGGTGCGGACCAGGCCCGAGGCCTCGGAGCAGGAGATTTCGGGAAAGCTCGGGCAGCTGCTCTGGTCGTCCAGCGTGCGGGCGCGGTTGGTCTGGTTGATCTCGAAGTAGGCCAGGCTGGCGTTGAGCGCGCCGCCGAAGTACTCGCCCTTGAGGCCGATCTCGTAGTTCTCGCCGACCACGGGCTTGAGGATCTGGCCGTCGATGCCCTTGGCCGTCTGCGGGTTGAAGATGTCGGTGTAGCTGGCGTAGACGCTGTGCTGGCGGTCGATGTCATAGGTCAGACCGGCGTAGCGCGTCACGTTGCGCGTGATCTTGTAGCTGCCCGTGCCGCTGCGGTTGTCGTAGTCGTACCAGTCCAGGCGGCTGCCGAGCAGCAGCTTCCAGCCCTGGGTCAGCTGCAGGTGCGTGGCCGCGTACACGCTGTCCTGCGTCGTCACCGTGGTCGCGTCGGTGGTAAAGGTGCCGACCGGTGCGGCCGTCGCGTAAGGGTCGTACTGGAAGATGTCCACGCCATTGATGCGCGCCGGCGACCAGGTCCGGTTGTGCGTGGTGGCGGTCAGCGCCTGGTGCGTGGCGCCGGCCACGAACTGGTGCTTGCGGCCGAACAGTTCGAACGGGCCGGTGGCCGAGATGTCGTAGTTGCGATGCTGGTACTGGTAGGTGCCGCCCCAGATCGACTGGTAGAAGACGTTGTCGGTGGCACTGGCCGAGGGCCGGTAGGTGGCGGTGCCCAGCAGGTCGACATCGCGCCAGGTCTGCAGCGTCGCCAGGCGCAGCTTCCAGTCGTTCTGCAGGCGGTGTTCCAGCGTCGCGAAGGCAGTCGTCACGCGGTTGTTCGCATGCTCCCAGTCGTTGCCGGCGAAGGTCGAGCGCGGCAGGTTCAGGTGCTGGCCGGTGCCGGACATCGGCAGGTCGTACCAGAAATGGTTGCTGAAGTCGGTCTGGCGGTAGGCACCGGCCGTGAGCAGCGTGCGTTCGCCCAGGTCGGCCTCGGCCACGCCGTAGAGCAGGCCGTGGTCGTGGCGCTCGACATCGCGGAAAGTGCGTGCATCCTGACCGGCGGCGACGAAGCGGGCGCGCAGCGTGCCGGCCTGGTTCAGCGGCCCGCCGATGTCTGCGCTGAGGCCGTAGTCGTCCCAGCTGCCGGCACTCACGGTGGCCGAGCCCTGGAATTCGCGCGTCGGGCGCTTGTGCACCATGTTGATGGCCGCCGATGGGCTGCCAGCGCCCTGCGCCAGTCCGGTGGCGCCGCGCACCACCTCGACCCGGTCGAACAGCGCGAGATTGGCCTGCGAACTGGGGATGAACGAACTCCAGCTGCTGGTGAAGCCTTCGTACATGACGCTGGCGTTGAAGCCGCGCGCCGTGATGTTGGGCCGGCCGACGCCGTCGGAGCTGCTCAGGAACAGGCCGGGCGTGTTCTTGACCACATCCACGATGCTGACCATGGCCTGGTCGTCCATGCGCTGGCGCGTGATGACGGTGGCCGACTGCGGTGTCTCGCGCAGCGTGAGGGCCAGCTTGGTGGCCGTGCTGACGGCTGCGGTGGTGTAGCTGCCCGTGCCCTCGGTGGCGCCGCTGGTGTCGGCCTGGGCCACGACTTGAACCTCGGCCAGCGGCGTCGCGCTGCTGGCCGGCGGTGCGGGCTCGACCGTGAAGGTGGCCGCATCGCGCGCGCGCACCACCAGGCCGCTGCCGGCCAGCAGGCGCTGCAGCGCCTCCTGGGCCGTGAATTCGCCGCGCAGGGCCGTGGCCTCGTGCCGCTGCGCAAGTTCGGAGGAGAACAGGATCTGCACGCCGGCCTGGCGTGCCAGCTGGCCCAGCGCGCGGTCCAGCGGTGCCGGGGCGATGTCGATGGCGACGCGCGTCTGGGCCTGCGCGGCGCAGGCCAGCAGCAGGGCCGCAGCGATGGCCGCAGGGCGCAGGCGGCGCTGGAGTGGACGGGGCCGGGGACGGGGACGGAATGGCATGCGGAGACCTCCTGAATTCTTGGAAAGAAATGGCGTTCAGGAGCTCTGTCGTTCGGCAGGGCGGCCAACCCTACCTGCGGGGCCGGACTTCAGCGCGAGATGTTGACGCTGCCGTCGGCTTGCCGCTGGACCTTGGCGTTCAGGATCTCGGGCAGCAGGTCCAGCAGCCGGTCGGTCTGCGCCGTGTCGAACACGCCCGAGAGGGTCTGTCGGCCCAGGCGGCCGTCGTCGTAGAGGCGGATCGGTGCGCTGCGGTAGCGCTGCACCTCGGCCAGCGCATCGCGCAACGGGGTCCGGTCGAACACCAGCCGGCCCTGTACCCAGGCACCTTCGGCATCGCCGGGCGCGACGGGTTCGGGCTGCGTTGGCGTGGCACCGACGATGCGCAGGCGTTCGCCGGGGTGCAGCAGCCATGGCTGCGCCGGCTGGCCGCTGCCCTGCACCTGCACCAGGCCGCGCAGCACGCTGACGCGCACCTCGCCCTGGCGGCGCTGCACGTCGAACACGGTGCCCAGCACGCGCACCTGCACCGGGCCTGCGTCCACTGTGAAGGGGCGCAGGCGGTCGTGCGCGACGTCGAAGCGCGCGCGGCCCTGCAGCAGCGCGGCTTCGCGGCTGCGCAGATGCCAGGCCACGCGCACGGCGCTGGCCGTGTCCAGCGTGATCTGGCTGCCGTCGGCCAGGGCGATGCTGCGGTGTTCGCCAATGGCGGTGGCATGGCGCTCCACACGCCAGGCCGGGTTCCACCAGAGCAGCAGCGCGGTGGACAGGGCCAGCACCAGGCCCGTGAGGCCGGCCGTGCGCAGCCGCTGCGCGGGGGCCGGGCGGCTGCGCGCGGGCGGCAGCGGGAACAGCACGCGCAGTGCATCGCGCTCGGCCAGCAGTGCGGCGTCGAAGGACTGGGCCGCAGCAGCGGCCGGCGCGGCCGGCGGCGGCGCGGGCGGGGCCGCGTTCAAATCGTCCATCCGAGTGCGTCCAGCTGCTGTGCCATGCTTGCGCGGCAACTGTCGGTGCCCAGGCGCAGGTGCTTCTCCACCGTCTTGACCGAGATGCCCAGGTGGCAGGCGATGTCCTGCTGCGCCACGCCATGGAGGCGGTGCATCACGAACACATCGCGGCAGCGCGGCGGCAGCGCCTGGATGCTGTCGGCCAGCAAGGCCAGGCGCTGGCGCTGCCATAGCAGGGCGGCCGGCTCGGCGCTGGCGGGGGCGGCGATCTCGGGCAGCGTCTCTACGCATTGCACCCACTGCGCGTGCCGGTCTTCCTGGCGGCAGCGGTCGATCGCGCGGCGCGTGCAGACGGTGCGCAGAAAGGCCAGCGGAATCCGCGGCGGCTGGCTGGGCGGGCCGGCGATCAGCTCGGTGCAGACCTCGTGCACCACCTCGCGCGCCATGCTGCGGTCGCTCCAGCGCGCGACGGGGCCGCGCCAGACATGGGCGACGAGTTCTTCGTAGTGGCGCACGAGGGCGGCCACCAGGATGGAATGGAAGGGGACGGAGGACACGCTGCCGCCAGGCATGGCCAAGTTACGAATAAGAATAATTCTCGCATGGTGTGCCCATGCGGCCTGGGCGGAGGGCCGGTTCAGCGCTCGGTCAGGTGGCGGAACAGCCGGTGTTCGCAGACGGCATCGCCGTCACAGGCGCAGCGCCAGCGGGTGGCGCGCGCGTCGGGAAGCGCGCCGAGACGGTCGGCGATCGCGGGCAGGGCGCGCAACGCGCGTTCCGCGCGGGCCAGCCGCGCCGGGCCACGGCCGTAGACCACCTGGTAGGGCAGGCCGGCGCGTTCCAGCGCGGCGCGCACCAGTGCGTCCACGGGCGCCTGCACCTGCGGGCCATCGCGCAGGATGCCGTCGGCCACCCAGGGCAGGTCCAGGCCCATGACCAGGGTCAGCGCGTAGCTGCGCTGGTGTTCGAGCGCGAAGGGGTAGAGCGCACGGTCGCCGAACAGCAGGTCGCTGTAGACGGCGACCATGAGCGGCGTGGTGTCGGCGAGGAGCAGGTCCGGCGCCCTGGCGTCGGCGGCTGCGATCGTGTCGGCGTGTGCGCGTGCAATGCCGTCCTGCTCGTCCGGGCGTGGCGTGCGGCCGGCGTCCAGACACCATTGGCGCAGCAGTTCGGGCACCAGTTCCACGCTGAGGCCGCGCCCGGCGAGCGCCTTGGCCAGCGCCTGGGACAGCGCGGTCTTGCCGCTGCTCTCGGCGCCGAGCAGCGCGATGCGGGTGCTCACTGAATACTCAAGGAGTGCTCGGAACGGCCGTCGGAAGCCGGCGCTTCCAGGCCTGCCAGCCCAGCCAGCTCAGGCCGATGAAGAGCGCATAGAGCAGCGTGGTGAGCCACAGGCCCTTGTAGGCGAACAGGCCCACGCTGACGGTGTTGACGACCAGCCAGACCAGCCAGTTCTCGATGTACTTGCGGCCCAGCAGGTACTGGCCGACCAGGCTCACGGCCGTGGGGAAGGCGTCCCACCAGGGCACGTCGCTGTCGGTGAAGCGCATGAGGAACAGTGCCACCAGCGGCCACAGCACGGCGCAGGCCGCCACCACGGCCCAGCAGCCCAGCGCCGACAGGCGCGCCACGTGCAGCGCCGAGCCGTCGGCGCGGTGGCCGCGCAGCCAGTTGAACCAGCCCCACAGCGCCACGCTGGCGAAGAAGATCTGCAGCGCAGCGTCGCCGTACAGCTTGCTGCGCGAAAAGAGCCCGAAGTAGAGCAGCGAACTCACGGCGGCCAATGGCCAGCCCCAGTGCCGCTCACGGATGTTGAAACCGACCATGGCGAGCGCCAGCAGCACGGCCAGGATCTCGAGCCAGCTGCTGGCCACGCCCCACAGCGTGAAGGCCGGCTCCAGCAGCCACAGCCACAGGGCGATCAGCGGCTCGGGCATCAGAGGGCGTATCCGAAATCAACAGGCCCACGCCGGTGTGCCCTGCGGCCATGGGCAAGGCGCGGCACGCAGGCCGTGCCGCCCGCCCGGACAAGTGGCGCAACGCAGCCCATGGCCGCAGGGCACCCCGGCCCGAAGGGTGCGGTCCCAGGGCACGCCCACTCGGCGTTGCAAGGCTTGTGCGGGCAGGCAGCCCGCACGGCGCCTTGCGCCTTGATTGGCCGCGCCCTGGGGCCGCACGTGGGCCTGTTCATTTCGGATACGCCCTCTTAGCGCGTGAGCTGCACGAACAGTTCGTTCGGCTTGACCATGCCCAGTTCGCCACGCGCCTTTTCTTCCACCATCTCCAGGCCGTCCTTGAGGTCGGCGACCTCGGCCGAGAGCCGGTCGTTGACGGCCTGGGCCTTGGCATTGGCGGCCTGCTGGTCGTACAGCCGCTCCTGCAGCTCGGCCACGTTGGAGATGCTGCCGCGGCCGAACCACAGCTGGGCGTGCACGACGGCCAGCAGCACCAGCAGCACGGCCGGAACGAAGCGCGAGCCCATGGGAACGGTCGACGGAGCAGGTGGGAGCTGAGGCTCAGCGCAGCACGTTGAACGCGCGGCGGCCCGGGTAGCGTGCGACGTCGCCGAGGTCTTCCTCGATGCGCAGCAACTGGTTGTACTTGGCCATGCGGTCCGAGCGCGACAGCGAGCCGGTCTTGATCTGGCCGGCGTTGGTGCCCACCGCGATGTCGGCGATGGTGGAGTCTTCGGTCTCGCCCGAACGGTGGCTGATGACCGAGGTGTAGCCCGAGGTCTTGGCCAGCTCGATGGCGGCGAAGGTCTCGGTCAGCGTACCGATCTGGTTGATCTTGATCAGAATGGAGTTGGCCACGCCACGCTCGATGCCCTGCTGCAGGATCTTGGTGTTGGTGACGAACAGGTCGTCGCCGACCAGCTGCACGCGCTTGCCCAGCACGTCGGTCTGGTGCTTCCAGCCATCCCAGTCGCCTTCGGCCATGCCGTCTTCGATGCTGATGATGGGGTACTTGTCGCACCAGCCCGAGAGCATGGCGGTCCACTCTTCGCTGGACAGCGACAGGCCTTCGCCTTCGAGCACGTACTTGCCGTCCTTGTAGAACTCGGAGGCGGCGCAGTCCAGGCCCAGGGCGATCTGCTCGCCGGGCTTGTAGCCGGCCTGCTCGATGGCCTGCAGGATCATCTGGATCGCGGCCTCGTGGCTGGCCACGCTGGGGGCGAAGCCGCCTTCGTCGCCGACGGCCGTGCTGATGCCCTGGTCGTGCAGGATCTTCTTGAGCGCGTGGAAGGTCTCGGTGCCGTAGCGCAGGGCTTCGCGGAAGCTCGGGGCGCCGACCGGGATGATCATGAACTCCTGCAGGTCCAGCGAGTTGTTGGCGTGGGCGCCGCCGTTGATGACGTTCATCATCGGCACCGGCAGCGAGATGCCGCCCATGCCGCCGAAGTAGCGGTACAGCGGCAGGCCCGATTCCTCGGCGGCGGCGCGGGCCACGGCCATGGAGACGGCCAGCATGGCATTGGCGCCCAGGCGCGACTTGTTCTCGGTGCCATCCAGGTCGATCAGGGTCTTGTCCAGGAAGGCCTGCTCGGAGGCGTCCAGGCCCAGCACGGCTTCGCTGATCTCGGTGTTGACATGCTCGACGGCCTTGAGCACGCCCTTGCCCAGGTAGCGGCTCTTGTCGCCGTCACGCAGCTCGATGGCTTCGCGCGAGCCGGTGGAGGCGCCCGAGGGAACGGCTGCACGGCCCATGGTGCCGGACTCCAGCAACACGTCGCATTCGACGGTGGGGTTGCCGCGGCTGTCCAGGATCTCGCGACCCACGATGTCTACGATGGCACTCATTGATGCTTCTTTCTAGGAGCTAAGGAATTGTGGGGCAGGCGGCTCAGACGCCCTCGACCACGACCATGCGCATGATGGCCGCGCCCTGGCGCGCTGCACGGGCCTTGCCGTACTCGGGCGAATCGTTGAAGGCCTTGGCCGCCTCGACGTTGGGGAACTTCAGCATCACCAGGCGCGCCGGGCTCCAGTCGCCTTCGAGCACCTCGACCTTGCCGCCACGCACGCAGACCTCGGCACCATGCGTCTGCATCGCCGCCGAGGACCACTTCTTGTAGTCCTCGTACTGCGCGGGGTTGGTGACGGTCACGTCGGCAAGGATGTAGGCGCTGGGCACGCGGTCGGGTCTCCGGTGGTGGCGATCAGGCCGTGGCGGCCGGTTCGGTCGGTTCCTGCGTCAGGGCCAGTTGCGCCTGCTGCTGGTCGAGCGCGGCCTTGACGAAGGCGTTGAACAGCGGGTGCCCGTTCCAGGGGGTGGACTTGAACTCGGGGTGGAACTGCACGCCCATGAACCAGGGGTGCTGGCTCTGCGGCAGCTCGACGATCTCGGTCAGCTGCTCGCGCTGCGTGAGTGCAGAGATCACGAGGCCGGCGGCGCGCAGCTTGTCCAGGTACTTGACGTTGGCTTCGTAGCGGTGGCGGTGGCGCTCGGTCACCACGTCGCCGTAGATCTGGTGTGCCAGCGTGCCCTTGGCCACGTCCGAGCTCTGCGCGCCGAGGCGCATGGTGCCGCCCAGGTCGGACTTCTCGTCGCGCGTCTTGATGCTGCCGTCGGCGTCCTTCCACTCGGTGATCAGCGCGATCACGGGGTGCGGCGCAGTCGGCTCGAACTCGGTGCTGTTGGCATGGGCCAGGCCCGCCACATGGCGCGCGAACTCGATGGTGGCGACCTGCATTCCGAGGCAGATGCCCAGGTAGGGCACGCGCTGCTCGCGCGCATAGCGCGCCGCGCAGATCTTGCCTTCGACACCGCGCTTGCCGAAGCCGCCCGGCACCAGGATCGCGTCGTACTGCGCCAGCTGCGCGACATTGCCCGGTGTGATGGTCTCGGAATCGAGGTAGCTGATCTTCACGCGCGCATGGTTGCGCATGCCGGCGTGGCGCAGCGCCTCGTTGAGCGACTTGTAGCTGTCCGACAGGTCAACGTACTTGCCGACCATGGCGATGTTGACCTCGTGCTGCGGGTGCTCGGTCTCATAGACCAGGTCGTCCCAGCGCTTGAGCTTGGCCGGCGGCGTGTTCAGGCGCAGCTTGTCGCAGATCAGCCCGTCCAGGCCCTGCTCGTGCAGCATGCGCGGCACTTTGTAGATGGTGTCCACGTCCCACATGGAGATCACGCCCCAGCGCGCCACGTTGGTGAAGAGGGAGATCTTCTCGGCTTCCTCGTCGGGGATGCGGCGGTCGGCGCGGCACAGCAGCGCGTCGGCCTGGATGCCGATCTCGCGCAGCTTCTGCACCGTGTGCTGGGTCGGCTTGGTCTTGAGCTCGCCGGCCGCGGCGATCCAGGGCAGGTAGGTCAGGTGCACGAAGGCGGCCTGGTTCGGGCCCATGCGCAGGCTCATCTGGCGCACGGCTTCCAGGAAAGGCAGCGATTCGATGTCGCCCACGGTGCCGCCGATCTCGACGATGGCGACGTCCACGGCATCCGGCGTGCCGACGCCGGCACCGCGCTTGATGTACTCCTGGATCTCGTTGGTCACGTGCGGGATCACCTGGACGGTCTTGCCCAGGTAGTCGCCGCGGCGTTCCTTCTCCAGCACGGACTGGTAGATCTTGCCCGTGGTGAAGTTGTTGGTGCGCCGCATGCGCGTTTCGATGAAGCGTTCGTAGTGGCCCAGGTCCAGGTCGGTCTCGGCGCCATCGTCGGTGACGAACACTTCGCCATGCTGGAACGGCGACATCGTGCCGGGATCGACGTTGATGTACGGATCGAGCTTGATGAGGGTGACCTTCAGGCCACGCGATTCCAGGATCGCAGCAAGGGAGGCTGAGGCGATTCCCTTGCCGAGGGAGGACACCACACCGCCGGTGACGAAGACGAATTTGGTCATGTCAGGGTCGGGAAAACGTTCCCGGGGAGGTGGTAAAGCGAGATTATAGGAGGGCGCCCGGCCCCATTGCGGTGCGTCCGCGGGTGGCCTTGCCTTGTCTGCTAAATTGCGCCCCCACGTTCAACGAGGGAACCCCATGGACAACTCTGCCCAGCCAGGGCCGGGCGCGGCCGGCGATCTGGCCGGCCGCCACATCGTGCTGGGCCTGACCGGCGGCATCGCCTGCTTCAAGTCGGCCGAGCTGTGCCGGCTGCTGGTCAAGCAGGGCGCGACGGTGCAGGTGGTCATGACCGAAGCGGCCGAGCGGTTCATCACGCCCGTGACCATGCAGGCGCTGTCGAACCGCCCTGTCTATGGCTCGCAGTGGGATGCGCGCGAGCCCAACAACATGCCGCACATCAACCTCTCGCGCGAGGCCGATGCGATCGTGCTGGCGCCGTGCAGTGCCGACTTCATCGCGCGGCTGGTGCAGGGCCGTTCGGACGAACTGTTGAGCCTGCTGTGTCTGGCGCGGCCGATGCAGCGCGTGCCGCTGCTGGTGGCGCCGGCCATGAACCGCGAGATGTGGCTGCATCCGGCGACCCAGCGCAACATGGCGCAACTGGCTGCCGATGGCGCGGTGCTGCTGGGCGTGGGCAACGGCCCGCAGGCCTGCGGCGAGACCGGCGACGGCCGCATGCTGGAAGCGGCCGAGATCGTCGAGGACCTCATCGCCCATCTGTCGCCCAAGCCGCTCGCGGGCCAGCATCTGCTGGTCACGGCAGGGCCCACCTTCGAGGCCATCGACCCGGTGCGCGGCATCACCAACCTGTCCAGCGGCAAGATGGGCTTCGCCATTGCGCGTGCGGCGCGCGAGGCCGGTGCGCGCGTGACGCTGGTGGCGGGCCCTGTGCACCTCACGACGCCGCGCGGCGTCACGCGTGTGGACGTGCGCTCGGCGCAGGACCTGCTGGTGGCGGTGGAGCAGCATGTGGACGCGGCCTCGGTGTTCGTCGCCACTGCCGCCGTGGCCGACTGGCGGCCAGCCGTTGCGGCCGAGCAGAAGATCAAGAAGGACGGCTCGGGCCAGGTGCCGACACTGCGCTTCGTGGAGAACACCGACGTGCTGGCGCGCGTTGCGCAGTCGCCGCGCGCCAGGAGCGGCCAGCTGTATTGCGTGGGCTTCGCCGCCGAGAGCGAGGCCCTGCTGCAGAACGCGCAGGCCAAGCGCGTGCGCAAGGGCGTGCCGCTGCTGGTGGGCAACATCGGTCCTGCCACCTTCGGCCAGGACCACAACGCCCTGCTGCTGGTCGACGAGGCCGGCGCGCGCGAACTGCCGCATGCGCCCAAGCTGGCGCTGGCGCGCCAACTGGTGGCCGAGATCGCCACGCGCCTGCGCTGATGCCCTCGCCCTACGACACGCCGCCCGATGGCGACTTCGCACGCTACATCGAGCAACTGACCCGGCCGCCACCGCCGGTCGGCGCGCCTGCGACCAAGCGCCCACCGCGCACGCCCTTGCCCAAGGCCGTCCCCGCGGCCGCCAAGGCCTTCGCGCCGCTGCGCCAGGTGGTGCAGGGCGCGCTGTTCCTGTACGTGGCCTGGCTCATGCTGTCCGCGGCCGTGCCGCTGTTGGCGCCCTGGGGCGCTCTGGTGGCGCTGGCCTACCTCGTCTTCGCCTTCCTGCGCCTGCGCAAGCTGCCGTGGCGCAACCTGCTCCAGTCAAAACCATGAACATCGACGTCAAGATCCTCGACCCCCGCATGGCCGAACAGCTGCCGGCCTATGCCACGCCGGGCAGTGCCGGCCTGGACCTGCGCGCCTGCCTGGAGGCGCCGCTGTTGCTGGCGCCCGGCGCCTGGGAATTGGTTCCCACCGGCATCGCCATCCACCTGGCAGACCCCGGCTATGCCGCCATGATCCTGCCGCGCTCGGGCCTGGGCCACAAGCACGGCATCGTGCTGGGCAACCTTGTTGGTCTGATCGACAGCGACTACCAGGGACAACTGATGGTCAGCGCCTGGAACCGCAGCAGCACGGCCTACACCGTGCAGCCCATGGAGCGCATTGCGCAACTCGTGGTGGTGCCCGTGGTGCAGGCGCAGTTCAACATCGTGCAGGACTTCGAAGCCTCCAGCCGCGGCGCGGGCGGCTACGGCTCCACCGGGACCGCCTGAAGCCTCTCAGTGCAGGGTGTCGTTGCCGGCCACCGGCACCTGCACCTTGAAGAAGCCCGTGCCGGCCGTGCCGCGGCCGATCTCGTCCTCGGTCGCTTCGCGCACGGCGTCGACCGTCAGCGACAGGCGCAGCGCGATGCCGGCCAGCGGGTGGTTGCCGTCCAGCACCACGTGCTCGGGATAGATCTCGGTCACGGTGTACATGCGGTTGCGCGGGATGCCGGCCGACAGGCCCTCGGGCAGGCTCGTGCCCTCGAAGCTCATGCCTTCTTCGAGCGCATCGGGGAACAGCGCGCGCGGCTCCAGGAAGATCAGCTCTTCGTTGAAGTCGCCGAAAGCGTCCTCGGGCTCCAGGTGCAGATGCAGCGTGTCGCCGGCCACATGGCCTTGCAAGGCCTCTTCGACCTTGGCCAGCAGATCGTCGCCACCGACCAGGAATTCCACGGGGTCGCTCAGCACGTCTAGGTCTTCGCCCAGCGTGTCCTTGAGGGTCCAGGTCAGCGCCACGACGCATTGGGGGATGATTTCCATGGAAGAATTGTCGCAGCTTCGCCCCGCCGACTTCCGTGCGGGGCGATGGCGTTTTTGCACAGGACCCGATGGACACCACCCAACCCTTGCCGCTGCTGGGCGGCCTCACGCCCGAACGCTTCATGCACAAGCATTGGCAGAAGAAGCCCCTGCTGGTGCGCGGCGCCATGCCCGGCTTCCAGGCCCCGCTCGACCGCAACGCGCTGTTCGCGCTGGCCGGGCAGGAAGGCGTGGAGTCGCGCCTCGTGCAGCAGGGCGCCAAGGGCTGGACGCTCAGGCACGGCCCGTTCGCGCGGCGCGCACTGCCGCCGCTGAGCCGGCGCCAATGGTCGCTGCTGGTGCAGGGCGTGGACCTGCACAGCGATGCCATCCATGCGCTGCTGCAGGCCTTCCGCTTCGTGCCCGACGCGCGGCTGGACGACCTCATGGTCAGCTACGCCACGGACGGCGGTGGCGTCGGCCCGCATTTCGACAGCTACGACGTGTTCCTGCTCCAGGCCCATGGCCAGCGCCGCTGGCGCATCGGCCGCCAGCGCGATTTCCAGCTGCAGCAGGGTGTGCCGCTCAAGATCCTGGCCGCGTTCGAGCCCGAGGAGGAGTACGTGCTGGAGCCGGGCGACATGCTCTACCTGCCGCCGCGCTACGCGCACGACGGCGTGGCCGTCGGCGAGTGCATGACCTATTCCATCGGCTTCCGGGCGCCCAGCCGCGGCGGCATCGCGCGCGAACTGCTGCAGCGCCTGGCCGACACGGCCGAGGAGGGCCTGGGCGCCACGCTGTACCGCGACCCCAGGCAGCCGGCCACTGCGCAGCCGGCCGCCGTGCCGGCCGATGTGCGCGCCTTCGCGGCCGATGCCCTGCGTGCGCTGCTCGACGATCCGGCCGCGCTGGACTGCGCGCTCGGCGAGATCTTGAGCGAGCCCAAGGCCCAGGTCTGGTTCGGCGAGGGAGTGGACCTGCCAGACGGCTGTGGCGTCGCACTGGACCGGCGCAGCCGCATGCTCTACGACGCCGGCCATGTCTTCCTGAACGGCGAGAGCTGGCGCGCCGCTGGCCGCGATGCGCGCCTGATGCAGCGCCTGGCGGACCTGCGCCGTCTTTCGCCGCGCGAAGTCGCCAGTGCCAGCGATGGCGCACGCGAACTGCTGGCGCAGTGGTGCGAGGACGGCTGGCTGCAGCCACAGCTCCATGGCTGACGCCGCGGCGCCGGCGCTGCCGCAGGGCCGCTTCGAGGGCCGCGCGCAGTTCCACCAATGGCTGTGCGCAGGCCTGCAGGCGGCCGCGCGCGACGGCTGGGCCGAACTGACCCTGGCCGATGCCGACTTTGCCGACTGGCCGCTCGGCGAGCGCGCCGTCATCGCCGAACTGCAGGCCTGGGCGCGGCCGGGCCGCCGCTTCGTGATGCTGGCGGCCGGCTACGAGGAGGTGCGGCGGCGCCATGCCCGCTTCGTGCAATGGCGCACGCAATGGGACCACCTGGTCAACTGCCGCGCTTGCAAAGGCGTGGACCGGCAGGACTTCCCGAGCGCGCTGTGGAGCCCGCACTGGAGCCTGCGCCGGCTCGACGCCGTGCATTGCGTTGGCTGGGCCGGCCCCGAGGCCGCGCGCCGCGTGCAGACGCAGGAGCTGTTGGCAGAGTCCCTGCGGCGCAGCACGCCGGCTTTTTCGGCCTCCGTGCTGGGTCTGTAACAAGGGTTTGCACGGGGTTTACAGAACCCGCTGCCTATAATCGCGGGCTGAGCTGAAGGCGACCTTGTGCTTTCAACTCGGTTTGCTGCAGGCCCTCATTCTTCTGGCGGGACTGCATCTCTTCAGGACTGTTTTCCAGAGAACACAAAGGATTCATGCAATGAACAAGAAACTCGTTCTGGCCGCTCTGATGGCCGCTGCTGCCCTGGCCGCCTGCGGCAAGAAGGAAGAGCCGGCGCCCGCGCCCGCTCCGGCCGTCGAAGCACCGGCACCCGCACCCGCACCCGCTGCCGCTCCGGCCGAAGCTGCCGCTTCCGCCGCTGCCGACGCAGCCAGCGCCGCCTCTGCGGCAGCCGACTCCGCCGCTTCGGCCGTGGGTTCTGCCACCGAAGCTGCCAAGGACGCCGCTGCCGCTGCCGTCGGCAACGCCACCGAAGCCGCCAAGGACGCTGCCGCTGCCGCTTCCGACGCCGCCAAGGCCGCTGCCGAAGCCGCCAAGGGCGCTGTCAAGCAATAAGCTGCCCCGCAGCCTGTACGAGAGAGCCACCGCAAGGTGGCTTTTTCGTTTCTAGACCTCGATCCAGTCCGTGCCCGTGACCGGATCGGCCACACCCAGGGCCAGGCTGCCGCAGCCTTCGGCGCCAGCCAGCGCGGCCAGTGCCAGCTCGGGCCGGTTGTTCTGCCGGCTGAGGTGGGCCGCCACGATCTGCTGCAGGCCCTGTGCGGCCAGCGCCGTGGCGATGCCGGCGGCCAGCGGATTGGCCAGGTGGCCATGCGTGCCACCCACGCGCCGCTTGAGGAAATAAGGGTAGGACGAGGCCGCCAGCAACTCCGGATCGTGGTTGCACTCCAGCAGCATGGCGCGGCAGCCGGCCAGCTGCGCCAGCACGTGCTCCGTGGCATGGCCCAGGTCGGTCAGCACGCCCAGGCAGTTCGCGCCGTCGGACAGGCGCAGCTGCAAGGGCTCGCGCGCATCGTGCGGCACCGTGAAGGGCCGGAACTGCAGCGCTCCAAGGCCGACCGCATCGCCATCGCGCGCGATGTGCAGCAATTCGCCCAGGTCTGGCGCGCCGATGGCCTGGTGGGTGCCATGGCTCATCCACAGCGGGATGCGGTGGCGCAACGCGATCTTGCAGGCGCTGCCGATGTGGTCGCTGTGCTCGTGCGTGACGAAGATCGCGTCGATGTCGGCCATGTCCAGGCCGGCGAGGCCGAGCCGCGTGGCCAGCGTGCGCGGGCCCAGGCCGCAGTCGATCAGCAGGCGGTTGGGCCGGCCGCCGTCACGGGCTTCCACCACGGTGGCGTTGCCCGTGCTGCCACTGCCCAGGTTCCTGAAGCGCAGCATCTGTGCGCCGGCTCCTCAGCGCAGGTCGTCGGCGATGACCTTGACGATGTTCTGTGCATCGGCCTGCTTGGCCGGGCCGCCGTCGGCGCCCAGCACGGCCACCGTGCTGGTCTCGCCCTGGCTGCGCACCGTGATGCGGTACTTGAGCGGCGCCTCGGTCTTGGAGCCGCCACCGAACAGCTTGCCGAAGAAGCCGGGCTCAGCCTTGTTCGGGTCCGGCGCCACGTAGCGCACGAAGTAGGTGCCCTGGCTGCGGTCGCGGTCTTCCACGGTGAAGCCGGTGCGGTCCAGGGCCAGACCGACACGGCGCCAGGCGCGGTCGAAACCATCGTCCATCTGCACCACGGGCTGGTTGTTGACGCTGGCCACGCGCGTGGTCGAACGCACCGTGGTTTCCGACACGGCAGCGGCCTTGACCTGCTCGTCGCGCGAGCCCAGCTTGACCAGCAGGCGGCGCAGGAACTCGGCCTCGAGCTCGGGGTCGACGGCGCGCGGCTGCCAGACGGTGCGGTCGCGCGCATTGGTGTCGGGATAGACCTCGATCATGCCGCGATGGCTGATGAAGATTTCAGAGCCCTTGGCCGTGCGCTCGATGCGCGTGCGGAAGCGGTCGCGCTCGCCGGTGGAGTAGACCGAGTCCAGCACCTTGCCCAGCGTGCTGCGGATGAAGTCCTGCGGCAGTTTGGCGCGGTTCTCGGCCCAGTCGGTTTCCATGATGCCCAGGTTGCGCTGGTCGACCGTCAGCAGGAAACCGTTCTCCTGCCAGAAGTCGCGTACCTGCTCCCAGAGCTTCTCGTCGGGGGCCCGGTCCAGCACCAGCCAGCGCGTGTTGCCGTCGCGCTCGATGCGCACGTCGCCGATCTGGCTGGCTGCAATGGGCACGCCGGCCTGCTGCTGCGGCTGCGTGGTCTGGTAGGCATTGGCGGAAACGGTGCTGCCGGGCACGACATAGCGGCTGTCGCGGCTCAGCTGCGTGAGATCCGGCGGCACCTCCAGCGTGGGCGCCTTGCCGGCGCTCTTGTAATCGATCTTGCTGCCTTCGAGCACCGAGCAGGCGCCAAGCGCCAGGGACAGCGCGAGCAGCGCCAGTCGAGCGGGAAATTTCACGGACGGGATTCCTGTAGAAAGACCGGGGCGTCGGCGGCTCAGAGCAGGCCGCTGGCGCGCAATGCCGCTTCGACGACGGCTTCGTTGTTCTGGGCGAGGGGCGTCATGGGCAGGCGCATGGTGCCGCCGCACAGGCCCATGCGGGCCATGGCCCACTTGAGCGGGATGGGGTTGGCCTCGACGAAGAGGTGCTTGTGCACGGGCAGCAGCTTGCGCTGGATTTCCATGGCGCCGCGCGCGTCGCCGGCGATGGCGGCCACGCAGAGTTCGTGCATGAGGCGCGGCGCGATGTTGGCCGTCACACTCACGTTGCCCTGGCCGCCGCACAGCATCAGCGCCACGGCGGTCGGGTCGTCGCCCGAGTAGACGGCGAAGCCCTTGGGCACGTCGCGGATCAGCCATTGGGCGCGTTCGATGTTGCCGGTGGCTTCCTTGATGCCGACGATGCCGGGCACCTGGGCCAGGCGCAGCACGGTGTCGTGCGCCATATCGGCCACGGTGCGGCCGGGCACGTTGTACAGCACGGTGGGCAGGTCGCCGACGGCTTCGGCGATGGCCTTGAAGTGCTGGTACTGGCCTTCCTGCGTCGGCTTGTTGTAGTAGGGCACGACCTGCAGCTGGCAGTCGGCGCCGACCTTCTTGGCGAAGCGGGCCAGCTCGATGGCTTCCGAGGTGGAATTGGCCCCGCAGCCGGCCATGATGGGCACGCGGCCCTTGGCCTGCTCGACCGAGACGCGGATGATCTCGCAGTGCTCTTCGACATTGACCGTCGGCGATTCGCCCGTCGTGCCGACCACGCCGATGCAGTCCGTGCCTTCGGCGATGTGCCAGTCGATCAGCTTGCGCAGCGTCGGGTAGTCCACGCTGCCGTCTTCCAGCATGGGAGTGACGAGGGCGACGATGCTGCCGGTGATGGGGGTCATGTCCGCGGTCTGAATCGGAAAAACGCGCATTCTACCCAGCCGGTCCGGCTGGGAAGGGGTCAGAGCCGGTGCCGCGCCGGGAGTTCCGCCGGCTGCTCGCGCACCGCTGCGATGCGCTGCACGAAGCGCGGATGGTCGTGCAGGAAGCCGTCTTCGTAGGCCACGACGCGCAGGCCGGTGGTGGCCTGCAGCAGCTCACCCGGGCGCAGCAGGAACTCGGGCCGTGCTGGCCGGCCCACCGTCTCGTTGCCCGATGCGAAGGTCTCGTAGACCAGCACGCCGCCGGGGCCGACTGCGGCCACCACCTCGGTCAGGCGCGGGCGCCAGAGGTAGTTGGTGACGACCACGGCGTCGAACTGGAGGCCCGCCAGCGGCCAGGGGCCGTCTTCAAGTTCGGCCTTCAGCACTTCGGCCCCGGCAGCGGCCAGCGGCGCCAGGCTGGCCAGGGCCTCGGGCGAGCGGTCCACCGCCGTGACGGCGAACCCTTGCGCGTGCAGCCAGTAGGCATGGCGGCCCTGGCCGCAGGCCAGGTCCAGAACCCGGCCGCCGGGCCGGATGAGGTGCGCCCAGCGTTGCACCCAGGCCGACGGCGGGTGGAGCGGGGCGGGCGGCGTGACGGCGCTCAAAAGCAGGCCCAGACTTGGTTGGCGAGCCCCACCATGAACTCGGGCTGCAGGTACATCGCGAACACGCAGGCCAGGGCGGCCAGCGCGATCAACCAGGCCGCGGTCCGGGCAAGGAGATGCGCCATGCTCATGTCGCCTTCAGCGCCGCGCCGCGTTGGATCGCCGCTTCCTTGACCGGCAGGTTCACGAGCCCGGCGAACACGCCCAGCGCGATCGTGATCATCCACACCACGTCGTAGCTGCCCGTGCGGTCGTACAGGTAGCCGCCCAGCCAGACGCCCAGGAAGGAGCCGATCTGGTGCGAGAAGAACACGAAGCCGCCCAGCATGGACAAATGCTGGATGCCGAAGATCGAGGCCACGGCGGCCGTGGTCGGCGGCACCGTGGACAGCCACAGCACGCCCATGGTGGCGGCGAACAGGTAGACGCTCGTGGGCGAGAGCGGCGCCAGGATGAACACCGTGATGACCACGGCGCGCGCGAAGTAGATGAAGGACAGGATGTTCTTCTTGGGCATGCGTTGGCCCAGGGTGCCGGCGATATAGGTTCCGAACACGTTGAACAGGCCCACCAGCGCCAGCGCGTAGCTGGCCACCTGCGGCGACAGGCCGTGGTCCTTGAGGTAGCTGGGCAGGTGCACGCCGATGAAGACGACCTGGAAGCCGCAGACGAAGTAGCCGGCCATGAGCAGCTGGAAGCTCGGGTACTTGAAGGCCTCGGTGAGCGCCTGGCCGATGGTCTGCTCGCGCTTGACCGGCGCCGTGCCCGCGAAACCCGGCTCGCGCAGCGCGAAGGCCAATGGCACGATCAGCAGCGCGGCCGCACCCAGGATCACCAGCGCCTCCTGCCAGCCGAAGCGCGCGATCAAAAAGCCTTCGACCGGCACCATCAGGAACTGCCCGAACGAGCCAGCCGCGGCCGCGATGCCCATGGCCCAGGAACGCCGCTCGGCCGAGACGTTGCGCCCGATCACGCCGAAGATCACGGCGTAGGTGGTGCCGGCCTGGGCCATGCCCAGCAGCACGCCGGTGGACAGCGAGAACGTCAAGGGCGTCGTGGCGTGCGCCATGCCGACCAGGCCCAGCGCGTAGAGCAGTGCGCAGACCAGCAGCACGCGGAAGGCACCGAAGCGGTCGGCCGCCATGCCGGCGAAGATGCCGGCGATGCCCCAGGAGATGTTCTGCACCGCGATGGCCAGCGCGAAGGCCTCGCGCGTCCAGCCGTTGGCCTGCGTGATGGGTTGCAGCCACAGGCCGAAACCGTGGCGGATGCCCATGGACAGCGTCACGATCAGGCCGCCGCAGATCAGGATGCGGGCCAGCGGGAGGCTGGTCTTCGTTGTACTTGTCATGGGCGCGCACTGTAGTGTTTTTGCGTGACCCTTGCCGTCGCCCAGGTGCTCTTCTCTGTATTTGCATCCAGTGATGTCGTTGGACGACCCTACAATCCCGCGCCATGGCAACCCAACCCTCCGCTAAGGCACAGCCGCAGTACGGCGAAGCCTCCATCCGAGTTCTCAAAGGCCTGGAGCCCGTCAAGCAGCGGCCCGGCATGTACACGCGCACCGACAACCCGCTGCACGTGGTCCAGGAAGTGCTGGACAACGCGGCCGACGAGGCCCTGGCCGGCCACGGCAAGCGCATCCGCGTGACGCTGTTCGCCGACGGCTCCGTCGGCATCGACGACGACGGCCGAGGCATCCCCTTCGGCATGCACCCCGAAGAGAACGCACCCGTGATCGAACTCGTCTTCACGCGCCTGCACGCGGGCGGCAAGTTCGACAAGGGCAAGGGCGGCGCCTACAGCTTCTCCGGTGGCCTGCACGGTGTCGGCGTGTCCGTCACCAACGCACTGGCCAAACGCCTGGAAGTCACGAGCCACCGCGAGGGCCAGGTGGCCCGCCTGGTGTTCGCCGACGGCGACGTGACAGAGGCGCTGGTCGTGCGCAAGGCCGGCGAGGGCGACCGCCGCACCGGCACCTCGGTGCGCGTGTGGCCCGACGCCAAGTACTTCGACAGCGAAGCCCTGCCGATGAACGAGCTGGCCCACCTGCTGCGCAGCAAGGCCGTGCTGATGCCCGGCGTCACGGTCTCGCTGACGGTCGAGAAAACCCGAGACAGCCAGACCTGGCAGTACAAGGGCGGCCTGACCGACTACCTCTCGCAGACGCTCAACGCCGACCCGGTGATCCCGCTGTTCGAGGGCGAGGGCTATGCCGACAGCAACGAGACCTTCGCCGAAGGCGAGGGCGCGCAGTGGTCGGTGGCCTTCACCGAAGAAGGCCAGGTGGTGCGCGAGAGCTACGTCAACCTGATCCCCACCAGCGCTGGCGGCACGCACGAGGCCGGCCTGCGCGAAGGCCTGTTCACGGCCGTCAAGAGCTTCATCGAGCTGCATTCGCTGCTGCCCAAGGGCGTCAAGCTGCTGCCCGAGGACGTGTTCGCGCGCGCCAGCTACGTGCTGTCGGCCAAGGTGCTGGATCCGCAGTTCCAGGGCCAGATCAAGGAGCGGCTGAACTCGCGCGACGCCGTGCGCCTGGTGGCCAGCTTCGTGCGCCCAGCGCTCGAACTCTGGTTGAACCAGCATGTGGACTACGGCAAGAAATTGGCCGAGCTGGCCATCCGCGCCGCGCAGACGCGCCAGCGCGCCGGCCAGAAGGTCGAGAAGCGCAAGGGCTCGGGCGTGGCCGTGCTGCCCGGCAAGCTGACCGACTGCGAAAGCCGCGACACCTCGCACAACGAGGTCTTCCTGGTCGAGGGCGACTCGGCCGGCGGCAGCGCCAAGATGGGCCGCGACAAGGAATGCCAGGCCGTGCTGCCGCTGCGCGGCAAGGTGCTCAACACCTGGGAAGTGGAGCGCGACCGGCTGTTCGCCAACACCGAGATCCACGACATCTCGGTCGCGGTCGGTGTCGATCCGCACGGCCCGAACGACAGCCCAGACATGTCGGGGCTGCGCTACGGCAAGATCTGCATCCTGGCCGATGCCGACGTGGACGGCTCGCACATCCAGGTGCTGCTGCTGACGCTGTTCTTCCGTCACTTCCCCAAGCTCATCGAGGCCGGCCACGTGTTCGTCGCACGCCCGCCGCTGTTCCGCGTGGACGCACCGGCGCGCGGCAAGAAGCCCGCGTCCAAGACCTACGCGCTGGACGCTGGCGAACTGACCGCCATCCTCGATAAACTGCGCAAGGAGGGCGTTCGCGAGGGCAGCTGGACCATCAGCCGGTTCAAGGGCCTGGGCGAGATGAGTGCGGAGCAGCTGTGGGACACCACGCTCAACCCCGACACGCGGCGCCTGCTGCCGGTGCAGCTCGGGGCCGTGGACTTCACGGGCACCGAACAGCTGATCACCAAGCTCATGGGCAAGGGCGAAGCCGCATCCCGTCGCGAACTGATGGAATTGCATGGCGACGCAGTCGAGGTGGACATCTGATGGCACGCGCACGACGGAACTGGAAGGCACTGCTGGCGACCCTGACCGTGGCGGCGACGCTGTGGCCGGCCCTGTCGCACGCGGATGTCTGGGGTTTCATCGATGCGCGTGGCGTGGCCCATTTCGCGAGCAACCAGGTCGACGAGCGCTACGCGCTGTTCTACAAGGGTGACGACAGTTTCGACACCAAGAGCGGCATCGGTGCCTTCAACCCGCCAGCGGAGGAGCGCCCCGCGCTCCCGCTCAAGCTGCAGAACTTCTTCGAGGTCTCGCCGACCTACAAGCAGGTCCTGCCGCACCTGCGCGCTGCCGCGGCCAAGCATGGCATCGAGATCGAACTGCTGCAGGCGCTCATCGTGGCCGAGTCGGGCTTCGACCGCGGCGCCGTCTCGCCCAAGGGCGCGGTGGGTCTGATGCAGATCATGCCGGCCACGGCCGAGCGCTACGGCCTGGTGGGCGATGCCAAGGCGCCGATCGAGACCAAGCTCACCGACCCCAAGACCAACATCGGCATCGGCACGCGCTACCTGCGCTTCCTGCTCGACCTGTTTCCGGGCCAGCTCGACCTGGCGCTGGCCTCCTACAACGCCGGCGAAGGCGCCGTGCAGAAGGCCGGCAACCGGATCCCGAACTACAAGGAAACGCAGGACTACGTGCGCACCGTCACGCGGCTGTACCAAGGGCTCAAGCCGCCGCCGGAAAGCCGCCGGCTGCAGGTGCCGCAACACCGCGTGCGCATGGAACTGCGCGGCCGCGCCCCCGTGGGCGACGCCGCCACGCAGCTCGCGCAACAGCCCTGATGTCCTGAGCCGGCCCGCGCCGGCGACTTCGTCGGCAGCCGGTCTGCCGCACGCCTTTCTCTTCGCAACATGACTGATTCTTCGATCCTGGACGATTCCAACCTGCCCCCGCAGGGCCCCGGTGCGGACGGCCCCGCCGACGGCGAGGGCGACGACGCGCTCGACCTGGGCCGCTACGCCCAGCGCGCCTACCTCGAATACGCGATGAGCGTGGTCAAGGGCCGCGCGCTGCCCGACGTCTGCGACGGCCAGAAGCCGGTGCAGCGCCGCATCTTGTATTCCATGTCGCGCATGGGCCTGGGTTTCAGCGGTGCCAACGGCACGGTCGGCGCCAAGCCCGTCAAGAGCGCACGCGTGGTCGGCGACGTGCTGGGCCGCTTCCACCCGCACGGCGACCAGGCCGCCTACGACGCACTGGTGCGCATGGCGCAGGACTTCAGCCAGCGCTATCCGCTCATCGACGGCCAGGGCAACTTCGGCAGCCGCGACGGCGACGGCGCGGCGGCCATGCGCTACACCGAGGCGCGGCTGGCCCGTATCACGCGGCTTCTGCTCGACGAGATCGACGAAGGCACGGTCGACTTCGTGCCCAACTACGACGGCTCGACCGAGGAGCCGCGCCAGCTGCCGGCGCGCTTGCCGTTCACGCTGCTCAATGGCGCGAGCGGCATCGCGGTCGGCCTGGCCACCGAGATCCCGAGCCACAACCTGCGCGAGGTGGCCGACGCCTGCGTGGCGCTGATCAAGACGCCCAAGCTCAGCGACGAGGAGCTGCTGCAGATCCTGCCCGGCCCCGACTACGCGGGCGGTGGCCAGATCATCAGCGCAGCCAGCGACATCGCGGACGCCTACCGCACGGGCCGCGGCTCGCTCAAGGTGCGCGCGCGCTGGAAGATCGAGGAGCTCGCGCGCGGCCAGTGGCAACTGGTGGTGACCGAACTGCCGCCCGGCGTCAGCAACCAGCGCGTGCTGGAAGAGATCGAGGCGCTGACCAACCCGCAGGTCAAGGCCGGCAAGAAGACGCTGAGCCAGGAGCAGCAGCAGCTCAAGGCCAGCATGCTGGCCGTGCTGGACGTGGTGCGCGACGAGTCCAGCAAGGACGCCGCCGTGCGCCTGGTGTTCGAGCCCAAGACCAGCCGCATCGCCCAGCCCGAACTCATCGGTGCGCTGCTGGCCCACACGAGCCTGGAAACCAGCGCCCCGATCAACCTGACCGGCGTGGGCCTGGACGGCCGGCCGGTGCAGAAGTCGCTGCGCCAGCTGCTGGAGGAGTGGATCGCGTTCCGCCAGACCACGGTGCAGCGCCGCTCCCAGTTCCGGCTCGACAAGGTGCTGGACCGCATCCACATCCTCGAAGGCCGGCAGCTGGTGCTGCTCAACATCGACGAGGTCATCGCCATCATCCGCCAGTCGGACGATCCGAAGGCCGCGCTGATCGCGCGCTTCAACCTGAGCGACCGCCAGGCCGAGGACATCCTCGAGATCCGGCTGCGCCAGCTGGCGCGGCTGGAAGCCATCAAGATCGAGCAGGAGCTCAAGGAACTGCGCGAGGAGCAGGGCCGGCTGGAGGACATCCTGGCCAACCCGGCCTCGCTGCGCCGCCTCATGGTCAAGGAGATCGAGGCCGACGCCAAGACCTTCGCCGATGCGCGCCGCACGCTGATCCAGGCCGAGAAGCGTGCCGTGGCCGAGGTGCGTGTGGTCGACGAGCCCGTCACCGTGGTCGTCTCGCAAAAGGGCTGGGTGCGTGCGCAAAAGGGCTGGGCCAAGGACCGCGCCACCCCTGCCGAATACAGCTTCAAGTCCGGCGACACCTTGTACGGCGCGTTCGAGTGCCGCAGCGTGGACCACCTGCTGGTGTTTGGCAGCAACGGCCGCATCTACACCGTGGCGGTGTCGGCGCTGCCGGGCGCGCGCGGCGACGGCACGCCGTGCAGCTCGCTGATCGAACTCGAAAGCGGCACGCAGCTCGCGCACTTCTTCGCCGGCCCGGCCAGCGCCCAGCTGCTGCTGTCGAGTTCGGGCGGCTACGGCTTCCTGGCGAGCGTGGAGAGCATGCTGTCGCGCCAGCGCGGCGGCAAGAGCTTCGTCAGCGTGGGCGAGGGCGAGACGCTGTGCCGGCCATCGCACGCCGCGGGCGTGGCCCAGGGCCTCACGCTCGCACCGGCCACGCACGTGGCCTGCGCATCGACCGGCGGCCGCATCCTGACCTTCGAGATCGCCGAACTCAAGGCCATGGAGAAGGGCGGCCGCGGCCTCATGCTGATGGACCTGGAGCCCAAGGACGCATTGGCCGGCGCCGTCGCCTACACGCGCAGCATCCGCATCGAAGGCATCGGCCGCGGCGGCAAGGCGCGCGAGGAGCAGCTGGAGATCCGCTCGCTCAACAACGCGCGTGCATTGCGCGGGCGCAAGGGCAAGAGCACGGACCTGGGCTTCAAGCCGACCACGGTCCTGCGCGTCGAGTAAGCCCTCGCGGGGTCAGGCCCCGATTACCCCGCCGTCCACACGGCGGATCACGACGGTGGCCGAGCGCGGCCGGTTGCCGCCCTTGTCGGGCCAGTTGGAAAAGCGCGTGGGCGTGGCCGGGTCGCTGCGCTCGCTCGGGCTTTCGCCCGGGTGCTGGATGTTGATGAACATGGTGCGGCCGTCCGGCGTGCCGGTGGCGCCCGTGATCTCGCAGCCGGCGGGACCGGTCAGGAAGCGGCGGATCTCGCCCGTGGCCGGGTCGGCCGCCAGCATCATGTTGTGCGCCAGGCCCGCGAGCTCGCCCTTGCCCATGGCCGAGGTCGACATGTCGGTCTGGATCCACAGCACGCCGCGCGCGTCCACCCACAGCCCGTCGGGGCAGGCGAAGGCGTCGCCCTTCACATTGCCCTTGGCCTCGGCGCGCTCGTTGAACGGGTCGCCGGCCAGCACGAAGTGGTTCCACTGGAACGCCAGGCCGTCGTGGTCGCCGTCTTCCTTCCAGCGGATGATGTGGCCCATGCCGTTGTTGGCGCGCGGGTTGGCTGCGTCCACGCCCAGCTGGTCCTTGCCACCCCGGTTGCTGTTGTTGGTCAGCGTGCAGTACACCCAGCCCTGCTTGTCCACCGCGATCCATTCGGGCCGGTCCATCCTGGTCGCGCCCAGGCGGTCGCTGGCCTGGCGGCTCTTGATGAGCACCTCGCCCTGGTCGGCGAAGCCGTTGGCCGCGGTCAGTGCGCCTTCGCCATGGGTCAGCGCGATCCAGCGGCCACGGCCGTCGGCATCGAAGCGCGCCACATACAGCGTGCCGCTGTCCAGCAGCGCGGCGTTGGCGGCCGCGCCGCCGGCCTGGATGCGGCCGGCACTCACGAACTTGTAGATGTACTCGAAGCGCGCATCCTCGCCCATGTAGACCACGGCGCGGCCGTCGCGCGTGACGGCCACGGTCGCGCCCTCGTGCGCGGCGCGGCCCAGGGCCGTGCGCTTGACGGGGGTGCTGCTCGGATTGTTCGGGTCGATCTCGACCACCCAGCCGTGGCGGTTCAGCTCGTTGGGGTGCTTGGCGGCGTCGAAGCGCTCGTCGTGCTCGTGCCAGCGGTAGCCGGCGGGGTCGCCCTTGCGCAGGCCCCAGCGCGCCTGGTGCGCGTCGGGCTGGTCCGGGCCCTTGAAGTAGTTGACGAAGTTCTCCTCGCAGGTCAGGTAGGTGCCCCAGGGCGTGATGCCGCTGCCGCAGTTGTTGAAGGTGCCCAGCACGCGCCGGCCGCTCGGGTCGGCCGCGGTCTTCATCAAGGCATGGCCCGCGGCCGGGCCGGACACGGCCATCGGTGTGCGCGCCGTGATGCGGCGGGCCCAGGGCGAGGGCTTCACCACATCCCAGCGGCCTTCCTTGAACGCGATCTCGCAGACGCTGACACCGTGCGCGGCCTGGGCCTTGCGCACCTTCTCGGCCGTCCAGCCGGCCATGCCGCCCGCGTGCAGCAGGCCGTCGTCGGTGTACTCGTGGTTCATGACCAGGAGGCCCGACGTGGCGCTTTGCGCGTAGAAGTGGATGCCGTCGTGGTGCATGCCGAACTGCGCCTCCTGCTCGGTCGCGCTGTTGGTGGCGTCGGCCTTGTAGGCCGGCATCTCACCCGACAGGCCGACCGGGTCGCCCCAGGGCGCGATCACCTGGGCCGTGTAGCCCTCGGGCACGGTGATGGTGTCGGCGTTGGAGATCGGCACGCTCTTGAAGCCGAGCGCCGTGCCCGTGGCACCGCCGCCGGTCGTCGCGCAGCCCGCAAGGCCCAGGCCGGCCAGGGGCGCGAGGAAGGCCGAGGCCGCCGCGCCGCGCAGCAAGGTGCGGCGCGAGGGCTGGCTGATGTCGTGGATGCTGGGGTTGGGACAGCGGTTGCTGTCCTCCATCGTGGAGAAGTCCTTGGGCATGGTGTTCTGGGGTGTCGTGGGCAACCCCGGAACACTGCCCGGTCACCGTGAAGCGCTTGTGACAGTCACACGGCGCGCGTGATGCCGCCGTCGATGCGGATGTTCTGGCCCGTGATGTAGCCCGACTTGTCGCCCGCCAGGAAGGCAATCAGCTCGCCCACTTCCTCGGAGGTGCCGTAGCGGCCCATGGGGATGCGCGTGCGGCGTTCTTCCTTCTCGGGCAGGCTGTCGATGTAGCCCGGCAGCACGTTGTTCATGCGGATGTTGTCGGCGGCGTAGCGGTCGGCGTAGAGCTTGGCGAAGCTGGCCAGGCCGGCGCGGAACACGCCCGAGGTCGGGAACGCAGCTTCGGGCTCGAAGGTGGCGTAAGTCGAGATGTTGACGATGGAGCCACTCTGCTGCTTTTGCATCTGCGGCGTGACCAGGCGCGCGATGCGCACCACGTTGAGCAGGTAGAACTCCATGCCCAGGTGCCAGTCGGCGTCGGTGATGGACAGCAGATCGCCCTTGGGGCCGTGGCCGGCGCTGTTGACCACCGCGTCGATGCGGCCCCAGCGGGCCAGCGTCGCGTCGACCAAACGCCCCAGGTCGGCGTCGGACTGGTTGCTGCCCGTCACGCCGATGCCGCCGAGTTCGGCGGCCAGCGCCTCGCCCTTGCCGGACGAGGACAGGATGGCGACGCCGTAGCCGGCCGTAGCCAGGGCCCGCGCCGCGGCCGCGCCCATGCCGCTGCCACCGGCGGTGATGATGGCGGCGCGAACCGTCATTCCAGTTCTGCGATCAGCTCGATCTCGACACAGGCGCCCATCGGAATCTGCGCCACGCCGAACGCGCTGCGCGCGTGCGCGCCGGCCGGGCCGAACAGTTCGCCCAGCAGCTCGCTGCAGCCGTTGGTGACCAGATGCTGCTCGGTGAAATCGGGCGTGGAGTTCACCAGGCTCATGAGCTTGACGATGCGCTTGACCTTGGACAAGTCGCCGGCGGCGGCCTGCAGGGTGCCCAGCAGGTCGATGGCGACGTTGCGCGCTGCCGCCTTGCCCTCTTCGGTGGTGATGTTCTTGCCGAGTTGGCCGACCCAGACCTTGCCGTCCTTCTTGGCCAGGTGGCCCGACAGGAACACCAGCTTGCCGCTCTGCACGAAGGGCACGTAGGCAGCGGCCGGGGTGGACACGGCAGGCAGTTCGATGCCCAGTTGTTTCAGTTTGTCGTGGATGCTCATGGGTTCACTCCTGATGGTTGGCTCTGGCTCTGGCTCTGGCTCTGATTTTGGCTTTGGCTTTGGCCGCCGCCTTCGGCCTCGTCCGGTTCCGCCAGCGGCGCCACCGTCACGCCGACGTGCAGGTTGTGGCGGGCGCCGCCGTGGATGACGCCGCGCATGGGCGAGACGTCGGAAAAGTCGCGTCCGAAGGCCAGTGTCACGTAATCCTCGCCGGGCGCGCGGTCGTTGGTCGGGTCGAAGTCGTACCAGCCGTCGTGCCCCGGCACGTCCGGCACGTAGACCGACGCCCACGCGTGCGAAGCATCGGCACCCACCAGGCGCGGCTGGCCCGGCGGCGGCTGCGTCAGCAGATAGCCCGACACGTAACGGGCCGGCAGGCCCAGCATGCGCAGGCCGGCCACCATGATGTGTGCGAAGTCCTGGCACACGCCCTTGCGCTGGGCCAGGGCCTCGACCGCGGGGGTGTTGACCTCGGTGCTGTCGGAGACGTAGTCGAAATCGCGGTAGATGCGCCGCATCAGGTCCTCGACCGCCGCCAGCAGCGGCGCGCCCGGCGTGAAGCTGGGCCGCACATAGTCCAGGAAGTCGGCATGGCGCGGCACGTAGGGCGAGGGGAACAGGAACTCGGACGCGGCGTCGTAGCCGCCACCGGCACGGTAGCGGAAGCGGTCGCGCACCTGCTCCCAGCCGAGCGGGCTGGCCGGGCGCCTGGGCACCTGGGTCTCGACCACGCTGTCGGCCACCACGCGCAGTTCCTCGTGGCCGGTCTGCAGCGCGAAGAAGCTGCGGGTGTTGCCGAACACGTCGCGGCCCGTGCGCAGTTCGTCCGGCTCGGGCGTGACCACCAGCCGGTGCTGCAGCAGCCGCTGGCTGGGCGTGTCGCGCGGCTGCAGGTGGGCCACATGCTGGGCCGTCTCGACAGCGGGCGTGTAGTCGTAGCGCGTTTCGTGGGTGACTTGCAGGCGCATGGGTCCTCTCTCAGTTCGCCACGGTGCTGCGCGTCATCCGCAGAGCACGAAACCGGCCCGCATGCAGCGGTTCAGAAGGCCGCGGAGCGGGCCATGCCAGCGGCCGCCGCGCAACGGGCTCTGCCCGGGCGCTGGCGGCGCCCCCTTGAGGGGGGATGGGACTTCTACACGCAGTGAGAAGTCCAAACGGGGGTGGTTTCATTTCAAGCGCCGACGCTGGTCTTGGCGTCGCGCGAATGCGTGAAGTACACGGCGCCGACCGCGTCGGAGATGTCGTAAGCCGACTGCACGCAGCTTTCCAGCCGCCGCAGCAGTTCGGCATGGTCGCCTTCGGCGTCGACGGCGCAGATCTCCTCGAGCGACCAGCGCGCCGGCTGCAGCACCTCGCGCGCCAGCGGCGTGTCCTGGACCTTGGCCTCGCCCGCCAGCTTGGCCAGCCGGCCCGCCAGCGTGTGGGCGACCCAGCCCAGCGAACGCGGGTTGTCGCGGTCCAGCACCAGAAGGTCGAGCAGGGCGGGCAGTTCACGGCCCTGCTGGTACTGCGAATGGAAGGTGATGCTGCTGTCGAACAGCGACAGCACGGCCTCGAAGCCGCCCGTGGTCGCCACCGCGCCGCTGGACAGTGCGCGCGCCAGCGCCGAGGACAGGAAGCCCAGGCGTTCCACGTGCCGGCCGATGGAGAGCAGCCGCCAGCCGTCGTCGCGCGTCATGCGGTCGGTCTGGGCGCCGGTCATCGCTGCGGTGGCGGTGCTGGTGGTCTCCAGCAGACGCATCGCCTCCAGCGCCGAGAAGTCGCCGCTGCGCGTGGCTTCGGCGCAGCGCGCCAGCAGGTCTTCCTCGGCCTGCACGATCACGTTCCAGTGCTCCTGCGACAGCCGCTCGCGCACGGCGGAGGCCGCAAAGCGCGTGGCGCGCAGGTTGTAGCCCACGCTCTGCACCTTTTCGGTGTCGCCCAGGCCTGCGATCAGCGAGCGCTCGAACACGCGGCGCGCCTGTGCGGGCGAGGGCACGGCCGGCAGCACCAGTGCGAAGCTCTTGCACATGTCGTGCAGCCAGGCCAGCAGCGGCGCCAGCGACTGGTCTTCGCCATTGAGCGCAGCCAGCGTCACGCGGGCCAGCCGCAGGGTGTTCTCCGAGCGTTCGGCATAGCGGCCGAGCCAGAACAGGTTTTCCGCGGCCCGGCTGGTGACCAGGCGCCGGCGGCGTACCACGGCCGCAGGCGACTGCTGCTGGGGCAGCAGCGTGGTGCGGTCGACCTCGCCTTCGGTGCGCACCCAGACATCGGCGCTGCTGCCGCCGCGCTGCATGGAGGCGATGCTGTGGTGCGCGCTGACCATGCGCGCCAGGCCGCCCGGCAGCACGCGCCACGAACGCGGACCGTCGGACACGGCGAACACGCGCAGCATCACCGAGCGCGGCGAGATGCGCGGCGGATAGCCGTTGCCGCTGGTCCAGGTCGGCATCTGCGACAGCGGCATGTAGGTCTGCACGGTGTGCTCGTCGCCCTGGCGCACGATGCGGCCGGCCCATTCGTCGAGCTGGCGGCGCGACAGCGCGTTGCCGAGCACCGCCTCGAACGGGGCCTGGCCACCGCTGTCGCCATAGGTGGGCTTGATCACGCAGCGCGACAGCTCGGGCAGGGCCGCCTCCATGGCGGCGCGTTCGCCGCACCACCAGGTCGGCACGGCCGGCAGCTGCAGTTCCTCGCCGAGCAGGTGACGCGCCAGCGCCGGCAGGAAACCCAGCAGCGCGGGCGATTCGAGGAAGGCCGAGCCGGGCGCGTTGGCCACCAGCACGTTGCCGGCACGGATCGCCTGCAACAGGCCCGGCACACCCAGGCGCGAATCGGGCCGCAGCTCCAGCGGATCGAGGTATTGGTCGTCGAGCCGCTTGATCAGGCCGTGCACGGGCTCCAGGCCCTTGAGCGTCTTCAGGTACAGGTGCTGGTCGCGCACCGTCAGGTCGCTGCCTTCGACCAGCGTGATGCCCAGGTAGCGTGCCAGGTAGGCCTGCTCGAAGTAGGTCTCGTTGTAGGGGCCGGGCGTCAGCAGCGCGATGTGGGCGTCGGCACCGGCCGGGCTCATGCGTTGGATGCCTTCGACCATGGCGCTGTAGGTGGCGGCCAGGCGTTGCACGTGCAGCGACTCGAAGGCCTCTGGAAACAGGCGCGAGATGGCCAGCCGGTTCTCCAGCAGGTAGCCCAGGCCCGAGGGCGCCTGCGTGCGCTGCGAGACGACCCACCAGTTGCCGTCGGCTCCGTGGGCCAGGTCGTAGGCAGTGATGTGCAGGTGCGTGCCGGCCAGTGGCTCGCAGCCGTGCATGGCGCGCAGGTAGCCGGGATGGCCCTGCACCAGTCCCGGTGGCAGCAGGCCCTTGGCCAGCAGCCGCTGCGGGCCGTAGACATCGGCCATCACGCTGTCGAGCACGCGCACGCGCTGCAGCACGCCGGCCTCGATCTGACGCCAGCTGTCGGGTGAGACGATCAGCGGGAACAGGTCGAGCGACCAGGGGCGCTGCGGGTTGGCGGCGTCGGCGTAGACGTTGTAGGTGACGCCGTTGTCGCGCAGCTGGCGCCGCATCAGCGCGGTGCGGCGGTCCAGGTCGGCGAAGCCGTCGCGGCCCAGCAGTTCGAAGAAGTCGGTCCAGTCCGCGGTGAGCGGCGCCCGTGCGGCGTTGCTGCGCGCAGGCGCATCGCCGGCCGGCCGGGCCATGCCGCTCAGTTCGTCGTAGTGCCCGGGCAGGGCGGGCCTGGCCAGCGCGGCGGCCAGCCCGGCCGGGCTTTCCTGGCCTTGCCCGTCGAAGAGGTTGTTGTTTGCTTGATCCACGTCAGAGGCATTGTCACATCCCGGTCACCGCCGGGATGCTGCATACACGCCACAAGCGTCGATTTCGCTGCGCTCAGCGCCGCAGGTCCAGTGTGAACGGGAACTCGCGGCTGCCGGGCACGTTGATGGTGGCCGGGGGCACCACCATCGGGCCCGGCGTGTGACCGATGCGGAAGAAGCGCGCCAGGCGCCGGCTTTCGGCCTCGTACGAGTTGACCGGGAAGGTGTCGTAGTTGCGGCCGCCCGGGTGCGCCACGTGGTACTGGCAGCCGCCCAGCGAGCGCTTCATCCAGGTGTCGACGATGTCGAACACCAGCGGCGTGTGCACGCCGATGGTGGGGTGCAGCGCCGACGGCGGGTTCCAGGCCCGGTAGCGCACGCCGGCCACGTACTCGCCCTTCACGCCGGTGGGCTGCATGGCCAGCGCACGGCCGTTGCAGGTGACCACGTAGCGGCTCTCGTTGAGGCCGGTCACGCGCACCTCGATGCGTTCCAGCGAGGAGTCGACATAGCGCGCCGTGCCGCCGGGTGCGCCTTCCTCGCCCATCACGTGCCAGGGCTCCAGCGCATTGCGCAGCGTGAGCTCGATGCTGTTGCTCTGCACCTGGCCGACGATGGGGAAGCGGAACTCCAGGTGCGGCGCGAACCAGGACGTGTCGAAGGCGTAGCCGGCCTCGCGCATTTCGCGGACCACGTCGTCGAAGTCCATCTTGACGAAGGTCGGCAGCAGGAAGCGGTCGTGCAGTTCCGTGCCCCAGCGCGTGGCGGGCGCCTGGTAGGGCGCGTTCCAGAAGCGCGCGATCAGCGCGCGCAGCAGCAGCTGCTGGGCGATGCTCATGCGCGCATGCGGCGGCATCTCGAAGGCGCGCAGCTCCAGCAGGCCCAGGCGGCCGGTGCTGCTGTCGGGCGAGTACATCTTGTCGATGCAGAACTCGCTGCGGTGGGTGTTGCCGGTCACGTCGATCAGCACGTTGCGCAGCGTGCGGTCCACCAGCCAGGGCGGCATGTCCTGGCCATAGACCTCGCGGTTGCGCGTGATCTCGCGCAGCGCGATCTCCAGCTCGTAGAGCTGGTCGTTGCGGGCCTCGTCCACGCGCGGCGCCTGGCTGGTCGGGCCGATGAACATGCCGCTGAACAGGTAGGACAGCGAGGGGTGGTTGTGCCAGTACAGCAGCAGGCTGGCCAGCAGCTCGGGCTTGCGCAGGAAGGGGCTGTCGGCCGGCGTGGCGCCGCCCAGCACGAAGTGGTTGCCACCGCCGGTGCCGGTGTGGCGGCCGTCGGTCATGAACTTCTCGGCCGACAGGCGCGTCTCGAACGCGGCCTGGTAGAGGAACTCGGTGTGCTGCACCAGGTCGCCCCAGTTGTGCGCCGGGTGGATGTTGACCTCGATCACGCCCGGGTCGGGCGTGACCTGCAGCATCTTCAGGCGCGCATCGCGTGGCGGCGGGTAGCCCTCCAGCACGATCTTCACGCCCAGTTCCTCGGCCGTGGCCTCGATGGCGGCCAACAGGTCGAGGTAGTCCTCCAGGCGTGCCAGCGGCGGCATGAAGACGTAGAGGTGGCCCGACTTGGTGCCCACGCGTTCGGCCTTGGGGCCGTTGGCGCGGCGCGGGTCGCGTGCTTCCACGCACAGCGCGGTGCGGGTGATCCAGTGCGCCGACTCGAAGCGGTTCGGGCTGCGCAGCAGGCTGGCAGGTTCGGCTTGCAGCGGGTCTGCCGCCGCGCTTTCGCCCAGGCGGCGGTCCTGCAGCGTGCGGGTGGCTTCGGCAGGGCGGTCCGCGGTGCGGACGAAGCGGGTCGGGTCGTGCGCGGCGGCGGCGGCCGTGCCGGTGCTGGCGTGGCCCGCACCCACGGCTGCGGCGTAGCTGGCGCGCAGGGCTTCGCCGGCCGGCAACGGGCCGCGCGGGTCCATCGGGTCGCGCTCGTGGAAGTAGGGGTAGTCGCTCTTGTTGACCCAGGGCAGCGAATCCAGCGGCAGGCGGTAGCCCATGGGTGAGTCGCCCGGCATCAGGTACATGCGCTCGTCGCGGAAGAACCAGGGGCCGGTGGTCCAGCGGTTGCCGGCCACGCTGGGGCCTTCGCCCACCTGCAGCGGCAGCACGTAGCCGATCACGGCATCGAGCTTTTGCTCGAACACGCGGCGCAGCCGGGCGCGTTCGAGTTCGTCGTCCAGCCGCGTGTCGAACGGATCGACGTTGACGGGCAGGCGGCGTTCGCGCCACAGGTAGTAGAAGACGTCCTCGTAGCCGGGCTCGATGAAGCTGTCGGACAGGTTCAGCTTGGATGCCAGCAGGGACGTGAAGCGGCGCGCGTCTTCGCTGCTGTAGCTCGCGGCGTCGCGTTCGTCGGCGAACAGCGCGGGGTTGGACCAGCTGGGTTGGCCGTCGGCGCGCCAGAAGATCGACAGCGCCCAGCGCGGCAACTGCTCGCCCGGGTACCACTTGCCCTGGCCGAAGTGCAGGAAGCCGCCGCGCCCGTATTCGTCGCGCAGCTTGTGCACGAGTTCGGTGGCGTAGCCGCGCTTGGTCGGACCCAGCGCGTCGGTGTTCCATTCGGCCGCGTCGCGGTCGCTGGTGGCCACGAAGGTCGGCTCGCCGCCCATGGTCAGGCGCACGTCGCCGGCCACGAGTTCGGCGTCGACCTGCTCGCCCAGGGCCAGCACCTGCGCCCACTGCTCCTCGGTGTAGGGCTTGGTCACGCGCGGCGATTCGTAGATGCGCGAAACCGCCATGTGGTGCTCGAACGTCACCTCGGCCTCGTCGACCAGGCCCTCGATCGGTGCGGCGCCCGAGGGCTGCGGCGTGCAGGCCAGCGGGATGTGGCCTTCTCCGGCCAGGAGGCCCGAGGTCGCGTCCAGGCCGACCCAGCCTGCGCCGGGCAGGTAGACCTCGCACCAGGCGTGCAGGTCGGTGAAGTCGTGGTCGGTACCGCTGGGGCCGTCGAGGGCCTTCACGTCGGGCGTGAGCTGGATCAGGTAGCCCGAGACGAAGCGCGCCGCCAGGCCGCAGCGGCGCAGCAACTGCACCAGCAGCCAGCCCGAGTCGCGGCAGGAGCCAGCGGCGAGCTTGAGCGTCTCCTCCGGCGTCTGCACGCCGGGTTCCATGCGGATCAGGTAGCGGATGTCGCTGGCGACCTGCTGGTTGATCGCCACCAGGAAGTCGATCGTGCGACGTTCCTGCATGTCGATGGTGGCGAGGTACTTCTCGACCAGCGGCGTCATTGGCTCGACCGCGAGGTAGGGCGCCAGTTCTTCCTTGACCTCGGGGCTGTAGGCGAACGGGAAGTTCTCGGCCGCCGGCTCCAGGAAGAAGTCGAACGGGTTGTAGACCGCCATCTCGACGACCAGGTCCACCGTGACCTTGAACTCCTGCGTTTTCTCGGGGAACACCAGGCGCGCCTGGTAGTTGGCGAAAGGGTCCTGTTGCCAGTTGACGAAGTGCTGCGCCGGCTCGACCTTCAGCGAATACGAAATGATGTTGCTGCGGCAGTGTGGCGCGGGCCGCAGACGGATCACCTGAGGCCCCAGTTGCACGGGGCGGTCATAGCGGTAGTGGGAAACGTGGTTCAGCGCTGCGTGTGTGGACATCTGTGTCTCTAGGTCTGGATGTAACAACCCCTGGCGCTCGCCAACGGTGCCGGATACTAGCAAGAGGCGAGCCAAAGGCGGGCGCGCTGCAGTGTAGTGGGGGCCTATGACCCAGCGAGCATGACGGAGGAGGCGGTGCTGTCGTCGCGTGCCGGGCCCTGGCTGGCCTGCTGCATCGGCTTCGTGCTGGGCACGGCCGGGCAGCTGCAGCAGGCGGCGCTGTGGCCCGCCTGGCCCTACGCCGTGTCGTGTGTGGCCGGCATGGCACTCGCATGGCGCGGCTGGCGCCGCAGCCGGCCTGCATGGCATGGGCTTGCCGCGCTGGGCGTGGCTGCATTGGCGTTCGGTTCGGTCGGCCTGCGTGCGCTGGCCTTCGATGCGCAGGCCCTGGCGCCGGCCCTGGAGGGCCGCGACCTCGTGTTGAGTGGCCGCGTCGCGGCAATGCCGCAGCCCGGCGATCTGGCCGTGCGCTTGCTGCTGGACGTGGACGCCGCGCAGCTGGACGGCGCGGCGGTGCGCGTGCCGCCACGCGTCGAACTGTCCTGGTACCGCGGCAGCCTGGACGGCGTGCCGCAGCGGCCCGCCGATGTGCTGGCCGGCGACCGCTGGACGCTGCAGGTGCGGCTGCGCGCGCCGCATGGCCAGCGCAATCCGCACGGTTTCGACTACGAACTCTGGCTCTGGGAGCGTGGCGTGCAGGCCACCGGCTACGTGCGCGCGGGACCCAAGGACGCGGCGCCGCGCTTGCTGGAGCGCGGCTGGCGGCACCCGGTGGAGCGCGCGCGCCAGGCCGTGCGTGGCGCCATCTTCGCGCGCATCGCCGAGCCGGCGCGCGCCGGCGTGGTGGCCGCGCTGGCGATGGGCGACCAGGGTGCGGTGGAGCGGGCCGACTGGGACCTGTTCCGTGCCACCGGCGTGAGCCACCTGTTGAGCGTGTCGGGCCTGCACGTGACCATGTTCGCCTGGCTCGCGACGGCCCTGGTTGGCTGGGCCTGGCGGCGGCTGGACCGGCTGGGCTGGGCCGCCTGCCTGTGGTGCCCGGCGCCGCATGCCGGGCTGGTCGGTGGCGTGGCGCTGGCCGCGGCCTATGCCCTGTTCAGCGGCTGGGGCGTGCCGGCGCAGCGCACGCTGGTGATGCTGGCCGTGGTTGCGCTGCTGCGCCTGGCCGGGCGGCAGTGGCCCTGGCCGCTGGTGTGGGCGCTGGCCGGCCTGGCGGTGCTCGCGCTCGATCCGTGGGCGTTGCTGCAGGCGGGCTTCTGGCTCAGCTTCGTCGCAGTGGGCGTGCTGTTCGCCAGCGATGCGGGGCGCGTGGCGCAGGGTGCGGTGGCGCGCGTGCGGCGCCTGTTGCGCGAGCAGGCCATCGTCACGGTGGCGCTGGCGCCGCTGTCGCTGATGCTGTTCCAGCAGGTCTCGCTCGTGGGCCTGGTGGCGAACCTGCTGGCGATCCCCTGGGTCACGCTGGTGCTGACGCCGCTGGCCTTGCTGGGAGTGGCGATCGCGCCGCTATGGGACCTGGCCGCCATGGCCACCAGCGCGATGCTGACCGTGCTGGGCTGGCTCGCGCAATGGCCGCTGGCCAGCCTCTCGCACGCGGCCGTGCCCTTGCCTCTGGGGGCTGCGGCCTTGCTGGGCGCGGTGCTGCTGGTGCTGCGGCTGCCGCTCGGCGTGCGGCTGCTGGGCCTGCCGCTGCTGCTGCCAGCCTTGTTGTGGCAGCCGGCGCGGCCGGCACCGGGCCAGTTCGACCTGCTGGCCGCCGACATCGGCCAGGGCAATGCGGTGTTGCTGCGCACAGCCCATCACAGCCTGCTGTACGACACCGGTCCGCGCCATGGGCAGGACAGCGATGCCGGCCACCGCGTGCTGGTGCCGCTGCTGCGCGCGCTGGGGGAGCGGCTGGACCGCGTGGTCGTGAGCCATGCCGACAGCGACCACAGCGGCGGTGCCGCCACCGTGCTGGCGACCCAGCCACAGGCTGCGCTGCTGGCGTCGTTGCCCGACGGCCATGTGCTGGCGGCGCGGTATCCCCTCACGCGCTGCGCGGCCGGCCAGCGCTGGGACTGGGACGGCGTGCGCTTCGAGGTGCTGCATCCGCCCGCAGGTGCCGCCCGCGATGCCAGGCCCAACACGCTGAGTTGCGTGCTGCGCGTGCAGGCGCAGGGCGCGGCGGTGCTGCTGGCCGGTGACATCGAACAGGCGCAGGAACAGCAACTCGTGGCCGGTGGCGCCGCGCTGCAGGCCGACGTGTTGCTGGTGCCGCACCACGGCAGCAAGACCTCGTCGAGCACTGCCCTGCTGCAGGCGGTGGCGCCGCGCTTCGCTTTGGTGCAGGCGGGCTACCGCAATCGCTTCGGCCACCCTGCGCCCGAGGTCGTGCAGCGCTTGCAGGGGTGGGGTGCCACCGTCGTGGGGTCGCCCGCGTGCGGGGCGGCGCATTGGCGCAGCGATGTGCCGGAGCGCGTGGTCTGTGCACGTGCGCAGCAGCCGCGCTATTGGCAGCACCGCCTGCCTTGAGCGTCTTTTTTTTCGCACGCTGCACGCACGGTCGTCCGTCTCTGGCTTGCAACTTGCTATTCTCCGTACAGGAGATCGGTCCATGCTGAAATTTGACGAGATGTATACCAAGCTCCCCTACGAGTTCTTCTCGAAGGGAGCGCAGATCCGGGATCACTACAAGATCTACGACGCCTGGCTGGCGCGCCAACCCGGCGACATGATGGCCAAGCGCCGGGCCGAGGCGGAGATGATCTTCCGCCGCGTCGGCATCACCTTCGCGGTGTACGGCGCCAAGGACGAGGACGGCTCGGGCACCGAGCGCCTGATCCCGTTCGATCTGATCCCGCGCATCATTCCCGCGGCCGAATGGGCAGCGATGGAAAAGGGCCTGGTGCAGCGCGTGACCGCGTTGAACCGCTTCATCCACGACGTCTACCACGACCAGGAGATCATCAAGGCCGGCCTGATTCCCAAGGAGCAGATCGTCCAGAACGCGCAGTTCCGCCCCGAGATGGTGGGGGTGGACGTGCCCAACAACGTCTACTCGCACATCTCTGGCGTGGACATCGTGCGGGCCCCCGATGCCCAGGGCAAGGGCGAGTACTACGTGCTCGAGGACAACCTGCGCGTGCCCAGCGGCGTCAGCTACATGCTGGAAAACCGCAAGATGATGATGCGGCTGTTCCCCGACCTGTTCAGCCACCACCATGTGGCGCCGGTCGCGCACTATCCCGACCTGCTGCTCGAGACCCTGCGTGCTTCGGCACCGCCGGCCACGGCCGAGCCCACCGTCGTGGTGCTCACGCCCGGCATGTACAACAGCGCTTACTTCGAACACGCCTTCCTGGCGCAGCAGATGGGCGTCGAACTCGTCGAGGGCCAGGACCTGCTGGTCAAGGACAACTTCGTCTACATGCGCACCACGCGCGGCCCCAAGCGGGTCGACGTGATCTACCGCCGCGTGGACGACGACTTCCTCGACCCCAATGTGTTCCGCCCCACCTCCACGCTGGGTTGCGCGGGCCTGATGGAGGCCTACAAGGCCGGCAACGTGGTGATCTGCAATGCGGTGGGCACGGGCGTGGCCGACGACAAGTCGATCTACCCCTACGTGCCCAAGATGGTCGAGTTCTACCTGGGCGAAAAACCCATCCTGAACAACGTGCCGACCTACATGTGCCGCCAGGCCGACGACCTCAAGTACGTGCTGGACAACCTCAAGGACCTGGTCGTCAAGGAGGTGCATGGCGCCGGCGGCTACGGCATGCTGGTCGGCCCGGCCGCCACCAAGGCCGAGATCGAGGACTTCCGCAAGGCTGTCGTGGCCAACCCCAGCGGCTACATCGCCCAGCCCACGCTGAGCCTGTCCAGCTGCCCCACCTTCGTGGAAAGCGGCATCGCGCCGCGCCACATCGACCTGCGGCCCTTCGTGCTGTCGGGCAAGGAGGTGCAGATGGTGCCGGGCGGGTTGACCCGCGTGGCACTCAAGGAGGGTTCGCTGGTCGTCAATTCCTCGCAGGGCGGTGGCACCAAGGACACCTGGATCCTGGAAGACGCGGACATCCCGTTCGCCACTCCGGCACCCACCCAACAACAAGCACAGACCTCGGGGGAATGATCCAATGCTGAGCCGCACCGCCGACCATCTCTTCTGGATGTCGCGCTACACCGAGCGCGCGGAAAACACTGCCCGCATGCTGGACGTGAACTACCAGTCCTCGCTGTTGCCGCAATCGGCCGCCGTGGCCCAACTGGGCTGGCAGGGCCTGCTGTCGATCAGCGAGCTGGGCGGGCTGTACAGCAGCAAGCACGACAAGATCAGCTCGCACGATGTCATGGAGTTCATGGTCAAGGACGAGAGCAACCCCTCGTCCATCGTCTCCTGCCTGCGCGCCGCGCGCGAGAACGCGCGGGCCGTGCGCGGCAGCCTGACCACCGAGGTCTGGGAGACCGCCAACTCCACCTGGCTGGACCTGAACCGCATGCTCAAGACAGGCGAGTTCGAGGCCGATCCGGCGCAGTTCTTCGAGTGGGTCAAGTTCCGCTCGCACCTGTCGCGCGGTGTCACGCTCGGAACCATGCTGCAGGACGATGCGTTCTACTTCCTGCGCCTGGGCACCTTCCTCGAACGCGCCGACAACACGGCGCGGCTGGTCGACGTGAAGTTCCACGCCGTGGAGAGCGATTTTTACGGCGCCGCCAGCGAGAAGGACCAGGAGTACGACTTCTACCACTGGAGCGCGATCCTGCGCTCGGTCTCGGCCTTCGAGGTCTATCGCAAGGTCTACCGCGACGTGATCACGCCCGAGCGCGTGGCCGAGCTGCTGATCCTGCGCGCCGACATGCCGCGCTCGCTGCACGCCAGCTTGAACGAGGTGCTGTCCAACCTGGAGATGGTGGCCGGCAACCCGGCCAGCGAGACGCTGCGCCGTGCCGGCAAGCTGCGCGCCGACCTCAAGTTCGGCCGCATCGACGAGATCCTGGCGACCGGCCTGCACGCCTTCCTCACGCAGTTCCTGGACCGCGTGAACGAGCTGGGCAGCCACGTCAGCCGCGAGTTCCTGGTGCCCGTGCAGAACTGAGCACCTGCTGGAGCGACAAGGCCCCGCACCCGGTCAGCCGGGGCGGGGCCTTGTGTTTGTGGGGGTGCCAGCTCAGTCGGGATCGATCACGGCACCGGCGGCATCGCCGTACTTCTCGACGAACCACGCGTGGCTGGCCTGCGTGCCGGGCTCGTAGGGGCAGGCATCCCGCAGGATCTTGCGCACTTCCTGCGCGGCACGCCATCGCGCCAGCGCCTGCGCATTGCCTGCGTCGGCACCGGCAGGGCGACTGGCCAGGATGAACTGTGCCAGGCGACGATCGACTTCGAGGATGACGGTGGGCTCGGCGCGCATACAGCTGCAATAGCAAGTCCCGGGCCGCGCAGGCGGTATCAGGACTCCGGATGATCCCGGAGTTCGTCCCCGGGCGGGTGCTGCAGGAAGGCCTGGATCACCTGCTTGGCCTCGTCCAGCCTGGCTGGTTGCGGCTCGGTCAGCGTCTGGTGCAGCAGATTGGTGAATGCCTCCAGCACCATCTGTGTGCGCTCGCTCATGCCATGTTGCTGCGTGGCCTGGCGCACGCCGGGCGCTGCACGCGCCAGGGCCTCGTGCAGCACGGTGCGCTGCGGGTGGGTCGCGGCCAGCGCGGTGGTCACCGCGGTCAATGCGGTGACCAGACCCAGCAGATCCTCGTTGCTGCGTTCGAGCTGTTCCAGCCGTTCTTCGATGTAGCGGTGCCCAGGTCGGCCGGTGTCAGACATGAGTGGGGAATTCAGGGCGCAGCGCGCTCGATCAGCGCCGTGATGGCAGTGAGGACAGTGACCATGGCCAGCGCGTGCAGCACGAACGCCACGCGGGCGCCGCGCCACGGCGAGCGCTCGCTCGGCGGGGAGGCTGGGAAGATCGTGGCTTTCACCAGCGGTTTTTCATGTGGGAACTCGGGGGCGCTGCGCATGGCTCGCGTTCTTGTGGGAGCGGGCAAGCATCAAGGATGCCAGAACCGCCTGTCATCCACCGAACAGAGGACGTAACAGCCGGCAAGAGTGTACTTGCCTGTGGTAGGAGGTTCCCAGCGCTGCGTGATCGTGGCATAGCATGCGCCGCATGAAAACAGACATGAAGCAATGGGGGGCCGCGATGGCCGTGCTGGTGTTGGCAGGATGCGCGGGCCTGGGCGGGCCGTCCGGTGCGCCCGGTGCGTCGGCCCCGGCCGCGAACTGCGATGCCGCTGCCGCGCAGTTCGCCATCGGCCAGTCGTTCGGCCCGGCGCTGGAACGCGATGTGCGGGCGCGCTCGGGCGCCAGCATCGTGCGCTGGCTCAGCCCCGGCCAGGCGGTGACCATGGAGTTCAACCCGGCGCGGCTCAACCTGACGCTGGACGGCCGCAGCCGCATCACCAAGGTCGCCTGCGGCTGAACTCAACCGGCGCGCTCCAGCGCCTTGGGCGTGGGCAGCTTGGTGGGGTCCTGCGGCACCTTGGTGTCGGGGCAGGCCGTCAACAGCGCAAGGGCCGCGCAGGCGGCGATGAGGATGCGGCACATGGGGTCTCCTTGGGTCAGCCGTCCACCGAAGCGCTCCAGCGCTCGCCCCAGCCGCCGGTGGCGGCATCGAGGTCGCGGCGTTCACGCTTGGTGGGCCGGCCGTGTTCCTGGGCCAGGGCCGGCTCGGGCGCCAGCCGGCGCTGCTCGGCCTGCTGTGCGCGTGCCTGCAGGCTCTCGGGTGTCTCCTGGTAGAGCGCCTGTGCCATCGGCGCAGGGCCACGCTGGCCGCTGACGCCGAGCACAAGCACGGTGCGCAGAACCGGACCCTGGCGCACGGAAACGGTGTCGCCGGCCTTGACCTCGCGTGCGGGCTTCACGTCGTGGCCATTGACCTGCACGCGGCCGCGTTCCACCTCGTCGGCCGAGAGCGTGCGCGTCTTGTAGAAGCGCGCTGCCCACAGCCACTTGTCGATGCGAATTCTGTCCATCGCGGCCGATTGTGCTCCCGCCGGGGGGCTCGACCTGTAGGCGGACAGCGCACCGTCGCGGCGCGTCGGGCCCCTCGTCGTGCACCGTTACCATGCCCCGATGCCCGCCCTCGAATCCGCGTTGCCGCCCGACGCCAGCAGCATGCTGGCGCTGGCCGCGCGCTCCATGTTCCATCTGTTCTCCAGCATGAGCCAGGGCATGTTCCTGGTCGACAAGGCCGGCACCATCGTCTGGGTCAACGAGGGCTACCGGCGCTTCCTGCCGGCGCTGGGTTTTTCCAGCATCGACGAGTTCCAGGGCCATCCGGTCGAGGAGGTGATCCCCAACACCCTGATGCGCCGCGTGCTGGAGACCGGCGAACCCATCCTGGTGGACCTGCTCACCAACAAGGCCGGCACCTTCGTGGTCAGCCGCATCCCGCTGCGCGAGGAGGACGGCCGGACCATCGGTGCCATCGGCATCGTGCTGTTCGACCAGCCCGAGACCACGCTCAAGCCGCTGATCGAGAAGTTCGCGCTGCTGCAGCGCGACCTGGACGACGCCCGCCGCGAACTGGCCAGCCAGCGCAGCCGTGCCCTGCTGCACACCGATGGCAGCGGCCAGCGCCGTGCCAAGTACACCTTTGCCAGCTTCATCGGCGCCAGCCCGGCGGCGCTGGAGGTCAAGCGCCACGCGCGCCGTGCGGCCCAGTCCTCCAGCCCGGTGCTGCTGCTGGGCGAGACGGGCACCGGCAAGGAGCTGCTGGCCCATGCCATCCACCTGGCCTCAGCGCGCGCGCGCGGGCCCTTCGTGAGCCTGAACATCGCCGCCGTGCCCGACACCTTGCTGGAGGCGGAGTTCTTCGGCGTGTCGCCCGGCGCCTTCACCGGCGCCGACCGGCGCGGGCGCGACGGCAAGTTCAAGCTGGCCGACGGCGGCACCCTGTTCCTGGACGAGATCGGCGACATGCCGGCCGCGCTGCAGGCCAAGCTGCTGCGCGCGCTGCAGGAAGGCGAGATTGAGCCGCTGGGCTCGAACCGGCTGGTGCCCTTCGACGCGCGCGTGATCGCCGCCACCTCGCGCGACCTGCCAACGCTGGTGCGCCAGGGGCGCTTCCGCGAAGACCTGTACTACCGGCTCAACGTGCTGCCGCTCAAGCTGCCGCCGCTGCGCGAACGCCGCGGCGACATCCCCGCGCTGGTGGAAGCGCTCAGCGAAGACCTGGCCCACCGCAGCGGCGAGGCCCCGCCCGAACTGATGCCCGATGCGCTGGCGCTGCTGGCCGGGCAGTACTGGCGCGGCAACATCCGCGAACTGCGCAATGTGCTCGAACAGCTGGCCATGCGCAGCGACAGCCAGCGCGTGGACGCGGCCGAGGTGCGCCGCGTGCTGGCCGAGACCGGCGTGGAGGCCATCGCCGCCGCGGCGCCACCTCCCGCACCCGAGGGCCAGGGTCACGCCGCGCTGCTGCGGCCACTGGCCACCCAGGTGGCCGAGCTGGAGGGGCTGGCCATCGCGGCGGCCATGGCCGAAACCGGTGGCAACAAGCTGGCGGCAGCCCGGCTGCTGGGCATCTCGCGCGCCACCCTGTACGGCCGGCTGCAGGGCGACACGTAAGTCCTGCTTTCATCAAATCTGCGGACCGGCAATCGCTTGCAGCGTCCAGGCCCTGATAAGTTCGGCGCTCCGGCCTGACAGGCCCCGAATTTCAGGGATAGAACTTATGCGCAATCACGTGCGCGGCAGCGGACTTGCTGGCATCACCAACCTTGCCTTGCAGGCCCGTGTCCGCGAAGGCCTGGCCCCGGGCTTCGAACCCATCAGTTACCTGGAACGGCTGCGCCGTCTGCTGGACGCGATGCACTCCTCGCGCCGCAATGCGCGCGAATCCGAGCTGCGCGACTCGGCCTTCCCCGACCCGGTCGGCCGCTTCAACATGATCAGCGGCTTCCGCTATGCACTGGTGCCGCCGTCGCTGGTCGGCTCCAAGTCCTGGCATCTGTCGCTGAACGTGAGCTTCGACGGTGGCTGGGAGCCCTACATGCGCGTCATCTACCGCGACATCGGCCCGCTGCTGGACGCGTTGCTGTGCCACTGCGAGGGCTACCCCGGCTCGCGCACCAGCGATTTCGACACCTACTGCCGCTGGGTGCGCAGCGCCGAGCAGGATGCCGGCATCTTCTACACCGACGGCCCGGCCACGCTGTCTGACCAGCGCTACCTGGCCAGCGTGGAGCGCCTGCAGCGCGAGAGCGGCGATCCGGCGCAGGCCGACCGGGCGATTGCCGCCCACGCCGAGCCCGACGCGCTGAGCGCCACGCGCCAGGGCCTGGAGCGCATGCTCGGCGACCTGGAAGGCTTGCTGCCGCTGCACCTGCGCACGCTCAAGGGCCTGTACCGGCTGACCGGCTGGTGGGCCGGCGCCGATGGCGACATCCTGCTGCGCTTTGCGCACCTGGCGCTCAAGGGCCTGCAGTCCACGCTGGCCACGGACGCCTTCAACCAGCACCCCCAGGCGCCGCTCGTCAAGAAGCTGTTCGCCGACGAGCTGGCCTGGCTGGCCCGCCCGCTGCCCGAGCCGGTGCCGGCCGACCGGCTGGCCTGGAACCCGGACGCGCTGCAGGCCGCTGTGCTGGGCCAGGGCCTGCGTGCCACGCATGGCGCGCTGGTGCTGCTGCGCGTGACCGATCCGCAGCGTGCCGCCGAACACCTGGCCACGCTGGCACCGCGTTGCGCCGCGCCAGCGGCGGCCGAGGGTGAGGTGCGGCTGCACATCGGCTTCACGATGGCAGGCCTGCGCGCACTGCGCATCGACCCGGAGCGGCTGGACCGCCTGCCGGCGGAGTTCGCCGAAGGCATGGAGCCGCGGGCCGGCCTGCTGGGCGACCTGCGTGCCAACCACCCCGACCACTGGCACCGCCCCTTGCGCCACGGCGTGGATCCGGCGCGCGAGGACCGCATCGAGCTCGGCGTGGTGCATGTGGCCGTCATGATGCGCACCATCGACACCGCGGACGAGGGCCATGGTCTTCACCCCCTGATCCAGGGCGCGGTGCGCGTGCTGGGCCAGGGCACGGGCCTGGCGGTGCTGGCCGTGGAGCCCACGCGCAGCCGCACCACCGCTCCCGATGGTCGCGAGCATTTCGGCTTCGTCGACGGCATCAGCCAGCCCGAGGTCGCGGCCGAGCTCACGCCCGACCCGGCGCCTGACAGTTCGCCCCATCCGCGCCAGCACCAGGTGCGCCCCGGCGAACTGGTGCTGGGCTTCGCCAACGACCGCGGCGACGGCCCGTACCCGGCCGAGGCCGACGGCCTGCTGGACCGCGGCAGCTTCCTCGTCGTGCGCAAGCTGCGCCAGCGGCTGGACCACCTCCACGACGCGCTGGAGAACTACGCCGAGGGCGATGCGCAGCGCCGCACCGAGTTGCTCGAGCGCATGATGGGCCGGCGCCAGGACGGCAAGCCGCTGGTGGCCAGCGGCCCGGGCGGCAACAACGACTTCCGCTACCGCGGTACCGACCAGGCGCAATGCCCGTTCTCCTCGCACGTGCGGCGCGCCAACCCGCGCGACGGCCAGAGCGGCCTGCCGCGGATTCTGCGCCGTGGCATGGGCTACGGCCCGGCCTCGCTGGAAGCACCGCCCGAGGCCGACCGCGGCATCCTCTTCATGGCCTACTGCGCCAGCATCGCCGAGCAGTACGAGACCGTGCAGCGCTGGCTGGCCGGCGGCAACAGTTCCGGCGTCGGCTCGACCCAGTCCGACCCGCTGCTCGGCGTGCCCCGCGCCGGCCAGCCGCGCGTGTTCCGCTGGGTCGATGCCTGCGGCGCGCCGCAGCGCGCCGAGCTGGGCGACAAGGCCTTCGTCGAACTGCAATGGGGCCTGTACCTGTTCGTGCCCGCACTGGCGGCACTGGAGCGGCTGTCGGACTTCCGCAGCGCGCCCGAGCCCGTGCTGGCGCCGACGCCCGTGCCGCCCAGCGCACTCGACAAGTGGCGCAGCCGGCTCGAAGACCGCGACAACGGCCGCGCCACCTGGCGTGCCGTGCGCGAGCAGCATGCAGGCGATCTGCACGCCGCGCCCTACGGCCGCCTGCTCGGCACGGCTGGCAAGGTGTTTCCGGCGTTGGCGGATGCGCGGTGCAAGCACTTCTCGGTGCAGGGCTTTGGCGAACGCATGCAGGCCTCGCTGGGCGTGAACCACCTGGGCATGGACCCGGCCGACGGCCACACCGAAGTCGGCCCGGTGGTCAACGCGGCAGTGGCCGGCATCGGCGAAGCGCAGGCCTTCGCCGCCGCCAGCGCCGTGGCGCAGGCCGTGCTCGCCGAAACGGTGCGCGCCTCCAGCGGCGCCTTCGCACTGCGCCACCCTGACGGCCGCGTGCGCGTGGCGATCGACCTGATGGGCTTTTCCGAGCAGGTGGTCGGCGCGCTGTCCAAGCTCTGGTTCGGGCTGCCCGATGGCCAGAACATGGTCGTCGGCGGACGCAGCCCCACGCCCGACCCGCAGGGCAAGCCGCGCTGCCCCGGCCACATCATCGGCCCCTCGCGCATGGTGTTCGGCGCCCACCCGCAGGTGAACGTGACGGCCGAAGGCGAGCTGCACGGGCCCATGGTGCTGCAGGCCGTGAAGGACCAGTTGGCCGGCGGCGCCTCGCCCGGCCTGGTGGCGGCCTTGCGGCCGGGGCTGGCCGCGCTGGGCGATGCCCATGGCCCGGACCTGCTGGAGCGCGAGATCACCGGGCTGCTGCTGGGCTTCGCGCCCACGGTCCACGGCAACTTCCTGACGGTCATGAAGAACTGGATCGAGGACGGCCGGCTGTGGTCGCTGCAGCAGGACCTGGCCGAGCGCGCGCTGGCCGGGGAGGGGCTGCTGGACACGGCGCGTGCGGCGCTGTGGCGGCCCATGCTGGACACCATGCAGGCCGAGCCCGTGCCGCCCATGGTCTGGCGCCGCCCGGTGGTGGACGGACAGCCCGATGCCGACGCCACCGTGGTGCTGGGCCTGGCCTCGGCCATCGAGAGCCTGCCGCCTGCGGAGCAGGCCAAGCGCGATGCGCTGCTGTTCGGTGGCGACTACTTCGCGCCCGGCACGGACCGCTGGGGCCTGCACGCCTGCCCGGGCTCGCGCATGGGCGTGGGCGTGATGCTGGCCATGGCCGCGGCGCTGCTGCAGGCCGGCACGCTGCGGCCGACGGGCTCGCCGGTGCTGCTGATCCTCACGCCCAAGGCGGCGGTGCCCGCCACCGTCTAGTTGCCGGCGGCCGCGCTGTGCACAGAGCTCGTCTCGAGGCGGGTTCTCGTGCAGCGCTGGCACCCACACTCATTCGGTGGAGGTCGCCGGAACGCTGCCTTCTGGGCTGCCATGCAGCATGCCAAGCACCAGGGCCCGAAACACCGCAGCGGTGATGTTGTCGGCCTGCAGCTTGCGTACGGCATTGTTGATATGAAAACGCGCCGTCGTGTGCTGAATGCCCAGGATGGCCGCCGTGTCCTTTGCCGTCTTGCCGTCTGCGGCCCAGCGCAGCACGTCCTGTTCCCGCGCGGTCAGCGGCTCGGGCAATGCCTTGGCCCACTGCGCGCGCAGGTCGGCAAGCACCAGGCGGTGGGCACGATGGGCGAGCCGCCGCATCGCGTACTGCTGGCGCTGAACTTCATCGCCGCCCACGGCAGGCGTGGGGCGCGACAGCGTGAACATCCCGCGCACACCCAAGCCATCGTGGATGGCTTGCGACCATCCATGGCACAGGCCGTACGCACGTGCGGCACTTCGAAACTCCGCTGGAGCCCGGTCGAGCAGTGCATCGCCCCAGACCAATGGGGTCTTGGAAGAGAGGCACCAATGGGCGATGGGGTCGATGGCGGCGAAACCCTTGGTGCGATACGCATCCAGCCATGGCGCAGGCAGGTTGCTGACCAGATGCGCGGTATGCCGAGCGCCGGGACTGGGCAGCCAGACCAAGGCTGCGACGTGGCGAAACCCGAGGTGCGTGGCGCTGACCAGCAAAGCGTCCAACGCACGGCCGGCATCGAATTCCTTCGGTCCGGCCCATTGAGGAAGGGAGTCCATGGAGTAAGCGGCCGGATGCATCGGGTGACTGGGCCTGCGCCGTTGCAGTGCTTGCCAGCGCGCGCGATTTCACCTCGCCCGATGCCTGCCGGGAACTACCAGAAACGACAGGCAACCCCAACGTCGCGACTACGTCGCCATCGGCGGGTCCAGCAGATGCAGTGCGAGTGCGCGTGCCACCATGGCTGACTTGTTCGCGGTCTGCAGCTTGATGGCGCATTGCTTCAGGTGGAAATGCACGGTGTGGATCGAGATGTCCAGTTGGTCTGCGATCTGTCGCGCGGTCTTCCCGTCGGCGGTCCAGCGCAGCACTTCCCGCTGCTGGGCTGTGAGGCTCACCGTCGGCGCCAGTTCCGCCTGCGTTGCGTGCGCGAACTCGACCAGTTCCCGCACGCTCGCCTCCTTGTGCCGGATCTCGCTGACGGTGATGGGCTCGGCCGAACGCGACAGCGACAGGATGCTCCCCACGCCGATGCAGTCCAGGCTCGACTGGGTCCAGCCATGGCGCAAACCTGCAGCCTGTGCTTCGCTCCACAACCTTGGCGTGGGTGCGAACAGCTGGTCACTCCACAGCTGTGGCGCTTCACTGGTGGCGCTGCTGCGGATGGCCGGGTCCACGGCGATGTAGCCGGCCTTGGCATAGTGTTGCTGCCAAGCCTTGGGTTGGCTGCTGCCCAGTTGCTGTGTCCGCGGCTGCGTCAATGGCAAGGCATTGCGTTGTGTGAGCGCATAGTGCTCAAAGCCCAGTTCGCGGGCAGCGGTGTCGATCACTCGAAAAAGGTCGGACCTTGGCGTGGCGTCCCGTCCGGTGGACAGTGAACAGGGTTCCAGCTTGTTGGGGGCAGTTGTGCGCCTTCGCATCAGACTCTTCAGTTACAGGACCATACAAATGGTATGCACTGAAGAACAGTCGTATGCGAAAGGCTTCAGCTGAATGGATGAGATTGCGACGAGAAACTCCCCCTGCAAGACGATGGCCGGGGCCTTTTACAACAACCTGTTGTTTCTGGTAGTTGCAGCGGCAGGGCTGGTCGGATTCCAATGCGCCCCCTTTGGAAGAGGTGTTTCTGGCCATGGTCACCGTCGGATCGAGAAGGCCACGTGGCCGGCGTCAATGCAGTGCGGGCTTCACCTTGCTGGAGCTGCTGGTGGTCATGGTCATCATCGGATTGCTGGCTGCGTACGTGGGGCCACAGTACTTCGGGGTGGTGGCCAAGTCCGAGGTCAAGGCCACCAAGGCGCAGATCGAAGCCTTTGACAAGGCGCTCGCAACCTACCGGCTCGATGTAGGCGCGTTCCCGTCGGCCCAGGCCGGTCTCGGGGCGCTCGTGAAGGCGCCGCCGGGCGTTCGCAACTGGGCCGGCCCCTACCTGTCCAAAGGCGTTCCCAACGACCCCTGGGGCAACCCCTACCGCTACGCACTTCCGGGCCAGCACCGGGAGTACGACCTGTGGTCCTTGGGCCGCGACGGCCGGCCCGGCGGCCAGGGCGACGATGCGGACATCGGCAACTGGTGAGCGCCACGGCTGGCCATGCAGTTCGAGTTGACGGTTGCCCGGCCGCAGCAAGCCATCGCCACGCTGGTCGTCGACGCCATCAGCGTGGAGGCGGCACGCGCCCAGGCGCAGGGCGAGGGGTACGCGGTGTTGTCGGTCCGACAGGCCCGCACGCGAGGCGGGTCGTGGCAGCGCGAGCGCTTCGATCTGCCACTGTTCTGCCAGGAACTGCTTGCCCTGATGGACGCGGGGATGGGGCTGGTCGAGGCGTTGTCGACGCTGGCCGACCGTGCACGATCCACCGCGATGCGCACGGTGCTGCGCAGCGTGCTCGATGCCATCGAGCGCGGCCAATCGGCTTCGGCGGCGCTGGAGGGCGCGCCGCAGGCCTTCCCCGCACTCTTCGTCGCCTCGGTCCGCGCCAGCGAACGAACGGGCGCGCTGGCCGAGGGCGTGCGCAGCTACCTCGGCTACCGCCGCAGCCTCGATGCATTGCGCAACAAGCTGGTCGCCGCGCTGGTCTACCCCTGCATCCTGCTGGTTGTCGGCGTGCTGGTGGTGATGTTCCTCCTGGTCTATGTGGTGCCCCGGTTCAGCCTGGTCTACGCCGGGCTGCAGCAGGAGCAGTTGCCCTGGCTGTCCCGGTTGCTGATGGAGTGGGGGCAACTGGTGTCGGCGCACGCAACCGCCCTCGTGCTGGGCTTGGCCGCCTTGCTGATCGCGCTGGTGGCACTGGCGCGCGCGTCGGCGGTGCGCGCCGCGCTGCAGCGCTGGCTGTGGCAACTGCCACGCGTCGGCGAGCACATGCGCGTCTACCAGCTGGCCCGCTTCACGCGGACCGTTGCCTTGCTGTTGCGCGGCGGCGTCACGCTGCCGGCGGCGCTGGGCATGACAGCGGCCTTGCTGCGGCAGCCGGCCCTGCTTGCCGCGCTGGCCGCGGCACGCCAGGCCTTGGAAGAGGGCCAGGGACTGGCGGAAACATTCCGCCGCCATGGCCTGGCCACCGACGTCGGCATCCGCCTGCTGTCGGTCGGCGAGCGCAGCGGCGCGTTGGACGTGACCATGGAGCGCATCGCGGCCTTCTATGACGAGGAGAACGCGCGCCAGGTCGACCTGTTCACGCGCAGCTTCGAGCCGGCACTCATGGTCGTGATGGGGCTGGTGATCGGCGGCATCGTCGTGCTCATGTACCTGCCGATCTTTCAACTGGCCAACAGCATCCAGTGAACACCGCCGCCGCATCCAACGCCTTGCCGGCCACGTTGCTGCAGGTCCGCGAATCCGCGAAGGCCGAGGGGCTCTGGCCCGCGTTGCGCGCGCACCAGGGCTTGAGCGGGCCGCAGGCCCTGCAATGGCTGGGCGAGCAACTCGCCATGGACACCTGGTCGATGCAGGCCCTGCACGCCTTCGAGCCCGATTTCCAGGCATGGTCCTATGCCGACGCCGTGCGCAGCGAATGCATGGTCGGAACCGGTGCTGCGCCGGACGCCGAAGTGGTCTGCGTCACCTGCCAGCCCTTCGATCTTGCGCTGCGCAGCCGCGTGGAGGCCGGGCTGCGGGGCATGCCGCGCTGGGTGCTTGCGCTTCCCGAGGACGTGGGGGCATTCCTGCGCCAGGCAGAAGACCGTTTCAAGGCGATGGACGGCGCGTTGACCAGCCTGCCGGCTGCGACGGCGGCGCGCGATGCGCAGCAGCTGTCGCTGTCGTCCATCGCGCAAGATGCCAGCCCCGTCGTGCGCCTCGTGCACTCCACGCTGTTCGACGCCTTGAAGGCCGGTGCCAGCGACATCCACCTCGAAAGCGGCCCGGAGGGCCTCAGCGTCAAGTACCGCATCGATGGCTTGCTGAGCCAGGTGGCGCAGGTGCCCGCAGGAGAGCCGGCGCAGCAGGTCATCTCGCGCGTCAAGGTCATGGCCGAACTCGACATCGCCGAGCAGCGCATCCCGCAGGACGGGCGCTTCAAGCTGGCGCTGCGCGAGCGCGAGATCGACCTGCGCGTCTCCATCATGCCCGGCCTGTACGGCGAGGACGCCGTCGTGCGCATCCTCGACCGCAGTGCGCTGACGGGCCAGGCCCTGGGCCTGCGCCTGGACCATCTCGGCTTCGACGACGACGTGTTGCAGCGCGTGCGCCGCCTGGCGCGCGAGCCCTACGGCATGCTGCTGGTCACCGGCCCCACCGGCAGCGGCAAGACCACCACGCTGTACGCGGCCCTGGCCGAAATCCACACCGGGGAAGACAAGATCATCACCATCGAAGACCCGGTGGAATACCAGCTCCCCGGCATCCTGCAGATCCCGGTCAACGAGAAGAAGGGCCTGGGCTTCGCGCGCGGCCTGCGTTCCATCCTGCGGCACGACCCGGACAAGATCCTCGTGGGCGAGATCCGCGATGCGGACACGGCGCAGATCGCCATCCAGTCCGCACTCACCGGCCATCTGGTCTTCACCAGCGTGCATGCCAACAACGTGTTCGACGTGATCGGACGCTTCCTGCACATGGGCGTGGACGTGCACAGCTTCGTGGCAGCCCTCAACGGCGTCCTCGCCCAGCGCCTGCTGCGCATGGTCTGTCCGGCCTGCGCCGTGCCGGTGCGCCCCGATGCTGCATTGCTGGCCTCGTTCGACCTGCCGCCCGAGCCGCTCGACGGCCACCGCTGGGTGCATGGCCGGGGTTGCGGGCAGTGCCGCGGCAGCGGCTACAAGGGGCGCCGCGCCGTCGGCGAGTTGCTGCGCATGAACGACGAACTGCGCGAGCTGATCGTCGCGCGCGCACCCATCCGCGCCATCAAGCAGGCCGCGCAGAACCAGGGAACCCGTCTCATGCGCGAGGCGGCGTTGCGCGCCGCCCAGGCCGGGCAGACCACACTGGACGAGGTGGCCCGTGTCACTTTTTCGGAGTGAGGTGATCGGCCTTGCCCTGGCGCCGGGCGGCGTGGCCGTCGCACGCGGCGGCAGCTGCCTGGCGCTGCCGGCGAGCGACGGGGACTGGCCCACCGGCCTCGCAGCGGTGGGCACATGGCTGGCTGCCGAACGGCCGCGGCGTGGGCTGGTGCGGCTGCTCGTCTCGAACAGCCATGTCCGCATCTGCACCGTGCCCTGGCCCGGCCGCCACCTGACCACCGAGCAGCAACTGGGCTGGACGGCGCTGCAGTTCGAGACCGCCTACGGAGACATGCAAGGTTGGCAGACCGTGCTCGACCCCGGCGTCTATGGCCAGCCCCGCGTGGCCTGCGCGATGCCCGCGGCGCTGGTGCAGCAGTGGCATGCGCTGTGCGGCCGGTATCGCCTGGGTGGTGGTGCGTTGCAGCCCTACGTGGTCGCCGCGTGGAACCACTGGCGGCGTCTGGCCCGTCCTGGCCAGTTCTGGGGCGTCGCCGAATCCGACCGCATCGTCTGGGCACACCGTGGAGCACGCGGCTGGGCGAGCATCCACGTCGCGAAGGCGGCGCTCGATGCCGACAACCTGCCGGGCCTGGCGGTGCGCGAGCTGCGGCTGCAGGATGCGGCGCAAGACACGGCACTGCTGCTGCACCAGCCCGGGCAGGGTGCCCCGGCGGCGCAAGCGGCGCAGCGCTGGCTGGCGCTGTCGCCGCAGCAAGAGCCGGCCAGCCATGCCATGGCCAGGTTGGCGGCGCAGCCATGAATGCGTTGCGCATCGATTTCGGCCCCAGGGCCCGGCGGCGCCAGCGCCCCTGGGCGTGGCTGCTGTTGGCGGTGGCTGCGGCCAGCAGCGTCTGGTTGCTGCTGCCGCTGCCGCCGCTCTGGCGGCAACAGCAGCAATTGCAGGCGGCCCACCAGGACGCCGTCGCCCAGCGCGCGGCCGTCCAGGCAGCGGTGCAGGACGCAGCCGTCCCGGCTGCGCAGCGCGAAGCCCTGGCGCAGGCCGCGGCGCGCCTGCACGCGCCGTGGCCGCAGTTGCTGGCGGGCATCGAGTCGGCCGTCGATGCGCAGGTCGTGCTGCTGGGGCTGGAGCCCGATGCGCAGGCCCGCGTGGTCCGCATCCAGGCGCAGGCGCGCGACATGCCCGCCCTGCTGGCGTACCTGGGCCGCCTGGCGCAGGTGCCGGGCCTGGCCGGCGTCCGGCTGGAGTCGCACCAGATCCTGGCGCAGCACCCGCAGCGCCCCGTCGATGGCAGCATCGTTGCCCGTTGGCAGGCCGCGCCATGAAGCAATTGCGTGGCGCGAACCTCTCGCATTGGCTGCGCTGGCATGGCAGCCGGGCCGTGGCGGCGCTGGGCCTGCCCGGCCTGGCGGCGCTCGCGCTGCTGCTGTGCGCCATCACGCTGCGGGTGCTGGTGCTGCCGCAGTGGCAGGCCGCACTCGACCGGCTGGGCGCCGAGGTCGCCGCCATGCGCCGCGACGCGGCACCCGACCCCGCGCCAGCGCTTGCTTCGTCGCAGGAGGAGCGGCTGCGGCAGGTGCTGCAATCGCTGCCGCCCTTCACCACCACGGTGCAGGCCGATGCACTGGCGCGCCTGCACGACGGCGCACGCAGCACGCAACTGGAACTGGCCGGCGCCAGCTACCAGCTGGTACAGGGCGAAGAGGGACCGATCGCGCGCCTGGACGTCACGGTGCAGACCCGGGGCAACTACCCCCAGCTGCGCGGCTTCGCGATCCGGCTGCTGCAGGCCGAGCCGGCCTGGGGGCTGAATGCCATGCGTCTGTCGCGTTCCGGCGCGGCCGAGCCGATGCTCGACGCGGAGTTCAGCCTCTCGCTGTTCATGCGCACCCCATGAGAGTGCCGGGCAACGCGCGCCAGCGCTGGCTGGCCTTCCTGCTCGCCGTCAGCCTGGCGCTGAGCGGCTGGACCTGGCGCCGGCAGCAGCTCGCGCTCAGCATGCCCGTGCCGCGGACCGCCGCGGTGGCGCCCGCGCCCTCGCAGGCCAGCCCCGCGCCCGCCGAAGCACCCGCGAACGCCGAGCCCCTGATGGCCCCGGTGCCGGCCGATGTCGTCGCCGATCCCTTCGCCGTCACCCAATGGCTGCCCGCCGCGCCACCGGAACCGCCGCCACCACCACCCGCACCTGTGCCCGAACCCGTGGTGCAAGCACCCGTGGCGCCGCCCCTGCCGTTCGGCTACCTCGGTCGCCAGGAGCCCGCCAGCGGCCCGGCCGAGGCGGCCGTCTACTACCTGACGCAGGGCAGTGAATCCATTGCCGTGCGCGCCGGCGAGACCATCGGCGCGGACTACCGCTTCGAAGGTGCAGATGCCCAAGGCCGGCTGCGTTTCGTCTATCTGCCGCTGGACACCCAGCAACTCCTGTCCATCGGAGAACCACCATGAAGCACCTGCGCCTGGCCCTGGCTGCCGCGGCGCTGCTGGCATTGGCCGGCTGTGCCGCCGACCGCCTGCACCGCGAGGGCCTGCAACTCGTCCAACAGGGGCAAACCGAAGCCGGGCTCGACAAGATCCGCCAGGCGGCGCAGATGGCGCCCGAGCGCCTGGACCTCGTGAAGGACCTGCGCCTGCAGCGCGCGGCCTGGGCCGACCAGCGCATCGCCAGCGCGCGCCGCGCGCAGCAGGGCGGCGACGCCGATGCCGCGGCCGTCCTGTACCAGGAAGTGCTGGCCGAGGATCCAGGCCATGCCGCCGCGCGCGAGGGGCTCCAGGAGCTGGAGCGCGGCCGGCGCCAGGCCCGCACGCTCGCCCAGGCCCGGGATGCCCTGGAGCAGGGCGACGAAGCCACCGCGACGACACTGGCGCGCCAACTCATGCTGGAAGCGCCCGACGCACCGGGCGTGCGCGCTCTGTCCGAGCGCCTCGAACAGGCCAGCGTGCGCCGTGCCATGTCCGAGCCGGTGCTGCGCCCGGCGGGCGCCCAGCGCGTCCACCTGGACTTCCGCGACGCAGCGGTGCGCACGGTGTTCGAAGTGCTGTCGCGCGGCTCGGGCCTGAACTTCATCCTCGACAAGGACATCTCGCCCGAACTCAAGACCACCGTCTACCTGCGCAACGCCTATGTCGATGAAGCCATCGACCTCATCCTGCGCACCAGCCAGCTGCGCCGCAAGCTGCTGGGCAACGGCGCCGTGCTGATCTACCCCGACACACCCGACAAGCAGAAGATCTACGACGACCTCGTGGTGCGCGCCTTCTACCTGCGCGACGCCAGCGCCACCCAGATGCAGGCCACCTTGAAGACCCTGCTCAAGACCGAAGACCTGGTCGTCGACGAGAAGCTCAACCTGCTGGTCATGCGCGGCACGCCCGAGGCCGTGCGCGTGGCTGAAAAACTCGTGGCCCTGCACGACCTGGCCGAACCCGAGGTGATGCTGGAGATGGAGGTGCTCGAGGTGCAGCAGGACGCGCTGCTCAACCTGGGCATCCAGTGGCCGCAGCAGCTGGCGCTCACGCCCCTGCCCACCGGCAACGCCAGCCTCACGCTGCAGAACCTGCGCGACCTCAACAGTTCGCGCATCGGCGCGGCGGTCGGCGCCACCACCTTGAACCTGCGGCAGGACAACGGCGTGGCCAACCTGCTGGCCAACCCGCGCGTGCGCGTGCGCAACCGCCAGCAGGCCACCATCATGATCGGCGACAAGGTGCCCGTCATCACCACCACCTCCACCGCCACGGGCTTCGTCTCCGAAAGCGTGCAGTACCTGGATGTCGGCCTCAAGCTCAGCGTCGAGCCCACCGTGCACCCCCCGTACGACGTGGGCATCAAGGTCAACCTGGAGGTCAGCTCCATCGCCAAGCAGATCTCCACCGCCACCGGCACCGTGGCCTACCAGCTCGGCACGCGCAACGCCACCACCGTGCTGCGGCTGCAGGACGGGCAGACGCAGATCCTGGCCGGCCTCATCAACGACCAGGACCGCAGCTCCACCAGCGGCGTGCCCGGCCTGAGCCGCCTGCCGCTCATCGGCCGCCTGTTCAGCGCGCCGCTGGACAGCCGCAGCAAGAACGAGATCGTGCTGTCGATCACGCCGCGCCTGCTGCGCGGTGCCGCGCGGCCGGAACCGCACCGGCTGGAGTTCTGGTCCGGCACCGCCAATTCCCTGCACACCGAGCCGCTGCGCTTCGTGGGCGAGCCGCCCGCACCCGCTGTTTCTGCGCCCACGGCAGATGGCAAGGCCGCACCATGAACACACGGCGCGCAGCCGGCTTCACGCTGATCGAACTGCTGGTCACGCTGGCCCTGGTCGGCCTGCTGGCCGCCATCGCCGTGCCCATGGCCGACCTGGCGGCCCGGCGCGGCAAGGAGCAGGAGCTGCGCGAGTCCCTGCGCAGCATCCGGCGCGCCATCGATGCCTACAAGCAGGCCGGCGACGAAGGCCGCATCCAGCGGCCCGTCGATGGCAGCGGCTATCCGCCAAGCCTGCGCGTGCTGGTCGATGGCGTGGCCGACCTGCGCGACCCGGCAGGCCGGCCTATCCGTTTCCTGCGCGCCATCCCGCGCGACCCGCTCAGCGACCCCGAGCGCCAGAGCGCCGAGGCGAGCTGGGGCAAGCGTGCCTACGCGTCGCCGGCCGATGTGCCGGCCGAAGGCCGCGACGTGTTCGACGTCTATTCGCGCGACCCGCGCAGCGGGCTCGACGGCGTGCCCTACCGGCAATGGTGAGCCCCATGCTCCGGCGGCGGCGCGGCTTCACCCTGATCGAACTGCTGGTGGTGCTGGCCATCGTGGCCACGCTGCTCGCCCTGGTGGCGCCGCAGTACCTCGGCAGCGTGGACCGCGCCAAGGAGCAGGTACTGCAGGAAAACCTCGCCACCCTGCGCCGCACGCTCGACCAGTTCCATGCCGACACGGGCCGCTACCCCGACAGCCTGCAGGAGCTGGTGCAACGCCGCTACCTGCGCGCCGTGCCGCTGGACCCCATCGCCCAGAGTGCCGACCAATGGGTGCTGCTGGCCCCGCCGAAAGGCGAGCGCGGCGCGGTGGCCGACGTGCGCAGCAGCGCGGCCGGAGCAGGGCGCAATGGCAGGCCGTTCGCGGAGTGGTAGCGGTCGGCGGCGCGGCCAGCGCGGCATCGGCTACCTGCTCGTGCTGCTCTGGCTGGCGCTGGGCAGCGTCGCCCTGACTGGCGAGGCGTTGCTGTGGTCCCTGCAACGCCAGCGCGAGCGCGAGGAGCAGCTGCTGTTCGCGGGCGACCAGATCCGCCGTGCCATCGGCAGCTACCACGCGGCCGGCCCCTCGGAGCCCAGGCCCTACCCACCGTCCCTGGACGTGCTGCTGAACGACACGCGCTTCCTGCCCGCGCGCCGGCACCTGCGCCGGCTGTACCGCGATCCCATGACCGGCACGACCGACTGGGGCCTGGTGCGCGGCAGCGACGGCGGCGTGATCGGCGTGTACAGCCGCTCCGAACACAAGCCGCTGCGCCAGACCGGTTTCGCCGCCACCGACCTGGACTTCGAGAACCAGGCGCAGTACGCCCGGTGGCGCTTCATCCACCATGGCGCGCACACGCTGTACCGGCCGCCCGTGATGCTCGGCCCTGACGTTTCTGGTAGTTCCGCTCCGTAGCGGCTGGCGCTGTAATCGCAGCGCGCAAGCCGGCACAGGCTTGCCTGTCATCTGGAGGGAGGTTTCGCATGATTCACCGATACGCGCGCGCAGCGGCAGCCGGCATGCTGGCGTTGCTGGCTGTTGCCACGCTGCCTGCACAGGCCGGCTCGGCCACGCACACATACGACAGCCTGGGTCGCCTGAGCAAGGTGACCTACAGCAACGGCACGGTCGTCACCTACACCTACGACGCGGCAGGCAACCGCACGACGGTGGTGACCACGGGCGCGCCGAGCTAGCCGCATAGCTTGGCCGGCGCGCCCGGCCATCCCACCGTTTTCCCAACGCTCACGGCCGTTCGCGCGGCCGTGCGGAGAGGTGTTTTCATGTCAATTTCCAAGAGTTCCGCTGCGCGGCTGGGTGTACTGGCTCTGCTCGCATCGTTTTCGATGGTTCAGGCCCAGGGCACCATCCCTGATCGGGCGCCCGCATCGGCGGCCAAGGAACAGCCGGTGCTGTTGCCCGGCATCAACCGCGTCGTTCTGGCACCGGTCACTCCCGAGGAGTCCGAAGCGGCTATCCAGGCTCAGAGCATTCCTGCCAATCTGAACCCCGGCGCAAGCACCTCGGGGCAGAGTGTGCGCAGCACCTCCGGAGCAACCACGCAAGCCGCGCGTGTGGCCGGCGACGCTGCACCCGCTGCGCCTGCCTCCATCGCTGAATTGGCACGTGCGTTGCGCAACGACCCGGACCTCATCTACGAGCACATACGCAATAACGTCGAGTACGTGCCGATGTGGGGCGTCAAGAAGGGCGCCTTCGGCACCATCCTGGACAACCAGGGCACCGCGTTCGACCAGGCTGCGTTGATGGTCGAGCTGCTGCGCGCCTCCGGCTACACCGCCAGCTTCGTCAGCGGCCGTCTTGCGCTGAGCGCGGCCCAATTGAGCGATTGGCTGGGCGTGGACGCCTGTTTTGCGCGCAGGCTGCTGGCGCAAGGTGGGGTTCCCTATACAGGCGCCGTCGTCACCACGGCGACAACTTGCCCCGGCGGCACGGCCAGCCTGGTCAGCTTGAAGGTCTCCCATGTCTGGGTCAAGGTCAGCATCGCCGGCACCAACTACTACTTCGATCCCAGCTACAAGCCGCACACGCGCAAGACGGGCATCAACGTGGCCAGCGCCACGGGCTACGACGCGACCACCTACCTGAGCGCGGCTACGAGCGGTTCCACTGGCACAGCCGACTACATCCAGAACCTCAACCGCACCAACGTCCGCAGCAATCTTGCCGCCTACGCGAGCAGCCTGGCCAGCCACTTGCGGACCAACCTGCCGGCCGCCACGCTGGACGATGCCATCGGTGGCGTGGCCATCGTGCCGCACAACGGCGCCAAGCTGCGCCAGGCCGCGCTGCCCTACCAGGACACCAGTGTGGCGTTGGCCGAGTGGGCCGACATCGCCGCCAACTACAAGCCCAAGCTGCGCATCCGCTACGCCGGCATCGACGCCACCTACACCTCTGACGCCATCTACGGCAAGCGGCTGTCCATCACCTACAACGCGTCCAACCAACCCCAACTCAAGCTGGACGGCGCGGTGGTGGCCACGGGCACCGCCGTGACCGCAGGCAGCAATGGCAGCGTGCAGTTCGACATCACGAACGGTGCCTATACCAATGCCAACCAGAGCTTCGCCCAGTCGGTCAAGGCTGGCGGCACATTTGTCATCGGCAATGCCTGGGGCTCGGCTGGGCGGGGGGCGATCGAGAACCACCGTACGCGGCTGGAGAACGCGCGCGCGGCCGGTGTGGCAGACGGCGCAGAGGAGACGTTGGGCTCTTCGCTAGCCATGCTGTCATCCATCTGGATCGCGCAGACCAACCAGGGCTACTACATCACCGATCAGTTGGCGCGCACCACCACATTGGTGCACCACCAGGTCGGCATTGCGGGCTACAACACCGCTGCGTACGTGGACCTGCCGGGCAACTTGGTCGGTATCGTCAGCCAGGACGGCGACGCCAACAAGGAGCGCGCCGTGTTCTTCAGTGCGGCCATGCAGGCCAGCATCCTGGAGTCCACCGCTGTCCAGCAGACCAGTGGCACAAGCGCCGTCTCCACGGTCAAGCTGCTGGACCTGGCCGTGCAAGGCGGTCAGCGCATCTACAACGCAACGTCAGCCAACTACGCCAGCGCGGTGCAGCCCAATCTGGTGAACTGCTCGAGCTCGACGGCCAGCTTCTCCAGCCAAGTCGGAGCGGGCCGGCGGCTGATCCTGCCGCAGCGTTGCGACCTCAGCGAGGGCAGCTGGACGGGCACGGGGTACTACACCATCATCAGCGGCGCGAGCGGCAGCGGCATCGGCGCCATCATCTATGGTGGGCTCGCTGGTGGCTACCCGACAAGCAGCAGCACGCCAAAGATCACGACGGACCGCGCTATTGCGAGCACCATCTCGCTCAGCCAGAACACACCAAGTACGAAGAACGTATCGGGCGACCCCATCGACACGGCGCGCGGCCACTTCCTCTACAACCACGAGGATCTGGTGACCGGCGTGGACAAGTTCCCCGTCGGCCTCGGCTTCACGAAGCTCTACACATCCACGCGGCGCACACAGGTCGGCCCGCTGGGCCGGGGCTTCACGCACAACTACGACAGTGCGGTCAGCGTCGGTGACGACGGACTGCAGGCCATGGGCGAAGATTCCGCCCTGGATGCGGTGGGCATCATCGCCGAGCGCATGGTCTCGCTGGACCTGATCGGCGATGCCGCCATGCCGCTCAACAAGATGGTGGTGGCCACGCTGGGCGCGCGCTGGGCCGGCGACCAACTGCTGGGCAACACCGTCAATGTACGCAATGGCCTGAATGGCGAGATCTTCGTCAAGCTGCCCGATGGCAGCTACAGCGCACCTCCCGGCAGCTCCGCCAAGCTCATCCGCAACGCCGACGCCACCTTCACCTACGAAGCGGCCAACAAGGCGCGGCTGAACTTCAACGCCGCTGGCAAGGCCAGCACCTACCTGCACCCCAGCGGCGTGCAGGTCAGCTTCACCTACACCGGCAACGATCTCACGCAGGTCAAGAACAGCCTGGGCCGCACGCTGACGCTGACGAACACCTCGGGCCGCGTGACCAACGTCTCCGACGGCACGCGCAGCGTGGGCTATGCCTACGACGGCAACAACAACCTGGTCACCTTCACCGACGCCACGGCCAAGGCCACCACGTTCCAGTACGACCTGCCCGGCCGCATGACGAAGTTCTTCCTGCCCGCCAACCCCACGGTGGCGCAGGTGACCAATGTCTACGACCCGCTGGGCCGTGTGCAGACGCAGACCAATGCCTTGGGCAAACTCTGGACCTACTACTTCGCCGGCTCGCGCACGGAAGAGTTGGGGCCGTACAGCCAGAGCAAGGTCACCTACTTCGATGGCTCCTTGAACGTCCTCAAGGCCATCAGCCCGACGGGCAAGGTCACGGCCAACACTTACGATGGCCAGACGCGCCTCATCAAGACCGTGCTGCCCGAAGGCAACGCGGTGGAGTACGACTACGACGATGCGCCCTGCGCCGCCCAGCAGCGCTGCACGCACAACGTCAAGACGATCCGCCAGGTGGCCAAGCCCGGCTCGGGCCTGGCCACGCTGACCCAGGGCTTCACCTATGAGAGCGCGTTCAACAAGGTCGCCACGTCCACCGACGCGCGCGGCAAGGTCACCAGCTACAGCTACACGGCCCAGGGCCTGCCGCTGGCGGTCACCAGCCCGGCCGATGCCGCCGGCGTGCAGCCCGTTACCACCTACGGCTACACCGCCTACACGGCAGCTGGCTTCCCGGCCTTTTACCTGCAGACCTCGGTCAGCCAGAAGACCAGCGCCACGAACACGGTGCTGAGCACCACCGCCTACAACGCGGCCAACAAGTACGTGCCGCAGACCGTGGTGGCCGACGCGGGCACCGGCAAGCTGAACATCACCAGCACGCTCACCTTCGACGCCGTGGGCAACCCCACGCTGGCCGATGGTCCGCGCGCGGACGTCACCGACACGGTGGCCACCGTCTACGACGCCGAGCGCCGCCCCACGCAGGTGACCAACGCGCTGGGCAAGCTCACGCGCATGGCGTATGACGCCGATGGCCGCCTGGTGCGCAGCGCCGCGCAGATCGGCACGCAGTGGCTGGTCAGCTGCCGCAGCTACACCGCCAGCGGCAAGCTGCTCAAGGCCTGGGGCCCGGCGGTCACCGCGGCGGACACCACCTGCCCCGCGCAGGCCGCACCGGTCCCCGTGACCGACTACGCCTACGACGACCTGGACCGCCTGGTGCGCGTCACCGAGAACCTCACCGCAGCCGAAGGCGGCAACCGCGTGAGCGAGACCGTCTACAACCTGGACGACACGGTGCAAAGCACCAAGCGCGCCGTCGGCAGCGCCGTGGCCCAGACCTACGCCGCCTACACCTACACCAACAACGGTCTGGTGGCCACGGTCAAAGACGCCAAGAACAACTTGACCGCGCACAGCTACGACGGCCACGACCGCAAGCTCAAGACCCAGTTCCCCGATCCCACGGCGGTGAACACGGCCTCCGCCACCGATTACGAACAGTACGGCTACGACGCTGCGGCCAACCTCACGAGCCTGCGCAAGCGCAGCGGCACCAGCATCACGCTGGCCTACGACAACCTGAACCGCCTGCTGAGCCGCACCTACCCGACCACGGCGGACAACGTCAGCTACAGCTACGACCTGCTGGGCCGGCGCCTGGCCGCCACCGGTGCTACGGCGGCCGACAACGTGAGCTACGTCTACGACAACGCCGGTCGCATGAGCAGCACCACGGCCAACACGCGGACCATCGCCTACCAGTACGACGCGGCGGGCAACCGCACGCGCATGGCCTGGCCGGACACCGCGTTCTTCGTGACCACCACGTACGACGCATTGAACCGCCCCCTGGTGCTCAGCGAAAAGGGCACGGCCAACCTGGCCAGCTACGCCTACGACGACCTGAGCCGTCGCACCGTGGTCACGCTGGGCAACGGCACCACCACGAGCTACGGCTACAACACGCAGGGCGACCTCAGCAGCCTGGCGCACGACCTCGCCAGCACCGCCAACGACCAGAGCTACACCTACACGCGCAACCAGGCCCGCGAGATCGTCACGCACAGCTGGAGCAACGACCTGTACCAGTGGCCGGTGACGGGGCTGGTGGCCAACGGCACCAAGAGCTTCACGGCCAACGGGCGCAACCAGTACACCGCGGCCATCGGCGCGGCCATCACGCACGATGCCAACGGCAACATGACCGGTGACGGCACCTGGACGTACACCTACGACCAGAACAACCGCCTGAAGAGCGCCAACCGCGCCAGCCCGGCCACGGCCATCACCATGGCCTACGACGCCGAAGGGCGCATGCGCAACACCAGCACCAGCGCCAGCTCGGTCACGCAGCGCATGTACGACGGCACCGACCTGGTGGCCGAGTACAACATCTCCGGCGTGCTGCTGTCGCGCTACGTGCACGGCCCTGGCGTGGACGAGCCGCTGGTGACCTACACCGGCACGGGCGCTGCCACCAAGAACTGGCTGTACGCCGACCACCTGGGCTCCATCGTGGCGTCGGCCAGCAGCACGGGCGCGAAGACCGACATCAACAAGTACGGCCCCTTCGGCGAGCCGCACACGCTGAGCGGAGGCACCAAGTTCCGCTACACCGGCCAGCAGATGCTGGGCAACACGGGGCTCATGTACTACAAGGCCCGCTTCTACGACCCGCGCCTGGGACGCTTCCTGCAGACCGATCCGATCGGCACTGCGGATGACATGAACCTGTATGCGTATGTGGGGAACAACCCGCTGAACTTCACCGATCCGGCGGGGCTGGCGCGCAGTCCTGGTGGTGGAGGCGTGGACAGGGTGAGCTTGGGCAACATCGGCAAGCTCAGCGGAAGTAGCAGTAGCAGCGGAGCGGGCGATAGTTCGGGCGGAACCTTGGTTGGCTCGGACGACGAGTTCGACGGCGTGCAAATTGCTGGTGCCAACATCAAAGAACTATCCAGAAAGCAGCCAAAGCCACAAGGGACTGCACAAGGAACTACCCCAAGGGTTGATTTTACGCCCCTGCAGATCGTTCCCAATATCGGACCGGGTCTAGGGGGTGGCGGGAGGCTTCCAATGTCTCCCAATAAGCCGGGCACCGTTCCTAGGGAATTGCGTGATCCTGTCCGTTACTTCACTCCTTCTGGTCGGGCTGCAAAAAGAGTTGAGCAAGATCACCTGTGCGGAAACGGGTGTGGAGCAACTATTGATAACGCGAACTCTGCGGGGCATCATATAATTAGACACGCGGATGGCGGTCGTACTATCCCATCAAACCACGCGGAGGTTTGTCTCGACTGTCACAGAAAAATCCATTCTGGAGAACAGGAATGATCGATGTAATATTTGCAATCAAGGACGAGAAAAATCAAAGACCTATTCCAACGGAGTGGAGAGGTCCATTTAAAAAAATGGTTGATCTTATTAGGGTCAACAGATTTGAAGAGTTTCCTTTGATCGAAGGTGTCTCTCCAGTGCCTTTTGAAATTTCCTCTGCAATCACGAAGAATATTAAAAATTATGGGGTCGCACTAGCGGAGTTGCCGGAGGAGAGTTGGCTTACCTCGGCATGCCAATGGATGGAGGGTTATTGGGATGCCATGATCGATCTATTTTCTATCGAAGAGGGCGCGAGCGATCTTGTACTCAGCGTTAGAGTCTATGAAAATAATAAAAGCTATTCTTACCATCTACAGTCGGTGCATGTTCCTTGAGTCGTTTGGGTTCTCAAGCTTTTCGAAGCTGCCCTGAAATTTATTCGAGATCGCTTCGGAAATTGCGAGATGCATTCGCGAGGCTGCGTCTTGCTCATTGCTGAAAATCTCAACACGGCGGCCGGCTCTGTTGCACAAATCGGGTTTCGGGCGGCATGACCCCTTCCCCAGACGGACTTATGCCGCAGCAGCAACCGGCACGGTTTCAGGACGGCCGATCTGGCTGAAGCGGTTCAGCACGGCCACGCGGACATGCAGCTCCACAACCTGACGCTCGAACGTGCGCGCTGTCACTCGCTCGCCCAGTCGCTTGAAGCAGTGCATCTTCGTCTCCACAAGGCTGCGCCGGTGGTAGCCGCTCCACTTCTTGCAGATGCTCGGGCCCAAGCGCTTGTACGCCCGAACGGTCTCATTGCGTTGCGCCGATGCCGCACTCGCCTTCTTCCAGTGCGTGGCGTTCTTGCGCGGCGGGATCACCGCCGTCGCTTGTCGTTCGGCGATGGCGTCCAGGCAGCCTCGCGTGTCGTAGGCGCCATCCGCGCAGACGCTTTCGATGGGCTCGTCGGCGGGGATCTGCGCCAGCAACTCGGGCAGCATCGGCGCATCGCCGATGGCATTGCTGGTCACCTCGATGGCGCGTATCTCCAGCGTCTGCGCGTCGATGCCCAGATGGACCTTGCGCCATTCACGCCGGTACTCGGCGCCATGCTTCTTGCGCTTCCATTCGCCTTCGCCCAGGAACTTGATGCCCGTGCTGTCCACCAGCAACTGCAACGGCGACTTGCTCGGCTGGTAGCTCAGCTGGACCTGCAAGGTCTTGTGGCGTCGGCAGACCGTGCTGAAGTTGGGCACCGGCCAGTCCAGCTTGGCCAGCCGCAGCAAGCTCTCCACCATGCCCAGGGCTTGACGCAAGGGCTGGCCGAACAGGCACTTGATGCTCAAGCAGAACTGGATGGCTGCATGCATCCGAGAACGTCAGGCTGCGCCCGCGCTTGCCGTTCGGCTTGCCGAGCCACTGCATGCCTTCATCCAGCCACATCGTCAACGATCCTCGCGCCTTCAGCGCCGCGTTGTACGCCTTCCAGTTCGTCGTGCGGTACTTGCTCCGCTGCCTGTTCTTCGCTTCCGTCACGCCGCGAGTCTATGGGCGCCGGTCAGGCGGGGCGATTTGCGCAACAAAGCCAAGATCAACGAGACGGTCCACGGTGGTCAAGCGGTATTTAAGAGGAAAAGACTTTATTACTAGAGACCTGGATGGTCACAATGGTGGTGCTTGGAAGATGGCTGATTCGGTGAAAAATTTAGCTAGCAAGGAAACCAGGGCTGGGACCTATGATCGCAACTTGAAACGCATCGGAGATTAAATTGAGCGCTAAAAACATATCGCAACCGGCGTGGGTTGTCGCGGGAAAATCGATTCGACAACTGATCGAAGAGTTGCAGTCTTTCGAGAATCAAGAAATGCGGGTGGAGATATCTCTTGATGGTGGCGGGACCCATAAGCCAATCAGTCTTGTAAAAAAATCGGGGCAGATTTGTTTGTTAGTAAACAGCGAAGATTGAAACGGCGCTCTCAAGCCTGAAGTGAAGCGTCCCGGGTTTTGAGGAGGCCCTGTGATTTGAGATCTTGGAGCCAAGATGGCTGTTGCTCGCTCGCCGATGCTTTTGCAGGTCAAAACGACCATTCCAACCACAGGTTCTCATGCAGTTCATTCAGAAAAAGCTCTCGAACACCCACCGGTTCGATTTCCAGCCGGAAACTTTGAAGTTCCACTACAAGGACCGCAGTGGATCGGGCGAGGTGGAGATCGCGTACGGAGACGTGGCGCTCAAGCCCTCGGTGCGTATCGAGGACAACGCATGGTGGCGCAACCTGGGCTATCTCTGGATCGTGCTCGGTTGCCTTCAGCTGGGGTGGGCGCTCGTTGCTGGCGATCCGCTGGCAGGGCGTGGTTTTTGGGTGCTGGCAGGCTGCGTGAGCCTGGGCGTGTACCGCTTTACGCGTGTGCGCTACAGCGTGTTTGCGGCCAGCGGCGCCAACCTCTTCGTGATCCAGGGCGAGAAGCAGCACGACCCCATCGTGCGCGAGCTCATGGAGCGGCGCCGGGAGCAGCTCAGGCGGTGGTATGGCACCGTCAATCCGAATGGCGAACCAGACAAGGAGATTAGCCGCTTTCACTGGCTGGTCGATCAGCAGGCGCTGACACAGCAGGAAGCCGACATGTTGATTGCTGAGGTCGAGGCGGCCGGCCGCTCGCTGGCGGTACCTTCTGGATCGGGCTTGCCTTTGCACTGACCCTTTCGCCTCCTTTGCCTGCCCTAGATTTTCCGCGCCATCGAACCTCTACGGGCCCGAATTCGGCCTGAGGTTTATTCCCGGCTATGAGCTGCGTTTGGCGGTGACGAATCCGAATGCCATGAGGACATGGTTCTCTGGTTGGAGGGAAGGGCAGCGCGCCTTGGCCGGACAAGGGCGCCACCTTCGACGCCGTGGGCAACCCCACGCTGGCCGAAGGCCCGCGCACGGACGTGACCGCCACGGTGGCAGCGTGTACGACGCTCTCGCCGCCCCGCACGCAGGTGACCAACGCGCTGGGCAAGATCACGCGCATGGGGGGGTGAACAGGTGTGCAGCTTGGTGGCAATGAGCGTTCGGCGGGTGGCCGCCACTTCCTCGCCCAGCACCTGCTCCAGGAACTCGGCGTAGGGCAGCTCCTGGGCGGCGGTGTGCTGCAGCAGCGCCTCCAGGCGCAGCTTGCGCAGGTGCTCGCCCAGCCGTTCGAGCTGCGCAGGTGTCGTCATGGCCGAGGGCGCCATGACCGCCTGGGCGATCTTCGGGGTGCGCGTTGTCGTCATCACGCAGCCTCCCGCACGGCGTCAAGCAGTTGGTCGTAGACACCGAGGTCGCGGATCTCGACGTCGCGTTCGCTGTGCGCTGGCGCCGGCCGATCGGCGACCACCGCGAAGCGCTGGCGCTGGTTGCGCGGAATGGCCCCGGGGTCGTGCTCGGGCAGCACGCTCAAGCACGCGCGGCCGCTGAGCACGGCGTGCTCGGCCACCAACGTGGCCTGCACGTACGACCTGCTGGGCCGCCGGCTCTCCACCACCAGCTACAACGCGGCCAACAAGTACGTGCCGCAGACCGTGGTGGCCGACGCCGGCACGGGCACGCTGACATTCGGCAGATGCATCCGCCGTGATGCCGCACCCTGGCACTTTTGGTAGTTTCATGCCGTAGGCTGCGGCGCTGTAATCGCAGCGCACAGGCCGGCACACGCTCGCCCATGATCTACAGGGGGTACTGCATGATTGACCCATGCGCGCGCGCGGCAGCGGCCGTCGTGCCGGCTGTTCCCGCGCCGCCAGCGGAAGCTGGTTTAGCGCGGGGCCGATACGACAGCCTGGGCCGCTTGGGCAACGCGGCCTGCAGCAAGGGCTCTGTCGTCACCTGCCGCCACGACGCGGAAGGCATGGGCCGCAGCGCATGAACACAGGCGATCCAACCACATTGCTTTCCGGCGTCGCCGTCGAAACCTGGCTTGCCGGCGAGTGGAAGACGGTCTGCCTCGTCCTGGCCGTGGTGCTGAGCCTGCTGTGGGTGTGGTGGAGGACGGGTTCCACCCACCTGCTGATCATGTTGTTGCTGCGTTGGCTGGTCGGCAAGCGCAGCGACGCGTCGTCGGTCGTGAAATTCCTGGAAGAACGCACCGACCTCATGCACTTCCGCGCCGTGACGGGTGTGCGTAGCGCGCCGACCCTGCCAGCCGCGGAGCGGATCATCCAGTGGTCCAGGCGCAACGATCTGGACATCGACATGGTGGGCCGGGCGCACCGCTATCTCGACGTCCGCCGGCCGAGTTTGCGTGCCGGGCCCAGCCACGGCTGGGCCAACTGGGGCCTCCTGTGCGGGCTCCTGCTGTGGCTGCTCGCTGGGTTTGCCACGCTCATGGGTGCGCTGGCGCCGCCGGTGCTGAATGTCATCAAGACGGACACGCCGTACCTGGTGGATGGCGAGAAGGCTTGGCAGTTCCGGTGGAGCGGCACACCGCAGGCCTTGCGCTTCACCCGCGACGACTGTGCGAAACCGGAACGCATCGTCGAAACCACCCAGTACGCGCAATACGACGTGGAGGTGTTGTGCAAGCTGCTGCTGTCCGACCCGCGTGCCTACCTGCGCTCCGTTCTGCTCCAGCAACGCGTGGCCGCCGGTATTGCGGCCCTGCTGGCTGCTTTCTGGGGTGCGCAAGTGTTTCTGTGGGTGCGTGGTGTGCGGGCGGTGCGGGCGCTTCATGCGCAGATGGCAGCCGACGGCTGACCGTCGCGCCGGACCGGCGCCACATCGCACATGTGCAAGGTGCGCAGCGCCACCAGCACGGTAGCCGCCTGCTTCAGGTCTGCGCGCGCAGCCGCTGCGCCTGCGCCAGGTGCCAGGCCATCTCCATGGTGTCGAAGGCCGCCGCGGCCTGGTCCAGCAGCGCGCGCGCGCGGCCGCCGTCGCCGCTGGCGGCGGCCAGTTCGGCCTCGGCCAGCTGCGTCACGGCACGCTCATGCGCCGCGCCGCGCGCCTGGGCCACGCGGTAGGCGAAGGCCAGCTGACGCTGCACGGCCGCGTGCTGGCCAGCCGCATGGGCCGCGCGCGCCATCGCACGCGCGGCCATGGCCAGGCCGATGCGGTCTTCCCGGCGGCCGCGCTGCAGGGCCAGCAGCGCGTGCCGGCGCGCCTCGCCCGGGCGGCCCAGCGCCTGCAGGCCCTCGGCCAGCCAGCCGTGGTTGAGCGAGCGGAACAGGCCGCTGTCGCGCGGCAGAACCCAGTCGGTCACGGCCACCAGGCCGTCGATGGCCGCCGGCTCGCGCCGCAGCATCCATTCGGCGTAGCCGCCGATGGCGCGCGCCACCGACAGCTGCCACAGCGAGCGCGTGGTCTCGGCGATGCGGGCGGAAGTGGCGGCGGCCTGGTGCGCGGCCTCCCAGCGGCCCTGCCACAGCAGCACGGCCGCGCGCCAGCCTTCGATGCTGGTGCCGATCTGGTGCGTGAGCCCCACGATGCACTCCTGCGCCTGGTCGAAGCACTCGGCCGCCGCGCCGAAGCGGCCCTGGTCGCCCAGCACCACGCCGCGGCAGACCAGCGAGTAGGCCAGGCCGACGTTGGTGCGGCGGCCGCTGCGGTGGCTGCGCTTGACCTCGATGGCGCGGTCCAGCAGCCGCGCGGCGCGCTGGTAGCGCCCGGCCGCGGTGTGGGCTTCTCCCAGCGAGGCCACGACCTGGGTGGCCAGCGGCGCGTCGCCAGCGGCCTCGGCTTCGCGCAGGGCCTGCTCGCCGTGGCGGATGGCCAGGCGCGGCTCGCCCAGCGCGTAGTGCACGCAGCCCAGCCAGTGGCGTGCGCGCGCCACGCGGCCGAGATCGCCATGGCGCTGGGCCAGCAGCACGGCACGCTCGGCCAGCGCGATCTGGCCGCGTTCGGGTTCGAACATGCAGACCATGGCCAGCCGCTCGACGATGTCGACCCAGCGCAGCGCGCGCTCGCCCACCAGCTCGCCGCGCTCCAGCGCGGCCAGCGCGGCGTGGAAGTGCGCGCGCGCGCGGTCCAGCGCCGAGACGGCCAGCGCGCGGTCGCCGGCCAGTTCGGCATAGTGCGCCTCCAGCGCCGGGTCGCCACCGGCACCGAAGTGCAGGGCCAGCGCCTCGGCGTCCTCGGCGCCGCCGCCCTGGGCCTGCTGCATGAGCGCCACGGCGATGCGCAGGTGCAGCCACTGGCGCTGCAGCAGGCCGACCGAGGCGTACACCACGTCGCGCGTGACGCCGTGCTTGAAGCGCAGCGTGCCGGCGTGCTCGCCCGGGAACAGGAAGTCCTGCTCGGCCAGCTCGCGCAGCAGCGGGCTGTCGGGCGCATGGCCGGTGATGCGCGCGAGCAGCCAGGCCGGCACGGTGTTGCCGATCACGGCCGCGGTGCGCAGCATGTCCACCAGCGGCGCGGCCAGGCCGTGCACGCGCGACTCGATGAGCTGGTTGATCCAGCCGGCCGGGCTGGGCGGCGGCGCCAGCCGGCCGCTGTCGCCATGCGCGGCTGAATGGCACAGCTCCTCGATGAACAACGGGTTGCCACCGGCACGGGCACAGATCTGCGCCACCACGAAGGGGTCGGCGCCGGGCAGGTAGGCGGCCACTGCCTCGGCGGCCGTGGCCTGGCCCAGTGGCGCCAGCGTGACGGCGTCGAAGCCGGCTGTGGCCTGCGCGGCCGCGCTGCCGACCACACGCCGCGTCAGCACCACCAGCAGGCGCAGCCCGTCCTGGCGCTGGATGCCGGCCAGCACCTGGTGCGAGGCGTCGTCGGCCCACTGCCAGTCGTCGATGAACAGCACCAGCGGCTGCTCGGCCGCCAGCCGCTCGAAGGCGGCCGCGAAGGCATGCGGCCGCGTCGGCAGCTCGGCGGTGCCGAGCGATTGCATCATCTGGCGGAACGGCTGCAGCGGCGCGGCGCCCAGGCCGCTGTCGCAGCTGCCGCGCAGCACGCGGCAGTCGCGCTGGTGGGCGTGGTGCAGGAACTCCTCGACCAGCCGCGTCTTGCCGATGCCGGGCGGGCCGGCCACCTCGACACCGGCCGGCGTGCCGGCGCAGGCCGCGTCCAGCCCGCGCGCCAGCCGTTCGAATTCGGCCTGCCGGCCCACCAGCGGCGCCTGCTTGCGGCTGCGCGCCTGCACGCCGGCCAGCGTCTCGGCCTGGGTGCCGATGCGGTACACCAGGATCGGCGCGTCGCGGCCTTTGACCAAGAGCATGCTGGGTGCGCCGGCCCCGAAGAAGCGGCGTGCCGGGCCCAGCGTTTCGTCGCTGACCACGATCTCGTGCGGGCCGGCCGCATCCGACAGCCGTGCCGCGATGTTGGGTACCGTGCCCATGAGTTCGAAGCGGCCGCGCTCGATGTCGCCATCGCCGATCAGCACCAGGCCGGCGTGGATGCCGGTGTGCAGCTGCAGTGCGAAACCCGCCGGCAGCCGCGGTGCCAGCCGGCCGACGGCGCGGTGCAGCGCCAGCGCGGCCTCGACCGCGCGGCGCCCGGCTTCCTCGTGCGGCACCGGGTGGCCGAACATGGCCAGCAGGCCGTCGCCCTGCACGCGCACGATGCTGCCGCCCCAGCGCGGCACGGTTTCCTGGTAGGCGATGCGCAGCATGGACAGCAGCGCGGCGTACTGCTCGGCTTCCATGGCGCCGGCCAGTTCGGTCGAACGCGACAGGTCGGAGAACAGCAGCGTGACGTAGTGGCGTCGCTGCACCACGGCCGGGTCCGTAGAGGGGGCGGGGGCGGGCGGCAGCGTTTCGATCATGGTGCGGCGCTGCGGCATTGCAGCGCATCTGGCATGTCGGCGAAGTGTTGTCGTTGGGCCACGCAGGATGTTACAGGGTGCAGCGGCCATGTGCTGTCCCTTTGGTGGGGCACCCAACTGCGGCAGGCCTTCGCTGCGCAGCGCCAGGGTGAAGTGGCGGATGGCGGCCAGGGAGATGGCGATGCGCGCCCGGGTGCTCCAGGCCGGGATGGACGCCTCGGCCATCCAGACCCTGTCCTGCGCGGGATCGACGCGGTCGAAGGCGGCGCAATGCGGTCGAGCCGATCGCCCGGCACCATCGGGTGGCGCACGCCGGATCGGGGCACTTCCAGCGTGATGAGATGCGTCATGGCCGAGGGCCCTGCAACGGCCCTGTGGCCGCGGGCACAATGTGCGGCGCCTGCGCACCCTCGGACCCCCATGCACATCCTGCTCGTTGAAGACGACGAAGCCCTGGCCACCTCGGTCGCCGGCGCGCTGCAGGCACAGGGCTGGCGCGTGGATGTGAGCGCGCGCGGCGAGCCCGTGCCGCGCTCGCTGGCGCAGGACGCCTATGACCTGCTGGTGCTCGACCTGGGCCTGCCCGGCATCGACGGCCTGGAGACGCTGCGCCGCGTGCGCGAGAGCGGCTGGCTGCAGCCGGTGCTGGTGCTGACCGCGCGGGACAGCGTGGAAGACCGCGTGGCCGGCCTGGAGGCTGGTGCCGACGACTACATGTGCAAGCCTTTTGCGCCGGCCGAACTCGTGGCCCGGCTGCGCGCGCTGGTGCGCCGGCACGAGAACCGGCGCGAAGGCCGGCTGGCGCTGGCGGCGCTGCGCTTCGATCCGCTGGGCATGCGCGCGGCCATCGGCGAGCAGCCGCTGCCACTCAGTGCCCGCGAGTCCACGCTGCTGCAGTACCTGATGACGCGGGCCGGCCAGATCGTCGCACGCGAGCAGCTCATGGCCCTGGTGCCCGGCTGGGCCGCGGGAACGTCCGACAACGCGCTGGAACTGCAGGTGTCGCGGCTGCGCGCCAAGATTGAGCCGGGCGGCGTGCGGCTGCGCACGGTGCGCGGCCTGGGTTATCTGCTCGAAGCCGCCGATGGCGGCTGAGCCACGCGCCGCCAGCCTGCGGCGCACGCTGCTGGTCTGGCTGCTGGCGCCGCTCGTGGTGCTGGTGCCGCTGGCCACGGCCTTGCTGTACCTGCTGGCGGTGCAGCCGGCCATGGACAGCCTGGACCGCGCGCTGACCGACACCGCGGTGGCGCTGGCGCAGATCCTCGAAGAGCGCGGTGGCCAGGCCCAGCTGCCGCTCAGCGCGCAGACCGCGCATGCGCTGCGCGCCGACCTCGTCGACGAGGTGGTGTTCGCGGTGGGCGATGCGCAGGGCCGTTTGCTGGGTGGCGAGCAGGCCTTGTTGATGGTGGATCCGCGCCTGGCGCGCGGCGGATGGCGCTTCTTCGACGGCCAACTGCGCGGCCAGGCCATGCGCATCGTCGCCCATGGCGCGGCCTGCGGCGCCCAGACCTGCCCCATCCTCGTGGCCGAGTCGCTGGGCAAGCGCGATGCCGCGGCGCGCGCCGTGGGGCTGGCGGCGGCCGGCGTGAGCCTGCTGCTGGCCCTGTGCCTGGCGCTGCTGGCCCGTGTCGCGGTAGGGCGCGGCCTGCGGCCGTTGCAGCAGGCATCGCAGGAGCTGGAGCGGCGCTCGCTGCAGCAGCTGGACCCGCTGCCGCTGCGGCAGCTGCCGCGCGAGGTGGGCTTCCTCGGCGCGGCCATCAACGAGTTGTTCGGGCGGCTGCGCCAGGCGGTCGGCGCGCAGCGCAGCTTCCTGGACGATGCCTCGCACCAGTTGCGCACGCCGCTGGCGGTGCTGCTGTCCGAGTCGGCCCAGGCGCTGGCGCAGCCGCACCCGCCCGAACTGCATGCGCGGCTGCAGCGCCTGCATGCGGCGGCCGAGCGCAGCGCGCACCTGTCGCACCAGCTGCTGACGCTGGCGCGTGCCGAGGGCGCGGTGCTGCAGCGGCGCGATGCCGCGCGCATCGACCTGGTCCAGCTCGTGACCGAGGCCGCCGCCGACTGGGTGCGGCCGGCCCTGGCCGCAGGGCAGGACCTGGGCTTCGACCTGCAGCCGGCCGCGGTCCAGGGCGAGGCCTGGCTGCTGCGCGAATTGCTGGCCAACCTCGTGCACAACGCCCAGCAGCATGCCGGGCGCGGCGCGCAGGTGACGGTGCGCACGCGCACCGAGGGCGGCCACGTGCTGCTGGACGTGGAAGACGACGGCCCCGGCATGGACGCAGCCGACCAGGCCCGCGCCTGGGACCGCTTCCACCGCGGCCGCTCGGCCAGCGGGCCCGGCACCGGCCTGGGCCTGCCCATCGTGCAGCACATCGCGCAGCTGCACGCAGGCGATGCCGCACTGCTGGCCGGACCGGCTGGCCGCGGCCTGTGCGTGCGCGTGCGGCTGCCGCGCGCGGACCACTGAAGCGCCGCGCGCGCAAAGCTGTCACGAAGCTGTCGTACGTGGTACCCGATGGGGCGGCGCACCCGTGCGCCGCCAAAAATTCCGCCACGGTCAGCGGGTTCCTGCCTGCGTGGCCCACAGGCGTCAGCGCAGCCGTCTTGCGGCCACGCGGGCGTGGAGACAAACCCATCGGAAGTTCATGATGATCGACCGCAATCTCGCGAGAGGGCTGTTCCTGGCCCTGATCGCCCTGGTGTTCGGCGGCTTCTCGCTGCAATACCAGACCGGTTCCCTCGGCCGGGCCGGCCCCGGGCTCTTTCCACTGATCGTCAGCGGCATCCTGCTGGCCATCGCATTGATGATCATCGTGCGCTCGCGCTTCACGGCGCGCGAGCCGCTGGACCTGAACCTCAAGAACATCGGCCTGCTGCTGTTCTCGCTGTGCGTGTTCGCGCTGCTCTCGCTGTACGTGAACATGCTGGCCGGCATCGTGGCCATGGTGTTCATCTCGGGCAAGGCCGCGACCACCTACTCGGTCTCGCGCAACATCAAGATCAGCATCGGCCTGATCATCGTGGCCTTCGCGTTCCAGAAGCTGCTGGGCCTGTCCCTGCCGCTGATCTGAGGTCATTGCCATGGACGTGATCCACAACCTCATGTTCGGCTTCGGCCACGCGCTGACGCTGAGCAACCTGATGTACTGCGCCCTCGGCTGCACCGTGGGCACCATGGTCGGCCTGCTGCCGGGCCTGGGCCCGCTGGCCACCATCAGCCTGCTGCTGCCGCTGACCTACTCGATGCCGCTGGACGGCTCGCTGATCATGCTGGCCGGCATCTACTACGGCGCACAGTACGGCGACAGCGTGAGCGCGATCACGATGAAGATCCCGCACGCCAGCTCCATCGTGGCCTGCATCGACGGCTACGCGATGACGCTCAAGGGCAAGACCGGGCTGGCGCTGTTCACAGCGGGTTTCTCCAGCTTCATCGGCGGCACCATCTCCATCGTGGTGCTGGCCTTCCTGGCGCCCACGCTGAGCCAGGTGGCCTTCCTGTTCGGCCCGGCCGACTACTGCGCACTGATGATGGTGGGCTTCGTCTGCGTGAGCTTCGTCACCACGGGCAGCCTGCTCAACGGCCTGGCCATGTGCATGGTCGGCGTGCTGCTGGGCCAGATCGGCACCGACGTGAACAGCGGCGTGGCCCGCTTCACGATGGACATGCCCTTCCTGGCCGACGGCATCGGCCTGGTCAGCATCGCGCTGGGCTGCTTCGGCATCGCCGAGATCACCAAGAACCTGGACGCCAAGGAAGAGCGCACGCCCTTCAGCGGCGCCATCAAGCTGATCCCGACCTGGCCCGAGTTCAAGCGCATCATCCCGAGCGCGCTGCGCGGCAGCGTGATCGGCTCCTTCCTGGGCATCCTGCCCGGTGGCGGCCCGGTGATCGCCCAGTTCGCGGCCTATGCCGTGGACAAGAAGGTCAGCAAGTACAAGCACGAGATCGGCGACGGCGCCATCGAGGGCGTGGCCGGCCAGGCCGCTGCCGACGAATCGGCCGCGCGCACCAGCTTCATCCCGCTCATGAGCATCGGCATTCCCGAGAACGCGGTCATGGCGCTGATGATGGGCGCCTTCATGATCAAGGGCGTCACGCCCGGCCCGAACCTGATCCCCGAGCACCCGGACCTGTTCTGGGGCCTGGTGGCCAGCATGTGGGTGGGCAACTGCTTCCTGCTGCTGCTGAACGTGCCACTGGTGCGGTGGTGGCTCACGCTGTTCAAGATCCCGTACAGCGTGCTGTTCCCGGCCATCCTGTTCTTCTGCTGCATCGGCTCGTTCAGCGTGAACAACAACGTCGACGACATCTTCGTCACGGCCGCCTTCGGCGCCATGGGCTACATGTTCATGCGCCTGGGTCTGGACGCCGCGCCGCTGATGCTGGGCTTCATCCTGGGCCCGATGCTGGAGGAGAACTTCCGCCGCGCCATGTTGCTGACGCGTGGCAGCTTCGTGGAGATGGCGCACCGGCCGATCGCCGGCACGCTGTTCAGTCTGGTCGGCGCGTTCATCGTGTGGCAGATGGGGCTGGCGGTGTGGAGGCTGCGCAAGGGGGGCGGGCAGCCGACACCTGCCGTCGCGACGCACTGAGGGTCGGGTGAACCCTGCTAGGCCCGCATGCTCGCGCATGCGGGCCTTGCCGTTTCGGCGGTGGGCAGTGCAGCGCCGTGGGGCCGCGGTCGGACAGCGGCGTCCTGGCCGACGCACAATGTTGGGTTGCCATCCCCGTGTATCCGCAACCGATGCCCCGCACCCGCCTGACCCTTGCCCGCCTCGAACAACTGCTGCTGACCGCCTGCGACGACCTGCGCGGCAACATGGATGCCAGCGAGTACAAGGAGTACGTCTTTGGCATGCTGTTCCTGAAGCGCGCCAGCGACCTGTTCGACCAGCGCCAGGAAGAAATCAGCAAGCAAGGCGAGCGCGACGGCCTGTCCCCCGCCGCCATCGTCGCCAACCTGGCCGACCCCGACCAGTATTCCGGCCAATACTTCTATGTGCCGCCGCGCGCCCGCTGGAGCACGCCGTGGACCGACCCCGAGACCGGCGAGCTGCACCCGGCCCTCAAGCACACCAAGGAGAACGTGGGCTCCATGCTCAACAAGGCGCTGGAGGCCCTGGAAGACGCCAACAGCGACGCGCTGCAGGACGTGCTCAAGGGCACGATCAACTTCAACCGCAAGATCGGCCAGACCACGCTGGACGACGACACGCTCGTCAACTTCATTCAGAACTTCGACAAGATCCCGCTCAAGGACGAAGACTTCGAATTCCCCGACCTGCTGGGCGCGGCCTACGAATACCTGCTGAAGGACTTCGCCGACCAGGCCGGCAAGAAGGCCGGTGAGTTCTACACGCCGGCCGAGGTGGTGCGCGTGTGCGTGGAGGTCTGCGACCCGCGCGAAAACATGCGCGTCTACGACCCCACCTGCGGCTCGGGCGGCATGCTGATCCAGGTGCGCGACTACCTGCGCGAGCACGGCCGCCAGGCCGGCAACGTGGCGCTGTACGGGCAGGAAAAGATGGGCACCACCTGGTCCATCTGCAAGATGAACATGCTGCTGCACGGCATTCCCGATGCCAGCATCGAACAGCAGGACACGCTGCGCGAGCCCCAGCACCACGATGAGGACGGCCAGCTCAAGCGCTTCGACCGCGTGCTGGCCAACCCACCCTTCAGCCAGAACTACATCAGGAAGGACATCAAGCACCCGGGCCGCTTCCCGGTGTGGCTGCCCGAGAAGGGCAAGAAAGCCGACCTGATGTTCGTGCAGCACATGCTGGCCGTGCTCAAGGCCGACGGCAAGCTGGCCACCGTGATGCCGCACGGCGTGTTGTTCCGCGGCGGCGAAGAGCGCGAGGTGCGCCGGCTGCTCGTCGAGCGTGGTGTGCTCGAGGCCGTGATCGGCCTGCCCGCCAACCTGTTCTACGGCACCGGCATCCCAGCCTGCATCCTGGTGCTGAACAAGGCCGGCGCTGCTGAACGGCGGCATGCGCTCTTCATCAACGCCGACCGCGAGTACCGCGAGGGCAAGGCGCAGAACCACCTGCGGCCCGAGGACATCGACAAGATCGTGCACGTCTACCGTGCCAACGCCGACGTGCCGGCCTACGCCCGCCGTGTGCCCTACGCCGAGATTGCGGCCGAGGACTTCAACTGCAACATCCGCCGCTACGTGGACAACGCGCCGCCGCCCGAGCCGCACGACGTGCGCGCGCACCTGCACGGCGGCGTGCCGTTGGCCGAGGTGGATGCGCTGGCGCACTTCTGGGCGCAGTACGCCGGCCTGCGCGAGAGCTGCTTCGTGCCGCGCCCCGCGTCGCCCGATGGTCGTTACCTGGACTTCAGCCCCGCGCTGGCGGACCGGCGCGCCATCGCGGCCCATGTGGCGGACCACCCCGGCGTGCGCGAGCGGCATGCCGCGTTCATGCAGCAACTGCAGGCCTGGTGGCAGGCGCATCTGCCGGTGGTCGATGCGCTGGCGCCGGATGCAGACAACCAGCATGCCACGGCGCGCAATGTCTACCAGTTGCGCATCGACCTGCTGCAGGGCATTGAGCGCCAGTTCGTGCCCGCATCGGGCACCGCGCCGCTGCTCACGCGCTACCAGGTGCGCGGCGCCTTCGCCAACTACTACAAGCTGCTGCAGTCCGACTTCAAGTCGATTGCCGCCAGCGGTTGGGGACCGGAGCTGATTCCCGACGACGACATCCTGCAAAGCCAGTTTCCGCAGGTGCTGGCCGAGCTGGAGCAGCAGCAGGCGCGGTTGGCCGAGCTGCAGGCGCTGTTCGCTGCGGCGGGTGAGGAAGACTTCGAGGATGTGGACGGCACGGGCGTGCTGCCACCCGAGCAGGTCAAGGAGCTGAAGGCCCAGCTCAAGGAGGCCAAGGGCCTGATGAAGCTGGCCAAGCGCGACAGAAGTTTCGGCGACTGGACGGCGCACCAGGCCGAGGCACAGCGGCTGGAGGCGCTGCTGGCCGCGCACAAGAAGCTGGAGGACGAAGCCAGGGGGCTCAAGGCGCTGATTAAGGGCACGGAGAAGAGCCGCGACGAACTGGTGGAGCAGGCGCGCAAAAAGATCAGCACGGAGGAGGCGCGGGTGGCGATCCTGCAGCGGCTGGAGGCGGTGTTGATGGAGAGCTACCGGCAGTATTTGCGGGCGGATCAGCGGGCTTGTGTGGCGGCGGTTGAGAACCTGTGGGGGAAATACGCGGTTACGGCGGAGGCGTTGTCCTCTGCGCAGCGGGAGGCTGCAAGCGAGTTGGCGGGTTATTTGGCGGAGCTTGGTTATGCATGAAGGCAATATTCGACCGTTCGAAGACTTGGTCATGCAGGTCACTGACCGAGCGCTCACGGCAAAGGATGCGTCGAAGCCATATGTGGGGCTTGAGCACATTCCGTCGAGTGGCACTTCGCTCCGATCCTTGGGCAATGCCGGAGATTCAATTAGCACGAACGGCGTATTCGCAGCGGGCGACATTCTGTTCGGCAAGTTGCGCCCTCGGCTGCGTAAGAGCGTTCGCGTTGACCAAGCGGGCTACTGCTCGACCGATGTGCTGGTGCTGCGAGCGCGGCCAGGCATTGATGCTGCTTACGCCGGTTACATAGCGCAGTCAGACGAAGTTTTTCGGCGCGCCATCCAGACCGAAGAAGGCACGAAGATGCCGCGCTGTTCCTGGGGCGACGTTCGGACCACCCGCGTTTTTTTTCCCGCGACGCAAGTCCATCAGCAACGCATCGCCGCGATCCTCACCAGTCTCGACAACGCTATCGAAGCCACCGAAGCGCTGATCGAGAAGCACCAGCAGATCAAGGCCGGGCTGATGCAGGATCTGTTCACGCGTGGGGTGCTGCCGACCGGCGTTGCCAGACCGGAGCCCGCATCGGAGCCTGATCTTTACCATTCGCTTGGTGGCAGGATCGTTCCGAAGTCATGGCGAGAGGCCGAGCTTCAGGACATTGCGCAGGTTGGCCGCGGGAAGTTCACACACCGCCCGCGCAACGACCCGCGATTCCTCGGAGGAGCCTTTCCGTTTATTCAGACAGGTGACATTGCCGCAGCTGCAGGCGACTACCTCGACACCTATTCGCAAACGCTCAGTGCGAGCGGTGCTGCTGTGAGCAGTTGCTTTCCCACAGGAACGATCGCGGTCACGATTGCGGCAAACATCGCCGATACGGCCATCTTGTCCATCCCAATGTATTTTCCAGACAGCGTTGTAGGTGTCGTAGTGACGGGCGCTGCGGACGTTCGGTTCGTGGAGCTTTCGATTCGTCGGAGCAAACCAAGACTTGAGGCAATGGCGCCGCAGAGCGCGCAGAAGAACATCAATTTGCAAGACCTTCGGCCGTTGAAGTTGATGCTGCCGCCGCTCGAAGAGCAACAGGCGATATCAGCCCGGTACGAGGCGGCGCATCGCCCAATCAAAGCACTTCGAAACGGGTTGGCCAAACTCCGCGCCCAAAAACTCGGCCTCATGCAAGACCTCCTCACCGGCAAAGTCCCGGTCACCGTCCCCGAGCCCGCCCTCCCCGCCTGACGCCATGCCGCTCCCCCTCAACCTGCCCCACCTGCTGCGCCAGCGCACGGTCGAGGGCGAGCGCATCGAATACAAGGCCGGCTGGAACCCCGACCCCATCCTGCGTACGCTGTGCGCCTTCGCCAACGACTTCGCGAACCTGGGCGGCGGCTATGTGGTGATCGGGCAGGACTGCGACGCCGATGGCCGGCCGGTGTTCCCGCCCGTGGGCCTGGCGGAGAACCAGATCGACCGCATCCAGCAGGAGCTGCTGGCCGCCTGCCAGTTGATCCAGCCGCCGTATTTCCCCGCGCTGAGCGTGGAACGGGTGGAAGGCCGCCTGCTGATCGTGCTGCAGGCGCCCGGTGGCATGCACCGGCCCTACAAGGCGCCCGCGTCGGTGAAGGCCAAGCACAAAACCTGGCACTACTACATCCGCCGCTACAGCAGCACGGTGGAGGCCAAGGGCGCGGACGAGCAGGAACTGCTGACCTTGACCGCCAATGTGCCCTGGGACGACCGGCTGGCGCAGCAGGCGCGCGTGGAAGACCTGTCGCGCCCGCTGATGCTGGAGTACTTGCGCGAGGTGGGCAGCGCGCTGGCCGAGGGGGCCGCCACCCTGCCACTGGAGGCGCTGGGCCGACAGATGAACGTGGTGGGCGGGTCGACCGAGGCGCCCTGGCCCAAGAACGTGGGCCTGCTGTTCTTCAACGACGCGCCAGACCGATTCTTCCCCTACACGCAGATCGATGTGGTGTGGTTCCCCGAGGGCGCGGGCGGCGACCGCTTCGACGAGAAGATCTTCAAGGGCCCGCTGGCGCGCATGACGCGCGAGGCGCTGGGCTACATCCAGCGCAACTACCTGACCGAGACGGTGCTGAAACACCCCGACCGTGCCGAGGCCACGCGGGTATGGAACTTTCCCTATGTGGCGATCGAGGAAGCGCTGGTCAATGCCGTGTACCACCGCGCGTATGACGAACGCGAACCCATCGAGGTGCGCATCAGCCGCGAGGAACTGGTGATCCTGAGCTTCCCGGGGCCGGACCGCTCGATCCGGCTGGAAGACTTCGCCGCCGGCCGCGCCGTGAGCCGGCGCTACCGCAACCGCCGCATCGGCGAGTTCTTGAAGGAGCTGGACCTGACCGAAGGCCGCAGCACCGGGGTGCCGAAGATCCTGAAGGCCATGCTCGCCAACGGCTCGCCTGCACCGCTGTTCGAGACGGATGACGACCGTGCGGCCTATGTGATCCGGCTGCCGGTGCATCCGCTGGCGACCACGACGGAGGGGACGTCCCCGGAAGTGACCGATCAAGTCACCGACCAAGTCACCGATCAAGTCACCGATCAAGTCACCGATCAAGTCACCGATCAAGTCACCGATGAGGTCACCGACCCTGTGCTGAGCTTGCTGGTGGTCGCGGCGCATGGCGAGCTCACGCGGCGCAGCCTGCAGGAGGCCTTGGGCCTGCGGCATGCGCCGCATTTTCGCAATCGGTATCTCCTGCCTGCCATGAAGGCGGGCTATCTGGAAATGACCTTGCCCGATCAACCCACCAGCCGCATGCAGCGCTACCGGCTGACGGCGCTGGGCCGGCAGCGCGTGAGCGCCGCGCCAACGGGGGCTTCCCGATGAGCGAATACACCGAGGTCGAACAACCCTTTCTGGCGCAGCTGGCCACGCTGGGCTGGACCGTCATCGACCAGGGCCCGCAGTTGCCGCAGGCCGCCGGCCCCAGCCTGCGCAGCAGCTTTCGCCCGTGGTGGCTGCCCGGTGTGTTCCGCGAGGCGGTGCGCGCGCTCAACACCTTGCCCGACGGCAGGCCGTGGCTGGCCGAACGCCAGCTCGACGAACTGGAAGCCCTGCTGTTCCGCCAGCCCCAGCGCACGCTGCTGGAGGCCAACCAGGCCGTGCACGAGATGCTGATCAAGGCCCAGGTGGATGTGAACGAGGCCACCGGCGAGGTGGACCCGGTGGTGCGGCTGATCGACTTCCAGCACCCGGAGCGCAACCGCTTCCACGCCATCAACCAGTTCCGCATCGACACGCCGGGTTGCGTGCGCGGCTTCATGGTGCCCGACATCGTGCTGTTCGTGAATGGCATTCCGCTGGTGGTGGTGGAGTGCAAGAAGGGTTCGGCCACCTGCGCCAACCCGATGCAGGAAGCCTTTGTGCAACTGCAGCGCTACATGCGCCGCCGGCCCGAAACCGAGGCCGCCGGCCTGAAGGAGGGTGAGCCCCGGCTGTTCCACAGCAACCTGCTCCTGGTGCGCAGCAGCGGGGCGGAAGCGGATTACGGCAGCATCAGCTCGGGTGCGGAACATTTCTATGCCTGGAAGACGCTGTACCCGGCCGACGATGCGGGCGCCGACGCCTTGAGCCCGCAGCAACGCCTGGTGTCCGGCATGTTGGCGCCCCCCAACCTGCTGCAGATCGCACGCACCTGCACCGTGTTCATGGACACGGACGCCGGCACCCGCGTGAAGGTGGTGTGCCGCTACCAGCAGTTCCGCGCGGCGGGCAGGATCGTGCAGCGCCTGCGCAGCGGGCAGACGCCGGCTGAGCGCAGCGGCGTGGTCTGGCACACGCAGGGCTCGGGCAAGTCGCTGACCATGGTGTTCGTGGCGCGCATGCTGCGCGCCAGCCACGACCTGAACGATTTCAAGATCGTGCTGGTCAACGACCGGCAGGACCTGGAAGAGCAGCTGGGCCAGACGGCCACGCTGATCGGTGGGCGCGTCAACACCATCGGCAGCACGCAGGCACTGCGCCAGCACCTGGCCAGCGACAGCTCGGACATCAACATGGTGATGGTCCACAAGTTCCAGGAGCGCGAGCAGGCCCTGAGCCCCATGGTGGCCGAGGCGCTGGGCACCTACCTGGCCATGCCTGCGGGCAAGACCTTCGGCGTGGTGAACCGGTCGGAACGCATCGTGCTGATGATCGACGAGGCCCACCGCACCCAGGGCTCGGACCTGGGCGAGAACCTGTTCGAAGCCTTTCCCAACGCGGTGCGGCTGGCTTTCACCGGCACACCGCTGCTGACCGAGCGCCATGGCGAGCGCAAGACGGTCAAGCGCTTCGGCGAGTACATCGACACCTACAGGCTGATGGACGCGGTGGACGATGGCGCCACGCTGCAGATCCTGTACGAGGGCCGCACGGCCGACAGCGCGCTGAACGAGAAACACGCCTTCGACCAGAAGTTCGAAGACCTGTTCAGGGACCGCAGCGAGGACGAGCTGGCCGCCATCCGCAAGAAATACGGCGCCACGGGTGACATCCTGGAGGCCGAGGCACGCATCAATGCCATCGCGCGCGACCTGGTGGCGCACTATGTGGACAACATCCTGCCCAACGGCTTCAAGGCGCAGGTGGTGTGCCATTCCAAGCTGGCTTGCGTGCGCTACCGCAACGGCATTCGTGCGGCCATCGCCGACCGGCTGGCTCAGGAGCAGGCGAAACCCGCGCCGGACGCGGCGCTGGTCCGCCAACTGGGCTTCCTGCAAGCCGTGGTGGTGGTCTCGTCCGACGGCACCAACGAGGCGGCTTTCATCACCCACGCGCGCAAGGAGGCGGCGCGGCTGAACGCCGTGCAGAACTTCTGCAAGGGCTTCGACCTGGACGATCCGGACCAGGCCAACACCGGCATCGCGTTCCTGATCGTCTGCGACATGCTGCTGACCGGCTTCGACGCGCCCATCGAGCAGGTCATGTACATCGACAAGCGCCTGCGCGAGCACACGCTGCTCCAGGCCATCGCCCGCACCAATCGGGTGAAGCGCGGCAAGCGGCGCGGCTATGTGGTGGACTACATCGGCCTGGCCAACCACCTGGCCGAAGCGTTGACGCTCTACACCGCGAGTGACGAACTGCAGGAACTGCAGCAGGGGCTGAAAAACATCGACACCGAGCTGCCGGTGCTGGAGGAGCGCTGCCAGCGGCTGCTGCAGCACTTCGAGGCCAAGGGCGTGGCGGACATCCGCGCCTTCGTCACCGGGGCGCTGCCCAGCCAGGCGCAAGATGCTGCCGTGGTGCACGCGGCCGTAAAGGCACTTGCCGACGAGCGTTACCGCGCCGACTTCGAGGTCTACCTGAAGAAGTTTTTGATGAGCCTGGACATCGTGCTGCCCCATGCCTCGGCCCAGCCGTTCCGCGTGCCGGCCAGGCGCTTCGGCTACCTCCTGCAGGTGGCCAAGGAGCGCTACAAGGACGACAGCCTGGACCTGGGCGATGCCGGCGAGAAGGTCAAGGCGCTGATCAACGAACACCTGGTCAGCCTGGGTATCAACCCCAAGCTGCCGCCGGTGGAGCTGCTGGCGCAGGACTTTCTGCAGCGCCTGCAGCAGCATGCCGAAGGCAACGACGAGGCCAAGGCCAGCGAGATGGAGCACGCCATCCGCAAGCACTGCACGGTGCACCACGACGAAGACCCGGCTTTCTACCAGCGGCTGTCGGAGAAGGTGGACGCACTGATCGAACGGCACCAGGGCGCGTGGGACGCGCTGGTGGAGCAGCTCGACGCGCTGCGCAGCGAGGCCGTGGCTGGGCGCCGGGAGGGCGTGCACGGCCTGGGGCGCGAGGCCAGCAGCTTCTTCGAGCACCTGGTGCAGGTGGCCTTTGGCGATGCGCCGGTGCCCGAGGGCGATCTGCCGGCGTTCAAGCGGCTGGTCGAGCAACTGGTGGAGCTGCTGCAGCAGACCATCGGCAGCATCGACTTCTGGCACAACGCAGACAAGCAGAAGCGCCTGCGCGGCGAGATCAAGCAGGCGATCAGCCGCACCGGTCCCCAGGCGGCAGTCGCCCAGCGCGAGCGTCTGGCGGTGGAGGTGCTGAAGCTGGCGCGGAATCGGCACGACGGCCTGTTGCAGGCGGGGCGTGATGGGTCCTGAAGCCACCGCCACCCTGCGTCGGGTGCACGACATCGAGTACCGGCTGCTGCCGGGCACGGCGCGGCGCACCACCGACATCGTGATCGAGCGCGATGGCGCCGTCACCGTGCGGCCGCCCGCGCGCATGACGCCCGAGCAGGTGGACCACACGGTGCTGAGCCGGCGCCTGTGGATCTACCGCAACCTGGCCGAGTGGCGCGACCTGAACGCCACGCGCGTGGTGCGTGAGTGGGTCAATGGCGAGAGCTTTCTGTACCTGGGCAGCGCCTACCGCCTGCTGCTGGTGGCCGAGCAGAACGCGCCGCTCAAGCTCAAGGACGGACGCTTCTGCCTGCTGCGCAGCGTGGTGGATACGGGCGGCAAGGCGGCGGCGCAGGAGGCGTTCAGAGGGTTCTACAGCACGGCCGGACAGGCGCGCATCGCGCAGCGCGTGGCGTACTTTTCGCCGCGCGTCGATGTCGAGCCGGGGCCGCTGCAGGTGCGCGAACTAGGCTACCGCTGGGCCACCAGCCTGCCGGGTGGCGGGCTGCTATTCCACTGGAAGTGCCTGATGGCACCGCCAAAGATCATCGACTACATCGTGGTGCACGAGCTGTGCCATCTGCGCCACCGCGACCATGGCGAGGCGTTCTGGAACGAGGTGGACAAGGTGTTGCCGGACTACCGGAAGCGCAAGGAGTGGCTCCGTATGCGAGGCGCGGAGATGGACCTTTGAGCGGTCAGGCATCTCTGATGCCGAGCCCGGCCCCGCGGCGCTGGCCTGCGCGGCGCTGACCAGCGCCTTGGCGTCAACGACCAGGCAGTCAGGTTTCATCGACCAGCAACGCGTCGGGCGCCAAGCCCGCCTGCTGTGCCTGAGCGGCGGTCCGGTCCAGCGTGCGGAAGTCTTTGCGCCCTCAATGCCCCAGCGCGCGCAGCCCCACCAGCACCACCGTCGCCAGGCCCAGCACCACCGTGCAGACCTGCCAGAACAGCACCGGATCGCGCTCGGCCAGCGGCATCGCGCGCGTGCGCAGCAGCGCCGCGCCCGGCCGGTGCAGGTCGTGCACGAACTCCGACACCGCCTCCTGTCGCCGGGCCGGGTCGCCCTGCAAGGCCTTGTGCAGCACCGCGTCCAGCCAGGCCGGCAGCTCCGGGCGGTGGTGGCGCAGCGGCACGTAGCGCAGGCGTTTCAAGTCCGCGGGCGTGCGCAACTGGGTGACCTGCAGGCCATAGGGCAGCTGGCCGCTGAGCATCTGGTAGCTCAGAACGGCCAGCGCGAACAGGTCGGCGGCGGCCGTGGGCTGGCCGCCGACGAAGTACTCGGGCGCGGTGTACTGCAAGGAGCCGACGATGCGCGTGGCCTCCCGCGTCGGCGCCGCCTCGGCCAGCCCGGCCACATGGGCCGAGGCGAGATCGATGATCTTCACGGTGCCGCTGCGGTCGACCATCACGTTCTCGGGCCGCAGGTCCTGGTGCAGCATCTCCTTGCCGTGCAAGGCCTGCAGGCCCTTGGCCAATTGCGCGACCAGGCCGCGCACGCTGTCCAGGTCGGGCCGCGGATGGTCGGTCATCCATTGCGCCAGGGTCTGGCCTTCGATGTATTCCATCGCCACGTACAGGTGCTCGCGCGCGCGCTCGCCGGGGGCGGCCTGCAGCACATGCGGGCTGTGCATGCGCCGCGCCACCCATTCCTCCAGCAGGAAGCGGTCCAGCGCGTCGGCGTCCTCGCGCAGGTCCACGGCCGGCACCTTGATGACGAGCGGCTGGCCGGTCTGTTCGTCGCGCGCGAGGAAGACCTGGCTGCGCGCGCTCGCATGCAGCTCGCGCACCAGCGTGCAGCCCTCGAACACCATGCGCGGCGCCAGCGGTGGCGGCAGCCGCAGCTGCGCGCGCCGGGCCTGCCAGGGCTGGGCGTCGTGCGGGGGCAGGGTGTCGATGCGCAGCAACTGCACGGTGGCATCGTCGCGGCTGCCGCGGGCGCGTGCCGTCTCGGCCAGGGTGCGGGCCGCGGCGTCGAAGTCCTGGGGCCAACGGTCCAGCGCGGCATGCACGGCGGCCGCGTCCAGGCGCTCGTAGGCGCCGTCGCTGGCCAGCAGGTAGAGCGCGCCCGGTTCGGCCTCCAGGCGCAGGTGGTCGATCTCCACATGCGCTGTGGCGCCCAGCGCCCGGCCCAGGTAGGACTGCTGGTCTCCCGCATGACCCAGGTGCACGCGGTGGTCCTCGGTGAGCTGCTCCAGCGCCTGCGCGTGCACGCGGTAGATGCGCGTGTCGCCCACGTGGAGCACGTGCAGTTCGCGACCCTTGAGCACGATGGCGCTGAAGGTGCAGCAGTGGCCGCGGTCCTTGTCGAATCGCGCATCGCCGCGCTGGTTCTGCGCATGCAGCCAGGCGTTGGTGGCGCCCAGCACGCATTGCGCGGCGCGGCGCACCGACCAGGCTTCCGAGCAGGCGTAGTAGTCGTCGAGGAAGCCGCGCACGGCGGCGGCACTGGCCAGCTGGCTCACGGTGCTGGAGCCGATGCCGTCGGCCAGCGCCACGGCGATGCCCTTGGTGTGCAGCGCCGAGCCCGTGGGGACGACGGCGCCGTGGAAGTCCTGGTTCAGCCCATCGCTACCTGCCAGCGAATGCTGGCCGAGCGTGACCTCAAGCGATGCGGCGCTTGGCACCGGTCTTGTAGTGCGTGGAGTACAGCGTCGCGCCGACGAAGGTCAGGCCGCCCACCAGGTTGCCCAGCACGGTGGGGATCTCGTTCCAGACGATGTAGTCCATCATCGTGAACTTGCCGCCCAGCATCAGGCCGGTGGGGAACAGGAACATGTTGACGATGCTGTGCTCGAAGCCCATGTAGAAGAACACCATGATGGGCATCCACATGCCGATGGCCTTGCCCGAGACGCTGGTGGACATCATGGCCGCAACCACGCCGGTGGACACCATCCAGTTGCACATGACCGCACGCACGAACAGCGTGAGCATGCCGGCCGCGCCGTGCGCCGAGTAGCCCACAGTGCGGCCCTCGCCGATGTGGCCCAGCTTCTCGCCGATGGCGTTGGGTGCTTCCGAGAAGCCGAAGGTGAAGATGATGGCCATGAACACGGCCACCGTCAGCGCACCGGCGAAGTTGCCGCAGAACACCAGGCCCCAATTGCGCAGCACGCCCTTCCAGGTGGCGCCCGGGCGCTTGTCGAGCACGGCCAGCGGGGCCAGCGTGAACACGCCGGTCAGCAGGTCGAAGCCCATCAGGTACAGCATGATGAAGCCGACCGGGAACAGCACGGCGCCCAGCAGCGGGTTGCCGGTGTTGACCGTCACGCTGACGGCGAAGGCCGCCGCCAGCGCCAGGATGGCACCGGCCATGTAGGAGCGGATCAGCGTGTCGCGCGTGGACATCAGCAGCTTGGATTCACCGGCGTCGACCATCTTGGTCACGAATTCGGTGGGGGCGAGGTAGGCCATGGCGTTTCCTTGTGTGTTTCAGTTCAGGGCCACGAACACGCGGCCGTTGTCGACGCGTACGGCGTGCACGCCGACGGAGTGCTCGGGCGCCTCCAGGCATTCGCCGGTGGCCAGGTCGAAGTGGTTCTTGTAGAGCGGCGAGGCGACGACGATGCGCTCGCCCAGGCTGCCGATCAGCCCGCGGGCGAGCACGCTGGCGCCCGACTTGGGGTCGATGTTGTCGATGGCGAAGAAGCGGTCCTCGCCGAGGCGGAACACGGCCACGTGGCGGTCTTCGACGAGCGCGCAGACGCCGGTGTGGGGCACGATGTCGTCTGCCTTGCAGACGGCGGTCCAGTTCAGGGTCTTGGTCAGCATGGTGGTGCTCCTCAAATGGTCTCGGCGGTGTCGCGTTCATCCTGGCGCGCCGGCCGGATCTGGCCGCGCTCCTTCACGAACACGATGCGCTGGTCGGGCTGGTCGCTGTTCACAAAACTCTTGAAGCGCTGGCGCACGGCCGGGTCGGTCACGGCGCTCTTCCACTCGCACTGGTAGGTGTCGACCACGTGCTGCATCTGCGCCTCGAGTTCGGCGCCGATGCCGAGCGAGTCCTCGATCAGCACCTGCTTCAGGTAGTCCAGCCCGCCCTCCAGGCTCTCGCGCCAGGTGCTGGTGCGCTGCAGCCGGTCGGCCGTGCGCACGTAGAACATCAGGAAGCGGTCGACCAGCGCGATCAGCGCGTCCTTGCTCAGGTCGCTCGCGATCAGTTCGGCATGGCGCGGCTTCATGCCGCCGTTGCCGCAGACATACAGGTTCCAGCCCTTGTCGGTGGCGATGATGCCCACGTCCTTGCCCTGGGCCTCGGCGCATTCGCGCGTGCAGCCCGAGACGCCGAACTTGATCTTGTGCGGCGCGCGCAGGCCCTTGTAGCGGTTCTCGATCTGCACGGCCAGGCCCACGGAATCGTCCACGCCGTAGCGGCACCAGGTGCTGCCCACGCAGCTCTTCACGGTGCGCAGGCTCTTGCCGTAGGCGTGGCCGCTCTCGAAGCCGGCGGCGATCAGTTCCTCCCAGATCAGCGGCAACTGCTCCAGCCGCGCGCCGAACATGTCCACGCGCGCGCCGCCCGTGACCTTGGTGTAGAGGCCGTACTTCTTGGCCACCTGGCCCACGGCGATCAGGCCGTCGGGCGTGACCTCGCCGCCCGGCATGCGCGGCACCACGGAGTAGGTGCCGTCCTTCTGGATGTTGCCGAGGAAGTAGTCGTTGCTGTCCTGCAGCTTGGCGAGCTGGGGCTTCAGCACGAACTCGTTCCAGATGGAGGCCAGCACGCTGGCGGCCACGGGCTTGCAGATGTCGCAGCCCAGGCCCTTGCCGTGCTTGGCGAGCAGCTCGTCGAAGGTCTTGATCTGGCCCACGCGCACCAGGTGGTAGATCTCCTGGCGCGAGTAGGCGAAGTGTTCGCAGACATGGTTGTTGACGGCCATGCCGCGGCGCGCCATCTCGAACTTCATGACCTGGGTGACCAGCGGCACGCAGCCGCCGCAGGTGGCGCCGGCCTTGGTGCAGGCTTTCAGGTCCGCCACGGTGCAGGCGCCTTCGCCGACGGCCGCGCAGATCTGGCCCTTGCTGACGCTGTTGCACGAGCAGATCTGCGCCGTGTCGGGCAGGGCTTCCACGCCCAGGCCGGGCTTGGCCTTGCCGTCGCTGGAGGGCAGGATCATGAACTCGGGATCGTCGGGCAGGGCCAGGCCGTTGAGCGCGGTCTGCAGCAGCGTGCCGTATTCGTCGGCATTGCCCACCAGCACCGCGCCCAGCAGCTTCTTGCCGTCCTCGCTGACGACGATCTTCTTGTAGATCTGCTTGCGCTCGTCGACGAAGTGGTAGGAGCAGGCACCCGGCGTCTTGCCCTGCGCGTCGCCGATGCTGGCCACGTCCACGCCCATGAGCTTGAGCTTGGTGCTCATGTCGGCGCCGGTGAAGGCCGCCGTAGCATCGCCCAGCACATGGCGTGCAGCCACGCGGGCCATGTCGTAGCCCGGCGCGACCAGGCCGAACACCTGCTCGTTCCACGACGCGCATTCGCCGATGGCGTAGACGTCGTGGTCGCTGGTGCGGCAGTGGTTGTCGATGACCACGCCACCACGCGGGCCGATGGCCAGCACGCACTGGCGCGCCAGGTCGTCGCGCGGGCGGATGCCGGCGGAGAACACGATCATGTCGGTCTCCAGGTGTGTGCCGTCGGCGAAGACCAGGCGGTGGCGCGCCGTGGCGCCGTCGACGATCTCGGTGGTGTTGCGGCCCGTGTGCACCTGCACGCCCAGCGCCTCGATCTTCTTGCGCAAGGTGCGGCCGCCGCCTTCGTCCACCTGCACGGTCATGAGTCGCGGGGCGAACTCCACCACATGCGTCTGCAAACCCATGTCGCGCAGCGCCTTGGCGCACTCCAGGCCCAGCAGGCCGCCGCCGATGACCACGCCGCTGGCCGACCTGGCGCCGGAGGCCTGCATGGCCTCCAGGTCCTCGATGGTGCGGTAGACGTGGCAGCCGGGGCGGTCGCGGCCTGGCACGCCGGGCACGAAGGGGTTGGAACCGGTGGCCAGCACCAGCTTGTCGTAGGGGACGACTTCGCCGTCGGCGGTGGTCACGGTCTTGTTGCGGCGTTCCACGGCCGCTGCGCGGGCGGCCAGACGCAGTGTGAAGCCGGTCTTCTCGAAGAAGCCGGGCTCCACCAGCGAAAGCGCGTCGGCGGTCTTGCCGCTGAAGAACTCCGAAAGGTGCACGCGGTCGTAGGCCGCGCGCGGCTCCTCGCAGAGCACGGTGACCTGCAGGTCGGGCTGGCCGCTCTCGGCCAGGCTCTCGAGGAATTTGTGGCCCACCATTCCGTGGCCGACGACGACGATCTTCATGCGCTTGCGCTCCTGGCTGCGGACGGGTCGCGGCGCAGGTAGCGCTTCGGCCAGCCCTGGCGGGTGGCGCTTGTGCGCTCCGCCGGTTGGATGGAACACCGCCTGCGCGCAGCCCGGTCGGGCTGCCAGCAGGCAGAGGTTCCGCCACCGTTGGCGGAGAGTCGGGCGGAAATGGAACCGCCCTGTCCCCCGGCTACGGCGCCGAGGGGCAAGGCAGTTGTTGCAATTGACGTGCCAGTCGCTGTTTCAATGGAATCAACGACTTGCGCAGGAGCGCTGGCAGCGCGTCAGCGCGCATGGTGCACGCTGGGCCCCAAGTTGGGGCATCCCCGGGCGGACATGGGCCAGCCTGGGGCAATGCCTCACGGCATGACAGGACTGATCTTGGCGCCCTGCAGTGCCACGCCGGCTTCCAGGCCGGCATTGGTCAGCACGTAGCCGACCACGGGCTGGCGGATGGTGTTGCTGTCGATCTGGCCGTTGGCACCCACGGTGGCCAGGGCCACGGTGGCGTCGGCACCCACGGTCCAGCCCTTGCTGGCGCGGAACTTCTCCAGCGCATCGCGCGTGCTGAACACATAGATCACGGCGCGCGACTGGGCGCCGGCCTGCCAGCCGACCGAGCCGGCCGTGGTGCTGTAGTAGCCCACCGTGCGGCTGCCTTCGCGCAATGCGCCGCGGCCGTATTCGGCGCCCAGCCCCAGGCTGGCGCTGATCACGGACGGGAACACCAGCGTGGCGGCCGAGCGCGCCACGAGTTCGCGCGAGCCCGGCACGGTGTTGTAGAGCTTGGACAGGGCCGCGTCGACGTCGGCATCGATGGCATGTCGCGCCGACGAAGGCGTGCTGGCCGTGCCCGGTTTGGTGGTCGTGCAGCCGACGAAGGCGAGGCTGCAGGCGGTCAGCAGGGCGGTGCCGGCGAGGGTGCGAAAGCGGTTGTTGTGCGTGTTGTGCATGGCGGTTCCTTGGTAGCTCCATCAGCCCGAAAGGGCGGGATGAATGCTAGTTCCGCCGCAGCGGCAAAGTCCCGGAGCGGGATGCCGGCCTACAGGCCGGTGGCACCGCATTCCTCAGGAAAACCCTGTAGAAATGGCGTGCAATTGTCTGAAATTCAGGCAATTGTGTTGTCTGAATTGTCAGTTGATGCCACGAAAGAAACATTGCAAGTCATTGAAAAAAAAGGATTGTTCTGGGTGGCATGGACTGTGCAATTTCCAGGCACCACACATTTGGAGACTACGCCATGAACCGTCGCCGTCTGGCACGCCTGTCAGCCATTGCCGCACTCGCACTGTGCGCCACCGCGAGCTTCGCCCAGTCCAAGGAAATCCGCATCGCCCACGTCTACGGCAAGACCGGCGCGCTGGAGGCTTATGGCAAGCAGACGCAGACCGGCTTCATGATGGGCCTGGACTACGCCACGGGCGGCACCATGGCCGTCAACGGCAAGAAGCTGGTGGTCCTGGAGAAGGACGACCAGGGCAAGCCCGACCTGGGCAAGTCGCTGCTGGCCACGGCCTATGCCGACGACAAGGCTGACCTGGCCGTGGGCACCACGGGATCGGGCGTGGCGCTGGCCATGCTGCCGGTGGCCGAGGAGTACAAGAAGGTGCTCATCGTCGAGCCGGCCGTGGCCGACTCGATCACGGGCGACAAGTGGAACAAGTACATCTTCCGCACCGGCCGCAACTCCAGCCAGGACGCCATCAGCAACGCCGTGGCGCTGGACAAGGAGGGCACCACCATCGTCACGCTGGCGCAGGACTGGGCCTTCGGCCGCGATGGCGTGAAGGCCTTCAAGGACGCGGTCAAGAAGGCCAAGGTCGGCCACGAGGAATACCTGCCGCCGACCACCACCGACTTCACGGCCGGCATCCAGCGCATCGTCGACCAGCTCAAGGACAAGCCGGGCCGCAAGGTGGTCTGGGTGGTCTGGGCCGGTGCCACCACGCCGTTCAACGCGCTGGCCGACGCCGACCTGCAAAAGCGCTTCGGCATCGAGGTGGCCACGGGCGGCAACATCCTGCCGGCCATGACGGCCTACAAGCGCTTCCCGGGCATGGAAGGCGCCACCTACTACTACTTCGGCCTGCCCAAGAACCCGGTCAACGAGGCCATGGTCGCGGCCCACTACAAGGAGTTCAAGACGCCGCCGGACTTCTTCACGGCCGGTGGCTTCTCCGCCGCGATGGCGGTGGTCACTGCCCTCAAGAAGACGGGCGGCGAGACCAACACGAACAAGCTCATCGCGGCCATGGAGGGCATGAGCTTCGATACACCCAAGGGCACGATGACCTTCCGCAAGGAAGACCACCAGGCCATGCAGAGCATGTACCACTTCCGCATCAAGCAGGACCCGGCCTTCGCCTGGGGCGTGCCGGAACTGGTGCGCGAGATCAAGCCTGAGGAAATGCAGGTTCCGGTCCGCAACAAGCGTTGATCGCGGCGTGCTGGAAACCCGAGACCTGACGGTCCGCTTCGGCGGACACGTCGCGGTGAATGCCGTCAGCTGCAGCTTCGCGCCGGGCACGCTGACGGCCATCGTCGGCCCCAACGGCGCGGGCAAGACCACCTACTTCAACCTGATCTCTGGTCAGCTCAAGGCCAGCGCGGGCACGGTGGCGCTGAATGGCCGCGAACTCTCGGGCCTGCCGCCCTCGGCACGCACGCGCGCGGGCCTGGGCCGGGCCTTCCAGCTCACCAACCTGTTTCCCAACCTCACGGTGCTGGAGAACGTGCGCCTGGCGGTGCAGGCCACGCAGGAAGGGCGGCACCGGCGCGGCCTGAACCTGTGGAGCATCTGGAGCGACCACCAGGGCCTGACGGCGCGCGCCGACGCCATCCTCGCCGAGGTGGCGTTGAAAGCCCGTGAACACGACACCGTGGCCAGCCTGCCGCACGGCGACCAGCGCAAGCTGGAGGTAGCGCTGCTGATGGCGCTGGAGCCCCAGGTCTTCATGTTCGACGAACCCACGGCCGGCATGAACGCGGCCGAGGCGCCCGTGATCCTGGACCTGATCCGCAAGCTCAAGCGCGACCGCAGCAAAACCATCCTGCTCGTGGAGCACAAGATGGACGTGGTGCGCGAACTGGCCGACCGGATCATCGTGCTGCACAACGGGCAGCTCGTGGCCGATGGCGACCCGGCGGAGGTCATCGCCTCGCCGATCGTGCAAGAGGCTTACCTCGGAGTGGCCAGGGCATGAACCTGTTGGAACTGAAGGACGTGCACACGCACATCGGCGCGTACCACATCCTGCATGGCGTGGACCTCGTGGTGCCCAAGGGCCAGGTCACCATGCTGCTGGGCCGCAACGGCGCCGGCAAGTCGACCACGCTGCGCACCGTCATGGGCCTGTGGCATGCGTCGCAGGGCCGGGTGGCGCTGGCGGGGCAGGACATCACGGCCACCAATACGCCGCAGATCGCCGCGCTGGGCGTGGCCTATGTGCCCGAGAACATGGGCATCTTCGCGGACCTCACGGTCAAGGAGAACATGCTGCTGGCCGCGCGCGCGGCCAAGCGTGCCGAGCAGATGGACCCGGCGCGGCTGCAGTGGATCTTCAAGATGTTCCCGGCGGTCGAGAAGTTCTGGAACCACCCCGCGGGCAAGTTGTCGGGCGGGCAGAAGCAGATGCTGGCCGTGGCGCGCGCCGTCGTCGAGCCGCGCCAGCTGCTGATCGTGGACGAGCCCAGCAAGGGCCTGGCGCCGGCCATCATCGACAACATGATCGATGCCTTCGCCGAGCTGAAGGGGCAGGGTGTGACCATCCTGCTCGTCGAGCAGAACCTGAACTTCGCGCGGCGGCTGGGCGACACCGTGGCCGTGATGGACAACGGCCGCGTCGTGCATGCCGGCGGCATGGCCGCGTTCTCGGCCGACGCGGTCTTGCAGCAGTCCTTGCTGGGACTTGCCATATGAACAACTTTGACTGGAAACCCCTGGCCCTGGTGCCGGTGCTCGCGCTGCTGGCCTTGCCACTGGTCGGCTCGCCTTCGACCTGGCTCACGCTCACGGTCGCGGGCCTGGCCATGGGCATGATCGTCTTCATCATCGCCTCGGGCCTGACCCTGGTGTTCGGCCTCATGGACGTGCTGAACTTCGGCCACGGCCTGTTCATCGCCATCGGCGCCTTCGTCGCCAGCAGCGTGCTGGGCCTGATGGGCGACTGGACCGGCTCGCAGGAACTCTGGCGCAACCTGGTGGCCGTGTTCCCGGCCATGCTCGTGGCCATGGCGGTGGCGGCCGCCGTCGGCCTGGCCTTCGAGCGCTTCATCGTGCGGCCGGTCTACGGCCAGCACTTGAAGCAGATCCTCATCACCATGGGCGGCATGATCATCGGCGAGGAGTTCATCAAGATGGTCTGGGGGCCGGCGCAGATCCCGCTGCCCTTGCCCGAAGCCTTGCGCGGCTCCCTGTTCTTCGGCGAGGCCGCCATCAGCAAATACCGGCTGCTGGCCGTGGCCGTGGGCGCCGTGGTGTTCGTGGCGCTTGCCTGGACCTTGGCGCGCACCAAGATCGGCTTGCTGATCCGCGCCGGCGTGCAGGACCGTGAAATGGTCGAGTCGCTGGGCTACCGCATCGGCCGGCTGTTCATCGGCGTGTTCGTGGCCGGCAGTGCGCTGGCGGGCCTGGGCGGCGTGATGTGGGGCCTGTTCCAGCAGAACCTGGTCCCGCAGATGGGCGCGCAGGTCAATGTGCTGATCTTCATCGTCATCATCATCGGGGGCCTGGGCTCCACGCTGGGCGCGTTGATCGGGGCGCTGCTGGTGGGGCTGCTGGTGAACTACGTGGGCTTCGTGCTGCCGGTGGCCACGCAGTTCGCGAGCATCGCGTTGATGGTGGCCGTGTTGATGTGGCGGCCGCAGGGCGTCTATCCGGTGGTGAAGGTATGAGCCGTCTGCTGTCGCACGATCTGCCGCGCAGCCGCGTGCTGGCCGTGATCCTTGTCGCGCTGCTGCTGGGTCTGGCCCTCGCGCCCTTCCTGTTCCCGGGCGTCAAGGCGCTCAACGTCGCGGCCAAGGTGCTGGTGTTCGTGGTGCTGGTCGCCAGCTTCGACCTGCTCTTGGGCTACACCGGCATCGTGAGCTTCGCCCACACCATGTTCTTCGGCATCGGTGCCTACGGCGTGGCGATCGCGTCCTCGCGCATGGGCGCGGGCTGGGATGCGCTCGCGGTGGGCATCGGCGCGGCGCTCGCGCTGTCCTTCGTGCTGTCGCTGGCCATCGGCCTGTTCTCGCTGCGCGTGCGCGCGATCTTCTTCGCGATGATCACGCTGGCCGTGGCCTCGGCCTTCCAGACGCTGGCCTCGCAGCTCTCGTCTTTCACAGGCGGCGAGGACGGGCTGACCTTCAAGATGCCCGAGCTGATCTCGCCGAGCTTCGAGTTCGCCGAGGAGCCTTTCCTGGGCGCCTCGCTGGATGGGCGCTTGCTCTGCTACTACGGGCTGTTCGTGCTGGCCGTGGTGCTGGTGCTGGCGCTGCTGCGCATCGTCAACTCGCCGTTCGGCCGGGTGCTGCAGGCCATCCGCGAGAACGAGTTCCGCGCCGAGGCCATCGGCTACCGCGTGGTGGTCTACCGCACGACCGCGGCCGTGCTGTCGGCCCTGTTCGCCACGCTGGCCGGCGCCATGCTGGCCATCTGGCTGCGCTACAACGGGCCGGACACCTCGCTGTCGTTCGAGATCATGGTCGACATCCTGCTGATCGTCGTGATCGGTGGCATGGGCACCGTCTACGGCGCGGCCATCGGCGCCACCTTGTTCGTGGTGGCGCAGAGCTATCTGCAGGACCTGCTGCGCCTGGCGAACGAGGCCGTTGCCGGCGTGCCCTGGCTGGCCGCCGTGTTCACGCCGGACCGCTGGCTGCTGTGGCTGGGCTTGCTGTTCGTGCTCTCGGTCTACCACTTTCCCACCGGCATCGTCGGGCGCCTGCGGGCGCGCGCGCTGGCACGGCGCTGACTTCGTTCAACCAGAGGAGACAGACATGCGATGCGAGAAGCTGCGGCGGATGCCGCTCTGTGCTGTGGCCGTCGCGGCGGCGACCCTGTTGGCAGGCTGCGGCGGCGACGACGGCCCCCAGGCCAACACCAAGCCCGATTTCATCGGCACGGTGACCATGCTGGAGTACGACGGCAGCCAGGACGACCTGCTGACCGCCGGCCTGGGCAAGACCGGCCTGGCGGGCGCCGCACCCGTCTATGCCAACGCCACCGCGCCCCGGGCCGATGAGCTGCGCCGCAGCGCCATCTACAACAACTACCGCGCGCTGCTGGACATGACGGCCGCAGGCGGCTACGGCGTGCTCTACGGTCCCAACGTGGCGCTGGACGGCACGGCCTCGCTGGGCGAGGGCAAGGTGGCCGGCGGGGAGTACATCGCCTACAGCGACGACGGTACGGGCCGGCGCAACGTGACGCTGATGGTGCAGGTGCCGAACAGCTTCGATGCGAAGCAGGCCTGCATCGTGACCGCCACCTCCTCGGGCTCGCGCGGCGTCTATGGCGCGATCTCGGCCGGCGAGTGGGCGCTCAAGCGCGGCTGCGCCGTGGCTTACACCGACAAGGGAACGGGCGCGGCGCCGCACGATCTGCAGAACGACACGGTGCCGCTGATCGACGGCACGCGCGCGGCGTCGGCTGCGGCCGGGACCTCGGCCGCGTTCCGCGCCGTGCTCACGGACAGCGAGCGGGCGGCCTTCAACGCGGCCACGCCCAACCGCTTCGCGTTCAAGCATGCGCACTCGCAGCAGAACCCCGAGAAGGACTGGGGCCGCTTCACGCTGCAAGCCGTGCAGTTCGCGTTCTATGTGCTCAACGAGCGGCTGGGCGAGCGGGCGGCCGACGGCACGCGGCGGCAGACCTTCACGCGCGGCAACACGCTGGTGATCGCGTCCAGCATCTCCAACGGGGGCGGTGCTGCGCTGGCTGCGGCCGAGCTGGACGACGCGGGCTGGATCGACGCAGTGGCGGTGTCCGAGCCGGCCGTCGAGTTGCCTGCCGACCCGGGCGTGAGCATCCGGCGCGGCGCCACGGCCGTGCCGGTCAGCGCAAAGACGCTGATCGATTTCACGACCTATGCGCAGGTGTTCCAGTCCTGTGCTTCGCTGGCGCCCAGCCTGGCCGGGGCGCCGTACCAAACGACATACACCGGCTTCTTTGGAATCCCGGCGGCGGGCCGCTGTGCGTCGCTCAAGGCCAAGGGGCTGCTGACGGCAAATGACGTGGCATCCCAGGCGGAGGAGGCGCTGGCCAAGCTTCTCGGCTATGGCTGGGAGCGCGAGGCTCAGGTGCTGCATCCATCTCTTGCGGCCTTTGAAGTGGCGCCTGCCGTTTCGGTGGCCTTTGCCAACGGACTGTCGCGTGCCAGCGTGCGGGATCGGCTGTGCGGCTATGGCTACGCCGGCACCGGTGCGACGGGGGTTCCGGAGGCGCTCAGCGCGGCCGTCGTGGCCACCATGTTTGCCACCGGCAATGGCGTGCCTCCGCAGGTGGGGATGGCGCAGCTGGTCAACGAGAACGCGGTCGGTGGTGCGGCGCGTGACGTGTTCTCGCGCTCGCCGTCCACTGGCAGCTTCGACATGAACCTGGACGGCGCCCTGTGCCTGCGCAACCTGGTCGAAGGCAACGACGCCTGGGCGCAGCGCCTGAAGACCGGCGTGGACGAAACACGCCGCAATGGCAACCTGCGCGGCAAGCCCGCCGTGATCGTGCACGGCCGCGACGATGCGCTGCTGCCGGTGTCGCACACCTCGCGGCCCTACGTGGCGCTGAACCGCAAGGTGGAGGGCGCGGCCAGCAAGCTCAGCTACATCGAGGTCACCAACGCCCAGCACTTCGACAGCTTCATCGGCCTGCCCGCCGTGCTGCCCGGCTACGACAGCCGCTACATCCCGCTGCACGTCTACCTGAACCACGCGCTGGACGCGGTCTGGGCGAACCTGCGCAACGGCACGGCACTGCCGCCCAGCCAGGTGGTGCGGACCGTGCCGCGCGGCGGCACGCCGGGCGCCGCGCCGGCCATCACGGCGGCCAACGTGCCCGCCATCGCCGCCACACCGGGCGCCGCCGACCGCATCGACTACGCCGCCGGCGTGCTGACCATTCCCGACTGAGTTCCGCCATGACCCCCAGCTCGCACTACGTGGTCTGCGCCGGCCGCGAGATCCACTACACCGCCTGGGGCGCAGCCGATGCCCCGGTCGTGGTCGCCTGGCATGGCCTGGCGCGCACCGGCCGCGATATGGACGAGCTGGCCGCACACCTGGCCGATCGCTACCGCGTGATCTGCCCCGACACCATCGGCCGTGGCCTGAGCCAGTGGAGCCCGGCGCCGCGCGAGGAGTACTGCATCGCGTTCTACGCGCGGCTGGCCGAGGCACTGTTCGACGCACTGGGCATCGGGCAGGCGCACTGGGTCGGCACGTCGATGGGTGGCGCCATCGGCATGGCCTGTGCCGGCGGGCTGGTGGTGCCGGACATGCGCGCACGCGTCCGGAGCCTGGTGCTCAACGACAACGCGCCGCAGCTGGCCGACGCCGCCATCACGCGCATCCGCGCGTACGCGGGCCAGCCGCCGACGTTCGCGCGCGTGACGGAACTGGAGGCCTTCTTCCGCCAGGCCTACGCGCCCTATGGCTGGCTCAGCGATGCGCAATGGCGCCGACTGACGGAAACGTCCACCAGGCGTCTGCCCGACGGCCGCGTCACGCCACACTACGACCCGGCCATGGTCGGGCAGTTCGTGGACCATCCCGACGACTACCTGCTGTGGGATGCCTACGATGCCGTCGTGGCACCCGTGCTGTGCCTGCGGGGCGCGCAGTCGGACCTGGTGCTGCCCGAGACGGTGGCTGCGATGCGCGGGCGCGGCCCTGGGGCGGCAGGATGCCTGCAGGTGATCGAGGTGCCAGATTGCGGCCATGCGCCAGCGCTCAACGTGGCGTCGCAACTGGAGCCCGTGCGTGCCTTCATCGATGCGGCGCAGGCCGCCGCCTGAGCGGCACCGGGCGTTTCATTCGGCCACCAGGACGAGTTCTTCGGGCGGCGGCAGCAGCCACTGCGGCCCACGGCTGGGAGGCTCGCCATCGCCCATCGCAACCTCTTGCGCGTAGAGCGCTTCGTCCTCCTCCCCGCCGCCACAACCGGGCAGCAGGGCGAGGGCGAGCAGAAGGGCGGCGGAGGTCTTGAGCAGATGCATGGCGGTGTGAACCTCGGGATGGAGATGGGGTGTTGGGTTCATCGCGCGTCCGCTGGTTCTGGGTCCGTCACAGTCCCGCCACCATTGCACAGCGTCACCAACGCGGCGCGGCACCGACGGCAGGGGCCGATCTGTAGTGTGCATGCGGCGTTCGCTCGGTTGGCTGCCGTGGTCAACCGTTTACGAACCGACACACATCCGCTGGACGGATCGGGCAGCCGATTGCCTGGGTGATCTCTGAGCGCCTTCGCGTCCTGCGATGAACCGCCCTTGGGCGGTTGTGTCGTTCTGGGGCGACGCAGTTTCGGAGGGCATGAATCGACAGACCAGCTCTCGGGCCGATCCGTGCGGAAAGTCGCCAAAGCTGTGCACGAACTGGTGCACTATTCAGGAAGCACCAGCGCGCCGCGCCGGTCGATCCTCCTGCCTTCGCAGTATGTGAGCAGACGCTCCATGCCCATCTGCACAGCGCACCATCCCGCAAGCCAATGAAGCGTTTCCTGATCGCTCTCGCATCTGTTCTATCCGTCTCGGCCGTCGTGGCCTTCGGACCTCTTTCCGACGTGCCCCCTTCCGCGCAGGAGCCCATGGTGTTCGCTGCCGGTTGGTTCGCCGACGACGGCTGGGCTCTGATCGCAACGGTTGTTGCCATGGCCTTGATCGCCAAGAGAAGAAGACCCTGAGGCGCACCGGGGCGCGCCACTGGTTGATCGCCAAAAAAAATCGATCGAAACAGGGTTTGCACTCGTTCAAGAATGCGGCGAATGCACGAACATATTGGTATCAAGTCGTTTCACAGAACACGGTTCGAGATACTGTCATGACCCTCTCCGTCCTTGCCGCCATCGCTCTCATCGCATATTTGGCCCGTGGCGCACTGGCTGCCGGCACCCGGCTCGAGCAGATCAGCCAGGAACGCCAGCAGAACGCCGCATCCCGTCAGGTCCACTGACGCCGCCCATCGCATCCTGTTCGCGGCGGCAGTTCCGGGTCCGGTCGACGGGCTCGGCACTGTGTGTTGACTTGTCCCTGCTCCACGTGGGCAACGCTGTGGACAACCGGGCTGGCATCTTCGGAGATCGTTGTTTGGCGCGGGCTGCGACGCAGTGCCTATCGATTGAGCACAGGCAACTGAGGACCGCGTTGGTGGTTGACGAAAGCCGCAAACCGGTCCGGATCGCGGTGTCTCGGGCGTCTTGCGCGGAGCATGGTTTCGGCGCGGCTTCGTGACAGACGAACCGGCTCCGCCAGAAAGCACAAAGGGTCAGCCTCCGATGGAGACTGACCCTTTGATTTTTTTGGTGCCGGAGAAAGGAATCGAACCCTCGACCTTCTCATTACGAATGAGCTGCTCTACCGACTGAGCTACACCGGCGTAGCCCGCGATTATAGCGTCATTTTTCGGTGTGGTAGCTAGTAGCGCGTTCGACTTCGTTCTTCGAACCCAGGATCACGCTCACACGCTGGTGCAGCTTGGTCGGTTCGATGTCCAGGATGCGCTCCTTGCCGTTGGTGGCGGCGCCGCCGGCCTGCTCGACCAGCCATCCCATGGGATTGGCTTCGTACATCAGGCGCAGCTTGCCCGGCTTCTCGGGTTCGCGCTTGTCCCAGGGGTACATGAAGATGCCGCCACGCATCAGGATGCGGTGCACGTCGGCCACCATGCTGGCGATCCAGCGCATGTTGAAGTCCTTGCCGCGCGGGCCTTCCTTGCCGGCCAGGCATTCGTCGATGTAGCGCTTCACGGGGGCATCCCAGTGGCGCATGTTGCTCATGTTGATCGCGAATTCCTTGGTGTCCTCAGGAATGCGCAGGTTCTCCTGCGTCAGCACGAAGGAGCCTTGTTCGCGGTCCAGCGTGAACATGGCCACGCCGTCGCCGACCGTCAGCACCAGCGTGGTCTGCGGGCCATAGATGCAGTAGCCGGCCGCAACCTGCTTGGCGCCAGCCTGCAGGAAGTCGGCTTCCTGCACGCCGGGGTGGCCGTCGGGCTTCTTGAGCACGCTGAAGATGGTGCCGATGCTGACGTTCACGTCGATGTTGGACGAGCCGTCCAGGGGATCGAACAGCAGCAGGTATTCACCCTGCGGATAGCGGTTGGGCACCACGTAGATGCCTTCCATTTCCTCGGAGGCCATGGCCGCCAGGTGGCCGCCCCATTCGTTGGCCTCGATCAGCACCTCGTTGGCGATGATGTCGAGCTTCTTCTGCACCTCCCCTTGGACGTTCTCGGTCTCGGCAGCCCCCATCACGTCGCCGAGTTCGCCCTTGTTGACAGCGAAGCTGATGCGCTTGCAGGCACGCGCCACCACCTCCAGCAGCAGGCGCAGTTGGGCCGGGATCAACCCGTCCACGCGCTGTTGCTCGACCAGGTAGCGGGTCAATGAGACTTTCTGGGTCATGGGATTCTTTCGAAGTGGATGATCAGTCGAGGGCGCGGGTCACGACCTCGCGCACGTCATTGGACAGGTCGGCCTTGGCGGCCACGCGGGCCAGCGCCTCGCGGGCGGCCGTGCGGTAGGGCTCGGCCAGCTTCTTCCAGCGGTCCAGCGCGCGCGCCAGGCGGGCGGCGACCTGCGGGTTGATGCCGTCGAGCTCGATCACGCGGTCGGCCCAGAACACGTAGCCGGCAGCGTCCGTGCGGTGGAAGCCGCCCGGGTTGGCATTGCAGTAGCTGAAGATCACGCTGCGCGCGCGGTTGGGGTTGCGCAGGTTGAAGTCGGCGTGCCTCATGAGCTGCTTGACGGCGGGCAGCACGTTGCCGTTGCGGTCGGGGCTGCCGGCCTGCAGCGCGAACCATTTGTCCAGCACCAGGGCCTCGTCCTTGAACAGCGCGTGGAAGCGCTGCAGGGCGGGCGCCGCGAGTTCGTGGGCGCTGGCCACCAGGGCCGACAGCGCGTTGAAGCGGTCGGTCATGTTGCCGGCATCCTTGAAGCGCTGGTAGGCCTTGCCAGGCCAGACCGTGTCGCCGCTCGTGCGTGCGGCCAGGCACAGCTGGGCCAGGGCCAGGCCGGCCAGGGCGCGGCGGCCAGAGGAACGCGGGTCGGGCTGGTAGGCGCCGTTGTCGCGGTGCTCTTCAAAGGCCCATTGCCAGTCGTCGAACAGCGCCAGGGCCAGCTGCGCGCGCATGGCTTCGCGCACAGCGTGGATGCGCTGCGGATCGACCACGTCCAGCTGCTCGGCCAGGTAGGTCTCGGACGGTAGCGTCAGCACCAGCTCCTTGAAGGCCGCGTCCAGCACGGGGTGGCGCAGCACCTCGCGCATGGCATCGATGAAGGCAGCGTCCAGCACTGGCTGGCTTGCCGCGGTGCCGTCGTCGGCGATGGCCTTCAACGCACGGCGCAGGGCCAGGCGCTGGCCCGCTTCCCAGCGGTTGAACGGGTCGCTGTCGTGCGCGAGCAAGGCCAACAACTGGGCGTCGCTGTAGTCGATGTCCAGGATCACCGGGGCGGAGAAACCGCGCAACAGCGAGGGCACGGGCTCGGCGGCCAGGCCTTCGAACACGATCTGGTGCTGCGCTTCGGTCATCACGAACAGCGCGGGCTGCTGCGTGGCCAGTTCCTGGCCGCCTTCGCCCAACAGGCCCAGGGCGACCGGGATCACGAAGGGCTCCTTGAGCGCCTGGCCCGGCGTGGGCGCGCAGCTCTGCGTGAGCGTCAGCGTGTAGCGGCCTGCGGCGGCATCCCATTGGCCCGCGGCATGCACGCGTGGCGTACCGGCCTGGCTGTACCAGCGCTTGAACTGCGGCAGCAAGCGCGCGAGTTCGGAGCTTGGGTTGGCGTCCGCGATGGCCTGGGCGAAGTCGTCGCAGGTCACGGCCTGGCCGTCGTGGCGCTCGAAGTACAGCTTCATGCCGGCGGCAAAGCCGTCGCGGCCCACCAGGGTCTGCATCATGCGCACGACCTCGGCGCCTTTTTCGTAGACCGTGACGGTGTAGAAGTTGTTGATCTCCACGTAGCTGTCGGGCCGCACCGGGTGTGCCATGGGGCCGGCATCCTCGGGGAACTGGGCGGTGCGCAGCACGCGCACGTCCTCGATGCGCTTGACGGCGCGGGCCGAGGGCTCGGCGCACAGGTCCTGGCTGAACTCCTGGTCGCGGAACACCGTGAGGCCTTCCTTCAGGCTCAACTGGAACCAGTCGCGGCAGGTCACGCGGTTGCCGGTCCAGTTGTGGAAGTACTCGTGGCCCACCACCGACTCGATGTTGGCGAAATCCACGTCCGTCGCCGTGGCCTGATTGGCCAGCACGTACTTGGTGTTGAAGATGTTGAGGCCCTTGTTCTCCATGGCCCCCATGTTGAAGTCGCTGGTCGCCACGATCATGAAGCGTTCCAGGTCCAGCGGCAGGCCGAAGCGGGCCTCGTCCCAGGCCACCGAGGCCATCAGCGACTGCATGGCGTGCTCGGTCTTGTCCAGATCGCCCGGGCGCACGTAGACCTGCAGCAGGTGGTCGCCGCCCAGACGCGAGCGGATGCGCTGCTCGCGCGCCACGAGCTTGCCGGCCACCAGCGCGAACAGGTAGCTGGGCTTCTTGTGCGGGTCCACCCACTTGGCGAAGTGGCGGTTCTCGTTGCCCTCGCCGGGCAAAGGGCCGTGCTCGACCAGGTTGCCGTTGGACAGCAGCACCGGATAGAGCGTCTTGTCGGCCCGCAGCGTCACCGTGTAGCTGGCCATCACGTCGGGACGGTCCAGGAAGTAGGTGATGCGGCGAAAGCCTTCTGCCTCGCACTGCGTGAAGAACGAGCCGTTGCTGACGTACAGGCCCATCAGCTTGGTGTTCTTGGCGGGTGCGCAGGTCGTGAAGATCTCCAGCGCGAACGCGCCTTCCTCGGCGGCGGGCAGGTTCTCCAGCACCAGCTGGCCGCCTTCGATGCGGAACGAGGCACCCTGGCCGTTGACCAGCACGCGGGCCAGGTTCAGTTCCTCGCCGTCCAGCCGCAGCGCCTGTGCCGGCACCTCGGGGTTGCGGCGCAGCACCATCTTGTTGAGCACCCGGGTCTTGGCCGGGTCCAGGTCGAAGCACAGGTCGACCGTGTCGATCCAGAACGCCGGTGCCTGGTAGTCGCCACGGTGGATGGCCACGGGCTGGCTCTGCGCGTCACGCAATTGCAACATCAAGCATCTCCAGAAATTTCGATGGGGCGAGTTCGTCGTAGTGGTGCACGGCCGCGATCACATGCGGGCCGGCGAGTTCTTCTGCGCTGTGCGTGCTGCACACGGCCACGGCGCGCATGCCGCCACGGCGCGCGGCCTCGATGCCGAAGGGCGCGTCCTCGAACACGATGCAGCGCTCGGGCGCGACGCCGATGCGGCGCGCGGCTTCCAGGAAGATGGCAGGCGTGGGCTTGCCCGAGAGGCCCTCGTCGCCGCCGACGATGGCCAGCGGCGGTGGTTCCATGCCCAGGCGCGACATCACGAATTCAATGTTGTGCCTGTCGCCCGCCGTGCCCACCGCCAGCTTGAGCCCGCGGGCCGCCGCCTGGCGTGCGAACGCGGTGAAGCCGGCCACCTCGCGGAACGTGGCCGCGAACAGTTCGCGGTAGATCTGTTCCTTCTCGTGCACGAAGGCCAGCGCCTCGGCCTCGGCCAGCGGGCGGCCGAACACCTCGGCCATGCACTCCACGCCGGTGCGGCCGGTGGTGCGCGCCAGGATCTCGGCGGCGTCCATCTGGATGCCGTGCTTGCGGCAGAACGCCACCCAGGATTTGGCGTGCGCGGGCATGGAGTCGACCATGGTGCCGTCCATGTCGAAGATCAGGGCTTCGGTCTTCATCCTCAGATGCCCTGCTTCAGCGAAGCTTCGATGAAGGGGTCGAGGTCGCCGTCCAGCACCTTCTGCGTGGCCGAGATTTCCACGTTGGTGCGCAGGTCCTTGATGCGGCTGTTGTCCAGCACGTAGCTGCGGATCTGGTGGCCCCAGCCCACGTCGGTCTTGCTGTCTTCCAGCTTCTGCTGCTCTTCCTGGCGCTTGCGCATCTCGTGGTCGTACAGGCGCGAACGCAGGCGCTTCCAGGCCACGTCGCGGTTGCTGTGCTGGCTGCGGCCGTCCTGGCACTGCACCACGATGCCGGTCGGGATGTGCGTGAGCCGCACGGCCGAATCGGTCTTGTTGATGTGCTGGCCGCCGGCGCCCGAGGCGCGGAAGGTGTCGGTGCGCACGTCCGACGGGTTGATGTCGATCTCGATGGAGTCGTCGATCTCCGGGTACACGAAGATGCTGGCGAAGCTGGTGTGGCGCCCGCCCGAGCTGTCGAACGGCGACTTGCGCACCAGGCGGTGCACGCCGGTCTCGGTGCGCAGCAGGCCGAAGGCGTACTCGCCCTCGATCTTGATGGTCGCGCCCTTGATGCCGGCCGTGTCGCCGGGCGACTCGTCTTCCACCGTGGTCTTGAAGCCCTTGCGCTCGGCGTACTTGAGGTACTGGCGCAGCAGCATGCTGGCCCAGTCGCAGGCCTCGGTGCCGCCGGCGCCGGCCTGGATGTCGACGAAGCAGTTCAGCGGGTCGGCCGGGTTGCTGAACATGCGGCGGAACTCCAGCGCCTCGACTTCGGCCGCCAGCTTGGCGCCTTCGGCCTCGATGGTGGCCAGGCCCGCCTCGTCGCCATCGTCCTTGCTCATCTCGTAGAGCTCGCTGTTGTCGGCCAGCTCACGCGCGAGCCGCTCCAGCGTCACGACGACGTCTTCGAGCGCCTTCTTCTCCTTGGCGAGTTCCTGGGCCTTCTTGGGTTCGTTCCAGACCGCGGGGTCTTCCAGCGCGGCGTTGACGGTCCTCAGGCGTTCGGCTTTGGCATCGGCGTCAAAGATACCCCCGTAGTTCCTGGGTCCTCGCGGCCAGGTCCGTCAGTTGGGTGCCGATCTGGTTGATGTGTTCTGCGTCCATGGTGTTCTCGCTGTGTTCGGTGGTGCCTTGCGGCAAAACGTGCGATTTTCTCATGCGCACCACATCACCCGCCGTGCCCTTGCGTCGGGCGGGGGAGGGGCTCTCAAGCCGGCGTGTGGGCCAGGCGCGGCTGGCCGCTGCCGAGCCGGAACACGGCCACGGCCTGGACCAGGTCATGGGCCTGCGATTTCAGGCTGCTGGCCGCAGCGGCGCTTTCCTCGACCAGCGCCGCGTTCTGCTGGGTGGCATGGTCCATCTGCGTGACGGCCTCGCCGATCTGGGCCACGCCCGAGCTCTGCTCCTGGCTGGCCGCGCTGATCTCGCCCATGAGATCGGTCACGCGCCGGATCGCGGCCACAACCTGCTGCATGGTGGTGCCGGCTGCATCGACCTGGGCCGAGCCTTCCTCCACGCGGGCGGCGCTGGTGCCGATCAGCGCCTTGATCTCGCGCGCGGCCTCGGCGCTGCGTTGGGCCAGGTGGCGCACCTCGCTGGCCACCACGGCGAAACCGCGGCCCTGCTCGCCGGCACGGGCGGCCTCCACGGCGGCGTTCAGCGCCAGGATGTTGGTCTGGAAGGCGATGCCATCGATGGTGCCGATGATGTCGGCGATGCGGCGCGAGGCCTCGGCAATGCCGTGCATGGTCTGCACCACGCGGCCCACGGCCGCGCCACCTTCGGCCGCGATGCGCGAGGCCTCCTGCGACAAGCCGTTGGCACTGCGCGCGTTGTCGGCGTTCTGGCGCACGGTGGCGCTGAGCTGTTCCATGGAGGCAGCCGTCTGCTCCAGCGCAGAGGCCTGCTGCTCGGTGCGGGCCGACAGGTCGTTGTTGCCCAGCGCGATCTCGGCGCTGGCTGTGGCCACGCCCTCGGCGTTCTGGCGCACGTTGCTGACCACGGAGGACAGCGCGCCCTGCATGGCGTGCAGCGCGTTGAGCAGTTCAGCCACCTCGTCCCGGCCCAGCACCTGGGCGGCGGCGGTGAGGTCGCCAGCCGCCACGGCGCGCGACACGGCCACGGCCCGGTCCAGCGGGCGCACGACGGAGCGGCTGAAGGCGATGGCGCCGCCGACCGCCAGCACGCAGACCACGGCCATGGTGCCTAGGCTGATGGCCAGCGCGTGGCGCGACTGCGCGGCGGCGGCCTCGGCGATGCTGCGGCTCCTGGCCGCGATCTTCTCGCCAGCCTGGTCCAGCAGCTGGGCCGGCTCGCGGTCCATGCCCTGCACCGCCTTGTCGCCGGCGCTGGGGTCGAAGGCCGCGGCCTCGAATGCCGCATAGCCCTTGCGGTAGCCCGCGCCCATGGCGGTGTGCGCAGCGCGGAAGCGCACGATCAACTGCCCGGCCTCGCTGTTGCCCAGCGCGGCGGCGAGCTGCTGGGCGTCACGGGCCACGTCGGCCTCTTTCTTCTGGAAGGCGGCCCAGTAGCGTTCGCGCTGGGCGCTGTCCTTGCCGCGCAGCAGGACGTTCTTCCACTCCTGGACCTGGGTCTTGAAGTCGTTCAGCAGCAGGGCCACGTCGCGCTCCTGCGCGGTGTGCGTGCGCACGGTGGTCTCATAGGTGGCGAGGCCCTGGTTGAGCTGGAACATGCCAAACAAGGCAGCACACAGCAGGGCGGCCAGCGCAGCGACGAAGGCCAGGGGAAGCTTCAGGCTGAGTTTCATGCGGGTCTCCGGGGTTTCCCGGAGGCATTGGACGGCAATTGCACGATAACTGCAACGCCTTGTAACAAGATTCGTTCAGGCGATGAAGCTTTCTATGGCCTGTGCCACCGCCAGGGGCTGGTCGTGCTGCAGCATGTGGCCGGCGTCCTCGATGCGCGCCACGCGGCAATCGGCGATCTCGCGCAGGCGCTGGTGGTAGTCGTCCAGCGTGTAGCGGCCCTTCCACCATTGCGAGAGGCTGTCGTCGGAGGCTTCCACGGCCAGCACGGGCGCGGTGATCGCGCGGTACAGCGCCAGCACCTCGTCCACGCGCATGGCCTGGGCGAAGATGGTCTTGTGCGCGGCGTCGCCGCGGATGCGCCATTCGGTCGTGCCGTCGGCACGCGGCGCCTCGTGCGCCCACGCGCGCGCCAGCCAGTCGGCCTTGTCCTGCGGCAGCCGGCGGTTGGTCTTCATGAGGCGGCGGGCCACGCCGTCGGCACTGTCGTAGGGGGCCAGGCCCATCTCGCCGCGGTGCAACTGCTTGAGTTCGTCCATCCAGCGCGCATAGCGGCGCGGCGCCTCCTCGGGCCGGTGGTCGGGCGAGCCGAAGCCTTCCAGGTTCACGAGCCGGCGGATGCGGGCCGGCCGCACGCCCGCATACATCATGGCCACGTTGCCGCCCATGCTGTGGCCGACCAGGTTCACGGGCTGGTCGCCCGCGTAGTGGTCGAGCAGGAAGTCCAGGTCGCCCAGGTAGTCGGCGAAGCAGTAGCTGTCCACCGGCGCGGCCTCCGTCAGGCCGTAGCCGCGCCAGTCGGGCGCGACGATGAAGTGGTCCTGCGCGAGCGCGTCCACCACGAACTGCCAGGAGGCCGACACGTCCATCCAGCCGTGCACCAGCACCAGCGGCACGCGGCCCGGCGCCGGCTCGCCCCACAGGCGGACATGGGCGCGCAGCGTGCGCAGGGGGATCATGTCGCTGCGCGAGGGGCGGAGGGGCTGGTACATGGGCGGCGATGGTAGGGCAGGGGCGGGGCCGGGCGCGGTCAGCCGCGCGACAGGAAAGCTGCGACACTCGCGCGCTTCTTTTGGCCGTACCGACAAGCATCCCCATGCACACTGTTCCCCTGGGCCGCAGTGGCCTGCACGTGACGCCGCTCTGCCTGGGCACGATGACCTTCGGCGAGCAGGTCGACAGCGCGACGGCGCATGCCATCCTGGACCGTTCGCTGGCGCTGGGCATCAACTTCATCGACACGGCCGAGATGTACGCCGTGCCGGCACGTGCCGAGACCTATGGCGCGACCGAGACCATCCTCGGAGACTGGTTCGCGGCGCGCCCCGGTGTGCGCCAGCGCGTGCTGTTGGCGACCAAGGCCGCCGGCCCGCCGCGCGGCATGCCCTGGATCCGCCATGGCCGGGCCGAGTTCAAGGCCAGCGACATCGTCGAGTCCTGCGAGATGAGCCTCAAGCGTCTGCGCACCGACGTGATCGATCTCTACCAGCTGCACTGGCCGGCGCGCAACCTGCCGGCCTTCGGCGCGCGCTACTTCGACCCGGCCCAGGACAAGCCTGCGCCAGCCATCGAGGAGCAGCTGCGCGCGCTCGACAGCCTGGTGCGCTCGGGCAAGGTGCGGGCCATCGGCCTGTCCAACGAGACGCCCTACGGCGTGCACGAGTTCGTGCGCCTGGCCGAGGCCCATGGCCTGGCGCGTGTGGCCTCGGTGCAGAACGCCTACTGCCTGATCAACCGCAGCGTGGAACACGCGCTGGACGAAACCCTGCACCGGCTGGATGTGGGGCTGCTGGCCTACTCGCCGCTGGGCTTCGGCTTGCTGACCGGCAAGTACGACACGGGCGGCACCAGCGGCCCGGCGGCCCCCGGCGAGGCGCGCATCGCGCGCTACGCCTCGGTGCGGTCGGGGCGCTGGGGGCGCGAGGCGGCGCTGGCGGCCGCGCGCCGTTACAACGCGCTGGCGCGCGAGCTGGGCCTCACACCCACGCAGCTGGCGCTGGCCTTTTGCCGCAGCAAATGGCAGGTGACGAGCACCATCCTGGGCGTGACCAGCGTGGCGCAGCTCGAGGAAGACGTGGCGGCCTTCGCCACCGAGCTTTCGCCCGACATCCTGGCGGCGCTGGACGCGCTGCACCTGGAATTGGGCGACCCGGCGCTCTGAGCATGGCCAAGCCGCACGTCTCGGAAACGCCGGCCACGCAGCTGCTGCGCGCCCACAAGATCGCGTTCACCGAACACCCCTACGAATACCTGGAGCACGGCGGTGCCCAGCACAGCGCCGAGGTGCTGGGGCTGGATCCGTTCACGGTGGTCAAGACCCTGGTCATGCAGGACCAGGACGCCAAGCCGCTGCTGGTGCTGATGCACGGCAACCGCAAGGTCTCGACCAAGAATCTGGCGCGCCAGATTGGCGCCAAATCGGTCGAGGCCTGCGCGCCCGAGGTGGCGATGCGGCACAGCGGCTACCTGGTGGGCGGCACCTCGCCGTTCGGCACGAGGAAGCGCATGCCGGTCTACATCGAGGACACCATCCTCGCGTTGCCGCGCATCGCCATCAACGGCGGGCGGCGCGGCTTCCTGGTCGGCATCGATCCGCAGGTCTGCGTGCAGCTGCTGGACGCCAAGCCGGTGCAGTGTGGCCTCCCCCTGTAAAGGCACGCGCTGGCACAATGCGCGCGCTTTTTGACGGAGACAACTGCTCGCCATGAATTCCATCCTCGCCACGCTGGCGGCCTACCTGCTGGGCTCCTTGTCCTTCGCCGTGATCGTCAGCCGCGCCATGGGCCTGTCGGACCCGCGCAGCTACGGCAGCAAGAATCCCGGCGCGACCAATGTGCTGCGCTCTGGCAGCAAGCCCGCAGCCATCGCCACGCTGCTGCTCGACGCGCTGAAGGGCTGGCTGCCGGTGGCGCTGGTGGTCTGGCATGGCGAGCGCTTCGGGCTGCAGGAGGGCACGGTGGCGCTGGTGGGCCTGGCGGCGTTCCTGGGTCATCTGTACCCGGTGTTCTTCCGCTTCCAGGGTGGCAAGGGCGTGGCCACGGCGCTTGGCGTGCTGTTCGGCGTGGACTGGGTTCTCGGCCTGGCCGTGGCGCTGACCTGGCTCATCATTGCCTTCTTCTTCCGCTATTCCTCGCTGGCCTCGCTGGTGGCTGCCGTCTTCGCGCCGGTCTACTACCTGTTCGGCAACGGCCTGGCCTGGTATGCCGACAAGCGCATCGCGCTGGCGCTGGGCGTGATGGCCCTGCTGCTGTTCTGGCGCCACCGCGAGAACATCGGCCGGCTGGCCCAGGGCAAGGAATCGCGCCTGGGCGGCAAGAAGAAGTAGCGCTCAGGCGCCGTGTGCGCGCTCGGCCTGCAGGCCCTGGCGCAGCAGGGCCTGGTGGTTGATGCGCACGCGGTTGCGCAGCAGCTCGGGCGTCAGCGCCGACTGGATGGCCGGGCCGCCCTGGCCGATGCGCTGCAGGCGCGGTCCGGCCAGCTTGTCGCCGCTCTTGCCCAGCACGGTGGCCACCAGCGGATGGTTGGCCTGGCGGCCGCGGCGCAGCACCAGGGCCACCTCGCCAGAATCCAGCCGCACGAAGCTGCCCGGCGGGCACAGGCCCACGGCGCGCACCAGCGCCATGCCGGCGGCTTCGCGCGCGACATCGCCACGGCCCAGCATGGCGCGCACGGTCTCGATCACGCTGCGCGCAGCGCGCGACTTGCGTGGGCTGATCATCGCGGCGTAGCGGTCCACCACCTGCAGGATGCGGGCCAGGCGTTGCACCGGCGCCAGCGTGTCCAGCGCGGCGGAGGGCAGACTCTCGTGGTGCAGGGCGACCACCTGCAGCCAGTCCGCGTCGCCCACGCCCAGGCGGCCCAGCAGCATGCTGCCGGTCGCGGCATGTGCGTCGATCTGTTCTTTCTGCTCGGTGCTGGGGGCTTCGGCCTGTTCGGCCAGGCGGTTCTGCAGCGCCGTCATCGAAAGATTCATGGTCAGGGCGGCGCCCACCAGGCTGTCGCGCTCGGACTGTGGCAGCGCCAACTCGGCCGCCAGCACATGGCACAGCACGCCACACACCAGCGCATGGGCGCTGCTGTAGCCCAGCGTGCGGTTGGCCGCGAGCTGATACAGCAGGTACAGGCCGGTGTCCATGTCGTGCTGGAGCAGATCCTGCATCCAGCGGTCGTACTGCTGCACCTTGTGCGCGAACCCGGCCACCTGGCGCGGCCGCAGCAGCAGCGTGGACAGCCCGGCCTCCAATTCGGCCCACAGGCCCAGCAGGTCTTCGTATTCGGCGTCCTGCGGATGCGGGACGGCGGTGGGCTGCATGGCCATCAGTAGCGCTGCTCCAGCACCATCTGCTGCGGGCCGCGGCTCATCTGGAAACGTGCCAGCACGTTGTTGCCCAGCAGCACATAGGGCATGGGCTGGGGCACGACGGCGGCCTCGATGTCCGTGAGTTCGGTCTCGCCGATGCGCAGCGAAGCCAGCCGGACCACCCAGACCTGGATGGCACCGTTGGCCGTGCCCATGTTGGCCTGTCGCCCTTTGCGGAAGTCCAGCTTCAGGCGTTCCGCCTCGGCGGTGTCCAGCGCCACGGTGCTGGCGCCCGTGTCCACCATGAACTGCACGAGCTGGCCGTTGATGCGGCCCTGGCCCATGAAGTGGCCGCGGCCGTCGGCCTGCAGCACGATGCGCCGGTTGGCCGACGGCACACCCATGGCGACAGGCGAGCCGCCCAGGCGCACGCTGGTGCGGCGCCCGCCGATGTCGAGTTCGGCCTGCTCGCCCTGCAGGGCAAGCAGCTTGACGCCGCGCCAGCTCTCGCCGATGGCCACGCTGCGCGGCCCGGCGCCATCCACCACCAGCAGCGCGCGCTGGCCCAGCACGCCCGTCAGCGCCACGGACTGCGCCTGCGCCTGGCCCAGCCATGCCGCCAGCAGCAGGGCCGCCAGCGTGGGAGCCGGGCGCATGCGCATCAGTCGCGGAAGTTGTTGAACGACAGCGGGATGTCGGTGATGTCCTTGCGGATCAGCGCCATCGCGGCCTGCAGGTCATCGCGCTTGGCACCCGTCACGCGCACGCTCTCGCCCTGGATGGCGGCCTGCACCTTGAGCTTGCTGTCCTTGATGAGGCGCTGCAGCTTCTTGGCCAGCTCGGCCTCGATGCCGTTGCGCACCTTGATCACGCGCTTGACCTTGTCGCCGCCCATCTTCTGCACGTCGCCCATGTCCAGGAAGCGCACGTCGACCTCCTGCTTGGTCAGCTTGTTGCGCAGCACGTCGGCAATCTGGTCGAGCTGGAACTCGGCATCGCCGATCAGGGTGATCTCCTTGTCCTTGAGCTCGATGGCGGCCGAGGTGCCCTTGAAGTCGAAGCGGGTGCCGATTTCCTTGGCGCTGTTGTCCACGGCGTTGCGGACCTTGACGAGGTCGGCTTCACAAACGGTGTCGAAAGAAGGCATGGGTGTGGTTCCTGGAGGTTGCGCCGGGCCGTGAGCGCGGGCGTCAGGGCCGGCATGCGATGCGACAATTCCAAGATGTTAGTCGAGATGAATGTCCCGCTGCGGGCCTACAACGCCTTCGGCATCGTGGCGCGCGCGCACACGCTGGTGCGCGTGGGGTCCGAAGCCGATCTGGCGGCTGTGCTGGCCGATCCGGAGCTTGCGGCCGCACCCAAGTTCGTGCTCGGCGGCGGCAGCAACATCGTACTGACCGGCGACGTGCGCGCGCTGGTGCTCAAGGTGGAGATCATGGGCCAGCGCGTGGTCGAGGAGACCGAGCGCGCCTGGGTCGTCGAGGCCGGCGCCGGCGAGAACTGGCACGACTTCGTGGCCTGGACGCTCGCGCAGGGCTTGCCGGGCCTGGAGAACCTTGCGCTGATCCCCGGCACCGTGGGCGCCTCGCCGGTACAGAACATCGGTGCGTACGGGGTGGAGCTGCAGGATCGCTTCGAATCGCTCGACGCGGTCGATCTGGCGACGGGCAAGCCCTTCACGTTGTCCGCCGCGCAATGCGCCTTCGGGTACCGCGATTCGGTGTTCAAGCATGCGGCGGCCGAGCTGTCTGACTTCGGCCTGGCGGGCCGCGCCCTCATCACGCGAGTGCGGCTGCGACTGCCCAAGCCGTGGAAGCCCGTGCTGGGCTACCTGGACCTGGAGCGCAAGCAGGCCGAAACCGGCATTGCCGCGCCCACGGCCCGGCAGATCTTCGACTGGATCTGCGAGATCCGCCGCCACAAGCTGCCCGATCCGCAGGTGATCGGCAACGCCGGCAGCTTCTTCAAGAACCCGACCGTGACGCCCGAGCAGTGCGCCGACATCATCGGCCGCGATCCGCGCGTGGTGCATTACCCGATGGCCGACGGCAGCATCAAGCTGGCGGCGGGCTGGCTCATCGATGCCTGCGGCTGGAAGGGCAAGAGCGTGGGCAATGCCGGCGTCTACGAGAAGCAGGCGCTGGTGCTCGTGAACCGGGGCGGAAAGGACAATCCCGCCACGGGCGGTGAGGTCATGACGCTGGCAAGGGCGATCCAGACCAGCGTCTACGAGCGTTTCGGCATCCGGCTGGAGCCGGAGCCGGTGGTCGTGTGATCAACCGTAGTGGCAGATGTAGTGGTACGGCCCGGTCTCGGCCGTCACGCGGATGTCGAACTTCGTGTTGCCCGGCACACTGAATTGCTCGCCCGCGCTGGACTTCACCCAGGCATCGGTGCCGGCCAGGCGGTACTCGCAGGCGCCGCCCACGCATTCCATGATCTCGGGCGCAGCCGTGCCGAAGCTCAGCTCGGCCGGCAGGACCACGCCCACGCTCTTCTTGGTGCCGTCGGGGAAGGTGATGGCGTGGCTCACGCACTTGCCGTCGAAGTAGACATTGGCCTGGGTCGTGACGGTCACGCCCGCGATGCTGCTGGTGGTCATGGTCTCAAAAAGACAGAGTGAAAAAATCAGTGGCGGCGGGCGGCCCAGGCCTCGGGCGCGAAGCCTGCGGTCACGGTGCCGTCGTCCCATTCGACGATGGGGCGCTTGATCGCGCTGGGTTGCGCGCGCAGCAATGCGGCGGCGCTGGCTGCGTCCTGGACGGCGGCCTGCTGCGCGGCGTCGAGCTTGCGCCAGGTGGTGCCCTTGCGGTTCAGCACGGTCTCCCAGCCGAGCGCGGCGATCCAGGCGTCCAGCTGCAGCGGCACGCCGGCCTTCTTGAAATCGTGGAAGGCGTAGGCGATGCCTTGGGCATCGAGCCAGGTGCGCGCCCTCTTGACGGTGTCGCAGTTGGGAATGCCGTACAAGGTGGTCATGGCGCGCGATTATGGCGAACGCGTTTGCGACAATCCGGCCCTATGCAAACCCTGGCTGAATGGCTCGCACACTGCGAGCAACTGCACACCCGACCGATTGACCTGGGGCTGGAGCGCGTGCGCCAGGTGGCCGAGCGCATGCAGCTGCGCTTCGACTGCACCGTCATCACGGTGGCGGGCACCAATGGCAAAGGCTCGACCTGCGCCATGCTGGAATCCATCGCCGGCCAGGCGGGCTGGCGCACCGGCGTCTACACCTCGCCGCACCTCGTGCATTTCGAGGAGCGCTGCCGCATCGCTGGCGAAGCGGTCGCCGAGGCCGATCTGCTGCCGCAGTTCGCGCGCGTCGAGGCGGCGCGCGGCGACACCACGCTGAGTTACTTCGAGTTCACCACGCTGGCCATCCTGGGCTGCCTGGCCGATGCCAGGCTGGACCTCGCCGTGCTCGAGGTGGGGCTGGGCGGGCGGCTGGACGCCGTCAACATCGTCGATGCCGACTGCGCCGTGATCACCAGCATCGACCTGGACCACATGGAGTTCCTGGGCCCGGACCGCGAATCCATCGGTTTCGAGAAGGCCGGCATCCTGCGCCCGGGCCGTCCGGCCGTGGTCAGCGACCCGGTGCCGCCGGCCAGCATCGCGCGCCATGCGCAGGCCATCGGCGCTGACCTGTGGCAGTCCGGCGTGGACTTCAATTTCTCGGGCGACCAGCAGCAATGGGCCTGGGCCGGCCGTGGCAAGCGCTACAGCGGCCTGGCCTACCCGGCGCTGCGCGGCGCCAACCAGTTGCTCAACGCGGCCGGCGTGCTGGCCGCGCTGACGGCCGTGCGCGAACGCCTGCCGATCCCGGCCCAGGCCGTGCGCGCGGGGCTGGCCCTGGTCGAACTGCCCGGGCGCTTCCAGATCGTGCCGGGCCAGCCCACGCTGGTGTTGGACGTCGCGCACAACCCGCACGCGGCCTCCGCGCTGGCGGCGAACCTGGATGCCATGGGTTTTTTCCCCAATACGCATGCGGTCTTTGGCGCCATGGCCGACAAGGATCTGGACGGCATCCTGCGCCGCATGGCCCCGGTCGTGGACCGTTGGTACTTCTGCGACCTGCCGGGCGCGCGCGCGGCGCGGGCCGATGAACTGCTGCAACGCTGGCAGGCGCTCAACACGCGCAAGGACACATCCGCCAGCGGGCACGCCGGACCCACGCAAGCCCTGGCGGCGGCCGTGGGCGAGGCAGACCCCGCTGATAGAATCCTTGTCTTTGGGTCATTCCTGACCGTAGGTGGCGTGCTGGAGCAAGGCCTCCCCAAATTGCACGCCAAGCACCTCGGTCGCTGAACTCACTCCATGGCCTTTTTCAAGTTTCGCGCGCGCGGCCCCATGGGCGACGAGCACCCGGCCAGCCCCGCGGAAACCATCGACGACATGCGCCGCCGTGCGCGCCATCGGCTGATCGGCGCCACCGTGCTGGTGTTGGTCGGCGTGCTGGGGTTTCCTCTGCTGTTCGACTCGCAGCCGCGGCCGATCCAGGTCGACATTCCTTTCGACATTCCTGACCGCGACAAGGCCCAGCCGCCGGGCGCCAGCGCCGGTGGCAAGCTGGCCCAGGCCGCGCCCGAAGCTGCGCACGCCCCGAGCAGCGTGGCAGCCGATGCCAGCCTGAACGCCAAGGAAGAGGTGCTGCCTCCTGCTGCGCCACCGCCAGCCCGCAGCGAGGCCAAGGCCGAACCGAAAGCCGAACCCAGGGGCGAGCCGAAGAGCGAACCCCGCCACGAACCCAAGGCGGAGGCCAAGGCGTCGGCGCCCAGTCCCGCGCCTGTGTCGGCCACCGACAGCGGTGCCCGTGCGCGTGCGTTGCTGGACGGCAAGACTGCGGCCTCTGCCGCGACGCCTGCTGCGGCCCCCGCCAGTGCGGCCGAGCAGTCCGGCCGCTTCGTGGTGCAGGTCGGCGCGTTTGCCGACGCCGACAAGGCGCGCGAGGCGCGCCAGCGCCTGGAGCGCGCCGGCCTCAAGACGTACACCCAGGAAGTGCAGACCAAGGAAGGTGCCCGCATCCGCGTGCGCGTCGGCCCCTACGGCGTGCGCGCCGAGGCCGACAAGGTGGCCGAGCGCATCAAGGCGCTGAGTCTGCCGGCTTCCGTGCTCACGCTCTGACATCCGTGCATGCCCGTCCTCGACTGGATCCTGTTGGCCGTGCTGGTCTGCTCGCTGCTGCTGGGGGCTTGGCGCGGGCTGGTGTTCGAGGTGCTGTCGGTGCTGGGTTGGATCGCGGCATTCGTGCTGGCGCAATGGCTGGCGCCCGACGTGGCGCCGCACCTGCCCATGGGCGGGGCGGCCGAGACGGTGCGCTACGTGGCCGCCTTTGCGCTGGTGTTTGTGCTGGGCGCGTTCGCCTGCGGGCTGCTGGCGGCCTTGTTCAAGCGGCTGGTGCAGGCCGTGGGCCTGCGGCCGGTGGACCGCGTGCTGGGCATGGTGTTCGGCCTGTTGCGCGGCGCCATCTTGATTCTGGCGGCCGGCGTCATCATCTCCAATACACCGCTGCAGCGCGAGCCCTGGTGGCGCCAGTCCCATGGGGCGGGCATCACGGTGTCGGTGCTGCATGCGTTCAAGCAAGCGCTGCCGAGCGGGCTTGCCGAGTATCTACCCTGAGTTTCGCGGCCTGAGCCTGGCCGCACCCATCTACCTGCGGGATCAACCATGTGCGGAATCGTCGGCGTCGTCAGCAATGCCCCTGTCAACCAGCTGATCTATGACGCGCTGCTGCTGCTGCAGCACCGCGGCCAGGATGCGGCCGGTATCGTGACGCAGCAGGAGCGCAAGTTCTTCATGCACAAGGCCAAGGGCATGGTGCGTGACGTGTTCCGCACGCGCAACATGCGCGCGCTGCCGGGCAACTGCGGGCTGGGCCAGGCGCGCTATCCCACGGCCGGCAATGCCTATAGCGAGGAAGAGGCCCAGCCCTTCTACGTGAACGCGCCCTTTGGCATCGTGCTGGTGCACAACGGCAACCTCACGAATGCCCACGCGCTCAAGGCCGAGCTGTTCAGCACCGACCACCGCCACACCAACACCGAGAGCGATTCCGAGGTGCTGCTCAACGTGCTGGCGCACGAATTGGAGCGCTCGACGCGCGGCGTGCCACTCAACGCCTCCGAGGTGTTCGCCGCCGTGCGGGCCGTGCACAAGCGCGTGCGCGGTTCTTATGCGGTGGTCGCACTGATCGCGGGCTACGGCTTGCTGGCTTTCCGCGATCCCTATGGCATCCGCCCGCTCGTGATGGGCCGGAGTGGCGACACCGTCATGGTGGCCAGCGAGTCGGTCACGCTGGAGGGCACGGGACACGATTTCGAGCGCAACGTGGAGCCAGGCGAGGCCGTGTTCATCGACCTGCAGGGCAAGGTGCACGCCGAGCAGTGCGCGGAGTCGCCGCGGCTGAACCCCTGCATCTTCGAATACGTCTACCTCGCGCGGCCCGATTCGGTCATGGACGGCATCTCGGTCTACCAGGCCCGGCTGAACCTCGGCGAAGCGCTGGCCAAGCGCCTGGTGTCGACGCTGCCGCCGAGCGGTGTCGACGTGGTGATCCCCATCCCGGAATCCAGCCGTCCGAGCGCGATGCAGCTGGCGCAACTGCTGGGCATCCCGTACCGCGAGGGCTTCGTCAAGAACCGTTACGTGGGCCGTACCTTCATCATGCCGGGGCAGGGCGTGCGCAAGAAGTCCGTGCGCCAGAAGCTCAACGCGATCGCCAGCGAGTTCAAGGACCGCAACGTGCTGCTGGTCGACGACTCCATCGTGCGTGGCACCACCAGCCGTGAGATCGTGCAGATGGCGCGTGATGCCGGCGCCCGCAAGGTCTACCTGGCCAGTGCCGCACCGCCGGTGCGCTACCCCAACGTCTACGGCATCGACATGCCGACCAAGGACGAGCTGGTCGCGCACGGCCGCACGGTTGAGGAGATCCGCGCCATCATCGGCTGCGATGCGCTGATCTACCAGGACGTGGACGGCATGAAGAAGGCCGTGGGCTCGCTGAACCCGGCCATCGCCGGCTTCGATGCCTCGTGCTTCGACGGTGTCTACGTGACCGGCGACATCTCCGATGGCGACATCGCCCGCCTCAACGAGCGCCGCGTGGGCGGCAGCGAGGACGATGCCGACAGCTCGCGCCTGGCCCTGCCGAACGCCGAAGCCGCCTGATTTCCATGCCCGACATGCCGACCACTCCCGTCCGTACCCGTTTCGCGCCGTCACCGACTGGCTTCATCCACCTGGGCAACATCCGCTCGGCGCTGTACCCCTGGGCGTTCGCGCGCGCCAGCGGCGGCGTCTTCGTGCTGCGCATCGAAGACACCGACCTGGAGCGCTCCTCGCAGGCCGCCGTCGACGTGATCATCGAAAGCATGCGCTGGCTGGGCCTGGACCACGACGAAGGGCCGTTCTACCAGATGCAGCGCATCGCCCGCTACAAGGAAGTGCTGGCCCAGATGCAGGCGCAGGATCTGGTGTACCCCTGCTACATGGGCGTGGCCGAACTCGACGCTTTGCGTGAGCGCCAGATGGCCAACAAGGAAAAGCCGCGGTACGACGGCACCTGGCGGCCCGAACCGGGCAAGGTGTTGCCGGCCGTCCCCGAAGGGGTGCAGCCCGTGCTGCGCTTCAAGAACCCGCAGGGCGGTTCGGTGGTCTGGGAGGACAAGGTCAAGGGCCGCATCGAGATCCGCAACGACGAACTCGACGACCTCGTGATCGCGCGGCCCGACGGCACGCCGACCTACAACTTCTGCGTGGTCGTCGACGACATCGACATGGCGATCACGCACGTGATCCGTGGCGACGACCATGTCAACAACACGCCGCGCCAGATCAACATCTTCCGCGCGCTCGGCAAGGAGCCGCCGGTCTACGCCCACCTGCCCACCGTGCTGAACGAGGTGGTGGACGAGCAGGGCGAGAAGCGCGTCGAGAAGATGTCCAAGCGTTACGGCGCCAAGCCCGTCACGCAGTACCGCGACGAGGGCTACCTGCCCGACGCCATGGTCAACTACCTCGCGCGCCTGGGCTGGAGCCACGGCGACGACGAGATCTTCAGCCGTGCGCAGTTCCTGGAGTGGTTCGACCTGGACCACCTGGGCCGCAGTGCCGCGCAGTTCGACGAGGCCAAGCTTCGCTGGGTGAATGCCCAGCACCTGAAGGCCGCGGCCGACGAGGTGCTCGCGCCCCTGGTGGCCGAACAGCTTCAGAAGCAGGGAATCGCCGCCGACGAACGCCTGCCTGCCATCTGCGGCCTGTTCAAGGACCGTTGCGACACCACGGTGGCGCTGGCCGACTGGGCCGCGGCCTTCTACCGCGGCGTGCAGCCCAAGCCGGAGGAACTGGCGCAGCATGTGACCGACACCGTGCGTCCGGCGATCGCTGCGCTGGCCGACAAGCTGGAAACCACGGCGTGGGACAAGCCGGCCATCGCCGCCGCGCTCAAGGAAGTGCTGGGGGCGCACGGCCTCAAGATGCCGCAATTGGCCATGCCCGTGCGTGTGCTGGTCATGGGCACGGCGCAGACACCGTCGCTTGATGCCGTGCTCGCCTTGTCCACGAAAAAAAATGTGATCGAGCGGTTGCGAGCGGCCTAAAAAGCGTTCTATAATTTGAGGCTCGATAGATGACGAGTATGCGAGTTAAAAGCTTGCAAAACGTCAAACATTGACAACTACCCAAGGGGGTATAGCTCAGCTGGGAGAGCGCTTGCATGGCATGCAAGAGGTCAGCGGTTCGATCCCGCTTACCTCCACCAAGTAAGTTGTCATCGCTGTCGAACGGATTCAGTCCAAAGGTTTTGACCCTATCGTCTAGAGGCCTAGGACATCACCCTTTCACGGTGAGTACCGGGGTTCGAATCCCCGTAGGGTCGCCAGGTTTTTGCAGTGCTTGGGTTGCCGCAAGGCGCCGAAGCCACCTACCAGGAGTGGTAGTTCAGTTGGTTAGAATACCGGCCTGTCACGCCGGGGGTCGCGGGTTCGAGTCCCGTCCACTCCGCCAAATTTCCTTCGGGAGATGAACGGGCTTGCAGCAGAGATGTTGAGGCCCGTTTTATTTTGAAGACTGATGGTTCACCCGGGGGGGTATAGCTCAGCTGGGAGAGCGCTTGCATGGCATGCAAGAGGTCAGCGGTTCGATCCCGCTTACCTCCACCACGTGAACCATCGTCGATTGGTCCTTGACCCTATCGTCTAGAGGCCTAGGACATCACCCTTTCACGGTGAGTACCGGGGTTCGAATCCCCGTAGGGTCGCCAAGTTCGTAGCGCTTGGGTCGCCGCAAGGCACCGAAGCTACCTACCAGGAGTGGTAGTTCAGTTGGTTAGAATACCGGCCTGTCACGCCGGGGGTCGCGGGTTCGAGTCCCGTCCACTCCGCCACAACCGCAACGGGTTACGCAAGCAATTGCGTGACCCGTTTGTCTTTTGGGGTGCCATGAACGCGCCTGAGGCTCAGCTTTGCGTGCGGCGGGCCCGGGCGCGCGCCAGGGCGGCCTCGACGATGGCGCGCCGGGGATCGGCCTGGGCAGCGGCCGGCACTTCTTCAGGGGGCGGCACAGGTGAGAGCGCATCGGCAGGTGGCCGCGCCGCGTGCAGCGCATACCGCTTGCGCGCTGCCATCGCTTGGCTCTGCGACCAAGCGGCCCAGCCGGTCAGGTTGCCGCTGATGGGTTCGAGGTGAATGCAGTCGACCGGGCAGACCGGGATGCAGAGTTCACAGCCCGTGCAATGCGCTTCCAGCACCGTGTGCATGGCCTTGCTGGCGCCGATGATCGCGTCGACAGGGCAGGCTTTGAGACACAGCGTGCAACCGATGCACCAGTCCTCGTCGATGAAGGCCATCTGGCGCGGCCCCTCGGTTCCGTAGGCCGGATCAAGGGGCAGGGCGGCCAGGCCGGTCAGCCGGGCCAGGCGCTCCACGCCCTCGGCGCCGCCTGGCGGGCAGCGATTGATCGGCGCTTGTTCGTCGGCGATGGCCTGCGCGTAGGCCGCGCAATCGGGGTAGCCGCAGCGCGTGCACTGCGTCTGCGGCAGCTCGGCCAGCACGCGCTGGGCCAGGGTGGACGTCGTCAGGCGGCGCTCGTCTTCTTGGCCGCAACGCGCACAGCGGCAGTGCGTGCCACGGTGCCGCCACGCGGCGTACTGGACTTGGCGCCCTGGCTGTGTGCGAGGATGAAGTCACGCACCTTGGGGTAGACGCTCTCGCGCCAGCGCCGGCCGCTGAAGATGCCGTAGTGGCCTGCGCCCTTGACCTCGAAATGCTCGCGCTGGTCTGCGGCGATGCCGCTGCACAACCCGTGCGCTGCGGCGGTCTGGCCCGAGCCGGAGATGTCGTCGAGCTCGCCTTCGACGGTCAGCAGTGCGCAGCCCTGGATGTCCTGCGGCTGAACCAGTTCGGACAAGCCCTTGGCGTTGCGGACATGCCAGGTGCCGTTGACGAGCTTGAAGTCCTGGAACACCGTGGCGATGGTTTCCAGGTAGTAGTCGGCGTCCATGTCCAGCACCGCGTTGTACTCGTCGTAAAACTTGCGGTGGCTTTCGGCGCCGACGTCATCGCCCTGCAGCAGATGCTCGAAATAGTCGTAGTGGCTCTTGGCGTGGTGGTCGGGGTTCATGGCCACGAAGCCTGCATGTTGCAGGAAGCCGGGGTAGACGCGCCGGCCCGCGCCCGGGAAGGTCTGCGGCACGCGGTAGATCACGTTGTTCTCGAACCACTCGAAGCTCTTGTTCATGGCCAGGTTGTTCACGGCCGTCGGCGACTTGCGCGCGTCGATGGGGCCGCCCATCATGGTCATGGACAGCGGCAGCCGCTCGCCGCGCGACGCCATCAGCGAGACGGCAGCCAGCACCGGCACGGTGGGCTGGCAAACGCTCATCACATGGCAGTCGCCGTAGACGGACTGCAGGTGGCGGATGAATTCCTGCACGTAGTTGACGTAGTCGTCCAGATGAAACTCGCCCTCGGACAGCGGCACGGTACGGGCGTTCTTCCAGTCGGTGATGTAGACCTTGTGGCCGCCCAGCATGGACTTGACGGTGTCGCGCAGCAAGGTGGCGTAGTGGCCCGACAGCGGGGCGACGATCAGAACCGCGGGCTGGCCCTTGAGGGTGGCCAGGGTGCCGCCGTCGTCGGTGAAGCGCTTGAAGCGGCGCAGTTCGCAAAAAGGCTTGTTGACCTCCACGCGTTCGTGGATGGCGACATTGACCCCGCCCACGGTCACCGTCTGCAGGCCGAACACCGGCTTTTCGTAGTCTTTGCCCAGGCGGTACAGCAGGTCGTAGCCCGCGGCCACGCGCTGGGCGAAGGGGTTCTGGCCCAGCGGCGACGCCGGGTTGCCGAACAGCTTGGAGGCGGCATTTGCAAATTCGGCAAATGGCTCCATGAGGGAGCGCTGGGCTTCGTAGATCTGGTACAGCATCGCGGGAAGGGAAGAGAGGAGGGGGATGTACAGCAAAGTCTTGCTGCACTGCAGCAATATAGCAGTTGTCAAGCTGCCGTGCATGACGGGAAACACCAATGCAGTGCGCAATGCGCCATTTGCGCACGCTGTTGCATTCCATTTATGCACGCCATCGGTGCGCCGAAAGCGGTGACTGCGCGCCACTACACTGCCCGCCATGCTGAATGGGTTGTGGCTGGGTTTCTTTCTGACCGCGGCCGCCAGCGCCGGTTGGCGCTGGTTGGCGGGAGGGGAGGCAGAGGTCTTCGCCGCGATGGTGCAGGCGCTGTTCGCCATGGCCAAGCTGGCGGTGGAGGTCATGGTGCTGCTGTTCGGCACGCTGACGCTGTGGCTCGGCTTCCTGCGCGTCGCCGAACAGGCGGGGCTGGTCAACTGGCTGGCGCGGCTGCTGTCGCCGCTGCTGTGCAGGCTGATGCCGCAGGTGCCGCCCGGCCATCCGTCGCTGGGCCTGATCACGCTGAACTTCGCCGCCAACGCGCTGGGCCTGGACAATGCGGCCACACCGATCGGACTCAAGGCCATGCGCTCGTTGCAGGAACTCAACCCGAGCGCCACGGTGGCCAGCAACGCCCAGATCCTGTTCCTCGTCCTGAACGCGTCGGCGCTGACGCTGTTGCCGGTCAGCATCTTCATGTACCGCGCCCAGCAGGGGGCGGCCGACCCGACGCTGGTGTTCCTGCCCATCCTGCTGGCCAACGCGGCCGGCACGCTGGTCGCGCTGCTGGCCGTGGCCGCCGTGCAGCGTCTGCGGTTGTGGGACCCAGTGGTGCTGGCCTACCTGGTGCCTGGCGCCTTGCTGATGGGCGGTTTCATGGCGCTGCTGGCGGGCCTGTCGGCCGCGGCATTGGCGGCGCTGTCCTCCCTGCTGGGCAACCTGACGATGTTCGCCATCGTGCTGCTGTTCCTGCTGGCGGGCGCGCTGCGCCGCGTGCCGGTCTACGAGGCCTTCGTCGATGGCGCCAAGGAAGGCTTCGACGTGGCGAAGAACCTGCTGCCCTACCTGGTCGCGATGCTGTGCGCGGTGGGCGTGCTGCGCGCCTCGGGCGCGCTCGACCTGGCGCTGGGCGGCTTGCGCGGTCTGGTGGCGCTGGCGGGCTGGGACACGCGCTTCGTCGATGCCATGCCGACCGCGCTGGTCAAGCCCTTCTCGGGCAGCGCCGCGCGTGCGTTGCTGCTGGAGACCATGCAGAGCCAGGGCGTGGACAGCTTCGCCGCGCTGCTGGCCGCCACGGTGCAGGGCAGCACCGAGACCACGTTCTACGTGCTGGCCGTGTACTTCGGCGCCGTCGGCATCCAGCGCGCCCGCCATGCGGTGGCCTGCGCCGTGTTGGCCGATGTGGCGGGCATCCTGGCCTCGATCGGCGTCTGCTACTGGTTCTTTGGCTGAAGCTGCCCCAATGAAAAACGCCGCGCGGTGCGCGGCGTCTTCAAGGGCATTGGTGGTGGGTCAGACGACCTTGGCGATGCTGGCGCAGACGTAGTCGATGTTCTTGCTGTTCAGCGCGGCCACGCACATGCGGCCTGTGTCTGTACCGTAGACGCCGAACTCGTTGCGCAGGCGCACCATCTGGTCCTTGGACAGGCCGGAGTAGCTGAACATGCCGACCTGGGTCGTGATGAAGCCCATGTCCTGCTTGACGCCGGCGGCCTTGAGCTTCTCGACCAGGGCCACGCGCATTTCCTTGATGCGCACGCGCATGCCGGCCAGTTCCTCTTCCCACAGGGCGCGCAGCTCGGGCGTGTTCAGCACCGCAGCCACCACGCTGCCGCCGTGCGTGGGCGGGTTGCTGTAGTTGGTGCGGATCATGATCTTGAGCTGGCTCAACACGCGGTCGGCCTCGGCCTTGTCCTGGCACAGCACCGACAGCGCGCCGACGCGCTCGCCGTACAGGCTGAAGCTCTTGCTGAACGAGGTCGAGACGAAGAACGACAGGCCGGCGGCCAGGGCCTTGGCCACCGCCACACCGTCTTCGGCAATGCCTTCGCCGAAGCCTTGGTAGGCCATGTCCAGGAAGGGCACGAGCTGGCCGGCCTTGACCGTGGCGATGACCTGGTCCCACTGGGCGGACGTGAGGTCGTAGCCGGTCGGGTTGTGGCAGCAGGCGTGCAACACGACCACGGTGCCGGGCGCGGCGGCCTTCAGGTCGGCCAGCATGCCGTCGAAATCGACACCGCGCTTGGCAGCGTCGTAGTAGCGGTGGCTCTGCACCTCGAAGCCGGCCTGCGTGAACAGCGCGCGGTGGTTCTCCCAGCTCGGGTCGCTGATCAGCACTTTGGCATTGGGATTGAGGCGCTTCAGGAAATCGGCACCGATCTTCAGGCCACCGGTGCCGCCCAGGCCCTGCACGGTGGCGACGCGGCCGCTCTTGACAGGCTCGCTGTCGGCCCCAAATACCAGGTTCTTGACTGCGCTGTCATAGGCGGCGATGCCGTCGATTGGCAGGTAACCGCGTGCCTTGGGCGCCTGCATCATGGCCTGTTCGGCTTTCTGCACGCAGGCCAGCAGCGGCAGCTTGCCGTTGTCGTCGTAGTAGACACCGACGCCCAGGTTGACCTTGTTGGGGTTGGTGTCGGCGGCAAACTGCTCGTTCAGACCCAGGATCGGGTCGCGCGGTGCCATCTCGACGGCGGAGAACAAAGACATTGAAGTTCCTGCAGAGGGTTGTCGCTAGCGGGGAGGGCCGTGCTGCGCTAGCCTATCGGGTTGCCCCTCGCTTGAGCTGTGCGAGGAAGCCGGCGACGGCCGTGCACCAATTTTAAGCATTCCTGTCACGATCGGATTCCCTGATGTCAGAAGTTCTAGAACCACCTGCTGAAGAGAAGAAGGGCGAGTTCGTCCATTTCCCTGGTTCGCCGTTCGAGCTGTTCCAACCCTATCCCCCGGCCGGCGACCAGCCCGAGGCGATCGACCAATTGGTCGAAGGCGTGCGCGACGGCGAGGTGTTCCAGACCCTGCTGGGCGTGACGGGTTCGGGCAAGACCTACACCATGGCCAACGTGGTGGCGCGGCTGGGCCGGCCGGCCATCGTGTTCGCGCCCAACAAGACGTTGGCCGCGCAGCTGTACAGCGAGTTCCGCGAGTTCTTCCCGAAGAACGCCGTGGAGTACTTCGTCAGCTACTACGACTACTACCAGCCCGAGGCCTATGTGCCGCAGCGCGACCTGTTCATCGAGAAGGACTCGGCGATCAACGAGCACATCGAGCAGATGCGGCTGTCGTGCACCAAGAGCATCCTGGAGCGGCGCGACGTGCTGATCGTGGCCACGGTGTCGGCCATCTACGGCATCGGCGAACCCGAGAGCTACCACCGCATGATCATGACGCTGCGCGCGGGCGACAAGATGGGCCAGCGCGACGTGATCGCGCAGCTGATCCGCATGCAGTACCAGCGCAACGACCAGGACTTCCAGCGCGGCAAGTTCCGCGTGCGCGGCGACACCATCGACGTGTTCCCGGCCGAGCACTCCGAACTGGCCATCCGTATCGAGCTGTTCGACGACGAGATCGAGACGCTGCAACTGTTCGATCCGCTGACCGGCCGCATCAAGCAGAAGATCCCACGCTTCACGGTGTACCCGAGCAGCCACTACGTGACGCCGCGCGACAAGGTGCTCACGGCCGTGGAGACGATCAAGCTCGAATTGAGCGAACGGCTCAAGGAGCTGGTGGCGGCCGGCAAGCTGGTCGAGGCTCAGCGCCTGGAGCAGCGCACGCGCTTCGACTTGGAGATGCTCAGCGAGGTCGGCCACTGCAAGGGCATCGAGAACTACACGCGGCACCTGTCGGGCGCGGCGCCGGGCGATCCACCGTCCACGCTGACCGACTACCTGCCCAAGGACGCGGTGATGTTCCTGGACGAAAGCCATGTGTTGATCGGCCAGCTGGGCGCCATGTACAACGGCGACCGCTCGCGCAAGACCACGCTGGTGGAGTACGGCTTTCGCCTGCCGAGCGCTCTGGACAACCGGCCGCTCAAGTTCGAGGAGTTCGAGCGGCGCATGCGCCAGGCGATCTTTGTCTCGGCCACGCCGGCCGACTACGAGAAGACCCATGCCGGCCAGGTGGTGGAGCAGGTGGTGCGGCCAACCGGCCTGGTCGACCCTGAGGTCGAGGTACGCCCGGCCGCGACACAGGTCGACGATGTGCTGCAGGAAATCCGCCTGCGCGTGGAGCGCAACGAGCGCGTGTTGATCACCACACTGACCAAGCGCATGGCCGAGCAGCTGACCGACTACCTGGCCGACAACGGCGTCAAGGTGCGCTACCTGCACTCGGACATCGACACAGTGGAGCGCGTGGAGATCCTGCGCGACCTGCGCCTGGGCAGCTTCGACGTGCTGGTCGGCATCAACCTGCTGCGCGAGGGGCTGGACATTCCCGAGGTCTCGCTGGTCGCCATTCTCGATGCCGACAAAGAGGGCTTTCTGCGTTCGGAGCGCTCGCTGATCCAGACCATCGGCCGCGCCGCGCGCAACCTGCAAGGCCGGGCCATCCTCTACGCGGACCGCATCACCGATTCCATGCGCCGTGCCATCGATGAGACCGAACGCCGGCGCGCCAAGCAGACGGCGCACAACACGGCCCAGGGCATCACGCCGCGCGCCATCGTCAAGAAGGTGCGCGACCTGATCGACGGCGTCTACAGCGAAAAGAGCGGCAAGGAGGCCGAACGCATCGAGCAGGCCGCGCTGCAGCGCGCCAAGGTCGAGGACATGAGCGAGAAGGACGTGGCGCGCGAGATCAAGCGGCTGGAAAAGCAGATGCTGGAACACGCCCGAAACCTGGAGTTCGAGAAGGCCGCCCGCGTGCGCGACCAACTGGCACAACTCAAGGCCCAGGCCTTCGGGGCCGCGGGCGATGACCACGTCCAGGGCGTCTGACCCCTTAATCCGACAGATTCAATAGGGAATTCTGCTATACTTGAGTTAATTGATCGGGAACAAAAAGCGCATCGAAGAAGTCCATCGCTGAGGGCTCCAAACCGCTTCCACATCGTCAACGAGTGAAGAGCTGGTGCAAAGCGCGTCGGGCTGGGTGAGACCCCGTTCCGGCTTCAACGGTAGGTCAAGCAATTGAGAAGGAGCTTGCGATGCGACTGACAACCAAGGGCCGTTTTGCGGTCACGGCCATGATCGATCTGGCATTGCGCCAGAACAACGGTCCGGTCACGCTGGCGGCCATCAGCCAGCGCCAGCAAATTTCCCTGTCGTACCTGGAGCAACTGTTCGGCAAGCTGCGCCGGCACGATCTCGTGGAATCCACGCGCGGCCCGGGCGGCGGGTATACGCTGGGCCGCAAGGCGACCGACATCACGGTGGCCGACATCATCGTCTCGGTCGACGAGCCCATCGATGCCACCCATTGCGGCGGCAAGGAAAACTGCCTGGGCGAGGCGGGCCGTTGCATGACGCACGAGCTGTGGGCCGCGCTGAACCAGCGCATGGTCGAGTTCCTCGATTCCGTGACGCTGCAAAAACTCGTTGACGACCAGATCGCCAAGGGCGTGCAGGTCGAGAGCAAGCCCATGCTCAAGCGCGCGATTTCGCCGCAGCCAGTGGTCAAGCCGATCCGCGTGAACGCGCCCAATTCAGTGTTCGCGCTGGGCAACGTCTTCGCCAAATCCTGAACCATCTCGAGTCTCTGCGCCCGCCACCTCCAGCCAGCCGCGACTGAAAGCTAGCCAATGTCAAGCACGCCCCATTTCCCGATCTACATGGACTACAGCGCCACCAACCCCTGCGACGAGCGGGTGGTGGACGCCATGATTCCGTGGCTGCGGGAGCATTTCGGCAATCCCGCATCGCGCAGCCACGCCTGGGGCTGGGAAGCCGAGGCCGCCGTCGAGAAGGCGCGCGAGCAGGTGGCCGCGCTGATCGGCGCCGACCCGCGCGAGATCATCTGGACGTCGGGTGCCACGGAGTCCGACAACCTGGCCATCAAGGGCGCTGCCCAGTTCTACAAGGGCAAGGGCAAGCACATCATCACGGTCAAGACCGAGCACAAGGCCGTGCTGGACACCTGCCGCGAACTGGAGCGCCAGGGCTTCGAAGTGACCTACATGGACGTGCAGCCCGACGGGCTGCTGGACCTGGCAGCGTTCGAGGCGGCGATTCGCCCCGACACCATTCTGGCCAGCGTGATGTTCGTGAACAACGAGATCGGCGTGGTACAGGACATTGCGGCCATCGGCGAGATTTGCCGCGCCAAGGGCGTGGTCTTCCACGTCGATGCGGCACAGGCCACCGGCCGTGTCGCGATCGACCTGGCCACGCTCAAGGTCGACCTCATGAGCCTGACCTCGCACAAGACCTACGGCCCCAAGGGCATCGGTGCGCTGTACGTGCGCCGCAAGCCCCGCATCCGCATCGAGGCGCAGATGCACGGTGGCGGTCATGAGCGTGGCATGCGCTCGGGTACGCTGCCCACGCACCAGATCGTCGGCATGGGCGAGGCCTACCGCATCGCCAGGGAAGAAATGGCGACCGAGAACCAGCGCATCCAGGCGCTGCACGACCGCATGCTCAAGGGCTTGCAGGACATCGAGCAGGTGTTCATCAACGGCCATGCCACCCAGCGCGTGCCGCACAACCTGAACATGAGCTTCAACTTCGTCGAAGGCGAGTCGCTGATCATGGGCATCAAGGGCTTGGCCGTGTCCAGCGGCTCGGCCTGCACCTCGGCCAGCCTGGAGCCCAGCTACGTGCTGCGCGCGCTGGGCCGCAGCGATGAGCTGGCGCACAGCAGCCTGCGCATGACCATCGGCCGCTGGACCACCGAGGCCGACATCGACTATGCGGTGCAGACCATCCGCCAGAACGTGGACAAGCTGCGCGAACTGAGCCCGCTCTGGGAGATGTACCAGGACGGTGTCGACATTTCGTCCATCCAATGGACTGCGCACTGAACACCGCGCACTGAGCGCACAACACACTGAGTGAGAGAACCATGGCTTATTCCGACAAGGTTGTAGACCACTACGAGAACCCGCGCAACGTCGGCTCCTTCGACAAGGGCGACGATTCCATCGGCACCGGCATGGTCGGCGCACCGGCCTGCGGCGACGTGATGAAGCTGCAGATCAAGGTCAACCCGCAGACCGGCGTGATCGAGGATGCGCGCTTCAAGACCTATGGCTGTGGCTCGGCCATTGCCTCGTCTTCGCTTGTGACCGAGTGGGTCAAGGGCAAGACGCTGGACGAAGCCGCTTCGCTCAAGAACAGCCAGATCGCCGAAGAGCTCGCACTGCCGCCGGTCAAGATCCACTGCTCCATCCTGGCCGAAGACGCGATCAAGGCGGCAGTGGACGACTACCGCAAGAAGCGCACGCACTGACCATGGCCGTGACCTTGACCGAGGCGGCGGCCCGCCATGTCAACCGCTACCTGAGCAAGCGCGGCAAAGGGGTCGGTGTGCGCCTGGGCGTCAAGACCACGGGCTGCTCGGGCCTTGCCTACAAGCTCGAATACGTGGACGAAGCCGCGCCCGAAGACGTGGTGTTCGAAGAGCACGGCATCAAGGTGCTGGTCGATCCCAAGAGCCTGGCCTACCTGGACGGCACCAAGCTCGACTTCGTGCGTGAAGGGCTGAACGAGGGCTTTCGCTTCGAAAACCCGAACGAGCGCGACAAGTGCGGTTGCGGCGAGAGCTTCCGCGTCTGATCCGCCTTTCCTGACGTCAACCGCCATGGCGCACTGCGTGATGGCGGTTTTTTCTTGGGTGCGCCGCCTGCGCGTACTGTGACCATGAACCTGCAGTCCACCGATTTCGAACTGTTCGACGTGCCGGCCCGCTTCGCGCAGGACCTCGATGCCTTGCAGCAACGCTGGAAGGCCTTGCAGCGCGAAGCCCATCCCGACCGCTTCAGCAGCCAGGGCGGGGCGGCGCAGCGCGTGGCCATGCAATGGTCGGTGCGCATCAACGAGGCCTGGCAGCGCCTGCGCGATCCGCTGCGGCGTGCGGCCTACCTGTGCGAGTTGAATGGCGCGCCGGTCGACGTGCACGGCAACACCAAGATGCCGCCGGCCTTTCTCATGCAGCAGATGGAGTGGCATGAGCAGTTGGACGAGGCGCGCGGCCCGCAGGATTTCGATGCGCTCGACCGTGAGCTCGCCGCCACGCACGCCCATGGCCTGGCGCGCTGCGCGCAACTGCTGGACGAGGCGGGCGACTACGCCGCAGCCGCGGCCGAGGTGCGCGCACTGATGTTCGTCGAGCGCCTGCAGGCCAGCGTGGACGACAAGCGCGATGCCAGTGCGACCGAAGGGGGCGCTGCTTCCGGGGGACAATGAAACCATGGCGCTTCTACAGATTTCCGAACCCGGCTTTTCGCCCGATCCCCACCAGCGCCGCATCGCCGTCGGCATCGACCTGGGCACCACGCATTCACTCGTGGCGGCAGTGCGCAACGGCGTGGCCGAATGTCTGCCCGATGGACAGGGCCGCGTGATCCTGCCCTCCGTGGTGCGCTACCTCACAGCCTCCGCCGGTGGTTCCGGCCGGCAGATCGGCCACGAGGCGTTGGCAGCGCAGACATCCGATCCCGCCAACACGATTGCGTCCGTCAAGAGGCTCATGGGCCGCGGCACGGCCGATGCGGCCGCTGCCGGCTTGCCGTACCGCCTTGTGGCCGGCGAAGGCGCCGGCATGCTGCGCATCGAGACCGCAGCCGGTCCCAAGACGCCGGTCGAGGTCAGTGCCGAGATCCTGGCCACGCTGCGTTTCCGCGCAGAGGACAGCTTTGCCGATGACCTGCACGGCGCCGTGATCACGGTGCCGGCCTACTTCGACGATGCCCAGCGCCAGGCGACCAAGGACGCGGCCCAACTGGCCGGCATCCACGTGCTGCGCCTGATCAACGAGCCGACGGCCGCGGCCATCGCCTACGGGCTGGACAACGCTTCCGAAGGCGTTTACGCCGTCTACGACCTGGGCGGCGGCACCTTCGACATCTCCATCCTGCGCCTGTCGCGCGGCGTGTTCGAGGTCATCGCGGCCGGTGGCGATTCCGCGCTGGGCGGCGACGACTACGACCACGCGTTGGCCGACTGGGCCCAGCAGGCCAGCGGCGTGCAGGCCGACGGCGCGCAGCAGCAGGTGGCGCTGCGCCGTGCTGCGCGCGCGGCGAAGGAGCAGCTCACGGACCAGGAGCGCACCACGCTGCGCGTGCAGCTCGGCGAGCGCGAACTCGCCGTGGATGTGGCTCGCGCCGACTTCGAAGCCAGCACGGCCGCGCTGACGGCCCGCACCATGGCCGCCGTGCGCAAGGCCCTGCGCGACGCCAGGCTCACGCCAGCCGACGTGCAGGGCACGGTGCTGGTTGGCGGCGCCACGCGCATGCCGCAGGTGCGCCGCGCGGTCGAGGCCTTCTTCGGCAAGCCGCCGCTGACCAACCTGAATCCCGACGAGGTCGTCGCGCTGGGCGCCGCCATCCAGGCCGACCAGCTCGCCGGCAACAGCGGTGCGGCCGACCTACTGCTGCTGGACGTGATCCCGCTGTCGCTGGGCATCGAGACCATGGGTGGCCTGGTCGAGCGCATCGTGCCGCGCAACCAGACCATCCCGACCGCGATGGCGCAGGACTTCACGACCTACCAGGACGGCCAGACCGCGCTGGCGCTGCACGTGGTGCAGGGCGAGCGCGACCTCGTGGCCGACTGCCGCAGCCTGGCGCGCTTCGTGTTGCGCGGCATCCCGCCGATGGCGGCCGGTGCGGCGCGCATCCGCGTCACCTTCACGGTCGATGCCGACGGCCTCCTGACCGTCAGCGCGCGCGAGCAGGGCAGCGGCGTGGAGGCCAGCGTGGACGTGAAGCCCTCGTACGGCCTCAGCGACGACGAGATCGCGCGCATGCTGCAGGACAGCTTCAGCACCGCCGGCCAGGACATGCAGGCCCGTGCGCTGGTCGAGGCCCGCGTCGAGCTCGACCGCATGCTGCTGGCCACGCGCAGTGCGCTGGATGCCGATGGCGATCTGTTGCCAGTACCGGAACGCGCCGCGATCGACGCGCTGGTGGCCAGCGCGCAGCAGGCGCGTGCAGCCGACCAGCTCCAAGCCATGACCGCCGCCACCGAAAACCTGGCCAAGGGCACGGAGGCCTTCGCCGCCCTGCGCATGAACGCCGGCATCCGCAACGCCCTGTCCGGCAAGAACATCGAGTCCGTCTGATCCCCATGCCCGTCATCAAGGTCCTGCCCCATCCCGAGTTCTGTCCCGCTGGCGCCGAGCTGCGCGCCGCGCCCGGCACCAGCGTCTGCGAAGCCCTGCTGGACAACGGCATCGCCATCGAGCATGCCTGCGACATGAGCTGCGCCTGCACCACCTGCCACGTGATCGTGCGCCAGGGCTTCAACACGCTAGAGGAGCCGCAGGAAGAGGAAGAAGACCTGCTCGACAAGGCCTGGGGCCTGGAGCCGCAGTCGCGCCTGTCCTGCCAGGTCATGCTGGGCAAGGACGACTTGACCGTGGAAATTCCGAAGTACACGATCAACCACGCACGCGAGAACCACTGATGCGCCAGATCGTCCTCGACACCGAAACCACGGGCCTGTCGGCCGCTACCGGCGACCGCATCATCGAGATCGGCTGCGTGGAGCTGCTCAACCGCAAGCTCACAGGCAACAACAAGCATTTCTACCTGAACCCCGAGCGCGACAGCCACGAGGACGCGCTCAAGGTCCATGGCATCAGCAACGAGTTCCTGCGCGACAAACCCAAGTTCGCCGAGGTCGCCGACGAACTGCTGGACTATCTGCAGGGCGCCGAGATCATCATCCACAACGCACCGTTCGACGTGGGCTTCCTGAACAAGGAGCTCGAGTTGCTGGGCCGCGGCCCGATCTCGGGCATCGTCGACAACGTGGTCGATTCGCTGGTGATGGCCAAGGAGATGTTCCCGGGCAAGCGCAACTCGCTCGACGCGCTGTGCGGCCGCCTGGAGGTCGACAACTCGGGCCGCACCCTGCACGGCGCCTTGCTCGACGCCGAGTTGCTGGCCGACGTCTACATCAACATGACGCGCGGGCAGGATGCGCTGTTGATCGAGGTCGAGACCACCGACGAGGCCGTCACCACCAATGAAGCGCCGCGCATCGACCTGTCCAGCATCGTGCTGCCGGTGTTGGTCGCGAGCGAGGAGGAGCTCGCCGCGCACGAAGCCGTGCTCGCTCAGCTCGACAAATCGACCGGTGGAAAAACAATTTGGCGGACGGCCGAAAAATCTATGGCATAATCACAGGCTTTCCTGAACAAGATTCAGGGCGGTTAGCTCAGGGGTAGAGCACTGCCTTCACACGGCAGGGGTCGCAGGTTCGAAGCCTGCACCGCCCACCAATTGAAAGCCTCGTAAGTCGATGATTTACGAGGCTTTTTGGTTTTCGGTCGATCCCGATTTCCCCCGGTTGCGCCTGATTGGCTGACCAGTTTGCGGTTTGCGTCAACTCCCGCGGCAATGGCAGCCGTATCGGCAATCGCCCAAGGCGCTTGAGCGGGAAAAAGGCACCCCGTCAACAAGCACGCCGCACCGTCGTTCAAGGTCTGTGTCGATGCCGAGGAAGCAAGACGGATGGCATCTCTTGCGGCCCGCGGATCGCCTGCCCTTCAGCAGCATCCTTGGCATGCTGCGTCATCTGTTTGCGGGCTCTTGAGCCGTTTTGTCAGTCGTTCTTAGGCTTCGCCCTTGTCGTCGGCGGCCTCGCCGTCCGTTGTGCCCGCCTTGTCGTTGGCTGGCGCGCTGTCCGACAGCGTGAGCTTCTGGCGCACGCCGGCCTTCTCCCCGGCACTGGCGAACTTGCTGTACTTGCCGACCAGGCCGATCAGCAGGCCGTAGATCTTGGGGTTGGCGGCCAGGCATTCCTTCTGGTCCAGGAAGTCGGCCTCGCCCGACAGGTTGCCGATCAGGCCGCCGGCCTCGGTCACGAGCAGCGAGCCCGCAGCCGCATCCCAGGGCGACAGGCCCTTCTCGAAGAAGCCATCGGTGTAGCCGGCCGCCACATAGGCCAGGTCCAGTGCCGCGGCGCCGGGACGGCGGATGCCGGCGGTGCGCTGCATCACGTCGCCCATCATGGCCATGTATTCCTTGAAGTTGTCGCCTGGGCGGAACGGGAAGCCCGTGGAGACCAGGCACTCGCCCAGGCGCGTGCGGCGCGAGACGCGCAGGCGGCGGTCGTTCAGGTAGGCGCCGCGGCCGCGCGTGGCGGTGAACAGGTCGTTGCGCGTGGGGTCGTAGACCACGGCCTGCTCGATGCGGCCCTTGACGGCCAGCGCGATGCTGACGCAGTAGAACGGGAAGCCGTGGATGAAGTTGGTGGTGCCGTCCAGCGGATCGATGATCCAGACGAACTCGGAATCCTTGGCGCCGTGCTCGGAGCCCGATTCCTCGGCCAGGATGCCGTGACCAGGATAGGCCTCCAGCAGCGTCTGGATGATGATGGCTTCGCTGGCCTGGTCGACCTCCGTCACGAAGTCGTTCACCTGCTTCTGCGAGATCCGCACGGCCTCGACGTCGAGCGCGGCGCGGTTGATGATGGCGCCGGCGGCGCGAGCGGCCTTGACGGCCACGTTGAGCATGGGGTGCTGGTTGAACGACATGGTTTGTGAAGAGGAGCGAAGCGGGGCGGTCTGCGATCAGGCCGGCGAGAATCGGGGATTTTACCGATGCTCCAGCCATTGACGCCATGCGCACCCGTTTTGTCCTGATCCGCACCAGCCATGCCGGCAATGTGGGCGCCGCCGCACGCGCCATCAAGGTCATGGGTTTCGACGACCTGGTGCTGGTCGCGCCGCGCTGGCCCAATGTGCTGCGGCGCCAGGAAACCATCCAGCGCGCAAGCGGCGCATTGGACGTGCTGGAGAAGGCGCGCATCGTCGAGACGCTGGACGAGGCGCTGGACGGCATGGACCATCTGTGCGCCACGGCCATGACGCCGCGCGACTTCGGCCCGCCCACGCGCGCGCCGCGGCCGCACTTCGAGACACTGCTCGCGCCCGATGCGCCGCGTCCTGGCGGCGTGGCCTTCCTGTTCGGCTCCGAGCGCTTCGGCATGGCCAACGAGGACGTGTACCGCTGCCATGTGGCCATGAGCATCCCGACCAACCCATCCTTCGGTTCGCTGAACTTGGGCGCTGCGATCCAGGTCGTGGCCTACGAATGGCGCCTGGCGCTGGGTGGCTACGCGGTGCAGTCCAGCACGGCCGAGCACCAGCCGGCCGATGCGCGCCAGCTGAATGGCATGCTGGAGCACTGGCGCGAGGCCCTGGTCGCGCTCGACTACCTGGACCCCGAGGCGCCCAAGAAACTCATGCCGCGGCTGAACCAGTTGTTCAACCGCGCCCAGCCCAGCCAGGAGGAAATCCATATCCTGCGCGGTGTCGCCAAGGCCATGCTGAAAGCAGCCGAACGGGCAAATCGCTAGACTCGCCCGATGCTTTTCGCCCGCCTGCGCACCGACATCCGTTGCATCCTCGAGCGCGATCCTGCTGCGCGCAGTGGCTGGGAAGTGCTGACCTGTTATCCGGGCATCCATGCGCTGATCCTGCACCGGCGTGCGCACTGGTTCTGGAACCACGGCTTCAAGTGGCTGGGCCGGGCCACCTCGCAGTTGTCGCGCTGGCTCACGGGCATCGAGATCCATCCGGGTGCCAAGGTCGGCGAACGCGTGTTCTTCGACCATGCCATGGGCGTGGTGGTAGGCGAGACGGCCGAGATCGGCGACGGCTGCACCATCTACCAGGGCGTGACGCTGGGCGGCACCTCGCTGTACAAGGGGGCCAAGCGCCACCCCACGCTGGGCCGCGACGTGGTGGTCAGCGCCGGCGCCAAGGTGCTGGGCGGTTTTGTCGTGGGCGACGGGGCCAAGATCGGCTCGAACGCGGTGGTCATCAAGCCCGTGCCGGCCGGCGCCACGGCGGTGGGCATTCCGGCGCGCATCATCATGCCCAAGGGCGAGGCCACGGGCGATGCGGCGATGTCCACGCCGCGCTTCTCGGCCTACGGCGTCACGCCCGAGGACGATCCACTGAGCCAGGCCATGCGCGGCCTGATCGACAGCACGGCCGCGCAGGACCACCAGATCGCGCTGCTGTGGAAGGCCATCGAGCAGTTGTCGCGGCAACAGAAGCAGGGCGATTGCGTGCCGCAGGACGCGGCACGCGCCGAGTGCTTCGAGGCCGAGAAACTGGCGCAGCTGGTCGGCAAATGAACCGTCAGGCCGGCGGGCGCCGTGCCGACTTGGGACGGAACGCCGCGCAGACGGCATCGTCCGTTTCCAGGTAGGGGCCGCCGATCAGGTCGACGCAGTAGGGCACGGCCGCGAAAATGCCGGGCACCAGTTGCTGACCTTGCGCGTCCTTGAGGCCCTCCAGCGTTTCCTGGATCGCCTTGGGCTGGCCCGGCAGGTTGACGATCAGGCAGCGCCCGCGCACCACGGCGACTTGGCGCGACAGGATGGACGTGGGCACGAAGCGCAGGCCGATCTGGCGCATCTGTTCGCCAAAGCCCGGCAACTCCTTCTCGGCCACGGCCAGCGTGGCCTCGGGCGTCACGTCGCGCGGCGCGGGGCCGGTGCCGCCCGTGGTCAGCACCAGGCAGCAGCCGGCGTTGACGAGCTCGATCAGCGTGGCGCTGATGCCGGCCTGCTCGTCGGGGATCAGGCGCTCCTCGAAGGCGAGCGGGTTGCGTAGCGCGCGGCCCAGCCAGTCGCGCAGCGCGGGCAGGCCCTTGTCCTCGTAGACGCCGGCCGAGGCGCGGTCGCTGATGGAGACCAGGCCGATGCAGGCGGCTTCATGCGCCATCGTCTTCTCCTTGCGGCTCCGCTTCTTCCGGCTGGTTCAGTTGCTCGCGCAGCAGCTGGAAGATCTCGCGGTAGGCACGGCCATGGCGTGGCGCTAGGCCCGGCTTCTCGGGCACCGCGTCCTTGCGCGCCTGGCGCACCAGGGCGCGCAGTTGCTGGGCGTCGGTGGTGGGGTACTGCGTCATCCAGCGCGCCAGGGCGTCGTCGCCTTCCAGCAGCAGCGTGCGCCATTGCTCGGTGTGGTGCAGCAGGGCCGCCTCGCGTGCGGGGCCACGGCGCTGCTCGGTCAGTGCCGCACGGGCCTGGTTCACGGCGTCTTCGTCGAGCTTGCGCATGAGTTTGCCGACGAACTGGGCCTGGCGGCGCCGGCCCTCGAAGTTGGTGATGCGGCGCAGTTCGGCCAGGGCTTCGGTCAGCTTGTCAGGCAGACCCAGCTGCGCGAGCCGGTCGGCGCGCAGGGTCAGCAGCTCTTCGCCCAACTCCTGCAGCGCGTCGCTCTCGCGCTTCATGTCGGTGCGGCTGGCGCCGTCCGTGCCTTTGAGCTCGGCCTTGAGCTCGAGGTCGAGTTCGCTGCCTTCGGCGACGAACTGGCCCCGCACGAAGTAGCCTTTTTTGGGTTTGCGCGACATCGGGAAAACAGTGGGGAAGGGTGGGGGCTTGGACAATGCCCGGGCGGCCGGGCCAGGCCGGTGCGGCCGGTATCATAGCCGGCAACATGAATGCATCTTCCCAAGCAGCCGCGGCCGGCTTCAGCTACAGCCGCCCGTTCTTCCAGGAACTCGTGGAGCAGGCCTTGGCCCATGCCAAGAAGATCGGCGCCACCGACGCCGGGGCCGAGGCCTCCGAGGGTTGCGGCCTGTCGGTCTCGGTGCGCAAGGGCGAGCTCGAGAACGTGGAGCGCAACCGCGACAAGTCGCTGGGCGTGACGGTCTATGCCGGCAAGCGCCGCGGCAATGCCAGCACCTCGGACTTCTCGCCTGCGGCGATCCGCCAGACCGTGCAGGCCGCGTTCGACATCGCGCGCTTCACGGCGGAAGACCCGGCGGCCGGCCTGCCCGATGCGCAGGACATGGCGACCGAGCAGCCTGACCTGGACCTGTTCCATCCCTGGAACATCGACTCCGAAGGCGCTGCCGCACTGGCGCTGCGCTGCGAGGCCGCGGCCTTCGCAACCGACAAGCGCATCACCAACAGCGAGGGGGCGGGCGTTTCGGCCCAGCAGTCGCATTTCTTCACGGGCCACAGCTCGGGCTTTCGCGGCGGCTATGCCAGTTCGCGCCATTCGCTGTCGGTGGCGCCCATCGCCGGCCGCGGCGCGCAGATGCAGCGCGACGCCTGGTACAGCTCCATGCGCAATGCGGACGAGCTGGCCTCGCCCGAGGCCGTGGGCCGCTACGCCGCGGAGCGCGCGCTGTCGCGGCTCAAGGGCCGCAAGATCCCGACCGTGGAATGCCCGGTGCTGTTCGAGTCGCCGCTGGCGGCCGGGCTGGTCGGCGGCTTCGTGCAGGCCGTCAGCGGCGGTGCGCTGTACCGGCGCAGCAGCTTTCTGGTCGACGCGCTGGGCAAGGCGGTGTTTCCCAAGCACATCGACCTGCTGGAAGACCCGTTCGTGGCGCGCGGCAAGGGCAGCTCGCCGTTCGACGAGGAGGGCGTGCGCGTGGCGCCGCGCAAGGTGGTGGAGGCGGGCCGCGTGCAGGGCTATTTCCTGTCGACCTACTCGGCGCGCAAGCTGGGCATGCGCACCACCGGCAACGCGGGCGGCTCGCACAACCTGGTGCTGCATTCGCGCCTGACGCGGCCGGGCGACGATCTGGTGGCGATGCTGCGCAAGCTGGGCCGCGGCCTGTTCGTGACCGAGCTCATGGGCCAGGGCGTGAACTACGTGACGGGCGACTACTCGCGCGGCGCCAGCGGCTTCTGGGTGGAGAACGGCGAGATCGCCTTCCCGGTCGAGGAAATCACCATCGCCGGCAACCTCAAGGACATGTTCCAGGGCATCGTGGCCGTGGGCGCCGATGCCTACAACTACGGCGCCAAGACGGTGGGCTCGGTGCTGGTCGAGCGCATGAAGGTGGCCGGCAGTTAATCGCGGTTGCCGACGCGGCCGCCACGTTCGCCGGACGGCTGGCGCAGGTCCTGTGGCGGTGCGGCGCGCGGCGGCTGCGGCCGGTCCTGGCGCTGCTCGCGCTGGTCGCGCTGATCGCGGCGCTCCGAGCGATCACGTTGATCGCGCTGATCACGCATGAAGCGCTCTTGCTGGCGTTGCGGCTCCTGCAGCTGACGCTGTTGCTGGTCCTGCTGCTGGCGCAGTTGCTGCATCTGGCGCATCTGCTGCTCCTGCAAGGCGCGTTGCTGCTGTTGCATCTGGTCCTGGCGTTGCAACTGCTCCTGGCGGACCTGCTCATGGCGCTGGTGCATCTCGTTGCGGTTCTGGTCCTGCTGCTGCTGGCGCCGTTGCTGCTGCCACTCTTGGTGGTCGCGCTGCCAGCGGTCGCGGCGCTCCTGGTCGGCGTGCCCGCCTTGGAAGCCGGGTGCTGGCGTGGCGATGGTCGGTCCTGGGAGGCGCTCGCGCTGGGTGTTGCGCAGGGGTGCTGGTGGCGGCAGGCCCAGGTTGCCGCGGCCCGGGTCGCGCGGACCGCCGCCGAAACCGGGGCGCCAGGGCTGGCCAGGGGCCAGCGGGAACCAGTCCGTGCCCGGCGTGCGGTGGCGGTTGAAGTTCGGCGGCCGCGGTGCCGGCGTGCCGGCAAAGCCGACCAGTGCAGGCGCATAGAGCTGCCGTGGTCCACGTGGCCCGGGTACCCAGGCCCAGCGCGGGCCGATCTGCACCCAGCGGCCATAGTGGAAGGGCGCAAAGCCCCAGCGCGCGTCGTCGAACCAGGTCCAGCCCCAGGGGTCGACCCAGCGCCACTGGCCGTGGCGGTAGGGCTCCCAGTTCGCGATCGTGGTGCGCGGATACCAGACGGTGCCGTACTCCGCGGTGCTGCTCCATTCGCCGTGCGTGTCCAGTTCCTGGTAGCCCAGCACTTCGCGCGACAGGTACTGGGCGCTGGGTGAGCGGTCCTCTGCCAGGCTGCGGTCCGCCGCCCATTGGTCCAGCGCGTCGCGCGGGCCGGCGCCCTGGACGGCGATGGCACTGAGGTTGCGGCCCACGTAGCGGGCCTGCTGGGCGGGGGCGAGCGTGGCGGATTCGCCGTTCTCGCCAAACAGCGTGGCGGTGCCGGCGCGTGCCAGCACGCGCGTGCTGCCGGGTTCCAGGTCGAGACGGAATTCACCCGGCCGGTCCACCAGCATGGCCAGGTTCTGGGTGTTGACCTCGATGCGCTCGTCGGACGCCATGTCGCGCACGCGCAGGTTGAGGCTGCCCTGGCGCAACGTCAGGCGCAGGTCGTTGTCGTCGAGCGCGTCGATGCCCAGTTCGGCCGGACCTTGCAGGCGCAGGGCGTGGGCGCCGGCATGCAGTTCCGCGCGGCTGCCCGCTGCCACGCGGATGCTGTCGCCAGCCGTGAACGGCCAGTTGGGGTCGGCGGCTTGCCAGTTGCCGTCGCCACCGGACCATTGCACGCCCCCGTCGGGTTGCGAGAGCCGGGCTGCGCGGCCCGGCGGTTCCTGCTGGGCACCTGCCGGAAGGCTGACGGCTGCGGCCCATGCCAGCGTGGCGGCCGTGGCCAAAATTCTCCAGATCCTTGCGGCCATGGCGGGCCTCCTTTCCAGCTTAGAACGCGCGAGGGCGCGTTTTGGTTCGCCTGCGGGTGTGCAAAGACCTGTAAACCTTGGCAAGTTCAGCCGGCCAGGGCCTGCTTGACGGCGGCAGACACCTGGGCCATCTCGGCCTTGCCGGCCAGTTCGGCCTTGGCCGCGGCCATCACGCGACCCATGTCACCGGGGCCTTTGGCCTCGAGCCGCGCCACCAGCGCGCGCACGGCGGCCAGCACGGCCTCGGCGTCCATGCGCTCGGGCAGGTAGGCCTGCAGCACGCGCTGCTCGGCGGCCTCCTTGTCGGCCAGGTCCTGGCGGCCGGCCTGCTCGAAGGCGGTGATGGAGTCCTTGCGCTGCTTGATCAGCTTGTCCACGATGGCCACGATGGCGACGTCGTCCAGCGTCACGCGCTCGTCCACTTCCTTTTGCTTCATCGCGGCCAGCAGCAGGCGGATGGCGGCGAGGCGCTCGGCGTCCTTGGCCCGCATGGCGTCCTTCATGTCCTGGGTGACGCGGTCCTTGAGGGTCGGGGTGTTGTCCATGGTGCAGTCCTGTGAATGAAAAAAGCCCGCGCTGGATGCACCAGGGCGGGCCTTCAACCGTGAGCCGGTCGGGTGCTGGATCAGTACAGCTTCTTGGGCAGCTGCATGCTGCGCACGCGCTTGTAGTGGCGCTTCACGGCAGCAGCCTTCTTGCGCTTGCGTTCGGCCGTCGGCTTTTCGTAGAACTCGCGGGCACGCAGATCGGTCAGCAGGCCCAGTTTTTCGATGGTGCGCTTGAAGCGGCGCAGTGCCACGTCGAACGGCTCGTTTTCTTTAACGCGGATGGTGGTCATGTATCTCGTTGGCTGATTGGCCGGGGCAAGATCGGGAGCCGTGGCCGGGGTTTCCTCAACTCAAAAGCATATGGCCCGCTGAGGGTAGGCCGGAGTTAGCCAAGCATTATAGCGTGGATTCACGGCGCTGCGAGCGCGTGTGCGCAACTGTAGGCGCTGGACCAGGCCCACTGGAAGTTGTAGCCCCCGAGCCAGCCGGTCACGTCGACCACTTCGCCGATGAAATACAGGCCTGGCTGGCGCGACTCCATGGTCTGGGATGACAGGTCGCGCGTGTCCAGCCCTCCGGCAGTGACCTCGGCCTTGCGGTAGCCCTCGGTGCCGGTGGGCGTCAACTGCCAGGCATGCAGGCTGCTGGCCAGGGCGGCGAGTGCCTTGTCGGCCGTCTCATTGACCGGCCGCTGCCAGGCTGCATCCGCGCCGGTCCAGGCGGCGGCCAGGCGCGCGGGCAGGTGCTCGCCCAGCACGTTCGCGAGCAGGCGGCGCGTGCTGAGCTTGGCCTCCTGCAGGGTGGGCTGCAGTGCTGTCTGGGGCGACAGGTCGATGCCGATCGGCGTTCCGGGCTTCCAGTAGCTGGAGATCTGCAGCACGGCGGGGCCGCTGAGGCCGCGGTGCGTGAACAGCAGGTCTTCCGAGAAGCCGGTGCGGGCCTTCTTCTCGCCGGTCGCAATGTCCACCGGGAGGGACAACCCGGCCAGCTGTGCAAAAGGCTGCCACGCCTGCTCGTCGAAGGTCAGTGGCACCAGCGCCGGCCGCTGTTCGACCAGGCGCAGGCCGAACTGGCGTGCGATGCGGTAGCCGTAGTCGCTGGCGCCTATCTTGGGGATCGACAGGCCGCCTGTCGCGACCACCACGGAATGCGCCTGCACCTCGCCGCGGTCGGTCGCCAGCACGTAGCGTGCGGACGCATCGCCGGAGGCGCGGACCGCGTGCACGGCGCAGGGCTGCCAGCGCGTCACCTGGCCGGTCGCGCATTCGCGCAGCAGCAGGTCGATCAGGTCCTCGGCGGAGCGGTCGCAGAACAGCTGGCCGCGGTGCTTCTCGTGGAAACCGATGCCGTCGCGTTGCAACAGGGCGATGAATTGCCGGGGCGTGAAGCGCGCCAGCGCGCCCCGGCAAAAGTTGGGGTTGTCGGAAAGGAAGTTGCGCGGGCCGACATCCAGGTTCGTGAAGTTGGCCCGGCCACCGCCGGAGATGCGGATCTTCTCCGCGACTTTGGCGCTGTGGTCCAGCAGCAGGACCCGCAGGCCGCGCTGGCCTGCGATGCCTGCGCAGAACAGGCCGGCGGCGCCAGCGCCGATGATGACGACGTCGAATGGATTCATGGGATCAGGCGGTTATGCTATCTGGCTGTGGCACAACCCAATGCTTCAACCGATGTGCAAGGCGCGTGGCGGGTGCATCCCGATGCACGGCTGCGCATGCGCCATTGGGGTGAGGAATGGGTGGTGTACCACGGCGCCTCGGGCAGCACGCACCGCCTGGCCCAGCCCGTGGGCGAGATACTCGAACTGTTGCAGTCGGCGCAGGCGACGCCGGAGGAGATTTCCGAGCGCATCGACCTGGACCGCGGCGATGTCGACCAAGTGCTGGAGGAGATGCTTCGTCTGGGCATCGCTGAGCGCCTGTGAAGCTCGGCGAGCTGTCCGACGCGGTGCTGCGTTCCTCGCTGCATGAAGGCCTGGTCGTGGCGACCGGGCCGTTCCGGTTCCGCATCCATTCCCGCACCGAAGAGGTCTTCCGCGGCCTGCGGCGACTCTATGCCGATTTCGAGCTGGCCGATCCGGCGTTTGCCGACTACGCGGTGGAGGTGAACCGCGTCAGCGGGCCGCGTGCTGTCTGGCGCCCGCAGATCAATTTCCGTTTCGACGGCTACGAACCCTTCAATCCTTTGCCGGCAGACCATGCCTATGCCCTGCTGGAATGGGGCATGAATTGGTGCATCGGCGGGCAGGCGCACCACTACCTGCTGATCCACGCGGCCGTGCTCGAGCGCAATGGGCGTGCGGTCATCCTGCCGGGGGACCCAGGCGCCGGCAAGAGCACGCTGACCGCGGCGCTGGCCTTGAGCGGCTGGCGGCTGCTGTCCGACGAGCTGACCCTGGTCGACCGCAGCGACGGCATGCTCGTGGGGCTGGCGCGCCCGGTCAACCTCAAGAACGACTCGATCGACATCGTGCGTGCGTTCTCGGCCGAGGCCGTGTTCGGCGACCCGGCACACGATACCCACAAGGGCACCGTGGCGCACCTCAAACCGCCTGCGGCCAGCGTGCGCCAGGTGGCGCAGCGCGCGCAGCCAGCCTTCATCGTCTACCCACGCTGGTCGGCCGACGCCGCGTGCACGCTCACGCCCCGGCCCAAGGCCGACGCCTTCATGCACACTGCCACGCACGCGTTCAACTACGAAGTGCTCGGCAGCACCGGGTTCGACCTCGTGGGGGCATTGGTCGACCGCTGCGAATGCCTGGACTTCCGCTACGCGCGGCTGCCCGACGCCATCGCTCTCTTCGAACGTCTGGTGCAATGAGCTGGCTCGATGCACCCCTTGTGCAGGCTTTGCGCGACGCTGCTGCGATGCGGGCCTTCACCGTGCCGCAGTGGGACCTGGCGATCCGCCAGGCGCGCAATGCCGGCCTGTTGGGGCGCCTGGGCTTGCTGGCGCAGGCTTGTGCGCCAGGCTTGCAGTTGCCAGACGGGGCGCAACGGCATTTCACGGCCGCGGCCTGCATCGTGTCCCGTCAGCACAACGCCGTGCGCTGGGAGGTGAGCCAGATCGCGCGCGCGCTGCAAGGCACCGGCGTCTGCGCGACGCTGCTCAAGGGCGCCGCCTACGCCGCCAGCCGCGGCCCGGCGGCGGCCGGCCGTACCTTCAACGATGTGGACATTCTGGTGCCGAAAGCGCGGCTGGCGGATGTGGAGCATGCCCTGCATGTGCACGGCTGGATGGTGGCGGCAGACGACGCGTACGACGAGCGCTATTACCGCCACTGGATGCACGAACTGCCTCCCATGGTCCATCTGCAGCGCCGCACCACGCTGGACGTGCACCACAACCTGCTGCCGGAGACGGCCCGCATCCAGACGCGGCCTGACCTGGTCATGGCCGAGGCGCTCGCGCTGCCAGACTGGCCCGACGTCCGGGTGCCCACGCTGGCCGACCAGATACTGCATTCGGCATGCCACCTCTTTCACGAGGGTGAATGGGGGCACGGACTGCGTGATCTGCACGACCTGCACCTGATGCTCGGTGCCTACCGGGCCGAGGGCGGCTCGGGCGCGGCCCTTGTGGGACGGGCCGAGGCCCTGAATCTGCTGCGGCCCTTTGCCTATGCCGTGCGGTCTGCGAGCACCGTGTTCGCCACGGCGCTGCCGACCGGCCTGACCGGATCCTTGCCGGCCCTGGCCCGCCACCGCTGGATGGATCCGGTGTTCATGCGCGCCCTGTCCACGGCCCACCACAGCATGCGTGCGCCAGGGGCCTCCCTTGCCGAATCGGCCCTTTACGTGCGCAGCCACTGGCTGCGGATGCCGCTTCGCCTGCTGGTCCCGCACTTGACCCATCAGGCTATGGCCCGGCGTGCCCCGCCGTAGGCGGCGATGTCGGCTCACTTTACAAGTAAGCCGGGTGTTTCAAGAACCGCGCCAAAGACTGCTGATTTACAACGCAATTCTTGCGCAGGCACGGGATGTGCATTTGTTACATAAATTCACGCCCGTACTACCATGGCCAAACAAGACAGTCCTCAGAACCCTTCTCGGCGTCGTCTGGCGCGTGGCGCTGCTGCCACCCCCGTGGTGCTCGCGTCCATCACCGCCAAGAATGCATTGGCCGGGAACTATTCGTGCACCACGACGGGCGCCCAGTCGGGAAACATGTCCCACAAGCACGAAGATACAGATTGCTACGAAGTAGGCCATTCCTGTAGCCACTGGAAGAACTACTACAAGGGACAAACACGCAAGTTCGTGCAATGTATGGGTGTGGACTACAAGGGCAAGACGGAACGAGGCACGGGCCGCAACGCCTCCACCTCGGGCAAGCGCATGCGCGCCAACAACCGCTGCTATGACGCCGGCTGGACCTCCGCCACCTGCGACGAGATCCTCAACGGCGCGGACCACTCCATGTACCCGGTGGAGGACGTCGATGTCGTGCTGGCAGGCCTGTGCGCCTACCTGAACGCTGAAGCGTTCGGCCGCTCCTACTACATCTCGATGGACGACGCGAAGGGCTTGTTCCTCGGTGCGTTGGGCAAGGCGACCTTCGTCAAGACCGGCAAGTCGTGGACCGCGGCCGAATGCCGCACCCACCTGGCGCTGCTGTACCGGGCGGCCTGACACCCGGTTGTGAATCGTCGACGCCGCCTGTGGCTTTCAGCCCAGGCGGCGTTTTTCTTGCGGAGCCGCCAGCTCGGCGGCCGCGGCCGCGAAATCCCGCGAGGCCATGGCGCGCAGCACGTCGCCCACGACGATCACGGCCGGACTGCCGAGCCCGCTGCTGGTCAAGGTGCTGATGAGCTGGTCCAGCCTGGTCGTGGCATGGCGCTGTTCCGGCCTGCTCGCGTTCTCGATGATGGCGACCAGGGTGTCGGCCGGCATGGCCTGCAGCAGGCCTGCGGCGATCTGATCTGCGGCACCGACGCCCATGTACACGACCAAGGTCAGGCCCAGCGCGTGGGCGCTGGCGCCGACCGCACGCCAATCCATGGCGGCATGGCCCGGCTTGGCGTGGCCTGTCATGAACACCACGCCATGCGCGTGGTCACGGTGTGTGAGCGGCACGCCGAGCGCGCTCACCGCCGCCAGCCCCGCCGTGATGCCATTGACGACCTGGCAGGCAATGCCTTCGGCGCGCAGGTGCTCCACCTCTTCGCCACCGCGGCCGAAGATGAAGGGGTCGCCGCCCTTGAGGCGCACCACGTGCTCGCCTTCGCGCACGGCCGTGACCATGAGCTTTTCGATGAAGGCCTGCGGCGTGCTCCTGCAGCCGCCGCGCTTGCCCACATGGACGATGCGGGCCCCGGGCCTGGCCCAGGTCAGCACCTCGTCGTTGACCAGGTCGTCGACCAGCAGCACGGTCGCGGCCTGGATGGCCTTGACGGCCTTGAGCGTCAGCAGTTCGGGGTCGCCCGGGCCTGCGCCGACCAGCGTGCAGGTGCCCAGCGGCGGGGTGGTGGTCGTGTTCATGCGTGGGACGTCAATTGGAGGATGTGGTCGACCTGGGCTGCGATGGCCGGCGGTACGGGGAGGCGGCCGGCCAGCACGCTGCGCGTGTACTCGGCGGTGTCGGCTGCAGCGATGGAGGCGGGCAGGCCAGGCACCTCGGACTGCGTGCCGGGTTGCTGGGCCTGCAGGGGGACTGGCCTGCCGCGGACGAAGCCGTCCAGCTGCGGCGTGCGGCGTGGGTCGCTGACGACCTCGCCTTCCAGCCCGCGCGAGAGCAGGGCCGTCATGCCAAGCAATTCGAACAATTCGGTCATGACGGCGGCGAACGCCGGGTGGGTGTAGCTGCCGACCACCACAGCCGGGCCATCCACCGGCTGCATGAGCTTGACGACGCTGTGCCCGGCGTTGCGCAGGCCGACCACGCGGCGCACATCGAGCAGGCGCTTGAGGCCGGGGTGGAGCAGTTCGGTGCCGACCACCGCCACCTCACCGTTGCCGATCTGGCGGATGCCGGCCCAGGCCGGCCGCTCGAGCAGGGCCAGCACCTCGCTGGCCAGCACCCGGCTCGATTCGGTGGCACTGCCATGCACCAGCACCGGCAGGCCCTCGCGCGCGAGCAGCAGCGCCAGCAGCGGCGTCAGCACCGGCAGCTTGCGCGCACCGTTGTAGCTGGGCAGCACGACGACCGGACGGTCGCTGGCCGGCAGCCTGGCGACACGGGCGTGCGTGGCGTCCAGGAAGCCGGCCATCTCGGAGGTGGTCTCCCCCTTGACGCGCATGGCCAGGCAGAAGGCGCCGATCTCCAGATCGGTGACGCCCCCGTCCAGGACCTGGCCGAACAGATCCGCCGCCTGCTCGCGTGCGAGCGGCTTCGCGCCGCGTGCGCCGCGGCCGATTTCCTTGATGTAGTGCGCAATGCTTCCCATGGGTGGGGCGATTGTCCCGCAGGGCTTATGCCGGATCGTGAGTCGGCTTATGCCATCGGCGCCAGGTAGGGCGTTCATGCCGCCACTTCGGTTGCGCGCACCATGCGCTTGAGCTCGGGCACGCAGGAGCCGCAGTTGGTGCCGCACTGCAGCGCGCCCTGCAGCGCGGCCAGGCGTTGCTCGCCGCTGCCGCTGCATTGCGCGAGCTTGTCGCGGATGGCCGACTCGCTGACGCCGAAGCAACTGCACACGACCTTGCCACGCGACTGGACACCGGCCGGCGCCTTGGCCTGGAACGACAGCAACTGGCGGCCGAAGTCCTGCGCCGGCAACTGGTCCTGCAGCAGCGCACGGATCCAGGCCTCGGCGCGCGTGTCGCCGGCCAGCAACACGCCCACCACGTGGGCGGCTGCGCCGTCGCGCTGCAGCCGCACGGCACGGCGCTGGCCGCGCCGTGGATCGGTGTAGCGCAGGGTGTCCAGGCCCGACAGGCCCAGCAGTTGCTCGATCTGCGCCAGCAGGCTGCCGTCCGGTGCTTCGTGGGCAGCGGCCCGCAGCAGCACGCCGGTGCGTCCCGTGCCGGTGCCTGCGGCTCCGAATGGCACGCAGCTGACGAAGGGCAGGGCCTCGACCAGCGTGCGCAACTGCGTGCGCACCCGCAACGCCTCGCCGTCGGGCAGCCAGGCCATGGCCAGCAGCGACCAGGGCAGCTCGGCTTTGAGGATCTTGACCGGCGTGTGCTTGAGCTCGGGCTGCTTGGAGATGGGACAGTGCTGGGGTGTGGTCAGCGCGTTCACGCCGGCCAGGGCCGTGCCGGTGCTGCTGCGCCCGCCCAGGTACTCCGGCCCCCAGTGCATGGCGATGAAGGCTTGCGTGGCACCCAGGTCGGCGCTGGCTGCCACCGGCAACACGATGCTGCCGCGCCGCGAGGTCACGTAGACCAGGTCGCCATCGGCCAACTGGTGGCGCACCATGTCCTGCGCATGCATCTGCACCACGGGTTCGGGCACGTGGCCGAAGAGCCTGCCCAGCGTGCCCGTGCGGCTCATGCCATGCCATTGGTCGCGCAGGCGGCCGGTGTTCAGCGAGAAGGGGAAGCGCCCGTCGCGCGGCTCGGCCACGGGCCGGTAGGGCGTGGCGGCAAAGCGCGCGCGGCCGTCGGCCGTGGCGAAGCGGCCGTCCTCGTACAGGCGCGGCCTGCCCTGCGTGGCCCCTGCCGGCAGCGGCCACTGCTGCGGCGCGGCCTCCAGCATCGCGTAGTCCATGCCGGTGATGTCCAGGTCGCGGCCGCGCGTGGTCTCGCGGTGCTCGTTCCAGACCGACTCGGGCGTCTGGTAGGGGAACAGCGCGGCGCCGCGCCCGAGCCGGCCAGCCAGCCGGCGCGCGAAATCGGCCGCGATGTGCCAGTCATGCCGCGCCGCGCCCGATGGCGGCACGGCCGCGCGCACGCGCGAGATGCGCCGCTCGCTGTTGGTGACCGTGCCTTCCTTCTCGCCCCAGGTGGTGGCTGGCAGCAGCAGGTCGGCGAAGGCGCAGGTGGCGGTGCCAGCAAAGGCCTCCTGCACCACGACGAACTCGGTGCGCTCCAGCGCGCGGCGCACCATGGCCTGGTCGGGCATGGACTGGGCCGGGTTGGTGCAGGCGATCCACAGCGCGCGGATCTCGCCGTCGGCCGCGGCCTGGAACATCTCGATGGCGCTCTTGCCCGGCAGGGCCGGGATGCTGTCCACGCCCCAGAACGCCGCCACCTCGGCGCGGTGCGCGGCATTGGCCATGTCGCGGTGCGCCGGCAGCAGGTTGGACAGGCCGCCGACTTCACGACCGCCCATGGCGTTCGGCTGGCCGGTCAGCGAGAACGGGCCCGCGCCGGGGCGGCCGATCTGGGCCGTGGCCAGGTGCAGGTTGATCAGCGCCGCGTTCTTGGCCGTGCCGCTGGACGACTGGTTCATGCCCATGCAGTACAGGCTCAGCGTGGCCGGCGAGGTGGCGAACAGGCGCGTGGCCTGCGCCAGCGCATCCTGTGTGATGCCACAGATCTGGGCCACGGCCTCGGGCGTGCAGTCGCGCACCAGGGCTGCAAGTTCGTCGAAGCCGCTGGTGTGGGCTGCGATGTAGCCAGGCTGTGTCCAGCCTTCGCGCAGCATCAGGTGCAGCATGCCGTGGAACAGCATCACGTCGGTGCCGGGCTGCAGCGCCACATGCAGGTCGGCGATCTCGCAGGTGTCGGTGCGGCGCGGGTCCACCACCACGATCTGCAGGGCCGGGTTCGCGCGCTTCGCGTCCTCGATGCGGCGGAACAGGATGGGGTGGGCCCAGGCCGTGTTGCTGCCCACGATGAACAGGCAGCCGGCGTGCTTCAGGTCGTCGTAGCAGGCCGGCGGCGCGTCCGCGCCCAAGGTCTGTTTGTAGCCGGCGACCGCGCTGCTCATGCACAGGCGCGAGTTGGTGTCCAGGTTGTTGGTGCCGATCAGGCCCTTGGCCAGCTTGTTGAAGACGTAGTAGTCCTCGGTCAGCAGCTGGCCCGACAGGTAGAAGCCCACGGCATCCGGCCCGTGCGCGGCGATCACGCGGGCGAAACGCTCGGCCGCGCTGTCCAGGGCGGCGTCCCAGTCCAGCGGCTGCAGGGCCGTACCGCGCGCTGCGCGCTGCATGGGCTGCAGCAGACGGGTCTGGCGCGTGACCTCGGGCGCGGCCGTCAGGTGCAGCGTCGAGCCCTTGGTGCACAGGCGGCCGAAGTTGGCGGGGTGGTCCGGATCGCCGCGCACGCCGGTGATCTGGCCGGCCTGGGCCTCGATGACCACGCCGCAGCCGACGCCGCAGTAGGGGCAGGTGGAGCGCGTCTCGGTGGTCATGGCGTTGCAGCAGGCTCGCCGAACATGAGCTGGTCGCGGATGGCTTGCACGCTGCGGCCCTCGCGCAGCAACTGCAGGTACCAGTTGCCATCCACCGTATCGCCGTACAGGCAGGCTCCGACCAGCTTGTCGCCCTGGATCACGAGCTTCTTGTACACGCCGCCCAGGGCGTCGCTCATGACGATCTCCTCCGTGCCCTCACCGCCCTGGAAGTTGCCGGCCGAGAACAGGTCGATGCCCGTGACCTTGAGCTTGGTCGAGGTCAGCGAGCCTCGGTAGCGGCCGATGCCGTGGTGGGCCAGGTGGTTGGCTGCCACCTTGCCCTGCTCGAACAGCGGCGCCACCAGGCCGTAGGCGATGCCGCGGTGCTGCGCGCACTCGCCCACCGCATAGATGCGCGCATCGGTCACGGTCTGCAGGGTGTCGTGGACGACGATGGCACGCTCGCAGTGCAGCCGCATCTGCTGCGCCAGCGCGATGTTGGGGCGGATGCCCACGGCCATGACGACCAGGTCGGCCGGCACCTCGTGGCCGTTCTTGAAGCGCACCGCGCGCACGCGGCCAGCCGCGTTGCCCAGCAGCGCGGCCGTGTGGGCGTTGAGCAGGAACTGCAGCCCACGCTGCTCCAGCGCGCTGCGCAGCAGTTCGCCGGCCACCTTGTCGAGCTGGCGCTCCATGAGCCAGTCGCCGTGGTGCACCACGCTGACCTGCATGCCGCGCAAGGCCAGGCCGTTGGCGGCCTCCAGGCCCAGCAGGCCACCGCCGATCACCACCGCATGCCGGTGCGTCGTGGCGGCCTCGATCATGGTCTGCGTGTCGGCGATGTCGCGGTAGGCGATCACGCCTTCCAGATCCTTGCCGGGCAACGGCAGCATGAAGGGGTTGGAGCCCGTGGCCAGCAGCAGCCGGTCGTAGGCGGCCTCGGTGCCATCCTCGGCGCGCACGGTGCGCCGTCGGCGATCGACCTCCACCACCTTCTTGCCCGCGTGCAGCGTGATGCCGTTGGCGCTGTACCACTCCCAGGGGTTCAACACGATCTGCGCGATGGTCTGCTCGCCGGCCAGCACCGGTGACAGCATGATGCGGTTGTAGTTGGGGTGCGGCTCGGCACCGAACACCGTGATGTCGTACAGGCCCGGTGCAATCCTGAGCAGCTCCTCCAGCGTGCGCACGCCGGCCATGCCGTTGCCCACCATCACGAGTTTCATCTTCTGCATGGCTTCACTTCGCGGCGCTGCTTTGCTCAGGCGGCCTTTTCCACGTGGCCCTGGCGCGTGTAGAGGAAGTCGATCACGGCCTTGCGGTACATCACGTAGTCGCGGTCTTCGGCCAGCTCCACGCGGTTGCGTGGGCGCGGCAAGGCCACGGCGAGCACCTCGCCGATGGTGGCGGCCGGGCCGTTGGTCAGCATCACGATCTTGTCCGAGAGCAGCACGGCCTCGTCCACGTCGTGGGTGACCATCACCACCGTGCTCTGCGTCTTCTGCACGATGGCCAGCAGTTCGTCCTGCAGCTTGGCGCGCGTGAGCGCGTCCAGCGCGCCGAAAGGCTCGTCCATGAGCAGCACCTTGGGCTCCATGGCCAGCGCGCGGGCGATGCCTACGCGCTGCTTCATGCCGCCGGAGATTTCTCCCGGGCGCTTGTGCGTGGCGGGGGTGAGGCCGACCAAGGCCAGCGCCGCCTCGGTGCGTTCCTTGAGCTGCGCCTTGGTCTCCTTGGCGCCGAACACGCGCTCGACGCCCAGGTGGATGTTCTCGAAGCAGGTGAGCCAGGGCAGCAGCGAATGGTTCTGGAACACCACGGCGCGCTCGGGGCCCGGGCCTGCGACCTCCTTGTTGGCGCACAGCAGCGTGCCCTGCGTCGGCCGCGTGAGACCGGCGATGAGGTTCAGCAGCGTGGACTTGCCACAGCCCGAGTGGCCGATCAGCGCGACGAACTCGCCCTTGGCCACCGTGAGGTTGATGCCCTGCAGTGCGATGAAGCGCCCGCGCGGTGTGTTGAAGGCCTGTTCGACGCCCTGGATCTCGATGAACTTGTCTTCGCTCATGACCGCACCTCTTCGAAAGTGAATGCCGATGCCAGCTTGATGAGTGCGTACTCGAGCAGCAGGCCGACGATGCCGATCACGAAGATGGCGATGATGATGTTCTTGACGTTCAGGTTGTTCCACTCGTCCCAGACCCAGAAGCCGATGCCCACGCCGCCGGTCAGCATCTCGGCCGCCACGATCACGAGCCAGGCCGTGCCCACCGCGAGGCGCACACCGGTCAGCATGTAGGGCAGCACGGCTGGGAACAGGATCTTGGTGAGGATCTTCCATTCGGAGAGATTCAGCACGCGGGCCACGTTCATATAGTCCTGCGGAACGCGCTGCACGCCCACCGCGGTGTTGATGACCATGGGCCAGATCGAGCAGATGAAGATGGTCCAGATGGCGGCCGGGTTGGCGCCCTTGAACACCAGCAGGCCGATCGGCAGCCAGGCCAGCGGCGACACCGGGCGCAGCAGGCTGATCAGCGGGTTGAACATGCGCGACAGGAAGGTGAAGCGCCCGATCGCAAAGCCCGCCGGGATGCCGACCAGTGCCGCCAGGCCGAAGCCCAGCGCCACGCGCTGCAGCGAGGACAGCACGTTCCAACCCACGCCCTGGTCGTTCGGGCCCTTGCTGTAGAACGGGTCGCTGAACACGTCCACCGCCTGCGCCCAGGTGTCGCGCGGCGTCGGGATGCTGCCGGCCGTGGCGACCGACACGATCTCCCACAGCACGACCAGCAGACCCAGTCCGGCCAGCGGCGGCAGCACGCGCAGCCACAGGCCGCGCCAGTCGAAGGGCGGCTTGCGCACGGAGGCGGGGGCGACAGCCGTGGGCGCGTCGTTGGCGGCGGCCCTGGGCACGACCTTGAGATCGCGTGCCGGGGTGTCGGGCAACGCGGCCTCGACCGGAGAATGGAAGACTGCGGAAACCATGGGTGTGCTCCTCAGGCCTTGACCTTGAAACCGTCGGCGTACTTGGCGGGGTCCTTGCCGTCCCAGACCACGCCGTCCAGCAGCTTGCTGCTGCGCATCACGTCCTTGGGCACGCTGACCTTGGCAGCGCTGGCCACTTCCTTGTACAGATCGATCTGGTTGATCTGCTTGGCCACGGCCAGGTAGTCTGGATGTTCCTTGAGCAAGCCCCAGCGCTTGTGCTGCGTGAGGAACCACATGCCGTCGGACAGGTAGGGAAAGTTCACGGCGCCATCGTCGAAGAACTTCATGTGGTTGGGGTCGTCCCAGGTCTTGCCCATGCCGTTCTCGTAGCGGCCCAGGATGCGCTGGTTGATGGCGTCGGCACTGGTGTTGATGTAGCTCTTCTCGGCCACCGTGCCGGCCATCTTGGCCTTGTTGGCGAGGTTGGCGTCGATCCACTTGCTGGCCTCCAGCACGGCCATCATCACGGCACGGCAGGTGTTGGGATTGGCCTTGACGAAGTCGGCCTGGGTGCCGAGAACCTTTTCGGGGTGATCGCGCCAGATGTCCTGCGTGGTGATGGCGGTCACGCCGATCTTGTCCATGATGGCGCGCTGGTTCCAGGGCTCGCCGACGCAGAAGCCGTCCATGTTGCCCACGCGCATGTTGGCCACCATCTGCGGTGGCGGCACCACGATGACCTTGGCGTCGTTCACGGGGTTGATGCCGGCCGAGGCCATCCAGTAGTTCAGCCACATCGTGTGGGTGCTGGTGGGGAAGGTGCCTGCGAAGGTGTAGGTGCGCTTCTCCGTGGCCATGAGCTTGGCGAGCGAGGGCGCATCGACAGCGCCCTTGTCGGCCAGTTGCTTGGACAGCGTGATGGCCTGGCCGTTGCGGTTCAGGCCCATCAGCACCGCCATGTCCTTCTTGGGGCCGCCCACCCCCACGTGCACGCCATACACCAGGCCGTACAGCACATGGGCCATGTCGAGTTCGCCGTTGACCAGTTTGTCGCGCACGCCGGCCCAACTGGCCTCCTTGCTCGGGACGATCTTCACGCCGTACTTCTGGTCGATGCCCAGCACCGAGGCCATGACCACGCTGGCGCAGTCGGTCAGCGGGATGAAGCCGATCTTCACTTCCTTCTTCTCCGGCGCGTCGGAGCCGGCGGCCCAGGCGCCGCGCGTGACAAGGTCGCCCAGCAGCGCGGTGGTCGCGACGGCGCCGGCTTTGCGGATGAAGTCGCGCCGTGCCGGTGCCGGGCGGGAGGGGGCGTGTGGGGTCATGCGAACTCCTGGGATCGAAGAGAAGGGAAGCTGAAAAACAAAAACGGCGCCCATTTCCCTGGCCGCGAACGATCGCGGTCAAGAGAAATGGACGCCGTTGTCCTTTTGGCTCTGAAGCCTGGAACCCTGGCCGCCTTTGGCCGGGGTTTGCTGGTGCTATGCAGGTCGCGTGCCAGCCTGGCCAGCGTTGCTGCTCAGCACATGTTCTTCATACGAATCAAAGACTTGTGCGGGATTTGGCCAACGCCAGGCCGGCCAGGCGCATGCGCAAAGATGGTGCGCGGCGCGCGCTGGGCACAAGACTTGTGCGCCGCAGCACGCGATGCTCAGAGGTAGTCGGACAGCGCCAGCACCGACTGCGCCACGTCCAGCAGCTTGCGGTTCTGGTTCATCGCGGTCTGGCGCAGCATCTTGTGCGCGTCGGCTTCGCTGAGCTTGCGTGTGGCCATCAGCAGGCCCTTGGCGCGTTCGATGATCTTGCGCTCGTTGAGCGAGGCGCGCACGGTGTCCAGCTCGTCGGTCATCTGCTGCAGCCGGCGTGCCTGGTCCTGCACCAGGTCGAGGATGGAGCGTTCCAGGTGCGGGCCGTAGTTGGGTGCCGGCTCGCCCGCGTCGGCGCTCCCGGCTGCGCGCACCAGCGCGTCGCGGATCGCCTCGTGGTTGCGCAGCTCGTCGCGCGCCTTGGCGATGCGCGAAGCGCACAGCTGCGGCAACTGGGTCGCCAACAGTTCCTCGACGCCACGCATCGCGTCGATGCGCAGGGTGCAGCAGTCATACCAGCCTTGGGCCAGCTCCGGGTCGAGCAGGCCGTCGGCGCGTGGCGTGCAGCCGATGCGGCGCAGCCGTTCGAGTTCGGCCTGGGTGCGCGTGTCCACGGCCGTGCGCCAAGCGGCCTGCACAGCCGTGTCGGAGAAGTCGAGCGCGATGCGAAAGCACCGCTCCTGCGATTCGATGAGCTCCAGCCACTGCTGGGCGCGGCCGCTCTCCATTTGGCCTTCGGCGAAGCAGGCGCCGCCGAAGGCACGTTCCTGGCCGGCGAATTCCTTGCCCTGCATGAAGTTGAACAAGGCCACGAGCGCGCGCGAGATCTGCGGGTCGGTGGCGCTGTCGGCGGCCTCGAACACCACCTGCAGCAAACCGGCCACGAGCCGCACGAAGGCGGCCGTGGCCGCGTGCGGTGTGACTGTCAGTGCCGCGATGTCCTCGCGCAGTGCGGGCAATCCGTCCAACGCCTGCAGCACCGTGGCGATGCGGCCGAACAGCCGTGCGCCATTGCGCACCGCCGTGCCCTGCGTGTCCATCGCGTCGAAATGCCGGCGCAGTTGCCCGGCGGCGGCATCGCATTGGCGCAGCTGGTCTTCGCGCGCCTGTGCGAAGCGGGTGCCGCGCGAACCGAGGAAGAGGTTGGACAGCCCGCGCTCGCGCTGCAGCGCGTGCACCAGCTGGCCGATCACACCCACCAGCGCGCCGGTGAGCGCGAGCTGTTCGAGGTCGCCGATCTCGCATTCGCGCGCGGCGATCAAAAAATGCAGTCCAGATTTCATCGTAGGGGCCATGGAATTCCGAGCAACAACCGTGCCGTGCCTGCGGGCTCACTACACTCGCGCCCCATGCTGGTATTGGGATTCGAGTCTTCCTGCGACGAAACGGGTGTGGCGCTGGTGCAGTCTGGCGGCACGCAACTGCCCCGGCTGCTGGCGCATGCGCTGCACAGCCAGGTGCGCATGCACGCCGACTATGGCGGTGTGGTACCCGAACTGGCCAGCCGCGACCACATCCGCCGTGCGCTGCCGCTGGCCGAGACCGTGTTGCGCGAGGCGGGCCGCAGTGTCGCAGAGGTCGATGTCGTGGCCTACACGCGTGGCCCGGGCCTGGCCGGGGCGCTGCTGGTGGGCGCGGGCGTGGCCTGCGCGTTGGGCGCGGCGCTGGACAAGCCCGTGCTCGGCGTGCACCACCTGGAGGGACATCTGCTGTCGCCCTTCATGAGCGCCGATCCGCCGGAGTTTCCGTTCGTGGTGCTCCTGGTGTCCGGCGGGCACACGCAACTCATGCGCGTGGACGGCGTGGGCCGCTACGCCATGCTGGGCGAGACCATCGACGACGCGGCCGGCGAAGCCTTCGACAAGTCGGCCAAGCTGCTGGGCCTGGGCTATCCGGGCGGGCCGGCACTGGCGCGCCTGGCCGAGCAGGGCGATGCCAAAGCCTTCGCGCTGCCGCGGCCGCTGTTGCACAGCGGCGACCTGGATTTTTCGTTCGCGGGCTTGAAGACGGCCGTGCTGACCCAGGCCAAGAAGCTGGGTGACACGCTTGCCGCGCGCAGCGCCGATCTGGCGGCCTCCACCCAGGCGGCCATCGTCGACGTGCTGGTGCGCAAGTCGCTGGCGGCGCTCAAGGAGAGCGGGCTGCAGCGCCTGGTCGTGGCGGGCGGGGTGGGCGCGAACCGGGAACTGCGTGCGCAGCTCGATGCCGCATGCGCGAAGAGGAAGGTGCGGGTGCATTACCCGGAGCTGGCGCTGTGCACCGACAACGGCGCCATGATCGCCATGGCCGCTGCCATGCGCATGCAGGCGGGCGTGCAACAGGCCGACAGGCGCTACGCCTTCGACGTGAAGCCGCGCTGGCCGCTCGACGCCATCTGACGAGCAGACGGCGCCGGGCGGTGCGGAGCGCGGAGCGGTTTACTGGATGGACAGCGTGGTGACGTTGCTCTGCGGCAGCTTCTTGGCCAGCTTGAGCGTCAGCACACCGTTTTCCAGCGCGGCCGTGCTCGCGGTGGCATCGATCTCCAGCGGCAGCTCGTAGGCGGCCTTGACCTTGCGGCTGGCTGCCTCGGTGCTTTCGATACGCACCACGGCGCCTTCGATGCCGATGTTGAGCTGGTCCTTGGCCACGCCGGGCAGGTCGACCGACAGCGTCCAGCTGCTGTCGTCCTGGCTCAGGCTATGGCCCTTGGTGCCACTCTGGCGCACATAGGCGACGTCGTTGAAGAAGCGCTCGAAGCTGCGGTCCAGCGAGCGCAGGGCGGGGCTGTAGTTGGCCTGACGGATGACGGGGGCGAAGAACATGGGGAACTCCTGGTCTCTTTACACTCCGCGGCTCTCACCGTGAGCGCCGCATGCTTCCAATCTGTGTGCACCGCTTTGATTTTCAAGAGGATTTTTTGAATGCACGTACCGCGTCGACGGGTCTTGAAAAGCGCTGCGGCAGCGCTATCTGTGACGGCCTGTCCGTTCGTGGCCGCACAGCCGGCGCCGGTGCGCCTGGCCATGATCGAGACCTTGAGCGGCCCGTTCGCCAACACCGGCGAGGCGGTGTTCCGCAACCTCGTGTGGGCGGCCGAGCGCGTGAACGCGCGCGGTGGCCTCCGGCTGTCCGGCGGCGCGCGTCCGCTGGCCATCACGCGCTACGACAGCAAGGGCCAGAACGAGGAAGCGCTGAGCGCACTGCGCTCGGCCATAGACGACGGCGTGGGTTTCGTGGCCCAGGGCAACTCGTCCGCAACAGCCGCGGCCCTGCTCGATGCATTGAACAAGCACAACGAGCGCGAGCCCAAGCGCCGCGCGCTGTACCTCAACTATTCGGCCGTCGACCCCATCCTGACCAACGAGCGCTGCAGCTTCTGGCACTTCCGCTTCGACGCCCATGCCGACATGCGCATGGCCGCGCTCATGGAGGTGCTGCGCGAGGACGAGGCGGTCAAGAGCGCCTACCTGATCGGTCAGGATTACAGCTTCGGTCAGGCCGTGCTGCGCGAGGCGCGGCGGCAGCTGCAGGCGCAGCGGCCCGACGTGGCCATCGTCGGCGACGAACTGCATCCCATGGGCCGCGTGAAGGACTTCCTGCCCTACGCCGCCAAGATCAAGGCCAGCGGCGCTGGCGCTGTCATCACGGGCAACTGGGGCAACGACCTCACGCTTCTCGTCAAGGCCGCGCGCGAATCCGGTTTCGACGGCAAGTTCTACACCTTCTACGGCAATGCACTGGGCGCGCCGGCGGCGCTCGGCGATGCCGGCATCGGCAAGGTCATCGCGGTGGCCGACTGGCTGCCGAACTTGCCAGGCGCCCAGAGCGAGGCCTTCTACCAGGCCTTCCGCCAACGCTATCCCAAGCCGGCGGACGACTATGTCCACATGCGCATGCAGCTCATGGTCGAAGCCCTGGCCCAGGCCATCGAAAAGGCAGACAGCCTGGATGCTGCGAAGGTGGGCGTGGCGCTGGAGCAGGCCAACGTGACTCTGCACGGGCAGACCGGTCGCATGCGGGCATCCGACCACCAGTTCCAGCAGACCCTGGTCGTGGGTGTGATGGACCGTCAGGGGGCGCCGGGCGTCAAGTTCGACGTGGAAGGCTCGGGCTACGGCTTCCGCGTGATCAAGCAGGTGGCGGCGGGTCGCGCCGAGATGCCGACCAGCTGCCAGATGGGACGGCCGGCGGCTTGAAGCTCAGCTGGTGTAGCCGGCGCAGGCGCCGGCGTTGGGCCGGCCCTTGCATTCGCGCAGCAGCCGGCGTTCGCGTTCGCGGGCACTCTCTTGCGTGCTGTTGGGGATGAACTTGGGCGCTGCCGCTTTCCTCTTCGATGTCGCGCCGTTCTCGGCCTTGGCGGCCGCGGTCGGCAGAGTGGTCAACAGGCCCAGCGCCAGGCAGGCCGCGGACAGCGGGGTGGACATGTGCATGATGGTTTCTCCCAGGGCCTGTGCAGTGTCTTGCAGCCCAGTGCTCGCTACCATGGCCCGCTGCGTGAACCATTGCCCAATCCCATGAGAAAAGCCATCCAAGACCTCGCCGAATCGCAGATCCGCGAGGTGGCCAATGCCGGCATCGGCCGCGACGACGTGCTGCCGTTCTGGTTCGGCGAGAGCGACGAGGTCACGCCCGCGTTCATCCGCGAAGCTGCCATCGCATCGCTGCAGCGGGGCGAGACCTTCTACGCCCACAACCTGGGCCTGCCCGAGCTGCGCGAGGCCATCGCCGGCTACATGTCGGAATTGCACGGACCGGTGGCGGCGGACCGCATCGCCGTCACTTCGGGCGGTGTCAATGCCTTGATGCTGGCCGTCCAATGCCTGGTCGATCCAGGCGACGAGGTGGTCGCCGTGACGCCCGTGTGGCCCAACCTGACGGCCCAGCCCGTCATCCTGGGCGCGCGCCTGCGCTGCGTGCCGTTGCGGCCGGTGGATGGCCGATGGACGCTGGATCTGGATGCGCTGCTGGCCGCCATCACGCCGACCACCCGGCTGCTCATCGTCAACGCCCCCAACAACCCCACGGGCTGGACGCTGAGCGCCGAGGAGCAGGCTGCATTGCTCACGCATTGCCGCCGCACCGGCACCTGGATCCTGGCCGACGAGGTCTACGAGCGCCTGTACTACGCGCCATCGCCACATGCCTGTGCGCCGAGCTTCCTCGACCAGGCGCAGCCCGAAGACCGGCTGGTGGTGGTGCACAGCTTCTCCAAGAGCTTCCTGATGACCGGTTGGCGGCTTGGCTGGGTGGTCGTGCCCGCCACGCTGACGCAGGCGATGGGCAAGCTGATCGAGTTCAACACTTCTTGTGCCAGCGTGTTCACGCAGCGCGCGGCCATGGCCGCGTTGGCGGGCCGCAGCGAGGTCACGCCGCGCGTGGTGGCGCATCTGCGCCAGTGCCGCGACACGCTGGTGCCGCTGCTGGCCGCGATGCCGCAAGTGCGTGTATCGGCGGCGCAGGGTGGGATGTACGCCTTCTTCCGCCTGGCAGGTGCTGACGACTCCCTGGCGGTGGCCAAGCGCCTGGTGCGCGAGGCTGGCTTGGGCCTGGCGCCAGGTTCCGCCTTCGCGCCGCAGGCTCAGGGCTGGCTGCGGTGGTGCTTTGCATCCCGCGACCCACATCGATTGGTGCAAGGGGCTGAGCGACTGGATCGCTGGCTCCGCAATCAGCCGAGTTGACTAGCTCTGCATACCTAGGGATTTGCATATAATTGCATACATAAAAAGGGTGATATCTTTTTGTTTAGTCACAAAACCGGGTGTATTCACCCGGAAACGTGATTTTTTTGTGTACTGCGTTGCAGCTTGCCCTTTAAGATTTGCTCATTCTGGTGCCGAATCGGGTCTTCCGAGCTGAGCCGAGCAAGTTGTTTCCTACAGGTGTGCGATGGACCGAATTTCCGCGATGCGTGTGTTCAGTGAAGTGGTAACGCGTGGCAGCTTCACGGCGGCCGCCAACACCTTGGGCATGTCCCGGGCCATGGTGACCCGGCACATCGGCGAACTGGAGCGATGGCTGGGCGCGCGCCTGTTGCAGCGTTCCACGCGCCGCCTGTCGCTCACCGAGGCGGGCGAAGCCTGCGTAGTGCGCAGCCGCCAGTTGCTCGAGCTCGTCAACGATGTGGAGCAGGTGGTCGGCCAGCGCGACACCGAGCCGCACGGCCAGATCCGCGTGCAGTGCAGCCCGGCATTCGGGCAGGCCTACCTGTCCGCCATCCTGGTCGACTATCTGGCCAGGTACCCGCGCACCAAGGTCGATCTGGTGCTCAGCGACCAGCCGCTCAATCTTGTCGATGAGCGCATCGACCTGGCGATCCGCATGACCAACGAGCTGGATCCGGCGCTGATCGCCAAGAAGCTGAGCACCTGCCGCGCCGTGCTCTGCTGCACGCCGGCCTACCTGGAAAAGAACGACGCGCCCAAGACGCCGGACGATCTCACCCAGCACAACTGCCTGTCCCATTCGCGTGTGGAGAAGAGCCAATGGAGCTTTTCGCGCCAGGGCGAGGAATGCCTGGTGCAGGTCTCGGGCAGCTTCAGCGCCAACGACACCATGAGTTTGGTGGAGGCGGTGCGCGCCGGTGGTGGCCTGGCCGTGCTGCCGAACTACGTGGTGGCGCCGATGCTGCGCGATGGTGAGCTGGTCAGCGTGTTGCCGGACTGGCATGCCGACGAACTGGGCATCTATGCGTTCTACATCTCGCGCCGCCACCAGCCAGCGAGCCTGCGCACGCTGCTCGATTTTCTGACCCAGCGCCTGGGCAACACGCCCCTGTGGGAACGCTGATCAACCTGGGCGGAAGAACGCGTCCAGCACGGGCAGCAAATTGGCGAAGTCCGCACTGAAGCGCGGCCGGTTCACGAAGTAGGCCTCGCAGGCCACCGCGAAGAATTCATCCAGGCTCTGGCTTCCATAGCTGTCCAGCCAGGGCATCTCCCCACCGAAGCGCTCGGCGACCACCACTTGGTCGCAGAACTGGGCGTAGGCGTCCTCCCAGACCTTGAGCCACTGCCGACGTGCCTGCGCGGCGCTGCGTGCACCCATGAAGCCGGGCGGCAGCGGAGGGCAGCCATCGGGTGCGCCATCGGCCATGTCCAATTTGTGCGCGAACTCGTGGATGACCACGTTGTAGCCCGCGTCCGCACTGTCGCTGGCTTCGCGCACGGCTTGCCAGCTCAGCATCACCGGCCCTTGGTCCATGGCCTCGCCAGCAAGCACCTCGTCGTAGGCATGGACAACGCCAGTCTCATCGACGGATTCGCGGCGCGCGACGACCTCACCGGGCTGCACCACGATGCCGACGAAGTCGGCATACCAGCGCAGCACCGAGCCGCGGCCCGGCGCACCGCCATCCGGGCGGGCTGTGAGGTGCAGCAAGGGAAGGCAGGCCTGTGCCGCGATGGCGATGGCCATGGGGTCGGTGACCTGCAGGCCGCCGGCACCGTGGAATTCCTTTTGGGCGAGGAACTCGGCGCTCAGCGCGCGCAGGCTCTGTTGCTCGTTGAGGGAGAGGGCCTGCAGGAAACCGTGGTCGGCCAGCACGGCCTGCCAGAGCGGATCGGGGATGGTCCGCGGCGCGCGCTGCCACCAGCGCAGCAGCCGACGCCAGCCACCGCTCATGCGGCGGGCGTGACGGCGATGCGCCGGGGCGCGGCGTCGATGGCCAGGCGCAGCAACTCCAGCCGCGGCGGCTGGGCGGTGGCCTCCCAGTCGCTCATGACGATGCGCGTGAGGCCTTCACCCAGGTCATGGTCGGCCGGCAAGTGGGTGTGGCCGTGGATGAGCGTGTCGCTCTGCGCGGCGCGCAGCCAGGCGCGGGCCGCTTCGGCATCGACGTCGGCATAGCCCAGTCCCTGGTCCTTGCGCTGTTCGCTGGCTTGGCGGATCTGGCGCGCCATCTGCCGGCGCATGGCCAGTGGGTGCTGCAGCGAGGCCTTTTGCCAAGCCGGGTTCTGCACCTGCAGGCGGAACTGCTGGTAGGCCACATCGTCCAGGCACAGTGCGTCACCGTGGCTCAGCAGCCAGCGGCGGCCGCCGAAGACCAGCACCGTGGGATCGTGCAGCAACTGCATGCCGGTGGCGGCCAGGCCCGCGGCGCCGAACAGGAAGTCGCGGTTGCCGTGCATGAAGTACACGGGGCGCTGCGCTGCCACGGAACGGATCACCTCGGCGCACTGGCGCTCGAACTGCCCGAGCGGGCTGTCGTCGCCCGCCGCCGGGTCCAGTGCATCGTCGCCGACCCAGACCTCGAACAGATCGCCGAGCATAAACAGCGCATCGGCTCGGCTCTGCGTGACGGCCTGCTGCCAGGCCGCGAACGTGGCCGGCTCTTCCGGGCGCAGGTGCACATCGGACAGCAGTTCGATGCTGCGCCAGTCGCCGGGCGCGACGAGCTCGGCGAATGTCGGCAGGGCCGGCCGCGGCTGCATTAGAGTGCGACGGCCTTTTCGATGACCAGGTCTTCGACCGGCACGTCGTCGTGGAAGCCCTTGCGGCCGGTCTTCACGGCCTTGAGCTTGTCGACGATGTCGGTGCCGCCCACGACCTTGCCGAACACGGCATAGCCCCAGCCCTGCGCCGAGGGCGCGGTGTGGTTCAGGAAGGCGTTGTCGACCACGTTGATGAAGAACTGGGCCGTGGCCGAGTGCGGGTCGTTGGTCCGCGCCATGGCCAAGGTGTACTTGTCGTTCTTCAGGCCGTTGTTGGCCTCGTTGTTGATCGGTGCGTCCGTGCCCTTTTGCTGCATGCCAGGCTCGAAACCACCGCCCTGGACCATGAAGCCCGGGATCACGCGGTGGAAGATCGTGTTGTCGTAGTGGCCCTTCTTGACGTAGGCCAGGAAGTTCTCGGCCGACTTGGGTGCCTTCTCGGCGTCCAGTTCGATCGTGATGACGCCGTAGTTGGCAATGTGCAGTTCGACTTGGGGTTGGCTCATGTCATTTCACCAGGGTTGCGGATTGGATGAGGATGGGCGTCTGTGGCACATCCGTGGGGAAGGGGCCGCCCGGGCCGGTCGGCGCGGCCTTGATCTTTTGTACCACGTCCATGCCGGCGACCACCTTGCCGAACACGGTGTAACCCCAACCCCGGGGCGTGGGCGCGGTGTGGTTGAGGAAGGCGTTGTCGTTGACGTTGATGAAGAACTGCGAAGTGGCCGAATGCGGCTCGCCCGTGCGCGCCATCGCGATGGTGTAGGTGTCGTTCTTCAGGCCGTTGCTGGCTTCGTTGGGGATCGGCGCGCGCGTCGGCTTTTCCTTGTAGTTCTGGTCGTAGCCGCCGCCCTGGGCCATGAAGTTCGGGATCACGCGGTGGAAGATGGTGCCGTCATAGTGCTTGTCGCGCACGTACTGCAGGAAGTTCTCCACCGTCTTGGGCGCCTTGTCGGGGTAGACCTCGACCGTGAAGCTGCCCAGGCTGGTCTTGAACAGTACGCGCGGCGCATCGGCGGCCTGGGTCAGCGGAGCAAGAGCGAGGCCGGCGCACAGCACGAGGGCGCGGCGCGACAACGGAAACAGGCGAGCGGTCATGGGGCGACTGGGTGGTTGGAAAAAGAGAGCACGCCGCAGGCCTGCGGCCCGGAGCGGTGGAGCGCGAACTTACTTGCCGGGCGCGCGCGGCTTGGTGGCCTGGGGTGCCAGCATGGTCGCCAGCGCGGCGACCTTCTGCGTGGCTTGCGGGTTGTTGGCCTGCAGTTGCAGCGAGCGGCCGTAGGACTGGCTGGCCAGCTTGGCGTACACATCGCCCAGGTTCTCGTGCGCGGTGGCGTAGTTCGGGTTCAAGCGGATCGCCATCTCCAGGGCCGTGCGCGCCTTGTCGTACTGGTTCTGGCCTGCGTACAGCACGGCCAGGTTGTTGTACGGCTCGGGCAGTTCGGGGAATTCCTGGGTGATCTGTGTGAGTGTCTCGACCGCTTCGTCGGGCTTGCCCTGCTCGGTCTGTACCACGCTCTTCAGGAAGCGCATCTGCGGGTCGCGTGGCTTGCCGGCCAGGTACTGCTCGACCTTGGCGCTGGCCTCGGCCAGCTTGCCGGTGCGCACCAGCTGGCCCACTTCGGCATACGGGTCGGCTTGTGCGATGGCCGCCTGGCCGACCCATGCCGCGCTGGCGATGGCGATGGCGCGCGCCAAATGCAGAGCGAAAGGCAGGATGCGGGACAGCGCTTGCTTCATAGAACCTCTTGCTCGATACGTAAAGACAGCCTGCGCACGCGGCTATAGAATGCCGGCGATTCTAGCCGAGGGGGGTGTGCGGCCCGGCGCAGCGCCAGTGCAGCCACTCCCGTGAAAGCGGGCCTTGACGGCCCTGTCGACTCCCCCAGGACGTCATCGAACGGTCCTGTGTTTTCCCGGATTCCATGAGCTTGCGCATCTACAACACGCTGACGCGTGCGTTGGACGTTTTTTCGCCGATCGAGCCCGGCCATGTCCGCATGTACGTCTGCGGCATGACCATCTACGACCTGTGCCATGTGGGCCACGCCCGCATGATGATGGCCTTCGACGTGGTGCAGCGCTGGTTGAAGTGCAGCGGCTTGCGCGTGACCTATGTGCGCAACATCACCGACATCGACGACAAGATCATCCGCCGCGCCGTCGAGCGCGGCATCACCATCCGTGCCTTGACCGACGAGATGACGGCCGCCATGCATGCCGACATCGGCGCCCTGGGCATCGAGCCGCCCACGCACGAGCCGCGCGCCACCGAGTACGTGGCGCAGATGCTGGGCCTGATCGAGACGCTGGAGGGCAAGGCCCTGGCCTACCGCGCGAACAGCGGTGACGTGAACTTCGCCGTGCGCAAGTTCCCGGGCTACGGCAAGCTGTCGGGCAAGTCGCTGGACGAACTGCGCGCCGGCGAGCGCGTGGCTGTGCTCGATGGCAAGGACGATCCGCTGGACTTCGTGCTCTGGAAAGCCGCCAAGCCCGAGGAGCCGGCCGATGCGCAATGGGACAGCCCCTTCGGCCGCGGCCGCCCCGGCTGGCACATCGAATGCTCGGCCATGAGCTGCGCGCTGTTGGGCGAGAGCTTCGACCTGCACGGCGGCGGTGCCGACCTGCAGTTCCCGCACCACGAGAACGAGATCGCCCAGAGCGAAGGCGCCAGCGGCAAGCCGCTCGCGCGCTTCTGGGTGCACAACGGCTTCGTGCGCGTGGACAACGAGAAGATGTCCAAGAGCCTGGGCAACTTCTTCACGATCCGCGAGGTCCTCAAGAAGTACGACGCCGAGACGCTGCGCTTCTTCATGGTGCGCACGCACTACCGCAGCCCGCTCAACTACAGCGACGCGCATCTGGACGACGCACGCAGCGCGCTGCGGCGCCTGTACACCGCACTGGAGTCCGTAGCACCGGCTGACGTGGCGATCGATTGGGCGCAGCCGCAGGCGGCCCGCTTCAAGGCCGCGATGGACGAGGACTTCGGGACGCCCGAGGCCGTGGCCGTGCTGTTCGACCTCGCCGCCGAGGTCAACCGCACGGGCTCCGCCGACACCGCAGGCCTGCTCAAAGTCCTGGCTGGCACACTGGGTCTGCTGCAAGGCGACCCCGTGGCGTTCAAGCAGTGGCGCGCAGCCGATGCCGGCGCCGGCGCAGCCGCAGGCCTGTCGCCCGACGCGATCGAAGCCGCCATTGCCGCCCGCGCCGCCGCCAAGGCGGCCCGGGATTTCGCCGAAGCCGACCGCATCCGCAAGAGCCTGCTGGAACAGGGCATCGTGCTCAAGGACAGCCCGACCGGCACCACCTGGGAGGCCGCGCAGTGATGCAAGCTCCCCAGACGCCGCGCGCTGGCGCGGCGAGGATGGCCCATGGCAGCTAGGGCACGCAAGATGGCCGACATGCCCGTGGTGCAGGTCTACACGCCGGAGTACTGGCAGGACGCCTGCCGCCACCTGGTGCGCAAGGACCGCGTCATGAAGCGCTTGATCCCGCAGTTCGGCGACGCCTGTCTGGAGACCCGCGGCGACGCCTTCATCACGCTGGCGCGCAGCATCATCGGCCAGCAGATCTCGGTCAAGGCCGCGCAGACCGTGTGGGACCGCTTCGCGCTGCTGCCGCGTGAGCTGACGCCGGCCAGCGTGCTCATGCTCAAGGTCGACGACATGCGCGCGGCCGGCCTGTCGGTGCGCAAGGTCGAATACCTGGTCGACCTGGCCCTGCACTTCGAATCCGGTGCGCTGCACGTGCGCGACTGGCATGCGATGGAGGACGAAGCCATCATCGCCGAGCTCGTCGCGATCCGCGGCATCGGCCGCTGGACCGCCGAGATGTTCCTGATCTTCCACCTGATGCGGCCCAACGTGCTGCCACTGGACGACATCGGACTCATCAACGGCGTGAGCCAGAACTACTTTTCCGGAGACCCGGTGAGCCGCAGCGATCTGCGTGAAGTGGCGGCCGCCTGGGCCCCCTTTGCCAGCGTGGCCACTTGGTATATTTGGCGATCACTCGACCCGCTGCCGGTCGGGTACTGAAGAACACTGAAGGAGCGGCTTTGCCCAAAAGAACCTTCCTCGATTTCGAACAGCCCATTGCGGACCTCGAAGCCAAGATCGAAGAGTTGCGCTATGTGCAGACCGAGTCCGCGGTCGACATCTCGGCCGAGATCGACCAGCTCGGCAAGAAGAGCCTGCAGCTCACCAAGGACATCTACGGCGTGCTGTCTCCGTGGCAGATCACCAAGATCGCGCGCCATGCCGAGCGGCCCTACACGCTCGACTACGTGGGCGAGATCTTCACCGACTTCGTCGAGATGCACGGCGACCGGCACTTCGCCGACGACCTGTCCATCGTCGGTGGGCTGGCGCGTTTCAACGGCCACGCCTGCATGGTGCTGGGCCACCAGAAGGGCCGCGACACCAAGGAACGTGCGTTGCGCAACTTCGGCATGACCAAGCCCGAGGGTTACCGCAAGGCCTTGCGGCTCATGAAGACGGCCGAGAAGTTCAAGCTGCCCGTGTTCACCTTCGTCGACACACCGGGCGCCTACCCGGGCATCGACGCCGAGGAGCGCGGCCAGTCCGAGGCCATCGGCCGCAACATCTTCGAGATGGCGCAGCTCGAGGTGCCCATCATCACCACCATCATCGGCGAGGGCGGCTCCGGCGGTGCGCTGGCCATCGCGGTCGCCGACCAGGTGCTGATGCTGCAGTACTCGATCTACTCGGTGATCAGCCCCGAAGGTTGTGCGTCCATCCTCTGGAAGACCTCCGACCGCGCGCAGGATGCCGCCGATGCGCTGGGCATCACGGCGCACCGGCTCAAGGCCCTGGGCCTGATCGACAAGATCGTCAACGAGCCTGTGGGCGGCGCGCACCGCGACCACAAGCAGATGGCGGCGTTTCTCAAGCGCGGGCTCAACGACGCGTTCCGCCAGGTCAGCGACCTCAAGGTCAAGGAACTGGTGGACCGGCGCTACGAGCGGCTGCAGAGCTACGGCCGCTTCAACGACACCAAGGCCGACAAGTAGGCCGCGGCATGTCGGCGACCGCCCCCCTGCATGTGAGCCGTGGTCTGGAACGCCTGCCGGTGCTGTGCGCCGCGGCGGGCTGCCAACTGCCCGACGGGCTGCAGTGCTTTTACTTCCTGCGGCACGGGCAGACGGCACGCAACGCGTTGCGCATCTTTCAGAGCATCGACGAGCCGCTCAACGCCACCGGCCTGGCCCAAGCCGAGCAGGCCGCCGTCCTGCTGGCCGAGGAACTGGCCGACAGCGATGGCGTGCACATCGTCTGCAGCGATGCGCCGCGCGCTTTGAGCACGGCACGCACGGTCGCGCGCCAGCTCGCGCGTGAAGAGCGCCTGCATGCGGGTCTGCGCGAGCGCCATTTCGGCGCGCTGATCGGCAGCTCGTCGGCCAACATCGACTGGGATTGCGCGCCCGAAGGCGGTGAGACCCTGGACCAGTTCGTCGACCGCACCCTGGCGGCCCTGGCCGAGGCCGTGGCCCATCCCGCGCCCGTGGTCGTCGTGGCCCATGGCGGCACGCTGCATGTGCTGGCCTGCGCGCTGGGCGTGGTGCTGGATGCGGCGCTGCTCGCCAACGCCACACCCTTGCGCTTCGACCGTGCCGGCGCGGGCTGGACCGTCACACGGCTCGGCACTGCTGCCACGGCGGATGCCGTGCCCAATCTGGCCTGAGCCCTTGGCGATGGCCACCGCTGGCCTGTACCTGTTCGACACGGCCATCGGCCGCTGCGGCATCGGCTGGGGTCTGCGTGGCATCGCCTCTGTCCAGTTGCCCGACCGCAGCGAAGCGCGCCTGCTGGCCCGGCTGCGCCAGCGCCTGCCCGATGCCCCGATCGCGCTGCCGCCCGAGGCCGTGCGCATCGCCGCCGAGCGCACCACCGCGCTGCTGGCCGGTGCATCGGACGACCTGCTGGACATCGTGCTCGACATGGAAGGCGTCGCACCCTTCCACCAGCGCGTCTACGCGCGCGCCCGCGCGATCCCGCCGGGCCGCACCATCACCTACGGCGAACTCGCGGCCGACATCGGCGAGCCCGGTGCCGCGCGCGCGGTCGGCCAGGCCCTGGGCCTCAATCCCTTCGCGCCCATCGTGCCCTGCCACCGCATCCTCGCGGCCGGCACGCGCTCGGGCGGCTTCTCGGCGCCCGGCGGCGTGGACACCAAGCTGCGCATGCTGTTGGCCGAGCACGCCGCGTTCGGCGCGCCCGGCCTGTTCGACTGATCAGCTGAACTTCGGCGCGCGCTTTTCCATGAAGGCGCGCACGGCTTCCTCGTGGTCTGCCGTCTTGTGCGCGATGGCCTGGTAGCCGGCCGACATCTCCAGCAAGGACTCCAGCGTGCTGTTCTGGCCTTCGCGCAGCAGCCGCTTGGTCATGCGCAGCACGCCGCCCGGGTTGGCCGCGATCTTGGCCGCCAGCGCGCGCGCCTCGGCCATGAGTGCCTCGGCCGGCACCACGCGCGACACCAGCCCGCAGGCCAGCGCCTGCTGCGCATTGAGCGCCTCGCCCGTGAACGCCATCTCGGCCGCCTTGGACATGCCGACCGCGCGCGGCAGCAGCCAGGCGCCGCCGTCGCCCGGCACGATGCCGACCTTCACGAAGCTCTCGGCGAAGGTGGCGTTTTCCGAGGCGATGCGGATGTCGCACATGCAGCTCAGGTCCAGCCCGGCGCCGATGGCCGGGCCGTTGACGGCGCAGATGGTCGGCACGTCCAGGTTGTAGAGCGCCTTGGGGATGCGCTGGATGCCGTTGCGGTATTCCTCGCGGATCACCTCGGGCGACAAGGTGTCGCCGAAGAAGCGCTGCATGTCCTTGACGTTGCCGCCCGAGCTGAACACGGGGCCGGTGCCCGTGATGACCACGACGCGCACCGAGGGGTCGCGGCGGATCGCGTCGCAGGCCTGCACGAACTCGTCGACGGCGGTGTTGCCGGTCAGCGCGTTGCGCGTTTCCGGCTGGTTCATGGTCAGGGTCAGGATGGCGCCATCGCGCTCGGTGGTCAGGAAGCTCATGGTGGTCTCGCGGTTCAGTGGGCGGTGGTGGCGGCGCGGATCGTATCGAGCACGAGGGCGTTGCCGCTGTCCAGGTGGTGACGGCCGGCCACGCCGTGCCAGTACGACTCGCTGCCAGCCGCCTGGCGCCAGGCGTGCAGACGGCGCGTGAAGAGTTGCAGATCGAACTCGGCCGTGAAGCCGATGGCGCCGTGGATGGCGTGGGCCATGCCGGCCACTTCCAGCGCGGCTTCGCTGGTGCGCGCCTTGGCGATGGCGACGTGCAGCGCTTCGGGCACCAGTTTGTTGGCGCGGCAGCCCAGCTGTGCGGCCGTGCGCGCGGCGAACACGTGCTCGGCCATGACTGCCAGTTGGTGCTGGATCGCCTGGAACTTGCCGATGGGCCGGCCGAACTGCTGGCGTTCGTTGGCGTAGGCCAGCGTGCGGTCGAAAGCCGCGCGCAGGGCACCGGCCAGCTGGGCGGCGTAGAGGGCGGCTTGCAGCAGGCGCAGTTCCCTGGTGTCGCCCTGGACGGGCGTGCCGGCTTCCCAGGCCTGCGCAGGCCAGCGCAGCGCCACGTCGAGCACGAAGCCGGCAGGCAAGGCCTGGGCGGTGGCCACGGGCAGCAGGCGCAGCGCAGCGCCGCGCGCGACCAGCACCTGGTCTGCCACGCGGCCCGTGCGCACGAGCGGGCAGACCACCTCACCGCCGCCGACTTCGGCCTCGGCGAACACGCAGCTGCCGCGCGGCACGGCGACACCGGCGCGCGCCAGCCAGCCGCGCGCGAGCACGGTCTCGCCCAGCGGGACGGGCAGAGCGTGCGTGCCGCACAGGCGCAGCACGCCGAACACCTCTTGCAGCGCAAGGCCTGCGCCGCCCTGGGCCTCGGGCACGAGCGCGTCGGCGAAGCCGGCGTCCTCGATGGCCTGCCAGAGCGTGTGGTGGTCGCCGCCGGCCTCGATGGCGCGCACGGCGTCGGGGGTGGATAGGTCGCGCAGCAGCTGCGCGACCGCGTCGGAAAACAGATCGTCCATGGTGTCTGGTCCTTTTTCAGCGCAGGCCCAGGCCGCGCGCGATCATGCCGCGCAGGATCTCGCGCGTGCCGCCGCGCAGCGAGAACGAGGGTGCGACCTGGGTGACGTAATCCAGCGTGTGCAGCAGGCCCAGCGGCACGCTGCCCTCGGGGCGTGAGAACAGGTCGTCGGCGATGGCCGCCGGGATCAACTGCTCCACGCCTGTGCCCAGGTCCTTGACCAGGGCGGCCTCGACCAGCGGGCTCTCGCCGCGCGTGAGCTTCTCGGTCACGGCCACCGACATCGCGCGCAGCGGTGCCAGTGCGCAGACGATGCGGCCGGCCAGGCGCTCGGCCTCGGGCGTGCGGCCGGCCTGGCGCACCCAGGCCGCCCACTGGTCGAACAGCACGATGCTGGAGAACAGCCGCTCGGGCCCGCTGCGCTCGAAGGCCAGCTCGGCATTGACCTGCTCCCAGCCCTTGCCTTCGGCGCCGACCAGCGCACCATGGTCCAGCTGCACGTCGTCGAAGAACACCTCGCAGAAATGCGCGTCGCCTGATTGGTCGGTGATGGGCCGTACACGCACGCCCGGCGCCTTGAGGTCCACGATCAGTTGCGACAGGCCCTTCTGCCGGTCCTCTGCGGTGCCCGAGGTGCGCACCAGCGCGATCATGTGGCTGCAGTGGTGGGCGTTGGTGGTCCAGATCTTCTGGCCGTTGAGCAGCCAGCCGCCCTCGTTGGGCGTGGCGCGCGTGCGCACGCTGGCCAGGTCCGAGCCCGCGCCGGGCTCGCTCATGCCGATGCAGAAGTAGGACTCGCCGCGGCAGATCGGCGGCACGTAGCGCTGCTTCTGTGCCTCGGTGCCGTAGCGCAGGATCAGCGGCGCGCTCTGGCGGTCGGCGATCCAGTGCGAGCCCACGGGCGCGCCCCAGTTCAGGAACTCTTCGACCAGCACGTAGCGCGCGAAGGCGCTGCGCCCGCCACCGCCGTAGGCCGGCGGCAGCGTGATGCCGAGCCATCCCTGGGCGCCCAGCTTGCGGCTGAATTCCGGGTCGTAGCCGCTCCAGGACTTGGCGCGCACATGGGCCGGCACGTCCTTCAGGGCCTCGGCCAGGAAGGCGCGCACGGGGGCGCGCAGGGCCTCGTCTTCGGGTGGGATTTCTGTCAGGGCCAGGGAATCAAGTGCGCTCATCCCAACGCTCCTTTGCTGTGCAGTGCATCGATGTCCTCGTCGTTCATCTTCAGGATGTCGTGCAGCACCGCGCGTGTGTGCTGGCCCAACTGCGGCGGGGCCTCGCGGTACTGCACCGGGGTGTCTGACATCCTGATGGGGTTGGCGACCAGCGCCACCTCGGCGCCGGCCGCGTGCGGCATGGCCATCTGCAGGCCGCGTGCGCGCACCTGCGGATCGGCGAACACGTCGGCGATGCTGTTGATCGGGCCGCAGGGCACGCCAGCCTTCTCCAGCAGCGCGATCCAGTCGGCCGTGGTGCGCTGCACGGTCGCCGAGCGCAGCAGCGTGATCAACGCCTCGCGGTGTTGCAGCCGGTCGGTGTTGTGCACGAAACGCGGGTCGCTCGCCCATTCGGGGTGGCCGGCCGCGGCGCAGAAGCGCGCGTACTGGCCGTCGTTGCCCGTGGCCAGGATCATGTGGCCGTCGGCCGTCGGGAAGTCCTGGTAGGGCACGGTGTTGGGATGGGCGTTGCCCATGCGCTGTGGCGGCTGGCCGCTGTGCAGGTAGTTCATGGCCTGGTTGCCAAGGCAGGCTACGCCCACGTCGAGCAGCGCGAGGTCGATGTACTGCCCGCGGCCCGTGCGCGCACGCGCGTGCAGCGCGGCCTGGATGGCGTTGGCCGCGTACAGGCCGGTCAGGATGTCGGTCAGCGCCACGCCCACCTTCATGGGGCCGGCGCCGGGCGCGCCGTCGGGCTGGCCCGTGATGCTCATGAGCCCGCCCATGCCCTGGATCAGGAAGTCGTAGCCCGCGCGCTGCGCATAGGGGCCGGTCTGGCCGAAGCCCGTGATGGAGCAGTAGACCAGGCGCGGGTTCAGCGCCGACAGCGTGGCCCAGTCCAGCCCGTATTGGGCCAGGCTGCCGGTCTTGAAGTTCTCGACCAGCACGTCGCTGTGTTGCGCAAGCTCCTGCAGCAGCCGCTGGCCCGCGGGCGTCTGCATGTCCACCGTGATCGAGCGCTTGTTGCGGTTGGTGCAGAGGTAGTAGGCCGCGTCCGTGGTCGGCTCGCCCTGGCCGTTGCGCACGAAGGGCGGGCCCCAGGTGCGCGTGTCGTCGCCGCTGCCTGGGCGCTCGACCTTGACGACCTCGGCGCCCAGGTCGCCGAGCAGCTGTGCGGCCCAGGGGCCGGCCAGCACGCGCGAGAGGTCCAGCACGCGGATGCCGGCGAGGGCGCCTTGCGCCTGCGTCATTGCAGCTCGACCTTGGCCTGTGCCGCGATGCGCTTCCACAGCCGGATCTCCTCGGCCTGGAAGGCGCGCATTTCCTGCGGCCCGCCCTGCATGACCTCGGCGCCGATGCGCTCGTAGAAGGCGCGCGTCTCGGGCAGGCGTTCGATCTGCGTCAGCAGCGCGGCCAGCTTGTCGGCCTCGGCCTTGGGCGTCTTGGCCGACACCATGGCGCCGACCCAGGTGTAGGCCGTGAAGCCCGGCAGGCCGGCCTCGGTCGCGGTCGTGACCTCGGGCAAGGCCACGGTGCGCTTGTCGGAGGCCACGGCCAGCGCGCGGATGCGGCCGCTCTTGACCATCTCCTGCGCGCTCGTCATCTCGGCGAAAGCCAGGTCCACGGTGCCGCCGGCCACGGCCGCCACGGCCTCGTTGGCGCCCTTGAAGGGCACGTGCGTGGTCTGCACCCTGGCCGCGTCGTTGAACAGCTCGGCCATGAGCTGGTAGCCGGCCGAGCCTGCGCCGTAGTTCAGTGCCGTGGGCCTGGCCTTGGCCGCGGCGGTCAGGTCCGCCAGGCTCTTGTGCGGCGAGCTGCCCGGCACGATCAGCAGCGCGGGCGAGCGCATCATCATGCTGAGCGGCGCGAAGTCGGTGACCGGGTCGTAGGGCAGGGACTTGAACAGCGCCACGTTGACGGCCAGCGTGGAGTTGCTGCCCACGAACACCGTGTAGCCGTCGGCCGGTGCCGCCAGCACAGCTTGCACGGCAATGAAGCCGTTGGCGCCGGCCTTGTTCTCCACCACCACGGGCTGGCCCGTCAGCTCAGAGAGCTTCTTGCCGAAGTAGCGGGCCGAGGTGTCAGTGCCGCTGCCGGGCGGGAAGGGCACGACGAGCTTGATCGGCTTGTGCGGGAAGTCCTGGGCCTGGGCGGGCACGCTGGCCAGGCAGGTCAGGGCGGCAGCGAGGCCCAACAGGGCGCGGCGGTGCGGCATGCACTTGTCTCCATCGTTGTTGATGGGACAAGACCATAGCGCCGCTCCGATAGGGCGTCCAATACCGATTTGGGTCAGTCTGATACGGGGATCGAATCAGACCGGTGAGCCGCTCAGATCTCCTTGAGCAACTGGTCGGCGATGCGCACGCTGAGCGCGGCGCCCGTCAGCGTGGGGTTCATGCACGAGGCCGACGACATCACGCTGGTGCCGGCGATGAACAGGTTGGGGTGGTCGTGCGTGCGGCAGTCGCGGTCCACCACCGAGTCCTTGGGGTCGTTGCCCATGATGGTCGTGCCCATGATGTGCTGGCGGTCCTGGTGGCCCAGGTCCATCTTGAGGATCTCGGCGTTCATGAGCCCGGCCATGCGCTGCAGGTCGGGCACGGCGAAGTCGCGGCCGGCGTTCCAGTAGTCGTTGACGCTGTAGTAGATCTCGGGCACGGGCAGGCCGATCGCGTCGCGCTTCGTTCTGCTCGGCACGACGCGGTTCTGCGGCAGCGGCTCGGTCTCGAAGTCCACGGCCACGTTCAGCGAGCGCGCCGACTGGCGGCGGATCTCGGCGTCCAGCTTGCTGCCGAACACGCCCTTGTCGATCAGGCCGGCGGCGATCTGCGAGGTCGGCACGGTGTTGCGGAACTTGGTCTTGTAGCTCGGGATGTCCTTGCGGAACGGGCCGTCGCGCCAGTTGAGGTAGACCAGCAGCTCGGTCGGGCCCTGGCCCGGCCACACGTCCTCGCCCATCATGATGTTCATGCTGATGCCGGTGTGGCCCATCAGGTTGCGGCCGACCTGGTCGGAGGAGTTGGCGATGCCGTTCGGGTACTTTTCCGAGGTCGACATCAGCAGCAGCTTGGGGCTCTCGATGCCGTAGGCGGCCAGCACGAACTGGCGTGCCGTGAGCCGGTGCGAACTGCCGTCGGGCTTCTTGTACTGCACGGCCGTGATCCTGCCGTCGTCGCCGGCCTCGATCTTGTCGACCACGGCGTTCTCGCGCAGCTGGGCGCCAGCGCGCTCGGCCTCGTCGATGTGCATGGAGCCGTCGTACTTGGCGCCGATCGGGCAGACCGGGTTGCAGTTGTTGTTGCCGGCGCAGACCGGGCGGTTGTTCCAGGGGCGGCTGGCGCGGCCGTGCGGTTCGATCACGGGGTTGTAGCCGCCGGGCCTCAGCATCTCGGCCACGCGCTGCATGAAGTAGGGCTCGTTCAGGCCCTTCATCGGGAAGGGCTTGGAGCGCGGCGGGTGCGCCGCGCCGCCATGCCCGCTCTCGTCCTGGCCGTCCACGCCCGAGACGCCGAGCTCGAACTCGGCCTCGTTGTAGTAGTGCTCCAGCTCGTCGTAGCCGATCGGCCAGTCGCGGCCGCGGCCGTACAGCGTGCGCAGCTTGAAGTCGTTCGGGATCATGCGCCACAGCGCCGAGCCGAAGTGCCAGGTCGTGCCGCCGACCACGCGCAAATACTTGGTCGGGTACTTCACGGGGCCCACCTGCTGCAGGTAGTCGCCGTAGGTGGACGGGATGTGCGGCGGGTTCGGGAACGGCGAGCCGCTGCCCTGGGCCTTCATGTTGGCCAGCGAGAGCTTGACCGGCGCGTTGCGGTAGGTCTCGACGATCTCGGCGCGCTTCACACGGGGACCGGCTTCCAGGATGATGACCGACTTGCCGGCCTTGGCCAGGCGCGCGGCGACGATGCCGCCGCAGACGCCGGAGCCGATCACGATCACGTCGGCGTCGAATTGGCTGCTGTTGTTCATGTCTTGCTTTCGGTCTGCGGCTTTTTTCCCCAGGTGTCGGGGCCGGAGCCGTAGCTCGGGATGTCCAGGATGCCGCGCGTGGGGCGGTACATCAGTGCGTTGGCGTAGGCCACCAGTTCGGTGCTCTTGTCGTCGCCGACGATGCCCAAGTACCAGGCCGAGACGATGCGCTGCAAGGTGCCGCGCAGCGGGCCGTCGGCCAGAGCCGGCTGCTCCAGCAGCGCGTCCACGTGGGCGGCCTGGCTGCTGTCCACCAGGCGCAGCAGGTCCTGTGCGGCCGCGTCGAAGGCCGGGTCGCGCTTGACCAGGACGGCCTGGTAGCGGGCAGCCAGGGCCGCGTCCAGCGGCTGGCCGCCGGTCAGGAACTGCGACAGGCGCTGGAAGTCGGCCGCGGCCAGGCCGGTCGCGGATCCCTGGGCCTGCACGGCGGCGGGAACGGACAGGGCCGCAAGGCCCAGCGCGGCGCCGGCCGCGGCAGCGGTCTCGAGCAGGGCGCGCCGCGACAGCAGCGGGCCGTGGAGGATGTGTTCTTTGGTCATGGGGCTCCTTGTTCTCAACGGCTGGCGCGGCGGCGCAGCACCAGCACCACGGCCAGCAGCACCAGCGCCGCCAGCACCACGAGGCCGGGTAGCACGAAGGGCTGGGCCTGCACGATCAGCGGCTTGGCGCCGCCCGCGCGCGCCACGCGCACCTGCGTGGCATCCACGCGCACGGCGCTGCCGCCGTACTGCGCCAGCACGTAGTTGCTGAGGTCGGCGATCTCCTGGTCACTGAGGCGGTCGGTGAAGGAGGCCGTGTCGCCGAAGGCCGGCATGAACTGCGGCCTGCCGTCCACGGTGCGGCTCACGCCGTGCAGCACGGTGGCGATCAGGTTGTCGGCGCGGTCCGCGCCCGTCACCGAGTTGTGGAACAGCGCGGGGTAGGCGCCGTTGCCCGTGCCCTGGCCGTTGGCCTGGTGGCAGGCCGCGCAGCTGCCGCTGAAGATGCGCCAGCCGGCGTCGACCGTGGCCTGGCCGCGCTGGTCGAACTCGCTGCGCGAAGCCTGGCCGCGGTCGAAGCGCGTGGGCGCGCCGGCCTGCTCGGCGCCGACGGGCGGCGTCTGTTTGAGGTAGGCCGCGATGGCCTTCAGGTCCGACGCGGGCAGGTGCTGCAGGCTGTGCTCGATGGCCTCGGCCATGGGACCGGCGGCCTGGGCCTTGTGGTCGATGTGGCCGGTGCGCAGGTATTGCACGAGTTCGGCCTCGGTCCAGCCGCCGATGCCGTGCTGCGGGTCCGACGTGATGTTGGGCGCGTACCAGGGGCCGACCGCGCCACCGGCCAGATGCCGGTCGCCGATCCGCTCGGCCATCAGCGCGTTGCGCGGCGTGTGGCAGGTGGAGCAGTGGGCCAGGGCCTCGGCCAGGTAGGCGCCGCGGTTGACTTCGGTGGTTTTGGCCGCGTCGGGCGTGAAGCGCTGGTCCTTGAGGAACAGCGCGTTCCAGGCGGCCATCGAGGCGCGCACGCTGAACGGAAAGGGCAGCTGCGTGGCCGGCGTGGCGGTATCCACCGGCTTCACACCTTCCATGAAGTAGCTGTAGAGCGCCTGGGTGTCTTCGTCGCTGATCTGCGTGTAGGCCGTGTAGGGCATGGCCGGATACAGGTGGGCGCCGTCGGCGCGCACGCCCTGGCGCAGCGCGGCGCTGAACTGCGCCAGCGTGTAGTTGCCGATGCCGTGCGTCTTGGACGGCGTGATGTTGGTCGCGTAGATCGCGCCCAGCGGCGAATCGATGGCGTAGCCGCCCGCGAACGGCGCGCCGCCCTTGGGGGCGGTGTGGCAGGCCACGCAGTCGGCCGCGATGGCCAGCTGGCGGCCGCGCTCGACCAGCGTGGTGGCGGGCGCGGTGTCGGCGGCAATGGCCGAGGCACCGGCCAGCGCCAGCAACAGGGCGGCTGCGGTCTGGTTCAGCGGCATGCGCGGCGTCCCTCGGGCTGGGGGCGGTGGGGATGCGCGGTGCATGCTGGCGCATGGCCGCAGGGCGCGGGAAGGGAATGGTGCATGCTGCTCCTGGCGTTCTCGTCGTGGGTGCGCGCGCCGAGGCGGGCCGCGCCCGCCAGAGCGTCGGAACCGCAGCGGCCTGCCTGGCCGGTGTTGACGGGAATCGATGCCGGCCTGTGGCGCACGCGGTGCGGCCAGGCCATGGTGGGGGGCGGGCCCGTTCGAGCGGGCGCTGTCGCGGTCGGGATGTTCGATGGGCGGGGTTTCGGCCGGATTTCAGCGTGGGGGCCTGGATTTCAGCTGTAACCGTCGGGCCGGCGAGCACCCGCGTTCGAAGCCGGCCGGCGTCGCGCGGCGACAATCCTTGGATGACCCAAGGCAAGCGCATTTCCACAGACATCGGCGACGACGCCTTGCAGAGCATCCGCGCCCTGGGCGCGGCCGCCAAGGCGGCGCGGCTGGCGGCGGGCGAAGGCCAGGCCGCTGCGGCAGCGCGCCTGGGCGTGCATGTGCAGACCATCGGCCGCGTCGAGGCGGGCGAGCCCGGCGTGTCCATCGGGCACATGGTCGGCCTGCTGGCGCTCTATGGCGTGGCGGTCCGGCCGCAGGAGCGCTGAGCCGTGCTGCGCGATGCGAATGCGGCAGGCGCCGCGGTGCTGCGCACGCTCGCCAATGGCGTGCGCCTGCTCGCGGTGCCGATGCCGCATGTGCAAAGCGTCAGCGTGGGCGTCTTCCTGCGGGTCGGCTCCCGCGACGAGACGCCGGCCACCAACGGCATCAGCCATGTGCTGGAGCACATGGCGTTCAAGGGCACCGCGACACGCTCCGTGCAGGCGATCAACCTGGATGCCGAACGGCTGGGCGCCGAAGTCAACGCGTTCACCGGCAAGGACGCCACGGCCTATTTCATGACGGGCCTGGGCCGGCATGCCGACCAGCTGCTGCGCATGACGGCCGACATCGTGCTGAACAGCAGCTTTCCCGCGCACGAGTTGCAGCGCGAGCTGGAGGTGATCCGCCAGGAGGCCATCGAGTACGACGAGGACCCGCAGGACAGCGCCGACGACCTGCTCGACCGTGCCATCTGGGGCGAGGCCTCCATGGGCATGCCCGTGATCGGCACCATCGCCAACATCGAAGGCTTTTCGCGCAGCGACCTGGTGCGCCACGTGCAATCGCACTACGTCGCTGAGAAGACGGTCGTCGCTGCGGCCGGCAACTTCGACGTCGCGGCCTGGATGGCGCTCGCCGGGACGCTGTTCGGTGCGATGCCGTCGGCGCACGGTCCCTCGGCGGCCAGGCCGCCGGCGCCCGCCGCCTATGTCGGCCAGGCCCTGGCGCGGCGCTTCACGCAGGTCTCGCAGGTGTTCCTGAACATCGCCTATCCGGTCGTGCCTGCGCCGCTGGATGCGGTGGTGCAGCAGCGCTGGCGCCTGGTGGCTGCGGTGGCCGCCAACCTGTTCGGCGGCGGGATGTCGTCGCCGCTGGTCGACACCATCCGGGAGAAGCTCGGCCTGGCCTACACGGCCGATGCCACGATCGACAAGGGGGACGTCTGGGCCAACTTCGTCGTGAACGCCGTGACCACACCCGACAAGCTGGACGCACTGGTCGCGGCCACGGGCGATCTGCTGCGTGCACAGGCGGCTGCGGTCGACCCTGTGCACCTGGAGCGGGCCAAGAACCAGCTGACCGTGTCGCGCGTGCGCGCCGCGGAACGTACCTACGCCACGATGGAGCAGGCCGTGGAAGAACTGCAGGCCAGCGGAACCGTGCTGCCCATGGCCCAGGCGCTGGCCATGGTCGAGGACATCGGCGCGGACGAGGTGCGCGCCGTCTTCGAACGCATGCTGGCCCATGCGCCTGCGCTGGCGATCACGGGCAAGGGGGTGACCGCCCGCAGCGCGCGCCAGCTGGCTGCGCGCCTGGCGCCACCGGGCTCGGGGCGGGTCGCGCCCGCAGCGGCGGCGGCGCCGTAGCCGGCTTTCACTGGCGCCTGGTGTCCGGCACGGACGACCGGTCTCCCGCGCGCAATGCGTCGGCCAGCGCCGTTGCCAGCGCGTGCCGCGCCACCGGCTTGGGCAGCACGGCGTGCACACCGGCCAGGCGTGCGCGCTGGGCCAGTGCGGCGTCGGCCTGGCCGCTCATGAGCAGCACGGGCAGGCCGGGCCGCTGCGTGCGCAGGCGCCGGGCCAGCGCGCTGCCCGACAGGCCGGGCAGCGTTTCGTCGCTGAGCACCGCGTCGAAGCGCTCAGGCGCGGCCGCGAAGGCTGCGAGCGCCTGCTCGGCGCTGGTGTAGCCGACCGGCTCGTAGCCCAGCTCGGCCAGCGTTTCCTCGGTCAGTTCGACCAGCGCGCGCTCGTCGTCGACGACCAGGATGCAGCGGCCCTGGCCGTCGGCCGGCTCCAGGGCGGGCGCTGGAGCCGGCGCCGCGCAATCGCCGTGGCGCGGCAACCAGACCGCGATGCGCGTGCCGGCGCCGGGCGCCGACTGCACATCGATCGCGCCGCCCATGCCCAGCACGATGCCATGCGCGACGGCCATGCCCAGGCCCGTGCCCTGGCCGGGCCGCTTGGTCGTGAAGAAGGGCTCGAACATGCGCGCCTGCACGGTTGCCGGGATGCCCGGACCGTCGTCCCGCACCGTCAGGCGCACATGGGGGCCGGCACGCAGTTCGCCGTGCGAAAGTTCGCGCGCCTGCGGCAGGTCCAGCCGCTCCAGCGTGAGCGCCACGGTGCCGGTTTCGCCCACTGCCTGGATGGCGTTGGTGGCCAGGTTCATGGCCACGCGGTAGAGCTGCGTGGCGTCGCCCAGCACGGCGCTGTCGCCGGCTTCCAGCCGCGGCGCGAGCTGCACGCCGGGTGGCGCGGTCTCGGCCAGCAGCGCGGCCAGTTCGGCCAGCAGGCTTTGCACATGCACGGGGCGTGGCTCGGCGGTGCCGCTGCGGCTGAAGTCCAGGATGCCCTGCACGAGCTGGCGCGCGCGCTGCCCGCCCTCGACCGCGCGGTCGATGTGGCGGCGCAGTGCGCTGCCGGGCGGTGCCTCCTGCTGCGCCATGTCGCCGAATCCCAGGATGGCGCCCAGGATGTTGTTGAAGTCGTGCGCGATGCCGCCGGCCAGCCGGCCCAGGGACTCCATGCGCGCGGTCTCCTGCAACCGCCGTTCAAGACGCTCACGTTCGCGCAGCTGGCGCAGCAGCACGGCGATGGCCAGGGCGACCAGCATGGCCAGGGCCAGCACGCGCGCCGCAGCGCTGCGCATTTCCTCATGCCAGGGCTGCAGTGCCGTGTCGCGTTCGCGCGTGATGGCCAGGCTCAAAGGCAGCGCGCCGACCGGTACCACGGCGGCCAGCTGCACGCGGCCGTCGGCCGGATCGGTCCAGGGCTGGACCGCAGGACCCTGCAGCCGCGCCAGCGTGTCCGGCATGTGGGCCATGGCGGCGCCCGCTGGCAGCTGCACCAGCACGCTGCCATCGGATTGGGCCAGCAGCAGCCGGCTGCCCGCGCCGAGGGCGATCGCCGCATAGGCGGCCTGCAAGGCATCGAGGTTCACGGTGGCCGCCACCACGCCGTCGAAACCGCTGTCCGTTCGCGCCAGCCGGCGCGACACCACGACGGCCGACTGGCCTTCGGTGCGCGCGAGCAGGGGGCCGTCGATGACCAGGCCCGCCTGCGGGTCGTCGCGCTGGCGGCGGAAGTAGGCGCGCGCCGAGGTGTCGGTCAGCGGCCGGCCGGCGGCGCGCGAACGGTGCGTCTGCTGCCCGTCGGCCGCGACGATGGCCAGCACGCTGACCTGCGGCGCACCGGCCGCGCGCGCGTCCAGGCCGGCGTTGACGGCCGCCACATCCGCCGGGCGGGGCAGGGCCTCGTACCAGATCGCGGTGTCGCGCAGCAGCACGTCCACGGCCTGCAGGTTGCGTGCGGCCTCGCCGGCCAGCGCACGGGCCAGGTTGCCCATCTCGCGCGCGTTGAGGTCCAGCACCTGCTGGTGCAGCCGCCAGCCGTCCCAGGCGGCCGAGCCCGCGAAGGCCGCGACCAGCACCAGGCCGCCGGCCACGATGCCGCGGCGCAGCCGCACGCCGGACTTCATGGGGTCCGGCCCCGGCTACAGTTGAAACAACGGGCCTCGGGCCGAATTTCCGTACTCTCCAACGACGCATGCCGCCACCATGGCGCACTCCCCGCACATTCTCGTCGTCGACGACGACCCCGCCATCCGTGAACTGCTCGCCGACTACCTGGGCTCTCACGCGCTGCGCGTGAGCGGCGCGGCCTCGGGCGCCGCGATGCGCGCCGTGCTGGGGCGCGAGGTCATCGACCTCGTGCTCATGGACCTGCGGCTGGACGGCGAGGACGGCATGCAGCTGGCGCGCGAGCTGCGCGAGCGCAGCGCCATCCCGGTCATCATCCTGACCGGCCGTGACGAGGAGGCCGACCGCGTGATGGGCCTGGAGCTGGCCGCGGACGACTACGTGACCAAGCCCTTCAGCAACCGCGAGATCCTCGCGCGCATCCGTGCCGTGCTGCGGCGCACGCAGGCCCAGGCCCCGGCCGCGCCCGAACAGGCCCTGCAACGCGCGCGGGCCTACCGCTTCGAGGGCTGGGAGCTCAACGTGCAGGCGCGCCGCCTGGCCGATCCGCAGGGCCGGGAGATCGCCTTGAGCAACGGCGAGTTCAACCTGCTGCAGGCCCTGTGCGAGGCGCCGCAGCGCGTGCTGTCGCGCGAGCAGCTGCTGGAACTCTCGCGTCTGCACGGCGCCGAGGTCTACGACCGCTCGATCGACGTGTCGATCCTGCGGCTGCGGCGCAAGATCGAGGCCGACCCGGCCACGCCGCGCCTGATCCGCACCGAGCGCGGCGCGGGCTACATCTTCCACGCACGGGTTGACCGGCTCGCATGACGACCTCCTCGCGCAGCGTCGACCTGCGCCGCATCCGCCACTTCGTGGTGCTGGCCGAGACGCTGAACTTCCACCGCGCCGCGCAGCTGCTGCACATGACGCAGCCGCCGCTCACGGTGTCGATCCAGAAGCTGGAGAAGGAACTGGGCGTGCGCCTGTTCGAGCGCAGTGCCAAGGGCGTGCGCCTCACGCCCAGCGGCGAGGCCGCGCTGGACGATGCGCGCCAGATGCTGCAACACGCAGCCTCCTTCTCCGAGATGGCGGCACTGGCGCAGAGCGGCATGGCCGGGCTGCTGCGCGTGGGCTTCGTCGGCTCGGCCACGCTGGGTCTGCTGCAGCGGCTGATCCCGCGCTTTCGCGCCGAGCATCCGCAGGTCGAGCTGCTGCTGCGCGACAGCTCCTCGATGCAGATCCTGCGCGGCCTGGCCGACGAGAGCATCGACATCGGCCTGCTCTGGACGCCCGTGCTCGACGCCATGGGAGCGGAGTTCCTGACGCTGGAGCCCCAGACGCTGGTGGCGGCCTTGCCGCAGGGCCATGCACTGGCACGCCGGCGCAGCCTGCAGCTGGCGGACCTGCGCGACGAGAACTTCATCTTCTACGACCGCACCCAGGCCGAGGGCATGCGCAGCGTCTGCATGCTGCTGTGCCAGCGCGCCGGCTTCGTGCCGCGCGCCACGCAGGAGGCGATCCAGATCCAGACCGTGCTGGCCCTGGTGCAGACCGGCCTGGGCATCGCGCTGGTGCCGTCCATGGTGGCCGAGCAGCCGAATCCGCAGCTGGTGTTCCGGCCGCTGCGCGAGCTGGCCGACCAGGCCTTGGTCGCGCTGGCCCTGGCCTACCGGCCGGGCAGCGGCAAGCCCGCCGTGCAGCGCATGCGCCAGCTCGCGGCGCGGGAGTTCGGGGGGAGGTGAGGAGGCAGGCGGCTCAGTTGCCGCCTGCGCCCAGCTTGGTCAGCGCACTGGCGTCCAGCGGCGTGTCGGTCTCGACACGGCGGGCGCCGTCGAAACGGCGCTTCCAGTAGCTGCTGTCCATGTCTTCCACGCGCACCTTGGCGCCGCTGCGCGGGGCGTGCACGAACTTGCCGTCGCCCACGTAGATGCCCACATGGCTGAAGGCGCGGCGCATGGTGTTGAAGAACACCAGGTCGCCGGGTTGCAGGTCGCGCTTCTCGATGGTGTCGGTGGCGGCGGCCTGCTCGTTGGCGCGGCGCGGCAGCACCAGGCCCACGGTCTGCGAATACACGGCCCGCACGAAACCGCTGCAGTCGAAGCCCGATTCCGCTGAATTGCCGCCACGCCGGTAGGGCACGCCCAGGAAACCCATGGCCGTGCCGACCAGGTCGGAGGTGGTGTCGCGCACGGTCTGGCCGACCTGCTCGATGTGGCCCAGGGTCTGCCGGACCAGACCACGCTCGGCCAGCACGCGCTGCATGTCGGCCGGCATCTCGGGCGATGCGGCCGGCAGCGATGGCTCAGGGGGGGCGGCTTGGGCGGCGCTGGCGACGCAGCAGGCGAGGATGAGAACGGCGGTCCAGCGAGGCATGGGGCGGGAGAGTAAGGCCTGCGCTATTCAGGCGTCAAGCGAGGATATCATTGTAAGTAGTTGATTCATAATGATTTACAAATTAAATTTGTAACACCACCTGACTTTGTCGGACAAAAACAAGGTCTGGGCTCCTACAAACGGATGAAATTGGTGCCGAACGAATCGCGAGGCGCATTGCTCCAAGCGGCGTGCGAATGCTGGCAAGTTGCCTGGCATGCACCCCCCATTTCCAGGATGTGACGCATGCCCTTGTTCCCGTTCTCGCGCCGGATCGGCCTTCTGCTGGCGGGCCTGGGCCTTGTCCTCGCCGGGCCCGCGAGCGCCCAGGCGCCAGCGCGCGTGCAACCCGTGGCCGCCGGATTGCAGAACCCATGGAGCCTGGCCTTCCTGCCCGACGGCCGCTTCCTCGTGACCGAGCGACCCGGCCGCATGCGCGTGGTCGAGGCCGACGGCCAGCTCGGCGCGCCGCTGGCCGGGCTGCCCGAGATCGCGGCCGGCGGCCAGGGCGGCCTGCTCGACGTGGTGCTGGACAGCGGCTTCGCCGACAACCGCACGCTCTACTTCTGCTACAGCGAGCCGGCCGAGGGCGGACGCGGCAACAGCACGGCCCTGGCCCGCGCCAGGCTGTCGGACGACCGCAGCCGCCTGGAAGACCTGCGCGTGGTCTTCAGCCAGAAGCCCAAGGTGTCCAGCAGCGCGCATTTCGGCTGCCGCATCGTCGAGCGCCGGGTCGGCGGCAAGCCCGACGGCACGCTGTTCCTCACGCTGGGCGACCGCTACAGCCGCATGGCCGATGCGCAGACCCTGGACAACCACCTCGGCAAGATCGTGCGCGTGGGCAAGGACGGCAGCGTGCCCCGGGACAACCCCTTCGCCGGCCGCACTGGCGCGCTGCCCGAGATCTGGAGCTACGGCCACCGCAACCTGCAGGGTGCCGCGCTGGCGCCCGACGGCCGGCTCTGGACGCACGAGCACGGTGCCCAGGGCGGTGACGAGATCAATGTGCCCCAGCCCGGCCGCAACCACGGCTGGCCGGTCATCACACACGGCGTGAACTATGGCGGCGCGCCCATCGGCGAGGGCCTGACCGAGAAGGCCGGCATGGAGCAGCCGCTGCACCATTGGGTCCCTTCGATCGCGCCCTCGGGCATGGCCTTCCTGACGAGCGAGCGCTATGGCAAGGCCTGGCAGGGCAGCCTGTTCGTGGGCTCGCTCAAGTTCGGCCGGCTCCACCGGCTGGAACTGGGCGCCGACGGCCGGGTGGTGCGCGAGCAACCCTTGCTGGCGGAAGTGGGCCAGCGCATCCGCGACGTGCGCCAGGGGCCCGACGGCCTGCTCTATGTGCTGACCGATGCCAGCAACGGCCAGCTGCTGCGGCTGCTGCCGGACGCACCCTGATTCGCTGAAAAACCGCGCACTTACCCGCTGGAGGTGGTGTCGATAAACCTGTCAAAAGAAACGGGTTGTGTGTGACTTATGATCTAGTTTGCATATCTTGTTCAGAGGAAAAGTTGGCGCATCGCATGCGCATGGCCCGTTTTATGCAGATTGTGGTGTCCCCACATCCAACAAAGAACGGAGGCAACATGTCCCGCACGATTCGCTCAGGTTTCATCGCAGCTGCACTGGCGATCGGCGCTGTGCACTCGGCCCACGCCGTGGCCACCATCACCTTGCCGACCTCGCCGATCGACGGCATCGGCCCGCAGCAGTTCGACCAAGCCCTGGTCTATTCCTCGTCCTTGCTGGCCCAGCAGCAGGCGGCTGGCCTTATGCCTGGCAACAACAGCGTGTTCGACTTCGCGGTCGGCTCCGGCACGTTGGGTGTCATCGTGTATTCGAACAACGGCGTGGCGAATCCTTCACCGTTCGCGGCGCCGATGGACGCAGGCCAGACGGGCAGTTTCGACGGCACATGGGGCATCGGCGCGGCAGGCACCATCGATGCGCTGCGCACGCTGTTGACCATCGGCGGCACGGCCTACCAGCCCTTGTTCGTGTTCGACCACAACGAGAACCAGCAGAGCCCCAACCTGCTGATCTCCGGCCGCGTGGCGGTCTACCGTGGCGGCGACCTGCTGCAGGAGTTCGCGCTGGACACGGTGGCGAACGGGACCTACGACGTCAATGCCCGCGTGACCTCCTGCGGTCATCCCACGGTGGGCGCCAGTCCGGACCTGCCGCTCGGTGATTGCAACATCCTCACGCCCAGTGCCAACACCTACTCCTGGACCACCAACGGCAGTGGCAAGCCCGACTATTTCGCGGTGTTCCCGACCTTCGACCTGTACAGCGGTGGCTTCTTGCCGAGCGATTCCATCGTGATCCAGATGTCGCTGCGCGACATGGATCCTGGCTTCGACGAGCTGGCCATCGCCGGCTACCGGTTCCAGTCACGCAACGATGTGCCGGAACCGGGCACGCTGGCCCTGGCCGGCCTGGCGTTGGCCGCCTTGGGCGCGGCGCGGCGCCGTGGCCGCTCAGGCCAGCGTCGCGGCAGCTGAAGCTCCTGTCCGCGTTCACCCCGGAGCCCTGCCCACGCGGGGCTTTTTTACGTCCGGACGGCGCAGGGGCCACGGCGGCCCACCTATCATGGGCGGCTTTCCCAAGACCGACAGATCCCATGCTGCTGCAAGCCTCCACCTCCCAACTCGTGCTGGTCGACTACCAGCAAAAGCTCATGCCGGCCATCGCCGGCCATGCCGAGGTGGCGGCCAATGCGCTCAAGCTGGCCCAGGCCGCGCAGCTGCTGCAGGTGCCGGTCTGGGGCACGGAGCAGAACCCCTCCAGGCTCGGGCCCAACCTGCCCGAGCTGCGCGCGCTGTGCCAGCGCACGCTGGCCAAGATGCACTTCAGCGCCGTGGCCGAAGGCCTGGGCGAATGGCTGCAGCCGCCCGCCAAGCCGGCCGCCGGCAACGCGCGCAGCCTGCCCAAACACCTGCAAAAGCCGGCCGAGGCCGAGCGCGGCAGCATCGTGATCGCTGGCTGCGAGGCCCATGTCTGCCTGCTGCAGACCGCGCTCGAACTGCTGGAGGACGAGATGGAGGTCTGGGTCGTCACCGACGCCTGCGGCTCGCGCACCGAGCGCAACCGCGACGCCGCCTTCGACCGCCTGGCCGGTGCCGGCGCCGAACTGGTGACCACCGAGATGGTGCTGTTCGAGTGGCTGGAGACAGCCGAGCATCCCGAGTTCAAGGCCGTGCATGCGCTGATCAAGTGAGCATGCCGCTCACGCCGCAAGGCCTGGTCGCGGGCGCGCTTGCCAACCCGGTCAACGCGGCGCTGGTCGAGCGCCTCGCGCCGATGGACCTGCCGCAGGGTTTCCTGGTCGCCGGCTGCTTGTACCAGTCGGTCTGGAACCGGCAGGGCGGCCACGCGCCTGGCTGGGGTGTCAAGGATTACGACGTCTTCTACTTCGACGCGCGCGACCTGTCCTGGGAGGCCGAGGATGCCGTGATCCGCGCCGTGCACGCGGCCACGGCCGACCTGGGCGTGGAAGTCGAAGTCAAAAACCAGGCGCGCGTGCACCTGTGGTACCGCCAGCGCTTCGGCATGGACTATCCGCAGCTCAGGAGCACGCGCGACGGCATCGACCGCTACCTCGTGGCCTGCACCTGTGTGGGCCTGGAACTGGCCGGCGGCGCGCTGTATGCGCCGCACGGACTGGCCGAACTCGAGGCCGGGCTCCTGCGCATGAACCCCTGGCATCCGGCGCCGGCGCTGTTTGCGCGCAAGGCCGCAAGCTACCGGGCGCGCTGGCCGTGGTTGACCACGGTGCCGGCGGTGTGAACCGCGTCAGCGCAGCGCACCCAGCATCTCGTGCACGATGATGCGGCGGACGAAGCCTGCCGCATCGCGCCAGCCGAACACGAAGGCACAGGCCACCACGCACACCCACATGGTCCCGCCGGTTGTCAGCAGCTTGCCGGCGCTGAGCGGCCGCAGCAACAACAGCTTCACCTCAGGCCTTCGGGGCCTCGGGCTTCTTCTTGCCGAACAGCTTGGCGAAGCCCCAGATCGCCGCACCACCGGCCACGATCGCCACCTTGGCGAACTTGGCGAGGAAAGCCGCGATCACGGCCAGCAGGCCCAGCTTCTTGGCCGCAGCGCCCGCGACCAGGGCCGTCAGCCCGTAGGCGGCAACCTTGTCCGTGCTGCTGTTGAAATCGGCGTAGCGCTTGCCCTCGTCGTACTGCAGCGCGCCGAGCAGCGTCATGGCCTCGGGCTTGTGCTTCTCCAGCGCGTTGGCCGCCGTCACCATGTTCAGGCTGATGTAGCCCTCGCGGCCTAGCGCGTAGGTGTTGTAGTTCACGCCCTGCTCGCCACCGGTGTCACCCTTGTCGCGCGTGAGGGCCGACCAGGCCAGCCGGTGCGTCGCCGTGTCGTATTGGGGCTTCTGGGCCCAGCCGACCACCTCGATGGCGGCGATGCCGCGCTTGGCGCGTTCCTCGTTGGCGGCTTCCGTGCCTTCGCGCAGGCTGGTCAGCAACTCGTCGGCGTTCCAGTCCTTGGCGTCGTCGTCCTTGATGTAGCCCTCGTCGACGAACTTGACGACCACGAACCATTCGCCTTCGCCTGCCGGATAGATGGTGCCGATCAGGCTGTCATCGGTCCGGTTGCCCATGGCCTGCATCAGCTGCCCGGCCGCCGGTTGCGGAATCCAGAGGTAGCCCGCGGGCAGTTGCAGATGGGCCTGGTTGCGCAGGGCGATGGCAGCAGGGCCGGCCTGGTGCGTGTCCTGCGCGGCCTTGTACGCCGCAGCGAGTTCGGCCTGCTGCGGCGAGGGCTTGTCGTTGTCGGCGGCCTGGGTGCCGAGCGTGCAGACCAGCAGAAAAGCCGCGACGAAGCGCGGCAGGATGTATCGCATGTTCACTCCCCCTGTTGTGATCGGTTCTGGGTGGGGGAGTGTAGGGGGCGGTGCTTACTGCTTGATGGCCTCGATCTGCGCCACGATGCGCACTTCCTTCGGCATGCCGAACTTGATGCCGTAGTCCACGCCGAAGGCGGTGCGGTCGATGGTGGTCTCGAAGTCGCCGCCGCAGACTTCGCGCTTGAGCATGGGGCTTTCGTAGCAGTTGAACTGCTTGGCCTTGAAGGTCACGGGCTGGGCCTTGCCCTTGAGCGTGAGCGTGCCGGCCACTTCGCTGACCTTGTCGCCGTTGAACGTGAACTTGTCGCCCACGAAGGTGGCCGTGGGGAACTGGGCGGCGTCGAAGATGTCGGCGCTTTGCAGGTGCTTGTCGAACGGCGGGGTGCCGGTGCTGATGGAGGCGATCTGGAACGTGATCTCGACCTTGCCGGTCTTGGCTGCCTTGTCCAGCGTGATCTGGCCTTCCTTCTTCTCGAAACGGCCGCGGTTCACGGCAGCGCCGAAGTGGCTGATCTCGAAGGTGGCGAAGGTGTGCGTCGGCTCGACCACGTAGGTGGCGCTCTGCGCATGGGCAGAGCCTGCGGCCAGCAGGATCGAAGCGGCGGCGGTGGCCAGGGCGGTCAGGGCAATGCGTTGCATCCAGGAATCTCCAGTTGAGGTGAACAAGGGTCGGGGGTTGGGGGAATCAGAGTTTGGGCACGCCGGTCAGCGCGAGCTTGAGCTTGATCTGCACGTCGTCGGCGACCATGGACGTGTCGGTCCATTCGTTCTCGCCGATCTTGAAGGCCAGGCGCTTGATCGTGAACGCGCCCGTTGCCACGGTGTTGGCACCGCTTTGCGTGAGCGTGACGGGTACGACCACATCCTGGGCATTGCCCTTGATGTCCAGCTTGCCGGCCACCTCGTACTTGCCGCCGCCCAGCGCCTTGATGGCGCTGGACTGGAACTTGGCCTGCGGAAACTTGGGCGTGTTGAACCAGACCGGCTTGACCAGTTCGGCATCGGCCTCCTTGCTCAGCGAGGCGCTGCCCATGTCCACCGTGAAGGCGACCTTGCTGGTGGCCAGTTTGGCCGGGTCGAACGCGACCTGGGCGTCGAACTTCTTGAAGCGGCCCTCGACGGGCACGCCCATCTGCTTGCTCACGAAGGCGATCTCGCTCTGCGCGGGTACCAGGGCCTGCTGCGCCAGCGCGGCGGTGGCGGCCAGCATGAGGCTGGCGAAGGTGGTGACGAACTTCATGGCAACTCCGAGAAAAAGAGGGTGGTTCAGCCGCGGCCGGGCAGCATACGCGCGAGCAGGCCGTCGCGGTCGATGACATGGTGCTTGAGCGCAGCCGCCACGTGCAGCACGACCAGTGCGGCCAGCGCGTAGGCGCTGATCTCGTGCCAGGGCTTGATCAGTTCGGCCAGATCGGCATCGACGGGCACGAAATCGGGCAGCGGCACCAGGCCCAGGAACACGATGGGAAAGCCCGCCGCCGAGCTGTAGGCCCAGCCGATCAGCGGCACGGCGAAGAACAGCAGGTAAAGCAGGTGGTGCGTGCCGTGGTGGGCGATCTGCTGCCAGCGCGGCATGGCGGCCTGCACGGCGGCCGGCAGCGCCGGGGGGCGGTGCGTGAGGCGCCACAGCAGCCGCAAGGCCGACAGCGCCAGGATCGTCACGCCCGCCCATTTGTGCCAGTTGTAGAGCTTGAGCCGCGCTGGCGAGAACGGCAGGCTGGTCATGTACAGGCCGACCGCGAAGATGCCGACCAGGGCAAGGGCCAGCAACCAGTGCAGGGCGATGGCCGTGGCGGTGTAGCGTGTCGGAGCGTGGGTGGAATGCGGCATGCTGGCGTGTGTTTTCTTGTGGGCTTTGGTTTCATCGGGCAGGGGCAAGCGCGCCGACCACGAATCTAGAGCGCCGACCGTGCGCAAAGTTTCAATGAATTTGTCTTGACGGTTCAAATTCGGTGAAGCGCCTGGCGGACCGGCGCAGCCGCCCGGCGCTCAGAGCACCTCCTGCACCAGCTGCGGGAACACCTTGGACACCTTCTGGAGCAGGTAGTCGCCGTAGCGGCCGTGGAAGGCGTGCACGTTGGCCTGGTCCCAGCGCGTGGCGCTGTCGTCGACCACGGCGGGCGCCGGCAGGCCCTCGATCTTCTGCACGCGGGCCTCGAAATCGGGGTCGAAGAACAACGGGAAGGACAGCCGGTCGCGCCCCGAGGTGTTGCGCACCACGCGGTGCGGCGTGCTGCGGTACAGGCCGCCGGTCATGCGGTCCAGCATGTCGCCGATGTTGATCACGAAGGCGTCGGGCACGGGCACGGCGTCGATCCAGCCCTCGGCCGTGCGCACCTGCAGACCGCCGATGTTGTCCTGGCGCAGGATGGTCAGCAGGCCGTAGTCGGTGTGCTCGCCCACGCCCCATTGCACATCCGAGCCGGCCGGCACGGGCTGGGTCGGGTAGTTGAAGATGCGGAACAGCACCAGCGGATCGGCCGTGTAGCGCGCGTGGAAGTAGTCCGGCGCCAAGGCGAGGCTCAGCGCGATGCCTTCCATGAGCCGGTGGCCCAGCTGCGTGGTGGCGGCCATGTAGTCGAGGATGGTCTCGCGCAGGCCCGCGACCTCGGGGAACAGGTTGCGCCCGTGCACCGGCGTGCGGGCCTGCACGCGCGGGTGCGCCTCGTCCAGCTCGGTGCCCAGGTACAGGCCCTCCTTCCAGTCCGGCCGGCCCGAGGTCAGCTCGCCGGCCAGCGGGAAGTAGCCACGCCAGGCACGGCCGCCCAGCTCCATGCGCCAGCGCAGCTTGGTGGCCTCGGGCAGCGCGAAGAAGCGGCGGCTCAAGGTTTCGAGCCGCTGCGTCAGCGCCGGGTCCACGCCATGGCCGGTGGCGTAGAAGAAGCCGTGCGCGCGGCAGGCCTGGCCGATGGCGGCAGCGGCCTGGTCGCGCTGCGCCGTGCCGGCAACCAGGGCCGACACGTCGATGATGGGGAGGGTGTCGGCCGGCTGAGGCTGGCTGGAGAGGTCGTGGTGCATGGCGTCCAGCGTTGGCGAAGAGGTCGCGCTATTGGACCGCATGTTGCGCCGCGCGTTGCAGCGGTAACACGCACGGGCGTCGCGCGAACGCTGGCGCAACAGTGGCGCCCAACACTGGCGCATCCGCACTGCAAGGGCAGCGCGGAACCAACCGGCCGCAGGCCCCCGCTTGCGGCACAAGGAGTGCGCCATGCGCAAGATGCTTTCCCCCCTCGCCGCCGTCGGTCTGGTGGCCCTGTTCGGTCTGAATGGCGGCGCCCAGGCCGCGAACACCTATGTCGGCGGCGCCATTTCCGCGCCCAACTACAGCAACCAGATCAACGGCATGGGCGGCGATGGCGGCGGCCACGACGCCGGCGTCAAGCTCTACGGCGGCTACAAGTTCACGCCCAACTTCGCGGTCGAGGGCGGCTACGTGAACCTGGCCCGCAGCAAGGACATCGACGGCACGGTCAAGGGCCAGGGCGTGTACGTGGACGGCGTGGGCAGCATCGCGGTGGCGCCGCAGCTGTCGGTCTACGGCAGCGCCGGCGTGGCCGACGTGCGCTTCCGCACGTCCGATGGCAACGACTCCAGCCCCGCGCTCAAGCTGGGCCTGGGCGTGCAGTACGACCTGAACCAGACCGTGGCGCTGCGCGTGGGCTACGACCGTTACCACTTCACCGACGCCTTCGACGGCAAGGCCAATGTGGGCCAGGCCACGGCCGGCGTACAGGTCGCGTTCTGACGTTCGCGCAAGGCCGCCGATGCGCGAGAAAACGCTGCGCGGCCTGCGCCAGCTCGGCCCAGGCCTGATCACGGGCGCGGCCGACGACGACCCGAGCGGCATCGCCACCTACTCGCAGGCCGGCGCCCAGTTCGGTTACGGCATGCTGTGGACGGCCGTGGTCACGCTGCCGCTCATGGCGGCCGTGCAGGTGGTCAGCGCGCGCATCGGCTATGTCACGCGGCGCGGGCTGGCGGCCAACATCCGCGATGCCTTCCCGCGTTGGGTGCTGTTGCTGGTGGTCGGCCTGCTCGTGGCGGCCAACACGCTCAACATCGCGGCCGACATCGCGGCCATGGGCGAGGCGCTGCGCCTGCTGCTGGGCGGATCGGCCCACGTCTACGCCGTGACCTTCGGGCTGGCCAGCCTGGTGCTGCAGGTGTTCCTGCCCTACCAGACCTACGTGCGCTGGCTCAAGTGGCTCACGCTGGCGCTGCTGGCCTACGTGGCCGTGGCCTTCTCGCTGCACCTGGACTGGTGGGCCGTGCTGCGCAGCGCCGTGCGGCCCCAGCTGGCGCTGAACCATGACCTGCTGCTGATGGTGGTGGCCTTGTTCGGCACCACCATCAGCCCCTACCTGTTCTTCTGGCAGGCCGCGCAGGAGATGGAAGACCGGCGCGACGGCCCGCCGCATGGCGCGGCCGATGTGCGCCGGCACCTGCGCCGCCTCAAGCTCGACACGCTGGTGGGCATGGGCTTTTCCAACCTGATCGCCTTCTTCATCATCCTGAGCACGGCGGCCACCCTGCACGCGGCCGGCGTGACCGACATCCAGACCTCGGCCCAGGCCGCCGAGGCGCTGCGGCCGCTGGCGGGCGAGTTCACCTTCGGGTTGTTCAGCCTGGGCATCATCGGCACCGGCATGCTGGCCGTGCCGGTGCTGGCCGGCTCGGCCGGCTATGCGGTGGCCGAGGCCGCGGGCTGGCACGGCACGCTGAGCGCGCGGCTGGACCGCGGCGAGGGCCGCGGCTTCTACGGCGTGATCGCCGCGGCCACGCTGGGCGGCGTGCTGCTGTGCTTCACGCCCATGGACCCGGTGCGCGAGCTGTTCTGGTCGGCCGTGCTCAACGGCGTGATCTCCGTGCCCATCATGGCCGTGATGATGGTGCTGGCCGCGCGCCCGTCCGTGATGGGCCCCTACGCGATCGGCCCGCGTCTGCGCGCGACCGGCTGGCTGACCACGGCGGTGATGGGCGTCACGGTGGTGGCGATGTTCGCCACGCTGTGAGCCTCAGATCACCAGCTCGATCAGGAACGGCCCCTTGCGCGAAAAGCTCGCGCGCAGCAGGTCGGCGCACTGCTCCAGCGTCTCGGCGCGCGCGGCCTCCACGCCCATGCCGCCGGCCAGACGCACCCAGTCGATGTCGGGATTGCCCAGGTCCAGCATGCGCATGGCGGTGGCGCCCGGCGTGGCGCCCACCCCCGCGTACTCGCCGATCAGGATGTTGTACTTGCGGTTGGACAGCACGATGGTGGTGCAGGGCAGTTGCTCGCGCGCCTGCGTCCACAGCGATTGCAGCGAGTACATGGCCGAGCCGTCGGCCTGCAGGCTGATCACGCGGCGCTGGCGCTTGCCGGCGATGGCCGCGCCCGTGGCCACGGGCAGGCCGTCGCCGATGGCGCCGCCGGCCAGGTGCAGCCAGTCGTGCGCGGGCGCGGCCTGCGTGTGGGCGTAGAAGCCGCGGCCGAAGGACACGCTCTCGTCGGAGACGATGGCGTGCTCGGGCATCAGCGCGGCCACGGTCTGCGCCAGGCCCTCGGGCGTGGGCTTGCCATGCGCGGGTTCGGGCCGCGGGCCGGGGTCGGGCAGCGCCACCTCGGGCGCGTTCAGCGCCTCCACCAGCGCGCGCAGCGCGGCCGTGGGATCCTGGTCCAGGCGCGAGAGCCGGTGCAGCTGCGCCTCGGGCGCGTACTGCGTCGACGGCTTGCCCGGGTAGGCGAAGAAGCCCACGGGCGGCTTGGCGCCGACCAGCACGATGTGCCGGAAGCGCGCCAGCGTCTTGATGGCCAGGTCGGTGACATAGGGCACGCGTTCGAGCGGCAGGCGGCCGCGGCCGCGCTCCACATGGGCGTTCATGAAGTCGGCCAGCAGCGTGGCGCCCGTGGCCTGGGCCACGCGCCAGGCCAGGGCCTGGGCCGGGCCGCGCACGGCGCTGTCGGCCAAGAGGATCAGCGTGTCGCGGCCGGCCGTGCGCAGCACGCGCGCGGCGTTGTCGATGGCGAACGGGTCCAGCGGGGCCAGCGCGGGCACGGCCAGCGCCTCGGCCGCGGCGGCGCCCTCGTTCCACGAGGCATCGGAGGGCAGGATCAGCGTGGCCACCTGGCCCGGCCCGCTGCGCGCGGCCTGCACGGCGGCGGCCGCGTCGCGGCCCACGTCCTCGGCGCGTGTGCTGGTGCGCACCCAGGCCGAGACGGTGCGGGCCAGCGCCTCGGTATCGGCCGTCAGCGGCGCGTCGTGCGGCCGGTGGTAGGTCGCCTGGTCGCCCACGATGTTGACGATGCCGGCATGCGCGCGGCGCGCGTTGTGCAGGTTGGCCAGGCCATTGGCCAGGCCCGGGCCGCAGTGCAGCAGCGTGCAGGCCGGCTTGCGCGCGATGCGCCAGTAACCGTCGGCCATGCCGGTGACCACGTTCTCCTGCAGGCCCAGCACGCAGTCCATGCCGGGGATCTGGTCCAGCGCGGCGACGAAGTGCATCTCGCTGGTGCCGGGGTTGGCGAAGCAGGTGTCGACGCCGGCGGCGAGCAAGGTGTGGACGAGACTGTGGGCGCCGTTCATCAGCGAACTCCTTGTGTGGAATGGATGGGAAAGAGCGGGGGCCGTGTGTCAAACTGCCGCGGCAAGCCGAGACCCCGGAACATGGAAATCTACCAACTGCGCGCCTTCGTCGCTGTCGCCCGTGTCGGCCATGTGACTCGGGCGGCCGAGCAACTGCATTTGACGCAATCGGCGGTGTCCAAGCAGCTCAAGGCGCTCGAAGAGGAGCTGGGCGGCCCGCTGTTCGACCGTACCACGACCGGCATGGCGCCCAGCGCCATCGGCCGGCGCCTGCTGCCGCTGGCCCAGCGCACGCTGGACGCCGCGGCCGAACTTGCCCAGGCCGCGCGGCAGCTGCAGGGCCAGCTGTCGGGCACCTTGCGGCTGGGCACCATCGTCGATCCGGCCTCGATCCGGCTGGGCGAGCTGCTCAGCGAGATGCAGCAGCACTGCCCTCAGGTGGACGTGCGGCTGGCGCACGGCATCTCTGGCTCGGTGCTGCAGCAGCTCAAGGCGGGCGAGCTCGATGCCTGCTTCTTCCTGGGTGAGGTGGACGAGGCCGACGTCTCGGCCATCACGCTCGGCCTGGAGTCCTATGCCGTGGTGCTGCCGCCGGTCTGGGCGCCGCGCGTGATGGGGCAGGACTGGGCGGCACTAGCGGCGTTGCCCTGGATCGGCACGGTGCGCGGCAGTTCGCAGACCGCCATCATGGAGCGGCTGCTGCGCCAGCGCGGCCTGTCGCGCCAGACCGTGGCCGAGGCCGACCAGGAGTCCTCCATGCTCGACCTGGTGCAAGCCGGCGTGGGCCTGTGCCTGGCGCGCGAACGGCGCGTGCAGGAGTTGCTGGCGTCCGGCCGCCTCGTGGCCTGGGACGGCGAGCGCATCGCCTGCCCGCTGTCGCTGCTCATGCGGGCCGAGGACGCGGCGCGGCCCCTGCAGGCCGCGCTGCGCGAGCGCGTGTTCAGCGTGTGGCCGGCGGCGGTGCAAGCCTAGCCAGGCGCTGGCCCAGTTGCAGCGCCATGGCGATGTTGCGCGCCGTGGCGCGCACATTGGCGGCGGCATCGCGCAGCGCTTCTTCCACGCTGCAGACGCTGCGAACGGCGCTGAACAGGGCCGCGATGCCGTGCGCGTGCACGGCGCTGGAATCGGGCGTCAGCGCGCCCGACAGGCCGATCACGGGCACGCCATGGCGCGCCGCCACGCGGGCCACGCCGATGGGCGCCTTGCCGTGGATGGTCTGGCCGTCGGTGCGGCCTTCGCCCGTGATGACGAGGTCGGCCTCGCGCACCGCTGCATCCAGTCCCAGCGCGTCGGCCACCACCTCGCTGCCCGGGCGCAGCTGCGCGCCCAGCACGGCGAGCAGCGCCGCGCCCATGCCGCCGGCCGCGCCGGTGCCGGGCACCGCGGCCACGTCCTGGCCCAGGTCGCCCTGCAGCCGCTCGGCCAGGCGCTGCAGGCAGGCGTCCAGCTCGGCCACCATGGCCGGCGTGGCGCCCTTCTGCGGGCCGAACACGGCCGAGGCGCCGCGCGGGCCCAGCAGCGGGTTGGTCACGTCGCAGGCCACGTCGATGCGGCATTGCGCGATGCGCGCGTCCAGGCCGCTGGCGTCGATGCGCTGCAGCCGTGCGAGCGCGGCGCCGCCGCGCGGCAGGTCCTGGCCATCGGCATCGAGCAGGCGCACGCCCAGGGCCTGCAGCATGCCGGCGCCGCCGTCGTTGGTGGCGCTGCCGCCCAGGCCGATCACGAAGCGCCGGGCGCCCGCGGCCAGCGCATCGGCGATCAGCTCGCCCGTGCCGTAGCTGGTGGCGCTGCGCGGGTCGCGCTCGGCCGGCGGCACGGCTTCGAGCCCGCTGGCGGCGGCCATCTCGACCACGGCCAGGCTGTGGTCCGCAGCCAGGCCGTAGCGGGCCGCGATGCGCCGGCCCGTGGCGCCCGTCACCATGACTTCGCGCAGCGCGCCGCCCGTGGCGTCGACGAGCGCCTGCACCGTGCCCTCGCCGCCATCGGCCATGGGCAAGAGGCGGTAGTGCGCCTCGGGGAAGACCTCGCTGAAGCCGGCGGCGACGGCCTGCGCCACTTCGAGCGCGCTGAGGCTTTCCTTGAACGAATCGGGGGCGATCAGGATCTGCATGGCAGGCCTCAGGTGCCGTGGCGCAGCAGCGGGAAGGCGTCGCGGCCCGCGTAGACCGCATCGCGGCCCAGTTCGGCCTCGATCCACAGCAGCCGGTTGTACTTGGCCATGCGGTCCGAGCGGCACAGCGAGCCGGTCTTGATCTGCGTGGCGCGCGTGGCGGCGGCCAGGTCGGCGATGCAGCAGTCCTCGGTCTCGCCGGATCGGTGCGAGACCACGGCCGCGTAGCCGGCCGCCGCCGCCATGTCGATGGCGGCCAGGGTCTCGGTCAGCGTGCCGATCTGGTTGGGCTTGACAAGGATGGCGTTGGCGATGCTGCCTTCGATGCCGCGGCGCAGGATCTCCGTGTTGGTCACGAACAGGTCGTCGCCGACGAGCTGCACGCGCCGGCCCAGGCGCTCGGTCAGCAGCTTCCAGCCGGCCCAGTCGCTCTCGTCCAGCCCGTCCTCGATGGAGACGATGGGGTAGGCGTCGACCCAGCGCGCGAGGTAGTCGACGAAGCCGGCGCTGTCGAAGGCGCGGTTCTCGGACGCCAGCGTGTAGCGGCCGCCTTCGTGGAATTCCGAACTCGCCGCGTCGATGCCCAGGAAGATCTCGCGGCCCGGCGCGAAGCCGGCCAGTTCGATGGCGCGCACGATGGTGTCCAGCGCGGCTTCGTTGGACGGCAGGTCGGGCGCGAAGCCGCCTTCGTCGCCGACCGCAGTCGCCAGGCCGCGCGCCTTGAGCAGGGACTTGAGCGCGTGGAAGATCTCGACACCGTAGCGCAGCGCCTCGCCGAAGCTCGGAGCGCCGATGGGCAGCACCATGAACTCCTGGATGTCGACGTTGTTGTCGGCATGGGCGCCGCCGTTGATGATGTTCATCATGGGCACGGGCAGCGTGAGCGGACCCGCGGGAGCGAGGTGGCGGTACAGGGGCTTGCCCTGCGATGCGGCAGCGGCCTGCGCTGCGGCCAGCGACACGGCCAGCAGCGCGTTGGCGCCCAGGCGCGACTTGTCGGGCGTGCCGTCCAGCGCGCAGAGGGTGTGGTCGAGCGCGGCCTGGTCCAGCGCATCCTGGCCGGCCAGCGCCTGGGCGATCTCGCCGTTCACATGGGCGACGGCGCGGCGCACGCCCTTGCCCTTGTAGCGCGCGGTGTCGCCGTCGCGCAGTTCCACGGCCTCGCGCGAGCCGGTCGAGGCGCCCGAGGGCGCGGCGGCGCTGCCGTAGCTGCCGTCGGCCAGCCGCACGCGCGCCGCCACCGTGGGGTTGCCGCGCGAGTCGATGATCTCCAGGGCCTGGACTTGGGTGATGGTGGACATGCGTGGTTCCTCAAGCCTGGGCAATGTGCAGAAGATTCGTGGTGCCGGCCTTGCCGAAGGGCATGCCGGCCGCGATCACGATGGTGTCGCCAGGCTGCGCAAAGCCTTCGGCGCGCGCAAGCGTGCAGGCGGCCTGCACCATGCCGGGCACGTCGTCCACGTCGTGGGGCACATGCACCGAATGCACGCCCCAGGCCAGCGCCAGGCGCCGGGCCGTGGCCAGGTCGGGCGTCACGCTCACGATGGAGGCGTGCGGCCGTTCGCGCGCGGCGCGCAGGCTCGTGAAGCCGGAGCGCGTGAAGGTCACGATGGCGGCCGCGCCCAGCAGCTCGGCCGACTGCTGCAGCGCGGCGCAGATCGCGTCGCCCATGGTGGGCTGAGGCGCGAAGCCCGAGGCCTCGACCACGGTGCGGCAATGCGGGTCGGCCTCGGCCGCGCGGATGATGGCGTCCATCACGGCCACGGCCTCGCGCGGGTAGCGGCCCGAGGCCGACTCGGCCGAGAGCATCACGGCGTCGGCGCCGTCGTAGACCGCGGTCGCCACGTCCGAGGCCTCGGCCCGCGTGGGCACGGGCGCGCTGACCATGGATTCGAGCATCTGTGTGGCCACGACCACGGGCTTGCCGGCCTGGCGGCAGCTGCGCACGATGCGCTTCTGGATGGGCGGCACCTGCTCGGCCGGCATCTCCACGCCGAGGTCGCCGCGCGCGACCATCACGGCGTCGGACAGCGCGACGATGGCGTCCAGCCCATCGATGGCGGCGGGCTTCTCCAGCTTGGACAGGATGGCGGCGCGGCCCTGCACCAGCGTGCGCAGCTCCTGCACGTCCTCGGGCCGCTGCACGAAGGACAGCGCAACCCAGTCCACGCCCAGCTCCAGGCCGAAGGCCAGGTCGGCGCGGTCCTTGGCCGTGAGCGCCGAGATCGGCAGCAGCACCGAGGGCACGTTGACGCCCTTGCGCTCGGACAGCGCACCGCCCGCGATGACCTCGGTTTCGGCGAAGTCGGCGCCGCAGGCCAGCACGCGCAGGCGCAGCTTGCCGTCGTCCAGCAGCAGGTCGTGACCGGTCTGCAAGGCCGCGAAGATCTCGGGGTGGGGCAGCGGGGCGCGCGTGGCGTCGCCGGGCGTGGGGTCCAGGTCGAGCCGGAAGCGCGCGCCTTCGGCCAGCGTGACCGGCCCGGCGGCGAAGCGGCCGACGCGCAGCTTGGGGCCTTGCAGGTCCAGCAGCACGGCGATGGGCCGGCCGACCTCGCGCTCGACGGCGCGGATCTGGTCGTAGCGCGCCTGGTGGTCGGTGTGGCTGCCGTGGCTGAAGTTGAGGCGGAACACATCGGCCCCGGCCTCGAACAGCGCGGCGATGGTGGCGCGGTCCGAGCTGGCGGGACCGAGCGTGGCAATGATTTTTCCGTGGCGTTGGCGTCGCATGGGGCGGGGCATCCGGGTCGGTGGGTGGCAGATGCGGCGACTCTAGGCACCGCAGGCCCCGTTGACCAATGGCATTGCGGCAACACCGCCATGCCCCGCAGGAATGACGCCCTACAGCGTGACCGGCGCGCCCGCGTGCGAGGAGCGCAGCACGGCGTCGATCAGCCGGTGCACCTCCAGGGCCGAGGCGCCGTCCGTCAGCGGCGTGCGCTGCGCGGCGATCGCGGCCAGGAAGTCCTGGATCACTGCGCGGTGGCCCGCGTGGTCGAAGCCCATGAGGTTGGCGCCCGCGCCCGATGCCTGGGCCTGGCCGACCAGCAGCGGCTCGGCGCCGGCCCGCTCCACACGCAGCCCGCCCGCTTCCAGCGTGGCGGTGCCGCGGGTGCAGTTCAGCGCGATGCGTTCGGGGTAGCCGGGGTAGGCCGCCGTGGTCGCGTCGATCACGCCGATGGCGCCGCCGGCCCATTGCAGCAGCGCGCCCGCCGTGTCCTCGGTCTCCATGCGGTGCAGGCGTGTGCCGACCAGGCCGGTCACGCGCGCGGGCAGGCCGGTCAGGTGCAGCAGCAGGTCCAGCGTGTGGATGGCCTGCGTCATCAGCACGCCGCCGCCGTCGCGCGCCAGCGTGCCGCGGCCGGGCACGTCGTAGTAGCTTTGCGGGCGCCACCAGCGGATGGAGGCCGATGCGCCCAGCAGCGTGCCCAGTTCCCCGGCCTGCAGCATCGCGGCCAGATGGCGCGCCGCCGGGCTGGCACGGTGCTGCAGCATCACGGCCAGCTGCACGCTGTGGTGCGCGCAGATGGCGACCAGGCGTTCGGACTGCGCCAGCGTGAGTTCCAGCGGCTTTTCGACCAGCACATGCTTGCCCGCTGCGGCGAGCTGCTCGACGATGGCCAGGTGCGTGTGCGGCGGTGTCAGCACCAGCGCCGCCTGCACGCTGGTGTCGGCCAGCACGTCGTCCAGGCGCGTGGTGGTGCGCGCGCTGGCCGGCAGCCCGGCAGCAGCCAGGCGCGCCAGGTCGCGGCCCCAGACCCAGGCCACCTCAGCTTCGCCGCGCAGGTCGTGCAGGCTGCGCAGATGCGGTGGCGCGGCCACGCCCGCGCCGATCACGGCGATGCGCATCACGGCATGTACTGGCCGCCGTTGACTTCCAGGATCTGGCCGGTCACGTAGCCCGAGAGTTGTTCCGAAGCGAGGTACAGGAAGGCGCCGACGCATTCCTCGGCCGTGCCGAGCCGGCCCATGGGAATGCTGGCCTTGAAGTTCTCCAGCATCTGGGCCGTGGAGAAGCGGTCCTGGAACGGCGTGGCGATCACGCCCGGCGCGACCGCGTTGACGCGGATGCGGTCGGGCACCAATTCCTTGGCCAGGCCACGCGTGGCGGTGCTGATGAAGCCCTTGGAGCCGGCGTACAGGTAGGCGCCGGGCCCGCCGCCATTGCGCGCGGCCACCGATGTCACGTTGATGATGCTGCCGCCGCGGCCCTGCTGGCGCATCAGCGGCACCACCTCGCGGCAGAACACCAGCGCCGACAGCGCGTTGACGTGCAGCACCTCGTCGAACAGCGCATCGGTGAACTCGGCGATGGGCGCGCGCTGCACCAGGCTGCCTGCGTTGTTGACGAGGATGTCGATACCGCCGAAGGCCTGCACCGTGGCCGCCACGCAGGCCTGGATGGCCGCGCTGTCGCGCACGTCGGCGCGCAGCGCCACGGCCTGGCCGCCGCCCTGCACGATCTGTGCGACCACGGCCTGCGCCGGCCCTTCGCTCTGGTTGTAGTGCACCACCACCTTGCAGCCCTGCGCGCCGAGCGCAGCCGCCACGGCGGCGCCGATGCCGGTGCTGGCGCCCGTCACGAGCGCGGTCTTGCCTTTGAGGTCTTGCATGCGGTTCCTTGTCTCTGCAGGTGTTCATGGTGCGGCTGGCAGCTGGGTGTCCTGGTGGCCGTTGCGCTGCCGGCCGTGGCTTACTTCGGTGCGTTCAGCAGGTTGGGCAGCCACAGCGAGAACGCGGGCACGTAGGTGACCAGCATCAGGCAGGCCGTCAACGCGCCGTAGAAGGGCAGGATGGACTTCATCACCTGCCCTACCGATACCCCGCCGATGGCACACCCCACGAACTGTGTGACCCCCACGGGTGGCGTGTTCAGGCCGAGCGCGCAGTTGATCAGCATCACGATGCCGAACTGCACCGGGTCCATGCCGAAATGCTGGGCGATGGGCAGGAAGATCGGCGTGCAGATCAGGATGGTGGCGGCCATGTCCAGGAAGGTGCCCAGCACGAACAGCAGCACGTTGATCATCAGGAAGATCATCCACGGGCTGGTGGTGACCGACTGCATCAGCTCGCCGGTCTTCTGCGGCACCTCGTACAGCGCCATGAAGTAGCCGAAGGCCGAGCTGATGCCGATCAGGAGCAGCACCACGCCGGTGGTCTTGCAGGCCTTGGCGCAGGCCTTGAGGAAGTCCTTCCACGACAGCGAGCGGTAGACCAGCACCGTGACCAGCAGTGCCCACAGCACGGCCGTGGCGGCCGATTCGGTGGCCGTGAAGATGCCCGACAGGATGCCGGCCAGGATGATCACGACGATCAAGAGGCCCGGCATGGCGCCCAGGAAGGACACGATCACTTCCTTCCAGCCCGGGAACTTGCCGCGCGTGGGGTAGCCGCGCTTGACGGCCACGTAGTAGGCAGCGATCAGGTTGCAGATGGTCAGCAGCAGCGCCGGGATCACGCCCGCCAGGATCAGGCTGAACACGCTGACCGAGGCGATGCCCGTGGTCGCCAGCGTGAAGATGATCAGGTTGTGCGAGGTCGGCATCAGCGCGCCGACGAGGGCGGCGTGGGTGGTCACGTTCACCGCGTAGTCGGCGTCGTAGCCTTCCTTCTTCATGAGCGGGATCATCACCGAGCCCATGGCCGAGACGTCCGCCAGCGGCGAGCCGGCGACGCCGCCGAACAGCGTGCAGCCCAGCACGTTGCTCATGCCCAGGCCGCCGCGCACATGGCCGACCAGGCTGTTGGCGAAGCGCACGATGCGGTCGGCGATGCCGCCGTACAGCATCAGTTCGCCGGCGAACACGAAGAACGGGATCGCCAGGAACGAGAAGATCTGCATGCCGCCCACCATCTTCTGGAAGACGATGGCAATCGGCATGCCCGAATACAGCACGGTGGCCACCGAGGCCAGGCCGATGGAGAAGGCCACGGGCACGCCCAGCACGAGCAGCACCGCGAAGACGATGGAGAGAACGGTCAGTTCCATGTTGTTCTTTCGGTCAGTACCAGGACGGCACGACTTCTTCGTGGCGCAACAGCGCGACGATGTGTTCGATGCTGAACATCACGATCAGCACGCCGGCGATGACCAGCGAGAGGTAGTCGATGCCCACGGGCATCTGCAGCATGGGATCGAGCTCGTCCCACTTGAGGCGGGTCCAGAGCCAGCCGCTCTGCACCATGATGCCGCCGAACAGCGCCACGAGCGCGTGGATCAGGATCTCGATCTTGAGCCGCAAGCCTTCGGGCAGCAGCGAGACCAGCGACTCCAGGCCGATGTGGCCGGCGTCGCGCACGCCCACGGCCACGCCCAGCGCGGTCACGTACAGCACGAGCTGCAGCGCCAGCGCTTCGGCCCAGGTCGGCGTGTCGTTGAAGACGTAGCGGCCGACCACCTGGACCTGCACGCTGACGATGATGCCGACCAGGCCGAAGATGGCCAGGACCAGGCTGGCCTTGCTGAGCGCGCCGCACAGGCGCGAGTACCAGTGGGTGGACGGCGGACGGTCGTGCGTGGGGTCGATGGCGAGGGCGACCGGCGCGGCGGCCGCGCTGGTGGCGGCGGCGGTGGCCGACGGCAGGGGGGTGTTCATGGCAGCTTCCGGTGAGGGGCGTGCCGCCACTGCACGGGATGCAGTGGCGGCACGCGGCGCGTCTTACTTGTTGTCCTGCACGGCCTTCACCAGGCGCTGCAGATCGGGCGTGGTGATGAACTTGGCGTAGACGGGCTGCATGGCGGCCTTGAAGGAGGCCTTGTCCACGTCCTTGACAATGGTGGAGCCGGCCTTGACGACGATGTCCAGCGCCTTGGCTTCCTGCTCGTCCCACTTCTGGCGCTGGAAGGTCACGGATTCCTTGGCGGCCTTGCGGAACAGGGCCTGGTCGGCCGGGCTCATCTTGTCGAAGATGGCCTTGGAGATGACCAGCATCTCAGGCGCCATGGAGTGCTCGGTGTGCGAGTAGAACTTGACCGCCTCGTAGTGCTTGAAGCCTTCGTACGAGGGGATGTTGTTCTCGGCCGCATCGATCAGGCCGGTCTTCAGCGCGGTGTAGACCTCGCCGGTGGGCATGGGCGTGGCGTTGGCACCCATGGCGCCGACCAGGGCGACCCACAGGTCGGACTGCTGCACGCGGATCTTCAGGCCCTTGGCGTCTGCCAGGGTCTTGACGGGCTTCTTGGCGTAGATGGAGCGCGCGCCCGAGTCGTAGAAGGCCAGGCCGACCAGGCCCTGGCTCTCGCAGCCCTTGAGGATTTCTTCGCCGATGGGGCCGTCCAGCGTCTTGCGCATGTGGGCGATCGAGTCGAACAGGAAGGGCATGGTGGGCACCAGCGTCTTCGGGCAGATCGAGTTCAGCGAGCTGATGTTGACGCGGTTCATCTCCAGCGCGCCGATCTTGACCTGGTCCAGCGTCTCCTTCTCCGAGCCCAGTGCGCTCTTGTTGAAGACCTTGATGGTGTACTTGCCGCCGCTTTCCTTGGCCAGCACCTGGCTCATGTGCTTGACGGCCGCCACGGTGGGGTAGTCGTCGCTGTTGTGCACGTCGGCCGAGCGGAACTCGACGGCCTGGGCCGACAGGGCGAAGGCGCTGGCGGCCAGCGCGAGAAGGGTTTTGGTGCGGGTCATTTGTCGTCCTCTGTGGTGGTGGTGAAGGGGAAGGGGATCAGGTGGCGAAAGCCGGTTCCGCGATGCCCTGGGTGCCCGGGGTCAACGCGAACACGCCGCCGGCCAGCGGCTGGTCCGACAGGTCGCCACCCGGCCGGATCGAGGTCACATACAAGGTGTCCAGCCGCGGGCCGCCGAAGGCGCACATCGCAGGCTTCTTGACCGGCACAGCGAGCGACTTGTCGAGCCGGCCGTTGGGCGTGAAGCGGTGCACGAGGCCGGCGTCGTTGCCGCAGATCCAGTAGCAGCCGTCCACGTCGATGGCGGCGCCGTCCGGGCGGCCCGGCAGTGCGGTCATGTCGACGAACAGGCGGCGGTTGGAAGGCGTGCCACTGGCGGTGTCGTAGTCGAAGGCCCAGATGCTTTGTACCTGGGGATGCGAGTCCGACAGGTACATGGTCCTGCCGTCGGGGCTGAAGGCCAGGCCGTTGGGCACGATGAAGTCGGTCAGCTGGGCGGGCAGGGCGGTGTCGCCGGTGCCGTAGCGGTACCAGGCGCCGGCGCGGATGGCGGCCGCCATGTCCAGGCACATGGTGCCGGCCCAGAAGCGGCCCTGGCGGTCGCAGCGGCCGTCGTTGAAGCGCATGGCGGGGGCGCCGTGCTGCACGGCGGCCAGGCGTTCGGCGCGGACCTGGCCGTCGTCCTGCAGCTGCAGTGCGAACAGGCCGGTCTCCATGCCCGCGAGCCAGCGGCCCGGCGTGGCCGTGGCGGCGATGCAGGCCGGCATCTCGGCCGTGGCCCAGTGGCGGTGGCCTTGCGACGGCGACCAGCGGTGGATGGCCTTGCCCGGGATGTCGACCCAGTACAGCGTCTGCTCGCCCACGTGCCAGACCGGGCTTTCGCCGGTGCCGTTGCGGGCGTCGAGGATCAACTCTGCCATCTCAATCACCGAACGGGCCCTGGGCCGTGAACGCGCCGCCCTGGTAGATGGCGTTGGGGTCGTTCGCGGCCACGGGCGGCTGGGCTTCCACCTTGGCGCGGAAGGGCTCCGAGCTGTCCTTGGGCGTCCAGCCGAGCTTGGCGGCGGCGTGGTTGTCCCACCAGACTTCCTTGTTGGCCGAGGCGCCGTAGACCACGGTGTGGCCCACGCCCGGCGTGAACAAGGCCTTCTCGACCAGGGCCGTGAGGTCGTCGTAGCTGAGCCAGGTGCTCATCATGCGGCGGTTCAGCGGCTCGGGGAACGAGGAGCCGATGCGGATGCTGACGGTCTCGATGCCGTAGCGGTCGAAGTAGAACTGCGCCATGTCCTCGCCGAAGGACTTGGACAGGCCGTAATAGCCGTCGGGCCGGCGCAGCACGTTGGCGTCCAGCGGATCGGTCTGCTTGTAAAAGCCGATCACGTGGTTGGAACTGGCGAACACCACGCGGCGGACGCCATGGCGGCGGGCCGCCTCGTAGACGTTGAAGATGCCCTTGATGTTGGCCTCCAGGATCTCCTCGAACGGCCGCTCCACCGACACACCGCCCAGGTGCACGATGGCGTCACAGCCGGCCAGCAGCGCATCGACGGCCTGCTTGTCGGCCAGGTCGCAGGGCACGACTTCCTCGTGCGCACCGCGGGCCTCGCCGAGGGCGGCGATGTCGGACACGCGCAGCACCTGCGCATAGCGCACCAGGCGCTCGCGCAGCACCTTGCCCAGGCCGCCGGCGGCCCCGGTCAGGAGCAGGCGCGGGAGGCGGGGCGCATCGGAAGAGGTCGAAGTGGGCATGACAGCAAAAGATGGGACGTGGATTCAGCGGGCGACCAGAGCGGGCTTTCCAGAAGTTTCGTGTTGCACCAGGGCAGGGAAACACGATAAGAAAGGTAAACGTTTAACTAGTCTTGAAAAAAATACGCCAATAGGCGAATGAGGGTGATCGTCCTGCAGCGGTGCGATGCCGTCAATCCCTGCAAGCTAATCGTTTACCCTAGTCCGTCGTGGCCCGGTGGACTCGCGCGCGACGATGCGGCTCTGCAGCACGTCGTCCTCATGCAAGGAGGGCTGCCCCTTGATCACGCCGACCAGCTTGCGCATGGCCAGCTCGCCCGTGGCCTCGCCCATCATGTCCACGCTCGTGAGGGCCGGGCTCACGAGCCGACCGTAGGCCAGGTTGTCGAAGCCGGCCACCGAGACCTGCTCGGGCACGCGGATGCCCAGCGACTTGGCCTCCACCAGCAGGCCCATGGCCAGGAGGTCGTTGTAGGTGACGATGGCGTCGTCCAGCTCCTGCGACAGCAGCACCGTGGAGGCCAGGCGCTCGCCTTCCTCGGCCGATGGCGCCGTGGCGTCGAAGGTGCGGAAGTGCGCGTCCACGCCCTTGAAGGCGTCCTTGAGCCCGCGCTCGCGCTCGAAGCTCCAGCGCGCGCCCGAGAAGCCCAGGTAGCTGATGCGGCGGTGGCCCAGCTCGCGCAGATGGCGGCCCAGCATCAGCGCGGCGGCATAGTTGTCGCAGCCCACGTTGTGGTTCTTCTCGTAGGGCGAGGGCCGGCCGTAGAACACCACGGGCGTGCCGCTGTCGAACAGCGACTCGATGGCCGGCGCCGGCAGCCGCGCGCTGACGATGAGGCCGTCCACGCGCCGGCGCAGCGACTGCAGCACACCGAGTTCGGGCGAGGTGCTTTCCTCCGCGTCCGCGATGATCAGGTTGAGCCCGGCGCTGGCGGCCTGGCGCGCGGCGCCCTTCACGAGGCTGGTGAAGTAGGGGTTGCGGATGTCCAGGATCACGATGCCGACGTTGCCGGTCTGGCCCGTGATCATGCCGCGCGCCATCGGGTTCAGCGAATAGCCCAGCTGGCGCACGGCCTGGGCGATGCGGGCCTCCACCTCGGCCGTGAAGCGCTGGTTGCCGTTGACGAACTTGGAGACCGTGGCGGTGGAGACCTGGGCTGCCTCGGCCACGTCGCGGATGGTGGCGGCGCGCTTGCGCGGGACTGTCATGGATGGATCGACCGGGAAGTGACGCAGGGCGCGAACCATGCCACAGAAGGGCGGTCGCGGGAAATGCGGGTCCACCCATGGTCTGTTGTCGTACAACATTCAGACGAACTATGATGCGCCCATGTCCACGCTGTCAACCGGGCCGACCGCTGCGCCCGACACTGCCACCGCAGCGCCGTTCGCGGCGCCGGTGGTGCGCCGCCGCGGCCGCGGCCTGGCCCATGGCCTGGTGGACGATCTCTCGGAGAAGATCCGCAGCCAGCAGCTGCGCACCGGCGACAAGCTGCCGACCGAGTCGGCCATCATGCAGGCCTATGGCGTGAGCCGCACCGTGGTGCGCGAGGCGCTGTCCAAGCTGCAGGCCTCCGGCCTCGTGGAGACGCACCACGGCGTGGGCACCTTCGTGCTGCCGCCGCGCGCGGCCGGCATGTTCCGGCTGGAGGGTTCGGACATCGCCACCACGGTCGATGTGCTGGCCGTGCTGGAGCTGCGCATCAGCCTGGAGACCGAGTCGGCGGGGCTGGCCGCGCTGCGCCGCACCGAGGAGCAGCTGCGCGGGCTGCGCGAGGCGCTCGACGCGTTCGAGACCAACGTGGTGGCCGGCGGCGACACCGTCCAGCACGACTTCAGCTTCCACCTGCAGATCGCCCAGGCCACGGGCAATCCGTACTTCGCCGACATCATGGGCCATCTGGGCACCACGCTGATTCCGCGCACCCGCGTGAGCGCGATCCGCAACCACGACCGGCGTGGCGAATACCTGGTGCGCGTGAACCGCGAGCACGAGGAGATCTACGCCGCCATCGCCCGCCGCGATCCCGATGCGGCGCGCGCCGCCATGCGCATCCACCTGACCAACAGCCGCGAGCGGCTGCGCCTGGCGCAGGAAGCTGCCCAGCGCTCGGCCGGCGCACCGGCCTGAGCCCTTGCAATAAAAAACTTGGCAGTGGCTCGTCTTTGGTTGTACGATGACTGACTTCATCGCACCCGCCCGATCCCGAGGAGACCTTTGATGCAACTGAAACGCCGTGAACTGTTGGCCGCCGCTGCCGCCTCCGTCGCCCTGCCGAGCTTCGGCCAGGGCAAGGACAACTGGCCGAGCAAGCCAATCCGCATCGTCGTGCCCTACCCGCCGGGTGGGTCGTCGGACATCATCGCGCGCGCCATCAGCGTGCCGCTGGCCGACGCGCTCAAGCAAACGGTGATCGTGGAGAACAAGGCCGGCGCCAACGGCAACCTGGGCGCCGACTTCGTCGCCAAGTCCCAACCCGACGGCTACACGCTGCTGCTGTGCGACGTGGGTGCGCTGGCGATCAGCCCCTCGGTCTACACCAAGCTCGCGTTCGATCCGTCCAAAGACCTGCGTGGCGTGACCATGCTGGCCTACTCGCCGCACCTGCTGGTGGTGCACCCGTCCGTGAAGGCCAACAACCTCAAGGAACTCGTGGCGCTGTCCAAGACCACGGACCTGAACTTCGCCGTCACCGCCACCGGCAGCGCGCCGCACCTGGCCGGCGTGGCGCTGGAGCGCGCCACCGGCGCCAAGTGGGTCTACGTGCCCTACAAGGGCGGCGTGCAGGCGATCCAGGACACCGTTGGCGGCCAGACCCAGGTGCTCATGAACGGCATGCTGGCCACGCTGCCGCATGTGCAGAGCGGCAAGCTCAAGCTCTTGGCCGTGTCCAAGGGCACGCGCATGCCGCTGGTGGGCGAGACGCCGACGATTGCCGAGCAGGGCGTGCCGGGCTACGAATCGGGCACCTGGCAGGGCATCCGCGTGGCCAAGGGCACGCCGGACGCCATCGTGCAGCGCCTGAACAAGGAACTGATCACCGTGATCCGCTCGGCCGACATCCGCTCGCGCCTGGCCGGGCAGGGCGCCGAGGTGGTGACCATGGCCCCGGCCGAGGAAGAGCAGTTCTTCGCCAAGGAACGCGCCCGCTGGGCCACCGTGGTGCAGGCCGCCAACATCAAGCTCGACTGATTTTTTGACCCACCCGACAACGAGGACACCGACATGAACCCGCAAGAACTCAAATCCATCATGGGCTCCGGCCTGCTGTCGTTCCCGATCACGGACTTCGACGAGCAGGGCAACTTCCGCCCCAAGACCTACATCGAGCGCCTGGAATGGCTGACCCCCTACGGCGCCAGCGCGCTGTTCGCGGCCGGTGGCACGGGCGAGTACTTCTCGCTGGCCGGCGAGGAATACAGCCAGGTCATCAAGACGGCCGTGGACACCTGCCGCGGCAAGGTGCCCATCATCGCTGGCGCCGGCGGCCCGACCCGCACCGCCATCGCCCATGCCCAGGAAGCCGAGCGCCTGGGCGCCCACGGCATCCTGCTGCTGCCGCACTACCTGACCGAAGCCGGCCAGGAAGGCCTGATCGAGCACGTGGCCCAGGTCTGCAACAGCGTGGACTTCGGCGTCATCGTCTACAACCGCGACCGCACCAAGCTCACGCCGCAATCGCTGCGCATCCTGGCCGACCGCTGCCCCAACCTCATCGGCTTCAAGGACGGCGTGGGCAACATCGAGACCATGTCCTCCATCTTCATGGCCATGGGCGACCGCTTCTCCTACCTGGGTGGCCTGCCGACGGCCGAGGTCTATGCCGCGGCCTACAAGGCGCTGGGCACGCCCGTCTATTCGTCTGCTGTCTTCAACTTCATCCCGAAGACGGCGATGGACTTTTACAAGGCCGTGGCGGCCGACGACCTGCCCACGCAGCACAAGCTGCTCAAGGAGTTCTTCATGCCCTACCTGGCCATCCGCAACCGCGTGGAAGGCTACGGCGTCTCCATCATCAAGGCCGGCGCCAGGATCGTCGGCCACGACGGCGGCCCGGTGCGCGCTCCGCTGTCCGATCTGAAGCCGAACGAGATGGAAGAGCTGGCTGCGCTGATCAAGAAGCTCGGCCCGCAGTAAGCTCGGAGCCTCCCGGGGCCCGCCACAGTGACGGGCCCCGCGCCCTTTCAGGAGACCCTCGTGTCCACCCCCATCGTCAAAGACCTGCGTGTCGTGCCCGTGGCGGGCCACGACGACATGCTCATGAACCTGTCGGGCGCGCACGGCCCGTACTTCACGCGCAACCTGTTGATCCTGACCGACAACGCCGGCCACACCGGCGTGGGCGAAGTGCCCGGCGGCGAGAAGATCCGCCAGACGCTGGAAGACGCCCGCGCGCTCATCGTCGGCCAGCCCATCGGCAACTACCAGGCCGTGCTGAACGCCATGCGCACGCAGTTCGCCGAGCGCGACAGCGGCGGGCGTGGCCTGCAGACCTTCGACCTGCGCGTGGCCATCCACGCCGTCACCGCTGCCGAGTCCGCCTTGCTCGACCTGCTGGGCCAGCACCTGGAGGTGCCGGTCGCGGCCCTGCTCGGCGAAGGCCAGCAGCGCGATGCCGTGCAGATGCTGGGCTATCTGTTCTACGTGGGCGACCGCGACAAGACCGATCTCGCCTACCGCCGTGAGCCCGAGGCCGACAACGCCTGGTTCCGCCTGCGCCACGAGAAGGCCATGACGCCCGAGGCCATCGTGCGTTTGGCCGAAGCGGCCCAGGAGCGCTACGGCTTTCAGGACTTCAAGCTCAAAGGAGGAGTGTTGCGCGGCGACGAGGAGGTCGAGGCCGTCGTCGCTCTGCACGAACGCTTCCCCGAGGCCCGCGTCACGCTGGACCCCAACGGCGGCTGGCTGCTCAAGGACGCGATCCGCCTGGGCCAGCGCATGCGCGGCGTCGTCGCGTATGCGGAAGACCCCTGCGGCGCCGAAGGCGTGTTCAGCGGCCGCGAAGTCATGGCCGAGTTCCGCCGCGCCACCGGCCTGCCCACGGCCACCAACATGGTCGCCACCGACTGGCGCGAGATGGCGCACAGCCTGTCGCTGCAGTCGGTCGACATCCCGCTCGCGGACCCGCACTTCTGGACCATGGCCGGCTCGGTGCGCGTGGCCCAGCTGTGCCAGGCCTTCGGCCTGACCTGGGGCTCGCACAGCAACAACCACTTCGACGTCTCGCTGGCCATGTTCACGCACGTGGGCGCGGCAGCTCCTGGCAAGGTCACGGCCATCGACACGCACTGGATCTGGCAGGACGGCCAGCGCCTCACGAAGGAGCCCTTCAAGATCGAAGGCGGCTACGTGCAGGTTCCCAAGAAGCCGGGCCTGGGCGTGGAGCTGGACATGGCCGAGGTGGAGAAGGCGCACCAGCTGTACCTGCAGCACGGCCTCGGGTCGCGCGACGACGGCGTGGCCATGCAGTACCTGATCCCGAACTGGAAGTTCGACAACAAGCGGCCCTGCATGGTCCGCTGAACCTGGAGTCAATCGATGCAAAACCATGACAACCTGATCAACGGAGAATGGGTCGCGGGCAAGAGCTACAGCCCCAACCTGAACCCCAGCAACCTGGCCGATGTGCTGGGCCAGTACACCCAGGGCGATGCGGCCCAGGTGGACGCGGCCGTGGCCGCCGCCACCGCAGCCTTCCCGACCTGGGCCACCGGCTCGGTGCAGGCCCGCAGCGACGCGCTGGACAAGATCGGCACCGAGATCCTGGCCCGCAAGGAAGAGCTGGGTACGTTGCTGGCGCGCGAGGAGGGCAAGACCAAGGCCGAAGGCATGGGCGAGGCCGCCCGCGCCGGCCAGATCTTCAAGTTCTTCGCCGGCGAATGCCTGCGCCTGGCTGGCGAGACGCTGCCCTCGGTGCGCCCCGGCATCGGCGTGGAGATCACGCGCGAGCCGGTCGGCGTGGTCGGCCTCATCACGCCGTGGAACTTCCCCATCGCCATCCCGGCCTGGAAGATCGCCCCGGCCCTGGCCTTCGGCAACTGCGTGGTGCTCAAGCCCGCCGACCTGGTGCCGGGCTGCGCCTGGGCGCTCGCGGAGATCATCAGCCGCTCGGGCATTCCGGCCGGCGTGTTCAACCTGGTCATGGGCCGCGGCAGCGTGATCGGCAATGCGCTGGTCGGCCATGCCGGCATCCATGCCATCAGCTTCACGGGCTCCACCGGCGTGGGCCGCAACATCGCGCTGGAGTGCGTGAAGGCTGGCAAGAAGGTGCAGCTGGAGATGGGCGGCAAGAACCCGCAGGTCGTGCTGGACGATGCCGACCTGAACCAGGCCGTCGAACTGAGCGTGCAGAGCGCGTTCTACTCCACCGGCCAGCGCTGCACCGCATCGAGCCGGTTGATCGTCACCGACGGCATCTACCCCAGGTTCATCGAGGCGATGAAGCTGCGCATGGCCAAGATCAAGGTCGGCGACGCGCTGGCGCAGGGCACGGACATCGGCCCGGTCTCCAGCCAGAGCCAGCTCGACCAGGACCTGGAGTACATCGCGATCGGCAAGGGCGAAGGCGCCACGCTGGCAGCCGGCGGCGAACGCCTGAAGCTTTCCACCGACGGCTTCTACATGAGCCCCGCGCTGTTCAGCGAAAGCGCCAAGACCATGCGCATCAACCAGGAAGAGATCTTCGGCCCGGTGGCCAGCGTGATCCGCGTGAAGGACTACGAGGAGGCCCTGGCCACGGCCAACGACACCGAGTTCGGCCTGTCCGCGGGCATTGCCACCACCAGCCTGAAGTACGCCACGCACTTCAAGCGCCACAGCCAGGCCGGCATGGTGATGGTGAACCTGCCGACGGCGGGTGTGGACTACCACGTGCCCTTTGGTGGCCGTAAGGGTTCGAGCTACGGCCCGCGCGAGCAGGGCAAGTACGCGCAGGAGTTCTTCACCACGGTGAAGACGGCCTACACGCTGGCCTGAGCGCGCGAGACGGGAACGGCGACGACAGGGTGGCCCGCCTCAGCGCAACCACCCGGCCGGCACCAGCACCAGCTGCGGGAACAGCACGAACAGGAACATCAGCCCGGTCAGCGACAGCAGGAACGGCCACACGCCCTGGATGACGCTGTCCAGGCTCACCTTGGCTGTGCCCGCGACCACGTTGAGCACGGTGCCCACCGGGGGCGTCAGCAGACCGATGGCGTTGTTCATGATGAACATGACGCCGAAGTACACCGGGTCGATGCCGGCCTTGGTGACCACCGGCATCAGGATGGGCGTCATGATGAGCACTGTCGGCATCAGGTCCAGCGCCGTGCCCACGATGACCACCAGCACCATGATCACGAACATCAGCAGGATCGGTCGGTCGATGAAGGGCTCCAGCAGATCGGCCACCTGCGCGGGAATGTTGGCGATGGTGATCAGCCAGGCCGACACCAATGCGCAGGCCACCAGGAAGAGCACGGTGCTGGAGGTCTTGGCCGCGCTCAGCACCAGGGCGGGCAGGCGCGCGATCGCCAGTTCGCCGTAGACGAAGCGGCCGACGCCGAGGGCATAGACCACGGCCACCACCGCCGCTTCGGTCGGTGTGAACACGCCGAACTTCATGCCGCCGATGATCACGAACGGCAGCACCAGCGCCCACAGGCCGTCGAACAGCGCGCGGCCCAGTTCGCGCCTGCTGAACTGGCGCTTGGCGACATTGGTTTCCTTCTTCGCGCAGAGCCACCAGGTGGCGGTCAATGTCAGCGCCATCATGATCCCGGGGAACAGTCCGGCCAGGAACAGCTTGGTGATGGACACCTGCGCCACCACGCCGAACACCACGATGGCGATGGACGGCGGGATGACCGGCGCGATGATGCCGCCCGAGGCGATGAGGCCGGCCGCGCGCGGCACGTTGTAGCCGGCCTTGCGCATCATCGGGATGAGCAGTGCCGCGACCGCTGCCGTGTCGGCCACGGCCGAGCCCGAGATGCTCGCCACCACCGTGGCCGCGATGATGGCCACGTAGCCCAGTCCGCCGCGCACGTGGCCGACCAGGGCGTCGGCGACCTTGACGATGCGCGCCGACAGCCCGCCGGCATTCATCAGCTCCCCGGCCAGCATGAAGAAGGGCACCGCCATGAGGGGGTAGTTGTTGACGCCCTCGAGCATGTTCTGCGCGAGGATCTGCGTGTCGAAGTTGCCCAGGTGCACCATCAGCGCGACGCCGCAGACCAGCAGCGCGAACGCGATGGGCATGCCGAAGGCCATGGCCCCCAGCAGCGACGAGATGAAGACGAAGATGGTCATGCGTTGTCTCCCGAAGTTCCCATGGCGCTCATTCGCCCGCGCCGCCGGTGTCGCGGACCAGTTCGTCGCGTCCCATGCGGCCGCTGAACAGCCGCCACAGCGCGTGCACGAGGAGCAGCGACATGCCCGCGCTGCTCACCAGCAGACATGCATAGACCAGGCCGATCGGCACGCCCGTCACCGGAGCCCGGTCGTCCATGCCGATCACGACCAGCTTCCAGCTGCCGTGCACGAGCAGCAGGCAGCAGCCGAGCGCGCCCAGGTCCGCCACGCCACGGCAAAAGCGCTGCCCGGCCTCGCCCAGCCGCGCGACGATGGTCGACATGCCCAGGTGCATGTTGTCCTTCATCACGAGCAAGGCCCCGACCAGCGTGAGCCACATGAAGACGAAGCGCGAGGCTTCCTCGGAAAAGACGATGCCGGAGTTGAAGGCATAGCGCAGCACGACATTGCCGAACACGAGCACGACCATGGTGGCCATCATCGCGACCATCGACAGGTTGGCCGCACGCTCGAAGAGGCGGGAAGACATGGGGTTTCCTTTGGAAACGGGAAAGGGGAGGTCGGCTTCAGCCGACCGTGGGGGCCAGCCGGTACACGCGCGACGCGTTGCCCTGCCAGACCGCGTCGCGTGCCGGCGCATCGAGCGGCGCCAGCGCTTCGGCCACGGTGCGCACCACCTCGGCGATCGGCGCGCGCAGGCCGGAGACCGGCAGGTTGCTGGCGAACATGCAGCGCTGCCAACCGAACAGTTCCAGCGCCTCGCGCATGACGCGCACGTTGCTGGCCGCGTCCCAGGGCGCGCCGGGCAGGCCGAACTCAGAGAGCTTCACGTGCACGCCGGGCAACGCGGCGAGTGCGGCCATGCCGCTGCGCCAGTGCGCCAGGCCCGCTTCGCTGCGGTCCCAGGGCAGGCCCGTGTGCTCCAGCACCACCTGCAGGCCGGCGACACCGGTGATGGCCTCGGCCAGCTCGTGCAGGTGCCAGTAGGGCACGCGTGCATCCCACAGCAAGCCGTGGGCCGGGAGCAGGCCAAGCCCGGCCAGCCAGCGCGGGTCCTGCAGGCTGCCCGGCTGGCCGCGCACGCTGTCGGCGGGGCTGCGCGCGGTGCGCGGCTTGCAGCGCACGCCGCGCACCAGCGGCCATGCGGCGTGCGCGCGCAGCTGCGCGTCTGCATCGGGGGCGAGAAGGTCCACATGCGCCACCACCGCGTTCGGAAAGCCCTCCTGGGCGTGCACGGCGTGCAGCCAGCGCGTCTCGGCCAGTGCTTCGGCGCGTGCGCGCTCGGCCTCCACGTGCACGGTCGCCACGATGGGCAGGCCCTGCGTGGCGGCGCGGTAGGCGGCGGCGCCGAAGTCCTGGCGCAGGCTGCCGTAGTCGCCCAGGAAGAAGGCGCTGGCGTCGTACCCTTCCTGCAGCCAGGGGAAGCTGCCCTCCGACAGCTGCCAGAGGTGGTGGTGCGCGTCGACGATCGCGGTCGGCAGCATGCCCGTGTCCGGTGCCGTCAAAGCAGCGCGTCCATGGCCTTGAGCACGGCGTCGCCGTTCTTCTCGATGTACAGCTTGCGCGTCTCCTCGCGCACGACGCGGCGGATGCTGTCCACGTCGGGCGTCTCGTTGATCTGCATGCCCTTGGCGCGCAGCTGCGCGATGGCGTCCTTCTCGCCTTCGTTGTTGAGCTTGCGCTGGAAGTTCGCGGCCGCCGCGGCCTCTTCGAGAACCACCTTCTGGAACGCGGGCTTGAGCGACTCGAAGCGCGCCTTGTTCATGATCACCACGAGCGGCGTGTAGGCGTGCCGTGTCAGCGAGAGGTGCTTCTGCACCTCGTACATCTTGGACGACAGCATCAGCGTGGGTGGGTTCTCCTGCCCGTCGACGGCACCCGACTCCAGCGCGCCGAAGACCTCGGCGAACGGCATCGGCTGTGGGTTCGCGCCCAGCAGCTGGAAGGCCTTCAGGTGCGAGGGGTTGGGCGTGGTGCGGATCTTCAGGCCCTTGATGTCGACAGCCGTGTTGATCGGCCGCTTGTTGTTGCCCAGGCTGCGAAAGCCGATCTCCCAGAACGCCAGGCCCTTGATCTGGTGCGCGCCCAGCTCGTCGAGCAGCGACCGGCCGACCGGGCCGTCCAGCGTGCGGTAGGCCTGCTGCGCATCGGCGAACTGGTAGGGCAGGTCCAGCGCATTGAGCTTGGGCGCCAGGCCGGTGACGAAGGGGTTGCCGGTGGCGCCGATGTCGATGGTGCCGCTGCGCACGCCGGTCACCAGCGTGGTGTCGTTGCCGAGCTGGCTGTTGGCGAAGACCTGGATCTCGACGCCGCCCTGGGTGCGTTCCTTGACCCGTTTGCTGAACTCCAGCGCGGCCTTGTGCTGCGAATCGCTCTCCGGCACGGTGTGGCTGAAGCGCAGCTTGACGGCCTGCTGGGCAGCGGCTGCGCCGCTGCCCAGGGCGAGCAGCGCGGCCAGCGTGCCGGCCGCGATGCGGTGGATGTGCGTGTGCATGTGTTGTCTCCTGTTGTCGATTCCGGCCGGTGGCGGCGCCGGCCTGCGCGCTGTTCAGACGGTGACCTTGGCGTCCTTCACCACCTTGGCCCACTTGTCCTTCTCGGTGGCGATGAACTCGGCGAACTTCGCGGCCGTGCCACCGCCGTCCTCGGCACCGTAGCTGGCCAGCTTTTCCGCCACGTCGGGCATGGCGAGCACCTTGTTGAAGTCCTCGTTCATGCGCTGCACGGTGGCGGCCGGCATGCGCGCGGGGCCGACCAGGCCGTACCAGGTGCTGGCGTCGAATCCCGGGTAGCCCAGCTCGGCGACGGTCGGCACGTTGGGCTGGGCCCTGGAGCGCTGCGGCCGCGTCTGCGCGATGGCGACCAGCTTGCCGCTGGCCACGTGCGGCGTGGCCGAGGTCATGGTCTCGAAGCTGTAGTGGATCTGGCCGCCGATCAGGTCGGTCAGCATGGGCGCTGAGCCCTTGTAGGGGATGTGCAGCGCGTCGACGTTGGCGCGCAGCTTGAACAGCTCCGTGGCCATGTGCTGCGAAGCCCCGGCGCCGGCCGACCCGAAGGTCACCGCGCCCGGCTTGGCCCGGCACAGCGCGACGATGTCGGGCAGCGTGCGCGCGGGCTGGCTGGTGTTGCAGATCAGCAGGTTGGGTGTCACGCCGACCAGCATCAGCGGCGTGAAGTCGCGCTCCACCACGTAGGGCAGGGACGGGTAGAGCGCAGGCGCGATGGCGTGGTTGCTGATGTTGGTCATCAGCAGCGTGCTGCCGTCGCCGGGCTGCTTGGCCACGTAGTCGGCGGCGATCACGCCGCCCGCGCCGGCCTTGTTCTCGACCGTGACGGGCACACCCCACAGGGTCGCGAGCTTCTGCGCGATCACGCGGGCCATCACGTCGGTGCCGCCGCCGGGCGAGAAGCCCACGACGATGCGCACCGGCCCGGTGGGCAGCGGTGCCTGTGCGTGGACCAGCGGCAGGCTGCAGGCCGCGATGCCGCAGGCAATGAAGTGGCGTCTTTGCATGGTGTCTTGTCTCCTTTTGTGGGTTTCGGGATCAGAGGGACGCGCGCAGCATGGCGTCGTAGTCCGACGCGCTGGCCTCGCGCGGGTTGGTCTTGTGGCAGTGGTCGTTCAGTGCACCGGCGATGACGCGCGGGAAGATCTCCGGGCCCACGTCGAGCGCGCCCAGCCCGCCGGGCAGGCCGAGCCGGCGGCTCATGGCGGCGACGGCTGGCGCCACGTCGTCCGCGCCGTCCAGGCCCATGGCCTGCGCCATGCGCGCGAGCCGCTCGTTCTTGCGCATGGACGGCGCGTCGGCATTGAAGCGGATCACCGCGGGCAGCAGGATGGCGTTGAGCGTGCCGTGGTGCAGCCGCGGCAGCAGGCCGCCCAGCGCGTGGCTCAGGCTGTGCACGCAGCCCAGGCCCTTCTGGAATGCCAGCGCGCCCTGCATGGACGCGCTCATCATGTTCAGACGCGCCTCGCGGTCGCCCGGCGTGGCGGTGGCGGCCTCGATGTTCCGCCAGGCGCGGCGCAAGCCGTCCAGCGCGATGCCGTCGGCCGGCGGGTTGAAGGCCGGCGCCATGAAGGTCTCCATGCAATGCGCGATGGCGTCCATGCCGGTCGCGGCGGTCAGGGAGGAGGGCAGGCCCAGCGTGAGCTCCGGATCGCACAGCGCCACGCGCGGCACCAGGAAGGGCGAGAGCACGCCGACCTTGCGGCCGTCGTCCAGGATCAGCACGGCGCCGCGGCCGACTTCGCTGCCAGTGCCGGCCGTGGTCGGCACGGCGATCACGGGCGCGGTGGCGGCCGTGATGCGTGCCACCCCGCCCTCGATGGCCGCGAACGACCTGAGCGGGCCCTCGTGCGTGGCGCACACCGCCACGCCCTTGGCCAGGTCGATCGGCGAGCCGCCGCCGACCGCGACGATGCCGTCGCAGCCGTTCTCCTGGTAGACGGCGACGGCGGCACGCAGCGCGGCCTCGGTCGGGTTGGACGGGGTGCCGTCGAACACGGCGAATGCGCGGTCGCCGAGCTGCGCGCTGACGCGGTCGAGCAGGCCCGCCGCGCGCACGCCCGCGTCGGTGACCAGCAGTGGTCGGCGGATGCCGATGCGATCGCACTCCTGCGCGAGCAGGGCGACTGCGCCGAAGTCGATCTGGATCTGGGTGATGTACTGGATGAGGGCCATGGGGTCTCCGTTGTCGTGCCTGTCGGTGCATCGACCGGGTGGCCGCCGGGCGGCGGCTTGCCGATGTGGGGCGCAAGTCTAGGAAGCGTGTCCGGCCGCAACAACGTGGATTTACTTGAAGCCGCGACGAGAAAATTTCACAAGGCCGACGCTGATTTTTTCTTGAAGACAGGACCAGTTTTTCTCGCTTGGCCTGGTGGGGCCCGAAACCTAGACTGCGCAGCGTTTTCCTCCCCGATCCACCGCCGCTGCGCCGTTGCCGCGGCTCCATCCCGACGAAAGAGACAAGCCGCCATGAGCCCCTTCCTGCTGCTAGAGCGCGACCAGAACATCGCCACCATCACGCTGAACAACCCCGCCAAGATGAACGCCATGGACTTCGGCATGTGGCAGGGGATCACCGAGCTGCTGGCGCAGACCTCGGCCGACGACAGCCTGCGCTGCGTGGTGCTGCGCGGCGCGGGCGGAAAGGCCTTCTCGGCTGGCGCGGACATCGAGGAATTCACCCGCCTGCGCGCCAACGCCGCGCAGGCGCGCGACTACGCGCAAATCACCGGCCGGGCGATGCAGGCCATCCGCGACAGCCGGCATCCGACGCTGGCCGTGATCGAGGGCGCCTGCGTGGGCGGCGGGCTGGAGGTCGCGTCGGTCTGCGACATGCGCATCTGCGGCAGTTCCAGCCGCTTCGGCGTGCCTGTCAACAAGCTCGGCCTGGTCATGTCGTACGGCGAGCTGGGCGGCCTGGTCGACCTGGTCGGCGGCCCGGTGGCGCTGGAGATCGTGCTCGAAGGGCGCGTGTTCGACGCGCAGGAGGCGCTGGCCAAGGGCCTGGTGAACCGCGTCGTCGACGACGCCGAGGTGCTGGCGCACGGCGAGGCCACGGCACGCCGCATCGCCGCGGGCGCGCCCCTGGTGGCGCGCTGGCACAAGGCCTTCGTGCGCCGCCTGGCCCAGCCCGCACCGCTCACGGCGCAGGAGGAGGACGAGGCCTACGCCTGCTTCGACACCGAGGACTTCCGCATCGGCTTCCAGGCCTTCCTGGCCAAGGCCAAGCCGGTCTTCACGGGCCGCTGAGCGTGCCCGCATCCAAGCAACACGACGGAGCCACCAGGTGACACTGCCCCTTTCCCGCATCAAGGTCCTCGACGTCAGCCAGATCATGGCCGGCCCCTTCTGCTGCATGCTGCTCGGCGACATGGGCGCGGACGTGATCAAGGTCGAGACGCCCGGCATCGGCGACCAGACCCGCAAGTCCATGGGCTTTCGCCTGAAGGGCGCCGACAGCGGCGGCTTCCTGGCGCTGAACCGCAACAAGCGCAGCGTGGAGATCGACCTGAAGAGTCCGGCCGGCCTGCAGGCCTTCTACGCGCTCGTGAAGGAGGCGGACGTGCTGGTCGAGAACAACCGCCCCGGCGTGGCCGCGCGGCTGAAGATCGACTACGCCACGCTGCGCGAGATCAACCCGCGGCTGGTCTACGCCAGCATCTCCGGCTTCGGCCAGACCGGCCCGTGGTCCAGGCGGCCGGGCCTGGACCTGATCGCCCAGGCCATGAGCGGCGTGATGAGCGTCATGGGGCATCCCGGGCAGGCGCCGGTCAAGGCCAGCGTGCCGATCGCCGACCTGGGCGCGGGCCTGTTCGCCGCCTACGGCATCCTGAGTGCGGTGATCGGCCGCGGCATCACGGGCGAAGGCCAGTTCGTCGATGCCTCGCTGTTCGAAACCGCGCTGGGCCTGTCGGTTTGGGAGTCGGCCGAGTACTGGGGAACGGGGCAGGTGCCGGTGCCCATCGGCAGCGCCAACCGCATGAGCGCGCCGTACCAGGCCGTGCGAGCGTCCGACCGCAACTTCGTCATCGGCGCGGCCAACCCCAAGCTCTGGAAGGCCTTGTGCGGCGTGGTGGAGCGGCCCGACCTGCTCGAGGATCCGCGCTTCTCCGACAACGTGCTACGCATCCGCAACCGCGAGGCGCTGATCGCCGAACTCGAGCGCGCGTTCGCGCAACGCACCGCCGCCGAATGGGTCGACGCGCTGCTGGCAGCGGGGGTGCCCGCCGCGCCCATCTACGACTACGCCGAAGCGCTGTCCAGCGAACAGGCGGTGGCGCGCAACATGGTGCTGAAGATCCAGCATCCGGTCGAAGGCGAGACCCGGGCTTTGGGCTTTCCGGTCAAGCTTGGCAGCACGCCGCAGCAGGTGCGGCATCCCGCGCCGCTGCTGGGCCAGCACACCGACGAGGTGATGCACGAGATCGGCATGAGCGCGGAGACGGTCGACGCCTTGCGCCAGGCCGGCGCCTTCGGCACGGTGCAGGCCACGGCAGCGCCGGCCGCCTGATTTCATCTGAAGCACGACAGGAGACAAACCATGACCCCAGCATCCTTGAGCACAGGCCGCCGCCAGGTACTGCGCGGCGCGATCGCCGGCACCGCCGCGCTGGCCCTGCCGGCCTGGAGCCAGGCCGGCCCCTATCCGTCCCGGCCGATCGAACTGGTCGTGCCCTGGCAGGCCGGTGGCGGCGCCGACGTGGTCGGCCGCGCGTTCGGCGCTGCCGTTGCCCGGCACCTGCCGCAGCCGGTCGTCGTGGTCAACCGGCCGGGTGCCAGCGGCGCGCTGGGCCTGGGCGAGGTGGTCAACGCCAGGGCCGACGGCTACAGGATCGTGCTGTCGTCGACCGAGCTGACGTTCCTGAACCACCTGGGCCTGGCCAAGTTCTCGTACCGGGACCTGCGGCCCATCGCCCGGCTGAACGCCGACCCGGCCGCGGTGGTGGTCCGCGCCGACGCGCCCTACGCCACGCTCGAGCAGTTCCTGGACGCCGCACGCAAGCCCGACGCCAACATCCGCGTGGGCAACGCAGGCCATGGCTCGACCTGGCACATGGCGGCGGCGGCGCTGTCCGAGAAGACCGGTGCACCGTTCAACCATATCCCCTATCCCGGTGGAGCGCCCGCCGTGCTGGCGCTGCTCGGCGGGCACATCGACGCGGTGACCGTGAGCACGGCCGAGGTCTCCGGCCACATCGCGGCGGGCAAGCTCAAGGCGCTGGCGGTGATGGCCGACCAGCGCGTGTCCGATGGGTTCGAGCGCGTGCCCACGCTCAAGGAGCGCGGTGTGGACCTGTCCATCGGCATCTGGCGCGGCCTGTCGGCCCCGCGCGAGACGCCGGACGAGGTGATGGCCGTACTCAAGGCCGCCGTGGCCAAGGCCGTGCGCGAGCCGGCCTGGCTCGACTCGCTGCGCAAGTTGCACTTCAGCACCGACACCTATGCCAACGACAGCGTGCTCGCCGATGCGATGGCGCGCGAGAGCGCATTCTTCAAGGACCTGGCCGGCCGGCTGAAGCTGACCAGCTGAAGCCGGCCATCATCCGAACATGACCTTCCCCGCCGAACCCTTCGTCGACGCGCACCACCATTTCTGGGACCTGCGCGCCAATTCCTACCCCTGGTTGCAGGGCGAGACGGTGCCCGGCTTCCGCTACGGCGACTACTCGGCGCTGCAGCGCGACTACCTGGTGGATGATTTCCTGCGCGACACGGGCGCGGACGCGCCGGTCGCCTCGGTCCACATCGAGGCCGAGTGGGACCGCGCTGATCCCGTGGCCGAGACGCGCTGGCTCAGCGCCCTGGCGCAGGCGCGCGGGCGCCCCACGGCCATCGTGGCGCATGCGGCGCTGGACCGGGAGGACGTGGCAGAGGTGCTCGCGGGCCAGGCGTCCTTCGCGCTCGTGCGCGGCATCCGGCACAAGCCCGTGACTGCGGCGTCGGCCGCCGAGGCTCGGCGCGGGCTGCCCGGATCGATGGACGACGCGCTCTGGCGACGCGGTTACGCGCTGCTGCAGGCGCATGGCCTGTCGTTCGACCTGCAGGCGCCGTGGTGGAACCTGGACCAGGCGGCCGAGCTGGCGTGCGATTTCCCGCGGACCCTGCTGGTGCTCAACCACACCGGCCTGCCCGCGGACCGCAGCGAGGCCGGCCTGCGCGGCTGGCGGACGGCACTGTCGGTTTTGGCCGCGCAGCCCAACACGGCGGTCAAGATCTCGGGACTTGGCCTGCGCGGGCGTGGCTGGCCAGTGCAGGAGAACGTGCAGCTGATGCGGGACGCCATCGCGATCTTCGGCCCCGCGCGCTGCATGTTCGCGAGCAACTTTCCGGTGGACAGCCTGGTGGCGGACTACGGCACGCTGATCGCGGGCTTTCGCGCCGCCATCGCCGACCGCCCAGCGCACGAGCGCCGGGCGCTGCTGCACGACAACGCCGTGCGCTGCTACCGGCTCGCGCCGTCCGTCGGCGCGGCCTGAGCCGCGGCGTCCCGTGCCAGCTCCTCGCGCACCCACGCCAGAAAGGCGTTGATGCGCGGGTCTGCCGCGCGGTCCTCGGGAAAGATGAGGTAGTAGGCGAACTCGACCTGCATGCTGCCTTCGAACGGCCGAACGAGTCGGCCCCTGGCGATGTCGTCGACCACCCAGTGCTTCTTGGCCAGGGCAACGCCCAGCCCGTCCAGTGCCGCGCCGATCACCAGGTGGCTGGGCCAGAACGAAGGGCCGCGGGTGCTGTCCACGTCCGTGGCGCCAACCTGTTCCAGCCACATCGCCCAGTTCGGGTTGCTGACGTCCGGGTAGGTGCTTTCGTCGTGCAGCAGCGTGTGCCGGCGCAGGTCCTGAGGCGTTTTGAGGGGCCGCGCAGGGTCTTGCAGCAGTGCAGGGCTGCACACAGGGAACACCTCGACCGGCAGGCACAGTTCGGAGTACAGGCCTGGATAGGTGCCGCGGCCGTAGCGCACGGCCATGTCGAAGTCCTCGCGCGTGAAGTCCACCATCTCCTTGGCGGTGGAGATCTTGAGGTCGATGTCGGGGTGCGCCTGCATGAAGCGCTGCATGCGCGGCGTGAGCCACTTGACCGCGAAGGTCGGCGGCAGGTTGATCTTGAGCGAGGGCACGCCCTGCGACTGGTGCAGCTGGTGCGTGGCGAACACGAGCTGCTTGAACGCCTCCTGCACGCCGGGCAGGTAGGCCTTGCCCGCTGCCGTGAGCGTCAGCGACTTCGAATCGCGCAGGAACAGCGGCATGCCCAGGTTCTCTTCCAGGGTCTTGATCTGGTGGCTGACGGCCGAGGGCGTGACGAACAGTTCGTCGGCTGCGCGCGTGAAGCTCAGATGCCGCGCGGCGACCTCGAAGGCGCGCAAGGCGTTCAGCGGCGGAATGGGGCGTGACACCGTGTCTCCTGTAGGCTGTGCACTGTGGTCCGGACCGGGCCGAGTATGCGGGAAAGTGCTTCAAGTTTTTCTCCGCAGTCGCCCTAGAAATACTCGTTTGCCGGCGCGTGGACGCCTTCCTAGACTTGCGCGCTTTCGCAACGTCAACGCCCTGGAAGGCCTGCATGAAGAACGACTTGGAACCTGGTGCCGCAACCCGCCGAACGCTCACGGTGGACCGCGCGCGCACCATCGATTTTCTCGGCGAAGCGCTGCGCATTTACGCGACCCCGGAGCTGGTGCGCGACGTGGAGCAGACCTGCCTGGACTTCCTGCTGGCCCACGTGGAAGAGGGCGAGAACTCGGTGGGCTCGGCGGTCGCGCTGCGGCACGGCGGCGCCACGCTGCTGGGTCGGCAGGTCGAGATCGAGGCCCGCGTGGCCGGCGTCGACGGACGCAGCGTGCACTTCGACTTCAGTGTGCGCGAAGGTGGCCGTGAGGTCGCGAGTGGCACGCACAGCCGCTTCGTCGTCGATGTCGAGCGGCTGCGCGCCAAGGTGCAGGCCAGCGCCGCGGCTTGACGCATTCACCTGGCCGGCCGGCACGCCGACGGCCACCTTGCGGCGTTCGCCGCGCATTCCCTCGAAGAAATGGAGACAGACCCATGTTCAAGAAGAACGCATTGATCGTGTCCGCGCTGCTGGCCGGCTTCGCCTGCGCGGCTCCGGCGCAGGACCTCACCGGCAAGTACACGCGCACGCCCACCGGCTACCTGATGGTGCTGCGCCATGGCGACGACGTGCTCGCCCATCTGGAGCGGCTGGCCGTGGTCGAACAGATCCCGAGCGCGAGCATCGTGGGCATCGGCTTCATGCGCGAGGCGACCTTCGGCTTCTACGACTTCGCCAAGAAGGCCTTCGACCCCAAGACCTTCAAGGACGTGGAACTGGCCAACCTGACGGGCAGCATCGCCTGGAAGGGGGGCAAGCCGTCCATCCATGCCCACGGCATCGTGACCGACGCCACCTTCAACGGCGCCGGTGGGCACCTGCTGGGCCTGACCGTGGGCACCGGTTCGTGCGAGATCACGGTGCTGCTGCATCCGTCGCGGCTGGAGCGCTTCGTGGACCCGGCCATCGGCGCCAACGTGCTGGGCCTGCATCCCGGAGCGAAGTGATGGCGCCCGTGCTTGGATTGACGTTGGCGCAGACGCTGCCCGAGGACGCCGCGGACGCGACCCTGGTCGGCCGGGCCTGGCTGCCTGGCCCGCAGGGCGGACCCTGTGTCGTCGCGGTGCGCGGCGCGCAACTGGTCGACATCACGGCCCATGTGCCGACGATGGCGGCGCTGGTGGCGCGGCCCGACCGGCTCGCGCTGGCGCGTGAAGCGCAGGGCCCGGCGCTGGGGCCGCTCGCCGAATGGTTGGCGAGCACCGAGACCCACGGGCCTGATGCAGCGCAGCGCCACCTGCTGGCGCCGTGCGACCTGCAGGTCGTCAAGGCGGCCGGGGTCACGTTCGCGGCCAGCATGCTGGAGCGCCTGATCGAGGAGCAGGCGCGCGGCGATGCCATGCGCGCACATGCGGTCCGCGCATCGATCACCACCGTCATCGGTGCGGACCTGGCCGCGGTGCGGCCGGGCTCGGCGCAGGCGCAGGAACTGCGACGCGTGCTCGTGGCGCAGGGCCTGTGGTCGCAGTACCTGGAAGTGGGCATCGGGCCGGACGCCGAGATCTTCACCAAGGCCGCGCCGCTGGCCTCGGTCGGCACGGGTGTGGGCGTGGGCCTGCATCCCGGGTCGCACTGGAACAACCCCGAACCCGAGGTCGTGCTGGTGGTCACGCCCGCGGGCGAGATCGTCGGCGCAGCGCTTGGCAACGACGTCAACCTGCGCGACTTCGAAGGCCGCAGTGCGCTGCTATTGGGCAAGGCCAAGGACAACAACGCCTCCTGCGCGGTCGGGCCGTTCGTGCGCCTGTTCGACGCGCACTACGGCTTGCAGGATGTCGCGTCCGCGGTGGTGGAGCTGCGCGTGGACGGTGCGGACGGCTTCGTGCTGGCCGGCAGCAGTTCCATGGCCCGGATCAGCCGAAGCCCGAGCGAACTGGTGGCGCACGCCATGGGTGCGCACCACCAGTACCCCGACGGCATCATGCTGTTCTGCGGCACCATGTTCGCGCCCACGCAGGACCGCGGTGCGCCCGGCCAGGGCTTCACCCACCACGAGGGCGACCGCGTGGCGATCCGCAGCGCGCGGCTGGGTGGCCTGGTCAACCGCGTGGGCCGCAGCGACCAGGTGCCGCCTTGGCGCTTCGGCATCGGCGCGCTGATGGGCAACCTGGCGGCGCGTGGCCTGCTCGGCGTGCCGTCCAGCGTCCGGCCTGCGGCCGAGGCGGTCGCATGAGGACCACCGGCATGCCTGCGCTGCGGATCGGCTTCATCGGCATCGGCCTCATGGGCGAGGCCATGGTGCTGCGTCTGCTCGACCAGGGCCACGCCGTCACCGTGTGGAACCGCGAGCCCGAACGCCTGGAAACCGTGCTGTCCTTCGGTGCGGTCGCGGCGGCCTCGCCCGCGGAGGTGGCGACCGCCAGCGATGTGGTGCTGCTGTGCGTGCTGGACGCGCAGGCGGTCGAGGACTGCGTGTTCGGTCCGCGTGGCGTCGCGCAAGCGGTTGGTGCCAGCCGCCTGCTGGTCGACCTGTCCACCATCCCGCCGGCCGATACGCGCGCACTGGCCGGCCGTGCGCCAGGGCTGTGCTGGGTCGACGCGCCGGTTTCCGGTGGGCCGACCGCTGCGCGCGAAGGCGGCCTGGCCATCATGGTGGGCGGCGCGGACGCCGACGTGGGCCGCGCGCTGCCCCTCCTGCGCAGCCTGGGGCACAACGTCACGCACATGGGGCCTGTGGGCGCCGGGCAGACGGCCAAGGTGCTGAACCAGGCCATCGTCGGTGCTGGGTTTGCGCTGATGAGCGAGGTGGTCTTGCTCGCCGAGGCGGCTGGCATCGATGCGGCGCGCCTGCCGGCCTGCCTGGCGGGCGGGCTGGCGGACAGCGTGCTGCTGCAGAAGATCTACCCGCGCATCCACGCGCGCGCCTTCGATCCGCCCATCGGCTACGCGCGCCAGCTGTCCAAGGACCTGCAGATGGTGCGTTCCTTCGCGCACGCACATGGCTGCGCGCTGCCACTCGTGGAGGAGGCTGCCGAGCGCTATGCCGCCTACGTGGCGGCCGGTGGCGCCATGGCCGACTCCACCTCCCTCATCGCGATGTACCGCAGCACCCCGCCGGACGCCCCCTTGCCATGACCGTGATCACCTGCATCGAAGACCTGCGCATCCTGGCGCGCAAGCGCGTGCCCCGCATGTTCTACGACTACGTCGACGTGGGCTCGTGGACCGAGGGCACCTACCGCGCCAACGAGCGCGACTTCCAGCGCATCCTGCTGCGCCAGCGCGTGGCCGTGAACCTGGCGCAGCGCAGCACGCGCAGCACCATGCTGGGCCAGGAGGTGGCCATGCCCGTGGCGATCGCGCCGACAGGCCTGACGGGCATGCAGTGCGCCGACGGCGAGATCCTGGCGGCGCGCGCGGCCAAGGCCTTCGGCGTGCCGTTCACGCTCTCCACGGTGAGCATCTGCTCGATCGAGGACGTGGCCGAAGGCACGCAGGGGCACCCGTTCTGGTTCCAGCTCTACGTGATGCGCGACCGCGGCTTCGTCGAGCGGCTCGTGCGCCGCGCGTACGAGGCCAACTGCTCGGCGCTGGTGCTGACACTGGACCTGCAGATCAGCGGGCAGCGGCACAAGGACCTCAAGAACGGCCTGTCCGCGCCACCACGGCTGACCTTGCGCAACCTGCTGGACATGGCGACCAAGCCGCGCTGGGGCCTGGGCATGCTGGGCACGCGGCGCCGCACCTTCGGCAACATCGTCGGCCACGTGCAGGGCGTGGAGAACATGCAGTCGCTGGCGGAGTGGACGGCGCAGCAGTACGACCCCACGCTGAGCTGGGACGACGTGGCCTGGATCCGGCGCCTGTGGGACCGCAAGCTCGTGCTCAAGGGCATCCAGGACGCCGAGGACGCGCGCCATGCGCTGGCCTCCGGGGCCGACGCCCTGGTCGTGTCCAACCACGGCGGGCGGCAGCTCGACGGCGCACCCTCGTCGATCCGCGCGCTGCCGGCCATCGTGCAGGCCGTGGGCGGGCGCATGGAGGTGCACATGGACGGCGGCATCCGCTCCGGCCAGGACGTGCTCAAGGCCTTGGCGCTCGGCGCGCGCGGTACCTACATCGGCCGCTCCATGCTGTACGGGCTGGGCGCGCTGGGCGAACGCGGCGTGCAGCAGGCGCTGCAGATCATCCACAAGGAGCTCGACCTGAGCATGGCCTTCTGCGGGCGCACCGACATCCGCGAGGTCGACCACAGCGTGCTGCTGCCGGCCGACCGATCCCCTTCCTTTTTCAACGACCCACAAGGAGACTTTGCATGACCATCCACCGCAGAACCCTGCTCGCAGGCATGGCCGCCATGGGCCTGGCGGCCGCGACAGCGCAGGCCGCGGGCTATCCCCAGCGGCCCATCGAGCTGATCGTGCCCTACCAGGCCGGCGGCGGTGCCGACGTGATGGCGCGCGCCTATGCGCACGCCGTGGCACGCCACCTGCCGCAGAGCGTGATCGTGCTGAACAAGGCCGGCGCCGCCGGTGTGGTGGGCTGGACCGACGTGATCGGCGCCAAGCCCGATGGCTACAAGATGGCACTGACCACCGTGGAGATCACCTTCCTGCAGTACCTGGGCCTGGCAAAGTTCAACCACGAGAGCCTGGTGCCGATCGCCAAGCTCAACGCCGACCCTGCCGTGCTCGTGGTGCGCGCCGACGCGCCTTACCGCACGGTCGAGGACTTCCTGGCCGCGGCACGCGCGGCGGACGCCAACACGCGCATCGGCAACGCCGGCCAGGGCTCGATGTGGAACCTCGCGGCCGCGGCCCTCGCCGACAAGGGTGGCGCCAGCTTCAACCACATTCCCTTCGCCGGTGGCGCGCCGGCCATCCTGGCGCTGCTGGGTGGGCACATCGACGCGGTGATCGCCAGCGCGCCGGAGGTGACGCCGAACGTGCTGGCGGGCAAGCTGCGCGCGCTGGGCGTGATGTCCGAGAAGCGCATCAAGGGCTTCGAGCAGGTACCCACGCTGCGCGAGCGCAACATCGACCTGGTGCTGGGCACCTGGCGCGGGCTGGCGGTGCCGCGCGGCACGCCGCCCGAGGCGGTGGACGTGCTCAAGGCCGCGACGGCCAAGGCCATGCAGGAGCCCGCGCTGCGCGAAACCATGGAGAAGCAGTACTTCACGACCGACACCTACGAGGATGCCGCGGCCTTCCAGGCCAGCATGGCCCGCGAAAGCGCCGCGCTGCGGCAGATCGCGGGCACCATCGACATGAAGAAGTGAGGCGCACCGTGCAGCAGTTCGACAACCTGATCAACGGCGAATGGGTTGCGGGCAAGAGCTACAGCCCCAACCTGAACCCCAGCAACCTGGCCGACGTGCTGGGCCAGTACACCCAGGGCGACGCGGCGCAGGTGGACGCGGCCGTGGCCGCCGCCACCGCAGCCTTCCCGGCCTGGGCCACCGGCTCGGTGCAGGCCCGCAGCGACGCGCTGGACAAGATCGGCACCGAGATCCTGGCGCGCAAGGAAGAGCTGGGTACGTTGCTGGCGCGCGAGGAGGGCAAGACCAAGGCCGAAGGCATGGGCGAGGCCGCCCGCGCCGGCCAGATCTTCAAGTTCTTCGCCGGCGAATGCCTGCGCCTGGCTGGCGAGACGCTGCCCTCGGTGCGTCCCGGCATCGGCGTGGAGATCACGCGCGAGCCGGTCGGCGTGGTCGGCCTCATCACGCCGTGGAACTTCCCCATCGCCATCCCGGCCTGGAAGATCGCCCCGGCCCTGGCCTTCGGCAACTGCGTGGTGCTCAAGCCCGCCGACCTGGTGCCGGGCTGCGCCTGGGCGCTCGCGGAGATCATCAGCCGCTCGGGCATCCCGGCGGGCGTGTTCAACCTGGTCATGGGCCGCGGCAGCGTGATCGGCAATGCGCTGGTCGGCCATGCCGGCATCCATGCCATCAGCTTCACGGGCTCCACCGGCGTGGGCCGCGCCATTGCGCTGGAATGCGTCAAGAGCGGCAAGAAGGTGCAGCTGGAGATGGGCGGCAAGAACCCGCAGGTCGTGCTGGACGATGCCGACCTGGACCAGGCCGTCGAACTCAGCGTGCAAAGCGCGTTCTACTCCACCGGCCAGCGCTGCACGGCATCGAGCCGGTTGATCGTCACCGACGGCATCTACCCCAGGTTCATCGAGGCGATGAAGCTGCGCATGGCCAAGATCAAGGTCGGCGACGCGCTGGCGCAGGGCACCGACATCGGCCCGGTCTCCAGCCAGAGCCAGCTCGACCAGGACCTGGAGTACATCCAGATCGGCAAGGGCGAAGGCGCAACCTTGGCAGCCGGCGGCGAACGCCTGAAGCTTTCCACCGACGGCTTCTACATGAGCCCCGCGCTGTTCAGCGAAAGCGCCAAGACCATGCGCATCAACAAGGAAGAGATCTTCGGCCCGGTGGCCAGCGTGATCCGCGTGAAGGACTACGAGGAGGCGCTGGCCACGGCCAACGACACCGAGTTCGGTCTGTCGGCCGGCATCGCCACCACCAGCCTGAAGTACGCCACGCACTTCAAGCGCCACAGCCAGGCCGGCATGGTGATGGTGAACCTGCCGACGGCGGGTGTGGACTACCACGTGCCGTTCGGCGGGCGCAAGGGTTCGAGCTACGGCCCGCGCGAGCAGGGCAAGTACGCGCAGGAGTTCTTCACCACGGTGAAGACGGCCTACACGCTGGCCTGATCCCCCGCCTGCGCATGCACGGCGCGGCTGCTTGCCGCTCGGTGCTCAGCTGCTCGGCAGCGCAACGCCGTACTTCGCCGCCCAGGGCACGAGCGCGGGCAGGATGCTTTCCTGCAGCACCACGCCTTGTTCCACGTGGCTCTGCGCCAGCCGGTAGGCGCGTTCGCCGGGCAGGCGCACCGGCCGCTGCGCATCGGCTGGCCTGGACGCCCGGCATTGGCGCGCGACCTCGTCCATCTGCTGCGTGAACGCGGCCTGCCCGGCGAATGCCGCGGGGTCGATGACCTGCAGGAAGACGGTGGCGCCCCAGCCCTCGCGCGGATCGGCCCGGCCATGGCCAGCCAGGCCGCCGGTCAGGGCCTCGACCAGCAGCGACAGTCCGTAGCCCTTGTGGCCCGAGTCCAGGCCACCCAGCGGCAGGATGGTGCCCTTGGGTTCGGTGAACAGCACGCCGGGGTCGTCGGACGCTTGGCCGTGCCCGTCCAGCAGCCAGGGGGCTGGCAGCTTGCCGCCTTCCTGGTGCAAGCGGTTCGTGAGGCCGTTCGTGGTGGTGGAGGTGGAGATGTCCACCGAGACGGGCGTGCCGCCGGTCGGAAAGCCCGCCGAGATCGGGTTCGGCGTGAACACCGGGTCCAGGCCGCCGAACGGCGCCACGCTGGCCGAGTTCGGATCGGAACAGGTCAGCACCAGCACCAGGCCCTGTTCTGCGGCGCGGCGGTGGTAGCTCGCCAGGCTGGCGATGTGGTGGCTGCGCCGGATGACGACCGTGCCGGTGCCCTGCGCCCTGGCTGTCCGTGCGGCGTGCTCCAGTGCCTGCAGCACGAGCCAGGGCCCCGGCAGTCGAAGCCCGTCCCACAGTTGGGCGGCAGGGTGCGACGACAGGACCCTGGGCTCGCCCTCCAGGCGCATGCTGCCCTTCTCGATCTCGGCCAGATACGGCGCGAGCAGTTGCAGGCCATGCGTGGTGTGGCCCATGAGATCGCCATCCACCAGCACGGTGGCGACGGCATCTGCCTTGTCGTGCGGCATTCCGGCGCGGACCAGCAGGTCGTGGGCGAAGGTGGTGAGTTGCCGGGCGTCGAGGCGCTCGCGTGACGGGGTGGTGGGTTCCATGCCGGTACCTGAAGCGGGTTCATTGGGGGGCTGCCGATGCCAAAGTGTACGGAGAACAAGCTGGCAAGCGCGCCAATGCCGATGGCACAGAAAGTGCCGGTGATGGTTCAAACCACCGGTCCTGCCTTTGCCTGGTTCAAGGGCGACACTGGCGGGCGCCACCAGCGTCAGTTGCTGGGCGCGCGCGGCAGCAATGGCGGGCCGGACTCCTGGGGCAACAGGTGGATGTCCGCCGGCAAGGCCTGCTGCTGGGCGCGGATGTAGTCGTAGCGGTCCAGCGACAGCGCGCTGGCGGCGCCCGCGTCGGCCATCACGATCGGCCGCAGGAAGACGATCAGGTTGGTCTTCTTGCGCGAGCGGCTGATGCTGCGGAACAGGGCACCGAGCACCGGGATGTCGGCCACCGCGGGTACCTGTGCAGCGCTGTCGGTGGTGCTGTCCTCGATCAGGCCGCCCAGCACGATGATCTTGCCGTTGTTGACCACCACGTTGGATTCGATGGAGCGCTTGTTGGTGGTTGGCCCGAGCGTGCTGCTGGTGGACACCACCGACGAGGACTCCTGGTAGATCGCCATGCGGATGTTGCCGTTCTGCCCGATCTGCGGCCGGATGCGCAGCGTGATGCCCACGTCCTTGCGCTCCACGGTCTGGAACGGGTTGCTGCTGCTGGTGCTGGTGTACGAGCCCGTGACGAAGGGCACGTTCTGGCCCACCACGATCTTGGCTTCCTCGTTGTCCAGCGTGACCAGGTTGGCGGTGGACAGGATGTTGGTGCCCGCCATCGACTCCAGCGCGACCGCCACCGTCCCCAGCGTCAGCGAGGTGCTGCTGCTGATGTCGAAGAGCTTGCTCCACTGCACGCCCAGGTCCACGCTCCTGCTGGCGTCCACCTCCACCACCAGCGACTCCACGTAGAGCTGGGCGCGGCGCGCGTCCAGCTGTTCGATGACCAGGCGCATCTCCTGGAAGCGGGGCTCGGGCGCGCTGATGATCAGCGCGTTGCTGGCGGGGTCGGCCTGGACCTCGCCGCCGGTGGACGGCTGGGCGGTGGCGGTCACCGCGGCCGTGGACTGCGATGTGCCGGTGCTGCCCTCGGTGCTGCTGGCCGGGATGCTGGCGGTGGTCCTGGTCGCCGCCGCCGGCGCGGTCGACGCGCTGGCGCGGTTGCCGCCCCCGGTGTCCGCCGGGAATGCCGCCCGCAGCACCTGGGCCAGGCGGGTGGCGTCGGTGTTCTTCAGGTAGACCACGTGGACGTTGGCGTTCTTGCGCGGGTGGTCGAGCCGCGCCACCAGCGCGCGGATGAAGGCCAGCTGCACCGGGTTGGACGCGCGCACCAACAGGCTGTTGCTCTGGGGATCGGCAAGGATGGACGCGCCGGTGCCTGCGCCTGCGGATCCGCCCGCACTGGCAGGCGTGGCCACCGCCGTGCCCGTGGCGGTGGCGTTCGCACTGGCCGCGGTGCCGGCGGTCTCGGTCAGGCGTTGCACGGTGGCCGCCAGGTCGGCCGCCACCGCATGCTGCAGGGGCATGACTTCCACATCGGTGGCGCTGGGCGTGTCCAGCGCAGCGATGAGGGTGCGCAGCCGTGCCAGGTTGCTGGCGTAGTCGGTGACCACCAGCGCGTTGTTGCCGGCGTTGACGCTCAGCACATTGTTCGGGCTGATGAGTGGCCGCAGGGTCGGGACCAGGTTGTTCGCGTTCTCATGGCTGAGCCGGAAGACCTCGGTCACGATCTGGTCGCCGCGCAGCGGGCCCGCCCCCACCTGGACCGCGGCGGACTGCAGCTTGCCCTCGGCCTCGGGGACGATCTTGTACAGGCCTGCCGCCTCCACCACGGTGTAGCCGCGCAGGCGCACGGCGGCCTGGAACTGCTCCCAGGCCCGGGCCGGCGTGACCGATGTTTCCGAATGCAGCGACAGCGTGCCCTGGACGCGCGCGTCCACCACGATGTTGCGCCCGGTGATCACGCTCAGCGTGCGCGCCACGCCGGCGATGTCGGCGTCGGTGAAGTCCAGGGTGACCGTGTTGTCGCCGGCCAGGGCGGGTGGCAGGCCCAGGCCGCACAGCAGCAGCAAGGCCCCGAGGCAAGGGAGGCCGGAAAGAGATCTCATGGGATGAGGCAGGCGCGCAAAGAACCGTCGGAACGGCGAGCGCCGCATTCTGGGCAGCCGGTGTGCTGCCCCTGTGTGGCGCGTGTATAGCTTTGCGAAGAAGCGTGCTGTGGTGTGCGTTCGGTGTGCTTGCCGTCACGGGCCCGCGCGGGGCCGGACCATCGGATGCAGGCTCAGCGCCGCCAGCGGCGCAGCACCCACTCCAGCAGCTCGAACACCGCCTCGCTCAGCAGCGCCAGCCCCGCGGCGGGCAGGGCGCCGGCCAGCAGCAGCTGCTTGTCGTTGAGCGCCAGGCCCGTCACGATGCGCTCGCCGAAACCGCCTGCGCCGATGAAGGCAGCGATGGTGGCGGTGCCGATGGCGATCGTGGTGGCGGTGCGCACGCCCGCGACCAGGGTGGGCAGGGCCAGCGGCAACTGCACCAGCCGCAGGTTCTGCCCTGGCGTCATGCCCAGGGCCGTGCCGGCCTGCTTGAGCCCGTCGGACACGTCCGCCAGCCCCGTCACGGCGTTGCGCATGATGGGCAGCAGCGAGTACAGGGTCAGCGCGATCAGCGCGGGCAGCGTGCCGATGGCGCCGATCGCCGAGATCAGCACGGCCAGCAGCGCAAGCGAGGGCACGGTCTGCAAGAGGCCGGCCGCACCCAGCACCAGCGCGCGCAGCCGCAGGTGCGGGAACACCCAGATGGCGACCGGCACGCCGATCAAGGTCGCCAGGCCGACCGACACGGCCACGAGCACCAGGTGCTGGCGCGCGAGGCGGGCCAGGTCGGGGCCGAACAGGCGGGCCATGAAGCCGCTGGCGTGGTCCGCTGCCGCCGCGCCGCCGGCGAGGAAATCGCGCGCGATGCGGTCGAAGGCCTGGCCCTGCAGCTCGGCGCGCGCGTTCATCGCGATCATCGCGCGCTCGTCGATGCGGCCTTCCAGGGTCTGCAGCGCGGCCCAGGCCTGCGGCAGGCGCTGCGGCACGTCGAGCCGGTACAGCACCACCGCGTCGTAGCGCGGGAAGTAGCCGCGGTCGTCCTCCAGCACCCGAAGGCCCAGGTGGTCGATCTTGGCGTCGGTGGTGTAGATGTCGATCACGTCGACCTGGCCGGCCGTCACGGCGTCGTAGGCCAGCCCGTGGTCCAGTCCCGTGGGCTGCTGCGGCAACGCGTAGTGCTTCGCCACGCCGCGCCAGCCGTCGGCACGGCCGATGAACTCGTTGGACAGCCCGAACTTCAGCGCCGGGTGGCGCGCCAGGTCGCTGAGCCGGCGGATGCCCAGGCGCTCGGCCTCGCTGGCGCGCATGGCGAACGCGTAGCCGTCGTTGAAGCCGAGCGGGATGGCCACGCCCAGGCCCAGCGGCGCCAGCGCGGCCTGCATGGCCTCGCGCGCGAGCGGCTTGGGGCTGCGCAGGATTTCCGCCGAGATAGTGCCGGTGTACTCGGCGTAGAGGTCGATGGCGCCCGAGCGCAGTGCCTCGTAGACGATGGCGGTGTTGCCCAGGCCCTGGCGCACGGTGGGCGCGCTGCGCAGTTGCGGCGCGGCCGTCTGCGCCAGGATCTCGGCCAGGATGTAGGACTCGGTGAAGCGTTTGGAGCCGACGCGCAGTGCGCCTTCGTCGGTGGCGGACGCTGCGCTGGATGCGAAGAGCAACACCAGCACGACCCAGACAGCAGAGAACACGCGGCGTGCAGCAGGCATCGGGCCAGTGTAGTGGTGGACCTCGTGCGCGTCATGGGCGCGCGTCCTACGCACGAATGCGCGCCCGGCCCATGTGCGGCGCGCGCGCCTTCCCGCGGCCGCGCTTGCTGGTGCGCTGCAAGATCGTGGCGCGCCGCATCCACAAGGTATAGACAAGGAACCGCATCCATGAGCAAGAAGGAGACCCGCAAGCCCAAGCCCGCTGGAAAGCCCAAGAAACGCCACATGCCCAGCGTGGTGGGGGCCCACCATGGCACGGCGAGCCTGGAGGCGCTCGACATCGCGGGCTACAACCTGGAGGTGTCGGACGAGGACGGCTTCGTGGGCGACCGCGCGAGCCAGACCGCCTTCCGCAAGCTGCTGGACGTGTGGCGCAAGCGTTGCCGCGACAAGGGCCGCGACGATCCGCTCGGCAAGCTGCCTTCGGCCCAGCTCAGCAAGAAGACGCTCGACCGCGCCCTGCATGGCCCGGCGGCCTCGGAGGCCGGCGACATCGTGCGCGGTGCGATCGAGGAGTTCGCGGTCGAACTGACGGACGTGATCGAGCGCTTCATGCGCCAGAAGGCCTGGAGCGGCGTGCAGCGCATCGTGATCGGCGGCGGCTTTCCCGAGAGCGAGGTCGGTGAGCTCGCGATCCTGCAGGCGGCAGCGCTGTGCCAGGTGGCCGAGATCCCGGTGGAGTTGGCGCGCCTGCGCCACGAGCCTGACGATGGCGGTCTGATCGGCTGGGTGCACCTGGCGCCGCCGCATTTTGTCCAGCACGCCGATGCGCTGCTGGCACTGGACATCGGCGGAACCAACGTGCGCTGCGGCATCGTGAAGTTCCGGCGCGACAAGGCGGCGGACCTCTCGCGTGCCAAGGTCGTGCGCCGTGCCAAGTGGCGCCATGCGGACGACGAGCCCAGCCGTACGGCGCTCGTCGACGGGCTGGTGGCCATGCTCACGGACATGATCGCCTGGGCCGGGCGCCGGCGCATCCGGCTCGCGCCCTTCGTCGGCATCGCCTGCCCCGGCCTGATCCGCGAGGACGGCAGCATCGCGCGCGGCGCGCAGAACCTGCCCGGCAACTGGGCGGCCGACACCTTTCACCTGCCCACCGCGTTGCGCGAGAAGCTGCCCGTGGTCGGCAAGGAAGCGACCCAGGTGCTCATGCACAACGACGCCGTGGTGCAGGGCCTGTCGGAACTGCCGTTCATGCGCGATGTGAAGCGCTGGGCCGTGCTGACCATCGGCACCGGCCTGGGCAACGCCAGCTATGTGAACAAGGGGCCGCGGGCCCAGCCGGCCGACTGAAGGCGGCGCTACCCGGTGGCCTGGCGCAGCGCGGCCAGCGCGGCCTCGAAGTCGTAGTCGGCCACGGCCTGGGACACCGCGGCGTAGTGCGGCCCGAGCGCTGCACCCAGCGCGGCCTGGTGCTCGGCCAGCAACTCGGCCGCCTCGGCATCGTCCTGCTCCAGCAGTTGGGCCAGGCGCTGCAGCAACGCTTGCTGATCGGCGCCCGCAGCGGGCGCGGGCAGGTCGGCGCCGGACACCGCGACCGGCACCAGGTGCGGGCGCAGCGCGTCGAGCAGCGCGTGCAGGCTGGCGGCGGCCGCCGCGAGCGTGGCGTCGACGGCGGGACGCGGCTGGCGCTCGCGCAGTGCCTCCTCGAGCGCGGCGGCATGCTGCTGCAGGTCGTGCGCGCCGATGTTGCCGGCCACGCCCTTGAGCGTGTGCGCCAGGCGCTCGGCCGTGGCCGGGTCGTCGTCCTGCAGCGCTTGCACGATGGCCTCGGGCACCAGGGCCTGGCCCGCAGCGAACTTTTCCAGCAGTTGGCGGTACAGCGCCTGCTTGCCCATCACGCGGCGCAGGCCCGATGCGACATCCAGTCCGGCGACCACGGGCAGGCCGGGTGGCTCGGCGGAGGGCGTGGGGACGGGCGCGGGGCCGGCGGCGGCATCGCGGCCCAGCCCGGCGCGCGGCTTGAGCCAGCGCGCCAGCGCCAGCCACATGGCATCGGGTTCGATGGGCTTGGCGATGAAGTCCTGCATGCCCGCCTGCAGGCAGCGGTCGCGGTCGGCCTGCATGGCGTTGGCCGTCATGGCCAGGACCGGCATGCCGTCGTGGCCTGGATCCTCGCGCAGCAGCCGCGTGGCGGTCACGCCGTCCATGACCGGCATCTGCATGTCCATGAGCACGAGGTCGTAGGGCGGCGTGCGCGCGGCCTGGGCCTGCACCATGTCCAGGGCCACGCGGCCGTTGTCGGCGATGTCGACGACGAAGCCGGCGTCGCGCAGCAGTTCGCCTGCGACCTGCTGGTTGAGGTCGTTGTCCTCCACCAGCAGGATGCGTGCGCCGCGCATGCCGCGCAGTGCGTCGAGCGCGCTGCTGCGGCTGGCGGCCACCGGGCTGGCGGCGGGGAGCGCGGCGCCACGGCTGGCACGCATCATGGTGTCCAGCAGCACGGACGCGCTGACCGGCTTGTGCACCAGGTGCCGGATGCCGGCCTGCTGGGCGCCCTGGATGATTTCCTCGCGGCCGTAGGCGGTCACGATCATGAACTCGGGCTGGCGGCTGAGCGCCAGCGCGCGGATGGCCTCGGCGGTCTGCAGGCCGTCCATGCCGGGCATGCGCCAGTCCAGCATGGCGAAGTCGAAGGGCTGGCCGGCATCGGCCGCGTCGCGCGCGGCCAGAACGGCCTGTGCGCCCGAGTGCGCGGTGGTGACCTTGAGCGACATGTGCTCGAGCATCTCGCCCAGCACGGCGGCGGCATGCTCGTTGTCGTCCACCACGAGCGCGCGCTGGCCACGCAGATCGACCAGCGGCGGCGCCGCCGCCGCGCGGCGCTCGCCCAGGCCCAGCCTGGCCGTGAACCAGAACACCGAACCCTGGCCCAGTTCGCTGCGCACGCCGACCTCGCCGCCCATCAGCACAGCCAGCTGCTTGCTGATGGCCAGGCCCAGGCCGGTGCCGCCGTAGCGGCGGGTGGTGGAGGTGTCGGCCTGCTCGAAACTGCGAAACAGGCGGGCCATCTGTTCTTCCGACAGGCCGATGCCGGTGTCGCGCACCTCGAAGCGCAGCACCGCCTGCGGCCCGGTGCCGCCCTGCGCGCTGTGCAGGCTGTCCACGCGCACCACGATGCCGACCTCGCCCTGTTCGGTGAACTTGATGGCGTTGTTGACGTAGTTGATGAGGATCTGGCCCAGCCGCAAGGGGTCGCCAATGAGCTGCTGCGGCACGTCGGGCGCCACGTCGAACACCAGCTCCAGGTTCTTGGCCGTGGCCTTGTCGGCCACCACGCCGGAGACGGTGGCCATCATGCCGTCCAGGTCGAAAGGCGTGGACTCCACGTCCAGCTTGCCGGCCTCGACCTTGGAGAAGTCCAGGATGTCGTTGAGGATGCCCAGCAGGTGCTGGCCCGACTGCTGGATCTTGGCGACGTAGTCGCGCTGGCGCGGTGTCAGCTCGGTGCGCAGCGCCAGGTGCGACATGCCGATGATGGCGTTCATCGGCGTGCGGATCTCGTGGCTCATGTTGGCCAGGAAGTCGCTCTTGGCGCGGCTGGCGGCGCCGGCGTCGTCGCGCGCGCGCACCAGGGCGGTCACGTCCATCTGCGCGCCGGTCATGCGGATGGCGCGGCCCTGGGCGTCGCGCTCGATGCGGCTGTGGGTCTGCAGGACACGGATGCTGCCGTCGGGCAGCAGGATGCTGAACTCGTCGCGGTGGGTCGAAGCCGCGGGGTCGTTCAGCGCGCCGAAGAAGCTCTTGCCGGTGCGCTCCTGGTCCTGCTCGACCAGGCGCTTGTTCCAGTTCCAGTAGCTGCGGTCGGTCGTGCCTTCCAGGCCCCACAGGCGCTCGAGCTGCGGGCTCCAGTAGTGTTCGTTGGTGACGAGATCCAGGTCGAACAGGCCGATGCCACCTGCGTCCTGTGCCACGTTGAGCCGGGCACTGGCCTTGTGCAAGGCTTCCTGGGTCTTGTTCTGGTCCATCATGTCGACCACCACGCCCACCATGCCGGCAGACGAGCCGTCCGGCCGCGCGATGGCACTGGCCGAGTAGAGCGTGGGGTGCAGCTTGCCGTCGGCGAAGCGGAACTCCTCCTCGCGCTGGAAGGTGCCGCGGCCGTGCACGAACGCCAGCTGTTCCTGCTGCAGCTGGCGGGCGCGGTCCTCGTCCATGGCGCCGAGCGCCAATCCGTCCTGGCTCAGCAGCTGCGCCGGGTCGGCACCGAAGGCCTGGCCGAATGCCGTGTTGATGCCCAGGAAGCGCGCCTGCGCGTCCTTGTAGAACATGGGCATGGGCACGGCATCGAGCACCGACTGCAGGAAGGCCGTCTGCTCGGCACCGCTGCGCTGGGCCGCGTGGCGGTGTCGCGCCTTCTGGACCAGGATGCGGCTGCCCAGCAGGATCAGCAGCAGGCCCAGTGCCGCCACGATGCCGGTGACCGTGCGGTGCAGCTGGCGCATGGGCGCGACCGCGTCCAGCGCGCTGAGCGTGAGCAGCCGGTAGCCGGGCTCGGAGAGGTCGGCCCGCTCGACCACGTAGGGCGTGTCGCCGACCAGCCAGTGGTTGGCGTGCAGCAGCTGCGGCGGCCGGTGCACCGCCAGGGCTGCGGGCGCGGAGCTGGACGCAGGTGCCGCCTGCGTGTCGGCCGCCTCGCCGGCCAATGGGCCGACCCGGTGCAGCACGAAGTCCGGCCGCGACGAGGCCAGCACCATGCCGTCGCCGTCGATGACGGCGGCCACGCGCTGGCCGGCCAGCATCTCGTTCATGGTGCTGGTGTCCAGCCGCACGACCACGGCGCCGAAGGTGCCATCGTTCGAGTCGACGCGGCTGGCCACGTAGAAGCCGGGGTGCCGGCCGTCGCTGCCCATGTCGAAGCGGCGTCCCACGCCTTCGAGCAGCACCTGGTAGAAGTAGTCGCGGTCGCCGTAGCTGTCGCCGAGCAGGCCGCTGGGCTCGGTCCAGTCGCCGCTGGCGATCACGGTGCCGGAGCGGTTGACGACGAACATCTGGTCGTAGCTCAGGTCCTGGATCAGCCGGCGCAGGTAGTTGCCCACGTTGCGCACCTGCGGATCCTGCGACAGCGTGGCCGCGCGTTCGGCCGGCGTCTGGGCGGTCTCGATCGGCGTGTTGACGACGAAGCGGCGCGATGCCTCGATCACGTCCACCTGATGCGCTGCCATGTTGGACACGGCGCCGAGCTCCACGAACATGCGGTCGATCAGCCGGCCCGTGGCGCTGGCGTCCAGCCGCGCACCGTCGGCCAGCGAGTCCACCTGGGCCGTGACGATGCGGTCGGACAGCAGGTGCCCGGCCAGGCCCGTCGCCAGCAGCCAGGCCAGCGCTGCAGCAGCCGTCCACAGGCGGATCGGCCGCAGGGGGGGCGGTGCGTCGGCGGGCGCTGGCCCGGGCGGTGGCGGCATGCTGCAGCTCCAATGGCAGGCGAGGGACAGGATGCCCGAGGCCGGCCTGTGCGTGGACGCCATCTTGCCTCAAGGCCTTGTGCACACGGCGACCGCGCAGCCTGCGGGTGGCACCGTTTGTAGCAGACGCCTGTGCCGGTCCGCCGGCGGGGGCTGCGCGGCGGTGTCAGCGCACCGGCGCTGCTTGCGCGCCCTGCGTGGCCCAGGTCCACGCGGCAGAGGCACGCAGCAGGGAGAGCGCCTCGTCGAAGTCGTACCGGTCCACATGTGCGCCCAGCGTGGCCAGCGTGTCGGCGGGCATCAGCGTGGCCAGGTCGGGCTGCAGGCGGTCCAGCAGCTCCTGGGTGTCGCCATCCATGGCCTCCAGCAGCGCGCCCAGGCGCTGCAGGTCGGCGCGCAGCGCAGCCGGCGGCGCGGCAGCGGCAGGCACCGGCCGCGCGGAGGTGGCCGAGCCGAACCCTTGCGCCAGCTGGTGCACCAGGGGCTGCAGCACCTGCCCGACCTGCGCGAGGCTGGCCTGCACCTGTGCGGCGCCGGCATCGGCGCGCAGCTCGTGCTCGAGTTGCCCGGCCGCGGCGGCAACGCGTTCGGCGCCGATGTTGGCGGCGACGCCCTTGAGCGTGTGGGCCATGATCTCGGCCTCGTGCCGCGCGCCGCTGGCCAGCAGTTCGGCGATGCGCGCCGGTGCCTGCGCCTGGTGCTCGCAGAAGCGGCGCAGCAGGCTGGCATACAGCGGACGGTTGCCGTTGACGCGGCGCAGCCCGGCGGCGCTGTCCAGGCCGTCGGCCTGCAGGGGCGGCAGGGTGGCTGGCGCCGTGCGCCGTGCTGCGTCGGCGCCGTCCGCGGCGATGGCCTGCACGGGCGGGCGCTGGTCGGCCGCAGGTGCCGCAGGGGCCGGTGGCCGGGCCGCCAGCGCGGCGCCACCCCATTGGCGCAGCTTCTGGTAGAGCAGCGCCGGATCGATGGGCTTGGTGATGTGGTCGTCCATGCCTTCGGCGAGGCAGCGCTCGCGCTCCTCGACCATGGCATGCGCCGTCATGGCGATGATGGGCAGGTGGGCGAAGCGGGCGTCGGCGCGGATCAGCGCGGTGGCCTGGTGGCCGTCCATGACCGGCATCTGCAGGTCCATGAAGACCAGGTCGTAGCCGCCGGGGCCGGCGGCCAGCAGCTTGTCCACGCCGATGCGGCCGTTGCCCGCCAGCTCGACTGCCACGCCGGCGGCCTGCATCAGTTCCAGTGCGATCTGCTGGTTGATCTCGTTGTCCTCGTTGAGCAGCACGCGCAGGCCGTCCAGCCGCGGCACCTGCTCGCTGCTGCCATAGGCCGCGAGCTCGGCCGGCACGTCCTGCGCGAACAGTCCGACCAGGGTGTCGACCAGCATGGACTGGTGGACCGGCTTGTGCAGCAGGCTGTCGATGGGTGAGGTGCCGGCCAGGCGGCGCACCTCCTCGTGGCCGAAGGCGGTGACCAGCACCACGGCGGGCGGCGTCGCGGTGCCGCCCGTCTGCTTGATGCGCCGGGCCAATTCCAGCCCGTCCATGCCGGGCATCTTCCAGTCGGTGAAGACCACGCCGTAGCGGCCCTGGCCTTCCCGATCCTGCAGGGCCGTGAGCGCCTCGGCGCCGCTGGCGGCGGTGTCCACGCGGCAGCCGAAGGGCGCCAGCGCCCGGCTCAGGATCTCGCGCGCATCGGCGTTGTCGTCCACCACCAGCACGCGCAGCGCGTGCAGCGCGCCGGGCAGGGTGCGCGGTCTGGCGTCCTGCCGGGCGGGCGCGCCGATCCAGGTGAAGTGGAACACCGAGCCGACCCCGGGTGTGCTGCGCACGCCGATGCTGCCGCCCATGAGCTCGACCAGCCGCTTGCTGATCGACAGGCCCAGCCCGGTGCCGCCGAAGCGGCGCGTGGTGGACTCGTCGGCCTGGCTGAACGCGGTGAACAGGCGCGCGGCCTGCTCGGGCGTCATGCCGATGCCGGTGTCCTGCACCTCGAAAGCCAGCTCGAAGGCCTCGCCGTCCAGCGCGCGCTGGCGGCAGCGCACCGCGACCTGGCCGCGCTCGGTGAACTTGACGGCGTTGTTGATCAGGTTGGTCAGCACCTGGCCCAGGCGCAGCGGGTCGCCGCGCAGCTGGCGCGGGATGCCGGCCGGCACGTCGAACAGCAACTCCAGCTCCTTGCCCCAGGCCTTCTCGCCGGTCAGCGTGGTGACGCGGGCCAGCATCTCGTCCAGGTCGAAGTCGATGGTCTCGATCTCCAGCCGTCCGGCCTCGATCTTGGAGAAGTCCAGGATGTCGTTGAGGATGCCCAGCAGGGCCTGGCCGGCGCCGTGCACCTTCTGCACGTAGTCGCGCTGCTGGGCGTCGAGCTGGGTGCGCAGCGCCAGGTGCGCCAGGCCGATGATGGCGTTCATCGGCGTGCGGATCTCGTGGCTCATGTTGGCCAGGAAGGCCGACTTGGCCTGGGTGGCGGCTTCGGCCGCGTCCTTGGCCTGCTGCAGCGCCAGCGCCGCATGCTTGCGCGCGGTGATGTCGTCGAACCAGCCGAACGAGGCCGGCTCGCTGCCGAAGCTGCCGCGGCTGGACGAGAGCATGGCCCAGAACGGCGTGCCGTCGCCGCGCAGGAACTCGATCTCGCGGTTGCGGAAGCCACCGTCGCGCTCCAGCGTGGCGAGGATGTCGGCGCGCTGCTCCGGGTGCGCGTACATGGCCTTGATGCCGCGCGCGTGCAGTGCGTCGGCATCGATCTGGAAGGCGTCCAGAGCATGTTGGTTGTGGAACACGATGCGGCCGTCCGGCGTGGTGACCAGCAAGGCCGCGGGCGCCGATTCGAGGATGGTGCGCAGCTGTCCCTCGCGTTCCTGCAGCGTCTTCTGGGCGATGGCCTGCTCCGTCACGTCCAGGATCACGCCCACCAGGCCGGCGGGCGTGCCATCGGCCAGGCGGATGCCGCAGCCCCAGTACAGCTCCTGGTGCTCCTGGCCGTCGGCCCAGATGCTGGTGTGCTGCTCGTGCTGCGTGTCTCCGCTTTGGATGATGCGCAGCTGCTCGTCATGCACCTGTTGGCGCAACGCCGGCAGGACCGGCCCGCCGTCGAGCAGGCTCTTGCCGATGAGGTCGGCGCGGCGCTTGCCGAAGGCGGCTTCGAATGCGCGGTTGACCGTGATGTAGCGCGCCTGCACGTCCTTGATGAAGACGGGGTTCGGCATGGCGTCGATCAGCCTGTCCTGGAACTCGAGCTGGTCCGCCATGCGGCGCAGCGCCAGCTGCTGCGCGGTGATGTCCAGCCAGTAGCCGGTCCAGAGCATGCCTTGCGCGTGCGGTGCGCATGCGGCTTCGAACTTGACCCAGCGCTCGCGGCCGTCCCAGTGCACGCGGTACTCCAGTGCGATCCGGCCGTGCGAGCGCCCCGCCTCGCGCAGGCTGCGGCGCACGCGCTCCACGTCGGCGGTGACCACGTGGCGCGTGTGCACGGCATGGTTGGCCAGAAGCTCGGCGACCTCCACGCCCAGGATGTCGCGCACGGGCTGGCCGGCGAAGATCACCTGCGGCACGCCCTGCGCAGGCTGCAGCAGCAGGCAGACGGCGCAGGGCAGGCTGTCGCTCATCTCGCGCAGGCTGCTTTCGCTGGCACCCAGCCGCGCGATCAGGCGTTGCTGGCGCCGGTCGCGCCAGGCCAGCAGGGCTCCAGCCGCGCCGGCCAGGGCAGCTGCGGCCCAGGCAGCTGCGGCGCCACCGCGTGCCTGCTGCAGCAGCTGCCAGCAGGCCAGCGCCGCGGCCCCGGCCAGCAGCGCCGCGGCCACCATGGCCAGCGGCCAGACGCCGCTGGCCGCGCCTCGCCAGGTCGGCACCGGCGCATGGCCGTCGGCAACTGAACTGCGCGTGGTTGGCATGCAAGCGCTCCTGGACAGCGATGCGGGGCGGCAGCGGTGGGGACGCGGACGCGTCAGCGGCGCAAAAGCGCATCAGCCGCCCTTGCTCCGGCGGCTGAGTGTACGCAGATGTTGCTAAAACGGTGAAAGATTAGTTCGGATTCAGAGCATGCGCCCGGCCTGGGCAGGGGCTGGCCCGGTCACGCCGCGCAGAAGTTCCTGGGCAGGCCTGCCGTGGCCACCGCGCCGCGCAACGTTTCGCCAGGCAGGGACTCGGCCAGCAGGCGGCGGGCCGCGATCAGCTGCGGCAGGTCGACGCCGGTGCCGTAGCCCATGGAGGCCAGCATGAAGACCAGATCCTCCGTCACGATGTTGCCCGAGGCGCCCGGCGCGAACGGGCAGCCGCCCAGGCCGCCCAGGCAGCTGTCGAAGGCGCGGATGCCCTCGTCCAGGCCGGCCAGGGCGTTGGCCAGGCCCAGCCCCATGGTGTCGTGCAGGTGCAGCTTGGTCAGCCGCGCGCCGATCTCGGCACGCACGGCACGCACCGTGGCGCGCACCTGGGCCGGCTGGGCATAGCCCACGGTGTCGGCCAGCGCGATCGTGTCGGCGCCGGTTGCGGCCAGGGCGCCCGCCACGTCCACCACGCGCTGCAGGGGCACATGGCCCTCCATGGAGCAGCCGAACGCGGTGGCGGCGGCCACGTCGATGCGCATGGGCCGCGCCTGCGCGCGCACCCAGTCCACGGCCGAACGCACCATCTCGATCTGGGCGTCCGTGCCCTTGTTGACGTTGGCGCGGCTGTGCGTGTCGCTGACCGAGATCGGGATCGCCACCACATGGGCGCCGGCCGCGTGGGCCGCCACCACGCCGCGCAGGTTGCCGGCCAGCGCGCAGACCGTGAGGCCCTCGATTTCCAGCGCGCCGCGCACCACGGCGTCGGTGTCGGCCATCTGCGGCACCAGCTTGGGCGAGACGAAGCTGCCGACCTCGATCTCGCGCAGGCCGGCCTGTGCGAGCTGGCGGATCCAGCGCAGCTTGACGGCGGTGGGCAGGGTGTCGCGTGCCATCTGCAGGCCATCGCGCGGGCCGACTTCGCAGACTGTGACGGTGTCGTTTGCCATGGTGTTCACTCGACCTTGATGTGGGCGCTCTGGATCACGGCGCGGTTCTTCTGGATGTCGGCCTTGACCATGGCCGCGAACTCCTCGGCGGAGATGGGCTGCGGCTCCAGGCCGTTGCCCTGCAGTGCGCTGCGCACGTCGGGCAGGGCCAGGATCTTGTTGAAGTCGGCGTTCAGGCGCTGCAGCAGCGGCTGGGGCAGCCCGGCCGGCGCGAAGATGCCGTAGAAGGTCACGAAGTCGGCGTGCTGCAGGCCGGCCTCCGAGACGGTGGGCACCTCGGGCACGGCGGCCACGCGCTTGGGCGAGGTCACGGCCAGCGCGCGCATCTTGCCGGACTTGAGCAGCGTGGTGGCCGAGGAGATCGAGGTGGCGGCCATCGCGAGGTGGCCGCCCATCACGTCGGCCAGCGCCGGCGTGGAACCCTTGTACGGCACGTGCTGGACCTTGAAGTTGGCTGCACCCTGCAGCAGCTCCATGCTGATGTGGGCACCGCCGCCCGTGCCCGAGGTGCCGTAGCTGATGGTGCCGGGCGCGGCCTTGGCGGCCTGGATGAGGTCGTTCAGGGTCTTGTAGGGCGAGTTCTCGGGCACGACCAGCATCATGGGCGTGGTGGCGACCAGAGCCACCGGCGTGAGGTCCCTGATGGGGTCGTAGGCCACCTTGAGCAGCAGCGGGATCAGCGAGACGTTGTCGGTTTGGCCGACCACAAGGTCGTAGCCGGCCGGGCTGGCGCGCGCGGCTTCGGCCAGGCCCAGCGCGGTGCCGGCACCGGGCTTGTTGTCCGGCACCACGGACCAGCCGTTCATCTCGGCCAGCTTGGTGGAGAGCAGGCGGCCGATGAAGTCGGTGCCGCCGCCGGGCGTGGACGGGATGATCATGCGGATCGGCTTGCTCGGGTAGCCGGGCGTCTGCGCGATGGCGGGCGCGGCGGCGCCCAGCGCGGTGGCCAGTGCGGCGGCGGTGGCGAGCAGGTTCAGGGAACGGCGTTGCATGGTTTGTCTCCTCTTTTTCCGTTGGTGGTTCAGCAGGGCTCAGCCGCGCACGGTGCCGGCGGCCAGCATGGCCTCGATCTGGTTTTCGTTGTAGCCGAGCGTGCGCAGCACGGCGCGCGTGTGCGCGCCGATGCCGGGTGGGTCGTGGCGCTTGCCGGCCTTCATGCCGTCGAATTCGATCGGCAGCGCCGCGGCATCGATGTGGCCGCCGTCGGGCAGGTCGGTGGGCAGCAGGGCGCCGCCCTGGCGCAGGTGCACGTCGTCGACCATGTCGTGCGGCGCGCGCACGGGGCCAAACGAGATCTGCGCTTCCTCCAGCGCACGGCACAGGTCGGCCGTGTTCCAGTCCTTGAGCACTTCGGCGATGCCGGGCACCAGCCAGGCGCGCGCGGCCTCGCGGCCTACGGCCGTGGCCAGGCGCTGGTCCTCGCCCCATTGCGGCGGCATGAAGCGGCGGGCGAAGGCGCGCCACTGCGCGTCGCTGACGGCGGCCACGAACACGCGGCCGTCGGTGGTGTCGAAGATGTCGTACACGCCCCATGGCGGCTTGCGCTCCCCGCCCTGGGGCTGGGGCGCCTGGCCGGTCAGCTGGTACTGCGCGACGAACTGGGCCACCAGCAGCAGGTTGTTCTCGAACAGGCCCGAGCGGATGTGGCGGCCACGGCCACTGCGCGCACGGTCGTGCAGTGCGGCCAGCGCGCCGACCACGCCGAAGGTGCCGCCCAGGATGTCGTTGGCCGAGGGTGCGACGCGGCGCGGCTGGCCCGGTGCGCCGTTGATGTAGGCCAGGCCGCCCATCATCTGCACCACCTCGTCGAGCGCCGTGCGCTGCTTGTAGGGGCCGGACAGGAAACCCTTGAGCGAGACGTAGATCAGGCCCGGGTTCTCGGCTGCGAGCGCGGCGTAGTCCAGCCCGTACTGGGCGAGGCCGCCGTCGCGGAAGTTCTCCAGCAGCATGTCGGCCTGCAGCGCGAGTTGGCGCACGACGGCCTGGCCGTCGGCGGACTTGAGGTCCACGGCCAGGCTCTGCTTGTTGCGGTTGAACACCGGGAAGTAGCCGATGCCCGAGCCCTTCAGGCGCCGCGTGTTGTCGCCCTCCAGCGGCTCGACCTTGATGACCTCGGCGCCCAGGTCGGCCAGCACCATGCCGGTGATCGGGCCCATGATCATGTGGGACAGTTCGAGCACCTTGATGCCGCGCAGCGGCAGTTCGTCGGCACCGAGGAACGAAGGAGGGGACATGGCTTCTTTCATTGGGAGGAACGTTGGCGCGCCGCCGCGAGGGCACCGCGCATGTGGTCACGCATGAGCGCTGTCGCGCCGTCGGCGTCGCGCTGGCGCAGGGCGGCCAGCAGTGCGCGGTGCTCGCGCAGCGAATCCTGGATGCGACCCGCCGTGCCGAGAGAGCCGACCAGGGCCAGCTGGATCAGCCGGCGCAGGTCGTTGACCAACTGGGTCTGCCAGGGGTTGCCGGTCAGGGCCAGCAGGCGGGCGTGGAACTGGACGTTCAGCGTGTAGAAGGCCGCACCGTCGTCCACCGCCTGCTCCAGCCCGGCGTTCAGCGCATCCAGCTCGTCGAGCTCGGCCGGTGTCGCCAGGCGCGCCACGGCGGCCGCGGCATCGCCTTCCAGCAGCGCCAGCAGATGGAACAGCTTGTCGAGGTCGGCGGCGGGCACCTCGGTCACGTAGGCGCCGCGGCGCGGCTTCATCGTGACCAAGCCTTCGGCCGCGAGCACCTTGAGCGCCTCGCGCAGCGGCGTGCGGCTGATGCCGTACTGCTCGGCCAGCCGCAACTCGTCGATCCAGCTGCCGGGCGGCAGGTCGCCGCCCAGGATGCGCTGGCGCAACAACTCGGCGGCGTCTTCGTACAGGGGGCGGGGCGAGAGGACGGCGGACATGGTCTGTGCGGGATTGGAAAACATTATTCTGAATTCATAATTATGAAAAACCCGCATCCGGGCCAGATGCGGCGGCCGTTTCAGCCTGCCGGTGCGTAGGGTGCGAAGCGCCGTGCGTTCGGGTCGATGCTGAGCGGCCGGCCCATGGCCGGGAACGCGCGCTGCACGCAGTTCTCGCGGTCGCAGACCTTGCAGCCCGAGCCGATCGGCACGGCGCGGTCGGCCGCGTCCGCCGTCAGGCCGTCGCCGTAGACCAGGCGGCTGGCATGGCGCACGTCGCAGCCCAGCGCCACCGAGAAGATGCGGTGCGGCGTGCCGTAGCCGCCGCGCCGGTGCTCCACGGTGCGCGCGATCCACAAATAGGTGCGGCCGTCCGGCATGCGCGCGAGCTGCGTGAGGATCTTGCCGGGCTGCGAGAAGGCCTCGTACACGTTCCACAGCGGGCAGGTGCCGCCCGTGCGCGAGAAGTGGAAGTCGGCCGAGGACTGGCGCTTGGACATGTTGCCGGCCCGGTCCACGCGCACGAAGAAGAACGGGATGCTCTGCGCATGCGGGTGCCGCATGGTGGACAGGCGGTGGCCGACGGTCTCGAAGCCCACGCCGAAGCGCTCGCTGAGCAGGTCGATGTCGTAGCGCAGCTCCTCGGCGCTCTCCTGGAAGATGCGGTTGGGCAGCACCAGCGCGCCGGCGAAGTGGTTGGCGAAGCCGATGCGCGCGAGTGCGCGCGCCTCGCCGGTGCTGAACTCGCTGGCCTGGATGAAGGTGTCGATCGTCGGCCCCATCTCGAAGAACGCGAGTTGCACGCCGAGCTGGAAGGCCTGCTGCGCGGCACCCAGGCCGGCCGCCAGCGTGATCGTGCGGCTGGCAGGGTCGTAGCTGCGCAGCGGCTGCTCGGCCATGGACGAGCCCGATTCGCAGCGCACCGCGATGCCATGCAGCCGGCGCAGGCGTTGCTCCAGTGCGGCGAACAGGTTGCCGGGGCTGGGTGTGCGCGGTGGCGGGAAGCTGTCCTGCAGCTGCGCGTAGACCTGCTCGGCGCGCTCGTCCAGCTGTGCCAGCGGCTCGTGGCGCGCGTAGAAGAACTCGCGCACCTCTTCATAGGGCTGCAGGGGCGTGCCGGCCGCAGCGCCCTCGCTGCCGCTGCTCTCGGCGATCAGCCCCAGCCGTTCCTCGGCCGAGCGCACGCGCTTGTGCAGCGCCAGGATGGCCTTGGAGACGGCCGGCAGCTGCTGGGCCAGCATCTGCGCCTCGGCCTGCGGCACGGTGCCGGCGTCCGGCCCCTCGGCCAGCACGGCACGCAGCTCGGCCAGCTGGCGCGTCTGCGCGTCCTCGGAGAACAGTTGCAAATCGATGCCGAAGGCCGATTGCAGGCGCAGCAGCACGTTGACGGTCAGCGGCCGCTGGTTGTTTTCGATCTGGTTCAGGTAGCTTGACGACACCTTCAGTGCCTGCGCCAGCGCGGCCTGCGTGAGGCCGCGCTGCTCGCGCAGCGTCTTCAGGTGCACACCCATGAATGCTTTTGCCATGTTTGCAAAGTTTGCACTATTGCAGGTCATGTTTGCAATGATTGCACTTTCACTGCTTGCGAAAGCGTGGTTGTTTTGCGAACATTGCGAGGCTGCAATACGAGAGGACAAGCAACATGGCACTGGATCCGGGCGATCTGCAAAAGTGGGCACAGGCGGCCGCCAAATCCGCGCCGGGTGGCGATCTGGCCGCGCTGAACTGGCTCACGCCGGACGGCATCACCGTCAAGCCGCTCTACACCGCGGCCGACCTGCAAGGTTTGCAGTACACGGACACCTTGCCAGGTTTCGCGCCCTACATCCGCGGGCCGCAGGCCACCATGTACGCCGTGCGCCCCTGGACCATCCGCCAGTACGCGGGCTTCTCCACGGCCGAGGAATCCAACGCCTTCTACCGCAAGGCGCTGGCGGCCGGCGGGCAGGGCGTGTCGGTGGCGTTCGACCTGGCCACGCACCGCGGCTACGACAGCGACCATCCGCGCGTGACGGGCGACGTGGGCAAGGCCGGCGTGGCCATCGATTCGGTCGAGGACATGAAGATCCTGTTCGACCAGATCCCGCTGGACAAGGTCAGCGTGTCCATGACCATGAACGGCGCCGTGCTGCCGGTGCTGGCCGGCTACGTGGTGGCGGCGGAAGAGCAGGGCGTGAGCCAGGACAAGCTCAGCGGAACCATCCAGAACGACATCCTCAAGGAGTTCATGGTCCGCAACACCTACATCTTCCCGCCCGAGCCGAGCATGCGGATCATCGGCGACATCATCGAGTACACGGCCAAGCACATGCCGAAGTTCAACTCGATCTCGATCTCCGGTTACCACATGCAGGAAGCCGGCGCCAACCAGGCGCTGGAGCTGGCCTTCACGCTGGCCGACGGCAAGGAATACGTGAAGACCGCGCTGGCCAAGGGCCTGAACGTGGACGACTTCGCGGGTCGGCTCTCCTTCTTCTGGGCCATCGGCATGAACTTCTATCTGGAAGTGGCCAAGATGCGCGCCGCGCGCCTGCTGTGGCACCGCATCATGAAGGAGTTCGAGCCCAAGAACCCCAAGAGCCTGATGCTGCGCACGCACTGCCAGACCTCGGGCTGGAGCCTCACGGAGCAGGACCCCTACAACAACGTGGTGCGCACCACCATCGAGGCCATGGCCGCGGTGTTCGGCGGCACGCAGAGCCTGCACACCAATGCGCTGGACGAAGCCATCGCGCTGCCCACGGAGTTCAGTTCGCGCATCGCGCGCAACACCCAGCTCATCATCCAGGAAGAGACCCACATCACCAGCGTGATCGACCCCTGGGCCGGCAGCTACATGATGGAGAAGCTCACCCAGGACATGGCCGACGCGGCCTGGAAGATCATCGAGGAGGTCGAGGCCATGGGCGGCATGACGCGCGCCGTGGATTCGGGCTGGGCCAAGCTCAAGATCGAGGCCGCCGCGGCCGACAAGCAGGCGCGCATCGACTCGGGCAAGGACGTGATCGTCGGCGTCAACAAGTACAAGCTCAAGACCGAAGACGCGATCGACAGCCTGTCCATCGACAACATGAAGGTGCGCGACGGCCAGATCGCGCGGCTGGAAAAGATCCGCGCCACCCGCGATGCGGCCAAGGTGCAGGCCGCGCTGGACGCGCTGACCGCGGCGGCCGAGAGCAACACCGGCAACCTGCTGGCGCTGTCGATCGACGCCGTGCGCGCACGCGCCACGGTGGGCGAGATCAGCGACGCGCTGGAGAAGTCCTTCGGCCGCCACCGCGCCGACACGCAGAAGGTCACGGGCGTCTACGCCGCGGCCTATGACTCTGCCGAAGGCTGGGACGCGCTCAAGAAGGAAATCGACACCTTCGCCGAAGAGCAGGGCCGCCGCCCGCGCGTGATGATCTCCAAGCTCGGCCAGGACGGCCACGACCGCGGTGCCAAGGTGGTCGCCACGGCCTTCGCCGACCTGGGCTTCGACGTGGACATGGGCCCGCTGTTCCAGACCCCCGAGGAATGCGCGCGCCAGGCCATCGAGAACGACGTGCACGCGGTGGGCGTCTCCACGCTGGCGGCCGGCCACAAGACGCTGGTGCCGGCCATCATCGAGGAGCTCAAGAAGCAGGGCGCGGACGACATCATCGTGTTCGTCGGCGGCGTGATTCCGCGGCAGGACTACGAGATGCTGTACGAGGCCGGCGTGAAGGGCATCTATGGCCCCGGCACGCCGATCCCGGCCAGCGCCAAGGACGTGCTGGAGCAGATCCGCAAGGCGACAACCGCTGTTTTGTGATACGGTAATACCGTATTTTCGGAGTTTGCCATGGCCGTATCTGTCCGCATGGACCCCTTGCTGGAAAAGGAACTGGAGCTTGCCGCCAAGCGCCAGGGCATCACCAAGTCGCAGTTCATCATCGACGCGGTCGAGCGCGCGCTGAACCGAAAGGACCCCTACGCCTTGATGCAGCAGCTCAAGGTGGAGGAGCAGCGCGCCGAGTACCTGTCGGTGGCCCAGGCCTTCGAAGGCAGCGAGCAGCCCTACGACACGGAAGCCTCGCGCGCCGCACTGGTGGCCAAGCTCCGCGCCAAGCATGGCCTCAGCGCTGATTGACGCCAGCGCGATGGTGGCGGCCTTCGGCCGGCAGCAGCCGCATGCCGAGCGCTACCACGATCTGCTGCAACTGGCTTCCCTCGAGCGCTGGGCTTTGTCAACCACCTGGCCCTGCGTCGTCGAAGCCAGCTACCTCGTTTCGCCGCCGCAGCGCTACACCTTGTTGCAGTGGCTGGGGCAGGGGGCCGTGGCCGTCTTTCCGTTCGGCCAGGAGGCACTGACGGATTTCGTGCCGCTGATGCAGCGCTACACCACTGCACCGCGCAGCGAGATGGACCTGGCCGATGCATCCTTGGTCTGGCTGGCGGGCGAGACCGGGGTGACCCGGATCATGACCACTGACGTGCGCGACTTCTCCCGCTACCGCCTGCCCGACGGGCGTGCCTTCGAGATCCTGTGAACATGCCTTCCATCCCCTGGGCCGAGCCGCTGCTGCGCGGCGAAGGCACCGCCCAGCGCCGCGCCATCGCCAAGGCCATCACGCTGCTGGAGTCGACCCGTGCCGACCACCGCGCGCAGGCCGACGATCTGCTGACCGCGCTGCTGCCGTACACCGGCCGTGCCTTCCGCCTGGGCATCTCGGGTGTGCCCGGCGTCGGCAAGAGCACCTTCATCGAAGCCCTGGGCCTGTTCCTGATCGGCCGGGGCCACCGCGTCGCCGTGCTCACCATCGACCCTTCGTCCACCGTCTCGGGCGGCTCCATCCTGGGCGACAAGACGCGCATGGAGCATCTCTCCGTGCACGAGCGCGCCTACATCCGGCCCAGCCCGTCCTCGGGCACGCTGGGCGGCGTGGCCGAGAAGACGCGCGAGGCCATGCTGGTCTGCGAGGCCGCCGGCTACGACGTGGTCATCGTCGAGACCGTGGGCGTGGGCCAGAGCGAGACGGCCGTGGCCGGCATGACCGACATGTTCGTGCTGCTGCAGCTGCCCAACGCGGGCGACGAACTGCAGGCCATCAAGAAGGGCGTGATGGAGATCGCCGACCTGGTGGTCATCAACAAGGCCGACATCGACCCCGACGCCGCCACGCGCGCGCAGGCGCAGATCACCTCGTCGCTGCGGCTGCTGGGCATGCACGGCAATGCCGGCCATTCGCTCCACGACGAAAGCCAGTGGCGCCCGCGGGCCATGCAGCTGAGCGCCCTGCGCAACGAGGGCGTCGACCGCTTCTGGGAGAAGGTCGAACACTTTCGCACGCTGCAAACCGCCAATGGCCGGCTGGAGACGCGGCGCCAGAAGCAGGCCCTGGCCTGGATGTGGGAACGCATCGAGACCGGCCTCAAGCAGGCCTTCCGCGCCCACCCCGCCGTGCGCGGGCAACTGCCCGACATGGTGCAGGCCGTCAGCGAAGGCCGCATCGCCGCATCCACCGCCGCGCGCCAGCTGCTGGCCAGCGCATCCGTATCGACGTGAACAGACACAACCGCTAGAGGAGTGACATGCAGGACATCCTGGAACAACTGGAAAAGAAGCGCGCGCAGGCGCACCTGGGTGGTGGGCAAAAGCGCATCGACGCCCAGCACAAGAAGGGCAAGCTGACCGCGCGCGAACGCATCGAGCTGCTGCTGGACGACGGCACCTTCGAGGAATGGGACATGTTCGTCGAGCACCGCTCGCACGACTTCGGCATGCAGGACAACAAGATCCCGGGCGACGGCGTGGTCACGGGCTACGGCATGATCAGCGGCCGCCTGGTGTTCGTGTTCAGCCAGGACTTCACGGTGTTCGGCGGTGCGCTGTCCGAGGCCCATGCCGAGAAGATCTGCAAGGTCATGGACCAGGCCATGAAGGTCGGCGCACCCGTGATCGGCCTGAACGATTCGGGCGGCGCGCGCATCCAGGAAGGTGTGGCCTCGCTGGGTGGCTATGCCGACGTGTTCCAGCGCAACGTGATGGCTTCGGGCGTGGTGCCGCAGATCAGCATGATCATGGGCCCCTGCGCCGGCGGCGCCGTGTACTCGCCGGCCATGACCGACTTCATCTTCATGGTCAAGGATTCGAGCTACATGTTCGTGACAGGCCCCGAGGTGGTGAAGACCGTCACGCACGAGGAGGTCACGGCCGAGGAACTGGGCGGCGGCATCACGCACACCACGCGTTCGGGCGTGGCCGACCTAGCCTTCGAGAACGACGTGGAGGCGCTGATGATGCTGCGCCGCCTGTACAACTACCTGCCGCTCAACAACCGCGAGAAGCCGCCGGTGCGGCCCAGCAACGACCCGGCCGACCGCCAGGACATGAGCCTGGATACGCTGGTGCCCGAGAACCCGAACAAGCCCTACGACATGAAGGAGCTGATCACGAAGACCGTGGACGACGGCGACTTCTTCGAGATCCAGCCCGAGTACGCCAAGAACATCGTGGTGGGTTTCGCGCGCATGGAAGGCCAGACGGTGGGCATCGTCGCCAACCAGCCGCTGGTGCTGGCCGGCTGCCTGGACATCAAGAGCTCGATCAAGGCCGCGCGCTTCGTGCGCTTCTGCGATGCCTTCAACATCCCCGTGGTCACCTTCGTCGACGTGCCGGGCTTCATGCCGGGCACCAGCCAGGAGTACGGCGGCATCATCAAGCACGGTGCCAAGCTGCTCTACGCGTATGCGGAGTGCACGGTGCCCAAGATCACCGTCATCACGCGCAAGGCCTACGGCGGCGCCTACGACGTGATGAGCTCCAAGCACCTGCGCGGCGACGTGAACTTCGCCTGGCCCAATGCCGAGATCGCGGTGATGGGCGCCAAGGGCGCGGTCGAGATCATCTTCCGCGAGGACAAGAGCGATCCCGTGAAGCTGGCCGCACGCGAGGCCGAGTACAAGGCCCGCTTCGCCAACCCCTTCGTGGCCGGCGCACGCGGCTTCATCGACGACGTGATCCTGCCGCACGAGACGCGCAAGCGCATCTGCCGTTCGCTCGTGATGCTCAAGGACAAGAAGCTCGAGAACCCGTGGCGCAAGCACGGCAACATCCCACTTTGATGCCACCCATCAATCGTTCTTATTTGAACCATAAAACCTGATTTCGGTGTTTAATTGTTCTTTTTGGAGCCATTGAGTGCTGGAGCTTCAATCCCCTCAGGTCGTCTGCCGCATGCTGGGCGAGCGCATCCGCGCGCTGCGTCTGGCGCGCAATCTCTCGCAGCAGGAACTGGCGGACATGGGTGGCGCCTCGCTGTCCACCGTGCGGCGGCTGGAAGCCACGGGGCAGGGCAGCCTGCAGCTCGTGGTGCAGGTGGCGCAGGCACTGCACGCGGCGCAGGGGCTTCAGACGCTGTTCGCGTTGCCCGCCCGCAGCATTGCCGAGGCCGAGGCCGCGGTGCAGTTGTCAGCACGCCAGCGCGCGCGCAAGCCGCGCGTGGCGCAGCGTTCGGGCGGATGACGTCCATGGCCGGCATCACGCGCCTGAACATCCGCTACCTGGGCTGGGGCCAGGACTGGCCGCTCGGCCTGTTGTCCGAAGTGCAGGGCCGCCTGCTGTTCGAATATTCGCCGCAGGCCATCGAACAAGGCCTGGCGTTTTCGCCCCTGCGTGTGCCGCTGCCCCGGCCCGGTGCCGTGCAGCAGGCTTACAGCGGCCCGGTGCACTTCCACGGCCTTCCCGGCTTCATCGCCGACTGCCTGCCCGACGGCTGGGGCATGCTGCTGATGGACCGCGCGCTGCGCAAGGCGGGCCGCAATCCGCAGGCCGTGTCGGTGCTGGAGCGGTTGGCCATCGTCGGCCATTCGGCCATCGGTGCTCTCGCGTTCGAGCCGGCCGATCCACTGGAGGCCGAGCAGGCGGGCATTGTGCAGATGGCAGAACTGGCGCGCGAGGTGCAGGCGGTCGCCACCGACGACCAGGAGCGCAGCAGCAGCGCGCAGCTGCGGCGCCTGTTGCTGCTGGGTGGTTCGCCCCAGGGCGCACGGCCCAAGGCCTTGTTGCGCTGGCAGCGTGATGCCAACCTGTTTGCGCCAGCCAGTGCGACAGCGGGCGAGCCCTGGCTGCTGAAATTTCCCGCGCGCGGCGAGCATGCCGAAGTCTGTGCGCTCGAGACCTTCTACGCCCGTCTGGCGCGTTCCGGTGGCATGGACATGCCCGAGGCGGCCTACTTTCCGCTGGGTCCGGGCCACGCAGCCTTCGGCGTGCAGCGTTTCGACCGCATGCCGACCGATGCAGGTGAACACCGTGTACCGCTGCTGAGCCTGGCGGCACTGCTCGATGCCGACTACCGCCTTCCTGCGCTCGACTATGAAACCTTGCTGCTGGCCACTGCCCGGCTGACCGGTGACTACCGCGAGACGCTCAAGGCCTTCGGGCGCTGCGTGTTCAACGTGCTCACGCACAACCGTGACGACCACGCCAAGAACTTCGCCTTCCGCATGGAGGTGGACGGCCGCTGGCGGCTGTCGCCCGCGTTCGACCTGAGCTACAGCCACGGCCCGGGCGGCCAGCACAGCACCAGCGTCGCGGGTGAAGGCGCTGTGCCGGGCCGCGCCGAGCTGATGCAAGTGGCACAGCGTGGCGGCGTCAAGCCCCGCGACGCACAGGCCTGCATCGACCACTGGCTGCAGGTGCTGCAGCCGCAACCTGAATTGTTGACTGGCCTGCCGATCCGGCAGGCGACGCTGCGCACCGTGCGCGCAACGCTGGCGCGGGTATGGCAGCGGCTTTGATTCATCGAGAAGAGGTAAGCATGTTCAAGAAGATCCTGATTGCGAACCGTGGTGAGATCGCCTGCCGGGTGATCAAGACCGCGAAGAAGATGGGCATCGCGACCGTCGCCGTCTATTCCGACGCCGACAAGGACGCGCGCCACGTGGAGCTGGCCGACGAGGCCGTGCGCCTGGGGCCCGCGCCCTCGCGTGAGAGCTACCTGCTGGCCGACAAGATCATCGAAGCCTGCAAGCAGACCGGCGCCGAGGCCGTGCACCCGGGCTATGGCTTCCTGTCGGAGAACGAGGCCTTCGCCAAGCGCGTGGAAGAAGAGGGCATCGCCTTCATCGGTCCCAAGCACTACTCCATCGCGGCCATGGGCGACAAGATCGCCTCCAAGAAGCTGGCGAACGAAGCCAAGGTCAACACCATCCCGGGCTGGAACGACGCCATCGAATCGGCCGAGCGCGCGGTGCAGATCGCCAGGGACATCGGCTACCCGGTCATGATCAAGGCCAGCGCCGGCGGCGGCGGCAAGGGCCTGCGCGTGGCCTTCAACGACAAGGAGGCCTTGGAGGGCTTCACGGCCTGCCAGAACGAGGCCCGCAACAGCTTCGGCGACGACCGCATCTTCATCGAGAAGTTCGTCGAGCAGCCGCGCCACATCGAGATCCAGGTGCTGGGCGATGCCCACGGCAACGTGATCTACCTGAACGAGCGCGAATGCTCGATCCAGCGCCGCCACCAGAAGGTCATCGAGGAGGCGCCTTCCCCCTTCATCAGCGACGCCACGCGCAAGGCCATGGGCGAGCAGGCCGTGCAGCTGGCCAAGGCCGTGAAGTACCAGAGCGCCGGTACGGTGGAGTTCGTGGTCGGCAAGAACCAGGACTTCTATTTCCTGGAGATGAACACGCGCCTGCAGGTGGAGCACCCGGTGACCGAGTGCATCACGGGCCTGGACCTCGTGGAACTCATGATCCGCGTGGCCGCCGGCGAGAAGCTGCCGCTCACGCAGGCGGATGTGAAGCGCGACGGCTGGGCGATGGAGTGCCGCATCAACGCCGAGGACCCGTTCCGCAACTTCCTGCCGTCCACCGGCCGCCTCGTGCGCTTCGCGCCGCCGCAGGAGACCATGTTCTCGGCCGACACCGAGCACCTGCAAGGCGTGCGCGTGGACACCGGCGTGCAGGACGGCGGCGAGATTCCGATGTACTACGACTCGATGATCGCCAAGCTCATCGTGCACGGGCGCGACCGCAATGAGGCGATCGCCAAGATGCGCGAAGCGCTCAACGGCTTCATCATCCGCGGCATCAGCAGCAACATCCCGTTCCAGGCCGCGTTGCTGGCGCACCCCAGGTTCGTCGCGGGCGATTTCAACACCGGCTTCATCGCCGAGCACTACGGCCACGGCTTCCATGCCGAGGACGTGCCGCACGACGAGCCCGAGTTCCTGCTCGCGCTGGCGGCCTTCGCCAACCGGCGCTACCTGGGCCGCGCGAGCGGCATCAGCGGCCAGATGGCCGGCCACGGCGTGAAGGTGGGCCAGGACTTCGTGGTCGTGGCGCTGGGGGCGGACGGCCACCACAAGGCCACGCCCGTGCGCGTGACCAGCTACGAAGGCCAGACCGGCAGCAGCACCGTGCAGGTGGGCGCGCGCAGCTATGCGCTGGTCAGCGACAGCCGGCTCGGTGCGATCCGGCTGGCCGGCACCAGCAATGGCGAGCCCTTCAGTGCCCAGGTCGAACGCGGCACGCCCAAGAACCCTCTGGCGATCCGCGTGGCGCACAACGGCACGCAACTCGATGCGCTGGTGCTGTCGCCGCGTGGTGCCGAGCTGTTCGCGCTGATGCCCTACAAGGCGCCGCCGGACATGAGCCGCTTTGTGCTGTCGCCCATGCCGGGCCTCCTGGTCGAAGTGGCGGTGCAGCCGGGCCAGAAGGTGCAGGCCGGCGAACGCGTGGCCGTGATCGAGGCCATGAAGATGGAGAACGTGCTGTTCGCCGCGGCCGACGGCGTGGTCGGCAAGGTGCTGGCCACCAAGGGCGAAAGCCTGGCGGTGGACCAGCCCATCGTCGAGTTCGCCTGAAGCCGGGCCGGTGGGCGCGCACAAGTGCACCCATCGTCCGGCGGCCGCTGCCCCGGATTCGGTGCGGTTCGCCGCACGTTCGCGGCAGAACGATGTGGCGCCGGACTGCCAACGTCCAAGTTCGGCAAACGAGGGCGCAACGCCGTGCATCGTCGGCCATCGCTGCGGCGGAGTTGGACGATCTTGGCGGCATGGAAAACAGGCGGACTTTCTACGGCGCAAGGCTTCTCAGACGCTGCGCCAGCCTCCCACAATCGCTGCAGATCCCGTTGAAACCCGGAAGGACGCGATGCCTCAAGAATCCCTGTCGACCCCCACCGCTCCGGATGCGCAAGCGCAGCCCCTGCATTTCGCGCCGCCGCGCCGGGCGGTGCCCCCGGCACCGCAGCGCTGGCGCGTCGAGGACGTGCAGGCCCTGCTGGATCTGCCGTTCAACGAACTGCTGTTCCGCGCCCAGACCGTGCACCGCGCGCACTGGCCCGCGGGCGACATCGAACTGGCGACGCTGCTGTCGGTCAAGACCGGCGGCTGCCCCGAGAACTGTGGCTACTGTCCGCAGTCGGCCGAATTCGACACGGGCGTGCAGGCGCAAAAGCTCATGTCGGTGGCCGAGGTGCGCCACGCGGCCCAGGCGGCCAAGGACGCGGGCGCCACGCGCTTTTGCATGGGCGCGGCCTGGCGCGCGCCCAAGGACCGCGACATCGAGAAGGTGGCCGAACTCGTGCGCACCGTGAAGGACCTGGGCCTGCAGTCCTGCGCCACGCTGGGCATGCTGGAGAAGCACCAGGCCGTGGCCCTGCGCGACGCGGGGCTGGACTACTACAACCACAACCTGGACACGGCGCCCGAGTACTACGCCGACATCGTCGACACGCGCAGCTACCAGGACCGGCTCGACACGCTGGCCCATGTGCGCGCGGCTGGCGTCAAAGTGTGCTGCGGCGGCATCGTGGGCATGGGCGAGACGCCCGTGCACCGCGCCGGCCTCATCGCGCAGCTGGCCAACCTCGACCCGTACCCCGAGTCCGTGCCCATCAACAGCCTGGTGCGCGTGCCCGGCACGCCGCTGGCCGACGCGCCGCCCATCGACCCGCTGGACTTCGTGCGCGTGATCGCGGTCGCGCGCATCACCATGCCGACCGCGCGCGTGCGCCTGTCGGCCGGCCGCCAGCAGCTGGGCGAGCCGGTGCAGGCGCTGTGCTTCCTGGCCGGCGCCAATTCCATCTTCTACGGCGACAAGCTGCTCGTGACCGGCAACCCCGATGCGGATGCCGACCGCCGGCTGCTGGACAAGCTGGGCTACGCCACCCGCTCCATTTCCATCGCACAGGGAGAACACGCATGAGCACGAACCACCGCCCCTTCCGCGTGCTGGGCATCCAGCAGATCGCCATCGGCGGCCCCGACAAGCAGCGCCTGCAAAAGCTCTGGGTCGAGATGCTGGGCCTCACGGTCACCGGCAACTTCCGCAGCGAGAGCGAGAACGTGGACGAGGACATCTGCGCCATCGGCAGCGGCCCGTTCAAGGTCGAGGTCGACCTCATGCAGCCGCTGGACCCCGAGAAGAAGCCGGCCGTGCACACCACGCCGCTGAACCACGTGGGCCTGTGGATCGACGACCTGCCCAAGGCCGTGGAATGGCTCACGGCCCAGGGCGTGCGCTTTGCGCCGGGCGGCATCCGCAAGGGCGCGGCCGGCTACGACATCTGCTTCCTGCACCCCAAGGCCAACGAGGCCTTCCCGATCGCGGGCGAGGGCGTGCTGATCGAACTGGTGCAGGCGCCGCCCGAAGTGGCGGCCGCGCTGGCGCTGCCGTCCTAAGTCCGTACGGCGACGGGCAAGGCGCCCTGCAGTTGCTGCGCGGCACCGCCGAAGTCGAAGTCGCCGATGGCGTTCGCGATGCTGTCATAGCGCTCGCCCAGGGCCGGGCGCAACACAGCGGCATTGCTCTGGAACAGCTCGATGGCATCGGCGTCGTCTTGCTCCAGCAGGGCCTGCAGCCGGTCGGCCAGCGGGCGCACGGCAGCCCAGTCCACTTCCTGGGCTGCGGCAGGGGCGGGAGCGGCCTCGTTGGCCGTCAGCACCTGGCGCAGCGCCATCACTAGCGGACCGCAGAGCGTCTCGCATGCGGCCAACAGGCGCTCTTCCTCGGCTGCGTCCCGCAGCGGCTGGCTGAACATGGTTTCGGCCGCCTGTGCCGCCTGCGCCAGCGGGCCGGCACCGATGGTGGCCGCTGTGCCCTTCAGCGTGTGCAGCAGGCGTTGGGCCTGCGTGCGGTCGCCCGCGGCCAGCACCGTGCGCGCCGTGGCGACGGCCTGGGCCTGGCCGTCGACGAAACGGCGCAGCAGGCCGTCGTAGGTGCTGCGCCGCTGCAGCACGCGGCGCAGGCCGGAGGCGGCATCCAGGCCGGGGATGCGCAACAGCGCGTCGCCGTCGGTGAGTGCCGTCTCCTGGGGGGCCGCAGCGGCAGCCGCCGGCACCGCCGATGCCGTGCGCTCGCGCCGGGGCAGCCACTGCAGCAGCTGGGCGTAGAGCTCGTTGGGATTGATCGGTTTGGCGATGTGGCTGTTCATGCCGGCGTCCAGGCAGCGCTGGCGGTCGATGGCCATGGCATTGGCCGTCATGGCCAGCACCGGCAGCTGCTGCCACAGCGGGTTGCGGCGGATCGCGCGCGTGGCTTCCAGGCCGTCCATGACCGGCATCTGCATGTCCATGAGCACCAGTTCGTAGTCCTTGGCGGCCAGCCGGTCCAGCGCCTGCTGGCCGTCTTCTGCCACCTCGACCTGGATGCCCACGGCTTCCAGCAGCTCGGTGCCGATCTGGCGGTTGAGGTCGTTGTCGTCCACCAGCAGCACCAGCGCGCCGCGCAATGGCGCCAGGTGGGGCGCGTCGGACTGCAGCGCCGCGCGCGGCACGGGTTCGGCGGCAGGCTGGGTCACCGCCAGCGCACGCATCGCGGTCTCGAACAGCAGCGAGGGGTTGACCGGCTTGACCAGCAGCAACTCCACGCCCACGCGCTGCGCGTCCTGCAGCACCTCTTCGCGGCCATGGGCGGTCACGATCACGGGCGTGGGCGGGGAGGGGAGCAGGGCCAGCTTCTCGGCCAGTTCGATGCCGTCCATGTCCGGCATGCGCCAATCCAGGAAGGCCACCTCGAACGGCCGGCCGGCCTGCTCCGCCGCGTGCGCGAGGGACAGCGCCTCGGCGCCGCCCGCGGCCTGCGCCACGCTGCAGTGCATCTGCTCGAGCATGGTGCCCAGGATCTCGCGCGCGGTCGGGCTGTCGTCCACCACGAGCACGGGGCGGCCGCGCAGGTCGGGAACCGACAGCCGCGGCGCCTCCGTCTGCTGGCCGAACAGCAGCCTGGCGGTGAACCAGAAGGTGCTGCCCTGGCCCTCGCGGCTTTCCACGCCCACCTCGCCGCCCATGAGCTCGGCCAGCTTCTTGGAAATCGCCAGGCCCAGGCCGGTGCCGCCGTGCTTGCGCGTGGTCGAGCTGTCGGCCTGCTGGAAGGACTGGAACAGCCGCGCGCTCTGCTCTTCGCTCATGCCGATGCCGGTGTCCTGCACCTCGGCGCGCAGCAGCACGGCGCCATCGGCCAGCACCTTGTGCCGCACCCGCACCACGACCTCGCCCTGCTCGGTGAACTTGATGGCGTTGCTGGCGTAGTTGATGAGGATCTGGCCCAGGCGCAGCGGGTCGCCGCGCAGCCGGCGCGGCAGCAGCGCGCCTTCGGTGTCGAACACCAGCTCCAGGCCCTTGGCCGTGGCCTTCTCGCCGACCAGGTCGGCCACGCCGTCCAGCACGTTCTGCAGGTCGAAATCGACGCTCTCCACCTCCAGCTTGCCGGCCTCGATCTTGCTGAAGTCCAGGATGTCGTTGATGAGGTCCAGCAGGTGCTGGCCGGAGCGCTGGGTCTTGCGCACGTAGTCGCGTTGGCGCGCCGTGAGCTCGGTGCGCAGCATCAGATGGCTCATGCCGATCACGGCGTTGAGCGGCGTGCGGATCTCGTGGCTCATGTTGGCCAGGAAATCGGACTTCATCTGCGAGGCCTGCTCGGCACGCGCCTGGGCCTGGCGCAGTGCGCCTTCCTGGGCGCGCAGGCTGTCGTTGGCCTCGCCCAGCGCGGCCGTGCGCTCCTGCACGCGCAGTTCCAGCGCCTCCTCGCTGCGCTTGAGCGAGGCCACGAGTTCGCCCTGGGCCTTCAGCGCCTCGGCGCTGGCGCGCTGGCGGGCCGCGAACTGGCGTGCCATGGCGCCGGCCAGCAGCAGCGTCAGCACGCACTGGAAGGCGGTCAGGATGCCGGTCTGCAGGGTCTGGGCCTGCACCTCGCGGTTGCGCTGGTCGGTCAGCTCGCCCGAGGACTGGGTGGCGGCCAGCGACATGTCGCGCACCGGCGAGCGGATCGCCAGGTACTGCTCGCGCAGCGCTTCCAGTGCCGCGCGTGGCTGGCTCGCCGCGGCGTTCGGCCCCAGCACCTGGTCGCCCGCGGTGATGAAGCGGCGCAGCTCGTCCATGCCCTGCTGGTAGGCGGGGTCCGCGCGCATGAGTTCGTAGGCCGTGCCCTTGTCGACCGCGCCGACGCGGCTGATGAACACGTCGTAGCGCAGCTGCAGCTGGCTGTGCGACATGGCGGCCGCATCGAGCAGGTGGGCGTTCAGCGCATGGTCCAGGCGCTCGTACTCGACATTGAGCTGCGCGAAGGTCCACAGCGCATTGATGTCGCCGCGGCGCATCACGTCGTCCAGCGCCCGGTACTGCCGGTACTGCAGCACACCGATGGCGATGTAGACCAGCACCAGGCTGGCGATCAACAGGCGCAGGAGGCGTTGGCTGCGCGGCATGCGGAGGGGCGAGGGGCCGGGCGGCGCCCGGTGGTCGCTGGAGCGTTCGGCGGCGTCACTGCACCTGCAACTGGTGCAGCTGCCAGGCCGAACGGTTGTAGAAGGTCTCGGCCTTGAGTTCGGCCTTGCTGTCGAAAGGGTAGACGATGAACAGCGGGCCCTTCTCGCGCACCGGCATGGGCTTGTCGTTGAGCAGCCGGGCGACGATCACCTCATAGCGGGCGGCGTCGGTGAACGGGATGTCGGTCTTGTAGTCGTTGAGCGCCACGGCCACGAGCTTGCTGCCGTTGGCGCCAGCGGCGGCCAGCACGTCGCGCAGCAGCGGGCCGGTGAAGCGCGTAGGGCCGGAGTGCCAGGGCGTGCTGGTCGAGAAGCTGTGCTGCGGCAGCTTCTCCAGCATGGCCATGTCGAACACGGCGCGCTGGCCGGCATTGGGCTGGGCGACCTTGCCGCTGATGGTCAGCACCACCTCGCCGGCAGGCTTGTCCAGTGCCGCGGCCCAGCCCGGGGCCAGACAGGCCACAAGGACCGCGAGGATGCGAAACAGCTGGGCCAGGGACTCGGTCATGGTGAACCTCGTGCAGAACGGTTGGGGCGGCGGCGCCTTGGCGTTTCAAGGCGTTACCGTGCACAACTATAGCGAATGCCGGGCTGAATTGGCGCGCTGCGCGTGCGTTTGCACAGGTGACACGGGTGCGGGATTCACCGTAGGCCCGCCGCTGGCCCCGCGCTTAGACTGGTATGACCAGTGGGCCACCGGCACCGCTGGGCAAGGAGACCAAAGATTGCAGCCAACGCAAGTAGCCAGTCCGTCTTATTTCCACAAGGTCGTCGACTGCCAATGGGCCTGCCCCGCCCACACCCCCGTTCCCGAGTACATCCGCCTGATTGGCCAAGGCCGCTACGCCGACGCCTACATGGTGAACTGGGCTTCCAACGTGTTCCCCGGCATCCTGGGCCGCACCTGCGATCGGCCCTGCGAGCCGGCCTGCCGGCGCGGCCGCGTCGAGGAGGCCAGCCAGGAGCAGCCTGAGCCGGTGGCGATCTGCCGCTTGAAGCGCGTGGCGGCCGACATGAAGGGCGAGGTGGGCGGCCGCATGCCGCAGCTGGCGCCGCGCAACGGCAAGCGCGTGGCCTGTATCGGCGCCGGCCCGGCCGCACTGACCGTGGCACGCGACCTGGCGCCGCTGGGCTATGCGGTGGCGGTGTTCGACGGCGAGGCCAAGGCCGGCGGCTTCATCCGCACGCAGATTCCGCGCTTCCGCCTGCCCGAGGAGGTCATCGACGAGGAGACCGGCTATGTGCTGGACCTGGGCGTGGAATTCCGCGGCGGCGAGCGCATCGGCTCCATGGCCGCGCTGCTGGCGCAGGACTTCGATGCGGTCTTCGTCGGCTGCGGCGCACCGCGCGGCCGCGACCTGGACCTGCCGGGCCGCCAGGAAGCGGCAGCGCACATCCACATCGGCATCGACTGGCTGGCCTCGGTCTCGTTCGGCCATGTCACGCGCACGGGCCGGCGCGTGCTGGTGCTGGGCGGCGGCAACACGGCCATGGACTGCTGCCGCTCGGCGCGGCGCCTGGGCGGCGAGGAGGTCAAGGTCGTGGTGCGCAGCGGCTTCGAGGAGATGAAGGCCTCGCCCTGGGAGAAGGAGGACGCGCAGCACGAGGGCATCCCGATCTTGAACTACCACGTGCCCGTGGCCTTCGTGCACGAAGGCGGGCGACTGACCGGCATGCGCTTTCAGATCGTGCGTGCCGAGGTCGACGCGCGCGGCCGGCGCCAGCTGGTGCCGACCGGCGAGCCCGAGGTGCTGCTGCCCTGCGACGAGGTGCTGATCGCGGTCGGCCAGGAGAACGCCTTCCCGTGGATCGAGCGCAGCTGCGGCATCGCCTTCCAGGAGAACGGCCTGCCCCAACTCGACCAGCAGACCTTCCAGTCCTCGCTGCCCCGGGTGTTCTTCGGTGGCGACGCGGCTTTCGGCCCCAAGAACATCATCACGGCCGTCGCCCATGGCCACGAGGCGGCCATTTCCATCGACCGCTTCCTGCAGGGCGAGCCGGTGCAGGCCCGCCCAGCCGCCACCAGCAACCTCATGTCCACCAAGATGGGCATCCACGAGTGGAGCTACGACAACGCCGTGGCGCCGGAGGCGCGCTTCAAGGTGCCGTGGGCGCAGGCCGAGGTCGCGCTGGCCAGCATCCGCGTGGAGGTGGAGCTGGGCTTCGACGCCGCCACGGCCTTCAAGGAGGCCCAGCGCTGCCTGAACTGCGACGTGCAGACCGTGTTCGCGCAGGAGGCCTGCATCGAGTGCGACGCCTGCATGGACATCTGCCCGATGGACTGCATCAGCTTCACGGCGCCGGGCGAGGAGGCCGAGCTGCGCGAGCGCCTCAAGGCACCGGCCCTGCACCCGGACCAGGACCTCTACGTCTCGGACCCGCTCAAGACCGGCCGCGTGATGGCCAAGGACGAGGACCTGTGCCTGCACTGCGGCCTGTGCGCGGAGCGCTGCCCGACGGGGGCCTGGGACATGCAGAAGTTCCAGTTCAAGACCGCGCAGGCAGGTGGCTGCCAGGGAGCGCATGCATGACGCAGATCACCGCCGTCAACGACTTCGTCGTCAAGTTCGCCAACGTCAACGGCTCGGGCTCGGCCTCTGCCAACGAGCTGTTCGCCAAGGCCATCCTGCGCATGGGCGTGCCCGTGAGCCCGCGCAACATCTTCCCGAGCAACATCCAGGGCCTGCCGACCTGGTACGAGGTGCGCGTCAGCGAGGAGAGCCACCTGGGCCGGCGCGGCGGCATCGACATGATGGTCGCGATGAACCCGCAGACCTGGGCCGACGACCTGGCCGAGATCGAGCCGGGCGGCTATTTGTTCTACGACAGCACGCGGCCCGTGCCGCCCGAGCAGCTGCGCAGCGACATCACGGTGATCGGCATGCCGCTGACCGAGATCGCCAATGCGGTCTACAGCGACCCGCGCCAGCGCCAGCTGTTCAAGAACATCATCTACGTGGGCGCGCTCTCGGTGCTGCTGGACATCGAGGCCCAGGCCATCGTCGACCTGTTCGGCGAGCAGTACAAGGGCAAGGAGAAGCTGCTGGCCTCCAACGTGCGTGCGCTGCACCTGGGCCGCGACTTCGCGCAGGAGCACCTGCAGGCGCCGCTGCCGATCCGCGTGCGCCGGGCCGACAAGGTGGGCCAGCGCATCTTCGTGGACGGCAACAGCGCCGCCGCGCTGGGCTGCGTGTACGGCGGCGCCACGGTGGCGGCCTGGTACCCGATCACGCCTTCGTCCTCGGTGGCCGAGGCCTTCCAGTCCTACTGCACGAAGTTCCGCGAGGACAAGGAAACCGGCGAACGCAGTTACGCCATCGTGCAGGCCGAGGACGAGATCGCCTCCATCGGCATGGTGGTGGGCGCGGGCTGGAACGGCGCGCGCGCGTTCACGGCCACCTCGGGGCCCGGTGTCTCGCTGATGACCGAGTTCATCGGCCTGGCCTACTTCGCCGAGATCCCCGTCACCATCGTCAACGTGCAGCGCGGCGGCCCCTCCACCGGCATGCCGACACGCACGCAGCAGGCCGACATCCTGGCCTGCGCCTACGCCTCGCACGGCGACACCAAGCATGTGCTGCTGCTGCCCGAAGACCCGCGCGAGTGCTTCGAGCACGCGGCCGCCGCGCTGGACCTGGCGGACCGGCTGCAGACGCCCGTTTTCGTGATGACCGACCTGGACATCGGCATGAACCAGCGCCTGTGCGAACCCTTCGCATGGGAGGAGGGCCGCAGCTACGACCGCGGCAAGATCATGACGGCCGAGATGCTGGAGGCCGGCCGTGACTTCGGCCGCTACAAGGATGTGGATGGCGACGGCATTCCCTGGCGCACGCTGCCGGGCACGCACGAAAGCAAAGGCGCCTACTTCACGCGCGGCACCACGCGCGACGCCTACGCGCGCTACTCCGAGCGCGGGCCGGATTACGTCTACAACGTCGAGCGGCTGCTGCGCAAGTTCGCCACGGCGGCCGACCTCGTGCCCGCGCCCGTGGAGCGCGCGGCCGCACAGGCGACAAAGCTCGGCGTCATCTACTTCGGCTCCACCAGCCCGGCCATGGACGAGGCCCTGCAGCAGCTGGCTGCCGCCGGCGTGCACGTGGACGCGATGCGCCTGCGCGCCTTCCCGTTCCCGGCCGCAGTCCGCCGCTTCATCGCCGCGCATGAACGCGTGTTCGTGGTCGAGCAGAACCGCGACGCGCAGATGCGCAGCCTGCTCGTCAACGAGCTCGACGCCGACCCTGCACGCCTGGTGCGCGTGCTGCATTTCGACGGCACGCCGATCACGGCGCGCTTCATTGCCGGTGCCATCCAGAACGCCCTGAACCGCCAGCCGGAGACCTCCGCATGACCTACCTGGCCAAGCCCCGCCTGCACCATCCCTCGCTGGCCCCCAACAAGGTCGGCTACACGCGGCGCGACTACGAAGGCAAGATCTCCACGCTGTGCGCCGGCTGCGGCCACGACTCGATCTCGGCCGCGATCATCCAGGCCTGCTGGGAGCTCGACGTGGAGCCGCACCGCGTGGCCAAGCTCTCGGGCATCGGCTGCAGCTCCAAGACGCCGGACTATTTCCTGGGCGCCTCGCACGGTTTCAACACCGTGCACGGCCGCATGCCCTCGGTGCTGACCGGCGCGCAGCTGGCCAACCGCGAGCTGCTGTACCTGGGCGTGTCGGGCGACGGCGATTCGGCGTCCATCGGCCTGGGCCAGTTCGCGCACGCCATGCGGCGCGGCGTGAACATGGTCTACATCGTCGAGAACAACGGCGTCTACGGCCTGACCAAGGGGCAGTTCTCGGCCACGGCCGACCAGGGATCGAAGAGCAAGAAGGGTGCGGTCAACCACGACAGCCCGATCGACCTCGTGGGCCTGGCGCTGCAGCTGGGTGCAAGCTACGTGGCGCGCGGCTTCTCGGGCGACAAGGCGCAGCTGGTGCCGCTGATCCGTGGCGCCATCGGCCACCGCGGCGCGGCCTTCATCGACGTGGTGAGCCCTTGCGTGGCCTTCAACAACCACGCCGGCAGCACCAAGAGCTACGACTACGTGCGTGGCCACAACGAGGCCGTGAACCGCATCGACTTCATCCGCCTGGCCGACGAGATCCAGGCCGAGCCTGGCCCCGGGGAGCTGCTCACGCTGCCGCAGGCCGATGGGTCGGTGCTGCGCCTGCGCAAGCTGCGCGACGACCACGACCCGGGCGACCGCGCCGCGGCGTTGCAGCACGTGGTCGCGCAGCAGGCGCGCGGCGAGCTGCTGACCGGGCTGCTCTATGTGGACCGCGAGGCCGAGGACCTGCACGCCATGCTGCAGACCAGCCAGACCCCCTTGAACCGGCTCGACGCGCTGGACCTGTGCCCCGGCGCCAAGGCCCTGGACAGGATCAACGCGGGTCTGCGCTGAGTTGCTCGCGCCCCACGGGCGTGATGTAAGCGACCCAGCGCTCGTCCAACTGCACCACGCGGGCCCAGCCGGGACCGCGCACGCCGCCGATGGTGGCGTCGCCCATCAGCGTGAGTTCGCGCATCAGCACGCTGGCGCCCAGGCCCAGGCGCTTTCCCAGGCGCGGCAGCGACATGCCGCCGCCCTCGGGCGCGGTGGCCAGTTCCTGCAGGATGCGGGTGGACAGCGGTGCGTCGTCGTGCATCAGGCTGCGGCGGTTGTGGCGCCGGCCAGTTCGGCCTCGGCCAGCGCATGCGGCGTCAGCAGCACCGGAATGGCCTTGGAGGTCGGCGTGCCGGCCACGATGGCCGTGGCCGACAGCGGCACCAGCGGGTTGGTCTCGGGGTAGTAGGCCGCGAGCGTGCCGCGCGGGATGTCGTAGGCCACCAGCTTGAACTTGTCGGCGCGGCGCTCCTTGCCGTCGTCCCACACCGTGTGGATGTCGACCCAGTCGCCGTCCTGGAAGCCCAGCGCGCGGATGTCCTCGGCGTGGATGAACACCACGCGGCGCTGGCCGAAGACGCCGCGGTAGCGGTCGTCCATGCCGTAGATGGTGGTGTTGTACTGGTCGTGCGAGCGCGTGGTCAGCAGCGTGAAGACGATGGTGTCACGCGCCTTCTCGCTGCGGCGTGCGCGGTGCACGGGCGTGTCCCGCGGCACGGCGTGCGGGAAGAAGGTGGCCTTGCCCGTGGGCGTGTTCCACACCCGCTCGCTGGCCGTGTTGCGCAGGCGGAAGCCGCCCGGGTGCGCCACACGCTGGTTGAAGTCCTTGAAGTCGTCGAACACGGCTTCGATCTTGTCGCGGATGCGCGCGTAGTCCTCCAGCAACCAGAGCCAGGGCGTGCTGCTGCGCCCGGCCAGCGTGGCCGCGGCCAAGCGTGCCACGATGGCCGGCTCGGACAGCAGCTGCTCGGAGGCCGGCGGGTTGATGCCCATGGAGATGTGCACCATGCTCATCGAGTCTTCCACGGTCACGCCCTGCGGGCCTGCGGCCTGCATGTCGATCTCGGTGCGGCCCAGGCAGGGCAGGATCAGCGCCTCCTTGCCGTGCACCACATGGCTGCGGTTGAGCTTGGTGGTCACGTGCACGGTCAGCGCGCACTGGCGCAGGCCGCGCCAGGTGGCGTAGGTGTCGGGCGTGGCGGCCGCGAAGTTGCCGCCGAGTGCGAAGAACACCTTGCCTTGGCCAGCGAGCATGGCCCGGATGGCTTCCACCGTGTCGTAGCCGTTGCGGCGCGGCGGCTCGAAACCGAACACCTGGCCCAGGCGGTCCAGCAGCGCGGCCGGCGGCTTCTCCCAGATGCCCATGGTGCGGTCGCCCTGCACGTTGCTGTGGCCGCGCACGGGGCAGAAGCCGGCGCCGGGCCGGCCCACGTTGCCGCGCGCCATGAGCAGGTTGCCCATCATCTGGATGGTGGCCACGGAGTTCTGGTGCTGGGTGATGCCCATGCCCCAGCAGAAGATCGCGCTCTCGGCGGCGATGTAGATGTCGGCAGCCTGGTGGATCTGGGCCAGCGTGAGCCCGGCCTCCTGGACGATCACGTCCCAGGACTCGGCGCGCACGTCTGCGGCCAGGGCTTCGAAGCCCACGGTGTGCTCGGCGATGAAGCGGCTGTCCAGCACATCCTCACCCGCATCCTGCCGTTCGATGAGCCGCTTGAGCATGCCCTTGATGGTGGCGAAGTCGCCGCCGCTCTGCAGCTGGAAGTAGTGCGAGCTGATCGGCGTGGAGCCCAGCGTCGCCATCTCGATCTTGCTCTGCGGATCCTGGAAGCGCTCCAGCCCGCGCTCGCGCAGCGGGTTGAAGCTCACGATGCGTGCGCCGCGCCTGGAGGCGTGGCGCAGCTCGCCCAGCATGCGCGGGTGGTTGGTGCCCGGGTTCTGGCCGAAGATGAAGATCGCGTCGGCCTGCTCGAAGTCGTCGAGTGTCACCGTGCCCTTGCCCACGCCGATCTGTGGCTTCATGCCGCTGCCGCTGGGCTCGTGGCACATGTTGGAGCAGTCGGGGAAGTTGTTGGTGCCGTACTCGCGCACGAACAGCTGGTACAGGAAGGCGGCCTCATTGCTGGCCCGGCCGGAGGTGTAGAAGATGGCCTGATCGGGGTCGGGCAGGGCGTTCAGGTGGCGTGCGATCAGCGCGAAGGCCGCGTCCCATTCGATCGGCTGGTACTTGTCGCTGGCGGCGTCGTAGACCATGGGGTGGGTGAGCCGCCCCTGGTCCTCGAGCCAGAAGTCGCTTTGCTGCAGCAGCTCGGCCACCGTGTGGCGCGCGAACAGTTCAGGGCCGGCGCGCCGGGCCGTGGCCTCGGCCGCCACGGCCTTCACGCCGTTCTCGCAGAACTCGAAGGTCGAGGCATGGTTGCGGTCGGGCCAGGCGCAGCCCGGGCAGTCGAAGCCATCGGGCTGGTTGGCCGACAGCAGCGTCCTGGCACCCTTGATCGGGATGTCCTGCCGCAGCAGCGCGTTCTTCACGCTGTTCAGGGCGCCCCAGCCGCCGGCGGGGCCCTTGTAGAACTCGATCTTCTGTTCGCTCATTGGGTGGTGGGCCCGGTGGTGCCAGCGCCGCCCGCGGCGGCACCGACAATGCCGCAGGCCGAGTGCGGGCGGCCATCCTCGCGCCGAACGCTCGGCGCGGCAATATGAGGCAACGCCTCCGGTGCATAGGAAGTCGAGTTCATAAAGGGCAAGCGCAGATGCAGCAGGTCTCCATCGTTCCGGTCTGGACCATCCAGGGCGCGCAGGGCGCGCCGCTGCCGGCGCGCCTCATCGACCTGCTGGTCCAGGTGGCGGAGACCGGCAGCCTGCAGAGCGCCGCCCGCGTGCTGGGCCTGTCGTACCGCCATGCCTGGGCGCTGGTGCGGCAGGGCGAGGCGCTGTTCCAGGCACCACTCATGCGCATGGCGCGCGGCAAGGGCTCGACGCTGACCGAGCTGGGCGCACGCATCGCCTGGGCCGACCGGCGCATCCAGGCCCGGCTGCGGCCGGTGCTGGAGACACTGTCGTCCGAACTGGCGCAGGAGCTGCGCGGCGCGTTGGCGGAAGCGCCGGCGGCGCTGCGCATCCATGCCAGCCACGGCTTCGCCATCGAGCGCCTGATCGACCGGCTGGCCGCGGACGGGCTCCCGCTCGCGTTCTCGTACGCGAGCAGCTCGGCCGCCGCCGCGGCGCTGCGCGACGGCGACTGCGACGTGGCCGGCCTGCACATTCCCATCGGAGCGACGCAGGCGGCGGCCTTGGCGCACTACGGGCGCTGGCTGCGCGGGCAGGACCTGCAGCTGGTCGACATTGCCGTGCGCCGCCAGGGGCTCATGGTGCGTGCGGGCAATCCCAAGGAACTGTTCGCCCTGGCCGATCTCGCGCGTCCCGGCGTGCGCTTCGTCAACCGCCAACCCGGCTCGGGCACGCGTTTCCTGCTGGAGCAGCTGCTGGCAGGCCAGCAGCTCGCGTCGACGGCGATTGCCGGCTTCGAGCAAGGCGAGTACACCCATGCGGCCGTGGCCGCGCACGTGGCCAGCGGCATGGCCGATGCGGGCTTCGGTCTGGAGCCACCCGCCCGCCAGTTCAAGCTCGATTTCGTTCCGGTGGCGACCGAGCGTTATTTCCTGCTGTGCCGCAGCGGCGTCATGGCCACGCCCGCGCTGCAGGCGGTGCTGCAGGCCTTGCACGATCCGGCCTTCCGGCAACTGCTGGCCGCGCTGCCTGGCTACGACCCGGCGGCCGCGGGGGCGGTGACACCGTTGGCCGAGGCCTACCCGGTGCTGGCATCGCACGGGCAGCCTTGAAAACCCGGTGCTTTTCGGGTGCGGGCTCTCAGCGGGGAGCTGGCGTGTTCAAGAGCTGCTGCTGCCACAGGTAGGCGCACCGCTTCCACCCGCTGGGCCAGCAGGTCGCAGCTTCACTGCCCCGACCAGTTCGGTCGGCGTTTTTCTGCAAACGCCAGCGGTCCTTCGATGGCGTCGTCGCTGCCCAGCATGCGCGCGGCCGCCGGGTAGTTCTCGTGCATGGTCTCCTGCAGGTTCGCGACGGCGAGGCTCTGCAGCATGATCTGCTTGGACGCCTGCACCGCCAGCGGCGCGCAGGCCAGGATGTCCGCCGCGTACTGCCTGGCCCGCGCCATGACGGACTCGGCGGGCACCACGTCGTTGAGCAAGCCGATCCGCTTGGCCTCGTCGGCGCTGATCGAGGCGCCGGTCAACACGAGCGCCATGGCGTCCTTGGTGCCGATCTGGCGTGGCAGCCGTTGCAGCAGGCCACCGCCCAATGCCGCCAGCCCGACACGCGGCTCCGGCAAGCCGAACTTCGCGCTGCGGGACGCCACGCCGATGTCGCAGGCGGCGAGGATTTCCATGCCTCCGCCCAGGCAGTGGCCGTTGATGGCCGCGATCAGCGGCTTCCACAGGTCGAAGCGGTGGGTGATCCCCGCGAAGCCGGTCGAGGGCTTGGCATGGTCGCCCGTCGCCGCCAGTTCCTTGAGATCGGTGCCGACGCAGAACGCCCGGTCGCCTGCGCCGGTGACGATGCACACGCGCAGTCCGGGGTCGGCTGCATAGCGGTCGAAAGCGTCGGCCAACTCGCGGTGGGCGTCAGGGTGCAAGGCGTTCAGCACCTGGGGTCGGTTCAAGGTCAGGACCAGCAGCGGACCCTCGGTCTCGTACAGGCAGTGGCGGTACGCGATGTTGCGCAAGGTGTCTCCTCGGAAGTCGTCGGCAAGCCGGGCCGGGCGGCCCGTTCCCGATTGTGGGAACGGCCGCAAGGGCATGTCCATGCCGTGCGCGGCATGGGCCTCATCACGAATCGACATGCGCAGGGCAGAACGACCCAGGTTTGCCCTGCACCCACTATGTTCTCCTCACATGGGCGCTATGTCCGTGCGCCAATTTTCAAATGTGGCCCGTTCTCCTAGAGTCGCCGCGAGCAACCAGGAGACACCATGAACAAGCGCGTGAAGAAGATGGCCGCCGCAATGGCGATGGCGGGCATCGGTGCGATGGCCGTGGCGCAGACCGTGCCCATCGTCGGCATCGTCGAACTGTCGGGCCCCGGCGCCACGGCGGGCGTGAACTTCGACAACGGCGTGAAGCTGGCCGTCAAGGAGATCAACGCAGCCGGTGGCATCCTGGGCAAGAAGATCCAGTACACCGCACTCGACTCGCAGACCCAGCCTGGCGTCGCCAAGGGCCTGGCGGCCAAGGCCGTCGACCAGGACGTTCCGCTCGTGATCGGGCCTGTCTTCTCCGGCTCCATCCTGGTGTCGATGAACGAGACGCGGCGTGCCGAGGTGCCGAACATCATCGGCGGCGAAGCCGCGGCCATCACCCAGCAGGGCAACCCCTACGTGTTCCGCGCTTCGTTCACCCAGGCCGCGGCGATGCCCAAGGTGGCGCGCTACCTGAGCGAGAGCCTGAAGGTCAAGACGCTGGCGGTCATCTACGTCAACAACGACTTCGGCAAGGGCGGCCGGGACATGATCGGCAAGGCGGTGGACGCCAAGGGCATCAAGGTGGCCGCGGACATTTCGACCGACCAGGGCCAGGTGGACTTTTCCAGCGCCGTGCTCAAGGCCAGGCAGTCCAACGCGGACGCGCTGTTCGTCTACTCGAACGAAGAAGAGTCCGCGCGCCTGTTGAAGGAGTTGCGCAAGCAGGGCTACGACAAGCCCATCGTCGGCGAGACCACGCTGGCCAACGACAAGGTGATCGAACTGGCCGGCGAGGCTGCCAACGGCGTGATCGCGCATGTGGGCCTGACGGCCGATGCGCCCAACCCCACGGTCCAGGCGTTCGCGCAGCGCTACCAGGCCGAGTACAAGATCAAGGCCGACCACAACGCCATGAAGGGCTACATCGGCATGCACGTGGCCCGCGCCGGCTTCGAGAAGGTCGGCAAGATCGACCCCAAGGCCTTCGCGAAGACCATGCACGGCATCTCGATCTCGGCCGACAAATACCCCGGCGTGCTCTTCGACGTCACCTACGACGACAAGGGCGACCTGGACCGCGAGAGCTTCTTCGTGCGTGTTGCGAACGGCAAGACGCAGGTCATCGAGACGCTCAAGCCAGCCAGGTAGGGCGGGATCCGCCCGCTTTCCGTTCGGCGCCGCTCCTGGGCGCCGCTTCCTGCACAGCATCTCCTCCGCGCCCGCTCGCCCGACCGGGCCAGGCCGCAGCGCGCGCACTGGCGGGCTTCAACCCACATGACCGACTTCATCCAACTCTTCTTCAGTGGCCTGTCCACGGGCGCGATCTACGCCCTGGCTGCGCTCGGCTTCACCTTGCTCTGGCAGGCCAGCGGCACCATCAACTTCGCGCAGGGCGAGTTCGTCATGCTGCCGGCGTTCACCATGCTGGTCTTCCTGGCGGCGGGCGTCCCGCTCTGGCTGGGGTTCGTGCTGTCGTGCTTTGTGGCGATCTTCGTGCTCGGCTGGGCCTTCAAGCGCGGCATCGTCGACCCCCTGTTCAAGTTCGGGATGATGCCCATCGTGGTCGCGACCATCGGCCTGTCGATCGCCATGCGCAACGGGGTGCGGGCGGGTTACAGCGCCGAGGCGCATGCATTTCCCGGCCTGTTCCCCGATACCGTGTTCAATGTCTTCGGTGTCTCGGTCTCTGCCACTGACATCGGCACCTTCGCATTTGCGCTGGCGCTGGTCCTGGTGGTCCAGGCCTTCCTGGCCAGGACCGTCACGGGCCGGGCCATGCAGGCCGTCGCGCAGAACACCGAGAGCGCCTCGGTGCTGGGCATCAACGTGCCGCGCATGATCTTCTACACCTTCGCGATCAATGCGGTGCTCGCCACGGCGGCCGCGCTGCTGGTCACACCCACCTACCTGGCCAAGTTCGACATGGGCGAGAGCCTGGGAACCAAGGCCTTCTTCGCCGCCATCATCGGCGGCTTCAACAACAGCCGCGGCGCCCTGCTGGGCGGGCTCATCGTCGGCGTCTGCGAGAACCTGGCCGCGGCCTACATCTCGCCGGCGTACAAGGATGCCGTCGCGCTGGTGATCTTCATGGTCGTGATCCTGTTCAAGCCGCAAGGCCTGCTGGGCAGACAAGTGGAGCGCAAGGTATGAAGAAGCTCGCCATTGCCGCTGCCGTGGCGCTCGCCCTGTTGCTGACGCCGCACTTCCTGCGCAGCTACGGCATCTATCTGCTGACGTCCTGGCTGGTCTACATCATCGCCACCATGGGGCTGAACCTCACGGTGGGCTACGCCGGCCAGAAGTCGCTGGGCCACGCCGCATTCTTCGGCATCGGCGCCTACACGGTGGCGATCCTCATGAAGGCCGGCATCAGCTTCTGGATCGGCCTGCCGATGGCGGCCACGGTCTGCTTCGTGGTCGGCCTGATCCTGGGCTTTCCGGCGCTGCGCGTGCAGACCATCTACCTCGCCTTCGCGACGCTGGGCTTCAACACCGCGGTCTGGCTCGTCATGCGCAACGAGGAATGGCTGACCGGCGGCACCTTCGGCATCAACAACATCGCGCGGCCCAGCCTGTTCGGCTTCAGCCTGGAGAGCAACCTGGCCTACTACCACTTCGTGCTGGCGGTGGCCGTGCTGCTGGCCGTGCTGCTGTGGGGCCTGTTGCGCTCGCCCTGGGGCAAGGCCTTCACCGCGCTGCGCGACAACCCGATCCGCGCCGAAAGCCTGGGCGTGGACATCCGCAGCTACACGCTGCTGAGCTTCGCCATCGGCGCCGCCTACGCCGGCGTGGCCGGCGCGCTGTTCGCCAGCCTGGTGCAGTTCATCGAGCCGGCGCCGTTCACGGTGCTGGCCTCGATCATGATGTACCTGATGGTCGTCGTCGGCGGCCCTGGCTACTTCTTCGGTCCGGTGCTCGGCGCCGCGGTGGGCGTCATCCTGCCAGAGTGGCTGCGCTTCGCCCAGGCCTGGTACCTGTGCGTGTTCGGCGCAGCGGTGGTGGTGCTGATGATCTGGCTGCCCGACGGCCTGCTCTCGCTGCCGGACCGCATCAAGGCGCGCCGCCAGTCGCGCGAGGCATCGGCCGCACGCGCCGCTGCCGCGCGCGGGCCGGTCGAGCCCCGCACCTCGGGAGCGAATGCATGAGCACGCAGAACACCGCCGCAGCGCGCACGCCGCTGCTCAAGGTCAGCGGACTTGCGAAGCGCTACGGCGCGATCCAGGCCGTGGGCGGCCTGGACTTCGAGGTCTTTCCGGGAGAGATCTTCGGTGTCATCGGTCCCAACGGTTCGGGCAAGACCACGCTGTTCAACAGCATGCTGGGCCAGATCACGGCCGATGCCGGGCGCATCGAGCTCAACGGCGAGGACGTGACGCGGCTGGGGCCGCTGGCGCTCAACCGCAAGGGCGTCGGGCGCACGTTCCAGACCTTGCAGGTGTTCGGCAAGATGACCGTGCGCGACAACCTGCTGGTGGCGGCGCAGGAGCACCGGGGCAGCATGCTCGGCCGCATGTTCGCGCCGGGCGATTCCGGCCTGGGCGCGCGTGCGGACGCATTGATCGACCGCTTCCGCATCCGGCACGTGGCCGATAAGAAGGCCGGCGAACTGTCCTATGGCCAACAGAAGCTGGTGGACATCGCGATGGCGTTCATGAGCGAGCCGGCACTGGTGCTGCTGGACGAACCCTGTGCCGGCGTGAACCCCAGCCTGGTCGGCGGCATCAGCAGCCTGCTCAAGGATCTGAACCGCAATCCGGCCGCCGCGCGACAAAGCAGCTTCGTGGTCATCGAGCACAACATGGACTTCGTGATGGACCTGTGCCACCGCGTCATGGTCATGGTCGAGGGCACGGTCATGGCCATCGGCACGCCGGACGAGATCCGGGCGGACAAGCGCGTCCTCGACGCCTACCTCGGGAACTGAACATGGCGCACGAGACCTGCATCGCGTTCGAGGATGTCGTCGCCGGCTACAAGGACTTCATGATCCTGAACCAGCTCAGCTTTCAAGCCAGGCGGGGCGCCATCACCTTGCTGCTGGGCCCCAATGGCGCCGGCAAATCGACGGCATTGAAGACGCTCTTCGGCCTGCTGCGGCCCCGGCAGGGCCGCATCCTGCTCGACGGCGAAGACATTGCCGGGTTCGACCAGAAGACGCTGCTCGGCAAGGGTGTGGCCTTCGTGCCCCAGGGGCGCAACCTGTTCGGCCAGCTGTCGGTGTTCGAGAACCTCGAGCTGGGCGGCATCACGATCGGGACCCGGGAGACGCATGCGCGCATTCCCGAGGTGCTCGCGCTGTTTCCGCGCGTCAAGGAGCGGCTGCACAGCGCCGCGTCCAGCCTCTCGGGCGGCGAGCAGAAGCAGCTGGAGATCGGGCGTGCCCTGCTGCTGCGGCCCAAGGTGCTGCTGGTGGACGAGCCCAGCATCGGCCTGTCGCCCATCGTCGTGCAGGACGTCTTCAAGCTGCTGCGCGGGCTGGCGTCGCAGGGCACCACGGTCCTCATGGTCGAGCAGAACGTCAAGAGCGCGCTCAAGATCTCCGACGAGGCCATCGCGCTCGAGTCGGGGCGGCTGGTGCTGCAGCGCCCTGCGGCCGAGCTGCTGGCCGATCCGCACATCGAGCGGCTCTTTCTGGGCGGTGCCGCCGTGCCGGCCGCGCGCCCGGCCGAGGCCTTGCCCGTGTGAGGAGCGCGGCTTGCGCTCCGCGCCCCCCGAACCGGCGAGCGCGCTTTCAGCGGCGCACAGCCGCTCCCCGGGCGGGGCGCGCGGCCCGCAGGAACAGCTCGGCGCAGATGCCGCGCAGCCAGCGGTTGCCCGGGTCCTGGTGGTAGCGCGAGTGCCAGTGCTGGCGCACCGAGAAGCTGGCAATCGGAACGGGGCAGGGCAGAACACGCAGTCCACCGAGCTTGGCCAGGGTCTCGCCGATGTGCCGCGGCAAGGTCGCGATCAGGTCGGTGGTCGACAGAATGGCAGGCAGGCCCAGGAAGCCGGGGATTCTGAGCATCACGCGCCGCTCGATCTCCAGCCGCTTCACCGTGCTGTCCAGGAGTTGCGCGCCAGTGCCGTAGACGATGCCCGCATGCGCTTCGCGGCTGTAGTCGCCCAGCCCGAACGACTTGGGGCGGATCCTGGGGTGGTTGGGATGGGCCAGGCAGACCCAGTCCTGGTCGTAGAAGGTCTGCTGGTAGAAGCCGGCCTCCAGTTCCGGAATGAAGCCCAGCGCCAGGTCGGCCGCACCCGACTCCAGCTCGGAGGCCATGCCGCTGTGGATGCCCACCGCCTCCAGCGTGACGCCGGGGGCGAGCGCGCGCACATGCGAGAACAGGCGCGGCAGCAGCGTGATGTGGCTGGCGTCGGTCATGAAGATCCGGAAGCTGCGCTGCACGGTGGCGGGGTCGAACACCAGCGGCGACTCGCTGATCGAGCGCAGCCCGGCCAGCACGGTGCGCACGGTGTCGATCAACTCGTCGACCCGCGGCGTGGGCAGCATGCCCTGGGCCGTGCGCACGAACAGCGGGTCGCCCAGCTGCTCGCGCAGGCGTGCCAGCCAGATGCTGACGGTGGGCTGGGTCTGGCCCAGCTTTTCGGCCGTGCGCGTCACGCTGCCGGTGCTGTGCAGCAACTCGATCAGTTGCAGTTGCTTGCCGTCGAGCAGTTGTAGTTCCGACATCGCGCAACTCCATGTGAGATTGCAATGAAGTGTATTGCAATCATGCGATTTTCAGAATGATCTGCGGTCTCCAGAATTCGCCCTCATGACAAGGAGCAGCAATTGAAGATCGCAGTTCTCGGCGCTGGCGCACTGGGCTGTGCCCTTGGCGGCGCGCTGGCCCAGGCCGGCAACGACGTGGTGCTCATCAACCGCAACCGCGCCCATGTGGAGGCCATCCGGGCCAACGGCCTGCGCCTGCGCCAACCGGACGGCGAACGCAGCGTGGTGGTGCGTGCAGAGACCGATTGCAGCGCGCTGGGTCCGGTCGATCTGGTCGTCGTCCTCGTCAAGTCCTTCCATACCGCCGAAGCCATCCGTGCCGCGGCGCCGCTGGTGGGCGCCGACACCGTGGTGCTGTCCCTGCAGAACGGCCTGGGCCACGAGGACATCCTGGCCGACGCAGTCGGTCGCGAGCGCGTCGTCGCGGGCAAGACCTACGTGGGCGGCGTGATGCTGGCGCCTGGCCACATCCTCAGCGGCACGGCGGGCAAGGAGACGCTGATCGGCGAACTGGACGGTCCCACCAGTGCCCGCGTGGAGCGCATCGCCGCCTGCTTCGCGGCGGCCGGGCTCGCGACCACGGTCAGCGCCAACATCATGGGCACGGTCTGGGACAAGCTGCTCATCAATGTCGCGACCGGCGCGGTCAGCGGCATCACCGGCCTGGCCTATGGCCCGCTGTACCGCATTGCCGAGATCGAGGCCACCGCGGTCGCAGCGGTGCAGGAAGCCATGGACGTGGCCCGCGCCAGCGCCGTGCAGCTGTCCTACACGGACCCGCGCGCTGCCTGGACCAAGGCGGCGGCAGGCCTGCCCGGGGACTTCAAGACCTCCATGCTGCAAAGCCTGGAGAAGGGCTCGGTCACCGAGATCGATTTCATCAACGGCGCCGTCGTGCGCTGGGGCCAGCGCAGCGGTGTGGCCACCCCCGTCAACGCCACGCTGGTCGCGTGCATCAAAGGCATCGAGCGCGCACGCGCCGCAATCTGAGGAGACTCCCATGGCCACCCCCTTCGCACCGCCCACCTTCGCCTATGTCGAGCACGTCGCCATCCGCGTGCGCGACATCCATTGGCACATCCGCTTCTTCTACGAGGTGCTGGGCATGGACGTGCGCGAGATCGACGGTCCGACCGACGACCCGCGCCAGTACTGGACGCTGGGCGGCATCCAGCTCATGGCCACGCCCGACTTCGAGGCCCCGCCCAGCAACGACGCGGGCTGGCTGGCCCACCTGGGCGTGATGGTCGACGACCTGGAAGCGGCCCTCCGGGCCGCCGAGCCCTGGGGCGTCAAGGCGCTGCCGCAGGGCCGCCACTGGTTGCAGCTGCCGGACGGGCTGGCCGTCGAGCTGATCCAGGCCGCGCCGGGCAGCGTGGCCCAGGCCCTGGCCGTGCGCCCGCGCGGCTGACCCTTTTCCCTCTGGAGACGAACCGTGAAACCGACACCACCCCCTCAGCATTTCGAGACGCCGGAGAAATACTGGGACGACGCCACCGAAGGCGACACCTGCACCAGCCCCGACTACGAAGTCACCGAGGCCCGCATCAACGCCTATGCCGAGCTGACCGGCGACTACACGCCGGTGCACATCGACGAGGACTACGCCAAGACCACGCCCTTCGGCACGCGCGTGGCGCACGGGCTGTTCGGCCTGTCCATCGCCGACGGCCTGAAGACGCGCAGCGAATACCGCTTCCTGCCCGGCATGTCGCTGGGCTGGACCTGGGACTTCCTGCTGCCGATCAAGATCAACGACAGGCTGCACGTGAAGTTCACGGTCACCGGCCTGCGCGCGTCCAGGAGCCGCGCGGGCTGGGGCATCGTGATCCTGCCGTCCGAACTCATCAACCAGCACGGCCAGGTCGTGCACAAGGGCGAACACCGCCTGATGATTCCCCGGAGACCCGCATGAGCGCCGCACAGAACAGCGTGCAGCCGCTGCCGCTGGCCGGCATCCGCGTCATCGACTACTCGCACTTCCTGGCCGGCCCCTACGTGGGCCGCTGCCTGGCGGCGCTGGGCGCCGAGGTCATCAAGGTCGAGCGGCCCGGCGGCGGCGATGCCGGCCGCCAGCACGCCTGGTTCGTGGGCGAGAACGACGCCTACTCGGGCTACTTCCTGCAACTGAACATGGGCAAGCAGGGTGTGTCCGTGAACATGAAGGACCCACGCGGCAAGGCCTTGATCCACAAGCTCGTGGACAGCGCCGACGTGTTCATCGAGAACTACCGCCCCGGCGCGCTGGACAAGCTGGGCCTGGGCTACGAGGAACTGAGCCAGCGCAACCCGGGCCTGGTGTACTGCTCGATCTCGGCCTACGGGCACACCGGGCCCGACGCGCACCGCGCCGGCTTCGGCCTGATCGCCGAGGCCAAGAGCGGCATCATGCAGATGGTGGGCACGCCGGGCGAGGCGCCGCCGCTGCTGCGCATCTCGCTGGGCGACATGTACACCGGCATCCACGCCGTCGCGGCCATCAACGCGGCGCTGCTGGGCCGCACCAAGAGTGGCCGTGGCCAGCACATCGACATGGCGCTGTACGACACGCTGGTGTCCATGCACGAGTACGCGGTGCAGTGCTACACCTTCTCGGGCGGCACCGAATTGCCGGTGCAGACCGGGCACGACATGCCGACCTCCACGCTGTACGGCGTGTTCCGCGCGGCCGATGGCGACCTGGTGATCGCCGCGCAGGTGGACGACGCCTGGAAGCGCTTCGCCGCACTGGTCGAAACGCATGGTGGTCCGGCCGGGTTCGGCGCGGACAAGCGCTTCCACCAGACCTCGGGCCGCAATGCCAACCGCCTGGAAATCCTCGCCGTGGTCAAGGGCTGGGTGGCGTCGCGCAAGGTGGCCGAGGTGCTCGATCTGCTGGACGGCATCGACGTGCCCTGCGCCAAGGTGCAGCGCATCGACGAGGTGCTGGCCGACCCGCAGATCCAGGCGCGCGGCATGCTCGTCGAGCAGGACCACCCGGTGCTGGGCAAGATCAAGCTGCCGAACCTGCCGTTCCGGTTTTCGGACTGCGACACGACCATCCGCCAGGTCGCACCCGACCTGGGCCAGCACAACGCCGAGATCGCGGCCGAGCTCGGCTTCTCGGCCGAGGAGATCGCCGCGATGCAGGCCGATGGCGTGCTCTACACCAGGGAGATGGGCACATGAGCGATGCCTACGCCGTCATCGGCAACCCGATCGGCCACACCAAGTCACCGCTGATCCACGGCCTGTTCGCCAGCGCCACGGGGCAGGACCTGGTGTACACCGCGATCGAGGGGCGGCCGGGGCACTTCGACGAGGACGCCACCGCATTCCGCGACGCGGGCGGGCAGGGCATGAACGTGACTGCCCCGTTCAAGGTCGATGCCTTCAGGTTCGCCCATGAATGCTCGCCGAGGGCACAGCTGGCCGGGGCCGTCAACGCACTCAAGTTCGACGGTGCGCGGGTCCTGGCGGAGAACTTCGATGGTGTGGGTCTGACGCGCGACGTGGTTCACAACCTCGGCTGCTCCATGCGCGCCAAGCGGGTGCTGCTGCTGGGCGCAGGGGGCGCTGCCCGTGGAGCGCTGCTTCCCTTCCTCGAACAACAGCCCGCCAGGCTCGTCATCGCCAACCGCACGGTGGAGAAGGCCGTCGCGTTGGCGGCGCAGGTGCAGCAACACGGCGACGTGTGGGGCTGTGGCTACCAGGATCTGCAAGGCGAGTGTTTCGATCTGGTGTTCAATGCCACGTCCGCCAGCCTGCGCGGCGAACTGCTACCCGTCCCGGCCACCGTGTTCGTCGCCCAGGGACTGGCCTACGAACTTGCGTATGCGAAGGGGCTGACGCCTTTCCTTCGCATGGCACAGCAGGCCGGCGTGAGGCGACTTGCCGACGGCGTGGGCATGCTGGTGGAGCAGGCGGCCGAAGCCTTCCACTGGTGGCGAGGCGTGCGGCCGCAGACCGCAGCGGCCATTCAGCAGTTGACCGCCGAGGCGCGCGTGGCATGACGGCATCGATGCGATTCCTCATGCTGCACGGCATCAACCACAACATGTTCGGCAAGCGCGATCCCCAGCAGTACGGAACCATCACCCTCGCACAGATCGACGGCCAGCTGCAGGCGCTGGCCAGCGAACTGGGGGTGTCGGTGGAGAGCTTCCAGACCAACTGCGAGGGCGCCATGTGCGAGCGCATCCACCAGGCCTACTTCGACGGGGTCGCTGGCGTGATGCTGAACGCCGGCGCGTGGACGCACTACAGCTACGGCATCCGCGACGCGCTGGCGATCCTGACCTGCCCGGTCATCGAGTTGCACATGTCCAACATCCATGCGCGCGAGACCTTCCGGCACCACTCGGTGTTCGCGGAGATCGTGCAGGGGCAGATCGCGGGCTTTGGCGTCGACAGCTATCTGCTGGGCCTGCGCACCGCCGTGCGCCACGCGCGCTCGAACCCGACGGCATGAAGCCGCTGGGGCCTGTGCGGGCACACTCGGTGCTTCGCGCAGCGCCGGCACGGCGGGGCCTGTGCCGAATCCGTCAAGACATCCGGCGTGCGACCCGATGAGGACAGCCCCATGATCATTGAAAAGCAGAGCGATGTGACCGCGGCCGTGCTGGCCGAACTGGCGCGTGCGGGCGACCCGCGCTTCAAGGAAATCATGACCGCCGCGGTCACCCATCTGCACGGCTTCGTACGCGATGCGCGCCTGTCCGAGGCGGAGTTCCACCAGGCCTGCGCCGTCATCGCCCAGCTCGGGCAGTTGACGACCGCCTCGCACAACGAGGTGGTGCTGATCGCCGGCTCGCTGGGCATCTCGGCGCTGGTGTGCCTGCTCAACAACGGCGACGGCGGCCAGACGGACACCACGGCCAATCTGATGGGCCCGTTCTGGCGCATGGACTCGCCGCTGACGGACAACGGCGGCTCCATCGTGCGCTCGCCGACACCAGGCGTGCCGGTGTTCGTCAACGCCTGGGTGCGCGACCCGCAGGGCCGGCCCGTGGCCGATGCCGAGGTCGATGTCTGGCAGGCCTCGTCCGAGGGCTTCTACGAGAACCAGGACCCGAGCCAGGCGGACATGAACCTGCGCGGCAAGTTCAGGACGGATGGCACCGGGCGCATCGCGTTCCGCACCATCAAGCCCGTGGGCTATCCGATTCCGCTGAGCGGGCCGGTCGGTGCGCTGCTGCGGGCACAGGGGCGGCACAACATGCGGCCGGCCCACATCCATTTCATGGTCTTCAAGCCCGGCTTCAAGACGCAGTTCGCGCAGGTCTATTCCAGTGACGACCCGCATCTGGAAACGGATGTGCAGTTCGGCGTGACGCGGGCGCTGGTCGGCCAGTACGTGCTGCATTCGGGTGAGACCCCGCCCGCGCCGGACGTCGAAGGTGCCTGGTACGCGCTGGACCACCACTTCGTCATCGAGCCGGGCGAGGCCCGCCTGCCCAAGCCGCCGATCACCGGCAAGGCCAGTGGCGAGCGGCCCACGCTGACGGTGCTCCAGGCGGATGTCGGATAGGCGGCCTGGAAGTTCTTGAGCAGCGCGGCGAAGTGCCCGAGCACAAAGCCGGTCAACGCATGATGCGCAGCACGCCGGTCGATCCCACCCGTGTGGCGTGCATCTGGTCGAACAGGTCGTTGGCGCGGGCCACCAGGCCGACACAGTCGCGCAGGTAGGCCTGTCCGGTATGGCGGCGCGCGTGCCTCTGCGAGGAGGCAGGCGCGCCATCTTCGCCGCCCAGGGTGTGCGTTGCAGCGCCCCAGTCAGCTCATAGGGCGCTGGATCATTCACTCCTCGAACGTGAGCCTGTCTTGCCCTGCGGGGCGGTTCTCGCGCTGGCGCAGCTCGGCGCGCCGGATCTTGCCGGAGATGGTCTTGGGCAGCGGCGCGAACTCCAGCTTGCGGATGCGCTTGTAGGGCCCCAGCCGCTCGCGGCAGAAGGCCAGGATGTCGCGCGCCAGTTCCGCCGAGGGCGTGTGCCCTGCCGTGAGGGTGACGACGGCCTTGGGGACGGCCAGGCGCACCGGGTCGAAGCTGGGGATCACCGCGCCCTCGGCCACCGCCGGGTGCTCGATCAGCACCGATTCCAGCTCGAACGGGCTGATGCGGTAGTCCGAGGCCTTGAACACGTCGTCGGTGCGGCCCACGTAGGTGATGTAGCCATCGGCATCGCGGCTGGCGATGTCGCCCGTGTGGTAGTGACCGGCCCGGTTCACCTGGGCGGTGCGCTCGGCATCGTCGGCATAGCCCAGCATCAGCCCCAGCGGGCTGGCAGCGAGATCCAGGCCGATCTCGCCTTCTTCTGCGGGCTGGTCGTCCACGTCGAGCAGGCGAACGACGTAGCCCGGCAGCGGCCGGCCCATGCTGCCGGGCTTGAGCGGCTGGCCCGGCGTGTTGCCGATCTGCGCGGTGGTCTCGGTCTGGCCGAAGCCGTCGCGCAGAACCAGGCCCCAGGCCTCGCGGAAACGCGCGATCACTTCGGGGTTCATCGGTTCGCCTGCACCGATCAGCTCGCGCAGCTGCACGCGCCAGGCTGCGAGGTCCTCCTGCATCAGCAGCCGGTAGACCGTGGGCGGGGCGCACAGCGAGGTCACGCCGCGCGATTGCAGCACGTCCAGCAGGCCGCGGGCCTGGAAGCGTTCGTAGTTGTAGACCATCACGCAGGCCTGCGCATTCCACGGCGCGAAGAAGCAGCTCCAGGCGTGCTTGGCCCAGCCCGGCGAGGAGATGTTCAGGTGCACGTCGCCAGGCTTCAGGCCCAGCCAGTACATGGTGGAGAGGTGGCCCACCGGATAGCTCTGGTGGCTGTGCAGCACCAGTTTCGGCTTGGAGGTGGTGCCGGAGGTGAAGTACAGCAGCAGCGGGTCGCCGACGTGGGTGGGCGCATCGGGCGTGAACTGCGCGGGCGCGCCGTAGCCATCCTCCAGCCGCAGCCAGCCCGGGGCGTCGCCGCCCGCCACGATGCGCGTGTGGCCGCCGGGCACGTCGGCGAACTTGGGCACGTGCTCCGCCCCCGCGATCACGTGCCGTACCTGGCCGCGCTCGAAGCGGTCGAGCAGGTCGTCGCGCGACAGCAGGGTGGTGGCGGGAATGACCACCGCCCCCAGCTTGATGGCCGCAAGCATGGCTTCCCACAGGCAGCGCTCGTTGCCCAGCATCAGCAGGATGCGGTCGCCACGCCGCACGCCGTGGCCGCGCAGCCAGTTGGCCACGCTGGAGGAGCGCCGGCTCATCTGGGCGAAGCTGCATTGCTCCTCGCGACCGTCCTCCTCCACGATCCACAGGGCCGGCGCCTCGTTGCCCGCGGCCATGGCGTCGAAGTGGTCCAGCGCCCAGTTGAAGTGCGTGAGCCGCGGCCAGATGAAGTTGCGCACCGCGCGTTCGTAGTCGGTGCGGTGGGCGAGCAGGAAGTCGCGGGCGGCGACGAAGGCCGTGCGGGCCTGTGCGGAGTCGGATGGCATGAGGGTCTCAGGGGATGGCGGCGTGGTGCGCATGTGTCAGAGATTGATGAACACGGACTTGGTTTCCAGGTAGCCGTCCAGCGCCGCGCGGCCCAGGTCGCGGCCGAAGCCCGACTGCTTGTAGCCGCCGAAGGGCATGCCTGGATCCAGCATGCTGTGGCAGTTGACCCAGACCGTGCCGGCCTGGATCTTGGGGATCAGCCGGTGCACCTTGGAGAGGTTGTTGGACCAGATGCTGGCGCCCAGGCCGTAGGGTGTGTCGTTGGCCCAGGCCGCGACTTCGTCGAGGTCGTCGTAGGGCATGGCGACGAGCACGGGGCCGAAGATTTCCTCGCGCACCACGCGGTGGTCGGGCTGCACGCCGGTCAGCACCGTGGGCTGCACGAAGTAGCCGCGCTGGCCCGCGCGGCCGCCGCCCGCGACGACCTCTGCGCCTTCGCTGCGGCCGATGTCGATGTAGTTGCACACGCGCTCCATCTGCTCCTGCGAGACCAGGGGGCCCATCTGTGCGCTGGGATCCAGGCCATGGCCCAGCGTGATCTTGGACGCATGGTCGGCCACGTCGGCGATCACGCGGTCGAACATCTTCCTGTGCACGTAAAGCCGCGATCCCGCGCAGCAGACCTGGCCCTGGTTGAAGAAGATGGCGTTGGCCGCGCCCGCGGCGGCGGCGGCGGGGTCGCAGTCATCGAGCACGATGACGGGGGACTTGCCGCCCAGCTCCAGCGTGACGCGCGTCATGTTGTCCATGCACGCATGGCCGATGAGCTTGCCGACCTCGGTGGAGCCGGTGAAGCTGACCTTGTTGACCATGGGATGCGCGACCAGGGGAGCGCCGGTGCCCGGGCCGTCGCCCGTGAGCACGTTGACCACGCCGGGCGGGAAGCCCGCTTCCTGCACCAGATCGGCGAGCATCAGCGCGGTCAGCGGCGTCTGCTCGGCCGGCTTGAGCACGATGGTGCAGCCGGCGGCCAGCGCGGGCCCGACCTTCCAGAGGGCCACGAGCAGGGGGAAGTTCCAGGGCACCACGGCGGCGACCACGCCCACGGGCTCGCGCCGGGTGTAGGTGAACATCTGCGCCTCGGGCGCGAAGGGCACGCCGTGCTCCCGCGTCATGCCCTCGACCTTGGTGGCCCAGCCCGCCATGTAGCGCACGAATTCGACGGCCATGGCCATGTCCACGGCACGCGCAATGGCGGCCGATTTGCCGTTGTCCAGCGACTCGACCTCGGCCAGTGCCTGGGCATGGGTTTCCATCAGGTCGGCCAGGCGCAGCATCAGCCGCTCCCGGTCGACGGGGCGCATGCGGCCCCAGGGGCCCTCGTGCAGCGCACGGTGGGCGGCCCGCACGGCCCGGTCCACATCCGCCGGGCCGGCGCTGGCGACTTCGGCGAGGACGGACTCGGTGGCAGGGTCGAGGGTGGCCAGCCGCTGGCCGCTCTGCGCCGGGGTCCACTGGCCGTCGATGAAGAGGTCGTGCGTACCCCGGGAGAGGAAGGCATGGGCGCGCTCGGAGAGCTGGTGATGGATGTCGCTGAGGTTCATGTGTGGCTCCTGGAGGGATCGTGAAGAGGCGGGTGAGGTGGCGGATTCAGAAGACTTGCGGCGGGATCTACTTGGGCCGGACTGCGTCGGCCGTGCCCTGGATGAAGGCCTTGATCTTCTCGACGTCTTCCATGCTCAGCTTGCCCGTGAAGTCGGGCATGCCGCGCGACATGGCCGGGCCCTTGAAGATGAACTTGTCCAGGTGCTCGATGTAGGCCGGATCGAGGTAGCCGAGGTTGGGCAGGTTGCCGCCGCGGTCCACGCCGGGCACGCCGTGGCAGAAGGCGCAGTTGCTCACGTACAGGGCCGTGCCTTCGGCCACCAGCTTCTTGTCGTAGGGCACGCCCTGCAGCAGCTTGCTTTGCTGGTAGGCGACGAAGGCCGGCGCCTCGGCCTTGCCGTCCAGAGCGAAGGTGTAGACGGTGCCCGGGCCCTTGCGGTCCGTGGCACGCGCGGCCAGGCCGTAGACGCCGCCCCAGCCCACGGCGATGGAGACGTACTGGCGGCCATCGACCTCGTAGGTGACGGGTGCCGCGACCACGCCCGTGCCCGTGGGCTTTTCCCAGAGCTTCTTGCCGTCGCGCGCGTCGTAGGCCACGAAGCGCCCATCGGCCGTGCCCTGGAACACCAGGTTGCCTGCCGTCGCCAGCGTGCCGCCGTTCCAGGGCGAGACGTGCTCCACGCGCCAGCGCTCCTTCTGCGCCACCGGGTCCCAGGCGACGAGGCGGCCGAAGGGCGTGCTCTTGGCCGGCTCCATGTTCATCAGCATGGCCGTGTTCCAGCCGATGTTGCTGTGCGGCTCGGGTTTGGAGCCGCCGTTGAAGGTCCAGTTCTTGTTGTCCTGCAGCGTGATCGGCACGTGCTGGGCCGGCAGGTAGACCAGGCCCGTGCCGGGGCTGTACGACATGGAATGCCAGTTGTGGGCGCCGAACGGCCCGGGGATGGCGTCGTAGGGCTTGCTGCCGTCGCGCGCCGCCGGCAGCTCGATGGGCCGGCCGTTCTTGTCGTAGCCGCTCGCCCAGTTCACGTCGACGAAGTTCCTGGCCGAGATGAACTGGCCGTTGGTGCGGTCGATGACGAAGAAGAAGCCGTTCTTGGGCGCATGCAGGATCACCTTGCGCGGCTTGCCCTCGATCTTCAGGTCGGCCAGGATCATCGGCTGGGTGGAGGTGTAGTCCCAGTTGTCGCCGGGCGTTTCCTGGTAGTGCCAGACGTACGCGCCCGTGTCGGGATTGAGCGCCACGATGCTGGACAGGTACAGGTTGTCGCCGCCGGCCGGGCTGCGCCTGGATTGCGCCCAGGGCGAGCCGTTGCCGGTGCCGATGTACAGCAGGTTCAGCGCGGGGTCGAACGTCATCGTGTCCCAGGCCGTGCCGCCGCCGCCGGACTCCCACCACTTGCCGGCCGGGTCCCAGGTCTTGGCGGCCTTGGCCATCGCTTCGTTCTCGAAGGGCTTGGAGGGATCGCCGGGCACGGTGAACCAGCGCCACTGCTGGGCGCCGGTGTCTGCGTCGTAGGCGGTCACGTAGCCGCGCACGCCGTATTCGGCGCCGCCGTTGCCGATGACCACCTTGCCCTTGATGACGCGTGGCGCGCCCGTGATGGTGTAGGAGCGGCTGCGGTCGACGATGGTGTCCTGCTCCCAGGCCTTCTTGCCCGTTGCCGCGTCGATCGCGACCAGGCGGCCGTCGAAGGCGCCCACGAAGACCTTGCCCTGGTAGACCGCCACGCCGCGGTTGACCACGTCGCAGCAGCCCTTGAATCCCATGGAGCGGTCCACGCCGGGGTCGTAGGTCCACAGGCGCTTGCCGCTGCGCACGTCGATGGCGTGGACCACGCTCCAGCTGGCCGACACGTACATGACGCCGTCCACGACGATCGGCGTGGCTTCGACGCCGCGGGTGGATTCGAGGTCATAGGACCAGACCAGGCCCAGGCGCTTCACGTTGGCCGTGTCCAGCTGCTTGAGCCGCGAGAAGCGTGTCTCGGCATGGTCCAGGCCATAGCTGGGCCAGTCCTTCGTGGTGCGCGCGTTCGCCTCGATGAATCGGGTGTCCACGCGCGCCGTGGCGGCGCGCAGGTGTTCGGGCGAGCCCTTGGCCTGGGCGAGGGCCGATCCCGGCAGGGCCAGCGCCATGGCGATGGCCAGCAGGGTCGGGGAAAGCAGGCGGTTCTTCATGTGGTGTCGTCTCCTTGTGGGCTTGCTGGTGCATGCAGGGCGCCGCCTGGGTGTGGCGCCGTGGGGGACGATAGAAAAGGCGCCCAAGCGCCACAACATTCGGATTAACCCGGGGGCGTATCTGTACCGTGACGGAACAAGATCGCCCCGCTTTCCAGACGCCGCATGCAACGCCCACCTTCCGTCCTGTCGTCCTCCAACCCCTTCTATGCCACGCGGCAGGACCGGGTGATGCTGGCCCGCGAGCGCTATTTCGAGCGTGGAGAGAATCCGTCGGGCCTGGTGCCCGAACCCGTGCTGCAGTCCTGGGGACGGTGCCTCGGTGCCCGCCGCGATCCCGACGAGAAGATCAGCTTCGACCCGGTCAGCAAGGTCCGCACGGCCACTCTGCTCACGCACAACCGTGCGCTGATCGAGGCCGCCCAGGACCCGCTCGCCGAACTGGAGACCGTGATCGCCGGCAGCCAGGCGCGGGCCATGCTCACCTGCAGCAAGGGCATCGTGCTGATGACGTCGCGCCCCACGGCGGGCGACGGCCCACTGCTGCTGTCGGCAGCGCGGGTGGGTGTGAACATCGCAGAGGACGCCGTCGGCACGGGCGCACCCGCCGTGACCACACGCACGGGCGAGGTCTGCCATGTGCGCGGCGGCGAGCATTTCTTCCGCTGCATGGCCTCGCTGCACTGCGCCGCCGCACCCGTGCGCGACGCCAGAGGCCGCACCGTGGCCATGCTGGACCTGAGCAGCGAGGCCGGGCCTTTCCGCTTCGATGCCAGCGCCATGGCGCACATGTACGCGACCAGCATCGAGAACCGGTTGCTGGTGGGCACTGCGCACATGCACCTGCTGCTGCGGTTCCAGGCCAGCCGCAGCATGTTCCACACGCCGCTGGAGGGGCTGGCCGCCGTCGATGGCGCAGGCCGTCTGCGCTGGTTCAACGGCGTCGGCTCCCAACTGCTCGATCGCGCGCGCTGGCCGGACGAGGGGCTGGCGGCAGAGGAGGTGTTCGGCCTGGACCTGCGCAGCCTGCTGGAGCTGGCCCACCACGGGCAGACACGGCCGCACCGCCTGCCTTGCGGATTGACGCTGTGGGTGCAGGCGCACCTGGACGAGCGGGATGCGCCCACGCTGCGGGCGCAGACCGATGCGTCGCCAGAGCCCGAATCCGGGCCCGTCCCTGCGGAGCAGGACGATGGGTCGGTCGCCGGGCCGCCGTCTCTGGCGGCCGTCAGCCGCGGCGCGATCGAGCAGGCCCTGGCCCAATGCCAGGGCAACATCTCCCGCGCGGCGCGCCTGCTGGGGGTATCGCGCGGACTGCTGTACCGGCGTCTGCGCGAATGGGAGCAGTCATAGCCGCGCACCCCGGGGGGCCGGCAGCGCAGGACCGCCGCGGGAGACGTGATCCTTGGCCATCGCTTGCACCTGGGCACGGGCAAGCGTGGGGTCTGCTCCTGTGCCGCCCGCCGTCGGGTCGACGCTTGCCTCCTGCGCGCTGGCCGCGAATTCGCGCGGGCAGGCACCGAAGCGCCGCTTGAACAGCCGGGAAAAGTGGGAGGCATCGCTGAATCCCCAGCGCAAGGCCACGGCCAGTACACCGGGATGGGAGGGATTGCGCAAGTCGCGTGCGCTGCATTGCAGGCGCAGCTCCCGGATCAAGCCGCCGACGGACAGCGGCGCCTCCTCGAACAGGCCATACAAGGTGCGGCGCGAGACCTTGAAGCGCGAGGCCAGCATGTCCGGCCCGAGGCGGGGCTCGGCCAGGTGGTCGCGGATGTAGGTCTCGACCGCCAGGCGGAAGGCATCGCGCACCGGGAGCCGGTCCCGCTCCTGCGCCTGCAGCGTCGCCCCGAGCGCCACGGCGATGATGCTGTTGAGCGCGGCGCTGAGCCCGTCCTGCGCGGCATTGCCCACGCTCGCATCCACCTGCTCGAGCGAGCGGGCAAAGCGCGATGCCACCAGGCCCGTGCCCGTGCTGCCGTCCACACGGCGTGCGGTTGACTTGTAGGGCGCTGCCAGCCGCGACACCAGTTGTTCCCTGGGAATCCGGAACGACAGCACCCGCCAGTCGTCACGGAAGTCGAGGAAGTAGGGCCGCGTGCTGTCCACGATGGAGAAGTCGCCGGGCGACACCAGCGTCTCCTGGCCATCCTGGCGCACCACGCACGAGCCCTCGAGCTGGAAGTTGGCGAAGCAGAACTCGACCGGGTTGCGACGGATCTCCTCGCCGCGGCGCTGCACGAGCTGCGCGCGCGAGAAGACGCGCGTCTGCATGCTCATGGACAGCGGGCGAGAACCCACCTCTCCCACGAAATCGACGGCCGCCTGCCTGTCGGCGAGAACGGGGTCGAGCGAGACGAAGGCCTGGCACAGGACCTCGCGCCAGTAGCTGAAGCGCTGTTCCTGCGCACAGGATTGCGTCGTCCAGGTCTGCATCTCGCATCGGTCCGCATCGAGGCACAGGGCCGGGTGGTCCGTGCGCCCGCGGATGCGACTGCCGGAGCTTTCCATGGGGTCTCTCCTGTCTGCACAAGTCGTCAAGTCGGCATTGCACGAAAAGACAACTCACCAAAGGGCAGCGCGCGTTGTCACGGCCCGGCACGCTGGACTGCCCCGATGTGGGGACCGCGCGGCGCGCGCCGCAATATGCCGATGCCATGGCATGCACCGCAATCCGCACAAACACGGGCACAGAGTGCTCGCGCGTGGTCCAAGGCCCGGGCCACGCAAAGTTCGAGCCAGAACGCCGTCGCTGCACGCGGCCGCCGCGCTTGCGCAATTGGACAAACGGCCTTGCACGGCCCGGCGAGACCGGCCGAAGCACGCTGCCTACGATGGACTCGCTTGTTTCCATCCACCTGCAAGAAAGCTTGTTTGCCCCATGCCCATCGACTTCCAGCTCTCCGAACCCCAGAAAACCCTGCAAGCAGGCGCACGCGCATTCGCTGCCGACGTGCTGCGCAAGGTCGCTCCCACCATCGCGCCGATCGCGAAGCCGGACGAGCGCTTCTACGCCACGCGGCCGTTCTACCAGGCCATGGTCGGTGCCGGCTTCATCAAGGCCTTGCTGCCGGAAGCGTTCGGCGGTACCGCGCTGAGCACATTGGACTTCGCCCTGGCCGCGGAGGAGCTCACCGCCGCTGACGTCAACGTGCCTTCGGCCTTGCTGGGCACAGGCCTGGGCCTGCATGCGGTCGTGCACCATGGAACGCAGGAGCAGAAGCGGCGCTTCCTGCCGGACTTCACCGAGGATGGCTCGCGTCTGGCGGCGCTGGCCTTCACCGAGGTCACCGGTGGCGCCAACTACGACAGCACCGATCCCGCCGTGGGCGTGCAAACCTTTGCCCGCCTCGACGGCGACGAATGGGTGATCAACGGCGCCAAGCACTACACCACCAACGGCACCGGCTGGGATGGCAAGGGTGCGCACCTGTACAGCGTCATCTGCCGTACCGATCCGGCGTTGCCGCCCCAGCAGTCGCTGGCGGTGATCATGGTGCCGGGCACCGCGCCGGGCATCGAGATCGTCGGTCTCCTCGACACCATGGGGCACCGCGCGACGATCTCGCCACGCATTCACTTCAACAACGTGCGCGTTCCCGCCACGAACATCGTCGGCAAGCCCGGCGATGGCATCGCCATGCTGGAAGGTGCCTTCTCATGGACTGCGGCGCTGATCGGCGCGGCCTGCGTGGGCGTGATGCGCACCGCCTTCGACATCGCGCTGAAGTTTGCCCACAGCGACAAGCGCTCCGGCACGGTGCCCGTGATCGAGCACCAGAACGTCGGCTTCATGCTGGCCGACATCAAGATGCGCATCGAGGCCGCGCGCTACCTGACCTGGAAGTCCTGCCACCAGCTCGACCTGACCGAAGGCCGCAGCCGCGAGCTGGCGATCATCACCAAGACCTATTGCTCGGAGTTGTGCGTCCAGGTGGTCTATGACGCGATGCGCGTCGTTGGAGTCGACGCCTACACCGACCTCTATCCGCTGGCCGGTCTGATGCAGGACGCCCTGTGCTTCCCGCTGTACGACGGCGGCAACATGGGTGTGCGCCGCCGCCAGCTTCATACGCTGCTGCGCTCCGGGGAGTACGACGCGATGGCCTCGGCGGAGGCGCGCGGATAGGGCGTACGGGCTGACCACGCATGTTCAACCCGAGAGAAATGCCATGACGACAGACACACTTTCCATGGAGCGCGCCCCGGCGCGGCAGCCGCCACAGGCCCGGCTGCAGGCGCGCGCGCGTTCGAAGCGCAGAGCACCGCCCCTGGCAGCCCTGCTGCTGGCCGCGATGGCGCCCATGGCCGCACAGGCCATCGACGTGGACGTCGGCGACTTTGTTCCCGCGCCCGACGGAACCACGGTGGGACTGCTCTACTACCAGCACGCCGTACGCGACCGCCTCCATGCACAGGGCCGGCAGGCCGTGGCCGATCCACGGCTCGTCTCGGACGTCGGCATCGCCAGGCTGGTGCACTACACGCGGATCGGTGGACTGGCGTTCGCCCCCCAGGTCCTGGTCCCGTTCGGCCGGCTCGATGCGGGACGCGACACGGCGACGCTGGGCCGGACCAGCGGCGTGGGCGACATCATCCTGGCCGCGCCGTTCTGGCCGATCAACGATGCCGCATCCCGCACCTACCTGGGCATCGCGCCGTACCTCTACCTGCCCACCGGCAGCCATGACCGCAACCGCGCGCTCAACCTGGGCGAAAACCGCTGGAAATTCGACCTGCAGACCGGCTTCGTCAAGGGACTGACCGACAAGTGGTTCGTCGACCTGACCGCGGACGTCATGTTCCACGGCAAGAGCGACAACCATGGCGGCACTGGCGCCACCCTGAGGCAAAAGCCGCTCTACCAGGGCCAGGCCTTCCTGCGCTACCAGTTCACGCCGGGCGCCAACATCTTCGTCGGCCTGTCGCAGACACGGGGCGGTGAAACCCGGGTCGACGGCGTGAACCGCAACGACGCATCGCGCCAGCGCAAGGCCAGCATCGGCGGCAGCTGGTTCATCGAGCCGACCACGCAGCTGCTGGTGGCGTTCGGCCGCGACCTGCAGGTGGAAAACGGCTTCAAGGAAAACGCCCGCATCAACGTGCGGCTGCTGCAGGTCTTCTGAGAACGTGGCGCTCGGGTCCGGAGAGCAGCGGTGCTGGCGGGCGGGCTTTCCGGTGCAGCAGATCGAACCGCCATGAAGTGCATGCCGCTCAGACACAAAGCACGATGCTGAACGACGGCATCCGAAGCAATCGGTGTTGATTTCCACCGGCTCCTGACCCACGATGGATGCATGAGTTTCTACGCGCACCGCGCACCGCGTGCCGTGGTCTGTTCGGTAGCGTACCGGGCCGTACCAGCCGCTTCACTGCCAGCCGAAGCGCCGCACGTACCAGCGCTTCACAAGCGTCGTCAGCCCGAAGTAGCCCGCGAGGATGGCCACCAGCCAGCCGAAGTACGCCAGCGGCAATGCCTGCAGCTTGAAGTAGGGCGCAAGCGGCCCCATGGGCAGCCACACTGCCACCAGTGCGATGGCGCCCGTGGTGGCCAGCAGCGCCGGCGCGGCCCGGCTCTGCACGAAGGGCAGGCGCGGCGTGCGGATCAGGTGGACCACCAGCGTCTGCGTCAGCATGCCCAGCACGAACCAGCCGGTCTGGAACAGGCCCTGGCGCGCCACGCTGTCGGCTGCGAACACCCACCACATCACGGCGAAGGTGGCCAGGTCGAACAGCGAGGACAGGGGCCCGAAGCACAGCATGAAGCGGCCAATGTCGGACGGGTGCCACTGCAGCGGCTTCGCCACCTGCTCGGCATCGACCCGGTCGAAAGGGATGCCGGTCTGCGACACGTCGTACAGCAGGTTCTGCACCAGCAACTGGATCGGCAGCATCGGCAGAAAGGGCAGGAAGGCGCTGGCCACCAGTACCGACAGCACGTTGCCGAAGTTCGAACTGGCCGTCATGCGGATGTACTTGAGCATGTTGCAGAAGGTGGTGCGGCCCTCGATCACGCCCTGGTCCAGCACCAGCAGGCTCTTTTCCAGCAGGATGATGTCGGCCGCCTCCTTGGCGATGTCCACCGCGGTGTCCACCGAGATGCCGATGTCTGCCGCGCGCAGGGCCGGCGCGTCGTTGATGCCGTCGCCCATGAAGCCCACCACGTGGCCGCGCGTGCGCAGTGCGCGCACGATGCGCTCCTTGTGCAGCGGCGCGAGCTTGGCGAACACGTTGTGCGTCTCGACCGCGGCCTGCAGCGCCGCGTCGTCCATGGCCTCCACCTGTGCACCCAGCAGCAGCGGCGTGGCCGGCAGGCCGACCTGGGCGCAGACATGGGCTGTGACGGCCGCGTTGTCGCCGCTCAGCACCTTCACGCGGATGCCGTGCGTGGCCAGCGCGCGCAGCGCGGGGGCGGACGACTCCTTGGGCGGATCCACGAAGGCGATCACACCCACCAGCGTGAGGCCGGCCTCGTCGGCCACGGCGTAGGTGGACTGCGCGGGGGGCAGTTCCTTCATCGCCACGGCCACCACGCGCAGGCCCTCGGCGCCCAGCTCCTGCGTGTAGGCTTGCACGCGGGCCAGCGCCGCGGCATCCAGCGGCGTGTCCACGCCAGCGGCGCTGCGCACCTGCGTGCAGACGGCCAGCACCTCCTCCAGCGCGCCCTTGCAGACCAGCTCGTGGTGCTCGCCCTGCGCATCGGTCTCGGACACGACCACCGACATGCGACGGCGCACGAAGTCGAAGGGGATCTCGTCGATCTTGCGGTAGGCCTCCTTCAGGCGCAGTTCCTGCGCCAGCTCCACGTGGTCGAGAACGGCGTGGTCCAGCAGATTCTTCAGGCCGGTCTGGTAGTAGCTGTTCAGGAAGGCGAAGTTCAGTACCTCGACCGACGCCGCGCCGAAGGCGTCGGTCTTGCGCGCCACCGCGATCTTGTCCTGCGTCAGCGTGCCGGTCTTGTCGGTACACAGCACATCCATCGCGCCGAAGTTCTGGATCGCGTCCAGCCGCTTGACCACCACCTTGCGGCGCGACAGCAGCACTGCGCCCTTGGCCAGTGTGGAGGTGACGATCATCGGCAGCATCTCGGGCGTCAGCCCCACTGCCACGGACACCGCGAACAGGAAGGCTTGCAGCCAGTCGCCCTTGGTCCAGCCGTTGAGCATGAAAACGATGGGCACCATCACCGCGGCGAATCGGATCAGCAGCCAGCTCACGCTGTTGACGCCGGCCTGGAACGCATTGGGCGCCGTCTCCTGCGCCTGCGCGCGAGCGGCCAGGTGGCCGAAGTAGGTGCGCGGTCCGGTGGTCAGCACCAGCACCGTGGCGGTGCCCGAGACCACGCTGGTGCCCATGAAGACCAGGTTGCGCGCCTCCAGGGGGCCAGCCCCGGGACCTGGCGCGTCGGCGAACTTCTCGACGGGGGCGGACTCGCCCGTCATGGCCGATTGCGCCACGAACAGGTCGCGCGCGGCCAGCACCCGGCCATCGGCCGGCACCATGTCGCCCGCCGACAGCGCCACCACATCGCCCGCCACCAACTCGCGCACAGGGACCTCCTGGTGCAGCGGCGGATCGGGCGCGGCGGGCGCCGGCCGCAGCACGGTGGCGGTGTTGCCCACCAGCGCGCGCAGCCCCTCGGCGCAGCGGTGCGCGCGGCCCTCCTGCACGAAGCGCAGCAGCGTGCTCAGGCCCACCATCAGCGCGATGACCACCGTGGCGCGCGCGTCCGCGCTCAGCCAGGACAGCGCGGCCAGCGCCGTCAGCAGCAGGTTGAAGGGGTTGGTGTAGCAGTGCCACAGCCGCAGCCAGTCGGGCAGGGGCTTCTCGTGGTCGACCTCGTTGGGGCCGTCGCGCGCCAGGCGTTGCGCTGCTTCGGCGGGGGGCAGACCCTGCGGGCCGGAGCCCAGCCGCCGCAGCGCATCGGCGGGCGGCTCGGCGGCATCGCGCAGCAGCGCGGTCGCGAGCGGAGCCGAGGCCGCAGGAGCCTGGCCGCGTGCCAGCGCGCCCAGCAGCGGCCGGCGGCCGAAATGCCGCAGCGCGCGCCGGCGGCGCAGGAAGCGGCTGAAGCCCTGCCGGAACATGGTGGCCAGCAGCCCCGCCATGCCGCCTGTCGCGTCGTGTCGTGCCATGGGGCGTGGGGCGGCCGGTGTCGCGGCCTCAGGCAGCACGTGGCCGATGGCCGCGCGCCGGTCCACCGCAACGTGGAGGCCGAGGTGGCGCATCAGCGCTATGGTCTGCCATGCCTGGGGCCTGCCGGCGCTGGGTTTCGGTTGTCATCGGGCCTACCCGGTGCTCCTGGGCGGCGTCCAGGACCAGAGATGGCACTGGCTGCCAGCAACACCCACCGGCCGACGGCGGCAGCATGGGCCGGCGCCTAGCACATGCTTTGCAGGACGAGGGCCTGCAGAATGCGGCGGTGCCTGTGCTGCGGCGCGTCGGCACCATCCAGCCGTGCTGCCAGCGTGGCCGCCTGCGCCGCCGCCGCGATGTACCCGTTGGTGACCGGGATGGTGGCCGTTCGCGCCAGCGCGTCCACGACCTGGTCGGGCACGCCATCGCAGGTGACGGCGTCGTACAAGCGGCTGAGCAACCTCGCGGCTTCCTCGGTCGTCTGCGGCGTGCTGCCCAAGGTCTGGCTGGCGGCCAGAACAGCCGCACGGGCGCCGAGTTCGGTGGCGGCCTGTTGAAACGCCTCGACGTGTGCCCCTTGCCCGTTGCCGCACAGCACGCCCAGGTTGCGGCCTTTCAGAGGGGGGCGCTGTGCGCCGGACGCCGGTGCATGTCCGAGGCTCCGCGCACAGGAGAGCACGGCACCGAGATCGGGAGGCTTCGGGCTCAGGTGATGCTTCGCCGCAGGCGGCTTGGGGAGAGAGGGCATGGTGGCGTCTGGCTGTCGCGCGTCGATTTGCGTGCCACAGCTTAGAAGCCACGCGCGGGCCGCCGTTTGCTCCCCATCAAACGCCGGCAAGGTGGCGCACAGGTGAGCGGATTGACACGCGCCGTTCACGCAGCGTTACGCAACCGCACCGAGCGTTGCCACCGCCTTGCGCGCCGGTCCCTAGCATGTCCCTGCCAGCCATTGACTTTGCCTGCCAGGAGAGAACCCCCATGCTGCAAGCCGCCGACACCTCCCATGAATTGCCCCCCATGGCCTGCGCCGGCAATGCGGTTGCGGTCCGCCCGCAACGTGACGACAGTGCGGCTTTCGGCCGCCAGATCGCCCAGACCCTGGAACTGCTGACGTCCGCCCTTGTACCGCAGCGCCGTTTGGTGCATGCCGGCGACAGCATCTACCAGGCGGGCCAGCCCTTCGAGAGCCTGTACATCCTGAACTCGGGTTTCGTGAAGATCGTGAACCTGAGTGCCGATGGGCGCGAGCAGGTGGTGGGCCTGAAGTTCCGGGGCGACTGGATGGGGTTCGACGGGATCGCCGAGGGGTGCCATGGCTGCGATGCCGTCGCGATGGACACCGGCGAGGTGTGGGCCATCGGCTACGACGCGCTGCTGGCGGCCTGTGCCGCGGCACCTGCGCTGCTCAAGCTGCTGCACGAAGCCATGGGCCGCGAGATCGCCCACGACCGGGGCTCGCTGATGTCGGTCTGCACCTTGTCGGCCGAGGCCCGCGTGGCCGATTTCCTGCTGCAGTGGGGTGCGTCGATGGCCCTGCGGGGCCAGCGCACCGATGCCATCACGCTGCGCATGACGCGCGCCGAGATCGGCAACTACCTGGGCATGGCGCTGGAGACCGTCAGCCGTGCGCTGTCCCGGCTGGCGCGCGAGAAGATCATCGACTTCGTGGAAAAGGGGCGGCGCGACGTGCGGATCGCCGATCCGCAGGCGCTCACCCATTTCCTGCAGCGCTGCGCCGCCCTGTGACGGCGCCGTCCGCCTAGCCGGACCCTGCGCTGCGCGTTGCCAGTGCACGTGCCACGGCGCGCGCCAGCTCCTGGCGCGAGAACGGCTTGGGCAGCACCTTCCACGCGGCGGCGATTTCCCTGTCGGCCTCGATCAACTCGGTGGAGAAGCCGGACATCAGCAGCACGGGCAGGTCCGCGCGCAGCTGCTGCGCCTGCCACGCCAGTTCGGTGCCGCGCATGCCGGAGCCGAGCGCAATGTCGCTCAACAGCAGATCGAAGCCCGCGCCGGCCTGCAGTGCCTGCAGCGCCTGCTCGCCGCTTGCCGCCAGCGTGGTGGTGCACGCCATCGCCTGAAGAGCGTTCTGCACCACCTGGCGAACCTCGGGGTCGTCCTCGACCACGAGCACCCGGAGCCCTGGAGGAAGCGTGGCGCCTTCGGCTGCGTCGTTGGCGGCCCGCACGTCACCCTGCCACGGGCGCGGCAGATACAGCGTGACCGTCGTGCCCGCATGGGGCGCGCTGTCGATGGCGACCGCACCGCGTGATTGCTTGGCGAAGCCGTACACCGTGCTGAGGCCAAGGCCGGTCCCGCGGCCGGTCTCCTTGGTGGTGAAGAACGGCTCGAACGCCCGCTCCAGCACCTGCTCCGGCATGCCCGTGCCGGTGTCGCACACGGTGAACACCACGAAGTGTTCCGCCTCGGCGCTCGGGTCTTCCAGGCCGAGCCGTACCGAGGACGGCAGCGTGCGGCAGGCCTCGGCGCCGAAGGTCAGGGTTCCGCCCTGGGGCATGGCATCGCGCGCGTTGATCGCGATGTTCAGCAGTGCGGATTCCAACTGGCCGGCGTCGGCCAGCACCATGGGGCACTCGGCCGGCGTTGTCAGCGCAATGCGGATGCGCTGGTCCACCGTACGGCGCAGCATGTCGACCAGCGATTGCAGCAAGGCGGCAGGATCCACCGCGATGGGCTGCAGCACCTGTCGGCGCGAGAACGCCAGCAGCTTGCCCGTCAGTTCCGCGGCGCGGCGGCTGGCACGTGTGGCGGCGGCCAGCATCTGCGGAGCGACAGGGTCGCGTTGCAGCGCAGGCAACTCCTCCAGCACCTGGAGGTTGCCCTGGATCACCGTGAGCAGGTTGTTGAAATCGTGCGCAATACCGCCTGTCAACTGTCCCACGCTCTCCAGCCGCTGCGCGTGGTTGAGTGCTTCCTCGGACTGCGCGCGCTGCAGGCAGGTCGACAGCAGGCTGGACAGCGCCCCGAGAAAGCGCTGTTCCTCGTCGCCGAAGCGCTTGGCCTCGCGTGAGCGCACCGCCAGAGTGCCGATGACGCGCCCGCGGTCGTACAGGGGCACGGCGAGCGCGCTGGTCAGTCCTGCCGCCAGGTACGTTGGGGGAACGTGAAAGCGCGTCTCCGTGCGGTAGTCCTCGACCGTGATCGGCGCGCCCTGCCGCAACAGGTAGCCGGGTGAGGTGTCGGGCTGTGCGCCGATGCGCGCGCCGATCTCTTCGCCCGGCACCAGGCCCACCCCGCCCGCCACGCGGAACGCCTGCCGGTCCGCGTCCAGCAGCACCACCATCGACAGCGGCACCTGCAGCGCCTCCGCCGCGATGGCGGGCGCGATGTCCAATAGCACGCGGGCCTCGCGCGCATCCACCGCCTGGCGCCCGAACCTGGCGAGGTACTCGCTGTAGCGAGCGCGCTGCAAGGCTTGCTGCACGCGCGGATAGGCGCCGATCCCGCGGATCGCTGCCACCACAAGCGGCAGGCCATGGTCCTGCAGCGGGCTCAGCGCGATCTCCACCATGACCTCGCTGCCATCCTTGTGCTTGGCCACCAGCGCCATCTGCGTGCCCATCGGGCGTGCCCGCGGCGCCTGCGCATAGCCTTGCCGGTAGGCCGCATGGTGCGGGCGAATGCTGTCGGGCACCAGCGCATCGACATTCATGCCCACCAGCTCGTCGCATGAGAACCCCAGCAGGGACGCGGCCGCCGGATTGGCCATGGCGATGCGGCCGGCGTACTCCACCACCAGCAGGGCGTCCGGATAGGCGGAGAACAGCGAGCGAAAGACGCTGCGTTCGTCGATGTCCGCGGGTAACGCGAGGGCGGGTGGGGGCGCGGACGGCTGCACGGCGGCATTCAGCCCGCGGTCACGGTTGGCACGAACAGGTAGCCCGCGCCGCGGACCGACTTGATGATCTGCGGCCGTTCCGGATCCACTTCCAGTTTCTTGCGCAGGCGGCCGACCTGCACGTCCACCGTGCGGTCGAACGGGCCGGCCTCGCGGCCGCGGGTCTGTGCCAGCAGGAAGTCGCGCGACAGCACGCGGCCAGGGTGCCGTGCGAAGGCGTGCAGCAGCTCGAACTCCCCGGTCGTCAGCGGCACCTCGCGGCCTTGCGGGTCAACCAGGTCGCGGCTGGCGGTGTTCAGGCGCCAACCGGCGAACGCCAGCACATCGGCCGGCGCGCCGTCGGCCAACGGTGCGGACCGGGACGGCACTCCCTGGCCCTCGGGCACCGTCTTCACCCTGCGCAGCACGGCCTTGGCCCGCGCGACGAGTTCGCGCAGGTCGAACGGCTTGGTCACATAGTCGTCGGCGCCCACCTCCAGGCCGACCACCTTGTCGACGGCGTCGCCACGACCGGTGACGATGACGAGGCCACCGTGCCAATGCACGCGCAGCTGGCGCGCGATGGAAAAACCGTCCTCGCCAGGCAGGCCCAGGTCCAGCAGCACGAGTTCCGGTGGGTCCGCCGCCATCAGCGCCATTAGCGCGGCGCCATCATGGACCTGCGAGACACGAAAGCCGTGGCCTTGCAGGTAATGGGCAAGCAATGCCGTGATCTCGACTTCATCGTCGAGGACGGCAAGGTGGGCAGCGGTGGTCAAGAGGGCTCCAATGCTTGTGCACGCGCAGTGTAGTCAGCGGTAGCCGCATGTGCGAGGGACACCGCATATGCGAGGGAATGTGCGACGGGCACAGCAGACGCGCGCAAGCCGCTCGGCCACAGCTTGACGTGTCGCCAGCTTGGCCGGCGACCGGCTGCGGGAGCATGGCGGCTCTTCTTTGCCCAGTTGCTCATGCCCTCCACACCGATGCCACGCAAGATCCTGGTCCTGCAAGGCCATCCCGACGCGAGTCGACACCATCTGTGCCATATGCAGGCCGATGCATACAAAGATGACGCAGAGCAAGGCGGGCACATGGTGCGCACGGCCATTGCAACCCGTTGGCTCCACCGTGGTGGGTTCGGTCGAAGACTTGTCCGACAGGCGACGACAGCGCGTACGCGAAGTGAACCGCCCCGTATTTTGAGGAGGCTCCAACTTTTGAGAGGATGGAGCCATGAGGAAGTCAGTGAAGTTTTCGCCCGAGGTACGCGAGCGCGCCGTGCGCATGGTGTTCGAGCACCGCGGTGAGTACGAGTCGCAGTGGGCGGCGGTGGTGTCGATTGCCGGCAAGATCGGCAGCACGCCGCAGACGCTGCTGAACTGGGTGCGCCAACAAGAGCGTGACACGGGCCAGCGCGAGGGCGTGACCACGACGCAGACGCAGCGCATGAAGGAGCTTGAAAGGGAGAACCGCGAGCTGCGCAAGGCCAACGAGATCCTGAAGCTGGCCAGCGCGTTTTTCGCCCAGGCGGAGCTCGACCGCCGGCTGAAGTCGTGAAGGCGTTCATCGACGCGCATCGCGCCGCGCACGGGGTCGAGCCGATCTGCAGGGCACTGCAGGTCGCCCCGTCGGCGTACCGGCGCCATGCGGCCCGCCAGCGCCACCCCGAGCTGCTGTGCGCCCGCGCGAAACGCGATGCGGTGCTGATGCCGCAGATCGAGCGCGTGTGGCAATCGAACCTGCGGGTCTACGGCGCCGACAAGGTCTGGCACCAGTTGCAGCGCGAGGGCGTCACGGTGGCCCGCTGCACCGTGGAACGACTCATGCGCCACATGGGTCTGCGCGGCGTGATGCGTGGCAAGGCCGCACGCACCACGATCAGCGACGCCAAAGCGCCTTGCCCGCTGGACCGGGTCAATCGCCAGTTCAACGCGCAGCGGCCCAACCAGCTTTGGGTGTCGGACTTCACGTACGTGTCCACCTGGCAAGGCTGGCTGTACGTGGCCTTCGTCGTGGACGTGTTTGCGCGGCGCATCGTGGGCTGGCGCACGAGCAGCTCCATGCGGACGGACTTCGTGTTGGGCGCACTGGAGCAGGCGCTGTACGACCGTCGTCCGCAGCGCGAAGATGCCCTTGTGTGCCACTCCGACCGCGGATCGCAGTACGTCAGCATCCGCTACACCGAACGGCTTGCCGAGGCCGGCATCGAGCCCTCCGTGGGCAGCAAGGGCGACTCCTACGACAACGCGCTGGCCGAGACCATCAATGGGCTGTACAAGGCCGAAGTCATCCATCGGCGCAGTGCGTGGAAGACCAAGGAATCGGTAGAGCTGGCGACGCTGCAATGGGTGGCCTGGTTCAACCACCAGCGCCTGCTCGAACCCATCGGGTACGTGCCACCGGCCGAGTTCGAGGCCAACTACTATCGAACTCTTGAGCAGCAGGCCATGTCGGCCTGACTCAAGCCAACGGGCCTCCGCGAATTCCGGGGCGGTTCAAAGCGGTCGAAGCGCTCGGGCGTGCAGCGCGTTGAAGCGAAAGCGTCAGCGTGACGCAGATCGCCCCGGCATTGATCGGTGTCAAGGGTTCGCGCCCGCTTGCGCCTACGATCAAAACCTTGACCGGACGTCGCACCATGTTGCTCAGGCCTTCCATCTTGCTATGCACGGCACTGCTCGCGTCTGCGGGGACATGTCTGGTGGGTGCGGCGCAGGCGGCGGACCGTCAGCCTGCCGCGATGGCCGCCGCGTACGCACAGATGGTGGACCGGCGCCTGCTGGTGCCGGCGGAGGTTTTGCCGGAGTACGCGGCTCTCGCTGAAGCCGCGTTGCGGCAGGCAGGTGCCTCCATTTCGGCTGCCCAGTGGCTCTTCCTGGTCGACCGCAATGCCCATGTCCAGGCAGGCCTTTTGCTCTGGCGTTCCGCGGGCGGTGACTATCTGCTGGCGGGTGCCTCACCCGTCTCCACCGGCCGGCCGGGGACGTTCGACCATTTCCAGACCCCACGGGGTGTGTATCCGCACATGCCTGCCAATCCGGACTTCCGCGCCGAGGGAACGCGCAACCAGAACGGCATCCGAGGCTACGGAGCCAAGGGGATGCGCGTGTTCGATTTCGGCTGGCAGACGGCGCCCAAGGGCTGGGGCGACGGTCGCGCGATCCAGATGCGGCTGCAGGTCCATGCGACCGATCCGGATCTGTTGGAGCAGCGTCTCGGCAGCGTGCAGTCCAAGGGCTGCATCCGGATTCCGGCCACGCTCAACCGCTTGCTGGACCACTTCGGCGTGCTGGACGCGGAGTACGAACGCGAACTGCAGGCCGGCCGCCCGTTCTGGGTGCTCGATCCGCAGCGCGAGCCGGTCGAAGATGCAGGCATCTACCTGGTGGTGGTGGACAGCAGGCGCGATGCCAAACCGCCATGGAGCGTTGCCGGCGCCCCGGTCCGCAAGGAGCAGGCGACCACGTCGCCCCGCGCGAGCGCCCGGTGATCTGCCCCCGGGTGTTGCCGCAGCGCGCCTGCATCGTGCGGCGAGCGCGGTGCCGGCAGGTGCTTCCAACGGGCTGTGAGCGGTCAACCGCCGAATCTGGGGTCAGTGCGGTGCACCACTGTCATCGGCGTGGGCCGTCCTTGCCTTGACATGGCGCAAGGGCTGCGCCGTGCGTGTTCCTATCCTTCCCGCGTGGCGGCACCACTGCGTCCCACGAGCACATGACCACACCTGCCCTGCCACCAGCCGACGCCAGACCGGCCGCGCTCCCGGAGCTGGATCATGCGCGCCACGCCATGGCGGCGCGCATGATCGCTGCAGCAGACGTTCGAACGTCGCTGGGAGATGCGCGGAGAAGGTACGTGACCACATGACGCCCTTCATCTCGCAACCTGAAGCGTTGGCCCAGGCTGTCATCTCCTCGGCACCGGACGGCATCGTTCTGGTGGACGACACCGACCGCATCCTGCTGGCCAACCCGGCCATGGAGGCGATCTGCGGCTACGCGAGCGCGGAGCTGCTGGGGCAGTCAGTGGAAATTTTTCTGCCGCCGGCGGTGCGAGAGCGCCATCGCAAGAACGTGCGGCACTATGACCAGAATCCCCGGCCGCGACCCATGGGCCTGGTCGAGAACCTGTCGCTGTTGCACAAGAGCGGCCGTGCGATTCCCGTGGACATTGCACTCGGCCAGTTCCAGCGGGATGGTGCGACGGTCACCGTGGTGTTCGTGCGTGACATCTCCGGTATCAAGGAGCTGGAGCGGCAGATGCAGTTCCACGCCACCCGGGACGCGCTGACCGGGCTGGCCAACCGATGGCTGTTCAACCAGCACCTCGCACAGGCGTTGCGGCAAACGGAGCGACAAGCTGGCAAGCTGGCCCTGCTCCTGCTGGACCTCGACGACTTCAAGTCGGCCAATGACCGCCACGGCCATGCGGTCGGCGACCTTGTGTTGATCGAGGCCGCACGGCGCATCACTGCGTCCGTGCGCACGGGTGACCTCACCGCGCGCATCGGGGGAGATGAGTTCGTCGTGCTGTTGCGCGATGTCGAGACCTCGGGCGATGCGGTGGTGGTGGCGGAGAAGATCGTGGATGCGCTCGCCTTGCCTTGCGTGGTGCAAGGACACGACGTCGCGCTCGGCGGCAGCATCGGCATTGCGTACTGTCCGGACGACGCGCAGGATGCCGAGACGCTGATGCGCTACGCCGACATGGCCATGTACCGTGCCAAGGCATTGGGGCGCGGGCAGTGCACGGTCTACTCGGCCAGCATGGCCGAGCAGATCGCGCGTCGTGCGCTGGTGCGCGAGCGCTTGACGCTTGCGCTGGAGAACGATGGCCTGCACCTGCACTACCAGCCGCAGGTGAGCGTGTCCACTGGGGCCGTGTCGGGTGTGGAAGCCTTGCTGCGCTGGACCGATCCGGACCTGGGCGAACAGCATCCGGCCGACTTCATCCCCATTGCCGAGAGCACGGATCTCATCGTGCAGATCGGCGACTGGGTGATCGAGACGGCATGCCGTCAGGCCGTCGCCTGGCGCGACGCCGGAACACCGCTGCGCGTGGCAGTCAACCTCTCGGCGCGGCAGTTCCGCGACGAGGGCCTGTCCGACCAGATCCGGGCGACGCTGACGCGGCAGGGGCTGGAGCCGGAGCTGCTCGAGCTGGAGATCACCGAGTCCGAAGCCATGGCGCACCCCAAACGCACCGGCCAACTGCTGCAACGTTTGCAGGGCTTCGGTGTCGCGGTGGCGCTGGACGACTTCGGTACCGGCCACTCGTCGCTGGCCTACCTGCGCGAGCTGCCCGTCACCCGCTTGAAGATCGACAGGGAGTTCATCTGCCCCATCGGCGAACCGGGCACCGAGGCGACCCTCGTCAAAGCGATCCTGGGGCTGGCGTCGACCCTGGGGTTGGATGTCGTCGCCGAGGGCGTGGAGACGCAGGCCCAGCTGGACTTCCTGCGGGCCAATGGCTGCGGCGCCTACCAGGGCTGGCTGTTCGCCAAGGCGCTGCCGGCTGACCAAGTGCCCGCGCTGCTCAGGCGGCGGCCCTGAAGGTTGCGCCGCGTCAAGGCGTGGCGAGGTGCTGGTCACTACAGTTTCTGCACCACAAGGAGAACGCCATGGCCCAACCCACCACCAGTCCATCCCATCCTCAGGCGGCCACCGGGCCGGGGGGCGTGAACCACGATGCGGCAGCGGCCGCAGTGGATGCCGACGTGCAAGCGCACCACCAGCTGTTGCTGTGCCTTGATCAGACGCGCCGTGCGCACGAGAAGATGGTGCACGACTGGATGCGCGGCATGCTGGACACCGCGCGCACGCTGGCTTCGAGCACTGACCAGAGACAGTGGTTGCAGGCCCCGGCCGCGCTCGCATGGGCAGTGTGTGCGAGCGCATTGTCGGCCCAGGGAACGACACTGGCGGCCTGGTCGGAGTACCAGCGCTCCGTGCTCGACCAGGCGCGCGCCAGCAGCGGCCTCGCCAATGGCTGCGGCTGGCCTGACGCCCACAGGACGTGCGCAGGTACGCCGTCAGGCGCGGACGCGGCGGCCGAGCCGACCTGGGTGAGCGATGCCATGAAGACGTATGACAGGCTCACTGCCGCATGGACTTCGACATGGGGTTCGGACGGCCGCCCGACGCAACATTGAACAAGAGACTGCGGTGAGCGCGCGGGGGCATCCGTCCGGGAGCGGCGGATGCCCCCGCGTGTCACTTGTCTTCCTTGTCCTTGTCGCGGCCCCGGATGGTGAGAACGGGCACCGTGGACATGCGGATGATCTGCTCCGCGCCGCTGCCGAGCAGGGCACGGCCGACGCCGCGGCGGCCGTGCGTGCCGACGACGATGAGATCGGCATGCCATTTCTCCGCCTCTTGCGCCACGGTCTCGCCCAGGCGCAGCCCGGGTCGGTCGACGAGTTGCGTATCCGCGTCGACCCCGGCTGAGCGGCAGATGTCCAGCGCGCCGGTCAGGATGCGGTCTGCTTCCCTTCGCCCCTGGGCGAGGTAGGTGCCGCTGTACTCGTACCCGCTCAGCAAAGCCATCTCATCCAGGCAGTGCACGAGACGCACGGTGGCGCCGGTGTCGCGCGCCAGCTGGAGCGCCGTGACCAGGGCGGTCCTGGATGTCGCGCTGCCGTCCACCGGCACCATGATCCTGTTGAACGTGGGCATGATGTGCTCCCTGCCCGGTCAGCTGATCTGCAGTGCCGAGCCCCTGGCCTGAGCGCGCTTGGGCAGCGTCAGTGTCAGCACACCGTCCTTGAACACCGCCTGCGACGTCTTGTCGTCGACTTCGCAGGCCAGCGTGAACCCACGCGCCATGCTGCCGTAGTAGCGCTCTCGGGTCAGCACGCGCTCGTTCTTGTCCTTGCTCTCCTTCTCTTCCTTGACCTCGGCACTGATGGCGACGTAGTTGCCATCGATCTGAACGCGGACATCTTCCTTCTTCGCTCCCGCAATCTCCGCCTTGACGGTGTAGTTGTCGTCGGTCTCGCTGACGTCGACCTTGATGTCGCTGGCGTCGCGCAGCGCGGGCAAATCGGACCGGCGCATGAAGCGCCGGAACATGTCGGGAAAGGGCTCGACCATCAGGTCTTCCAGCCGATTGAATCTTGTCAATGCACTCATCATCTGCTCCTTGGGTTGAATGGGGGGCCTCGATGGCGGTGGTCTCACCGCGCGAAATTCACTATAGGCACCGGGTCCGTTCACCGGTTGAGGCGCGTCAAAGCATGCGCTTGTCGGCGCAGCGACGGCCGCCTGGTTTGCTCTGATGACGGGGGACGATCCTCCGTGGACGCGGCGCCCGCAGGTGAACAGGTTGCGGCTCCGCGTGGCTGAAACATCGATGGCCATCAGGGCGCGCGGCGGAGGGTGTTCGGTGGGACGTGGTGCATCGCTGCCTTGCTCCAGCGCAAATGCGGGGCAGTGCCCCCTGCATAGACTTTTTGGTGCGGGAATCGATGTGCCGCGCCGCGGCAGTTCCGCACGACCATTGGAGCGAAGGAACCATCATGAAAACCGACATGCAGCTGAAGGACGACATCCTGGCCGAACTCAAGTGGGCACCGGACGTCAACGAGACCGATGTGGGCGTCATCGTCAAGAACGGCGTGGTGACGCTGACCGGCCATCTCGCGTCGTACGGTGAAAAGCACGCCGCTGAAAAGGCGGTCGAACGCGTGAGTGGTGTCAAGGCATTGGCGATGGAGATCGCGGTCAAGCTGCCCAGCTCCAGCGTGCGCACCGATGCGGAGATCGCCGCCGCGGCACAGCAGGCACTGGCCTGGAATACCATGGTTCCAAGGGACGCGGTGCATGTGAAGGTGGAGCAAGGCCGCGTGTCCCTGACTGGTCAGGTCGAGTGGGAGTACCAGCGCAGCATGGCCTACTCCGCGGTGCACAATCTCATCGGCGTGCTCGGCGTGGCCAATGGCGTGACGGTCAAGCCGCGCGTCACGATGGTCAGCGTGGAGAAGTCGATCCGCGATGCGCTCGCCCGCCAGGCCGAGCGCGAAGCCAAGGGCATCGAGGTCAGCGTGAACGGCACGCAGGTCACCCTGCACGGGAAGGTGCATTCATGGGCCGAGCGCCAGGCCGCCCAAGGCGCTGCCTGGTCGGCGCCTGGTGTTGGCAGCGTGGTCAACGCGTTGACCGTCGACTAGCCGCCACGGGTTGCGCCGCGTGAACGCCTGTCGCCGTGCTCCGTGCGATGTTGCGCAGGCGGTGTCAGCGACTGCCGCCGTCCAGGCGCGGGCTGCGGTAGACCAGGGCAGGGTGCGGTGGCGGCCATGGCCGTGACGCGCGGGGGTGCAAGCGCACGGCAGAACATGTCGACCCCATCGGCCGTTTGGCCGGCTTCGGCAGCCAGCCCAGCACCGTGGTTGCGGGCTGAAAGATCTATGCTCGAACCATGAACGAACGAATCAGCCGGATCCTGGCGCAGATGGCAGCGCTCGAAGATGACCTGAAGGCCGCAGTACACGAGCAGGAAAGCCGCGTGTTCTTCCAGATCAAGGGCAAGCGGGTGGAGTTCGAGCGCTCCGTGAAGGATGCCCATCGCAAGTTGAAGAAGGGCTTCTTCCACTGGCTGGTGACGAACCGGCCGCAGAACCTGATCACCGGCCCGCTGATCTACGGCATGGTGGTTCCGCTGGTGCTGATCGACCTGTGCGTGAGCTTTTACCAGTGGGCCTGCTTTCCGATCTACGGCATCGCCAAGGTCCGGCGGGCCGACTACCTGGTGTTCGACCGGCACCATCTCGGCTACCTGAACTTCATCGAGAAGTTCCACTGCACCTACTGCGAGTACGGCAACGGCCTGATGGGCTACATGGCGGAGATCCTGGCGCGCACCGAGCAGTATTTCTGTCCGATCAAGCATGCCCGCAAGATCCTGGGCACGCATGCGCGCTACAGGCGCTTTCTCGACTATGGTGAAGCCGATGCTTACGAGGCCAAGCTGGAGGCCTACCGTGTCGCTTTGGGACGCGAGAAGTAGGTTCGCGCATCCCTCGTGTGGGTCGCGCCTTTGCCCGTTCGACGACGCTGTGGCACTCGTCGGCGCGCGGGGTCTCTACGTGACTTGCGTGCCGCGTCGCTGATGCCAGCGCCACGAGGCGTCCAGGTCCTGGCGCTGCCATCGATGCCCGCGCGGGTATCGGCAAGCTCCGTCCCCGGCGTGGAGTCTCCCGATCAGGTGTCCGGCGGCACGCACGATCGCGATCCTCAGGGGGTGCCGACCACGCGCGAACTTGCGCTTCGTCAATCCAGGGAGGCCGCGTGCCACCTACGCTGGGCTTCACACTTTTCGATGTGAAGCGCTGTCATGTACCAACGCATCCTTGTCGCCACCGATGGCTCGGAGTTGTTCTCCAGGGCGGTTGACAGCGCCATTGCGCTGGCCGGTTTGCTCAAGGCCGAACTCTTTGCACTGAAGTCGACCTGCGGGCAGGACACGGCGACACTGGATCAGCACGCGCTGACGCGCCTGCGCGGCCCCACTGGAAAGACGGCATGGTCGACCCGCTGAGCGGCGGCCAGCAGCAGCGCGTGTCGGTCGCGCGCGCCCTGGTGATGCAGCCGGCGGTGCTGCTGGCCGACGAGCCGACTGGCAAGCTGGACACGAAGTCGGCCGACACCGTGTTCGCGCTGCTGCGCGGGCGCAACCGCGAACAGGGCACGACCGTCCTGTTCGTGACCCACAACCCCGATCTGCCTGCGCGCTGCGACAGGACCATCCGCGTGGTCGATGGCCTGCTCGACCGCGGACTCGGGTCGCCTTGACAAGGCCCACAGAAGCGATGCCCCCCGCCAACCCTTCCGCGCCCGCCGCCGACGGCATCGACGTTCAGGCCCTGCGCGCGCGCCTGCAGGCCTGCACCGGCGAGCCGGTCACGCTGGTGGAGACGCACCTGTCCTGGATCCTGCTCACCAGCGATCTCGCGTACAAGCTGAAGAAGCCGGTGACGCTGCCCTTCGTCGACTGCCGCACGGTGGCCGCGCGCGAGCACCTGTGCCGCGAAGAGCTGCGACTGAACCATCGCCTGGCCGCGCCGCTGTACCTGGGGGTGCTGCCGGTCCGCGGGACGCCGGCCGCGCCCTGCATCGGTGGTCTTGGCGCGCCGGTGGATTTCGTGGTGTGCATGCGCCGTTTCCCGCTCGGTGCGCTGCTGGGCGAGATGCTGCGGGCGGGCCGGCTGCGCGCCGCCGACCTCGCGCCGTTCGCACGGCATCTGGCGCGCTTTCACGCCGAGGCGGCGGTGGCCGCCACGGGCAGCGTCCATGGCACGCCGGAACAGATCCGCGCGGCCGTGGGCGGCGTGCTGGACCAGCTGCAGGCCGCGCAGGGCGCCGGCGTGGTCGCCGACCTGCGCCGCTGGGAGGATGCACAGGCGCGCGCGCTGGAGCCGGTCTGGCAGCAACGCAGGCGCGAGGGCCACGTGCGCGCATGCCACGGCGACCTGCACCTGGACAACCTCGTCCTCTTGCACGGCGAGGTCGTCGCCTTCGACTGCGTGGAGTTCGACGAGCATCTGCGCACCACCGACACGATGGCCGACATCGCCTTCACCACCATGGACCTGAAGGCGCGCGGCCGGCCGGACCTTGCGCATGCGCTGCTGGACGACTACCTGCAGGCCTCGGGCGACTATCCCGGCGTGGCCGTGCTCGGGTTCTACGAGGTGTACCGGGCCCTGGTGCGCGCCATGGTCGACGGCATGCGCCGCGCCTGCGGTGCTGCGGGAGGGGAGGATTCGCCCTACCTGCCATGGGCACGCCAGGCCACCGACGCCATGCGCGTGGCGCCGCCCCTGGTGCTGATGCATGGGCTGTCGGGATCGGGCAAGTCCACCGTCGCGCGTGCGCTGGTGGAGCAGGGCGGTGCCATCCGGCTGCGCTCCGACGTCGAGCGCAAGCGCCTGCACGGGCTGGATGCGCTCGCATCGTCCGTCGGCGCGGGCCAGGCCATCTACGGCGCGGGCAGTTCCGAGCGCACCTACGCCCACCTGCGGCAGCTGGCGCGCCAGGTGCTGAACAGCGGCCATGCCGTGGTCGTCGACGCCGCGTTCCTGGAGCATGCGCAGCGCGCGTCCTTCGCGGCCCTGGCCGCCGAACTGCAGCGACCGCTGACCATCGTCGACTGCGGGGCGCCCGCAACCGTGCTGCGGGCGCGGCTGCAGGCCCGCGCGGCGGCCGGCGCCGATCCTTCCGAAGCCGACCTCGGCGTGCTGGAGCGCCAGTTGGCGCACCAGCAGGAGCTGACACCCGAGGAACGGGCCTGCGCGGTGCGTGTTGAAGCCGATGCACCATTCGATGCCGCTGCGCTGTGGCAACGCATCGCGCAGCCACGCCCTTGAGAGCCTGCATGCGCGCAATCGGCCCGCGCGCGCTCAGGGCGCTGGCGCCAGGCCGCCCAGCATGGAGGCCCGTCCACGTCCGTCCGCATGCGGCGTGCCGTCGTGCGCAGCGGCGTTTGATCCACAGCAAGGCCGCACCGGGGCAGGATCCCTAGAGTGTCCCGGGTGATGTCGATGACGTACACAGACGAAAGGAATGTCCATGTTTGAAAGCTTGAAGAACTCGGGACGCAGGATCGGTCGGCAGATCAACCGTGCCTGGGAGGGCGTGTCGGAGGGATGGAACGAAATGCTGGGCCACAGCGGCAATGCGCTGACGCATTTCTTCCGGCGGAGCGCTGGCGACGGCGAAGCCGACGCTGGCGACGCCGTTTTCCCAGCCTGGGGATTGCTGGCTGGAGAGATGGAGGAGACCGGCAAGGACGTCGTGGTGCGGCTGGAGCTGCCGGGCCTGGACAGGAAGGACTGCCGGATCGAGATCGACGGCAACGTGCTGACCGTCAGCGGCGAGAAGCATGTCGAGCGGGAAACGGAAGACAGCGTCTACCATGTCGTGGAGCGCGCCTATGGCAGCTTCGAGCGCTCCATCGTCCTGCCGCGTCATGTGGACACGGAACGGGCCCAGGCGGACTTCGTGAACGGTGTGCTGACCGTGCGGCTGCCCAAGCTCGGTGGTGGCAAGGTCCGCGTGATTCCCGTCACGTGAAGCCGGCCAGCCGCATGCGCATCGTGTCGCTATGCCAGCGCGCGCTGGTCGGCATCCAAGCCCGCGCCACCTTGCGCGAGGCCGCCCTCGCCATGCGCGAGCACCATGTGGGCGCACTGGCCGTGACCGATCCGGCCGCGCCGGGGCGTGTGGTCGGCATCGTCACCGACCGCGACCTCGTGATCGGCCCGCTGGCCGGCGATGCCGAGATCGATGCGCAGACGGTCGGCCACTGGTGTCGTGCGGATCTTGTCAGCGTCCCCAGCACCGCCTCGCCGCAGGATGCGGTGCGCGCGATGCAGCGTGCGGGCGTGCGCCGGATCTTCGTGACAGGCGCCGACGGTTCGGTGCTCGGGCTCGTGTCGATGGACGACCTGCTGCAGAGTGTGGCGGGCGACCTCGACGCCCTCGTGCAGGCGCTGCGCACCGGGTTGGCCCACGAGGTGTCCATCGCCACGGGCGTGGTGTACGACAGCGGGCCCGACAGGGCGCTTTACATCATGCGCAACGAGCCCTGAGGCGCAGCCTCGGCCAGGGGGCGCATGCGCGACGTGCCGGCGGATCCGGTGCGATGGGCGTCGCCCGGCACGCCTCCATCCCTGGTGAATCCGTCGCGCAACGACAGCCCGTCGATGGCATGCAGCAACCGCAGCTGGCCTGGGGTGAGACGGGCCGGCCTGATGGCTTCGACGAGGCCCAGGTCGGAGGTGGCGCTGCCATCGACGGCGACGAGAAGGTGCTGCTACATGCGAGGCTCGGAGGTGGTGAGGATCCGGCCGGCCGGCCGCGCTCAGGCGGACTGTGGGGACAGCTCGACCGGGCGCACGAAGGAGGAGGGCGCCGCGCCGTCGATGGCCGTCACGATGCCCGGCAGCCGGGCCGCGCAGGAGCCGTCCTCGACCTCGCGCGCGGTGAAGGCCGCGCTCAGGACCGGCGAGCGGCCGGTCAGGCGGTCGATCTCCGCGGCGGCGGAGGCCGCGCCGCGGCCGCCCATGACCGACACGATGGCGTAATGCCGCATGCGCGGGGCCTCAGACGCGACGAAGCTGCGCATTGGACCGGCCAGCCGGTAGGCCCAGACCGGCGAGACCAGCACCACGGTGTCGAAGGCCTGCACGTCGGGTCCTTCGTAGCGGATCGCAGGATGGCGGCGCAGCCACGCATCCAGCAGGCAGCGCAGCACGCCGCGCCAGCCGCTGCGTGCACGGACTTCCTGGATCTGGCCCATCGCCCAGCCGCGCTCGGCGCACATGCGCCGCGCCAGCAGCAGGCCGGTTCCGGTGTAGGAATAGACAACGACGATGGTCTTGCGCATCACGCGGCTCCAGGTGGTCAGGGATGTCGGGAAACTCTAGGCCGTGCCGCGGGACCGGTGTTGCGCTGCGTCAAGGCAGGCACAGCCCGGGCGCTGCATCGGTCCCGGCGCCGGCGCCCGCGATGCGGCCGGCTGTTGACGCAGCGCAAGCCGGCCCGCCGCAGGGGGTGGGACCTTGCTCGCGCGCGGATACGCGGTGTCCGACACCCTGCACGATGCGCGCATCAGCACGTTCGTGCAGCAGCTGTGCCGCGAACGCGGCATCGACATCGTTCCCGACGAGGTGCTGCGCTTCGAAGGACGGCAGCGCGCCCACGCCGTGCTCACGCGCGGCGGGCGCCGCCTGACGTGCGACGTCGTGGGCGTGGGCATCGGTGTGGCGCCCGAGGTCGGGTTCCTGCAAGGCAGCGGAATCGCGCTGGACGATGGCGTGGTGGTCGACGCCTGCCTGCAGAGCAACGACGCGCCCGTGTTTGCCGCCGGTCTTCGACAGCAACATGGACACGCTCACGCCCGACCACATCCTGGCCAGCGGCAGCCTGCCGCCCGGTCTGCCCTGGACCACGATCAAGGAGCGGCATTGCTGGAACGGCGGCATCGCCAGCAACTCGCCGCGGCAGCAGGTGCTGGAGCGCTGCGGCGGCAGCGGCCCCGCTACATCCAGCTGATGTCCGGCCATGCGGCGCCCGACCTGCACCGCATCGAACGCCAGCACGAGGACGACGAGCCGGCTTCGCGCGACGACGACTTCTCGCGGGAGACCATGGCGCGGCTCGATGCGGCGGGCTACCGCGCTGCGCTGCAGTGCCTGGTCGGCACCGACGCGGACACCGGTCGCGGCAGCGCGGCGGTGGCGCAGGCCGATCCATCCGCCGCGCAGCCCGGTGGCGACGTGGTGCCGCCGCTGGCCGCCTGAACGCATCGCCGTGCCCGGCGTGCAGCCGGTGCACGAGCCGGTCGAGGCGGTGTCCCGCCGTGGTTCGGCTGCGTCGAACCTTGACCGCGCGCAAGCTGCGGTGCAGCGGCGCCGCGTACTGTCCTGCCCAGGGATGCAGGACCGCGCATCCTTCCATCCGTGCACTCTCTGACCAAAGGAAACCTGCCATGTCGGACATCAGATCTATCCTGCTGCATCTGGACAGTTCTGCGCGCTGCGCGGAGCGCACGCGCGTGGCCGCCCGCCTCGCGGCGACCTTCGACGCGGCCGTGACCGGCGTCTATGGCGTCATCCCATCCTTGTTGCGCTTTCCCATGGGGCTGGACGGCGCAGCAGGGGCGGTGGGCCTGCAGGAGTACGACGATGCATGCCGGGAGAAGGCCCACCGGCTGTTCAGCGACACCAGCGCGACGTCGGGCCGCATGCGCTGGAACGAAGTGCCCGGCGATGCGATCGGCGGCTTCGGCCGCCGGGCGCTGTACGCCGACCTCCTGGTGCTGGGCCAGCGCGACGAGGAGGACGCCGCCGCGCTGGACACACCACCGGACTTCGTCTCCAGCCAGGTGGTGGCCAGCGGCCGTCCGACGCTGGTGCTGCCCTTTGCCGGCAGCTTTCCGGTCGTGGGGCGCACGGTGCTGATCGCCTGGAAGGAAACGCGCGAGGCGGCGCGGGCCGTCAGTGCAGCGCTGCCTTGGCTGCACAAGGCAGAACGGGTGCACGCCATCGCCTATGGGGAGGTGGGCGGGGCCTCGCTGCACGGCCTGCAGCACTACCTGGCGGAGCACCAGATCGGCTTCACGCCGCACCAGGGCGACCGGCGCGACGTGGACGTGGGCGATGACCTGCTGTCGCGCGCGTCCGACATCGGCGCCGACCTGCTGGTCATGGGCTGCTACGGCCACAGCCGTGCGCGCGAGTGGGTGTTGGGCGGTGTCAGCCGCACCGTCCTGCGCACGATGACCGTGCCGGTGCTGATGGCGCACTGAGCCCGGGACGCCAGCACCACCATGGAAGCGATGCGCCTGCTGCGGATCGGCGATCCGCTCCGCTGGGCCGAGTTGCCCGACCCTGCACCGGGCACTGGCGAGGTGCGGATCCAGGTGGCCGCCTGCGGCGTCTGCCGCACCGACCTGCATGTGCAGGACGGCGACCTGCCGGACATCGAGCTGCCGGTGATTCCGGGGCACGAGATCGTGGGCTACGTGGAGCGGCTGGGGCCAGGTGTCAGCGGCCTGGCCGTCGGCGACCGTGTCGGCGTGCCCTGGCTGGGGCACACCTGCGGGGACTGCGCCTATTGCCGCAGCGGCGCCGAGAACCTGTGCGACCACGCCGAGTTCACCGGCTACACGCGCAATGGCGGTTTCGCCACCCTGGTGGTGGTGGATGCGCGTTTCGCGCTGAAGCTGCCGCCGGGCCAGGACGACATCGCGCTCGCGCCCTTGCTGTGCGCCGGGCTGATCGGCTGGCGCGCGCTGGTGGCGGCCGGGCCGGGCGAGCGGCTGGGCCTCTATGGGTTCGGCGCCGCCGGCCACATCGTCGCGCAGGTGGCGCGCTGGCAGGGCCGCCAGGTCGCCGCGTTCACGCGCGCGGGCGATGTCGCCGCGCAGGATTTCGCCCGGTCTTGCGGGGCGGACTGGGCGGGCGATTCCACGCAGCGTCCTGAACAGCCGCTGGATGCCGCGATCATCTTCGCCCCCGCAGGCGAACTGGTGCCCCTGGCGCTGCAGGCGGTGCGCAAGGGCGGCCGCGTCGTCTGCGCCGGCATCCACATGAGCGACATTCCCGGCTTTCCCTACCGGCTGCTCTGGCAGGAGCGCCAGCTCGTGTCGGTCGCCAACCTGACGCGCAAGGATGGCGAGGACTTCCTGCGCATCGTGCCGCAGGCCGGAATCCACGCCACGACCACCGCCTACCCGCTGCGCGAGGCGAACCGGGCACTGGATGACCTGCGCAGCGGTCGTGTGCATGGTGCGGCGGTGCTGGTGACCTGAACATGGGCCGCGTGGCCGGCACCGGCGGCATCCTGGGCGCTGGTCTTCGTTGGCGCCCTGCATGCTGGCCACCGTGTCGCGGGACGGCGCCGCGGACGCCCGACATGGCGCTTCTCTGACGGAGATCAAGCCACGGGCCGGCAGGACCGGCATCCTGTGGGCATGCAGACCGCAGTACCCACCCCACAGACGCCATCCACGACGGCCGCCGCGAGCGGCTACGACACGTTGACGCGGACCGTCACACGGCAGCTGGCACCGATGCGCCAGGCGCTGCCGGAGGTCATGACCGCCTTCGGCGATCTCGCCCGCACCGCCATGGCCGACGGCGCCCTGTCCGAAAAGACCAAGGAGCTGATCGCGCTGGCGCTGGGGGTCGCAGCGCATTGCGAGGCCTGCATCGGCTTTCACACCAAGGCGCTGGCCCGCCTGGGCGCCACGCCCGAGGAACTGCGCGAAGCCCTGGCGGTGGCCGTCTACATGGGCGGCGGGCCCTCGCTGATGTACAGCGCCAGCGCGATCGCGGCGTTCGACGAGTTCGCCGCCCACCAGCGCACCAAGGCCTGATCAGCGCATGGCCCAGCCGGGCTGACACGATGCCGGGCAGGGCTCGCAACACGGACGAGCCCTGATGCTCGCCCCGGTGGCCAGGCGAGATGGCGGACCTGCTGGCGATCGAGGCGGCCCACTCCAGCCGCACACAAGCCTCCCGCCATGCCGCACACACCTTGCGCAGCCTGGAGCCGGACTTGTCGCCAGCGGCAGACTCAGTACGGCTCGTCGCGCCAACCGAGCCGGTGCCAGAAGCGCGCCGCGACCGCCCCCGCGCCCGGCGCCAGGCCTAGCGCGGGCGCAGCCAGCACGCACAGCAGCAATGCGGACAGCACGCCGCGAACGGTCTTCGGGGGCCCGAGCAAGGGACGGCCATCGATGAACCGCAGGCCCCCGTCCAGCGGCCAGGACCAGCGCTGCTGCAGCAAGCGCTTGGCCACCAGCGGCGCCGTGTTGGCTGCCGCGAACAACAGCAGCAGTTGCAGGCCTGGGGCCGATTCATCGGCAACGGTGTTCATCGCTTGGCACCACGCCCACGCTGGGATCGAAGCCATCGAGCTCGACCAGCAACTGGTTCAGCGTCTGCTCGCGTTCATCCTGCCCGCCGGCAAGGGGGCAGGCCGCACGCGTCTTGCCCAGCGCGTCGATTTCGTCGATGAAGATGATCGAGGGCGCCTTGGCGCGCGCCTGCTCGAACAGGTCGCGCACGCGCGCAGCGCCGAGCCCGGCGAACATCTCGATGAACTCCGAGCCGCTGATCGAGAAGAACGCCACCTCGGCCTCGCCCGCGACGGCGCGTGCCAGCAGCGTCTTGCCGGTGCCGGTCGGCTCCATCAGCAAGATGCCCCTGGGCATGCGCGCGCCCAGACGCCCGTGCTCCCGGGGGGTCTTCAGGAAGTCGACGATCTCCTGCAGTTCGGCCTTGGCTTCGTCCACGTCGGCCACGTCGGCCAAGCGCACGCCGGTGCTTTCTTCCATGGAGATGCGGGCCTTGCTGCGACCCATGTTCAACAGGCCGCCGCCAAGCCCTCCGTGGCGCCTCTGGTAGCGCCAGAACAGGGCCAGCAACCCCAGCGGCAGGACCCACGACGGCAGGCCATCGAGCCAGCCGGGTGTGCGCACGCGCTCGAACGACACGTGGACGCTGGACAGGCGCTCGGCCACGGCCGGCTCGACCATGGTCGACACCACGGTTTTGCGGCCGTCGGCACCGGGCGCCTGGAGGCGCCCGGTGATCGTCGCGTCGCCCACGACGACCTCGGCGAGCTGGCCGTCACGCAAGCGCTGCCCGAACGCGTGCATGGCGGCATGGCCGGCAGCCCACGGCAAGGGTGGCTGAGGCCCAGCGCGCGCGGGAGATACAGACTGTTCACGCAGTGTTACGCAGCGCGTTCGTGCATTGCCACTGTGTTGCGCCACGGCGCCTAGCATCACGATCCATCGACCAACCCGATCCGTTCAGGAGGCCGCGATGCTTCAAGATGCCGTCTCGCCGCAGACCAATTCCTGCCACCTGGTTCGCCCAGTTCCGCCGGCGGGCGCCGTTCGGCAGCGCGCGGACAACGCGTCGTTCAGTCAGCGGATCGCACAGACCTTGGACCTGATCGACGCCACCGTGCCGCTGCATCGGCGCATGGTGCGGGCTGGAGACTGCATCCACCAGGCCGGCGAGCGCTTCGGCAGCCTTTACGTGCTCAACTCGGGCTTCTTCAAGATCGTCAACCTGAATGCCGATGGCCGCGAGCAGGTCACGGGCCTGAAGTTCCGCGGCGACTGGATCGGCCTGGACGGCATCGCAGATGGCCACCACGCCTGCGACGCCGTCGCGATGGACACGGGCGAAGTCTGGGTCATCCGCTACGACGCCTTCCTGGATGCCGCTGTCCGGGCGCCGGCGCTGCTCAGGGTGCTGCACGCTGCGATGAGCTGCGAGATCGCGCACGACCGCAACGCGCTGATGTCGGTGTGCACCCTGCCTGCGGACGCCCGTGTGGCCGAGTTCCTGCGCCATTGGGTGGAATCGCTCGCCAAGCGCGGCATGCGCACCGACGAGATCACGCTGCGCATGACGCGCGCGGAGATCGGCAACTACCTGGGAATGACACTGGAGACGGTCAGCCGCGCGCTGTCGCGGCTGGCCCGCGACGGGGTCATCGCCTTCGTGGAGAAGGGCCGGCGCGAGGTGCGCATCCCCGACCTCCAGGCGCTGGCCGGCTTCGCGCAGCGTGACGCAGCGGCATCACTGCATTGAGCAGGGAGGGTGCCCTTTCACGTTCGCTTCTGCCGGGCGCCGCCGAACTTCACCCCGGCGCGGCCGGGACCGACACCGATGCCGGGTTTGCGCCGGCGCAAGGAGATGCACCATGCTGATGAAAGCCGCCGTCTTCGTGGAACCGGGGCGTATCGTCCTGCAAGACAAGCCCATTCCGGATGTCGGGCCGAACGATGCGCTGCTGCGCGTGACCACGACCACCATCTGCGGTACCGATGTGCACATCCTGAAGGGCGAGTACCCGGTGGCGCGCGGCCTCACCATCGGGCATGAACCGGTGGGCGTGATCGAGAAGCTGGGCAAGGCGGTCACCGGCTACCAGGAAGGCCAGCGCGCGATCGCCGGGGCCATCACCCCCAGCGGCTGGAGCAATGCCTGTCTGTGCGGCCAGTGTTCGCAGGACGGCGCCGGCACCGCGCATGGCTTCAAGGCCATGGGCGGCTGGAAGTTCGGCAACACCATCGATGGCTGCCAGGCCGAATACGTGCTGGTGCCCGACGCGATGGCCAACCTGGTGCCGGTGCCCGATGGCCTGAGCGACGAGCAGGTGCTGATGTGCCCGGACATCATGTCCACCGGCTTCAGCGGCGCCGAGTCGGGGCAGATCCGCATCGGCGACACCGTGGCCGTGTTCGCGCAGGGGCCGATCGGCCTGTGCGCCACGGCCGGCGCCAGGCTGAGCGGCGCCAGCCTGGTGATCGGCGTGGACCGGCTGCCCGAGCGGCTTCGCATGTCCACCCAGCTGGGGGCCGATGTGGTGATCGACAGCAGCCGGCACGATGCGGTGCAGGAGATCATGCGCATCACGCAGGGGCGCGGCGTGGATGTCTCCATCGAGGCGCTGGGCCAGCAGGCGACCTTCGAGGCGGCGCTGCGGGTGCTGCGCCCGGGCGGCACCCTGTCCAGCCTGGGTGTCTATTCGACCGGGCTCACGATTCCGCTGGACGCCTTCGCGGCGGGGCTGGGCGACCACCGCATCGTCACCACGCTGTGCCCTGGCGGCAAGGAGCGCATGCGCCGGCTGATGGCGGTGATCCAGTCCAAGCGCGTGGATCTCGGCGCGATGGTGACCCACCGCTTCAAGCTGGACGACATCGAGGCGGCCTACGCGCTGTTCTCGCACCAGAGGGATGGCGTGCTGAAGGTCGCGATCACGGCTTGAGGCGGCCGCCCTCGCCACCCCTTGTTGCTAGCCAGCTGCCGAACGCTTGCCATGCTGCCGCCCTTCGACCTGGCCACGACCTGCGCGACGGCACTGGACGTGGCGGTCGCGGACGCGGCCGGCGCGGCCGGGCTGGCCTGGCGCCGGGAGCGCCGGCTGGGCGCACTGCTGGCCGGCGCGGTGCAGCACTCGCCGCTGTACCGCGCGGCCTTCGGCGGCGCGAAGGCCTTGCCGCCGCTGGCCGAGTTTCCCGTGGCGTCCAAGGCCGCGCTGATGGCGCGCTTCGACGACTGGGTGACAGACCCGGCGCTGAAGCTGCGCGACGTGCAGCGCTTCGCGGCCGACCGCACGCGCATCGCCGAGCCGCTGCTGGGGCGCTACACGGTCTGGGAGAGTTCGGGCAGCAGCGGCGAGCCCGGCCTGTTCGTGCAGGACGCCGCCGCGCTGGCGGTGTACGACGCGCTCGAGGCCATCCGGCGCCCGCGCCGCAACGCATGGGAAGCGGTCTTCGAACCGTGGCGGATGCTGCAGAGCCTGGTGTTCGTCGGGGCGGTCGACGGGCACTTCGCCAGCAACGTGTCGATCGAGCGGCTGCGGCGGCTCAATCCGCTGGCGGCCTCGCGCGTGCACACCGTGTCCTTCCTGCTGCCTCCAGACGAACTCGTGGCGCAGGTGGACGGCTTCGGGCCGGCCGTGCTGGCCACCTATCCCAGTGCGGCCGTGCTGCTGGCCGAAGAGAAGATCGCGGGCCGGCTGCAGTGCCGGCCGCAGGAGATCTGGACCGGCGGCGAGAACCTGACGCCGGCCATGCACAAGTTCGTGGCCGAGGCCTTCGCCTGTCCGGTGGTCGACAGCTACGGCGCGTCGGAGTTCCTGGCATTGGCGTGCGCGTGCCGCTGCGGCCGGCTGCATCTGAACAGCGATTGGGCGATCCTGGAGTCCGTGGACCGGGCCGGCCACGCGGTGGCGCCGGGCACGGTGGGCGCCACCACCTTGCTGACCAACCTGGCGAACCACGTGCAGCCGCTGATCCGCTACGACCTGGGCGACCGCACCACGCTGCATGCCGAGCCGTGTGCCTGCGGCTCGGCGCTGCCCGTGGTCGAGGTGTGTGGGCGCGACGACGACATGCTCCAACTCGGCAACCCGGACGGCCAGTCTGCGAGCGTGCTGCCCCTGGCGCTGTGCACCGTGCTGGAGGAGGAAGCCGGCCTGTTCGACTTCCAGATCCGGCAAGTGCACCGCTGCGAACTCGTCCTCGCCAGCGGGCCGCAGGTGGCCGATGCGGTGGCCACGTTGGCCCGGGCCAGGCAGGTGCTGTCGGCCTACCTGGAACGTGCCGGGGCGCACGGCGTGCACATCCGCTGCGTGCATGGCGAGCCGTTGCCCAGGAGCCGCAGCGGCAAGGTGCGGCGCGTGGTGGCGCGCACGTGAGCAGCGGCGGCGCCAGGTGCGCCGCGACTTCTTCACAAACTCTCAGGCCGGCGCAGCGGGCACTGGTGCCCGGATCAGCAGCACCGGAACGGGGGCCTGGCGCAGGATGTTCTCGGCGTCGCTGCCGAAGAACAGGCGCCGCGTACCGCGCCGGCCGTGCGTGCCCAGCACGATCAGCTCGGCCTTCCAGTCCAGCGCCTGCTGCACCACCTGTTCGCATACGCCGCCGCGCAGGTTGTCGCTGAGCACCGTGTCCACCGCGACGCCCGCGGCCTGTACCTGGGCCTGGGCTTCCCGCAGGATGGTGGCTCCCCCCTCCCTGAGCAGGTCGAAGATGTCACCGCTGTAGGCCGCCCCGTACTCTGTGCCCAGCATGAGCGAGAGCTCGTCCACGATGTGCAGCAGCCGCAGCCTGGCGCCGCATAGGCGGGCGAGCTTGATGGCCTCCTCCAGGCCGGCCGCAGCGGTGCTGCTGCCGTCGATCGGCACAAGAATCTTCTGGTACATGGCAATGCCTTGGTTGTAACGGTGCCCGCAGTTTCCTGGCCCGGGGCGCGCTGCGGCTTGCGCGCGGTCAAACCCGGGCGATGGCGCCGGCTCGGTCGGTGGCAGCGCCATGGGTGCGTGCGGCGCAACTGCGCCACATCAAGGCGCGGCGCCAGTTCGCGGCCACCATGGGGGCATGCGCTGCGTCCATCGAGCGCGCAGCCAGAGACCCGGCCTCGCCGGCCCCTCCAACGGAAGATGCGGAGACACACGATGAACGACAGCCCACTTGCGGGTCGGGAAGCGCCGGCCCATGCACTCGCAGTGATCGTGACGGCCAGTGGCCGGCTGGACGAGCGCGCGCTGGCCGAGCTCGACCGGCACCATGCGTTCGAGCACCTGCAGGTGAACCGTGCGCGCTTCATCGAGCTCGCGCGCACCTGCATGGACGAAGTCGGCGCCCAGTTGTGCGATTGCTCCTGGCTTCGCATGAACCACCTGATGTACATCGATGCGCGGCTGGACGCCGTGCCGGATGGGCCGACGCGGCTGCTCGTCTGTGGACTGGGCCTGGCGGCGATCACAGCCGATGGCCAGTTCACGGACGATGAACGGCTGGTCTACGAACACGCCCTGGCCCATTGGCACGTCAGCAGCGACGACATCGCACACGCCAGCCTGCAGGGCTGGCAGGCGCTGCCGTCGCGCAGCTGAGCCTTGCGTCGCCACTCTCGCGGCGGCGTACGCGTACGCATGCGTTGATGCCGATCAAAGCTGTTGGGACGTGCGCGGCGCACGCTAGCACCCATGAACACCACACCATGCGACACATCCCGCGCTGCGGCGCCCGGGACCACCGAACGCCTGTATGCGCGACAGGCCGAGTTGTTGGAACGACTGGCCGCTGCGCAGCGCGCCACACTGGCGCTGGCCCACAGTCCGCAGGGGCGCAGCGTCACCGACTTCAAGGAGGAAGCCGAACAAGCGGAACGCGACCTGCTCGGCGACGCGCAGGCCCAGCGCGACCATGCCGAACTGGTCGAGGTCCGATCCGCCATCGCACGGCTGCGGGACAGCAGCTACGGCGTGTGCATCGCCTGCGGCGAACCCATCGACCTGCAGCGTTTGCAGGTGCAACCGCAGGCCATGCGTTGCACGGCCTGCCAGGCGGCCAGCGAGGCGCTGGCGCTGAGGGCTCACCCTGAAGGCTGACCGCGCAGTGCCGCAGTGACAGCCGGTCAGCCCGCACCGCGGCGCGGCCTGCAGGGGGTGCGTGGTGGCCTCCTGTGACGCGCGCCGCAACGCCTTGGCGCAATGTCCGCCTCAAGGCCACTTCGGGGACTTCCTTCATCGCCCCGTTCTGAAGCGAAGGCGTCTTCCTCCGTTCAGTGCGCGTGGCGGTTCACTGCGTCGGCCGCAGCAGGCCGATGCAAGGATGGGGCGTCCAAGTTCAGATGGTTGGTTTCGCTTGAGGCCTCGCGCACCTGCGGGTCCATGCGATGAGGCTCAGCAGGCCCGCGCCGAACAGCAGCGAAGTGCTTGGCTCCGGCACAGGATGGTGCTGCGCTTGTAACACCATGGTCCAGCTGGTGATGTCGCCGAGAAGGAACGTTCCACCCAGGTATCCGGAGTACGTGTCCTGGTGCTGATTGACGTGGGTCACGACACCATCTGGGTGCGTCGGGAACTCGATCGGGTTGGGAATGAAGAACGGGCTGTCGAACGGCATGAGCGGTTTGTCTGTTTCGCCATGCGGGCCGACGGCATGCTTGAAGCTTCCGCTGAACGAGAGAAAGTCAAACAGGAAGCCGGCGTCCTGGCTGATGCCGAGCGTCCCATCCCAGTAGGAGCCGTCGAACAGGAACGTGTCCGTGGAGTCGAGATCGAAGTCTCCACCACTGATCTGCACGGTGAAATCATTGCGCGTCTCCGAGAAGATGATGGCCAGTGGTGGACTGATTCCCGTGGCTGGTGCCGTGCTCTTGAGGACGTCGTCCAGCCCCAGAACGATCTTGATGCCGTCCTTTTCATAGGTAAACGATGAGACGCCGACGGGTGCTGCGCTCGTGGATGGACTGATGCAGGCAATCCATGCGAGCGCAATGGCGTGGCGTGCCATCGATGCCGATCGGCTGCAAGTCCTTCCGTTGTGAGCGCGGGCGTCTGGCTGCTGCGTGGGTGCGAACGGGGTCATTGTCATGGTTGGTCTCCGCGTGCCGGTCATGCCGGCGAAATGGTGGGAACGAAGAGGCATTCATTGACGGCCTGATCAACGGCAGTGGCCAAGATGCATGCGCATGCGCGGACGACCCATGCCACTGCGCCGCGCGTCGGTGCGAGGCGCCTCAGTCGGCGATCGTCATGAGGTCGATGACCGAGCTGACACCGGGGGCCGACCAGGCGGCGCCATGGATGGCCTGGCGCGCACTCCACGAATGCACGGCGCCGCGCAGGGTGACCTTCCCATCGTCGACGCTCACCTGGAGGTTGTTGGCCTCCAGGTCCGCCTGCCGCGCCAGCGCCTGGCGGATGGTCTCTTCCAGGTCCAGGGTGCGCACCGTGGGGCCGAGGGCGATCTGGTTGGTCACATCGACGACGCCCATCAGGTTGCGCACGGCCCCCTCCGCGGCTGCGCGCTGGTACTGCCATTTGACCTGGCCGCTCAACTTGACGTGTCCTGCTTCGACCATGACGCAGACCGCGTCGCTCGGCAGGCAGGACGTCCACTCGATGGCCCGTTGCGCCGCCAGCGCGATGTCGGCATCGGTGCGCACGCGGTCGCCCGCCAGGTCGACCGTGATTTCCATGGCGATGGCCTGCACGCCCCGCACCCGCTGGACGGCCTGTTCGGCCGCATGCTTCTCGGCGAAAGAGGCCAGATGGCCGGTCAGCGTGACAACGCCGTCCTTGGCGATCACACCGACATTGGAGGAATCGACCTCGGGCGTCCAATGCAGCTCGTCGGCCACGTCCTGCGCGAGTTGGGCGTCTGTCTTCATGGCTTCTCCTGTGGAGGGTGGGTTTCCGCGCACGGGGCTGTGCTGGTGCGACAAACCACTGTAGAGCGCTGTCACGCGGGCCCTTTGCGCGGGGTCAAACGCCGGCATGGCCGAGAAAACCCGCCCCCGCACGGACGCACCGTGTGTGACCTCCTGCCCGCGGTGCTGGCGCGTTGATCGGCATCAACGCCTGGCGCGCTGCGGCCGCCTATGGTGGGGTCTTTCGATACGGAGAACCGCATGTCCCGAATCAAACCGTGTGCCGCCCTGGCGGCCCTGCTGGTTGCCGCCGCTGCCCATGCCGCGACCGAGGCGCCCGCCGCCCCCCCACGCCCGCCGGCGCAAGCCTCCGCGGCGAACACACGGCCCGCCGACGCTGGCCGGCTGCGCAAGGCGGAAGCGGCAGCACATTCCATGGCCGAGCACGCCAGGGCGGCGGCCAAGCGCAGCAAGGAGGCTGTCGGCGATGCGTCCCAGCGCACGACCGCAGCGCTCGTGCGGCTGGCCCACAAGGCGGATGAATCGGCCCGGCGTGCCGCGCAGCGGTGGAAGGTCGAGGCCGAGGCGGCGCGAGACGAGGCGCGCGACGAGATGCAACGGGTGCGCCAGGAGGTCGATGCCGCCGCCCAGGCGACGGGCGAGGCGCTGACGCGTGCCAAGGCGGCCGCGAAAGCCAGCGCCGAACGTGGCAAGGAAGAGGCCGAGCAAGCCGCCGAGGCCGCGCGCGCCGCGTTCGAGAAGGCGGAGGCCGCCACCGTCCAGGCCGCACGATCAGCCAAGGATGCCGTCGGCAAGGCCATGAAGCGTGTCGGCAGGAACACCTGACGTCGACCACGAATCCGCTTCGACGTTCGGGCGCTTCAGGCGGTGCCATGTGCGCCGTGAACCCCGCAACCCGGCGGTACGTGTGCCAGGCCGCTGATCGCCTTCGCCCTCGTGGTCGCGCTCCGGCGCGAGGCGGGCAGCGGGCGAGTGGTCTGGTCCGGTGCCACGGCATGGCGATTCGGCCCCTGACCGCGACGCCGTGCCGGCGGTGTTCATCGCACGAAGCGCTGCGCCGGCGTGCGCTTCCTGGCGGCTTGCACGTGCGCGGCAACGGGTTTGGGCAGCACCGCCACCACACGGGTGCCTGCGCCCGGCGTGCTGTCGAAAGCAATGCGTCCCCCGGTGGCCTCGATGCGGCGGCGCATGCCCGCCAGGCCGTGCGTCCATGGCGTGATGCCGCCCGGGTCGAACCCGATTCCGTTGTCGCTGATCGCCACGATTGCTTGCCCCGGCCCGTCCTGGAGGTCGATGGTGACGTGTGTCGCCCGGGCATGCTTGCCGATGTTGGTCAGGCACTCCTGCACCAGCCTGTAGACGCCCAGTTGTGCGGCTTCTTCGAGCGCGACGTTCTCGAGCCGGGTATGCGTGGCGATGTCGGTGCGACTCTGGAAGTCCTGCGCGAGGTGCGCCAGCGCCGGCACGAGTCCTGCGCGCAGGAGGTCGGACGGTTGGAGCCCATCCACCACGCGCGTCTTGATGGCCAGGCCGTCGTCCAGCAATTGCGTGAGCTGCTGCAGGCGGAGCTGCACCTCTGCGCCCAAGGGAGTGCACTGCGCCCTGAGGCCAGCGACATTCAGCTTGGCCGCCATGAGCACGGCGCCCAGTTCGTCATGCAGGTCCTGGGCAAGCCGGGCACGCTCTTCCGTGCGGATGCGCTGCAGTTGCGCAGACAGACCCGCAACATGTGTCGGATGGGCCCTGACAAGAACCTGTTGTGCTTTCATACGCGGCTTTCGTCGTGGTTGAGCATGACCAGCGGCACCGGCGATCAAAGGGCGGCAGTTGATCAAGGGGTGCGCTTGGGTGCCATGGGTGGGAGTTCCCAGGGACAAGTTCAACGCAGCGGCGCACGACACTGTTTGCGCCGGATCAAACAAGGCGGTAACAGGCGTCGTCGGTGTCTGCGGTGCCGAAGGCCTGCGCAGAGCCTGCAGCGCACATCGGCGCGATGCCGCTCCCACGCTCGGTAGCATCGGCGCAGGCCGACTCATGCCCGTGCGACCATCCAGGCGGTCGCGGTGGCCGCCGTCATGGCGACTGCGAAACCTGTGGACACCCGCCGTCCCAACGCGGGGCTGCCCCCGAACCAGCAAAAGAGCGTCTTCATGACCATGTTGGACGCCACCGCCAATCCGGCCGCGATGGTGGCTTGCGGGCTGTCCAGCAAGGCCTGGCCGTTCATGTGCATCACCGTCAGCAGGATGGCGTCGACGTCGAGCAGGCCGGACAGGAGTGCCATGGCGTACAGGCCCGCATCGCCCAGCCATTGCCGGGCACTTCGCGTCAGCAGGGCGAGAACGCCCAGAAGCAGACCAAAGCCCAGTGCCGAACTCAGGTCGAACGGGTCTGTGGTGTCGGCGGCCGGTCCTGCCGCGTCGGGCAGCGGAGCAGAACGCAGCCGCAGCAACGAGGCGGCAAGAAGCACCACGGCGCCAACGACCATCGCCGCCCCTAGAGAGGCCAGCAGACCCGGCCTCAGAACGGCGACCAGCGCGGTCATGCGCACGAACATCATCGCGGAGGCGGCAAAGATTCCCGCCGAGGCCGCAGCCAGGACGCCGTCGTTCCCGTGCGCGCGGCGCGCCAGCGCCAGCGTCGCTGCTGTCGACGATGCAAGACCACCGAGGAGACCGGTCCAGAAAATGCCTCGGCTGGGGCCCGTCAGGCGGATCGCCAGATGCCCGCACAGCGACAGCCCTGCGATCAGCACCACCGACCACCACAGATGGTACGGGTTCAGTGCCTGGTAGGGACCATAGCCGCGGTTCGGCAGCATCGGCAGGATCACTGCCGTGAGCACCATCATTTGCAGCGCTGCGCTCAGCTCGCGCTGCTCCACAAGGCGCAACCAACGGTGCAGCGCGGGTTTGAGATCGAGCAGCACGGCGGCAATGACCGCAGTGCCGATGGCCAGAGCCGGCTGGCCTGCGCCAGCCATCAGGCCCAACGCGCCGGTGAGCAGCATCGTCACAGCGGTGGTGGCGCTGAGGCTGCTGTGGACGCGGACGTTTTCGCGGTACGCCGCTACCGCGATCAGCGACAGGCCACCGAGGCCGAGCGCGGCGGGCATTGGACCCATGTCTTGTGCCAGGACGCCCAGAACTCCCCCGAACAGGCCCAGGAGGGCAAAGGTGCGCAGCCCCGCCACTCTGCTGCCCTCGGCGCGCTCGCGCTCGCGCCAGCCCCGCTCCAGGCCGATGACCGAGCCAAGCATGAGGGCCGACCCGAGTTCGATGACCGTGCGCTGTACGAAAAGTTCAAGCATTCGCCATGTCCTGCGTTCGACTGTCGCGGCTCGGAGTCGCCCTGGGGAGTCGTGCGTCGAAACGCCTTGTGCGTCGTGGTCCGGACCGGATCCGCGGTCATCCAGCGCGGGACGGCCAGCGAAGCCGCCACACGGCCCAGCCGGCAGGCACGATGGTCCACGCGGTCCAGGTCCAGGGCAGCGTGGCCAGTCCGAACATGCTGGCCACGGCTGGCACCGACGTGAGCAGCGCCCACACCACGCACGCAGCCAGCAGCAGCACGTCGAACGGCACGTTGGCAGGTTCCTGGCGCCGGCCGATGCGGCGGAACCAGACCAGCAGCACCAGATTGCCCACCACGATGGAGCCCAGGCTGGCCGTGCGCAGCGCCTGCGCCGTGGCGCCGTGGTGCTGGCCCAGCCACTGCACCAGCGCTACGCCCGCGAAGACGAGCGCGCCCAGCCCCAAGGCCTGGCCGACGGACGCGAGCGATAGCAGGGTGTCGTCGGGCCTGCGCGGTGGCACGCGCATGCTGTCCGGTGCGGCGGGATCTGCCTCGAACACCAGCGAGCAGGCCGGGTCGATCAGCAGCTCCAGCAGCACCACGTGCAGGGGCAGCAGCAAGGCCGGGCCGCCCAGCACCACCGGGATCAGCGCCACGCCGACGATCGGCACGTGGACGGCGAACAGGTAGCCCAGCGCGCGGCGCAGGTTGGCGAAGATGCGCCGGCCGGCGCGCACCGCTTCCACCAGCGAGGCGAAGTTGTCGTCGAGCAGCACCAGCGAGGCCGCCTCGCGCGCGACGTCGGTGCCGCGCTGGCCCATCGCCACGCCGATGTCGGCGGCCTTGAGCGCGGGGGCGTCGTTCACGCCGTCGCCCGTCATCGCGACGATCTCCCCCTGCTGCTGCAGCGCCCGCACGATGCGCAGCTTCTGCTCCGGGTCCACCCGCGCGAAGACCTGGGTGTTGCGCACGCAGTGGCGCAGCGCCGCTTCGTCCATCGCCGCCAGTTCCCTGCCGGTGACGGCGGCCTGGGCCTGTCCGTGGGCAACCAGGCCGGCCTGTTGGGCGATCGCACCGGCGGTCAGGGCTGCGTCGCCCGTGATCATCACCACCCGCACCCCGGCGCTGCGGCACTCGGCCAGGGCGGCCGGAACTTCTTCGCGCAATGGGTCCATGAAACCCAGCAGGCCGATGGGGGCCAGTGGCAGGTCGGCCGCAAGCGCTGCGTCCGGGCCGGGCTGTGCGGCCCGGCCCTGCGCCACCGCCAGCACACGCAGGCCGCTTGCGGCCCATCGGTCGGCCAGCGCGCGCAGCGGCTGCACCTGTTCCGGTGCGGTGCCGCACAGGGCGAGCACGGCCTCTGGCGCGCCCTTCACCGCCACGGCCTGTCCGGGTTCGCCGGAGGGTTGCCACCAGTGCACCACGTAGGGCGCACCGGGTCGGATGCCGCGGCGTTCGCCGGCTTGCCAGCCTGCGCCGACCGCGACGCCTGCCGTCCGGGCCATGGTGCGCACGGCGTCGTCCATGGGTTCGATGCCCGCCGCGCTGCTGGCTTGCAGCGCTGCGCGCAGCAGAGCGTGCAGGTGGGGCAGGGGCGCTGGGCTGTCCGCGCTGCGCCAAGCGCTGTCTGCATCGCCCACCGCGACCAGTGCCATGCGGTTGTGGGTCAACGTGCCGGTCTTGTCCACGCACAGCACGGTGGTCGTGCCCAGCGCCTCGATGGCCTGGGGCTGGCGGGTCAGCACGTGGGCGCGCGTCAGACGCCAGCTGCCCAGGGCCAGCATCACGCTCCAGACCACGGCGAACTCCTCGGGGATCAGTGCCATCGCCAGGGTCAGTCCGACGAGCAGGCCCTGGGACCAGGACCCGTCGCGCAGGGCGAAGACCGTGGAAGCGGCGATGCAGGTGAACGCCGCCAGCCAGGCCACCCGGCGCACCAGCGTGCGCAGCTCCTGCTGCAGTCGGCTGGGGCGCGGCACCAACTGGGTGAGGGAGCGGTGGATCGCGCCGATGGCCGTGTCCGCGCCCGTCCGGGTCACCAGCGCCACGCCGTCGCCGCGCACCACCAGGCTGCCGGCGAACAGTTGGCCGGTGTCGTCGGCGGCGCCGGCGACCTTGGACAACGGGGCCGACTCGCCGGTGCGCTGCGACTCATCGATCTGCAGCCCGGTGGCCTGCAGCAGGCTGGCGTCGGCGGACAGGCGATCGCCCTCGTGCACGAGCAGCCGGTCGCCGCGCACGAGCTCGCGGCTGGCAATGCGCAATGAACGGCCACCGCGCACCACCTTGCTGCGCGGGCTGGACAGTTCGTTCAAGGTTTCCAGCACGCGCTCGGTCCGTTGCTCCTGGTAGATCGACAGGCCGCCCACGGCCAGCACCGACAACGCCAGCAGGCCGGCATCGGCCAGCTCGCCCAGCAGGGCGTACAGCGCCGCCGTCGCGAGCAGCAGCAGGAACATCGGCTGCGTCAGCGCACCCCAGGCGATGCCGAGCAGGCCGCGCCGGGAGGCCGACGGGAGCACGTTCGGCCCGTCGCGGCGCAGGCGCAGAGCGGCCTGTGCATCGCTCAGGCCCTGGTCCGTGGCATCGCGCATCGGCGCGACCGGGCGGGCATCGCTCACAGCTCCGCGGCCTCGCGGTACTCCGGCACGGTGCAAGGCCAGCCGTAGCGCTCTTCGATGGCCAGCCGCAGCGCGTCGGCGGCGGCCGGGTCGCCATGCGTGACGAACACGCGGCGCGGCGCATGCTGCGTGCCCAGCCAGGCGAGCAGCTGTTCGCGGTCCGCGTGGGCCGACAGGCTGTCCAAATTGGCCACCTCCGCGCGCACCGGAATGTAGGCGCCATGGATCTTCACCGCATCCGCGCCGCCCAACAGCGTGGCGCCGCGCGTGCCGGTGGCCTGGAAGCCGGTGAACAGGATGGTGTTGCGCGCATCCGGCGCATAGGCCTTCAGGTGGTGCAGAACCCGGCCGCCGGTGGCCATGCCGCTGGCCGAGACGATGACGGAGGGGTAGCGCAGATCGTTCAGGCGCCGCGACTCCTCCACGGTGTTGACGATGATGGTGTCGCGCTGCATGGCCGCGCATTGCGCCGCGCTGAGCCGGTGTTCGTCGGCATGGTGCTGGTAGAGCCGCGTGGCATCCGCCGCCATCGGGCTGTTCAGGTACACCGGCATCTCGGGGATGCGCCGTGCCTGCTTGAGCTCATGCAGCGCGTGCAGCAGCGTCTGCGCGCGGCCCACCGCGAAGGCCGGGACCACCACGACGCCACCGCGTGCCGCCGTGCGGTTGACCACGCCGGCCAGGTCGGCCAGCGGATCGGTGACACGGTGCATGCGGTCGCCGTAGGTCGATTCCACCACCACGTAGTCGGCCGGCTCGGCCGCTTCTGGCGGGCGCATCAGCAGGTCGTCGCTGCGGCCCAGGTCGCCCGAAAACAGCAGGCTCGATTGCGCCCAGCCGATGCGCACGCTGGCCGCCCCGAGGATGTGGCCCGCGCGCGAGAGCCGCCATGACCAGCCCTCCCAGGGCGCGCATTCACGTCCGAACGGCAGTTCGTGGAAGTGCTTCAGCGCGGTGCGCGCTTCCTGCTCGGTGTACAGCGGCAAGGCGGGCTTGTGCTTGGTCTGGCCGTGCCGGTTCAGGAAGTCGGCATCCTCTTCCTGCAGCCGGCCGGAGTCGGGCAGCAGCAGTTCGCACAGCTCGCGCGTGGCCTGGCTGGCGTACACAGGGCCCTGGAACCCCTGGCGGATCAGCCGTGGCACGAAGCCGCTGTGGTCCATGTGGGCGTGCGTCAGCAGCACCGCGTCGATGCTGGCGGCATCGAACGGCAGCGTGTCCCAGTTGCGCAGCCGCAGCTGCTTGAGGCCCTGGAACAGGCCGCAGTCGACCAGCAGCCGTCGACCCGCGTGGGTCAGCAGGTACTTCGATCCGGTGACGGTGCTGGTGGCACCCAGAAAGTCGATGCGCATGGCTCTGCTCCGTTGATGCGTGTTCAGTGCGACAGCAGGACCGGCAGCGTCATGCTCTCCAGGACGGTGCGCGTGGCGCCGCCAAGCACCCATTCGCGCGCCCGGCTGTGGCCGTAACAACCCATGACCAGCAAGTCCGCGCCCAGGTCGGCGCCAAGGGACAGCAACTGGTTCCCCACGTCCCCGTCGTGGCCACTGGCGTGCAGGCGCGGGTCGGCGACGCCATGGGCATGCAGGAAGGCACGCAGCCGCTCCAGTGGCTGCTGGACGTCACCGCCGTAGGTCACCGCGTGGACGCTGGCTGCGGTGCGCAGCCATGGCAGCGCGGCACTCAGCGCGCGCGCGGACTCGCGGCTTTCGTTCCAGGCCACCAGGACGGTGCGTCCGATCGGCCCCGCCTTGCCCGCATAGGGAAAGACCACGGCAGGGCGGCCACTCTGCATGAGCAGGTTGGGCAGAAAGTCGGCCGGCAGCAGCGGGTCCATCGGGTCGTGCCGGTCGCGCTGGCCGAGCAGCATCAGGTCTGCATAGAACGCATGCCGCGCGAAATCCCATGGCGCGGCGCTGTCGGGCTCGATCCAGTGCAGGCGGGGCGAGCCGCCACCGTACTCCGTGAACAGCCGGTACAGCTTGTCCCGGCTCGCCTCCTGCGCTGCGCGCATGGCCTGCACGGCGGGCGCTGCGGCACCGAGGGCGAGCGGGTACGGCATGAGGCCCGGCATCGAACAGGGGCGGCAGACGATGTCGGCGTCGAGCGATTCGGACAGCATGCGCGCGAAGCGGATGCGCTCGCCCATGCGCGCGGTTTCATCCATGTGCATCAAGATCGTGTGGGGCGTGGGCATGGCAGCGGCTTTCGCAAAGGGTTGGGTGGCGAAACGGTAAGCCGGGCTGTGCGTCTTGCCCTTGCGCGGCGTCAAGCCTGCGGTCCTTTCCCCGCCGCTGTCGGCCTGTGCCAGCGCACTGGCCGGCGCATGCCACTTCCTTGATCCAGCGCAGGGTCTGGGTCGTGCGCTGTCGCAAGATGCCGCTGTCCACTCCAAGGAGGCGCAGATGTCATTCTTCTCTCGCAACATCGGAACCATCGACCGCGGCCTGCGCATCGTTGGCGGTGCATTGCTGGTCGCCCTGGCGGGGGCAGGGACGATCGGGTCGTGGGGCTACGTGGGGGTGGTGCCGCTGTTCACGGGGCTCGCGGGCATTTGTCCGCTGTACTCGGTTCTCGGGCTGAACACCTGTGCCAGGCGTTAGTGCGGGCAGGCGATGAGGTTGCGGTCGATGGCCGAGGTGCGGCAACAGTGTGTTCGCATGACATGGCGACGCGTTGCCTGGGTTGCCGCTGCCGCAAGCGCGGTCTGGATCGGCGTACGGCTTTACGTGGTGTGGGTCACGCTCGACTAGATTGATGATCGGACGTCGGTCTGGAAGAGGCTGCCGAACAGCAGGCGAGGTCAAAGCGCGGTGGACTGTGGAGCAACCCTTTGCAGATCCCGCCCTTGCAGCGGCGGCGCGGAGAACGCGACCCTGAGTCGGCGATGACGCCTGGAGCCAGCGTTGGCAGCGCTGCCACGGGGAATGGCCGTTGTTGCTGCTTCATCTGGTCAGCCGGCGACCTTCTGCGTCGCGGAGTCGGCTCCCCGCGCACCGCGCAAGAGGAGATGCGGCGGCGCGTTTCCTACCGCGACCATGACACCCTGAGCCAGACCATTGCACTGGCGGCCGGGATGCGCGCCAAGCTGACCGAGAACCGGGACAGGTACGCCACCATTGCGACGGTCCAGATCCTGGGGAAGGTCGCCTACCTCCGCGGCATGCGCAACGACCCCGAACAGGGGCTACTCAGCAAAGGGGACTTCGAAGAGCAGGCCGGTTTGCTGCGGGCGCGATACGGCGTCGAGGTGATCCACGCCGAGCGGCGCTCGAAACCCAGGCAGTACGACACCGGGCCGGCGCCATTGAGCTAGTTTCTTCGCGGTGTGTCTCCAGGCGGTTCACCAGCTTGACAGGCCCCGGGCGGGAAGGTCCGGGGCCTTTTCTTTCGGAGAAATGCGGAACGTCGCGCGGAACGTGCTAGTAGATATATAGCGGCTGTCTAATGGTGCCCGGGGCCGGAATCGAAAAAGTCGGTAGATCCTGCGCTGCGCTTGAAATTGCGGGGACGTGCGCCGACCAGGGGACTCCCGAGGGGACACTCCAGAAATACTTTTGCAATGTTGGTCCTTTGCAACGCAGTCCTGACGCATCGACAAGCTGCACCTGCCAGCGCACTGCTGCGCTGGCCCACTGGCAGCATCACCACAACTGCCATCGGCCGCACAGTGGCATTGGGGGCGTCGCGTCGGTCTCCAGACTCAGCTCTTCACGAAACAACGCCTTGATGCTTCACAACTAGTTTTTGGGCGTCCGTATCTTCATCACGGCAGAGCCATTCACGACAAGCTTGTCGTTCACCGACACGTTGCCGCGCAGGAAGGCGAGCGACCCTGTGGCGTGGATCAATTGCCCTCGTGCAACCAGGAAGTCGCCCGAGGCCGCAGCGTCGAGAAACTGCGCGTCGAGTTGCACCGTCACGCACGGCCTGCGGTCGAGAAGTTGCCATGCCACGGCGCTGAGCGCATGGTCGAGCAAGGACGTCAGCGCGCCGCCATGCACGGCCCCGGCAGGGTTCAGGTGCTCTTCCTGGGCCAAGACACCGTAGGCCCAGCCGTGCTCTTCCTTCAAGGTCCACAGAGGACCAAACCTGCCCGCGAACCCTGGCAGTTCGCGTTGCTTCCAGCCCAATGCTCGGAGGCTCTCGGATCCGGCCGTCACGGGCGTCCTCCCAGCGTCTGGGACAGGGTCTGTGCCTCTTCCCGCAACGCCTTCGCAAGCGCCTGTGTGGTGCCCCTGGTCAGCTGGTCGGTCACCCCCACGGCGACCAGCGCGTGTGTCATGCGTGCCTGCGCCGTCGTGACGGGGACCGCGATGACCGTGATCCCGCTCATGTAGTTGCCGTGGTCGATGCCGAAGCCCTGGCGGCTCGCCGCCTGGACCTCCTTGTGCCACTGCGCGAAGTCGGGCGGGTTGTCCCAGCGCAGCTGCTTGAACTGCTTCAGGAGGTCGGCATCGGACAGCGCCGAGTGCGCGGCCACCAGGCGGCCCGTCGCGCTGGTCAGCGCCGGGAAGCGGCTTCCCACTTCGACATAGAAGCTGAACGGCGAGCGTGAGCGCGCCAGGGCAAGGACCACGAGATCCTCGATGCCGGCCACCTTCACGCCGATCGTCGTGACGTTCCAGTCCTCGGCGATCTTGTCCAGCACCGGCTGGGCCAGCGTGTGGAAGGGATTGTTCTCGGCCACGCTGCGCGCCAGCGAGAGGACGCCGACGCCGAGCGTGTAGCGCTTCGTGGCCGCGTCCACCTGGACCATCTGCTCCTCGACCAGGGCACGCAGGATGTGCAGGCAGGTGCTCGTGACCATCTCCAGCTCCTGCGAGATGGTCTTGAGCGTCGAGGGTTCGGCCTGCTGCGCCAGGAACCGAAGGATGGCCAAGGCGCGGGAGACGGCCGGAACCGGCCGCACACGGGCCGTTGGAGAGCGCTGCGAAGGGGAGGACGTGGAGGCCATGGGGGCGTGTTGAAAGCGTCCCGAGGATACGTCTCTTTGTCTCGTCAGCAGTCCGTCGAAAGGTGTTGAAGCCATGCCGTTGAAATTGTCTATAGACAATCAGTAGTTGTATTTGACAATTTTAGGGCCCAGGCAAAAAAATGTCTCCATCAAAACGGAGACATGCACATGACGCAGTTGACGCAATTCAGTTCGTACGCAGACGCACAGGCGCACTGCAGTTCGGCTGCCCTGTGGGACTTGTTCGACGGAGACCGCGAGCACCTCAACATTGCCTACGAATGCATCGACAGGCACGTTGGAACGGGCCGCGATGCGGTGGTGCTGGTGCGCGCGGATGGGCAGGACGAGGCGCTGAGCTTCGAGGCCATCTCGCAGGAGTCGGCGCGGTTTGCGAACTTCCTGGCAGACCGCGGCGTTCAAGCCGGTGACCGTGTGGCGGTCATGCTGGAGCCATCGCTTGCCTTCTACGCCGCGATCTTCGGCGCGATCAAGATGGGCGCCATCGCCGTGCCGCTGTTCACGCTGTTCGGCCCCGATGGCGTGCGTCTGCGGGTGGCCGATTGCAAGCCGCGCATCGTGGTCACGAACCCCGAGAAGGCCTCTGCCGTCCCTTCCCAAGACGGGCTCGAAGTGGTGATTGCCGACGCCGCATTCCTTGGCGACCTGCAGCGCTACCCCGCGTCGTACACGGTGAACACCCGTGCCGACGACCTGGCGATCTTCCAGTACACATCGGGCACCACCCGCGAGCTGCCGGATGCCGTCAAGCACACGCACCGCGCGCTGGTGACGCTGATGCTCGCGGCGCTGTATGGCACCGGCGTGCGCCCCGGCGACCGCTTCATGTGCCCGTCGTCACCGGCCTGGGGACACGGGCTGTGGCATGGCACCTTGGCGCCCTTGGCCATGGGCGTGACCGTGGGCGCGTATGCCGGCAAGTTCAGCGGCGAAAGGCTGCTGCAGGCCCTGAGCAGCCACCGCTTCAACAATCTTTCTGCGGCGGCCACGCATTACCGCATGATGCGCAACTCCGGCGCGGCGGCACGCCACGGCTACGTGCTCGACAAGGTCTCGTTCACCGGTGAGCCGATCGACAGCGAGACGGCCGCGTTCGTCGAGGCCACGTTCGGCCACACCGCCTGCAGCATGTACGGCACGACGGAGATCGGTGTCTGCCTCGTGAGCTACCCGGGTGCGAAAGACTTCCCGGTCAAGTCCGGTTCGCTTGGCAAGCCCGTGCCGGGGCTGCGCGTGCAAGTGCAGGACGCCGAGGGCCGGCCCTGTGCTCCGGGCGCCACGGGCGAACTGAAGCTGTGGCGCAAGGGCGAGTGGATCGCCACCAAGGACCTCGGCCGCGTGGACGAGGACGGCTACTTCTGGCACGGCGGCCGTGCCGACGACGTGATCATCTCCGCGGGCTGGACCATCGGCGCCGTCGAGGTCGAGGACGCCATCCTCAAGCATCCGGACGTGCAGGAAGCCGCGGCCATCGGCGTGCCCGATGCATTGCGCGGCCTCGTCGTCAAGGCCTTCGTCGTGTCGAACCGGCCGGGCAGCGATGCCTTCGTCCAGGAGATCCAGGACAGCGTGCGCGCCCGGCTGAGCCAGCACGAATACCCCCGGCAGGTCGCCTTCGTCGCGGAGCTCCCGAAGACGCCGGCCGGAAAGATCCACCGCAAGAAGCTGCGCGAGCAGGAAGCGGCCAACGCCGAGCTGGCCGAGCAGGCCTCGCTCGCACCCCAACCCTGAACCGTTTCACCACAAGGAGACAGCATGTCTACGACCACCGAGCGCACGTTCCCCAAGATCACCGACGAGGGCCTGGAGGACCTGCGCAAGCGCATCGGCCTGAAGATCGGCGCCACCGCCGAGCCCTGGTGCTACGAGGCCACGCGCGACAACATCCGCCACTACGCCCACGGCATCGGCGACGACAACCCGCTGTGGTGCGACCCCGAGTACGCGGCCAAGACCCGGTACGGCGGCATCATCGCCTTGCCGAGCTTCCTGTTCTCGACCAGCCGCATCGTCTCCGGCTACGTTGGCGGCCTGCCGGGCGTGCACGCCATGTGGTCCGGCGCGGACTGGCAGTGGCACAAGCCGGTCAAGCGCAACGACACCATTTCCACCGAGGCCTATCTGAAGGACCTGGTCGAGCACCAGACGCGTTTTGCCGGCCGCGCCGTGCAGCAGATCTACCACGTCGACTTCTTCAACCAGGATGGCGACAAGGTCGCGGAAGCGGACAGCTGGTGCTTCCGGACCGAGCGTGACCATGCACGCGAGCAGGGCAGCAAGTACAAGGAGGTGCGCGCGCGCGCGCCCCGCCGCTACTCGCCCGAGGAGATCCAGGAGGCCTACAAGCTGTATGCCCAGGAGGAAGTGCGGGGCAGCACGCCGCGGTACTGGGAAGACGTCAAGGAAGGCGAGGCCCTGCCCGTGATGTTCAAGGGCCCGATGACGGTGACCGGCTTCATCGCCTATGCCCAGGGCTGGGGCGGCCTGTACATCCGTGCCAACAAGCTGGCCTGGCGCCTGATCGACGCGCATCCGGGCGTGGGCATCACCAACCGCTTCGGCATCCCGGACGTGCCCGAGCGCGTGCACTGGGAAGAAGACTTCGCGCTGGAGGTGGGCGCGCCTGGCGCCTACGACTACGGCCCCGAGCGCACCTCCTGGATGACGCACCACCTGACCAACTGGGCGGGCGACGCCGGCTTCCTGCGGCGCTCGCACTGCAAGATCCGCCGCCACAACCCCGAGGGCGACATGCTCTTCATCAAGGGCATGGTCAAGCGCAAGTTCGTGGAGGACGGCCGCCATCTGGTGGAGATCTCGCAGGAGGCGCACAACCAGGACGACGAACTCTCGGTGCTCGCCTCCGGCGTCGTCGAACTGCCTTCGCGCGGCTGACCTCGCTCGGGCGACCTGAAGCGGCCTTTCTTCAACAGGCCGCCGATCTCTTTTCCTGCATGGACCCGCGGCCGGCTCGGCAGCCGGCTGGCGGAGCCATGCCTTCACGAGACCCGCCATGGAACGTCCCACACACGCCGGCGCGCACGCCCGAGGTGCTCTTGCCGGGCTGCGCGTCATCGACCTCTCCAGGGTGCTGGCGGGCCCGCTGTGCACCCAGATGCTGTCCGACCACGGTGCGGACGTCATCAAGATCGAGCCCCCCAGCGGCGACGAGACGCGTGGCCTGGGGCCTCCGTTCGACAGGCATGGCGATGCCGCGTACTTCACGGCCGTGAACCGTGGCAAGCGCGGCATGGCCATGAACCTGGCCGATCCCGCGGGGCGCGATACCTTGTTCCGCCTGATCGAGGACGCCGACGTGCTCATCGAGAACTTCGTGCCCGGCACGATGGCGCGCTGGGGCCTGGACTACGAGGCATCGCTGCAGCCGCGGTTTCCCCGGCTGATCTATTGTTCCGTGACCGGCTTCGGCGCCGATGGACCGCTTGGCGGCCTGCCTGGATACGACGCTGTGCTGCAAGCCATGTGTGGGCTCATGAGCGTGAACGGCGATGCGGCGTGCGGGCCCACGCGGCTCGGCATTCCCATCGTCGACCACCTGACGGCCTACGTGGCCTTGTCCGGCATCCTGATGGCGCTGCACGAGCGGCACCGCTCCGGGCAGGGCCAGCGTGTGGAGGCCACGCTGTTCGACACGGCCATGAGCCTGCTGGTCCCGCACGCGGCCAACTGGATGTATTCCGGGACAGTGCCGGGCCTTCTGGGCAGCGCCCATCCGAACATCGCGCCCTACGACAAGTTCGCGTGTGCAGACGGGCTCGTCTTTCTCGGCATCCTCAACGACCGGCAGTTCGCGAAGTTCTGCCACTTCGTGGGCATCGACCGCCTTGCCGAAGATCCGCGCTTCGTTACGAACGCCGACCGCTTGTCCCACCGGGCCGCGCTGCGCAGCGAGATCGAAGCCGCGCTTTCGGGTTGGAGCCGCGAGATCCTGTGTGCGCAGTTGATGCGCATCGGGGTGCCGATCGGTCCGGTGAACACGGTGCCTGAGGCGTTCGCACAGCCACATGCAGCGCATCGGAGCGCCTGCATCGAGATCGGCGCCTACCGCGGTATCGGACTGCCAGCCGTGTTGTCGCGCACACCGGGCGCACCGCAGGGCGAGCCGCCACGGTTCGGGGAACATGCCGGCCAGATCCTCGGCGAGGTCGGCATGGCGGAGCTTGATATCCAACAACTGGTGGAGCGGGGCGTCCTCCACCAGGCCTCACCGCCCTAGCACGCCGCTTCGTTCCATTCCCACAATTCAAGGAGACAAGGACATGACACTATTTCGGATCCTGATGGCCTGGGCGCTCGCATGGCTGAGCGCTGCCGCCTGCGCCGCCAACTACCCTTCCAAGCCGATCCGCATCATCGTGCCGTACCAGGCAGGGCAGGGGACCGATGTGGCCACGCGCTACATCGCGGACCAACTGAGCAAGAGCCTCGGCCAGGCCGTGGTCGTGGAGAACAAGGCAGGCGCGGGCGGCAACATCGGCGCCGCCGAGGCCGCCCGCGCGCCCGGCGATGGCTACACCTTCGTGATGGGAACCAACGGTACCCACGTGCTGAACCAGTTCCTCTACCCCTCGATGCCGTACGACAGCGAGAAGGACTTCGAGCCGGTGGCGCTCGTGAGCACCTTCCCGATGGTGATCCTGGCGAACACCAGCGTGCCCTACAGCAGCTTCACCGAGTTCCTGGCCGAGGCCAAGGCCCGCCCGGACACGGTCAACGTGGCCTTGCCGAGTACCACGGCGCGCCTGGTGCTCGAACTGCTGCAGCAGCAGAGCGGAACCCATCTGCGCGCCGTGCCCTACAAAGGCTCCGGCACGTCCATGACCGATCTGATCGGGGGGCAGGTGCTCGTCGGCATCGACACGGCCAGCGCGGCGCGGCCCTTCGTCGCCAACGGACGGCTCAAGGCCCTGGCCGTGACTTCCAGGGGCGACTCGGCACTGTTGCCGGGGGCGAAGAGCGTTGCCGCGTCCGGGCTGAGCGACTTCGAGGTGCTGGCCTGGAATGGGCTCTATGCCCCGCGTGGCACGCCGGCCGCCATCGTCCAGCGGATCAATGCGGAGGTGGTCAAGATCCTGGCACAGCCCGAGTCGCAGCGCCGCCTGCTGGAGCTCGGCCACGAAGTCGCAGGCGGGACGCCAGAACATCTGGCGACGTTTGCGGCGGCGGAGCGCAGAAAGTTGGGGCCTTTGGTGAAGAGCGTCGGCCTGAAGATCGACTAGCCCGAGATGCTGCACGCACCACGCTGCACGCACGCCGGCAACGCCCGCGCGCAGACGCCGATGGCCTTCATCCGTGCGATCCTGCGCGCTTACGCCAAGGCGGGAAGGGATGCGGCCGGCGCCTTGCGTGCTGGCGGGCTGGCGCGGGCCGATGTCGAGGATCCGGCGGGTCGCATCACGGCCGAGCAGATGGAGTCCATCTGCCTCTTTGCGATGCGAGAGCTTGATGACGAGGCGCTCGGGTGGTTCGGCAGGGCGTTGCCATGGGGCACGAACGGCATGCTGTGCAGGGCATCGCTGCCATCGGCCACCCTGGGTGTGGCGCTGAAACGCTGGTGCCGGCACCACGGTCTGCTCGTTGACGACATCGAGATCCATCTCTGTGCCGGGCAGGCTCAGCTCCGCATCGAGATCGATGAGCGAAGGGACCTGCAGGAGCAGCGCGAGTTCGCGCTGGTGAGCACGCTGCGCCATGTGCATGGCATCGCGTGCTGGCTGGTGGACGCACGCATCCCGCTGCGCGGCGCGACGTTTCCGTACGCGGCACCGGACCACGCCGGGGCCTACGGGTGGATGTTCCGCACCGGCCTGTGCTTTGGCCAGGCGCGCGCGTCCATCCGTTTCGACGCGCACTTTGCCGACATGCCGGTGCTGCGGGACGACCGGGATCTTCGCCAGATGCTCCAGCGGCCACTGCCGCTGCTGGTGCAACAGTACCCGCGTGCGCACCGGGTGGGAAAGCAGGTGCGCGATCTGCTCAGGGCCCATGCTGCCAAGTCCCTGGTGGCGCCCGCACTGGCGTCCAGGCTCAACCTGTCCGTGCGGAGCCTGCACAGGCACCTGGCCGAGGAGGGCCTCTCGCTTCAGGACATCAAGAACGAGGTGCGGCGCGAAGCGGCGATCGCATCCCTGGCGCGCAGAGACCGACCGATCAAGCAGGTTGCGGGAGCGGTGGGCTTCCAGAACGAGGCAAGCTTCAACCGCGCCTTTCGGGAGTGGACGGGCCAGACGCCGGCGGAGTACCGGCGCGGCTTGCACGGAACTGCGGCGTCGGCCCACCGCCATGTTCGGCAGGACGCTTCGGCGACGTCTTTCCGGACCGGATCGGGCAGCATCAATCCAGCCGAATCCCCGCGACCTGGATGATGCGCCGCCACTTCGCCATGTCGGCCGCGAGGTAGTCGCGCAGGCCATCCGACGTGCCCCCGCCCGGCATGACCCCATGGTGGGCCAGGCGCTGGCGAACCTCCGGTGTCGCGAGGACCCTGCTCGACTCGGCGTGCAGGCGCGCGATGACGGCCGGTGGCGTTCTGGCCGGCGCGAACAGCCCGAACCACGCGGTCACCTCGAAGCCCGCCAAGCCCGACTCGTCGACCGTTGCGACCTGGGGCAGCTCCGGCACACGGCTGGTCGAGGTGACCGCCAGCGCGCGGACCTTGCCGCTCTCGATGTGCGGCAGCGCCGCAGGAATGGTGGCGAAGTAGGCCTGCACATGGCCGCCCAGCAGGTCGGACAGGGCCGGCCCGCCGCCCTTGTAGGGCACGCCGAGCATGCGGGTGCCGGCCATGTGGTTGAACAACTCGCCGGCCAGGTGCGCCGTGGTGCCGGTGCCCGAGTTGGCAAAGGTCACCGGCGACGACGCGGTGTTGGCCAGCTGGATCAGCTCCTTCACGTTCGTGGCCGCCACCTTCGGATGGACCACCAGGACCAGCGGCAGGGTGCCCACCAGCAGCACGGGCGCGAGATCCTTGGCCGTGTCGAAGCCGAGCTTGTACAGGCTCGGGTTGATGGGCAAGGAGGTGATCGGCATCACGAGCGTGTAGCCGTCCGGCGCCGCATCCACGACATGCTGAACACCCAGGTTGCCGGCGCCGCCAGGCCGGTTCTCGACGACCACGGCTTGCCCCATGGCGCTGCCGAGGCGGTCGGCCAGCAGCCGCGCCGTGAAGTCGGTGCCGCCTCCGGCCGCGACGGGGACCACGATCCTGATGGGGCGGCTGGGGTAGTTGTCGGCCGCCCAGGCCGCGCCGTTGGCGGTGCCGATGGACGCCAGCGCGCACTGCAGGAACATGCGGCGCGAACGGGGCAGGTGGACAACAGCGGGCTGGGGGTATGCGTTCTCGGTCATGGTCGTCTCCGGGTCGTTGTTGTGGTCGGGTGCGGTGCTGCCGGCGCTGGTTCGCGTGCCGCGCGGCCTGTGCCGTCGAGTGCTGCGCTGGCGGCATGGCTTTCGCTGGATGCCGAGATGGCGCGCGGAGGGGCGCAGTCGATGGCAAGGGACTGCGGCTTGAGCCAGAGCAGCAGCCGGTTCACCACGTAGCAGGCGGGGTCGGCCTGCGCGTGGGCTGGCGCGGGTGCACCTCCCAGTGCCGCGCAGAGCAGAACCGGCCCGGCATGACGCCAGCGGCCTGCCAGCATGGCGAGCACACCGCCGAACCGCTTCGTCTCCCCGACCATGGCGCCTCCGAATGCAGATGGAGGACGCATTTCTAAAACCGGCATGGTGCGCAACGGGCCGGGTTAACCCCGCCGCTTTTTATGGCTTGAAAGTTTCCTGCGGTGGGGCATCTGTCGACCTTGGCGGCGCCGGCTGGGCTTCGCTGTCGGATCCGGTCAGCTGGTGGCGCGCACCGGCGCCCAGGCGAAGCCGGCGGGATCGACCGCACGCACCGCGCCGCTGTCCAGGAGCGCCGCGCATTCGGCGGCCGACAGCCCTGCCTGTTCCAGCACCTCGCGCGTGTGCTGGCCGAGCGCGGCCGGGGGCAGGGTGGCCGGGGCGTCGTCGGCATCGGGGTGCCGCGGAAACTCCGGCACCTGGAACTGCAGGCCGCGGAACGCGACCTCGCGCAGCTTGCCGGGCGACTGGGCCTGCGGCGCCTCCAGCACGCGCTCCAGCGGCAGCACCTCCGTGCAGCCCACGCCGGCCGCCTTGAGCCTGGCCACCGCTGCGTCAAAGGGCAGGGCGCCGATGGCGCGACCCACCAGTTCCTCCACCTGCTCGCGCGCCTTCTTGCGGTCCTTGAGCCGCGCGAGCCCCGGGTCGGCGGCCTGGGGCAGGTCGAGTGCCTGGCAGAACTTGAGCCAGTGCCCGTCCGTCAGCATCAGCAGGTAGAGCCAGCGTTCGTCCGCGGTCAGGTAGGCGCCGTAGCCCGGCATGGCGAACTCGCCGTGCGGCTCGCGCTCGGCCCGTCCGAGCAGCTGGGTCTTGAGCTGCACGCCCACCAGGTCGCGCGCCGCGACATGCAGGCCGGTCTCGTACAAGCCCACCTCCACATGCCGGTCTGCCGCACCGGTCTTGGCTTGCAGCAGCGCGGCAAGCATGCCGATCACGGCATAGGCGCCGGCGAACTGGTCGTGGTAGGAGGGGCCGAGCCGGCTCGGCCTGCCGTTGATGCGGTTGCCCTCCATGACGCCGGTCGCGGCCTCGGCGACGGGATTGGACGCCAGATCGTCCTGCTGCGGGCCCGCGGCGTAGCCACGGATGTGGCAGTACACCAGCTCGGGATTCAGTGCCGCGCATTCCTCGCGGCCGACGCCGAGCTTGCGCGCGGCCTTGGGCGCCAGGTTGTGGACCAGCGCATGCGACTGCGCCAGAAGCTTGTGCAGCGCGGCACGGCCGCCTGGCGTGGACAGGTCGATGCACGCGCTCTTCTTGCCGTGGCTGTAGGCGATGAAGGTGCCGCTCGGGCCGCCGCGCACCAGGCTGCGCGTGGGATCACCGGCCGGCGGCTCGACCTTGATGACCTCGGCACCGAGCTGGGACAGGATGTGCGTGGCGAACGGTGCGGCGAGCATGGTGCCGATCTCGACGACCCGCAGCCCGTGCAGTGGGGAATTGCGCATGGAACCCTTTCAAAGAATGCATGTTGCATTCTTATGAGGGCCGGCGGGCCCGGCGCTTCGGTCCTGGCCTTTTGTTCATGGGATGAAAACCTTGGCGCGGCCGTGGCTCTTTTGCAGTGCACATCCCGCTAACGTTGGGGCTGTAGGTGTTGCGGCGCTCGGATTTCTGGCACGGCAACACCACGAAGTGCGGGTGAGATGCCCGCCCAAGGCGCCCATGCATCGGTCAAAAGAATGCATTTTATTTACCAGACTGGAGACACCATGCGCAGACGTAGCTTCCTTTCTCACACCGCAGCGGCAGCCGCCGTGGCCGTGCCCGGCTGGGGCCGCGCGCAGCAGGCGGCGCCGGGCATCGACCTCGCGGGCAAGACCGTCACCGTAGGGGCCTTCACGCCGATCACGGGGCCGGTACCGTTCTACGCCATCCTCACGCATGGCGCTGACGCCTACTTCAAGTGGGCCAACGAGACCAACGCGCTGAACGGCTGGAAGATCAACTACGTCACCTACGACGACGGCTACGAGCCCGCACGCAGCGTGGCCGTCACGCGCCGGCTCGTGGAAGAGAGCAAGGTGTTCGCGCTGGCCGCGCCGATCGGCACGGCCCAGTCGGTGGCCGTGATCCCCTACGCCAAGGAGGTCGGCCTGCCGATGATCGCGCCCATCGGCGGCGCCACGGCACTGTTTTCCGAGCGCCTGGTGTTCCCGCTGCTGCCCGACTACGGCTGGTCGGCCGCCTCGACGCTGGACTACGTGGCCGCTGCGCCCGTCAATGCGGCGCGCGTCAGCCTCCTTTGGCAGAACGACGAGGTCGGCCGCTCGGCCAAGCGCGGCTTCGACATGCACTGCGCCTCGCTCAAGAAGGAGGCCGCCGAGTCCATCCCGTTCGAGATCCGCACCACCGACTTCACGGCCCAGGTGCGCCGGCTGGCGAATGCCAAGTCGGACGCCGTGGTGTTCTTCGGCTCCAACGCCAACCTCGCGGCGGCGCTGAAGACCGCCGAACGCATCGGCTTCACGACCAAGTGGCTCGCGCCCTTCTACACGGCCGATCCCACCACGCGCAAGCTGGCCGGGCCGCTGCTGAACGGCGTGTACTTCTCGTCCTGGCTGCTGCCCGTGGATGCCGACGACGCCGAGGTCAAGGCCTACCGCGCGAGCGTGGCCAGGTATTGGCCGAACGATCCCGTCGGCGTGCTGGGCCTGAACGGCTGGACCAATGGCGCGCTGTTCGTCAAGAGCTTCCAGATGCTGCTGGCCAGCGGCAAGCCCCTGACCCGCGAGAGCCTGGTGGAGGTCATGGAGACCATGCACAACCAGAACTTCGGCGGCGCGCGCAACGTGGGCTTCAAGCCGGGCGACCACCGCGGCACACGGCAGGAATGCATCATCCAGGCGACCGCGGACGCCTTCAGGCTCGAACGCGATTTCAAGGCCTTCCCGTCGGAGGTGTTCGATGCCAAGCTCGCCTGAGGCCGCCACGGTGGGCACCGAACACTACGAGGCCTGGATCGGCCGCGAGGAAGAGCGCAGCGAGCGGCTGCACCTGTCCGTCGCGCAAAGCATGGCGGCCACGCTGGACCTGGAGACCGCGCCTGCTGCCGGCACCGCCTTGCCGCCCGGCTGGCAATGGCTGTTCTTCAACCCGGCCGCGCGCCGCAGCCAGCTGGGCGTGGACGGCCACCCGCAGCGCGGCGGATTCCTGCCACCGATCGCCTTGCCGCGCCGCATGTGGGCCGGCAGCCGCATCCAGTACCTGGCCGACCTGCCCGTCGATGCCGTGGCCACGCGCCGCAGCCTGATCCAGAAGGTCGAGCAAAAGGTGGGCAAGCGCGGATCGCTGTGGTTCGTGACCGTGCAGCACCGCATCGGCCATGGCGACACCGCCTGCATCGTCGAGGAGCAGGACATCGTCTACCGCGAAGCCAGCCCCGTCGGCACGCCGCAGCCCAAGGCCAAGCCGCACCCGGACGAGGCGCGCTGGAGCCAGCGCGTGCACCCCGACACCACGCTGCTGTTCCGCTACTCGGCGCTGACCTTCAACGGCCACCGCATCCACTACGACCAGGCCTATGCGCAGGGCGAAGAGGGCTACCCCGACCTCGTCGTGCACGGCCCGCTGACGGCGACGCTGCTGCAGCAGTTCGCGCTCGCGCAGGGCGCTGGGCGGCCGCTGGCGCGCTTCGACTTCCGCGGCGTCAACCCGCTGTTCGTGGGCCGCGAGTTCCGGCTGGAGGGCAGGCCGCAGGCCGATGGCTCGCTCGCCCTGTGGGCGCGCGGACCGGACGGCGAACTCGCGATGTCCGCCACGGCCGCGTTCCGCTGAATTTCCTTCAAGCATCACCAGGAGACTTTTGACATGGCACAGCACCTGAGCGGCCCGGCCAACCTGCAAGGCCAGGTGGCCTTGATCACGGGCGGCGCCGGCGGCATGGGCCGCGCGATCTCACGCGCCTTCCGCGCCGTAGGTGCGCAGGTCGTCGCGACCGACCGGGCCGAGCACGAAGACATCGGCGAGGGCATCGCCTACCGCCCCTACGACGTGACCTCGCGGGCGCAGACCGACAGGCTCGTCGACGCCGTCATCGCCACGCACGGCAAGGTCGACATCCTCGTGCTGTGTGCCGGCACCATCGCGCGCACGCCGCTGGCCGAGAGCACCGACGAGGAGTGGGACGCCATCCTCGATGTCAACGTGCGCGGCGTCGTCAATCCCACGCGCAAGCTGTTCCCGCTGATGTGCGCCCAGGGCTTCGGCAAGATCCTGGCCGCCGGCTCCATCGCGGCCAAGAACGGCGGCGTGGCCTCGGGCCCGGCCTACGTCTCGGCCAAGGCGGCGGTGCACGGCCTCATGCGCTGGATCGCCAAGGCCGGCGCGCCGCACGGCGTCTACGCCAACACGCTGGCCCCCGGCCCGGTCGAGACCGCCATGTGGGCCAACGTGACGGGCAGCGCGGGTGCGCCCGCCGCCCACGCCACGGTGCCGCTGGGCCGCTACGGCAACGCCGAGGACATCGCCCAGGCCGCGCTGTTCCTGTGCTCGCCGGCCTCCAACTGGATCACGGGCACCTCGCTGGACATCAGCGGCGGCATGTGGATGGACTGAAGGTCCCCACCAGAACAACGACAGGAGACACCGACATGACCTCTTCCAACACACCGACGCTCGGCTTCGTCGGCTTCGGCAACATCGGCGGCCCCATGTGCCGCAACATGGCCTTGAAGCACACCGGCGAGGTGTTGGTGTTCGACCGCAACCCGGCCGCCTACGCGGTGCTCGACGGCACGAAGGCGCGGCAGGCCGCGTCGCTCGCGGCCCTGGCGGCCGAAGCCGACATCGTGTTCATGTCGCTGCCCGGCGGCCCGCAGGTCGAGGCCGTGTGCCTGGGCGAAGGCGCACTCACCAGCGGCGCGCGCAAGCCCCAGGTGATCGTCGACCTCAGCACCACCACTGTGGCGACGGCGCGCAGCGTGGCGGCGCGGCTCGCGCCGCTGGGTGTGGCCTTCGCCGATGCGCCCGTGGCCCGCACGGTCGAGGCCGCGCGGCGTGGCGAGCTGGCCATCATGGTCGGTGCGGACGAGGCGCTGTTCGCGCGCATCGAGCCATTCCTGCGCTATATCGGCTCCGACGTCACCCGGTGCGGCGGCGTCGGCTGCGGCCAGGTCGTCAAGCTCATCAACAACGCGCTGGTGTTCGAGAACACGCTGGCCGTGGCCGAGATGATGGTGCTGGGCGAGCGCGCCGGCGTCGAACCCGCGCTGCTGCTCGATGCCGTGGCCAAGGGCTCCGGCGACAGCTTCGTGCTGCGCAACCACGCGCGCCGCGCCATGCTGCCGCGCGAATTCCCGGCCGGCGGCTTCCCGCCCGAGTACGCGCTCAAGGACATCGGCTACGTGCTCGAACTGGCCGAGCAGACCGGCGTGGCCGCGCACGCGACTGAACTCGCCCAGCGCTACTACAGCGCGGCCGTGGCGCACGGCCTGGGCGGGCGCTACTTTCCCAATGTGATCGAACTCGTCGACCGCAACCTGGGCATCGAAGCGGCGCAAGGGCAGGGGGCCTGAGGCCATGGCCGACTTCCTGGGCCTGGTCTGGGCCGGTGTCATCAGCGGCTGCCTGTACGCCATGGGCGCGGTCGGGCTGGTGCTGATCTACAAGAGTTCCATGGTGGTGAACTTCGCGCACGGCAACCTGGCCGGGCTGGCCGCCTTCCTGGTGTTCGGCTTCACGGCCGGGCACTTCGCGCAGATGGCCTGGCTGCCCTCCGTGCTGCTCACGCTGGCCATCATGGTCGCCGTGATGGCCGTGAGCTACCTGCTGATCGCGCCGCTGGTCTTCAAGTCCGACCTGACCAGCACCATCGCCACGCTGGGCGTCGGCCTGGTGGCGCAGGGCATCACGCAGCTGACCTTCGGCTCGGACGTTGTCGCGCTCGATCTGCCGCTGCCGGCCTGGCAGGGCCAGCTGGGCCCGGTGCGGCTGGGCTCCTACGACCTGGCCGTGCTGGCCGCCACGGCGGTGTCGGTCGGTGCGCTGTATGTGCTGATCGAACGCACGCGGGTCGGCATCGCGTTCCGGGCCGTCTCGGCCAACCCGTTCGCGAGCCGGGTCTGCGGCCTCAACCTGCGGCGCATCCACCTGCTGTCCTGGATCGTGGCCGGGCTGTTCGGCCTGGTCGCCGCGCTGCTGATCGTGCCGACCAGCTTTCTGTCGTCGACCTCGGTCGCGTCCTTCATGCTGCAGGCCTTCGCCGGCGCGGTGGTCGGCGGCTTCAGCAGCCTGGCCGGAGCGGTGCTGGGCGGCATCTTCATCGGTGTGCTCATGAACCTGCTGTCGTTCTACGTGGCCGCGGAGTTCACCAACACCTATGTGCTGCTGACCATGCTGCTCGTGCTCAACCTGTTCCCCAATGGCGTGCTGGCCATGCGAAAGGGTGCCCGTGTCTGAGGCCTCCATCTCCTCCGGCGTGCTGCCGGCTCCGCGCACGCAGGCGCAGGCCTCGACCGGCCTGGCCAGCAAGCAAGGCGCCAGCGGCGCGCTCTGCCTGGCCGTGCTGGCCGTGTTGCCCTTCGTGGCCGGCGGCTACTGGACGTTCGCGCTGGGCCTGTGCTTCGCCAATGCGATCGCGATCCTGGGCGTGAGCTTTCTCGTGCGCTACGGCGGCGAGGTGTCGATCGGGCACGGCGTGTTTGCCGCGGCCGGGGCCTATACCGTGGCACTGGTCGAGAAGTACCTGGGCCTGTCGGTGCTGGCCAGCCTGCCGGTGGCGGCCGTCGTGGGCGCCGTGCTGGGCATCGCGTTCGCGTTCCCCTCGCGCAACCTGGCCGGCATCTACCTGGCCGTGGCGACCATGGCGCTGGCCCTGGCCCTGCCCGAGCTGCTGCTGCACTTCCCGACGGTGACGGGTGGCTTCGAAGGCCTGTACGTGAAGCTGGACGCCTTGCCCGGCGTCTCCAAGTCCATGCAGCGCTACTACCTGCCGCTGGCCGGGCTGGTCGTGGTCGTGCTGCTGTTGAACCAGTTCCGGCGTTCGCGCCAGGCCACGGCCCTGCTGCTGATCCGCACTTCGGCCCATGCGGCGGAGTCCTTCGGCATCCGGCGCAGCTGGGCGCGGCTGTCGTGCATGGCGCTCAGCGCAGCGGTCGCGGCCATCGGCGGCGCGCTGCTGGCCTTCAGCTCGTCCACGGTCTCGCCGAACAGCTTCACGCTGTGGACCTCGATCTTCCTGCTGGTCGGATCGGTGGTGAGCCTGTATTCGCTGTCGCTCGTCGGCGCGGTGCTGGGCGGCATGTTCCTGACACTGATGCCGCTGCTGCTGGCTGGCGCGGGCGACTGGGTGCCGATCCTGTACGGGGCTGCATTGCTGGCCGTGGTGCTGGTCTTCAACGCCTTGCCGCCGCATCTGCAGGCCCGGCTGCAAGGGGGCAAGTCGTGAGCGCGGTGCTGTCTCCCACGCTGGCCATGCCGCCGGTGGCAGCCGCCGGCCGTGGCGATTCGCTGGACGTGCAGAACCTGGCCCTGTCCTTCGGCGGCATCCAGGTGCTGCAGGACATCAGCGTGCGCCTGCGTGCGGGCGAGATCACGGGACTGATCGGCCCCAACGGCGCCGGCAAGACCAGCTTCTTCAACTGCCTGACAGGCCTGTACACGCCGCAGCAGGGCAGCATCCAGCTCGGAGAACGCCGGCTGGAGGGCGTGCCGCCCACGGGCCGCGCCGCGCTGGGCTTCTCCCGCAGCTTCCAGCATGTGGCGCTGTGCCCCGAGCTGAGCATCGTCGAGAACGTGATGATCGGCCTGGACCGCCAGGCGCACGCGGGCTGGCTGGACGCCTTCCTGCCGCTGGGCCGCGGCCGGCAGGAGCGCGCCGCGCACCGCGCACAGGCCTTGACGGCGTTGACCCGGCTCGGCATCGCCCAGGTGGCAGAGCAGGCGCCGGCGGAGCTGCCACCCGGCGTGCTGCGCCTGGCCGAGATCGCCCGCGCGATCGCCGGGTCGCCGCGCGTGCTGCTGCTCGACGAACCGGCGGCCGGCCTGAACTCGGTCGAGACGGCGGAACTTTCCGCCGCGCTCAAGCGCCTGCGTGCACCCGGCCTCGTGCTGGTGGTCGTGGAGCACGACATGGACCTGATCATGGACGTCTGCGATGTGATCCATGTGCTCAACAGCGGCCGTATGCTGGCCACGGGCAGCCCAGCGCAGATCCAGGCGAACCCCGAGGTGGTGCGTGTCTACCTGGGAGACGACGATGAATGAGTTTGCATCCGCCGGTGCGACCGATCTGCTGCAGGTGGAGGGCCTGACCGTCCGCTACGGCGCCGGACCGGTCGTCCATGGCATCGGGCTGGCGGTGCCGGATGGCACGGTGGCTGCGCTGTTGGGCGCCAACGGCGCCGGCAAGTCCAGCACACTGCGTGCCATCGCAGGCCTGGAGTCGGCGCAGGGTCGGTTGCGCTTCGACGGCCACGACATCACGCGCCTGTCGGCCGCGCAGCGCTTTCGCGCCGGCATCGTCTATGTGCCCGAAGGCCGCGCCATCGTGAGTGACCTCAGCGTGGAGGAGAACCTCACGCTGGGCGGCTACTTCGTCGATGCCGCCACGCGGGCGCAGCGCCAGACCATGGTGCTGGACTTCTTCCCCGAGATCGCGAACCGGCTGCGCGCGCCGGCCGGCCTGCTCAGCGGCGGCGAGCAGCAGATGCTGGCCATCGGCCGCGGCCTCATGTCCGGTCCGCGCCTGCTGCTGCTGGACGAGCCCTCGCTGGGCCTGGCCCCCTTGCTGGTGGCCCGGGTCTACGAACGCCTGGCGCGCATCCAGCGCGAGCAGAAGCTGGCCGCGCTGCTGGTCGAGCAGAGCTTCCACGCGGCGGCCAAGCTGGCCTCGCGCGCCTGGGTCATGCGCCATGGCCATCTGGTCGGTGCGCTCGACGCAGAAGCGCTGCACAGCCGCGAAGGCCGCCAGCAGGCCATCGACGCCTACCTGGGCGCGCGCCATGCCACGCCCCAGGCGGCATGAACAAGGAGAACACCATGAAGCTGCAAGGTGAAGTGATCGCGGCCGGGCTGCGCTTTCCGGAAGGCCCGGTGGCGTTGCCCGACGGCAGTGTGCTGGTCGTCGAGATCGAAGGCGCACGGCTGCTGCGCATCCAGGCCGGCCGCACGCCGCATGTCGTGGCCGAACTCGGCGGCGGGCCGAACGGCGCGGCGCTCGGCCCCGACGGCCACTGCTATGTGTGCAACAACGGCGGCTTCAGCTGGCGCACCGACGCGGGCTTCACGCGGCCCACGGGGCCCCAGGCGGGCTACGCGGGCGGTGCCATCCAGCGTGTCGACCTGGCCAGCGGCGCGGTCGAGACGCTCTACACGCACTGCGACGGCGAGCCGCTGCACGGCCCCAACGACATCGTGTTCGACGGGCAGGGCGGCTTCTGGTTCACCGACTTCGGCAAGTTCTTCGAGGACCGCTACCTGCGCGGCGGAGTCTTCTATGCCCGCACCGATGGCAGCCTGGTCCGGCGCGCGGCCCATCCGGTGCTGACGCCGAACGGCATCGGCCTGTCGCCGGACGGGCGCACGCTGTACGTGGCCGAAACTGAGACCAGCCGCCTGTGGTCGTACCCGGTCGAGGGGCCAGGGCAGGTCGGCCTGGAGGCCTGGCCCTCGCCGAACGGCGGGCGCCTGCTGCACGGCCTGCCGGGCTACCAGCGCTTCGATTCGCTGGCGGTGGAAGAGGGCGGCAACATCTGCGTCGCCACGCTGGTACGCGGTGGCATCCACGTGTTCTCGCCCGCTGGCGAACTGCTGGAGTTCCACGAGGCGCCCGAGGGCTACTGCACCAACATCTGCTTCGGCGGCCCCGACCGCCGCACCGCCTTCATCACCCTGTCGGGCACCGGCCAGCTGCTGGCCGTGCGCTGGCCACGACCCGGCCTGGCCTTGATGCACTGATTCCGTCCCACCGACCCGCGCGCGGCTGACGAGGCCGCCTGCAATGGGCCAGTGGATTTCTCAAAAGAATGCATTCTGCATTGTTGTTCGTTTCACCACCCCTGGAGAGTTGACCTTGAGCACTGCCACCCTGACCGAAGCACCCGTGAAGACCCAAGCCGCGCCGCAAGGCGAAGTCGGCCACGCCCCGGCCGAAGGCCGCATCACCGACCAGGCCATCGCCGATGCGCGCGCCATGATCGGCCTGCACCTGCGCCCCGAAGGCCCCTACCTGCAAGACGCCACCGCCGACACGCTGCGCAACTGGTGCAACGGCATCGGCGATCTGAACCCGCTGTACCGCGAGGTCGGCTACGGCGCCGGCACGCGCTACGGCTCGGTGCTGGGCCACCCGATGTTCCCGATGGCTTTCGGCTGGCTGGGCCGCACGCGCTGGGGCCTGCCCGGCGTGCACGGCTTCTATGCCGGCAACGACTGGGAGCTGTTCCGCCATGTGCGCCCCGGCGATCGCCTGACGGCCATCGAACGCGTGGTCGGCGTGGAGGAGAAGGAGAGCAAGTTCTCCGGCCGCCTGGTGCTGCAGTACGTCGAGGCCTGCTACTACAACCAGCGCAGCGAGCTGGTCGCCCGTGCCCTGGGCACCTGCACGCGGCACGAGCGCAAGGCTGCGCGCGACACCGGCAAGTACAAGGAGATCGAGCAGTACCAGTACAGCAACGAGGAGCACGACCGCATCGACGAGATCGTGCTGAACGAGCCGAAGAACATCCGCGGCGCCAACGTGCGCTACTGGGAAGAGGTGCAGGAGGGCGAGGAACTGCCGACCATCGCGCGCGGCCCGCTGTCGCTGATGGACACCATGGGCTTTCTGGTCGGTTGCGGCCGCGGCCACACGCACGGCGTGGTGTTGCAGGCGGCCGTCAAGCACCCGGGCCACTTCTTCCGCAACCCCGAGGCGGGCGGCGGTGTGGAGTACACCGGCATCGGCCACCACCGCGAATCGGTGGCCAAGGAAGTCGGCGTGCCAGGCACCTACGACTACGGCCCGCAGCGCTCGTCGTGGATGGCCACGCTCGTCACCAACTGGATGGGCGATGCCGGTGTGCTCAAGCGCGTGCGCACCGAGATGCGGCGCTTCAACATCGTCGGCGACACCACCTTCTGCAAGGCCAAGGTCGTGCGCAAGTACGTGAAGGACCAGGTCGGCCTTGTCGACATCGAGATCGCGGCCGAGAACCAGCGCGGCGAGGTCACGACGCCGGGCCTGGCCACGGTCGCGCTGCCCTCGCGCAACGTCAAGCTGCCCGCCTTCATCGATGGCGCCGCCATCGACCTGGAGCTGCCGGTCACCCGCTGAGAAGCCGACACCATGCCTTTGCACCCTTCCTCCGCAAACCAGCCGCCGCCGGCCGGTGCCAGCCTGCCGCTCGCGGGCTGCCGCGTCGTCGAACGCGCACGCACCGTGGCCGCCGCCTACGCGGGCCGGCTGCTGGCGTCCATGGGCGCCCAGGTCGTCATGGCCGAGCCGGCCGGCGGCTCGCCGCTGCGCGCGGCGCCGCCCTGGCTGGACGACGGCGGCACCAGCGCGCTGTTCGTCCACCTGGGCGCGGGCAAGCGCAGCCTGGTCTGCGACCTGGCGAGCGAAGGAGGGCGTGCAAGCCTGGAGGCGGAGCTGGCGCGTGCGGACATCCTGATCGACGACACACCGCTGCGCGCGCGCGCAGCGCTGGGCCTGGATGCGGATGCCGTGGCCGCGCGCCATCCGCACCTCGTGCACGTCAGCGTGCTGCCCTTCGGTGCCAGCGGGCCCAAGGCCGACTGGGACGGCGAGGAGGTGAATCTGCTGCATGCGAGCGGTGAGGGCTTCCTGCTGCCCAACGGCCTTTCACACGAACTGTTTCCCGACCGGCCACCGCTCAAGATCTACGGCCACTTTGCCGGCTACCAGGGCGGCGCCATGGCCACCATGGCCGCGCTGGCCGCCTGGTGGACGCAGCCTGTGACGGGCGGGCAGTTCGTCGACGTGTCGGTGCAGGACGCCAACCTGTGCGTCGGCTCCTTCGCGCTGCAACGCCTGGGCGATGGCTCGCTCGAGCACCGCGCCACGCGCAGCTTTCGCTACGGCGGTGTGTTCCAGGCGGCCGACGGCTACCTGGAACTGTTGACGCTGGAAGACCGGCAATGGCATGCACTGGTCGAGATGCTGGACCGCCCGGCCTGGGCCCTGGAGCCAGCACTGGCCGACCCGCTCGAACGCAGCCGGCGCGGCGACGAGATCAATGGCCACATCCGTGCCTGGATGGCGCGGCACGCGGTCGACGACATCGTGCGCCGGGCCCAGTCCCTGGGCGTGCCGGCCGGCAAGTACCGCACGCCGGCCGAGGTCGCGGCCGGTGCGCACGAGCGCGAGCGCGGCCTGTTCGCCCAGGCACAGCTGGCCGACGGCCGCGCGGTGCCTGTGCTGCGCGTACCCTTCCAGTTCCGCTGCACGCCGCTGGCCGACCAGGTGTCCGTGCCGGCGCTCGACGAGATGGCCGGGGAGGCCGCGGCATGACCACCACCACACCCGCGCGCGCGCCCCTGGCCGGCGTGCGCATCGCCGACTTCACGATCCACGCGGCCGGCCCGTTCTGCACGCACCTGCTCTCGCAGCTGGGCGCCGAGTGCATCAAGGTCGAGAGCCGCACGCGGCCCGACGCGTTCCGCAAGCCGCACGCGGTCTACGGCCGCATGCAGGCCGCCACCTTCGACCAGGTCTCGGCCAACAAGCTGTCGGTGCGGCTGAACCTCAAGCACCCCGAGGCCGTGGCGCTGGCCAAGCGCCTGGTCGTGGCGACCGACGTGGCGGCCGAGAGCTTTCGCCCCGGTGTCATGCAGCGCCTCGGGCTGGACTTCGACGCACTGCGGGCGGCCAAGCCCGACGTCGTGCTGCTGTCGCTGTCGTCCTGCGGCCAGAGCGGGCCGGATTCGCACTTCGCCGGCTACGCGCCGCTGTTCGGCGCTTGGGGCGGTCTGGGCTGGATGAGCGGCTACAACGATGGGCCGCCTGTGGAGATGCGCCACGTGATGGACCATTCCGCGGGCCTGCACGCGGCGCTGGCCACCATCGCCGCACTGCACCAGCGGCGCCGCACCGGGCAGGCCCAGCATGTGGACCTGGCGGCGCGCGAGGTCGCCTCGGCCATGGTCGGCGATGCGCTCGTGCTCGCGGGCGCCGGCCTGGTGCCGCCGCGGCCCGGCAATGCCGATGCGCTGCTCGCGCCGCATGGCGTCTATGCCACGGCGCAGCCAGACCGCTGGCTCACGCTGGCGGTGCGCGACGACGCGCAGTGGCGCGCCTTGCTGGGCGTGCTGGGCCAGTTGGACGAAGACGCGCGTTTTTCCAGCGCTGCTGGCCGCCGGCAGCACCGCGAGGCGCTGGACCTGCAACTCGGTGCCTGGCTGTCCGTGCAGGACGGCGATGCCTTGGCCGTGCGCCTGCAACAGGCCGGCGTCAGCGCCCATGTGTCCTGGAACATGCAGGACATCGCGGACGATCCGCATCTGAACGCACGGCGTGCGCTGACGCCGGTCGAGGGTCCTGGAATCGCCCCGCGCCTCGCTGTCGGCGCACCGGCCCGCTTCGGCCGCACCAGCGACGTCGGCATCCGGCGGCTGACCCCGGCGCTGGGCCAAGACGAGGACTATGTGTTCGGCGAGTTGCTGGGCCTCAGCCGGCGCGAGCGTGACGATCTGGAGCAGCGCGAGGTGATCCTGTGAAGGCCGCGCGCACCGACCGCAGCCTGCTGTTCGTGCCGGGCCACCGCCCCGATCGCTTCGACAAAGCCGCAGCCAGCGGCGCCCATGCGCTCGTGCTGGACCTGGAAGACGCGGTGGCGCCCGACGACAAACTCCAGGCCCGCACGGAGGTGGCTGCCTGGCTCGCGGCCGGCCGCGTCGCCTTCGTGCGCGTCAACGCGGCCGACACGCCCTGGCATGCCGACGACCTGCGCATGCTGGCCGCGGCCCCCAAGGCCGGCGTGATGCTGCCCAAGGCCGACGCGGCGCACATGGCCGCGGTGCTGCAGGCGCTGCCGGGCCGGCGCGCGATCGCGCTGCTCGAAAGTGTGGCCGGCTACCAGGAGCTGGCCTGGCTGGCGGCCGTGCCCGGCCTGGAGCGCATCGCCTTCGGCAGCGTGGATTTCGCGGCCGAGACCGGCATCGCCGACGAGGGCGAGGCGCTGACGGCCGTGCGCACGCAGATCGTGCTGCAGTCGCTGGCGGCGGGCCTGGCACCGCCCATCGACAGCGTGAGCCTGGGCTTCACCGACGCAGAAGCCCTGCTGGCCGAGGCGCGGCGCTCGCGCGCGCTGGGCTTCGGCGGCAAGCTCTGCATCCATCCCGCGCAGCTGGCTGCTGTGCACGCGGCCTTCGCGCCGACGGCCGCGGAGCAGGCCTGGGCCGCGCGCGTGCTGGCTGCCTTCGAGGCCAGCGGCGGCGCCGCGACGGCCGTGGACGGCAAGATGGTCGACAAGCCCGTGGTCGAGCGTGCGCGCCGGCTGCTGGCCGAACCCGCGGCAGCGGCCCTCTAGAATGCGCGCGCAGCGGCCGGCCCATCCCCAGGGCGTCCTGCCACACCCGTGCAGGGTGTCGCCGGCCAGACCACAGGCGACGGCACATGGATTACCGAACCAAGGAAGAACAGGTCGCCGACTACCTGCGCGAGCGCATCCTGTCCGGCGTCTACCCGCGCGGCTCGCGGCTCAAGCAGGCCGAGATCGCGGAGCAGCTGCACCTGAGCATCACGCCCGTGCGCGAGGCGCTCAAGCTGCTCGTGGCCGAGGGCTACATCGGTGGCGACTCCTACCGCGGTGCGCGCGTGGCGGACTTCGATGCCGCGGCCACGGGCGAGATCCTGCAGCTGCGCCTGCTGCTGGAGACGCAGCTCGTGCGCGCCTGCGCCGAGCGGGTGACGGCCCGCGACATCGCCGAGCTGCGCCAGCTGGCCGACGAATTCGCCGCGGCCTTCCGCGCGGGCGACCGGGCCACCGCGCGCGGCATCAACTACCGGCTGCACCGGCGCATGTACGACATCGCGCAGCTGCCGCAGACCCTGCACTTCGTGCAGATCCTGTGGGCACGCTACCCGTTCGACCTGATCAACGCGGCCCAGAACCGGGGCCAGGGCGCGGTCGAGGAGCACGAAGAGATCCTGCAGGCCCTGACCACGGGCGACAGCGCGGGCGCCATGCTGGCCATGCGCCGGCACATCGAATCGGGCTGGACGGTGCTCAAGGCCGTGCAACCGAACTAGGGCTAGCGCCCTCGCCGCCGCGCACGGCGGCAGTGCTTCCAACAGACCTCGGCGTCGCGCTGGCGACGGCCGGCGCAGCCGCGCGCCTGCACCATTTCACAAGGAGACAAGCATGAGCATTCGTTCGCTGCTGCGCGTTCGGCGCAGCCTGTTGGCCGCCCTGGCCATCGCCAGCCTGGGCGCGCTGTGCCCGGCCCAGGCCACGCCGGCCTGGCCCGACAAGCCCATCCGCATCCTCGTGCCCTATGGCGCAGGGCAGGGCGCCGACATCCTGGCGCGCGTGATGGCGCAGGAACTCACGAAGTCGCTGGGCCAGACCGTCTATGTGGAGAACAAGGCCGGCGCGGGCGGCAACATCGGTACGGCACTGGCGGCCAAGGCGCCGGCCGACGGCTATACCTTCCTGCTGGGCACCAACGCGACCAATGCGGCCAATGGCTTCCTGTACGCGAGCCCGGGCTTCGATGCCGCGACCGACTTCGATGCCGTGGCCATGCTGGGCCTGTTGCCCATGGTGGTCTGCAGCTCGGCCCCGGACCTGCCGGCCAACGGCATCGCGCAGCTCGTGGACAAGGCGCGCGCCAAGCCCGACAGCCTCAACGTGGGCCTGCCCAGCACCTCGTCGGCGGTGATCTTTGCGCACTTCGTCAAGACCGCGAATGCGCCGCTGTTCGGCGTCAAGTACAAGGCCTCGGCCCAGTCCATGACCGACGTGCTGGGCGGGCAGATCCCGCTCGTCATCGACACCGTGATCGCGGCGCGGCCGCATCTGGCGTCCGGCAAGCTCAAGGCCCTGGGCGTGACCACGCTCAAGGAGACCGAGGTGCTGCCCGGCGTGAAGTCGCTCGCCGAGCAGGGCGTCCAGGGCTTCGAGTTCGTGCCCTGGGACGCGTTCTTTGCGCCGCGCGGCACGCCTGGCGCGGTGGCGCAGAAGTTCGCCGAGCATGTACAGCGCGCAATGGAGCAGCCCGAGCTGCGCCGCAAGCTGCTCGACACGGGGTTGGAGCCGCGCTTCATGGGGCCCACCGAGCTGCACACCTTCGTGGCGTCCGAGCGCCAGCGCTGGGGCGACATCATCAAGGCCGCCGGCATCCGTGCGGATTGACCCGAACCACTCAGACAAGGAGCCTGCCGTGACCACTTCGATCTACCTCGTGCTCGACATGGAAAACGACCTCGTGCACGCCGACGGGGCCAACTACAAGGCGGCCTACGCCGAGCAGGTCGAGGCGCGCCGCATCGTGCCGAACACGCGCGTCGCCATCGCCAAGGCGCGCGCGGCGGGCCTGCGCATCGGCTTCGTGCGCGTGGGCTTCTCGGCCGACTACCGCGAGTGCCCGCCGAACTCGCCGATCTTCTCGGCCGCCCGCACGCGCGGCGTGTTCCAGCTCGGCACCTGGGGCACGCAGACGCACCCCGACCTGGGCCAGCAGGCGGGCGACTTCGACATCGTCAAGCACCGCGTGAGCCCGTTCTACGCCACCAGCCTGGAGGCCATCCTGCGCGCGCAGGGCACCACGCGCATCTACTGCTCGGGTGTGTCGACCAACGCCGTCGTGCAGGCCATGGTGCGCGAAGGCCACGACCGCGACTTCGAGATAGTGCTGCTCGAGGACTGCTGCTGCGCGCCGACAGCCGAGGAGCATGCGAACGCCATCCAGGGCCTCAAGCGCTTCTGCCAGCTGAGCAGCTCCGGCGAGGTGGCGTTCTCCTGATTCAGCCCGGTGCCCTGAAGCACAGCGCCGCATCGGCCGCGATGTCCTGCACGGTCTCGGCCAGCTGGGCATGGGCCTGCGACAGCCAGCCTTCGGTCAGCGTGCTCTCGCTGCCGGCCAAGGTCAGCGCACCCATGGGCTGGCCGGCGGTGTCCAGCACGGCCTCGGCCATGGCCCAGATGCCGGGTGCCAGGTCGCCGCGCGTCAGGCCGTAGCCCGCCTGCGCGCTGCGCTCGCGCATGCGGTCCAGGTCCTCGAGCCGGCGCGTGCCGCGGCGCGCCACCTCCTCGCGCCGGTTGCGTTCGAGAATCTGCCGGGCTTCGTCCGCCGGCATGCGTTGCAGCATGACCAGGCCGGCCACGGCCGAAAACAGGGGCCGCCGCGAGCCGATGCGGATCAGCATGCCGGGCAGCTCCAGGTCGCCCTGCTTCTGGAAGGCGCAGACCATCTCGTCGCCACTGCGCAGCAGGAAGCTCGCGACACCGTTGGTGGCGCGGCTCAGGCGGTCCATGCGCGGTTCGATCCGGTCGCGGAACGCGTGGTAGGTCGGCATCCCGAGGCCGAGTTCGAACAGCTGCTGCCCGGGGTAGTACTTCACGTCGCCCGGATGGCGGCTCGCAAAGCCTTCGCGCACGAAGCAGGCCAGCAGCCGGTGGCAGGTACCGCGGTCCAGGCCCACCTGCTCGGCCAGATCGGTCAGGCGCCAGCCGAAGTCGCCGCGGTGGCTCAGCTCGCGCAGCAACGCGAGCGTCCGCTCGACGCTGCGGGTGCCCGGCATCGTCTCGCTCGCGTGGGCGCGCGGGTCTGTGGCTTCTTCGTCCAAAACGTTGTCTCGATCGCTGCAAGGGCCTGGGCCGACGGGTGCAGAGCATGCCTGCCGCCGCCCCGGAATTTCAACACGGAAGTTCACAGGTTGAAAAAACCCTTGCCGCGATCACACGGGCGGAGCGCCTGCCGGACTATGGTTGCCGCAGCCAAACCACAACGCATGGAGACAAACTTGGCGTCGCAAGCTTCTGACGACATCCTGGTCGACGACATGGCCTATCTGGAGCACGGTGGCGTGCCACTGCTGCTGCGGCTGTACCGGCCGCGCGGGGCGGGGCCATTCCCGCTGCTGGCCGAAGTGCACGGCGGCGCCTGGTGCCGCGGCAGCCGGCTCGACGAAGACCTGCTGAACCGCGCGCTGGCCCGGCGCGGCATCGTCGTGGCGGCGCTGGACTTCCGCATGCCGCCTCAGGCGGCCTATCCGGCTTCTTTGGCCGACATCCACCACGGTGTGCGCTGGCTCAAGGCACGCGCCGTGTCCTGGGGCTGTGACCCCGACCGGCTGGGCCTCATGGGCTTGTCCAGCGGCGCGCACCAGGCCATCCTCACGGCCATGCGCCCGCACGACCCGCGCTATGCGGCCCTGGCGCTCGAAGGCGGCGAAGGCATCGATGCGCGGGCCGCGTTCGCGGTGCTGTGCTGGCCCGTGATCGACCCTCTCGGGCGCTACCGCTATGCGCGGGAGTGGGAGGCCAGCGGCAAGCCCTACCCCGAGACCATCTCCCGCGTGCTGCCGGACCACCTGAAGTTCTGGGGCGACGAAGACGCCATGGCCGAAGGCAGCCCGGTGCGTGCACTGGAGCGTGGCGAGGCCGTTGCCACGCCGCCGGTGCTCTACCTGCAGGGCGACCAGGACGTGGTGCACCCGCGCGCGCAACTGGAGCGCTTCGTTCAGGGCTACCGCCAGGCCGGCGGCGCGCTGACGCTGCGCTGGTTCGAGGGCGAGGCCGAGGGCTTCGTCAACAAGAAGCCGGATGCGCCGAGCACGGCACGCGCCATCGATGAGATCGCGCGCTTCGCGCACGCGCACAGCGGCACGGCGGTGGCCGCGCCATGAGAACGACAACGGAGACCAACACCATGCTCAAGACCATTCTTCGCCAGGCCTGCCAGGCCTGGATCGGCGCCGCATTGGCGGCCGCCTGCCTGGGCGCCGCCGCGCAGGGCGCGGCCTATCCCACCAAGCCGGTCAAGCTGATGGTGGCGGCCGGTACCGCAAGCAGTCCCGATGCCATCGCACGCCTGCTGGCCAGCCAGCTCGGCGCGGCCTGGAAGCAGTCCGTCGTGGTCGAGAACGTGCCGGGCCTGGGCGGCATCACGGGCACCGAGCGCGGCGCGCGGCAGCCGGCCGACGGCTACACGCTGGTGCTGAGCACCAGCGCCGGCATGGCGGTGGGCTCCAGCATCATGGACAAGCTGCCCTACGACCCCGTGAAGGACTTCGAGCCGATCGCCCTGCTGATGCAGCTGCCCAATCTGCTCGTCGTGCATCCCAGCGTGCCGGCGAAGAACCTGCAGGAGCTGATCGCCTATGCCAGACAGAACCCGGGCAAGCTGCGCTACGGCCACCCTGGCGGCGGCACCACGCCGCATTTGTCGGCCGTGCTGCTGAACCAGAGCGCGGGCATCGCCATGGAGGGCATCCCCTACAAGGCCAGCTCGCAGATGACGACCGACCTTCTGGCCGGCCACTACGAGGTGCTGTTCCACAACAGCTCGGTGCTGCTGCCGCACGTGCAGGCGGGCGCTGCGCGGGTGATGGGCATCACGAGCGCCGAGCGTTCGCCGACGCTGCCCGAAGTGCCCACCGTGGCGGAGGCCGGCAAGCTGCCCGGCTTCGAGGTCAGCGCCTGGTGGGGGCTGTACGTGCCGGCCGGCACGCCGCCGGCCATCGTGGCCAAGGTCAGCGCCGACGTGGCGGCGGCGCTGGCCAGCCCGGAGATCAAGGGCTGGATCGAGAAGCAGGGCGGCCAGGCCGGCAATGGCTCGCCCCAGGCCTTGCGCGCGTTCCAGGCGGCCGAGACGCGCAAGTGGCGCGACATCGTCAAGACGGCCCACATCAAGATGGAATAGCCGCGCCGCACCGCCCCTTCGCACCGCGCCGGCAGCCCGGCGCTCCCCCCTTGGAGAGTCTCCGCATGACCGAGCCATCGCTGCCCGCGGGCGCCTGCGACTGCCATACCCATGTCTTCCTCGACCCGCGCGCCTACCCCTGGTCGCCGGCGCGGCGCTACACCCCGCCGCCGGCCCCCATCGAGGCGCTGGTGGCCTGGCACGACGCGCTGGGCATCGCGCGCGTGGTCGTCGTGCAGCCCAGCGTCTACGCGGCCGACAACGCCGCCACCTTGCAGGCGCTGCGTGTGCTGGGCCCCGAGCGCGCGCGCGGCGTGGCCGTGCTCGACGCCACGGCGACGGATGCGGATCTGCAGGCCATGCACGCGCTGGGCGTGCGCGGCGTGCGCGTGAACCTGGAGATCGACCGCGCCAGCGATGCGGCCGAGGCCACCGCCCAGCTGCGCGAGACCGCCGCGCGCGTGGCACCGCTGGGCTGGCATGTGCAGGTCTACGCCAACCTGCCGCTGCTGGCGGCCTGCCAGTCGGTGCTGCGGGCGCTGCCCGTGCCCGTGGTGCTGGACCACTACGCCGGCGCCCACGCATCGGGCGGCCTGGAGCAGCCGGGCCTGCACGCGGTACTGGCGCTGGTGGCCGAGGGCCGCGCCTACGTGAAGCTGTCCGCGCCGTACCGCTTGTCCGCGGCGGCCGGCCATGCCGACATGGCGCCGATCGCGCGCGCCTTCATCGCGGCCGGGCCCGATCGCATGCTCTGGGGCAGCGACTGGCCGCACCCGCAGCCCGGCAGCCGGCCCCATCCGCACGACATCAGCCCGCCGTTCGCGGTGGACTCCGCGCAGGTGCTGGCCGCGCTGCGTGCCTGGACACCGGATGCGCGAACCTTCGAGCGCATCCTGGCGGACAACCCGGCGCGGCTGTACGGCTTTTGACGACCCCTCCACCAGACCACCTACCGGAGACAAGCATGCGCACCAGACATTTCCTCCAGGCCGTCGCGTTGGCCCTGTGCTGCGCGGCCATCGGCGCCGCCCAGGCCCAGCAGCCCACCACGCTCAAGCTCGGCTGGCCGACCTCGGACGGCGCCAGCGACCCGCTGGCCATCGGCGCGCGTGCGTTCAAGCAGGCGCTGGAGAAGCAGTCCGGCGGCGCCATGCAGGTGCAGCTGTACCCGAACCGCCAGATCGGCGACGACAAGCAGCTCGTCGAGGGCGTGCGTTTCGGCACCGTGGACGCGGCCGTGGTCACCAACGCCGTGACGGCGCAGACCGAGCCGGCCTTCGGCGTGCTGGAGCTGCCCTTTCTGTTCGAGAACGAGGCCCATGTGCAGCGCGTGCTGGACGGCGCGGTCGGCGCCGACCTGGCCAAGCGCCTGGCCGCCAAGGGCGCGGTGGTGCTGGGCTACTTCGAGGGCGGGTTCCGCAGCCTCATCAACAACAAGCGCCCGGTGGCGCAGCCCGCGGACATGGGCGGCGTCAAGGTCCGCGTGATGCAGAACCCCATCTACATCGACCTCGTCAACGCACTGGGTGGTGCGGCCGTGCCCATGGCCTGGGGCGAGACCATCACGGCCATCCAGCAGGGCACGATCGACGGGCTGGAGCTGCCGATTGCGCTGATCGAGCCGCTCAAGGTCAACGAGTTCGCCAAGTACCTGTCGCTGACCCAGCACACCTTCACGGCCTACGAGCTGCTGATCGGCAAGCGCCTGCTGGACCGGCTGCCGGCCCAGCAGCATGCCTGGGTGCAGGCCGCCGCCAAGGAGGCAGTGCTGGAGCAGCGCCGCGCCATGGCCGGCCAGGCGCCCCAGGCGCTGGCCAGCCTGCAGAAGGCGGGCATGCAGGTCAATGCCATCGGCAACGTGGCCAGCTTCCGCCAGGCCGTGGCGCCGGTCTACGACAAGGCCCGCAAGGCCGGGCAGGGCGCGCTGATCGACGCCGTGCTGGCCGCCGCGAAATGAGAGCGCTGGCGAACGTGGTGGACGCCCTGGCGCGCGCCACGCGCTGGACCGTGCAGGCGCTCACCTTGCTGATGCTGGCCGCGCTGGCGCTCCAGGTGCTGATGCGCTCGGCCTTCAATGCGCCGCCCTCCTGGTCCGAGGAAGTCGCCTTGTTGGCCTTCAGCTGGACCGCGCTGCTGGGCCTGGCCTATGGCGTGCGCGAGGGCATCCATGTGCGCATGGACATGCTGCTCGATGCATTGCCGCAGGCGCTGCGCCGCTGGGCCGAGCGCCTGGTGCTGGCCGCGGTGGCCAGCATCGGCCTGTACCTGGCGGTGGCCGGCTGGCACTACACCCAGAGCGCGGTCGGCACCAGTTCGGCCGCCATCGGCTACCCGATGCCGCTGCTCTACGCCAGCTGCGTGGTGTGCGGCGTGCTGGTCGCCGTGTTCGGGACCGAACGCCTGCTGCGCGGCCTGCCGGTCGGCGGCGAAGCCGATGCGGCCCCATGAGCGCGGTCGCCACCATCCTCTCGCTGGGTTTTGCCGCGCTGGTGCTGCTGGGCGTGCCGTTCGCGTTCGCGTTGGCGCTCTGCGTGGTCGGTGCCATTGCCGTGACCGGCATGGACCCGATGCTGCTGCCGCAGACCCTGGTGGCCGGCACGCAGAGCTTCAGCCTGCTGGCCATCCCGTTCTTCATGCTGGCCGGCGAGATCATGTCCGCGGGCGGGCTGTCGCGCCGGCTCGTGCAGGTGGCCGACGTGTTCGTGCGCCACCTGCCCGGCGGCATGGGCCTGGTGGCCATCCTGGCCGCGCTGATCTTCGCGGCGGTCAGCGGCTCGGCGCCCGCCACCACGGCCGCCATCGGCGCGGTGATGATCCCGGCCATGGCCGAGCGCGGCTATTCCAAGGCCTATGCCACGGCGTTGTGTGTGTCGGCCGGCGTGCTGGCGCCGCTGATCCCGCCGTCCATCGCGTTCGTGATCTGGGGCGTGATCGCCGAGCAGTCCATCGCCAAGCTGTTCCTGTCGGGCCTGCTGCCGGGGCTGCTGATGTCCGTGGGCATGGTGGCGCTGGTGCTGCTGCAGGCGCGCAAGAGCGGGGTGGCGCGCAGCCCCCGGGCCAGCCTGCGCGAGATCGGCACGGCGCTGCGCGAGGGCGTGTGGGTGCTGCTGGCACCCACCATCGTGCTGGGCGGCATCTACCTGGGCATCTTCACGCCGACGGAGGCGGCCGTCGTGGCCTGCCTCTACGCGCTGTTCGTCGCGCTGTGCATCGAGCGCTCGCTCAAGCTCAGCCAGCTGGGCGGCGCCATCACGCGCGCGATCTCCACCACCGCCATGGTGCTGGCCATCGTGGGCTTCTCGCAGGGCTTCGGCGTGCTGGTCGCGCAGGAGCAGCTGGCCCCCGCGCTGACGGGCTGGCTGGCCGCGCACATCCACACCAGGTGGCTGATGCTGGCGGTGCTCAACATCGGCTTCTTCCTGCTCGCGGCGGTGATGGACGAAGTGGCCATCATGGTCATCCTGGGGCCGATGCTGATCGCCATCGCGCGTCAGTACGGCGTGGATCCCATCCACTTCGGCAGCATGATCGTGACCAACGTCGCCATCGGCATGGCGGCGCCGCCGATCGGCTACTGCCTGTTCGTCGGCATGGCGATCGCCAAGCTCAAGCTCTGGCAGGTGGCGCGCGCCATCGTGCCCTTCGTGTTCATGATGGTCGTGGTGCTGTTGCTCGTGACCTATGTGCCGGCCTTCTCGCTGGCCTTCGTGCGGTGACGGCGCGCGCATCGTCCACCGAAGCCGGCACGGAACGCCAGGGCACTCGCAGCCTGGGCCGCGGCATCAGGCTGCTGCGCCTGGTGGCGGCGCGGCCGCAGTTCGGCTGGCGGCTGTCGGACCTGGCCGCGGCCAGCGGCATCGACCGCGGCACCGTGCACCGCATGCTGGCCTGCCTGGTGGAGGAGCGGCTGGTGGCGCAGCGCGCGGGCGACCGGCACTACCTGCCCGGGCCGCTGCTGTTCGAACTCGGCCTGGCGCTGCCCGACCACCAGCAGTTCCAGCGCCGTGCCGAGACGCAGCTGGCGGCCTTGGCGCGGCGCATGGCCGGCGTGGCCGTGCTGGTGCTGCGCAGCGGCAACGAGTACGTCTGCTGCCTGCGCGCGGGCAGCCTGCCGCTCACGGGCTCGGTGCTGTATCCGGGCAACCGCAGGCCGCTGTTCACGACGGCGGCCGGCGTGGCCATCCTGCAGACGCTGGACGCGCCCGCGCAGCGCGCCGTGCTGCTGGACAACGTGGCACAGGAGATCGCGCGCTGCGGCACCGAACGGCTGGCCGCGCTGCAACGCATGCGCGAGCGCTCGGACCGCCATGGCTTCGGCGTGAACCTGGGCGATGTGTTGCCGGGCGTGCACGCCATCGCCGTGCCGCTGCGCGGCAGTGGCGGCGAGGCCTTCGCGGCGCTGTGCCTGCTGGGACCGCCGGGGCTGTACGGCGAGGAGCGGCTGCCGGCCATCCACGCCGAGCTGCTGGCCGCGCAGGACAAGCTGGCCACCGAGGCGCAGCGCTGGGGTTTTTGACACAAGGAGACCGACATGACGAGGGTATGCATCGTGGGAGCGGGGGCGGTGGGCGGCTACGTGGGCGCCCACATGGCCAAGGCCGGGGTGGACGTGACGCTGGTCGACGCCTGGCCGGAGCATGTGGAGGCCATGCGCCGCGAAGGCCTGCGCGTGCAGGGCATGGACGGCGCCGGTGCCGTGCAGACGCCGGTGCGCGCGCTGCACGTGGGCGAGCTGCAGCGCCGCGTGCGCGAGCAGCCCTTCGACGTGGCGTTCATCGCAGTCAAGTCCTACGACACGCGCTGGGCCACCGAACTGGTGCTGCCCTACCTCGCGCCCACGGCCTGCCTGGTCTCGCTGCAGAACGGCATCCACGAGGATGTCATCGCCAGCGTGGCCGGCTTCGGCCGCGTGCTGGGCGTGTCGGTCAGCGCGCTGGCGGCCGAGTTGGTTGCACCGGGGCAGATCGTGCGCAACTCGCCGCTGGGCGATGAGAAGAAGGCCGGCATGCGCGTGGGTGAGATGCACGGCCAGGTCACGCCGCGCGCGCAGCGGCTGGCCAGCCTGCTGGCCCATGGCGACAGCTGCAAGCTGACGAGCAACCTGTGGGGCGAGCGCTGGTCCAAGCTCACGATCAACGCCATGCGCAACGGCGTCTGCGCGCTGACGGGCCTGACCGGGCGCCAGCGCGACCTGAACGACGTGGCGCGCGACCTCACGGTACGTCTGGGCAGCTCCTGCATCCGCGTCGGCCACGCGCTGGGCCTGGCGCTGGAGCCGGTCGGCGGCCTGGACCTGGAAGTGCTCGCGCGCGCCGAGGAGGACCGCGCCGCCTACGACGCGGTCACGCAGCAGATCATGGACGTGGCCTATTCGCGCAGCGACGCGCAGCGCCCCTCCATGGGACAGGACATCCAGAAAGGCCGGCGCACCGAGACCGAGGCCATCAACGGCCTGGTGGCGCGGCGCGGCGAGGAGGTCGGCGTGGACGTGCGACTGCACCGCCGCGTCAACGAGGTGATCCTGCGCATCGAGCGCGGCGAGGCCGCCCCCAGCCCCGAGCATCTCGCGCAGATCCTCGCCTGACCCGAAGTTCAACATGTGGAACCGCTGCCGGCGCGGTTCTTCTCCGGTGCAGGTCCGCCACGTAAGGTTGCCGCCACCACAAGACAAGGAGACAAGCATGTCGATCATCGAGCGCATGGTCCGGCGCTGGGGCGCTGCCGGCCTGCTGGCCGCGGCCTTCGCCGCACTGCCGGCCCAGGCCAACGAGCGCTGGCGCGCCTACACCTACAACGCCGTGGCCACGGTCACGGCCGTCAAGGGCCTCAACGCGCTGCTCGAGGCGGTCGACAAGGAGACCGAGGGCGCGCTCAAGGTGCGCCTGCACCTGGGCGGCACGCTGCCCATCACGGCCACCAACATCACGCAGGCCGTGGCCGACAACGTGGTGCAGATGGGCGACGACGCCTTCTTCGTCGGCAGCGTGCCCGTCGGCGGCGTGGTGCGCCTGCCCATGCTGTTTCCAGAGCGCGCGCAGTTCGAGAAGGCCTGGGACGCCGAGGCGCCGTTCCTGCGCGCCGACTACGACAGGAAGGGCGTGGTGCTGCTGGGCCGCTACATCTTCCCCGAGAACGTGTTCTGGTCGCGCAAGAAGCTGACCTCGCTGGCCGACATCGCGGGCCAGAAGATCCGCGTGGTCTCGCCCGAGCAGGCGGAGTTCATCCAGCGCCTGGGCGGCATCCCGGTCACGCTGGGAACCTCCGAGGTCGCGGCCGGCATCGACCGCGGCGTCATCGACGGCGCGCTGACGGCCAGCTCGGGCTACGGCTACGTCTGGCGCGACCTGCTCAAGTACAGCTGGCGGCTCAACGTGAGCTTCGTCGACTCGCTCGTGCTCGTGAACAAGGGGGCCTGGGACAAGCTCGCCCCGGCCACGCGCAGCAAGGTGCAGGCGCTCGTGGACGAACACACCGCGCGCATGACGGCGGCCATGGCGGCCGAGGACGAGGAGCTCACCAAGAAGCTCGCGGCCGCCGGCATGGTCGTGACCGAGCCCACGGCGGCCGACCTGGCCGAGGCCGAGAAGCGCATCACGCCGTACTGGACGGAGTGGGGCGAGAAGCGGCCGGCCGCGCAGGAAGCGCTGCGCAAGGCGCGTGCGGCGGCGGGGCGCTGAGCATGGGTGCGCCCGATACCCTGCCGGTCGTCGATGTCGAAGGCAGCAGCCTGGATGCCGACGTGTTCAGTCCCGGCGAGGACCTGCCCGCGCGGCTGGGCCGCTGGGCCACGCAGGCCATCGTGCTGGGCCTGGTCGTGATGATGGGGCTGGAGATGCTGGTGCGCTCGGCCTTCGGCTGGTCGATCCAGTTCAGCAACGAGATCGGCGGCTATGCGCTGGTGGCGGTCACCTTCCTGTCGCTGGCCTCCGGCCAACTGCTGCACGCCTACCACCGCGTGCATTTCCTGGACCAGCGACTTGCCCCGGTCGGCCGCGCGCGGCTTCGGCTGGTCTTCGACCTGGCCACGGCCGGGGTGGCCGCGGTGCTGGCGGCCGAACTGGTGCGCTTCGAATGGCTGACCTGGCAGTCCGGCGATGTCGCGGCCACCAGCCTCATGACACCGCTGTGGCTGCCTCGCCTGGTCATGCCGCTGGGCGCGCTGGCGCTGTGCTGGGCGCTGCTGCGCACGCTGGCCGGCGACTGGCGCCGGCTGCGGGCGGCCCACGGCATGCCGAGGGCTTGACATGGCCGAGTACCAGATCGTCCTCATCTTCGGGTTGTTCATCGGCCTGCTGGCCGCGGGCATGGCCGTGCCCTTCGCCATCCTGCTGCCTGGCGTGCTCTATCTGTACCTGCAGGGCGGTATCGGCGCCCTGCACAGCCTGGGCCTGGTCAGCTGGGGCAGCATGGACAGCTACACGCTGACCTCGATCCCGCTGTTCGTGCTGATGGCCGAGATCCTGCAGGGCAGCGGCCTGGGCATGCGCGTGTACCGCGGGCTGTCCAGCCTGGTGCGCAAGGTGCCGGGTGGGCTGCTGCAGACCAACATCGCGGGCTGCGCGGTGTTTGCCGCGGTCAGCGGCTCCAGCATCGCCACGGCGGCCTCGATCGGCCAGGTGGCGCTGCCGCAACTCCAGGCGCGCGGCTACGACCCCAGGCTGGCGCCGGGCTCGCTTGCGGCCGGCGGCACGCTGGGCATCCTGATCCCGCCGTCGATCGCGATGATCGTCTACGCCACCTTCACCGACACCTCGGTCGCCCGGCTGTTCATGGCGGGTGTGGTGCCAGGCATCGTGCTGACGCTGATGTTCATGGGCTATGTGGCGGTGGCCGCAGTGCTGCGCCCCGGCATCGCGCCGCCTGAGCGCGGCGAGCTCACGCGGGCCACGGTGCTGCGCGCGCTGGTCGACATCGTGCCCTTCATGCTGCTGATCGTCGGCATCATGGGCGCGATCTACAGCGGCATCGCCACGCCGACCGAGGCGGCGGCGGCCGGCTGCATCTTCGCCCTGGCCATCGCGCTGGTGTTCGGCGAGCTGTCGTGGCGCGCGTTCGCCGACTGCCTCAAGCGCTCGACGCTGATGGTGGCCAACATCCTGCTGATCACCTATGCGGCCTTCATCTTCTCGTACGCGATGAGCTATGCGGGCGTGGGCGAGCAGATCACGGAGTTCATCGTCGCGCTGAAGCTGGGCAAACTGGAGTTCTTCCTCGCGCTGCTGGTGCTGTTCACCGCCCTGGGCGCATTGGTGGAGAGCCTCGGGATGATCGTGATCACGGTGCCGCTGCTGTACCCGCTGCTGGCCAACTACGGCATCGACCCGGTGTGGTTCGGCATCATCGTGGTGCTGTTCATCGAGATGGGCCAGATCACGCCGCCCATCGGCATCAACCTGTTCGTGATCCAGAGCATCGCGCGCGGCAAGCTGTCCGATGTGGTCATGGGAACGGTGCCGTTCCACCTGCTCATGTTCGTGCTGCTGGGCATGCTGGTGGCCTGGCCCGAGATCGCGTTGTGGCTGCCGGGCCAACTCTCCGGCAAGTGAAGGAGACCTCCGATGTTCGCCCCTCCCGAAAAGCTGAAGGCCGAGGTCTTCACACGCATTCCCGCGCGCTTCCACGTCACGGACCGCCAAAGCGAATGGGCCCGTACGCAGCTCCATGGTGCGCCGGCGCCGGTATTCCTCGAAGGTCCATCGTTCGACCGCGCCGGCAACCTGTGGGTGGTCGACATCCCCTGGGGGCGCATCTTCCGCATCGACCCGCAGGGCGGCGTGGAGCTCGCGGCCGCATACGATGGCGAGCCCAACGGCCTGAAGTTCCACCCCGACGGCCGCGCCTTCATCGCCGACTACCGGCGCGGCATCATGGTGCTGGACCCGCGCACGGGCCGCGTGGAGCCCTACCTGGAACGCGCGCGGCTGGAGCGTTTCAAGGGCTGCAACGACCTGTTCTTCGCGTCCAACGGCGACCTGTACTTCACCGACCAGGGCCAGACCGGGCTGCACGACGCGAGCGGCCGGTTGTTCCGGCTGCGCGCCTCGGGCCAGCTGGACCTGGTGCTGCAAGGCATTCCCAGCCCCAACGGCCTGGTCATGAACCTGGACGAGACGGCCGTGTACCTGGCCGTCACGCGCGACAACGCGATCTGGCGCGTGCCGCTCCTCGCCGACGGCACGGCCACCAAGGTTGGCGCCTACATACGCATGAGCGGCGGCGGCGGCCCCGACGGCATCGCGCTGGATGACCAGGGCGGGCTCGCGGTCTGCCAAGTAGGCTTCGGCGCGGTCTGGGTGTTCAGCCCGCGCGGCGAGCCGCTCTACCGCATCGACGCGCCCGACGGCGGCACCTACACCACCAACTGCGCTTACGGTGGCGCGGACGGCCGCACGCTGTACATGCTGGAGTCGCGCAGCGGCTGCGTGTTCACGGCGCGCGTGCCGGTGCCAGGCCGTGCCATGTACGGCCAGACTCGGGACTAACCCTGGTTTGACGCGCAAAGCACTGCGCGGCGCCGCGCGGGCGCCCAGAATGCCGGCCCCATGAAGCTCGCAGACCTCGTCCTGGAAGCCGCCGCGCCCCACGGCCCGGAGCGCAGCGGCACGCAAAGCCTCGCGCGTGGCATCAAGCTCCTGCGCATGGTGGCCACGCGGCCCGGTTTCGGCTGGCGCCTGTCCGATCTCGCGGCCGCGTGCGGCCAGGACAAGGCCACCGTGCACCGCATGCTCGCCTGCCTGGTGGAGGAGCGGCTGGTGCTGCAGCGTGCCAGCGACCGCCACTACCTGCCCGGCCCGCTGATGTGCGAGCTGGGCCTGGCACTGCCCGACCGCACGCAGTTTTTGCGGGCGGCCGAGCCGCAGGTGGCGGCGTTCGCGCGGCGCATGGCCGGCATCGCGCTGCTGTTGCTGCGCAGCGGCAACGAGTACGTCTGCGCCCAGCGTGCCGGCAGCCTGGTGCTGTCGGGCCTGATGGTCTACCCCGGCACGCGCCGCCCGCTGTTCACCTCGGTCGGTGGCGTGGCCATGCTGCAGACCCGGCCTGCCGCCGAGGTGCGTGCCGTGCTGCTGGACAACGTGGCGCAGGAGATCGGCCGGCGCGGCACCGGCCGCCTCGAGTCGCTGCAGAAGATGCGCGAGCGTTCGGACCGCCATGGCTTCGGCGTGAACCTGGGCGACGTGGTGCCGGGCGTGCACGCCCTGGCCGTGCCCGTGTGCGACAGCGCGGGCGATGCCTTCGCGGCGCTGTGCCTGATCGGCACGCCCGAGCTCTACGGCGAGGAACGGCTGGCCGCGCTGCAGGGCGAACTGCAGGCCGCGGCGGCGCTGCTGGCGGCCGACGCGCGCAAGTTCAACATGTAAAACGGGCGCCGCGCCCGTGCATGGCACGGGGCCGGCCAGCGCTTAAGGTCGTGGCCATGTCCTTCCATGCCACGCCATGAAGCTCTCATCCGTCATCAACCTGGACGACCTGCGCCGCATGGCGCGCCGCAAGCTGCCGCGCATCGCCTTCGATTTCATCGAGGGCGGGGCCGACGACGAGCTGTGCCTGGCACGCAACCGCGCCGCCTTCGCGCAGCACCGGCTGCTGCCGCGTTACCTGCGCGATGTGCGCCAGCGCGAGCAGTCCGTGACGCTGTTCGGGCGCCGCTATGCGAGCCCGATCGGTATCTCTCCGACTGGCCTGGCCGGGCTGTTCCGGCCCGATGCCGACCGGATGCTGGCTGCGGCCGCGCGCGCGGCCGACGTGCCCTTCCTGCTCTCCAGCGCGGCCAACGCGGCGCTGGAGGACGCCCTGCCCGTGGCGCCCGAGCACGTCTGGTTCCAGATGTACTGCACGAGCGACCCGGCCATCAACGCCGACCTCGTGGCGCGCGCACGCCAAGCCCAGGTGCGCGTGCTCGTGGTCTCGGTGGACGTGCCCGTGAACTCGAACCGCGAGCGCAACCGGCGCAACGGCTTCTCGCGCCCGTTCCGCATGACGCCGGGCGTGGCGCTGGAGGCGCTGGGCCATCCGATGTGGGTGCTGCGCTACCTGCGCACGGGCGGCATTCCGATGATGCGCAACTGGCTGCCCTATGCGCCGGCCGGTGCCGACGCCGGCCAGGTGGCCGACCTGTACGGCACGCTGACGCCGGCGCCCATGGTCGATTGGGAGCATCTGCGGCGCATCCGCGCGGGCTGGCCCGGGCCGCTGCTTGTCAAGGGCCTGCTGCACCCGGAGGACGCGCGCGCGGCCGTGGCGCTGGGCGTGGACGGGCTGGTGGTCTCCAACCACGGTGGCCGCCAACTCGATGCGGCACCGTCGCCGCTGGAGATGCTGCCCGCCATCCGCGCGGCCGTGGGGCCGGACCTGCCGCTGTTGCTGGACAGCGGCGTGCGGCGCGGCTCGGACGCCGTGATCGCGCGCTGCCTGGGCGCCGACGCCGTGGTCTTCGGCCGGCCCACGCTGTACGGCGTGGCCGCGGCCGGCGAGGCCGGGGCGCTGCATGCGCTGCAGATCATGCGCCGCGAGATCGACGCGGTGCTGGCGCAGATCGGTTGCGCGCGGTTCGAAGCGCTGGACGCGGGCTACCTGTGGCCGGCGCCGTCGGCCGCCACCGCAAGTTCAACATGTGAAAGCGCCGTGCCGGCCGAGTCGCCCCTGGCGAAGGTCTGGGGCTAAGGTTGCGGGCACCGAAGTTAGGAGACACCCCACCCATGACCGCGATCCGCACCACACCACTGCATTCCGACTATGTCGTGCAGGTGCATGCCTTCATCCCCGACCTGCTGGACGATGCCGCCGCCATCGCCGAGCTCAAGGCCCAGTGGCAGCGCACGCCCGTGATGGTGTTCCGGCGCCAGTCGCTGGACGAGCACGAGCTCGTGCGCTTCACCGGGCATTTCGGCCAGTGCGAGACCACGGTGCGCAAGGACATCCAGTCGCCCTACCACCCGGAGATCATCTACTTCAGTACGCTCAAGTACCACGACGGCCGCTTCGTCGGTGGCTTCGCGGGCGGCGAGGACGTGGACTGGCATTCGGACCAGACCTTCCAGGTGCGGCCGGCCACGGGCGCCATCCTGTACGGCACCGAGGTGCCGCGCGACGGCGGCGACATCTACTGGTCCAACCAGTACGGTGCCTGGGACCTGCTGCCCGAGGACGTGCGCCAGCTCATCGATGGCCGCACCGGCGTGTACCGCTACGCCAAGCGCTACGCCATGCTCAACACGGCCGAGCTCAAGGACAAGGAGAAGGCCAACGCGCTGCTGAGCCTGCCGGATGCGCGCCACCCCGTGGTGCTGACGCACCCGCGCACCGGCCGCAAGGCGCTGTACGCGGACCAGACCACGCTGGTGGAGATCGAGGGACTCACGGCCGAGCAGAACGCGCGCGTGCTGCCCATCCTGTTCGCCACCGGCGGCGAGTCCTCGCTGGTCTACCGCCACAAGGTGCACAACGGCGACGTGATGGTGTGGGACAACGGCTGCGTGCTGCACCGGCGCGACCAGATGTACCTGACCCAGCCGCGGCTCATGAAGCGCACCACCTTCCGTGTGCCGGCTGCCGAGCACTGTCTTCCCCAACCATGATCTCCCCGTTTGGACGGCCGCGCTGCGCGCGACCGTCCCATACCCCCAGGGGCGCCGCCAGCGGCCTGGCAAAGCCAGTTCCGCGGCGTCCGCTGGCATGGCCTGCTCCGCGGCCTTCGGCACTGTGCCTTGCAGACGATCTTTTACGCGACGCGGATGACCGCACGCACATGGAGAAACGATGACGCAATCCAATGTCTACCTGCGCGTGAACCGCGTGGCCGCAGAACTCTGCGCCCAGGCGCGCGAGGTCACCGTGGCCGACCTGCACGAGAGCACGGCCCACCTGGGCTTCACGGGCCTGATGTCGGCGCGCATGCGGCGCATCTCGCCGGGCGCGAAGATCGCGGGCCCGGCCGTCACGGCGCTGTGCCAGCCCGGTGACAACCTCATGATGCACCGCGCGCTGCGCCTGGCCCAGCCGGGCGACGTGCTGGTGGTGCACAGCCTGGGCGAGACCTCGGCCGCACAGTGGGGCGACGTGGCGACGACCTACGCGGTCGAGAAGGGCCTGGCGGGCGTGGTCGTGCACGGCTGCGTGCGCGATGTGGACCAGGTGCTGGCCATGGGCTTTTCCGTGTGGGCCACCAACGTGTGGCCGGTCCACGCCGACAAGGGCAAGGGCGGTGGCGTGAACATCCCGATTCCCTGCGCCGACGTGCTGGTGCGGCCGGGCGATCTGATCGTGGCCGACGGCGATGGTGTGCTCGCCATCCCGCGTGCGGAGGCCGCGCGCGTGGTGGCCGCGGCCCAGGCCAAGATGAAGAAGGAGGCCGAGTTCGCGGCGGCCATTCGCGCTGGCGCAGCAGTCTGGGAGCTGAGCGGTGCCGACCAGGCCTACGCCCAGCTCGGCATCGTCGAGCACGACGCGGCCTTCGACGACGTGCGCTGAACTCAGACGTTCGCCCGGCGCTGCAGCCGCAGCGCTGCCTGGCTGCAGGTGGCGACCAGCTGCTGGGCATGGTTGCGCATGCTGTCCTGCATGCGGTGGCGCGGTCCCGCCAGGCCGATGGCCAAGGTGTCGCGGCCGACCTGCAGGAACGCGGCCACGGCCCAGACGTCTTCGACGTTCTCGCCGCGCGTCTCGAAGTAGCCGGCCAGCCGGCTCTGCAGCAGGTCCGCGACCAGCCGCCCGGGCTCGGTGATGGTGGCCGGTGTGATGCGCGCCAGCACCTGCCCGTCGGCCCAGCTGCGCAGGGCGTCTTCCTTCTGCGCGCCGAGCAATGCCTTGCCGATGGCGCTGGCATGCAGCGGCTTGAGGTCGCCCACGCGCGCGGAATAGCGGATCGCATGCAGGCCTTCGAGGACGTGCAGGTAGACCACGCGCTCGCCTTCGCGCTTGCCGAGGATCACGGTCTCCATGCTGTGGTCGCGCAGTGCTTCGAGCAAGGGCCGCACGTGGTCGAGGAACGGGTCGCCGGCCGTGATGCCGTGGGCCAGGCCGAGCAGGCGTTGCGTGGGATACAGGGTGCGGGGCTGCCCCAGCGTGTAGAGGTAGCCACGGGCCGCCAGCGTGCGCACCAGCGCGTGGCAGCTGCTCTTGGGGATGTGGGTGGCCGCGGCCAGCTCGGTCAGCGACAGCGGCCCCTGGGTTTTGTGAAACGCCTCGAAGATGTCGATCACGCGGTCGACCGCGTTCGCTCCGCCTGCTGCCATGCGCTCTCCCGGAAGATCGAAAATCATCGCACGATCTTCCGCCGCGGGATCATGCCGGCGTGTCGCCCTGCAGTGTGATGCGGTGCATCACGCGGCGATGGCCGTGGTAGTCGTTGACCGGATTGTGCTGCACGCAGCGGTTGTCCCAGAACGCGATGGCGTTCGCCGGCCAGCGCCAACGGCAGGTGAACTCGGGCTTGATCTGGTGCTGGAAAAGGAACTGGAGCAGCGGCGCGCTTTCCTCGTCGCGCAAGCCCACGATGCCGGACGTGTGCGCCACGTTGACGAACAAGGCCTTGCGACCGGTCTCGGGGTGGGTGCGCACCACCGGATGCTGGGCCCGGTACTCCCGCGGGGCCTCCTGCCGGCCGTCGCTCCTGATGCGGTCCTCGCGCGTCTTGCTCACATCGGCCTTGGCCGAGCTGCTGATGCCCACGAGCGGATCGAGCATCCGCTGCATCGTGTCCGAAAGCGCTTCGTAGGCCGCGTACTGGCTCGCGAACAAGGTGTCGCCACCGTAAGGTGGCACTTCGCGCGACAGCAGCATCGAGCCCATCGGCGGCTGCTCCAGGTAGGTCGTGTCCGAATGCCAGACTCCACCGAAGTTGACGGTCTCGTGCTCCAGCTTCTTGACCTCGATGATGGTCGGAAAGCCGTCCAGCCCCTTGACGAACGGGTACTCCACGGGCTCGCCCATGGCCTGGCCGAAGCGCAGGAACTGCGCAGGCGTCAGGTTCTGCGCGGGGATGAAGATGACCTGGTGCGCGAGCAGTGCCGCGCGGATGTCGGCGGCGAGCTGCGGCATGAGGCTGTTGGCAAGGTCCACGTCCTGGAGTTCTGCACCCAGGGCGCCGGCAATCCGTTGAATCTTCATCTTCTGTCCTGGAGTGGATGTCAAGAGACTCATTCTGTTCAGCTTGTGGCCGACGAGGTTCAGCCGGCTGAACGAGCCTGGCCAAATTGAATGGAAAGTCAACGAGGCAGCTGGAGGTGGCAGCCCTTCTGGCCATGCCGGTCGACAGTGGGGTGGTCAGCCTATGACGCCGCGCCGATTGCGCCGCCGCCTTCGGGTGGCTGGGCCGCGTCGTGCCCATGGTCCTGCTCGTGCTGCTGACGCTGTTCGCCTGGGGCGTCGCGGTACGTGTGCAGCCGGCAGGCCATGCTGATCTCGCCCGAGACCGGTGCACGACTGCTGCGGCAGCCGGTTCCGGGTGCCTTCTGATGGCACCTCTTTGCGCCAACGATCCACACCGAAACACGCGGCGGCTACGGCTGGCCACGCACGTGGAAAGAACTGCTGGCCAGGGGCATCCGCGTGGGCAAGGAGCGGGTGCGCAAGCTCATGCAGTTGCACGGCATCCGGGCCAAGGGCAAGCGCCGCTTCAAGGTCACCACGGACAGCAACCACGGCCTGCCGGTGGCGCCCAACCTGCTGGATCGGCAGTTCGATGTGGCCGAGCCCGATAAGGTCTGGGTGGGCGACATCACGTACATCGCCACCGACGAGGGCTGGCTGTTCCTTGCTGTGGTAATCGACCTGTTCAGCCGCCAGGTGGTGGGCTGGTCGCTGCGCGAGGACATGACGCGGGACATCGTCATCGATGCGTTGCGCATGGCCTGGTTCAAGCGCCATCCGGGCTGATCTTTCACAGCGACAGGGGCACCCAGTACGCAGGCGTGCGCTACCGAGCATTGGCCGCCGAGCTGGGCATCACGATGTCCATGAGCAGGAGGGCCAACGCTTGGGACAACGCGCCGATGGAAAGCTTCTTCAAAACGCTGAAGGTCGAGCGCGTCCATCAAGTACGCTACGACACGCGGGCGCAGGCCAGGCTAGACATCGTCGATTGGATCGAGGGCTGATACAACCGCCAGCGTCTGCACTCTGCCAACGGCTTCTTGCCCCCAGTGACCTGGGAAACCGCTCGCTTGGCTGCATTACTTGATGTACGCGGAAACGAGGCAGGGTCACGCTACCGCGGCTTGGCCAAGAACGCCACACGCTCGTTCGTCGCCCTGGGCCTGGCCGACATCTACCTGGCGCGTCAGCGCCCACAGATGCCGTTCTGTTTGTAGCGATAGACCCAGGCTCGGCTTGAGGAGCGGATACGCAGGTACAGACCGTCGCCGTCTGCAATGAGTACCTCTTTGCCACTGGCGGTGGCGGTCCTGATCTTTAGGTCGGTGAGCGATCCCATGGGTGTACCCCGGAGGCAGAAGTTTTCGAGAACTTCATTCTGGGTAAACCTTGGGGTACACGCAAACGCGGGATTTGATGAAACGGCATGAGACCGTCTGACCGCATTTTTCGTCTAAGCCCTTGATTTTTAGAGACTTTTGAGATGTGGTGAGCCCTCCTGAAAAGGAGGGTTGGTGCCCGGGGCCGGAATCGAACCGGCACACCTTTCGGTGGGGGATTTTGAGTCCCCTGCGTCTACCAATTTCACCACCCGGGCATAGCCGCCATGGGCAGCCTGAAATTATGGCACAGTGCGGCCATGCAATACCCGACGATTGAAGATGCCATCGGCCGCACCCCGCTCGTGGCATTGCAGCGCATCGGCGCTGCGGACAACAAGGCCCGCGGCAATGTGGTGCTGGGCAAGCTCGAGGGCAACAACCCGGCCGGCTCGGTCAAGGACCGGCCCGCCGTGTCCATGATCCGGCGTGCCGAGGAGCGCGGCGACATCCAACCGGGCGACACGCTGATCGAGGCCACCTCGGGCAACACCGGCATCGCGCTGGCCATGGCGGCCGCCATCAAGGGCTACCGCATGGTGCTGATCATGCCGGAGGACCTGTCGATCGAACGGGCGCAGACCATGAAGGCCTTCGGCGCCGAACTGCTGCTGACGCCCAAGAGCGGCGGCATGGAGTACGCACGCGATCTGGCCGAGCAGATGCAGCGCGACGGCAAGGGCCGCGTGCTGGACCAGTTCGCCAACGCCGACAACCCGCGCATCCACTACGAGACCACGGGCCCCGAACTGTGGGAGGCCACGCAGGGCCGCATCACGCACTTCGTGAGCGCCATGGGAACGACGGGCACGATCACGGGTGTGTCGCGCTTCCTCAAGGAGAAGAACCCGGCGATCCAGGTCATCGGCGCCCAGCCCAGCGAAGGCTCGCGCATCCCGGGCATCCGCAAGTGGCCGCAGGAGTACCTGCCCAAGATCTACGACCCCTCGCGCGTCGACGAAACGGTCAACGTGGGCCAGGATGACGCAGAGGAGATGTGCCGCCGGCTGGCGCGCGAGGAGGGCATCTTCGCAGGCATTTCGGCCGCAGGTGCTTGCTGGGTCGCGCAGCAGATCGCGCAGCGCGAGCAGAACGCGACCATCGTGTTCGTGGTCTGCGACCGCGGCGACCGCTACCTGTCCACCGGCGTCTTTCCGGCCTGACCGCCCGGCAGTCCGAAGGCGGTCGGCGCCGTCGCGCCAAGCGCAGAGAATTCAAGGATCACCATGCAGCCATTCAAGTTCTGCCCCCAGTGCGCGACACCGCTGGAGTGGATCACCTCGCTGGAGGACGGTGGCGCCAAGGAGCGCCTGCGCTGCGTCTCCTGCGGCTATACGCACTGGAACAACCCGACGCCCGTGCTGGCCGCCATCATCGAGTACGAGGGCAAGGTGCTGCTGGCGCGCAACGCTGCCTGGCCCGGCAAGATGTACGCACTGATCACGGGCTTCATGGAGGCCGGCGAATCGCCCGAGGAGGGCATCCGGCGTGAGATCCAGGAAGAGACGGCGCTGGAAGTCAGCGCGCTGGACCTGGTCGGCGTCTACGACTTCCAGCGCATGAACCAGGTCATCATCGCCTACCACGCGCAGGCGCACGGCGAGGTGCGCCTGTCGCCCGAGCTCGTGGACTACCGGCTCTATGCGCTGGAGGACGTGAAGTGCTGGCGTGCCGGCACCGGCCAGGCCTTGGCCAAGTGGCTGCTCTCGCGCGGCATCACGCCGCAGTACCTGGAGCGTTGAGCCTGGATTCGGCAGTTGACCGCTCGCAGCCATCGGGCAAGCCGCATGAACACCCAACGACGCGTCTTCGATGGCGATCCTCTCTGGGAGGAGGGCGCTGTGCACCCGCCGGCACCGCGCTCGCCGCGCCATGCGGCGTTGCTCCTCCTCGCGCACAGGAGTGCGCGTCGTCGTCGCGCCTTGCCTGGCACGCCGATCACGGCACCGCCAGGTGCATCCAACTGCCGCATCCAGGCTGACTAGAATCCGCCGCATTGCGAGGAGCCCCATGGACACCGACATCAGCATCGACAAGGAAATCGACACCCGCGGCCTGAACTGCCCGCTGCCCATCCTCAAGGCCAAGAAGGCGCTGAGCGACATGGACAGCGGCAAGCTCCTGCGCGTGGTGGCGACCGATCCGGGTTCGATGCGCGACTTCCAGGCCTTCGCCAAGCAGACCGGCAACGAACTGGTGCAGCAAAGCACCGTCGGCACCGAGTTCATCCACGTGCTACGGCGGCGCTGAAGGACGGCGCCCGGATAGGGCGCCGGCATGCAGGGTTCAGATCGCGAGGGTCTTCAGGTATTCGCGGAAGCCCTTGCTGACTTCCGGGTGCTGCAGGGCCAGCTCCACCGTGGCTTCCAGGAAGCCGTGCTTGCTGCCGCAGTCGAAGCGCTTGCCCTCGTACTCGAAGGCATGGACGATCTCGGTGTTCAGCAGGCCGGCGATGCCGTCGGTCAGCTGGATCTCGCCACCGGCGCCGCGCTCCTGGTTGCGGATGTGGCCGAACACGGCCGGTGTCAGGATGTAGCGGCCGGCCACGCCCATGCGCGAGGGCGCGGCTTCAGGCGCCGGCTTCTCCACCATGTGGCTCACACGCGTGAGGCGGCCGCCTTCGATGTTGGTGATCTTCTCGCCGGCCACGATGCCGTAGCGGCGCACCTGCTCCAGCGGCACCTCCTGCACGGCCAGCAGCGAGGTTCCGAGGCGGCTGAAGGCATCCGTCATCTGCGCCAGCACGGGCGTGCCGCCGGCCGGGCCGATCATCAGGTCGTCGGCCAGCAGCACGCCGAAGGGCTCGTTGCCGACCAGGTGCTCGGCGCACAGCACGGCATGGCCCAGGCCCAGCGAGCGCGGCTGGCGCACAAAGGAGCAGTTCATGTCGTCCGGCGCGACCGAACGCACCAGGGCCAGCAGTTCCTTCTTGCCCGCGGTCTCCAGTTCGCTCTCGAGTTCGTAGGCGGTGTCGAAGTGGTCTTCGATGGCACGCTTGTTACGTCCGGTCACGAAGATCATCTGGCGGATGCCGGCCGCATACGCCTCCTCGACCGCGTACTGGATCAGCGGCTTGTCCACCACCGGCAGCATTTCCTTGGGCTGGGCCTTGGTGGCAGGCAGGAAGCGCGTGCCGAGACCGGCAACGGGGAACACGGCTTTGGTGACGGTCTTCTGGTAGCTGGACATGGTGATGCAGTTCTCTTTCTATCGAGGATTGGGAAGCACAAAAAACGCGGCAGCATACCGTTCGGCTAGCAATGCATATGCCATCCGAAACGGTGCGCTGCTGTCAGCCCAATCGTACAAGTTGTGTTTGAAGCCTCTGTAACGTGGCGCCGAAGTCGGCCACGCGCTTCTTTTCCTGCTCGATGACGGCCGGCGGTGCCTTGGCCACGAAGGCCTCGTTGGACAGCTTGCCGTTGGCCTTGGCGATTTCGCCCTCGATGCGCGCGACCTCCTTGCCCAGGCGCGCCTTCTCGGCCGCCACATCGATCTCCACATACAGCGCCAGCCGGGCTTCGCCGACCACGGCCACGGGGGCGCCCTGGGCTGCTGCCTGCCAGGCGGGCTCGTCGTCGAACACCTTGACCTCGGCCAGCTTGGACAGGGCCTGCAGCACCGGTGCGGCGCCGCGCATGAATTCGGCATCACCCAGAACGTACAGCGGCAGCTTGGTGGCCGGCGAGACGTTCATCTCGCCGCGCAAGGTGCGGCAGGCGTCGACCACCGAGCGCAGCTTGGCCACATGCGCGATGGCCGCCTCGTCGATCTTGGCGGGCTGGGCCTGCGGATACTTCGCCACGGCCACCGACGCGCCGGGTAGGCCAGCCACGGGCGCCACCTTCTGCCACAGCTCTTCGGTGATGAACGGGATGATGGGATGCGCGAGCCGCAGGATGGCTTCCAGCGTGCGGATCAGCGTGCGGCGCGTGGCGCGCTGCTCGGCCTCGCCGCCGGTCTGGATCTGCACCTTGGCGATCTCCAGGTACCAGTCGCAGAACTGGTTCCAGACGAAGTCGTAGAGCGCGTTGGCCACGTTGTCCAGCCGGTACTCGGCGAAGCCCTTGGCGATCTCGGCCTCGACCTGTTGCAGCACCGAGCTGATCCAGCGGTCGGCCTGGCTGAAGTGCATGTAGCCGTGGAACTCGCCGCCGGGCTGGCACTGCTCCTTGGTGTGCTCCGCCAGGCCGCAGTCGCGGCCTTCGCAGTGCATCAGCACGAAGCGGGTGGCGTTCCACAGCTTGTTGCAGAAGTTGCGGTAGCCCTCGCAGCGCTTGCTGTCGAAGTTGATGCTGCGGCCCAGCGAGGCCAGCGCCGCGAAGGTGAAGCGCAGCGCGTCCGCGCCGTAGGCCGGGATGCCCTCGGGGAACTCCTTCTCGGTGTTCTTGCGCACCTGGGGTGCGGTCTCGGGCTTGCGCAGGCCGGTGGTGCGCTTGTCCAGCAGGGGGGGCAGGGCGATGCCGTCGATCAGGTCCACCGGGTCGAGCACGTTGCCCTCGGACTTGCTCATCTTCTTGCCCTGCGCGTCGCGCACCAGGCCGTGGATGTAGACGTGCTTGAACGGCACGCGGCCCGTGAAGTGGGTCGTCATCATGATCATCCGGGCGACCCAGAAGAAGATGATGTCGTAGCCCGTCACAAGCACCGTGGAGGGCAGGTACAGGTTGTAGTCGTCGGTCGGCGCGTCCGTCTGCTCAGGCCAGCCCATGGTGCTGAAGGGCACCAGGGCCGAGGAGTACCAGGTGTCCAGCACGTCCTCGTCGCGCTTCAAGGTCTTGCCGGGCGCCTGCACCTGGGCATCGACCTCGCTGCGTGCCACGTAGACCTTGCCATCCTCGTCGTACCAGGCCGGGATCCGGTGGCCCCACCAAAGCTGGCGGCTGATGCACCAGTCCTGGATGTTGCCCATCCACTGGTCGTAGGTGTTGACCCAGTTCTCGGGCACGAAGCGCACCTCGCCGCTCTTGACGGCGTCGATGGCCTTCTGCGCGATGCTCTTGCCGGTCGGGTCTTGCTCCGACACCTTGGTCATCGCCACGAACCACTGGTCTGTCAGCATGGGCTCGACCACCTCGCCCGTGCGCGTGCAGATCGGCACCGTGAGCTTGTGCTTCTTGGTCTCGACCAGCGCGCCCAGGGCTTCGAGGTCGGCCACGATGGCCTTGCGCGCCACGAAGCGGTTCAGGCCGCGGTACTTCTCGGGCGCCTCGTCGTTGATGGTGGCCTGCAGTGTCAGCACGCAGATCATCGGCAGCTTGTGGCGTTGGCCCACGGCGTAGTCGTTCACGTCGTGCGCCGGCGTGACCTTCACCACGCCGGTGCCGAAGGCCTTGTCGACGTAGTCGTCGGCGATCACGGGGATCTCGCGGCCCACCAGCGGCAGGATCACGCTCTTGCCGATCAGGTGCTGGTAGCGCTCGTCCTCGGGGTGCACCATCACGGCCACGTCGCCCAGCATGGTCTCGGGCCGGGTGGTCGCCACCGTGAGGCTGCCCGAGCCATCGGCCAGCGGGTAGGCGATGTGCCACAGCGAGCCGTCCTTCTCCTCGCTCTCGACCTCCAGGTCGGACACGGCGGACTGCAGCTTCGGGTCCCAGTTCACGAGGCGCTTGCCGCGGTAGATCAGGCCCTGTTCGTAGAGCTTCACGAAGGTGTCGGTCACGACCTTGGACAGCTTGTCGTCCATCGTGAAGTACTCGCGGCTCCAGTCCACGCTGTCGCCCATGCGGCGCATCTGCGTGGTGATGGTGTTGCCGGAGTGCTGCTTCCACTCCCAGACCTTGGCTGTGAATTCTGCGCGGCCCAGGTCGTGGCGGCTGATGCCTTTTTCCTGCAGCTGGCGCTCCACCACGATCTGCGTGGCGATGCCGGCGTGGTCGGTACCGGGCACCCAGGCCGTGTTGAAGCCCGCCATGCGGTGGTAGCGCGTCAGCGCGTCCATGATGGTCTGGTTGAACGCATGGCCCATGTGCAGCGTGCCCGTGACGTTGGGCGGCGGCAGCTGGATCGCGAAGGAGGGCGCGTTCGCATCGGGCACGCCGGTGCCACGCACGCCCGCGGCGCCGAGGCCGCGGCGCTCCCACTCGGGCCCCCAATGGGCCTCGATGGCGGCGGGTTCAAAGGACTTGGACAGTTCGGCCAGGCCGGGTTGTTCGGGGGTGTCGCTCATGGGGAATCCAGACGGGAGGCAGTGCCGGCAGGGGCGCTGCGGGGCGGGAACGCGAAGGCGGGGATTTTAGGGGCTGCGCGCCGCGGCGTCGGAGCGCTGCAGGCCGTGCTGTGTACCATGCCACCAGCCAAGCGGCGGCCCGGCGCTGTCGGTCAGCCATCCTTCTTTCAACGGACGAGCAGGGAGATTCGATGAAACATACGCTGGTTGCAGCTGCCGCGCTGCTGGCCGCTTCGGTGGCCTGGGCCGCCGAGATCACGGTGCCGCTCAGCATCGCCGACAAGCAGGGCACGGGCGCCGACGTGGGCACGGTCCGCATCGTCGAGACGGCCTACGGCCTGGCTTTCTATCCCATGCTCAAGGGCCTGCCGCCCGGCCTGCATGGCTTCCATGTGCACGAGAACCCCTCGTGCGCGCCCAGCGAGAACGCGGGCAATGTCGTGCCGGCCGGCGGCGCCGGCGGCCACCTCGACCCCGCGGGCACCAAGAAGCACGGCGAACCCTGGGGCGACGGCCACCTGGGCGATCTGCCGCCCCTGTACGTTGCGGCCGATGGCAATGCCACAGCGCCCGTGCTGGGCCCGCGCCTGAAGCTGGCCGACGTGCGCAAGCGCGCGCTGATGGTGCATGCGGGCGGCGACAACCACGCCGACCACCCGGCCCCGCTGGGCGGTGGTGGTGCGCGCATCGCCTGCGGCGTGATCGGCGACTGAGCTTCTCAGCGCTCCGCGCGCAGGTAGAACTTCTGCAGCAGCCGCTGCACCGTCGTGCGTTCGCGCGCGGTCAGGCGGCCAGCGAGCTCGTTCTCCAGTTCCACGACGACCTTCTCGGTCTCCTGCGCGAGCGCATGGCCGGCCTCGGTCAGGTGCAGGCCGACGGCGCGACCGTCGCGCGGATGCGGCCGGCGCTCGATCAGGCCGCGCCGGTCCAGCGCGGCGATCAGGTTCACGAAGTTGGGCGGCAGGATGTCCAGCGTGGCGCAGAGCTGGCGCGAGGTGGCGCCGGGGTTGTGCGCCAGCAGCGCCAGCACCGAGAAATCGGCCTGCGTGAGCCCGTAGGGCGCCATGCGCTCGAAGAACACGCCGCCGATGGCGATGGCGGCGCGGCGCGCGTTGTAGCCGATCAGGCCTTCGAGCACGCTGGTGTCCAGCGGCTCGGCGTTGTTGGGGGCAGGGGGTGTGGAGGTCTTGCGTGCGCGGGGCATGCGGGCGATTGTGGCGCTCAAGCTGCGGCCGCCTGGGCCACGGCCTGTGCCGCCTGCTTGACCATGCCCAGCCGCATGTCGAATTCGGGCAGCACCCAGCGCCGGAACGCGGCGGCGGGCTGGACCCAGCGTGCGTCACCCGTTGCGCTGGCCTCGATGCGCGCCCAGGCCCAGGCCAGCAGCGCGAGCGCGGTCACGCGCAGGAAATCGTCGGCCACCTCGTAGGCCAGGCGCGGCCGGGCCTGGGCGGCCAGCGCCACGCTGGTGGCCAGGTAGCGCAGCTGGGCCAGCCGGCGCTGGGCATCGGCGTCGGCCTCGCGCGCGGCGTCGAGTTCGTCGCGCAGTTCCAGCAGCATCGCGCTGAAATCCGCGCCGGCGTCGGGCAGCACCTTGCGCACCAGCAGGTCGATCGCCTGGATCTCGTTCGTGCCCTCGTAGAGCATGGCCACGCGCACGTCGCGCACGTGCTGCTCGACGCCCCATTCGCGCACGTAGCCGTGGCCGCCGAACACCTGCAGGCAGGCGCTCGCGCCCTCGAAGCCCTGCTGCGTGCAGGCCGCCTTGAGCACCGGCGTGGCCAGCGCGCACCAGCGTTGCGCCGCGGCGCGGGTCTTGGGGTCCTCGGCATGGCGGGCCAGGTCCAGCCGCAGGCCGGTGCGGTAGGCCAGCAGGCGCGCGCCGTCGATCCAGGCGCGCTGGGTGTCCAGGATGCGGGCGATGGCCGGATGCTCTGCAATGGGGCTGGGGTCGGGGCCGGGCGCACCGGGCGCGCGCATCTGCCGGCGCTCGGCGGCGTAGGCGCTGGCCTTCTGCCAGGCCGCGTCCAGCATGCCGATGCCCTGCAGCGCCACGTGCAGCCGGGCCGCGTTCATCATCACGAACATGGCGGCCAGGCCACGACCGGGTTCGCCGATCAGCCAGCCCGTCGCGCCCTCGAAGCGCATCGCGCAGGTGGGGCTGCCGTGCAGGCCCATCTTCTCCTCGATGCGCTCGCAGAACACCGCGTTGCGGCCGCCGTCCGGCAGCAGCTTGGGCACCAGCGCCAGCGACAGGCCCTTGGGGCCGGGCGGCGCATCAGGCAGGCGGCACAGCACCAGGTGCACGATGTTGCTGGAGAGGTCGTGCTCGCCGCCCGAGATGAAGATCTTGCTGCCGTCCACGCGCAGGCTGCCATCGGCCTGCGGCACGGCACGCGTGCGCACCAGCCCCAGGTCGCTGCCGGCATGGGCTTCGGTCAGGCACATGGTGGCCAGCCATTCGCCGGTGGCGAGCTTGGCCAGGTAGCGTTGCTGGAGCTCCGCGCTGCCGTGGTGCTTCAGGCACTCGTAGGCGCCGTGCAGCAGGCCCGGCGCCATCGTGAAGCCGTGGTTGGCGGCCGACAGCCATTCGTACAGCACGGCCTCGAGCACGGCCGGCAGGCCCTGGCCGCCATGGGCCGCATCGGCCGACAGGGCCGGCCAGCCGGCTTGCCAGAAGGCCTGGTAGGCGTCGCGGAAGCCGGGCGGGGCCGTGACCGCGCCGGCCTCGAAGCGGCAGCCGACTTCGTCGCCACCGCGGTTCAGCGGCGCGATGGCCGCGGCCACGAACTTGCCGGCCTCTTCCAGCACCTGGTCCGCCAGCGCATCGTCGACCTCGGCGAAGGCCGGCAAGGCGCGCCACTGCGGCCCCGCGCCCAGCACCTGGTGCAGCAGAAAACGCGTGTCGTCGGGGCGGGGCAGGTAGTCCATGGCGGTTCGGTGCGGGAGAGGCTTTACTTGCAGCTGAAGCTGCTGGCGAGTTCCAGGCTGCCGCTGCCGTTGTAGCGGGCGACCTGGGGGTAGGGGCACAGCGGGCGGCTGCGGTCGGCGGCCCAGTCCGCCGGCACATCTGCGTTCACGCCGCCGGCATTGCCGGCGCCGCGGGCGCTGGCGATCACGCGGTCGGGGGCCACGCCCTTCTCGACCCAGTTCACCAGCGATTCCAGCATGTCGAACTGCTCGGTGGCCGGGCCGCCGGCGCAGTGGTTCATGCCGGGCACGAGGAACAGGCGGGCGAAGTCGGAGGCATCGCCGCCGTTGTCCTGGCGCAGCGTCTGGTACCAGTCCACCGTGTCGTCGCTGGAGAAGATCGGGTCGGCCGTGCCGTGGTAGACCATCAGCTTGGCGCCGCGGTCCTTGAGTGCGGGCAGCTTGCCGTAGTTGGTGGGCAGCATGAACGACAGCGCGCTCTCGGTGTAGGTGGCGTTGGTGGCCTGCACCTTGGCGAGCATGCTGTCCAGGTTGCCCGTGAGCGCGAAGCTGGTGCCGTTGAAGCTGCTGCGGTCCTCCGGCGGAACCTGCCAGACGAAGCCGACCGCGCCGGTGTCCAGGGTCAGCGAGTTGTTGAACTTCCAGCCGGCCCAGCCCGTGGTCTGCAGGCCGTTGTCGTACGGGAAGCTTGCGTAGATCTTGGTGCCGCTCTCGGTCGTGGCGCCCTTGAACAGGGCCGCGATGCCGGCCTTCTGGTCCGCGCTCAGACAGGTGCCGTCGCGTGCGCCGCCGCAGGTGGGCACATCGCGGGCCAGGTCGAATGCGGCCTGGCAGGCAGCGGTGTCCTGCACCAGGCCGTCGCTGGTGCCGTCGAGCGCATCGCACTTGGCCAGCACGGCCTGGCCCACCAGCGCGCGCTCGGCCTGTGTGAAGCCGGTGCCCAGGTTGCCTGCGGTCGTGGCGAGCGCCGCGTAGGTCTTGGCGCCGGCGATGTTGGCGATGGCCGCGCGCGGCAGACGGGTGCCGGGGTTGCCGGCGATGATGCCGTCGTACTGCTCGGCATAGCGCGAGGCGGCCACCATGGCGTGGCGTCCGCCGTTGGAGCATCCACCGAGGTAGGAGCGGTCGGGCGCCTTGCCGTAGGCGGTCTGGATGGCGCTCTTGGCCATGGGCGTGAGCTTGCCCACGGCCTGGTAGCCGTAGTCCAGCCGGGCCTGCGGGTCCAGGCCGAAGAAGGGGCCGAGCGAGCCGGCGTGGCCGGCGTCCGAGCTCAGCACGGCGAAGCCCTTGTTCAACGCGTTGTCCAGCGGACCGCCGCCACCGATGCCGCCGGCGGCCGTGCCCACGCTGCCGTCCAGGCCGCCGTTGGCCTGGTAGAAGAAGCGGCCGTTCCAGCTCCTGGGCATGCGCATCTCGAAGCCGATGGCATAGCTCTGGCCGTCCACGGCGCTCACGCGGTCGAACATGCGGCCCGTCACGCGGCAATGCTCGGGCACGTCCTTGCCGGCGATCTTGAGCGTGCCGGCCGCGATGGATTCAGCCGCCGTGATGGTGGTGTTGGCGAACGCGATCTTGCCCGCGAGATCCGTGCAGGACAGCAGCGTGGCCGGCGTGGCTGCCGGCAGCTGCGGCAGGTCGTCGTCGCCCGAGCCGCAGGCGGCCAGCAACAGGGCCGGCGCGAGCGCGGCGGCGAGGGTGAAATTGCTCTTCGGCATCTGGTGTCTCCTCCGGTGGTGGTGGGTGGGGTCAGGGGATCAGGATTCGGCCGTGAAGCCGATCTGCTTGACGAGCGGACCCCAGCGCTCGAACTCGGCCTTCTGGTCGGCCGCCATCTCCTGCGGCGTGCTGCCGTGCGCGACCAGGCCGACGATGGCCAGCGCGTCGATGACGGCCTTGTCCTTCAGCGCGGCGTTGATGGCTGCGTTGGCGGCGGCCAGCGTGGCCGGCGGCGTCTTGGCCGGCGCGTAGAAGCCGAACCACTCTTCAGACGTCACATCGGGGTAGCCCAGCTCGATGAAGGTCGGCACGTCCGGCAGGAAGGGCGAACGCTTCTTGCCCGAGGTGGCCAGCACGCGCACGCGGCCGGTCTTCATGTACTGCAGGTAGTCGCCGCTGGGGTTCATGGCGGCGGCGATCTGGCCGCCCACGAGGTCGGTGATGCTGGGCACGGTGCCGCGGTAGGGCACGTGCTTCAGGTCCACGCCCGCGCGGATGCCCAGCAGCGCGCCCAGCAGGTGCGGCATGGAGCCGGCGCCCGGCGTGCCGTAGCTGGCCTTGTCGGGGTTGGCCTTGGCCCAGGCCAGGAAGTCCTTGAGCGTCTTGACCTCGGCCGGCACGGCCGGGCCCACGGCCAGGCCGTGGAACATGATGGCGCCGATGGAGACCTGCGTGACCTCCTCTTGCTTGTAGCTGAGCTTGGGGTAGATGTGCGGGTAGACGGCCAGCGCCGAGACCGGTGCCAGCGTCAGCACCGAGCCATCGGCCGGTGCGGCCTTGAGCGACTCCACCGCGATGCGGCCACCCGCGCCAGGCTTGTTCTCCACATAGCCCGGGTTCTTGCTGTAGGGCGTGCCGCCCAGCTTCTCGGCCACGCGGCGGGCCACACTGTCGCCCGCGCTGCCGGCCGGAAAGCCGTACATGATCTTGATCTGGTCCAGCGCCTGGGCGAGCGCGGACAGTGGCGAGAGTGCGGACAGGGCGGCGGCGCTGCCCAGGGCCTGCAGGAAATGGCGACGGTGTTGCATGGTGGGTCTCCGTGTGAAATCGTGGTTCAGCTGTGAGGACAAAGAGAGGTCCTGCAAGCCGCGGTGCCGAGGGCCGCGGAGCAGGCCATGCCAGTGCACCCGCGGAACTGGCTCTGCCAGGCCGCTGGGTGCGCCCCCTGGAGGGGGGATAGGACGGTCGAACGCAGTGAGACCGGCCAAACGGGGGAGGGCCTCATCTCGGGGCCATGCGCAGCGCGCCATCCAGACGGATGACCTCGCCGTTCAGGTGGCCGTTGGTGACGATGTGGCAGGCCAGTTCGGCGAATTCCGAAGGCTTGCCCAGGCGCGGCGGGAACGGGATGGCGGCTGCCAGCGAAGCCTGCACGGGCTCTGGCAACTCCAGCAGCAGCGGCGTGGCGAAGATGCCGGGCGCCACCGTGCAGACGCGGATGCCGTGCTGCGCCAGATCGCGCGCCATCGGCAGCGTCATACCGACCAGCCCGCCCTTGGACGCGCTGTAGGCCTGCTGGCCGACCTGGCCGTCGAAGGCCGCGACCGAGGCGGTGAACACCATCACGCCGCGCTCGCCGCCATCGCGTGGATCGAGCTTGGCGCAGCGCGCCGCGAACAGCCGGCTGATGTTGTAGGTGCCGATCAGGTTGACGCCGATCACCTTGGCGAAGTCTTCGAGCGGTGCGGCCTGGCCGTCCTTGCCCACGATGCGTTTGGCCGAGCCGATGCCGGCCACGTTCATGAGGATGCGGGCCGGACCGTGCGCGGCGGCGGCCGCGTCCAGCGCGGCCTCCACGCTCGCGGTGTCGGCGATGTCGCAGGCATGTGCCGTGCCGCCGATCTCGGCGGCCACCTGCTGTGCGCGTTCGAGGTTGCGGTCCAGCACCGCGACCTTGGCGCCCAGGCGCGCCAGTTCGCGGGCCGTGGCCTCGCCCAGGCCGGATGCGCCGCCCGTGACGAGGGCGGCCTGTGCTTCGATCTTCATGCGGTTCTCCTCAGCGCGGGGTGATGGTGTGGGGCAGGGTGCCGCCGTGCAGGGCCTGCACCATGGCGTCGCGGTGCTTGAGCACGGCACGCTGGTTGATCGAGCCTTTGTCCGTCACCTCGCCCTTGTCGATGGACGGCGGCTCGGCCACGAGCACGGCGCGGGCGATGCGGTTGGCGCTGCCCGTGGCGTCAAGCGCGAGCTTGTCGATGACGTGCTGGAAATGTGCCTGCACGGCGTGGTGCGCGAGCACCTCGGCCATGGGGGCGTCGGCAGGCAGCCGGGCCAGTTCGCGCACGGCCTGGGTCGGGAAGATCAGCGCGCCGACCTCCTTGAGGTTGATGCCGGTCAGCACCGCGTCCTGCACATAGGGCGCGCCGTAGGCCGTGATCTTGGCGCGCATCGGCCCCACGCTCACGAAGGTGCCCGTGGCCAGCTTGAAGTCCTCGGCGATGCGGCCGTCGAAGCGCAGGCCCAGGTGGATGCTCGTAGGGTCGATCCACTCCACGGCGTCGCCGCTGCGGAAAAAGCCCTCTTCGTCGAAGACCTCGCGCGTTTCCTCCGGCATGCGCCAGTAGCCCGGGGTGAGGTTGGGCCCGCGGTAGCGCACCTCGGTCTTGCCGTCCACGGGCACCAGCTTGACCTCCAGCCCCAGGGCCGGCAGGCCCAGTTCCGCGGCGACGACCTCGGGGCGCGTCACGCACAGTGCGAACGGCGCCGACTCGGTCATGCCGAGGCCGGTGCCCATCACGATGCGCTCGCCCACTTCGTGCTCCGCGATGCGGTAGAGCTTGTCCCACACCGCTGGCGGCAGCGCAGCGCCGGCATAGTAGAAGAGCTGGCAGCGCGACAGCAGCTTGCGGCGCAGCACGGCATCGGTTTCCATCGCGTCGGCGATGGCCTCGAAACCGGTCGGCACGTTGAAGTAGATCGTCGGTGCGATCTCGCGCAGGTTGCGCAGGGTCTCCGCGATGCCGGCCGGCGTCGGCTTGCCCTCGTCGATGTACAGCGTGCCCCCGTTGTCCAGCACGATGCCGACGTTGTGGTTGCCGCCGAAGGTGTGGTTCCAGGGCAGCCAGTCCACCAGCACGGGACCGCAGCCGTCTTCGAGCTTGTGGGCCAGCACCGGCAGGCCGGAGCGCAGCTGCTGCTGGTTGGCGCACCACATGCGGTGCGTGTTGATCACCGCCTTGGGGTTCTTGGTCGAGCCCGAGGTGAACAGGAACTTGGTGATGGTGCCGGGATGCACGTGGTGCATGGCCTCGTCCACGGCCTGGGTGGCTGGCGTCGCCAGCAGCTCGGCCAGCGGCACGCTGGCGCGGCCTTCGAGCCGGCCGGTGCCCAGGACCACCGGCACGCCAGGCTCCACGGTGGCGGCGATGGCGGGGCCGAAGCGTGCATCGGCCGCGAACACCAGGCCGGGCGTCAGCGTGCGCATGACGTGGCGCAGCTTCTCGTAGTCCTTGCTGACCAGCGCATAGGGCGTGGAGACGGGGCAATGCGGCACGCCGATCAGCAGGCAGCCGAAGGCCACGAGCGCGTGGTCCAGGCTGTTCTCGGCCAGGATGGCGACCGGCCGCTCGTCCGACAGGCCGTATTGCAGCAGGGCCTGGGCGATGCAGCGCGCCCGGGCCAGGAACTGGCTGTAGCTCAGCCGGATCCAGTCGCCACGGCTGCCATCGGCCAGTTGCTCGCGCTGGGCGATGAAGGTGCGCTCGGGCGCCGTGGCCGCCCAGTGCACCAGGCGGTCGTTCATGCGGTGCGCGTAGTGCGGCAATGGCCCCTCGGCGCTGAGGTAGCGCACACCGTCGGCGCCTTCGCGCAGCACGCCACGGGTCACCCCGTAGGGCGCGGCCCGGAATCGGGGCGCAGCAGCGCCCTGGCTGCCGGCGGCAGCCTGTCTTGTCTCCGTCATCGAATCCTCCGGGGAAGTAGGGATCAGTCTTTCGAGACCTTGGCGGCGCGGCCTTCGAGGAAGGCGCGCACGCGCTCCTTGGCGGCCGGCGCGTCCTGCGCGATGCCGGCCATCAGCGCTTCGGTGAACAGGCCGTGGTCGGCCGGCTGCTCGGCGATGCGCGGCAGGGCGTGCATCAGGGCGTAGTTGGTCAGCGGCGCGTTGGTCGCGATGCGCCGGGCCAGCTCGATCGCCTTGTCCAGCGCCTGGCCCTGCGGCACCAGGTACTGCGCGAAGCCGGCGCGCTCGCCTTCCTCGGCCTTGTAGACGCGGCCCGTCATCATCATGTCGGTCATGCGCGCCACGCCGATCAGCTTGGGGATGCGCACCGAACCACCACCGCCCACGAAGATGCCGCGCGTGCCCTCGGGCAGCGCGTAGAAGGTGCTCGCGTCGGCCACGCGGATGTGGCAGGCGCTGGCCAGCTCCAGCCCGCCGCCGACCACCGCGCCGTGCAGCGCCGCCACCACCGGCACCGGGCCGGACTGCACGCAGTCCAGCGCCTGGTGCCACATGCGCGAATGCAGCACGCCCTGGCCCGCGTCACGCTCCTTGAGTTCGGACAGGTCCAGCCCGGCGCAGAAGTGTTCGCCCGCGCCATCGATGACCACCGCGCCCACGCCCTCGGGCAGGTTCTGGAAGGTGTCGCGCAGCGCCAGGATCAGGCCGTCGTTGAGCGCGTTGCGCTTGGCGGCGCGGTTCAGCCGCACGATGGCGATGCTGTCCTGGCGTTCGAAGGTGAGGTCGGGATGGGTCATGATGGGGTCCTGGAAGTGATGCGATTATGGTTATGAAAAATAACCAAATCAAGGCAGAATCGACAGCCGGATGCCTGGTACTTACCCCTAGAACGGAGACCTCATGGACTGCACCAACCTGATTGCCATCGACACCCACACGCACGCCGAGATCAGCTGCTGGAACCCTTTCGACAACTACGGCGAGGAGTACGACCGCGCGGCCGACAAGTACTTCCGCTCCAGCCGCCGGCCGACCATCCAGGAGAGCATCGACTACTACCGCGAGCGCAAGATCGGCTTCGTGATGTTCGGCGTCGATGCCGAGTCGCAGCTGGGCCGCCGCCGCATCCCGAACGAGGAGATCGCCGAGGCCGCGCAGAAGAATTCGGACATCATGATCGCGTTCGCCAGCATCGACCCGCACAAGGGCAAGATGGGCGCGCGCGAGGCGCGCCGGCTCGTCGAGGAACACGGCGTGAAGGGCTTCAAGTTCCACCCCACAGTGCAGGGCTTCCACCCCTACGACAAGATGGCCTGGCCGATCTACGAGGTCATCGCCGAGCACAAGCTGCCGGCCATCTTCCACACCGGCCACAGCGGCATCGGTTCTGGCATGCGCTGCGGCGGTGGCCTGCGGCTGGAGTACAGCAACCCCATGCACCTGGACGACGTGGCGATCGATTTCCCGGACATGCAGATCGTCATGGCGCACCCCAGCTTCCCGTGGCAGGACGAGGCGCTGTCGGTCGCCACGCACAAGCCCAACGTGTGGATCGACCTCTCGGGCTGGAGCCCCAAGTACTTTCCGAAGCAGCTGATCCAGTACGCCAACACCCTGCTGAAAGACCGCGTGCTGTTCGCCAGCGACTGGCCGCTGATCTCGCCGGACCGCTGGCTCAAGGACTCGGAGGAGGCGGGGTTCAAGCCCGAGGTGATGCCGGGGATCCTGAAGGGCAATGCGATGCGGCTGCTGGGGCTGACGGGCTGACGACGCAGCCCCGCAGATCAGGCGGAGCGCCGCTGGCGCTCCTGCACGGCGAACGCTTCCTTCATGAGCCTGGCGATCTGCAGCTGCCGCGCGGGCGACATGCGTTCGAGCGGCGCCGCCACGCTGATGGCTGCGTCGAACTGGCCCTTGACGCTGGAGACGGCGATGCCGACGCCCAGCGTGTTCTGCGCGACATGGTTGGCCACCACCGACCACCCGCGTTCACGGGTGGCGGCCAACAGCTTGAGCAGTCTCGCCTTGGTCATCCCGCCGTAGGCATCCAGCGCGGCCGCATTGGACTCGGCAATGCTCTCGGCCTCGGCAGGCGGGAGCGTTGCGAGCAGCGCCAGACCTGCCGCACCCACCCCGAGCGGCTGCCTGCGCCCGACCTGGACACCCAGGACCTGGACGGGGAAGGTGCCGATGTGCCGCGCCACGCAATGGGACTGCGTTCCCTCGCGCACGACCGCAAACGCCGCGTCTCCTGTCTGTTCGCTGACCCGCTCCAGCACCGGGGCCAGTCGCCTGGCCAACGCGTCGGTCTGAGAGCCGTCGTGCGGTGCGACCCGGTTCGTCGGAACGTAGTGGAAGCGTTCGGCGGTCGTGATGTAGCCGCAGTCCTGCAGCGTGGCCAGCAGGCGGTACACGGTGGCGCGTTCCAGCTGGCACGCGCTCATGATGTCCGAGACCCGGATGCCCCGGCCGGCGTGCCGGCCGATGCAGTCGAGCACCGCCAGGCCGCGCAGCAAGGAGCGGTTGCCTGCGTCCTTGTCTGCCTTGCCACGCGTCGCACCGGTCAAAACATCTCCTGAATTTCATCCGCTGAGCGGACATTCTAGGGATCGCAGTTTCGCGCCAAGCTGGAAGAATTTCTGCACCAACCCACAAACACATCCAGGAGACCCCATGGAAAACCCATGCAGCCGGGGCCGGCGCAGCTTTGTCCTTTCGAGCGGTGCCGCGGCGCTGGCGTCGGTTCTGCCGCACGGACCAAGCCTCGCCAGCGAGGCCGCCTACCCATCCCGGCCGGTGACCATCGTCGTGCCGTTCGCACCCGGCGGGGGCACGGACATCGTGGCCCGCATGCTCGCCATGGAGCTGTCCAGGCGCTGGGGTTCGCCCGTCGTGGTCGAGAACAAGGCCGGCGCCGGCGGCCAGATCGGCAATGCCTTCGCCGCCAGGGCCGCACCCGACGGCCACACGCTGCTGCTGGGCATCACGACGCTGATCCAGGCGCCAGGTCTGTACAAGAACCTGCCCTACGACCCTTTCCGCGATTTCACGCCGCTCGCCCAGCTCGCCACCTCCGTCAGCTTTCTGGCCTTGCCGGCTTCGTCGCCGCTCAACACGGTCAAGGACTTCGTGGCCTCGGTCCGCGCCCGGCCCGGCAAGGTGAGCTATGGGTCCAACGGCAACGCCGGCACGGCGCACCTGCACGGCGCGCTGTTCAACGCCTCGCAGAAGCTGGACATGGTGCACGTGCCGTACAGCGGTTCCGCCCCCTTGCTGACGGCCCTGATCGGCCAGCAGGTCGATTGCGCGTTCGTCGACATCGCATCGCTGCGGCCGCATGTGCTGTCCGGCAAGCTCAAGGTCATCGCCGTGACCGGGCCGAAGCGCTCGCCGAGCTTTCCGCAGGTGCCGACGCTGGAGGAGCTGGGCGTGCCGGGCTTCGAACCCGTGGGCTGGTTCTCGCTGTTCGGCCCGGCGCATCTGCCTGAGGCGGTCTCCCAGAAGGTCTCCGGCACCGCCTTGCAGGCGATGCGCACCCCCGAAGCAGAGAAGCGCCTGGAGGAACTCGGCCTCATGCCGTCGCAGTTGAGCACGCAGGCCTTCGCCGAGTCGATGAAGAGCGATTTCCCGAAGTGGCAAAAAATGATCCGTGAGGGCGATGTCCATGTCGAATGAAGCACCAGCGCGCAGTGCGCTTTTCCAGGGCGCAACCGTGGGTGACCAGCTGGTCGCCGCGATCTCCCGCTACCCCGGGCGCAAGGCCTTCGTCAGCGACGAGGCCGTCGTGAGCTACCGCGAACTGGGTGAGTGGATCAGCCGGCTGGCGCAGTTCTTCGACAGCCTGGGCCTGAAGCCTGGCGACACGGTGGCGCAGCTCGGCGTCAACCGCTTCGAGGTGTTCGCGGTCATCGCTGCGGTGTACCTGCGCGGCCTGCGCTCGGTCACCCTGCACGCGCTGGGGAGCGAAGACGACCACGCCTATGTGCTGGACGACAGCGGCGCCGATCTGGTCATCGCCGACGCGTACCACGGCGCCCGCGCTGCGGTGCTGCGCGAACGCTGCACGGGTGTGCGCCACTGGATCTCGCTCGGCGCGCTGCCCGGCTTCCCGACGCTGGAGTCTTCCATCGCCGCCTTCACGCCGCAGCCGCTGGCCAGCTCCGGGCAGGCCGAGGACATCGTCCGGCTCGCCTACACCGGCGGCACGACCGGGCGCCCGAAGGGTGTCATGCTGTCCAACCGCGCGCTGGTCAGCAACGCGCTGCTGGACCTCGCGGCCAAGGAATGGCCGGAGCAGGTGCGCTACCTCTGCGCAGCCCCGATCTCCCACGGTGCCGGCTCGCTGGTCGTGCCCTGCCTGATGCAGGGCGGCAGCGTGACGCTGCTGCGCGCGTTCAGCGTCGATGGCTTCATCGACACGGTCAAGCGCCATGACTGCAACGTCACCTGGCTGGTGCCGACCATGCTCTACGGCATCCTGGATTCCAGCCGCAACGCCGAGGTCGACTGGTCGCGCTTCCATGCGCTGGTCTACAGCGGCGCACCCGCATCGCCCGCCCGCATCCGGCAGGCACTGGCCACCATGGGCCCCATCCTGATCCAGAGCTACGGGCAGACGGAAGCGCCGAACGACCTGCTCATCCTGGGCCGTGCGGAGCACGCCCAACTGACGGACGCCCAACTGGCCAGTGCCGGCCGCCCGTATCCGCAGGTGCGTCTCGCGCTGCTGGACGAAAACAACGCAGCGGTGGCCGACGACCAGGTCGGCGAGATCTGCGTGCGCGGCCCGCTGGTCATGTCGGGCTACCTGAACAAGCCCGAGGAAACGGCTTCGGCCCTGGCCGGCGACTGGCTGCACACCGGCGATGTGGCCTACCGCGATGCCGACGGCCTGTACTACATCGTCGACCGCAAGAAGGACCTGATCATCTCGGGCGGCTTCAACGTCTACCCCAAGGAGGTGGAGGACGCCATCTGCAGCCAGTCCGGTGTGGCCGCGGCCGCCGTGATCGGCGTGCCCGATCCCAAGTGGGGCGAGATGGTGATGGCCTACGTGCAGCCGCGGCCGGGCAGCGTGCTGTCGGCGGACGCCATCACCGAGGGCGTGCGCCAGGCCAAGGGAGCGGTCGCCACGCCCAAGCGCGTCGAGTTCCTGGCCGCGTTGCCACTGACGGCGCTGGGCAAGGTCGACAAGAAGGCCTTGCGGGCCCTCCATTGGGCGGCCGGCGAGCGCGCGGTGAACTGAACCAGGGGAACGACGAATGCAAGATTCCAAAGCCTACATCTGCGGCGCCTTCGAGCATCCCACGCGCCACGCGCCGGACAAGTCCGTCGTGCAGCTGCATGCCGAGTGTGCGGCCGGCGCGCTGGCCGACGCCGGCCTGACGCTGGACGATGTCGACGGCTACTTCTGCGCTGGCGACGCGCCGGGCGCCACGCCCCTGGTCATGGCCGACCACCTCAACCTGCGGCTGCGCTGGCTGGACGGGACCGACCTGGGCGGCTGCTCGTACATCACGCTGGTGGCGCACGCCGCGGCCGCCATCGCGGCAGGGCGCTGCTCGGTCGCGCTGATCACCATGGCCGGCCGCCCGCGCAGCGCCGGCCAGTCGGTCGGCGTGAAGCCGCGCGCCCTGCCGCCGGACCGCCCCGAGACGCCCTACGACGGCGCGAGCAACTGGACCATCGCGCCGATCTACGGCATGGTGGCGCAGCGCCACATGCACCAGCACGGCACCACCTCGGCCCAGTTGGCGGCCGTCAAGGTCGCGGCCTCCACGCACGCGCAGCACAACCCGCACGCGCTGCTGAAGAAACGCGTGACGGTGGAAGACGTGCTCGCGTCCGGCGTCATCGCCGACCCGCTGCACAAGATGGATTGCTGCGTCATCACCGACGGTGGCGGCGCGCTGGTCGTCACGGACCGGGCCACCGCGCTGCGCGCCGGGCGCCCGCTCGTGAAGGTGTTGGGCAGCGGCGAGACCATCCAGACCAATGCCGGCGGCATGGTCGATCTCACGGCCACCGGCGCCGCGCAGTCCGGCCGCCTGGCCTTCGCGCAAGCCGGCCTGCAGCCGCGCGACATCCAGTACGCGTCGATCTACGACAACTTCACCATCATGGTGGTCCTGCAACTCGAAGACCTCGGGTTCTGCAAGCGCGGCCAGGGCGGCGCCTTCGTGGCCGAGGGCAACCTGATCTCCGGGCAGGGCGCGTTGCCCTGGAACACCGACGGCGGCGGCCTGTGCAACAACCACCCGCAGAACCGCGGCGGCGTGACCAAGGTGATCGAGGCCGTGCGCCAGCTGCGTGGCGAGGCCCACCCCATGGTGCAGGTGCCGGACTGCGCGTTCGCGCTGGCCTCGGGCCCGGGCTTCGTGCTGGGCGCGGGCCATGCCCATTCTTCGTTGATTCTGGGGAGAGATTGACATGCGTGAACTCTGGCGTGAAGACCCTTACGTGGCCGCGCATCCGGACCATCTGCCGTTCTGGCAGGCGGCCGAGGAAGGGCGGCTGCTCGGCAAGGCCTGCACCGATTGCGGCAAGCACCACTGGTACCCGCGCACCGTGTGTCCGTTCTGTCGCAGCAGCAAGACCGCATGGGTGCCGCTCAGCGGACGCGGTGAGGTCTATGCCTGCTCCACGCTGCGCCGTGCCGACCCGCCCTACACCCTGGCCTACGTCCAACTCGCCGAAGGCCCGGCCATGCTGACCAACCTGGTGGACATGGCCGAGGCGGACATGCGCATCGGCACGCCGGTGCAGGTGGTGTTCCAGCGCACCGCCGATGGCCGCATGGCCCCCAAGTTCACGAGCATCACGACACCATGAACCATCTGTTTCCGAATACCTGCGCCATCGTCACCGGCGGTGCCTCCGGCCTGGGCCTGGCGGCCGTGCGCGAACTGGTGCGCCGCGAGGTCCACGTCGTCATCCTCGACCTGCCGACCTCCCAGGGCGCTGACGTCTGCGCCGAACTCGGCCCGCTCGCCCGCTTCTCGCCGGGCACGGTGACCTCGGAGGCCGATGTGCAGCAGGCCGTCGCCACCGCCGCCGCCGTGGCGCCGCTGCGCTGGCTGGTCCATTGCGCGGGCCGCGGCGCACCGATCCGGCTCGTGGAGAAGGACGGCGCGCCAGGGTCGCTGGAGAAGTTCACCGAGGTCACGAACCTGAATGTCATCGGCACCTTCAACGTGCTGCGCCTGGCGGCCGCGCAGATGGCGAAGAACGAGATCCATGGCGACAGCGGCCAGCGCGGCGCCTGCGTGCTGACGGCGTCGGTGGCGGCGTTCGAAGGGCAGATCGGCCAGATCGCCTACAGCGCCGGCAAGGCGGCCATCGTCGGCATGACGCTGGTGTCGGCGCGCGACCTGGCCAGGCATGGCGTGCGGGTGAACACCATCGCGCCGGGCCTGTTCGACACGCCGGCGCTGGTGCGCCTGTCCGACCAGGTCAAGGCGGGGCTGGCGGCGTCGGTTCCGTTCCCGTCCCGGCTCGGCCGCCCGGCGGAGTTCGCGCGGCTGGCCGCACACCTGCTGGAGAACGACATGATGAATGGCGAAACGGTGCGGCTGGACGGCGCCATCCGGATGCAGCCGCGATGACGGGCGCAACACCTCCCGCACTGCCGCTGGGGTTGGCCGGCCGCACCGCGTTCGTCGCTGGCGGCGGCTCGGCCGGCCCCGGCTGGAGCATCGGCCGCGCCGCCTGCGTCACCTACGCGCGCCAGGGCGCCAGCGTCTGCGTCGCCGACCGCGACCAAGCCTCGGCCGTCGAGACCGTGCGGCTGATCGAACAGGAAGGCGGCCGCGCCGTCGCGCTGGTCGGCGATGCGGCCGACGCACAGGACGCGGAGCGCCTTTTTGCCGAGGCGCGCGCCGCGTTCGGCCCCATCGAGGTGCTGCACTACAACGTCGGCATCGGCAAGGTGGGCGGAGCGGCGGCCACGTCGGCGCAAGACCTGGCACGCATCCACGCCGTGAACGTCGGCGGCCTGCTGCTGGCCACGCAGGCGGTGCTGCCCGACATGCTGGAACGCCGGCGCGGCGCCATCGTCGCGGTGTCGTCCATCGCCGCGCACCGCTACCTGGGCTACCCGCACCTGGCCTATGGCGTGACCAAGGCCGGCGTGGAGCAGTTCATCCGCCTGGTCGCGCTGGAGCATGCCGCGTCCGGCATCCGCGCCAACACCGTGGTGCCCGGCCTGATCGACACGCCGCGCATCGCCACCACCGTGGCCGCGCAGTTCGACGCGGACGACTTCGAGGCCGCACGCCAGGCCCGCGCCAGGCAGGTGCCCAACGGGCGCATGGGCACGGCCTGGGACGTCGCCCACGCCTGCGGCTTCCTGGTGTCCGATGCGGCGGCGTACATCACGGGCACCACGCTGATGGTGGACGGGGGCATCACGGGCAAGTACGTCTGAACCGGCACGACCACCCCAAGAGCAGGAGCCAGCATGAACGAGGGGCGCCCATCACCGGTCCCGGACCTGCGCATCCCCCCGCGTTTGCTAGGCTTGGGGGCATGACACCCCAGACCCTGCTCTCGCACTACGACAGCGCCGCCCCCTGGCCGGCCGCCCATGGCATCGGCCTGGACCTGCCCGCCGGCTACCAGAGCGCACTGGCCGTGCGCGCCCTGCGCAGCGCGCGGGGCGAGCAGCCGCGCGGCTACAAGGTCGGCTTCACCAACCGCACGATCTGGCCGCGCTACGGCATCCACGCGCCGATCTGGGGCACGGTCTGGGACACGACGCTGCAGTTCTGCGAAGGCGAGGGCGCGGTCGATCTGGCCGGCACCGTCCACCCGCGCATCGAGCCCGAGATCGCCTTCGGCCTCGCCGCCGCGCCACCGGCCGGTGCCACGCTGGAGCAGCTGTTCGCCTGCGTCGACTGGCTCGCGCCCAGCTTCGAGGTCGTGCAGTCGCACTGCGCCTGGAAGTTCGCGAGCGCGGCCGAGCCCGTGGCCGACGGCGGACTGCACGCCCGGCTGCTGGTCGGGCGCCGCACGCCCGTGCGCCGGCTGGCCGACAGCGGCGCCGCGCTCGATGCGCAGCTCGGCGCGGCCCGCCTGCAGCTGTTCGAGGGCGAGCGCCTTGTCGACGAAGGCCTGGGCGCCAACGTGCTGGACGGCCCGCTGCACGCGCTGCTGCACTTCGTGCTGGAACTGCAGGCCTGCCCCGGCGCGCCGGCCCTGGCGGCCGGCGATATGGTCACCACGGGCACCTGGACCGATGCCTGGCCCATTGCGCCCGGCCAGCGCTGGTCCACGCGCATCACGGCCCCGTTCGACAGCCTAGCGGTGACGCTGCGTTGAGGGTTTCGGTGCGTGCCGGATAATTTCCGGCTGCACCCTTTCCTGCCACGCATGCTGTTCCTGCTGTCCCCCGCCAAGTCGCTCGACTACGAGAGCCCGGCCACGCCGGTCTCGCCCACCCAGCCGCTGTTCGCCGAGCAGACAGCCGAGCTCATCGCCGTGCTGCGCGAGAAGTCGCCCCAGCAGATCGCCGAGCTCATGGATCTCAGCGACACGCTGGCCGCGCTCAACGTCGCGCGCTACCAGGCGCACAGCCCGCGTTCCACGGCGCGCAATTCGCGTCCGGCCGTGCTGGCTTTCGATGGCGACGTCTACGGCGGCCTGGACGCGCGCGCCATGCCGGCGGAAGACCTGCGCTGGGCGCAGAAGCACCTGCGCATCCTCTCGGGCCTGTACGGCGTGCTGCGCCCGCTGGACCGCATGCAGCCCTACCGGCTGGAGATGGGCACGGCGCTGGCCACCGAGCGTGGCAGCAACCTCTACCAGTTCTGGGGGCCTCGCCTCGCCGAGTTCCTGGATGGCGAGCTGGCCGGCAGCAAGCACCCCGTGGTCGTGAACCTGGCCTCGCAGGAGTACTTCAAGGCCGTGGACCGCAAGACCCTGCAGGCCCGCGTGGTCGAATGCGTGTTCGAGGAATACAAGGCCGGCAACTACAAGGTCGTCAGCTTCTTCGCCAAGCGTGCGCGTGGCCTCATGGCGCGCTACGCCATCACCCACCGCATCGCCACGCCGGCCAAGCTGCGCCAGTTCGACCTGGAAGGCTATGCCTACGACGCCGACGTGTCCGAGCCGAACCGGCTGGTGTTCCGGCGCCGCGCCGGCTGAACCACAGAAAAGGAGCCGCATGTCCGCCAACGCACCGACCCAGGCCATCACGCCGCAGCTGCGCCAATGGATCGTGGAGCAGGCCCAGGCCGGCCACGCGGCCGAGGTGGTGCTCCAGGCCATGCGCGACGCGGGCTGGGAAGAAGACGTGGCCATCGAGGCCTTGGAGAACACGCTGCGCGAGCACCTGGAGCAGAACGCCGTGGCGGCGGGGCTGCCGCCCGCGACCACCGTACCCGAGCCCGCACTCGACGATTCGCCGCTGTACCTGCAGGCCGAGGACCGCCGCGTGCATGTGCTGAGCGCCCAGCTGCAGCCGCGCATCGTGGTGTTCGGCAGCCTGCTGTCCGATGCCGAATGCCAGGCGCTGATCGACCTGGCGAACCCGCGCATGGCGCGTTCGCGCACCGTGGCCACCAAGACCGGCGGCGAGGAGATCAACGTCGACCGCACCAGCGACGGCATGTTCTTCCAGCGCGGCGAGACCGAACTCATCACGCGCATCGAGGCGCGCATCGCGGCCCTGCTGCGCTGGCCGGTGGAGAACGGCGAGGGCCTGCAGATCCTGCGCTACGGCCCGGGCGCCGAATACAAGCCGCACTACGACTACTTCGACCCCGCCGAACCCGGCACGCCCAGCATCCTGAAGCGCGGTGGCCAGCGCGTGGGCACGCTGGTGATGTACCTGGGCGAGCCCGAGCGCGGCGGTGGCACGGTGTTCCCCGACGTGCACCTGGAAGTCGCGCCCAAGCGCGGCAACGCCGTCTTCTTCAGTTACGACCGTCCGCACCCGAGCACGCGCACCCTGCACGGTGGCTCGCCCGTGCTGGCCGGTGAAAAATGGATTGCCACCAAGTGGCTCAGAGAACGTGAATTCGCCTGAACATTCCCCGCTCGGCAAGGCCTCGCCCTATGCCGACCAGTACGACGCCACGCTGCTGTTCCCGATCGCCCGCGCGGAAAAGCGCGCCGAGATCGGTGCGGATGGCAAGACCCCCTTTTTCGGCGCCGACCTCTGGACGGCCTATGAGCTGAGCTGGCTCAACCCGCGCGGCAAGCCGCAGGTGGCGCTGGTGCAGTTCACCATCCCCTGCGAGACGCCCAACATCGTCGAGAGCAAGTCCTTCAAGCTCTACCTGGGCAGCTTCACGAACACGAAGTTCGAGAGCGTGGACGAGGTGCGCGCGCGCCTGCGCACCGACATCTCCGAGGCGGTCTGGCGCGGCAGCGCCACGCCGGCCACGGTGGGCGTGCGCGTGCTGCTGCCCGAACAGTTCGACCAGCAGCCCATCCACGAGCTCGACGGCCTGAGCCTAGACCGGCTCGACCTCGAATGCACGCAGTACCAGCCCGACCCCACGCTGCTGACGGCGGCCTTCGATGAATCGCCCGTCACCGAGGTGCTGACCTCCGACCTGCTCAAAAGCAACTGCCTGGTCACGGGCCAGCCCGACTGGGGCAGCGTGCAGATCAGCTACTCCGGGCCTCAGATCGACCAGGCCGGCCTGCTGCAGTACATCGTGAGCTTTCGCAACCACAACGAGTTCCACGAGCAGTGCGTGGAGCGCATCTTTATGGACATCTGGCGCCGTTGCCGGCCGGTCAAGCTGACCGTCTATGCGCGCTACACGCGGCGTGGCGGCCTGGACATCAACCCCTGGCGCACCAGCCATCCGGGCGCGGTGCCGGCCAACGTGCGCACGGCGCGGCAGTAGCCGACAAGGCTCCGCACCGCATATGCAGAACGTATGCGGAGCAGCGGTTTCAGGTATTTGATCTGGCTTGGGGGCCGCCCTAGCATCGGCGCCCCAACGACACGGAGACAGATCCATGAACCGCACCACCGCGCGCGCCACGCTGCGCGCCCTGGCACTGCCGGCCCTGCTGGCCTGCGCGGCCGCCCAGGCCGAACCCATCAGCGTGCTGTTCGTCGGCAACAGCTACACCTTCGGCCGCGTCGACCCGGTGATGAGCTACAACACCGCCAACGTGCGCGACCTCACGGCGCCGATGGCCGCCGCCAACAGCACCGGCAGCAATGCCTTCGAGCCGCACCCCTGGGGCGGTGTGGCCGGCATCTTCAAGCAGCTCACCGTGCAGGCCGGGCTCGACTACCAGGTGGCGCTGTCCACGCGCAACGCGGCCTCGCTGCGCGGCCACTTCCTCAACAGCAACCCGGCCGGCTGGGACCTGCGCGGCAATGTCGCCAGCCAGGCCTGGAGCAAGGTCGTGCTGCAGGAGCAGAGCGACGAGCCACTGCCCAAGCAGGCCGGGCTCGCCTCCAACCCGGCCTACTTCAACACCTACGTGAACCTGCTGGAGAACTACATCCACCAGGGCCAGGCGCTGGCCTACCGCGAGCGCGAGCTGATCGGCGGCAGCAATGCCGCCTGCGCCGCGATCACGGGCGCCTCCACCGGCACCTGCGGCAACCTGCGCGAGATCCCGGCCAATCCCAACGCCAGTGCCGACACCGAGGTCTACCTGTACCAGACCTGGGCCCGGCCCAACCTCGTCAATGCGCCGTTCACCACGGTGACCGATCCCGTGACCGGCGCCGTCAGCTTCACGGACACGCCGGCCACCCCGTTCTACGCATCGCTGCAGGACATGACGGTCGACCTGCGCGACGCCTACGCGCAGGCCGCGCAGGACGCCGGTGCCGACGGCAGCGGCGGCATCACCGCCGTGGCGCCCGTGGGCGAGGCCTTCATGCTCGCGCTGGCCATGGGCGTGGCCACGGCCAACCACTACGCGCCCGATGCCGGCACGGATGGGCTGCCCGACCTGTGGTGGGACGACGGCACCCACGCCAGCCTGTACGGCTCCTACCTGAGCGCGCTGACGCTGTACGGCACGCTGACCGGCCTGGACCCGGCGGCCTTCGGCGCCGGCGAGATCGCCGCGCGCGACCTGGGCATCTCCGGGCGCGATGCGGAGCTGCTGCAGCGTGTGGCCAGCCTGCAGCTGGGCTTCGCGCCCGGCAACGAGGTGCCCGAGCCCCCGCTGGCGGCGTTGCTGGGCCTGGCGGCGGCCGGATGGGCGCTTGCGCGGCGGCGCCGGCCCATCAAATGATGTAGAGCGCCGCAGGGCGCGGCATTACCATCGGCCCCGTCACTCATCCACCTCGCCCGGGGGCGATTTCTTCCTTGTCAAACGACGCCATGCGGGCGGCTGCACTGGGTGATCCCCTGCAGGCGCTGCGCAGTGCCACGCAGGCGCTGCATGCTCGACTGGACAGCCAGCTGCCGCTGGCACAGCCAGCCGATGCCACCCAATCTCTGCACCACTACCACCAGCACCTGCGCGTGCTGCACGGCTGGCTGTCGGACCTGACGCCGCTGCTGCACCGCACCGGCTGGGGCCAGGGCCTGCTGGAGCCGCTGTGCGCCGACCTCGGCGGTGCCAGCCTTGCCGCCGCTCCCGCGGGGGCCACCCGGCCGCCGCTGGACGGTGATGCCGCCGCCTGGGGCGTGGCCTATGTGGTCGAGGGCTCGCAATTGGGCGGCCGCGTGCTGCACCAGCGCCTGCGGCGCGCGGGCGTCGATGCGCCGTTGCGTTACCTGGAAGGCCGCGGCACGGGCACCGGTTCGCACTGGAACGGTTTCCTGCAGGCGCTGCGTGCCGCGCTCGTGCAGCCAGCCGACGTGGCCGCCGCCTGTGCCGCCGCCCGCTGGGCGTTCGAAGACCTGTTGGCGCGCTTTCGGCAGGGGGGCTTGATGCCGTGAACACGCAAGCCGCTGCGCTGGGGCTGTCCAACTGCGACCAGGAGCCCATCCACATCCCTGGCCGCATCCAGTCGCACGGCGTGCTGCTGGCCTTCGGCGCCGATGGCCGCCTGTCGCACCGCAGCGCCAACGCCGGCGACCTGCTGGGCGCCGCGGCGCCGGTGCTGGGCCAGCCGCTCGGCGAGACCTGCTTCGCCGCCGACGCAGCCATGCACGGCCTGGTGCAGGATTGCCTGTCGGCCGAGGCCGACGAATCGCAGCCCGTGGCCATCCAGGTCACGCTGGCTGACCGGCATTTCGAGCTGATCGGCCACCGCCAGGGCCGCCAGCTGCTGCTGGAGCTCGAACTGCTGGGCGAGGAGGCCGCGCTGCTGGCCGACGACGCCTTCAAGGGCCACAAGGCCTTGGTGCGGCTCAAGCGCCAGCGCAGCGTGGACGATCTCCTGGCCGTGGCCGCGCAGGAGGTGCGCGCGCTGACCGGCTTCGACCGCGTGATGGCCTACCGCTTCCGCCACGACGACAGCGGCGACGTGGTGACCGAGGCGCGCGACGCCGCGCTGGAGCCCTTCGCCGGCCGCCGCTATCCCGCCAGCGACATTCCGGCCCAGGCGCGCCGGCTGTACCTGCTCAACACGCTGCGCACCATCGTCGCGGCGGGCAGCCAGGCGGTGCCCATCGAAGCCGAGGACGAAGGTGCCGCGCCGCTGGACCTTTCGCACAGCGTGCTGCGCGCGGTCTCACCCGTGCACATCGAGTACCTCACCAACATGGGCGTGGCCGCGTCCATGAGCATCTCCATCGTGGTGCAGGGCCGGCTGTGGGGCATGCTGGCCTGCCACCACAGGCGGCCGCGCCACGTGCCCTACCGCGTGCGCAGTGCCTGCGACGTGCTGGCCCATGTGCTGGCGGCCGACGTGCAGACCGCGCTGGCGCGGGCCAGCGCCGAGCGCCTGGCCGCTGCGGCCGGCGTGCGTGCGCGCGCCATCGAGACCCTGCTGCACGCCGAGGACGGCGTGCAGGCGCTGGCGCGCGAGGCCGAGGCGCTGACCAGCATGTTCGAGGCCCATGGCCTGGTGCTGGCCGAACGCGGCCATGTGCTGGCCACCACCGGTGTGGCACCGGAGGCTGCACGCGAGCTGCTGCCTTTCCTCGCCGCGCAGACCCCGCTGCGCAGCGGCCTGTGGCTGGGCGACAGCCAGGACGGCATGCCACCCGCGCTGCGCGAGGCCCTGGGACCTTGGTGCGGCGTGCTGGCGCTGCGCTTTTCGGACGCCACCGACGGCTGGCTCATGCTGCTGCGCAAGGAGCAGGTCGAGACCATCGCCTGGGGCGGCCAGCCCGACAAGGAATACAGCCATGGCCCGCTGGGGCCGCGGCTCACGCCACGCGGCAGCTTCGACGTGTGGAAGGAGACGGTGCGCGGCCGCTGCGTGCCCTGGAGCGAGACCGACCTGGAGATCGCGCGGCCCCTGCTCAGCGAGCTGGCGCGGGCCGCCGCCGCGCGCAGCGTCGACCTGGACCGTGCACGCAGCCATCTGTTGGCACTGCTGAGCGCGGGCGTCGACGGTGGCGTGCCCGGCCCGGTCGACGCGCAACCGGCCGGCAGCCGCATGCAGCGCCTGGTGGCCCAGGTGCTGGACGCAGCGCGTGTGCGCGGCGGCACCGGCCTGGACTTGCCGCTGGCGCCGGTGGACCTCGCGCAGCTGGTGCACGCCGTCGTCGACGAGGTGCAGGCGGGCCAGCCGGCGCAGCGCTTCATCCGCGAGCTGCCGCGCAGCCTGGTGCTGGACGGCCACGCCGCGCGGCTGCGCCAGGCGCTGGCCTGCCTGGTCGGCAATGCCGCGCGCCATGGCACGGTGGACGAAGCGGTGGTGGTGCAGCTGCGCCGCGAGGGCGAGGCCGTGGTGCTGGACGTCAGCAACGTGGCGCCCGAGATCGCGGTCCCCGTGCTGGCCGCGTTGTTCGACCCCTTCCAGCCGGGGGCTGCCGGCCTGGGTGCCGGCGGCGATGGCCTGCGGCTGGGCTTGTACATCGCCCGCCAGATCGCGCGGGCGCACGGCGGCGAACTGGAATACGCCTACGCCGAGCCCTACGTGGTGTTCACACTGCGGCTGCTGGCGTAGGCCGGTGCGGCCTCAGTTGGGGCCGACGAAGCTCCTGGTGCTGTACAGCGCGTGCGGCAGGCGGCCCAGCAGCGGCAGGCCGGTCGCCGTGTCCTTGGGTAGCCCTTCGATGTAGCTGAAGAACACGTCGGCGTCGAGCACCCCGATGTCCAGGCGGCGCGCGGCCGGCACGTTCTTCAGCGTGGTGTAGCCGTCGCCGCCCGTGGCGTTGAAGCTCAGCACGAACAGCCTGTAGGTCCTGGCCAGGTCCAGCGCCGCCCAGTTGCCGGTGGCCTTGTCGCGTACCTCGATGCCGCTCACGCGGCTGCCGAAGGCTGCGCGGGCGTTCACGTCGAAGCGCATGCCGCCCGTGTAGGGGTAGGGACCGGTCGAGCCGCCCGTGCCGTAGACCGCTTCCAGGCCGTCCTCCAGCATGCCCTTGACCTCCTGGCCCGTCACGTCGAGGCGGAACAGCATGTTGCCGAAGGGCAGCACCGCGATCGTCTGGGCCGCCGTCACCGTGCCCAGCAGCGGCACGCGCACGCCGCCGCCGCTTTGCAGCGTGATGTCGGCGCCGCCGTACCTGGCGTTCGCCACCTCGAGGTAGGCCTGGGCCACGAGTTGCTGGATGTCGCCGCCACGCACGCTCACGCTGCCTTCGGCGTTGCAGGCCGCGCTGGAGCGGCCGTAGTCGGCCGAGCCCGGGCCACCGGGCACGCGGCGCGAGCACAGTTCCTGGGGCGCCACCGCCACCTGGGTCTGGTTGAACACCGCCACCTTGTCCTTGAACGGCTGCAGCACGGCCGTGGCCGCGGCCTGCGGCGCGGTCACGCGCAGGAAGCCGGTGGCCGCCACGCTGGCCGCGATGGCCGTGCGCTGGGTGTCGGTGGCCGCGGGGGCGGTGAGGGCCGTGCCCATGCGGTAGTCGTTGCCGATCAGCACATGCGGCGTGCCGTTGCAGCTGGTGATCTCGCCCTTGGCGTCGAAGCTGACCTTGAGCTCGCCCACCACCTGGGCGTACTCCCAGGCCTGGACCAGGCAGACGTTCTTGCCGTCCTTGTCGGCCACGCGCGTGGGGTAGGCGCCGCCCGGCGTGCCCACGCCAGTCGTGGTCAACGCGGCCGGGCCCAGCAGCGTGTGCGAGTCGCCGCCCACGACCACGTCCACGCCCGACAGCTTGGCAATGACTTCCTGGTCGTACTCGTAGCCGATGTGGCTCATGACGATGATCTTGTCGATGCCCTGCGCGCGCAGCTTGTCGATCTCGCGTTGCGCGGCCACGGCTTCGTCCTCGAAGCTGGTGTCGGGATCGGGGCTGGAGGAGGCCTTGGTCTTGCCGGCGATCGTGAGGCCCACGATGCCGATCTTCTGGCCGCTGCGCTCGACCACGGTGGACGGGCGCACGAGACCGGGCGCGCGGCTCGCGTTCAGGGCCGAGCCGGCGCCGAACTGCACGTTGGCGCTCAGCACCGGCGTCTGGCAGCTGCCGGCGTGCAGGCGGTCGATGAAGGCCTTCAGGCCGCTGTCGCCCTTGTCGAATTCATGGTTGCCCAGCGTGAACGCGTCGAAGCAGACGGTGTTCATCATGGCCGCATCGGCCTCGCCGTCGGCGCCGGCGCGGTTGAAGTACAGCGTGCCCGTCTGCGCGTCGCCGGCATGCAGCTTGAGCACGTTGGGCGAAGCGGCGGCCAGCTCGGCGATGGCCGCCGTCACGCGCGGGAAGCCGCCGGCGTCCACCGTCACGTCCTGCGCCGCGGCGCCACCAGCCGACAGCTTGAGCGTCTTGGCCTTGCTGTCCAGCGTGGAATGGTGATCGTTGATGTGCAGGATGGTCAGCTCCAGCGGCTGGCCGTTGTCGTCGGAGCCGCCACAGGCCACCACCAGCATCACCACCGCCACGGCCACCAGGCCCTTGCGCCACATCGTCATCGCAACTCCAGATCATTCGGATAGAGGGAGCCGTCATGTTGGTGAGCGTCGGTGACATGGGCATGAAATGCCCGGCGGTATAAACCGCCAATGTCCGTTCTTCCCGATCCGATCGCGCGGCTGCAGGCCGCGGCTCAGGCCTTGCAGACGCCCTGCGGCGATGGCCACATCCAATGGCACCGCTGGGGTCCGGCCGATGCCGGCCCCGCCGGCCCCGTGGTGCTGCTGCACGGCGGCAGTGGCGGCTGGACGCACTGGGTGCGCAACATCGATGCGCTGGTCGCTGCCGGCCGCCAGGTGCTGGTGCCCGACCTGCCGGGCTTCGGCGACTCTGCGCGCCCGCCAGGGGGCGGCGATGCCGACGACGTGGCACCCGCGGTGGAGCAGGGCCTGGCCGAACTGCTGGGCCCGCAGCGCTGCGACCTCGTCGGCTTCTCGTTCGGTGGCCTCACGGCCGGCCTGTTGGCGGCTGCGCACCCGCAGCGCGCGGCGCGGCTGGTGGTGGTCGGCGCGCCGGCCATGGGCGTGTCCGACGCCGGCCGCATCGTGCTGCGCGGTTGGCGCCACCTCGAAGACGCCGCCGCACGCGACGCCGTGCACCGCCACAACCTGGGCGTGCTGATGCTGCACCGCGCCGAGGCCATCGACGCACTCGCGCTGGCCCTGCACAGTGCCAACGTGGTGCGCGACCGCATGCAGCGGCGCCGGCTGGCGCGCACCGAGGCACTCAAGGACGCGCTGCAGCAGGTGCGCTGCCCGGTCTGGGCGATCTACGGGCGTGAGGACGTGCTGTACACGGGGCGCATGGACCTGCTGGCCGAGGCCTTCGCGCGCGGGCCGCAGTTCCAGGGGCTGACGCTGATCGACGACGCCGGGCACTGGGTGCAGTACGAGCGCGCCGCGGCCTTCGACGCGGCTTTGGCCGCTGTGTTGACCGCGGCACCGCCCGGGTTCTGAACAAGGGCATTGTCCAGCGCCTGGCCTGGTTGTGGTGTGGTGGTTATCATTGATAACCACCAACCGAGGAGTGCACCATGACCACTGCCGTCGCCAAGCTGTTCATGTCCGGCCGCAGCCAGGCTGTGCGCCTGCCCAAGAGCCTGCGTTTCGAGGGCGAGGAGGTGATCGCACGGCGCTTTGGCAACGGCGTGCTGCTGCTGCCCGCAGCGGCTCCCTGGCAGCTCATGCGCGAGGCGCTGGACGAATTCGAGCCGGGCTTTGCGCTGGAGCGTGAGCAACCGCCGGTGCAGGAGCGCGAAGAATGGCTGCGCTGAGCGCCGGCCCGCGCTACCTGCTGGACACCAACACCTGCATCTACATCATCAACCGGCGACCAGCCGAGGTGTTCGTGCGTTTCGAGGCGCTCGCGGTCGGCGAGGTCGGCATCTCCAGCATCACCGGCGCGGAACTCGCATTCGGAGTGGCCAAGAGCGGGTCGGCGCGCAACCAGCAGGCGCTCGACAAGTTCTTGGCGCCGCTGGACGTGTGCGCCTTCGACGACGCGGCGATGCGGCACTACGGTGCGGTGCGCAGCCAGTTGGAGCGTTTGGGCACGCCGATCGGTGCGCTCGACACCTTGATCGCCGCGCACGCGCTGGCCCTGGGGTGCGTGCTCGTGACCAACAATGTGCGCGAGTTCCAGCGGGTCCCAGACCTGGTGCTGGACAACTGGGTGTGACCCGAGGAGTGTTGCCATGCTGAAGCCCTTGATCCTGGCCTGTGCGCTGCTGTCCTGTGGTGCTCAGGTCAGCGCCCAATCCCTGCGCTGCGGCCGCGACTTCGCGCAGATCGGCGAGACCAAGTTCGTGATCGAGTCCAAGTGCGGCGCGCCGGCCGCCAAGGACAGCTTCTGCAAGCCGATCGGCATCGCGCCCAGCACGGTGGGCCGGCCGCCGCACGTGGCCTGCGACATGGTCGAGGAGTGGACCTACAAGCCCGGCATCGGGCAGTTCATCACCATCCTGCAGTTCCGCGAAGGCGAGCTGCGCGAGATGAAGTACGGGCCGCGGCAATAGCCTTTCAGCCGGGCGCTGCGCTCTGGATGTAGGTGATGTAGCCGGCGCGGTACGGCGCGCAGGCGGCCTGCAGCTTGCCGTCGACCTCGGCGCCGACGCGTTCGCCGGTCCACAGGTGCGGCGCGACCGAGCCGTCGCTGGCAATCTGCAGCATGCCGATGTTGGTGTGCGTCATCTGGCCGTCCTCGCCGACGATGCCCTGTTGCAGGCACACCCCGATGGGCACGCCGGGCTTGCTGCTGGGCGGCACGATGGCCACGGCCGAGAGCTGGCCGGCGATGGGCCGTTCGGGAACGACGAGGGTGCGGATGCCTTCACGCGGCTGCGCCAGGCTCTTCGCCAGCGCGGCGACCAGCTGCCTTGCGCGTTCCTGCGCGGTGGTGCCGCCGGCGATGCGCTGCATCTCCTTGCTCAACTCCTCGGGGTAGCGCTGGGCGGCGGGCGGCGTCAGCAGCGGGTGGCGGCTCTGGGCCTGGGCCTGCAGCGCGAAGGCCGCGGCGCAGGCCAGCAGTGCGGTGCGGTGGCATGCGCGCATGTTCATGCCGCTTCGAGCAGTTGCGCCGTGGTCAGCACCTGGCCGCAGGTGGCGGCCACCCATTGCAGCGCCATGTCGTGCTTCTCGCGCGAGAAATCGGCCAGCGCGTCGGCGACGAAGAAGGGCTCGATGTCGCGCTGGAAGGCTTCGGCGGCCGTGCACAGGCAGCCGATGTGGGCGTAGACGCCCGTGATGACGAGCTGGTCGCGGCCGCGCACGCGCATCAGCGTCTCCAGGTTGCTGCGCTGGAAGGCGCTGTAGCGGTGCTTGGTCAGCACCTGGTCGCCGGGCTGCGGCGCCACCGCGGCGGCGATCTGCTCGTGCTCGGCGGTGGCGCGCATGCCCGGGCCCCAGAGTTCGGCCTGCAGGCCGCGGTCGCGCCGGTCCTGGTTGCCGTGCTGGGCCGTGTAGAACACCGGCACGCCGGCCGCGCGGGCCCAGGCCAGCAGCCGCGCGAGGTTGGCGGTGGCGCCCTGCAGCGGCTCGGCCGCGGGCGGGAAGGCGGCGAGGAAGTAGTCCTGCATGTCGTGCACGAGCAGCGCGGCACGTGGGGCCTCCAGGCGCCAGGGCGCGCGCGAAGGCGGCAGTTCGTCGGCGCGCGGCAGCGCGTAGGCGGGGATGCTGGGCAGGCGGCGTGGGGTGTCGGTCATCGGTCGTCGAAAAGCAATGCGGGGGGAATGCCCAGCGCGTAGAGCATGGCGTTGAATTTTGCGCGCGTCTCGGCGGCCTCGGCCTCGGGCCGGGAATCGGCCACGATGCCGGCGCCGGCGAACAACCGGGCCTCGTGGCCCTGCACGTGGGCGCAGCGCAGCGCCACATGCCAGTCGCCATTGCCGGCGGCATCGCACCAGCCGACCGCGCCGGCGTAGAAGCCGCGCGGCACGGGCTCGAGTTCGGCGATCGCCTGGGCCGCCGTGGCGCGCGGCGTGCCGCAGACCGCGGGCGTGGGGTGCAGCAGCGCGGCCAGCGCGGCGGCGCTGGCCTGCGGCAGGCCGGCGGGCGACGCGTCCTTGAGTTCGCCCTCGATGCGCGTGCCCAGGTGCCACATGCTGGCCGTGGCGTGCAGCGCGGGCGTGGCCGGCACGCGCAGCTGGCGGCACAGCGGCGCGAGCAGGTCGGCGATGGCCTGCACCACGTAGCGGTGCTCGCCCTGGTCCTTGGCGGAGTCGCGCAGGGCTTGCGCACGCGCCTCGCTGGCCGCCAGGTCGGGGCCGCGCGCGGCGGAGCCGGCCAGCGGCTCGCTGACGATGGTGGCGCCGCGGCGCGACAGCAGCAGTTCGGGCGTGGCACCGACCAGCCAGGCCGGTGCGGCGTCGGCCTGCACGGGCAGCGGCAGCACGTAGCGCAGCACGCCCGGGTCGCCGGCCAGGCGCCGGGCCAGCCACCAGGGGCTGATGGGCGTGGCGCTGCACGCGCGCAGCGTGCGGGCCAGCACCACCTTGTGCAGGGCGCCGCCCGGCTGCAGGCGTTGCACGGCCTCGGCCACGGCCGCGGCGTAGCCGGCGCGCGTGGGCTCGGCCTGCAGCGACCAGTCCTGCGGTGCCTCGGCTTGCTGGGCCATGCCATGCAGCCAGGCGGCCGCGGTGTCGGCGTCGCACACGCGGCGCGGTGCCAGCAGATGCGCCGGGGCGTTGCGGTCGAAGGGCAGGGCGCCGACCAGCTGTGCATCGGGGGCGGCCCGGTCGAAGTGCTGCGCGACGGCGTCGCCCAGCTGCGCGGCCGGCACGGCCAGCTGCGCCTGCACGCCTTCACTGAGCAGGCCACCTGCGTGCGACAGCAGCAGCATGCGTGTGCGACCGTCGTCCGTCTGTTGCGCGGGCCGCGTGAAGTCTTCGCGCATCATGCCCATGCGGCCATCCTTGCCGCGAGCAGCGGCGCGATCAGGGCCGTGGCGTCGGCCCCCGTCATCTGCGCATGCAGCATGGGCACCTCCAGCGTGTCGACGTGGTCGGCGTAGTCCAGCCAGCGCGCGGCCTGCAGCTGCGGCTTGCCGGCGTGGTCGCGCGCGGCGCGCACATGGGTCAGCGTGCCGGCCATGCGCTGGTGGCGGTGCTGGCGGATCAACCGGTTGGTGTCGGTCACCACGCGGACCACGCCCTCCAGCGCAGCGGCGGGCAGGTTGCCGAGCGCGGTGTCGCCGGCGCGCAGGAAGTCGATCACCTTGTCGCGCGTGTCCAGTTCGGGGTGGCCCTCGGGGTCGTAGCCCGCGATGGCCAGCAGCGCGCACAGCGCCTGCAGCGGCGTGGGCTCGGGCTCATCGCGCCAGCAGTCGGCCGGGTAGGCGTCCAGCAGCGCGACCAGGCCGACGCTGCGGCCCATCTGCTGCAGCGCCACGGCCATGGCCTGGGCGATGATGCCGCCGACCGACCAGCCGGCCAGGTGCAGCGTGCCGGTGGGCTGCAGCGTGGCGACGCGGGCGGCGTAGTCCTGCGCCAGCGCTTCGATGCCGTCGGGCAGCGGATGCTCGGGCGCCAGGGCAGGGGATTGCAGGCCCCAGACGCTGCGGCCCGGTGCGATGGCGCGTGCCAGCAGCCGGTAGCCCCAGGCGATGCCGCCGGCCGGGTGGATGACGAACAGCGGGTCCTGCGCCGCATCGCCTGCGGCCAGCCGGATGATTGGCTTGAGGCCGCTGTCGAAGCGCACGGCCTCGCCGTCGATGGCGGCGGCCAGCGCGGCCACGGTGGGCGTTTCGAACAGCGAACCCAGGCCCGGGTTGCGGTGCCAGCGTTCCTCGATCTGCAGCAGCAGCTGCACGGCCGAGAGCGAGTCGCCGCCGAGTGCGAAGAAGTCGGCCTCGGCGCCCACCACCGTGCCGGCGGGCAGGCGCAGCAGGTCGGCGAACAGCGCGGCGATGGCTTCCTCGGTGGCGGTTTGCGGGGCGCGGCCAGCCGCTGCGCCGTCGGCAAAGCGCGGCGCGGGCAGGGCCTGGCGGTCCAGCTTGCCGTTGGCGGTGACGGGCCAGTCCGACAGCGCCACCGTGGCCGCGGGCAGCATGTAGTCGGGCACACGGGCGGCCAGGCGCTGGCGCAGTTCCTCGGCCGAGGCGGCGGCGCCCATCTCGCTGAGCTGCACATAGGCCACCAGGCGTTTGTCGCCGGCGTTGTCCTCGCGCAGCATGACCTCGGCGCGCGCAACGAGGCCGGTGGCGTGCAGCGCGGCCTCGATCTCGCCGAGCTCGATGCGCAGGCCGCGCAGCTTGACCTGGTGGTCGCTGCGGCCCAGGAAGACCACGGCACCGTCCTCGGCACGCCAGCGCGCGAGGTCGCCGGTCCTGTAGATGCGTTCGCCTGGGCGGTGCGGGTTGGGCAGGAAGCGCTCGACCGTGAGGTCGTCCCGGCCCAGGTAGCCGCGGGCCAGCTGCACGCCGCCCAGATAGAGGTCGCCCGCGACGCCGGGCGGCAGCGCGCGCATCTGCGCGTCCAGCACGTAGAGCCGCGTGTTCCAGACCGGCAGGCCGATGGGCACGGGGCGGCTGTGGTCGTCGGCACTGGCGGGCCAGTAGCTCACATCGACGGCCGCCTCGGTCGGGCCGTAGAGGTTGTGCAGCTCGCTCGTGAGCGTGGCGTGCAGCCGGTCGCGCAGCGGCGCGGGCAGTTCCTCGCCGCTACAGAAGATGCGCTGCATCGTGAGCCCGCGCGCGGCCGGGTGGGCCAGGAAGGCGGCCAGCATGGAGGGCACGAAGTGGCAGGTGCCGATGCGCTGCGCGCGGATGATGTGCGCGAGCGCGGCCGGATCGCGGTGCGCCTCGGGCGGCGCGATGACCAGCGTGCAGCCCGTGATGAGCGGCAGGAAGAACTCCCAGACCGAGACATCGAAGGTGGCCGGCGTCTTCTGCAGGATGCGCTCGTCGGGCGCGAAGCCGTAGTGCTGGCGCATCCATTCGAGCCGGTTGACGATGGCCTGGTGCTCGACCAGCACGCCCTTGGGTTCGCCCGTGGAGCCCGAGGTGTAGATCACGTAGGCGGCGTCGCCCGGGGCGGGCGGGGCGTCGAGCGCGGCGTCGGATTGCTGGGGCCAGTCGGCTGCGCGCAGGCGTGTGAGCGTGGGCGGCAGGCGCGCCGCGTCCTCGGCGCGCACGAGCGCGCAGACCGGCTTGGACAACGCCACCACGCGCGCGATCCGCTCGGGCGGGTGCGCGAGGTCCAGCGGCAGGTAGGCACCGCCCGCGCGCAGCACGGCCACGAGCGCGACCAGCAGCTCCAGCGAGCGCGGCAGCGCCACGGCCACGAGGCTGTCACGGCCCACGCCACGCGCGCGCAGCGTGAGCGCCAGTGCGCGCGAGCGCTGCTCCAGCTGGGTGTACGTGAGGCTGGTGCCTTCGAACGCCAGCGCCACGGCCTCGGGCCGCGCCGCCATCTGGGCCTCGATCAGCGCGGCCAGCGTGGTGGCGGGCACGGCATGGTCGGTGGCGTTGAGCGCGAACAGGTGGCGCTGGGCCTCCTCGGGGCTGGCCAGCGGCATGTCGTCCACGCGCTCGGCCGTCAACGCGGCGCGCAGGAAGGCGGGCAGCCGCGCCAGGTGGCCGGCCACGGCCTCGGCGCTGTACAGGCCGGGATTGGCCTCGATCTCCAGTTCCAGCTGCTGCTGGCCGTCGCCGCGGAAACCGATGGTCAGGTCGTCGATGGGGCCGGTGCCCAGCACTTCCAGGCGCGTGGCCAGGCCCGGCAGCACCAGCGGCCTATAGAAGGGCTGCACGTTGATGAGCGCGGCATGCAGCCGGCGTTGGCCGCCCAGCAGGTTCAGGTCGCGGCGCAGCTGCTCGCTGCGGTAGCGGCCGTGGCGGCGCGCGCGGGTCTGGGCGCGCACGAGCTGCTCGGTGAACTCCGCGAGCAGCTGGCCCGGCGTGGCACGCACCGCGAGCGGCAGCACGTTCATGGTGGTGGCGCTGGCGCGCGAGGCCGCGCTGCCGAGCCGGCCCATGAAGGGGATGCCGAGCACGGTTGCTTCGGCCGTGGCCATGCGCAGGCAGTACAGCGCGGTCCATGCGGTCAGCAGGTCGGGCCAGCTGGTGTCCAGCGCCTGGGCCTTGGCCAGCAGCGCGGCGCGCAGATCGGCGTCCAGCGGGGCGCTGAGGCGGTGGCAGGTGTGCGCCGCGTGCGCGCGGCCCGCGGCCAGGCCGGCCACCTCGGGCATGGGTGTGAAGGCGTCGCGCCAGTAGGCGGCGTCCTGGGCACGCTTGGGGCTGTCGCGGTAGGCCGCGTCCTCGGCCACCAGCTGCGCGAACGGGGCCAGCGGCGTGCGTGCGGGGGCATCAGCCATGCGTTCGGCGTAGAGCTCGGCCAGGCGCTGGCTCCACAGCGCCATGCCGTAGCCGTCGCTGGCCAGGTGGTGGGCGCGCTGGTACCAGCAGTGCCGGTCGGGGGCCAGTCGGTACAGGCGCTGCACGGCCAGTGCGTCGCGCGTGGGGTCCAGCGGCGTCTGCATGTCCGCGCCCATGGCGGCCAGTGCGCGCTCGGCGGCATCCGGGTGGCTGGAGAGGTCGATGGTCTGCAGGGCCGGGCGGCGCGATGCGTCGAACCACTGCTGCGGGCCTTCGGGCGTGTCGCACAGCGCGAGCGCCAGCGACTCGCACTCGGCTGCGGCCTGTTCGGCGGCGGCCGTGAAGGCCGCCACGTCCAGCGGGCCATCGATCCACAGCGCGTGGCCGCAGTTGAAGGCCGGGTTGGCGGGGGCCAGCTGCTGGGCGTACCACAGGCCGCTCTGGGCCTCGGTCAGCGGCCAGCGCGCGGCGTCGCGCGCGTATGCTGCTGTCATGCCTGGCGTTGCTGGACCAGTTTCCACCAGCCGCTGAGCGAGGTCTCGGCACCGATCTCCGACAGGTCCAGCTGCAGGCCGGCCTCGTTCCAGGCCAGCACGAGGTTCAAGAGGCGCATGGAGTCCAGGCCCCAGTCCATGAGGTTGTCGTCCAGGCCGATGTCGGCGGGGTCTTCGCGCAGCATGCGGGCCACGTCGGCGCGCATGCGTTCCAGGGTCAAAGCTTCAGGCATGGGTCATTGGGCCTCGTTGGCCAGAAATTCGGCGCGCAGACGGGCGCGCAGTTCCTTGCGGCTGGTCTTGCCGACGGCGGTCTGGTCGAAGGCCGCCACGAACACGATCTGGTCCGGGATCTTGAAGGCCGCGACGCCGCGGCCGCGCATCCAGGCCTTGATCTCGGGCGGGCGCGGCTTGGTGTCGCCCTGCGGGATCACGAAGGCGCAGATGCGCTCGCCCAGGTACTCGTCGGGGATGGAGACCACGGCCACGTCGAAGACCTGCGGGTGGGCCAGCAGGTGGTCTTCCACCTCTTCGGCCGAGATCTTCTCGCCCGCGCGGTTGATGTGGTCGTGCGCGCGGCCCTGCACGACGAGGTAGCCGCCGGGCTTGCGCAGCACCATGTCGCCGGTGCGGTAGAAGCCGTCGGCCGTGAAGCTGCGCGCGTTGGCGGCCTCGTCGTTGTGGTAGCCGCGGATGGTGTAGGGGCCGCGCGTGAGCAGGTAGCCGACCTCGCCTTCGGGCACGGGGTTGCCGGCGTCGTCCACGATCAGCACCTCGTCGTCGGGGCTGATGGCGCGGCCTTGCGTGCCGAGGATGGTGTCCTCGTCGTCGTCCAGCCGCGTGTAGTTGACCAGGCCCTCGGCCATGCCGAAGACCTGCTGCAGCTTGACGGGCAGGCCGGCCACCACGCGGCGCGCGGCCTCAGGCGTGAGCTTGGCGCCGCCGACCTGCAGCACGCGCAGGCTGCTGAGGTCGTGCGGCGTGGTGGCGGCGGCCTGGGCCCACAGCAGGGCCAGCGGCGGCACCAGGCCGAGGTCGGTCACGCGCTCGCGGGCGATCAGCGGGAAGGCCTGGTCCGGCGAGGGCGAGGGCGACAGCACCACGGTGCCGCCCGCGTGGAACACGCCGAAGGCACCCGGCGAACTCATGGGGAAGTTGTGCGCGGCCGGCAACGCGACGAGGTAGACCGAGTCCTCGCGGATGCCGCAGATGGCGTTCGACGCGCGGAAGCTGTAGATGTAGTCGTCGTGCGTGCGCGGGATCAGCTTCGAGAGCCCCGTGGAGCCGCCCGAGATCTGCAGGAAGGCGACGGACTGCGGTTCCGGGTCGTCCTGGGGCAGCAGGGAGGGGTTGCCTTGCAGGCTGGCCAGCGCCGTGAACTCTTGGGCCTCGCCGACCACCACGACTTCGCGCAGGCCGATGTCCATGGCCAGGATCTCGCGGGCCAGGGTGCGGTAGTCGAAGCCGTCGTACCTGTCGGCGACCACATAGGCGCTGGCCTGGGCCTTCTTCACGAAGTGGGCGATCTCGGTGCTGCGGTGCGCGGGCAGCGCATAGACCGGCACCAGGCCCGCCCGGAACAGGCCGAACACCACGGCGTAGAAGGCCGGGATGTTGCCCAGCTGCACGACCACGCGTTCGCCGGGTTGCAGGCCGCGCGCCAGCAGGCCGGCGGCGATGGTCTCGGCGCGGCGGTGCAGCTCGGCATAGCTCCAGCGTTCGTCGCCGCCGACGATGGCGGTGCGGGAGGCGAAGCGCGCGGCACGTTCGCGCAGCATGGCGGGGAAGGTGTCGCCACGCCAATGGCCGGCCGCGCGGTAGCGCGCGGCCAGCTCGGCGGGCCAGGTCTGGCGCAGGGGGATCAGGGGTTCAGTCATCGGAATACCTTCGGCTTCGCCTTCGGTGCGAGCGCCTTCGGGCGGCCGGGCGGCGCTCATGCGGTGGTCGCGCGCCGCAGGCGCACGAAGGAAAACAGGGCCAGGGCCCACAGCCCGACGCCCACGAGCAGGTAGGGCATGGCGGGCGAGACCCGGTACAGCAGCGTGCCGACGAGGGGCCCGAGCACCATGCCCAGACCCTGCGCGGCCGACAAGGTCCCGGCGGCCGCACCCTGTTCGTGCGGTTGCACGGCATTGGCCGCCATGGCCTGGAAGTTCGGGAAGATCAGGCCCATGCCGAAGGCCGCCACGCCATAGCTGGCCAACAACATGCCTTGCGACTGCACGGCCGCCACGCTGGCGAAGCCGCCGCCGGCGACGAGCGCGCCCAGCACGATCCAGCGGGCCAGCGGCACGGTCTTGAAGCGCATCACGCACTGCTGCGAGACGATCAGCGCACAGCCCACGCAGGTCAGCGCCAAGCCGGCCACGCGCGCGCCCTGGTCCACGGGCAGGGCCAGCCGGTCGATCGCGAAGAAGCCGACCAGCACCTGGGCGATGGCGACCGAGCCCATGGCCGCGAAGCCGGTCAACGCAGCCACGCGCAGGCGCGCATCGAGCAGCCCCATGGGCTTGGCGCCGGGCGGGCGCTTGGCCGCAGCCGGCTTGCCGCCTGGCAGCCAGAACCAGACGACTGCCAAGGCGATGACGGGCAGCGCCGCCGCAGCGTACAGCGCCAGCGAGAGGTCGTGCCCTGCCAGCCAGCCGGCCGCGGCCGGCCCCAGCACCAGGCCCATGGCGTTGGCCGAGCCCAGCTTGGCCATGGCGGCAGGGCGCTCGCGCGGCAGCGTGTGGTCGGCCACCACGGCGGCCGCGGTCGGCGGCACGGCGGCGTAGAAGGCGCCGATCATGGCGCGCGCACCGACCAGCAGCGCCAGCGCGGCCAGGCCGCCGATCTTCTGGTGCAGCGCGAGGTCGATGCCGACGGCCAGCACCCAATAAGCAACGGCGAAGGCTGCGAAGCCGATCAGCAGCACGGGCTTGCGGCCGCGCCGGTCGCCCACGCCGCCCCACCAGCGCGCCAGCAGCATCCAGAGCAGGCCGCCGGCCGTGACCGACAGGCCGGCCACCCATTCGGGCAGCGCGAGCCGGCGCACGATGGGGCCGACCACGGCGACGAAGGCCATCATGGCCATGGTGCCCGTGAGCGCGGCGAAGACCAGCGCGCGCATGGGCGGCGGCGTGGCCGGGACGGCCGTGGGAGGAGAGGTGGCGTCCATGGTCATGCGGCAGCGGCGAAGGCCAGCGTGGGCGGGATCGAGGCCGGCCGCATCGGGCCGTGGCCCACGCCAGGGAAGGCCTGGTAGCGCAGCGCCATGCCGGCGCGCTGCGCCTGGCGCTCGGCCAGGTGGGGCGTGGCGTCGCTGAGCATGGCGCGGCGGTTGCGCGCCTGCTCTTCCATGCCGGGGCGCTGCGAACGGGTGGCCGTGCCGGCACCGCCGGCCATCAGCAGCACCTGCGTGCTCCGCCCTGGCGGCAGCGGGCGCGCCCGCTCTTCCACCGACAGCAGGAAGCCGTCGTGCCACCACAGCGAGGGGTCGGCCGCGGCATAGCGCGTGAACAGCTGCGGCCGCGTGAACAGCGCGTACAGCGCACACAGGCCGCCATAGGAATGGCCCCAGAGCGTGCTGCGGGCCGGGTCGCAGGGCACCTGGCTGCGGATGGCGGGCAGCACCTGCTGCTCCACGAGGTCCAGAAACAGGTCGGCGCCGCCGCCGGGGCGCTGGCGCTGGGCGTCGTCCCAGGTCGGCTGCTCGCCGGGCACGGGCGGTGTGTAGTCGAAGGCGCGGGCCTGGTTGATCTCGTTGCGCTCCTCGGTCTCGTAGCCCAGCGCGGCGATGGCGAGGGTCTGGCCGGCCAGTATCTCGTCGCTCAGCGCGGCCATGGCGGCATTGCCGTCCAGCATCACGAGCAGCGGGTAGCCCGCGGCCGGCGGTGGTGTGCCGGGCAGCGCCAGCTGCACGCGGTAGCGGCGCTGGCCGTCGGCGGAGGCGAGGCTGAACTGGGTGCGGCGGTTGGGCATGGCGGCCGGGCCGGGCGCGCCGCAGGCCGCGAGGCCGGCGCCCGCCAGCGCCAGCAGCAGGCTGCGGCGCGGCAACGGGACAAACGAAGACGAAGAACTGGGGATCACGGGCTCCGGCGGCTGGGTTGACGGCGGACCGCCACGCCGGACGGTGCCGGAGCCAGGGCCCTGCGCTGGGACCACGCGAGGCGGCCCACCAGCCAGTTGAGAATGATTTGTACTGCCGGATTCTAGGTGCCGGCGATGGCCGTGGCGCCGGTCGGGCCTTTGCTTCGCAATACTTTGCATTGGCGTAGGGCTGGCCGGGGCAGGGCGCGCAGGGCCCTGTGGCAACATCCGCGGTTTGCCTTGCAGATAGGAATCGTTCTTGAAAACTAGCCTGTACCGCGTCCTCCTGGCCTGCGGCCTGGTGCTGGCCGCCCTGGTTTCCCCCGCTGGCGCGGCGGAGCTCACCGACCTGAACGGCCGCAAGGTGACCGTGCCCGACCAGGTGCGCAAGATCTCCATCGACGACGGCCGCTTCCTGGTGGCGCTGTCGCTGATCCAGGCCGACCCGGTGAAGTGGCTGGCGGCCTGGCCGCGCGACGTGCACCGCATCGGCGATGCCACCTACGCCCAGTTCGTCGCCAAGTTTCCGGCGCTGCGCAGCGTGCCGCAGGTGGCGTCCTCGGCCGGCAGCTTCAACCTGGAGGCCGTGCTGTCCGCCGCGCCTGACGTGGCCGTGGTCTCGGTCGGCTCCGGCCCCACGGAGGCCCAGACCGCCCAGCTCAAGGCGGCCGGCATCCCGGTGGTGTTCATCGACTTCTTCGACAACCCGTTCAAGAACCAGGACGCGAGCCTGCGCATCCTGGGCCAGCTGACGGGTGGCCAGGCCAAGGCCGAGGCCTATGTCGCGTTCCGGCGCCAGCATCTGGACAGGATCGCCCAGCGCGTGGCCAAGCTCGCGCCGAGCGACCGGCCCACCGTGTTCCTGGAAGCCCATGCCGGCATCAGCAAGGACTGCTGCAACTCGCCGGGCAAGGGCAACATGGGCGAGTACATCGACTTCGTGGGCGGCCACAACATCGGCGCCGACGTGCTCAAGGCGCCGGTCGGCAAGCTCAACATCGAGTACGTGATCTCGCGCGACCCCCAGGTCTACATCGCCACCGGCGGCGCGCACCTGGAGAAGGCCGGCGGCCTGGTGCTGGGTGCGGGCTACGACGCCGCACGCGCACGCGCCTCGCTGGCGGCCATCGTGCAGCGCCAGGGCATCGCCCAGCTGTCGGCCGTAAAGAGCGGCAACAGCTTCGGCCTGGCGCACCAGCTCATCAACTCGCCTATCGACATCGTGGCCGTCGAGGCCTTCGCGACCTGGATCCACCCCGCGCTGTTCAAGGACGTGGACCCGGCCAGGACGCTGGCCGAGATCAACCAGCAGTTCCTGGCCGTGCCCTACCAGGGCACGGGCTGGACCGGCTTGAAATGAAACCACCCCGTTTGGATGTCTCACTGCGTGTAGACATCCCATCCCCCTCCAGGGGCGCCGCCAGCGGCCTGGCAGAGCCAGTTCCGCGGCGTCTGCTGGCATGGCCCGCTCCGCGGCCGTTCGAGCAGCGCCTTGCTATCCGGTTTCGTACTTTGAGGGTGGCGCATTGCGCCATGGACAACTGAAATGGGAACTGAGTTGACCGCGCCGCGCATGGGCGCGGACGAGGTGCTGGCCGCCTACCGCCGCATCGTCGCGCGGCGCGTGTTCACCGTGGCCGGCCTGGCCGTGCTGTGCGTGGCGGCCTTCCTGCTCGACCTCGTGACCGGCCCGTCCTCGCTGACGGCCGCGCAGGTGATTGGCGGCCTGTGGTCGCCCGAGACGCTGAGCCTGCCGCAGCAGGCCATCGTCTGGCAGGTGCGCCTGCCCTATGCGCTGATGGCCGTGCTGGTGGGCGCCGCGCTGTCGCTGGCCGGTGCCGAGATGCAGACCATCCTGAACAACCCGCTGGCCAGCCCCTTCACGCTGGGCGTGTCCTCGGCCGCCTCGTTCGGCGCGGCGCTGGCCATCGTGATGGGCATCAGCCTGCCCTTCGTGCCGCTGGAATGGATGGTGCCGATCAACGCCTTCGTGTTCGCCTTCGGCTCGGTGCTGCTGCTGCAGCTGATGGCGCGCCGGCGCAGTGCCGGCGTGGAGACCGTGGTGCTGCTGGGCATCGCGCTGGTGTTCGCGTTCAACGCGCTGGTCGCGCTGGTGCAGTTCGTGTCCTCGCAGGAGGCGCTGCAGCAGCTGGTGTTCTGGAGCATGGGCTCGCTGTCGCGCGCCACCTGGGGCCACCTGGGCGTGCTGGGCGTGGTGCTGGCCGTGGTCGTGCCGTTCTCGCTGCTGGCGGCCGGGCGCATGACCTCGCTGCGCCTGGGCGAGGACCGCGCGCGCAGCTTCGGTGTGGACGTGGGGCGGCTGCGCTTCCTGGCGCTGCTGCGTGTGAGCCTCTTGGCCGCGACCTCGGTGGCCTTCGCGGGCACCATCGGCTTCATCGGCCTGGTCGGCCCGCACATGGCGCGGCTGCTGCTGGGCGAGGACCACCGCTTCCTGCTGCCGGCCAGCCTGCTGTGCGGCGCGCTGATCATGTCGCTGGCCTCGGTGGCCAGCAAGACCCTGGTGCCGGGCGCGATCATGCCGGTCGGCATCGTGACGGCCATCGTGGGCGTGCCCGTCTTTCTGTTCCTGATCTTCCGCCGCAAGGATCGCGCATGAGCGCCGCCCGGCCGCCCGAAGGCGCTCGCTCTGGAGCCGAAGGCGAAGGTTGTCCAGTGATTGGCGCCGACGTATTGCAGGTCCGTGGCCTGGCCACGGGCTACAAGGACCGCCAGATCATCCAGGGCCTGGACCTGCCCGACATCCGCGCCGGCGAGGTGCTGTCCCTGGTCGGCCCCAACGCGGCCGGCAAGAGCACGCTGATGCGCGCGCTGGCCGGCCTGCAGCCCGCGCGCGGCTCGGTCAAGCTCGCAGGCCAGGAGCTGGTGGGCCTGCCGCTGGCTGAACACGCGCGCCGCGTGACCTACATGCCGCAAACGCTGCCGCAGGGCGTGGCGCTGTCGGTGCTCGAAAGCGTGCTGGGCGCGCTGCAAGCTTCAGCCACGGGCCACCCCGACGGCGACAGCCACGCCGCCGCACAGCAGCGCGCCGTGGCCATCCTGCAGCGCGTGGGCATCCTGCACCTGGCGCTGGAGGGGCTGGACCATCTCTCGGGCGGCCAGCGCCAGCTCGTGTCGCTGGCCCAGGCCCTGGTGCGCGAGCCGCGCGTGCTGCTGCTGGACGAGCCCATCAGCGCGCTTGACCTGCAGCACCAGCTGCGCGTGATGCGCCTCGTGCAGGAGCTCGCACGCGAACGCGGCATGATGGCCATCATGGTGCTGCACGACCTGCAGATCGCGGCGCGCTGGTCGGACGGCATCGTGATGCTGGCCAAGGGCGCGGTGGTGGCCACCGGCACGCCGGGCGAGGCCATCACGCCGGCCTCGCTGGCCCAGGTCTACGGCGTGCAGGCGCGCGTGGAGCATTGCTCGCGCGGTGGGCTGCAGATCATGGTGGACGACACGCTGTGAGCGCAGGCCACTGGTCCGCGGTGGAACTGCCGCGCGCGCAAACCCGGCGCTGGCTGGCCCAGGCCAATGGCCAGCGCTACCGCATCAGCGTCTGGCTGCCCTCCGGCACGCCGCCGCCCGGCGGCTTTCCCGCGGTCTACGTGCTCGATGCCAATGCGCTGTTCGCCACCTTCGTGGAACTGGCGCAGCGCTCCGGCCGGCGGCCGGATGCGACCGGCATCCAGCCGATGGCGGTGGTCGGCATCGCGCACGACGGCGACAGCCTGTACGACGACGCGCTGCGCCGGCGCGACTTCACGTTCGGCCCGCCCGCGGGCGAGCCGGCGCCCGCGGCCGGCACCGTGGGCGGCGGGCCGGCCCTGCTGTCTTTCCTGGCCGACGAGCTGGGCCCCGCGCTGCGCGCCGAGTTCCCGCTGGATGCGGCGCGCCAGACCCTGTTCGGCCACTCGCTGGCCGGCCATTTCGCGCTGCGGGCGCTGGCCGCGCGGCCGGACGCCTTCCGCTGCTGGGCCGCCATCAGCCCCTCGGTCTGGTGGGACGAGGCCGGCCTGCGGGCCGCGCTGGCCGCCACGCTGCCTGGCCGCACCGGCCTGCGCGTGTTGCTCGCGGTGGGCGAGTGGGAGAAGGAGATCCCGCCCTGGCAGCGCAGCCAGCCCGGCCACGCGGACCTGGTGGCGCGCCGCGCGCGGCGCGACATGGTGGGCGGCGCGCAGGCACTCGCCGCCGACCTGCGCACCTGGCTCGGCGACGCGCAGGCCGTGTTCCGGCTGTTCCCCGACGAGGACCATGCCTCCGTCGTGCTGGTCGCCGCGCAGCGCAGCTTGCGCCTGGCCTGCTCCTGACACGGCCCCCATGAAAAAACGCCCCGGGCTTTGCAGCCCGGGGCGTTTGCGTTGGTGCAACTGGCGCTCAGCGCGTCACGATGCGGCCGATGCGGTCGCCTTCGCCGTCTTCCGAGCCGCGCGCCTTGTTGACCGTGTAGGCCGTGCCCTTGCCGTCGACGGCGATGTGGTTGGGGAAGCTGCCCACGTCCAGGTTGCCGACGATCTTGCCGTCTGCGTCCAGGATGGTCACGGTGTCGCTGGCGCGGTTGGCGGCGTAGGCCAGGCGCTTGGCGGGGTCGAAGCTCACGTTCAACGTGCCGGCACCGACCTTCACGTCCTTGAACACCTTGCCGGTCTTGACGTCGACGATGACCACGTTGTCCGAGCCCTGGGCCGCGACGAACACGCGGTCGGTCTGGGCGTCGTAGGCGATGCCCGAGGCCGACACGGCGCCTTCCACCGCGAACACCTTCTCGACGGTGTCGGTCCTGGTGTTGATCACAGCGACTTCGCCGCCGGAGCTGACCACGAACAGGCGGCTGGAGGCCTTGTCCAGCGCCAGGCTCATGGGCGAGAAGTCCTTCGCCTGCGGGCCGCGGATGCCGGTCTGGATGGCGATGTTCTTCAGCAGGGCCGGGGTCTTGGTGTTGAACACCGCGATCTGCGGCTCACCGACCGGCGAGGCGTAGGCCTTGCCTTGCACGTCGTCGACCAGCACGTCGCGCGCATGCGGCACCACGCCGGGCTCGAACTGCTTGACGACGGCCAGGTCGGACTGGCGGTACACCGCCACCGTGTCCTGGCGCGTGTTGGTGACCCAGACGTTGCCGTTGGCATCGTCCACGCCCACGCCGTAGACCGCGTAGACGCCCGGCTGCGCGTTGGCGGCAGGGGCGGGGGCGCCCGGACGGGCCGGCGGCGTGGGGGCCACGGGGGCCGTCACGCGCTGCTCGATCGCCAGCGTCTGGGCGTTGACCTTCACGAGCTCGCTGCGTGTGACGGGCGGGCGGCCCACGGCCGAGGTCACGAACACGGCGTTGCTCTTGGCCGAGTAGCCAGCCTGGTACAGGCCCGGCACCAGCGTCTGCGACTGCACGTTGAAGCGTTCCTGGCCCGACAGCGGCACGTTCGGCGAGATCTTGAGCGGCACCAGCAGCGAGGCGGCCGGTTCGGCGGCGCTGGCCACCAGCGAATAGCGGCCGACGTCGGCGTTGGCCGGCAGCACGAACTGGGTGCGGAAGTTGCCGTCCTTGTCGGCCGTGGCGGTCTGGCCCAGGGCCACGCCGCCGTAGCTCACCGTGACCTTCTGGCCCGGCTTGAAGTCGCGGCCAGCCAGCGTCACGGGCTTGCCTGCCAGCACGACTGGCGTGTCCGTCACGCTGATGCGTCCCTTGAAGGCGGCGTCGTTGGCGTCGAACTGCGGGCCCGAAGCGCAGGCCGCCAGGCCCAGGGCCATGGCCACGGCCAGCACCGTCTGGACCGGGCGGGCCCAGCGTGCAGCAGTACGTCGGTTGTTCATGCAATCTCCCAAGTGGTTGAAGAAAAACGGCGCACGGCCGTCGTCGGCCGTGGCACTGCAGCAATCCGGGCAGGCCGGGTGCGCAAAGTGGATGAGAATGATTTGTATTGGCAGAAGATTCTAAATGTCGTGTGGCCTGGCCCCGGGGCGAATGCCCTTACTTCGCAATTCTTTGCATTGCGCCAGCGTCAGAACAGCTCGCCCGTGACGGGCAACGGCGCTTCGGCCTGCTGTGCGAGTTCCTGCGGCCGGGCCAATGTGCCCACGCGCACGCCCAGCAGCCGCAGGCGCCGCTCCAGTGGCACGCGTTTCAAGCACTGTCCCGCCGTCTGGCGGATGAGCCGCGCATCGGCCGTGTGCTGGGCGATGGTCTGGTCGCGCGTGGCGATCTTGAAGTCGTCGAAGCGCAGCTTGATGCCGATGGTCTTGCCCACGTAGCCCTTGCGCTGCAGGTCTTCTGCGACCTTCTCGCACAGCTGCGTGAAGATGGCCGAGAGCTCGGCGCGGTCGCGCACGGCGTGCAGGTCGCGCTCGAAGGTGGTCTCGCGGCTCATGGAGACGGGCTCGCTCTCGGTCACCACGGGCCGGCTGTCGCGGCCCCAGGAGGCCTCGTGCATCCAGGCCCCGTAGGCCCGGCCGAAATGCTCGACCAGCCAGGCGCGGTCCTTGGCGGCCATCTCGCCGATGGTCGTGATGCCCAGCGCCTGCAGCCTGGCGTCGGCCTTGGGGCCGATGCCGTTGATCTTGCGCGCGGGCAGCGGCCAGATGCGGGTCTCGAGGTCGGCCTCATGCACGATGGAGATGCCGTTGGGCTTGTCGAACTCGCTGGCCATCTTGGCGATGAGCTTGTTGGGCGCCACGCCGATGGAGCAGGTCAGGCCGGTGCGCTCGAAGATCGACTTCTGGATCAGCCGGGCCAGCACGCGGCCGCCCTCGCGCTGGCCGCCGGGCACGTCGGTGAAGTCCGCGTACACCTCGTCCACGCCGCGGTCCTCCATGCGCGGCGCGATCTCCAGGATGGTGCTCTTGAAGATGCGCGAGAAGCGCCGGTACTCGTCGAAGTCCACCGGCAGCAGGATGGCTTGCGGACACAGCTTGGCCGCCTTCATCATGCCCATGGCCGAGCCCACGCCGAAGGCGCGCGCGGGGTAGGTGGCGGTGGTGATGACGCCGCGGCCCACGTAGTCGCCCAGCAGCGGGAACGCCTCCACCGGCAGGTTCTCGCGCTGCGCCAGCACGCTGTCGGTCCGGCGCCGGCCGCCGCCGATCACCACGGGCAGGCCCTTCAACTGCGGGTAGCGCAGCAGTTCGACGGAGGCGTAGAACGCATCCATGTCGAGGTGGGCAATGCGGCGGGGCAGGGGCGCAGGCGGGGTCAAGCCCGCGAGCATACGTGCTGGCGACGAGCGGATCGCGGTGGTATACAGTGTCGGGTTTTGAGCCGATGGGTACAGGGGGCGTCGGCCCTGTCGCTATCATCGCCTCCGACCCCACCCCCTCGGAGCCCTTTTCCATGACGTCCGACCCGGACCTCGTTGACGCTGCCCGCCGCCTGCGCGATGGCCTGCAGGCCCTGTTCGACACCGCCGTGCAGGCTGTGGCGCGGCGCTGCGGCAACGCCGGCCGGCTCGATCCGGCCGCGCTGGACGCGGCCCAGGGCGTGTCCTACGAGCTGGCCTGGGCCAGTGCCGAGCTGCTGGCCGCGCAGACCGTGCTGCAGGCCCCCGCCGCCGCCGGCCTGGACCGCGCGCTGGCGCTGCTGTTCGCGACCGAGGCCATGCGTGCGGTGCTGGGGCGTCTCGAATCCGTGGCCATCGACGCCGACCTGGATGGCGCCCCGCTGCGCTCCTGGGCCGCCGACCCGCAATGGCCGGCGCTGCGCCGCGCCGCGGCCGGCCCCGCCGCGCTGGCGGCCGCCACGCGCGCACTCGCTGCGGCCGAGTCCGAGATCGGCCCCGTCACGGTCAGCGCGGAGGTGGCCATGGCGCGTGACGCGTTCCACCGCTTCGGCTTGGAGGTCGTCGCGCCGCTGGCCGCCGAGATCCATGCGCAGGACCTGACGATTCCCGAGACCATCCTCGGCCCGCTGCGCGAGATGGGCGTGTTCGGCCTGTCGATCCCGCAGGAATACGGCGGCAGCGCACCCGGCCAGCACGACGACACTGCCATGATGATCGCGGTGACCGAGGCGCTGTCCGAGGCCTCTTTGGGCGCGGCCGGCAGCCTGATCACGCGGCCCGAGATCCTGTCGCGCGCGCTGCTCGCGGGCGGCACCGAGGAACAGAAGCAGGCCTTCCTGCCGAAGATCGCCGCTGGCGCGCCGCTCTGCGCGATCGCCATGACCGAACCCGACCACGGCTCGGACGTGGCCAGCCTGGCGCTCAAGGCCACGCGCGTGGCGGGCGGCTGGCGGCTGGACGGTGCCAAGACCTGGTGCACCTTCGCCGGCAAGGCCGGGCTGCTCATGGTGGTGGCGCGCACCGATCCCGACAAGGCGGCCGGCTACAAGGGCCTGTCCATCCTGCTGGTCGAGAAACCCTCGACCGAGGACCACGCCTTCGACTTCCAGCCCGAAGGTGGAGGCCGCCTGCGCGGCAAGGCCATCCCGACCATCGGCTACCGCGGCATGCATTCCTATGAACTCGCGTTCGAGGACTTCTTCGTGCCCGACAGCCATGTGCTGGGCGGCGAGGCCGGCCTGGGCAAAGGCTTCTACTTCAACATGGCCGGCATGGTCGGCGGGCGCATGCAGACCTCGGCGCGCGCCACCGGCGTCATGCGCGCCGCGTTGCGCGAGGCGCTGCGCTACACGCAAGACCGCAAGGTCTTCGGCCAGCCGCTCATCAGCTTCCCGCTCACGCAGTCCAAGCTGGCCCACATGGCTGCGCGCCTGGCGGCCTGCCGCCAGACCGCGTATGCGGTCGGCAGCCGGCTGGAGGCTGCCGACGGCCGCATCGAGGCCGCGCAGATCAAGCTGCTGGCCTGCCGCTCGGCCGAACTGCTCACGCGCGAGGCCCTGCAGCTGCACGGCGGCATGGGCTACGCCGAGGAGACGCCGGTGAGCCGCTACTTCGTGGACGCCCGCGTGCTGTCCATCTTCGAGGGCGCCGAGGAAACTCTGGCGCTCAAGGTCATCGCCCGCGGCCTCTTCGAGAAGGCCCTGGCCTGACTACCGTTTTTTTTACCGTTTCACCACTGCTCTCTAGGAATCGTCATGGCAGAGACCAAACCCAAGATCATCTACACCCTCACCGACGAGGCGCCGCTGCTGGCGACGCATTCCTTCCTGCCCATCGTGCAGGCCTTCGCCGCGCCGGCCGGCATCGACGTCGAAACCAGCGACATCTCGGTCGCCGGCCGCATCCTGGGCCAGTTTCCCGAGCTGCTGACGCCTGAGCAGCGCGTGGCCGACAACCTGGCCGAACTGGGCAAGCTCACGCTCAAGCCCTCGGCCAACATCATCAAGCTGCCCAACATCAGCGCCTCGGTGGCCCAGCTCAAGGCGGCCATCAAGGAACTGCAGGACAAGGGCTACAAGATTCCGGACTACCCGGAAGTCGCCAAGACCGACGAAGAAAAGGACATCCGCGCGCGTTACAACAAGTGCACGGGCTCGGCCGTGAACCCCGTGCTGCGCGAAGGCAACTCCGACCGCCGCGCACCCAAGGCCGTCAAGGAGTACGCGCGCAAGAACCCGCACAGCATGGCCGAGTGGAGCCAGGCCTCGCGCTCGCACGTCTCGCACATGCACGCCGGCGACTTCTACCACGGTGAGAAGTCGATGACGCTGGACAAGGCGCGCGACGTGAAGATGGAGCTCATCACCAAGAGCGGCAAGGCCATCGTGCTCAAGCCCAAGGTGGCGTTGCTGGACCGCGAGATCATCGACTCGATGTTCATGAGCAAGAAGGCGCTCGTGGCCTTCTACGAGAAGGAGATCGAGGACGCGCACAAGACCGGCGTGATGTTCTCGCTGCATGTGAAGGCCACCATGATGAAGGTCTCGCACCCCATCGTGTTCGGCCACTGCGTGAAGATCTTCTACAAGGAAGCCTTCGAGAAGCACGCCAAGCTGTTCGAGGAGCTCGGCGTCAACGTCAACAACGGCATGGTCGATCTGTACACCAAGATCGCCGCGCTGCCGCAGAGCAAGCAGGACGAGATCAAGCGCGACCTGCACGCCTGCCATGAGGGCCGGCCCGAGTTGGCCATGGTCGATTCGGCCAAGGGCATCACCAACTTCCATTCGCCCAACGACATCATCGTCGACGCTTCGATGCCCGCGGCGATCCGCAACGGCGGCAAGATGTGGGGCGCCGATGGCCGCCTGAAGGACGTGAAGGCCGTGATGCCCGAGTCGACCTTCGCCCGCATCTACCAGGAGATCATCAACTTCTGCAAGTGGCACGGCGCCTTCGACCCCAAGACCATGGGCACGGTGCCCAACGTCGGCCTGATGGCCCAGCAGGCCGAGGAATACGGCTCGCACGACAAGACCTTCGAAGTGCCTGAAGACGGCGTGGCCAACATCACCGACCTGAACACCGGTGAAGTGCTGCTGTCGCAGAACGTGGAGCAGGGCGACATCTGGCGCATGTGCCAGGTCAAGGACGCCGCGATCCGCGACTGGGTCAAGCTGGCCGTCACGCGTGCGCGCAATTCCGGCATGCCGGTGGTGTTCTGGCTCGACCAGTACCGTCCGCACGAGGCGCAGATGATCACCAAGGTCAAGATGTACCTGCACGAGCACAACACGGCCGGCCTGGACATCCAGATCATGAGCCAGGTGCGTGCGATGCGTTACACGCTGGAGCGCGTGATCCGCGGCCTGGACACCATCAGCGCCACCGGCAACATCCTGCGCGACTACCTGACCGACCTGTTCCCCATCATGGAACTGGGCACCTCGGCCAAGATGCTGTCCATCGTGCCGCTGATGGCCGGTGGCGGCATGTACGAGACCGGTGCCGGTGGTTCGGCGCCCAAGCACGTGCAGCAGCTGGTCGAAGAGAACCACCTGCGCTGGGATTCGCTGGGCGAGTTCCTGGCCCTGGCCGTGAGCTTCGAGGACCTGGGCCTCAAGAACAACAACCCCAAGGCCAAGCTGCTGGCCAAGGCGCTGGATGCGGCCACCGGCAAGCTCTTGGACAACAACAAGGGCCCGAGCCCCAAGACCGGCCAGATCGACAACCGCGGCAGCCACTTCTACATCGCGCTGTACTGGGCGCAGGAACTGGCCGCGCAGACCGAGGACAAGGACCTGGCAGCCAAGTTCGCGCCGCTGGCCAAGACGCTGACCGAGCAGGAAGCCACCATCGCCAAGGAGCTGCTCGAAGTGCAGGGCAAGCCCGTGGACATCGGCGGCTACTACAAGCTCGACGAGGCCAAGGTGGCGGCCGTGATGCGTCCGAGCAAGACGCTGAACGACGCGCTGGCGGCGCTGACGGCCTGATCCTCAGGACCTTGGGCACGAAGGGCTGGGAGCGGATGCTCCCGGCCCTTTTTTCATAGGGATCAGAACACGATGAATACCCCGATCACCATCGCCACGCACAACGGCTCCTTTCACGCGGACGACGTGTTCGGCGTGGCCGTGCTGCGCTTGCTGTACCCCGGCGCCACCCTGCTGCGCACGCGCGATGCGGCGCTGATTGCCGGCGCCGACTTCGCTGTCGACGTGGGCGGCGAATGGGACGCCGCGCGTGGCCGCTTCGACCACCACCAGCGCGGCTTCGAAGGCGCGCGCGCCAGCGGCGTGGTCTATGCCAGCGCCGGCCTGGTCTGGGCCGCACATGGCCCGGCCCTGGTTGCGCAGCAGTGTGGCGTGATGGAGCCGACGCAGGCCCAGGCCATCGCCGACAGCCTGGACCGCGAACTGGTCCAGCACCTGGACCGGGCCGACACCGGCGCCGCCAATGCCGCGCCGGGCCTGTTCGGCCTGTCGGCCTTGCTGGCGCAGTTCAACCTGCCCTGGGACGGGCGTGGCAGCGCCGCCCAAGACGATGCCGCGTCGCTGGCGCGTTTCGAGCAGGCGATGGGCGTGGTCACGCAGCTTCTGCTGGCCGCCCTGGACCAGCAGCGGGCCCGCCACCAGGGCGCGCAGCAGGTGCGCGAGGCGCAAACGCTGCTGGACGGCCGCGTGCTGCTGTTGCCGCGCGGCGGCCTGCCGTGGCGCGACGTGGCCAGCGCCGAGATGCCGGACCTGTGGTTCGTGGTCTACCCCGATGCCAGCGACCAGCAGCACCAGGTGCATGTGGTGACGGTGGAGCCGCAGTCGTTCACGGCCCGCAAGGACCTGCCGCGCGCCTGGGCCGGTTTGCGCGATGCCGAACTGGCGGCAGCCAGCGGCGTGGCCGATGCCGTGTTCTGCCACAACGGCCGCTTCATCGCCGGTGCGCGCTCTCTGGAAGGCGCGCTGCGCCTCGCGGAACTGGCCGTGGCGGCCTCCTTCGATCCGAAGTGAGGCCGCGGCGCGGCGGCGTCAGCCGGCCGCGTTGATCTTCTCGACCACCTCGCGCAGCGTGGCGTCGGCCTGCGCGTTGTCCACCTGGCAGGTGCCGGCGGCCTGGTGGCCGCCGCCGCCGTATTGCAGCATGAGTTCGCCGATGTTGGCCTTGCTGCTGCGGTCCAGGATGGACTTGCCGGTGGCCAGCACGGTGTTCTGCTTCTGCACGCCCCACATCACGTGGATCGACACCGTGGCCCGCGGGAACAGCGCGTAGACCATGAAGCGGTTGACGGCCCAGATGGTTTCCTCGTGGCGCAGGTCCAGCACCACGACATGGCCGTGCAGCTTGCCGCAACGCAGGATCTGCTCGCGCGCCTTGCCGGCATGCTCGTCGTACAGGTCCACGCGCTCCTTCACGTCCGGCAGTTCGAGGATCTGGTCGATGCTGTGGTCGCGGCAGTACTTGATGAGGTCCATCATCAGCGCGTAGTTGCTGATGCGGAACTCGCGGAAGCGGCCCAGGCCGGTGCGCGCATCCATCAGGTAGTTCAGCAGCACCCAGCCGGTGGGCGCGAGGATCTCGTCGCGTTCGTACTGGGCCGAGTCGGCCTTGTCCACGGCCTCCATCATCTCGTCGGAGATCCGCGGGAAGCGCTGCTTGCCGCCGTAGTGGTCGTACACCACGCGCGCGGCCGAGGGCGCATTGGCGTCGATGATGTGGTTGCTGCCCGCGTCCTGGTTGCGGATGGTCTCCGACAGGTGGTGGTCGAAGGCCAGATGGGCGCCCGGCGCATAGGGCAGGTTGGTCGTGATGTCGCGCTGGGTGATGGCGATCTTGCCGTCCTGCATGTCCTTGGGATGGACGAACAGGATGTCGTCGATCATGTCCAGCTCGTTCAGCAGCACGGCGCAGACGAGGCCGTCGAAGTCGCTGCGGGTGACGAGGCGGTACTTGGGCGTGGGCATGCGCGCTCTCTTTCCGAAGGGATAAACGCGCGATTGTGGTGGCGCCTTGCGACGGCCGCCACGCTGCGCCGGACTTGCGCTGACGGAAGGCGTGGCGCTGCTGCCGAGCGGTGTCAGCCCTCGGGCGTGGTGCTGTCGTCCACGCCGGCATGGTGGGCGATGACGCGCTGCACCATGTTCATGAAGAGTCCGCGCTCGGCCGCCGTCAATGGGTCCAGCATGCGCTGCTGCGCCTGCAGCATGGTGGGCAGCAGTTCCCGGCGCAGCGCCTCGCCTTCGGCTGTCAGATGCAGCAGCCGCACGCGCCGGTCCTGCGGCGACAGGCTGCGCACGAGCAGGGCGCGCGCTTCCAGCCGGTCGACCACGCCGCCGATGGTCGAGGTGTCCAGGCTCACGGCCCGCGCCAGTGTGCGCTGGTCGATGCCGGGCTGGTCCGACAGCGTCTGCAGCACCGCGTACTGCACCGGAGTGGTGCCCGCGCTGGCCGCCTCCTGCATGAACACGGCGAACGCGATCTGCTGCAGGCGCCGGATGCTGTGACCGGGCTGCGAGCGCAGGTCGATGTCGGCTGGCGGCTGGCTGGCGCTGGTCTGTCTCATCTCCGTATTCTCTCATTGCGCAAATAATACGTATGCTGATAATATTGATGCATACGGAAATTGACCTCAACAGGAGACACGCCATGCAATTCCATCTGGACGGCTTTCAGGCCGGCGATCCCCGCGTCCGACCCGCTTCAGCCACCGCGCAACAGCCACGGGACCGGCCGCCGGCCCAGGTGGACGTGTTGATCGTGGGCTGCGGCCCGGCCGGCCTCACGCTGGCGGCGCAGCTGGCCGCCTTCCCCGACATCCGCACCTGCGTCGTGGAGGCCAAGGACGGCCCGCTGCAGCTGGGTCAGGCCGACGGCATCGCCTGCCGCACCATGGAGATGTTCGAAGCCTTCGGCTTCAGCGAGCGCGTGCTGCAGGAGGCTTGCTGGATCAACGAGGTGACCTTCTGGAAGCCCGGCGCGCAGGACGGCGGCATCGTGCGCCACGGCCGCGTGCAGGACACGCCGGATGGGCTTTCCGAGTTCCCGCACGTGGTGCTGAACCAGGCACGCGTGCACGACTTCTACCTGGAGCAGATGCGCAACGCGCCCGGCCGCATGGCGCCGTACTACGGCCGCAGCGTGGTCGATGTGGCGGTGGATGCGCAGGCCGCCGACCATCCCGTGACGGTGCGGCTCGCGCGTGACGGGTCGGACCAGACCGAGACCGTGCGCGCCCGCTACCTGGTCGGCTGCGACGGCGCGCGCAGCGCCGTGCGCAAGGCCATCGGTCGGCAGCTCGTGGGCGACTCGGCCAACCAGGCCTGGGGCGTGATGGACCTGCTCGCCGTGACCGACTTTCCCGACATCCGCAGCAAGGTGGCCGTGCAGTCCGAACACGGCAACCTGCTCGTGATCCCGCGCGAGGGCGGCTACCTCGTGCGCCTGTACGTGGAGATGGACAAGCTGGGCGAGGACGAACGCGCCGCCCAGCGCGGCATCACGCTGGAGCAGTTGATCGCCGCGGCGCAGCGCATCCTGCATCCTTACACCCTGGAGGTGAAGGACGTGCCCTGGTGGTCGGTCTACGAGATCGGCCAGCGCATCTGCGACCGCTACGACGACGTGCCGGCCGAGCGGGCGGGCCAGCAACTGCCGCGCGTGTTCATCGCCGGCGACGCCTGCCACACCCACAGCCCCAAGGCCGGGCAGGGCATGAATGTCTCCATGCAGGACAGCTTCAACCTGGGCTGGAAGCTGGCGGCCGTGCTGCGCGGCCAGTGCACCCCGGCACTGCTGAGCAGCTACACCGAAGAGCGCCAGGCCGTGGCCCAGCAGCTCATCGACTTCGACCGCGACTGGGCGCGCATGTTCAGCGACCGGCCCGCCGAGGGCGGCGCCGGTGGCGTGGACCCCAAGGCCTTCCAGCGTTACTTCGAGCAGCATGGCCGCTTCACGGCCGGCGTGGGCACGCAGTACCGGCCCTCGCTGGTCTGCGGCGACGCCGCGCACCAGGCGCTGGCCAGCGGCTTCGTGGTCGGCACGCGCTTCCACTCCGCGCCCGTGGTGCGCGTGGCCGATGCCAGGCCGCTGCAGCTGGGCCACGTGGCGCGCGCCGACGGCCGCTGGCGGCTGTACGCCTTCGCCGCAGCCGGCGACCACCGGGATGCCAGCACCGGCCTGCGTGCGCTGTGCCGCTTCCTTGCCGAGGCGCCGGACTCGCCGGTGCGCCGCTACACGCCGGCTGGCCAGGACCCGGACGCCGTGTTCGACCTGCGCGCCGTGTTCCCGCAGCGGCACGACGAACTGGCGTTGGAAGCCATGCCGCCGCTGCTGCTGCCGCGCAAGGGCCGGCACGGCCTCATCGACTACGAGAAGGTCTTCGCGGCCGACGACAGGCCGGGGCAGGGCATCTACGCGTTGCGCGGCATCGCCCGCGCACGCGGGGCGCTGGTGGTGGTGCGGCCGGACCAGTACGTGGCGCAGGTGCTGCCGCTGGATGCGCACCAGGCGCTGGCCGGCTTCTTCGCCGGCTTCATGCAGGCGGCTTAACGCCGCGCCGGCAGCGTTTCCAGCAGCTCGGCCGCACGGTCCAGGTCGAACCGGGCCAGCGCCTGTTCGACCTGGGCCGCATGCTGCGCGAGCCCCTGGCCGCGCAGGCGTTGCAGCAGGACGGGCAGGTCTGCCTCGCCTTGCTCGCCGTTGCGCAGGGCAGCCGCCGTGGCACGCAGCGAGTCGTGCCAGGGCTGCTCGTCGGGGTCGGGCGCATCGAACAGTGCCTGCAGGCCGGCGGGCAAGGGTGCTTCGTGCAGGGAAGTGGAAGGCGCGCCGTCGGCGGCCTGCGTGGCCCGCGGCACGGCGCCGTCCTGCAGCGGCACCAGCACGCGGAACACGCTGCCCTGGCCGGGCGTGCTCTGCAGCGTGAGCGTGCCGCCCATGCGTTCGACCAGTTGCCGCGCCAGCGTGACGCCCAGGCCCGTGCCGCCGAAGCGCCGGCTGGCCGAACCATCGGCCTGGGAAAAGGCTTCGAAGATGCGGGCCTGGTCCTGCGCCGCGATGCCGATGCCGGTGTCGTGCACGGCCAGCAGCACCTGGCCCTGCTGGCGCGCCAGCTGCAGCCGCACGGTGCCCTGTTCGGTGAACTTGACGGCGTTGTCCAGCAGCTTGTCCAGCACCTGGCGCAGCCGTGCGCCATCGCCGCGAAAGGCATCGGCCATGCCGGGCTCGGTGTCCAGCCGCAGCGCCAGGCCCTTGCGCTCGGCCGCCGCGTGCTGGATGGCCAGGGCCTCCTGCGCGAGGGCGCGCAACGAGAAGTCGGCCGTCTCGCACTGCAACTGGCTGCGTTCGAGCTTGGCCATGTCCAGGATGTCGTTCATGAGCCGCAGCAGCGCGGTGGCGGCCTGGCGCACCTTGAAGACGTACTGGCGCTGCAGCGTGTCGAGCTCGTTGCGCAGCACGATCTCGGAGAAACCGATGATGGCGTTCAGCGGCGTGCGCACCTCGTGACCCATGTTGGCAAGAAACGTGGTCTTGGCCGCCACGGCCTGTTCGGCGCGGTCCTTGGCGTCGCGCAGCGCCTGCTCCATGGCCTTGCGTTCGCTGATGTCCACCACCACGCCGTCCAGCCACAGCACGCGGCCCGTGGCATCGCGCACGGCCTTGCCGCGCTCCCAGGCCCAGAAACTGTGGCCGGCGCGGTGCACGGCGCGGTATTCGAGCGTGTAGCTGCGGTCGGCATCGATGGCGGCCTGCACCTCCGCCGTCACGCGTGCATGGTCATCCGGGTGCACCAGTTCGCGCAGCAATTCGGGCGAGGCCAGGTAGTCGGCCGGCGACCAGCCCGACAGCGCCTGCACCGCTTCGCTGATGAACAACACGGTCCAGTTCTCATCGGCGGTGCAGCGGTAGGCCGCGCCAGGCATGCTGTTGATCAGCGAGGCATACAGGGTCTCGCGCTGCTGGGCGTGCAGGGCGGCCGTCCGCAAGCTCTCGATGGTGCGCGCGGTGGCGTCATCGGCGGCCTGCCGTTGCCGCAGCGCCTCGGCCGCCTCGCCCGGCTGCGGCGACGCGCGGCGAGCGGCGCGCAGCGCACGCCACTGCCGCCATGCGACCGTCGCCGCCAAGGTCAGCAGAAACACCAGTGCCAGGCACACGAGCTCGAGCGTGGCCATGCCGAACGGCGGGCTGGGTGGCGGCGAAAGCGGAGAGGTCGGCATCCCCTGGGGCCTGGCTGGATGGAAGGGCTGCGCTGGCGCAGCGGCTGCGCCACTATAGGAAGCAACTCGCTCTTATTTCACACATATGCGGTGGCCAATCCGCCCGATGTGATGACTTTCGCACAGTTCTCCAGGCTTTTTGGACTGCATACAGGTGCCGCCGGGCCACGTGAACCGGCCGCCGCTGGGCCGGGTCCAGTCGCGCCTCAGTAGCCGGAGCGGTCGCCTGGCGTGCCGTTCTGGCCGAGACCGAAGTCCGCCGCCAGTTGGCGCGTGGCCTGGGCCAGCAGGCTCACGTCCACACCGACCGCCACGAAGCGCGCGCCCAGCGCCAGGTAGCGGCGTGCAAGCGCTGCATCGCCCGTCAGGATGCCGGCGGCCTTGCCGCTGGCGACGATGGTGGCGATGCCGTTCTCGATGGCGGCCTGCACCTCGGGGTGGCCTGGGTTGCCGCGGTGGCCCATGGAAGCGGCCAGGTCTGCCGGGCCGATGAACACACCATCGACGCCGTCGACGGCGCAGATCGCCTCCAGGTTGCGCAGTGCCGTGGCGGTCTCGGCCTGCACCAGCAGGCAGACCTCGGCATTGGCCTCGTCCAGATAGCGGGTACGGGTGTTCCAGCGGGACGCGCGCGCGATGGCCGAGCCCACGCCGCGCACGCCCTCGGGCGGATAGCGCGTGGCGGCCACCATGGCGCGGGCCTGCGCGGCCGTGTCGACCATGGGCACGAGCAGGTTGCGCGCGCCGATGTCCAGCAGCTGCTTGACCAGCGCCGTGCTGCCTTCCACCGCGCGCACCACGGGCTGGCCGCGGTAGGGCGCCACGGCCTGCAGCTGCGCGAGGATGCCGCGCAGGTCGTTGGGCGCGTGTTCGCCGTCGACCAGCAGCCAGTCGAAGCCGGCCGTGGCGCAGATCTCGGCCGTGTACGCCTCGGCCAGCGAGAGCCACAGCCCGATCTGCGGCTGGCCGGCGGCCAGTGCGGCCTTGAAGGGATTGCCCATGCTTTTGTTCATCCGAAATGGCACGACACCGTGCCGAAGTCACCATAGTCCGCGACGATGGTATCGCCCTTGGCGACCTCGATCGGCCGGATGAAGGAGCCCGCCAGCACCACCTCGCCGGCCTGCAGCGTCACGCCGTGGCGGTGCAGCCGGTTGGCCAGCCAGGCGATGCCGTAGCCCGGGTGGTTCAGCACGCCGGCCGCCAGGCCGGTCTCCTCGACCTCGCCGTTCTTGCTGACGATGGCGCCGATGCGGCGCATGTCGGCGTCGACGAGCTGCGGCTTGAACGGCCGCCCGCCCAGCACCAGCGCGCAGTTGGCGGCGTTGTCGGAGATGGTGTCCAGCACCGTGCGCGGCCTCTTCGTGGCCGGGTCCACGCGGTGCATCCGGGCGTCCAGGATCTCGAGCGCTGGCGTCACATAGGCCGTGGCGTCGAGCACGTCGAACAGCGTGCAGTCCGGGCCAGAGAGCGGTTTGTCGAGCACGAAGGCCAGTTCGGCCTCGATGCGCAGCGCGAGGTAGCGGTCCGTGGGGACCACCGCGCCGTCGCGAAAGAACATGTCGTCCAGCAGCACGCCGAAGTCGGGCTCGGCGATGCCCACCGCGCGCTGCATGGCCTTGGAGGTCAGGCCGATCTTGTGTCCTTTCACGCGGCGGCCCGCGCGCTGCTTGAGCGCCATCCAGGCGGCCTGGACCGCGTAGGCGTCCTCGATCTGCATGCCCGGGTGCTGCAGCGAGACGATGGGGCAGGGCTGGCGCGTCTCCTCGGCCTGCTGCAGCTGCGCCGCGATGGCCTCGACGGTGGCGGTGTCCAGGCTCATCGCGCCACCTCCTCGTCGCGCACGGGGTTGGACAGCGTGCCGATGCCGTCCACCGTGACCTCCACGCGGTCGCCGGCCTTGAGGAAGCGCGGCGGGTCGAAGCGGATGCCGGCGCCGATCGGCGTGCCGGTGGCGATCAGGTCGCCCGGCTTGAGCGTGATGAAGGTCGACAGGTAGGTGATGAGGTGCGCGAAGTCGAACATCAGGCTGGCCGTGGTGTCGTCCTGGCGCAGCTCGCCGTTCACGTGCGTCGTGAGGTGCAGGCTGTCGTAGCCTGCGGCGAACTCGTCGGCCGTGACGATCCAGGGGCCGATGGCGCCCGAGCCCTGCCAGTTCTTGCCCTGCGTGACGTTGAACTTGGCGTGGTGCACCCAGTCGCGGATGGTGCCCTCGTTCATGATGGTCAGCCCGCCGATGGCGGCCAGCGCCTCCTCGCGCGAGGCGGCGCGGCGCACGCTGCGGCCGATGGCGATGACGATCTCGCCCTCGTAGTCCAGCTGTTGCGACTCGGGCGGCGCCAGCAGCGCCTCGCCATGGCCGACGAAGGAGTCGGGAAAGCGCACGAAGATGCTGGGGTGCTGCGGCAGCGCGCTGCCGTCCTTGTACTCGGCGTTGCGGTGCGCATAGTTCACGCCGATGCACAGGATCTTCTCGGGCTGCTGCACTGGCACGAGCAGTTGCACGTCGGACAGCCGCAGGTCAGGCTGTGCGCCGGCCAGCGCGGCACGCGTCTGCTGCAGCGCATCCGCGCCGCCTTCGAGCAGGGCCTTGACCGAGGCGATGCCGGGCAGGCGGCGCGTGAGGTCGACGATGCCGCCGTCGATGGCGGCGCCCCAGCGCACGGCGCCCTGGGACCGGAAGGTGACGAGTTTCATGGGGTGTCGAAGCCGAAGAAGGTGGCGGGATTGCTGACCAGCAGCTTGTGCAGCGTGGCGGCGTCGGGTGCGAAGCGGTAGACCAGTTCCAGCAGGTCGCCCTCGTTGGGTGGCTGCTTGACCGAGACCGGGTGCGGCCAGTCGCTGCCCCAGACACAGCGCTCCGGCGCGGCGCGGATCAGCCGGCGCGCGAGCGGCAGCACGTCGTCCCAGGGGAAGCCGGCCTGGGAGGTCTTCTCCGACAGCGACAGCATGACCCAGAAGTTGCCGCGGCCCAGCAGTTCGACGAGCTTGGCCAGGCCCGGGTCGGCCTCGCCCCGGGCCAGGTCGGGTCGGCCCATGTGGTCGATCAGCACCGGGATCTCCAGGTGCTCGAAGGCGGCGATCTGCTCGGCGATGCCGCTGGCCTCGGGCTGCACCTTCACGTACCAGCCCATTTCGCGGCAGCGGTCGAAGGCGCGCTGCTGCTCGGCAGGCAGGAGGCTGATGCCCAGGCCCGCACGCGTGAAGCGCGCCCCGCGCACGCCGGCGTCGTGCAGCTTGTGCAGGTAGGCATCGTCGCGCTCGCTCAGCACGGCGGCGTTGGCACAGGCCAGGTAGTGGCGCGGGCCCTTGCCGTTGAGGCCGGCCAGCGCGTCCAGCACCACCGTGTGGTCGGCGCCATAGGTCGTGGCCTGCACGATCACGCCGCGCTGGATGCCCAGGGTGCGGTGCAGGGCCTGGGCGACCTGCCAGGTCGCGGTCGGCATGGTGTAGGCCGCGCCGGGGCGCACGGGGTACTGCTCGGGCGGACCGAACACATGGAACTGGCTGTCGCAGGCCAGGGCCGGCGGCAGCGGGCTCGGAGCGCGCGGGTGCGGGTCGAAGGGCAGGTAGTCGGGCATGGTCAGGCGATGTAGGCGGTGAAGTCGCACTCGATGAGCTTGCCCATGTCGAGGTCGGCTTGCATGGTGTGGCGTGCCGGGCGCGTGGCGGCGTCCGGGAACATCTCGAGCCAGGGTGCGTTGAGCGCGGGCCGCTGCGTGCGGTCCTTCATCCAGACCGTGAGCTTGACGACGTCGTCCGTGCTGCCGCCCGCGGCCTCGACGATGCGGCGCACGTTGTCCAGCATGAAGCGGCACTGCGCCTCGATGGTGGCGGCTGGCTTGCCCGTGACCGGGTCGTTGCCCTGGATGCTGCCGCTCATGAGCAGCGGGCCGATGCGGCAGCCCGCAGGGATCGGGTTCTTGTGGCTGAAGCCCTCGACGTAGATGCTGGTGCGGCCCGTCGGGGCCTCACGTGGGAGGCGGGTGTTGTCCATGTTCACTCTGCACTGATGTTGGATTGCTGGATGACCTTGGTCCACTGGGCATCCTCCTTGGCGAGGAACTGGCCGAACTGCTCGGGCGTCATGCCGCGCGCTTCGGCGCCCAGGTTCACGAACTTGTCTTGCACGGCCTTGTCAGCCAGGATCTTCTGCAGCGCACCCGAGAACTTCACGACGATGTCCTTGGGCGTGCCGGCCGGCGCCATCACGCCCGTGAAGGTCTCGGCGCTGAAGCCCGGGAAGCCCGATTCAGCCAAGGTGGGTACGTCGGGCAGGCTCGGTAGCCGCTTGGCCGAGGTCACGACCAGCGCGCGCGTGCGGCCCTGCGCGATGAAGGGCTGCGCCACGGACAGCTGGTCGAAGTTGAAGTCCACCTGGCCACCCAGCAGGTCGGTGGTGGCCGGTGCGTTGCCCTTGTAGTGGGCGGTGGTCCACTTGGCGCCCGTGGCGCTCTGCAGGTACTCGCTGACGAGGTGGTTGGTCGTGCCCGCACCGGGCGAGGCCATGGTGATGCGCCCCGGCGCATGCTTGGCCGCGGCCAGGAACTCGGCGAAGGTCTTGTACGGCAGCTTGGGGTTGACCTGCAGCAGCAGCGGCGTGAACGAGACCGAGCCCACCGGCGTGAAGTCCTTCTTCCAGTCGTAGGCCGCGCGCCGGAAGATGATGGGCGAGAACAGGATGGGGCCGTTGGCGCCCATGAAGAAGGTGGTGCCGTCGGGGGCCGATCTGGCCACGTGCTCGCCCGCGATGAGGCCGCCCGCGCCGGGCTTGTTGTCGACGATGAAGGGCTGCTTGAAGACCTGCTGCAACTGCTCGCTGATGACGCGCGCGGCGCTGTCGACGTTGCCGCCGGGCGGGTAGGGCAGCACCAGGCGCACGGGCTTGTCGGGCCAGGCCTGGGCCTGGGCAGGGGCGGCGAACTGGCCGAAGGCGATGGCCGTGGCGGCCAGCAGGGTCAGGGCTTTCATGTGATGTCTCTCCATGTGTTTGTGCAAAGGCGGCAACGGCGCCGGAGGTGGCGTCGCATGGCCTGGACTCTACGGAGCGGGCTGGATTTGCTGCAACGCAATAACTCGAATTTGTTCCACACTATGGACGTTTGCACGATGTGGGCCTCACCGCACGGTGCGCTGCATCCGGACAATGCGGCCATCCCATCCAACGAGACATCCAGCGCATGCAGATCACCGCCGAATCCCTCACGCCCGAAGCCACCTACCGCCTGTTGTCCGGCGTGGTCGTGCCGCGGCCCATCGCCTGGATCACCACGCTGAACGAGGACGGCGTGGTCAACCTCGCGCCGTTCTCGTGCTTCACCTTCGTGTCGAACAAGCCGCCCATGCTGGGCGTGAACATCGGCCGCAAGCGTGGCGCGCGCAAGGATACGGGCGCCAACATCCACGCCATGCGCGAGTTCGTCGTCAACATCGGGCACAGCGGCCAGCTGCACGCCATCCACGAGAGCAGCGTGGAGCACGCGCCCGACGTCAGCGAGGCCGAACTGCTGGGGCTGGCCACGGCCCCTGGCACGACGGTGCGCACGCCGCGCCTGCGCGACGCGCCCGTGGCCATGGAGTGCAGGCTCGACCGCGTGATCGAGTTCGGCACCACCGGGGCCGAGTTCATCGTCGGCGAGATCACCATGTTCCATCTGCGTGACAGCCTGTACCGCGACGGCAAGGTGCAGACGAAGGAGCTCGACCCGGTCTGCCGTATCGGCGGGCCGAACTACGCGACGCTGGGCGAGATCGTCACGCTGCGCGCCGTGCCGCAGACGGCGAAAGCCGAGATGCCGTGAGCGTTGAGGCGCCCACCCGCAGCACCGATGGCGCGCAGAGCATCCGCCGCGCGCTGGCCGTGCTGCGCATCGTGGCGGCGGGCCAGGAGCTGGGCGTGCGCCTGGTCGATGTGGTGCGTGCCTGCGGGCTGAACCGGCCGACGGCGCACCGCATCCTGCGCGTGCTTGTCGAGGAGGGCGCCTGCGAGCAGGACCTGGCCACGCGGCGCTACCTCATCGGTGGCGAGGTCGCGCTGCTGGGCCTGGCGCGGCGCGCGCGCTTTCCGCTGCGCGGCCTGGCCGAGCCGCATCTGCGCGCGCTCGGCGAGTCGCTGGGCGACACCACTTTCTTGACCATCCGCAACGGCGACGATTCGGTGTGTCTGGCGCGCTGCGTGGGCAGCTACCCGGTCAAGGTGCTGTCGATCGAGGTGGGCGCGCGCCGGCCGCTGGGCGTGGGCGTCAGCGGCCTGGTGCTGCTGGCCTCGCTGCCCGAGGACGAGATGCGCGAGGTGGTGCAGCGCAACCGCCAGCGCCTGCTGGCCATGCAGATCGACCCCGACGAGCTGCTGCGCCGCGCCGCCCGCGTGCGCCGCCAGGACCATGCCTTCGCGGCCGTGGGCGTGGTGCCCGGCTCGCGCGCCGTGGCCGTGCCGGTGCGCGACGCCGAGGGCCGCACCATCGCCGGCATCGCCGTGGCCACCGTCACGGCGCGCATGCCGGCCAGCCGCGTGCCCGAGGTGGTGCAGGCCATGGCGGCCGAGGCTGCGGCCATCACGGCGCAGCTGGGCGGGCAGGCGCGGCCGCGCAGGCCCGTTTAGGCTGTCGCGACGGCGGCCGCCAACGCCTGGCCGAGCTCGGTGGTCGAAGCCTGGCCGCCCAGGTCGCGCGTGCGCGGCCCCTCGCGCAGCACCTGCTCGATGGCGCGCACGATGGCGTCGTGCGCCTCACGCTGGCCCAGGAAGTCCAGCATCAGCGCGGCCGACCAGACCATGGCGATGGGGTTGGCGATGTTCTGGCCGAAGATGTCGGGCGCCGAGCCGTGCACGGGCTCGAACAGCGAGGGGAAGCTGCGCTCGGGGTTCAGGTTGGCCGAGGGCGCGAGGCCAATGGTGCCGGTGCAGGCCGGCCCCAGGTCCGACAGGATGTCGCCGAACAGGTTGCTGGCCACCACCACGTCGAAGCGCTGCGGCTGCAGCACGAAGCGCGCGGTCAGGATGTCGATGTGCTGCTTGTCCACCGTCACGCCGGGGTAGGCCTGGGCCACGGCGTCGGCGCGGCTGTCCCACCAGGGCATGCTGATCGCGATGCCGTTGCTCTTGGTGGCCACGGTCAGGTGCTTGCGCTGGCGCGACTGCGCGAGCTCGAACGCGTACTTGAGCACGCGGTCGGTGCCGAAGCGGCTGAACACCGATTCCTGGATCACGATCTCGCGCTCCGTGCCCGGGTACATGGTGCCGCCCAGGTTGGTGTATTCGCCCTCGGTGTTCTCGCGCACGATGTAGAAATCGATGTCGCCGGCCTTGCGCCCGGCCAGCGGGCAGGGCACGCCCTCGAACAGGCGGGCGGGCCGCAGGTTGATGTACTGATCGAACTCGCGCCGGAACTTCAGCAGCGAGCCCCACAGCGACACATGGTCGGGCACGGTGGCGGGCCAGCCGACCGCGCCGAACAGGATCGCGTCCTGCGGCTGCAGCTGGGCCTTCCAGTCGTCCGGCATCATCTGGCCGTGCTGTTGGTAGTAATCGCAGCTGGCCCAGGCGATGGGCGTGACCTGCAACTCGAAGCCGAAGCGGCTGGCGGCGGCTTCCAGCACGCGCAGGCCCTCGGGCATGACTTCCTGGCCGATGCCGTCGCCGGGAATGCTGGCGATGCGCAGCGTCTTCTTCTGAATGCTCATGGTGTTCGTGGTGTGGTCAGTAGGCGTTGCCGCGGGGGGCGGGGGCCGGGGCGGCGCCCAGGCCGAAGTCGGCCGAGAGCTTGCGCGCGGCCTGCACCATCAGCGTGATGTCGATGCCGACGGCGACGAAGGTCGCGCCCAGTTCCAGGTAACGGCGCGCGAGAGCGGCGTCGCCGGTCAGGGTGCCGGCCGCCTTGCCGCTCGCGACGATGGTGGTGATGGCCTGCTCGATGGCGGCCTGCACGGCGGGGTGGCCCGGGTTGCCGCGCTGGCCCATGGATGCGGCCAGGTCGGCCGGGCCGATGAACACGCCGTCCACGCCGTCGACGGCGCAGATGGCATCCAGGTTCTTCAGCGCCGTCGCGGTTTCGGCCTGCACCAGCAGGCAGATCTCGCCATTGGCTTCGTTCAGGTAGTCGCGCCGTGCGCCCCAGCGCGAGGCGCGTGCCACGGCCGCGCCCACGCCGCGCACGCCCTCGGGCGGGTAGCGCGTGGCGGCCACGAGCGCGCGCGCCTGCTCGGGCGTGTCGACCATGGGCACCAGCAGGTTCTGCACGCCGATGTCCAGCAGCTGCTTGATCAGCGCGGTCTGGCCCTCGACGGCGCGCACCACCGGCTGGGCGCCGTAGGGCGCCACGGCCTGCAACTGCGCCAGCGTGCTGCGCACGTCGTTGGGCGCATGCTCGCCGTCGATCAGCAGCCATTGGAAGCCGGTCGTGGCGCAGGCCTCGGCCGAGTACGGGGTGGCCATGGACAGCCACAGGCCGACCTGGGCCTGGCGCGCGGCCAGGGCTTGTTTGAATGCGGTCATGCTCAATCCAGTTGGCCCTGACAGATGTACTTGGTGTGCAGGTAGTCCTCGAGCCCGTGCACCGAGCCCTCGCGGCCGTAGCCCGATTCCTTGACGCCGCCGAAGGGCGCGGCCTCGGCCGAGATCGCGCCTTCGTTGATGCCGACGATGCCGGTCTCCAAGGCGTCGGCCACCCGCCAGATGCGGCGCACATCCTGGCTGTAGAAGTAGCCGGCCAGGCCGAAGGGCGTGGCGTTGGCTGCGGCGATCACTTCTGCTTCGGATGCGAAGCGTGTGATGGGCACCACGGGGCCGAAGGTTTCCTCGCAGCTGCAGGCCATGCTGGCGTCGGCGCCCGTCAACACCGTGGGCGCGTAGTAGGTGGGCCCCAGGTCCGGCAGCAGCTTGCCGCCCGTCAGCACGCTGGCGCCGCGCGCGCGTGCGTCCTGCACATGGCGCGCGATCTTCTCGACCGCGCGTGCGTTGATCATCGGCCCGATCTGCGAGGCCGCATCCGTGGCCGGGCCGACCTGGAGCGCCGCCACGCGCGTGGCCAGCTTGTCGGCGAAGGCGTCGTGCACCTTCTCGTGCACGAACACGCGGTTGGGGCACACGCAGGTCTGGCCGCCGTTGCGGAACTTGGAGGCCATGAGGCCGTCCACGGCCGCGTCCAGGTCGGCGTCCTCGAACACGATGAAGGGGGCGTTGCCGCCCAGCTCCAGCGAGAGCTTCTTGAGGGTGTCGGCGGAGCGGCGCGCCAGGTGCTTGCCCACGGGCGTGGAGCCCGTGAAGGTGATCTTGCGCACGCGGGCGTCGTCCAGCCAGACGTCCACCACCTCGGGCGTGCGTTCGCGCGAGGCCGTCACGATGTTGAGCACGCCGGCCGGCACGCCCGCCTGCTCGGCCAGGTGCACCAGCGCGAGCGAGGTCAGCGGCGTGTCTTCGGCGGGCTTGCAGACCACGGTGCACCCTGCTGCCAGGGCCGGCGCGATCTTGCGCGCGATCATCGCGGCCGGGAAGTTCCAGGGCGTGATGGCGGCCACCACGCCGACCGGCTCCTTGAGCGCGAACATGCGCCGGCCCGGCAGCGGCGCGGGGATCACCTCGCCGTTCATGCGCGTGGCCTCTTCGGCGAACCAGGCGATGTAGCTCGCGGCGTAGGCCACCTCGCCCTTGCCTTCGGCCAGCGGCTTGCCCTGTTCGCGCGAGATCAGGCGGCCGAGGTCGTCCTGGTGGGCCAGGACCAGATCGTTCCAGCGGCGCACGGTCTGCGCGCGCTGTTTGGCCGGGACCTTGCGCCAACTGGCGAAGGCAGCGTGGGCCGCATCGACGGCGGCGCGCGCTTCGTCGGCGCCCGAATCGGGCACCTCGGTGATCAGGGCGCCCGTGGCCGGGTCGGTCACGGCCAGGCGCGGGCCGCTGGCCTCGCGCCACTGGCCGGCGATGAAGTTGGCGCTGCGCAGCAGCGTGGTGTCTGTCAGGTTCAGGTTCATGTGGGGGAAGAGTTCAGCTGACGATGCCCAGGTGCCAGGGCACGAATTCGTGGTCGCCCAAGCCGAGTCCTTCGCTCTTGGTCTGTTCGCCGGACGCATGGCGCAGGATCTGCTGGAAGATGCGCTCGCCCATCTGCGGCACGCTCAGCTCGCCGTCGAGGATCAGGCCGCAGTTGATGTCCATGTCTTCTTCGAGCCGGGTGTACATGGCCGTGTTGCTGGCCAGCTTGATCGTCGGTGCGGGCTTGCTGCCGAACATGGAGCCGCGCCCGGTCGTGAAGCAGATCAGGTTGGCGCCGCTGGCGATCTGGCCCGTGGAGGCCACCGGGTCGTAGCCCGGCGAATCCATGAACACGAAGCCGCTTTGGGTGATGGGTTCGGCGTATTCGTAGACGGCCTGCAGCGGGGTGGTGCCGCCCTTCATGGCCGAGCCCAGCGATTTCTCGAAGATGTTGGCCAGGCCGCCGGCCTGGTTGCCGTGGCCCACCACGCCGTTGAACTGCGCGTTCTGGCCCGCGGCATAGCGCTCCCACCAGGCCAGCCGGTCCAGCAGCTTCTGGCCGACGGCGGGCGTGACGGCGCGGCGCGTGAGCATGAATTCCACGCCGTGGATCTCGGGCGTCTCCGACAGGATGGCCGTGCCGCCGTGGCGCACCAGGATGTCCATGGCCGCGCCCAACGCGGGATTGCAAGTGATGCCCGAGAAGCCGTCCGAGCCGCCGCACTCCAGGCCGATCTTGAGGTGGGAGGCGCTGACCGTGCTGCGGCGCGCGGCGTTGGCCGCCGGCAGCATCTCCTCGATGGCCGCGATGCCGGCCGCGATGGTGGCGCGCGTACCGCCCACGTCCTGCATGACCATGGTGCGCATCAAGCTGCCGCGCTCCAGCCCCTGCGAATCGACCAGGCCGTCGACCTGGTTGCGCTCGCAGCCCAGGCCCACGATCAGCACGCCGGCCAGGTTGGGGTGGCGCGCGTAGCCGGCCAGCGTGCGGCGCAGCACGTCGAAGTGCTCGCTGGGCGAGGACATGCCGCAGCCGCTGGTCTGCGCGAACGCGGCCACGCCGTCCACGTGCGGGAAGGCCGCCAGCCGCTCGGGCGTGAAGTGCGCGGCGATGTTCTTGATGACCGTGGCCGAGCAGTTCACCGACGACAGGATGCCGATGAAGTTGCGCGTGCCCACGCGCCCGTCGGCGCGCACGAAGCCCTGGAACGTCGCGCGCTGGTCCTCGGGCAGGTAGTCCACGGGCCGCACGTCGGTGCCGAAGGCCGGGTCGCGGTAGTAGTCGACCAGCGCGATGTTGTGGGTGTGCACGTAGTCGCCGGGTTCCAGGTCGCGCGTGGCCACGCCGATCACGGTGTCGTACTTGCGCACGGGCTCGCCGGCCGCGATGCGGCGCGCGGCGATCTTGTGGCCGGCGGGGATCTGGGCGCGCGTGCGTACGCCGAATTGCGCGAGATCCTGGCCTAGCGCCAGCGGCGCCTTGGCCACGAGCACGTTGTCGTTGGGATGCAGGTGCAGCAGCAGGGAGCCAGGGTCGTGGGTCATGGTGTGGTGGAGCAGCGGATCAGCCGCGCAGGAGTTCGCGCAGCTTGAGTTTGTCGATCAGCACGGTTTCGCGCTGGTAGACCTGGTTCACGTACTTCTCGTAGTCGGGGCCGTCCAGGTACAGCACGGGCGCGTCGATTCTGTCCGCGACCGCCTTGAACTCGGCACTGGCCACGGCCTGGCGGAAGGCATCGCGCAGCTTCGCGGCAATCGCCGGGTCCAGGCCCTTGGGCGCGCCGATGCCGTTGGGCGCATCGACGACCACGTTGTAGCCCGACTCCTTGAGGGTGGGCGTGTCCTTGAAGCGCGGCGTGCGCTGCTCGCCCCAGGTGGCCAGCAGGCGCAACTTGCCAGCCTCCACATGCGGCGCCCAGGAGCTGGAGTCGGCCAGCGCATCGACCTGCTTGCCGAGAACACCTTGCAGCGCCTCGGCGCCACCCTTGTAGGGCACGTTGGTCAGCTGGATGCCGGCCACGGATGCGAACTCCTCCATGCCCACGTGCGTCGCCCCGCCGAGGCCGGCATGCGCGTAGGTCAGCTTGCCCGGATTGGCCTTGGCGAAGGCCACGAACTCCGCGAGCGTCTTGTACGGCGAATCCACCGGCACGGCGACGCCGAAGGTCTGGCCCGAGGTGCGGGCCAGGTAGCTGTAGTCCTTGCGCGGGTCGGCCTGCAAGGTGCCGATCTGCGAGAAGCGCGTGACCGAGATCGGGATCTGGCCGATGGTGTAGCCGTCGGGCCGGGCCGAGGCCAAAGCCTTGGCGCCGATCATGCCGGAGGCGCCGGCGCGGTTCTCCACCGCGATGGCCTGGCCCAGCACCGTGCTGGCCACCTGGCACAGCGCGCGCATGGACTGGTCGGCCGTGCCGCCGGCCGGCCAGGGGCAGATGAAGGTGATGGGGCGCTCGGGGAAGGTGCTGGCATGGGCGCTGCGCAGCGCGGACAGCGGCAGTGCGGCGGCCAGGGAGCCGAGCACCAGTTGGCGGCGGGAAGTTTTCATCTTGTCTCCATGCAGTGCGGTTCGTGGGAGCTGCGGATTGTGGTCACTTCAAGGATTCCAATCCAATGAGATAGAGGACTATCTTCATAGCCTGGAGGTTATGCTTGCCGGATGGCCGACATCGACCGCGTCCTGCGTTCCAACCTCAAGCTGCGGCATCTTCAGCTGCTGGTGGCGCTCGACCAGTTCCGCCACCTGGGCCGCACGGCGGAGTTCCTGTCGGTCACGCAGCCGGCGGTGTCCAAGACGCTGGCAGAGATCGAGCGCATGTTCGGCCTGGATCTGTTCGTGCGCTCCACGCGTGGTACCGAGCCCACCGCCTACGGCTTCACGGTGGTGCGCTTCGCGCGCTCGGTGCTGGCCGACTACGCGCGCACGCAGGACGAGATCGCTGCCGTGGCCAGCGGCGGCGCCGGCCGCGTGACCGTGGGCGCCATGGTGGTCGCCACGCCGGGGCCACTGGTGCAGGCGGTGCAGTTGCTGAAGGCACGTTCGGCGCTGACGACCGTGCTGGCCGAGGAGGGAGACCTCACACGCCTGTTGCCGCGCCTGCGCGTGGGCGAGCTCGACCTGTTCGTCGGCCGGCTGGAGCCGGGCTATGCCTCGCCGGACCTGGAGACCGAGGCGCTGTACCGCGAGCCCATGGCCATCGTCGTGCGGCCCGACCATGCGCTGGCCGGCGTCGCCAAGCCGCACTGGCGCGACCTCACGGACCAGCCCTGGGTGGTGCCGCCGCCCTGGGCGTCCTCGCGCATCAAGCTGGAGCAGATGTTCTACAAGCACCGGCTCGCGCCGCCGGCGGACATCGTGGAGACGGCCTCGTTCCTGGTCACGCTGTCCTTCGTGCGCGAGCGGCCGGCCGTGGGGTTTCTCGCGCAGGGGGTGGCCCGGCACTTCGAGCGCGAAGGGTTGGTCAAGGTGCTGCCGCTCAAGGTGCCGATCGAATTGCCACCGGTGGGCATCATCACGCTGCGCTCGCGCGTGCGCACGCCCGCGGCGATGCTGCTGATCGATTGCCTGCGGCAGGTGACAGCGGGCGACGCGCCATCGGCCTGAACGCGCACAGGCAGGATCGAATCTCCGGTGTGCGCGGCGCGGTGTGCGAGGCACTGCGCCGCGTGTCGCGCCTCACCGCCCTTTGACGGCCGCCCCCCGCACCTCGATGCGCACCTCGTCGAGCACGGCGCCCGACGCATCGACCAGCTGCAGCCGGTGCCGGCCCGGCCACGGCAGCCAGGCCAGTTCTTGGCCGCGGCCCAGCGGCCGGCCGTCCATGCGCCAGCGGGCATCGGCGCCCTGGGCACGCAACTGCAGGCGCTGGTGGGCGGGCGGGATGTCGGGGTCCAGCGCGACGATGCTGCCGTCCACGGGCGCGTGGATGCGCGGCGTGGCGGCGCGGTCGTCCTGGGTGCCGGCCAGCGCGAACAGCGGCTGCGCCGTGCCGGGCAGGAACCATTCGCGGCGTGGCGCCTCCAGCGCATCGCCGAAACGCACGGCGGCCTGCTCGACGCCGGCCGGCGCACGCGGCGCACGGCTGGGCACCGCACGGTGCAGCTGCTGCATGAGCGCGGCCCAGATCGGCGCCGCGCCGCTGGTGCCGCTGACGTCCCACATCGCCGCGCCACCCGCGTTGCCGACCCACACGCCCACGGTGTAGCGCTCGGACCAGCCGATGGCCCAGTTGTCGCGCATGTCCTTGCTGGTGCCGGTCTTCACGGCCGCCCAGCCGCGCGTGGCCAGCACGCTGTCGGTGCCGAAGGTCATGGCGCGCGCGAGCGGGTCGGCCAGGATGTCGCCGACGATGAAGGCCGCGCGCGCATCGAGCACGGCCGGGCCGGGCGCGGGCCGCGGGCCGGGCTGCAGGCGCACGGGGCCGGCGTGGCCGCCATTGGCCAGTGCGCGGTAGGCGTTGGTCAGCGCCAGCAGAGAGACCTCGGCGCTGCCCAGGGCCAGGCTGGTGCCGTAGTAGTCGCCGCCGTGGGCGAGCGCCAGGCCCAGGGCCTGCAGCTGCCGCGCGAAGGCATCGGGCGAGACCATCACCAGCGTGCGCACGGCGGGCACGTTGAGCGAGGAGGCCAGTGCCGTGCGCACCGAGACCCAGCCCTTGAAGCGGCGGTCGTAGTTCTGCGGGATGTACAGGCCGGCCGGCGTGGCGATGTGGGTGGGTGCGTCTTCCAGCAGCGAGGCGGCCGTGAGCCGGCCCTCGGCGATGGCCTGGGCATACAGGAAGGGCTTGAGCGTGGAGCCGGGCTGGCGCAGTGCGAGCACGCCGTCGACCTCGGCCGCGCGGGACAGCGTGCCCGAGGAGCCGACCCAGGCCAGCACCTCGCCGCTGGCGTTGTCCAGCACCACGAGCGCGCCGTCCTGCACGTTGCGCCCGCGCAGCTCGCGCAGGTGCTGGGCCAGTTGCTGCTGGGCGAAGCGCTGCAGGCCGGCGTCCAGGCTGCTGCGCAGGCTGGGCGCGCCGGTGCTGTCCTCGTGCAGCAGCCGGCGCGCCAGGTGCGGCGCGATGCCTTCGCTGGCGGCCCAGCTGCGGCGCTGCAGTGCGCCCAGCGTGAGCAGCTCCAGGCCGGCGCAGTCGGCCGCACCGGTGCTGTCCTTGAGCACCGTGCAGGCGCGGCGCGCGACCACGGCCGGTGCCGCGTTCGGCCCGCGCACCAGGGCCGCGGCGATGGCGGCTTCGCGCGCGTCCAGCCCGTGCGGCGCCTTGCCGAACAGGCTGCGCGCGAGCGCATCGATGCCGACGATCTCTCCGCGCAACGGCACCAGGTTCAGGTAGGCCTCCAGGATCTGGTCCTTGCGCCAGCTGCGCTCCAGCCGCTGGGCGGCCACGGCCTGGCCCAGCTTCTGGCCCACGCTGCGCCCGCCCGGGCCGACGCGCCAGTCCTCGTCCAGCAGGCCGGCCAGCTGCATGGTCAGCGTGGAGGCGCCGCGCGTGCGCTGGTTCCAGAGGTTGGCCCAGGCCGCGGCCGAGACGGCGCGCCAGTCCACGCCGCTGTGCTGCCAGAAGGCGCGGTCTTCGCTCAGGACCAGGGCGGTGCGCAGCGCGGGGGAGATGTCGGCCAGCGCGACCCAGGGGCCGCGCCGCACGTAGGCGTCGGTGCGCACGCGCTGCAGCAGCTGGCCATCGCGCGCGAGCACCAGGGTTTCCGACGGCCGGTGCGCCGTGCGCACCTCGTCGTAGGAGGGCAGGGCAAACGCCAGCGTGCTTGTGCACGCCAGCAGCACGGCCAACCACATCCTCTTCACGGCGCCTCCACCTTCAAGCGCGCATTCGGCAGCTCGCCGAACATCTCGGGCGCGTACATCGCCTCCACGCGCGTGGGCGGCAGCGCGAACTCGCCCACGTTGTTGAGCCGCACCGTGTAGCTGGTCTGGACCTCGCCCTTGGGCAGGAAGCCGTAGTAGCTGCGGAAGGCTTCGAAGCCGCGCTCCTCGAAGGCCGGCCAGGCGTTGCCTTTGCTGCGCTCGCCCTGGGTGGCGATGGCGGAATCGCGGCCCAGGCCGCTGCCCAGGATGGTGGCGCCGCCCGGCACCGGGTCGGACAACACGACCCAGCTCATGTCCTGCGCGGCCGTCACCGTGAGCTTGATGCGCAGGATGTCGCCGCGTGTATAGCGGCCGGGCCTGGCTTGCTCGACGGGAACGACCTCGCGCCCGATGCGGTAGCCGCCGTCGAACGGGGTTTTCACTTCCACCGCGGCCAGCGACTGCAGCGTGAGCCAGGGCTTGCCGCTGCCTTCGTGCGTGGCCTGCAGGGTGGCTGCCGACGTGCCGGGCCACGGCAGGAACTGGGCCGGTGGCGCACCCTTGCTTGGCCAGTCGGCGCGCACGTTTTCGCTGCCGAGCTGGGCGCGCGTGCTGCCGCTGACGGGATCGGCCTCGTACTTGGCCGAGAACCTGCGCAGCGCCAGGCTGCCCCACAGGTTGGCCGTGGTGGTCTGCCAGGCGCCGCGCTGCTGGCGCGCGATGAGGCCGCTGGCCAGTCGACCCATGTCGGCCTGCCAGCCGGCCTCGCCCTGCACCGCCAGCAGCAGGCGCGCGGCATTGGCGTCGGTGTTGGCCATCAGCCACCACCAGGCGTCGCCCTGCTCGGTGGAGAAGCCCACGCGCGTGCCCGAGAACGCGAGCCGCGTGCGCAGCAACTGCTGGGCCTGCTCCAGCCGCTGGGCGCGCTGCGGCACGTCCTGCACGCGCTGCAGGATCTGCAGCCAGTCCAGCAGCGCATGCGTGGGCCATTGCTCGGGCGCGAGCGTGAGGCTGGACAGCATGCGGCCCTGTGCGCGGCCCGTGCGCGACAAGGCCTCCAGTGCCGCGAGCTTGCGCACGTCCAGGTCGGCGCGCGGGCTCCAGAAGCTGCGCTGCAGGCGGCCCTCGACGAAGGCCAGCAAGCCGTCCTCCATCTGGCGGCGCTGTGCCTCGGGCAGCGCGAAGCGCGGGTCCAGCGCAGCGGCTTCGTGGCTCACGGCCAGCAGGTAGGCCGTCAGCGTGTCGCTGCCGCGTGCGGCCTCGCCGTCGCGCGGCGGGAAGTAGTTCGCCAGGCCATCGCTGTCCAGGTAGGTGGGCAGCTGCGCCACCACGCCCTTCCATAGGGCCTCGTCCTCCAGGCCCAGCGCGCGGCTGGCACTTTGCTCCAGGCAGCTGTAGGGGTAGCGCTGGAACCAGTCGCGCACGCCGGGCAGGCCGTCGGCCAGGCGCGGCTGGAGGGCCAGCGAGAGGCCGCCGCGCGGCTTGCCGTTGGTGGCCAGGGCCTGGGCCGGCGGCTGCACGGACTGTGTGAACGGCCCGTCGATCTGCACCAGCGAGGCCTGCTGCACGGTGATCGGCACGGCTGGCACGATGCGCTGGCTGGCCTTGAGCGCGTCGCGCGCGTTGCCCGACAGGTCACGCGCTTCGACCTCCCACAGGATGGCCTCGGCGCGCGTGTGCGCGAGCTGGGTCGGCGCCACCACGTCCCAGGTCGCCTCGCGCGCCTCGTTCGGCGGGATCTCGATGGTCTGCGGCGCCAGCTCGAGCAGTGTGGCGCGCGGCTTGAACTCCACCCGCATGGCCTTGGCCGTGGTGTTGCGCAAGGTGAACTGGGCGCGGAAGCGGTCGTCCTCGCGCACCAGCGGCGGCAGGCCGCTGATGATCTGCAGGTCCTGCGTGGTGCGCACGCTGGCCTGGCCGGTGCCGAACAAGGCCTGGCCGCTGTCGGCCACGGCGACGATGCGGAAGGTGGTCAAAGCATCGTTGAGCGGCACCTCCACCGTGGCCTGCCCCTGTGCATCGAGCTGCACGCGCGGGTTCCACAGCAGCAGCGTGTCCAGCAGCTCGCGCGTGGGGTTGCGGCCGCCGCCTCCGCCGGCCGGCACCGCCTTGCGGCCGTAGTGGCGTCGGCCGATGATTTCCATCTGCGCCGTGGCGGTCTGCACGCCCCAGGCGCGGCGCTGCAGCATGGCGCCCAGCAGGTCCCAGCTGTCGTTGGGCGCCAACTCCAGCAGCGCCTGGTCGACCGCGGCCAGCGCCACCTCGGCGCCCGCGGCCGGCTTGCCGTCGGGCAGCTTGGCCGTGATGCGCACCTGCACGCGCTCGCGCACCTGGTAGCTCGTGCGGTCGGGCTGCACCTGCACATCGATGCGGTGCGCACGCGTGCCGACCTTGAGTTCGGCCACGCCGAGCCGGAAGGCGGGCTTGGACAGGTCGACCATCGCGCTCGGCGCCACCACTTCGTTGCGGCCGTTCCAGAACGCGCTCCACCAGCTGCGTGGCGCCTTGTAGCCCCAGGTGAAGAACGAGTACCAGGGGACTTCGCGCAGCCGGCCGCGCAGTACCAGCGCGCTGACGTAGACGTTGGGGCCCCAGCCTTCCTGCACCTTCAGGCGCAGCGTCGGGTCCTGCCCGCTGAGTTCCACCACCTCGTGCCACAGCACGCCTTCGCGTTCGACGGTGACCAGCGCCGTGGCCTGGCGGAACGGCATGCGCACCTGCAGCGCGGCGGTGTCGCCGGGTTGCAGCTCGCGCTGTTCGGGCAGCAGGTCGATGCGGTCGTGGTTCTCGCCACCGAACCAGAGTTCGCCCTGGCGCGTGACCCAGACCGAGCTGGCCGCCTGCACGCTGCGGCCGGCCTCGTCCTTGGCCGTCACGACCAGCTCGACCTCGCCGCTCTGGCCCAGTTGGGCCTCGCAGAGCAGCAGGCCGCGCGCATCACTCTTGCCGCTGCAGACACTGCCGAGGTCCTTGGTCTCGCGCTTGGTGTCGTAGGTGTAGAACCCGCCGACCATGCGCTTGCGGCTGGTCGTGGCCACATGGGCCTGGGCGCGCACGTCCAGCGCCACACCGGCCTTGGGCTTGCCGGCCAGGTCCAGCGCCAGCGCCTGCAGCTGCACCTTGCCGCGCGCCGAGACCCAGCCCTCGGTCTTGAGGCCGGCGACCACGCCGGCCGGCCAGACCGTGTGCGTGCCGCGCAGCGTCTGGATCTCGCCGTTCGGATCGGCGTAGCGGGCTTCGAGCAGCAGCTCCTGTGCGCGCGGGGCTGCGGGAATCTCGGGCAGCGCCACGCGGCCCGCGCCCTGGGCGTCCAGCGTCACGGGCAGCTTGTTGGCGATCACGCGCGGGCCGTTGCTGGCCTCGGATTCCTCCTCGCCCTCATCGGAGTTGCCCTGGCGCCGGTCGCGCGGCGGCGCGAAGCTGAAGGCGTCATAGCCGTCGAATTGCAGCCAGCGTTCGCGCAGCAGCGCCGAGACCTCCACGGGCAGCCTGGCCGCGCCGCCGCCGGCCACGTAGTTGACCTGCACATTCGCGGCCAGCGCGCCGGGCTGCACCAGCGGACCGCTGGTGGCGGGTGTGACGCGGCCTTCCATGACGGGCAGGCGGAACTCCTCCACGCGGAAGCGACCCGACGCCAGGCTGCGCTCGGCCTCCTGGTCGATGCCCACGAGTTCGATCTGGTACTCGCCGAGCTTGGCCGCGGGCGGCAGCTTGAAGCTGCTCTGCGCGCTGCGCCCGCCCGTGGCCGAGTCGCGCCAGGCCAGCGGCTGCTCGAACTGCTGGCCGCTGCCCACGTGGGTGATGCGCAGGGTGGCTGGGCGCCAGGCGGCCGGCGCGAGGCCGGCGCTGGTCTCGGTGCGCAGCAGGTGCTTCATGCCCACGGTCTCGCCGGCGCGCAGCAGCGTGCGGTCCAGGATGGTGTGGGCGCGCAGATCGGGCGCCACCTCCTGGCTGGTCGGCAGGTCGAAGCGCCAGGGCTCGATGCCGCGGTTCCAGTCGCTGAAGGTGAAGGCCAGGTCGTCCACGCCATCGGCGCCGCGCGCGCGGGCCGTGACAAACCAGGCGGCGGCGGCTTCGTCCTGCGCACAAGACGGTGGCTCGGGCGACAGGCCCTGGAGCTGCACCACGCCCTGGGCATCTGTCTGGCCGCTGGCGGCTTCACGGCCGCGGCAGTCGTTGACGACGACGCGCGCGCCGGCCACGGGCTTGCCGCTGTCCAGCGCCGTGACCCAGGCCAGCGCGTTCTCGCGGCCGAGCTTGAAGTGCACGCCCAGGTTGGTGACCAGCGCGGCCGTGCGCACGACCATGGTCCGCTCGGGGCCGTAGCGTTCGTCGAGCAGGGCGTGGCCCAGTTGGCGCGAGGTGATCTCGACCACGTGGAAGCCCGGCGCCATCGGGATTCCGACCACCTCGAAGGGACGCGCGTCGCTGCTGTCCGCGGCCGGCAGCTTGAGCTGCTGCACGCCGTTCTGGCCGGCCAGCAGCGACAGCATGCGCGACTGCACCCAGCCCTTCTGGTCGGGATCGACCACGCGCGGCAGCGCTTGCTTGAGATCGGCCGCGGCCTGCTTGCGCTCGACCTGGAAGCGGTCGTAGCGCTGCACCTTGCGCCACCAGGCGAGGATCTCGGCGTCGCTCTGCGGACGCAGCGTGGCCACCTGGCCGTCGGCGATGCGCAGCGCACCCACGCCGGGGGCAGCCTCGATGCGGCGCACGGTCACGGGCAGCAGCGGCGGGCCGTCGGGCTCGGCCAGGCGCTCGACGATGCCGAAGGGGCTGGAGGCGAACTTGGCCAGTGGCGGCATGGCGCCCGTGCGCACCGCGAGCGGGAAGCTGTCGGCGTTCTCCAGCGGCCGGTCGGAGGCGTCGCGCAGCTTGGCCGGCAGCGTCAGCTGGTAGTCGGTGCTTTCCGTGAAAGGCGGGTCGAAGCGCAGGCCGTCGATGAGGGCGTCGGTGCTGTCGTCGATCTGCGGGGCGATGCTGCGGCCACCGCCCTGCAAGCGGATCGCCTGCGCCTGCTCGCGCGACAGCGGCGCCGTGAACTGCAGGCGCAGCGGGCGGATCGGCAGGCAGTCGGCCTGGGCGTTCTCGCGCTCGCAGCTGAAGCTGGCCGTGAAGGGCTCACGCACCTTGAAGTCGAAGCGCTTCTCCACGCGGTTGGCGACGCCGCTGGGCGTGGCCACGCCAGGGCCGTAGACGATCTGCAGGTCGGCAGAGGGCGGCAGGCGCCGGTTGCAGGCCAGGGTCTGCACGGCCAGCGGCGACTTGGCGGACTCCTGCTCCAGGTGGCGGGCCTTGAGCAGCGCGGCGCGTTCGGCGCCCTCGACCAGGCGCACGGGCACGCGCTCGCCGATGCCCTCGACCGCGCACCAGACGTTGGCGCGCACGCTGTCCAGCGTGGCCGGGCCATTGAGCCGCAGCACGAAGAACTGCTGCTCGTCGACCTGGCCGCCGTAGGGCCAGGTGCTGCGCACCACGGGGCCGCCGGTCTGGAAGGTGAAGCGCGTGCGGCCCGTGAGTTCCAGGCTGGTGTTGGCCGCCACCTCGCAGCGCTGGCCGGGTGGCAGGTCGTTCTCGAACTGCCAGACCCATTCGCGCGCGTTGTTCCAGCGGCCTGTGCCGCGGCCGGCGGCCTCGTCGGCACAGCGCACCGTGGCCGGCGCGGCGGCACGCGCGTCGCCGAAGCGCGTGGCATCCTGGTCGAAGCGCAGGACGACCTGGCGCGCCTGGGCCACTTCGCCCTGGGGCGTGACGGCGGTGATCTGCAGCGCTTGGGCGGCAGGCGCGGCCAGGGCTGCGAGGAGGAGGGTGGAGAGCAGGGGTTTGAGCGTCACGCTGGCGGTCCTTCTTTTTGGCCGCCGAGGTTAGCTCAGCTGCGTGGCCGCTTGCGCTCGCGTGCGCGCAGCGTGCGCTGCCACTCGGCCAACCGTGGATCGGTGCTGGCGTGGCTGGCGATCAGCTGGTCGAGCAGGATGTTCTGGTCGGTGCTGACTTTCTCGGGAAAAACGGGTTCGATCTCCACCAGCTGCACACCGCGCGGGCCGCTGTGCCGCAGCGGAAAACCCAGGCCAGGCAGCTCGTAGCGCTGGCGGTCGCGCTGCAGCGCCAGCGTCTGCACACCGTCCAGCGTGGGCACGGTCACAGCGCGGTTGGCCATCCAGGCGAAGCCATCGACCGGCAGTTTGCAGTGCAGGCTGCCGTCGCCTTGCAGCGTGAACAGCGGGTGTGGTGCCACGGCCACCTGCACTTCCAGGTCGGCCGGGGCGCGGCGCGCCGCCACATGCAGCAGGTCGCCCTCACGCACGCCAGGAGGGATGCGCACCTGCACTTCGTATTCCTGTTCGGCCAGCGTGCCGCTGCCTTCGCAGGGCGCGCAATGCTCGCGCGCGATGCCCGTGGCGGCGCAGTCCTCGCAGTCCTCGGGCTGGCCGGGCCAGCCGAACCAGGCAGAAGGGCGCACGAAGGTCCCGCTGCCGCGGCAGCGCCTGCAGCGGCTGCCCAGCACGCGGTGGCCCAGGCCTTCGCAGTGGTGACAGGTGGGCGTGAACTTGCCGCGCAGCGCCTTGATGCAGCCGGCCGCGGCCTCTTCCAGCGTGAGCTTGAGCTTGCGGTGGATCGGAGGATGGGCCGGCCGCGCTGGCTCGGCCGGCGGCGCAGGCTCAGGCGCGGCAGCAGGCTCCGCAGCACCGTCGCCGCCCTGGCGCGCGCGCTGGATCGCTTCGAAAGCCTGGTTGATGCGCTGCATGCGCGCCACGGCCTGGGCACTGGCATTGCGGTCCGGATGCCAGCGCGACGCCAGCCGGCGCCAGGCGGCCTTGATCTCTGATTCGCTGGCGTCGTTGGGCAGGCCCAACTCGGCAAAGGCTTGGTCGTTGCCCACGTGCTTGTTCTCTCCAGCGGCAATGGTAGCCGAAGTTGTTGCGCTGCAGCATTTTCCGAGACAGGCGGCTTTTCCCCGGTTTATCGGCGCTTTGGTCTGGGCGGGGCGGGCTCAAATCCCAGGCTCGTGTCACAACAAGTTACAGGGAGTTCCGATGCGATCCACCGCCGCGCCGTTGTCCGCCACGCCACCTGCGATCTCGCGGGGGCAGTTGATCCGCGAGCTGTCCGTCTTTGCCACGCCGCGCAACAAGAGCGGCGCGCTGCTGCTGCTGCGCGACGGTGCGCTGTACTGGGGCCTGTGGGCCGCCGTGCTGCTGGCGCCCGCCATGGGCTGGAAGATCCTGGCCAGCGTGCTGCTGGGCATCCGGCTGACCTCCATGTACACACTGGCGCACGACGCATCGCACCGCACGCTGTTCGCCAGCCGCCGCTGGAACTGGATCGCGGCGCTGGCGCTGGGCGTGCCCTCGGTGCAGAACTACCGCATGTGGACGCACGACCACAACCATGTGCACCACCCGCGCACCAACGGTGACCACTTCGACTTCTACCGCCCGTTCTCCAAGGCCGAGTACGACGCGCTGAGCCCGCTGCAGCAGCTGGCCGAGCGCCTGTGTCGCGCGCCCAATGTGTTCGGCCTGTTCGTCTACTGGCTGGTGCGCTGGATCCCCACGCGCGTGTGGCCCAACGTGCGCACGCCGCAGGAGCAGCGCGGCGTGTCCATGGCCTATGCCGTGCCGCTCATGCTGTTCCATGGCGGCATGGTGGCCTTCCTGGCGCTGGTGGCGCCGCGCATCGCGCCCGTCGATGCCGGAACGGCCGTGCTGCTGGGCTGGTTCGGCCCGCTGATGCTGCACTTCTGGATCAGCAGCGCCACGCTCTACCTCATGCACACGCACCCCAACATCCCCTGGTTCAAGGGCGACATCGCGCGTTCGGGCGACTACGCCCCCGAGCTGTGCTCCACCGTGCTGACCACGCCGGACTGGTTCAGCAAGATGGTCAACAACGTCTACTGCCATGCCGCCCACCATGCGCACCATGGCATCCCGAGCTACCTGCTGCTGCCGGCGCAAAAGCGCATGAACGCGCTGCTGGGCAACCGGCTGGTGGTGGAGCCGCTGTCGCTGTTCTCGATGCTGCGCACGCTGCGCACCTGTAAGCTCTACGACTTCGAGCGCCACCAATGGACGGATTTCGACGGACTGCCGACGGCCGCGCCGATCAACCTGTCGGCGCGCAACGCGGTGGCGGAGAAGGCGGTGGCGCCGCAGCGCCAGTCGCAGCAGCAGCCCGCAACGGCCTGAAGCTTCAGCCCGCCACGCGCGTGGCCGTCCAGGCGGCGCCGTCCACGGTGCCGCGCATCGCGTTCCCTGCGACCTGCCCTGTGTAGGTCCGTCCGCCGGCCGTGAAGCGGATGGCCGCACCATCCAGCCGCGCCGCCGCCAGCGGCGCATTCGCGCCCAGCCGGCCCTCCAGCTTCTGAAAGCTCTGCGTGAGCACCAGCCGTTCGCCGCCCAGCTGCCAGTTGCCGCCGACCTTGGCCGGCACCACCCACTTGAGCGCATTGCAGTAGCCCGAACAGCCCTCGACCACGTTGAACGAATCGTCGGGCTCCCAGTCCTCCATCGTGAAGGAGTTGGACATCACGCGCGTGCCGGCCGGCATGTTCAGCAGGGTGGGCCGCAGCCGCATGTTGAGGTTGGGCAGCAGGAACAGCGTGACCACGGTGGCTTCGGAGAAGTCGGACGCGAAGATGTCGGCCTGCTCGAAGCGCACGCGGGCCGCCACGCCCTCGGCTTCGGCGGCGCGCCGCGACAGCGCCACCATGTCGGGGTTGTATTCGATGCCACGCGCCTGCGCGCCGCGCTTGGCCGCCGTGATCACGAGCCGGCCGTCGCCCGAGCCCAGGTCGACCAGCCGGTCCTGCGGCGTGAGCCCGGCCATGTCCAGCATGCGGTCGACCAGGGCCTGCGAGGTCGGCACCCACACCACGTCCTTGCCGCCCTGGCCGACCTGCGGCTGGTAGCCGCTGCCGCCGGATTGCGCCCAGGCCTGCGGGCCGATGCTGGCGGCGCCGAGCGCGGCAGCGAGGAAGGATCTGCGTGCAATGGTCATCGAGGCTCTCCTGGGCAAAGGGTCGGATGAAGGGACGGACGCACCTGCGGGCGGCTGTTGTGGCGCGGGCGGGACTGGCGATGGAGTCTGCCCGCGCCCGGATGTTCCGCGCTCAAGCCGTGCTGGCCGTGCCGCGCGCGCGCAGGCACAGCACCAGGCCCTGGATGGGCTGGCGCTGGTCCTCGCGCAACACGAGGGTCTTCTCCTGCACGATCTCCAGGCCGTGCTGTGCGGCCAGCGTGCGCAGAGGGGCCACGCCGTGGGCATAGCGCAGGCTGGGCCGCAACTGCAGCGCCTCGCCGTCGGACAACTCCACGGAGAACGCGAACACACCGCCGGGCTGCAGCACGCGCCGCAGGCCCGCGAACACCGCCTCGAGCGCGCCGACATAGATGAACACGTCGGCGGCCGCCACGAGGCCGTAGCGTTCGGGTGTCTCCTGCAGGTGGGCTGCGAGGTCGGCCTGCACCAGTTGGTCGTAGCAGCCGCGCGTGCGGGCCTGCGCCAGCATGGTGGGCGAGAGGTCCAGGCCGTGCAGGCGGCGTGTCAGCGGGCGCAGCAGGGGGCCGCACAGGCCGGTGCCGCAGCCCAGGTCGAGTGCGGTGTCCACCGCTGTGCCGGCCAGGGCCGCAGCCGCCGCCTGCGCCACGGCCTCGTGGGCGCGGTAGCGCAGCACATCCAGCAGGTGCGGCTCGAAGTCGTCGGCGTAGCTGTCGAACAGGCCGCGCACATAGGCCTGCGGGGCGCTGGTGGGTGTTGCGCCAGCGCCCAGGCCGGCCAGGAAGTAGCGGCACAGCGCGGCATCGGCACCGCTGGCCAGGGCCTGCTCGAAGGCGGCGCGCGCGGCGGCCGGGCGTTGCAGGTCGCGCAGCAACTGGCCCAGCAGCAGGCTGGCTTCGGCGAGGCCGGGGTCGAGTGCGAGCGCACGCTCGTAGGCGGGCAGGGCGTCGGCATGGCGCTCCAGCGCCTGCAGCGTCTGCCCACGCAGCTGGTGGGCGGCGGCGGTGGCCGGGTGGTCGGCCAGAAGGGCGTCCAGTAGCGCCAGCGCTTCGGCGTGGCGGCCGAGCTGGTTCAAGGCCAGTGCGCGCTGGAAGCGGCCGGCCGGGTTGGCAGGTTCCACTGCGGCCAGGGCATCGAGCGCGCGCAGCGCGTCGCCGGGGCGGCCCAGGCGCAGCCGGACCACGCCCAGGTTCAGCAGGGTGGAGGGCCGGTCCGGCACCAGGGCCGCTGCGGCTTCGAGCCGGGTTTCGGCCTCGGCGTGCCGGCCCGCCTCGGTCAGGCCCACGGCATCGAGGAACAGGGTCTTGGCTTGCGCGAAGGCGTGGTCGGTCGGTGCGTTCATGCGGCCGCAGCATAGCGGCTGGGCGCGGGCTGGCGGTGCGCATGCACGCAGCTCAGCACGCTGGCAGCCACGCAGGCCATGGCCAGCCATTCCGCCGTGCGCGGCGTGCGCCATTCCCACAGGAAGCCGTAGAGCAAGGCGAACAGGGTTTCGAACAGGATCATCTGGCCCACCATGGTCAGCGGCAGCAGCCGGCTCATGCGGTTCCACAGCGCGTTGCCGACCATGGACGCGGCCAGCGCCACGCCTACCACCACGCCGGCCAGGCGCAGCCAGTCGGCGCTGGCGTGCGTGCGCGCATCCAGCAACAGTGCGAACGGCAGCAGCAGCAAGGCCTGTGCGCCGGTGACCACGCCCGTGGCCAGGTTCCAGTCTTGCACCGAGACCTGCGGCCGCTGCGCCAGCGCGCGCGCGTTGCCGACCGCATAGGCGGTCCACGAGGCCAATGCGCCCACCGCGCAGAGCAAGCCCACCGGTGAGGCCGCGGCGCCACCGCCCAACGATTGCCAGCCGATGCACACGATGCCGGCCAGCCCGCACAGCAGCGAGGGGATGAGCCGGCGCAGCGGCACCGCGCCCTGCGCGCGGCTGCCGATCACGGTGACCGCCACGGGCAGGAAGCCGATCACGAGCGAGGTCATGGCGATGCCGCCCTGCTGCACGCTACTTGCCAGCAGCACGTAGTACAGCGTGTTGCCCAGCAGCGCCAGGCGCGCCAGCAGGCCCCAGTCGGCCCGGCCCAGCTGCGCGGCCAGCCGGCGCCGGCGCGGCAGCAGCAGCGCGCCGGCGAAGAGGCCATAGGCCAGGAAGCGGCCGGCCGTCAGCTGCAGCGGCGTGAAGCCGTGCGCCAGCTCCGGCGCGAGGAACACCAGGCCCCACAGGGCGCCCGCGGCCATGCCGCACAGGATGCCGGTCCAGGTGCCCTGGGCCGCGGTGGACGAATGGGAAGAAACCATGACCGCACTGTGGCGCGGCGGGCCACCGGCCGTCTCGGCCGTGGCTGCTGTCTTTTAGGCCGCGTCTCGCGCCGCGCGCCGGATCGCGGCCGGCGTGCTGCCGGTGGCGCGCCGCATGGCGCGCGTCAGCGCGTTCTGGTCGGCGTAGCCGGCCGCCAGTGCCAGTTCGGCGATGGGCCGGTCGGTGCCGACCAGCCATGCGCGCACCTGCTCCAGCCGCTGCTGCTGCAGCCAGGCCGCAGGCGTGCTGCCGAGCTCGCTGCGGAACAGCGCGTGCAGCCGGCTCGCGCTCAGGTGGACTTCCTGCGCCATGCGCTCGGCCGTCCACGGTGCACCGGGCTCGGCCTGCACCCTGGCCAGCAGCGCGCCCAGCCGCGACACCGCGCGCGGCGCCTGCTGGCCGAGCTGGTCCAGCAGCAGCGGCACCCAGTGCTGCAGCTGGCCCGTGGTGGCCGGGCCGCCCTGCAGCACCAGGCCCATGTAGTCGATGAGCCGCCAGGCCGCCGGCGCGATGGACTGGTAGGGCTGGGCGGCCAGCCGCTCCAGCAGCGGCAGCGGCATTTGATGCGCATCAAGGTCCAGGATCAGCGCCTGGTTACGCTCGTGGGACACCTGGGTGTGGCGCATGCCGGTCTCGACGAAGGCGGCCTGGCCCTGGCCGAGCAGGCGCTCGCGGCCGCCGATGTCCAGCAGCAGGCGGCCGGCCAGCGGCAGCACCAGCTGGGCATGCGTGTGGCGGTGTTCGTCCGCGGCCAGGCCGTAGCTGCGCAGATTCAGCGTGAACGGTGGTTTCGGCGGCATGGATGGCACGTATAGCACAGGCCTGCGTGGGCTGCGCACCTATGCTTGCCGCGTCCCGTCGCAGGCCAGCCATCCCCTCACAGTTCAGTGCTTCCAAAGGAGTTCTTGCGTGCTTTCGCCCATCCAGCTCATGCGCCGCTTTTCCATCCGCCTGCGCATGCGTGCCGCCATCGTCGTGGTGCTCGGCCTGTTCGCGCTGATCGCCGCCGCCGCCCTGGTCGGCCAGCAGCAGCTGCAGACGCAGAGCCTGCGCTTCATGACCGAGGGCGCGCAGGAACTCGCAGCGCTGGGCGATCTGCGCGCCGCCATGCACCTGGCGCGCCGGCAGGAGAAGGATGTGCTGGCCGCTTTCGCGGACGCCGCGCGCGCGGCCCGGCAGCGCGGCCAGTGGACCGATGCGCTGCGCCAGGCCCGCGCCGCGCTGGATGTGTTGGCCGCCAGCGCGGCCGGCGCCGTGCAGCAGGCGGCACGCGGTGCCCGCGAAGGCCTGGACGCCTATGCGTCCGCGGCCGGGCCGGTGCTGGACCAGGTGCAGGCCGGCACGCACGATGGCCTGGCCACGCCGGACCGGCTGCTCGAACCGGCCAAGCAGCGCATGGAGGCCGCGATGGCCGAGGTCGATGCGATGGAGCAGGCGATCGAACGCGGCATCGAGAAGACGCGCGCGGACTTCGGGGCCACGGCGCAGCGCGTGCAGTGGCTCTTCGGCGCCGTGCTGGCCGTGGTCGTGGTGGCCGTGGTGCCGGCGACGCTGGCCAATTCGCACTCGATCACCGCGCCCATCGTGCAGGCGCGCGACCTGGCCCAGGCGATCGCGGCCGGCGACCTCACGCAGCGCATCGCCGGCCAGGACGGCACCGACGAGCTGGCCGAACTGCTGGGTGCACTGGAGCAGATGCGCCAGTCGCTGGCGGCCATCGTCGGCGAAGTGCGCCAGACCTCGGACGCCATCGGCGTGAGTTCGGGCGAGGTGGCGGCCGGCAATGCCGACCTGTCGGGCCGCACCGAGCAGACCGCTTCCAACCTGCAGCAGACCGCCACCTCCATGGACCAGCTGACCGCCACGGTGCGCCAGAGCGCCGACGCCGCGGTGCAGGCCAACCAGCTCGCGACCACCGCCGCGGACGCGGCGCGGCGTGGCGGCGCGGTGGTGGCCGAGGTGGTGGCGACCATGGGCGAGATCAATGCCAGCAGCCACCGCATCGTGGACATCATCGCCACCATCGACGGCATCGCGTTCCAGACCAACATCCTCGCCCTCAATGCGGCGGTGGAGGCCGCGCGCGCCGGCGAGCAGGGGCGCGGCTTCGCGGTGGTGGCGGGCGAGGTGCGCCACCTCGCGCAGCGCAGCGCGGCGGCGGCGCGCGAGGTCAAGGACCTGATCGGCGCGAGCGTGGAGCGCGTCGATGCCGGCACGCGCCAGGTGCAGGCGGCCGGTGGCTCGATGCAGGAGATCGTGGCCGGCGTGCAGCGCGTGTCCGACACCATGGCGCAGATCTCCGCAGCAGCGCGCGAGCAGAGCCAGGGCATCGCGCAGGTCAACACCGCCGTCGGTGAGCTGGACCAGATGACGCAGCAGAACGCCGCGCTGGTGGAGGAGTCCACGGCCGCCGCGCAAAGCCTGCGCCAGCAGGCCGGCCGGCTCATCGAGATGGTGGCGGCGTTCCGGATCGCCGAAGCCGACGCGGCGCGCAACGCCGTGGCCCTGCGCTGAACATTCGCGCGCGCACTGTCGACGAGGCCGGACGTGGCGCGGTACTGGAGGCCGCGGAGCAGAAGGGGGGAGCGGCGAAGCCGCCCGGGGGGGTAGTCTCTATCTTCCGCGGACCAGGGCCATGACCTTGGCGGCGTCCAGCGTGCGCGCCTGCTCGCGCATCTGCGGCAGGTACTGCTGGTGCAGGCCCTGGGCCTGCTGGGTCAGGCTGGCGTAGCTGTCCTTGAGCAACTGGGTGGACAGCACGCGGCCGCCCGCGTAGTAGCGCTTGGCCACATGGCCCAGCGCGTAGGTGGTGGCGAAGCTCATGCCCGAGCTGACGGCCTGCCTGCCGACGCCGCCCAGCAGCCCGCCGCCCAGCTTGCCGAGCAGGCCGCCCAGCAGCTTGCGGCCGGCCTGTTCCAGGTACTGCGAGGTCAGGCCCACGCCCACGGTGGCGAGGAAGTCCTTGATGTGGCCGCTGTCCAGCTGGTAGCCATGCGACTTGCCGATGTTGAACACCAGGCGCATCTGCAGCGGGATGATGGCCATGGTCGACAGGCTCTCGGGCAGCAGTTCCAGCGCGCCGTTGAGGATGGCGGCGTTCAGGATGCTCTTGTCGAGCGCGGCTTCGTCCACCGTGGATCGGGCAGGCGCAGGGGCTGCATCGGCGGTCACCAGCGGCGCGGCTGCCACGGCATCGGCCTGCTGCAGGAAGCCGTCGGCCGCGCCGGGCGCGAGCGCGAGCGCGGCCTTGGCCTCTTCGAGGAAGCGCAACTCGGCCGGCGAGTGCAGGCCATCGGCATCGCAGACGCAGACGGCCATCTCGTAGGCCAGCTGGCGCGCGTCGGCGCCAGGCAGCGCAGCGGCAATGCCGGCCAACTGCACGCGCTTCATGAGCACGTCCTGCACCAGCGAGGGCAGGTGCACGCCGTCGGCCTGGCTCAGGTTGTCGGCGATGCGGCGGATCTCGGCGCGCTCGCGCTCGTGCTTGTCGCCATCGACAAAGGCGGCCATCAGGGCCAGCGACAAGATGGCCCGGGTTTCTTCAGCGGTCATGGAAAGTTCTCGGCAGCTTCGACATGCCCCGGCAGCGGGGCCGACCGGAGCTTAAGCTGGGCTGTCGGCCAGGGCCCGCAAGGCCTTGGCCACCGGATGGTGATCGACGGGGCGCACCAGCCGCTCGACCTCGCGGCCGTCCTGCAGGAACACCAGCGTGGGCCAGAGCTTCACGCCGAACGAGCGACCCAGCGGACGGCCCCGGCCATCGGCGATCTTGATGTGGCGCACACCGGGCCGGTCTTCGAGCGCGCGCGCGATGGCGGGCTGGGCGGCGCGGCAGAAGCCGCAGAAGTTGTCGCCGAATTCCAGCAGCACGGGGCCGCGCATGGCATCGACCTCGGCGCGGCCGGGTTCGTCGGAGGTGTAGGGTGTGGACATGGCGCGATGGTAGAGGCGACAGACTCAGCGGCCCTGCACGGGCGAAGGCGGCGGCTGCTTGTGCACCCGGGCACGCTCTTCTTCGGCGCGCTCCCTGGCCTCGGCTTCGGCTTCGCGTGCGGCTTCGGCGTCGGCCCTGACCTGCGCGTGCGCGCGTGCCTGGCGGGTCGCTTCGTCGGTCTCGCCGGCCGACTCGCGCACCGGGTCGGTGATGGCCTTGCCCAGCGATTCGAGCGCGCTGTCGGTGTGGGCAGGACGGGATGGCGTGGGCTCGGCGGGGCGGTCGGGCAGGGTCATGGGGCTCTCCTGTGGTGTTGTGCATGCATGCTCGGGCCAAGGCGTCGACGATGCTGCCGGCCGGTGCCCCGCCCGCGCGCGGCGGGGGGCGCTGGTGCACGTAGTCGCCGGCCTACAGCATCTCTCAGGCGTCAACCCGAAGGTCAACCCAGACGTACAGGCACGAAGATCTTGTCCTCGCCGCGCTGGATCAGCAGCGCCACCGACTTGTCGGCCTTGGCCACGGCGGCGCGCGCCTGCTCGGTGCTGCTGACCGGCGTGCCGTTGATGGCCAGCAACACGTCACCCGCCTCGACGCCGGCGCGGGCTGCGGCGCCGCCGACCTGCTCGACCACCAGGCCGCCTTCGGCCACGCCCGCAGCCTGGCGCTCCTGCGGCTGCAGCGCGCGCAGCGCCAGACCCAGCCGGCCTTGCGCCGCGGCGTCGGGTGTGGCCGCTGCCACGGCCTGGTCCTTGGCGCCGCCGAGCCTGGCGCGGATCTCCTGCGCGCTGCCCTTGCGCCAGACGTCCAGCCTGACCGTCTCGCCAGGGGCCGACAGGCCGATCGCCGCCGGCAGGTCGCCCGAGGCCACGATGGTCTTGCCGTCGATCGCGCGGATCACGTCACCGGGCTGCAGGCCGGCCTTCTCGGCCGGGCTGCCCTTCTCGACGCTGGCCACCAGCGCGCCCTCGGGCTTGTCCAGCTTGAACGAGTCGGCCAGCGTCTGGTTCACCTCCTGGATGGCCACGCCCAGCCGCGCATGCTCGACCTTGCCGTGCTGCACGATCTGCTGCTGGATGCGGCCGGCCAGGTCGATCGGGATCGCGAACGACACCCCCTGGTAGCCGCCCGTGCGGCTGTAGATCTGCGAGTTGATGCCCACCACCTCGCCGCGCGTGTTGAACAGCGGGCCGCCGGAGTTGCCGGGGTTCACGGCCACGTCGGTCTGGATGAAGGACACCGCGCTGTCGCTGGGCAGCGAGCGGCCCTTGGCGCTGACCACGCCGGCCGTCACGGTGTTCTCGAAGCCGAACGGCGAGCCGATGGCCAGCACCCATTCGCCGCTCTGCAGGTCGGCGGGCGATCCGATCTTCACCACGGGCAGGTTCTTCGCGTCGATCTTGAGGACGGCGATGTCGGTACGCGGGTCGGCGCCGAGCACCTTGGCCTGGTACTCGCGCCGGTCGGTCAGCTTGACCGTGACCTCCTTGGCGCCCTTCACCACATGGGCGTTGGTCAGGATGGTGCCGTCGGCACTGACGATGAAGCCCGAGCCCTGGCCGCGCACGAGCGGGGCCTCCTCGCGCGGCGCACGGCCCTGGCGCGGGCCCTGGCCGGGCTGCTGGAAGCGGCGGAAGAATTCGAAGAAGGGGTCGTTGCCGAACGGGTCGTCGCGCTGCGCGGCGCGCTCGTCGGCATCGGCCGGGTCGGCCGTGCCGGTCACACTGATGTTGACGACGGCCGGGCCGTACTGGCGCGTGATCTGTGCGAAGTCCGGAAGCGCAACAGATACAGGTGTTGCAGTTGTAACTATTGGTGTTGCGGCTGCATGCGCCGTTTCGGTGCGGACCAAGCCGACACCGGCGCCACCGATGGCTCCGGCGGCCAACAGGGCCAGCACAAGGCGGGAATTTTTCACGGAAAACTGGCTGAATCTCGGGTCCATGGTGTCCATCCTTCAGGTGGGTTGGGGATGTCCGAAATGATGAGGACCCAGCCTTAGTTCAGGCTTAAACGGCTTGTGTACCGTTTCATGTCCTTACTGTCAGAACTAGCAGCTGACGTGTATCAAGGAGTCTTGATGCAATCGTGCACTTTGTTGCAAAGCAGTACGCCTGTGTACCCTGTGCAAGGCCTGACATGAACGATCAAGAACTACTGGAATTCGTGGAGGACGGTGCCCCGTCCGCGCCGGAGACACCACAGGACGCCACACCCTGGCGCATCCTCGTCGTCGACGACGATGCCGATGTGCACGAGAGCACGGCCTTCGGCCTGCGTGGCATGGAGATCGAGGGCCGGCCGCTGCAACTGCTGCATGCCTACTCCGGGGCGGAATCGGTTGCACTGCTCGCGCGTGAGCACGACATCGCGGTGATCCTGCTCGACGTGGTCATGGAAAGCGAGGAGGCGGGCCTGGCGACGGTGGGCCGGATCCGGGGCGAGCTCGGCCTGGACCATGTGCGCATCGTGTTGCGCACCGGCCAGCCTGGCCATGCGCCCGAGATCGACACCATCCGGCGCTACGACATCAACGACTACAAGACCAAGAGCGAACTCACGCGCGTCAAGCTCTACACGGCGCTGACGGCGGCGATCCGCTCCTACGACCAGTTGCGGCGGCTGGACGCCAGCCGTCGCGGGCTGGAGAAGATCATCGAGGCCAGCAACCAGTTCCTGGCCGAGCAGGGCCTGCGCACCTTTGCCGAGGGCGTGATCACGCAGATCGCGAGCCTGATCGGCGTGCAGCCCGAGGGCCTGGTCTGCGCTTCGCGCCGCACGGCCGACGACGACGCGGCAACGCACCACACCGTGATCGCGGCCGCCGGTGCCTTCGCCGAGCTGATGGACCGGGACATCGCCGACATCGGCGACCGCGTGGTCGCCGACAGCCTGGCCCGTGCACTGGCCGAGCGCAGCAACGTGTTGGAGCCGCACCACCTGACGCTGTTCTTCGCGGGCCGCGACGGCAACGACTTCGCTGCCTTCGTGCGCGCCGGCACGCCGCTGCGCGACGTGGATGCGCGGCTGCTCCAGGTGTTCTGCGCCAACATCGCGCTGTCGGCTTCGAACATCGACCTGTTGGCGCGCCTGCGCGAGTACGCCTTCAAGGACCGGCTGCTGGACATGCCCAACCGGCTCGCGCTGCTGCAGCACATCGACCGGGAGGTTCGCGCGGGTCACGGCGCGGGCCAGGTGCTGGCCTTGCTGGACATCGACCGCTTCGCCGAGACCAACGACATGTTCGGCTACGCCTACGGCGACCTGCTGCTGCAGGCCATCGCGCGGCGGCTCGCGCAGGGCCTGCCGCAGCAATGCCTGCTGGCGCGCGTGGCCGGGGACACGTTCGGCATCTGGGGCGCGCGCGCGGCACTGGAGCCGGCCCGGCTGGCTGCGCTGCTGGAGCCGGCGTACGCGGTCGAAGGCGTGGCGCGGCCCGTGTCCTTCTCCATCGGCCTGGCGCCGAGCGATGCCGACACCGGCAGCGGCCAGGACATGTTCAAGAACGCCCTGATCGCGCTCAAGCAGTCCAAGAGCGCCGGCCAGGGCCACATCCACACCTACACCGCCGAGGTCGGCGTGGCCACGCGCGAGCGCACGCGGCTGCTGCACGGCCTGCAGCAGGCTTTCGACCGCGAGAACCTGTTCGTCGTCTACCAGCCGCAGCTGGCGTTGGCCAGCGGCCGCGTGGTCGGTGCCGAGGCGCTGATGCGCTGGCGCACCGAGGATGGGCGCTTCATTTCGCCGGCCGAGTTCATTCCGGTCGCCGAGCAGTCCGGCCTGATCGTGCCGATCGGCCACTGGGTGCTGCGCACGGCGCTGCGCGCGCTGGCGCGCCTGCGCCAGGACCAGGCCGATTTGCGCATGGCGGTCAATGTCTCGCCGCTGCAGTTCGCGCAGCCACAGTTTCTGGCCGGGGTCGACGCCGCGCTGCGCGAGGCTGCGCTGCCCGCCGACAGCCTGGAGCTGGAGATCACCGAATCGGTCGCCGTGATGGGCATCGAGCGTGTCTCGGCCCTGCTGGAGCAGATCAAGGCGCGCGGCATCGCGGTGGCGATCGACGACTTCGGCACGGGCTTCTCCTCGCTGTCCTACCTGGACCGGCTGCCGGCCGACCGGCTCAAGATCGACCGGGCCTTCATCACTGCACTGGATTCGGGCGACGCCACCGCCCGCATCGCCGAGATGATCGTGCCGCTGGGCCACCGCCTGGGCATGCAGGTGCTGGCCGAGGGCGTGGAGACCGCATCGCAGGCCCAGGCCCTGCTCCAGCTCGGCTGCGACGAGGTGCAGGGCTACCTGTACGGCAAGCCCATGCCGCTGGACGCCTTCACCGCCTGGCTGGGCGAACGCCAAGGCGGGGCGTGAGACGCCGCACCCTGCTCGCCGGCATGGGCGCGATGGCCACGCTGGGCGGCTGCAGCCGCCCGGTGCCGATCAAGCTCGGCTTCCTGGCGGGCCTGTCGGGGCGCGCTGCGGTCACCAGCGAGGACGGGCGCAACGGCACCATGCTGGCCGTGGAGCAGGCCAACCTGGCCGGTGGCATCGGCGGCCAACTGCTGGAACTGCTGGTGCAGGACAACGGCGACGATGCGCAGGCCGCCCGCAGTGCCCTGCAGGCGCTGGTGGCGGCCGGGGTGCAGGCCACCATCGGGCCGTTCTCCAGCCAGGTCGTGCAGGAGCTGCTGCCGCTGGCCGAGACGGCCGGCGTGCTGATGCTCAGTCCCACCGCCACGGCCTCGGTGCTGACGCGCCAGGACGATGCCTTCGTGATGCTCAGCCCATCCACGCGCGAACTCACGCGCGCTTACGCCGAACTGTTGTGGAAGCGCGGCCAGCGCCGGCTGGCCGTCGCCACCGCCACGGACACACGCAACGGCCTGTACGCCATGGCCTGGCGCGACGGTTTCAGCGCCGCCTTCCTGGCCCTGGGCGGCGTGCTGACGGCGCAACAGGGCTTCGCCTCCGACGCGTCCACCGCCTACGGCGACGTCGTGCGTGCGCTGCTGGACAGCCAACCCGACGGCATGGTCTTCGCCTGCGGCAGCGTGGACGCCGTGCGTCTGGCCGTGCAGGCGCGCAAGCAGGCCGCTGAACTGCCGGTCGCCGTGGCCGAGGGGGCCGGAGGCGAGGCCCTCATTGCGCTGGGCGGCCAGGCGGTGGAGGGCATCGTGGTCGGCCAGCTGCACGACCGCAGCAGCCGTGCGCCGCGCTACCTCGGCTTCGTCGATGCCTACCAGGCCCGCTTCGGCCGCCAGCCGGGCTACCACGCCGTGCTCTCGCACGATGCCGTCACCGTGCTGGTGCAGGCGCAGGCGCGCCGCAGCAGAGGCGAGCCGCTCAAGCAGGCCGTGCTGCGCCACGGGCCTTACGACGGGTTGCAGCAGCCCATCGTGCTCGACCGGTTCGGCGACATGGTGCGCCGTCCGTACTTCGTCGTCGTGCGCGGCGGCCGTTTCGAGCCGCTGTGATGCGCTCCGGGCGGGTCTGGAGCCTGCGCTACCACCTGTTCGCGCTGCTGCTGACGACCATGGTGCTGACCTTCGCCGTGGTCAGCGCCGTGATGGTGTTCTGGCGCGTGCCGCAGATCGAGCGCGCCAGCCTGCAGGCCCTGAGCAACGAGGTGCACGACGTGGCCGAACGGCTGGAGCTGCTGCTGGGGGCGCGCCAGGCCAGGCTGGAATTGATGGCCAGCCGTCTGCGCGGCCGCACGCCGGAGCAGGCGGGCAACCTGCTGGCGGCCAACCTGCGCGGCGACCGGCTGTTCCGCGCCGTCTACCTGGTGTCGCCGCGCGGACGGGTCGAGGCGGTCGGCCTGGCGCCGCAGGCCGGTGGCCGCGCGCAGGACTTCGTGGGGAGCGACCTGTCGTCCAACGCCTTGTTCAAGGCCGTCAGCGCGGGGCAGCCCACGGCCTGGAGCGGGCGCCTGCTGTCGGCCCTGTCCGGCGCCCTGGTCGTCGGGGTGGCGCACCGCGACGCGAACGGCCGCGTGCTGATCGGCGAGGTGCCCCCGGCGGTGCTGCTGGACGACCTGCGTTCGGTCGCCGGCGAGGACGCTGCGATGGTCTGGGTGGTCGATGGCAGCGGCGAGGTGCTCGCCGACACCGAGGGCCGCTACATGGGCCGGCTGAACCTGCACAACTGGCCGCTGCTGCAGGCCGCGTTGCAGGGCCGGCCAGTGCCTGCCGACTTCGAGTTCGAGCGGCGCCCCATGCAGGCGGCGCTGGCGCCGGCACCGACGTTGGGCTGGTATGTGATCGCCAGCATGCCGCGCGGCTGGGGCCATCCCGAGGTGCGCAGCACGGCGCTGTATGCCGGCGCCGGCTTCCTGGGCTGCCTGCTGGTCGGCCTGTCGGTCGCGCCGTTCTGGGCCGGCCGGCTGGTGCGGCCCTTGCGCGCCATCGTGACGCGGGCCGCGCTGAACACGGCTGGCCGCGCAGGCGGCAGCCCCTGGCCGCGCGGGCCGGTGGCCGAGTTCAACCGGCTGTCCGGCGACCTGGAAGCCATGGGCCATGCCGTGCAGGAGCGCGAACGCAAGCTCCAGGCCCTGTTCAACGTGGCGCCGGTGCCGATGGTGCTGACGGACATGGACGACGCCCACAGCTTCCTGGACGTCAACAACGTGTGGTGCGAAGAGATGGGTTACAGCCGCGCCGAGGCGGTCGGGCTCAACTCGATGGAGCTGGGCATGTGGAGTTCGACGCAGCGGAACGAGGCGCTGCTGCGCACGCTGGAGGATGGCAGCTTCGCCGGCGAGGCCGAGGTCATCTGCAAGAGCGGCGAGGTCAAGCTCTACCAGTCCTTCGGGCGCGTGGTGCGCTTCAAGGACCAGAACCTGGTCGTGTGGGGCAGCATCAACATCGGGCCGCTGCGCGCGGTCGAACAGGAGTTGCGCGCGCTCAACCACGACCTGGAGGCGCGCGTGGCCCAGCGTGCCGATGCGCTGGCCACGGCCAACGAGGAACTGTCCGACACGCTGGCGCAGCTGCGCTCGGCCCAGACCGAACTGGTGCAGACCGAGAAGATGGCCGCGCTGGGGGGGCTGGTGGCAGGCGTGGCGCACGAGCTGAACACCCCGCTGGGCAACGGCGTCATGGCGGTCAGCGCGGTGGCCGACGAGACGCGCCGCTTCCGCGCAGCGATGCTGGCCGGCCTGCGCCGGGTCCAGCTGCAGGACTGGATCGACGGCCTGGAGCAGGGCTGCGACATCGCCGGGCGCAACCTGCGCCGCGCGGCCGACCTGGTGCACAACTTCAAGCAGGTGGCGGTGGACCAGACCAGTTCGCAGCGGCGCAGCTTCGAGCTCGGCGAGGTCGTGCACGAGCTGGTGGTGAGCCTGCGCCCCACCTTCTCGCGCACCCCCTACCGCATCGTCGTGGACGTGCCCGCGCACGGCCTGCGGCTGGACAGCTACCCCGGCCCCCTGGGTCAGGCCCTTGCCAACCTGATCCAGAACGCCGTGCGCCACGGCTTCGACGGCCGCGACCATGGCACTGTGCACATCACCGCCGAGCGCGGCGAGGGCCAGACGATCCGGCTGCGCGTGGCCGACGACGGCGTCGGCATCCCGCCCGAGCTCATCGGCCGCATCTTCGATCCCTTCATGACCACCAAGAAGGGCCGGGGCGGCACCGGGCTCGGCCTGCACATCAGCTACAACGCCGTCGTCCAGCTGCTCGGCGGCACGCTGACGGTGGACAGCGCACCGGGGCAAGGCACCGTGTTCGAGATGCGGCTGGCATCGGTGGCACCGCGCACCGCGACGACCACCGAATCCGAGGTGGCCCTGTGACGACCGCCTCGCTCCCGCGCACCTGGCGCATGCGCACCCAGCTGTCGGCGCTGCTGGTCGCCACCATGCTGCTGACGGTGGCCGTGGTCGGCTCGGCGATCCTGGTCACGCGGCTGCCCGTCATCGAGCGCGACAGCCAGGCCGACCTGCAGGCCGAGGTGGAGCAGCTCGCCGCGCGCCTGGAGCTGCTGCTGGGCACCGCGCAAAGCCGGCTCGCGCTGCTGAACGCGCTGGTGCACGGCGTCGAGACCGGCCCCGCCAATGCACTGCTGGACGAAGGCTTGCGCGCGGGCCTGCGCTTCGAGGCGGTCTACCAACTCTCGCCCGCCGGGGTGGTGCAGGCCGCCGGCCTGTTGGACGAATGGCAGTTCCGCCGGCCCGACCTGGTCGGCAGCGACCTGTCGTCCAACAGCCTGTTCCAGGAGGTTTCGCAACGCTCCGGCCCGCTCTGGAGCGGGCGCTACCGTTCGGTGCTGACCGGCCTGCGCGCCTTGGGGCTGGCGGTGCGCGACGAAGAAGGGCAGGTGCTGATCGCCGAAGTGTCCCCGCAGGCGCTGCTGCGCGCGGTGCAGGTCGCGGCTGGACGCAGGGCCTCCTCGGTCTGGATCGTCGACCGCCACGGCGACGTGCTGGTCGACACCGACGGTGGACGCGAACAGGACCGGTTGAACATCCGCGACTGGCCGCTCATGCAGACGCAGCCGACGGGCGGCGCAGGGGCGGTCGCATTCGTGCACCGCGGCCGCACGCACCATGCGGCCATCGCACACTCCGGCGCGCTGGACTGGTACTTCGTCGGCCACGCGCCGCAGGGCTGGGCCAATCCGCGGGTGCAGCAGCTGGTGTCCTACCTGGGCCTGTCCTTCGCCGGCTGCCTGTTGGTGGGCTTGCTGGTCGCGCCGTTCTGGTCCGAGCGGCTGACACGGCCCTTGCGGCGCATCCTGCAGCGCACCGCGCAGGCGACCCGCGGCGAGGCTGGCGAGGCCGCCTGGCCGCGTGGCCGGGTGGCGGAGTTCAACCAGCTGTCCGGCGATCTGGAACTGATGGCCAATGCCTTGATGGAGCGCGAGCACAAGTTCCTGGCGATCTTCAACGCGGCACCGGTGCCGATGAGCGTCACCGACGCACGCCGCGGCTACATCCTGCTGGATGTGAACGAGGCCTGGTGTCGCGAGTTCCGCTACCGCCGCGAGCAGGTGCTGGGCCGCACGGGCATGGACATCGGCATGGTGTCGACGGCGCAGGGCGACGCCCTGCAGGTGCGCCTGCAGCAGCCGCGCCTGCAGAACGAGACGGTGCTGCGGCGCGGCGATGGCACGCCGATCCAGGTGAAGGTGTTCGCACAGCGCCTGGTGCTGGCGACGCAGGAGCTGATGCTGTGGGCCACGGTCGACATCGGGCCGCTGCGCCGGGTCGAGCAGCAGCTGCGCGAACTCAACCAGCAGCTCGGCGCGCGCGTGGCGCAGCGCACCGAGGCGCTGGCCGCGTCCAACACCGAACTGGCGGCCACCGTGGCGCAGCTGCGCGCGGCGCAGGAAGAGCTGGTGCGCACCGAGAAGATGGCCGCGCTGGGCGGCCTGGTGGCCGGCGTGGCCCACGAGCTCAACACCCCGCTGGGCAACGGCGTCATGGCGGTCAGCGCCGTGGCCGATGCGGTGCACCGCTTCCAAGCCGGCATGGCCGCCGGCATCCGGCGCAGCGAGCTGCTGCAGCTGCTGGACAGCGTGGAGCAGGGCATCGACATCGCCCAGCGCAACCTGCACCGGGCCGCCGACCTGGTGCACAGCTTCAAGCAGGTCGCGGTGGACCGCACCAGCGCGCAGCGGCGCAGTTTCGAGCTCGGCGAGGTGGTGCACGAGATGGTGGTGAGCCTGAAGCCCAGTTTTTCACGCAAGCCCTGGCGCATCGAGGTGGACGTGCCGGCCGAAGGCCTGCGGCTGGACAGCTACCCCGGTGCGCTGGGACAGGTGCTGGGCAACCTGATCCAGAACGCGATCGTGCATGGCTTCGAGGGCCGCGACGCCGGCACGGTGCGCATCACGGCCGGGCGTGGCGAGGACCAGTCGGTCTGGCTGCGCGTGGCGGACGATGGCAAGGGCATCGCGCCCGAGCACATCGCGCGCGTGTTCGACCCCTTCATGACCACCCGCATGGGCCGCGGCGGCACCGGCCTGGGCCTGCACATCAGCCACAACGCCGTGACGACGCTGCTCGGCGGCACGCTGACCGTGCAGAGCGTGCCGGGCGAGGGGGCCTGCTTCGAGCTGCGCCTGCCAGTGCGGGCACCGCGCGCGCGGGAGGAGCAGCCGTGGGCCGCATGACCAGTGGTGGGCGCGATGAAGACTTTCGATCCATTGGGCGTCTGGCGGCTGGCACGGGGAGGCCACTGATGGGCGGCGGCACGACCTGCCACCGGCTCGCAGCGCTGCTGGCCGCGCTGTGCGTGGCCGGCTGCGGGCCCAAGCCGGCCATCCGTATCGGCTTCCTGGGTGGGCTGACAAGCCGTGTCGCCAGCTTCAGCGAGGAGGGACGCAACGGCGCCATGCTGGCCATCGAACAGCGCAACCAGGCCGGCGGCGTCGGCGGTCGCCCGCTCGAACTCGTCGTGCAGGACCATGGCAGCAGCGCCGAGCAGGCCACGCAGGCCTTCCAGGCGCTCGTGGGCATGTCGGTGGACGCCGTGATCGGCCCCTATGCGAGCGAGGCCGCGGTGGCGCTGCTGCCGGCCATCGACGCCGCGCACGTGCTGGTGCTGAGCCCGGTCGCCACCTCGGTCGCGCTGGCCGGGCGCGACGACGGCCTCGTGCGCCTGAGCCGCACCACCCGCGAGAACGCGCAGGCGCTCGCCGCCATGCTCCTCCTGCGCGGCCACCGGCGCCTGGCGCTGGCCACCGACACCGGCAACCGCGCCTACTACGTGGCCTGGCGCGACGACTTTCGCACCGCGTTCACGGCGCTCGGTGGCCGCGTGGTGGCCGATGCCGAATTCAGCCCGGCATCCCATGCCCCGCTCGACGGCGTGGTGCGCACGGCGCTCGCGGCCGCACCCGACGGCCTGGTGGCCGTCACCAGCAGCATGGACGCCGCGCTCATCGCACAGCAGATGGCCAAGCAGCCGCGGCCCGTGCCCATGGCCGCCATCGCTGCCAGCGATGCACTGCTCGAACTCGGTGGCGGCGCCGTCGAGGGCATGCTGGTGGCGCAGGCCTACGACCGGGCCGACAGCTCGCCGCGTTTTCGCAGCTTCGTCGACGCCTACCAGGCGCGCTTCGGCCGCCAGCCCGGCTACAGCGCCATCGCCTCCTACGACGCGGTGCTGGTGCTGGCGCAGGCCATGGCCCAGGCCGGACGCGGCGAATCGGCGCGCGACGCCGTGCTGCGCTACCAGCCCTACCAGGGCGTGCAGGGCGCGGTCCGCTTCGACGGCTTCGGCGACGGTACGCGGCCTGCCTTCTTCAGCGTCGTGCGCAACGGCCGCTTCGAGCCCCTGTGATGCTGGTCCACGGTCGTTGGGGGGTCTGGTCCCTGCGCAGCCATCTGTCGGTGCTGCTGATGCTGAGCATGCTGCTGACGCTGGTCCTGGCCGGCAGCGCCGTGCTGCTCTGGCGCATTCCGCGCATCGACAGCGCCAGCCGGCAGGCGCTGCAGCACGAGGTGGGCGAGATGGCGGCGCGCATGGAGGTGCTGCTGGGCAACCGGCAGGCCAGGCTGCAAGCGCTGGCCGCGCTGCTGGAAGGGGGTACGACGCTGCCTCCCGATGCGCTGCTGGACCAGGGGGTGGGCGCGGGCGACGTGCTGAGCGTGGCCTACCGGCTGTCGCGGGAGGGGCGGGTGGTGGCGGCCGGCCTGCCGCCCGCGCTGCGGCCGCGGCGCGCCGACCTGCTGGGCAGCGATCTGTCGTCCAGCAGCCTGTACCGCGCGCTCGCCCACCGCGCCGGCGTGGCCTGGAGCGGCCGCTACCTCTCGGTGCTGAGCGGCCAGCTCACGGCCGGCCTGGCACTGCGCACGCAGAGCGGTGAGCTGCTGGTCGCGGAGGTGCCCTTTCGCATGCTGCTGGACACCGTGGAGACCGCCGCTGGCGCGGGGGCGTCGGCGATCTGGATCGTCGACCAGGCCGGCGAGGTGATCGCCGACACAGGTGGAGGCCGGGACGTCGGCAAGGTCAACATCCGCAACAGCCCGCTCATGCAGGCGGTGGTTCAGGGCCAGGCCGGTGGGCGCAGCTTCGCGTTCCCGGACGGTCGGATGCGTGTCGCGTTCGCGCATTCGCCGTCGCTGGGCTGGTACTTCGTCGGCCATGCGCCCACCGGGCTGGCGGACCCGCAGATCCGCGGCCTGGTGCTGGCGGTGGGCGCGGCCTTCCTGGCCGGCCTGGGCATCGGGCTGCTGATGACCCCATTCTGGGCCGGCTACCTGGGCCGGCCGCTGCGGGACATCGTCGCGCGCGCTGCCGGCGCACTGCGCGGCGAGTCCACCCACACGGTCTGGCCGCAGGGATCGGTGGCCGAGATCAACCGTCTTTCGCACCACCTGGTCCGCATGGCCACCGCCATGCGCGAACGCGAGCTGGAGTTCCTGGCGATCTTCAACGCCTCGCCCGTGCCGATGGCGGTGACCGACGCCGACCGGGGCTACCGCCTGTTGCACGTCAACGACGCCTGGTGCCAGGCCCTGCAGTTCCGCCGCGAGGATGCCATCGGTCGCTCCGGCGTCGAGCTGCGGCTGTTCACCGCAGCAGAGCGTGACGCGCTGGCCCGGCAGAGCCAGGGCAGCCGCACCGTCAGCGAAGGCACGGTGCGGCGTGCCAATGGCGAGCGCATGCAGACCCAGTTCTTCGGCCAGCGCTTCGAAGTGGCGGGCGAGCGCTGGCTGATCTGGGCCTTGATCGACATCGGGCCGATCCGGCGCGTGGCGCAGCAGTTGCGCGCGCTGAACCAGCAGCTCGAAGAACGCGTGCAACGTCGCACCACGGCGCTGGCGCGCGCCAATGCCGAGCTGTCGCAGACCGTGGAGCAGCTGCGCTCGGCCCGCAGCGAGCTGGTGCGGGCGGAGAAGATGGCCGCGCTCGGCAGCCTGGTGGCGGGTGTGGCGCACGAGCTCAACACGCCACTGGGCAATGGCGTGATGGCCGTCAGCGCCATGGGCGATGCCACGCGGAGCTTCCAGGCCGCGTTGCAGTCCGGGTTGCGCCGCGACGACCTGCGCCAGCTGGTCGACAGCATCGCACAGGGCACCGACATCGCCGGGCGCAACCTGCGCCGTGCCGCGGAACTCGTGCACAGCTTCAGGCAGGCCGCGGCGGACCAGGCCGGCGCGCAGCGGCGCAGCTTCGAACTCGCCGAGGTGGTGCACGAGATGGTGGTGAGCCTGCAGCCCACGTTCGCACGCCAGCCCTGGCGCGTCGAGGTCGACGTGCCCGCCACCGGCCTGCGCATGGACAGCTATCCCGGTGCGCTGGGCCAGGCCCTGGGCAACCTGATCCAGAACGCGGTGCTGCACGGCTTCGACGGCCGCAGCCACGGCACGGTGCGGATCACGGCCGGGGCCCTGTCCGACCAGCGCATCTGGCTGCACGTGGTCGACAACGGGCGCGGCATCGCGGCCGAGCACCTGAACCGCATCTTCGACCCCTTCATGACGACCAGGATGGGGCGCGGTGGCACGGGCCTGGGCCTGCACATCAGCTACAACGCCATCGTCAACCTGCTGGGCGGCACCCTCACGGTGGACAGCGTGCTGGGCCAGGGGGCCTGCTTCGCGATGCGGCTGCCTGTCCAGGCGCCGCGCCCGGCCGGATCCGAGGTGGTGGATCTCCCATGAGGCAGCGCAGGCCCACCGCCCCGCCAGCTGGCGCAAGCCGCCGTGCCTGGCTCGCCGCGGCCGCGGCCGCGCCGTGGGTGCTGGCCGGCTGCGGCCCCCGGCGCGCGGTGCGCGTCGGCGTGCTGCTCGATCTGAGCGGTCGCTTCGGCCGGTTGAACGAGGACGGTGCCAACGGCGTGCTGCTGGGCGTCGAGCAGGCCAACCAGGCCGGTGGCGTGCAGGGGCGCCGGCTGGACATGCTGGTGCGCGACACCCGTGGCGTCGCCGCGCAGGCGGACGCAGTGGCCGCGGCCCTGTTGGCCGAGGGCGTGGACCTGGTGATCGGGCCCTTCTCCAGCATCGTGGCAGGCCGCATCGCGCCGCTGTTCGACGCGGCGCGGGTGGTGTTGTTGTGCCCCATCTCCACCGACATGGCGCTCACCGGGCGCGACGACCACCTGCTGCGGCTGAACCGCAGCACGCGCGACAGCGCGGTCGACTATGCCCAGTGGCTGCACGGGCGCGGCCTGCGCCGCCTGGCCCTGGCCACCGACACGCGCAGCCGGGCCGGCGACGCCTGGCGCGGGCTGCTGCGCGCTGCGTTTGCCCGGCTCGGCGGGAAAGTGGTGGCCGATGCCGAGTTCGGCGCGTCCGCGCAGCCGACGGCGCATGCGCTGGTGCGCCAGCTGCTGGCGGCGCAGCCGGACGGGCTGGTGTTCGCCTGCAGCGGCGTGGACGCCGCGCGCCTGGCCCAGCAGGCGCTCAAGCTCGGCGCGGGTCTGCCGATGGCGGCACCCGACTGGGCCGACACCCCGGCCCTGTTCGAGGTCGGCGGGCGCGCGGTGGAAGGCATGCTGGTCGCCTCGGCCTCCGATGTGGGCGACACCTCGGAGCGCTACCTCGCCTTTCACCGAGCCTATGGCAAGCGCTTCGGCACGCTGCCGAGCTACCGCAGCATCGCCGCGCACGACGCGGTGTCGGTGCTCGTGCAGACGCTGCAGCGCGCCGCGCCCGACGAACCCCTGCGCGACGCGATGCTGCGCTGTGGTCCCTACCAGGGGGTGCAGCAGAGCATCGTCTTCGACCGCTACGGCGATGCCAACCGCCAGGCCTTCCACCGCATCGTGCGCAACGGGCGCTTCGAGACGACACCATGACACGCCGCATGCCCGGACCGTGGCGCCGCCCCATCCTGCGCCTGCGCAGCCACCTGGCTGCGATGCTGGTGACCGCCACGCTGCTGAGCTTCGCACTTGTCGCGGTGGCCTTGCTGGCTTACCGCATACCGGGCATCGAGGCCGAAAGCCGGCTCGCCCAGGCCCACGCGGTCGAGGCCATGCGCAAGCGCCTGGAATCGCTGCTGCAGCGCCACCGCGGCCGGCTGTCGCTGCTGGAACAGGTGATCGACGCAGCGCCGCAAGCGGATGCCACCGCCGTTCTGGACAGCGGCATTGGCGCCAGTGGCGACAGCGGCGTGCTGCGCGCGCTCTACCGCGTCTCGGCCCAGGGCCGCATCACGGCCGTGGGCCTGCCGCCGCCGTTGCGGCCACAGCGCGAGGACCTGCTGGGCAACGACATGTCCGGCAACCCGCTGTTGCAGGCATTGAACGGGCCGGTGGACGCGTCCTGGAGTGTGCTCTACCCCTCCTTGCTCAATGGCGAACCCTCGGCGGCGGTGGCCCAGCGCGATGCGCACGGCGACGTGCTGATCGCCGAGTTGCCGCTGGCCGCGCTGCTCGACGCCATCCAGGTCGTGGCCGAGGCGCGTTCGTCCACGATCTGGGTGGTGGACCGTACCGGTGCGCTGGTGGCCGACAGCCGTGGCGGCGTGGACATCGGCAGGCTGAACATCCACGACCTGCCGCTGATGCAGGCCCTGCTGCAGGGGCAGGCACCGGCCGAGCGCATGCGCCTGGAAGGCACCTGGTTCCACGCCACGGTGTCGTACTCGCCGGCACTCGGCTGGTTCTTCATCGGCCGGGTGCCTTCGGGCTGGGCCAACCCCGAGGTGCGCGACACCGTGCTGTCGGCCACCGTGGGCGGGGCCGGCGCGCTGGTGGTGGCGCTGCTGATCGCGCCCCTGTGGGCGCGCCGCATTGCGCGGCCACTGGACCGCATCATCGCGCGGGCCGACCGCAGCGCCAGCGGCGACGACGCCGCGCTGCCCTGGCCGCGCAGCTCCGTGGCCGAGTTCAACCGGCTGGCCGATGAACTGGGTTCGCTGACCGCCGCCGTGCACGCCCGCGAGCGCAAGTCGCAGGCGATCTTCCATGCCTCGCCGGTGCCGATGGGGGTGACCGATGTGGCCGACGACTTCCGCATCCTCGATGTCAACCAGGCCTGGTGCGAGGAGTTCGGCTTCCGGCGTGAGGACGTGCTCGGGCGCACCGGCGCGGAACTCGATCTGCTGGTCGAGCGCAAGGACGAGGCTGCGCTGCGCCGCAGTGCGGAGCGGGGCGAGAGCATGGGCGAAGCCTGGCTGCGGCGCAGCGACGGCACGACCACGCAGGTGCATCTGCATGCGAAGCTGGCGCAGCTGCCCAGTGGCCTGCGCAGCATCTGGGCTTCGGTGGACGTGGGGCCGCTGCGGCGTGCCGAGCAGGAGCTGCGCGAGCTCAACCAGCAGCTCGAGGAACGCGTGCAGCGGCGCACGGCGGACCTGGCGCAGGCCAACGCCGAACTGTCGCAGACGGTGCGGCAGCTGCGCACGGCCCAGGGCGAACTCGTGCGCGCCGACAAGATGGCCGCGCTCGGCGGCCTGGTGGCCGGCGTGGCGTCCGAACTCAACGCACCGCTGGGCCACGGCATGGCGGCGGTCGACGCCATGGCCGATGCCGTGCGCAGCTTCCAGGCCGCGACGCAGTCCGGCGTGCGCCGCGGCGACCTGCAGCAACTGGTGGACAGCCTGGCGCAGGGCACGGACCTGGCCGAACGCAAGCTGCGCTGCGCGGCCGAACTCGTGCACAGCTTCAAGCAGGTGGCGGTCGACCAGACGAGCGCGCAGCGGCGCAGCTTCGAGCTCGGCGAGGTGGTGCACGAGATGGTGGTGACGCTCAAGCCCAGTTTCGCGGGCCAGGCCTGGCAGATCGAGACCGACGTTGCGGCCAGCGGGCTGCGGCTGGACAGCTATCCCGGCGCGCTGGGCCAGGTGCTGGGCAACCTGATCCACAACGCCGTCCTGCACGGCTTTGAAGGCCGCGCGCACGGCACGGTGCGCATCACGGCGGGACGCGGCCAGGACGGGCGGATCTGGCTGCGCGTGGCCGACGACGGGCGCGGCATCGCGGCCGAGCACATCGGCCGCATCTTCGAGCCCTTCATGACCACCCGCATGGGACGCGGCGGCACCGGGCTGGGCCTGCACATCAGCCAGAACGCCGTGGTCGAGCTGCTGGGCGGCACGCTCACGGTGCGGAGCACCGAGGGCGTCGGCGCCTGCTTCGAGCTGCGCCTGCCCGAGGTGGCGCCGCGCACGGGCACGCCGGGACCACGGCCGGGCGGCGGCCACGCGGGTGCTGCCGCATGAGGGCCCCGGGTCACGGGATGGCGCTGCGCAGCGAGGCGCTCGCCTCGTCGAACGCGGCGCTGCGCCTGCCGGACAGCGCTTGCGACGACACTCCAACGCCATGGCAACCGGCATGAACCCATTGCGCCGGGCGAGCGCTGCCCTGGCGCTGGCCTGTGCGGCCCTGGCGGGCTGCGGTCCCCAGCCGCCGATCCGCATCGGCTTTCTCGGCGGCGTGGCGGCCCAGGGCTTCAACGTCAGCGAGGACGGGCGCAATGGCGCGCAGCTGGCTGTCGAGGCCATCAACCGCGCCGGCGGCGTGCGCGGACGCATGCTGGAGCTCGTGGTGCGCGAGATCCCGTACGAGAAGGCGCAGTCGCAGGCCATGGCCGAGGTGCTGCGCGCGGTCCAGGCCGAGGCCATGATCGGCCCGTTCACGAGCACCCAGGTGCTGGCCGTGCTGGCGCAGGCCGACGCGGCCGGCACGCTGCTGGTGAGCCCCACAGCCAACGCGCCCGAACTCGGTGGGCGCGACGACCACTTCGTGCGGCTCAACAGCGCGCTGTCCGATTCGGCCGCCGCCTATGCCGAGGTGCTGGTCGGCCGTGGCCAGCGGCGCGTGGCCGTGGCCTTCGACGAGACCAACCTGGCCTACTCCGGCCCCTGGCTGGGTGCCTTGCGGACCAGCCTGCAAGCCCGCGGCGGCCAGGTGGTGGCCGAGACCGGCTTCGTGTCCGGCCCGGAGCTTTCGTACACCGCCGTGGTCGGCAGCCTGCTGCGGCGCCCCGCCGATGCGCTGCTGTTCATCGGCCGCGGCGCGGACGCCGCGCGGCTGGCGCAGCAGGTGCGCCTGCAGGGCTCCAGCCTGCCGATGGCCGCGACCGAGTGGGCCGCCACCGAGTCGCTGATCGAGCTGGGCGGCCAGGCGGTCGAGGGCCTGCTGACGGCCCTGCCCTACGATCCGTCCGACCGTTCGGCGCGCTACCAGGCGTTCTACCGCGAGCACCAGGCGCGCTACGGCCGCGCGCCCGGTTTCGGTGCGCTCGGCGCCTACGACGCCGTGACCGTGCTGGCCGAGGCCATGGCACGCGCCGAGAAGGGCGAATCGCTCAAGGACGCCGTGCTGCGCCACGGCCCCTACCAGGGCCTGCAGCACACCATCGCCATCGACCGCTTCGGCGACAGCAGGCGGCCGCTGCACTTCGTCGTGGTGCGCCAGGGCGCGTTCGTCAGCCCGCCGTGATGCGGCGCGCGCGCAGGTCCGCGATCTCGGCTTCGCCGTAGCCCAGTTCGCGCAGCAGCGCCTCGCCATGCTCGCCGATGGCCGGCGGCTGCAGCCGGATGCCGGGCCGCTGCCCGTCCAGCGTGAGCGGCAGCAGCGGCACCTTGGCCATCTGGCCGTCGTTCATGCGCAATTCGCCGAAACCACCGCTGGCGTTCAGGTGCGGATCGTCGAACAGCTCCTGCGGCTTGGTGATCGGCGCGAACGGCAGTTCGTGGGCCTCGAACACTGCCGCCAGTTCGGCCGCGCTGTGGCCGGCCAGATGCGTGCGCAGGATGGGCATCAGCCAGTCGCGCGCCAGCACGCGGTCGTTGTTGCTGGCCAGGCGCGGATCGGCCAGCAGCTCGGACAGGCCGAAGGCCTGGCAGAACACCGTCCACTGCTTGTCGCTGACGACGGCCAGGAAGATCTGCGCGCCGTCCTTGACCGTGAACACGTCGTACACGGCCCAGGCCGAGATGCGGCTGGGCATGGGGTCGGCCGCGCGGCCGGTGGCGGCGAACTGCATCATGTGCTGCATGACCAGGAACACGTTGTTCTCGAACAGCGCGGACTGCACCTCGCAGCCCTGGCCGGTCTGCTCGCGCTGGCGCAGCGCGGCCATGGCGCCGATGGCGCCGAACATGCCGCCCATGATGTCGTTGACGCTGCTGCCCGCGCGCAGCGGGTCGCCGCTGCGGCCGGTCATGTAGGCCAGGCCGCCCATCATCTGAACCACCTCGTCCAGCGCCGTGCGCTGCGCATAGGGGCCGGGCAGGAAGCCCTTGTGGCTCACGTAGACCACGCCCGGGTTGAGCTTCTTCACGCTGGCGTAGTCCAGTCCGAGCTTGGCCATGGTGCCGGGCTTGAAGTTCTCGCTCACGATGTCGGCCGTGGCCACCAGGCGCAGCGCAGCCTCGCGGCCTTCGGGCTGCTTCAAGTCCAGCGCGATGCTCTTCTTGTTGCGGTTGAAGGCAGGGAAGAAGCCGGCGCCCGCGCCAAGCAGCCGGCGCGTGTTGTCGCCCTCCAGCGGCTCGACCTTGATGACCTCGGCGCCCAGGTCGCCCAGCAGCATGCCGCAGGTCGGCCCCATGACCATGTGGGTGAACTCGACGATGCGGATGTTGGCGTAGGGCAGGGGCGCGGCAGCGGTATCGGTCATGCAGGGGTGGGGTCGGGCGCGAAGCGCAGCGTGGCGGCCAGGCCGCCCAGGCGCGGGGAGGAGTCCAGCCGCAGTGTCGCACCGTGGCGCTCGGCGATGGCCTGGGCGATGGTCAGGCCCAGCCCGCTGCCGCCGGCCGCCGCATCGGGGCTGCGGTAGAAGCGCTCGAACACGCGGGCGCGCTCGGCCGGCGCGATGCCGGGGCCGCTGTCGTGCACGGCCACGCCGTGCGGGCCCAGCACCAGGTCGATGCGGCCGCCCTCGGGGGTGTACTTGATGGCGTTGTCCAGCAGATTGCGCAGCAGGATGGCCAGCGCGTCGGCGTCGCCGCGCACGGTGGGCTGCGTGGCCTCGTCGCCCTCGGTCTCCAGGCCCAGGTCGATGCCGCGCGCCTGGGCCTGCGGCAGGGCGTCCGTCACAGCCTGGCGCGCCAGCGGCGCCAGGGCCAGCGGCGGCAACAGGGCGCCGTCCTGCACGGCGGCCTCCTGGCGCGCCAGCAGCAGCAGCTGCTGCATGAGCCGGATCGCGCGGTCGATGCCCAGCTGCAGCCGTGCCAGCGCGGTGGCGCGGGCACTGTCGTCGGCGGCGCGCTCCACGGCCTGGGCCTGCAGCTTGAGCGCGGCCAGCGGCGAGCGCAGCTCGTGCGCGGCATTGGCCACGAAGGCCCGCTGCGCCGCGAAGGCCTGGTCGAGCCGGCCGAACAGCGCGTTGATCTCGTCCACCAGCGGCAGCACCTCGTCGGGCAGGCCGGTGCCCTGCAGCGGCGAGAGGTCGTCGGCCGCGCGCACCGCGACCTCGGCGCGCGTGCGCGCCAGCGGCGCCAGCGAACGGCGGATGCCCCACCAGGCCAGCAGCATCAGCGGCGGCGCCATCAGCGCCATCGGCAGCGTGGCGCGCAGGGCCAGCGCGCGCGCGCGGGCCTGGCGCGCGTCCAGGTTCTGGGCGATCTGGACGGTCTGGTAGGGGCTCTGCACGCTGTAGACGCGGTAGTGCACGCCATCGAGCCGCGCGTCGGAGAAACCCAGCACCGCACGCGGCGGCAAGGGCGTGGGCACGGAGCGGAACAGCTGCACGCCGTCCGGGCCCCAGATCTGCACCAGGTATTCGTCACTGCCGTCCACGTCCTGCGCGGGCGGCGCCAGCGGCAGGCCGCCGCGCAGCGCGTGGGCCATCTGCTGCAGGTGGTAGTCGAACATCTCGTCGGCCTGGCGCAGCGCGCTGCGCCAGGCCGTGCCGGCCAGCACGGCGGCGGCCAGCACGATGACGGTCATCACGGTGGCCAGCAGCCGGCGTTGGAGCGAATGGCGTGCGGTGTTCATTCCTTGGGCATCAGGTAGCCCAGCCCGCGCACGTTCTGGATCAGGCCGGCCCCGAGTTTCTTGCGCAGGCCGTGGACGTAGACCTCCACCGCGTTGGAGCTGATGTCGTCCTTCCAGCCGTAGAGCTTTTCCTCGAGTTGCGCGCGCGAGAACACCACGCCGGGCCGGGCCATCAGCGTCTCCAGCACGGCCCATTCGCGCGCCGACAGCACGATGGGCTCGCCGGCCTTGCTGGCCTCGCGCGTGACCAGGTTGAGCGCCACGTCCTGGTAGCGCACCACGGGGTCGGCGCGGCCGTGGGCGCGGCGGATCAGCGCGTGGATGCGGGCCAGCAGTTCGTCCAGATCGTAGGGCTTGAGCACGTAGTCGTCGGCACCGGCGTTCAGGCCGGCCACGCGCTCGGCCACGGCGTCGCGCGCGGTCACGATCAGCACCGGCACCGTGTCCTGGCGCGCACGCAGCGCGCGCAGCACCTCCAGGCCGTCGCGCCGGGGCAGGCCCAGGTCCAGCAGCACGAGGTCGTAGCGCTCGGCCTTGAGCGCGGTGTCGGCCATCTCGCCGTCGCGCACCCAGTCCACGGCGAAGTGCTCGGCCCGCAGCAGGTCGAGCACGGTCTCGCCGATCATGGTGTCGTCTTCGACCAGAAGCAGTCGCATGGGGTGTCCTCGTTGCAAGGGATTATCCCGAGGCCGCCCGCGCGAAACTGAAACGGGGCTGAAAGCCGGACGAGGCCCCGGTCATGGCCTAATAGCGGGCTTTCGCATGCCGCGTCAGGCCGGCATGCGCCAACCTGAAGGAGATGCGACATGGGCGCACAGTGGAAATCGAAGGGCAAGGAGCTCGTCGCCAACGCCAAGGGCAAGCTGTTCAGCAAGCTCGCCAAGGACATCATGCTGGCCGCACGCGCCGGCGCCGACCCGGCCGGCAATTCCAAGCTGCGGCTGGTGGTGGAGCAGGCGCGCAAGGCCTCCATGCCCAAGGACACGCTGGACCGTGCGATCAAGAAGGGCGCGGGCCTGACCGGCGAGGCCGTGCACTTCGACCATGTGATCTATGAAGGTTTCGCGCCGCACCGCGTGCCTGTGATGGTCGAGTGCCTGACCGACAACGTGAACCGCACCGCGCCCGAGATGCGCGTGCTGTTCCGCAAGGGCCAGCTCGGCACCTCGGGCTCGGTGTCCTGGGACTTCGACCATGTGGGCATGGTCGAGGCCGAACCGGCCACCCCCGGCGCCGACCCCGAGCTGGCCGCCATCGAGGCTGGTGCACAGGACTTCGAGCCGGGCCACGAGGAGGGCAGTACGCTGTTCCTGACCGACCCGGGCGACCTGGACCTGGTCAGCCGCGCACTGCCGGCCCAGGGCTTCACGGTGCTGTCGGCCAAGCTCGGCTACAAGGCCAAGAACCCGATCGATCCGGCCAGCCTGTCGGCCGCGGAGCTCGAAGAGGTCGAGGCCTTCCTGGCCGCCATCGACGCCAACGACGACGTGCAGAACCTGTTCGTCGGCCTGGCTGGCTAGCCGCGTCAGTCCAGCGGCTTGGTCAGGTAGACCGCCTCGCGCCCCACGATGGGCTCGCGCGTGGGCATGAAGACCGTGCAGTCGTTGCAGGGCGCGACGATGGCGTGCGGCCCGTCGGTGGCGATGAGTTCGCCTTGCGCGAAGCTCTCCAGCCCGATCAGTGGCCGCGTGAAATGGAAGTCGGTGGTGCGCACCAGGTGCGTCTCCAGCAGCTCGAAGCGCAGCTGCGGCTGCGCCGGCGCCGTGGCCGGTGCATCGACCAGGCCGAAATGCGCGAGGAAGTCCAGCGTCACGGCGGTTGCCAGGTCGGACGAGGCCTGCTGGAAGTGCTGGCCGCATTCGGCCACCAGCGCAACGCCGGGTCCCGGGCCTTCGCTGCCGTGCGGGCCGTACTGGATCAGCGGCGTGCCCGAGCCCAGGCCGCGCGGCATGACCAGGTGCAGGGCCGGACAGCCGATGGCCAGCGCCACGGCGGCATTGCGCGAGAAGGACGGATAGACCCAGAACGGCGGCACGGCCTGGCTCGTGGAGTGGATGTCCAGGATGTGGTCGGCCGCCTCGACCACGCCGCGCAGCGCGCGGGCCCGCTGCAGCTCGGGGCTGTCTTCGGCGCCGTCCAGCCAGTCGCTGGACCAGATGCGGTTCATGTTGTGCACGAGCTGGCGGCTGTCGAAAGGGCGCTCGATGTCGAAGCTCTCATAGGCCGCCACGTTGGCGAAGCTCACCGTCAGCGTGCCGATCTTCGGCCGCACGCCGGTGTCCAGCAAGTGCGTGGCGGCCACCATGCCGCAGATCTCGTTGCCGTGCGTGAGCGCGTTGATGAGCACGTGCGGGCCGGGCTTGCCCGAGTCGAAGCGGTGCACGTAGTCGACGCCGGTGTTGCCCTGGCGGTAGGCTGAGAGGTCGCGCGGCAGGACCTCGAGAGGGGTAGTGCTCATCGGATGATCTTACGGGGGACCCGTCGAGCGCGCCCGCCGTGCGAAATTGAATTCAAAATAGCATCCGATTTTCAAACCGGGTGCCCCAGGCGCCCACATTCCGAGGAGACCCATGCCGATGCCCGCCATTTCCCCACGCCGCCACACGATCGCCGACCTGTTGCGGCGCACGCGCCGGCGCTACCCCGAGCGCACCGCCATCCGCTGCGGCGCGGTGGCGTGGACTTATGCGCAGTTCGACGACGTTTGCAGCCACCTGGCCGCCGGTCTGGCCGGCCTGGGCGTGGCCACGGGCGACCGCATCGCGGTGGTCTCGCGCAACTCGCACGCCTTCGCCGCGCTGCGCTACGCGGTGGCGCGGCTGGGCGCGGTGCTGGTGCCCGTCAACTTCATGCTGAACGCCGAGGAGGTGCGCTACATCCTGGACCATGCCGGCGCCAGCGTGCTGTGCGTGGACACGGCCTCGGCCGCGGTCGCGCTGCAGGCCGCCGAGGGCACGGCCGTGCGCCACCGGGTCTGGCTGCCGGCCGAGGACGCGTCCGACGCCGTGCCGGGCCTGCTGCCGTTCGATGCGCTGCTGGCCGACGCCGCGGCCCTGGTGGAGCCGGCGCTGGAGCCCGATGCGCTGGCCCAGATCATCTACACCAGCGGCACCGAGTCGCGGCCCAAGGGCGCGATGCTCACGCACGCGGCCGTGATCGCCGAGTACGTGAGCTGCCTCGTGGACGCCGAGATCGCCCAGGGCGACCGCGTGCTGCATGCGCTGCCGCTGTACCACTGCGCCCAGCTCGACGTGTTCCTGGGCCCCTGCATCTACGTGGGCGCGACCAACGTGATCACGGGCAAGCCCACGCCCGACAACCTGCTCGCGCTGATGGCGCGCGAGCGCATCACCTCGTTCTTCGCGCCGCCCACGGTCTGGATCGGCCTGCTGCGCGCGCCGCAGTTCGATGCCACCGACCTGTCGGCGCTGGCCAAGGGCTACTACGGCGCGTCCATCATGCCGGTGGAGGTGCTCAAGGAGATCCTGCGCCGCCTGCCCGGCACGCGGCTGTGGAACCTGTACGGCCAGACCGAGATCGCGCCTGTGGCCACGGTGCTGTCGCCCGAGGACCAGCTGCGCAAGGCCGGCTCGGCCGGCCGCGCCACGCTGAACGTGGAGACGCGCGTGGTCGACGACGCCATGCAGGACGTGGCGGTCGGCCAGGTCGGCGAGATCGTGCACCGCTCGCCGCAGCTGCTCAGCGGCTACTACCGCGACCCCGAGCGCACGGCCGCCGCCTTCGAGGGCGGCTGGTTCCACAGCGGCGACCTCGGCGTGCTCGACGAAGAGGGCTACCTCACCGTGGTGGACCGCAAGAAGGACATGATCAAGACCGGCGGCGAGAACGTGGCCAGCCGCGAGGTGGAGGAGGTGCTCTACACCATCGAGGGCGTGTCCGAGGTTGCCGTGATCGGCCTGTCCGACCCGAAGTGGATCGAGGCCGTGACGGCCGTGGTCGTGCGCCGCCCGGGCAGCGAACTGGACGAAGCGGGCCTGATCGCGGCGGCCTCCGCGCGGCTGGCGCACTTCAAGGTGCCCAAGCGCGTGCACTTCGTCGACGCGCTGCCCAAGAACCCCAGCGGCAAGCTGCTCAAGCGCGAACTGCGCCGGCTCTACGAGGCTGGCTGAACCCGCGCGCGGGCCGGCAGGTCCGGCCCGGCACCGGGCAGCTCGATCGGCACGCCGGCCTCGGCGCTGTAGCGGTGCTTCTCCATCTCGGCGACGGCGCGTGCGCGGTCGCGCGCGGCCAGCGCGTCGAGCAGCCGGGCGTGCTCGTCCAGCGTGCGCGCGCGGTCGTCGGCGCGCTCGTACTTGTTCCACATCAGCGGCTCGGCCATGGCCCACAGCCGCCGCACCTCTTCCAGGATCAGGTTGTTCGGCGACAGGCTGAACATGCGGAAGTGGAACTGCCGGTTCAGCTCGATCAGGCTGCGCACGTCGCCGGCTGCAGCGCTCCTGCGCATGCCCTCGTTGAGCTGGCGCAGCATGGCCAGCTGGTCCTCGTCGGGCCAGCGGATCGTGCTCATGAGCTCGTTCTCCAGCAGATGCAGCATGCGGCGGATCTGCGCGTGCTCGCCCGGCGCGCGCTTGGTCACGAAGTAGCCCTGATTGCGCCGGTGCACCAGCAGGCCCTGGTCGGCCAGCACGTTCATGGCCTCGCGCAGCGGTACGCGGCTCACCTCCAGCTGCTCGGCCATTTCCTCCTGGCGGATCTGCTCGCCCGGGCTCAGTTCGCCGTTGACGATCATGGCCTTGAGCTGCTGCAGCGTGCGCGCCATGGCTCCGCGGGCCTTCTCGGGGGTGGTCTTCGGGGTCGTCGCGGTGTCGTTCATGGCGGGGTGGCAAGGCGTCCCGGTGCCGGATGGCCGGGTGGTCAGGGCCGATGCTAGCGCCCCTGGACACTAGGGGGAACCCCAATCCCATTCAAAATTGAATTCAATATGATCTAACGCAATTGAATGCGATTGCGGGTGGCCGCTGGCGTTCGAGTCCATCCCACGACAGACCTCGCAGAGGCGGAAGGAGACAAGGATGCGTAGACCATGGACCCGCGTGGCGGGCCTGCTGCTGGCCGGGGCGCTGGCCGCCGCGGCCCAGGCGCAGGAGACGCTCAGGATCGGCGTGCTGATGAGCTATTCGGGCGTCAGCGCCCTGGCCGGCCAGTCCACCGACAACATCATCAAGCTCTACCAGGCCCGGCACGGCAGCGAGGCCGGCGGGCGCAAGCTGGAGTTCGTGCGGCGCGACAGCACCGGCCCCAACCCCGAGGTCGCGCGCCGGCTGGCGCAGGAACTCATCGTGCGCGAGAAGGTGCAGATCCTGATCGGCCCGGACTTCACGCCCAACGTGCTGGCCGTGGCGCCGCTGGTGACCGAGGCCAGGGTGCCGGCCCTCATCACGGGCGCGGCCACGCAGGGCATCGTCGGCGAGAAGTCGCCGTACTACCTGCGCACCTTCTTCTCCGTGCCGCAGGTGGTGCGGCCCATGGCGCAGTGGGCCGCGAAGAACGGCATCAAGAAGGTGGCCGTCATGGTCGCCGACTACGGCCCCGGCCAGGATGCCGAGGCAACGTTCTCCAAGACCTTCACGGACGCCGGCGGCAGCATCGCCGCCACCATCAAGGTGCCGGTGCGCAACCCCGAGTTCTCGGGCTACATGCAGCGCCTGAAGGACGCCAACGCCGATGCGGTCTTCGTCTTCATGCCCATCGGCGAGCTCTCGCTGCAGTTCCTCAAGGCCTATGCCGACGCCGGCCTCAAGGACGGCAGGATGAAGCTGCTGGGCACCTCGGACGTGACCGACGAGACCACGCTCGACGCCGCCGGCGACGCTGCGCTGGGCGCCATCACGGCCGGCAACTACTCGCCGCTGCACGATTCGGCGTTGAACCGCCAGTTTGCCGCCGCCTACGACAAGGCCGTGGGCAAGACGCCGCGGCTCTCGCTCTACCACCCGGTGATGTGGGACGCCATGCACATCCTGTACAGCGCGCTGGAAGCGCAGCGCGGCGCGAAGTTCGACCCCGACAAGTTCATGGCCCACGCGCGCGGCATGGCCTTCGAGAGCCCGCGCGGCCCGGTCTCGATCGACAAGGCGACCGGCGACATCGTGCAGAACACCTACATCCGTCGCGTCGAGCGCGTCAACGGGGTGTTGCAGAACGTCGAGTTCGACGTGGTCCCCAACGTGCCGGCCAGGTAAGCCGGTTCCAGCCACCAATCCCCCGCCGCGCCCGCGCGCGGCAGCCTCCGATGATTCTTCTCACCACCCTGTTCAACGGGCTGGCGTACGGCATCTTGCTGTTCGTCATGGCCGTGGGCCTGTCCGTCACCATGGGCATGATGCGCTTCGTCAACCTGGCGCATGTGAGCCTGTGCATGCTGGGCGGCTACGTGGCCGCCAGCGCGATGGAGGCGCTGCACTGGCCCTTCCTGGCCACGCTGCCGCTGGCCTTCGCGGCCACCGCGTTGTTCTCGGCGGTGCTGGAACGGCTGGTGCTGCGCCACTTCTACGGCAGCGACGACCTCACGCAGGTGCTGCTGACCATCGGCCTGGTCTTCATGTCGGTCTCGGCCGCGGCCTATGTCTGGGGCCCGGCCTTCAAGCCGGTCGAGGTGCCGGCCTGGCTCGGCGGCCGCGCCGCAGTGCTGGGCCTGGAACTCGAGCGCTACCGGCTGTTCCTCCTGGCCGTGGGTGCGCTGCTGACGCTGGCGATCTACCTGGGCCTGGAGCGCACGCGCTTTGGCGCCATGGTGCGTGCCTGCGTGGACAACCGGCGCGCCGCTTCGGCCTGCGGGCTGGACACGCAGCGCGTCTTCGCGCTGACTTTCGCCATCGGCGGCGGCCTCGCGGGCCTGGGCGGCGCGCTGTCGGCCAGCCTGCTCGGGCTGGACCCGAACTTCCCGTTCCGCTACCTCGTCTACATGCTGATCGTGGTCTCGGTCGGCGGCATGGGCACCGTGCTGGGCTCGCTCGCGGCCGCGCTGGGCCTGGGCGTGGCCGACGTGGCGAGCAAGTACTACCTGCCGGCTGCGGGCGGCTCGGTCATCTACCTCGTGACGGTGGCCGTCATGCTCTGGCGGCCCGAGGGCCTGCTGGGCCGCAAGGTGCGCATATGAGACCACCCCGTTTGGCTGGCTCACTGCGTGTAGCCATCCCATCCCCCTCCAGGGGCGCCGCCAGCGGCCGGGCGGAGCCCGTTCCGCGGCGTCTGTTGGCATGGCCTGCTCCGCGGCCTTTCGACCAACTGCCTGTCACCCGGTGTCGCGGACTGCTACCGGCGTGCAGCGCCTTGGTGAACTGAAATGTCACAGAACTTCTTTCGCGCCCGCGCGCGCTGGAGCGGCTGGGAAACCGCCTTCTGGCTCTGCTGGGCCGTCGCCTTCTTCGTGCCGGGCGCCAACCTCGCGCTGCTGACCCAGGTGCTCATCTGGGGCCTGTTCGCGCTGTCGCTGGACTTGCTGCTGGGTTACCGCGGCATTCCCTCGCTGGGCCATGCCGCCTTCTTCGGCATCGGTGCCTACACCGCGGGCTACCTCGGCAAGTTCGGCTGGACCGAACCGATCTCGGGCCTGATGCTGGCCGCCCTCATGGCCGGCCTCGTGGGCCTGGCCACGGGCCGCATCGTGCGCGGGCTGCACGGCGTGGGCCTGCTCATGGTCACGCTGGGGCTGAACCTGCTGCTGTACGACTTCGTGCACCGGTCCACCGAACTCACGGGCGGCGACGACGGCTTGCAGGGCATCGCCATCGCACCGGTGCTGGGCCTGTTCCGTTTCGACATGTTCGGCCGCACCGGCTATGTCTATGTGCTGGCCGTGGTGTTCGTGCTGTTCCTGCTGGTGCGCGCGCTGCTGCAGTCGGCCTGGGGCCTGGCCCTGCTGGGCGCACGCGACAACGCGCGCCGCATGGCCATGCTGGGCGCGCCCGTGGCCGGCGACCTGACCTGGGCATTCGGCATCTCGGCCGCGCTGGCCGGCGTGGCTGGCGCGCTGCTCACGCAGACCACGCAGTTCGTCGCGCCCGAGGTGCTGTCGTTCCAGCGCTCGGCCGACCTGCTGGTCGTGCTCGTGATCGGCGGCGCGGCCATGCTCTACGGCGGCTTTGCGGGCGCGCTGGTGTTCCTGGTGCTGCGCGACCTGCTCGCGGCGCTGAACCCGGTCTACTGGTACTTCTGGATCGGCCTCGTGCTCGTGCTGATCGTGGCCTTCTTCCGCAAGGGCATCCTGCCCAGCCTGCGCGCGGCCTGGCTGCGGCATGGCAAGGGCAGGGCGCTGCCAGCGCCGGAGGTGGTGCGATGAACGACGTGGTGCTGGCCACGCGCGGCCTGGGCATGGCCTTCGGCGGGCTGCGCGTGTTCTCGAGGCTGGACTTCGCGCTTGCGCGCGGCGAGCGCCATGCCGTGATCGGCCCCAACGGCGCGGGCAAGAGCACCTTCGTGGCCGTGCTCACCGGGCTGCTGCGGCCGACCGAGGGACAAGTGCTGCTGGACGGCCGCGACGTGACGCGGTCCAGCGCCGGTGAGCGCGTGGCCGCCGGCATCGTGCGCACCTTCCAGATCAACCAGCTGTTCCCCTCGCTGACGCCGCTGGAGTCCGTGGTGCTGGCGCTGTGCCAGCGCGACCGGCGGGCGCGGCCCTCGCTGCGCGCGCTGCGGCATTGCGCAGCGCAGATCGACGAGGCTGCGGCGCTGCTGGAGCGCTTCGGCCTGGCCGACGACGCGCTGCTGCCCACCCAGGAGTTGGCCTACGGCCAGCAGCGCCTGCTCGAGGTGCTGCTGGCCTATGCGCTGCGGCCGCGCGTGCTGCTGCTCGACGAGCCGGCGGCCGGCCTGTCGACCACGCAGGGCCATGCGCTGTTCGAGCGCCTGGCCAGCCTGACCGAAGGCACGACGCTGCTGTTCATCGAGCACGACATGAACATCGTCTTCCGCTACGCGCAGCGCGTGAGCGTGCTGGCCGGCGGCAGCCTGCTGGCCCAGGGCACGCCCGACCAGATCCGCGCCGATGCCGGCGTGCGCAAAGCCTATCTCGGAGGGTAGCCACGGTGTTGCTCGAACTGTGCCAACTGCAGGCCGGCTACGGCCCCTCGCGCGTACTGCACGGCCTGGACCTGCGCCTGCGCGCCGGCGAAACGCTGGTCGTCGTCGGCCGCAACGGCGTGGGCAAGACCACGCTCGTGGAAACCATCATGGGCCTGACCGACCACCACGGCGGCGAAATCCTGCTGGACGGCGCGCCCGTGCACGGCCTCGCGCCGCACCGGCGCAACCGCGCCGGCATCGCCTGGGTGCCGCAGCAGCGCGAGGTGTTTCCATCGCTCACGGTCGAGGACAACCTGCGCGTGGTCGCGCGGCCCGGCGAATGGACGCTGGCGCGCGTCTACGGACTCTTTCCGCGCCTGGCCGAGCGCCACCGGCACCACGGCGACCAGCTCTCGGGCGGCGAGCAGCAGATGCTGGCGCTGGGCCGCGCGCTCATGACCAACCCGCGCGTGCTGCTGCTGGACGAGCCGGTCGAAGGCCTGGCGCCCATCGTGGTCGAGGAGATGCTGGCCGCCATCGACCGCATGCGTGCCACGGGCGGCATGGGCATCGTGCTCGTCGAGCAGAAGTACGAACTCGCGCTCGCGCATTCCGAGCGCTGCATCGTGATCGACCACGGCGCCGTGGTCCACACCGGCCCCAGCGCCGCGCTGCTGGCCGACTCCGCGCTGATCGAACGCCACCTGGGCCTGGCCCACTGACCCTCAAGGAGAACCCATGACCCATCCCACCCCCCGCCGCCCACGCTCGATCGAGGTCGAAGGCGTGACCCACGGCGCCGCGCCCATCCCCATGGCGGCGCGCGTCGGCAACATCCTCATGACCTCCGGCGTGCTGGGCAAGGACCCGGCCACCGACCAGCTGCCGGCCGACGGTCCGTCCCAGGCCCGCTTCCTGTTCCAGAACCTGCGCACCGTGCTGGCCAACGGCGGCGCCACGCTGGACGACGTGGTGCGGATCACCGTGTTCGTGAAGGACAACAGCCAGCGCGAGGCCATCAACGCCGAATGGCTCCAGTGTTTCCCCGAGCCGCACGACCGGCCTGCGCGCCATACCCAGGTTGTCGACCTGCCCGGCACCATGCTCGTGCAGCTCGAAGCCATGGCCGTCGTCCAGGAACGTTGACATGGCAGACGACTTCGTCAAACGCCTCGCCCGCCTGGACTGCTGCGCCGTCTCCGACGCCATGGACAAGCTTGGCCTCGTCGGCGGTGTCAGCGGACTGGATCAGCGCGCCAGCACGCGCCGCATCGCCGGGCGCGTCGTGACCTACAAGCTCGTGCCCAAGGACCAGGCGCCGACCGTGTCCGGCCCGCCGCGCCACCTCGGCACCACGGCCATCGAGGCCGCGCAGCCCGGCGACATCGTTGTCGTGGAGCAGCGCACCGGCTTGGACGCCGGCTCCTGGGGCGGCATCCTGTCGCTCGCTGCCAAGGTGCGCGGCGTGGCGGGTGTGATCGCCGACGGCCCGGTGCGCGACATCGACGAGGCGCGCAGCTACGACTTCCCCGTCTATTGCCGCAGCCTCACGGCCCGCACCGCCCGCGGGCGCGTGGCCGAGGCCTTCACCAACGAGCCCGTCACGGTAGGCGAGATTGCCGTCCACCCCGGCGACTACGCCATCGCCGACGCGAGCGGCGTGGTCTTCGTGCGCGCGCAGGACATCGCCCGCGTGCTGGACGCCGCCGAAGCCATCGCCGGCCGCGAAGCCGCCATGGCCCGCGCGCTGATGGCCGGCCTGCCCGTGAGCCAGGTCATGGGCGCCGACTACGAACACATGCTGCGCTGAACGCGCTCTACCCGAGGAACACCATGACAGACCCGAATGTCGCGCGCGCCGCGCGACTGGACACCGCCACCCTCAGCGATGCGCTGGACAAGCACGGACTGAACGGCCAGTGCTACCGCATCCAGCCGCGCAGCACCGATTCGCGCATGACCGGCCGTGCCTGGACGCTGCTGTACGGCCCAGCCGGTGTGCCGGCCGGCACCGTGGGCGACTACATCGACGACGTGGCGCCCGGCAGCGTCATCGTGCTGGACAACGGCGGGCGCGACAACGCCACCGTTTGGGGCGACATCCTGACCGAGGTGGCGCACGCCAAGGGCATCGCCGGCACGGTGATCGACGGCATCAACCGTGACGTGGCGCTGAGCCTGCAGCTCGGCTACCCGATCTACAGCCGTGGCCACTGGATGCGCACGGGCAAGGACCGTGTGCAGGTCGAAGCCACCGGCGTGCCGGTGAACATCGGCGACGTGCGCGTGTGTCCGGGCGACCTGGTGCGCGGCGACGCCGATGGCGTGGTCGTCATCCCGAAGGCCCACGAAGACCAGGTGCTCGCGACGGCAGAGGCGATCCAGCATGCCGAAGACGCGATCCGCGCATCCGTGCGCGCCGGGAGGGGCCTGCGCGAGGCGCGCGTACAGCACGGCTACCACCAACTGCAGACGCGGGAGGCGAAGTGAGCAACGGACTGCCTCCGCCAGCCGGCCCGACCATCCGCGACAGCATCGAACGCGTGGACGCCGCCACCGTGGCCGCCGCGCGCGCGCTGCCGGCCGCCACGTTGCACGAGGCCGGCGGCCGCATCGGCGTGCTGCCTTCTTCCATCAAGCCGGTGGCGCCCGCCTTCCGCGTCTGCGGGCCGGCCGTCACCGTGCAGTCGCCCGGCGGCGACAACCTCTGGCTGCACCGCGCGCTGTACGTGGCCGAGCCCGGCGACGTGCTGGTCGTGCATGTCAGCGGCGCGCACGACTTCGGCTACTGGGGCGAGATCATGTCGGCCGCGGCCCAGGCGCGCCAGCTCGGCGGGCTCGTCATCGACGGCTGCGTGCGCGACGGCGCGGTGCTGGCCGACTTCGGCTTCCCTGTGTTCGCGCGCGGCCTCAGCATCCGCGGCACAGGCAAGGACTTCGGCGCGCGGGGCTGGATCAACCATCCCGTGCTGTTCGATGACCTCGTGGTGCAACCGGGCGACCTCGTCGTCGGCGACACCGACGGCGTGGTCGCGCTGCCGCGCGCGCGTGCGGCCGAGGTGGTGCAGGCGGCGCAGGCGCGCGAGGCCAAGGAGGCCGGCATCGTGCAACGCATCCGGGCCGGCGAGCGCACGCTCGAGGTCTACAACTTCTGATGGCCGCCGAACCCATCCCCCTGTCGGTGCGCGTGCAGGCCGTGCGCGCCGAGGCGCTGGACGTGCTGTCCTTCGAGTTGTGCGCCGAAGGCGGCGGCCTGCTGCCGGCCTTCACGGCCGGAAGCCACATCGACGTGGCGATTCCCACGGCCGCCGGGCCGCTGCTGCGCCAGTACTCGCTCTGCAACGACCCCGAGGAGCGGCAGCGCTACGTGATCGGCGTGGGCCGCGACGTGGCCAGCCGCGGCGGGTCGGTGGCGCTGCACGACGGGGTGCGTGCCGGTGCCTTGCTGCGCATCGGCATGCCGCGCAACAACTTCGCACTCGACGAGGCCGCGCCGCTAAGCTTGCTGGTGGCCGGCGGCATCGGCATCACGCCCATGCTGGCCATGGCGCGCCGGCTCGCGCGGCTGGGCCGGCCGTGGACGCTTTACCACTGCGTGCGCTCGCCGTGCCGCGCCGCCTTCGCCGAGGAACTCCAGGCGCTCGCGCCGCCCGGCGGCCAGGGCCGCGTGGTGACGGTCGTGGACGGCCTGCCCGGCGCGGCCCGGCTGGATCTCGCGGCGCTCGTGCGCGAGGCGCCGCAGGGCGCCCACTTCTACTGCTGCGGCCCCGTGCCCATGCTGGAGGCCTTCGGCCGTGCCACGCAGGGCTTGCCGGACGCGCGCGTGCACGTCGAGTGGTTCAGCGCCCCCGCACCGGCCGCCGCGGCCGAGGCGCCGGCCGGCAGCTTCAGCGTGCAGCTGAAACGCAGGAACCGCCGCTTCGACATCCCGGCCGACAAGACCATCCTCGAGGTGCTGCTGGACGGCGGCATCGATGTGGACCACTCCTGCCGCGAAGGCCTGTGCGGCACCTGCGAGACGCGCGTGCTGTCCGGCACCCCGGACCACCGCGACCCCGTGCTCGCAGGCCGCAAGGACCCGCCGCAGGACCGCATGCTCGTCTGTGTATCCCGCTGCACCGGCCCCGCGCTGTTGCTCGACCTCTGACCCCCATCCACCCAAGGAGACCCTCCGCATGATCATCGACTCCCACGCCCACGTGGTCGTACCGCCCGAGAGCTACAAGTACATGGCCGAACTCGTGGCCAGCCGGGCCAACCCGGCGGCCGCGCCCAAGCTGACCGACGAGGCCGTGCGCACGGCCGGCCAGAGCATCGTGGACATCATGGACAAGGTCGGCACGGACATCCAGTTCCTGTCGCCGCGCCCCTACATGCAGATGCACTCGGTCAAGCCGGCCAAGGTCACCGCGCTGTGGACCCAGCACATGAACGACCTGGTCCACCGCACGGTGCAGATGTTCCCCACGCGCTTTCGCGGCGTGGCCGGCCTGCCGCAGTACCGCGACGAGAGCCCGGAGAGCTGCCTCGCCGAGCTGGAGTTCCGCGTCAAGGAACAGGGCTTCATCGGCTGCCTGCTGAACCCCGACCCGACCGAGGGCGACGGCGCACCGCCGCCCGGCCTGGGCGATCCGTTCTGGTACCCGCTGTACGAGAAGCTCTGCGCGCTCGACATCCCGGCGCTCGTCCACTCGGCGGGCAGCTGCCAGCCGCGCGAGAGCTACACGCTCAAGTTCATCAACGAGGAGAGCATCGCCATCGTCTCGCTCATGCAGTCGACGGTGTTCGAGAAGTTCCCTGCGCTCAAGCTCATCGTGCCGCACGGCGGCGGCGCGATCCCCTACCACATGGGGCGTTTCAGGGCCTGGAGCGTGCGCAAGGGCGGCGCCTTCTTCGACGACCAGTTGAAGCGCCTGCACTTCGACACCACCACCTACGACCAGGACGCGCTGGAACTGCTGTTCAAGGTGGTCGGCGCCGACCGCGTGCTGTTCGCCACCGAGAACCCGGGCACCGGTAGCGCGATCGACCCCCGGACCGGCCGCGCCTACGACGACCTCAAGCCCGTGATCGAGGCGATCCCCTTCCTGACGGAGCAGGACCGGCGCAACGTCTTCGAGTGCAACTGCACCAAGCTGTACAGCCGCTTCCGCAAGGACGCCTGAAGCATGGCGCAGATCGTCCTGGGCCTCGGGGCCTCGCACACACCGCTGCTGACGCTCACGGCCGAGCAATGGCAGCACCGCGCCGCGGTGGATTACGCCAACACCCAGCTCAACATGAGCGACGGCCGGCTGCTGCGCTACGAGCAGGTGCTGTCTGAACTCGGCGCGCGCTGCGCGGACCTGATCGCGCCCGAGATGCTGGCCGCCAAGGAGCGCGCATGCCACGCCGCGCTGGACCGGCTGGCCGCTGCGCTGGCCGAGGCCAGCCCGGACGTGGTGGTCATCGTCGGCGACGACCAGCGCGAGCTGTTCGGCCCGGCGAACCAGCCGGCGATCGCGATCTTCCACGGCGCGGAGATCGTCACGAGCGACAAGTTCGGCGACGAGGAGGGGGCCGACTGGGTCAAGGCCATGGGGCGCGGTTACCTGATGGACGACACGCATGTGGTGCCCGGTGCCAGCGCGTTCGCGCTGGAGCTGATCCGCGGGCTGATCGATGCGGAATTCGACGTGGCCGCCTGCGCGCGCGTGGACGATCCCAAGACAGCAGGCTTCGGCCATGCCTACGGCTTCATCGTCAAGCGCTTGTTCCAGGGCCGCGTGATCCCGGTGGTGCCGGTGCTGCTGAACACCTACTACGGCCCCAACGTGCCAAGCCCCGCGCGCTGCTGGAAGCTGGGCCGGGCCCTGCGCGAGGTGATCGAAGGCAGTACGACCGACCTGCGCGTGGCCGTGGTGGCGTCCGGTGGCCTCAGCCACTTCGTCGTCGACGAGGTGCTGGACCGCGGCGTGCTCGATGCCATGGCGCGCGGCGACGCGCAGGCGCTCGGTGCCATCCCGCGCGGCGCGCTGAACTCCGGATCGTCCGAGATCCTGAACTGGATCGTCACGGCCGGTGCGGCCGGCGGCCTGCCGCTGCGCTGGCACGACTACCAGCCCCTGTACCGCACGCCCGCCGGCACCGGCGTGGGCGCGGCCTTCGCGGTCTGGGGCGCTTGAACGAGGAAAGGAGACCACGATGTTGAGCGAAGAGAAGAACCGCCTGCTGACCCAGGTCGGCCCGGGCACCCCGATGGGCGACCTGCTGCGCCGCTACTGGATGCCGATCGCCGGCGTCTCGGAGTTCGAGCAGCGCAGCACCAAGCCCGTGCGCCTGCTCGGCGAGGACCTGGTGCTCTACAAGGACCTCAGCGGCGTCTATGGCCTGGTGGACCGGCGCTGCGCGCACCGCCGCGCCGACCTGGCCTACGGCATGGTCGAGCAGCATGGCCTGCGCTGCAACTACCACGGCTGGTGCTTCAACCAGACCGGGCAGTGCGTGAGCCAGCCCTTCGAGGACACCTGCTTCCCCGAGCGCAACGCCAAGGAGCGCGTGCGCATCAAGGCCTATCCGGTCGAAGCCAAGGGCGGCATGCTGTGGGCCTACCTGGGCCCGCAGCCCGCGCCGCTGCTGCCCGACTGGGAGGCCTTCTCCTGGCCGAACGGTTTCGCCCAGGTGGTGATCTCCGAGGTGCCGTGCAACTGGTTCCAGTGCCAGGAGAACTCGATCGACCCCGTGCACTTCGAGTGGATGCACGAGAACTGGGGCAAGCGCCTGCGCACGGGCGACACCGCGCTGGGACCGACGCACCTGAAGCTCGATTTCGACGAGTTCGAGCACGGCTTCGTCTACCGCCGCGTCAAGGAAGACACCGACGAGAACGACGACGCCTGGACCATCGGCCGCGTCTGCCTGTGGCCCAACGGCTTCTTCCTGGGCGAGCACTTCGAGTGGCGCGTGCCCATCGACGACGAGAACACGCTGTCGGTGACCTGGAAGTACACGCGCGTGCCGCGCGGCCGCGAACCCTATGTGCAGGACAGCATCCCGACCTGGTACGGCCCACTCACCGACGCCGACGGCAAGTGGATCGACACGCACGTGATGAACCAGGACTTCCTGGCCTGGGTCGGGCAGGGCGTGATCGCCGACCGCACGCAGGAGCATCTGGGCGCCAGCGACCGCGGCATCGTGGCGATCCGTCGGCGCTTCTTCGAGGAGATGGAGGCCGCGGCCGCGGGCGCGGAGCCCAAGGGCACGATCCGCGACCCCGCGCGCAACGTGCGCGTGCGGCTGCCCATGATGGACCGCGCGCAGACGCTGGACGGCTACACCGCAGAGCAGATCCTGGCCAGCCCGCGCATGAAGCTGTTCTACACGACCTACATCTTCCAGGCCGGCCAGCCCGAGGCCGTGCAGCGCGCGTTCTCGCAGGCCATGGGCATCGAGGTCGGCGCGTTCGACGGCGTGATCGGCTCGCGTGGCGCGACCGCCTCAGCCTGAGCCGCGACACCACACAACACAGGAGACAAGCATGCAGACCCCATTCCCCCATGTCACGCGGCGCCGGCTGCTGGCGGCCGGCGCCGGCCTGGCCGCGCTGCACGGCAGCGGCGCGCAGGCCCAGGCCGGCGACTTTCCCAACCGGCCCGTGCGCATCGTGCTGCCGTTCCCGCCCGGCACGGTCAACGACGCCGTGCTGCGCCTGGTCGGCGACGAGCTGGGCAAGCGCTGGAAGCAGCCCGTCGTGGTCGACAACCGGCCCGGCGCCAGCTCGATCATCGGCAGCGACCATGTGGCCAAGGCCGCGCCCGACGGCTACACGCTGCTGGCCAACATCACGCTGGTGGTGCAGAACCCCGCGCTGCGCAAAAAGCTACCCTACGCCTTCAGCGACCTGCGCGCCGTGACCCAGTTCAACCGCCAGCAGTTGCCGGTCTTCGTGCGGGCCGACCTGCCGGTGCAGAACGTCACGCAACTGCTCGCACTGGCGCGCGCCCAGCCCAACAAGATCAACTTCGCGACCTGGGGCCTGGGTTCCACGGCCCACCTGTTGCTCGAGAAGATGCGCGTGGACAACGACGCGCCCATGCTGCACGTGCCCTACAAGGGCGGTTCGGACATCATCAAGGCGCTGTTGTCAGGGGAGGCCGATGTGGCGGTGGCCGACCTGCTGAGCCCGGACGCGCATTTCAAGTCCGGCAAGCTGCGCGTGATCGGCGTGACGGGCCCGGTGCGCCTGCCCAACATGCCCCAGGTGCAGACGCTGCAGGAGGCGGGCGTGACCGGCTTCGACGGCTACAACTGGTTGGGGCTGTTCGCCCCGGCGCGCACGCCGGACGCCGTCGTGCGCAGGCTCTCCGAAGACATCAACGCCGTGCAGGCCGACCCGGCGTTGGCACGTCGCTTCGTCGAAGAGATGTACGTGAATCCGTCCACCACCACACCCGAGCAGTTCGCGCAGATCGTGGACCGCGACCTGCAGACCTGGACCGCGGTGATCCGGCGCGTCGGTGTCACGCTGGACTGACTGTTGTCGTCAAAAAACTGCGCGTGGTTTGCACGTATGTTTCATGCGATTCGATCACTTATGATGCAGATTGCTCGGTAGCCAGACCCACCCGTTTCGTGGAAAGGGGCTCGGGCGCAGGCAGCATGACCACACCCAGCCCATCCGTGCCCGACCGCCGGACCGCGCCGCAGGCCGCGGTGGCCGGCACTGCCCTGTGGTGGCGTCCCGCGCTGGCGGCGGGGCTGACCAGCGCGGTGCTGGCGCTCGTTCCCTGGCTGTACCTGCAGGACCGCCAAAGCGATGCGGAACTGGCACTGCGCGCGCTGGTGTCCCACGAGGCCGACAGCGCCGTGGCCAATGTGCAGACCCAGCTGCGTGCGTTCGAGCTCGTGCTGCGCGGCGTCAAGGGCTTCTTCGAGGGCTCGGACGGGGTCGATGCCGCCGAGTTCCGGGCCTTCGTGGCCTCGCTGGCGCTGCAGCGCACCGCGCCGGGCCTGCAGGGCGTGGGCTTCGTCGCCCACCTGAGCGGTGCCGCGGCACCGCGCAACGCTGCGGCAGCCTCCTTCGACGCATCCGGCCTGGTGCTGCGCCCGCCCGGGCAGCGCGAAGCCTATGCGCCCATCCTGTTCATGGAGCCGCCCACGCCCGGCAACCGCGGCGCGCTGGGTCTGGACGTGCTGACCGTGCCCACGGCCCGTGCCGCGATCGAGCAGTCCGTGGCCTCCGGCGCGCTGGCGCTGACGGGCAAGCTGCAGCTCGCACAGGACGCAGGCGGCCCGCCCGAGCCCGGTTTCGTGATGTACCTGCCGGTCTACCTGCCGCAGGCCCAAGCGCCGGACCAGGACCCGCGGGCCATGGCACCGGTGGGCTGGGCCGATGGGCCGTTCCGGCTGCGCGAACTGCTGGCGCCGGTCGCCGCGGAACTCATGCCCGGGCTGCACCTGCAGGTGTTCGATGGCGAAGAGCCCAGCGAAGCCAGCCACCTCTTCGGCCTGCTCGACGGCCGGCCGGCCCCATTCGACGGCAGCGCCGGCACGGCGTATGCGGTGCGCCGGGTGGCCAGCTTCGGCGGGCGCAACTGGACCTACGTGCTCACGCCGACGGCAGGCTTCGTTGCGCAGCACCGCGCCGGCGAGTACCACGGGCTGGCGCTCACCGGTCTGCTGCTGAGCCTGTCGGCGGGCGCCATCGTGTTCCTGCTGCTGCACGCGCGCAACCGTGCGCAGCGGCTCGCGCTGCAGATGAGCGAGGAGGCGCGGGCACTGTCGGCCGAGATCGCCGGCACGCTCAATGCCATTCCCGACCTGCTGGTCGAGATGGACGGCGAGGGCCGCTACCTGGCCTTGCGCGCGCGCCGCCTGGACGGGTTGATCGCGCCGCCCGAGCAGATCATCGGGCGCACCGCGCAGGAGTTGCTCCCGCCGGCCGCGGCCGCCACCGTGCTGCAGGCGCTGGCGCTGGCGCGCGCGCATGGGCGCAGCGCCGGCCTGCGCCTGGAAGTGCAGATGAAGGGCGAGCCGCGCTGGTTCGAGCTCTCTGTGGCCTGCAAGACCGAGCATGCCGATCCGGCACAGGCGCGCTTCATCGTGCTCTCGCGCGACATCACCTCGCGCATGCGCACGCTGCAAGCGCTGCAGGAGAGCGAACGCGTGCTGCTGGAGGCGCAGCGCGTTGCGGCCCTGGGCCACTTCCGGGTCGAGCGCGCGGCCCGCGTCTGCCATCTGTCACTGGCCTGCACGCGGCTGCTGGGCCTGCCGCCGACCGAGCGGCTGGACTTCGACCGCTTCCTGGCCTGCGTCGATGCGCGCCAGCGCCAGCGTGTCGAGGCGCTGTGCCTGGGCGAGGCCGCACCGCAGGCGCTGGAATACGAGTTCCGCCTGGCCGGGGCCGACGACGCCGCGCCGCGCTGGCTGCTGCTGAGCACGCCCGGCGCGGGCGAGCACGAGGCCGAGCGCTTCTTCACGCTGCAGGACATCAGCTCGCGCCGCACCTCGCAGGAGCAGCTGCACCGGCTGGCCTACTACGACCAACTGACCGGCCTGCCGAACCGCAGCCTGTTCGTGAAGGAGGCCACGCAGCTGCTGGCGGCGGCCCAGGCCCGCGGCATGGTGGGCGCCGCCATCCTGCTGGACCTGGACCGCTTCAAGGCCATCAACGACAACTGGGGCCACCGCAGCGGCGATGCCGTGCTGCGCGAGGTGGCGCAGCGCCTGCGCGCCTGCGTGTCCGCCGAGCACCTGGTGGCGCGCCTGCACGCCGACGAGTTCATCGTGCTGCTGGACGCGCTGGGCCAGGACGAGGAAGAGGCCCAGCGGCTGGCGCAGGACCGCTGCCGCAGCGTGCTGCGCATGCTGGCCGTGCCATCCCAGGTCGGCGGGCGCGAGCTGTACTGCTCGGCCAGCATGGGCATCGCGGTGTTCGGCCGCGAGGCACTGACACTGGAGGAATTGCTGGCGCGTGCCGATTCGGCCATGGAGCTGGCCAAGCACGATGGACGCAGCACCTTCCGCCTGTTCGACGAAGGACTGCGCAGCCGCGTGGCCGAGCGCGCCCAGCTGGAGGCCGCGCTGCGCCAGGCCGTGCCACGCAACGAGCTGAGCCTGCTGTACCAGCCGCAGATCGATGCCGGCGGCGCGCTGGTGGGGGCCGAGGCGCTGTGCCGCTGGACCCATCCCGAGCGCGGGCCGGTGTCGCCGGCGGTGTTCATCGCGCTGGCCGAGGACAGCGGCAGCATCTATGCGCTGGGCGAGTGGGTGCTGCGCACGGCCTGCCGCGAACTGGCCAGCTGGCGGCCCGGCACGCCGCTGGGCCAGGCGGTGATGGCTGTCAACGTCAGCGCGCGGCAGTTCCACCACCCGGATTTCGTCGGCCAGGTGCTGGACGCGCTGCACAGCAGCGATGCCGATCCGGCCCGGCTCAAGCTGGAGCTCACCGAGAGCGTGGTCGCGCGCGACCTGGACGCCATCGTGAACAAGATGGGCGCACTCAAGGCGCTGGGCGTGCGCTTCTCGCTGGACGACTTCGGCACCGGCTATTCCTCGCTTTCCTACCTCAAGCGGCTGCCGCTGGACCAGCTCAAGATCGATCAGTCCTTCGTGCGCGACCTGCTGGCCGACCCGAACGATGCGGCCATCGTCCGCACGGTGATCGCGCTGGGCGCGAGCCTGGGCCTGGCCGTCGTGGCCGAAGGCGTGGAGACGGCCGAGCAGCGCGCCGTGCTGCTGGCGGCCGGTTGCCGCATGTACCAGGGCTACCTGTTCGCCCCGCCGCTGCCGGCCGAGGCACTGTGGTCCCTTGCCGCGCGGCCTGCGGCCGGGCCGCCCTGACCCTTCAGCGGCCTTCGAAGCGCGGCAGCCGCCGCTCCGCCATCGCCCGCACGCCTTCGCGGAAGTCGGCTGTCGCGTAGTGGATCTGCTGCATCTCGCGTTCGTGCCGGTTGATCTCTTCGACAGCGTCCGCCAGGCCGCGGCGCAGCGTGGCGCGCGTGCTGGTCACCGCGAGCGGTGCCGATGCGGCGATCTCGGCCGCCAGCGCCAGCGCGCTGGCGCGCACCTGGTCTTCGGCCACGAGCTGGTCGATGAGGCCGATGCGCAGCGCCTCCTCGCCGCCGATGCGCCGGCCCGTGTACAGCAGCAGGGCGGCCTGCTGCGGGCCGACCAGGCGCGGCAGCGTGGCGCTGAGGCCGAAGCCCGGGTGAAAGCCCAGCCGGTTGAAGTTGGCCGAGAAGCGCGCCGCGGCGCAGCTCACGCGGAAGTCGGCCGCCACGGCCAGGCCCAGGCCTGCGCCGATGGCCGCACCGTGCACGGCCGCCACCAGGGGCTTGGCCGTGCGGAACAGCCGCATGGCCTGCACGTAGAACGCGGCCGGGTCCTGCGCGCCGCCGCTGAAGTCGGCACCGGCGCAGAACACCCGGCCCTCGGCTGCCAGCACCGCGCAGCGCACGGACGGGTCGGCGTCGAGCCGTTCCAGTCGGTCTGCCAGTTCGCGCAGCATCTCCAGACTGGCATGGTTGTGCGGCGGGCGGCGGATCTCCAGCAGGGCCACGTGGTCGTGGCCGGAGTCGAGCAGAGCGATGTCGGTCATTGGATCTCGATCTTCGCGATCTCCACATACTGCTTCCACTTCGCGCGCTCCTCGCGCTCGAAGGCGGCCAGCTCGGCCAGGCCCACGCTGGCCGGCGAGAACGCGAAGCCCTCCAGCCGCGACTTGATCGGGTCGGTCGTCACGGCCTCGTTGATCCAGCCGTTGAGCTGCTGCTGCACCGCCAGCGGCGTGGCGGCCGGCACGGCGATGCCCAGGAAGCCGCCGCGGATCGTGAAGTTCGGGATGCTCTCGGCGATCAGCGGCAGATCGGGGTAGCGCTTGAGCCGCGCGTCGCTGTGCACCGCCAGCGCGCGCAGCTGGCCCGAGGCGACGAAGGAGTCGCCCTGCACGGTGTCGGTGAACACCACCTGGATCTGCCCCGCCATGAGTTCGGACATGGCCTGGCCGACCTGCTTGTAGGGGATGGGCGTGAGTTCGATGCCGGCCTCGTGCGCGAACAGCGCCGCCGTGACCTTGGAGGTGGCGTTGAAATGCCCGTAGTTGAGCTTGCCCGGCGCGGCCTTGGCGGCGCGCACGAAGTCCTGCAGCGTCCTGTAGGGCGCGTCGGGCCGCACCAGCAGGTAGGTCGAGCCCGGGCCGAAGGAGCCGACCAGCCGGAAGTCCTTGCCCGGGTCGTAGGGCAACTTGTGGAACAGCGCGGGATTGGCCAGGTGCGTGGAGGTGGTGGCCAGCAGCAGCACCGAGCCGTCGGCCGGCGCGGTGCGGGCGGCCTCCACGCCGATGATGCCGTTGCCGCCCGGCTTGTTGTCCACGACCACGGCGCGGCCGGTCTTCCTGGTGAGGAACTCCGACAGCATGCGGGCGGAGATGTCGCCCGAGCCGCCGGGGCCGAAGGGCACGATGATCTGGATCGGTTTGTCCTGTGCCCAGGCCGGCGCCATGCCTGCCAGCGGCAGCGCGGCGGCTGCCTGGATCCACTGTCTCCTGTCCATGTCTGTCTCCTTTTTGAATGGGTCGGTCAGCCCCGGATGTGCTGCGTGTGCTCGCCCAGCTCCGGTGCACGGCCGCGCACGGGCGGACGCGTGCCGTCGAAGGACAGCGGCAGGCCGACCACGCGCAGGTCGACCTCGGGGATGTTCTGGAAGATGCCGATGGCCTCGGTCTGCGGCTGGGCCATGACCTCGGCGAAGTCCTGGATCGGGCCGCAGGGGATGCCGGCGTCCTCCAGCGCGTCGATCCAGGCGGCGGTGGTGCGCTGGCGGAACACCGCCTCCAGCGGCGGCAGCAGCTCGGCCTTGTGCTGCACGCGCAGCGCGTTGCTGGCGTAGCGCGCATCGCTGGCCCATTCGGCGTGGCCGACCAGGCGCGCGAGCTTGGCGAACAGCCGGTCGTTGGCGGCGGCCACCACCACCTCGCCGTCGGCCGTGGGCAGCGCCTGGAACACCACCACGTTGGGGTTGCCGCTGCGGTGGCGCGCGGGCTGCCGGCCGGTGGCCTGGAAGCCCGCCATGGACACCTGCAGCCAGCCCAGCGCGGTCTCGAACAGCGAGGTGTCGACCACGCAGCCCCGGCCCGTGGCCGTGCGCTGGAACAGCGCCGCGATGCAGCCCAGCGCGGCCCAGATGCCGCTGCCCAGGTCCAGCACCTGCATGCCGACGCGGGCCGGCGGGCCGTCCTCGGTGCCGTTGACGCTGAAGAGACCCGCATAGGCCTGCACCATGGGCTCGTAGCCGGGCGCCAGGGCCTTGGGCCCCTTGTGGCCGAAAGCCGTCAGCGAGCAGTACACCAGCCGCGGGTTGGCCGCGCACAGCAGCTCGGGGCCCAGCTGCAGTTCGGCCAGTGCGCCGGGCCGCATGTTCTGCACGAACACGTCGGCCTCGCGCACGAAGCCGTGCAGCCACTGCAGGTCGGCCGGGTCCTTGAGGTCCAGCGCGATGCTCTTCTTGCCGTGGTTCATGGCCTGGAAGGTGGTGGCCGTGCCGCGCCAGAACGGCGGGCCCCAGCCGCGCGCGTCGTCGCCCGTGCCGGGCCGCTCGACCTTGACCACGTCGGCGCCCAGGGCCGACAGGATCTCGCTCGCGTAGGGGCCGGCGATGTTCTGCGCGATCTCGACCACGCGGATGCCCTTGAGGGGTTGTGCTGCTGCGAACTGTTCCATGCTCATCGTCCGGTGAAGCGGGGCGCGCGCTTCTCGATGAAGTGCTGCACGCCCTCGCGGAAGTCCTCGGTGCCGCGGCAAGCGGCGATCTCCTGGTCGGCCAGGTCGGTGGCCTCCAGCAGCGTCTGCGTGCGGGCCTTGCGCAGCTGGCGCTTCATGGTGCGCACCGAACGGGGCGAGGTGGCGTTGGCGATGTCCCGCGCACGCTCCAGCACGGTGTCCAGGAAGCCTTCGGCCGGCAGCATGCGGGCCAGGCCCATGCGCTCGGCCTCGTCGGCCAGCAGCGTGCGGCCGCTCAGCAAGAGGTCGGCCGCGTGCATGGGGCCGATGAGCCGCGGCAGCAGCCAGGCGCTGCCGTGCTCGGCCGCCAGGCCGCGCCGCGCATAGGGGGCCGTGAGCTTGGCGCCGGCCGCCACGAAGCGCAGGTCGCAGTACAGCGCCAGGCACAGGCCCACGCCGGCGGCGGCGCCGTTGATTGCGGCCACCAGCGGCTTGTCGATGCGGTCCATGAAGGCGTAGCGCCGGCCTTCGGCCAAGGGGCCGCTGCGTTCGCCGTCGCCGCCCGCGCGCAGCACCTCCATGTCCATGCCGGCGCAGAAGGCGCGGCCTGCGCCGGTCAGCACGATGCAGCGCACCGACTCGTCCTGCTCGGCCAGGGCCAGCGCCTGGCGCAGCTCGGTCTCAAGCGTCGGCGTCCAGGCGTTCATGCGCTCGGGCCGCTGGAAACGCAGCACGGCGACGCGCGCGTCCACGCTGTAGTGCAGCTCCTTGAAATCCATCCTTTGTCTCCGTTGTTGTCGTCGGGCCGGGTGGCAGTATTGGCGTGCGGGCGCTGCGCGGCAACGGCACAATTTCGTTCTCTGAAATTGGGAGAATGCTGCGCATGCCTTCCGAACCCTCCACCCGCAGCCGCACACGCGCCTCTGGCAGCTTCGTGCGCAGCACGCCCGGCAGCCACTCGCTGGAGCGTGGGCTGGCGCTGCTGCGCGCCTTCCGGCTCGGCGGGCGCACGCTGGGCAATGCCGAGCTGGCCGATCGCACGGGCCTGCCGCGCCCGACCGTGAGCCGGCTCACGCGCTCGCTCGTGGAGGCGGGCTTCCTGGCCTACGACCACCAGCAGCAGGGCTACCGGCTGGGCGCCGTCTGCCTCACGCTGGCACTGGTCTACCGCGCGTCCGAGCATGCGCTGGAGGTGGCGCTGCCGCTCATGCGCTCGCTGGCCGAGGGGCGGCGCGTCAACGTCGGCCTGGCCATGGCCGACCAGCTGGAGATGGTCTACCTCGATTCGGTGCGGCTCAGCCGGCTGGGCATGTTCCGCCGCATCGTGCCGGGTTCGCGCATCCCGATCGCGAGCACGGCGCTGGGCTGCGCCTTTTTGGCCGGCATGGCCCCGGACGAGCGCAGGGCGCTGCTGGCGCGGCTGCGCGCGGCCCATGGCAGCGGCTGGCCGGCACGGCAGCGCAGCGTGCAGGCGGCATTGGCCAGCGTTCGCACGCAGGGCTTTTGCCGCGCGCAGTGGCAGGCCGGCATGGTCTCGGTGGCGGCGCCGCTGCGCACGCCGGGCGGCGAGCTCTACGCGCTCAACGTGAGCTTCCCGGTGCCGGCGGCCTCCCGCCAGGAGGGCGACGAGGACCACGTCGGCCTGCTGCTGCGGCTGGCGGTCGACATCCAGGCCGCCTGGGCCGTGGCCGATCTGTAGCTCAGCCGCCGCACAGTGTGGCCAGCTGGAGCCAGGCCTGGGCGAGCGCAGGATTGCGCCAGGCCGGCGCCAGCGCGGCGCACGCAGCCGCCAGCGCCGACGCCCAGAGCCAGGAACCCTTCATGCCGCGGCGGCGCGCAGCAATGGCCGCTCGTCGATGGGCCAGTGCAGCGCGGCGGCCAGCACGCCCAGGCCCATGGCGACGAACCAGACCGGCCCGTACGAGCCCGTGGCCTCGAAGACCAGGCCGCCCAGCCACACGCCCAGGAAGCCGCCGATCTGGTGGCCCAGGAACACGAAGCCGAACAGCGTGCCCAGGTAGCGCACGCCGAACACCTGGGCCACGATGCCGTTGGTCAGCGGCAGCGTGCCCAGCCACAGGAAGCCCATGGCGGCCGCGAAGGCGTACAGGCTGGCGCTGGACAGCGGCACCAGCAGGAACAACGCCATGGCCGCGCTGCGCGCGAGGTAGACGCCGGCCAGCAGGCGCTTGCGGCTCCAGCGCGTGCCGGCCAGCCCGGCGGCATAGGTGCCGGCCACGTTGGCGAGCGCGATGAGGGCCAGCGCCGCCACGCCGTCGGCGGCGCGCAGTCCGCGGTCCAGCAGGTAGGCCGGCAGGTGGCTGGCGATGAAGGCCAGCTGGAAACCGCAGGCCCCGAAACCCAGGTTCAGCAGCCAGAAGCCGGGCTGGGCGAAGGCCTCGCGCACGGCGCGGCCGAGCGGCAGGCTGGCGGCCTGCGGGCCGGCCGCGGCCGCGCGGTCGTTGAGCGGCCAGGCCAGCGGCAGCAGCAGCGCCGCGGTGACCGACAGCACGCCCAGCGCCGTGGCCCAGCCCCAGCCTGCGATCAGGCCCTGCGCGCCCGGCACCAGCGCGAACTGCCCGATGCCGCCGACCGCGCCGGCCAGGCCCAGCGCCCAGCCGCGGCGCTCGGGCGCGACCAGCCGGCTCAGCGCCGCGTAGACCACGCCGAAGGCCGTGGCCGACAGCGCGATGCCGATGCACAGGCCCGAGCTCAGCAGCAGCGCCGTGGCGCTCGGTGCCCAGGCCATGCCGGCCAGGCCCAGCGCGTAAAGCAGCAGCCCGACCGCCACCACGCGGACGGCGCCGAAGCGGTCGGCCAGCATGCCCGTGAAGGGCTGGGCCAGGCCCCAGACCAGGTTCTGCGCGGCCAGGGCCAGCGCGAAGGTCTCGCGCGTCCAGCCGCGGTCCTGCGTCATGGGCAGCATGAACAGGCCCTGCACATGGCGCACGCCCAGGGCCAGGCCCATGACCAGGCCGCCGGCCAGGACCAGCACCCAGGCCTGGGTCCACCAGGCTGCGCGTGCGGGAGGGGAGAAGGAGTGGGATGGCATGGCCGCGATTGGACGCGGCGCGCGGCACCCACACAACTGATGATTTGGTGCGCTTGCCATGCGCCACATGCATGGCTGGATCGCGCGTGCGCCTGCACAATGGCGCCATGTCCGTCCCGCTCGTGCGCCTGTCCTCGCTCGATCTTCTCAAGGGCTTCGTCGCAGTCGGCCGGCGGCTCAGCATCACGCAGGCCGCCGACGACCTGTGCCTCACACAGTCGGCCGTGAGCCGGCAGATCCACCAACTGGAAGAGCAGCTGGGCTGCAGGCTGTTCCTGCGCCAGCACCGCGGCGTTGCCCTGACGCCCGAGGGCGAGCGCCTGTTCCGCAGCGCCGACGGCGCCTTGCAGCAACTGCAGGACGTGATGGGCGAGTTGCGCCGCAGCGAGGAGCGCCGGCCCGTCACCGTCACGGCCAGCGTGGGCGTGGTCGGCCTGTGGCTGCTGCCACGGCTGGCGGCGCTGCAGCACCAGCATCCGGAGGTGGACGTGCGGCTGTCCGCCAGCAACCAGCTCAGCGATTTGCGGGCCGATGGCATCGACCTCGCGCTGCGCTACTGCAGCGCGGCCGATGCGCCGGCCGACGCGGTGCGGCTGTTCGGCGAGACGCTGGCGCCGGTGGCACACCCGCGGCTGGTGGCGGAGGCCGCGCGCGATCCCGGCGCGCTGGCGCGCATGGTGCTGCTGGAACTGGACGACCCACGGCCCTGGCTGCAGTGGCGCGGCTGGCCGCTCGCGCGCGGGGCTTCCCGCACGCGCGGTCGGCCTGCCATGCTGCGCCTGAACCAGTACGACCAGGTGATCCATGCCGCGCTGGCCGGCCAGGGTGTGGCGCTGGGCCGGCTGGAGCTGCTGCAGCCGCTGCTGGCGGGCGGCCAGCTGGCGCTGCTGCCCGATGCGCGCGGCCCGCAGCCCAGCCCCTATGCGTTCTGGCTGCTGCAGGCCGAGCCGGCGCCGCGTGCCGACGTGCAGCGCGTGGCCGGGTGGATCCGCGCCGAGGCCGCGGGCACTGCCGCGCTCAGCGCCAGCTGAACGCCCCGCGCAGCATGGCGCGTGGCGCGGGCAGCTCCACGCTGCAGCGCGCGGCCGGGCCGCTGGTGCGCAGGTGCGTGAGGAAGTGCATGCCGGCCGATTCGACGCGGTGCCGCTGCCCTGGCACCAGCATGATGTCGGGGCTAGCGCCGGCCTGGGCCCGCGTCTCGCGTGTGAGCCAGAGCCGGCCCGCGTGGCAGTGCAGCACCGCTCCGGCGGGCAGGTGCAGGCTTTGGCAGGCCTGGTCCAGGTGCAGTTCACGGTGCGGTTCAGCGTGCATGGCGTTCTCCCGTTGGCGCCTGCAGTGTGGCTCGCCGACTGCTGCCGTGGCATGCGAAGACGGGCGCGCGGCCATGAGGCTTGCGCATGTCTGGGCCGCCCCCCGGCGGTGCGGGTCTCGGCCAGAAAAGACTGAACACCGCCTTTCGCGGCGTCTATAGTCTGTGAACAAGATTTCGAGATGGAAGACGCGTATGCAGAAAGGCAGCCCCATGAATTGCGAGGAACGAGAGGACGTGCGGCCCGCCGCACCAGGTCTGGCGCGCGGCCTGCGCGCCGTCGGAACGCTGGTTCTGGCCGCAGGCAGCCTCGCGCTGGCCGCCTGCACGGCCATGGCGCCCGTGAATCCGCCGATCACGCAGCCGCAGGCCGGCCAGGGCTACAGCGTGATGCCGCTGCTCAAGCGCCAGCTGCCCGGCAACAACCCGCACGCGCTGGTGCTGCTGGCTTTCTCCGGCGGAGGCACGCGCGCGGCGGCGTTCTCCTACGGCGTGCTGGAGGAGCTGCGGCGCACGCCCATCGTGGTGCAGGGGCAGACCCACCGCTTCCTCGACGAGGTGGACCTGATGGCCGGCGTCTCGGGCGGCAGCTTCACGGCGCTGGCCTATGCGCTGTACGGCGAGCGGCTGTTCACCGAGTTCGAGCCGCGCTTTCTCAAGCGCAACGTGCAGGGCGAGCTGATCTCGCGCGCGCTGAGCCCGCGCCGCTGGGGCGACCTGGGCAGCAGCACCTACGGCCGATCGGAGATGGCGGCCGACTACTACGACGAGATCCTGTTCCAGGGCGCGACCTTCGCCGACCTGCAGCGCCTGGCCACGCCGGTGGCGCTGGTGACGGGCACCGACCTGTCCACCGGCGCGCGCTTCGAGTTCTCGCAGGACAACTTCGACCTGATGTGCTCGGATCTGGGCAGTGTGCGCCTGGCCCGCGCGGCCGCCACCTCCTCGGCCGTGCCCGTGGTGCTCTCGCCCGTGACCTGGCGCAACTACGGCGGCAGCTGCAATGCGCCGCTGCCGGCCTGGGTGCAGGACGTGGCCCGCGCCGACAACACGGCCCGCCCGGCCGGCCGCGCGCTGCTGCGCTACCGCGACATCCGCGAGCTGCAGGACAGCCAGGCCCGGCCCTACATCCACACCGTGGACGGCGGCGTCTCCGACAACCTGGGCCTGCGCGGCATGATCGAGGCCTTCGAGCAGATGGAGGCCAGCCCGAACTTCCAGAAGGAGCTGGACTTCGACCAGCTGCGCCATGTGGTGGTGATCGCCGTCAACTCGCGCTCGGCGCCCAGCACCGACTGGGACCGCAGCGCTACACCGCCCGGCTTCGTGGCCCAACTGCTGCAGTCCTCCAGCGTGCCGATCGACCACTTCTCCTACGAGTCGGTGGAGCTGCTCAAGGACATCGCCCAGCGCTGGGCCAACCGGCGCGACTACCAGATCGCCCAGAAGCGCCTGGAGGGCATGACGCAGGCCCAGGCCGAGGCGCTGGTGCCGCGCATCACCTTCGATGCGATCGACGTGAGCTTCGACGCCATTGCCGATCCGGCCGAGCGACGCTACTTCATGGAGCTGCCGACCAGCTTCGTGCTGCCCGACGAGGCGGTGGACCGGCTGCGCAGCCAGGCCGGCAAGCTGCTGCGCGAATCGGCGGCGTTTCGCAAGCTGCAGCAGCAGATCCGCGAGGTGAACGCGGCGGCGACGGGGCAGGGCGCCGCCCGGTGACGATCAGTCCGGCGTGAAGCGCGCCTCGAAGCGCGCGGCGTCGGCCTGCAGCTCGAAGGTCACGAGTTGGCCGTTCTTGCCGTCGGCCAGCCGGTGCGCGGCGAACAGGCTCCAGCGGCCCTGCGGGTCGTAGCTGGGCGGATCCACCAGCGCGTAGGGGTGGGGCACGAAGACCTCGTGCGCGAACAGCTGCTTGTCGCGGTTGCGCGGCGAAGGGTAGAGCTTGTAGACCGGGGTGGTGATGGCGAGTTCGGGCATGGTGTTCAGATGCCATGGCCCTGCATGGCCGTGGCCTGCTGCAGTGCCTGGGTTTGGAGATAGGCAGGCACCTGCGCCGCTGGCAGCGGCTTGCTGAACAGGTAGCCCTGGAACAGATCGCAGTCGCGCGCGGCCAGGGCCTGGCGCTGCGCCTCGGTCTCCACGCCCTCGGCCACCACGCGCAGGCCCAGCTTGTGGGCCAGTGCGATCACGCCGGCGCACAGGTCGGCATCGCGCACATCGGTGGCGATCTCGTTGACGAAGACGCGGTCGAGCTTGAGCGTGTCCACGGGTAGGCGCTTCAGGTAGGCCATCGACGAATAGCCGGTGCCGAAGTCGTCGATGGACAGCTGCACGCCGTGGGCGTGCAGGTCGCGCAGGATGGCGATGGCCTGCTCGGGCTCGTCCATCATCATGGATTCGGTGACTTCCAGTTCGAGTTCGCCGGCGGCGATGCCGTGGCGCTCCACGCTCTCGCACACGCTGTCCAGCAGGCTGTCGCTCTTGAGCTGGCTGGGCGAGAGGTTCACCGCCACAGGCACGCCGCCCAGGCCTTGCGCACGCCATTGCGCCATCTGCGTGCAAGCCTGTTCCACCACCCACTGGCCGATCTGCACCAAGAGGCCCATCTGCTCGGCCAGCGGGATGAACTCCAGCGGCGACACGCGTTCCTGGGCCGAGCGGTTCCAGCGCAGCAGGGCCTCGAAGCCGGCGACGGCGCTGTCGATGCTGCGGATCTTGGGCTGGTAGTGCAGTTCGAACTGGCCGGCCGCCAGCGCGCCGCGCAGGTCGTGCTCCAGTGCCAGGCGGCGCGAGGCGGCGGCGCCCAGGTCGGCGCTGTAACGGCGCAGCTGATCGCGGCCGCGCTCCTTGGCCAGGTACATCGCGGCTTCGGCGTGGACCAGCAGCGGCCCGGCGCTGTCGGCATCCTGCGGGTAGGTGGCCAGGCCCGCACTGGCCGTGGCGCGCCAGGGCTTGCCCAGCAGCAGGTAGGGCTCGGCCAACACCGCGCGCAGGCGCTCCACCTCGCGCAGCAATGCGGCGGGATCGCTGCAGGGCAGGACGACGGCGAACTCGTCGCCGCCGGGGCGGGCCAGGCAGCAGTTGGCCGGCAGCGCCTGGCGCAGGCGCTGGGCGGCCTCGCGCAGCAACTGGTCGCCGGCCTCCTGGCCGAAATGGGTGTTGATGTGCTTGAACTGGTCGATGTCCAGCATCACGAGTGCCACGGAGCCGCCGTCGCGTTGGGCCAGGCGCAGTTCCAGCGCCAGTTCCTGCTCCAGCTGCAGACGGTTGGGCAGGCCGGTCAGCGCATCGGTAATGCGCTGGCGTTCCAGCGTCTGGCGCAGGCGCAGCAGCTCGGTGATCTCGGTGGAGAAACCGATGATGCCGGTGGGCTGGCCCGGCAGCTCCAGCGGCAGCTTGATCGACCAGTAGTGGCGCTCCTTGCCATCGGCGCCGACCACGACCTCCTCGCCTGCGTGGCGGGCCGAGGCGCCGATCACCTCGCGGTCGGTGGCGGCCAGCCGCTGCGCCACCTCGGCGGGCAGCAGGTCGGCGTCGCTGCGGCCGATGACCTCGGCCGCAGTGCGGCCGTACAGCAGCAGCGTCTTCTCGTTGGCGTAGAGGTAGTTGCCGCGGTGGTCCTTGACGTAGATGTGGGCGTCGATGTTGGACAGCACGGTGCCCAGCAGGTGGTTGCGCTCGACCAGGTGGCCCGAGGCCCAGTTGCGCTGCGTGATGTCGGTGGACAGGCCGCACACGGCCACCACCTGGCCCGCGGCGTCCAGGATCGGCAGCTTGGTGGTGCGAAAGCCGCGCCGCACGCCGTTGTGCAGGCAGAGCTCTTCCTCGTCGTGGATGGCCGCGCCCTGTTCGAGAACGGCGCGGTCGTTCATGAGCACGCGCGCCGAGCGGGTGGTGTCCATGAACTGCGCATCCTGCGCACCGACGATCTGCTGCGGCGTGGCACCGTACAGCGCCCGCACCTGGGCGTTGGCGAACAGGTAGCGGCCGCCCTGGTCCTTGATGTAGAGGTAGCCGTCGATGCGGTCGAGCAGCTCGGCCAGCAGGTGGTCGGCAGGGGCGTCGGGAGGGAGGAGGTCGGATGCCATGGTCGGGTCAGGTCAGGCCAGCGCGTCGCCGAACCGGCTCTCGAACGCAGCGCAGAACGCCGCCGATCCGGCCAGCGACAGGCTGAACACCTTGCGCGGCGCGCCGCTGCCGTCGGCCTCCTCGCCCAGTTGCAGTTCGGCATGCCAGTCGCCGCCGTCTTCCACGGGCGTCGGCGCGCCGAACTGCGCACCCGCCCAGTCCAGCACGGTGGCGATCTCGGCCTCCACGGCAGCCGCCTGGGCGGGCCGCACCGCGGCCATGGCCTCGAACAGGCCGGTGCCGTCACCGCCTTCGCTCTGGTCGAACAGCAGGAATTGCAGGTTCACCGGTGCACCCTTCGGCCTGCGGCCTGTTGTCCGCCCATGCGGGCACGCGCTTGCCTGGGGCGGCCTGGCGCAGCGCTCATGGCTTGCCCGCTGCGGCCGCTGCCGCCCGCAGCTTGTCCTTCTTGCTGGGCCGGCGGCCCTTGATGCCGCCCTGCGGGTCGGACACCACGGCCGGCGCCGCTTCCCTGGCCTCGAAGCCCGGCACCTGCTCGCGCGGCACGGCCAGGCCCTGGCGTTTCTCGATGAGCCGGAAATGCGCCTCGGACGCGGCCGGCACGAAGCTCAGCGCCACGCCGCTGGCGCCTGCGCGGCCGGTGCGGCCGATGCGGTGCGCGTGTTCGGTGGGCGAACGCGCGAGGTCGAAGTTGACGACGGCGGGCAGCTGCACGATGTCGATGCCGCGCGCGGCCAGGTCGGTCGCCACCATCACCTGCACGCGGGCGGCCTTGAAGTCGGCCAGCACCTGGCTGCGTTTGCCCTGGCTCAGCTGGCCATGCAGCGGCTCGGCCGACAGGCCGGCCTTGCGCAGCTTGTTGGCCACGGTTTCGCAGGCCAGCTTGGTGGCCACGAAGACCAGCACCTGCGGCCAGCCGTACTCGGCGATCAGGTGGCGCAGCAGCTGCGTGCGCAGGCCGGTGTCGACCACGATGGCGCGCTGGGCGATGTCGGGCAGGGCGGCCAGCTGCGCGGGCGCTTCCACCTGGGCCGGTTCGCGCAGCAGCCCGTCGGCCAGTGCCTGCACGGCCGGCGGGAAGGTGGCGGAGAACAGCAGCGTCTGGCGTTCGGCGGGCAGCCGGCGCAGCAGCTGCTGCAGCTCGTCGGCGAAGCCCAGGTCGAGCAGGCGGTCGGCCTCGTCCAGCACCAGGGCCTGCAGGCCGTCCAGGCGCAAGGCGTTGCGCGCGGCCAGGTCCAGTGCGCGGCCGGGCGTGGCGACCACGATGTCGGCGCCGCCGCGCAGGGCCAGCATCTGCGGGTTGATGGAGACGCCGCCGATGGCGCGCACCAGGCGCGGCGCATCGGGCAGGTCGGCGGCCAGGGCCTGCACCTGCTCGGCCACCTGGGTGGCCAGTTCGCGCGTGGGCACCAGCACCAGCGTGTGCAGGCGGCGCGGCTGCCGGCGCGGCGTGGCGCTCCAGCGCTGCAGCAACGGCAGCACGAAGGCGGCGGTCTTGCCCGAGCCCGTGGGTGCGCTGGCGCGCAGGTCGCGGCCCTGCAGCAGCAGCGGGATGGCGGCGGCTTGCACGGGCGTGGGCTGGTCGTAGCCTTGGGCGGCCGCGGCGTGCGCCAGCGCGGGCGCGAGGCCCAGGGCGGAAAACGGCAGGGCCGGATCGGATTCGTTCATGCGGGGAGTGGGCGGGCAGAGGCCGGCGCGGCAGTGTACGTGGAGGACCCCGCGCTGGCTGCGGCCTTGGAGCCGGCCCTTGGCGGCGGGTATGCTGCGCGCGCAGTTCCATGACGCGACAGGATTCCCCATGACCACGCCCATCCCCGCCACCCTGATTCCCGGAGACGGCATCGGCCCCGAGATCGTCGACGCCACGCTGGCCGCGCTCGACGCGCTGGGTGCCCCCTTCGCCTGGGACCGCCAGATCGCCGGCCTGGGCGGCGTGCAGGCGGCCGGCGATCCGCTGCCCCAGGCTACGCTGGACAGCATCCGCCGCACCCGGCTGGCGCTCAAGGGCCCGCTGGAGACGCCCTCGGGTGGCGGCTACCGCTCGTCCAACGTGCGGCTGCGCGAGGAATTCCAGCTCTTCGCCAACCTGCGCCCGGCGCGTACCGTGGTGCCGGGCGGTCGCTTCGACAAGATCGACCTGCTGGTGGTGCGCGAGAACCTGGAAGGCCTGTACATCGGCCACGAGCACTATGTGCAGATCGACGACGACCCGCACGCCGTGGCCATGGCCACCGGCATCAACACGCGGGCCGGCAGCCGGCGCATCCTCGAGTACGCGTTCGACACGGCGATCGCCACCGGCCGCAAGAAGGTCACGCTGGTGCACAAGGCCAACATCATGAAGGCGCTGACCGGCATCTTCCTGGAGACCGGCGAGCGGCTCTATGCCGAGCGCTACCAGGGCAAGTTCACGCTTGAGACCGTGATCGTCGACGCCTGCGCCATGAAGCTGGTGCTCAATCCCTGGCAGTTCGACATGCTGGTCACGACCAACCTGTTCGGCGACATTCTCTCGGACCTCGTCGCTGGCCTGGTCGGCGGCCTGGGCATGGCACCGGGCGCCAACATCGGCAAGGACGCGGCGATCTTCGAGGCCGTGCACGGCTCGGCGCCCGACATCGCGGGCAAGGGCATTGCGAACCCTGTCGCCATCATGCTGGCCGCGGCGCTGATGCTGGAGCATGTGCAACGGCCCGACCTGGCGCGCCGGCTGCGCGAGGCCATCGACGCGACCTTGAACATCGACCAGGTGCGCACGGGCGACCTGGGCGGCAAGGCCGGCACGGCGCAGTTCACGCAGGCGCTGGTGGCCAGGATCAAGGCCACCGCATGAGCGTCCCGATCCTCTCGCTGGCGGAGGCGCGCGTGCTGGGCGTGCTGATCGAGAAGCAGCGCACCGTGCCCGACACCTACCCGTTGACGCTGAACAGCCTGGTGGCCGGCTGCAACCAGAAGACCAGCCGGCATCCTGTGATGGAGCTCAGCGACGCCCAGGTGCAGGACGCGCTGGCCACGCTGCGCGGCATGGCCTTCATCAACGAGACCAGCGGCGGCCGCGCGATGCGCTATGCCCACAACGCCGATGGCGTGCTGCGCATTCCCTCGCAGTCGCAGGCGCTGCTCGCGGTGCTGCTGCTGCGCGGGCCGCAGACCGCGGGCGAACTGCGCATCGCCAGCGACCGCATGCACAACTTCGCCGACATCTCCTCGGTCGAGGCCTTCCTCGACGAACTGTCCGAGCGGCCGGCCGGCGCGCTGGTGGCGCGGCTGGGACGGCTGCCCGGTGCGCGCGAGAACCGCTGGATGCATCTGCTGTCGGGGCCGGCACCCGAGGGCGCCGCGGCGCTGGAGGGGGCGGTGTCCACCGCCGATCCGGTCGGCGACGTGCCCGCGCTGCGCGCCCAGGTGCAGCGGCTGGATGGCGAGGTCGCCGCGCTCAAGGCCACGGTGGCGCGGCTGTGCAGCGAGCTGGGCATCGCAGCGGATTCCTGAAGCGCGCTGCAGATGTAACTCCTGTCGAAGGCGCTGCGGCACACGCCCAAAGCGCCGCAGAATCACGGTCCCGCACCGTATGCAATACAACAGGAGATCCTCGATGCGTTGGAGCTTTTCCCTTTCCATGTGCGCCGCCGGCTGTACGGCGGTCTGGACCAGCGCCGCGCTGGCCGCCTCGCAAGCGCCTGCCGCGGCCGAGAACGGCATGGTCGTCTCGGCCCAGCACCTGGCCACGCGCGTCGGCGTCGACGTGCTCAAGGACGGCGGCAACGCCATCGACGCCGCGGTGGCCGTGGGCTATGCGCTGGCCGTGGTCTATCCGGCGGCCGGCAACCTGGGCGGCGGCGGCTTCATGACCATCCGCCTGGCCGACGGGCGCAGCACCTTCCTCGACTTCCGCGAGAAGGCGCCGCTGGCCGCGACGGCCAACATGTACCTGGACAAGGACGGCAACGTCGTCAAGGGTGCGAGCACGCTGGGCCACCTGGCCGTGGGCGTGCCGGGCTCGGTCTCGGGACTGGAGTACGCGCGCGAGAAGTACGGCACGCAGCAGCGCGCCACGCTGATCGCGCCGTCCATCAGGCTCGCGCGCGAGGGCTTCGTGCTGGAGCAGGGCGACATCGACCTGCTCGCCACGGCCACGGCGGACTTCCGCCGCGACGCGCCCACGGCCGAGATCTTCCTGAACCGTGGCGAGCCGTTCCAGAGCGGGCAGAAGCTCGTGCAGCGCGACCTCGCGGGCACGCTGCAGGCCATCAGCGAACGCGGCGTGGACGGCTTCTACAAGGGCGCCGTGGGCGCCGCCATCGTGGCCTCCAGCCAGGCGGGCAAGGGCATCATCACGCAGGCCGACCTGGACCAGTACAAGACGCGCGAGCTCAAGCCCGTGGAGTGCAACTACCGTGGCTACGGCATCGTCTCGGCGCCGCCGCCGAGCTCGGGCGGCGTGGTGATCTGCGAGGTGCTGAACATCCTGGAGGGCTACCCGCTCAAGGACCTGGGCTGGGGCGCGGCGCAGGGCGTGCACTACCAGATCGAGGCCATGCGCCACGCCTATGTGGACCGCAACAGCTACCTGGGCGATCCGGACTTCGTCAAGAACCCGATGGAGCGGCTGCTGTCCAAGGACTACGCGGCGCGCATCCGCGCCGCCATCGCGCCGAACCAGGCGGCCGACAGCCGCGCGCTCAAGCCCGGCGTGGCGCCGCACGAGGGCAGCAACACCACGCACTACTCCATCACCGACAAGTGGGGCAACGCGGTCTCGGTCACCTACACGCTGAACGACTGGTTCGGCGCCAAGGTCACGGCGGCCGGCACCGGCGTGCTGCTCAACAACGAGATGGACGACTTCACGGTCAAGGTCGGCGTGCCCAACCTGTACGGCCTGGTGCAGGGCGAGGCCAATGCCATCGCGCCCGGCAAGCGGCCGCTGTCGTCGATGAGCCCGACCATCGTGACGAACAAGGACGGCCAGCCGCTCATGGTGGTCGGCACGCCAGGCGGCAGCCGCATCATCACGGCCGTGCTGCACACCATCCTCAACGTGCTGGACTACGGCATGACGGTGCAGGAGGCGGTGGATGCGCCGCGCTTCCACCAGCAGTGGCTGCCGGCGCCGACCAACGTCGAGAACCGCATGCTCTCGCCCGACACGCGCCGCATCCTGGAGGGCTGGGGCCACCAGTTCGCAGGCCCCCAGCCGGCCAACCACCTGGCCGTGATCCTGGTCGGCGCGCCCGCGCTGGACGGCAAGCCCGTGCCCGGCAAGCGCTACTTCGGCGCCAACGATCCGCGCCGCAACACCGGGCTGGCGGCGGGGTACTGAGCCGAGGCCGCGTCAGTCCCAGCCCAGGAAGCTGCGCACCTGGGCGGCCTGAGCCAGCGTGTCGGCGCGGCCCAGCGCCATGAGTTCGCCCGTGAACGCGGCGTCGAACAGGAGGTAGCTCGCGAAGGCCGAGGACTGCGTGGCCGCATGCGCGGCCGGCCCGTTGCCGGCGAACAGCCGGCGCACCACGCCGGGCAGCGCCTGGGCGTGGCGCGCGGCGATCGCGTCGATGCGCTGGGACGGCGCGATCAGCAGCAGTTCCACCGGCCGCAACGCCGTGCCGTTGCGCGCGGCGGGCGGCACCAGGGCCAGCGTCTGGTTGATGCGGTGCAGGCGCTCCACATCCACGCCCAGCGCGTCCAGGAAGATGCTGGACAGCGCATGGCCGGCGATCTGCGCGGCGCTGGGCCGGCCCGTGTGCAGCGTGGGGCTGCTGCCGCGCGGCTCCTGCAGCCGGCCCGCGCCGACGGCCAGGATCCGCGCTGCGCCCAGGTGGATGGCCGGCGAGAGCGGCGCGGCCTGGCGCATCGAGCCATCGCCGAAGTACTCGGCTGCGTCCAGGGTGCCGATGGGCGTGGCCGGGAACACGAAGGGAATGGCCGAGGAGGCCAGCAGGTGGGCATGCGCGATCGGCCCCGGTACGGCACGCCGCTGCGAGCGCAGCCAGGGCTCCATGGGCACGGCCGACTGGTAGAAGGTGCAGTGGTCGCCGGCGCTGTAGCTCGACGCGGTGATGGCCAGCGCCTGCAGGTGGCCGGCCTGCAGCAGCGCGGGCAGCCGGTCCAACGGCACCAGGCGCTGCAGCAGGTCGGCCAGCGGCTGGTTGTCCAGCAGGCTGTGCGGCTGGGCCTGGCGCCAGCGCGCCAGCAGCCGGGCCAAGCCCCAGAGCATGCGGGCACGGCCTGGGGTGTCCAGCAGGTCCAGCGCATCGGCGCGGTAGACCTGTTCGGGCCGGAAGTGGGCCCAGACCTCGGCGATGGCGGCCACGGCCGCGTCGAAGTCGTCGGTGCCGCAGGCCAGTGCCGCGGCGTTGATGGCGCCGGCCGAGGTGCCGACGACGATGGGGAAGGGGTTGCCCGCACGGGCGGCCGGGCTGCGCTGGCGCAGCTGCGCCAGCGCCTGCAGCACGCCGACCTGGTAGGCGGCCCGGGCGCCGCCGCCGGTCAGCACCAGGGCTGTCGGGGCGGTGGACGGGGGCTGGGCCATGGGCGGCGAGTGTAGGAGCCAACGGCCATGTCCCGGGGCCGACAGGTTCTAGGGGCCTTCCCGATGCGGCTGGCCGCGCTTGTGGCCTACCCTCGGCGGCCTCGTACACTCCTGCCCGCGCCCATGTCTCTGACTGCCGACCGTCCCCACCACAAGTTCTGGCCCTCGCGCTTGCCGCACGCACTGACGGTGCCGGCCACCTCGCTGTGGCACAACCTGGCGACCAGTGCGGCGCGCTATCCGGACAAGCCCGCCCTGGTGTTCTTCGACCGCGTGACCCCCTACGCAGCGCTGGCGGCGCAGGTCGAGGCCCTGGCGGGCGCACTGGCCGCGCTGGGCGTGCAGCGCGGTGACCGTGTGGCGCTGTTCATGCAGAACTGCCCGCAGCTGGTGGTCGCGCATTTCGCGATCCTGCGCGCCAACGCCGTGGTGGTGCCGGTCAACCCCATGAACAAGGCACAGGAGCTGGAGCACTACCTGGTCGACGCCGACGCGAAGCTGGCGATCACCACGGGCGACCTGGCCGGCGAGCTGGCCAAGGCCAGCGATGCCCTGCCACCTGCGCAGCGGCTGGCGCATCTGGTGGTCACGCAGTTCACCGACGCCTTCGACACCGCCGCGGCCGATGGCCCGGCCATGGCGCCGGCCTGGCGCAACTGGTTGCTGGCACGCCACCCGCTGCCGGCCCTGGATGGTGGCGCCGTGCATGCCTGGGATGCGCTGCTGGCGCAGGGCCTGGCCGCGCCGCCGCACACGGTCGGCGCGAACGACATGGCGCTGTTGCCCTACACCAGCGGCACCACCGGCCTGCCCAAGGGCTGCGTGCACCACCACAGCAACCTGATGCACAACGTGGTGTCCAGCGTGCTGTGGTCCTGCTCGAACTCCGAGGCAGTGGTGCTGGCCGTGGTGCCCATGTTCCACATCACCGGCATCGTCAGCATGATGCACACGGCGATCGCTTCCGGCGCCACGCTGGTGCTCATGCCGCGCTGGGACCGCGACGTGGCCGGCCACCTGATCTCGCGCTGGAAGGTGACGGCCTGGACCAACATCCCCACCATGGTGGTGGACCTGCTGGCCAGCCCGAACCTGCCGGCCTACGACCTCACGAGCCTGCAGCAGATCGGCGGCGGCGGCGCCGCCATGCCGCAGGCCATCGCCCAGCGGTTGGTGGAGCAATACGGCCTGCGCTACCAGGAAGGCTACGGCCTGACCGAGACCGCCGCGCCCACGCACACCAACCCCTTCGAACGGCCCAAGCAACAGTGCCTGGGCATTCCCATCTCATCCACCGACGCCCGCGTGGTCGACCCCGACAGCCTGCAGGAACTGCCGGTGGGCGAGGCCGGCGAAATCATCGTGCACGGCCCGCAGGTGTTCCACGGCTACTGGAAGCAGCCCGAGGCGACGGCCGCAGCCTTCATCACGTTCGAGGGCAAGCGCTTCTTCCGCACCGGCGACATGGGCCGCATGGACGAGGACGGCTACTTCTTCATGACCGACCGCCTGAAGCGCATGATCAACGCCAGCGGCTTCAAGGTCTGGCCGGCCGAGGTCGAGCTGCTGATGTACCGGCATCCGGCGGTGCAGGAGGCCTGCATCATCGCCACGCAGGACGCCTACCGCGGCGAATCGGTCAAGGCCGTGGTGGTGCTGCGGCCCACCCACAGGGACACCACGGCCGAGGACATCATCACCTGGTGCCGCGCCAACATGGCGGCCTACAAGGTGCCGCGCCAGGTGGCGTTCGCCGATGCCCTGCCCAAGAGCGGCAGCGGCAAGGTGATGTGGCGGCTGCTGCAGGAGGCGGAGGCGGCCGGGGGATAGGCGTTCCTCCCCGCGGCCTCGCGCAGCTCGCTGCCCCAGAGCGCGCACGCGTGGGCGCCCGCGGCCTGCCGGAGCTCAGCGGGCGGGGCGGGCCGGGGGCAACGCCGGGCGCCGTTGCAACCAGTCCACCACGAACGCACCGGACTCTTGCACATGGGTGCGCATCGCGTGCCTGGCAGCGGCGCTGTCCCGCGCGAGCATGGCCTGCACGATCGCGCCGTGGTGCGCGATGTTCTTGTGCATGCGGGACTCGTACATCCCGAGCACCGTCATGTTCAGGATGTTGCGCGTGTAGTCCAGGTGCAGCTCGCGGATGATGCGCTCCAGCGACGCGTTGCCCGATGCGCCGTAGATCAAGGCGTGGAACTCCTGGTTCTTCGCGACCCAGTTGCGCATGGGCTCTGCGGCCTGCGGGCAGGGAAGGCCCCCCGCCGCATGCACGGTGTCGCGCAAGGCGCGCACGGCGTCGGCGCACTCGGCGTGCACGGCCTGCAGGCGCTGTAGGTCGGCATCCGAAATCCACTGCACGGCAAGCTCGGTGGCCATGCCTTCGAGCTCGCCACGCAGCCAGTAGTTGGCACCGATGTCCTTGGTGGTCGGCGCCACGACCGTGGCGCCGTGGCGCTTCTTCTGGACGACCAGCCCCTTGATCTCCAGTTGCCGCAGCGCCTCGCGCACCGGCGTGCGGCTGACCTCGTACTCCTCGGCCAGGCTTTCCTGGCGCAGCTTCTGGCCGGGGGCGTAGGTCCCGTTGAAGATCTTGGCCGCAATCGTTTCCACGAGATTGCGCAGCAGATCCTCGCCGTCGAGGGCCTTGCCGCGCATGCGCGCGCTGCTGATGCTCTTGGTGCTCTCGGCACTCCTGGCCGCGGGGCGGTGCGCCGGCTGCGTCAGCGATCGCCAAAAAGATCCTTCCATTTGGCGACCTCCTGCCGCATCTGGCTTTGAAATGCCTCGGCGCCCACCGGCATCTGCTGGCTGCCCTGCGCCAGCAGATGCCGCATGCCCTCGCCTTGGAGCACGCGGGCCAGGGCGTCTTCCACCCGCTTGACGATGGGCGCTGGCGTGTGGACCGGGGCGACGATGCCCGAAATCGAGCCCACATCGAACACCGTGCCGAGCTGCTCCGCGACCGTGGGAATCTTGGAGTACCTCGGGATCCGCTGCCTGGACGTCACCGCAAGCGCGCGCATTTTTCCCGACTCGATGAAGGGGCCCACGACCACGGTTTCCACGGCGGTGCTTTGCACCGTGCCCGACAGCAGGGCGTTGGCGGCCTCGGCCCCGCTCTTGTGCGGCACATGCAGGAAGCGGGTGTCCGTTGCCTGCTGCAGGGAGGCCAGCACCTGGTGGATCGAGGTGCCCAGGCCGGAGCTCGCGAAGGAGACGTCGTCCGGCCGCAGCCGGGCCTGCTCCACCAGTGTGCGCAGGTCGCGGATCGGCGATTTGTCCGCCACGACCAGCACGAGTGGGGTGCTCGCGATCATGGAGATGTAGCGGAAGTCCCGCAGGGCGTCGTAGTTGAGCTCCTTGTTGATCAGGGGGTTGACCGCGACCATGCCGTTGGTGATCACCATCAAGGTGTAGCCGTCGGGCTTGGCGCGCGCGACCAGGCCGGCTGCGATGTTGCCGCCAGCCCCGGGCTTGTTGTCCACCACGACCGGCTGGCCCAGCTCCTGCTGAAGCATCTTGGCGACCGCCCGGGCCGTCACGTCGGTGATGCCGCCGGCACCGAACGGAACGACGAGCGTCACGGGCCGTGTGGGCCAGTTCTCGGACGCCTGGGAAGCACCGGCGATGCCCATCGCGAGCGCTGCACCGAGCAATATCTTTCGGACAAGGGGTTTCAACATGGTTTGTCTCGTGTCGGACCGGGTTGATTTTCTGAATGGGCGACGGACCGCGGAGCCTTGGCTTGCCTGCAGCCCAGCCGATGTTTTTTGGAGAATATCCAGGGCGATCTTCTGGGTAATCAGTGCTCCAGGTCCTGTTCGGTCAATTCCGGAACACCTCCCTTGATATTCATGCGTCCCTCATAAACCGGACGGGAACCCGTCGTGGGGCCCTGGTATTGCACGAAGAAGATCGTGCCGCCTGTTTCGGTCGTGAGTTCTTCCTCGACATGGGGATCCGGGTGAAACACCACCGTGCCCGGGCCGAAGGGCTTGCCGCCCATTCGGAATTCACCGTCGACGACGTACCAGACCTGCGCGAAGTCGTGCCTGTGCAGCCGAAATCCCGCGCCGGGCTCGTAGCGCAGAAAACCCGCGTTGGGTTCGGTCGGTGCTTCAGGCCGCGTGTGGAAAAGAAACTTGGTCTTGTTCTTGAAGCGCCCCATTTCCCATTCCATGTCCTCGGGGCGCCGGTATTGAGGCATCTGGTGAATGAATGCAGGGGCTTCTTTCGCTTCTTTGTCCATCTTGCAATTCCGGTTGGTCGTGGAAAAAGGATTCTAGGAATGGAGATGGATATTTACTGGATCCAAGATTCGGGGGCGGATGCGCGAGCGGGACGGCCTACCTCCTTGGCTCGCGCTGTGCTGAGCCGCCGGGAAGACTGAGCAGCTCGAACGCTTCCCAAGCGGGCGCGAGGGCACGTGATGGAAGCGCAGCCATGGATGCGCCTGTCAACGGCCTGGTGGCCGGAAAGCCGGCCTAGTGTCCTGATCGATAGCCGATCTGCTCGGTCTTGGCCTTGAGCTGGGCCCAGTCGATCTGGGAGAGTTCGCAGTTGCGCACGATCTCGTCGGCCGCCTCCTGCGGGATGATGCCGAGCTGGCCTTGCACCTTGGCCAGGGCGCGCTCGATGTCCAGGTACTTGGCGGTGCGGTTCTCGTCGGACCAGACGGCGCGCATGCGCGCGTCGCTGAACATGTCGCCGAAGATGCGCGAATCGATGATGGTGGCTGCCATGGTGGGCTTTCTCTTGGAGGGATCAGATGGCCTGGGCGGCCCGCAGCGCGGTGATGTCGCCGCTGGCGTAGCCGAGTGCGGCCAGGATGGCGTCGGTGTGCTGGCCCAGCGCGGGCACCGGGTCCATGCGCGGGTCGGTGTTCCAGCTGCCGGGTGGCCGCATGGCGGGCAGCGGGCCCTGCGGTGAGCCGACCTCGGTCCAGCGGCCGCGCGCCTTCAGCTGCGGGTGCGCCCAGACCTCGGCCATGGTGTTGACCTGCGCATTGGCGATCTGGGCCTGCTCCAGCCGTTCGACCACCTGCGCGACGGTCAGCGCGGCGAAGGCGTCGACGATGATCTGGCGCAGTGCGTCGCGCTCGGCCACGCGCTTGAAGTTGGCGCTGAAGCGCGGGTCGCTCGCGAGCGCCGGCTGCTGCAGAACGGTGGTGCAGAAGCTGGCCCACTCGCGCTCGTTCTGCAGGCCCAGCATCACGCTGCCGCCGTCACCGGCCGGGAACGGGCCGTAGGGGTAGATGGTGGCGTGGCTGGCGCCCGTGCGCGGCGGCGGCGCGGCGCCCTCGAAGGCGTAGTACAGCGGGTAGCTGGTCCATTCAGCCAGCGATTCCAGCATGGAAATGTCGATGCGCTGGCCCTGGCCGGTCTGGCTGCGCTGCATCAGTGCGGCCAGGATGTTGGTGTACGCGTACATGCCGGCGGCGATGTCGGCGATCGAGGGGCCGGCCTTGCAGGGCTCCTCGGGCGTGCCCGTTACGGAGACGAAGCCGGCCTCGCTCTGGATCAGCAGGTCGTAGGCCTTCTTGTCGCGGTAGGGGCCGGGGTTCGACAGGTCGTCGCCGTAGCCGGAGATGTCGCAGACGATCAGGCCCGGCTTGCGTTGGGAGAGGGCCTCGTAGCCCATGCCCAGCCGCGCGGCGCCGCCGGGGGCGAGGTTTTGCACGACCACGTCGGCCTTCTCCAGCACCAGGCGCTCCAGCACCTTCGCCGCCTCGGGATGCTTGACGTCCAGCGTGAGGCTTTCCTTGGAGCGGTTGGTCCAGACGAAGTGCGAGGCCAGGCCGCGCACGCGCTGGTCGTAGCCGCGCGCAAAGTCGCCCGTGCCGGGGCGCTCGATCTTGATGACACGCGCGCCCAGGTCGGCGAGCTGGCGGGTGGCGAACGGTGCCGCGATGGCGTGTTCGAGCGTGACGACGGTGATGCCCTTGAGGGGTTGCATGGTGGTCCTTGGATCTCAGTTATCCATTGCGCTGGCGCGCCACCCGCATTGCATGAAGCAGGGTCGCAAGCCGCTGGTCAAGGGGCCGCGGAGCAGGCCGTGCCAGCGGACGCCGCGGAACGGGCTCTGCCCGGCCGCTGGCGGCGCCCCCTGGAGGGGGTTGGCGAAGCGCGCAGCGCGGAGACTGGGGGTTCATGTCAATGTCGCGGTCGCGTCCATCGTCAGCCAACCTTCGTGGTCGGACGCGCACAGGCGAACCGTCTTGCCGTCGGCCTGCAGTTCGCCGTTCACATGGAAGGGGTGCAGGTCGAAGGTCGGGCGCACGGCCCTGAAGCGGAAATCCGCCACCTGGGCATCGGGCAGCTGGCGGCGCAGCAGGTCCATGAGCAGGGTTGCGATCAGCGGGCAGTGCACGATGAGGCCAGGGTAGCCTTCCACCTCGGTGACGTACTTGCGGTCGTAGTGGATGCGGTGGCCGTTGAAGGTCAGCGCGGAGTAGCGGAACAGCAGCACGTCGTCGGGCACGATCTCGCGGCGCCAGGCGCCTTGCGCGGCGACCTGCGGCGGCGGCGCCACGTCGTCGGGCCGCTGGGCCTCGCGGTAGACGATGTCGTGGAACTCCACGAGCGCCGGCGCGCTGGCGCCGTTGCAGCGCACCTCATGGCGCACCTTCACGAACACGAGCTGGCCGGTGCGGCCGGACTTGCTGCGCACGTCGTCGATGGTGGAGGTGCGGGCGATGGCGTCGCCGACGTGGATGGGCGCGTGGAAGCTGAATTGGCTGCCCGCCCACATGCGGCGTGGCAGCGGCACCGGCGGCAGGAAGCCGCCGCGCCTGGCGTGCCCGTCGGCGCCGATCTCCGACTGGCGGTGCATGGGCAGGAAATACAGCCAGTGCCACAGCGGCGGCAGCGCCGTGCCCGCGGCCACCAGGGCTGCCGGGTGGTCCAGTGTGGCGGTCAGTGCCACCAGGGGCACGGGGGTGACTGTGTCCTCGACGGTCTCGCTGCGTCCTACCCACGCTTCCCACGCTTCAACTTCGGTGCTCAATTGGATCTCCAAGCTGGGCTGCGCCTGCAGCCTTCAGCGAAGTCTCGGATGGCGCCGTTCCTGTGTGAATTGCAAGGTTTGGAAGAATTGATGCATGCAGTGCATCGGCGTTCACGGCAGCACCGGAGTGCCCTGCCGCTGGGCGGCTACTGCACCGCGCTGGTTGCGCCCCCTGCGACGGCGGCGCCCGAAGCCGGCTGCCAGCCGCCGCCAAGCGCCCTGAATGCGGCGACGGCTGCACGGGCCGTGTCGGCCTGCGCCTGGGCCCTCGCGTCCGCTGCTTGGAGCACGGATTCATCGGCCTGCAGCACGTCGATCAGGCTGGCGGTCCCGCGCTGGTAGGCGGCGAACGAGGAGGCCCTGGCCTGGGACAGGGCATCCACGGCCTGGGACAGGCGTTCGGCCTGTTGCGCCCGGTTGGCGAGCGCGGAGAACGCGTTCTCGACGTCCTCGGTGGCGCGCAGCACGGTCTGCCGATAGCCCGCCAGGGCCTCGGCGTCCCGGCCCCTGGCCAGCTGGATCTGCGCGTCGACGCGGCCGAAGTCGAACAGCCGCCAGCGCAGCCCGAAGACGCCGGCCGACTGGCTCGCGCCGGCCGTCAGCAGGTTGCCGCTGGCGATCGTCGTCGCGCTCCCGAGCATGCCGCTCAAGGAGACCTTGGGGTAGTACTCGGCCATGGCTTCCCCGATCCTGGCGTTGCTGGCAGCCAGGCGGCGCTCTGCCGCGATCAGGTCCGGCCGCCGCGTGAGCAGGTCGGCGGGGGACCCCATGCCGCCGATGCGCGGGGCCGCGGGGATCGGCGCAGCCGCCTGGAGTGCCTTGCGGTGCGTGCCGGGGGCGGCGCCCAGCACCACGTCCAGCGCATTCATCGCCGCATCGAGACTGGCCTGCAGGGCCGGAACGGTGGCCTGCACGCGTGCCAGCGCGCCCTCGGTTTGCCGCACCTGGTATCGGGCCGCGATGCCGTTCTCGAACAGCCGGCGCACGCGCGCCAGCAACCCGGCTTGCGTCTGGACCTGTTGCGCCGCGATGTCCAGGCGCGACTGCAGGCTTCGGATGGCGATGTAGGTGTCGGCAGTCTGCGCGGCGACGGCCAGCCGTGCGGCCACGGCCCCGGCCTGAGAGGCCTGGTAGTCGGCCAGTGCGGCCTCCCGGCCGCGGCCAAGCCCCCCGAAAACGTCGAGTTCCCAACTCGCGCCCACCCCGATCTCATAGGCATTGCCCCACCGGTCGAAGGCCGGTGCGCTGTCGAGCACCCTTCCCAGCGGTGTTTCCACGGACTGGTAGGCCCGCGCAACGGAGCCCTGGAGCGCCCCGGATGGCAGCAGTGCTGCATCCGCCACCCCGACCGGCGCGGGCCTGCGCCACGCGGGCCTGCGCCAGCGAGAGCTCCAGGTTCTGCTCCAGCGCCATGGTGACGAAACGGGCCAGCAACGGGTCGTCGAAGCGCTGCCACCAGTTGGCGAGTTCGGCCGTGGCCTGCGGTCCCAAAGGCGCCGACCCTGCCTGGCCGATGTAGCGGCTCGCCTGCGGAGTTGCTGGCGGGATGTACTGCGGGCCGACGGCGCAGCCGGCGGCCATGCCTGCTGCGAGCACGACGCAGGAGAGCTTGTGGAAATGCATGGTGAGTCTTGTGGAGCTGATTGTGTGACTATATTACAAATTGGTCACTTATTGAGTCGCTTTGCCGCACGCGTTAAGCTCTGGCCATGCGCAAGACGCTTTCCCCTGCCCCCCAAGTCCGCGGGCCCTCCGACCATGAGGTCCGCGACCAGATCGTCCAGGCCGCGACCGCGTATTTCGGTCTCTACGGGTACGAGAAGACCACGGTGTCCGACCTGGCCAAGGCGATCGGCTTTTCCAAGGCGTACATCTACAAGTTCTTCGATTCCAAGCAGGCCATCGGCGAGGTGATCTGCGCGAACCGCCTGAGCGTCATCATGGCCGCGGTCGATGCTGCGGTCGGCACCTCGGGCGCGGCCCCGGAGCGCCTTCGGCGCATGTTCAAGGCGCTGGTCGAGGCCGCAAGCGAACTGTTCTTCCGCGACCGCAAGCTCTGGGACATCGCGACGACCTCCGCGACCGAGATGTGGCCGTCGGCACGCGCCTATGACCAACACATGCGCCAGCTCATCACGCAGATCGTCCGCGAGGGACGCGAGACGGGTGACTTCGAACGCAAGACACCCTTGGACGAAGCCGCCAACGCCATCTACCTGGTGATGCGGCCCTATGTGAACCCCTTGCTGCTCCAGCACAACCTGGACGGCGCGGCCGAGGCGACCGGCCAACTCTCCAGTCTGGTGTTGCGCAGCCTGGCGCCGTAGGTGACTGTTGACTAAATTGGTCACAAGATAAACAATCCGGACCCTGTTCTTCAGGAAGGGTCCCCATGTCCAGGCGCCAGCTAGCCTCCCTCTGTCTCTTGCCGCTCGCGCTGGGTGCGTGCAGCGACAGGCCGGTTCACGATGTCCGCACCGAGCCTGCGCTGGTCAGGGTGGCTGCGGTCCAACCCGGCTCCGCGACGACGCGGGCCTTCACCGGCGTGGTCGCGGCCCGTGTGCAGAGCGACCTCGGTTTCCGTGTCGCCGGCAAGGTGCTGGAACGCACGGTCGACGCAGGGCAGACGGTGCGGCGCGGCCAGGCTCTCATGCGCATCGATCCCGTCGACCTCGCGCTGCAGGCCCGCGCGCAGCAGGAGGCGGTCGCAGCGGCGAAGGCGCGCGCCAAACAGACAGCCGACGACGAGGCGCGCTACCGCGGCCTGGTGGGCGACGGTGCCGTCGCGGCCTCTGCCTACGACCAGATCAAGGCCGCGGCCGACGCCGCGAGCGCGCAGCTCAAGGCTGCGCAGGCGCAGGCCGACGTGGCGGCGAACGCATCGGCCTATGCCGTGCTGGTGGCCGACGCCGACGGCGTCGTCGTGGAAACGCTGGCCGAGCCCGGCCAGGTCGTCGCCGCGGGGCAGGTGGTGGTGCGGCTGGCCAGGGCGGGCCAGCGCGAGGCGCTGGTGCATCTGCCGGAAACGCTGCGTCCCGCTGTGGGTTCGCTGGTGCAGGCCAGGCTCTACGGCAGCCCCGAGGCCGCCGCGCCAGCGCGGTTGCGGCAGCTCTCGGACGCGGCGGACCGCACCACGCGCACCTTCGAAGCCCGTTACGTGCTGGAAGGGGCCCTGGCCCGCGCGCCGCTGGGCTCCACCGTCACGATCGACGTGCAGCCCGGCACCACGGGCGGTCCATCGCTGCAGGTGCCCATCGGCGCATTGTTCGACCCCGGCCACGGGCCCGGCGTCTGGATCGCCGAGGGCAATCCCGCGACGCTCGCGTGGCGCTCGGTGCAGGTCCTCGGCCTGGCGGGCGAATCGGCGCAGGTGGCCGGCGACTTGAAGGTCGGCGAGCCCATCGTCGCGCTGGGTGCCCATCTGCTGCGTGCGGGTGAGCAGGTGCGCACCGTGGCCGAAGGCGGGCTTGCGGCCCGTGGGGGCCGTCCATGAGCGAGGGGCGCCTGAACCTGTCTGCACTGGCTGTCCGCGAGCGCGCGGTCACGTTGTTCCTGATCCTGCTGGTCTCTGCCGCGGGCATCCTCGCGTTCTTCAAGCTTGGCCGGGCGGAGGACCCGCCGTTCACCATCAAGCAGATGACGGTCGTGACCGTCTGGCCGGGCGCAACCGCCCGGGAAATGCAGGACCAGGTCGCCGAGCCGCTGGAAAAGCGCCTGCAGGAACTGCGCTGGTACGACCGCAGCGAAACCTACACCCGTCCCGGCGTGGCCTTCACCATGCTGTCGCTGCTGGACAGCGCCCCGCCGGCGGCGATCCAGGAGGAGTTCTACCAGGCACGCAAGAAGCTCGCCGACGAGGCGCGCCGGCTGCCTCCTGGCGTCATCGGCCCCATCGTCAACGACGAGTATGCGGACGTGACCTTCGCGCTGTTCGCGCTCAAGGCCAGGGGCGAGCCCCAGCGCCTGCTCGTGCGCGATGCGGAGGCGCTGCGCCAGCAACTGCTGCATGTGCCGGGCGTGAAGAAGGTCAACATCATCGGGGAGCAGCCCGAACGCATCTTCGTGTCGTTCTCGCACGAGCGGCTGGCGAGCCTGGGCGTGGGCCCGCAAGACATCTTCGCCGCGCTGGCAGGGCAGAACCTGCTCACGCCCGCCGGCGCGATCGAGACGAAGGGCGCGCAGGTGGTGGTGCGTGTCGATGGCGCGTTCGACAACCTGGAGAAGATCCGGCAGACCCCCATCGTCGCCCAGGGGCGCGCGCTCAAGCTCGCCGACGTGGCCAGCGTGGAGCGCGGCTACGAGGATCCTTCCACCTTCATGGTGCGCAACGGCGGCGAGCCCGCGCTGCTGCTGGGCGTCGTGATGCGCGACGAATGGAATGGGCTGGACCTGGGCAAGGCGCTGGCGGCAGAGGTCACCAGGATCAACGCCGGCCTGCCCACGGGCATGCGCCTGGACAAGGTGACCGACCAGTCCGTCAACATCAGCGCGGCGGTGGACGAGTTCATGGTCAAGTTCTTCGTCGCGTTGCTGGTGGTCATGGTGGTCTGCTTCGCCAGCATGGGCTGGCGCGTCGGCATCGTGGTGGCCGCGGCCGTGCCGCTGACGCTGGCGGCGGTGTTCGTCGTCATGGGGGCGAGCGGAAAGAACTTCGACCGCATCACGCTGGGCTCCTTGATCCTGGCCTTGGGCCTGCTGGTGGACGACGCCATCATCGCCATCGAGATGATGGTGGTGAAGATGGAGGAGGGCTACGACCGCGTGGCGGCGTCTGCCTACGCCTGGAGCCACACGGCCGCGCCCATGCTGTCGGGCACGCTGGTCACGGCCATCGGCTTCATGCCCAATGGATTCGCGCGCTCGACCGCCGGCGAGTACACCAGCAACATGTTCTGGATCGTCGGCATCGCGCTGATCGCATCCTGGGTGGTGGCGGTGGCCTTCACGCCCTACCTGGGCGTGAAGATGCTGCCGGCCATCCAGAAGGTCGAGGGCGGGCATGCGGCCATTTACGACACGCGGCACTACAACCGCTTTCGCAGGCTGCTGGCACGCGTCATCGCCCGCAAGTGGCTGGTGGCTGGCACGGTGGTCGGCGCGTTCGCGCTGGCCGTCGTGGGCATGGGGGCCGTGAAGCAGCAGTTCTTCCCGACCTCTGACCGGCCCGAAGTGCTGGTCGAGGTGCAGATGCCCTATGGCACCTCGATCGCGCAGACCAGTGCAGCGGTGGCCAAGGTCGAGGCCTGGCTCGCCAAACAGCAGGAGGCCAGGGTCGTCACCGCCTACATCGGGCAGGGCGCGCCACGCTTCTTTCTGGCCATGGCGCCGGAGCTGCCAGACCCCTCGTTCGCGAAGATCGTGGTGCTCACCGGCAGCCAGGACGAGCGCGAAGCCCTCAAGGCGCGCCTGCGCGAGGCTGCCGCCAACGGCCTGGCGCCCGAAGCACGGGTGCGCGTGACGCAGATCGTGTTCGGTCCGCCATCGCCGTACCCGGTCGCTTTCCGCGTCATGGGCCCCGATCCCGTGCAGTTGCGCGCGATTGCCGCGCAGGTGGAGACGGCGATGCACAACCATCCGATGATGCGCACCGTCAATGCGGACTGGGGCCCGCGCGTGCCCACGTTGCACTTCAGCCTGGACCAGGACCGCCTGCAGGCCGTCGGCCTCAGTTCCAGTTCAGTGGCCTTGCAACTGCAGTTCCTGTTGAGCGGTGTGCCACTGACGGAGGTGCGCGAGGACATCCGCTCCGTGCAGGTCGTCGGCCGCGCCGCGGGGGAGATTCGCCACGATCCCGCCCGGCTGGCCGATTTCACGCTGGTGGGCGCGGCAGGGCAGCGCATTCCGCTGTCGCAGGTGGGCACGGTCGATGTGCGCATGGAAGACCCGGTCCTGCGCCGGCGCGACCGCACGCCGACCATCACGGTCCGCGGGGACATCGCCGAGCATCTGCAACCACCGGACGTTTCCACCGCCGTCTTCAAGCAGCTGCAGCCCATCATCGACCAGCTTCCCGCCGGATACCGGATCGAGCAGGCCGGCTCCATCGAGGAATCCGCCAAGGCCACCGTGGCGCTGCTGCCGCTGTTCCCGATCATGGTCGCGCTGACACTGCTCGTCATCATCCTGCAGGTGCGCTCGATCGCGGCGATGGTGATGGTGTTCGCCACGAGCCCGCTCGGCCTGATCGGCGTGGTACCGACACTGCTCGTCTTCCAGCAGCCCTTCGGCATCAACGCCCTGGTCGGGCTGATCGCGCTGTCGGGGATCCTGATGCGCAACACACTGATCCTGATCGGGCAGATCCACCAGAACGCGCAGGAGGGCATGGGGCCCTTCGATGCGGTCGTCGAAGCCACTGTCCAACGCGCCCGCCCCGTGGTGCTGACGGCGCTGGCGGCGATCCTTGCCTTCATCCCGCTGACGCACTCGGTGTTCTGGGGCACGCTGGCGTACACGCTGATCGGCGGCACCCTGGCCGGCACCGTGCTCACGCTCGTGTTCCTGCCGGCCATGTACGCGATCTGGTTCAAGATCAAGCCGAACGGTACGGCGCAGCCGGCGCCGGCCACCTCGATCGCGCCGGCATGAGGCCTGGGGCGGGGCGCCGTGGATGCAGGACACCGGCCGCGGCTGAGCGGGTGCGGCCGGCGCTGGCTACACCAGTTGCAGCACGACCTTGCCCCTGGCGCGTCCGCTGTCGACGTAGGCCAAGGCCTTGGCCGTGTCCCGCAACGGGAACACCTTGTCGACGACAGGGCGGATGGCACCCGCTTCGACGAGCGAGGTGATCTCGCGCAGCTGCGCGCCGTCGGCGCGCATGAAGACGAAGGTGTAGGCCACCCCGTTCTTCCTCGCCTTGCTCCTGATGCCGAAACTCAGCAGGCGCAGCAGCTGCTGGAGCGGCCAGGCCATGCCGCGCGCGGCGGCGAAGGCCGGGGTGGGTGGTCCTGAGATGGAGACGAGGTGCCCGCCCGGCCGGAGCACCTGGAGCGCCTTGTGCAAGGCGTCGTTGCCCAGGCTGTGCAGCGCCACGTCGTAGTCGCGCAGCACGGTGCTGAAGTCCTGCTTCTTGTAGTCGATCACGATGTCCGCCCCCAGCTCCTGCACCCAGCCGACGTTGGCCGTGCTGGTGGTCGTGGCCACGAACGCACCGAGATGCTTGGCCAGCTGGATGGCGATGGCGCCCACACCACCGGAGCCGGCCGCGATCACCACCCTGTGGCCCTCTTTCAGCCGGGCGGTCTCCACCAGCGTCTGCCAGGCCGTCAGCGCCACCAGCGGCAGCGAGGCGGCCTCGACCATGCCGAGGTTCCTGGGCTTGCGTGCCAGCGACGATTCCCGGATGGCGATGCGCTCGGCGAAGCTGCCGATGCGGTCGTCGTCGGCGCGCGCATAGACCTCGTCGCCCGGCTTGAAGCTGCGAACGCGGGGGCCGACCCGGACGACCGTGCCGGCCAGGTCGTTGCCCAGGATGAGCGGGAGCCGGTAGGGAAGAATCGGCTTGAACGCGCCGCTCCTGATCTTCAGGTCCAGGGGATTGACGCTCGCGGCGTGGACCTGGACCAGCACGTCGTCTTCACGCAGCTCGGGTTCGGGCATGTCGCCGATGCGGCCTTCGTTCCTGCCGTAGCGGTCGATGATGAACGCTTTCATGAGAGGGAACTGCTCCAGGCTGTCTTGGTCGAGCGCTGGCGGCGGGCCGCGCGTTTCAAGCCGCGGCCCGGTAGCGCTGCGCCACCTGGGCCTGGCGCAGATCTCCCACCAGTGCCTGCCGTGCGGCATCCAGAGCATGCCAGTGCGCCGCGTCGTGCAGCGGAGGAATGGTCACGCCTTCGCGGCGGTCGAAGCCGACCAGTGCGGCATCCACCAGCGCACCCACCTCCATCAGCTCGGGCATGGCGCTGGCATCGATGCCAGCGCGCTCCCAGATCTCGGTGCGCGTGCCGGCGGGCAGCACCGCTTGCACATAGACGCCCTTGGGCGTGAGCTCCAGGCTCAGCCCCTGCGACAGGAACAGCACGAAGGCCTTGGTCGCGCCGTAGACCGACATGCCGAACTCGGGCGCCAGGCCGACCACCGAGCCGATGTTGACGATCGCGCCGGTGCCGGCCTGCACCAGGCGCGGGGCGATGGCGCTGGCCAGCCGGACGGGGGCGGTGGTGTTGAGCGCGACCAGCCGGGCCACGGCCTCGGTCGGCTGCTCGGTGAACGGGCCTGACAGCGCAGCCCCGGCGTTGTTGATGAGGGTGTCGATGCGGGCGTCCTCGCGCAGGCGCGCCTCGACGGCGGCGAGGTCGCCGGGCTGGGTCAGGTCGGCCGGCAGGATGTCGACGCCAGCGCCGGTGTCTGCGCGCAGCCGCGCTGCGAGCGCTTGCAGGCGCGCCTTGTCGCGGGCGACCAGCACCAGGTCGTGGCCGCGGCGGGCGAAGCGGTCGGCGTAGGTGGCGCCGATGCCGGTCGAGGCGCCGGTGATGAGAACGGTGGAACGGTTGGTCATGTGCTGCTTTCGTGCGTTGGAAAAAGTCACTGGGCGCTCGATTCCGCGAGCGACGGGTAGTCGGTGTAGCCCGCGGCGCCACCGCCGTAGAGCGTGGCTGGGTTGAGCGCGGTGAGGGGCGCACCGGTCTTCAGCCGTTCCACCAGGTCGGGGTTGGCGATGAAGGGGCGGCCGAAGGCGAACAGGTCGGCCTGGCCCGCGGCCAGGCGGGCCTGGGCCAGCGGCAGGTCATAGCCGTTGTTGGCCAGGTAGGTGTTCTTGAAGCGGGTGCGCAAGGCGTCGAAATCGAACGGCGCGGCATCGCGCGCGCCGCCCGTGGCGCCCTCGACCACATGCAGGTACACGATGCCCAGCGCGCTGAGTCGCTCGGCGATGTGGTCGTATTGCGGCTGCGGATCGCTGCAGGAGATGGCGCCGGCCGACGACACCGGCGACAGGCGCACACCGGTGCGGTCGGCACCGATTTCCTTGGCCACGGCGGCCGTGACTTCGAGCAGCAGGCGGGCCCGGCTCTCGATGGAGCCGCCGTAGGCGTCGGTCCGGGTGTTGGCGCCGTCCTTGATGAACTGCTCCAGCAGGTAGCCGTTGGCGCCGTGGACTTCGACGCCGTCGAAGCCTGCTGCAAGCGCATTGGCTGCCGCCTGGCGGAAGTCCTCGACGATGCCTGCGATCTCGTCTAGGCGCAGGGCGCGCGGCGCGGAGACGTCGTGGAAGCCGTTGTGCACGAAGGTCTTGGTTGCCGCGCGGATGGCGGACGGGGCGACCGGCGCGGTGCCGCCAGGGCGCAGGTCGACGTGCGAGATGCGGCCCACGTGCCACAGCTGCACGAAGATCTTCCCGCCCCTGGCGTGCACGGCCTCGGTCACCTGGCGCCAGCCGTGGATCTGCGCGGGCGTGTACAGGCCCGGCGTGTCCTGGTAGCCCTGGGCGTCGGCCGAGATCTGGGTGGCCTCGGTGATGAGCAGGCCCGCCGAGGCGCGCTGGCTGTAGTAGGTGGCCGCGTGCGCACTGGGCACCAGGCCGGCGCCCGCACGGTTGCGCGTGAGCGGCGCCATCACGATGCGGTTGGCCAGTTGGAGCGGGCCCAGGGTGTAGGGCTGGAAAAGCGTGGTGTCGGTCATGGGTGTGGGATGGCGTGGTGGAGCAGGGATGCCGCAATGATGTCGATCATCATCTTTGCCGTCAAGAGTTTTAATGACGATTGACATCAATGTATAGTCACGGCTCCACCGACGGCCCATCCCACGGAGATCGCCGACATGAAAGTCACCAAAGCGCAGGCGCAGGCGAACCGGGCGCACATCGTGCAGACGGCCGCGGCGCTGTTCCGCGAGCGCGGCTACGACGGGGTGGGGATCGCGGACCTGATGGCCGTCGCCGGCTTCACCCATGGCGGGTTCTACAAGCACTTCCCGTCCAAGGCCGACTTGCTGGCCGAGGCGGCGACCTGCGGTTTCGCGCAGGCGGCCGCCAAGGCCGAGGGTGTCGATGCGGCTGCATTCGTCACGCACTACCTGTCGCGCGAGCACCGCGATGCGCGCGGCGAGGGCTGCACGATGGCCGCGCTGTGCGGGGACGCGGCGCGCCAGCCGGAGCCGATCAAGGCGGCGTTTGCGGCCGGCATCGAAAGCCTGCTGGCAACGCTGGCCAGCCAGTCCGCTGCGCCGCAGGACGCCAGGCGCGCAGGCGAATTGCGCGCCAGGCGCATCGAGGTGATTGCGCAGGTGATCGGTGCGCTGGTGTTGTCGCGGGCCTGCCCTGACGACTCGGCACTGGCCGACGAGATCCTGGATGTCTGCCGTGCTGCGGTGCTGTCGAGGCGGCCGCCGGCCCGGGACGCGTAGCCGACGCACGCCTGGGGGGCCTGGCGCCAGGCCCGAGGGGCAGGGGGCGGGCGGCCCTGCACAGCCCGCCCTGGCAGACCGACGCCGGCCTGGCCGTGGCAGCCGTCGTGGCGTAGCGCATGTCGGCGGCGCGACCGATGGACGGGCGCTGGCGCCTGTCGGACGTCAGCCGCTCGCAGCCGGCCTGGAGAACGCGCGCAGCAGCATGGCCTTGAGCGGACCCTTGAGCTGCTCGGTCCGCGCGCCGAGCAGCCACACCACCCACAACGGCCCCAGCACGACGGGCAGCATGCGGTGCTGCCACCACCCGAGCCAATGCGCCAGCGCGCCGAAGAACTGCAGCAGCGGGTTGTGGAACAGGTACAGCGCGAAGGTGAATCCGGCCAGGGTGCGGATGCGGCGCTCCAGCCGCTGCGGCACTGGTGCGCCCTCGTGCAGCAGGCGCCGCGCGCCCACGAAATGCAGCGCGACGAGCGCACCCACCACGTAGTTCGCCAGGAAGTTCGCCGACCAACCCAGGTGCAGGCTGTTCGCCTCGCCCAGCCACTGCACCGTGAACGTGGCCAGTGCCTCGGGCATGGCCGAGTAGCGGTACACCAGGTAGCCCGCCAGCGTGCCTGCGCACAGGCAGCCGGCGGCAGCCGGCGCCAGGCGCTGTGCGAGCGGCGTGCGGTAGGCCCACACCCCGGCCAGCCAGACCGGCAACAGCAGCATGATCTTGGGGCCCATCACGAGCGCGACGAGGCCGCATGCCAGCCAACGCCGGTGTCCCCGCGTGAACAGCCACGCGCCGAACAGCACGTAGTACCAGAACTCGTAGCCGACCGACCAGTACGGCGTGTTGGAGAACGGCTGCAGCGACCAGAACCACAGCTCGTTGGCGAACAGCAGGCTGGCCAGGGTGCGGGCGACCGGATGGTCGTATGCGTACAGCGAGAAGTCGTACAGGCCGGGGGCGAGCTGGATGCCGATGCCGTCGAGCAGCACGGTCAGCCCCAGCGCCGGAACACAGACCGACCACAGCCGCGCCAGCCGCGCCGCCGCGTAGCCGCGCGGACTGTCGGCCTCGCGCATGGCCACGTGCGCGATCACGAAACCCGACAGCACGAAGAACAGCATCACGGCATCGTTGCCGAAGATGGCAAAGCGCCAGAAGAACGGCAGCCCACCCGAGAAGCGTTCGAAGCTCGCGTGCAGCATGAACACCGCGAGCGCCGCCACGAAGCGCAGCAGATCCAGATACACCGACAGGCCGCGGCTCACACGTGTGGTCTCCCATGCATGCTTGTGGATTGGGCGCGCATTGTGACCGAGCGGCAGGGGGGCGTGGTCGGATCGCCTGTGCGACGAAGCGCGCTTGACCTACATCAGGCGTCGGCCCGTGGCGCTAGCATACGGTCGACATCCTTCAGGTCTCCTGGCTTGCCCATGCCGCTTCGCATCTTCCTCGTGGAAGACAACTTCTTGATTCGCCAGACCATGCAGGAGATGCTGGAAGAGGTGCTGGGCGCGCAGGTGGTGGCCTGGGCCGATGGCGAGAACGCCGCCATCGAGGCCCTGCGCCATACCGCCTGGGATGTGGCGCTGATCGACCTGTTCCTGAAGCAGGGCTCGGGCCTGGGCGTGGCCAGGGCCCTGGAACGGCGCGATGCCGGGCAGCGCATCTATGTGCTGAGCAACTACGCGACGCCGAGCATCCGTGAGCGTTGCGCTGCGATCGCCGTCGACGGCATCTACGACAAATCCACCGAACTGGACCTGCTGCTGGAGGTCCTCGCGCAGCTGACGTGCCCGTGAGCGGCGCGGCTCAGGCGGCGGCGCGGCGTGCCTTGAGGCTGGCAACGTAGCTCTCGCGCGTGCCGGCCACGTGCACGCGCATGAGCGCGTCGAAGGCTGCGAAATCGCCGTCGCTGAAATGGGCCAGCAACTGCTGGTGCTGCTCGTAGCCGGCCGGCCGCAGCACGTCGGCCGGAGCCGACAGGTGCGTGCGCAGCGCGGCGATCTTGGCGCCGGCCGTGGCGTAGGCGGCCTGCAGGTAGCTGTTGCCGCAATGCAGGACGAAGGCCTCGTGCAGCCGTGTGTCGGCGCGGCTGTAGCGCACGCCGTCCTTGCTCTTGCGCGCGGCGGTCATCTCGGCGATGGCGGCCCGGATCTCGGCGATGGTGTCCTCGCGCGCATGGCGGAAGGCCAGCTCGGCGGCGCGCGGCTCGATCAGCATGCGGAACTCGCACAGTGCCTGCACGTCGGCCTCGCTGGCCTCGAACACATAGCTGCCACGCTGCGGCTTGACGGCCACCAGCCCCAGTTGCTGCAGCTGGTTGAGAGCCTCGCGCACCGGCGTGCGGCTGACGCCGAACGAGGTGGCGAGCTGCTCTTCCGGAATCATCTCGCCCAGCGCGAACTGGCCGTCGACGATGGCTTCGCGCAGCCGCTGCGCGACCTGGGTCGCCAGCGAACGGGGGGCTTCGATCTTGAAACTGGGTGCGCTCACGGCGCGGTCTCCTGTGGATGCGCCCATCACGAGAGGGCATCTGAGTCTCGCAGAACAAACCGGGTTCTCACCGGGGCCGGGCCATTCTGCCATCAGTGTTTGTACTAGTGCTTCAGTACCTTACATACAAGGATACTTGCCGCCCATGAACACGACCACCCCGGCGGGCGCAGACGCGGCCCGCGCCATCGAAGTGCTCACCAGGTTGCGCGACCAGTTGGGCGCGGCCACGGTGCTGATCGGTGCCGACGTGCCCGAACGCAACCGCAACGACTGGAGCACGCAGCCACCGACCGATCCGCTGGCCGTCATCCGTCCGGTGGACGCGGCCGGCGTCTCGGCCGCGCTGCGTGCCTGCCGCGAGGCCTCGCTGCCCGTGGTGCCCCAGGGCGGCCTGACCGGCCTGTGCGGTGGCGCGCGGCCCGAGGACGGCTGGGTCGCGCTGTCGCTGGAGCGCCTGGTGGGTGTGGAGGAGATCGATCCCGACAGCGCCACCATGACCGTGCGCGCCGGCACGCCGCTGGAGGCCGTGCAGCGCGCGGCCAGCGATGCCGGCCTGTACTTCGCGCTGGACCTGGGCTCGCGCGGCTCCTGCGCCATCGGCGGCAACCTGTCGACCAATGCCGGCGGCAACCGCGTGATCCGCTACGGCATGGCGCGCGAGCTGGTGCTGGGCCTGGAATGGGTGCTGCCCGACGGCACCATCGTCACTAGCCTGAACAAGATGATGAAGAACAACGCGGGCTACGACCTCAAGCAGTTGTTCATCGGCAGCGAAGGCACGCTGGGCATCATCACGCGCATCGTGCTCAAGCTGCACCCGCAGCCGGGCTGCACCATGTCGGCGCTGTGCGCGCTGCCGGACTATGCCTCCGTCGTGCGCCTGCTCAACGCCTCGCGCCGCGGCCTGGGGCCGCTGCTGTCGGCCTTCGAGGTGATGTGGCCCGACTACTGGGAAGTCGTGACGAAGCGGGTTGGCGTGCGCCCGCCCGTGGCCGGCGACCATGGTTTCTACGTGCTCGTGGAAGCCCAGGGCACGGACGAGGCCGTGGACGGTCCGCGCTTCGCGGCCTGGCTGGAGCAATTCGCCGACGGCGGCGGCCTGGCCGATGCGGCGCTGGCCCAGTCGGTGGCCGACACCCAGTCGTTCTGGGCGCTGCGCGACGCGTGTTCCGAGTTCTTCCAGGCCCTCGGCCCCCACGTCTCCTACGACGTGGCGCTCGCAGTGCGCGACATGGATGCCTTCGCCGCGCAGTGCAAGGCTGCGCTGCTGGACCAGATCCCGGGCTGCCAGAGCGTCTACTACGGCCACATCGGCGACGGCAATGTGCACCTGGTGGCCTGGGTGGAGGGCCTGTCCATCGAGGAGCAACCCAAGAAGCGCATGGACGAGGTGATCTACGGCACCGTGCGCGACTTTGCGGGCAGCATCTCGGCCGAACACGGCATCGGCACGGCCAAGAAACCCTACCTGTCGTACGCACGCAGCCCCGAAGAGATCGCGCTCATGCGCACGCTGAAGGCCGCGCTCGATCCGCAGAACCTGCTGAACCCCGGCAAGGTCATCTGATGGACCGCGTCTTCAAGGCCATCGAGGCCGTGCTCGCGGCGCTGCTGCTGGGCATGGTCCTCATGGTGTTCGGCAATGTGCTGCTGCGCTACGCCTTCAACTCCGGTATCCAGGTGTCCGAGGAGATGTCGCGCTTCTTCTTCATCTGGCTGACCTTCATCGGCGCCATCGTCGCGATGCGCGACGGCACGCACCTGGGCATGGACAACTTCGTCAACAAGCTGTCGCGCCGCGGCAAGCTGGTCTGCCTCACGCTGTGCCAGGGTCTGACGCTGCTGTGCTGCGCAATGATGTTCCGCGGCACCTGGGTGCAGCACGAGATCAACGCCACCACGGCGGCGCCCGTGACGGGGTTGTCGATGATCTGGGTGTTCGGCGTGGCCTACCTGACAGCCATCGCCATCGGCGCGATGGCACTGCGCACGCTGTGGCGCATCGCCAAGGGCCGCATCACCGACAGCGAACTCGTCTCCATCAGCGAGAGCGAGGAGAACCTGCATCCGACGACCCCCGTGGAGGCCCGGCCATGACCATTGCCGTCTTCACCTTCTCGCTGCTCGGCGCCATGATGCTGGGCCTGCCGATCGCGTTCGCGCTGCTGGTCTGCGGCGCCGCATTGATGGTGGCGCAGGGCCAGATCGACACCACCATCCTGTCGCAAAAGCTGGTCGAGGGCGCCGACAGCTTCCCGCTGCTGGCGATCCCGTTCTTCATGCTGGCCGGCGAGCTCATGAACGCGGGCGGCATCTCCAAGCGCATCGTGCACTTCGCGCTGGCCTGGGTCGGCCACATCCGCGGCGGCCTGGGCGTGGTGGCGATCTTCGCCTCGGTGCTGATGGCCGCCATCTCGGGCAGCGCCGCGGCCGACGCGGCCGCCATCGGCGCGCTGCTGATCCCGATGATGCGCAAGGCCGGCTACAACGTGCCGCGCTCGGCCGGGCTGATCGCCGCCGGCGGCGTGATCGCGCCGGTGATCCCGCCGTCCATCGGCCTGATCGTGTTCGGCGTGATCGCCAACGTCTCCATCGGCAAGCTGTTCCTGGCCGGCATCTTCCCGGGCCTGATGATGGGCCTGGCCCTGCTGCTGACCTGGCAGTGGGTGGCGCGGCGCGACCAGGTCTCCGTGCTGCCGCGCCAGAGCATGGCCGCGCGCGGCCGGGCCGCGTTCGACGGCATCTGGGCGCTGCTGATGCCGCTGGGCATCATCGGCGGCCTCAAGTTCGGCGTGTTCACGCCGACCGAGGCCGGCGTGGTGGCCTGCGTCTACGCCTTCGTGCTGGGCGCCTTCGTCTACCGCGAACTGCCGCTGCGCCAGCTCTACCCGCTGCTGGTGGCGGCCGCCAAGAGCACGGCGGTGGTGGTGTTCCTGATCGCCGCGGCGCTGGTCTCGGCCTGGCTCATCACCACCTCGGACGTGCCGCAACAGGTCTCGGCGCTGCTGCAGCCCTTCATGTTCAACAAGATCGTGCTGATGTTCGTGATCATGGTGATCGTGGTCATCGTCGGCACGGCGCTGGACTTCGCGCCCACGCTGATGATCCTGACGCCGGTGCTCATGCCGGTGATCAAGGAGGCCGGCATCGACCCGGTGTACTTCGGCGTGCTGTTCATCATGAACAACGCCATCGGCCTGATCACGCCGCCCGTGGGCATCGTGCTGAACGTGATCTGCGGCGTGGCCAAGATCTCGATGAAGGACCTGATGCAGGGGCTGTGGCCCTTCCTGTGGGCCGAACTGGCCGTGCTGTTCCTGCTCGTGCTGTTCCCCGATCTCGTGCTCGTGCCGCTCAAGTGGCTGAGCTGACCCTTTTCCCCACCCTGGAGACATGACCATGACGAACATTTCCCGTCTTGCCCTGACCGCCGTGGCCGGCGCCACCTTGCTGCTGGCCGCCGGCAGCGCCAGCGCCCAGTTCAAGGACCGCAACTTCCGCGTCTCCAACGGCGTCAGCAAGGAGCACCCCATGGGCAACGGCCTGACGGCCATGGGCGCCTGCACGCTGGAGAAATCCGGCGGCAAGATGAAGATCCAGGCCTTCTGGGACGGCGCGCTGGGCAGCGACCTGACCAGCACGCAGAGCGTGCGCACCGGCTCCATCGACATGGTGCTGACCTCCACCGCGCCCGTGGTGTCCATCGTGCCGGCGCTCGGCGTGTTCGACCTGCCGTTCCTGTTCAACACCGCGGCCGAGGCCGACCAGCTGCTGGACGGCAAGGTGGGTGACTGGTTCTCGGCCAAGATGCCGGCCGTGGGCCTCATCAACCTGGCCTGGTGGGAGAACGGATTCCGCCACACCACCAACTCCAAGCGCCCGATCACCAAGGTCGAGGACTTCGACGGCGTGAAGATGCGCGTGATGCAGAACAACGTCTACCTGGACACCTTCAAGACCCTGGGCAGCAACGCCGTGCCCATGGCCTTCACCGAGGTCTACTCCGCCCTGGAGACCAAGACGGTGGACGGCCAGGAGAACCCGTTCACCAACATCGAGAACATGAAGTTCTACGAGGTGCAGAAGTACCTCACGCTGTCCAAGCACGCCTACAGCCCGACGCTGGTGCTGTTCTCCAAGAAGGTTTGGGACGGCCTGTCGGAGCAGGAGCACACCGTGCTCAAGGAATGCGCCGTGGTCGGCCGCGCCGAACAGCGCAAGGCCAACCGCGCCATGGAAGCCAAGAGCGTGGACAACCTGCGTAGCAAGGGCATGGCCGTCAACGAGATCAGCCCGGCCGAGACCGCGCGCATCCGCGAGAAGACCAAGGTGATCTACGAGCGCCACGCCAAGGCCATCGGCGAAGAGCCGATCGCGCTGGTGACCGAAGAACTCAAGCGGATCCGCGGGCAATGAGCGGAGCGTTGGACGGACAGGTCGCCTGGGTCACGGGCGGCGGCAGCGGCATCGGCCTGGCCGGTGCGGTGGACCTGGCCAAGGCCGGTGCGCGCGTCGTGGTCTCGGGCCGCGATGCGGCCAAGCTTGACGCGGCCATCGTCGAGGCTGAAGGGCGCGGCGCGCCTGCCGGCCGCATCACGGCCAAGCCGCTGGACGTGGCCGACGCCAAGGCCGTGAACGCGGTGGCGGACGCGATCCAGGCCGAGTTCGGGCGGGTCGATATCCTCGTCAACAGCGCGGGCATCAACTACCCCAAGCGTTACTGGTGCGACACGGACGCCGAGACCTTCGCCGACGTGGTGGGCATCAACCTGAACGGTGCGACCTACTGCACGCTGGCCGTGGTCAAGGGCATGCGCGCGCGCGGGCAGGGCACGATCATCAACGTGGCCTCGTTCGCGGGCTTCCACTACGAGTACATGACGGGCCCGGCCTACACCTCGAGCAAGGCCGCGATGATGGCGCTCACGCATTCCTTCAACATCGAGGAGTGCGTGAACGGCCTGCGCGCCACGGCGCTGTGCCCGGGCGAGGTGGCCACGCCCATCCTCAAGAAGCGGCCCGTGCAGCCGACCGAGGCGGACAAGGCACGCATGCTGCAGGAGGCCGACCTGGGCCGCACCATCCGCTTCATCGCCGAGGCGCCCGCGCATGTGTGCGTCAACGAACTGGTGATCTCGCCGGTGTGGAACCGCACCTACGTGCAGGACCAGCCCTTGACCCGCAAGAAGCCCGCATGACCGCACCCTTGGTTGTGGCCGTCACCGGCTCGGGCCAGGGCATCGGCCTGGCCGTGGCGCGCAAGTTCGCCGAGCGCGGCGCGCGCGTGGTCATCTCCGACATCGATGCCGGGCGCTGCCAGCGCGCGGCCGACGCCATCGGCGCGCTGGGCGTGCAGGCCGACGTGACCGATGCGGCGCAATGCCGCCATCTCGTCGAGCGCATCGTGGCCGAACACGGCCGGCTCGACGTGATGGTCTGCAACGCCGGCATCATGCAGCTCAAGCCCTTCCTCGAACTGGAAGGTGCCGACTGGGACCGCATGCTGGGCGTCAACGTCAAGGGCTGCTTCCTGAGTCTGCAGGCCGCTGCCCGGCAGATGCTGCAGCAAGCGCCGCTGGCCGAGGGCCGGCCGCTTGGGAAGATCATCACCATGGCGTCCATCGCCGGGCGCAGCGGCGCCGGGCCGATCGCCGCCGTGATCCCGCACTACCGCGCCAGCAAGGCCGCAGTGCTGAGCCTCACGCAGTCGGCCGCCATCGCGTTCGCACCGCAGCTGACCGTCAACGCCATCTGCCCCGGTTTGGTCGAGAGCGAGATGTGGCGCGGCATGGACCGCGACTGGGGCGCACTGCAAGGCCTGGGCGAGGGTCAGATCTGGCAACAGCGCATCGCCGGCATCCCTATGGGCCGCCCGCAGCGCCCTGAGGACGTGGCCGACGTCGCGACCTTCCTGGCAGCGCCAGAATCCGACTACATGACGGGCCAGGCCATCAATGTCGATGGCGGGCTCATGATGAGTTGAACCCATGCACCACCCCGCAACCACACTCAAGAACCTGCTCGCCAGCGGCACCATCGTCCAGGCGCCCGGCGCCTACGACGGCCTGAGCGCCCGCCTGGTCGAGCGCGCGGGCTTTCCCGCGATCTACATGACGGGCTTCGGCGCCACGGCCACGCGGCTGGGCCAGCCCGACATCGGCCTGCTCACGCAGACCGAGATGACCACGCACGCGCGCGACATGGTGCGCGCCGTGGGCATCCCCGTGGTCGCCGATGCCGACACCGGCTACGGCGGCCCGTCCAACATCGAGCGCACGGTGCGCGAGTACGTGCAGGCCGGCGTCGCGGCCATCCACCTGGAGGACCAGGTGGCGCCCAAGCGTTGCGGCCAGATGGCCGGCATCCGCCTGATCGACGCGGCCGAGAACGCGCGCCGCCTGCGTTGCGCCGTGCAGGCGCGTGGCGATGACGGCCTGCTCATCATCGGCCGCACCGATGCGCTGCCGGCCGCCGGCATCGACGAAGCCGTGTCGCGCGCCCAGCGCTACCAGGACGCCGGCGTGGACCTGGTGTTCGTGGACGGCATCAAGACCGTGGCCGAGGTCGAGGCCGTTGCGCGCCGCGTGGCCGGGCCCAAGGTCGTCTCCATCGTCGACGGCACGCCGGCCGTGGCCCTGACGGCGCCCGAGTTGCAGGCCATGGGCTTTGCCGTCGTGTTCTACGCCGTCACAGCCCTGTTCAGCGCCGCGCGTGCCGTGCAGGAGTCGCTGGCCGCCCTGCACGCCGGCGGCACGCCGGGCGCGCTGGTGCAGCCGGGCCTGTCCTATGCCGCCTTCGCCGACACCGTCGGCCTGTCACACCACCAGCAGCTGGACGAACAGTTCGGCGGGAGCACATGACTCTCCCCCGTTTGGATGTCTCACTGCGTGTAGACATCCCATACCCCCCAGGGGGCACACCCAGCGGCCTGGCAGAGCCAGTTCCGCGGGTGTCCTCGCCCGGCCAGCAGCCCGACTTGGCGCTGTAGCCCACCACCCCAACGACAGTTCACTCCTGGACATAGCCATGACCACCCCTGTTCCCCATGCCGGCATCTGGCCCGCACTGCTGACGCCCCTGAACGAAGACCTCAGCATCGACATTCCCAAGTTCGCCAAACACGCCAAGGCGCTGATCGATGGCGGCTGCGCCGGCGTGACGCCCTTCGGCACCACGGGCGAGGGCCCCTCGTTCACGGTGGCCGAGCGGTGTGCCGCACTCGAAGGCCTGATCGCTGGCGGCGTGCCGGCCGAGCGCATCCTGGTCTCGACCAGCTGCGCCGCGCTGCCCGACACGCTGGAGCTGACGCGCCACGCGCTGTCGGTCGGTGCCACGCGCTGCCTGATCCTGCCGCCGTTCTTCCTGAAGGGCGTGCCCGACCAGGGCATCATCGATGCCTACCGCTACGTGATCGACGGCGTGGCCGACGCCCGCCTGCGCGTGGTGCTGTACCACATCCCCCAGGTCTCGGGCGTGCGCCTGTCACACCAGGTCATCTCCACGCTGCGCCTGCTGTACCCCGACACCATCGTCGGCCTGAAGGACAGCGGCTGCACGCGCGCCGATTCCATCGCCTATGCGGAAGCCTTCATGCCCGGCATGCAGGTCTGGGTCGGCAACGAGCCCGACCTGCCGACCATGGGCGCGCGCGGCAGTCTGGGCGCGGTGAGCGGCATCGCCAACGTGATGCCGCACCTGGTCGGCCGCCTGGCGCTGGCGCAGGGTGACGAGGCCGCGCAGCGTGACCTGCAGCGCGTGCGCGCCTTCCTGGACATCCTGGGCGGCTACGGCATGACGGCCGCGTTCAAGGCCATCATGGCCATCCTGGACAACGACGCCGGCTGGCGTCGCGTGCGTCCGCCGCTGGTGGTGCTGGACGAGGCCGAGCTGGCGCGCATCGAGGCGCAGATGGCCGCCTTCGCGCTCGACCGCAGCAAGGACTGATCGCCATGGTGGATGTCGTCTGCATCGCCAGCTGGAACGCCGACCTGGTGTCGCGCGTGGCGCGGCCGATGGCGCGCGGCGAGACCGTGCTGGCACGTTCCTTCGACATCAGCCCGGGCGGCAAGGGCTCGAACGCGGCCGTGGCCTGCGCGCGCCAGGGTGCGCGCACGGCCGTGGTCGCGCGCATTGGCCGTGACGACTTCGGTCGCATGGGGCTGGACCTGTGGGCGCGCGAGGGCATCCTGACCACACACGTGGAGCAGGTGGACGGCGAACGCAGCGGCGTGGCGCAGATCCTCGTGTTCGACGACGGCGATAACAGCATTGCGGTCGCCCCAGGTGCGGGCGCGGGTCTGGGCGTGGCCCAGGTGCAGGCCGCGCAGGCCACCATCGCGGGCGCTCGCGTCGTGATCGCCTCCAACGAAGTGCCGCAGGCCGCCACGCTGGCGGCTTTCCGCATCGCGCGCGCGGCCGGCGTGATCACGCTGCTGAACCCCGCACCTGCGGTCGTGGTGCCGGGCGAGCTGTTGGGCCTGACAGACCTGCTGACGCCCAACGAGACCGAGCTGCGCCGCCTGACCGACCTGCCAGCCGACGCGCCGCTGGAGCAGGGCGCGCAGCGCCTGCTGGCATGCGGTGTCGGCGCCGTGCTGGCCACGCTGGGTGCGGAAGGTTGTCGGCTCTGGCGCCCGGGCGCCGCGCCGCTGTCCATCCCGGGCTGGCGCATGGACACGGTGGCGGACACCATCGGCGCCGGCGACACCTTCAACGGTGCGCTGGCCGCGGCACTCGCACGCGGCCTGCCGCTCGAGCAGGCCATGCAGCGGGCCAATGCGGCGGCGGCGCTGTCGGTGACGGGGCAGGGCGCCATCGGCGGCATGCCGACGGCCGCGCAGGTGGATGCGCTGCTCATGCAGCGCGGCTGACTCAGGCAGGACCGGCCGCGAACGGATTGGCGATGCGCACCGGCCCCATCTTCTCGCCGGCGTTCATGTCCTCGCTGAACAGCACATTGCAGCCAGCCGTCTGCGCGCTGGCCACGATGAGTGCGTCGTAGAACGCGAGGCTGCGCGTCTGGTGCAGGTCCAGTCCGGCCCGGACGATCACCGGCGTCACCTGGACGATCTCGAACTGCTCATACAGGTCCAGCCGCGCGCGCAGCCGCTGCGCCGGCATCCGCAGTTTCTTGGGCGCGACATTGCAGTACTCCTGCAGCACCTGCGTCGACAGCACGCCGCTGGCTTCTTCGTACAGCCGCTTGAGCAGGTCCAGCGCGACGCGCTGCTTGGCGGGCAGGTCGCTCGCCTCGGCGTAGACGAGGACATGGGTGTCGATGAAGCTGCGTTCGGCCATGGCTCAGCGCGTGTTGGCTTCGTCGCGGTCGAAGCGCCAGCCGTCCAGCCGGGCCGTCGACTTCAGGCAGTCCTGCTCGAACTGCGCCCATCGCTGCTCGCGCTGGGCGTTGCCCGCCAACTGCTCCAGGTAGTCGCGTACGGCCTGGTTCAGGCTCTTGTCCATCTTCTGCGCGGCCTCGCGGGCACGCTGTGCAACCCTGCTCGTCCACGGAAAGCGTGATGTTCAAGAGTGCCTCCAGTTCACACATGTGCGCAAGTTTGATGTGCTTCAACCCTGGCACGCTCCCTGCAAAGTCCCCCGCATTCGCCGGCAGCCCTGCCCGCGCAGGCACCACCGCGGTGACCGCGCACCAGCCCAGCCCCTGAACCGCCCCATCCTGGGGCTGTTTTCGGGTTAATCTGTATATACAGGTCTGCTCAGGTGAATGAGACTGCCGCCGGTCCGTGTGAACCCCCACCGCGATCGTCGGCGAGACCGAAGCGTTCAACCCCAAACCGAGGAGGGCCGCATGGCCAAGACTGTTTTCTCCAAGCTCGCCACCGTGCTGGCCGCAGGCGTGCTCGCCACCCTGGCCCAGGGCGCTGCCGCCCAAACCAAGGTCGTGATCGGCATGTCCGGCTGGACCGGCTTTGCGCCGCTGACGCTGGCCGACCGCGCCGGCATCTTCAAGAAGAACGGGCTGGACGTGGAGATCAAGATGATTCCGCAGAAGGACCGCCACCTGGCCCTGGCCTCCAAGTCCATCCAGTGCGCCGCCACCACCGTGGAGACGCACGTGGCCTGGAACACCAACGGCGTGCCCATCGTGCAGATCGTGCAGCTCGACAAGTCCTACGGCGCCGACGGCATCGCCGTGCGCAACGACATCAAGAGTTTCGCCGACCTCAAGGGCAAGACCGTGGCTGTGGACGCGCCCGGCACCGCGCCGTACTTCACGCTGGCCTGGCTGCTGAGCAAGAACGGCATGAGCATCAAGGACGTCAAGACCGTCACGCTGGCGCCGCAGCCGGCCGCCCAGTCCTTCGTGACCGGCCAGAACGATGCCGCCGTGACCTACGAGCCCTACCTCTCGACCGTGCGCGACAACCCCAGCGCCGGCAAGATCCTGGCGACCACGCTGGAGTTTCCGCACATCCAGGACACGCTGGGCTGCGCGCCCGATTTCCTGAAGGCCAACCCCGCCGCCGCCAAGGCGCTGGTGGATTCGTACTTCCAGGCGCTGGAGATGATCAAGACCGACACGGCCAAGGCCAACGAGATCATGGGCGGCGCCGTCAAGCAGACCGGCGAGGCGTTTGCCAAGTCCGCGAGTTTCCTGCGCTGGCAGGACAAGGCGGCCAACCAGAAGTTCTTCGCCGGTGAGCTGGAGACCTTCATGAAGGAGGCCGCGGTGATCCTGCAAGAGGCCGGCGTGATCCGCAAGCAGCCTGACAACTGGGCTGCCATGTACGACGCCAGCTTCATCAAGTAAGCCATGGCCAGCGACACCGCCCGCGCCCAGACGACCGTGTTGCCTGCGTCGCTGCCGGCTGCCCCTGTCGGCCGGCGCCGCCGCGGCATGGTGCCACTGGAGCCGGTCAGCGCGCAGGCGCGCTGGCTGCTGGGCCTGGCCTTCTTCGTGCTGTTCGTCGCCGTCTGGGCGTTCTTCACGCTGGGCGGCTTCGTCTCGCCCACCTTCCTGGCCAGCCCGCCGACGATGGTGCACGAGGCCTGGCTGCTGTTCACCGAATATGGCTTCATCCACGACATCGGCATGACGGTGTGGCGCGTGCTGGGCGGCTTCATCCTGGCGGCCGTGGTCGCCGTGCCGCTGGGCATCGCGATGGGGGCGTACAAGCCGGTCGAGGCCTTCCTGGAGCCCTTCGTCTCGTTCTGCCGCTACCTGCCGGCCTCGGCCTTCATCCCGCTGCTGATCCTGTGGGCCGGCATCGGCGAGACGCAGAAGCTGCTCGTGATCTTCATCGGCTCGGTGTTCCAGATCATCCTGATGGTGGCCGTGACCGTGGGCGGTGCGCGCAAGGACCTCGTGGAGGCGGCCTACACGCTGGGGGCAGACAGCCGCGGCATCGTGCGCCGCGTGCTGATCCCTGGCGCCGCGCCCGGCATCGCCGAGACGCTGCGCCTGGTGCTGGGCTGGGCCTGGACCTATGTGATCGTGGCCGAGCTGATCGGCTCGTCCTCGGGCATCGGCCACATGATCACCGACAGCCAGGCGCTCTTGAACACCGGCCAGATCATCTTCGGCATCATCGTGATCGGCCTGATCGGGCTGGTGTCGGACTTCATCTTCAAGGCGGTCAACCGCAAGCTGTTCGCGTGGGCCAGTCTGTGAAAGTCGACATGAGCAATCAACTCTCGATCCGCGGCGTCTCGCGCACCTTCAAAAGCCCGGGCGGCCAATCCACCCAGGCGCTGCTGCCGGTGGACTTCGAGGTCCGCAAGAACGACTTCGTGACCATCCTCGGCCCCTCGGGCTGCGGCAAGTCCACGCTGCTGCGCATCGTCGCGGGGCTGGACTACCCGACCAGCGGACAGGTGCTGCTGGACGGCCAGACCATCGAAGGCCCCGGCGCCGACCGCGGCATGGTGTTCCAGAGCTACACGCTGTTCCCCTGGCTCAACATCGAGCAGAACATCCGCTTCGGCCTGCGCGAGCGCGGCCTGCCGGAAAGCGTGCAGAAGGAGCGGGCCGACTACTTCATCGCCAAGGTCGGCCTGCGCGGCTTCGAGCAGCATTTCCCCAAGCAGCTCTCGGGCGGCATGCAGCAGCGCACGGCGATTGCGCGGGCGCTGGCCAACGACCCCAAGATCCTGCTCATGGACGAGCCCTTCGGCGCGCTCGACAACCAGACCCGCGTGCTCATGCAGGAGCTGCTGCTGGGCATCTGGGAGGCCGAGCACAAGACCGTGCTGTTCGTGACCCACGACATCGACGAGGCCATCTTCATGGCCAGCCGCGTGGCCGTGTTCAGCGCGCGGCCGGGCCGCATCAAGACCGAGATCGCGGTGGACCTGCCGCACCCGCGCCACTACACGGTCAAGACCACGCCCGCGTTCATGGAGCTCAAGGCCCGGCTGACGGAAGAGATCCGCGCCGAGTCCATGGCGGCCGCCGAGCATTGAGATGAAGACCAACCCCGCGACCGCCCGCCACGCTTCTGCACGCTCCGGGGTTGCACGCTCGGAAGCCGCGCCTGCGCTGGCGCTGTACGAGCAGGTCAAGGAGCACATCACACGCCGCATCCAGAGCGGCGAGTGGCCGGCCGGGCACCGCCTGCCGTCCGAGCACGAGCTCGTGGCGCAGTTCGGCATCTCGCGCATGACGGCCAACCGCGCGCTGCGCGAACTCATGGACCAGGGCCGGGTGGTGCGCGTGGCCGGCGTGGGCAGCTTCGTGGCCGAGGCCAAGCCGCAGTCCACGCTGCTGCAAATCGCCAACATCGCCAGCGAGATCCGCAGCCGTGGGCACGACTACGGCTTCCAGCTGATCGCGGCCGAGCGCGTGGCGGCCTCGCCCGACGTGGCCGTCTGGATGGACGTGCGCATGGGCGAATCCCTCGTGCACTGTGTCTGCCTGCACCTGGAGGATGGCGTGCCCGTGCAACTGGAAGACCGCTACGTGAACCCGCGCATCGTGCCGACCTTTCTGGAGCAGGATTTCTCCAGCGTGCCGCCCAGCGAATACCTGGTGCGCAACGTGCCGTTCGACCAGATCGAGCACCTGGTCGATGCCGTGCTGCCCACGGCCGAGCAGGCCGAGCGCCTGGCCATGGACGCGGCCGAGCCCTGCTTGCTGCTGACGCGCCGCACCTGGGCGCGCGGCAAGACCATCACGCTGGTGCGATGCCTGCATCCCGCGTCCCGCTACCGCCTGGGCAGCCGTTTGCGCAACGACGGCAACCAGGGGCTGGCCTGAGTTTTTTGCGCCCGTACTTGTATAGACAGGAAAACCGATGACCACCGAAACCAACACCTTGACGCTGTCACCCGGCGACGTGGGCCTGGCCCAGCTGCGCCGCATCCATGCCGGCGGCGTGCGCCTGGCGCTGGACGCCAGCGCGCGCGCGGGCCTGCTGGCCGCCCAGGCCACCGTGCAGTCCATCCTCGACGCGGGGGACGTGGTCTACGGCATCAACACCGGCTTCGGCAAGCTGGCGCAGACCGTGATCCCGCCCGGGCGGCTGGCCGAGCTGCAGCGCAACCTGGTGCTCTCGCACGCGGTGGGCACGGGCGCGCCGCTGGCGGCCGGCGTGGTGCGGCTGGTGCTGGCGGCCAAGGCGGTCAGCCTGGCGCGCGGGCACTCGGGCATCCGGCCAGAGATCGTCGATGCGCTGCTGGCGCTGTTCAACGCGGGCGTGCTGCCGCGCATCCCGGCCAAGGGCTCGGTGGGCGCCTCGGGCGACCTGGCGCCGCTGGCGCACCTGGCCTGCGTGCTGATCGGGGAGGGCGAGGCCGAACTCGCGGACGGCCGCGTGGTGCCTGGCGCCGAGGCCATGCGTTCGCTCGGACTGGAACCCTTCGTGCTGGGCCCCAAGGAAGGCCTGGCACTCCTGAACGGCACCCAGGTCTCGACCGCGCTGGCGCTGGCCGGCCTGTTCGGCGCCGAGAACGTGTTCGCCGCCGGGCTGATGGCCGGTGCGCTGTCGCTCGAAGCCATCCAGGGTTCGATCAAGCCCTTCGATGCGCGCATCCACGCAGCCCGGGGTCAGCCGGGCCAGATGGCCGTGGCCGGCGCGGTGCGCGCACTGCTCGAAGGCAGCGAGATCATCCCCGGCCACGCCAACTGCGGCCGCGTGCAGGACCCGTATTCGATCCGCTGCATCCCGCAGGTCATGGGCGCGTGCCTGGACAACCTGGCCCACGCGTCGCGCGTGCTGGTGATCGAGGCCAACGCCGCGTCCGACAACCCGCTGGTCTTCACCGACACGGGCGAGGTCATCTCGGGCGGCAACTTCCACGCCGAGCCCGTGGCCTTCGCGGCCGACATCCTGGCGCTGGCCATCGCCGAGATCGGCGCGATCTCCGAGCGCCGCATGGCGTTGCTGCTGGACTCGGGCCTGTCGATGCTGCCGCCCTTCCTGGTGCGCGACGGGGGCGTGAACTCCGGCTTCATGATCGCCCAGGTCACGGCCGCGGCGCTCGCGTCGGAGAACAAGTCGCTGGCGCATCCGGCCAGCGTGGACAGCCTGCCCACCTCGGCCAACCAGGAAGACCATGTGTCCATGGCCACCTTCGCGGCACGCCGCCTGGGCGACATGGTGGAGAACACGGCCGTGGTCGTGGGCATCGAGGCCATGGCCGCCTGCCAGGGGATCGAGCTGAAGCACGAGCTGAAGTCCAGCCCCCTGATGGAGGCCGAGTTCGACGCGATCCGCGCGCACGTGGGCTTCATCGAGCAGGACCGCTACCTTGCGCCCGATGTGGAATCCATGCGGCAATGGGCGCTTGGTGCCCAGGGTCGTATCTGGCCTGCCGCCGTCACCGCCATCCTGCCCAGCCACGCCTGAACACCCCCAAGGAGACCGCCATGAATGCACCAGCCCCCTTCGTCGCCAACATCGGCACCCGCCACGACCCCAGCCGCCGCATCGCCGCGCCCACGGGCACGCAGCTCACGTGCAAGAGCTGGCTGACCGAGGCGCCGTTCCGCATGCTCCAGAACAACCTGCACCCCGACGTCGCCGAGCGCCCCGAGGACCTCGTGGTCTACGGCGGCATCGGCCGTGCCGCGCGCAACTGGGAGTGCTTCGACCAGATCCTCGCTTCTCTGAAGGATCTGGACGAGGACGAGACGCTGCTGGTGCAGTCGGGCAAGCCGGTCGGCGTGTTCAAGACCCATGCCGACGCGCCGCGCGTGCTGCTGGCCAACTCCAACCTGGTGCCCAAGTGGGGCAACTGGGAGCACTTCAACGAGCTGGACCGCAAGGGCCTCTTCATGTATGGCCAGATGACGGCGGGCAGCTGGATCTACATCGGCAGCCAGGGCATCGTGCAGGGCACCTTCGAGACCTTCGTCGAGGCCGGCCGCCAGCACTACAACAACGACCTCGCCGGCAAGTGGATCCTGACGGCCGGCCTGGGCGGCATGGGCGGCGCGCAGCCGCTGGCCGCCACGCTGGCCGGCGCCGTCTCGCTGAACATCGAGTGCCAGCAGAGCTCGATCGACTTCCGGCTGCGCACGCGCTATGTGGACAAGCAGGCCCGTGACATCGACCACGCCATCGAACTGATCCGCCAGCACACGGCGGCCAAGGAGGCTGTCTCCATCGCGCTGCTGGGCAATGCGGCCGAGGTGCTGCCCGAACTCGTGCGGCGCGCCAAGGCCGGCGGGATCAAGCCCGACCTGGTCACCGACCAGACCTCGGCCCACGACCTGATCCACGGCTACCTGCCCGCCGGCTGGACCGTGGCGCAATGGAAGGCCGCCTGGGCCGAGCCCTCGCTGCACGACACCCTGAAGACGGCGGCTGCGAAGAGCTGCGCCGTGCACGTGCAGGCCATGCTGGATTTCCAGGCCATGGGCGTGCCCACGGTGGACTACGGCAACAACATCCGCCAGGTGGCCAAGGACGAAGGCGTGGCGAACGCCTTCGACTTTCCCGGCTTCGTGCCGGCCTACATCCGGCCGCTGTTCTGCGAGGGCAAGGGCCCGTTCCGCTGGGTCGCGCTCTCGGGCGACCCCGAGGACATCTACAAGACCGACGCCAAGATCAAGGAGCTGTTTCCCCAGAACAAGCACACGCACCGCTGGCTGGACATGGCGCGCGAACGCATCGCCTTCCAGGGCCTGCCGGCCCGCATCTGCTGGCTGGGCCTGGGCGAGCGGCACCTCGCGGGCCTGGCCTTCAACGAGATGGTGCGCACGGGCGAGCTCAAGGCCCCCATCGTGATCGGCCGCGACCACCTGGACACGGGCTCGGTGGCCAGCCCCAACCGCGAGACCGAGGGCATGCGCGACGGCACGGACGCGGTCAGCGACTGGCCGCTGCTCAACGCGCTGCTCAACACCGCGGGCGGTGCCACCTGGGTCAGCCTGCACCATGGCGGCGGCGTGGGCATGGGCTACTCGCAGCACGCGGGCATGGTCATCGTGTGCGATGGCACGGAGGCCGCCGACAAACGCCTGGCCCGCGTGCTCGTCAACGACTGCGGCTCGGGCGTGATGCGCCATGCCGACGCAGGCTACGAACTGGCCATCGCCACGGCCAAGAAGTTCGGCCTCAAGCTGCCGATGGTGAAGTGAGCATGCAGGCGCTGCCCGACACCGAAGCGCTGCGCCAGCGCGTGGCCGAGCGCGTGGACGCTGCGACCGTCGAACAATTCCAGCGCGACGGCGCCTGCGTGATCCGCCAGCTGCTGACGACCGATGAACTCGCGCTGCTGGCCGAAGGCATCGACGCGAACCTGGCCGCGCCCAGCCCGCGCGGCAAGGTCGCGAGCCGGCCCGACGACCCGGGTCGCTTCTTCGAGGACTTCTGCAACTGGCAGCACATCGACGCCTATCGCCGCTTCGTCTTCGAGACGCCGCTGGCGCTGCTGGCCCAGCGGCTCATGGCCTCGCGCGAAGTGCGCCTGTACCACGACCACCTGCTCGTGAAGGAACCCGGCACGCGCCAGAAGACGCCCTGGCACCAGGACCAGCCCTACTACAACATCGATGGCCTGCAGAACGTGAGCATGTGGATCCCGGTCGACCCGGTGCCACGCGCGTCCACGCTGGAGTTCGTGGCCGGCTCGCACAAGGGCCCCTGGCTCATGCCGCGCACCTTCATGGACCACCAGGCCAAGTGGTTCCCCGAAGGCAGCCTGGCGGACCTGCCCGACATCGAGGCCGCGCGCGAGCGCTTTTCTATCCTGGGCTGGGACGTCGCACCGGGCGACTTCGTCTGCTTCCACATGCTGACCCTGCACGCGGCCGCCGGTGTCGGCAACCAGCAGCGCCGCCGCGTGTTCTCGCTGCGCTTCCTGGGCGACGACATCCGCCATGCGCCGCGGCGCTGGACCACCTCGCCCGACTTCCCGGGCCTGGCCGATGCACTGCCGGCCGGCGCGCCCATGGACCATGCGCTGTTCCCGCGCCTGGTCGGGTGAGCGCCCGGCCCCGATCCTGCTAGCTCTTTCGCTCCTTCACTTTTTCCACGGAAAACCCCATGACCCTTCGCCGCCATCTGCTTGCCCTGGCCCTGCTGTCGTCCACCGCCTTCGGTGCCCACGCCCAGGCCGTGCTCAAGGTCGCCACCGACGCCACCTTCCCGCCCATGGAGTTCTTCGAGAACAACCAGCGCACGGGCTTCGACACCGAACTCGTGGAGGCCATCGGCAAGCAGATGGGCCGCAAGGTCGAGTGGGTGGACATCGACTTCAAGGGCCTGATCCCGGCGCTGGTCTCCAAGCGCGTGGACATGGCCGTCTCGGCCATCTACATCACCGACGAGCGCAAGAAGGTGGTGGACTTCACCGTGCCCTACTACGCGGGCGGCCTGGTCGTGATGGTCAAGGCCGACAACGCGACCATCAAGAGCCCGGCGGACCTGGCAGGCAAGAAGGTCAGCGTGCAGGTGGGCACCAAGTCGGTGGGCTACCTCAAGGAAGCGCATCCCAAGGCGCAGCTGGTCGAGGTCGAGAAGAACCAGGAGATGTTCAACCTGGTGGACGTGGGCCGCAGCGATGCCGCCGTCACGGGCAAGCCCGCCGCCTACCAGTACGTGCGCACGCGGCCGGGCCTCAAGGTGCTGCCCGAGCAGCTCACGACCGAGGAGTACGGCATGGCGATCCGCAAGGACACGCCGGAGCTGACGAAGGCGGTGAACGAGGCACTGGCCATGCTCAAGGCGAACGGCAGCTATGCGGCCATCGTCAAGAAGTGGTTCCCGGCGACGCCTTGATGTGGCCGCGGTCGATTGAAATGAAACCCTCTGCGCGCCTAGGCCGAGCGCAGCGACGGCCCGAGCCCTGGGCCGAGCGCAGCGATGGCCTGTATGGGACTTTCCCCTGTGCCCCTGCCGAGGAGCGCAGTGCCATGGGCTGCGCGGGGAACCTCGCGCTTCGTGAACTGACTCATTGCGCTTGTCCGAGCGTAGTGAACGCAGTGAACGGTGCGAGTTGCGCAATGCAGCCCATGGCGCGAGCACCACAGGTTGCCCGGAGCGTTAGCGCAGGGACAGGGGCACCGGGGTCGCCTTCTTTTGCTTACTTTTCTTGGCGAGACAAGAAAAGTCAGTCGTCGTGCGGGGGCGAAATCCCCGCCTCCTCATTCGGATCAGCAAGTGGTGTGCATAGAAAACACTGCGTGAGCATGAGCACCAGAGGCCGGGATGTGCGCCCGGCGGCGCAGTCACTTTCTCTTGTTTCGCCAAGAGAAAGTAACCAAAGAGAAAGCGACCCCGGTGCCCACGTCCCTGCGCTGGCGCTCCGGGCAACCTGCGGTGCTCGCGGCCTGGGCGCATCGTGCAACTCGCTTCGTTCACTGCGTTCACTGCACTCAAACAAGCACGATGAGTCAGATGTTGAAGCGCGAGGTTCCCCGCGCCGCCCAGGCCACTGTGCTCCTCGGCGTGGGCACAGGGGCCCCGGGAGCGGGGTCACACACGGGCCATCGCTGCGCTCGGCCCTGGTTGCTGCGTGTATGGACATCTGACATGGATCTGGACTTCTCCCCCGTCTGGGGCGGCTGGGACGCACTCGCGCGCGGCACGCTGGTCACCATCGAGATCACGGTCTGCGCGCTGCTGCTGGGCTGTGCGCTGGGCCTCCTGGTCGGCATCGGCCGTTTGCAACCGCAGCGCCGCTGGCTTTACGGCGCTTGCACCGCCTATGTGACCGTGGTGCGCGGCACGCCGCTGCTGGTGCAGCTGTTCATCCTGTTCTTCGGCCTGCCGCACTTCGGCCTGCTGCTGCCGGCCTTCCTGTGCGGCGTGCTGGGCCTGGGCGTGTACTCGGGCGCCTACGTGTCGGAGATCGTGCGCGGCGCCATCCAGTCCATCAACCAGGGCCAGACCCTGGCCGCGCAGTCGCTGGGCATGACGGCGCCGACCGCCATGCGCCACATCATCCTGCCGCAGGCCGTGGTGCGCATGATCCCGCCGCTCGGAAACGAGTTCATCGCACTGATCAAGAACTCGGCGCTGGTGTCGCTGCTGACCATCCACGACGTGATGCACGAGGGGCAGAAGATCATCAGCACGTCCTACCGCTCGCTGGAGGTCTATCTGGCGATCGCGGCCGTGTACTTCGCGCTGACCGGCACCGTGATGCTGGTGCTGCGGCATTTCGAACGTCGTTTGAGCCAGGGAGGGTTGGTGCGATGAGCGCCTCGGTGCATTGTTTTGACATGGCGGCACTGCCCGCCACGCCCTGGAAGAACGGCGGCGGCAGCACACGCGAGATCGCCAGCTGGCCGCCCGGCGCGGGCTTCGAGGCCTTCGACTGGCGCGTCTCGGTCGCCAGCATCGCGGCCAGCGGCCCGTTTTCGACCTTCGCGGGCGTGGACCGCATCATCACGCTGCTCGAAGGCGATGGCGTGCGCCTGCACGGCGACGACCTGGACCACCGGCTGGCGACGCCACTGGCCCCCTTCGCTTTCAGCGGCGACACGCACATCGATTGCACACTGCTGGGCGCCGCCTGCAGCGACTTCAACGTGATGACGCGGCGCGGGCGGCTGCGGGCCGCGCTCCATGTGCTGCACGCCACGGCCGAACTGCCCGCGGCCCCGCACGGCCTGCTGCTGGCCTGGCGTGGCAACTGGGTTGCGGGCGACACGCCGCTCGGCCAAGGCCAGGGCCTGTGGTGGGCGGATGCGACCAGCTGCTGGCGCCTGCACACCGCGGCTGCCGACGCCGCACTGCTGGCCGTGCAATGGCATCCAGCCCTCTAGCAAAATCACGGACACCCCATGCCTTCCTTCGACACCCTGCCTTCGGCCGACGGCCTGTGGACCGACCTCACGGGCCTGGACGGCCAGCCCTGCGCCATCGCCGTCCAGGACGGCCACATCGCCTGGACCGGTGCGCCCGATGCCGTGCCCGCGGCCCACGCCGCACTGCCGCGCCACGCAGGGCAGGGTGCGCTCGTCACGCCCGGCCTCGTGGATTGCCACACCCATCTGGTCTACGGCGGCCAGCGTGCCAACGAATTCGCCATGCGTCTGGCCGGCGCGAGCTACGAAGAGGTCGCCAAGGCCGGTGGCGGCATCGTCTCCAGCGTGCGCGCCACGCGTGCGGCCAGCGAGGACGAACTCTTCGCCAGTGCCTCGGCGCGTCTGCAGAGCTTGTTGGCCGAGGGCGTCTGCGCCATCGAGATCAAGTCGGGCTACGGCCTTGCGCTGGAGCACGAACGCAAGCAACTGCGCGTGGCGCGGCGCCTGGCCGAAGCCCACGGCGTGACCGTGCGCACCACCTTCCTGGGTGCGCACGCGCTGCCGCCCGAGTACGCCCAGCGCAAGGATGGCAGCCAGGACTACGTCGACCTGCTCTGCCGGGAGATGCTGCCCGCCCTGCATGCCGAAGGCCTGGTCGACGCGGTCGACGTGTTCTGCGAGCGCATCGCGTTCTCGCTGGCCGAGACCGAGCAGGTGTTCCAGGCCGCGCAGGCCCTGGGCATCCCGGTCAAGCTGCATGCCGAGCAGCTGTCGGACATGGGCGGCGCGGCGCTGGCGGCACGCTACGGCGCGCTGTCCTGCGACCACATCGAGCACCTGTCGCAGGAGGGCATAGCCGCCATGGCGGCGGCCGGCACCGTGGCCGTGCTGCTGCCGGGCGCCTACTACACGCTGCGCGACACGCAGCTGCCGCCCATCGCGGCGCTGCGCGCGGCTGGCGTGCCCATGGCCGTCTCGACCGACCACAACCCGGGCACCTCGCCGGCCCTGAGCCTGCTGCTGATGGCCAACATGGCCTGCACGCTGTTCCGGCTCACGGTGCCCGAGGCGATCGCCGGCATCACCACGCACGCGGCGCGCGCGCTGGGCCTGCAGGACTCGCATGGCCAACTCGCAGCCGGCCGGCCCGCCAACTTCGTGCTGTGGAACCTGCAGGACGCGGCCGAGCTGGCCTACTGGTTCGGCCAGCGCCCGGTGCGCACGGTCGTGCGCCAAGGCCGGATCGCGGAGGGCTCGGCATGAACACCTTGTTCGCCGCCGACGCACTGCTGCCCACCGGCTGGGCGCGCGACGTGCTGCTGCGCTGGGATGCTGCCGGCACGCTCGCGCAGGTGCAGCCCGATGCCGCGCGCCCCGAGGGCGTGGCCCAGGCCGCAGGCCCTGTGCTGCCCGGCCTGCCCAACCTGCATTCGCATGCCTTCCAGCGCGGCATGGCCGGCCTGACCGAGTACCGCGGTGCCGCCGAGGACAGCTTCTGGAGCTGGCGCACGCTGATGTACCGCTTCGCGAACAAGCTCGACCCGGCCCTGCTCGAAGCCATTGCCTTCGGCCTGTACGTGGAGATGCTGGAGGCCGGCTACACCGCCGTCTGCGAGTTCCACTACGTGCACCACGAGCAGGGCGGACGGCCCTACGCCGACGATGCCGAGCTCGCGCTGGCGCTGCTGCGCGCCGCGCAGCGCGCCGGCATCGGTCTCACGCTCTTGCCCGTGCTCTACCAGGCCAGCGGCTTCGGCGCCAAGCCGCCGGGCGAGGGCCAGCGCCGCTTCATCCGATCGACCGACAACATGCTGCGCCTGCTGGAGCGCTTGCGCCCGCTGTGCGCCGCGCAAGGCGCGCGCCTGGGCCTGGCGCCGCATTCCTTGCGTGCCGTGCCGCCCGACGCGCTGCGCGCCGCAGTGGCCGGCCTGCACGCGCAGGACGCCACGGCGCCCGTGCACATCCACATCGCCGAGCAGACCCAGGAGGTGACCGATTGCATCGCCTGGAGCGGCCAGCGCCCCGTGGCCTGGCTGCTGGACCACGCACCCGTGGACGTGCGCTGGTGCCTGGTGCACGCCACGCACATGGATGCCGACGAATACCGCCGCGCCGCCACCAGCGGAGCCGTGGCCGGCCTGTGTCCCAGCACCGAGGCCAACCTGGGCGACGGCCTGTTCGACTGGCCGGCCTGGCAGGCCGCGGGCGGCGCCTGGGGCGTGGGATCGGACAGCCATGCCTGCGTCAACGCGGCCGAGGAACTCATGCTGCTCGAATACGGCCAGCGCCTGGCCACGCGCCGGCGCAACGTGATGGCGACGCCCGCGCAGCCGCAAGTCGCCACCGCCATGACCCTGGCCGCCGTGGCCGGTGGCGCGCAGGCGGCCGGCCGCCCGGTTGCCGGCCTGGCCCCCGGCCAGCAGGCCGACTTCGTGACGCTGGACGCGCAGCACCCGGCGCTGGCCGGCCTGCCGGCCGCCGAGATGCTGTCGGCCCACGTGTTCGCGAGCCACCGCACGAGCGCGGTGCACACCGTCCATGCGGCAGGCCAGGTCCGCGTGCGCGCCGCGCGCCATGCCGCGCACCAGGACGCCGTGCGCGGCCTGGTCGCAGCCCGTACCCAACTTCTCAAGGACAGCCCATGAGCTTTTCCACCACCGAAGCCCCGTTCCGTTTCCGCCAGGGCAGCCGCCCGCTGCTGGTCTCCATGCCCCACGTCGGCACCCACGTGCCGCCCGCGCTGGCCGCGCGCTTCACGGCCGAGGCGCAGCAGGTGCCCGACACCGACTGGCACCTGGAGCGCCTGTACGACTTCGCCGACGCGCTGGGCGCCTCGGTGCTCGTGGCCACGCATTCGCGCTATGTGATCGACCTGAACCGCGCGCCGGACGGCGCAAGCCTGTACCCGGGCCAGAGCGTCACGGGCCTGTGCCCCGTCGACACCTTCGACGACACGCCCGTCTACCGGGATGCGGCCGACCACCCCGGCGAGGCCGAGATCGCCGCGCGCCGCGACGCGATCTGGCACCCGTACCACGCCAAGCTGGCCGAGGAACTCGCACGCATCAAGGCGCAGCACGGCATCGCCATGCTGTGGGACGCGCATTCGATCCGCTCCGTGCTGCCGCGCTTCTTCGAGGGCACGCTGCCCGACCTGAACCTGGGCACCGCCCAGGGCCAGAGCTGCGACCCGGTCCTGGCCGAACGCCTGCTCGCCATCGGCAAGCAGGCCACTGGCTACACCAGCGTGCTGAACGGCCGCTTCACGGGCGGCTACATCACGCGCCACCACGGCCGGCCGCAGGACGGCCAGCACGCCGTGCAGCTGGAGATGACGCAGAGCAGCTACATGCAGGAGGCGCTGCCCTTCGACTACCTGCCAGCCGTGGCGGCCGGCGTGCAGCCGCACCTGCAACGCATGCTTCAGGCGGTGCTGGACTTCGCCGAAGCGCCACGGTGAGCGCGCTGCTCTCCGCCCTGCGCGCGGCCCTGGGCGAGGACGCCGTCGCCACCGGCGAGGCCATCCCTGCGCACCGGCTGACGGACTGGAGCGGCGTGCCGCCCGTGCGCCCGCTCGCGCTGCTGCGCCCGCGCAGCACGGAGCAGGTCAGCGCCGCACTGCAGCTGTGCACGCAGCACCGCGTGCCTGTCGTGCCGCAGGGCGGCATGACCGGCCTGGCCGGCGCGGCCCAGCCGCTGGCCCACGGCGTGGCCCTGTCGCTGGACCGCATGCAGGCCATCGAACAGCTGGACGCTGCCACGCGCACGCTGACCGTGCAGGCCGGCGCCACCGTGCAGTCCATCCAGGAGGCGGCCAGCGCCCAGGGCCTGTTGTTCGGCGTGGATTTCGGCGCGCGCGGCTCGGCCCAGGTCGGCGGTGCACTGGCCACCAACGCGGGCGGCAACGGTGTGCTGCGCTTCGGCATGATGCGCGAGCAGACGCTGGGCCTGGAGGTGGTGCTGGCCGATGGGGCCGTGCTGCCCATGCTGCGCCCCATGCAGAAGAACAACACGGGCTACGACTTGAAGCAGTTCTTCATCGGTGCCGAGGGCACGCTGGGCGTGATCACGCGCGCGCTGCTGCGGCTGCACCCGGCGCCTAGCGCGCGCGTGACGATGCTGGCCGCTGTGCCTGACTACGACGCCGCGCTGGCGCTGCTGTCGCGCCTGCAGGTGCGTGCCGGCGCTGGCCTGGCCGCCTTCGAACTCATGTGGCGCGACTTCGTGGTCGCCTCACTGGCCTGGCAGAGGCTGCGCGAGCCCTTCGATGCGCCGCACCCGCTGCTGGCCCTGGTCGACCTCGACGGCCCCGACGCGGCCCAGTTGCAGGCCGCGCTCGAGGAGGTGCTGGCCCCGGCGCTGGCCGACGGCCTGGTGCTGGACGCCGCCATCGCGCAATCCGAGGCCCAGGCGCGTGCGTTCTGGAAGATCCGCGAGGCCACGGCCGAGCTGCCCACCAACATGCACCCGCCCGTCAACTTCGACGTGAGCCTGCCCATGGCCGAGATCGGCCGCTTCGCCGTCGCCTGCCGCGCCGCGCTCGACGCGCGCTGGCCCGGCCACGCCAGCGTGTTCTTCGGCCACATCGGCGACAGCAACCTGCATGTCTCCACCGACGCCTCGACCATCGGCGGCGACGTAGAGGGCTTGGAGCACCTGGTCTACGGCCTGGTCGGCGACTTCGCGGGCAGCGTCTCGGCCGAGCACGGGATCGGCCTGCACAAGAAGCCCTACCTGGGTCGCAGCCGCACGCCGGCCGAGTTGGCCGCGATGCGCGCCATCAAGACCGCGCTCGACCCTTTGAATTTGATGAACCCCGGAAAGATCTTCGACTGACATGGCATCCGACATCCTGGCCCTGGCCCGCCCCGAGGTGCCGCCGCTACCGGTCTACAACGCGGGCCTCTCGTCCGCGGCCGTGCGCGCGCGCTACGGCGTGGACCGCATCGCGCGCCTGGGCAGCAACGAAAACCCCTATGGCCCGAGCCCGCGCGTGGCCGAAGCGCTGGCCAGCCTCGCCGGGCAGGTGCACTGGTACCCGGACGCCGACAGCCAGGCGCTGCGCGAGGCGCTGGCGCGCCACAGCGGCGCCACGCCCGCGCAGATCGTCGTGGGCAACGGCTCCGAGTCCATCCTGCAGACGCTCTGCCTGGCGCTGCTCTCGCCCGGCGAGCGCGTGCTGACGCAGCGCCCGGCCTTCGGCCTGCACGAGATCTACCCGCGCATGATGGGCGCCGAGGTCGAGCTGCTGGCGCTCACGCCCGCGCTCGGTTTCGACGTGGACGCCTGGTGCGCCGCGCTCGCCCGTGGTCCCAAGATCGCCATGCTGGCCAATCCCTCCAACCCGGTCGGCTGCCTGTTCGACACCGGCGCCTTCGCGCGGCTGCTGGCCGCCACGCCGGCCGGCACGCTGCTGGTCGTCGACGAGGCTTACGTGGAGTACGCGCGCCTCACGCCGGGCTTCCCCGATGCGCTGCCCATGCTGCGCGACTGGGGCGGCGTCTGGACCGTGCTGCGCACCTTCTCCAAGGCCTGGGGCCTGGCCGGGCTGCGCGTGGGCTACGGCATCGCGTCGGACGCCGCGCTCGTGCAGCTGCTGGACCGCGTGTGCACGCCCTTCGGCGTGAACACCGCCGCGCAACTGGCCGCGCGCGCGGCGCTCGAGGACGAGGCCCACATGCGCCAGGCCGTGGCGCGCACCGTGGCGCAGCGCGAAGGGATGCTGCGCGCGCTCGAGGCCATGGGCCTGCGTGTCGCGCCTTCGGCCACCAACTTCCTGTTCGTCGACCTGGGCCGGCCCAACGGCCCTGTCAACGCGGCGCTGCTGGCCGCTGGCGTGATCGTCAAGCCCTGGAAGGATGCCGGCTTCACGCAGTTCCTGCGCATCACGGTGGGCAGCGACGAAGACAACGCGCAGTGCCTGCAGGCGCTGCGCGACGCACTCGCGCGCTAGGCCGTTGCCGGCGCCGGCCTGCGCTGGTGCCGGACCGATCCATCCTGCATCCGCAGGATGCATGCCGCCATGCTGCGCCGCACAATCCATCGTGCGGCCGGCTGGCCGCCCCAAGGATGCAAACATGTCGAACTTCTACGCGTCGCTGGCGCCAGCGCAGCTGCAGCAGGACATCAACCCCTGGACCTGGGTGAACCCCTTCGCCCACAGCCAGATCGGTTGGGTCAACATCAACCTGGGCAAGTCCTCCGACCCCGCGCTGGAGCGCCGCATCCTGGACGACGTGGGCAGCTACGGCCGCCAGATCGGCCAGCTGGGCGACGCGCTGGAAGCGGTGCTGAACCACCTGCCGGTTGCCGAATGGAAACCCGAGGCGCAGGAGGCCGTGGCGGCCTTCCGTTACCAGCTGCGCGAGGTCCGTCGCCTGAAGAAGGCGCACCGGGGCGGCGCCGCGGCATGACGCCAGCGCACGTGCGCCAGCGCCCCATGGCCGCGCAGGACCTGCCCCTGCTGCACTGGCTGAACCGGCCGCATACCGTGCGCCGGTAGGGCCGGCGAGCCACGCTGCTGAACTGCGTTGCCGGTCCAATTCGCGGGGGTGCTGCGTGCACTTGTGCAGCCGTTTGCGCAGAAGCCGTCGTGCACTGGCGACAAGCGGTGTGACAAGTTGCAACGCGATGCTAAGGTGCCGCGCCTCTCCTGTCCGCGCCCAGCCCCACCATGAACGCCATTGCCCGGCTCGCCCTGTCTCTTGCCTGCACCGTCGCCGCAAGCTCCGCGGCCCAGGCCGGCGAGGACTTCCAGGTGCGCTACAACCTGGCCGGCAGCCTGGGCGGCGAGATCTTCGCGCCGCCCGACCTGCAGGGCCTGACCGGCGGCATCGCGCTGACGCGCGTGGACATCCACAAGATCACGGGCAACGACGGCGAGCGCCTCACGCAGACCCTGCCGGGCGGCACGCTGCCGCTGCCGGCGCCCGCGCCGTCGGCGCTGTACCCCACCTACGGTCCGGCCACCGGCGTCATCGATGCCCGCGGCTCGCTCGTGCAGTGGAACCTGGGCCTGGCCTGGCTCAGCGCCGCACGCTACGGCGGCGGCCGGCTGGCGCTGGCCATGAACCTGCCCTACGGCATCAAGAAGCAGGGCTTCGGCGCCCAGGCCACCACGCCGACGCTGCACTGGAACCCGGCCGTGCCGGCGGCCACGCAGGCGGCGGTGCAGGCCGGCTTCGACCAGCAGTTCCAGAGCACCGTCGCGGCCATGGCGGCGGCCGAGGGCGGCAGCGTCTCGGGCATCGGCGACATGGAGTTGCACGCGGGCTGGCGCCACGCCACCGACCAGCTGCGCGTGCTGGCCGGCGCCTCGCTGGTGCTGCCCACCGGGCGCTACAACCAGGCCTCGGGCCCCGACATCGGCTTCGGCAACTTCTACACGCTGCGGCCCGCGGCCCAGCTGGTCTACCTGCCGCGACCCGACATCGCGCTGGCGGGCCGGGTCACCGTGGGCCTGAACACGCGCAACCGCGACAACGAGCTGCGCAGCGGCAACTGGGCCAGCCTGGAAGGCGCTGCCGGGTATATGACGCGCCTGGGCCCGGTCGGCGTGCACGTCGTCCATGCCCAGCAGTTCCAGGACGACAGCAATAACCGCTGGGGCCCGAGCCGCTACCGCTCCACCAACGCCGGTCTGTTCTGGACCACCCGCGTTCCGGTGCTGGACGTGGTGCTCACGCTGCAGCACATGGCCACCGTGCAGTCGCGCAACGCCAAGAACGGCACCTACTCGCAGGTGCGGCTCAGCAAGACGTTCTGACACGCGAAGACGCGGGGAGGTGTTCCCGCGCGCCTCAGCCGCCGCGCGATCGCGGGTCTTCGTAGTGCACCAGCGCCGACAGGTCGCGCACCACGATGCCGCCGTACTTGCTGGCGATCAGTCCTTCGTCGGCCAGGGCCTTGCAGGCGGCGGAGACGCTCTGGCGGGACAGGCCCACCAACTCGCCCAGTTCGCGCTGCGACAGGTCCAGCACCGCCCCCAGGTTGGGATAGAGGACCGGGTTGTACAAGGTGCCGATGGTGCGTGCCAGGCGGGTCACGGGGTCGCTGCTGCGGTCGATCTCCAGCATGGCCATGAGCTGAGCCAGCCGCTCGTTCAGGTGCGAGATGATGACGTGGTTGAACTCCACGCTCTCGTCCAGCAGGCGGCGGAAGGTGGCGCCAGGCAGAAAGATCACGCGGCTGGGCCGCATCGCGATCACGTCGAACTTGAACAGGCCCCGGCGCACCAGCGAGCCCTCGCCCATCCAACTGCCCTTGGGTATGCCGGTGAACATGACGATCTTGCCCGAGCGTTGCACGGCACTGACCTTCAGCAACCCGTCGGCCACGCCGATCCAGGCATGCGCGGGCTCGCCGATGCGGGCCACCGATTCGCCTTCGTCGAACCAGCAGTCGCGCGCATCGGCCAGGATCAACTGGCGGGCCGGCGCTGGCAGCTCCTGCATCCACGCGACCTCTTGCAGCAGCGTCTTCAGCGGCTGCGTCTTCCTGTTCTGCATGGGTGGATCGTAGCGGCGCCATGGCCGTGCGGCGGCCCGCCGCACCGTGCGGGCCCACACCGATCCGGTTCTCCAGGGTATCCCCGATGGGCAACTGCCCACGGGCCGACATTCGGTGCGTGGGGGCGCTTTCAGAATGCGCAGGTTTTCAACAGGAGACACCCGTGAACGCAAGACTTCCCGTCCGCGCCGTTGGCGCCACCCTCGTGTTGTCGCTCGCCGCATGCGGCGGCAGCGACGACGCTGCGCCGAACCCCGATGTCGGCGCGCTGACGCCGCAGCAGGCCTGCGAAAAGCTCGCCGACGCCCGGATCGCACCGGCCAGCATCGGCCTTCCCACCCGCGGTGCGACCGTCACCGCGGCTGCGCTGAAAGGGGCGACGGCCGGTCTGCCCGAGTACTGTGCCGTCAGCGGCGTGATCGACTCCGTGGACACCAGCGCGCAACCGATCCGGTTCGCGCTGGCGTTGCCAACGGAGTGGAACAAGCGCTTGATGCATCTGGGCGGTGGTGGCTTCAATGGCACGGTGACCGACGTCACGACGGCCAGCAGCGGCTTGACCAGCCCGCCCGTGCCGTTGAAGCGGGGCTACGCCGTGGTGGGCTCGGACAGCGGCCACGTGGCCAAGCCCGGGGTGAACATCGGCACGTTCGCCCTGAACGAGGAAGAGCTGCGCAACTTCACGCACGAGCAACTGAAGAAGACCCGCGACGTTGCCGTGGAGCTGATCCGGCAACGCTATGGCACGGCGCAGGAGAAGACCTACTTCATCGGTGGTTCCGAGGGCGGCCGTGAGTCGATGATGGTGGTGCAGCGCTTCCCCGCCGACTACGACGGGGTCTTCACCTTGTTCCCCGTCTTCAACTGGACGGCGGCCATGTTCAAGTGGCTGGCCATCGGCAATGCGATGCGCGCCGACGGTGGTGCCGGCTGGCTGAGCCCGGCGAAGGCGCGGCTGCTGCAGGCATCGGAAATGGCCGCGTGCGACGCGCTGGACGGCGTGGCCGACGGTGTCATCAGCCATGTGGCGGCTTGCAGGCATGACCCCGCGGTCCTGCGTTGCCCAGGCGGTGCGGACACGGGCGACACCTGTCTTTCCGACGCGCAGATCGCCACGACAAAGGTCATCTATTCGCGCCAGACCTTCCAGTACGCGATGGCCAACGGGCTGCAGTCCGTGCCTGCCTACTATCCAGGTGCGTTTTTCGCCTCGTCGTTGGGCAACAGTCCTCTCTTTGATCTGGCATCGGCGCTGTCTGGTACCGGTGGCACCACATTGGGGAGCATTCACAACTTCGGTGATGCATTCACCCGCTTCTTCATCATGCGTGATGCCAATGCGGACACCGCAGCGTTCGACATCACCCAGCCCGGGGAGCATCTGGCGCGCGTGCAGGAAGTTTCCGCGCTGGTCGACGCCACCGATCCGGATGTCAGCGCCTTCATTGCCCGCGGTGGCCGCTGGATCATGGCCCATGGCCTGGAAGACCAGTTGCCGCTGGCGTCGGCCACCGTGGAGTACTACGACAGCCTGGCCGCGCGGTACGGACGTGCCGAACTGGACAAGACGCTGCGCTTCTACACCATCCCCGGTTTTGCCCATGTCGGCGGGTCCTTCGCGGCGGAAGGCGGCATTCCAGCACTCGACGCGCTGGAAGACTGGGTCGAACGTGGCATTGCACCTGGCCACCTGGTGGTCTCGGACATGCGCTCGGGCAACGCGTTGCGCACGCGGCCGATGTGCGTCTACCCCAGCTGGCCGAAGTACAAGGGCAGCGGTGACGTGAACGCTGCCGCCAGCTTCGAATGCGTCGCTGAGTGATGCATCACCGTGGCGGCCCATGCCCGCCACGGCGCGTGGCCTGCGCTGCCGGCGCGGGCGGTCAGCCGGCCGGCCGCGCGACCACCGCCACGCCGTGCTGTCCCAGGCCCAGCGTGGTCGGCGCGCCCGGGGCGAGCGGCTGCTCCTGTTCGGTGGAAACCACGAACACCGAACCCAGCGGGGTGTCGAAGCTGTACGCGTAGAACCCGCCCAGATAGGCCGACTTCTTCAGCGTTGCGGGCAGGCCGCCCGGCACGTCCAGGCGCCAGGCTTGCGGCCGCACGAGAACTCGCTGGGCAGGCGTTCGTCGAAGCCGACCGGTGCTCGACGTGGGGCGCTCACGCTGCAGCACATGGCCACCGTGCAGTCGCGCAACGCCAAGAACGGCACCTACTCGCAGGTGCGGGTCAGCAAGAGCTTCTGAGCGGCCGCGCTGCTAGCGCAGCGTGTACTCCAGCGCCCAGAAGAAGCGCCACTGGTGGTAGCTGGCCTGGGCCGCAAAGGGCTCGGCGGCAGCCAGCAAGGCCTCGGCGGACGGGAAGTTCTTGAGCACGCGGTGCACCGAGCCGTCGTCCAGCGTGCGCAGCTGGAAGCTGTCGCCGTCGGCATCGCGCTCGGCCACCGGGGTGCTGCTGCCCGGCACGAAGCGGTTGTCCATGAAGACCACCCTGGCCCCCGGCTGCAGCGCCGCGTGCAGGCCCTGCAGGAAGCCGCCGATGCGCTGGCGCGGGATGTGCGACCACCAGAAGCCGGCGAAGGCCGCGTCGAACGGCGCATCGAAGCGCGGCAGGGCATAGGCGTCGCCCTGCAGCAGCTGCACACCGGCCGGCAGCCGCGCGCGGGCGATGTCCAGCGTCTGCTGCGCGCTGTCGATGCCCACCACGCTGTGCGCCGCGGCGGCGTAGAACCGGGTCCAGTAGCCCGTGCCGCATGCCAGCTCCAGCACGCGGCGCCCGGCCAGCACGCCGGGCAGCCAGGATTCCATGCGGCGCAGGTCGTCCTGGCGCTCGGGCTTGGCGTAGACCCGGTCGTATTCCTGGGCGCGGGCGGCGTAGTAGTCCTGCATTGTGCTCAGGCCGAACCCGGTTGCTGCACCACGGACACCCCGTGCCGGCCCAGGCCCAGCGCCGTCTCGGTGCCGGGCGCGAGCACGCGCTCCAGGTCCGAGGACACCACGAACACCGGCCCCAGCGGCGTCTCGAAGCCGTACTCGTAGAAGCCGCCCAGGTAGGCCGCCTTGCGCAGTGTGGCAGGCAGCCCACCGGCCATGCCGATCTGCCAGGCCTCGGGCCGCACGGCCACCTTGACGGGGCCTGCCGCGACCGGGTGTTTGGGCGTGAGCCGCAACGGCCCCAGCGTGACCTGGCCATCGGCCTGGGCCTGGCCCGGGAACACCATGGCCTCGCCCATGAAGCCGGCCACGAACTCGCTCTGCGGCCGGCTGTACAGCGCCTCGGGCGTGCCGCGCTGGGCGATCACGCCATGGTCCATCACGATGATCTGGTCCGACACCGCGAGCGCCTCGCTCTGGTCGTGCGTGACATAGGCCACCGTGAGCTGCAGGCGCTGCTGGATCGCGCGGATCTCCTCGCGCATCTCGCGGCGCAGCCGCGCGTCCAGGTTCGAGAGTGGCTCGTCGAACAGCAGCACGGCGGGCTCCAGCACCAGTGCGCGGGCCAGTGCCACGCGCTGCTGCTGGCCGCCCGACAGCTCGCTGGGCAGGCGCTCGTTGAAGCCGACCAGGCCCACGCCCTTGAGCGCGTCGCTCGCGCGCGCCGCCGCCTCGGCCTTGGCCACGCCGCTCATGCGCAGTCCGTAGGCCACGTTCTCCACCACGTTCATGTGCGGGAACAGCGCGTAGCTCTGGAACATCATCGAGACATTGCGCTCGCCCGGGCCCAGCGTGGTCACGTCGCGCCCGCCCATGAGGATCTGCCCGCCGGTGGGCGACTCCAGCCCCGCGATCATGCGCAGCGTGGTGGTCTTGCCGCAGCCCGAGGGCCCCAGGATGGTGGTCAGCGTGCCCTGCGGCACCTCGAAGCTGATGCCCTTGACGGCCAGCGGTGCGCTGGCGTCCGTGCCGTAGCGCTTGGTGACGTTGCGAAACTCGATTCCGTTCATACAGCTTCCATCTTGTGGTGCCCCTGGTGCGCCGGCGTCTTGCGCCGGCCCAGCTTGCGTTCGCCGACCAGGAACTGGATCAGCGCGATGGCCAGCGACATCAGCACGATCAGCACCGTGCAATACGCCAGCGCCACGCCGTAGTCGCCGTTGCCCACGCGGCCGATGATGTAGGTGGTGGCCAGCTCGTTCTCGGCCGTGACCAGGAAGATCACCGCGCTCACGGTGGTCATGGCGCGCACGAAGCTGTAGACCAGGGCGGCCACCAGCGCCGGCTTGAGCAGCGGCAGCACCACGCGGAACAGCGTCTGCGCAGTGGAGGCGCGCAGCATCAGCGAGGCCTCGTCGAGCGAGCGGTCCAGCTGCTTGAAGGCGGCCGTGCCGGCCCGCACGCCCACCGGCAGGTTGCGGAACATGAAGCACAGGATGATCACGAGCCCGGTGCCCGTGAGTTCCAGCGGCGGCACGTTGAACGCCAGGATGTAGCTCACCCCCAGCACCGTGCCCGGAATCGCGAAGGCCAGCAGCGCGGCGAACTCGAAGGCGCCCTGGCCCTTGAACTCGTTGCGCGCGAGCAGCCAGGCGATGAGCAGGCCCAGCGCCGCGGTGATCGGCGCCGAGATGCCCGCCAGCTTCACGGTGGTGATCAGCGAGTTCCAGGCCGTGCCGGCCCAGACCAGGCCGAACTGGCCCCATTCGAGCGCGAAGGCCGTGTGGAAGTGCTTGAGCGTGGGCGTGTAGTCGCGGCCCCAGGTCTGCACGAAGCCGCCCGCGAACGCGAACCCGTAGACCACCACGGTGAACGCGATCCAGGGCAGGGCCACGCCATGACACGCACGGCGAACCCCATCCGGCAGGGGCATGGCGATGCCGGCATCGCCCTTGCCGCTCACGGTGGTGTAGTTGCGCTTGCCCAGCACGCCACGCTGCAGCGCGAACACCGCCAGCGCGAAGATCGTCAGCACCCAGGCCAGTGAGGCCGCGCGCCCGGCGTCGTACTGCGCGCCGACGATGGCGAAGAAGATGTCGGTGGACAGCACGCTGTACTGTCCGCCCACCACCACCGGGTTGCCGAAGTCCGCGATGCTCTCGATGAAGCCGACCAGGAAGGCATTGGCCAGCCCGGGCTTGAGCAGCGGCAGCGTGACGGTGAAGAAGGCGCGGCGCCGGTCGGCGCGCAGCATCTGCGCGGCTTCCTCCAGGCTGGGCGCGATGCCCTGCACCACGCCGCGCATGATCATGAAGGCGATCGGCGTGAACGCGAACAGCTGCGCCGTCAGGATGCCGGGCAGGCCGTAGAACCAGCGCGTAGGCGCGATGCCGAACCAGCTCTCCAGCAGCTGGTTGACGACACCCGCGCGGCCGAACAGCAGGATCAGGCCCAGGCCCACGACGAAGGGAGGCGTGATGATGGGCAGCAGCGCGATCACGCGCAGCGGCGCCTGCAGGCGGCTGCTGCCACGCTCGGCCATCAGCGCGATCATGGTGCCCAGCACGGTCGTGCCCGTGGCCGTCAGCAGCGCCAGCAGCAGGGTGTTCCAGGCCACGCCGCAAGAGGTGGCGCCGGCCAGGCAACCCAGGCCCCAGATGCGCTCGGTGAACACGCGCTCGAAGAAGGCCATCAGGGACCAGCCGCCGTCCTCGGTCAGGAAGGCGCCGGCCAGCGCCTTGCCGACCGGGTAGGCGATGAACAGCGCCAGCAGCACGCCGCAGCCGACCACGGCGCCCGAGACGAACAGGTCGCCGCGAAAAAAACCCAGCCGCGCCAGGCCGAACGCGGCCAGCAGCACCAGCATGGTCAGCGCCACGAAGCCGCCTGCGCCGATGCCGAACTGGTTGGTCGCGAGCTCGCCGAAGGTGGTGTTCAGCGCCGCGACGCTCCAGCCGCGCGCGCCGATCGTGAAACCGGTGACGGCCAGGCCCACCGCACCGAGCAGGCCACCGGCCAGCAGCCAGCGTCCCTGGCCGCGGCCCGGCGCCTGCAGCGCACCCACGGCGCACAGGACCAGGCCAGCCAGGCCGAGCAGCAGCCAGGGGCGGTTCTGCGCCAAGGCCTGCACCAGGCCGTTGGCGGCATCACCTTCGGAAAAAATGCCCGGAAGGGCCTGGTACCAGCTCGTGTCCTGGATGGCGTACCAGGGCAGCAGCAGGTACGCGAGCAGACCGGCCGCGGTGCACCACCACACCGCGCCGTTGGGACGTTTCACCACGACGGCTTACCGCGGCAGCGAATTGACCTCTTTTTCCCAGCGCGCGATGAGCCGCCGCCGCTCCGCGCTCGCGCCGTACTTCTTGTAGTCGTAGTCGATCATCTTGATCTTCTTGAAGTCGGGCACGTTCGGATCGACCACCGTGGCCTTGTTCGAGGGCAGCTGGTACTGCTTGGCGGCCGCGCCGAAGGCCTGGGCGCCGGGCGTCAAGGCCCACTCGTAGAACTTCTTGGCCTGCTCGAGGTTGCGCGCGCCCTTGATGATGCTCATGGAGCCGATCTCGGCGCCCGTGCCCTCGCTGGGCGTGGCGGTCTCCACCGGGAAGCCCTGCATGCGCTCCTGCGGCGCGTCATGTACGAAGCTGATGGACACGGCCGTCTCGCCGCGCGCCACGGCCTTGATCGGGCCGGTGCCCGAGCGCGTGTACTGGCCCACGTTCCTGTGCAGGGCCTTGAGGTAGTCGAAGGCCTTGTCCTCACCCATCAGCTGCACCAGCGTGGCGATCATGGTGTAGGCCGTGCCGCTCGATGCCGGGTTGGCGACCTGGATGTCGCCCTTGTACTCGGGCTTGAGCAGGTCGGCCCAGCTTCTGGGCGCGGCCAGCTTCTTCTTGGCCAGCAGCTCGGTGTTGTAGCCGAAGCCCAGCGGGCCCGAGTAGATGCCCACGGTCTTGAAGCCCGACTGCTGGGCCTGCTGCTGCGCCCAGGGGTAGAGCTGCGGCAAGGAGGGCGACTTGTACTCCAGCGTCAGGCCTTGCTCGGCGGCCTGCAGGTGCGGGTCGCCCGTGCCGCCAAACCAGACATCGGTCTTGGGGTTGTCCTTCTCGGCGATGAGCTGGGCCAGGGCCTCGCCCGAGCCCTTGAGCGCCAGGTTGATCTTCACGCCCGTGGTCTTGGCATAGACCGTGGCGATCATGTTGCACCAGTCGGCCTGCACGGAGCAGATGACGTTGACCTGCTGGGCCGAAGCGCCCGCGGATGCGGCCAGCAAGGCGCCGGCGACGAGGATGTTGTGGATGGTTTTCATGGCGCTGCGCCTGATACGGAACAAGTGAAACGGCCCTCGGAACCGGGTCCGAGGGCCGCTGCAGAGCCTAGCAATGTGTCAGCGGTGTGACATTGGTGGCAACCCGGGCGGCTCAGCGGCCCGATGGGTCATGATCTTCGTCACGGCTCAGAGGCTGCACGCCGCTGTTGCGCAGCCAGGCGCGGTACTCGCGTCGGCGCTTGCGGCGCTCCTCGTGCCGGGCGCGCCGCTTCATGCGCAGACGCCGGACGAACAGCGCCAACGTGATCGCCGCCAGCCCGGCCAGGATCAGCAGAAAGGACCAGTCGACAACGAACACCTGGCCGATTTCTTCGTTCATGTTGGCGGCGGAGGGCAGAGGGGATCGGAGCCCCGGTTGTACCATCGCCGCGCGACAGATCGGGGCCTTGGCCTACACGTGCTGCGGCCGCTGTCCGCTCGCAGCGGCCTCCCGCGTCCCGGAAAGTGCGTCAGATGCAGCACAACCCAGCCATGCCCTGCGCCAACGCCGCGTTGGTGGACCAGGATCTGCACTACTTCCGCGAGGGCACGCACAGCGCGCTGGCCGGCCGGCTCGGCGGCGCGCTGCGGCCCGGCGGGCAGGGCGCGCACTTCGCGGTCTGGGCGCCCAATGCCAACGCCGTCAGCGTGATCGGCGAGTGGAACGGCTGGCGGGCCGATGCCGAGCCGCTGGCGCGGCGCGCAGACGGCAGCGGCATCTGGGAGGGTGATGCCGCTGCCGCGCGGCACGGGCAGAGCTACAAGTACCGCATCGTGACCGCCGATGGCCTGGCGCTGGACAAGGCCGACCCCTATGCGCTGGCCACCGAGCCGCCGCCGGCCACGGCCTCGCGCCTGTGGTCGCTGGCGTTCGAATGGAGCGACGCAGACTGGCTGGCCGCCCGCGCGGAGCGCCAGGCCGGCGACGCGCCCATGTCGATCTACGAGGTGCACCCCGGCTCCTGGCGTCGCCATGACGGCCAGTTCCTGGGCTGGCGCGCGTTGGCCCAGGCGCTCGGCGAGCACGTGCAGGCCATGGGCTTCACGCATGTGGAGCTCATGCCCGTGACCGAGCACCCGTTCTACGGCTCCTGGGGCTACCAGACGACCGGCTACTTCGCGCCCACGGCGCGCTACGGCACGCCGCAGGATCTGAAATTCTTCATCGACCACCTGCATGGCCTGGGCATCGGCGTGGTGCTGGACTGGGTGCCCTCGCACTTCCCGACCGACGCGCACGGCCTGCAGGCATTCGACGGCACGCATCTGTACGAGCATGCCGACCCGCGCCAGGGCTTTCACCCCGAGTGGAACTCCAGCATCTTCAACTACGGCCGCAACGAGGTGCGCAGCTTCCTGTTGTCCTCGGCGCTGTTCTGGCTGCGCGAGTACCACTTCGATGCGCTGCGCGTGGACGCGGTGGCCTCCATGCTCTACCTCGACTATGCGCGCAAGAGCGGCGAGTGGATCCCCAACCAGTTCGGTGGCCGCGAGAACCTGGAGGCCGTGCACTTCCTGCGCACGCTCAACGCGGCCGTGGCGCGCGAGCAGCCCGGCGCGCTCGTGATCGCCGAGGAGTCCACGGCCTGGCCCGGTGTGTCGCACCCGCAAGAGGAAGGCGGCCTGGGCTTCTCGATGAAGTGGAACATGGGCTGGATGCACGACACGCTCAAGTACTTCGGCCTCGATCCCCTTTACCGCCGGCACCACCAGGGCCAGCTCAGCTTCTCGCTGGTCTATGCCTTCCACGAGCGCTTCGTGCTGCCGCTCTCGCACGACGAGGTGGTCTACGGCAAGGGCTCGCTGCTGGGCCGCATGCCCGGCGATGCCTGGCAGAAATTCGCCAACCTGCGTGCGCTGTTCGGCTTCATGTGGGGCCACCCGGGCAAGAAGCTGCTGTTCATGGGCGGCGAGTTCGGCCAGGGCCGCGAGTGGGCGCACGAGGGTGAACTGGATTGGGCGCAGTCGCGCGAGCCCTGGCATGCCGGCGTGGCCAAGCTGGTGGGCGACCTGAACCGGCTCTACCGCAGCGAGCCGGCCCTGTACCAGCGTGACTTCAGCTCCGAAGGTTTTTCCTGGGTCGCCCACGACGACAGCGAGGCCAGTGTGTTTGCCTTCCTGCGCAAGGGCGCCGATGGCGAGCCGCCCGTGCTGGTCGTCAGCAACCTCACGCCCGTGCCGCGCCAGGGCTACCGGCTCGGCGTGCCGCAGCCCGGCCTGTGGCGCGAACTGCTCAACACCGATGCGCACGACTACGGCGGCGCCGGCCTCGGGAACCATGGCGGCGTGCGGGCCTCGGACCAGGGCGCGCACGGCCATCCCCATTCGCTGGTGCTGACCCTGCCGCCCCTGTCCACCCTGATGTTCCGCCCGGAACCGGATGCCCATGCCGACTGAACCCCAAGCCGACAAGAAGCCCAGGCGCACGCGTGCCAAACTCGCCGTGGTGCCGGCCGTGTCCGTGCCCGAACCCGTGCTGCCGGAGCAGGGCCAGTCCCGCGCCGTCATCGATGCGGTGCTGCCGCAGGTCGACGCCGGCCGCTTCGCGGTCAAGCGCGTGGTGGGCGAGGCGCTGACCGTCACGGCGCACGTCTTTACCGACGGCCACGACAAGGTGCGTGCGCGGCTGTGCTGGCGCAAGGAGGGCAGCGATGCATGGCAGGAGGCGGAGATGCAGCCCGAAGGCAACGACGTCTGGTCCGCCAGCTGCACGCCCGACGCGCAAGGCCGCTGGCGCTACACGGTCTGCGCCTGGGTCGACCACTTCCAGTCCTGGCGCGCTGAACTGCTGCGTCGCGTGGACCTGGCCGACATCCTGATCGCCGCGCGCGTGGGCGCCGAACTTGTGCGCCAGGCCTCCGAGCGTGCCGAGGGCGAGGACCGCACGAAGCTGGCCAGCCTGGCCGAGAACCTGCGCAGCCGCGCAGAGACTGCCGGCCGCGCCACCATCGCCGAGATGGATTCGGTCTCGCTGGAGGTGGCGTCCATCAAAGACGCCGCACTCAGCGACGACCTCGCTGCCCTGGCCGATCGCTGGCCCGACCGCAGCCACGCCGTCTGGTGGAGCGCCGAGGGCTTGCCGCTGGTGGTGGACCGCGAGCGCGCGGCCTTCAGCAGCTGGTACGAGATGTTCCCGCGCTCGGCCGCGCTGGAAGAGGGCCGCCACGGCACCTTCAAGGACGTGCAGGCGCGCCTGCCCTACGTGGCCGAGATGGGCTTCGACGTGCTGTACCTGCCGCCCATCCACCCCATCGGCCGGGCGCGCCGCAAGGGCCGCAACAACACGCTGGTCGCCCTGGACGGCGACGTGGGCAGCCCCTGGGCCATTGGCGCGGACGAGGGCGGCCACAAGGACGTGCTGCCCGCCCTCGGCACGCCCGAGGATTTCCGCGAACTCGTGCGCGCCGCCAATGCGCTGGGCATCGAACTTGCGCTCGACATCGCTTTCCAGTGCGCGCCCGACCATCCGTACGTGAAGGCCCATTCGGACTGGTTCCGCAAGCGGCCCGACGGCAGCGTGCAGTACGCCGAGAACCCGCCCAAGAAATACCAGGACATCTACCCCTTCGACTTCGAGACGGAAGACTGGCGCGCGCTGTGGCTGGAACTCAAGAGCGTGTTCGACCACTGGATCGGCGAGGGCGTGCGCATCTTCCGCGTCGACAACCCGCACACCAAGGCCTTCGCGTTCTGGGAATGGGTGATCGGTGCCGTGAAGGCCGAGCACCCCGACGTGCTCTTCCTGGCCGAGGCGTTCACGCGCCCCAAGGTCATGCACCGCCTGGCCAAGCTGGGCTTCTCGCAGAGCTACACCTACTTCACCTGGCGCAACAACCGCCACGAGCTCATGGAGTACTTCACCGAGCTGGCCCATGGCCCCGGTGCCGACTACTACCGCCCCAATGCCTGGCCCAACACGCCCGACATCCTCAACGAGCACCTGCACCACGGTCCGCGCTCCATCTTCATGGCACGCCTGGTGCTGGCGGCCACGCTGTCGGCCAGCTACGGCATCTACGGCCCGCCCTACGAGCTGTTGCAGGGCGAGCCCGTCAAACCGGGCAGCGAGGAGTACATGGACTCCGAGAAGTACCAGGTCCGCCACTGGGGCGAACTCACACTGGACCGCAAGGACAGCATCGCCGGCTTCATCGCCACCGTGAACCGCATCCGCAAGGAGCATGCGGCGCTGCATTCCAACGCCTCGCTGCGCTTCTTCGATACCAGCAACCCCTACCTGGTGGCCTATGCCAAGCGCGATCCGGACGGCAGGAATGCAGTGCTGACCGTGGTCAACATCGACGCCACCTTCACGCAGAGCGGCTGGGTGCACGTGGACGCGGCCTGGCTGGGTGTGCCGGGCGGCAGTTTCATCGCCCATGACCTGCTCACGGACCGGTCTTTCGACTGGCAGGACGGTGGCAACTTCGTGATACTGGTTCCGTCCCAGATGCCGGCCCATGTGATCGAGATCAGAGGGAACGCATGAAGAATCCAGAACAGGCGGCAGCAGCCGACAGCATCCCGCACCTGCCCGAGGCCGGGCAGGGCCCGGTCACCCCGGTCACCGACGAGGCCCTGTGGTACCAGGACGCGGTGATCTACCAGCTCAACGTCAAGGCCTTCGTCGACTCGAACGCCGACGGCGTGGGCGACTTCAAGGGCGTGACGAGCAAGCTCGACTACGTCAAGGACCTGGGCGTCAACACCATCTGGCTGATGCCCTTCTACCCCTCGCCGCTGCGCGACGACGGCTACGACATCTCCAGCTACATGGACGTGCACCCGCAGTACGGCACGCTTTCCGACTTCAAGGAGATGCTGGCCGAGGCGCACAAGCGCGACCTCAAGGTCATCACCGAGCTGGTCATCAACCACACCTCGGACCAGCACCCCTGGTTCCAGCGCGCGCGCCAGGCGCCGCCGGGCTCGCCCGAGCGCGACTTCTACGTCTGGAGCGACAGCGACCAGAAGTACCAGGGCACGCGCATCATCTTCACCGACACGGAAACGTCCAACTGGACCTGGGATCCGGTCGCCAAGGCCTACTTCTGGCACCGCTTCTTCAGCCACCAGCCCGACCTGAACTTCGACAACCCGGCCGTGCTGGAGGCCGTGTTCGAGGTCATGCGCTTCTGGCTGGACATGGGCGTGGACGGCTTCCGGCTCGACGCCATCCCCTACCTGATCGAGCGCGAGGGCACGAACAACGAGAACCTGCCCGAGACCCACGCCATCCTGAAACAGCTGCGCGCGGCCATCGACGCCAACTACCCGAACCGCTTCGTGCTGGCCGAGGCCAACCAGTGGCCCGAGGACGTGCGCGAGTACTTCGGCGACGGCGACGAGTGCCACATGGCCTACCACTTCCCGCTGATGCCGCGCATGTACATGTCGATCGCGCAGGAAGACCGCTTCCCGCTCATCGAGATCATGCAGCAGACGCCGGACATCCCGCAGAGCTGCCAGTGGGCCATCTTCCTGCGCAACCACGACGAGCTCACGCTGGAGATGGTCACCAGCAAGGAGCGCGACTACATGTACAGCACGTACGCGGCCGACCCGCGTGCGCGCATCAACGTGGGCATCCGTCGGCGCCTGGCGCCGCTCATGGAGAACGACAGCGACCGCATCAAGCTCATGAACAGCATGCTGCTGTCCATGCGCGGCTCGCCGGTGCTGTATTACGGCGACGAGATCGGCATGGGCGACAACGTGTTCGTGGGCGACCGCAACGGCGTGCGCACGCCCATGCAGTGGAGCCCCGACCGCAACGCCGGCTTCTCGCGCGCCGACCCGCAGCGCCTGTACCTGCCGCCCATCATGGACGCGGTCTACGGCTACGAGGCGCTCAACGTCGAGCAGCAGCAGCGCGAGCCGGCCTCGCTGTTGAACTGGATGCGCCGCATGCTGGCCGTGCGCGGCACCAGCAAGGCGTTTGGCCGCGGCGACCTGCTGTTCTTGAAGCCCGGCAACCGCAAGATCCTGGCCTACCTGCGCGTCTACGGCGACGAGGTGATCCTGTGCGTGGTCAACCTCGCGCGCTCGGCCCAGCCGGCCGAGCTCGACCTCTCGGCCTTCAAGGGCCGCGTGCCCGTGGAGATGCTGGGCCGCACGGCCTTCCCGCCGATCGGCGAGCTGCCCTACCTCATGACCATCGCCGCGCACGGCTTCTACTGGCTGCGCCTGGCGACCGACGTGGCCGTGCCGAGCTGGCACCAGGAGCTGCTGCCGGCCGAGGACCGGCCCGTGCTCGTGCTGTTCGACGGCTGGAACAGCCTGTTCCGCGACCAGGTCGTGCCCTGGCGCATCGGCATGGCCGTCAAGACGCGCCAGCAGTTCGAGAACGAGATCCTGCCGCGCCACATCGAGGCCCAGCGCTGGTACGCGAGCAAGGGCACGCCCGTGCAGCGCGCGCGCATGGTGCAGCACACGCTGTGGGAGCAGGGCGACGACGGCTGGCTGCTGCCGCTCGTGGAGCTCGACGGCCCGGCCGACTCCGTCTACTTCGCGCCGCTCGCGCTGGCCTGGGAGGAGCGCGAGGAAGAGCGCTACCGCGCCTTCGGCCCCGCGGCCGTGGCCCGCGTGCGCCAGCAGGCCGAGGTCGGCTACATGGCCGATGCCTTCGCCGACGAGCGCTTCTGCCGCGCGGTGATCGCCGCCATCGGCGCAGGCCGGGCACTCGCCACCAACACCGGCAGCATCCGCTTCGTGGCCACCCGCGCCTTCGCCGAACTGGCCGGTGCCGACGTCGCACAGCTGCCGGTGGCGCGGCCGCAGGCGCAGAGCAGCAACACCATCGTGATGGTGGACGAGCGCCTGTTCCTCAAGGGCTACCGGCGCATCCGCAAGGGCGTGAACCCGGAGTTCGAGGTCGGCCGTTTCCTGACCGAGGTCGCCAAGTTCCCGCAGTGCGCGCCCGTGGCCGGCGCCGTGGAGTTCGTCGCGGCCGACGGCAGCACCAGCACGCTGGCACTGCTGCAGGCCCACATCGAGAACCAGGGCGACGGCTGGGCCTACCTGGTCGGCTACCTGGAACGCCACCTGGAAGAGCTGCGCACCCCTGTCGCGGCCGCCATGCCGGACGACGTGCACGGCGCGCACCTGGCGCTCATGCAGACGCTGGGCCGGCGCACGGCCGAACTGCACCTGGCCCTGGGCACGCACAGCGGCGACGCCGCCTTCGACCCCGAACCCCTGGCCACGGCCGATGTGGTGGCCTGGCGCGAACAGACCCAGGCCGATCTGCAGCAAAGCCTCACTCTGTTGCAATCGTCGCTGGGCCGGCTGCCCGCAGGCGTGCAGGACGATGGACGCGCCGTGCTGGCCTCCAGCACGGCGCTCGCGCAGCGCATCGCCGCAGGCGGTGTGCTGGAGAACGAGGGCCGCAAGATCCGCATCCACGGCGACTACCACCTGGGCCAGGTGCTGCTCACGCGCAACGACTTCGTGATCGTGGACTTCGAGGGCGAGCCCGGCCGCGCGTTCTCCGAGCGCCGCGCCAAGCAGTCGCCGCTGCGCGACGTGGCCGGCATGCTGCGCTCCTTCGACTACGCACGCGCCGTGGCGCTGCGCCAGGCTGCCCACACGCCGGAGGAGGAGGTGCCCCTGGCCGAGCCCGCGCGGGCCTGGGAGGCGGCTTCGCGCACGGCCTTCCTGCAGAGCTACCGGGACACGCTGGCCGGCACGCCGCTGGCCATGTCCGACCAGGCGCTGAGCCTGCTCGCGCTGTTCGAGCTGCAAAAGGCGCTGTACGAGCTGCGTTACGAACTCGAGAACCGCCCGGACTGGGTGCACATCCCGCTGGCCGGCATCCTGGCACTGGCCAGGGCGGCTTGAACCGAAAGGAAGCACATGGAACAAATCAATGTGATGCTGGAGCCCGTGCGGGCCTTTCTGATCCAGACAGGCGCTTTCCTGCCGCGCCTGGCGATCGCGCTGCTCGTGCTGGTCGCCGGCTTTCTCGTGGCCAAGGCCGTGCGCTTTGCGGTCGAGAAGGGGCTGCGCGCGATCAACTTCCACATCGTGACCAAGCGCGCGGGCCTGGACGGCTTCTTGCAGCAGGGCGGCACGCACATCGACACCATCGGCGTGCTGGGCGTGCTGGCGTACTGGGTGGTGATCCTCGCGGCGCTGATCGTGGCCTTCAACGGCCTGGGGCTCACGCACGTGACCGAGTTGCTGAGCCGCGTGATGCTGTTCGTGCCGCAGCTGATCGTGGCCTTGCTGGTGCTGGCCTTCGGCGCGTACTTCGCGCGCTTCCTGTCCAACGCGGTCGCCACCTACTGCAAGGGCGTGGGCATGCGCGACGGCCAGGCGCTGGGCCGCATCGCCTACTACGCCATCCTGGCCTTCGTGGTCATGATCGCGCTGGACCAGATGGGCGTGGGCGGCAGCATCGTGCGCGATGCCTTCCTGCTGATCCTGGGCGGCGTGGTGCTGGCGCTGGCGCTGGCCTTCGGGCTGGGCGGCAAGGACTGGGCGGCGGCCCATCTGGAGCGCTGGTGGCCGTCCAAGGACGAGCCGCGCGATCCGCCCAGCCGGCTGCGCTGAACATGGACTTCGGTGCGCAGGTCCTGGCCGCGGGCGGGGTGCGGTTCCGTGTCTGGGCACCCGGTGCGCGGCAGGCCGAGGTGCTGCTGGAGCCCGGCGGCGGCCATGCCATGCAGGCGCTGGCCGGCGGCTGGCATGAGGCCGTCGTCGCCGGGGCCGGCGTGGGCACGCGCTACCGCTACCGCTTCGACGGCGGCATGCCAGTGCCGGACCCCGCCTCGCGGTCCAATTCCGACGATGTGCATGGCGCCAGCGCCGTGGTCGATCCCTCCACCTACGCCTGGCAGGACACCGGCTGGTGCGGCCGGCCCTGGCACGAGGCGGTGGTCTATGAGTTGCATGTCGGCGCCTTCACGCCCGAGGGCACGTTTGCGGCCGCGGCCGAACGCCTGGCCGAGCTTGCGGCGCTGGGCATCACGGCCATCCAACTGATGCCGCTGGCGGACACCCCGGGCGGACGCAACTGGGGCTACGACGGCGTGTTGCTGTTCGCGCCCGAAAGCAGCTTCGGCACGCCCGACGAGTTGCGCGCGCTGGTCGACCGCGCCCACGGGCTGGGCCTCATGGTGCTCATCGACGTGGTCTACAACCACTTTGGTCCCGACGGCAACTACCTGCACGGCTACTGCCCGGAGTTCTTCAACCCGGCGCACCAGACGCCCTGGGGGGCCGCGATCAACTACGACGGCGAGCACAGCGCCGCCGTGCGCGCCTTCTTCGTGGCCAACGCACGCTACTGGATCGAGGAATTCCACGCCGACGGACTGCGGCTGGACGCCGTGCACCAGATCCGCGACGACTCCACGCTGCCCATCGTCGAGGAGATCGCCCAGGCCCTCGTGCAGGGGCCGGGCCGGCAGCGCCAGGTGCACCTGGTGCTGGAGAACGAGCACAACCAGGCGCAGCGGCTGGCTCCGGTGGGCGCGGCCACGGCGCAGTGGAACGACGATCTGCACAACGCCGCCCACGTGCTGCTGACCGGCGAGACCGACGGCTACTACGCCGACTACGCCCAGGCGCCCGCGGAACTCCTGGGCCGCGCGCTGGCCGAGGGCTATGTCTACCAGGGCCAGGTCTCGCCGCACCTGGGCGTGCCGCGCGGCGAGTCCAGCGGCGCGCTGCCGCCCACGGCGTTCGTCTCCTTCCTGCAGAACCACGACCAGGTCGGCAACCGCGCCATGGGCGAACGGCTGGACCGGCTCGCCGATGCCCGCAAGCTGGAGGCGCTCTACGCCTGCCTGCTGCTCGCGCCGCACATCCCCATGCTGTTCATGGGCGAGGAGTTCGCGGCGTCCACGCCCTTCCTGTTCTTCTGCGACTTCGAGGGCGAGCTGGCCGAGGCCGTGCGCCAGGGCCGGCGTGCCGAGTTCCAGCGCTTCGCGGCCTTCGCCGACGAGGCCGCGCGGGCGCGCATCCCCGACCCCAATGCGGCGGCCACCTTCGCCGCGTCCAAGCTGCGCTGGGCCGAGCGCGAGACCTCGCCGCACCGCGAGCGCCTGGCGCTGGTGGGCCGCCTGCTCGCGCTGCGCCACGCGCACCTGGTGCCGCGGCTGGCCGGTGTGCCGCATGGCGGCCGTTCTCTGGGCACGGGCGGCTTCGTGCACGTGCTCTGGCCACTGGCCGGCGGCGCCCGTTGGGAACTGCAGGCCAATCTGCAGGACCGGTCCTTCGCAGCGCCGGTGCCCGCAGGCCAGCCCATCTACAGCACCCATGCCGAGGCGGACCTGCCGCCCTGGTCCGTCCGCGTCACCCTCCATCCCGCATGACCGCCTCCATTCCCCGCGCCACCTACCGGTTGCAGCTGCACAAGGATTTCGACTTCGCGGCCGCCCAGGCCGTTCTGCCCTACCTGCAGGCGCTCGGCGTGAGCCATGTCTACTGCTCGCCGATCACGCGCGCGCGGCCGGGCAGCATGCACGGCTACGACGTGGCCGACCCGCGCGAGATCAACCCCGAGCTCGGCGGCCGCGGAGGCTTCGAGCGCTTCGCGCTGGCCGCGCGCGCGCTGGGCCTGCAGCTGCTGCTGGACATCGTGCCCAACCACATGGGCGTGATCGGCAGCGACAACCCCTGGTGGTCCGACGTGCTCACGCACGGCCAGGCCTCGGCCTATGCCGGCTTCTTCGACATCGACTGGCGCCCGATGGACGCGGCCATGGCCGGCAAGGTGCTGTTGCCCGTGCTGGGCGCGCCCTACGGCGAGGTGCTGGACCAGGGCCAGCTGCAGCTGGCCTGGGAAACGAAGGAGGAGGGCGAGGCCGGTCGCTTCGTGCTGCGCTACTTCGAGCACGGCTTTCCCACCGACCCGGCCAGCTGGGGCGCGGTGCTGCGCCTGGCCGCCGACCAGGCCGAGGACGCCGACACGGCCGAGGGCCTCACGGCGCTGGCCGAGCGTGCCGACGCCATGCCGCCGCGCGAGGACCGCGGCGCCGCTGGTGCCCGCGAGCGTGCCGCGGCCGCGGGCCGCTTGCGCCAGGGCCTGCAGGAGCTGCTGGCGCAGCGCCGCCCCGCGGACGCGGCCATCGCTGCCGCGCTGGAGCGCCTGAACCAGGAGCCCGGCCACGACGTGCTGCACGCACTGCTGGAAGCCCAGCCCTGGCGCCTGGGCTTTTGGCGCGTGGCGGCCGACGAGATCAACTACCGGCGCTTCTTCGACATCAACGAACTGGCCGCGCTGCGCGTGGAGGCCGAGGATGTGTTCGAGGCCACGCACGCGCTGGCGCTGGACCTCACGGCCGCCGGCATCGTCGACGGTCTGCGCATCGACCACCCTGACGGCCTGCGCGACCCGGCCCAGTACTTCGCGCGGCTGCAGGACGGCCATGCGCGCAGGCTGGCCCAGCTGCGGCCCGACGACTCTGCGCCCGCGCCCGCGCTGCCGCTCTACGTGGTGGCCGAGAAGATCACGGCCGCCCATGCCGACCTGCCTGCGGACTGGCGCCTGCACGGCACCACCGGCTACCGCTTCGGTGCACTGCTCAACAGCCTGTTCAGCGACCGCAGCCAGGCCGCGCGCATGGAGCGCGTCTGGCGCGGCTTCACGGGCGCCGAGGGCAGCCTCGAAGACATGGTCTTCGACGCCAAGCTGGCCGTGGCCTACGGTGCGCTCGGCGCCGAGCTCAACCTGCTGGCCACGCAGCTCAAGCGCGTGGCGGGCGCCAACCGGCGCACGCGCGACTACGGCTTCACCACGCTGCGCACGGCGGTGGCCGAGGCCGCTGCGGGCATGCCGGTCTACCGGACCTACGTGGTCGATGCGGCGGGCGAGGAGGACCGGCGCTTCATCGACTGGGCCATTGCCCAGGCGCGCCGGCGCACGGCGATTGCCGACGCCAGCGTGTTCGACTTCCTGCGCGCCTGCCTGCTGGGCGAGCCGAGCGAGGGCAGCGGTGCCGACGCGTTGTTGCCGGTGCGGCGCTTCGCGTGGCGCTTCCAGCAGTTCTGCGCGCCGCTGGCGGCCAAGGGCGTGGAGGACTGCGTGTTCTACCGCTACCTGCAACTGGTCTCGCTCAACGAGGTCGGCGGCGACCCGACCGCGCAGGGCCTCACGCTGGCGGCCTTCCATGGCGCCAGCAGCGACCGCGCGGCGCGCTGGCCGCACACCATGCTGGCCACCTCCACGCACGACAACAAGCGCTCGGAGGACGTGCGCAACCGCATCGCTGTGCTGTCGGAGCGGCCGGCGCTGTGGCGGCTGGGCCTGATGCGCTGGCACCAGCTCACGCGCTCGCTGCGGCGCGAACTGCCCGGCGGCACGGCGCCTTCGCGCGACGACGAGCTGCTGCTCTACCAGGTGCTGCTGGGCGTGCTGCCGGACGGAGAGATCGACGCCGAGACCCTGGCCGCGCTGCGCGCGCGCGTGGGCCAGTACATGGCCAAGGCCGCGCGCGAGGCCAAGCTGCGCACGAGCTGGGTGCGGCCCGACGCGGACTACGAGCAGGCCCTGCAGGCCTTCATCGACGGTTTGCTGGGCCGGCTGGCGCCCAATCCCGCGCTGTCGGACCTGCGTGCACTGGCGAAACAGCTGGCCTGGTTCGGCGCACTCAACAGCCTGTCGATGGTGGCGCTGAAGTTCACCTCGCCCGGCGTGCCCGACATCTACCAGGGCAACGAGATGCAGGACCTGAGCCTGGTCGACCCCGACAACCGCCGGCCCGTGGATTACGCGCAGCGCCAGGGCACGCTGGCCGCGCACGAGGCGTTGCTGCTGGCTGCCGAGCCCGACCGGCTCGCGGGCCTGGCGCGCATGTCGGCCACGCCTGCCGATGGCCGGCTCAAGCTCTGGGCCACCTGGCGGCTGCTGGCGCTGCGCCGCGAAGACCCGGCCCTGTTGCGCGACGGTGCCTACATCGCGCTGCGCGGCACCGGCCGCGCGCGCGAGCATGTGGTGGCCTATGCGCGGCGCACGGCCACGGGCCTGCTCGTGGTGCTGGCCGCGCGCCTGTTCGCGCGCCTGCTCAAGAGCCTTGATGCCGCGCCCGTGGGCGAGGCCTGCTGGGGCGATGCGAGCGTGGATCTGACACCGGCCTTCAAGGACTGGAACGGCAGCGCCGGCGACGTGACGGCGTTGGAACTCATGGGCCATGTGCAGCGCCGGCTTCCGCGCGGGCCGCTACGGCTGGCCGATGCGCTGCAGGCGCTGCCGGTGGCGGTCTACTGGGTCGACTCGCGCGGGCCGGCCGTCACGGCATGAGCGGCTGCATGCCGGTCGGACGCTTCAGCGCGTCGTCCGCGGTGGCAGTCTCGTAGCGCGCGCGGCCCTGCTGCTTGGCGCGGTACAGCGCCGCATCGGCCGCCATCACGAGCTGCTCGTGCACGTGCTCGGGCTGGGGCACCAGGCTGGCCACGCCGATGCTGACGCTGATCCAGGGCGACAGCGGTGAGTCCGGGTGCGGCAAGCGTGCCTGGGCGATCGCATCCAGGCAGCGCTGCGCGACGCGGGCGCCGGCGTGTGCATCGGCGTCGATCAGCAGCACCGCGAATTCCTCGCCGCCGTAGCGCATGAGCTTTTCCACCGGCGTGCGCAGGCAGGCCGACAGGACCTGGGCCACGGCGCGCAGCGCGGCATCGCCTTCGGGGTGGCCCAGGTGGTCGTTGTAGCGCTTGAAGTGGTCCACATCCAGCATCAGCAGCGCCAGCGGCTGGTGGTTGCGCAGGCCGCGCGCCCATTCCAGCGCCAGCGTCTGGTCGAACTGGCGGCGGTTGGCCACGCCCGTGAGCCCGTCGGTCAGCGACAGCGCGGCCAGCTGGGCGTTCATGCGCTCGAGCTCCAGCTGCGAGCGCTTGCGCTCGGAGATGTCCAGGTGCGTGCCCACCACGCGCAGCGGCTTGCCGCGGGCGTTGCGCTGCATCACCATCGCATGCGTCAGCACCCAGATCCAGTGGCCATCGCGGTGGCGGTAGCGGTGCTCCAGCCGGTAGCTCGGGGTTTCGTTGCGCAGGTGCGCGACGATGGCCTGTTCGGCTTCGGCCTGGTCGTCGCGGTGCATCAGGCCACGCCAGAATTCCGCGCGCAGCGGCTCGTCGGTGGGAGGGTAGCCCAGCATCTCCATCTCGCGCGCGTTGACGGTGATGGTGTCGTCGGCCAGGTTCCATTCCCACAGGCCCAGGTCGGCACCGCGCAGGCCGAACTCCAGCCGGCGCGCGCTCTCGCGTTCGGCCTGGGCGGCGTTGCGTTCGGTGCGTTCCTGCAGATGGCGCCGGCCCTGGTGCCAGCGCAGCCACACGGCGCTGACGGCCATGGTCAGCGCCAGCAGCAGCAGCTCGGTGCGCAGCGCGGACCACCAGGGGGCCAGCACGGCGTCGGTGCGCCGGCTCATGTACACCACGAGTGGGCGGTCCAGCAGCAGCGCCGCCGGCTCCACGGCGCGCAAGGCCATCATGCGCATTTCGGACGTGCCGACGACCTCGCCCTGCAGCAGGTTGTGCATGCGGCCACTTTGCATGTGGACGCGGAACAGCGAGCCCGGCTGGTTCAGGTCGAAGCCGATGCGCGCGTCCTCCAGGGGCGAACTCACGATGATCGGTCCGTCGCCGTGCGCGATGGTGGCGCGTGCGTCGGGGGCGTAGAGCAGGGCGCGCAGCACGATCTCGAAGTAGTCGATGTCGAACGACGCGCTGATGACGCCGGAGAAGCGGCCATCCGTGTCGTGCAGCGTGCGCGACAGCACGGTGGTGAAGTTGCCGAGCACCGAGCGAAACGGTGGCGACACATACAGGGTGTCGGGATGGCCGCTGTCGCGCACGGTCGTGAAGTAGGGTCGTGCACTGACGTCGCGGTCCGTCAGCTCGGGCTGGCTGGCCGCCACCACGCGGCCTTCGCGGTCGGTGATCTGCAGGCCGCGCACGCCCGGCATCGCCTCGGCCAGCAGCTTCAGCGGGAACGGCACCGAAGGCGCGCCGGCCAGGTCTTGCGGCAGCAACTGGCCGGCGCCTGCCAACGCCGCGCTGATGGCCTTCAGGTGGCGGGTGAGGTGGATCTCGACGGCCTGGGCCTGCCCCTGCAGGCGCTGCATGTCCTGCGCGACGATGCGGTCGCGGGCGCGCCAGCTGGCATGCCAGGCCAGGGCCAGCAAGAGCAGCCAGGTCAGGGCCCACAGCGCCCACTCGCGGTGGCTGCGCCGCCGCAACAACGTCACCGGCCCGCGCCGCCGCTGGGCAGCTTCCAGGGGGGCGGAGCCGGTTTCCGGGGATTGCATTGGCCGGCGATTGTGGAAGGCTGGGCGCGCGCGTCAAGCGGGATCGCACCATGCTGTCCGCAGCTTGGCGGAAAAACGCAGCCTTACAGGCGCAGCCAGTCGGGCCCGGTCTGCTCGGCGTCGGCCGTGGCCAGCTCCTCCAGGAAGGCCTGGCACCACCAGTGCACGTCGAAGCGGCGGATCGTGGCCATCAGGTTCTGGTGGCGGCGTCTGCGCTCGGCCAGTGGCAATTGCAGCGCGAACTGGATCGCATCGGCCGTGGCCGTGCTGTCGTAGGGGTTGACCAGCACCGCGCCTTCGCGCATCTGCTCGACCGCGCCGGCAAAGCGCGAGAGCACCAGCACGCCGGGGTCGTCGGGATCCTGTGCGGCGACGAACTCCTTGGCCACGAGGTTCATGCCGTCGCGCAGCGGCGTGACCAGGGCCACGCGTGCGGCGCGGTAGAGCCCGGGCAGGCGCTTGCGGGCCATGGTGCGGTGCATGTAGCGCACGGGGACCCAGTCCAGTTCGCCGAAGTCTCCGTTCATGGAGCCGGCCAGGCTTTCCAGTTCGCGCAGGATGTCGCCGTAGGCGTCCACGTCTTCGCGGCTGGGTGCGGCGATCTGGATCAGCGTGGCGCGGCGGATGTTGTCCGGGTGCCGGCGCAGCAGCTCGCGGAAGGCGCGCAGCCGCTGCGGCAGGCCCTTGGAGTAGTCGAGCCGGTCCACGCCCACGAGCAGCTGGCGGCGCGAGTATTCCTCGCGCATGCGGCGGTACATCTCGGTGGCGTCGTGCGCATGGGTGAGCATGTCGAACTCTTCCACGTCGATGCCGATCGGGAACGCTGCCGTGCGCAGCGTGCGGCCGAAGGCGCGCCAGCGGCGGCCATCGCCGTCGCGGTTTTCGGCGCGCGCTTCGGTGGCGGCGTAGCGGTTGAAGTGCTCCAGGTCGGCCTCGCTCTGGAAGCCCACCAGGTCGTAGGCGAACAGGGCCTGCGCCAGCCAGTCGTGCGCGGGGATGGCGGTGAAGATCTGCGGCGGTGGCAGCGGGATGTGCAGGAAGAAGCCGATCCTGTTGCGGCAGCCCAGTGCCCGCAGCTCGCTGGCCAGCGGGATCAGGTGGTAGTCGTGCACCCAGACGATGTCGTCTTCTTTCAACAGCGGCATGAGCTTGGCCGCGAACAGCTGGTTCACGCGGCGGTAGCCGTCGATGTAGCCGGCGTCGAAGTCCGCCAGGTCCAGCCGGTAGTGGAACACCGGCCACAGCACGGCGTTGGAGTAGCCCAGGTAGTAGGCGTCGTGGTCCCATTGCGAGAGGTCCAGCGTGGCCAGCGTGACGTTGCCGGCCTGCTGCTGGTGCACTGGCGTGTCGGGCGGCGTGGCACCGTCCTCCGGCAGGATCTTGCCGCTCCAGCCGAACCACATGCCGCCATTGGCCTGCAAAGCGCCCGACAGGGCCACGGCGAGGCCGCCGGCCTCGGTCTTGCGGGGGTCGGCGACGCGGTTGGAGATGCACACGAGACGGGCCACGCGTTGTTCCTTTTCTTGGGTATGGCGTTGGAAGGAGAAGCGGGTCAGCGGGCGAGCCAGGCGGCGAGCCCGGCGCGCACGGCGGCGGGGCCGGCGATGCGGTGCTGCGCCAGCGTGTCGCCCGGGCCGACCTTGATGCCCACACCGCCCAGCTGCTGGGCGACCTGAAAGCCGGGCTCGTCGGTGGTGTCGTCGCCCAGGAACACCGGCTTGCGGCCGGCGAAGGGCGACTCCTCAAGGAAGGCGCCGAGCGCCTTGCCTTTGTTGGCCAGCGAGGACTTGGCCTCGAACACCATCTTGCCGTGCAGCAGCGTGACGCCCGGCGAGGCCGCGACGGCGGCCTCCATGGTGCGCCGGCACAGGTCCTGGAGCTGGGGCGCCTGGCGGTAGTGCAGCGCCACGGCGCCGCGCTTGGGCTCCACGGCCAGGGCCGGGTGGTCGTGCAGCAGCTGCGCCGCGGCCTGCTCCACGGTGTCCAGCGAGGGCGTGGGCAGCAGCACGAGGTTGCCGTCGGCGGCGCGGCGCTCGCTGCCGTGCACGCCGGCGGCCGGCAGGTCCAGCGGGTGCAGGAAGGTGTCGATGGCGCCGACCGAGCGGCCGGAGACCACCGCCAGTGCACCGCCCAGCCTGTCGCGCAGCGCGGCCAGCAGCGGCACCAGGTCGGTCGGGATCACGATGGCGTCGGGCTCGGGCGCCAGCTCGACCAGCGTGCCGTCGAAGTCCAGGAACAGGGCGGACGCATCGGCGTCCAGCAGCGGGGCGAAGGAGAAGTCGGTGGCCTGGGTCATGCGTTGCGGGCGGGGGCCTTGTGGCGGATCTCGAGGAACAGGAAGCAGAGCACGGCCAGCGCCAGCGGCGCCAGGTAGTACAGCGCGCGGTAGGCCAGCAGCGTGCCGATCAGCTGGGCGGGCGCAATTTGCGTGCCGAGCAGGGCGACGAACACCGCCTCCAGCACGCCCAGCCCGGCCGGCACGTGGGTGACGACGCCGGCCACGGCGGCCAGCAGCAGCACGGTGAGCACGGTCACGTAGTCCACCTGGCCCTGTAGCAGCACGAAGATGGCGCCGGCGATCAGCGACCAGTTCAGGCAGGACATGGCCAGCTGCAGCAGCGCCGTGCGGCCCGAAGGCAGCGTGAAGGTCTGGCCGCGCAGCGCGAGGCTGCGCTTGCGCGAGAAGGCGCAGGCCGCCACATAGCCCAGAGCCACGGCAGCCAACAGGCCGCCTGCGATCTGCAGCACCGCGTCGCTGATGTCCCATTCGGCCGGCAGGGCGAGCGGGAACAGCGCGAACGCCAGGCCGCCCAGCAGCAGGTAGCCCAGCCAGTTGGTGACCATGCTGACGGCCATGACGCGCGTGACCTGCATCTCGTCCAGGCCCAGCCGTCCGTACAACCGGTAGCGCGAGGCCACGCCGCCGACCAGGGCGCCCATGTTGAGGTTGAAGGCGTAGCTGATGAAGGTGACCAGCATGACCTGAGGCGCGGGCAGGCAGTGGCCCACGGCGCGCCGGCCCAGCAGGTCGAAGGTGGAGTAGAGCAGGTGGCTCGCGAACGCGAGGCCGCCGGCCGCCAGCAGCACGGGCAGGGGCAGCGCGCGCAGCGTCTGGGCGACCTCGTCCCAGGCAATGCTGCGCGCCTGGCTGACCAGCAGGTAGCCCAGCAGCGCGAAGAAGGCCAGCCAGAAGGCCTTGCGCAGCCAAGGCCACCAGGGGCGCGCGCGCAGGGCAGGGCGCCGCGCCACGGTGCCGGCCGCCACGGCGCTCATCGTGCCGCCTCGCGCGCAGCCGTGGGGCAGGCTTCCACCAGGCCATCGCTCTCCAGCGCGGGCACCAGCTTGGGGACGTGGCGCGGCAGGCCGCCGAGCCAGCCGGGGTAGCGGCGCAGCACGTGGAACACCACATAGCTGCGCAACAGCTGCCAGCCGCTGGGTTCGCCGATGGTGTCGCGGTCGATCTGCTGGCAGGCGTTGTCCACGAGGTGGTCCAGCCGTTCGCGCAGGGTCTGGTTGAACGCGCGGTCGTGGATCAGCACATTGGCTTCCAGGTTCAGCGCCAGGCTCAGCGGATCCAGGTTGCTCGAGCCCACGGTGGCCCAGCGGTCGTCCACCAGCGCCACTTTGCCGTGCAAGGGACGCTCGCAGTACTCGTAGACCTCCACGCCGCCACGCACCAGGTGGTGGTAGAGCATGCGTGCCGCCACCTTGACAATGGGCATGTCGGGCTCGCCCTGCAGAATCAGGCGCACCTGCACGCCGCGCCGGGCGGCGCGGCGCAGTTCGCGGATCAGCCGGTAGCCGGGGAAGAAATAGGCGTTGGCAATCGTCACGTGCTCGCGTGCGGCGCGGATGGCGAGCCGGTAGTAGCGCTCGATGTCGTTGGTGTGGCGCGTGTTGTCGCGCGTGACCAGCATGGCCTGCGCATCGCCGGCCGGCGGCAGCGCGCGGGCGCGCTGGCGCATCATCGGCCGGTGGCGGAACCAGCGGCGCACACCCTGCTGGTGGCGCAGGCCCTCTGCCAGCATGGCGTGCACGAAGCGGTGGATGTCGCCGACCAGGGGGCCGCGGATGCGCACCGAGTAGTCCTGCTTGGCCTGGGGCCCGAAGTCCATCAGGTGGTCGGCCGAGTAGTTGATGCCGCCGATGAAGGCCACTTCCGCATCGACCACCACGATCTTGCGGTGCATGCGCCGCAGCATGTTGGTGCGCCACTTCCAGATGCGCAGGCCCGGGTCGAACACATGCACGCGCACCCCGGCCTCGCACAGGCTGCCGATGAAGCGGTCCGACAGGTCGGGCGAGCCAAAGCCGTCGATCGTCACGTCGATCTGCACGCCGCGTTTCGCGGCGGTCAGCAATGCTTCGTGCAAGGCCAGGCCGACCTTGTCCTCGAACAGGATGAAAGTCTCCAGCACCACCTCCTGGCGGGCGTTGGCGATGGCGTCGAACACGCGCGGGAAGAACTGCTCGCCGTTCTCCAGGAGTTCCAACTCGTTGCCGCTGGTCCAGCGCGTCGCGTTCATGGGTGGTGGTGTGACAAGGGACAGGCTTGAGGTGTACCCCGCAGTCGGCCGGGCTCCTGTAGGACAAGGGCGGCTGGGGCTGTGTCGCGACGCCCTGACATGGGTTGATGGTGTGAAAATGATAACTAAAATATGCTTTTTGTAGAAAATGCATATTAAAGTGATCTATATTGCTGTCGAGAGATAAAATAACTACGCTTTTTACTAAAAAAGATCATTGTCATGAGCATCGTCGCCCAACTGTCCGAAGCCCGCAAACGCATGGGCATGACCCAGGCCGCCCTGGCCGAGGCGGCGGGCCTGTCGCGCATGACGGTCCAGCGCATCGAGAGCGGGGACATCGACCCGCGCCTGTCCTCGCTGCTGGAAATGGGCCGGGTGCTGGGTCTGGAGGCGCTGGCGGTTCCGGCCGCGCTGCGCCCCGAGCTCGAAGCCTTCGTGCGTGCCGGCGGCCGCCTGCTCGGCCAGCCGGCAGGCGCTGGCGCCCCGCCTTCGGTGGTCGATGCGATCGGGCGCCAGCACGATGGAGACAGGGGATGAGCACCGCCATCCGCTACCTGCGGATGCATCTGCACCTGCCGGACCGCAGCCGGCGCGCCATCGGCTACCTCTCGCAGTACGGCGACATCCTGCGTGCCTCGTTCGACGCCGACTACATCGCCGATCCGGGCCGGCCCACGCTGTCTCTGGCCTTCCGCGGTGCGCGGGAGGACGACACGCGCGCCATCCTCGCCGCGCCGCATGACGCGCGGCTGGTGCAGCTGGGCGGGCGCTGGCCGGCCTGGTTCGCCAACCTGCTGCCCGAGGGCCACAACCGCGAGCGGCTGGCGCGCGAGCGCCGCTGCAGCCCCGACGACGAGTTCGAGCTGTTGGCCGCCGCCGGCCACGACCTCATGGGCGCCATCGAGGTCGAGCCCGTGCCCGCGCGCGAGGGCATTCCCGACGTGGTGCGGCATTGGCACACTGCGCTGGGCCTGGACGTGCTGGAGCCCGGCTTCGTCGAACAGCCGGTGGAGGACGCCGCCGCGCTGCCCGGCGTGGTGACCAAGTTCTCGGCCGTGCAGGACGGCCGGCGCTACGTGGTGCGCCGGCACGGCCAGGCCGGCGCCTTCATCCTCAAGCTGCCGACGGCGCGGCACCCGGACCTGGTGGCCAACGAGATGGCGGGCTACCGCCTGTGCGGAGCGCTGGGCCTGGCCTGTGCCCAGGCCCGCGTGATCTCGCGCGCCGATGCCGAACTGCCCGAGCAGTTGCCGTTCGCGCAGATCCTCGCGGTGCCGCGCTTCGACCGCGGGCCCGACGGACAGCGCATCCACATGGAGGAGTTCGCCCAGGCGCTGCAGTACCCGCCGCAGCACAAGTACGGGCGCGAGATGGTGCGCGACTACGCCACCATGCTGGAGGTGCTGGACCACTACTCGGCCCGGCCGGTGGCCGACGTGCGCGAGTTCCTGGGGCGCTTCGTCGCGTTCATCCTGATGGGCAACACCGACGCCCACCTCAAGAACTGGGCGCTGCTGTACCCCGACGCGCGCCAGCCCGTGCTGGCGCCGCTGTACGACCCGGTCTGCGTGAGCGCGCTGTTCGCCGAGGTCGGCCCGAACGACTACGCCGTGAACCGCGCCATCGATACGCGGCTGCGCGCCTTCGGCTGGGGCCAGCTGGAGGCCATGCTCAAGGCCGCGCGGCTGCTGCGCGTGCCGAATCTGCTGCGCATTGCGCGCCAGCTGGTCAAGCAGGCGCAGGCGGACTGGCCGGCGCTGCTGCAGGAGGCGCCGCCGGCGGTGCGCGCGGCGGTCAGCGAGCGGCTGGCGGGCGGCGTCGCGCTGGCGGCTTGACGGCGCGGGCCTGGCTGGCCGCAGCGGGCGCCACGCTGGCGCAGTGCTGCACCACCATGCTTGCGATGAAGCGCAGCTGCCGGGCTTCGGCCTGCGCGTCGGCGCCGAAGGTGCGGCCCACGCCCAGGCCACGCAGACAGGACAGCAGCGTGTCCACCAGGGTCTGGCAGCCTTCGCCCCCGCCGGCTTCCGGGAACATCTCGGCGAAGCGCGCGTGCAGCCGAGCCGTCATCGCGTCGCGCCGCTGCCCCACGTGTTGCAGCACCGCCGGTTCGCCGGCGCAGCCGAAGTAGACCGACCAGGCCACCAGGAAGCGCGCCGGTTCGTACGAACGCAGCCATAGGGCCTGCACGAAGGCCTCGGCGCGTTCGGCGAGCGGCACGGAGGGGGCGGGCCAGATGCCGCCGCTTTCGATGGGCAGCGTGCCCAGGTGGTCGATCAGGCTCAGGATCAGGTCGGCCTTGCTCGGGAAATGGTGCTGCACGGCGCCCGTGGTCACGCCGGCGCGCTTGGCGATCTCGAACACCGTGGCGGCCTGGAAGCTGCGCTCGCTGATCAGCGCGACCGCCGTGTCCATCACGCGTTGGCGCGTTTCGGTGGAGCGGCTGGCCTGGGTGCGGCGGGTCTTCGGGGGCAGGGCGGACGGCATGGCGGGATTGTCGGCTTCAGCCAGCAGCTTCCGTGCCCATGGCCCGACAATTGCATGTTGCATGTGACCTGTAATGTAAATTGAAAGTCATGAACTTCTCTCGTCTCTCCATCTTGCTCTGTGCCCTGGCTGCCGGCTGGGGTGCCGCCCATGCTCGCGTCGTCGATTTCAAGACGGTGTCGGCCAAGCCGGCCTTCGAGGGCCGCGTCTTCGGCACCGCCGGCACCTACGAGCGCATCGACGCGGTGGCCTCCTTCGCCGTCGACCCGAAGTCGCCGCAGCTGGCCCACATCGTGGACATCGGCCGTGCGCCCGTGAACGCGGCCGGCCTGGTGGAGTTCTCGACCCAGGTGACGGTGCTGCGCGCCGCCGATCCGGCCAAGCGTTCCACCACGCTGCTGTACGAGGTGCCCAACCGCGGGCGCAGCCATGCCATGGTCATGCTCAACCTTGGTGCGGTCAGCAACATTCCGAGCAAGGCGGCCGAGGCCGGCGATGGCTTTCTGATGCAGCGCGGCACCACGGTCGTCTGGAGCGGCTGGCAGAGCGACATCGGCAGGGCCTTGATCCACATGCAGCTGCCGGTGATCGACAGCGTGCGCGGCACCACGCGCGAGCAGTTCATCTTCGACAAGCCGGGCGCCACCGGTGTGGGCGAGCTGACCTATCCCGCCAGCGACCTGGACCCGGCGCGCGCCGTGCTGACCGTGCGCGCCCGCGATGCGGACACACCGCGCGTGCTGCAGGGCGCCTTCCGCTACACGGCGCCCAACCGCATCGAGATCACGCGGCCGGCCAACATGGACGCCGGCGCCATTTACGAATTCGTCTACCCCGCGCAGGGCGCCGTGCCGGCCGGCCTGGCCTTCGCGGCCACGCGCGACCTGGTGTCCTTCCTGCGCGGCAACCCCGGCCATGCGCTCGCCAGCCCGCTGTCGGGCATCCAGCACACGCTGGGCCTGGGCATCTCGCAGTCGGGCCGTTTCGTGCGCGACTTCATCTACGAGGGTTTCAACGCCGACGAAGGCGGGCGCCGCGTGTTCGACGGCGCCATGCCGCACATCGCCGGCTCGCGCAAGACCTACGTGAACTACCGCTTCGCGCAGCCCAGCCGCTACTCGCGCCAGCACGAGGACCACGACTTTCCGGGCGACCAGTTCCCGTTCACCTACGCGCAGACGCGTGACCCCGTGAGCGGCAACAGCGGCAGCCTGCTGGAGGCCTGCCGCGCCACCGCCACCTGCCCGCGCATCGTGCATGTGGACTCGTCCACCGAGTTCTACCAGGCGCGCGCCTACTTGCTCAGCACCACGCCGGACGGCAAGCCCGTGGCGATGCCGCCCGACGTGCGCCTGTACTTCGTGGCCGGTGCGCCGCACTTCAACCGCTGGGGCGCGGCGCCCGAGGCCGTGCCGGTCTGCGCGCGGCCGAGCAATCCGCTGAATCCCTCGCCAGTGTTGCGCGCGCTGTACGTGGCGCTGGAGGACTGGGTCGCCACCGGCAAGGCGCCGCCGCCCAGCCGTTTTCCTTCGCTGGCCGACAAGACCCTGGTGAAGCTGGAACAGCTGCAGCCGGCGCGCATCGCGGGCAGCGCGACGCAGCCGGCCTACAACCAGCTGCAGGTGATGGACACCACGGTCCAGCCGCCCCTGCGCGGCAAAACCTATCCGGCCTATGTGCCTGCCACCGATGCCGATGGCAACGACCTGGGCGGTGTGCGCCTGCCCTTCGTGCAGGCGCCGCTGGCCACCTTCACGGGCTGGAACCCGCGCGCACCGGGCTATGGCGCGGGCGACCTGTGCAACGTCTACGGCGGCTACGCCGCGCTGCCGCGCCAGGCCACGCCGGGCGACAGCCGCACGCCGCTGGCCGTGCGCTACCCCGAGGGGGCCAAGAGCTACGTGGAGCAGGTGGACGCCGCCGTCAGCCGCCTGGTCCGCCAGGGCTTCATGCTCGAAGGCGACCGTGCGCTGGTGGTCGAGCGCGCGCGCGTGGAGGCGGCCGCGGCCTTCGCGGCTCCGTGATCAGCGCGGGCCGCCCACTGCCTGACCGATCTCCTGCGCGATCTCCTGCGTGACGCGCAGGAAGCGGTCCACGTCGGCCGTGCCATGGCAGTGCAGCGGCGACACGCGCACGGCCCCTGCCAGCCCGAACGATTCCAGCATGCGCCTGGAGTACAGGCTGGTCGCCACGCGCTCGTAGACCACCACGCCGCGCTGCTCGTATTCGCGCACGGCCTGGGCGTACTCCAGGCCGTCGATGCCGATGGCCAGGATCAAGTCACGCTTGGCCAGGTCTTCATGGTCCAGGAACACCTGCACCCCGCGCTGGTGGCGCAGGCCGGGCGCGGCTTCACTGCCTTCGAGCAGTCGCGCCAACAGCGCGCGTTCGTGCAGTTCGATCTTCTCGATGCCGTGGGCGAACAGCGCGCGCCGGTCGCCGGCTGCGCCGCATTGGGCGCCCAGCCAACTGACGTAGTCGACGATCTCGCTCATGACCACGAACTGCCAGGGCGCGGCGCTGCCCAGGTCCCAGAAGTCGGGCTTCTTGGCCGCCAGCTTGTGGTGCGGCAGCAGGGCGGCGCGGTCCGACAGCCAGGCCAGGCCCGAGCCGCGGCAGCCGAAGAACTTGTAGGGCGCGATGTTGATGCCGTCCACCGGTGTCTTGGCGAGGTCGATCAGCCCGTGCGGCGCGTGCTGCACGGCATCAACCACGATGTAGAGGTCGGGCTTGATCGCGCGTGCGCGCCGCACGATGGCGGCGATGTCGAGCTTGGCGCCCGAGATGTTGGAGGCGTAGATCACGCTCAGCAGCGCGGTGTCGGCATCGACGAGGCGGCAGATGGCGTCCACGTCGACACCGCCCGTGGCCGGGTTGGATGGCGCCACGCGCAGTTCGCGGCCCGTGCGCTGCGCGTACAGCTGCATCGCGTCGAACGAGGAGGGGTGTTCCAGCACGGTGGTGACCATGTTGCTGCCGGGCACGTTCTCGGCGATGGCACGCACCATGTCGAACATGGCGCCCGAGGCGGTCAGCGCCGCGTAGACGCTGCCGCCCTCGGCGTTGAGCACGGTGCGCAGGTCCTGCGTGCCCCTGGCCTGCACCTGCTGCAGGAACACCGCAGTTTCGTGGATGCGCTCGGGGTTGTCGGGCACGGCGTCGATGCGCGCGAATTGTTCGACGGCCGCTTTCAGCCGGAACGAGCCGCCCGCGTTGTCGAAGAACAGCCGCTCGCGGCCCGTGATGTCGTGGTCGACGTGCAGGAAGCGGGCCTTGATCTGCGCCTGCAGCGCGTCGGAGAAGAGTTCGCCTTGGGGGGCTGTCATGGGTGTTCCTTGGATGCCAAAAGGCGATGGAAGTGGTTAGGATTTGTGGAGAAAAAGTGTTGTGGAGTCCCGGCGATGATGACCTTCAAGCAACTCGAGGCGCTGTACTGGATCGGCGAACTCGGCAGCTTCGCGCTCGCTGCGCACAAGCTGCACACCTCGCAGTCGGCCGTGTCCAAGCGCGTGCACGAGCTCGAACAGGCCTTCGACACCGCGTTGTTCGACCGCAGCCAGCGCTCGGCCCGGCTCACCGACAAGGGCGAAGAGATGTTCCTGCTGGCCAAGGGCCTGCTGGACCAGCGCAATGCCGCCATCGAGCAGTTCGGCCGCGCCGAGGTCGTCGCGCGCCGCGTGCGCATCGGCGTGACCGAACTCACCGCCATGACCTGGCTGCCGCGCTGGGTCGAGCTGATCCAGGTGCACTACCCGCAGGTCACGCTGGAGCCCGACGTGGACAGCAGCGTCAACCTGCGCGAGAAGGTGCTGGCCGATGAACTCGACCTCGTGGTCGTGCCCGATGCCTTCGCCGACACGCGCATCCCGAGCAAGCGGGTCGGCATGGTCGAGAGCGCCTGGATGTGCAAGCCCGGCCTGGTCGAGGCCGGGCGGCGCATCCGGCTGCACGAGCTGGCGCAGCACCAATTGCTGCTGCAGGGGACACGCTCGGGCACGGGCCTGCTCTACGACGGCTGGATGAAGAACCTGGGCGTGCAGCCGGCCAAGCCCATCGTCGTCCACAACCTGGTGGCGCTGATTGGGCTCACGGTCTCCGGCCTGGGCGTGAGCTACCTGCCGCGCGAGGCCGTGGCACCCATGGTGCAGGGCGGCCTGCTCGCGGTGCTGGACGTCACGCCGGCGCTGCCGCCCGTGCCCTACGTGGCCATGTACAAGGGCGAGCACCGCAGTTCGCTGCTGGCTTCGGTCGTCATGCTGGCCCAGGAAAGCTGCGACTTCTCGCGCATGTTCCAGGGCGACTGAGAGCTCTGATCAGACGCCGTTGCTGTTGGGGTTCTTGTAGATCTCCTTGACCGCTTCGGTCATCGGGAAGTTCAGGTTGGCATTGGTCGGCGGGATCGGCCGCAGGAACCACTTGGCGTAGATCTCGTTGATCGCGCCCGAGGCCATGATGTCGGTCACGGTCTTGTCGACCAGCGCCTTGAAAGCCGGGTCTTCCTTCCTGTACATGATGCCGTAGGGTTCCTGGCGCAGCGACTCTTGCGTGAGGATCTTGAACTCGTCCGGGTTGGGAGCGGTGGCGATGAAGCCGGCCAGCTGCACGTCGTCCAGGATGTAGGCGGCCGTGCGGCCCGAGGCCATCATGAGGAAGCCGTCGGCCGTGTCCTTGGCCGCGAGATCCTGCACCTCGATGTTGCCGGAGCGCTTGTAGGCGCGCAGCAACTGCACGCCGGTGCTGCCGGCCACGGTGGAGACGGTCTTGCCGTTCAGGTCGGCGAAGCTGTGGATGCCCGAGTTCTTCTTGACCGCCGCCGTGATGCTGGTCACGAAGTGGCTGGGGGCAAACGCCACCTGCTGCTGGCGCTGGACGGTGTTGGTCGTGGTGGCGCAGTCCAGATCGACCGAGCCGTTGTTCAGCAGCGGGATCCGGTTGGTCGAGGTCAGGATCATGTAGCGCACCTCGAGCTTGGGCAACGCGAGCTGGGCCTTGACCGCATCGACGATTCTGAGGCAGATGTCGTTGGTGAAGCCGGTCGGGTCGCCACTGCCGGTGGGCTTGTACGAGAACGGGATCTGGCTGTCGCGCGCGCCGATGGTGATGGTGCCGCTGGACTTGATCTTGGCCAGCGTGTCGGACTGCGCTGCCGCGTGGCCGCAGGCGAGGGCGGCGGCCATGGCGATCGTCAGGGAGAGAAGGTGCTGCATGTCGGGGCCTCGCGAGGGGTTGGGGTGGGCAAGGCCGCGATTCTGGAAGCAAGCCGGCTGATCAAAAAGCGATTTAACTTCATCGATTTCCGATCGGAAAAGCGATGGATCGACGCTTCAGCGGCCCTGGAAGCTGCTGGGCGGCTGGCCCATGGCGGCCTTGAACATGGCCGAGAACGCGCTGTCGCTGGCATAGCCCGTGGCGGCCGCCACCTGCCCGACCGAGGCGCCCTGGGCCAGCAGCGGCAGCGCATGGGCCAGGGCGGCCTGCTGGCGCCACTGCTGGTAGCTGGTGCCGAGCTCGCCCTGGAACAGCCGCGCGATGGTGCGCTCGCTGGCGCCCACGTCGGCGGCCCATTCGGCCAGGGTGGTGCGCGCCGCGGGGGCCCGCACCACGGCCTCGCACAGGGCGCGCAGGCGCTTGTCGCCCAGCTGCGCATGCGGCATGGGCACGGCCAGGGCCTGCGGGTCGGCATGCGTGATCTCGTCGTGCACGAGCTGCATCAGCAGGGTCTCGCGCGCCGGCCGCAGTGGCTGCGCGTCCAGCCCCTGCACGCATTCGCGCAGCAGCGGCGAGGCCACGATCATGCGGCTGCCGCTCCAGCCCGCGGGCGTGAGGCTGGCGTGCAGGTACAGCGTGCGGAACTCGGCCGCCTCCAGCACGTCGATGCAGTGCAGCTGGCCCGGCGCGATCCAGACCGCGCGAGAGGGCGGCACGATGTAGGTCAGCTCCTCGCGCCGCTCACCCTCGGGCAGCGCGCGCACGCGCAGCGTGCCGGTGGCGCAGAAGGCCAGCTGGGCCCAGGGATGGCGGTGCGGCTCGAAATGGGTATCGGCCGGCATGCTGCGCGCACGCACGCGGACCGGGCGCGCCGCATCGGGCGTGAAGGGGTCGGTGTCGCCCACCGGTTCCAGGCGGGGGTGTCGCTGGGCCATGGCGCAGATTGTCCGGTATCCGACGAATCCTGTCTTTTCGTCGCAATTCTGCAGGCGTAGCATCCGGCCCCATGACGACGACAACAGCGGCCTCCCTGCCGGCGGGCACGGCGAGCCTGAGACAAGACGCGCACGTGATCGGCCTGGTCGGCATCGCCCACCTGGTCAGCCACTTCAGTCAGCTGCTGCTGGCGCCGCTGTTCCCCTGGCTCAAGGACGACTTCGGCGTGGGCTATGCCGAACTGGGCTTCCTGATGACGCTGTTCTTCGTCACCTCCTGCGCGGTGCAGGCGGCCTCGGGCTTCGTGGTCGACCGCTTCGGCCCGCGGCCCGTGCTGTTCGGCGGGCTCGCGCTGCTGGGGCTGGCGGCGTTCGGCTACGCCGCCAGCACGCACTACTGGATGCTGGCGCTGTTCTCGGTCGTGGCCGGCATCGGCAACGGCGTGTTCCATCCGGTCGACTACACGCTGCTGAACCGCAAGGTCAGCGCGGCGCGGCTGGGCCATGGCTACAGCGTGCACGGCATCACAGGCAGCCTGGGCTGGGCGGTGGCGCCGGCCATGCTGGTGCCGATCACGATCGCCACCTCGTGGCGCACGGCCCTGGTCTGCGCCGGCGTGTTCGCGTTCGCGGTGCTGGCGTTGCTGCTGCTGAACCGCGAGAAGCTGGCGCTGCCCGCAGCGGCGCCGGCCAGGCCTGGTGCCGCGGCGGCCGACAGCAGCTTCGGCTTCCTGCGCATCCCGGCGGTCTGGATGTGCTTCGGCTTCTTCTTTTTCTACGCGGTGGCGCTGGGCATCGTGCAGGTGTTCGCGCCCGGTGCGGCGCGCGAGTTGCACGCCGTACCCGTGGCCCAGGCGGCGCTGTGCCTGACGGTCTACATGGTCTGCAGCGCGCTGGCCATGGTGGCGGGGGGCTTCCTGGTGTCCGACCCCACGCGCTGCGAGAAGCTGGTGGCGCTGGGCTTCGGCTTCGCGGCCTGCGTGGCGCTGGCGCTGGGGCTTACGCACCCGCCGGCCTGGATGGTGCCGGTGCTGTTCGGCCTGATGGGCCTGGGCGCGGGCATCGCCGGGCCCTCGCGCGACATGATCGTCAAGCGTGCCACGCCGGCCAATGCGAGCGGCCGCGTCTACGGGGTCGTCTACTCGGGCCTGGACATCGGCCAGGCCCTGGCGCCGCTGGTGTTCGGTCCGCTGATGGACAAGGGCCAGTACGCGGCCGTGTTCTTCGGCCTGGCGATCGTGCAGGCCGTGCTGATCGCCAGCGCGTTCAACGTGGGCCGCGTGCGGCGCACGGCCCTGGCACCCGCCTGAGTGTCGCTGGCGCTCATTGCCTGGGTGGCCGTGGGCGCGGCCCTGGCCGGTTTCGTGCAAGGCCTGTCGGGCTTTGCGTTCAGCATGGTCTCGCTGTCGGTCTGGGCCTGGACGCTGGACCCGCTGCTGGGCGCTTCGCTCGCGATCTTCGGCGGTTGGACCGGGCAGGTGATCGCTGCCTTCACGCAGCGCCGCATGCCTGACAAGGCCTTGCTCTGGCCCTTCCTGGTCGGCGGCCTGTGCGGCGTGCCGCTGGGCCTGTGGCTGCTGCCGCGGCTGGATGTGGTGGTGTTCAAGGCCGCGCTGGGTCTGCTGCTGGTGGTCTGGTGCCCGACCATGCTGCTGTCGGCACGGCTGCCGCGCATCCGCGGCGGCCGCCTCGGTGACGGCGTGGCCGGCCTGGTCGGCGGCGTGATGGGCGGCATCGGCGGACTGTCGGGCACCGTGCCCACGCTGTGGTGCACGCTGCGCGGCTACCCGCGCGATGCGCAGCGCGCCGTGGTCCAGAACTTCAACCTCGCCATGCTCAGCGTGGCGCTGGCCCTGCATGTGCTGGGCGGCCATCTGACGGCGGCCATGCTGCCGCTGCTGGGCATCGTGGCCGCGGCCGTGCTGGTGCCCGTGCTGCTGGGCGCGCGGCTGTACCAGGGCCTGTCCGAGGCGGCGTTCCGCCGGCTGGTGCTGGGCTTGCTGACGGCCTCGGGCGTGGCGATCCTGGCATCGGCGTTGCCGCAGTTGTGGCGGCGCTGAGCCTGCGCGCGCGGCTGGTGTGTACAGTGCGGCGGCGCGCACGGCGCGTCATCCGGGTCACTGCATGCCTCCCACCGAACTCCTTGCGCTGCAACGGCAGCGTTTCCTCGATCCGTCCGATCCGTCGGCCTGCGCGCGGGTGCTGCAGTTGTTGCTGGCGCAGGATGGATCGACCACCCGCCTGTGCGAGACGGTCGCGGGCGGGCCGGTCGCGCTGCACCTGCTGGAGCAGCGTGTCACGGCCAGCGTGCCGCCAGCGGTGCGCGCTGTCCTGCCGGGTGGGCTGTTCATCGAGCGCATCACCTGCCTGGCCGCGCAGGGCCGGGTGATGATGGACAACCTCGCCTACATCGGCCTGGACGGGCTGCCGGCCGACGTGCGGCGGGACCTGGAGGCCGGCGTGGTTCCCATCGGGCACCTGCTGTCGCGCATGTGGATCCGGCGCCGTTTTCTCGAGCCGGTGCCGGCGCTGTACGAACGGCTCTGGGACGCGGCCGGTGGCCTACCGGACGCCGCGGCTTCGCGCCTGTACTGCATCGCCACGCCCGAAGGCCCCAGCATGGTGATCGCGGAGACCTTCCGGCGCGGCATGCTGATGGCGCCTGCGGCCCACGCCTGAGGCGCAGCTTGGACGCTGCGAATGGGCCGTCGCAACGCCCGCTTGTCAGCCCGCCAGCAGGGCGTCCAGGCGCTGCAGCCCGGCGATGGTCTGCACGCAGGCCTGCGCGGCCTCCGTGCCCTTCACGGCGAAGTGCTGGTGGAAGTACTTGCGGTGCTCGACGTGCTCATGGAAGTGGTGCGGCGTCAGCACGGCCGAGATCATGGGCACGCCCGTCTCCAACTGCAGGTCCATCAGGCGGCTGACCACGGTGTTGGCAACGAACTCGTGGCGGTAGATGCCGCCGTCGACCACCAGCGCGCAGCAGACCACGGCGGCATAGCGGCCCGACTGGGCCAGGCGCTTGGCGTGCAGCGGGATCTCGAAAGCGCCGGGCACGTCGAGCACGTCGATGCGCTCGCGCGCGAAGCCCTGGCGTTCCATCTCGGCGAGGAAGGCGTCGCGTGCCTGGTGGACGATGTCGGCATGCCACTGCGCCTCGACGAAGGCGATGCGGCGCTGGTCGCTGCCGCTGTGGGAGGAGAGAGGAAGGTCGTTGAGCTGACTCATGGTGTTCCTTGGAGCAAGGTTGGCCTGAATCAGGGCGCACGAACGCATGGCCTGCGCGCATCCATGGCGGACGCACGCGCGGCATCGCGATCGCGCTCTCTTTCATCCGGACTGTGACCGTCGGCTCCGGGATCGCACCGGATCTGCTGACCCTTGCACGGCTGGCGTGCAAGGCGCTCGCGGGCTTGTGCGGGTTGCCCCGCCATCACCGCCGGTGGGGAATTGCACCCCGCCCTGAGAACGCTTTGCGCCGGCCCGTGACGGGTCGGCGCGGGGCAATTCTAGGCGGCGCGCGGCAACCCTTTGGCGGCTAAGGACGCCTGTGCGACAGCAGGAAGCGCAGCAGTTCGGCGCTGGCATCTACGCCGCCCGGCGCGGTGTAGCTGCCCGCCGGGCTGCCGCCCGACCAGGCATGGCCCAGGCCGTGCAGTACCCAGTGCTCGGCCTGGCTGCTGCCGTCGGCGCCGCGGTAGACGGTGTGGGTGAAGGCCTGGCCGTTCGGCGCGCGGCCCTTGCGGATGTCGGGGCGCTCTTGCGGCCGGCCGTCGCGTGCGACGGCGGCGCCATTGGACGGATGCACGGTGCTGTCCGCGTCGCCGTGGAACACGATGACCGGGCGCGTGGGCAGGTCGGTGGTGGCCGCGCCCGTGGGACCGCTGCGCATGGCTGCCAGGGCCGAGGGCAGGTCGTTCGCGGTACCCAGCGGCAGGCCGGAATGCACGCCGACGGCCGCGAACAGGTCGGGATGGCTGCGGCCCAGGATGTCGGCCATGGCGCCACCGGCCGACAGGCCCGCCACATAGACGCGCTCGGCATCGACCGCATGGGTGGCCATGACCTCCTTTGTCAGCGCGGCCAGCAGGGCCGGCTCGCCCTGGTCGCGCCGCTGGTGCTGCGGCTTGAACCAGTTCCAGCACTTCTGCGCGTTGGCGTGCTGGGTCTGCACGGGGTACAGCACCAGCATGCCGGCCGCACGGGCCAGTTGGTTCATGCGCGTGCCGGCGGCGAAGTCGTCCGCGTCCTGCGTGCAGCCGTGCAGCATGACGAGCAGCGGCCGCGGCGCAGGCGCTGCGTTGGCCGCAGTGGGCGGCACGTAGAGCTTGTAGGCCAGCGTTCGGCCACGGTGGCTGAAGCTGCCGTCCAGCCATTGTTCGGCGTCGGGCGCAGCGGCGTGTTCGCTGCGTGTGGCCGACGGTGGCAGCGCCTCATCGGGGACCACGCGGCTCTCGGCATCGATCACGGTGCCCTGGTCTGGTGGCGCCTGCGTCGGTGCCAGGCCGGCCAGGCCGGCATCGCGCAGCGTGCGCTGGATCAGGTCGGTGGCGGCCTGGAACTGGCCGCCCTGGGTCAGGCGCGTGGCTTCGCCGAACAGCTCGGTGAACAGGTGCTTCATGGTGGAGTTCTCGTCTCAGTGGATGCGTCCGGCCAATGCGGCTCGGACGGTCGGGCTCGCATGGAGCGCACCCAGCACGGTGATGGATTCGATGGTCTCCGCCGCAAGTTCTGCTGGCACATCGGGCGCGATGCTGGCCAATCCCAGCACCCTGATCTGCAGTTTCTCGCCGGCCGCGCGGACCCGTGTGAGGTCGGCTGCCGAGAACTGCTGTAGTCCAAGCACCAGCATCTTGCGCGCCACCACCTGGCGCAGCGCGTCGCCGTGCGTCGCCAGATGGTTGCGGATGGCGGTGCGGATGAAGTCGCTGCGGTTGGCGTAGAAGCCCTCGGCCACCAGCAGGTCGATCTGGCCCAGATCGACGTAGCCGAGGTTGATGGTCAGCTTCTCGGACTCGCTGACGCGCGCAATGGACTGGGTGTTGGTCATGAAAACATCCTCATGCCATCCATATGGATGGTCATTGGATGTTTTCAAGAGGGTCGCTAGTCGATTTGCGCTTCGAGCGCCAGGCGCTGCGCCCGCGCTGTGCGGCCGCGCTGGTCGTGCACCACATACAGGCCCGAGCCCACCAGCAGCGCGATGCCGCACCAGGCCCAGGCGTTGGGCACGTCGCCCCAGACTCCATAGCCCAGCACCACGGCGAACAGCAGGGCCGAGTAGCGGAATGGCGCTGTCAGCGAAACCTCGCCCTGGCGCATGCACTGGATGATCAGGAAGTAGCCGGCCACGAGGAACACCGATGCGGCCGCCAGCCATGCCAGCTGCACCGGCGCAAAGGGCTGCCAGCCCTGGGCCAGCGACATGGCGCCCGACAGCAGCGTGACCGCCACCGCCGTGGACAGCGTGACCACGATGGAGGGAATGGCCGGGTCGATGCGGCGCGTGAGCAGGTCGCGCGTGGCGTGGAACAGCGTGCCGGCCAGGCACAGCAGGGCCCAGGCATTGAAGCCATCGCTGCGGGGCTGCACCACGCACAGCACGCCGGCGAAACCCACGGCCACGGCCAGCCAGCGCGCAGTGCCGGGGCGCTCCTTCAGGAACCAGACCGCGAACACCACCATGAACAGCGGCGCCGCGAGGTTGATGGCCGTCGCATTGCCCAGCGGCAGGTGGAACAGCGAGAGCAGGTACATCACCGTGGCGCAGGCGTCCACCGCTGCGCGCGATGCGACGCGCGGCTGCAATACGTGGCGCAGCTGCCTGCGCACGCCCAGCGCGCAGGCCATGCCCAGCACCAGCAACGAGGCCAGCACGCCGCGCAGGAAGATCAGCTGCGCCGAGGGCATGCCCTCGCTCACATGCTTGACGATGGCGTCGTTGACGACGAAGCCCGCCATGGCCCCCGCCATCATCCAGATGCCGCGTCGGTTGGCGGCTGCGTTGGTGGGAGGCGAATGCACGGCCGGGTTTATACCGCGCTCTTGTGGCGCGCGATGCAGGTCTCCAGCACCTCGGCACCGGGGCGCTGCCACCAGTCCAGTTCCGAGAAGATCTCGACCTCGGCGAAGCCGGCGAAACCGGCCTGCTCGACCCAGCCGCGGATCTTCTTGAGCTCGACCACGCCGTCGCCCATCATGCCGCGGTCGTTGAGCAGGTCGCGCGTGGGCGTGAGCCAGTCGCAGACGTGGTAGGCCAACAGGCGCGTGTGCTTCGCGTCGCCGGCGCGGGCGATCTGCTGCTGCAGCTTGGGGTCCCACCAGCAGTGGTAGACGTCCATGGCCACGCCCAGCATGCCGGTCTGGCCGGGGTCGAGCGCATCGCACAGGTCCAGCGCGTGTTCCAGCGTGTTGATGCAGGCGCGCTCGGCCGCCTGCATGGGGTGCAGCGGCTCGATGGCCAGCGGCATGCCGACCTCGCGCGCGTACTCGAGCGAGGCAGAGATGCCGTCGCGCACCTCGTTGCGGGCGCGGGCGATGTCGGTGTAGGCCGGCTTGCCGGTCAGCGCACCTGGCAGCGCGCCGACCACGAGCACGAGACAGGCCGCGTCCAGCGTCTTGGCCTCGTCGATGGCGCGGCGGTTGTCGTCGAGCGCGGCGGCCAGGCCAGCGGCGTCGGCGGCCGGGTAGAAGCCGCCGCGGCAGTAGCCCGACAGCTGCATGCCGTGTTCCTTGAGCTGCCGGCGCGTGGCCTCCAGGCCGGCAGCGGCCACCTGGTCGCGCCAGGGGCTGATCGCGCGGATGCCGCGGCGTGCGCACTCGTCGATGATCTGCGGCAGCTGCCACTGCTTGCGCACGGTGGCGGTGTTCATGGACAGCCATTCGTGGCTGGAAGAGAAATCGCGCATGGGGGTGCTTCAGGAAGAGGTGGGAGGAATGCGCTCGCGGCGCAGCTGGCGCACGATGGCGGCGTTGTCGAGTTCGCCGTCGCCGGCCGCGATGGCCGCGCGCATGAGCGCGGCGTGGGTCTGCGACAGGGGCAGGGCCTGGCCCTGGTCGGCCGCGGCGGCCAGCATGAGGTCCACGTCCTTGAGATGCTGGCGGATGCGGGATTGGGGTTCGAAACGCTCCTCGACCATCATGCGGCCCTTGGCTTCGGCGGCGCCGGAGCGTGCGGGCGTGGCCAGCACCAGTTCGAGGAAGGCCGCAGGTGCGATGCCCAGGCGCTCGGCGAAGACCATGCCTTCGGCCAGCACGGCGCGGTTCAGGCCCAGCACGAGGTTGGTGGCCAGCTTGGCGCGCGCGCCCATGCCGGCACCACCCACGTGCACGCGCGTGGCGGCGATGCGGTCCAGCAGCGGCGCGGCACGGGCCAGCGTGGCGGCGTCGGTGCCCACCAGCATCGTGGCCTGGCCGGCGGCGATCTGTTCGCTGGAGCCGGACAGCGGGGCCTCAACGAAGCCCAGGCCGCGTGCGGCCAGGCGTCCGGCGAGGGCCTGCAGCTTGTCGGGGTCGCCCGTGGAGCAGTCGATCAACAGTTGCGTGCGCGGCGCTGCGGCCGACAGCAGGCCTTGCACGCCCTCGACGCTGTCGACCACGCCGCCGGTGTCGAACACGGCCAGCACCACGGTGTCGCAGCGCTCGCCGAGCGCGCGCACGCTGTCGGCGGCTTCACCTTCGAACGCTGCACGCGCCTCGGCGCGGATGTCGTAGCCCAGCGTGGCGATGCCGGCTTCACGCAGGCGCTGCGCGATGGCCTGGCCCACGAGGCCCAGGCCGACCAGTCCGACGGGGGGGACGGGTGCGGTCATAGCGAAGCGCCACCGCAGACGCGGATGTCCTGGCCCGTGATGGGCGCAGCGGCCGGCGACAGCAGGAAGCCCACCAGTGCGGCGACCTCGTCGGGCTCGATGAGCCGGCCCATGGGCGGCAGCTTGGGTTGTTCGGTCTGGCGTGCCGGGTCGTCCAGCATGCCGGTGCGCGTGGCCGCGGGCGACACCACGTTGACCGTGACGCCCTGCGCCACGACCTCGGCCGCCCAGCTGCGCGCGAGCGCCAGCATGGCGGCCTTGGTGGCGGCGTACTGGCTGCGGCCGGCCACGCCGCTGGCGACGCGGCTGCCGATCAGCACCACGCGGCCCTGGCCTGCGCGGGCCATGGCCGGCAGCAGGATGTTGGCGATGCGGCTCAGCGCGTCCACGTGCAGCTGCCACATGCGGGCGCCGTCCTCGGGCTTCAGGCGGCCCAGCGGCGCCACGCGCAGCACGCCAGCCGCGTGCACCAAGGCTTGCGCGCCCTCGGCGGCGCGCGCCGCCGCGTCGGTGGCGGCACCGTCGGCCAGGTCCACTTGCACGTGGTCATAGCGCACGTGATCGATGGAGGCAGCGGCGCGGTCCATGCCCGTCACGGCCCAGCCCTGCGCAAGCAGGGTCTGGGCGATCGCCGCGCCGATGCCGGCACTGCTGCCGGTCACGACGGCACGGGACTCACTCGGGGCGGATGTTGGCATCGGCGATGGTCTTGAACGCGCGCGCCGTGTCGTCCTTCTGGAAGCGCGCGAACTCGTCGGGGCTGCCGCCGCCGAGCAGGATGCCCTGGCTGGTCAGCCGCTCCTTCATCTCGCCGGCCAGCGCCTTGTTGACCTCGGCATTGAGCTTGGCCGTGACCTCGGCCGGCAGCTTGGCCGGGCCCCACAGGCCGTACCAGCTGTAGAACTCGTAGCCGGGGATGGTCTCGCCGACCGTGGGCACCTCGGGCAGCGTGGGCAGCCGGGTCTTGGAGGTCACGGCGATGATCTCCAGCATGCCGCTCTTGTAGAACGAGGTCGCGCCCAGCACCGGGTCGACGAAGCCGGCGATCTGCCCGCCCACCAAGTCCTGGTAGGCCGGTGCCGAGCCCTTGTAAGGCACGATCTGCAGGTTCAGGCCGGCGCTGCTCTTGATCAGTTCGGTCGAGAAATGCCCGGCCGAGGCGATGGAGCCTACCGCGAAGCTGAGCTTGCCCGGATTCGCCTTGGCATGCGTGATCAGCGACTTGACGTCGGTGATGGGCAAATCCTTGTTGACCGAGACCGACAGCGGCGCTTTGGCCACCAGCGCGATCGGCGTGAAGTCGGTGGCCGGGTCGTAGGGCGGCGACTTCAGGAAGTGCGTGGAGGTCGTGAAGGTCGAGGCGTTGAACAGCAGCGTGTAGCCGTCGGCCGGCGACTTGGCCACGGCACCCGCCCCGATGGTGGCGTTGCCGCCGGGACGGTTCTCGACCACGAAGCTCTGGCCCGTCTGCTCGCCGAGCTTTTGCGCGAGCAGTCGGCCCACGGTGTCCAGCGTGCCGCCCGGCGGGAACGGGATGATCACGCGCACGGGCTTGTTGGGATAGTCATTGGCCAACGCGGCCGTGAACGGCAGCGCGAGGGCGAGGGCCGCCAGGGCCCGGCGCGAAACGACGTGCATGTCTGTCTCCTGATGTGGTGGCGGGGCCGCACCTGCCGCCCCGCGGAAGCTCAATCGATGCCGTGGACGGCCAGCAGCGAACGCATGCGCTGCACAGCCAGTTCTGGCTTCTCCAGCACGTTGGCCGCGTCGGCCAGGCGGAACAGCTCGGCCAGGTGTTGCAGCGAGCGCGTGCTCTGCTGCCCGCCGACCATCGTGAAGTGCTTCTGGTGGCCGTTGAGCCAGGCCATGAACACCACGCCGGTCTTGTAGAAGCGCGTGGGCGCAGCGAAGATGTGGCGCGACAGCGGCACCGTCGGCCCCAGGATGCTGTGAAACTCGTCGAGCTTGCCCTCGGCCAGCTTGCCCAGCGCCGCGCTGGCGGCCGGCGCGATCGCGTCGAAGATGCCCAGCAGCGCATCGCTCTGGCCTTGCAGGGGCTGCTCGCCCCAGCCGTCGCCTGCGATGAGTTCGGCGTAGTTGAAGTCGTCGCCCGTGTACATGCGGACGCCCCGGCCGTCCAGGCCGCCCACATCCGGCAGGCGCCGGCGCATCGCGATCTCCTTGTCCTTGTCGAGCAGGGAGATCTTGATGCCATCGACCTTGGTCGGGTTGGCCGCGATGACGGCCAGGGCCGTGTCCATGGCCGCGTCGGCGTTGTCGTTGCCCCAGTAGCCTGCCAGCGCCGGGTCGAACATCGGGCCGAGCCAGTGCAGCACCACCGGCTGCCTGGCCTGCGACAGGATGCGGCCGTACACGCGCTCGTAGTCGGCCGGGCTCTTGGCCACGCGGGCCAGCGCGCGGCTGGCCATGATGATGAGCTTGCCCCCGAGCTTCTCGATGGCGGCCATCTGCTCCTCGTAGCCGCGGATCACGTCGTCCACGGTCTTGACCGCGTCGATGTCCAGGTGGTCGGTGCCGCAGCCCGAAGCCACGAAAGCGCCCGGGTGGTCCTTGGCCGCGTCCAGCGAGCGGCGGATCAGCTCCAGCGAGGTGGGCCAGTCCAGGCCCATGCCGCGCTGGGCCGTGTCCATGGCCTCGGCCACGCCCAGGCCCAGCGACCACAGGTGCTGGCGGTAGGCGATGGTGGCGTCCCAGTCCACGGCGGCCGTGAGCCAGGGGTCGACGGCGGCCAGCGGGTCGGCCACCACGTGTGCGGCCGAATAGGCGATGCGGTTGAACTTCAGGCCGGCCGGCGGGCGGGCCAGCGGCTGGCCGCGCAGGGTGTAGTCGGCCAGGCCTTGCGGCGTGGGGAGTTGGATCGAGAGCGCCATGGTGTCAGACCTTCAGCTCGGGCACGTCGACCCAGCGGCGTTCCCTGTGCGACTGCAGCGCGGCCTCGACCAGCTGCACGCCCTTGGCGCCTTCGGGCAGTGTCCAGGCGTAGGGCGCGTCTTCCACCACGTGGCGGATGAAGTGCTCCCACTGGATCTTGAAGCCGTTGTCGTAGACCATGGAATCGGGCACTTCCTGCCATTGGTCGAAGAAGTTCATGGTCTGCTTGACGTCCGGGTTCCAGACCGGGCGCGGCGTGTTCACGCGGCTCTGGGCGCGGCAGTCCGACAGGCCGGCCACGGCCGAACCATGCGTGCCGTCGACATGGAAGGTCACGAGGTCGTCGCGGCGCACGCGCGTGGCCCAGCTCATGTTGAGCTGCGCGATCACGCTTTCGCCGCCATGGCCCTGCAGTTCGCAGGTGGCGTAGGCCGCGTCGTCAGCGGTGGCGGTGTATTCCTTGCCGGCTTCGTCCCAGCGCTTGGGGATGTGCGTGGCGGCCAGGCAGGAGACCGATTGCACCTTGCCGAACAGGTTGTCCAGCACGTAGCGCCAGTGGCACATCATGTCCAGGATCATGCCGCCGCCGTCTTCACTGCGGTAGTTCCAGCTCGGGCGCTGGATCGGTTGCAGGTCGCCCTCGAACACCCAGTAGCCGAACTCCAGGCGCACCGACAGCATCTTGCCGAAGAAGCCCGCGCGGCGCAGCATGTCCAGCTTGCGCAGGCCGGGCAGGAACAGCTTGTCCTGCACGGCGCCGTGCTTGAGGCCCGACTTGCTGGCGGTCTTGGAAATCTCCATGGCCTCGGCCAGCGTGGTGGCGATGGGCTTTTCGCAGTAGACATGCTTGCCGGCGCGCAGCGCCTGGGCCAGCAGCGTGGGGCGCATCTGCGTGGTGCCGGCATCGAAGAACACCGTGTCGTCCTTGTTGGCGAGGGCGGCCTCGAGGTTCGTGCCCCAGCGCGCGATGCCGTGGGCCTTGGCCAGCGCCTCGATCTTCTCGGCATTGCGGCCAATCAGGATCGGGTCGGGCATCACCTTGTCGCCGTTGGAGAGCGTGACGCCGCCCTGGTTGCGGATGGCGACGATGGAGCGGATCAAGTGCTGGTTCATGCCCATGCGGCCGGTGACACCGTGCATGATCAGACCAAGGCGTTGGGTAGGCATAGCGAACTTCCTGCGAACGTGGAGAGGGAACGGGAGGGCGGGGGGTCAGTTGGACGGCGAGAGGCCGGCCGCCTTGACCAGCTTGGCGTTGGCCTGGATCTCGGTCTTGATGTAGGCGTCGAACTCTTCGGGCTTCATGGTCCAGGCGTCGGCGCCGAGCTTGAGGAAGCGCTCCTTCACCTCGGGGCTGGCCAATGCCTTGAGCACTTCGTCATGCAGGCGGTTGACGATGTCGCGCGGGGTCTTGGCAGGGGCCATCATGCCGATCCAGAAGTTGAACTCCGAGCCCGGCACGCCGCCTTCGGTGGTGGTCGGCACGTCGGGCAGTGCGCTGGCGCGCTTGGGCGAGCCGACCGCCAGGGCCAGCAACTGGCCATCCTTGATCTGGCCGATGACGGGCGCGATCGGCGAGAAGTAGTAGTCCACGCGGCCGGCCAGCACTTCGGTGACGGCCTCGGCCGAGCCCTTGAACGGGATGTTGGTGGCGTCGATGTGGGCGGCCATCTTGAACTTCTCGGCGTTCAGGTGGGTGGCGCTGCCCTGGCCGGCGGACGCGAAGTTCATCTTGCCGGGCTCGGCCTTGGCCTTGGCCACGAGGTCCTGCACCGTCTTGATGCCCTTGGCCGGCGAGATCACGAGCACGTTGGGTGTGCTGGAGATCGGCGTGACGGCGGCGAAGTCGGCCACGGTGTCGAACGGCAGCTTGGCGAAGGTGGACGGGCTGACCGTGTGCGAGGACGAGTGGATCATGATCGTGTAGCCGTCCGGCGCGGCCGTGGCCACGGCCTGCTGGCCGATCGTGCCGCTGGCGCCGCCGCGGTTGTCGACCACCAGGGTCTGGCCCATGCTCTGGCCCATCTTGTCGGTGATGGCGCGCGCGATGATGTCCGTGGTGCTGCCGGCCGCGAACGGCACGACCACACGGATCGGCTTGTTCGGATAGCCGCCCTGGGCGGCGGCGAATGCGGGCAGCAGGGCGGCGGCGAGCAGGGTGGCCAGGCGGGTCGAGGTCATGTTGGGTCTCCGGGTGTTGACTTGTTTTCACCAATCGGTGAATTGTGCCATTCTAGGAATCCGGGGTTGCCGACGTCAACGCGCGCCTCTCGTCAGCTTCTAAGTACATACCCTAGGACGACCTCGCACATGTGGGACAGGCGTTCGTGCTGCGCCTTGGGCGTCATGAGGTCGCGGCCGAACACGGCGCGCAGCGTGTGCTGGTTGGACAGGTAGAAGTACGCCATGCCGGCGATGGAGACGTAGAGCTGCAGCGGGTCGATGCCGCCGCGGAACAGTCCTTCGGCGCGGCCGCGCTCCAGGATCTGGGCCAGCGTGTCGATCAGCGGCGAGTTCATCTCGCGCACCCGGGCCGACTGCGCCAGATGCGTGCCGCGGTGCAGGTTTTCGCTGTTGAGCAGGGTCAGGAACTCGGGGTGGGCGAGGTAGTAGTCCCAGGTGAATTCGGTGAGGCGGCGGATGGCCTGGGCGGGCGGCAACTCGTCCAGGTGCAGCTGCTTTTCCGCCTCGCGGATGTCCAGGTAGGTCTGCTCCAGCACTGCGAGGAACAGGCCGTCCTTGCTCTCGAAGTAGTAGTAGATCAGGCGCTTGTTGATGCCGGCGCGCTCGGCGATGCGGTCCACGCGGGCGCCGGCCAGGCCGTGGCGCGCGAACTCCTCGCGGGCGGCGTCCAGGATGATCAGCTGCGAGCGGTCGGCATCGCGGGTGCGCGGTTCGAGGGGCGTGGGGGTGGCGCTCATGTCCTGATAATTAACTGATTGGTGAATTAAAGCAAGCCCGGGCGGGCCACGGCCCATAATGGCCGCCGTCTTTCGCAACGCAGCTTCCCACAGGAATTCCATGAGCAAACAGATCGCGGGTCATTTGTTGGTGCAGTGTCTGGTCGAGCAGGGCGTGAGCCACGTCTTCGGCGTACCCGGCGAGAGCTATCTCGCGGCGCTGGACGGCTTCCATGCCTACGGCGACCGCATCCAGTTCGTCATCAACCGGCAGGAGGGCGGCGCCGCCTTCATGGCCGAGGCCCATGGAAAGCTGACCGGCCGGCCCGGCGTGTGCTTCGTCACGCGCGGGCCCGGTGCCACCAATGCCTCCATCGGCGTGCACACGGGGTTCCAGGATTCCACGCCCATGGTGCTGTTCGTCGGCGACGTGGCCAGCGACTCGCGCGACCGCGAAGTGTTCCAGGAGGTCGACTACCAAAGCTTCTTCGGCCCCAGCACCAAGGGTTTCGCCAAGCGCGTGGAGCGCATCGACGACGCGCGGCGCATTCCCGAGTACGTGGCGCGCGCGTTCGCCACGGCCATGAACGGCCGCCCCGGCCCCGTGGTGCTGGCTCTGCCCGAGGACATGCTGGTGCAGGAGGTCGACGTGGCGCCGCTGCCGCGCGTGGAGGCGGTGCAGGCCTGGAGCGACCCTGGTGCGCTGCGCACGTTGCGCGAGATGCTGCTGGCCGCGCGCAAGCCGCTTGTGATCGCGGGCGGCAGCGGCTGGACGCCGCAGGCCGCACAGGCACTGCAGCGCTTTTCCGAGAACTGGAAGCTGCCCGTGGGCAACGCCTTCCGCTTCCAGGACACCTTCGACAACTGGCATCCGCAGTACGCCGGCGACATCGGCATCGGCCTCAACCCCAAGCTCGCGCAACGCGTGCGGGACAGCGACCTGATCCTGGCCATCGGTCCACGGCTGGGCGAGATGACAACCGGCGGCTACACGCTGATCGAGGCGCCGCGCAGCAAGCAGAAGCTGGTCCACATCCACGCCAGCGCCGAGGAGCTCAACCGGGTCTACCAGGCCGATCTGGCGATCAACGCGACCATGAACGCGGCGGCGCGCTCGCTCGAGGTGCTGACGGCGCCGACCAGCCTGCCGTGGGAGGACTGGACCCAGGCGGCCCATTCCGACTACCTGGAGAACCTGCAGCCGCAGGCGCTGCCGGGCGACATCGACATGCCGGCCATCGTCGGCCTGCTGCAGAAGCACCTGCCGGCCGACGCGGTGGTCACCAACGGCGCGGGCAACTTCGCCAGCTGGATGCACCGATTCTTTCGCCACCATGGCCTGGCCAAGGGCCACAAGACGCAGCTGGCGCCGACCAATGGTGCGATGGGCTATGGCGTGCCGGCGGCGATCGCAGCAGCCATCACGACCGGCCGGGTGTCCTTCACCATCGCGGGCGACGGCGACTTCCTCATGAACGGGCAGGAACTGGCCACGGCCGCGCAATGCGGCGCCAAGAGCATCGTGCTGCTGCTCAACAACGGCATGTTCGGCACCATCCGCATGCACCAGGAGCGCGAGTACCCGAAGAACGTGAGCGGCACGGCGCTGGCCAATCCCGACTTCGTGAAGCTGGCCGAGGCCTACGGCTATGCCGGCGTGCGCATCACGCGGACCGAGGAGTTCGAGGCCCAGTTGCTGGCGGCGCTGGAGCGGCCGAACGGCACGCTGATCGAGGTGGTGCTGGACCCCGAGGTCATCACCACGCGCGGCACCCTGAGCGCGATCACGCAGGCTGCTTTGAGGAAGGCCGGCAAGGCCTGAGCGCCCATGAAAAAGGCCGGCAGAGCCGGCCTTTGATGAAGACGGCGAGGGCCGTCTTACTTGAGGTGCTTGCCGATCAGGCCAGCCATCTCGAACATGGACACCTGGGCCTTGCCGAAGACTTCCTTCAGCTTGGCATCGGCGTTGATCATGCGCTTGTTGACGGCGTCCTGCAGCTTGTTCTTCTTGATGTAGACCCACAGCTTGCTGACCACTTCGGTGCGCGGCATCGGGGCTGCACCGACGACGCCGGCCAGCGCGGCGCTGGGCGTCAGGGCCTTCATGAAGGCGGCGTTGACGGCGCGCTTCTTGGCGGGTGCTGCGGCCTTCTTGGCGGGCGCGGCGGCCTTCTTGGCCGGAGCTGCCTTCTTGGCGGGCGCGGCGGCCTTCTTCGCCGGAGCCGCTGCCTTCTTGGCGGGGGCGGCAGCCTTCTTCGCCGCGACCGGGGCCGCCTTCTTTGCCGGAGCCGCTTTCGCGGGCGCTTTCTTTGCAGTTGCCATGATTGAGATCCTTTTTGGTGTTGCGTTGTCACCAGCGAAAAAACCTTCCTCACTGGCAGAGCGGATGCTAATGGAGAAGAAACGGCTTTCCAAGAGAGAGAGCCTCCTTTTTCGCTGTGCATGTCGCGGATTTTTCGCGCGCCAACATGCTGTGCGTGCAGGCGCTGGCGAGCGCATCGCGCAGCAGGCGCGGCGAGGTGTGCGGCCGGCGTCCGCGAGGGTGCCGCGCGGCACCACCGCCGCAGGAGCAGCGATTTGCCTGGGGCGACGTTTGCAGGGAAAAGAAAATCATAAGAATGGCGAATTCCTGATAAGTAGAATGCAGATCAACTTCAATCTTCAAAAGAGTTTCGGATGATTGCTGAAGCCCATGCGCTCGACGCCTACGACGACAAGATCCTCTCGGAGTTGCAGCGAGAAGCCCGCATGACCATGGCCGAGCTGGGCCGACGGGTGCATTTGAGCCAGCCGGCGGTCACCGAGCGCGTGCGCAAGCTGGAGATCGCCGGGGTCATCAAGGCCTACCGTGCCGAGCTCGATCTGTCGCGTCTTGGCTACGGTATCCGTGCGCTGGTGCGGGTGGGGCGTGCCGAGTACGCGCGTGTGGTCAAGCTCATCGAGCAGACGCCCGAGGTCATCAATGCCTTCAACGTGACCGGCGAGGACAGCTGGGTGCTCGAGATCGCGGTGATCGATGTGCCGCACCTGGATGCGGTGGTGAGCAAGTTTTGCGTGCTGGCCGACACCTCGACCTCCATTGTTCTGAACGCGCCGCGCGAGCATGCGCCGGTGCTGCCCGCGCGCCAGGAGAACGTGCGCCCAGCGGCGCACCGCCTCAAAGATCGCTGACCGAGCGGCCCGGCAGCGTGGCAAGGGCCACGCCGACCAGGGCGATCGCCAACGCCAGCAATTCCAGGGTGCCCATGCGCTCGCCGAGCGCGAGCACGCCCGTCAGCGCGGCGCTGACCGGCAGCAGCACGCTGAACACGCCGGCCTGCGCCGCGGGGATGGACCGCAGCCCGGTCATCCACAGCCACACGGTCCAGATGCTGGCGGCCAGCGCATAGAACACCAGCAGGATCCACAGCCCCGCGCTGACGGCGCCAAAGTCGAACTGCGCGGCGAAGTACAGGCCGAACGGCGTGGCGAGCACCAAGCCCCAGAGGTTGATCAGTGCGCTGATGCGCTTGGGCCCCAGACTGCTGGTCAGCTTCTTGCCGATGACTGCATAGGCGGCTTCGCACAGCACCGCCGCAAACAGCAGCAGGTGGCCCAGCAAGGCGGTGCCCTGCTGGCTGCCGCCGCCTGGTGCGCCATGAACGGGCTTGGCGATGCCCAGCAGGCCGATGCCGACCACGGCGCAGGCGACGGCCGCCCAGGTGCGGCCCGTGACGCGCTCGCGCAGCAGCAGCCAACTCGCAACGGCCACGGCCGCTGGGATGGCCGCCATGACCACGCCTGCCGACACGGCGCTGGTCATGCTGACGCCGTAGATCATGCAGATCGAGAACAGGAAGTTGCCGAGGAAGGATTCCAGGAACACGAGGCGGCGCGTGGTGCGGGTCATCGGCGGCTCGTGCGCCGGCTTGCGCAGCCAGGGCAGCATGGCCACTGCGGCGATGCCAAAGCGCAGCCAGGCCAGCAGCAGAACCGGGAATGCGGCGGCGAGCGGCTTGGACAGGGCGACATAGCTGCCGACCAGGGTCATGCTGGCGGCAAGGCAGGCGCTGGCGGCAAGGCGGTGGGAGGACGGGGTCACGAGGTTCATCTTGTGGGTGCGACGAAGCCGCGCATCATGGCCTACGCGCGGCGTGGTCGAGGGGCATGGCCGCGGCGGAAGGGGCTGCTCGTGGGGGGGGTGAATTGCTGCACTGCATCAGCAAAAAACACATTTCTTAATGTGAAATTTATTCGGAAAGTGCCTTGGTCCTGTTTTTGCAATGGAGTTCAGTATTTCTTATTGAGAAAAGTGGAACTTAAGATATTGTTTTTATTGATATTAATTTTTGTCTTGTATAAGACATATGAGAAAAATCTGGTCTTATATAAGACATAGAATTTGCCCATCCCATCAACGTCCTGGAGAACTTCCATGCCCCAATCCGTGACCGAACAACTCAGCCGTGAACAGCAGATCGCCGCCCTGGAGAAGGACTGGGCGACCAACCCGCGCTGGAAGGGCGTCAAGCGCGGTTACAGCGCTGCTGACGTGGTGCGCCTGCGCGGCTCGCTGCCGATCGAATACACCCTGGCCAAGCGCGGCGCCGAGAAGCTGTGGGAGAAGATCAATGGTGGCGCCAAGAAGGGCTACGTGAACGCCTTCGGCGCGATCTCCGCCGGCCAGGCCATGCAGCAGGCCAAGGCTGGTCTGGAGGCGGTGTACTTGTCGGGCTGGCAAGTGGCCGCCGACGGCAACACTTCCGAAACCATGTATCCCGACCAGTCGCTGTATGCCTACGACTCGGTGCCGACCATGGTCCGCCGTATCAACAACACCTTCAAGCGTGCTGACGAAATCCAGTGGGGCCGTGGCATTGAGCCCGGCAACAAGGAGTTCATCGACTACTTCCTGCCCATCGTGGCCGATGCGGAAGCCGGCTTCGGCGGCGTGCTGAACGCGTTTGAGCTCATGAAGAACATGGTCGCGGCCGGTGCTGCGGGCGTGCACTTCGAAGACCAACTGGCTGCTGTCAAGAAGTGCGGTCACATGGGCGGCAAGGTGCTGGTGCCCACGCACGAAGCCTGCGAGAAGCTGATCGCCGCGCGCTTCGCCGCCGACGTGATGGGTGTCTCCACCATCGTGCTGGCGCGTACCGATGCGGAAGCCGCCAACCTGATCACCTCCGACCACGATGCCAACGACAAGCCGTTCCTGACCGGCGAGCGCACGCAGGAGGGCTTCTACCGCGTCAAGAACGGTCTGGAGCAGGCCATCAGCCGCGGCGTGGCCTACGCACCTTACGCCGACCTGGTGTGGTGCGAAACCGGCACGCCGGACCTGGGCTTCGCCCGTGAGTTCGCGCAGGCCGTGCATGCCAAGAGCCCGGGCAAGCTGCTGTCGTACAACTGCTCGCCGTCGTTCAACTGGAGAAAGAACCTGGACGACAAGACGATCGCCAGGTTCCAGGACGAACTGTCCGCGCTGGGCTACAAGTACCAGTTCATCACGCTGGCTGGCATCCACGTCAACTGGTACAACACCTTCAAGTTCGCGCACGCCTATGCCCGCGGCGAAGGCATGAAGCACTACGTGGAGATGGTGCAAGAGCCGGAATTCGCAGCACGCGAACAGGGCTATACCTTCGTGTCGCACCAGCAGGAGGTCGGCGCTGGCTACTTCGACGACGTGACTACGGTGATCCAGGGTGGCTCGTCCAGCGTCAAGGCGCTGACGGGGTCGACCGAAGAAGAGCAGTTCCACTGATTGGGTAGGGCGAGGAGACAGGGCTCCGGCAGGAAGCTGCCGGGGCCTTTTTCGCTTGGGCCGCTAGAATGCGGGCTTTGCTTCCATGAACAAGGGCGAGAAAGGCATGCTGGTTATGACACCGCGAACTACGACGGAGACCTCCAACGGCCGTTGAGGCCGACCGTTCGCGCCTGCCTGCCTGCATTCCCACCAGAAAAGCGCGGACCTGTTCCGCGCTTTTTTGTTGGCGCATCGATCTCCACCCTGATGAGCATTGAACCCATGATCCACATCACGCTTCCCGACGGTTCGCAGCGCGAGTTCCCCGGCCCGGTCACGGTGGCCGAAGTCGCCGCGTCGATCGGTTCCGGCCTGGCCAAGGCGGCCCTGGCCGGCAAGATCGACGGCAAGGTCGTCGACACGAGCCACCAAATCACGGCCGACAGCCCGCTGTCCATCGTGACGGCCAAGGACGCCGACGGCCTGGAAGTGATCCGCCACTCGACGGCTCACTTGCTGGCGTATGCCGTGAAGGAGTTGTTTCCGGAGGCACAGGTCACGATCGGCCCAGTCATCGAGAACGGCTTCTACTACGACTTCTCGTACAAGCGCCCGTTCACGCCCGAGGACCTGGTGGCCATCGAGAAGAAGATGGCCGAACTGGCTGCCAAGGACGAGCCCGTGGTGCGCCGCGTGCTGCCGCGCGACGAAGCCGTGGCCTACTTCGAGAGCCTGGGCGAGCATTACAAGGCCGAGATCATCGCGAGCATCCCGTCCAACGAAGACGTGTCCCTGTACCGCGAAGGCAAGTTCGAAGACCTGTGCCGTGGTCCGCACGTGCCCAGCACGGGCAAGCTGCGCTTCTTCAAGCTCATGAAGGTGGCCGGCGCCTACTGGCGCGGCGACCACCGCAACGAGATGCTGCAGCGCGTCTACGGCACGGCCTGGGCGACGAAGGACGAACTCCAGCAGTATCTGACGATGCTGGAAGAGGCCGAGAAGCGCGATCACCGCAAGCTGGGCCGCGAACTCGACCTGTTCCACCTGGATGAGCACGCACCAGGCATGGTGTTCTGGCATCCAAAAGGCTGGACGCTGTGGCAGGAGGTGGAGCAGTACATGCGTCGCGTGTACCGCGACAACGGCTACCAAGAGGTCAAGGGTCCGCAGATCCTGGACAAAGGCCTGTGGGAGAAGACGGGCCACTGGGACAAGTACCGCGAGAACATGTTCGTCACGGAGTCGGAGAAGCGCGACTACGCGCTCAAGCCGATGAACTGTCCGGGCCACATCTTGATCTTCAAGCAGGGCATCAAGAGCTATCGCGACTTGCCGCTGCGCTTCGGCGAGTTCGGGCAGTGTCACCGCAACGAACCCACGGGTGGTCTGCACGGCATCATGCGCGTGCGCGGCTTCACGCAGGACGATGGCCACATCTTCTGCACCGAGGACATGATCCAGGGCGAGGTCACGGCCTTCACGACGCTGCTGCAAAAGGTCTACAAGGACTTCGGTTTCACGGAGATTCTCTACAAGCTGTCTACGCGTCCCGAGAAGCGCATCGGCAGCGAGGAAAGCTGGGACAAGGCCGAGGCGGCATTGGCAGACGGCCTGCGCGCCTCCGGCTGTGAGTTCGAATACCTTCCAGGCGAGGGCGCCTTCTACGGTCCGAAGATCGAGTACGTGCTGAAGGATGCGCTAGGCCGCCAATGGCAGTGCGGCACGATGCAGGTCGACCCCAACATGCCTGAGCGGCTGGACGCCGATTTCGTGGGCGAGGATGGCGCGCGCCACCGGCCCATCATGCTGCACCGCGCCATCGTCGGCAGCCTGGAGCGTTTTATCGGCATCCTGATCGAACAGCACGCTGGCGCACTGCCCGCGTGGCTCGCGCCCAAGCAGGTTTCCGTCCTCAATATCACGGACGGACAGGCCGATTACGCGCGGACTGTTGCCAAAACGCTGCTGGATCAAGGGTTTAGGGTGGAGCTCGATCTGCGCAACGAGAAGATTACCCGTAAAATACGGGAGCATTCGATGCAAAAGCTTCCTTACATCCTTGTCGTAGGTGACAAAGAGCGGGAAGCCGGTGCCGTCGCAGTGCGTGCCCGAGGCAATCTGGACCTCGGTGTGATGCCGCTACCGGACTTCCAAGCGAAGCTGGCCGGCGACATCGCTTCCAAGGCATGAATCTAGGGTCAGGCAAGGCCCTGGTTTCTGTCTTGGCCGCATGCATATGACGGCTGTTGCTATTTTTAATATAGCGTTTGATGTTGAAGGATTGAGCCATCGCTACTGAATTTCGTGACCGTCGTCACCGCGAAGAACGCAAGCACCGCCTGAACCGGGAAATCATGGCCCCGGAAGTGCGTCTCACCGGCCCCGAGAACGAGCCCCTGGGTGTCGTCAGCTTGGCGGAGGCTTTGCGCATGGCGGGTGAGCTGGACGTAGACCTCGTCGAGGTCGTCGCCGCGGCGAACCCGCCTGTCTGCCGGTTGATGGACTACGGCAAGTTCAAATACCAAGAGCAGAAGAAGGCGGCCGACGCAAAAGCCAAGCAGACGGTCATCGAGATCAAGGAAGTCAAGTTCCGCCCTGGCACGGACGACGGCGACTACAACATCAAGATGCGCAATATTCGGCGCTTTCTTGCCGATGGCGACAAGTGCAAGATCACGCTGCGCTTTCGTGGCCGCGAGATCACGCACCAGGAGTTGGGCATGGCGCTGCTGCAGCGCATCCGCACCGACCTGCAGGACCTGATCATCGTCGAGCAGTTTCCCAAGTTGGAAGGCCGCCAGATGATCATGATGATTGCACCGGCCCGCAAGAAGCCGGTTGCAGCGAAGCCCGCACCAGAGGCCGCGCCCAGCGCAGCTTCCTGAGAGCGCAGTAAGAATTCAACGTCGGCGGGTTGGTCGCCTGCCGGTGGTGAACGCGAGGGCCGCAAGGCCTTCGCACCAAAAGTGGCTCGGGGCCAACAAGTCCGGAATCGGTTTCCGGCGCCTCACGAGCACAACCAAGAAGGAGCATGCACATGCCCAAAATGAAGACCAAGAGCGCGGCGAAGAAACGCTTCCGCGTTCGTCCCGGTGGCACCGTCAAGCGCGGCCAAGCCTTCAAGCGTCACATCTTGACGAAGAAGACCACCAAGAACAAGCGCCAACTGCGTGGTGCGGTGACTGTGCACGAGACCAATATGGCCTCGATGGCGCAGATGCTGCCCGGCCGCGGCATCTGATCTAACGGACGAACAAGGAGTAATTTATGCCTCGCGTCAAACGTGGTGTTACCGCCCGTGCACGTCACAAGAAAGTTCTGAAGCTCGCCAAGGGGTTCCGCGGTCGCCGCGGTAACGTCTTCCGCATCGCCAAGCAGGCGGTGATGAAGGCGGGCCAGTACGCCTACCGTGACCGTCGTACCAAGAAGCGCGTGTTCCGTCAGTTGTGGATCGCCCGTATCAATGCCGCTGCACGTGAATTGGGCCTGACCTACAGCCAGTTCGCCAACGGCCTGAAGAAGGCGTCCATCGAGATCGACCGCAAGATGCTGGCCGACATCGCCGTGCACGACAAGGCCGCTTTTGCCGGCATCGTCGAGCAGGTCAAGGCCAAGCTGGCGGCCTGAGTGCCACGCGGGTGAACCAGCCTTCGGGCTTGGCGTTCACCCACCACCGCTCAGGACCTCAGGGGCCGGGATTTCCTGCAGGAGTCTCGGCCCCTTTTTCATTTGCCAAGAATTCCCATGAACGATTTGGATGCCATCGTCGCGCAGGCGCGCGAGGACTTCACCGCCGCCACCACGCCGGCCGACCTGGAGAACGCCAAGGCGCGCTTCCTGGGCAAGTCCGGTCGCCTGACCGAGCTCATGAAGGGCATGGGCACGCTCAGCGTGGACGAGAAGAAGACGCGCGGAGCGGCCATCAACCAGGCCAAACAGGCGATCGAAGCGGCGTTGAACGCCGCGCGCCAGGGCCTGGCCGATGCCGAACTGGCACTGCAGCTCAAGGCCGAGGCGCTGGACGTGACGCTGCCGGGGCGACAGCGCGGCGCCGGTGGCCTGCACCCGGTCTCGCGCACGCTGGAGCGCATCGAGGCCATCTTCGCAAGCATGGGATTCGATGTGGCCGACGGCCCGGAGATCGAGAGCGACTGGCACAGCTTCACCTCGCTGAACAACCCGCCCAACCACCCAGCGCGTTCGATGCAGGACACGTTCTACGTGGACATCCAGGGCGAGGACGGCGTTCCTTACAACCTGCGCCCGCACACCAGCCCGATGCAGGTGCGCTATGCCCACCAGCACATCCGCAAGCACGCGGCCGCCTTCGAGGCCGCAGCCGCAGATGCCAGCGGCCAGACCAAGGCGCCCGAGATCCGCGTGATCGCACCGGGCCGCACCTACCGCGTGGACAGCGACGCCACGCACTCGCCGATGTTCCACCAGTGCGAAGGCCTGTGGCTGGGCGAGAACGTGAGCTTCAAGGACCTCAAGGTCGTGTTCACGGATTTCTGCCGGACCTTCTTCGAGAGCGACGACCTGGTGCTGCGTTTCCGCCCGAGCTTCTTTCCGTTCACCGAGCCCAGCGCCGAGATCGACATCCAGTTCCAGAGCGGGCCGCTGGCCGGCCGCTGGCTCGAAGTCGCGGGCTCCGGCCAAGTGCACCCCAACGTGGTGCGCAACATGGGGCTGGACCCCGAGCGCTACATCGGTTTTGCCTTCGGCATGGGCCCGGATCGGCTGACCATGCTGCGCTATGGCGTGAACGATCTGCGGCTGTTCTTCGACGGCGACCTGCGCTTCCTGTCGCAGTTCCAGTGATCCCGCCGCTTTCCGAATAGACGAGAACAACGATGCAATTCCCAGAGTCCTGGCTGCGCGCCTTCTGCAACCCGCCCATCGGCAGCGCTGAGCTGGCCGACACCCTGACCATGGGCGGTCTGGAGGTGGAGGAGCGCCGCCCCGTCGCGCCGCCGTTCAGCAAGATCGTGGTCGGCGAGATCAAGGAAGCCGTCCAGCATCCGAATGCGGACCGCCTGCGCGTGTGCCAGGTGGACGTTGGCCAGCCGCAGCTGCTCAACATCGTGTGCGGTGCGCCGAACGCGCGTGTCGGCATCAAGGTGCCTTGCGCGTTGGTCGGCGCGGAGCTGCCGCCTGGCGAGGACGGCCAGCCGTTCCGCATCAAGCTGGGCAAGCTGCGCGGTGTCGAGAGCCAGGGCATGCTGTGCTCGGCGCGCGAACTCAAGCTGAGCGAAGACCATGGTGGCCTGCTCGAACTCGCGGCCGATGCGCCGCTGGGCCAGGACATCCGCGCGCACCTGGGCCTGGACGACATGCTGCTCACGCTCAAGCTCACACCCAACCTCGCGCACGGCTTGTCGGTGTACGGTGTGGCGCGCGAGCTGTCGGCCCTGACTGGCGCTCCGCTTATCGCGACCGAGCCCGTGCCCATCGCACCGCGCATCGACGACTGCCTACCCGTGCAGGTCGAGGCGCCTGAACTGTGCGGCCGCTTCTCGGGCCGCATCGTGCGCGGGGTGAACACGCGCGCCACCACGCCGGCCTGGATGGTCGAGCGCCTGGCGCGTTGCGGCCAGCGCAGCGTCTCGCCGCTCGTGGACATCTCCAACTACGTGATGTTCGAGGCTGGTCAGCCCTCGCACATGTTCGACCTGGACAAGATCCATGGTGGCCTGGTCGTGCGCTGGGGCCGCGAGGGTGAGCAGCTCAAGCTGCTCAACGGCAACACCGTGGCGCTGGATGCCAAGGTCGGCGTGATCGCCGATGCGCAGACCGTCGAGTCGCTGGCCGGCATCATGGGTGGCGACGCCACGGCCGTGTCCGACGACACGCGCAACATCTACATCGAGGCAGCGTTCTGGTGGCCCGAGGCGATCCAGGGCCGTTCGCGCCGCTTCAACTTCTCCACCGATGCGGGCCACCGCTTCGAGCGCGGCGTGGACCCGAGCCGCACTGTGCAGACCATCGAGCGCATCACGCAGCTGGTGCTGGAGATCTGCGGTGGCGAGGCCGGCCCCATCGACGACCAGACGCTGCAGCTGCCCGTGCAAAAGCCCGTGCAGCTGCGCGTGGCGCGGGCTGCGCGCGTGATCGGCATGCCGCTCACGCAGGCCGATTGCGTCGATGCACTGCGCCGCCTGGCCTTCCCGTTGGAGGAAGGCGAAGGCGTGCTGACCGTGACGCCGCCACCGCACCGCTTCGACCTGCTGATCGAGGAAGACCTCATCGAGGAGGTCGCGCGCCTGATCGGCTACGAGCGCCTGCCAACCACGCCGCCGCTGGCGCCCATCACGGCCCGCGTTCTGCCAGAGTCGCGCAGCAGCCGTTTCGCCGTGCGCCGCCGCGTGGCCGCTCTGGGCTACCAGGAAACCATCAACTTCAGCTTCGTGCAGAGTGCGTGGGAGCGCGACCTGCATGGCAACGCCCATCCGATCACGCTGCTCAACCCGATCGCCAGCCCCATGAGCGTGATGCGCTCGTCGCTGATCGGCTCGCTGCTGCAGGTGCTCAAGTTCAATCTGGACCGCCGTGCCAGCCGCGTGCGGGTGTTCGAGCTCGGTCGCGTGTTCCTGCGCGATGCGGCGGTGGCCACCACCGATGCCACCGTGCAAGGTATCCACCAGCCCATGCGCGTTGCGGGTCTGGCCTTTGGCGATGCCGAGAGCATGGACTGGTCGCGCAAAGGTCAACGGGTCGACTTCTACGACGTCAAGGGCGATGTGGAGGCCTTGCTCGCGCCGCGGCGTGTGGGGTTCGAGGCGGCCGAACATCCGGCGTTGCATCCTGGCCGTGCCGCGCGCGTGCTCCTCGATGGCCGCGTCATTGGCGTGGTCGGCGAATTGCACCCACGCTGGCGTCAGTCCTGGGAGCTGCCACACGCGCCCGTGCTCTTCGAACTGGAACTCGATGCGGTGCAAGCGCAGGCCGTGCCTGCCGCGCAGCCCGTGCCGCGCTTCCAGGATGTGGAGCGTGACATTGCCGTGGTCGTCAAGGAGTCGGTGACGCACACTGCGCTGATGGCCGCGATCCAATCGGCAGCCACCGCCGACGTGCTGCGGCACGCCGAACTGTTCGACGTCTACCGTGCCAAGCCCGGGGTGGCCGTGCCTGCAGGCCTGGCCGCCGACGAGAAAAGCCTGGCCGTGCGGCTGGTGTTGAACGGCGGAGATGCGACACTCGCCGAGGAACAGATCGAGTCATGCGTGCAGCGCGTTCTGGCCAGTTTGGGCGAGCGCGTCGGTGCGCGACTCCGCACTTGAGGAGGTTCGCATGCAGGCGCAGGTTGATTTCGACGACATGGACGACGAGCGGAGAGATGCGGTGAAGATTTCCGTAGAAAGCCTGGAGACGCCTGCGTTGACCAAGGCGCAACTGGCCGAACTGCTGTTCGAGCAGATTGGCCTGAACAAGCGCGAGTCCAAGGACATGATCGATGCCTTCTTCGATCTGGTCACCACCAGTCTCGTGAACGGCACCGACGTGAAGATCTCCAGCTTCGGCAACTTCCAGATCCGTGTGAAGGCGCCGCGGCCAGGTCGCAATCCGCGGACCGGCGAGGCCATTCCGATCAAGGCGCGCCGCGTTGTGACGTTCCACGCCAGCCACAAGCTCAAGGACCAGATCCAGGGTTGAGACCCCGGCGTGCCTGGCCTGGCCCACAGTCCTGGCGCGTTCTGGTTGCTTGGCGCATGCCGGCCGTTGGGGTAACCTTTGCGGCCCTCGCGCAGCCGTCCCCTTCTCATGGGCAACACCCTCCCTTCGATTCCCGCCAAACGCTACTTCACCATCGGTGAGGTTGGCGACCTGTGCGGCGTCAAGCCGCATGTGCTGCGCTATTGGGAGCAGGAGTTCACCCAGCTGCGGCCCATGAAGCGGCGCGGAAACCGCCGTTACTACCAGCACCATGAGGTGCTGATGATCCGGCGCATCCGCGACCTCCTCTATGACCAGGGGTTCACGATCAGCGGTGCGCGCAACAAGCTGCAGGAGCATGGGCGGCCCCCGCACGATGGGCTTGCAGGCGTCGCTCTCGATGTTGATGACGCGCAGGATGTGGACACGTTTGTAGCTGAGGAGGTCGACCTCAAGGCGTTCGATGATTTGCTGATCGGCGACGACGATGTCGGTGCGGCAGTGCGCCTGGCGCAGGTACGGCGCGAACTTTTTGAAATTCGCTCACTGCTCGCCGATATCCCCTGAATACTCCGCTATACTCATGGGCTTCGGTGTGTGGCGCAGCCTGGTAGCGCACTTGCATGGGGTGCAAGGGGTCGAAGGTTCGAATCCTTTCACACCGACCAAAAATAAGAAGCAGATCAACGGGTTAGGACCACAAGTCCTAGCCCGTTTTTCGTTGGGTTTGACAAACTCGGGTGAGTCCTGACAAACCCATGCTTTCAGGCCTTCTCGCGGCCTCCAATCGCGGACGGCAGCGGGGTCGAAACAGGCACCTTGCGCCGGTAGACCCGCCTGGTCACCTTCACGTCGTTGTGGTGCAGCAGCTCCTTCGCTGACTCGTCCGAAACCTCGTCCGATGCAGCCTTCGCGCGCATGTCGTGGAAGGTGATCTCCCGCGGTGCCAGGCCCAGCTTCTTGCGCACCACACGCCACAAGCTCTTGAACGATTCCTTCGAATACGGGTTGCCCTGCTTGGTGATGAAGAGGTAGTCGCTGGGCAAGCTGGCTGCGCCGCCGCGGTTCTTCTTGCGAAGCTCCTTCGCCCTGCACAGCGCCTTCCAGAGGTCCGGCGTCATCTCGTAGACCTTGGACACGTAGCCGACGCTGTTGCGCTTCTTCGTGACCCGCAGTTCGATCTGGCGCTCGTCGAAGTCCCGCAGCCGGATGTCGAAGATCATCCCCTCCCGTGCGCCGGTCTGCGTCGAGATCTCCAGCATGCACTGCAGGATCGGGCTCGCGGCTTCGTAGATCTCCAGGTAGCGGTCGTCGCTCACGTACTGGTCCCGGGGCTGCTCAGGCAGGTACTCGATGGCCTCGCACGGGTTGAACGTGGTCAGGCCCCAGCGCACCCGCGCCAGTCGGAACATGCGCGAGAGCAACTGGATGTCCTTGTTGGCCGACGAAGCGCGATTCCGGTTGTCGTGCAGGTGCTTGGTGATCGTCACGGCCGAAAGGTGGCCCAGCTGCATGGCCTGAGCCTCGGTCTTGGCGTAGCGGATTTTGCCGAAGGCGGCGCGGATGCGGCGGATCCGGCCTTCGTACTCCTGCTTGGTCTGCTCGCGGGTGAGGGTCGGTAGTTCATCGGCGCGGTACTTGCGCAGCAGCTCTTCCACAGTGCCGACGACATCGTCCTCGGGCATGGCCGCTGCCAGGGCAGGGGAGACGTGCTTCTCCCACCACAGCCTGGCCTGGACCGGTGTGGCGCCGCAGCGCATCTTCATGCCCGTGGCCTTAAGTCCGGCCTCGATTTCTTTCGTCAGCTGATCCGTCCCTCGCCAGTACCACAGTGCCCCGACCTTGCGCATACCACGCGGCAGGTCGGGGATCTTCCGGTTAACTGTGCGGGGCCTCGGCATCGAGTTCTCTGCTCAACGTGCTGAAGGATCGGACCACCTGGACGGCTTGCTCCATCCGGCTGATCTCGGCGGTGCTGATCTCCATCGTCGGCCAGCGGTGGCCACAAGCGGCGCAGGATCGTAGCCGGATGATCTTGTTGGGCCCGGCCTTGGTGGACATCACACGGAGCTCGTCGCTGGTGCAGGCGGGGCACTTCATGACGGGATGCCTCCGACAACCACAGGGAACGGCCAGTGTTCGAACCGTCGCGGCGCCGGCTTCGGTCCGCGCTTCGGCTGTGCGATGGGCACCTCGATTTCCGCGATGCACCGCTTGAGCAGGAAGCTGTCGCCCCGCATGCGCTGCACCTTGAGGTAGCCGGGCTCCAGGTGTGCACCGGGCGCCCCCTTCCGCACGCGAGAGCCGTCCGCGTGGAACGACGCGCACGTCGCGGGGTTGCCGTTCACGCCGGGCAACTGCTCGGGCATAAGTAAGCCTGCGCCGAGCAGCGCAGCCGAGCTGCCGGAGTAGCAGGAGTAGCCGGGCATGGCCTTGAAGCGCAGGCCGCCGATGACTCGCTCATGCATGGGCGGCTCCCTTCAAATCACGATCGCCCATGGACCACTCGATCGGCCCGCCCATGATGCCGGTGCCGGCAGCCTGATCGGCCATCGCACCAACCAAGCGCAGAGCTTGCGCAGCGACGTGCACGTTCGTGATGCACTGCGAAGTCGTCCACTCTTCGCCGCCGATGTGGGCCTCGACATCCAGCAAGATCTCAGTGGCCGCCTCGGTGCTGCTCGCGATGTGGGCCAGGATCTCCCGCAGCTGCGTCGGCGTGTAGCCGTTCAGGAACGGGGCCGATGGCGACGCAGGCTTGCTGCGCTCGTCATCGAAGCAGTCCTCGCAGTCGCACAGATCGCTGAGCAGCACGCGCGCCTGTTCGATCAGGGCAAGCAGCCCGGCCGGCAGCGGCAAATCGGACGGCACGCGCCGCGCCGAGCCGACGATGGCGGCCAAGTCGAACGCCGAGTTGATGCGGTCCTTCTCGGTCCGCTTGTCGAAGCCGGCGGCTTCGACAAGCGCGATCTCGGACGCGATGCGCAGCAGGCGAAGGGAATAGCCAGAGTCGAAGTTCGCGCCGTCCGTCTGCGATGCGTCGTAGAGGATCTGCGACAGCCGGCGCAGCTTCGCCTCTTCAGGCCCTGCCGAGGCGGCGGAGGCCTTGCGCGCAGCCCGTGGCTGCTCGATGGTCGCGGCGGTCATTTCCAATCTCCCCGAAGTTCGTTCAGCTGCTGCAGGGCGTCGCGCAGCAGGTATTGAGCAGCGCCGAGCGAGTCCCACTCGCCGCCTTCCTCGTATTCCTCCAAGATCACGGAAAGCGCGATCACCTGCTCCAGCTTGTTCGCGGCATAGGTGCCGCCGTCAACGTCCCGCTTGGTGATGGCTACGTGCAGCAGTTCGCCCGTCTCGAAAACGAGGTCGTCAAGAGCCCTGAGGGCGGGGTGGACGGTGTGGCTGCTCAGGGTCTCGACCACGCTCCGGGCGAGGCTGGCAGCGTGCACAGGTCCGCCCGATGCGCCCGCGTCGATCTCGACCGCGGCAGGCCGCTTGATGGTCGTGATGCTCATAGCAGCCTCCCTTGGAGCGCGATGCGAAGCGTTTCCAGGTTGTCCTTGTCGCCCCAGGCGTTGTCCGGGTCGGGCTCCCCGTGCAGCCGCGCAGCGAAGAACACGATCTCGTTCAGCGTAATGATGCGTGCAAGCATGGCGCTGAACTTGATCGTGCCCTCGTTCCGCTCTGCATCGAGCAACTCACGCGCAGCTTCCGCCAGGCACTCCAGCTCGAAGTTGGCGTCGAGCGCCAGCGCGCGGCGCGCGGCCAGGTCTTCGACAGGCGCGGCCGGTGCTGCCGGTTTCTCTACGATGATGGTCGCGGCGGTCATGGCTTTTCACCTTCGTGCGGGAACCGGCCGTAGACCATGCGGTGCGCCTCGCGCAGCTGCACGCTGTCTTCGTCCAGATGCGACATCACCAGGGAGTTCAACTCCTTGATGCGCGTAGCAAACATGCGCACGCGCGCGCACCAAGCGCTGTCGGTCATGTCCTCGCAGCCCAAGCGATCGTTGGCACGCTCCAGCATGTCCACGCACAAATGCTCGATGTCGGAGACGCCGGCGTGGGCCAGGCTGCGCGCGCTGTCCCGGTCCTCCGAGAGGTCGGCATGCCAGGGAGTCTCGATGGTGGCGGCGGTCATGCTTGACCTCCCAAGAGCCACAGGCTGACGCTGGACGGGACGGACTCGCAGGTGACCGCGACAGAGGTAGCACCGATGAGGGTGGCCAAGCCGCGTGCTGCGCTGGTAGCCGCATCGCGCTGGTAGTCCTCGGCGTTGGCCGACGACGCAATGTCGATCAGGTTCTGGATGTCGCAGGCGTGGCCCGCGATCTTGAGCAGCGCATTGCGCGCGGCGTGGTCGATTTCGGGTTCGATGACCGCAGGGGTGCTACTGGTCATCTGCTGCGGATTTGCGCGCGCAGGCGCAACGGTGCTATCGTTCTACATGATCTAGGTTCCTCGTGAGGGTTCTCGGGTCACAGAAGCCGATTTGCGGGTCCAAGCGCATTTCGGCTTCGCCTTTTATGGCCTGCCGTCTTCGCGGCGGGCCGGTGATGTGGTCGATGTATGTCACGCCGTTGCCACCTTCGGCTTGGCGGGAATGACCAGATCAAGCAACTCGGGGAACTTGCGCACGTACCAGTGCGGTTGCGTTTCCCGCGGGTTGTTCGGGTTCGTGAGGTTCTTGCCGAACTCCATGTTCGTGCACACCTTGAACTTCTTGGTGCCACCCTTCGACGAAGGACGCTCGCGTTCTTCGATGAAGCCGTGCTGCAAGAGCAGACGGTTGAAGGCGATAGCGCTGAGGCCGACGCTGTGGATCTCCAACAGTTCGGCAGCCGACTTCGTTTCCTCGCTGGAGCCACTTGCCGAGTTGGAGGCATCCACTGCATAGCCGGGCAGCAGGCCGGTGACTCCCAGCTGCAGCTCCAGCCGCTGGTAGCCACCCAGGACAGCGGAAGGAGACAGCTTCAAGTCCTCGGCGGCGCTGCGCAGCAGGAGGATGCTGGCCGCCACCTGGTTGCGCGACAGAGTCTGCGGCCGGGTGGTCTTGGCCGTGTAGCTGCCGGTCTTGCGGATCGAGGGCAGCACCTCCTCGAACACCCAGCGCTCGAAGCGCTCGGCAGCCGGCAGGTTGCTGGCAACGATCAGGCGGAGCACGTCGGGCTCGGCCAGAACGCGCATCTCTTGGATGCCGCCAGTCGTCTGAAGGGGGTGGCGTTTCGCCACCCCCTTGCAGTGCTGCTTCATGGCGTTCGTCGTGTCGGCGTAGCCCAGCGCCTCGGCCACGTCCTTGCCGACGAAGTGCGGTTCGCCGTTGATGTCGATCACGCGCACGCTGGCGCCATCGAAGTTGAAGGGAACGATGTTGCTCATGGTTTCTGTCCTTCGTTGGTGGTGGATTGATGGGTGAAGGGTTGCATGCTTGGTGCGAGGTCGGGCTGGTTTGTGGAGTCGCTTTGGAGGCTGTTCTTCGAAATGTTAGGGAGACCCTTTTTGCGACCTTTGAACGACTGGCGCAGCCGGAACAGGATCTCCGCGTTGAACCCGCGCTCGGCTTCGGCAGCAGCGGCGTGTAACTCACCGTGGAGATCTGGGGGCAGGCGCAGGGCGGTTTTCACAAAGTCCTTCTGAGTTTTTGTAGTCATGAATGCCTCCGTTTTGGAGGCATGGAGCAATGATAGAGGCATGCTTCCATGGTGGGGGCAATTGTTGAGTCGGCGACAGGGACTATGATGGAGGCATGGCCACCAGCGTTGATCAGAAGAACTTCGTTAAGACCGCCTTGCGGCTGCCGCCTGAATTGCACATGGCGGTGCATGCGTCGGCGCAGAAGAAAGGACGAAGCTACAACGCAGAGCTGGTTGCGTTGATCGAGAGAGGGCTTACCGTTCCCGCAGCTTTCATTCCCGCCCCGCCAACCTTGGGCACGATCGATGACGAGGGGCGGTACACCGAACGAAGCCCGAAGGAACTCTTTGCAGAACTGACTTCTTATTTGGAGCATGCTGCGCAGTTGGCCCGCATCTTCAAAGAGTACGAGAACGGCGATCTTGAGTTGGCGGACGTCTCTGATGAACCCGCGTGGATTGCCTCCCGGGAGGAGTCTCCGCTGCAGACAAGCCGCGACAGCTCCTCTGAAGAAGGGCCAGTTACGCCTAAGACCCGTCCCAAGAAATAGTTGCGCTGTCCTTAGAGGGTGTATCTGAATTAAAATACCCTGCGCGCCCTCTCGGTTCTGGGAGCGCAGGAGGTGACGAGTGAACACGGGGACGAGCAAGAAGCAACCCGGCAGGCCAGCACTGCTGCAAGCGCAGGACCTGCGCGCATTGGTGGAGCTGGCGCTGCGCATGCCGCAGTCGTCGATGGATGAGCTCACCCGCGAGTTCGTTCGCCACACGGGCATCGATGTCTGCTCGGCGACGATTCGCAAGGCGCTGAAGAAGGCGGGAGTCAAGCGCGTGCGCCCGCCTCGCGGCGCCAGCACGCGTGCGGCGGTCCAGGGCTCGGCTCCGCAGCGCTACGGCTACACGACAGCGCACCGCCGGCAAGCCAAGCCTGGCGGCATGAACACGGACCTGACCGATGCCGAGTGGGCTCTCGTGCATGACCTGTTTGAGCGCGAAGGTGGGCGCGGCAAGCCGATCACGCACGCGCGCCGCGACATTGCCAACGCCTGCATGTACATCGTGCGCACCGGCTGCGCGTGGCGCTTGCTGCCCGGCAACTTTCCGCCTTGGCGTGCGGTGTACTCGGCCTTTCGCGGCTGGGCACGCGCCGGCACCTTCGAGGCCATGCACGACCGGTTGCGCCAACAGTGGCGCGACCGCGTGGGCAAGGCACCCGAACCCACGGCGGCCATCATCGATTCGCAAAGCACGCGCAGCACCCCGCAGGGCGGAGACACCGGCTTCGATGCCGGCAAAAAGGTCAAGGGCCGCAAGCGCCACTTGGTGGTCGACACGCTGGGGCTGCTGCTGGCTGTGACCGTCACGGCTGCCAGCGTGCAGGATCGCGACGGGGCCGCATCCGTGGTGGCCCAAGCCTGCGCCAAGGTGACGGGCCTCAAGAGGCTGTACGCAGACTCGGCCTACGGCGGTCAGTGCGCCATGGACCTGGAGAAGACGCATGGCATCGCCGTAGAGATCGTCCGCAGACCTTCGAATCGCGTGACGGGCACGTTTGTTGTCGAGCAGCAGCAACTGTGGCCCGAGGCCCCAGCCAAGGGTGAACCGCCCCGTATTTTGAGGAGGCTCCAACTTTTGAGAGGATGGAGCCATGAGGAAGTCAGTGAAGTTTTCGCCCGAGGTACGCGAGCGCGCCGTGCGCATGGTGTTCGAGCACCGCGGTGAGTACGAGTCGCAGTGGGCGGCGGTGGTGTCGATTGCCGGCAAGATCGGCAGCACGCCGCAGACGCTGCTGAACTGGGTGCGCCAACAAGAGCGTGACACGGGCCAGCGCGAGGGCGTGACCACGACGCAGACGCAGCGCATGAAGGAGCTTGAAAGGGAGAACCGCGAGCTGCGCAAGGCCAACGAGATCCTGAAGCTGGCCAGCGCGTTTTTCGCCCAGGCGGAGCTCGACCGCCGGCTGAAGTCGTGAAGGCGTTCATCGACGCGCATCGCGCCGCGCACGGGGTCGAGCCGATCTGCAGGGCACTGCAGGTCGCCCCGTCGGCGTACCGGCGCCATGCGGCCCGCCAGCGCCACCCCGAGCTGCTGTGCGCCCGCGCGAAACGCGATGCGGTGCTGATGCCGCAGATCGAGCGCGTGTGGCAATCGAACCTGCGGGTCTACGGCGCCGACAAGGTCTGGCACCAGTTGCAGCGCGAGGGCGTCACGGTGGCCCGCTGCACCGTGGAACGACTCATGCGCCACATGGGTCTGCGCGGCGTGATGCGTGGCAAGGCCGCACGCACCACGATCAGCGACGCCAAAGCGCCTTGCCCGCTGGACCGGGTCAATCGCCAGTTCAACGCGCAGCGGCCCAACCAGCTTTGGGTGTCGGACTTCACGTACGTGTCCACCTGGCAAGGCTGGCTGTACGTGGCCTTCGTCGTGGACGTGTTTGCGCGGCGCATCGTGGGCTGGCGCACGAGCAGCTCCATGCGGACGGACTTCGTGTTGGGCGCACTGGAGCAGGCGCTGTACGACCGTCGTCCGCAGCGCGAAGATGCCCTTGTGTGCCACTCCGACCGCGGATCGCAGTACGTCAGCATCCGCTACACCGAACGGCTTGCCGAGGCCGGCATCGAGCCCTCCGTGGGCAGCAAGGGCGACTCCTACGACAACGCGCTGGCCGAGACCATCAATGGGCTGTACAAGGCCGAAGTCATCCATCGGCGCAGTGCGTGGAAGACCAAGGAATCGGTAGAGCTGGCGACGCTGCAATGGGTGGCCTGGTTCAACCACCAGCGCCTGCTCGAACCCATCGGGTACGTGCCACCGGCCGAGTTCGAGGCCAACTACTATCGAACTCTTGAGCAGCAGGCCATGTCGGCCTGACTCAAGCCAACGGGCCTCCGCGAATTCCGGGGCGGTTCAAGGGCTTCATCGTGCAAGCCAAGCGCTGGGTGGTCGAGCGCACCCACGCATGGAACGAGCGTGCGCGCAGGCTGATCGCTCACCATGACCGCTCCAACTGGGCGCCTGTGGCCTGGGTCTGGCTCGCAGAAGCGCGTATGCTCGCAACTAGGCTGGCCGGGTAAATCATTTTAGATACACCCTCTTAGGCTTTCTGCGGCAGATCGGTTTGTGTAAGCGCCGACGGAGCGCAAGGCAGCGTCGGCTAGCTGCGCTGCGGTCATGCCGCCCACCAAGCCACCAACGCGGTGGCCAATCCGGCGCCGATGCCCGCCGCAGTGACCAGATCGGCGGCGTAGTTCGAGATGCCCGCGGTCGCCCTCTGCCACGCGCGCGGCCGGCTCCCCCAGCGCATGAAGCTGCTGGCGGCGACGGCCAGCACGCTGATCGTCATCACCAGCAGCGCCCCCGCTGCGATTCCCTGCAAGATTCGGCAGGCTGAACGAGGCGTAGATCTGGCCGTTTGGCTCGTTGCGATGGGTGTCCTGAAGACTGAGGAGACCCCCTTCGCCATGCATTCGGTCAGCATCTTGCGGATGTCGGCATTACGTTGTCGTGGCGCTTGCCGGTGAGCTCCGCGATCTCGCGGGTGTTCATGGTGCGCGGCGCACCTGGGAAGGTGAGGGCGTACATTGCGCTGCCTCTTGCGATTGCGCGTTCTTGCGCGCTTCTTCCACGGCCTTGCCGACGATCCAGTTGGCGGAGCGCTCTTGTTGCGCCGCCTGCTGCTGGACCCACTGGTAGGCTTCAGGTCCGAGCCGGACCATCAGCGGCTTCACGACGACGGGAATCTGGTTACTCTGCATCGCTGCTCCATGTTCTGGCTTGAAACGGTTTCAAGCACGGTGTTAATACTAGCACCGTGTTAGCAGATTGTGCAAGCACCGTGATGCGAGAATCTTTAAATGGCCCGATCTGAACCACAATTGAACTTCCGCTGCCCTCTAGAGTTGCGGGAGCAACTTGAGCGTGCGGCAGCTGAATCCAAACGGTCGCTGACCTCGGAGCTTGTCGCCCGCCTGCAGGCATCTTTCAATCCGCAGGGGGGCGGGGTCGAGCCTGACTGGGATCTGCTTGTGGAGCAGCGCGTTCTGGACTTGCGCATCGGCGCGCTCGACGACGCAATGCGGCTGTATCGCATGATGAAGGACGCACTGCTAGCGCGTATTGATGAACTGGGCCACGCTGACCCAGAGGGAAAGCTCCCGGCCGCGATTCAACTTGCTAGGGAGCTTGATGGCGTGCTCGTTGGCCTTGTGGAGAGGCTCAGCATGGCTCGCAGTCACTACAGCGTCGTTGCCGCCAAGATCAGTGCCGCGGAGCGTCGAAGGACGCAGCGCATCGACGAGGTGATCGCGGTGCGTCAGGTTGAGGACGAAATTCGCGATCTCGAAGCGGAGATGGCCCGAATCGAAGAGGCCTGCAGCGATGTCGGAGTGACGCAGGCCCAGGCGGATGCGGCTGAGGCTGCAGAGCGCGAGCGGCGGCTGCACTTCATCCGCAGGATGAGCGGCCCGGACCCTTTCGAGGGCATTGACGCCGGGCGACCCAAGGCGGCCGTCGAGGCCATGCACAGGGCGCCGGCTTCGAAAAAGTCTTTGCGCCAGTAAATCAGAACTGACAGAGAGACGACATGGCCACCAAGGGATTCGACCCATTTACATCGGCAGCAATTGACAAGGCGCTAGAGAACGCGGCCAAGAGGCCGTCGCGCATTTACACCGAGTCACTCGGAGCTGAGGCTGGAGCCGCTGCGCAGCCAGTCCACGTTGACACTGAGGAGCCTCTCGGCTTAGTAGAAGGACCGATCCCGATCGAAGTCGATGTTGATCTCGACGACCTGCCGTTTGATGTCACCCCGACAGCATCGGCAGCAGCAGCGGTGGCGGCGGAAGCAGCCCAATCCGTTCCACCATCTGTCGATGCCCAGAACTCTCCGGGAGAAGATGGATCGCCTCCGGACCAAGAAACCCTTGATACAGTTATTGAAGCTTTGCGCTTTTTGGACAGGCAGCAAAGCGACCTTGCCACGACGGTCGAGAAGCTCAAGGTAGATCTCGTCAGGATCCCCAATATTCCGCAGGAGGATAATGCCGGGGTGAGTACGCCTTCCCGCGAAGAGATCGACGCCAAGCTCCAAGCATTGGAGTCAAGCATGGACCGCCGAGTTGCAGAATTCGTCGCTCGGATGGACGTGCGTGATGTGGAGCAGAAGGCGCAGTTCGAGACCATGCTAAGGGAGCTGAGAAGTACCAGCGAGCAGGCGGTCGCCACGCGCCGCGAGGTTCGCACCGCCACCATCGCGCTCCTCAGCGTGGTCGTTGCCTCAGCGCTGGCTACCGTGTTTGGCTTAGCCGGGGTGCTAAACAACATGGTCGCGAGCTACGAGTCTGGTCGAAATACAGCCACGGCTGTAACGACGGCGACCGAACAATTGAAGTCAATCAGCGATCGCTTGGACAAGCAAGCATCGCAAGCGCCTCAGCTGCCAGCGAGCAAGTAGGCCAGGGGTCCGCTGCGCCCCGCATCCCCCTTGCACTGAGGCCCCGCGCCTCGAACAATCCCCACCGCACACACCTACCTGGGCACCGTGATCCGAAAGCATCTCGATGTCTGCTCCCACCGCGGCGCCGGCCCGTAGGCGGCAGAAGTAGTCCGGGCCCGCTCCGGTGCTTTGCTGCGCATGGGGTTGCATGAACGGAGCCGCGTGAGGCCTATGGCCTTCAGTCCGATCCTAATGGGAGTTTTGACCCCGCTGCCCGCGCGCCACTGACCCGGCCGTATCCGGTCTGTGCCAGTGCTCGATCCGTGGTGCTGCTCATGCCGGCCATGTACCGTCATGGGACACACATTGAGGGGTCCTTCGAGCGCCGTCGGCAGGTGATCTGACGCCGTGCATGGCGTCTGGACGACGGCGCTGGCTGGCCCACGCAGTGATTCTGCGGCCATCACCAACGACCAAGGAAAGCGTGGTGCCGCGATGTTCGTCACCCTCGACGTACCCAGCTTCCACTGCATAGAAGGCTACTCCCGGGTTGCTGCCGCGGTTGACGAGCCTGGCGTGATGCACGTTGAAGTGTTCGGCACGGAGAACTGCATCCGCGAGATCACCGCCGTGCTGCTGCAGGGCCAGATTGACGCCGATTTGGACGGCAGGCCCATCCGCATGCGCCACTTCCTCGTGCTCAACCAGGCCGACCGGCGACGCATCGCGATGACGGTGCGCTATGAAGAGCGGGAACATCAACGCTGACCGCCGCATATCGCGCATCGCGATTGCCCATTCGTGCTTTTGTTGCAACCAGCCAAGGGCCGGCTTCAGCGTTGTTGCCTAGCAGATTCGGATGCGACTCAGACGCATTTGATTGGTTGTCCTACACAAGACTGTCGCGGTGTCTTACACGTAAGTTTGCGAGGGTGTCCACCGTGCGCTGCTTCGCTTTGAAACGTTTGTCTTTTTTACCCATGGCATTCTTGTTGCACTTATGTAACTTCTTGCATAGGAGACTCACATGAAAGTTACGACCTCCCTTCTCTCTATCGCCACGCTGTGTTTGGCGTCGGCAGCCGCTGTCGCAGGGCCAGTCCCTGGCGGTGCTTCTGGCACGCTCGATCCGAACAATCCCTGCAACGTTGCCAACTGGAAGATCACAGGCGCCACGCCCAGTGCTTCGTACTCCGGTGGACCGCTAGACCCCGTGGGCCCGATCAACGCGACGAGCTGTGCCGGCGTCTATACCGGCAACGAAGGTCCTGCGCTCAATCCGTCGCCCAACCTCGGCTACCTGAACGACGGGCTGCTCAATGGACAGTACGGTCTGTTGAGCCCGACGCAGTTCATCCAGCCCAGCCAACTGCTGGCGCTGAAGAATCCGAACGCCGCGGTGGACCCGGGCTGGATCATGCTTGGGATGCTTGAGGGCAACGCAGGCGAGCTGAGCTACTCGAATGTCACGCCGGTCGGCGGCAGCGCCTTCTCCCTGAGCCAGGTGTTGAAGTACGTTCAGACGCAAGACTCCAGTGTTGGCGGCACCTGGACGCTGTCGGTTGACGAGAACATCAAGGCCATCTTCGCTGCAAACAACCTGTTCTCGCGCAGCAACTTCGACCACCTGGCGTTCTCGGTGAAGTCCAGTACGAGCTGGGCCGTCTACGACTTCGACTTCACGAAGATGAACGGTGCTTTCGACCTGGGCACGCCCTACACGATCACCGGCACGTGGACGATGGACACCGACTTCGAGAACCATAAGGGCAACGACCAAGACATCTCGCATATCAGTGTCTGGGCGCGTGATCCGATCACGGTCGCTGAAGTGCCCGAGCCGGCATCCCTGGCGCTGGTCGGGCTTGGCTTAGTCGGTCTCGCTGCTGCCCGTCGGCGCAAGCAGGCCTAGTCCAGCTTGCTCTGCAGCAACCCGGCTTTGGCCGGGTTTTTTGCTTCTGGGCGTCAGCGCTATCGTGCCGATGCCCGATGGTGGCTTTTAGTGCCTTGGGCAAACTGGTGTTTTATCCAGTTATGCGTCTGCTCGTCTTCCGCCTCCATGAGAAGGGCTGCCCGCTGAACTACGGGCAGGTGCTGACGCGCTCCAAGCTCGTGGGAACGATGGTCTATGAGAAGGCGGACAGGGCGAACCAAGTGGCGCGGCTGTACAGGGAGGACGGCTGGCAGATCGCCGAACTCCGCAGGGCAGTCATCGTGCGGATCAGCAACGGGTGCATGTTGCTGAAGGGCGTGGAGCCCAGCCTGAACCTGCCGGCGCCGCGGCAGACCTGGCTATGCGGACTTGTACACCCGGGTTGTGCGTTCTACAGATTGACACCTGCAATTTATCGGGTGCACAATAAATAAAGTGCAGATCGAATTCGACCCTGATAAGCGAACCTGTGCGCTGACCGAGCGAGGTTTGGACTTTGCGCGCGCAGGAGAGGTGTTTGCCGGACACCACTTCACGGCTCCAGACCTGCGCGATGACTACGCAGAAGATCGGTTCATCACGATGGGCCTTCTCGATGGCCGCATGGTCGTGTTGGTCTGGACCCCTCGCGGCGAGGCCCGCCGCATCATCAGCATGAGGAAAGCAAATGATCGCGAACAAGCGCGCTACGGCCAAAGACTGGGTTGACCCCGACGACGCGCCGGAGTTGGACGATGCCTTCTTCGAGCGCGCCGATGAGTTTCGCGATCAGGTGTTGGTCAAGCGCGGCCGGCCAAAGGCTGCAGCGACCAAGGAGCCGGTGAAGCTGCGGCTGGATCCCGACGTCGTGGAGGCGCTACGTGCCACCGGTGACGGCTGGCAGACGCGGATCAACGACATGCTGCGCGCCTCGCTGGTTCTGGCCGGCCGGTTGGGCTGAGTTGGGCGGGCTACAAAAAGTACTCGCGCTTTACCTTTGGGTGAGGCGGCGTGTCGAGTTCAGCCAATTCGCCCGCATTGCAGCGCGCGACCACATACCGCCAAGTTCGTAGTGCTGCGCGGCGCCGCGATTCCACGAACAGGGTGATGAACCAGCCGGGCGCCTGGCGCAAATACCGCCATTCCACATCCGTGCTGCGCGCCGCTTTCCTACGTTCTGCGCCGAGGTAGCGAGGGAAGCGCAGACGCCAGGGGCGGTCCTTGAAAGTGCGTGACATAGTGTTCTTTCCGAAGTAACTACATCACGGGCTCCTTTCTGAATGAGATTGCATCGGGTGGATGGACTGTACTGTGCCTTGGTGGCGCCGTGATCATGCCCAGAATGACGAAACCACGCGCCGCGATGACAATCCATCAATGCGATCCGAACGACGCCACCACCGCGAGCGCCTGAAGAAGGGCAGGGCGGGCTACTGGGCGGGCTACGCCAGCCAGCGCGCAGGCCGAGTGATTGACACGCCGACGCCTTGCAGCTGCTGGGTGTGCCGCAACGACGATCCGACTCGGCAGCAGCTGCGTGCCGATGCAGCCTGGCGCAAGATCGAGCGGGCGTAGACACCCCAGAATGAACAATGCCGCACGGGGTGCGGCTTGATGGTCATGGAATCAAGGACTGTTGCAAGGGGGCTCGGTGTTCATGCACCTTCACCACCACGTACTCGAGCCTGAGTCCGGCATCCACAATGCTCTGCACCCGGCGAAGATCAACGACAAGGACATCGCCCTTGCCGAAGCGCTCCTCGCCAAGCTCAACAGCCCGCACGAATTCTGGGTCGGCAAGCTCCGCAAAGAAAGAGGTCGCGCCGTCGTTGAAGCGCCACTTGTTCTTGTCCTTGAACACGGGCGATTCAAGCTGCAGGAGTACCCCGGCGCTGAGCGTGTCAGAGACGATTTCAGCATCCGCGGCGGCTTGCTCGAACGACGGTACATCCTCCTTCGTGATGACTGTCTCAGCAACGCCTTCGCGGCCTGACGCGAACACGTCAATGCCATCGCGCTCCAGGGGTTTCACGACCTTTGCCAAAGCCTGCCGCACCACCTTGCTCTGATAGAGCCGGCCCGCGACAAGATCGACCTCCATCGTCTCGACAGACTCGGTCATCTGCAGTTCGAACACGGCCGAGTCGCCTTCAAGGCGTATTGCCGTTGGCTTTCGCCCGCGCAGCCACCGGATCACGCCGATCAGGCCGCCCCCGCCCAATAGGCCCAGCCCAGAGAGGATGCCGAAGAGGTTGGCGGCCGATGTTGCCCCAGGGCCGGACAGCATCGACATGATTTGCTGGCCGATGTTCTGCACGGCGATCAGATCAACGCCGAACGACCCTCCTTTGAAGGTGCCCTGCACGTTGATCCGGACGGGCGCCGCATCAGGGAAAGCAGCCTTGTTCGCGTGCTCCAACAGCTCAGAAAGCCCGATCAGGGCAGGGGCCAACTCGCGCACATCCATCTGATGCGTGACCAGGGCTGGTCCGTCGTACTTGATGGAGAAATGCACGCTCGCGCTCATGTCGGTCATTCTAGTTTTCCCCGTGTGCTCGGGCTCCCGCTGGACCCTATTTCCTCAGGCCCTGGCCCAACCCCGTCCATCACCTGCTGCAGTGTGTTGATCAGCCGCGCCAGATCCTCGGGCGGCTCGATCCAAGGCAGCTTGACCTGTGCGCCTTCCCCGTCCTTGCCCGTGTGCTTGAGCCCGATCACCACCTGGCCATCCACCACCCGCGTGCGGACGCTGGTGTACTGCAGGCGGGGTGGGGCGGCCACGCTCAGGCCTGTTCGCGCGTGTCCTTGCGTCGGCGCATCCAAAGCAGCCCAGCCAGGCCGGCGCCAATGAGGGTGACAGGGGAGGGCTCAGGAACTGCCGAAATTTCGTTGTCTCGCAGGGAGAACGAGAAGGTGCCGGTGGGCACATAGTCAGCCCACGCCGATTGGTCGCCGAGATGAGCCGTCGCGGCATTGCCAACGTCGTAAGACGAGTACATCCACAGGGCATTCAGATAGCCGGAGTCATTGAAGCTGACTTCGTAGTCCTTCTGCAGATGGATACCCAGCCAGTAGGTGGTGGACGCAAGAGCGCTCAGGCTGCTCTCGAAGTCGAAGGACAGTCGCTTCGACGTGCCAAGCCCAGGCCAGTAAAAGCCCCCTTCGGTGATCGAGATGTTCTGCCCCTTGCCATGGAGCGCTGCCGTGCCGGGGCGGCCTGCGTTGTCCGTGAAGATGTAGTACTCGACAGTACCGTCCCAGCGAGAGAAGTTGTTGATGCCGATCACGCTGAGTTCAGCACCTGTCACGGTGGTCGCCTTGCTGAAGGAAAAGTCGTCGGCAAGCAGGCGGTAGGTGGCGTAGTTGGCAATGCCAATCTCGGGGCCGGTGTTCCATACGACGCCAGCACTGGCGCTCCCAAGAACGAAGGTCGCGGCAAGCGCGAGGGCGGTGCGTTTAAACATACAGCTAGGGGTTCGGGTGGACGGAATGTGTGACGCAGGGGTATTGCGCCGCAACATCATCTCACGCATGTGTCTGCATGTAACAGACATGCCATGCATACATCCCCCTTTGTGGGGAAGAAGCTAGCTCCGGGCTATTGCATCAGCAGTACGTGCAGCACTGCCCGAACGCGATCTCCGCCCGACCGGCGCAGGTGAGCCGCTGCGCTTTCCCAAACGCAGTGAACTTGTAGACGACCTCCTCGGCCTTCGATCTAAACGCTACGACAGCCGCCGCGCAAGAACGGGAATGAGATCCGCGGCGTTGCGCTTCGGGTCCTGCACAAGCTCTCTCAAAAGCCCGGCAATGCTTGCACGCTCGCCCGGGTCCGCCTTCTCCGCAGCCGCGGCGATCACCTCAAGGGCCTTAGTGACTGACGGTGCTGAGTAGCGCTGCACCAGAGCCGGGTCAACTTCCGCATCCGACTGCGCGGCAAGAGGGGCCCCTTCTCCGGTGATGACCCATGTGGCCGAGATGCCATACCTGCCCTGAGCGTTCAGTGCTCCTGCCTTCGACACGCCGCGCCTTGCCCAATTGGTAATGGTTTGGGGCGACTCGCCGAGCTCCGTTGCAAGCATGCTTGAGTTCGTCACGCCAAGCGACATGACTCCTTCCAAGAGGCGAACGAAGGACGGGTGGACGTTTTTCGATGCGTGCAGCACTGGTGGATTGTCGCCCGCCGAAACGCGGCGTTGTTAAACATAGCGAACTTGTTTATAGTACACACCGTGTTCTTTTAAACGCCATGACATGACGACCGATCTCCAAGTTCAAGCTGACGTCGCCCTGATCCGGCGTCTCGGTGGGGCTACAAAGGTGGCAAGCCTGCTGGGATACGGTCGCCCACAGCGTGTGCAGAACTGGTTGAAGCGCGGCATCCCGCCTCGTGTGAAGCTGGACCATCCGCACATCTTTCTTCGGCACGTGGACCTGCAGCCTGAAGTGGAGCGCGTCCATGCGTAGAGCCGATCAGCGCTGCATTCGCTGGCGCCGTAGTCGCGCGTCGAACTGCTCGTTCCGGTCGGGCAGCCGCACCGACGTGAACTTCATCAGCAACTTCCCGCCGACGACGCGGGCCGTCATGACGGACAGCAGCCTGTGCTCTGGGATGCCTGGCTGCGCATGCACGCGCAGCGTCACCGACCCGTTGATCACGAGCGTGCCGTCTGCATGCGGCATGGCTGCCACGGGGTCGAACCTGTCTGGTCTTTCTGGTGAGGTCATTGGCGCCAGTGTGCCCAGCGGCCCAGGCGAAGTCACTGTCATTTCCGCGCCCGATCTGCCACGGGACCAGCCATGAACATCACCGCGCTGCTCTACAACGCTGTGCGCCGCTTCCGCGGCCCCACGCCCGAGGATTCCAACGGTGCAGCTGGTCTGGCCCCATTCATGGAGATGTCGGCCACGAGCCTGAGCCACAAGGTCAACCCGAACTATCCGACCGCGCACTGCAGCCCGGAGGAGTTCGTGCAGATCTGCAGCCTGACAGGCGATCACTCGCCACTGCAAGCCATGGCCATGCAATTGGGCTACGCGCTGGTGCCGATCGAATCGACCGCCAGCATGAGCACGGCCGATGCCTGCCGCATCGCTGCGTCCGCCAAGGAGTTCGGCGAGTTCCTGGCCGAGGCCGCCGCCAAGGCTGACGCCAAGGGCATCAAGGACGCGGACATGGTGCGCATCACCAAGGAATTCGCCGAGTCGATGGCAGCCCAGGCTGCGCTGTTCGCGCACCTGCAGGCCGCGCATGACGCCGGCAAACCCGAGGGCCAACGCCGCCGTGCGGTGGTTGATCTTGCGGTCCGGGAGGCTGCATGACGTACCAGCAGCATCCGCTGAGCGCGGCATTCCCGGCCATGTCGGCCGATGAGTTCCAGGCGCTCAAGGACTCCATCGAGAACCTCGGCGTCAAGAACGCCATCACCATCTATGACGGCATGGTCCTGGATGGCTGGAATCGCTATCAGGCAGCGCAAGAACTGGGCATGCCCTGTCCGACGCAGGAACTTGACCCTGAGGACGACCCGCGCGACTTCGTCCTGGCACAGAACAAGGCCCGCCGGCACATCACGCAAGCGCAACTGATCGCCGCGGCGAGCAAGGTGTTCGCGTGGGCTCCAGTTGGCCGGAACCAGCATGGGTCCGCACTCAGTGCGGACCCTCTGATCACCAGCAAACAGATGGCAGAAAAGCTGGGGGTCGGCGTGCGATCAGTAGAGCAATTCCGCGCTGTCGAGCGGACTGCAGCGCCTCAGGTGGTGCAAGCGGTGGAGAGCGGCGAGATTGGCCTGCCGAAGGCAGCAGCAATCGCACAGCTGCCGACCGAGCAGCAGGCCGAGGCGATCAAGGCCCCGATGAACAAGGCCGCCAAGTACAGGGGCAAGCCCAAGAAGGTGCCGGCCGTGAAGCTGGTGAACGCCGAGATCAAGGCTGCGCAGGCCACCCAGGCGAAGACCGAAGCGGAAGACCGCCAGCACCTGCTCGAGGAGGAGAACGCAGCGCTGCGCGAGCAACTGGCCGGCGCACAGGAAGACGCGAACACCTTGGCTGCCGTGGTCGGCGCCGAGGACAAGCTGGCCGCCGCGGTGGCGGAGGCGTCGAAGTACCGCAAGTTGGCGCAGGGCCTGCAGGCTCGCATCGACAGCATGCTGAACGAGATCAGCGAGCTGACGAGGTCGGTGAAGTTCTGGAAGACCAGGGCCGAGAAGGCAAGCGCGTGATGGAGCTCTTCGAGACAGCACCCGCCGGCTTCAAGCCGCCCCGTCCGTTCCAGGCCGACGCCATGAAGCTGGTGGCCGAGGGCCTACTGGAGGGCCACAAGAACCAGATGGTTATGGCGCCCACCGGTGCCGGCAAAACGTACCTGGGCCTGCGCCTGTGTCACAAGGCGCTGAAGGCCGGCAAGCGCGTGGCGTTCATCTGTGACCGCATCACCCTCATCGACCAGACCAGCGCCCGCGCCGATGAGTACGGCCTGCGCGATCACGGCGTGATCCAGGGCGACCACCCGCGGCAGGACTGGAGCCGGCCGTTCCAGATCGCCAGCATCCAGAGCATCGAGAGCCGCGGTTGGCCGAAGGCGCTGGACGTGGTCATCGTGGACGAAGCGCACACGCAGCGCGAGGCCTGGGTGAAGTTCGCAATGGAGAGCGAGGCGCGCGTCTTCGGTCTGTCGGCGACGCCGTTCTCGCGCGGCCTGGGCAAGATCTTCACGAACCTGATCAGCAACACCACGATGCACCAGCTCACGCAGGAGGGCATTCTGGTGCCCATGCGTGTGCTGTCGGCCCGCCGCCCAGACATGGCCGGCGCCAAGATCGGCAGCGACGGTGAATGGACGCATGCAGCTGCTGAAGAGCGCGGCATGGAGATCATCGGCGACGTGGTGGCCGAATGGCTGCGCCATGCCGAGGGCCGCAAGACCATCGTGTTCGGCTCCACCATCGCGCACTGCGAGGAGCTTTGCCGCCGCTTCAGCGAGGTGGGCGTCTACGCCGCCACCTTCACCCAGGACACGCCCAAGGCTGTCCGCGATGACCTGGTCAAGGAGTTCTCCAAGCCCGACTCCATGATCCGCATCCTGATCAGCGTGGAGGCCCTGGCCAAGGGCTTCGACGTGCAGGACGTTGGCTGCGTGGTGGACTGCCGGCCGCTGCGCAAGTCGCTGTCCACGGCCATTCAGATGTGGGGCCGCGGCTTGCGCTCGTCGCCGGACACCGGAAAGGCCGACTGCATCCTGCTGGACCACAGCGGCAACATCACCCGCTTCGCCGAGGACTACACCGAGATCTTCTTCAACGGCCTGAAGACCCTGGACATGGGCGAGGCGTTGGACAAGAAGGTCCGCTCCGACGACCAGGACGAGCGCGAGCGCAAGGGCTGCCCGAAGTGCGGCTACAAGCCGTTCCGCCAACGCTGCATGTCCTGCGGCCACGAGATCGCCAATCGCTCGCTGATCTCGCATGAGGCCGGCGTGATGCAGGAGATCAGCATCGGCAAGCACAAGCTCAAGAGCAGCGATGCCGACCTGTGGCTGCAGCTGTGCAGCTTCGCGCGCGAAACCTCCTGGGTGCAGAAGAAGCCGGGCTATGCGTGCATGCAGTTCAAGGAACTGACAGGCCGCGAGCCCCCACGCTTCCCGCGCTTCGATGACGCCCGCCATGTGGAAGTGCCCGAGGCGCTGACGGCCGGCCTGAACGGCAAGCGCAAGGCCAGGCAGATCGCTGAAAGGCATCGTCGCCGCGCGGAGGCCGCCGCCACATGATGGACTTCATCAACTTCGCGCGGGCGCACGGGCTGGAGATCAACCCCTCCAAGTTCAACCCGAGCGAGAAGGTCAAGCGCTGCCCCACGGTCGAGCACCCGAAGAGCACCAACGGCGCGTACTTCTGGGATGGGCAGCGCGGCTGGGTCTTCGCCTGGGATGGCGAGAAGCGCACGCACTGGTTCAACGACCCGAACGCCAAGCCCTGGACGGAGGAAGAGAAGCGCGCATGGCAGGCCAAGCGCTAGGCCGCGCGCGAGGACCAGCAGCGCCTTCAGCAACGTGCGGCCCATCGCGCCGCGGAGATGCTGCGCGAGACGCACCCGCACCATCACGACTACCTGTACCGCAAGGGCTTCCCGAACGCGGAAGGCCTGGTTCTGCCCGATGGCGGGTTGCTGGTGCCTATGCGCGACTGGAAGACCAACGAGCTGCGCGGCGCCCAGGTCATCCGCTGGACCGACACCGAGGAGGAGCCCGGCGTGATGCGCTGGGTCAAGAAGATGACCTATGGCATGCGGGCCCAGGGTGTCGTGCTGCGCCTCGGCTCGCCGCGCGCCATGGAGACGATCTTCTGCGAGGGATACGCGACCGGCCTGTCCATAGAGGCGGCTGCGCGCCAGATGCGGCTCAACGCCGCGGTTCTGGTCTGCTTCAGCGACTCCAACATGGTGCTGGTGGCCGCCCAGATCACGAAGGGCCGGCGCTACGTGTTCGCCGACAACGACAAGAGCGGGGCAGGGGAGCGCGCAGCCCAGGCTACTGGCCTGCCGTATTGCTTGAGCCCACAGCTCGGCGAGGACGCCAACGACATGCACGTCCGTGCCGGCCTGCTGGCGGTCTGCGGCCTCCTGATGCGCGTTCGGACGCAGGAGGTGGCCATGCCCTAGGGCGAGCCTCGCAACCCTTGCCAGCGGCTCGATACGCGGGGGCAAGGGCCAAGACCTCGGCTACCCGGAATGTGCAAAGCCGAAACGTGGGTGGATTGTCTAGAGCGTGCGCAGGGTCCCGATGCGGGGCTGTAAGTCTGGGCTACCTGGTGGGGCGCATCGGCCACCACCAGGGCGCTGAACGCTGGGCTAACTGCCACTGCCTCATGCGCATGCCACGCCTCCCAGGTCTCCCCCTGGGTAAGGGGTGGTATGCGCAGTCCACCGGGTCTTCAGCCTTGCCTATGAGAACTGACCCTTGTTCTTCCCCTTCTTGACCACGTTGTTAGACCAAAGGAAGCCATGACCGCGATTGCAGAACGAATCCAAGCCACAGAACGCCGCAGCCGCGCACCCATCGACTTCCACGCCGTCGAGCCGCATCAGCGGGTCATGGATCGCCGCTTGGCCAACTGGGCGCGCTGGTGCAACGGCACGACGGCCCCGATGACCTCGCCCATGTTCCGCATGGTTCCGCCACCGCCTCGCGTGCGTGCGGACATGGCCTACCAAATCTCGGATGTGCTGGACACGGCCGACGCCGTGAAGATGGCCAAGGCGGTGGCCGCGCTGCCGCAATCGAACCGCACGGCGATCAATTGGCACTACGTCAAGCCCGTGAGCCCGAAGCGTGCGTGCCAAGCGCTGGGTACGACGATGGAGGGCCTGGCCCGGCTGGTGCGTGACGGCCGGCAGATGCTGATCAACCGCGGGGTGTGACATGGGTGCATGGGCGGAGAAGCGTGCGCTGGAGCGGCTGGAATGGGAGCCGCTCATCTTGTCCGGGGCAACGGCGCAGGCCCTCGCAGATCAGCGCGGGGTGTCCCGCCAACGCATCTGCCAAAAGCTCGATGCGTTGGGGCTTGACGGGTTGTATCGCCGCGTCCAGGCAGCCAAACGTTCAGAGCTCAGTGCGATGCGGGCGGATGCCGAAGACGCCGCACGCATGGAACGATGGGGCTGCAACATCGAGACCAAGCGCGAGATGAAGGAGGCAGGCGCAGGCGCCGCCTACAGCGTGCAGCGAGCGAACGCACACAAGCGTGGCATACCGTGGGAGTTGACCCGCGGCCAGTGGTGGGCCATCTGGAAGGAGTCGGGGCACTGGCACAGACGTGGCGTTCTTCGAGACCAGTACTGCATGTCCAGGTTCGGAGACCAGGGCCCGTACTCGGCCAGCAATGTGGAGATCGTGCCGAACGCCGAGAACACGAGGCAGGCGCGAGCCGCCGACTCGCGAAGGCGGGCGGCGCTGCGCACGGCAAGGAATTCGGCTCTTCCGCAAGAGCTAGACGCGCCTGAACGAAGTCGCTAGCATGCGACCCCAACGACTGAGCGCAAACGCATACCCAGGGTCGCCCATCCATGTTGGAGGCGGCGGTGTCTGAAGATGCAGCGCTCGGTAAATTCGAGGCCTCCATCACTGGGGGCCTTTTGCTTTCCGCTGTCGTGTGGGTGGACTCCCACATGGACGAGCGGTTCTGCATGACATTTCGCGCCGCGCGACATTCTTACTGTGGGCGACGTGGGCCAGCCGGTTCACGCAACACAGGAGACTTGAGATGACGCAACCGAATCAGAGCCAGGGCCAGAACTCCAACCCGCAGTCGCCCCAGACGCAGCAGAGTGCGACGAACCCCAGCACCAGCGGCATGGACAACAAGGGCCAGCAGATGCCGAATCAGGGCAACCAAGCAGGCCAGAACAGCCAGCAGCCCGGTCAGCAGCAGATGGACCCGAACCAGAAGCGGCCTGGCGGGCAGCAGGGCCAGCAGCCATCGCCCAACCAGCAGAAGTAGCTTCCCGCGTTGCACAGGCCCTCCCATGCGGAGGGCTTTGTCGTTTGTGCCATGTGAAACGAAGGTTCGTGAGAGTCGGCTTTTTTTACAACGCCAAGTCCTCACAAGGCCTTGTCCTACACAAGCGGGCGCGCGCTCTTGGCTGGCATAGCGATTGCTTGAACATTTGTTTACAACTGTTCGGCAGATCGATGAATCTCGTTAAACCGCTGATTGCGGCCATCGTTTTTTCCGCGGCTATAGCTGCAACTGCAGCTCCCGTCACGTATCGCTTCACTGGGGTGTCGCCAGATATCGATCCAGGATTGCCTGTCGCGTGGAGGGCAGGTGCCTTCAGCGGCACTTACACGATCGATCTTTCGAAGGCGCGGGAGCGGGAGCCGGAATACGTCCCGTTGGGACCCGGGTGGCTGTATCAGGCGATGGTGGACTGGTCGGTCACCATTGGCGGTGAGACGTTCGCCATGGATCATGCGTGGCCGGCGGAATCGGGCACCTTCATCCATACAAACGGCATCGATCCTTACGCCACGTCCAAGTTCTACTATGAAGGAACCCAGTGGGAAGGCTACGGCCCTGCCGATGACGGTCCGGGCTTTTACGGCAGCCGCATGCGGCAGTTTCTGCTGCAATCGTATTCGTACGACGTTTTTTCGGATCCTCTGTCCATACCCGGAGTGGATGAAGCTTGGTTCACCTTCCGCAGTACCGATTACGGATGTTTTCAATCGTCGGCAGCTGACTGGGAAAGTTCTTATGGCTGCCGATGGGTAGGATTCGAGTTTTCCGGAAATCTGACTTCTTGGTCCCGCGTGGATGACTCGGGTTCGGACGTGCCAGAGCCAGGATCATTGGCGCTGATTGGTTTGGGTCTGGTTGGTGCGGCAGCAGCACGCCGACGTAAGACAGCCTGATCAACGCAGTCTGTTGTTGAACCCGCTTCGGCGGGTTTTCGCGTTTCTGAACCGCCCCGTATTTTGAGGAGGCTCCAACTTTTGAGAGGATGGAGCCATGAGGAAGTCAGTGAAGTTTTCGCCCGAGGTACGCGAGCGCGCCGTGCGCATGGTGTTCGAGCACCGCGGTGAGTACGAGTCGCAGTGGGCGGCGGTGGTGTCGATTGCCGGCAAGATCGGCAGCACGCCGCAGACGCTGCTGAACTGGGTGCGCCAACAAGAGCGTGACACGGGCCAGCGCGAGGGCGTGACCACGACGCAGACGCAGCGCATGAAGGAGCTTGAAAGGGAGAACCGCGAGCTGCGCAAGGCCAACGAGATCCTGAAGCTGGCCAGCGCGTTTTTCGCCCAGGCGGAGCTCGACCGCCGGCTGAAGTCGTGAAGGCGTTCATCGACGCGCATCGCGCCGCGCACGGGGTCGAGCCGATCTGCAGGGCACTGCAGGTCGCCCCGTCGGCGTACCGGCGCCATGCGGCCCGCCAGCGCCACCCCGAGCTGCTGTGCGCCCGCGCGAAACGCGATGCGGTGCTGATGCCGCAGATCGAGCGCGTGTGGCAATCGAACCTGCGGGTCTACGGCGCCGACAAGGTCTGGCACCAGTTGCAGCGCGAGGGCGTCACGGTGGCCCGCTGCACCGTGGAACGACTCATGCGCCACATGGGTCTGCGCGGCGTGATGCGTGGCAAGGCCGCACGCACCACGATCAGCGACGCCAAAGCGCCTTGCCCGCTGGACCGGGTCAATCGCCAGTTCAACGCGCAGCGGCCCAACCAGCTTTGGGTGTCGGACTTCACGTACGTGTCCACCTGGCAAGGCTGGCTGTACGTGGCCTTCGTCGTGGACGTGTTTGCGCGGCGCATCGTGGGCTGGCGCACGAGCAGCTCCATGCGGACGGACTTCGTGTTGGGCGCACTGGAGCAGGCGCTGTACGACCGTCGTCCGCAGCGCGAAGATGCCCTTGTGTGCCACTCCGACCGCGGATCGCAGTACGTCAGCATCCGCTACACCGAACGGCTTGCCGAGGCCGGCATCGAGCCCTCCGTGGGCAGCAAGGGCGACTCCTACGACAACGCGCTGGCCGAGACCATCAATGGGCTGTACAAGGCCGAAGTCATCCATCGGCGCAGTGCGTGGAAGACCAAGGAATCGGTAGAGCTGGCGACGCTGCAATGGGTGGCCTGGTTCAACCACCAGCGCCTGCTCGAACCCATCGGGTACGTGCCACCGGCCGAGTTCGAGGCCAACTACTATCGAACTCTTGAGCAGCAGGCCATGTCGGCCTGACTCAAGCCAACGGGCCTCCGCGAATTCCGGGGCGGTTCATTTCTGGTGGTGTAGCCCAGCAGGTAGAGCGCTCTGCAGCTGCAGTGCAGCGCGTTGAGGCCGCTGGTGCGATTACGGTCGCCACCACCCCCATTCAGGCCCGCCCTTCGCAAGATCGGCGGGCCTTCTAGTGGGTCAAGCCTGAACGGTGCTCAACACTCGCATCACAACGACCAAGACGATCACTGCCGCGATCGCGCCGCAGATGATGAGCATTCGCTTGTTGGCATAGCGATTGCGGCTTGACGATACCGGCACTTTGCCGTTGTCGGGCTTTGTTTCAAGCATGGAAGGCCTTCTGTGAATAGTGGCCCAATGTCGTCGAGCAATGATGGCCGCATGCGTGGGCCAGCGGGCTGCGAACGCGCAGGACAGGGCCTTGAAACGGCCGGGGCGCTGACACCACGGGAGCTATAGATCGCCGCATCCGGTCGAGCCGCCGCGCTTCGATCTTTCAGCGAGCGATCTCCAGCGAGATGTACTTGGGATCTTGCCTTGGAGATAGCGGCGAACTTCTTGTTCATCTGGACCAACGGCCTTGATTGCTTGTCGGAGTTCGAGTTCGCTGCAAGCAAGCGTGCGCATCCAGTGGCGTACCTCGTAGTCCTTCTCCATCGTGATCCTGGCCATTTCCGCTCCGTCCAACGCGCTTCCAACCTGATCCAGCAAGAGTAGTGGACGGGCCGGTTCAGCCGCCTTCCTACGGCTGTCAGATGTGACAGTCGGATTTGTCAGCCAAAACCGCTTTTTGGCATTCCAGCGCGCCGGTCGCGCCGCCGGCCTTCCAGGCCGCGCAGAGCAGGGTTCGATTCCCTCGCGATGCTCCAGATCGAAACCGGGAAGGCTCAGAAAAACCTTACTTCGAAGGCTCCGATTTGACGATGCAACCGCGACCCGACTGGATCAGGTCCTGCATGTTCACAGCAACATACGCAGTCCCCACGAGTAGGGCTAGCCAAGCGACTACTGTCACCACGGCTACCGTGATCGGCTGACGGGACAAAAATTTTTCCCAGCCAAGAGACTTGTGGCCCATCGCGTCTTCCAACTGCTGGAGATACTTGCCCATTTCTTTGACGCGGACGAAACGGCCCAGGCCAAGAAGCCCGACCACTAGTACAGCGCCGGCAGGTATCCACCAAACTTGTTGGGCAATATCGCCGCTCACTGGTACTTTGGAGCAGGGACCCGATTCGTCCATTCCGAAGGACAGGGCAGTCAGCCATGTGAAGACGCCGGCAGCAATGAGAACGCAGTACTGAACTAGTTGTTCAGTCTTGGTGATAAGACTCGTGACTTCGTCACGAATCTGCTTGTACTCCTCAAGGTGAAAGTCAACTTCCGAAGGCGTCATGGCTGGCTTCTTTCAAGGTGGTTGCCTGAACGTAGCCTCACGCGTCGCGCCGGTCAACAGCATGCGACCACAGGTTCGTCAAAGTCCTCCTCAGCGTTAAGTACAAGCCGACACAGCAGCGCGGCTGTCACTCACTTGCCGGCCGCGTTCCCACCCCATCACGCTGACCTTGTCCGCTCGGGATCGCGGCTGGCGACCTTTCACCCTGAACCCCCGACTGGACCGACACCCGGGCGTCGGCCGCGCTGCGGGCAAACAGCGCGGGAGTTCCCACCGCAAGCTCTGCGGCGCCTGGTGAGCAGCGAACGGCAGCACCCAGCCGAGCCAGAACAAGCCCGGTAGGTCCGATGGGTGCCACTCGTGAGGAGATGCAATGCTGTACGACCGCCACAACGCACTCGGCGCCCAGGTCTTCGAGATCGGCAGGCGCGAGCCGCTTAAGCGAGTCATGAGCGTGGACACAGATGTCGGCATCGTCGTGGCGGCGCACGACCCGTTGCGCCTGCACCCGAATCGGGAACAGGTGGAGACCTACCAGATCCGCTTCCGCGCGATCCATGCGATCCACGGCGGCTCCGACAAACCCGTGCTGTTCCACTGCTACGACCGGCTGCAGGAATCGCCTGCGGGCATGGCCGATCGCATCCATTGCCGCGGCGCAGCTGGGCACTGGGCCTGGCGCTGATGCCCTGCGCCGCATGCGCTGCCCGCCGTGCCTGGATCGCCAAGTGGACCAAGGTAGCCTATGAGCGAGCTCGATCAATCCTTGAACCTGAACATCGCCAAACTGGTCCAGGCCATGCACCTGCAGACACAGGCCATCAGCCGCCTGGCAGCCAGCAACGAGGCACTGGTCCGCGCGATGGCCGAGGCTGACGACGCAGGACAAGGCGACACCGAGGCACCGCCACGCGTGGGGCTCAATGGCCGCCCGCTATGACGACCACGACGGCAGGCTGCGCGGCCGCAGGGCACAGGCCCGCCGATTGAGGCTGTGGACCAAGGACCCGCACTGCGCCCACTGCCGCAAGCTGACCGACTGGCCCGACGGCTTCCAGGCTGACCACATCGTCCCGCTCCACAAGCAAGGCGAGGACGAGGACAAGAACATGCAGGTGCTCTGCCTCGTGTGCCACGACAAGAAGACCAGCGACGACCTGGGCAGGCGGCACACGCCCCGCATCGGTGAGGACGGCTGGCCCATCCCGTGATGCACCACGGCGCTGTGACCGGGCCGACCGAGGCAGGGGGGCGGAGGTCTGTAGTTTGGGGACCACATCCCTGGACACCGCGCCCCCAGTCTTTTTTTCACGCCGTCAGGTTAGAAAAACCGTTTTTCGAGGTGCCACATGCCAGGTCCCGGTAAGAAGCCGGCCAGCCTGAAGGTCATCGCCGGCACGGAACGAAAGGACCGCGCTGCGGAGCCTTCCGCCGAGCTGCCCGTCGTCACTGAAGTGCCCAAGCCCCCCAGCTGGTTGCCCAACGCCCACGCCGTGAAGGAGTGGAACCGGTTGGCCCCGATTCTGGTGGCCAACAAGCTGCTGTCCGAGGGCGGTCTGAGCGCCTTGGCCATGCTGTGCAGCCTGCATGGCAAGCTGGTCCAGCTGTTCGCCGCTGGCGAGGCGCCGGTCGCGTCCATGGTCGCCCAGTACCGCAACCTGATCAACGACTTTGGCCTGACGCCGGTTGCGCAGGGGAAGGTGAAGGCAGTGGGCAACGACACGCCCGAGGGCAACAAGTTCGCGCGCAATGGCCGACGCGCAGCCCCGTGACTTCGTCGCGATAGCGAAGGGCTACGCGCAGAAGGCACTGGACCCCAAGAACCGCAAGCGGTTCGGCATCTGGATGCGGTTCGCCGCGCAACGCTTCCTGAACGACCTGGAGCGCGCGAAGGCGGATGACGCTCCGTTCAAGTTCGATGAGTGGCACGCGACCGACGTGTGCGACTTTGCAGAAAAGCTCCCCCACGTTGAAGGGACGTGGGACACCCCGACCATCGTGTTGCACGAGTCGCATGTGTTCTTCCTGGTGCAGCTGTTCGGCTTCCGCAAGCTGGACGGCACCAGGCGGTTCACGACGGCCCTGTTCGCCATCGCGCGCAAGAACGCCAAGAGCACGCTGGCGTCGATCATCTCGCTGTACTGCCTGACCTGCGAGGGCGAGGTCGGGCCCCAGGTCATCACCGCGGCGACGACGTACGACCAGGCCAGCATCGTCTTCAAGGTCGCCAAGCGCATGGTGGAGAAGACCACCGACCTGCGCGAGGCCTTCAGCCTGGAAGCGTTCGCGAAGGCGATCGCCAGCTACGAGAACGGCGGCAGCTACAAGGCCCTCCACGCGAAGGCCAGCACCCAGGACGGCCTGAACCCGTCGTGCACGGTGCTGGACGAACTGCACGCGCACAAGAACCACGACCTGCTGAACGTGCTGAAGTCGGCGGCCGGCGCGCGCAAGAACCCGCTGTTCCTGTACCTCACGACAGAGGGCTACGCGAACCCGGGCCCGTGGGAAGAAGAGCGCGAGTTCGCCAAGAAGGTGCTGCGCGGCCTGATCGAGGCCGACCACTACCTGGCGCTGTACTACGCCGTTGACGAGAAAGACGAAGACCTCGGCACCGAGGCTGACGACGACTTCGATGAAGAGGCGTACCACAAGGCCAACCCCTTGATGGAGGTCAACCCGCTGCTGCTGGACGAGATCCGCAAGCTGGCGATCGAGGCGAAGGACAAGCCTGGCACGCACGCCGAGTTCAAGATCAAGCGGCTTAATCGGCCGTCGTCGGTGTCCAAGGGCTGGGTGAACCTGACCAAGTGGCGCGAGTGCAAGCGCGAGGTGGACCTGGAGTGGCTGCGCAAGCATCCGTGCTGCGGCGGCTTAGACCTGTCGAGTACGACCGACCTGGCGTCGTTCCGGCTGGTCTGGGACATCAAGGGCGAGATCTACACGCACGGCTGGCGCTTCGTGCCCTCATCGGCGGTGCGGCGGCGCACGCTGCGCGGTCTGATCCCATACGCGGGTTGGGTACTGAAGGGCCTGCTGATCGAGTCGGGCGACGAGGCGATCGACTACGCCGTGATCGAGCAAAAGATCATCGAGGTGCACCAGACGTTCAACCTGCAGTCAGTCGGCTACGACGGCTGGAACGCTGCGCAGACGGTGCAGCGGCTGCGGGCGGCCAATGTGCAGATGGAGCAGTTCATCCAGGGGCCCAAGAGCTACCACCCGGCCATGCAGGCGCTCGAGGTGGCATACCTGAACGGCCGCTTCGTCCATGGCAACGACCCGATCCTGAACTGGAACGCGTCCAACATGGTCGCGCGCCAGGACGCCAACCTGAACAACGCGCCCGACAAGCGCAAGGCTGCCGAGAAGATCGATGACTTCTGCGCCCTGCTGATGGGCGTGGGGCGCACGCAGCTGCACGCGCCGCCGCGAAAACTGGTCCTGGCCGTGGCCGGCTGACCGCAAACGAGAAAGCGAGGACGCGATGAGCGCCCAACACGTCACCTTCTGCGAGATGGTCCTGAAGGGCGTCAGCGAAGACCTGCGCCAGATCACGGGCATCGCAACCACCGGCAGCATGGACCGGCACGGCGAGGTCCTGGACATCGCCTCCGCGCGTTTCCGTCCCGAGGTGCCGCTGATCTGGCAGCACCAGCAGAGCATGCCGGCGATCGGCCGGGCGCAGCTGTTCAAGGACGGCGACGCGATCCGCTTCGTGGCCAACTTCGCCAAGCTGACCGAGCCGGGCCTACTCAAGGAGCGGGCCGACCTGGCCTGGCAGGCCGTGAAGTCCGGCCTGGTCAAGTTCGTGAGCATCGGCGCCATGGGCGGCCGGCGCTTCGTGCGCAAGAGCGGTCCGCCGCTGCTCGTGGACATGGAAGTGGTCGAGCTTTCGCCGGTGACCATCCCTGCCAACGCTGACGCCACCATCGACACCGTCAAGGCGCTGTACGCGCGCCAGCGCGGCGCCATCCCGCTTGTGAGCGCCTTGCACACCCAGAACCTCAACGGGGCCATCCAGCTGATTCGCCCCTGACCCGGCCGGCCGCCTGCCGTTGCACGCAGGTCGCACGACCGAACAACCCGAGCCGTCCGCGTGACGGCACCCATCGTTGAACCGCCCTCGTGGCGGTTTTTGCGTTCTTGAAGGACCCCAATGAAGACGTACGCACAACAAGTCGCCGACCTGAAGGCGACCCGCGCGGCCAAGGCCGACGAACTGAACGTCATCGCCCGCAAGTCGGTCGATGAAAGCCGCTCCATGGACACCGGCGAGCAGGAGGAGTTCGACACGCTGCAGTCCGCCATCAAGTCGCTGGACGGCGACATCGCGCGTTTTTCGCGCATGGCCGAGATCGAGGCCGCCGAGAAGGACAGCGCAAAGCCCGTGGACACGACCCAGAAGGCCGGCGCTGTCGCCGTGGGCGGCGCTGCCGACCGCCTTCCGGTGCAGGTGAAGAACACCGAGAAGCTGGAAGAAGGCCTCGGCTTCGCTCGCATCGCCCGGATCAAGGCCATTTCCCGCCTGGACAACGCCGACCCCCTGCAGGTCGCGTCGGCCCTGTACCCGGACGACAAGGAGCTGCGCACGTCGCTGGTCAAGGCTGCCGTACCGGCCGCCAACACTGGCAACGCTGGCTGGGCCGGCAACCTGGTGCTGGACGGCGGCGCCTACTTCGCCGACTTCGTGACCTACCTGCGCGCCAAGACGGTGCTGGGCCAGATCGAAGGCCGCCTGCGCCGTCTGCCGTTCGACACCCCTGTGCTGGTGCAAGGCACGGCCGGTGTGGCCAAGTGGACGGGCGAAGGCAAGTCCAAGCCGGTGACCCAGTGGAGCTACACCAAGACCAAGCTGGAGCCGCTGAAGGTGACGACCATCGCCGCGGCCACGAAGGAGACCATCCGCCGTGCATCCGTCGCCGCCGATGCGCTGATCCGCGACGAGTTGGTCCTGTCCATCGGCACCGCGATCGACAGCACCCTGGTCGGCACCGCCGCTGCCGTGGCGGGCGTGTCCCCTGCAGGCCTGCGCAACGGCGTCACGGCCACCGTGCTGCCGGGTGACGGCTCGCTGGAAGGCATCCGCCTGGACATCGCCACGATGCTCAAAGCCCTGGTCGGCAACAACCTCAGCGTGGCCGGTGCCTTCTGGCTGATGTCCGAGACGACCGCCATCGACCTGGGCGGCGTCACGAACCTGGCCGGCGCTGCCGCGTTCCCCGGCATCACGCCCGAGGGCGGCACCCTGGCTGGCCTGCCGGCGTTCACCTCGCAGGCCATCCCGGCCAACGTGGTGCTGCTGATCAAGGGCGACGAGATCTTCCTGGGCGATGAGGGCGGCATCGAGGTGTCGATCTCCGACCAGGCCTCCATTGTCATGGACGACGCCCCGGCTCAGGACGCCACGACCGGCGCCCCGGGCGCCACGAACGTGGTCAGCCTGTGGCAGACCAACAGCGTCGGCTTCCTGGTCGAGCGGATCCTGAACTTCGTCAAGCGTCGCCCAGGCGCTGTGGTGTGGGCCACGGTCAACTGGACCGGCGTGCCGACCCCGTAACCAGCCAGCTGGTGCAAGGGGCTTCCGCAAGGAGGCCCCTTGTGCAAGAGGAAGGACACCATGAGCCAAGTCATCTTCACATTCAACGGCGGCCGAACCCGCAAGGTCAGCCAGGCCGAGGCGCGCCTGCTGACGCGCATGGGCAAGGGGTCAGTGGTGGTGGCCGAAGCCGCGCCCGACCTGGACGCCATGGACGCCGACGAACTGCGCGCGCTCGCGCAGGAGCGCGGCCTGAAGGTCCACCACAACGCTGGCGCTGACAAGCTGCGCGCCGCCCTGCGCGAGGCCACCGCGTGAAGGATCGGCTGATGCGCATCGCTGCGCAGCCGCTGACGGCCGTGCTCGGCCTGGGCGCGGCCGGCGCCGGATGCATCGTCGCTGGCGTCGCCGTGATCGCCGGGACCGGCTGGGCCCTGGTGGCGGGCGGCGTGTTCTTGCTGGCCGCGGCCTCGCTGATCGCCAATGGGATGACCACCAATGCCTGAACTGACCGTTCTCAGTGCGCTGAAAAGCGGGCTCACGCGGCAGAAGTCGCTGAGCATGGTCCCGGGCGCCTGGCGCAATCAGTGGCGCACGATCTCCGAGCCCTTCGCAGGCGCGTGGCAGAAGAACATCGAGGAGAAGCAGTCCGACCTGCTGACCTACCCGACGCTGTATGCCTGCATCAACCGCATCTCGTCGGACATCGGCAAGCTTCCGTTCTCTCTGCGCAAGCGCGAGAAGGGCGGCAACTGGGTTGCTGTGGAGAACGCGGCCTATGACCCGGTGCTGCGCAAGCCCAACGACTTCCAGACGCCGGCCCAATTCCGCGAGTACTGGATGCTGAGCAAGCTGACGGCCGGCAACACGTACGTGCTGAAGCGCCGCGACGCGCGCGGCGTCGTCAACGCGCTGTACATCCTTGATCCGCAGCGCTGCCTGCCGATGATCTCGGACTCGGGCTTCGTGTTCTACCAGCTGCAGACCGACGCGCTGAACTCGCTGCCGGTGGGCTATCCGGCCCAGGACCTGATCGTGCCGGCCAGCGAGATCATCCACGACCGGTGCATGACTCTGTTCCACCCGCTGGTGGGCGTCCCTCCCGTTGCGGCCGCACATTGGCCCGCGCTGAAGAACATGAAGATCCTTCGCTCGGCGACGGAGTTCTTCACCAACAACGCGCGTCCGGGCGGCCTTCTGACCGGTCCAGCCGGTATGACGGACGAGGAGGCGAAGGAAGTCAAAGAGTACTGGGAGACCAACTTCAGCGGCTCCAACGCCGGCAAGCTGGCCATTGTCGGCGCGGACATGAAGTTCACGGCCTTCGACATGAAGAGCATCGACGCCCAGATGGTCGAGCAGATGGGGTCGAGCGATGAGCAGATCTGCCAGCCCTTCGGCATTCCTCCGTTCAAGGTCGGCATCGGCACCATCCCCGCGGGCATGAAGGTCGATGACATGAACCAGCTGTACTACGCCGACGCCTTGCAGACGCACATCGAGCACATGGAGCTGTTGCTGGACCAGGGCCTGGCCATTGCCGCGCCGCTCGGGGTCGAGCTCGACCTCGACCCACTGCTGCGCATGGATGAAGGCAAGCGCGCAGAGGTGGAGTCCAAGCTGGTGCAGGGCAAGATCAAGACGCCGGACGAGGCGCGCGCGAGGTTCAACCTGGCGCCCACAGGAGGCGGCGGCACGCTGTGGGGACAGCACCAGGACTACCCGCTGGCGGTGCTGGAGAAGCGACAGGATCTCGAGCCCGCGCCTGCGCCGGCCCCCGCTGCGCCCCCGCCCGCGCCTGCGCCCATCTCCGACGAAGACCAAGCAACTATCGATGCGGCCAAGGCCATCGTGTCGACACAGAAGGCGATCGCAGCGATGAACGAGGAACTGGAGCCCGCCAATGTCATTTGACCCTGAGACCTTCGGCAAGGCCATGGGCGCGGCCATCCGCAAAGCCATCGCTCCGCTCCAGGCCGAGATCGAGGCGTTGAAGTCGCAGCTGGCCCAGCGCCCCGACTACTCCGACTTGATCGCGCAGGAGGTGACCAAGGCCGCGGCCACCATCCGCGTACCCGCCGACGGCAAGGACTGCGACATGGAGGCGGTTCGCGAGATGGTGAAGGACGCTGTGACGGCGTTGCCGCCCGCAAAGGGCGTCACGCTTGATGACTTCCAGCCCGTCGTGAACGACTTGGTCAAGCAGGCGACGGCTGCGGTGGCGCAGTCGATTGCTGAAGGGACCAGCGCCCTCGATGCGGTGATGAAGGGCATCCGCCAGCCGGAGGACGGAAAGAGCGTGACTCTGGCCGATGTCCAGCCTGTCCTCGACAGCGCCGTGCAGTCCATCCGCGACGAAGCGCGCAAGGGCCTGGACGAAGCGGTGAAGGCCATCCCTGTGCCGGCGCCCGGGAAGGATGGGGAGAACGGGAAGGACGGCGTAGGACTGGCTGGCGCCATGATCGACCGAGCCGGCGAGCTGCTGGTGACGCTGACCAACGGCACGGTGAAGTCGCTGGGCCCGGTCGTCGGCAAAGACGGCAAGGACGGCACCGACGGCATCAGCCTGGATGCCTTCGAGATGGAATATCTCGAGGAGAGCCACGAGGTGCGCATCAAGGCCGCTTGCGCCGGCCGCACGAAGGAAGTCCGCTTCCCTGCTGGCGGCATTCGCCCGGCCGGCTACTGGCGCGACGGTGGCACGGCCAAGGCCTGCGAGGCATGGGTGCACAACGGATCGACCTGGTACGCGAAGCGCGACACCACAGCCAAGCCCGACACCGGTTCAGACGACTGGATTGTTGGCGCGCGCAAGGGACGCGATGGCCAGTCCATCGTGAAGACCATCCAGGCCGGCCCGCCCGCGCCTATCAAGTTGGGGGCCTGAAGTGGAGCTGGTCACCGTTGAGGAAGCCGCGCTGCACGTCCGCAGCGACACCGCCGCTGACGGCCCATGGTTCGCCATCATGATCCCGGCTGTCAGCGAGGCCGTGCGGGACTGGCTCAAGGACGAATGGCGTCTGTACGTGCTGGCGCGAGATGGAGCCGGCGCTGTGGTGCGCGATGAGAACGGCGTGCCTGTTCCGGCCGTGGACGGTGGTGGCAAGCCGACTGTGCGGCCGGTGGTCAAGGCCGCAGTCCTGGTCGAGTTGGCCTATCAGCACCGCTACCGCGACGGGCAGGGCGATCACACGTCAACGGGGGATCTGTACAGCGGACGGTTCGGCTATCCGCTGAGCAGAGGTGCGACCAGTTTGCTCACAGCCCTGCGGCGTTCGACGGTGGCATGACCATGGAAGCCGGAACGCTGCGCCATCAGGTCCGCATCGAGCGCCTGGACTACCTGCGCGACGAGACCGGCGCGGTGCTGCAGGACCCCACGACCGGCGAGACCGCACGGGACTGGGTCGAGGTCGCCACCGTCTGGGCCGCGATCGAGCCGCTGAGCGCGCGCGAATTCATCGCCAGCGCCAAGACCCAGGCCGAAATCGTCGCGCGCATCGTCATCCGCTACCGCGACGGCCTGGATGCATCCATGCGCCTGGTCCATGTGCGCACCGGTCGCCCGGAAGTGATCTACAACCCGGCCGACTTCCTGCCGGACAAGGAGTCTGGTCTGGATTACCTGACCGCGCCGTGCTCGCGCGGCGCGACCGAAGGGCAATGACCATGGCCGACACCTTCGACCTCAAGGGGTTTGACAGCGCCATGGTCAAGCTGCGTTCGTTGCCCGAGGAGGTTCAGAAGCGGACCGGTCGGTCTGCCCTGCGCAAGGGTGCCCAGCTCATCCGCGACGCGGCAAAGCAGAACGCGAGCCGGCTGGATGACCCGGAAACCGCCGAGCGCATCGCTGCCAACATTGAGGAGCGCTTCAGCACGAAGACGTTCAAGCGGACCGGCGACTTGGCGTTCCGCGTCGGCGTGCTGGGCGGTGCTCGCATCCCCAAGAGTCGTCCGAAGGGTACGGAGCCTGGCGGGCCTGGTGGCGACACGCGCTACTGGGCATTCGTGGAGTTCGGCCACGAGCATGCCCGGGCCCAACCGTTCATGCGCCCAGCCATCGAGCAGAACATCGACGGCATCGTGAGCACCGTGGCCGCCAACCTGGACAAGGGCCTGGATCGGGCCATCAAGCGGCAGGGAAGAAGCTGATGAACCCGCCCATCTTCAAGGCCGTCAACGTGCCGGCCGTGCAGGCGCACCTGCGCGCACTGCGCGGGCCGCTGCGCTTCTATGCCTTCGGCATGGCGCCGCAAAAGGCCGAGTACCCCTATGCCGTCTGGCGCACCGCTGCAGGCACGCCGGGCAACACGCTGTCACGCCGCCCGCTGCACGACGCGGGCCTGTTCCAGATCGATGTCTACGCCTCGCCCTCGCAGGGCGTCGAGACGGTCCGTGCCGTTGCGTTCGCGCTGCGTGACGCCCTCGAGGGCCATGCCCATGTGACCGCCTGGCGCGGCGAGAACATCGACCCGCAGACCAAGGGCCTGCACGTCGGCTTCGACGTGTCCTGGATCGTCTTCCGGTAGCTCGCCGCTCCCATCCCCTCACAGGCCGCACTTCGCGGCCTTTTTTCTTTTCAACACGTCGGCCGCCTTGCGGCCTTTCTCACTGGAGGCACCACAAGTGACCGTCAAGACCCAAGGCACCGACCTGTTCGGTATCGACCCCCGCGACAACAGCCTGCTTGTCGTGGGCTGTGTCACCACCATCGATGGCATCGACTCCGCGGTTGAGCAGATCGAGACGACCTGCCTGAACTCGGGCAAGGATCGCAAGTACGTCGCCGGCATGGGTACGCCCGGCGCTGGCTCGTTCGGCATCAACACCGACCCGTCCGACGCGTCGCACCTGAAGCTGTACGAGCTCAAGCAGCTTGGCCTGACCATCAAGTGGGCCATCGGCTGGGGTGATGGCCCGATGGAGCCGGACGGCACCATCAACCTGCCGCCTGAGGTGGCCGACGGCGACTTCGTGCTGCCCTCGGGCCGGTCCTGGCTCCTGTTCGAAGGCTACCTGTCCTCGTTCCCGTTCAGCTTCGCTCTGAACAGCGTGGTGCAGTCCACCGTCGGCATCCAGATCAGCGGCACGCAGGTCCTGATCCCGAAGTCGGCCGGCAACCGCCCGCGCTGGTTCGTTGGCCCGGCCAACGCGCACACGGTCGGCACGCAGGCGTTCCTGGACGGCGCCACGCAGTTCGGCAACGGCGGCACCAAGACCGGCCAGTTCACGATCACCACGACGCCCGACAACTACGGCTGGGTGGCAGTGCCTGCGGACGTGTCTGCTGCCGGCGTGACGTTCACCGACTCGAGCAACACGCCGGGCGACTGGAACGGTGCCGGCGAGAGCGGTCCGAACACCGATGGCGGCCCGTCGCCCGCGCAGTCCAGCGTGACGTTCGCGGACGAGGACAGCTTCGTGTGGCGCCTGTTCCGCATGGACTACCCGCACGCCGAGCCCACCCCCGCCACCTGGAACATCAGCTAAGGAGCGCGCATGCCTGATTTCACCACTCCAGTGGGCAGTCGGCAGCGCTACATCGCTGCCCTCAACCGGTCGCAGGGCGACCGGGTGCCCGGCACCAAGAAGATCTTCGCGGACCGCCAGGACTTCCTCGACCGCATCGCCGACGAGCGCGCCTGCATCGCCATGGGCCTGCCGGTCTGGTTCGACGGCATCGACCTGAAGATCATGGCCGAGCCGGCCAGCGTGCAGCGACTGTGGTCCCTTTCGACCTCTGCCGGCTCGCCGACGGCCAACGCCGCAGCCAGCCACGGCCGCACCGTCGTGATCGGCGCCTTCTCCAAGGTGCTGTTCGCCGACGCCAGCCTGGTGCACGCCACGACCGGTGTGCCGGCGCCCAGCCTGGGCGCGAACGGCGACCTGGCGCTCGACGCCGTGGCCGGCATCGTCTACGAGAAGGCATCCGGTGCTTGGTCCCTGCTGGTCGCCATGTACGGCGGCGGCTCGACCTCGCCGCTGGTGCCTGGCGCCGTCCGCAACCTCGCGGCCGGCACCGCGACCGCGAACTCGCAGCCCCTGACCTGGGATGCCCCGGAGACCGGCGCGGGTCCGTTCACCTACCAGGTCGCCTACCGTCTTGGAACCTCGACCGGCGCATTCATCAACTTCGGCGCGCCGGTCAGCAGCACCAGCGCCACCGTCACCGGCCTGGCGGCCAACACCGGCTACGACTACCAGATCACGCCCATCAACGCGGCTGGCCCAGGCGCCGTCGCGACGCTGGAGGACATCCCGACGGCGGCTTCGGGCGGCGGCACTGTGCCGACCATCGACGCAGCCCCGAGCAGCCAGACCATCGCCCCGGGCGGCACGGCGACGTTCAATGTGTCCATCGGCGGCACCTACACCGACGTGGAATGGCAGGTGCAGCCTCCCGGCAGCGCCTGGGCCGATGTCAGCGAGTCCAGCACCACGCTGACCCTGACCGGCGTGGACATCGATGCGGACCAGACCAAGGTGCGCGTGCGCGCCGTCAACGGCTCGCTGGTTTCTGACTGGTCCAGCGAGGCCGTCTTGACCGTGGCCGAGGCCGGCGCCGTGCTCCGGGCCTCGGCACCGTTCGACGCGCTGTTCTCTGGCGCTCAGAACTCGTCCGTCAACGACGGCCACATCGACTGCGGGAACGTCACGCTCCGCGCTGATGGCGACTGGGCGATTTTCCTGTCGACAAACTGGCGCTCCGCGGCACTGAACATGGGCGGAGGCTTGCTCTCGATCGGCGACCAGTCGGACACCCTGCTGACGGGCAACTCCGCACTCGCCATCGGCATGTTCGGATCGGGTGCGTCCAATCCATGGTCGGACGGCAGCTTTGCTGGCGTTCCCTTCGCCACGGCCCGCGACGACAACGGCATCCGCGTCACCAACCGTCAGCCTCCCGGCACGATGGTCCCAGGCACGCTCAAGCCGTACATGCTCGTGGGCAAGCCCTCGACGCTGGCGGTGCCAGGCAACGTGGCGCACAGCTTCTTGGTCACCTGCGAAGCCGGCGTGGTGAAGTTCTGGGACTGCGACCCAGGCCATGAGCCGATCCTGCAGGACGCCGGCCCGGGTGGCGGTCCGGGCAACACGCTGACGGAGCTGGACGCCGGTATCGCTTTCACTGGCATCGCCAACAAGCCGATGGTGCTCGGCATGCTGAACCATGTCACCCAGAACGCGCAGAACCTCCGTACCTACTGGGGTGGACCGATCAGCCAGGTGGTCGTCTACAACGGCGGCACGATCAGCAAGGCGCAGGCCCGCCTGCTGTCTCAAGGCATCGACGCTCGCGACGTGCTTACGTTCGACGCTGCGCGCGGCGACCGCTACTGGCCAGGCAACGCGCTGGCCGGCGACGCGACGAAGATGGAGGAGTTGATCGCGGGGCAGCACGGCACCGTCGTCGGGGTCGGAGTGACATTCCCGGCCACGACGAAGCCGCAGCTGGTCTACGAAGCCGTCACCTGTGGCTGGCGTCCTGGCACGGTGTGGACGGCTGCAAATCAGCCGGCAACGACCACCGCGCTGCGCATGTGGGGCAATCGGCGCGGACCAGGCACGACGACCATTCAGGCGCGCATCGTCGCAATAACGGCTGCGTTCCCCGCAGCCGGCGCCGACATCGTGCAGGACTGGGCAGATGTTGCCACGAGCGCGGCAGACGGCCCCTGGGCCGGCAACTTCGTTGTTCCGCACCTCGCCGGCTACTGGTTCGTGGAGACCCGCTTCCGCAAGGCCGATACCAGCTGGTCCGATCCGGTTCGCCTGCAGGGCCAATACGCCATCGGCGACGGTGTGCTGGTGATGGGGCAGTCCATCCTGGCCAAGTTCAACGACGACGCCGGCACGCGCGCCGTGTCCGCTGGCGCGCAGGGCAAGATCAACACGTACAACAAGCACATGCCTGTGTACTCGATCAACCGCGTGCTGGGCACTCACCGGACGGGCTGGCTGCGCCGCGCCGCCACGAGCTACACGGATCTGTACGGTCAGACCTTGTACTGCGACCTGTTGGCCAACGTCACGGGGCGCCACGCCTACATGATGCATTGCGCGATCCAGGGCATCAGCCTGTCGCGCTACAACGTTCCCGGCAACACCTGGGACCGGGTCAAGGAAGCCATCCACGAAGCTCGCCCCAAGAACTTCATCTGGAACAACGGCCAGGGCGATGCGGCGCAGAACGAAGCCACTCGCTGGCCCGAACTGGACAAGCTCTATGCGCAGTTGGAGGAGGCCACGGCCTCTGCCCCTGGTGGCGCCTACACGGACTGGGTGCTGGGCATCATCCCTGTCGGCTCGGACTTCGTCACCGCTGGCCTGAACACCACGCGCAACAGCGACCAGCTCTGGGTCGAGGCGCGGCAGGCGCAAGGATGGAAGGTCTGCCTTGCAACGACGCTGACCGACGTGCCCAACACGCTGGACGGCGTGCACTACCGGCCGAGCCTGAACGAGCAGGGCGCCATGGCCGAGCGCCTGGCCACCTTCGTGGCATGGCGCGCCGGCTTCAGCACGCATGACGCCAATGGCGGCTACCTGAAGACGGCCACCTACACCTACGACTCGGGCACGCAGGTGCTGACCATCAAGCAGCCCATCACGGGCGGCAATGGCAGCTATGCGACGAAGGGCGGCGGCAACCCGTCTGGCTTCCGCATCAGCGTGAACGGCGCGTCGTCCGTGGTGCCGACCAGCACCTCGCTGGCGGGCAACGAAGTGACCGTGGTGCTGGAGGGCGTCGCATCGGCGCCAACCAGCGTGGGCATCAGCTACCTGTCGGGCTACCCCGGTCCCACGGCTGGCGGCGCAACCACGCCGGAGACCACGTCGGGCATCGACAACGCGCTGTACGACGTTCGCACGGGCATGGTCAGCGCGAGCAAGGGAATGCCCGTCCGCGCGAACCCGACGTCTGTTCTGGCCACCCCGGCCTGAGTGTCAGGCCGCCCCACCGCGGGTCGGCCCTCTGAAAGGATCACATGAAGAAACTCAAGGGCCTTGCTGGCATGAAGTCGGCCGGAGCAATCCGCGACCTCGCGCCGGTCATGCAGACCATCGACTGGAAGGGCGACGACGGCGAGGACTACTCGATCGATGTGTACGTCAAGCCGATGGCCTTCGGCATGGCCATGGACCTGCAGACCGACGACTCGCCCGACAAGCGCGCGGCTGCCATCGGGCAGATGGTCCTGGTCGAGGAGGCCGGCAAGCTGGTCCCGCTCGGCACCGAGAACGCGCGCGCGCTGAACTCGCAACTGGGCTTCAAGCTGCTGGCGGCCATCAACCAGGCCATGGGTGGTGGCGCAAAAAACTCACGGCCGCCGACGAGCTCCTCTGCGAACTCGTCCTCAACGGAATCGGCGGCCGAACCCTCGCAGAAGCCCGAGAGCGTCTGAGCGCTGAAGAGGTGATGGTGTGGGCCGAGTACCGGGCCCGCTTCGGCACCTTGAACGTGGGCCATCGGATTGAGTTCCTGTTCGGGCGTTCCGACTGGCAGCGAAACGCCAGCAACGGCGGCAAGGAGACGCTGGACAAGTTCCTGCGCTATCACGACCCGCATGAAGAGCAGCAGGAAGCGACCGCACCGACGGCCGCGTCCCTGGAAATGATCGCGCGCATGTTCCGTGCGCCGGTGGAGGTACGCAATGGCCGCTGAACACCAGACCGGGATCTACGAAATCCGCAACGTGGTGAACGGCAAGCGCTACGTGGGCAGCGCCATGGACTTCGCCAAACGATGGCGCGAACACATCAACGCTCTGCAGCGAAGCGCCCATCACTGCCTCCCCCTTCAACGCGCCTGGTGCCTCTACGGACCAGGCGCTTTTCATTTCAACAAGCTGATCGCATGCACCAAGGACAACCTCATCATGTATGAGCAGGCCGCCATGGATGCGCTGGCGCCCGAGTACAACGTCGCGCCGCGCGCGGGGTCGCAGCTCGGCTACCGCCACTCGGAGGCCTCGCGCCGCCGCATGAGCGAGTCGCGGCGGAAGGACTTCAGCCCGTTCACCGGACGGTCCCACTCGAAAGAGACGCGGGCCAAGATCTCGGCGTCGCGCAAGGGAAAGGGCGGCGGGGCTTATGAACCCGGCCGCGTCAAGAGTGCGGCCGACGCAATGCGCGCGGCGAAGAGCGTCCTAAGTCCAGAAGCTGTTGCACGCGGTCGACGGCTAAGACAAGAGGGCGCAACGATCCAGAAGGTCGCGGACCTCGCTGGATGTTCCTTCCACGCCGCGTACGACTTCCTTCGCGGTCGCACTTTCTCCTGGGTGAAGTAGATGGCAGCACGCTCGCTGGGGTCGCTCACGATCGACCTCATCATGAAGATCGGCGGCTTTACGCAAGGCGCCACCCAAGCCGAGCGCCAGGCCGCGCGCACCGCGCGCGAGCTGTCCAAGCGCAAAAAAGGAGATCGAGCGGGAATGGTCCACGCTGGGCAGCGCGATCGCTGCGGGCTTCGCCGGCATCACGATCGGCTCGACTTTCGCCAAGTTCATCCAGGAGTCCAAGGACGCCCAGGGTGAGCAGGCCCAGCTGGTTGCTGTGCTCAAGAGCACGAAGGAGGCTGCGGGCTACTCCGCCGACGAGCTCAACGAGATGGCCTCGGCCATGGCGGGCGTCTTCAGCGATGGGGACATCAACCGCGCGCAGACGCGCCTGCTGTCCTACACCAACGTCGTCGGCAACGAGTTCCCCGAAGCGCTGCAGGCCGCTGTGGACATGGCCGCCCGCATGGGCATGACCGTGGAGCAGGCCGCCGAGACCGTCGGCAAGGCGCTGGACGTGCCGGCCGAGGGCCTGACGGCGCTGTCCAAGCAGGGCTTCCGCTTCACCGAGGAGCAGGAAAAGCTCGTCAAGAAGCTGCAGGACACCGGCCGCACGGCCGAGGCGCAGAAGATCATCCTGGACGCGCTCAAGTCGTCGTACGGCGGCGCCGCGGAGGCCGCGCGCAACACCTTTGGCGGCGCGATCTCCGAGCTGCAGAACAGCCTGAACAGCCTGATGACGGGCGATGACGGGAGTTTGCAAGGGGCGACCGAGTCCATCCAGGACCTGACGAAGCAGATGAACTCGTCGGAGACCAAGCAGGCCTTCGCGGCGCTGACTGCCGGGCTGGCGTCGGTGATCTCGTTCCTGGCTTCGGCGACCACGCACGTCATCAATTTCAGTCGCTTCGTCGGCGAGGCGCTGGCCAAGTTGGCGCACGGCTCGGCCGATCCCATCGAGCAGCTGAACGAACAGATCTCGTCCCTGGAGATCGGCTTGGCAACGGCGCAGCGCGCGCTGAAGACCACGGACCCGCGGGCCGAGGGCTTCAAGGAATACACGGCCTACGTGGCCGAGACCACGGCGGAGCTGGAGAAGCTGCGCAAGACGCGCGCGGGGCTCGTGGCGGATGCCAATAGGGCGCCCACGCCCGGCACCGAGCCGGCCAAGGACCGGCCGAAGCCGGGTCGGATCGCCGTCAAGGGAGACGACGCGACCAAGAACCTGCTGGGCAACGAACTCAAGGAGTTCGAACGTTTGGTACAGGAGCAAACCGGCCTGATGGCCGACCGCAACCGCATGCTCGACCTGTACAACGGCCAGGGCCTGCTGTCGGTGCAGGGCTTCTACGGCGCGCAGCGAGCCATCCTGGAGGAGGCGACTGCCGGCCAGGTCAAAGCCTACGACGCGCAGATTGCCGCGCTGGAGAAGTACCGCAACGCGGCCGACAAGAAGACCGACCGGGCCGACGCCGAGGGCAAGATCGCGGAGCTGGTCGCCAAGCGCGCCAAGGTGCAGCAGGACGCCGGCCTGGCTGCCATCGAGCTGGACGAGAAGCAGAAGCAGGCCGCCAAGGATCTGGCCGACTCGCTGCAGGACGTGAGCGTGCGGCTGATGGAGCTGCGCGGCCAGACCGCAGAGGCCGCGGCGCTGAACTTCGACAAGGCGAACGAGGGGCTGAAGAAGCTGTTCCAAGCCAACGGCAACCAGGAGGGCCTCGACACCCTCGCGAAGCTGAAGGAATCGGCGATCGCGCAAGCGCAGCTGAACCAACTCACGCAGCAGTTCTCGCTGATCCAGGGCGACCTGAGCGACGCCGAGCGGCGTATCGCCATCGACCGCGAGGCGGGCACCATCACTGAGATGGAGGCGCTGCAGCGCACCGGGGCCGCGCGGCGCGAGCGCATCGCGTTGCTGCAGCAGGAGATCGACAAGTTCACGCGGCTGCAGGCGCTCGGCCTTCTCACGCCGGAGCAGCAGCAGGCCTTCGGCCGAGTCAAGCTGCAGATGGAGGAACTCAACGCCTCCATCGACCCGCTGAACGACAAGCTGCGTTCTACCTTCGAGGGCTCGTTCTCCGGACTGTTCGCAGACCTGGCGGACCGGTCCAAGAGCGCCAAGGACGCGGTGAAGGACTTCGGCAAGTCGGTGTTCAACGAGTTCAACAACCTGATCAGCAAGCAGCTCGGACAGCAGCTCGTGAACTCACTGTTCGGTGCCAAGGGGTCAGGCGGTTCTGGAGGATCCGGTGGCGGCGGCCTCTTCGGATCGTTGCTGACCGGGGTCATGAGCTGGTTTGGCGGTGGCTGGGCTGATGGCGGCTACACCGGTGCCGGCGGCAAGTACCAGCCGGCCGGCATTGTCCACAAGGGCGAGGGCGTCCTGAACCAGGTCGACATGGCAAAGATCGGCGGACCAGCAGGCTTCGCGCAGCTGGTGTCAACCATCCGCAGCGGGCGCAGCCACGCAGGCGGCGGGGTGGGCGGGTCGAGCAGCGCGGCATTCGCTCCGACCGCGCGCGGGAGCTTCGGCGACGTGAACATCTACAACCAGGCCGGCGCGGCGGTGACCGCCGAGAAGCGGCCGAACGCCAATGGCGGTATGGACCTGATCGTCACGATCAAGAAGGCGATCAAGGATGAGATCGCGGGCGAAATTGCCGGAGGTTCCGGGAGTGTGTCGCGCGCTCTGACTGGCCGGTATCCGGTCCTCAAGGGGGCGTAATGGCAGCACTTCCGGACTATGTCTGCATCCTGCTGGAGGGTGCTGGCGAGGAATTCGACCCTGGCGTCGTGGTCTCCGAAATGGAGCGAGGCCTGGCCAAGATGCGCGTGGGGCAGAGCCGCGTGGTTGTAGAGGTCCCGGCCTCGATGATGTTCTACGAGCAGCAGGACACGATCAGCTTCGACACCTGGTACTTCCAGACCATCAAGCGCATCGGCTTCTTCGACTGGCTCAACCCCCGCACGAATCAGCTGCTGAGCGTGCGTTTCAAGGGCGGAAACATCGGCAAGCTGGTTCCCGTCACGTCGGGCTACGCGCTGGCCAAGCGCGATGTCACCTTGCAGTACCTGCGATGACCCAGTTCCGCGAACGCAATCAGCGGCTGACCAACACGGTCGGCCACGTCGAGCTTCTGGAAGTCACCAACCCCAGCTTCACCGGCCCCATGCACATCTGCAACGACGTGCAGGACTTCACCAGCAAGGGCGTCACCTACATCGCGCTGCCGTTCGGGTTCTCGTTGCCCGATGACGTGAGCGGCCAGGCCCCGCGCATGCAGCTGGTGATGGACAACGTCGGGCGGGACATCAGCACCGAGCTGGAGCGGCTGCTGCCCGGCACCACCACGATGGCCCGGCTGATCATCGTTGCGCGCGACACGCCGGACGTACATGAGCACGTCTTCTGGATGCCGCTCACGGGCGTGGTGATCACAGGCAGCAGCGCCAGCGCGACGGCCAGCGTGGATGAGCTGATGCGCCAGGCGGCCTGCAAGCAGATCGCCAACCCCTTCACCTTGCCCGGCATCTTCTAACGTGCACACCGACCGATTCATCGGCATTCCGTATTGCCCTCGGAGGATGGACTGCGGCGACCTCGTGATGCTCGTGCAGCGTGAGCTGTTCGGGCGCGAGGTCGCGCTGGCCGGCAAGCGGCTTCGGCCGCTGGAGTCCAACGCGCAAGACGCCGCGATCGCCCTGTACTGCTCCGAGCTGGGGCACGAGGTGGCCGAGCCCCGTGACGGTGACGTGGTTCTCATGCGCGAGGGTGGCAAGACCACGGCCGGCCACGTCGGCACGTACTTCTTTCTGAACCACACGCCCTACGTGCTGCACACCGCGGCATGGATGCAGGGCGGCAGTTCGCTGCACAAGATCAAAGACCTGTCGGCCATGGGCCTGACGGTCATGGGGTACTTTCGATGGAACTGAATCGCGCCGAGTTGGCCGCAGTTGGGGGCGTGCCGGCCGAGTTGCTGGACGCATCCGGCCGCCTGGTCATCACGCCGAACTTCGCGACCCTGGACGGCCAGCGCAACGTGCCGGCGGATCTGCAGCCGGGCGAGAGCCTCGCGGCGTTCATGGAGCGGCACGTGCCCGGCATCCGCTCGGGTGCATGGACCGTGAGCATCGCCGGGGCGACGGTGCCGCAGGCCATGTGGGCTCGGACGTTCCCCAAGCACGGCATGCTGATCGCCTGCCGCGCCTCGGTCGGCAAGCAGGTGGTGGCCCTGATCGCCATCGCGGTGCTGACGTTCTTCTCGGCCGGCATCGCGGCGGGCATCTACGGCGCCGTCGGCGGCACCTTCGTGGCGGCGTCTGCGGGCGCTACGCTGGCCGCGATTCAGGCTGGCGTGGTCATCGCCGGGTCTGCGCTCATCAACAAGGTACTGGCGCCCAAGGTGCCAAGCGCGTCGGGCTCGGCCGCTGCGCGCGCCATCTACAGCCTGAGCGGGCAGCGCAACAGCGTGCGGCCGTACCAGCCGATCCCGACGCTGTGGGGCGAAATGCGCGTCACCCCGGATGCCGCGAGCGCGGCCTACACCTGGTTCGAAGGGGACGAGCAGTACCTGAGCCTGATCCTACTTGGCGGGGTCAACGTGCACAGCGCATCGGGGCTGACCGTGGGCGACTCGCCCCTCAGCGGCTACAGCGATGTGACCGTGTTCTACAGCGGGTTCCCGGGCATGCCCAGCGAGGACATCCCGCTGTACAGCAACGCCGATGTCATCACGGGCGCCGAGCTGGAGAACGACGGGGCCTGGGTCGTGCGCACCAGCTCACCCGATGCCATCGCGCTGCAGTTCGACTTCGAGGGCCAGCTGTACGACATCGGGCCCAAGGGCAACACGCTGGTCAACAACGTGACGGTCTATGTTGAGCAGCGGCTGGTGGGCGCATCGGACTGGCTGCCAGCGCTGACAGAGACCCTGACCAACGCGACGGCGGACATCATGCGCCGGACCTTCACCCTCCAGGTGGCACAGGGCCAGTACGAGGTCCGCGTGCGCCTGGGCGCCCCGACCTGGGACGAGGGCGAAGGCAAGGACCAATGCAAGATCGGATGGAACGTCCTGCGGACCATCCAGCCCGACCCGACCGACTACAGCGACTGGGGCCGCATCGGGATCAAGATCAAGGCCACGGGCCAGATCTCCGGCAGCCTGGACACCGTGCGCGCGACCTACCGTGCCCGGCCCATGCCGATCTGGAACGGCTCGGCGTGGGCCACGGCGACGACGCGCGAGAACGGGCTGTCGAACCCTGGCGCCATCCTGCTGCAGACCATGCGCGGCGTCTATGCCAACGGCGAACTGCAGTTCGGCTTCGGCCTGCCCGATGAGCAGATCGACATCGAGGGCCTGAAGGCCTTCATGCTCCACTGCACGGCCAACGGCTACACCTACGACAAGTGGGTGACCGATGCCATGTCGCTCGGGCAGTTCTGCCAGGAGGTGGCGCTGGCCGGCATGGGCGAGTTCAGCTGGACGGACGGCAGCCGGCCAACGGCGGTGTTCGTGTCCAGCGGACAGCCGCTGTCCGGCGTGGCGAACATGGCCACCATGCTGAAGGCTTCCTTCGAGGTCTCCTACAGCCTGAGCAACGCCGCGGACGGCATCGAGTACCAGTACCTGGACCGCGACCGCAACTGGGAGACGCAGACGCTGCGCGTGTCGGCGCCGGGCGTCACGACGATGCTCAACCCGGCCCGCATCACCGGCGAAGGCGTCACCAGCGAGGCGCACGCGGCCATCATGGCGCGCTATCACCTCGCCCAAAGCCTGTATCAGTTCAAGACCATCGGCTACACGGCCGACATCGAGCACCTGGACTACCGGCGCCTGTCGCTGCTGTCCATCAGCCACGACCTGACGCAATGGGGCTACGGCGGGCGCCTGATGTCCGCGACGACGGTGGCCGGCAAGGTAGTGCTGCAGCTGGACGAGGCGGTGCCGGCCACGCCGCAGGCCTACATCGGCGTTCGGCTGCCGGGCTACCGCGACTACCGGGTGTTCCAGGTCGAGGTGCTGTCGGCGGCGTCGGACCAGGTGACGCTGTCCGATCCCTGGCCCGCAGGTCTGGCGCTGCCCGGCGCGACTGAGGACGATCCGGCGCACGATACGCTCTGGTGCTACGACTTCAAGCCGACGCCGGGCTACCGGGTGCGCGTGGTCAGCATGGAGCCCGAGGCGGATCTGAAGGGCGCGCGCATCTCCTGCGTGCCCGAAGGCCCCGAGTTCTGGGACTACGTGATCAACGGGAACTATGTCCCGGCGCCGAACGGCTCGTCGCTGACGGCGAACCTGCCGGTCGCGAGTGACCTGCAGATCACGCGATCGCGCGTGAAGGTGGGGGCCGGCTGGGAGCACGAGCTGTCGGCCACCTGGGACGTGACCGGCAACTACGACCACGCCCAGGTGTGGGCAGGGCCCGTGGGCCAGCCGCTGGTGCTGATCGACAGCAACGTCTACGGCACGCGGCTGGCCTGGCGCGTGCCATCGGATCAGACCTGGTCCGTCGAGGTGCGCCCCTTCGATGGCCTGGGCCGCATGGGCACGGTCGCGTCCATCATCTTCGTGGACCCGAACGTGGTGGTCGGCGAGGTGGTGGGCCTGGCCGCGTTCGTGGAGACGAACGGCATCGTGCTGCGCTGGAGCGCGCCCCAAGGCATCGACGCCGTGGACTACGCCACCACGCGGATCCGCAGGGGCCTGGCCGGCGCGACCTGGGAGACCGCGACGCCGGCATTCGAGGGCCGCACCGACAGCGTGAACCTGGGCTGGCTGCAGGCCGGGACCCACGTCTTCTTCGCGTCGCACGTCAACAGCGCGGGCGACGAGTCCGTGCCGGTGACCACCGCATTGCTGATCGAGGCGCCGAGCCAGCCGATCGTGACGGGAAAGGCCTTCGGGTTGCAGGCCGAGCTGTACTGGACCAACTCGGCCGGCACGCAGCCGCTGCGCCACTACGAAGTGCGGGTCGGTCCGATCTATGCCGACGCCGACGTGCGCACTACGACCGACGCGCTGGGCTACATCTACAGCACGCCGTCGGCGGGCGTGTACATGCACTGGGTGACGGCCATCGACATGGGCGGCAACCGGTCGGCGCCGGGCTACGTGGAGATCACGACGCTGCCGGACATCGGCGAGGCGATCGCCGAGCTGGAGGAGGGGCTGGACGAGGCGGTCCTGGCCATCGGCGCGAACACGGCCGACATCGGGGTGATCAACGCGCAGCTGGCAGACATTGCCGGCGCGGCCGAGTGGGTTGTGGACGCCACCTACAGCGAGGGCGGCATCGTCAAGCACGACGGCGGCCTGTTCCGCTCGTTGCAGGACGGCAACGTGGGCCACGCGCCGGACACGTCGCCCACTTGGTGGCAGAAGATCGGCGACTACGACACACTCGGCGAGGCCGTGGCCGCGCACGCGGTGCAGCTGCAGGAGCAGGCAACCCGGATCGAGGCCACCGAGGACGGCCTGCAGGTCCAGACCGAGCGCGTGGACCTGCTGGCCACGACCGTGACGACGGCGCAGCAGCAGGCCATCAATGCGGCGGTGCAGGACGAGGCGGAAGCTCTGTCCAGCGAGATCGCCGCGGAGGCCCAGGCGCGCCAGCAGGTGGTGGCGAACATCACCAGCGCGAGCAGCGCCAACCTGCTGACGAACCCGACCTTCGATCCGGCCGGCTGGCGGTACGCCGCCGATCCGACGATCGCGGCCGACTACTTCGCGCGCGGCGGCGCAGGTGTGCCGTCTGGGGCCCCATCTGCCCGTGTGCTACGGCTCACCAAGAGCACCGCGGCGGGCGTCTGGTCGGGTCACAACATGCGCTTCGGTGCCGGCGCTGCCACGCTGGCCGAGGCTCGGCCCGGCGAGGTCGTGGACTTCTCTGTCAGCGTGTGGGCGCCGACCGGCGCGCAGTCCAGTGCCGTGCACGTGCAAGTGTTCGCGGTCGATGCGGCCAATGCCTTGATCCCGGGTTCCCTCACGACACGGTCCTACAGCGGAGCAACGGGCGGCTGGCAGGTGTTGTCGGGGGCCCTGACGCTGCCGGCTGGAGCGGTGGCGTTCGCCGGGCACTTCGCCATCGGCGATGTGGCACCTGCAGGGCAGGTGATGTGGGTGGCCGAGCCCGATGTGCGCAAGCGCAGCGCGAGCGCGCTGGTGCTGGGCGCCAGCGTGGCCACGACCTCGCAGGCGCTCGCCACGCTCGATGGCAAGGTGGCAGCCAGCTACACCGTGAGCGTGCAGGCCGGCAACCTGGTCGCTGGCATCCGCCTGGGCACCGACGGTGCCACGTCGGACTTTGTGGTGCTCAGCCACAAGTTCGCCTGGGCATACCAGGCCACCGGCGAAGTGAAGTATGGGTTCGTGGCCGGCCTGATCAATGGCGTGCCGTCGTTCGGTCTGAACGGCAACATGTTCATCGACGGCACTGTGATGGCGCGAATGGTCGGCGCCGACCAGATCCGCGGCACCCACATCCGGGGCGACGAGATCGAGGGGCGGCACGTCAAGACCGGATCGCTGACGGCTGACAAGGCCGCCTTCGGCGTCAGTGCCAACTTGATCCCCAACTCGGTGCTGGTGACCGACAGCGGATGGTTTGCCGACAACGGCAACATCGGTACGGCGTGCGTGCTCGCCCTGGACTATCCAGATGCGAATTGGCGCCCAGCAGGGGGGCACGCCCTGTGCATCCACCAGCCCAATGAGGTGAACGCTGGCGCCAATCTGGTGGCCCAGTGGTACACCGAGTCCATCCCGGTGGAGGGTGGCAAGCGCTACCAGTTCTCCGGGTACACCGCGGCGCACCGTTGCACGGCCTACGTCATGGTGGCTTTCTACGATGCGGGGGGCACCTACCTCGGGGAGTGGAATGCGTCGGAAATGAACGCGGCCACCCACGGGGGCGGCGTAGCGCTGTCGGGCTACAAGCGCCTCGGCGGCTTCGTGACGTGCCCGGCCTCCTCGGCATCGTGCCGCTTCTTCCTGCGCAAGTTTCCGACCCATCCAGGTGGTGGCAACAGCTACGCATGGTTGACGCAGCCGATGTTGGCCGCTGCCGGCGCCTATCAGACGGCATTGTCCGAGTACGCGGCGGCCGGCGTTGGCACGCTCATAGACGAGTCCGGCATCCGGACATCCAGCCTGGGCGCGCTGTCTCGCGACCTGGGCCTGGTCGTGTACGGCCGCATGGTGTCGGCCGACGGGCGGATGACCATCGACCTGGACGGCAAGTCGCTGTACATGCTCAGCGCCGGCCGTCGCGTCGAGCTCAGCCCAAACAGCGGCTTCTACGTCGGCGATGACGCAGGCGCAGGCAACTTCCTGCGCTACAACATCAACACGGGCCAGCTGCTGCTGCGCGGGGCCTTCACGGCCGACACGATCAACGCCGTCTCGACCCTGAACATCGCCGGTGGGGCGGTGACCACCAAGCGATTCGCCCAGGGCGGGGCCACCAGCTCGACGTACCTTGTCGCGCAGGGGGTCACGATGGCGGCGGGCAGCTCTGGCGTGGTCATCCGCGGCGTGGTCAACCTGACCATGCAGTCGTACTCAGACAACAACGGCCCATCGTCCACGCTGGGGATCTACAAAGACTCCACTGGCGAGGTGTTGAGCTTGGTGACGGTGTCCGTTTCAAACGCAAATACCTTGATCCTGCGGCAAAGCATCCCGATCGATGCCATCGACCCGAGTCCGATCGCCGGTTGGAACGTGTATTCCGTTCGGCGGCTGGATGCTTCCTCGATCGTTCACGGCTCAACCATCACCCTGGAAGGCGGCCAGCGATGAGCCATTACTGGATCGAGTTCTCCGGCCGGCGGATCTTGCAGACCTATGTCAGCGGCGAGGATCAGCGGCCCATGCTGGGCGGCACGCTCAAGTTTGTGGATCGCCGGTACGACCCTGCACAGTGCCTGTACATCGACGGGGCGGTGCTGGATTTCGGCCCGGCACCGTCGGATCGGCACGTGCTCGACGTTGAGGCGCCCGGCTGGGTCGCTCCGGCCCTGTCGGCCGTAGAGATGCGCAAGCATCTGACCGACTTGCTGCAGCGGACCATGGACATCGCGGCGCAGGCGATTGGCTACGACGACCTGAAGACCGCCATCACCTACCGCGGCGACCCGAACCCGGTGTTCTCAGCCCAGGCCGACGCCTTCTTCGCCTGGCGCTCAGCAGTCTGGACGCAGGCTTACGCGCACCTCGCGCAGGTCGAAGCCGGCGCCGCGTCGTTCCCGACCGATGCCGAAGCGCTGGCCATGATGCCGGCGCTCGATCTCCCGTAGCTCGCGCACCGATCTCCCCATCCAAGCCGCCCACCGAGGCGGCTTTTCTTTTGCCCGAAAGGCTCCCATGAAGAAGAAGTTGTCGGCCGCTGCTGCTGCGGTCCTGGCTCTCCTTGCTCCGCGCAGCGCGGAGGCCGAGGTGGCCGCTGCAGCCGCCGCGTCCAAGGGTATGTACACCGGTGCCGGTGTATCCCTCGTCGGCGGTACGGCGTTGTCGAGTGACCTGTTGGGCTGGGCCGGCTTCGTCGTCGCCGTTGCAGGCTTCGCGCTAAATGCTTGGTTCAAGTGGGACGCCCGCCGCCGCGCCAAGCGCGAGCACACCGCACGCATGCAGCGCATCCTCGGCGGACACCGCACAGATACCGACCTGCTGCCGCTGGGAGAGGACGATTGAACGCGGTGCTGCGCAACAGGCTGCTGGCCGTGGCCGCCAGTGTGGCCCTGGCCAGCGGCACCGCCTACGTCGCCAGCCAGCAGCCCAGCGCCGAGGTCCTGCTCGCCATGGAACTGGGCGCGCACTTCGAAAGCAGCGGCCGGCACATCGGCACGCCGTACGTGGACCGGCTGGGCCGCGGGCAGCCCCTGACCGTTTGCAACGGCATCACCGGGCCGGATGTCGTGGCCGGTCGGACGTACACGCGCGAGGACTGCAAGCGCCTGGAACTGCCACGCTACCGGGACGCGGAGAAGCAGGCCAAGGCCCGGCTCCGGTACTGGGACACGTACAACGCCTGGGTGCGCGCATCGTTCATCGACATGGTGTTCAACCTGGGCGCGGGCGCCCTGGACGGCACCACGATCCAGCGCCTGGCGAACGCTGGCGACCTGGCCGGCGCGTGCGCGCAGATGCCTCGCTGGGTGTACGGCACGGTCTCCGGCCAACGGACTCGGTTGCCAGGCCTGGTGGACCGCCGCGACACCACGCGCGAGCTGTGCGCGGAGTGGGGCAGGGACGGCCACTTCTCGGCCGGCCTGCTGGCGCCATGAGGGTGCCGCGCTGGCTGTCGGCGCTCGGCCGCCGCGCGCGGGCGCCGCTGTGGATCTGGTGGGGCTGATGCCCGACATCCGAAACCCCGCGATCGCTGTTCTCGGGATCGCCGCCCTGGTGCTGGCCGGCCTGCTGCTGCACCAGCGCGCGCAGACCGCGCAGGCGCGCCAGGCCCTGGCCGAGTACCAGCTGGCCGGCGAGCAGGCGACCGAACTGCAGCGCGAGTCCAACAGGAGCAGGGCCGCCGAGGTCGAGCAGCGCGTCGTCACTCAGACGGTCTACCGGGACCGCTTCATCACCAAGACCATCAAGGAGATCGAACTTGTCACCGAACCGCTGGCTGCCTGCCCTGTCCCTGCTGATGCTGTCCGCCTGCTCAACGACGCCGCGCGTTGTGCCCGCGAAGATCGACCCGCCGCCTGTGGTGCTGACGATGCCTTGCGCAACGCCGGCTGACCTTGCCGAGGGCACCAGCGCCCAGGAATTGGCCATGTGGTCGGTCGAGTGGATCAGGGCCTACGGATGCGAGCGGGCCAAGCGCGCCGGCCTGGTGGAGGCATGGCCGCGATGACCTGGCACCTGGAGATCACGTCCATGACAGCCCGGCGCTATCTGCCCGGCGACAGCTACGAGCAGAGGAACAAGTTTGCCAGCAGCATCCACATCCAGTTGATGGACGGCGGCAAGCGCGCATTCCTGAGTGCGGCCACCAACGACGAATCGCGGGGCAAGATCACGAAGCGAGACTGGCTGAATCTGCGCGACTTGCTGCTGAGCATCGGCGTCGAGCTGATCGAATCAAGTCGGCACGACAGGCCCAAGGAGCACGATACGGGGATGGGGGCGCTATGACGCGCCGCCGCTTTCGCCGCCGCCTGAGGGTGGCGCTGGGCCGCGTCGTGCCCATGGTGCTGCTGGTGCTGCTGACGGTCTTCGCTTGGGGCGTCACTGCCTACGTCTGCGGCCGGCAGGCCATGCTGATCCCGCCTGAGGCCGGCGCGCAGCTGATTCGCCAGCTGTTGCCTGGGATCTGGTGAGACTGCCTCGCCCTAGTTGCTACGGATGCCGTCTCGATCCAGTCGCTCGGCAGCCAGTTGCAGCATTCGGTCTGGTGTCCCTTCGAAAACGTACATCACCCAAGACTTGCCGAAGTGCCTGCCGCGCTTCAAGTGATAGAGCACACGGCCACGACCTGCCAGGCGCGGCGGAAAACCAATGACGGGTGCCAGTTCCTGCAGGTCGAGGTGTTCGCCGTGCTTGGGGCCGCCAACGAAGTGTGCCCGGGTCAGGCTCTTGGCCTCCTCTGCGGCGCGCACCGTGGGAGCAACAGCCATTACGGCAGCACATTGCGGGGATTCGCCAAGTCCCGGGAGGGTGGCAACGACCGAACCAGCCGTGTGCAGTTCGCGGATCTTCTCGATGATGGAAGGGTCGTCGAAGAGGGCGGGCAACTTGCGGAGGGTGAGATCGCGTACTAGATCTGCGTGCACTGTTTCACCGCCCCCCGTTGCTTCGTTGGGTGGTGGACCTGCTTTGTGCGGTCCTGATGGCGTGGTCGAAAACCCAGGCTCTGATTGAGATGTTGCAGCTCATGAGAAGTGTTCGAATGCTTGCTGATACGACACGCAAGTTTTTTCAGAACACAGCTTCTGCGCCGTCATCCCAGCTCGGTAGACTCTGTAGGAAGCATCATCTCGAACGAATCGCGAACATCCCGTGATCATGGGATATGCATCGCTGAGCGGATCCAGATAATTTCCTCAGCCACGGCATGCATCTCCTAAGAAACGGGCATGCCATGGTCAGACGGTCGGGTGTGTTCCATCCGGCCGTCGCCTTGTTGGGCTCGATGGGAGTCACCTTGGTGGGGGGACATGCATGATGATCGGCCGCTTGCGTTCCAACTGCCTTCTGTCCTACCGCTTCGCCCCAGCCAGCTTCTTAGCCTGAAGGTGTTCCAGGCAGCGCTACTCGGCGCAGCGGATCACCTTTGAAGGACATGAAATGAAGAAGCTTCTTTTGGCAACGGGCATCGTGATCGCACAAGCCGCAAGCATGGCTGCATTCGCGCAGAGCAACACGACAGGCATGCCTGCTCCGTCTGCTCAAGCCAATGGAGAAAAGGGCACTGCACCTGCAGGCCCGCGGCCCGACATGGCCGGAAGCAGCGCTTCGGGCAAGAGCGGTGCAGCCCCGTCCGGCGGCATGGCACCTGCCCCCACAACGGAAACGACGGGCGAGAAGGCCCGCGTGCCGGCAGAACGCAAGCCGGCGACCGGGTCGGCTGACACGACGGGCCGCGCATCGACCGGAGACCGCAAGGCTGCTCCCACACCCTCGCCCGAAGCGGATGGCGAAAAGGCCGACAAGAAGGGTGGCGTCGGCGAGATGAAGTCCACAGCGCCTGCCAAGTAGTTTGAGCAGCCAGGCTGGCCAAGACTTCTGGGCGTTCCAGCCTGGCCGGCCTGGTCCATTGCGCAGGGGTCTGACGCCGGCCGCAATACAGGGTCAACCTACTGGCACGATGCTCGCACCGCAGTCGTATGCCATGCGTTCGCCGCTATGTGCCGCACGCAGCCCGCAGGACCGTCTCTTTAGGGCTGGGGTGCACCCTGCGAAGGCCATGGAGCGCGCGCAGGCCAGCCTTTGGCGCCGCCTCGCCGGTCTTACGCGGCCACGGATTCCCGCGCCTGTTCTTTGTCTCGAGTCTCTACCCAGTGGCTACCCTCGCCGTGGGCCGCCAGCGCCTCGGCAAGCCTGATCTTCAGAAGCCAGCGGTTCATCAGCGAGGCTTCCATCCATTCGCAGACGAACTGCTGCCCCTTGCTGGGCGGGCGCTCGACATGGCTCGTTATCCTGATCTGCTTCATGGCTCCAAGGGTAAACACCGATGCTTGTCGGATCAGTGATCTATGTCACGACATTCGTGTTGGCCGGTGATGACTTGGCTCGTAACTGCCAGAACTGCTCAGACGGGGGCGTCTTTGCCCGTCACCGGGAATTTCTGCGTCGGAGCCGCCTCGCTTATGCTGAATCAATGCACTCCCTCGCTGCATGTATTGCGGCCCGAAATGGCGGGGCACATGCCGCAAGGCTTGGTCTTTTCTGGGAAGCCAATCCCTTCACCGAACCCGCCGACACACTTTTGCGCATCGAGTGGCATTTGGGATGGTGGGACTACTGGTTGAGTTGGCGGAAATTGACATCCGGCTGACCGAAGGCAGCGGCAGCCGACTGCCGGCGCCGGTGCGGTCTTTTGATCGCAGGGGACTCGGCAAACTTCCTTTTTTGCACGGAAGTTTGCGGCGATGCACCAGTTCTGCGTTTCCCTTGATGAGGACGAAAACGGCAGCCACATCGTTCACCTTGACGGGTGTCCAGGGTGGCCTGCACTGAAGTTCACGCGACTGCTCGGACTGTATGAATACTGCGACGAGGCGCTGAGAGCCGCGCGCATGTTTTTCGGCCAAGTGGACGGGTGCTATCAATGCATTCCGCAGTGCCACGCGCAGTTCCAGATCCGCGAGCTTGTCAGCCAGGCGAAGCCATGAACGGTATGCGTTTGCATTTCTATGCTCCTCGGGCGACGCCGCAAGAGGCCGAGCGCGGCCTGGCTGCTGCCTTGCTGTTCCTGTCGCGGGCAGGTGTCACCCCGGAAGAGGCATTCGCAGGCGATCAAGCGCGCGCAGCGTGGGGAGACAGCGGCCTCGCGCCGCTGCATGAGCCTGCGCCCATGGAGCTTGTAGCCGCCGAGGCGTTGGATGGCGCACTCGAATCAGCGCTCATGGCCTGCTACCGCGGCAGGAATGCGCCACTTGATGCGGAGTTGCGCTTTGAAGATCGTTGACATTTTGTCTGCGCGGATGACCTCTCCCATCGAAAGCTGGCATGCGATGTGCATCAGATGTCACGTCCCATGAATTTGGCCACGTTGGTGCACGGACCAGGTCTGCGGCGCCACCAGAATGTCCAGGACCGTTTCTAGGACGTTATGGTGGTGCACGTGTTGCACCAAGACGGCAATAGTTGTCTCCTCGCCGGCTCTGGCTGGTGCCTAACAGGCCCTGTGGCGGAAACGCTTCAGGGCCTTTTTCTCAGAACGCTCGTCCGGTAGGCAGCTGCGCCGCAGGAGCACATGCTTATTTCGTAGGACAACAGACCAAGCAGGTTGCCTGCCAAAGCGGCATGTTGAATTCCACGTCAACGTGTCGCTGCACTGGTGTACTCTGGGGCACAGACAACGTAAAGGCTTCCCGCATGAACGACCGCATCGCAAGCACCCCTGAAGTGGCGCCCTCGCCGGCTACGACTGTTGTGGCAAGGTCATACGTGAACAGCGCGATGAGGCAGACGTATGTCCCGAGCAACAGCGCGCCCGCGAGGCCAGGTTCGGACGATCACAAGCGGTATGCCTCCAAGGGCAACCCGACCTGATCACCCGCCTGCTGTTGCGGTCCGAGCCGCTGGTGGCAGTGGCAGCTGGTGCTCCCAGGAGCGCAGCAGCGCCGTCACCCATTGGGCATCGGTGTTCCGCCTAGTCGGCACGCAGTTCTGGTTCTGGGCCAGTTGGAAGGCCGAGCAGTGGGGCATCTTCGCGCTGTCGGCGATCTACGGCCTTGCGAGGCTGCGCGGCTTGTGGGTGCACTGGATCAGGCCGACCCCGCCTTCAGCTTGAGCGCGGAGCGTTCGCACGTGGCTCGCACGCACCGCCGCGAGGCTGTTGGGTTGAACGGGGGCAAATCTCTAGGTCTATCCCCTCATCTTTCGCGAGGTCCTCGTGAGAAAGCAGCATCGTTGCGGCCGATCCATTGCACCCGCCCCGACCGGTTGGCCAGCAGCATCACGTCGAACCAGCCGGCCGGCGTCTTGTGGGCCGCTAGAACGGCAGGCGGTGCTCCGCCGAGCGCACCATGAAGTCTGAGCCCCGGCACTTCGTAAAGCCGACGCCTGCATAGTAGCGAGCGAGCCGGCGCTTCCCGTAGTCCAACGTGCACGTGAAGCCCGCGAGGCCGAGGCGCGCGGCTTCATCGGCGTCCATCCCTCCCTCAAACTGCAGAGGAAAGGGCTTCAGTGCGGCAAACTCGGCAACGTGCTGGTAGCGCTGCAGCAGGATGGCCAGAACGCGCAGGCCGATCGTTTGGCCGCGGAACGCCGGGTAGATGATCAGCCTGTCGATCACCAACAGGTTGTGCGACCACAGCAGGTCAGCACCGCCAAGCGCCTTCTTCACCCTGGCGTTCGCCCCAAGTTCGTCAAACAGTGCGTAGTAGACGTTGTAGGTGGCTTGGGTCGTGTCGTAAACGTCGAACGGGCTGACGCCGTTCAGGTCTGCGGCGTCAGCGTCGATCAACGAGCAGGCGTATTCGCCGACCTCCTTGGACACGCTGTCGGACTCGTCGATCAGGACGACCTTGCCGCTCACTTCGTGGATGTAGTGGCTCGGCTCGAGGCGGTGCTCCGCCGAGCGCACCATGAAGTCTGAGCCCCGGCACTTCGTAAAGCCGACGCCTGCATAGTAGCGAGCGAGCCGGCGCTTCCCGTAGTCCAACGTGCACGTGAAGCCCGCGAGGCCGAGGCTCGCGGCTTCATCGGCGTCCATCCCTCCCTCAAACTGCAGAGGAAAGGGCTTCAGTGCGGCAAACTCGGCAACGTGCTGGTAGCGCTGCAGCAGGATGGCCAGAACGCGCAGGCCGATCGTTTGGCCGCGGAACGCCGGGTAGATGATCAGCCTGTCGATCACCAACAGGTTGTGCGACCACAGCAGGTCAGCACCGCCAAGCGCCTTCTTCACCCTGGCGTTCGCCCCAAGTTCGTCAAACAGTGCGTAGTAGACGTTGTAGGTGGCTTGGGTCGTGTCGTAAACGTCGAACGGGCTGACGCCGTTCAGGTCTGCGGCGTCAGCGTCGATCAACGAGCAGGCGTATTCGCCGACCTCCTTGGACACGCTGTCGGACTCGTCGATCAGGACGACCTTGCCGCTCACTTCGTGGATGTAGTGGCTCGGCTCGTCTGGCCGGCCGCAGTACTGTTCCGGTTCCGTCCTGATCGCTAGGTACTCGAATGCGTCGTTGTCCATGTCGGTCCCCCAAGGTGCTCGACATTGTTGGCAGGGCGGCGCGGACGGCCAAATCGGCCGGCGGGAAGGCGCTGACAAACGCGCATTTCTCCCTCGGATGCTGGTCTAAGTCCGGGCAGATTTCAGCCCATCGGTTTGTCAGCGCCCGGGCGCGAAAGGTCTGCCGGCTCAAGGCCTTGGACGCGTTCCATCGCAGTCATGGGGTGCAAGGGGTCGAAGGTTCGAATCCTTTCACACCGACCAAAAATAAGAAATGGATCAACGGGTTACATCGCAAGATGTAGCCCGTTTTTCGTTGGGGTGGACAAACTCAGGCCAGTCCCATCGACCCAGGCTCTCGGAGTTCGTGAACCACGGGTTTGGCGAGCCAGTTGGGGGGCTGCGCCTGACAGGCGCGTGGGCACCAGGCCCAGGCAGGCCGGTGGCCGCCAACGCAGCTGATCGACGACCGAGGAGAAGGGGCTGCGGCATGCGTGCACCGCGTTTCAGCGCACAGGCCGGCGCAACGTGGCCGTCCCGCGCGGCTCAGGATCGCGCCGCCGATCGCCGTACCATCGCCACCCCCTCAACCCTCTCCGTTCCCCATGCTCAACCACGTGATGCTTGGCTCCAATGACATCGACCGCTCCAAGCGCTTCTACGACGCCGTGCTCGGCGTGCTGGGCGCCGGCGAGGCCATGCGCAATGTCGCGGCCTCGGGCCATGTGCGGCTGTTCTACCGCCACGACGGCAGCAGCTTCGGCCTGAGCCAGCCCATCAACGGCGAAGAGGCCACCTGCGCCAACGGCGGGACCATCGGCTTCAAGTGCAGCTCGCCCGAGCAGGTCAAGCAGTTCCACGATGTCGCCGTGGCGCACGGCGGCCGCTCCATCGAAGACCCACCGGGCCTGCGCGAGGGAGGCATGGGCGCCATGCACCTGGCCTATGTGCGCGACCCGGACGGCAACAAGCTCTGCGCGGTGTACCGCGTCAAACCGGCCTGAGAGCGGCCCGGTCCATGGCCATCGAACTGTCCAAGGATGTGCGCAAGGAGGCCATTGCCTCTATCGAGCGCTATTTCCGCGAAAGCATGGACGAGCCCATCGGCAACATCGCCGCGGGCGGCTTGCTGGGCTTCTTCCTTGAGGAGATCGGCCCGGCCATCTACAACCAGGCCGTGGCCGACGTGCAGGAGCGGCTGCAGGCCCGCGTGGCCGAACTGGACCTGGAAGTGCACCAGGACACCTTCACCTACTGGCGCAAGTTCGAGCGGCAGGCCAAGCCGCGCAAATGAGCGCGGGTTGGGCACGCCCCGAAAGCCCGCCGTCCATGCAGATGGTGTCGGCGCGCTTGGCGTAGAGTCCCGCGCATGCCAGACAAGCGCCCCAACCTGATCTTCATCCTCGCCGACGACCTGGGCTATGCCGACCTGGGCTGCACCGGCGCGCGCGATGCCGCCAACCAGCCCATCGATGTCTCGCCCCGGCTGGACCGCCTGGCCGCGGAGGGCCTGCGCTTCACGCGCGGCTATGCCAACTCGGCCGTCTGCTCGCCCACGCGCTTCGCGCTGGTCAGCGGCCGCTACCAGTACCGCCTGCGCGGCGCGGCCGAGGAGCCGCTGGCCGCGGCCCATGGCGACAAGGTGCTGGGCCTGCCGCCCGCGCATCCCACGCTGCCCTCGCTGCTGAAGGATGCCGGCTATGCCACGGCCCTGGTCGGCAAGTGGCACCTGGGCTACCCACCGCACTTCGGCCCGCGCCTGTCGGGCTACGAAGAGTTCTGGGGCTTCCATGCCGGCGGGGCCGACTACTTCTCGCACCTGGACCCGCGCGGCAACCACGACCTGTGGGAGAACGAGACCGAGATCCACCGCGAGGGCTACCTCACGGACCTGCTCAGCGCGCAGGCGGCGGACTACATCGAGCGCCAGAGCGCGGAGCAGCCCTTCCTGCTGAGCCTGCACTACAGCGCGCCGCACTGGCCCTGGCTCACGCGCGAGGACGCGGCCGAGTCCATGCGCATCGGCGCCGGCCTCAAGCACCTGGACGGCGGCAGCCTGGCCACCTACCAGAAGATGGTCACGCAGATGGACGAGGGCATCGGCGCCGTGCTGGACGCGCTGGCGCGGCGCGGCCTGGCGGACAACACGCTGGTGGTGTTCACGAGCGACAACGGCGGCGAGCGCTTCTCCAACAACTGGCCTTTCGTGGGCGGCAAGATGGACCTGCTCGAAGGCGGCCTGCGCGTGCCGCTGCTGGCGCGCTGGCCCGCGCGCATCGCGGCCGGCGGCGTGAGCGACCGCCCCAACCTGACCATGGACTGGACCGCCACCTTCCTGGATGCGGCCGGCGTGGCGCCGCACCCGGACTACCCGCTGGACGGCCAGAGCCTGCTGCCGCACTTTGCCGACCCGGCCGCGCCGGTGCCCGAGCGTGACCTGTTCTGGCGCATGAAGCACCGCGGCCAGCGCGCGCTCTTGCGCGGCCACTGGAAGTACCTGCGCCAGGACGGCAACGAGTTCCTGTTCGACGTGGTGGCCGACCCGCGCGAGCGGGCCAACCAGGCCGCGCGCCAACCCGCGCAGCTGGCCGAACTGCGTGCGGCCTGGGAGGCGCTGAACGCGCAGATGCCGCCGATCCCGGACGAGGCGCGTGTGTCGCTGGTGTTCGGCCCCAAGGACCTGCCGCAGGCGACGTTCTGAGCGTTCAGCGCGGCGGCAATGCGGTGCCCTGGAAGGCCGCCAGCTGCCACACGCCTGCGCGCTGCAGCCACACGGCGAGGTAGCGGGCCGCGACGCCGCGCGGCACGCCGTCGCGCAGCACCTCGGCATGCATCTCGCCGCTCACGGTGTCGGCGTCCGCCGTGCACTGCACGGCCAGCGGTGTGAAGGCCAGCTGCCGGTAGGCGATCTGCCCGCCGGCCAGCATGGCCAGCAGGCTGTCGCGCGTGTCGCAGGCGCCCGTGGAGTGGGTGTAGCGCAGGTCCGGTGCCAGCAGCGCCCGCAACGCGCCCAGGTCGCCGGCCAGCATGGCAGCGCGGCGCCGCTCTTCGAGTGCGAGCAGCTGCTCCGCGCTCATTCGTCCCGGATGCCGTTGCGCAGCACGCCGATGGCGTCCACCTCGATCTCCACGACGTCGCCGGGCTTCATGAACACCGGCGGTGTGCGCTTGTTGCCCACGCCGCCCGGCGTGCCGGTGACGATCACGTCGCCCGGCTCCAGCGGGATGAAGGCCGAGATGTAGGCGATCTGGCGCGGGATGCTGTGGATCATCATGTCGGTGGTGGCGCGCTGCATCTCCTGGCCGTTCAGGCGCGTCACCAGCGTCATCTGCCGGTCGGGCGCAATCTCGTCGGCCGTCACCAGCCAGGGGCCGAAGCCGCCCGTGCGCCAGAAGTTCTTGCCCGGCGCCCATTGCGAGGTGTGCAGCTGCCAGTCGCGCACGCTGCCGTCGTTGTAGCAGCTGTAGCCGGCGATGTGCTGCCAGGCATCGGCCTCGGCGATGTGGCGGCCGCCCTGGCCGATCACGATGGCGATCTCGCCCTCGTAGTCCAGCCGCTCGGACACGCGCGGGCGCACGATGTCCTCGCCATGGGCCAGCTGCGAATCGGCCACGCGCAGGAAGATCACGGGCTTCTCGGTCACCTGCTTGCCGGTCTCGCGCACATGCTCGCCGTAGTTCAGTCCGATGCAGAAGATCTTGCCGGGGTTGGGCACGACGGGCAGCAGCTTGACCTCGCTGAGCGGCAGCGTGGCCCTGGCGCTGGCCAGTGCCGCGCGGGCTTCGTCGACGAGGTCGGCGGCGATCAAGGTCTTGAGGTCGGGTGCGCGCGCGCTGAAGACGGCGCGCAGGTCGACGACGCGTTCGCCGACGACGGCGCCGTAGCTGTCCTGGCCGTTGGTCTGGTAGCTGATGAGTTTCACGGAAGTTCCTTATCGAGGGGAGGGGTGGGAGGGTTCAGCCCAACCGACCTCCGATGCGCATGGCGGCGTCGGTGACCAGTCGGACCAGCTTGTCAAGGTCGACGATCGCCAGGCGCGAGGACTCGAACACCAGCGAGATGGCAGCCCAGGCGCCGCCATCGGGCTTGGGAATGGGCGCGGCCACGGCCACGAGTTGCGGTTCCAGCTCGCCGCGCGAGACATAGTGGCCTGCCTTGCGGATGGCCGCGAAGCTGCGCCGGAAGTCGCTCCAGTCCGCCGGCAGGCCGGCGCGCACGGCTTCGGCATGCTGCGACTCGAACACCTTCTTGAGCGCCACCGGCCCGAAGCTGGCCAGCAGCACCTTGGGCGCCGCGCCCAGGAACAGCGGCCGCGGCCGGCCGCGCCCATAGGCCAGCGTGGCGGGGGCGCCGCCCATCTCCCGGTGCGTGTCCAGCACCTGGGTGCCGAACAGCCCGGTCACCACGCAGTCGAAGCCGGTGGCGGCCACGAGCTCGCGCAGCACCGGCAGGCCGGTCTGCAACACCGGGTCGGCACCGCGGATGTAGTGGTCCAGCAGGATGATGCGCGGCCCCAGCGCGTACTGCGAGTCCTCCACGCGCTGCAGCAGCCCGGCCTGCAGCAGCAGGCGGACATAGCGGTAGCTGGTGGGCAGGGAGACGTCGAGCAGCGTGGCGATGTCTTCCGCGCTGCGCGTGAGGTGGGTGTCGTCGAACAGGTCGAGCACGCCCAGCATGCGCTCCAGGCTGGACGAAGAGGATTCCGACAAGGCAGGTTCCCGTTGAGTGGTTCATGGCGCGACGGGAAGGTATTGCGAGATGCGATCCAGTTCAGGGCCCGTGCGCGCGACGCCGACGATATACCGGTCGGGGCGCAGGATCACGGCCTGGGCGTCGTGGGCGTCGAGCCAGGCCTCGATGCCGGGCTCGGGCTGGTCGATGACGATGGCGTCGCTGCGGCGCCAGCGCTCGGTCGTGGCCGGGGCCGCGGCCTGCAGTGCATCGCGCCGGCCGATCACGGCGCTGCGCCGGCCCAGCAGCTCGTCGAGCAGGCGGCCGTCGCGCAGCCGCGGCTGCGGGAAGGGCCGGCCGGCCACGGCCTGGCCCTGCGGATCGAAGGCGCCCGCGCCCAGCAGCTGCGGCGGCAGCTCGAAGACCTCGGGCCGGCCGGCGGCAAAGCGCGCGTCGCGCGCGGCCGCCTCGGCGGCGTCGGTGGTCTGGATGATGCCGCCCAGGCGCACGGCCAGTTCGATCAGCGCGCGCACGTGGGGCTTGCGCTCGGACTCGTAGGTGTCCAGCAACCCCTCGGGCGCGCGGCCGGCAAGCACCGCGTCCAGTTTCCAGGCCAGGTTGGCCGCGTCGCGGATACCGGCGCACATGCCCTGGCCCAGGAAGGGCGGGGTCTGGTGGCAGGCGTCGCCGGCCAGCAGCAGCCGGCCCGCGCGCCAGCCCTCGGCAATCACCGAGTGGAAGGTGTAGATGGCCGCGCGCTCGTGCTTGGCCTGCTCGGGTGTGACCCACGGCGCGACCAGGCGCCACAGCGACGCGGGCTGCACGAGCGCGGCGCGGTCGTCGTCGGGCAGCACCATGATTTCCCAGCGCCGGCGCGCGCCCACCACGTTGCAGTAGGTCATGGGGCGGCGCGGGTCGCAGTACTGCACGGTGTGGTCGGGCAGGTCCACGGGCTGGCGCAGCAGCACGTCGAACACCAGCCAGGGCTGGCGCAGGCCCAGGTCGACGAGCGGGCTGCCCATGTGCTGGCGCACGGGCGAGCGCGCGCCGTCGCAGCCGACCGCGTAGCGCGCCCTCAGGGTCTCGGTGCCGCCGGCATGGCGCACCTGCAGCAGGGCGCTGTCGTCCTGCGTGGCGATGGCCGCGAGTTCGTGGCCCAGGCGCACATCCACCTGCGGGTAGCGCGCCAGGCCCGCGCGCAGCACGGCCTCCAGCTCGGGCTGGTGGAAGTAGTAGTTGTTGGCGCCGCCATGCGGGCCCAGCGCGGCCGTGCCGCCGCGGATCAGCATGGTCTGCCCTGCTGCGTTGACGAAGTGCATGCCCTGGGTGCCGGGCCGCGCAATGGCCAGCACCTCGTCGCGCAGACCGACCGACTGCAGCACGCGCAGCACCTCGCCGTCGAAGTGGATGGCGCGCGGCAGCGGGAACACGCCGGTCTCCTTCTCCAGCACCAGCACCGAGCGGCCGGCGGCGCCGAGCAGGTTGGCCAGCATGGCGCCGGTGGGCCCCAGGCCCGCGATGGCCACGTCGTAGAGCGGCACCGGTTCAGCCACGCTGGTCCTCCTGCATCCGGCGGGCCACCTCGGCCTGCCATTGCGCGCGTGGCATGAACTTGGGGTGGCGGCGTGCGATGGCCTCGGCCTGGGCCAGGATCTCGGCGTCGGGCCGGGCCAGGTCGATGGTCTCGCGCAGCGGCTGGTCGCAGTACCAGGGCGTGTCCATGAACAGCTCGAGCCGGTTGCCCTCGGGGTCTCGGCAGTAGACCGAGATGGCGTTGCCGTGCGTGACGGGGTGCATGTTGCTGGCTCCCATGGCCAGCAGCCGGTCGTGGAAGCCGCGCAACGCCGCCAGGTCGGGCACGCGGAACGAGATCTGGTTGACCACGTTGAAGGCCATGTCGGCCGGCCGACCCGTGGCCAGCACGAGCTGGTGGTGCTCGTTCGGATCGCGGCTCAGGAACATCAGCTGCACGGCGCCCAGGTCGCCCGCGTCGGTCTGCGTGAAGTGCAGGGCCTCTTTGTAGAAGCGCGCCATGCGCGAAAGCTCGGTCACGTACAGGCCGATGTGGCTGAACTGCAGCTGTGAAGGTGTACCCATCGAATTGTCTCCTCCCGATAAAGGGTGTGCGTGATGATCGTGTCGATGGAGAAATCGTATTTGAATTATCTTATTTTGACAATAACAATGTTTTTTGTAAGATCCGATCCGTGCAATGGGCACGGATTCGCAATAGGAGACAACGATGGCATTTCTCGAAGGGCTGGTGAGGAGTGGGGCGGGAATGGCGCTGGCGGTGCTGGCCGCCCTGCCGCTGGGCGCGGTAGCGCAGGCCGACTACCCGGCCAAGGCGGTGCGCATCATTGCGCCCTTCCCCGCGGGCAGCGGGCCCGACGCCAATGCGCGCGAACTGGCGGCCGGGCTCACGGCCGTGCTGGGCCAGAGTTTCTTCGTCGAGAACCGGCCGGGGGCCTCGAACATCATCGGCACCGAGGCCGCGGCCCGCGCGCCGGCCGACGGCTACACGCTGTACATCGGCACCACGAGCTCGCTCTCGGTGGTGCCGCACCTGTACAGCAAGCTGCCCTTCAACGCCGCGCGCGACTTCGCGCCGATCAGCCTGCTGGGCGTGCTGAACACCGGCCTGGTCGCCACGCCGGGCCTGGCGGCGCATGACGCACGCGAACTCGTGGCCCAGCTCAAGGCCAGGCCCGAGTCCGCCGCGGTGGCCACGCAGGGGCCGGGCAGCTACTCGCACCTGTCGGCCGTGTGGTTCAACAACGCGGCCGGCGTGCGCAGCAACCTCGTGCCGTACAACAGCAACAGCCCCTACACCGACCTCATGGCGGGACAGGTGCAGCTCATGTTCGACGGCCTGCCGGCGGCGGCCGGCCCCATCCGTGGCGGCAAGCTCAAGCTGCTGGGCATCACGGGCCAGGCGCGCCACCCGAGCTTCCCGGACGTGCCCACCTTCGCCGAGCAGGGCCTGCCCGACTACGCGCCCATCGCCTGGCAGGGCGTGCTGGCGCCGGCCGGCACGCCGCCGGCCATCCTGGCCCAGCTCAGTGCAGCCATGGCCAAGGTTTGCCAGTCAGCGGATCTGCAGAAGAAGTGGCGCGACTACGGCGGCGAGCTGCGTTGCAACACGCCGGCCGAGTTCGCGGCCTTCATCGAGGCCGACCGCACGATGTGGGGCCGGGTGGTGCGTGCGGCCGGCGTCAAGCTCGATTGAGGCGCCGCACCATGCCGCATCCATCCCTCTCCCGCCGTGCCCTGCTGCAGGGCGGCGCTGGCGCCTTGCTGGGCGCCGCCATGGCGCCTGCGTCGGCCTCGGCCTGGCCCGGCAAGCCCGTGCGCATCGTCGTGACCTCGGCCGCCGGCAGTCCCTGGGACCCGATGGCGCGCCACCTGGCCGACCGGCTGGCGCAGCGCTACGGCCAGCCCTTCGTGGTCGAGAACCGCTCCGGCGCGACCGGACTGATCGGCATGGATCTGGTGGCCAAGACCGCCGACGGCCACACGCTGGGCGTGATGTTCATGCCGCACACGGTGCTGCCCGCGCTGCACGCGAAGATGCCCTACGACACGCGGGCCGACCTGGTGCCCGTGGCCCAGACGCAATGGACCTACAACGTGCTCGTGACCCGGCCCGACCTGGGCGTTGCCAGCGTGCAGGAGCTCGTGGCCCTGGCCCGCCAACGCCCCGGAAAGCTCAGCTACAGCTCGGGCGGCAACGGCTCGCCAGCGCACCTGATGGGTGAGTACCTCAAGCAGCTCACGGGCACCTTCATCCTGCACGTGCCCTACCGTGGCCCCGTCAACGCGCTGCAGGATCTGGTGGGTGAACGGTCGGACATGATGTTCGCCTCGGTGGCCGCCGCCTTCCCGCATGTGCAGAGCGGCCGGCTGCGCGCGCTGGCCGTCACTGCGGCCCAGCCGCTCGATGCGCTGCCGGGCGTGCCGACCTTCGCGGCCGCGGGCATGGATCGCTTCGACGTGCGCGACTGGGCCGGCATCGTGGCGCCGCGCTCGCTGCCGGCCAAGGCCGTGGCGCCGCTGAACGCGGCCATCGTGCAGGCGCTGGCCGAGCCTGGCGTGCCCGAGCGCTTCGCCGGCATGGGCGTGTACCTGCACACCGGCACGCCGGCGGCGTTCGGCGCGCTGATCGGTGCCGAGCTGCCCAAGTGGGGCAGCGTGGTGCGCCAGGCCGGCATCCGGATCGAATGATGGCGGCGCTGCGCAACGTCCTGTTCATCATGGTCGACCAGCTGCGCTGGGACCATGTGGGTGCCTACGGCGGCTCGCCCGTGCCCACGCCCCACATCGACGCGCTGGCCCGGCGCGGCGCCCTGCTGCGCCACGCCTTCGTGCAGGGCCCGGTGTGCGGGCCCTCGCGCATGTCCTACTACACCGGTCGCTACGTGGCGAGCCATGGCGCGCGCTGGAACCGCGTGCCGCTGTCGGCCGCGCAGTGGACGCTGGGCGACTACCTGCGCCCGCTGGGCCTGCGCGCCACGCTGGCCGGCAAGTCGCATGTGCTGCCTGACACGGCGGCGCTGGACCGCGCGGGCATCGAGATCGAGTCCGAACGCGGCGCACTGCTGCGCGAGGGGGGCTTCTCGCCCATCGAGCGCTTCGACGGCCACAGCCCGCCGGACGCGCGCAGCGGCTATGCCGACTTCCTGCGCGCAGCGGGCTACGCAGGCAGCGACCCCTGGAACGACTACGTGGTGGCGGTGCAGGCCGAGGACGGCAGCGTGCGCTCGGGCTGGTCCATGCGCAACGCGCACCTGCCGGCCCGCGTGCGCGCCGAGCATTCCGAGACGGCCTACCTGACCGACCGGGCCGTGGACTTCATCACCGCCAGCGCCGGCGAATCTTGGTGCCTGCACCTGTCCTACGTGAAGCCACACTGGCCCTACGTGGCGCCGGCGCCGTACCACGCCATGTTCCGCGGTGCGCCGCAGCGGCCCACCGTCAAGGCCGCGCACGAGCGGCACGACGCCCACCCCGTGGTGCGCGCCTTCCAGCAGCACGAGGAGAGCCGCAACTTCGCCGACGACGCCATCGCCGCGCACGTGAAGCCCACCTACATGGGCCTGGTGGCGCAGCTGGACGCGGCGCTGGGCCGCGTGTTCGCCGCGCTCCAGGACAGTGGCCAGGCGCGCGACACGCTGGTGGTGTTCTGCGCTGACCATGGCGACATGCTGGGCGACCACTGGCTGGGCGAGAAGGAGCTGTTCTACGAGGCGGCCGTGCGCGTGCCGCTCATCGTGGCCGACCCGCGGGCCGCCGCCGATGCCACGCGCGGCCAGGTGCTGGCGCCGCTGGCCGAAGCCATCGACGTGCTGCCCACCATCCTCGACAGCCTGGGCGTGGACCTGGCCCAGCACAGCCACCGGCTCGAAGGCCGCTCGCTGCTGCCGCTGCTGCATGGCCGCGATGTGCCCTGGCGCGACGCCGTGTTCTCCGAAGCCGACTACGCCTTCCGCGCCGCGCGCTGGACGCTGGGCCGCGCGCCCGGTGAATGCCGCGGCACCATGGTGCGCACGGCGCGCTGGAAGTACGTGGACTGGGAGGGTTTCCGCCCGCAGCTGTTCGACCTGCAGAACGACCCCGACGAACTCGTCGACCTGGGCGCCGATCCGCCGCCCGCGGTGGCGCAGGAGATGCGCGCGCGGCTGCTGCAGTGGAGCCTCGCGCACAAGAACCGCACCACCACCGGCGATGCCGAGGTCGAGGAACGCACCGAGGCCGTCAAGCGGCACGGCATCCAGATCGGGGTCTGGTAGCTCAGCCGGCTGCCCGCGCCTGCAGGTGCGCCAGCAGCAGCCGCGCCGAGGGCGACAGGCTTTCCTCGCTGCGCAAGCAGATCGCGAAATGCCGCGTGGCCCAGGCGTCGGTGAGTTCCACCATGCGCAGGCCCTTGTCCGCGGCCGCCAGTTGCACCACCTCGCGCGGCACCACCGCGATGCCCAGGCCGGCGCGCACGCAGCGCAGGCTGGCCTCGAAGGTGGAGACCACCGTGCGGTAGTGCAGCGGCCGCCCGGCGATGGCGGCCGCGCGCGCCAGCATGCCGTAGACCGCGGTGGTGGCGGGCAGGCCCACGTGCTCGTGGGCCAGGCTGTCAGCAAAGCTGCTGCGCGCCTGCTGCGCTGCCGGGTGGCCGGGGTGGGCCACCAGCACCAGCCGGTCGCTGCGGTAGCGGCGCACTTGCAGGCCTTCCATGTCGGCCGCGTCCCAGCAGATGCCCAGCGGCGCCAGGCCCTCGCGCACGGCCCCCACGATGGCGCTGGAGACCTGCTCCTCCAGGTCCACGCGGATCTCGGCATGGGCCGGGTCCTGCAGGAAGCTCGCGATGTCGTCGGGCAGCTGCTCGGCGACGGACGACATCGAGGCCAGCACGCGCACCTGGCCCTTGATGCCGTGCCGGTAGGCCGCCATGTCGCGTGCCACGCGGTCGGCGCTGGCCAGCATGGCGCGCGCATGCTCCAGCAGGATCTCGCCGGCCGCCGTGGGCACCACGCCGCGGCGGCCGCGCTCGAACAGCGGTGCGTTGACGGTCTGCTCCAGCTGCGCCAGCCGCTTGCTGATGGCCGAGGCGCCGATGTGCTGCTGCTCGCCGGCGCGCGCGATGTTGCGCAGCGTGCAGGTGGCGACGAACAGGCGCAGCGTGGTGAGGTCGAGGTCGTGCATGGAGGCTTTCCGAAGCGGCATGTCTGGCGCGAAAGAATAGCGCTTCTTGATCTCGATCGGCAGGCCTAAAGTGCGCGCCAGCCCACTCGGAGACCACACCGTGACCCAACCCCGCCGCGCCTTGGTGCGCGAAGTCGGCCTGCGCGACGGCCTGCAAAGCATCCAGGCCGTGCTGCCCACGGCGCGCAAGAAGGAATGGATCCGCGCCGCGCACGCGGCCGGCCAGCGCGAGATCGAGGTCGGCTCCTTCGTGCCGGCGCGGCTGCTGCCGCAGCTGGCCGACACGGCCGAGCTCGTGGCCTACGCGAAGACGCTGCCCGGCCTCGTGGTCTCGGTGCTGGTGCCCAACCTGCGCGGCGCCGAGAGCGCCATCGCCGGGGAGGCCGACGTGATGCTGGTGCCGCTGTCGGCCAGCCACGCGCACAGCCTGGCCAACCTGCGCAAGACGCCCGACGCCGTGGTGGCCGAGGTGGCGAAGATGCGCGCCGCGCGCGATGCCGCGGGCTCCAGGACCCTGATCGAGGGTGGCATCGGCACGGCCTTCGGCTGCACGCTGCAGGGCCAGGTGGCACCGGCCGAGGTGCTGCGCTGCATGCAGGCGCTGCTGGACGCCGGCGCCGACCGCGTCAGCATCGCCGACACCGTGGGCTATGCCAATCCCGGTGCCGTGGCCGCGCTGTTCGGGCAGGCCCGCGCCATCGCGGGCGAGCGCCTGTGCTGCGGCCATTTCCACGACACGCGCGGCCTGGCGCTGGCCAACGTCTACGCCGCGCTGCAGACCGGCGTGGACCGCTTCGACGCCACGCTGGCCGGCATCGGCGGCTGCCCGCACGCGCCCGGCGCCAGCGGCAATGCCGCCAGCGAAGACCTGGCCTTCATGCTGGAGGACATGGGCATCGCCACCGGCATCGACCTGCACAAGCTGCTCGCGCTGCGCCACCAGGTCGCGGCTTGGCTGGAGGGCGAGCTGCTGCACGGCGCGCTGTGGCGCGCCGGCCTGCCCAGGACCTGGGGCGACAGCCGCATCGCCGCCTGAACGGTGGGTGGGCGCTGGCGCGGGTGCTTGGAGCAGGGCGCCCGCCCCAGCGCGGCGAATGCGGCAGCGTCCTCAGAGGGTGTTTCCGAAATCAATAGGCCCACGTGTGGCCCCAGGGCGCGGCCAATCAAGGCGCAAGGCGCCGTGCGGGCTGTCTGCCCGCACCAGCCTTGCAACGCCGAGTGGGCGTGCCCTGGGGCCGCACCCTTCGGGCCGGGGCGCCCTGCGGCCATGGGCTGCGTTGCGCCACTTGTCCGGGCTCCAGCACGGCCTGCGTGTCGCGCCTTGCCCATGGCCGCAGGGCACCCCGGCGTGGGCCTATTCATTTCGGAAACACCCTCTCAGGACGCACTACTCCGGCTGCAGGCCGACGGCAGTGATGTAGTGCTTCCAGCGCGCCTGGTCCTCGACGATGGCCTGGCGAAACCCCTCCAGCGCCGCTGGGTAGGCGGCCGTGCCGCGCTGCTCGAAATGCGCCTTGGCCTGCGGTGAGGCGACGAACTCCAGCGCTAGCGCCGACAGCTGGCGGACGATGGCCGGCGGCGTGGCGGCCGGCGCGAACAGGCCCATCCAGCTCGTCAGCGTGGCCTCGCCCATGCCCAGTTCGGCCAGCGTGGGCACGTCGGCCAGCGCCGGCACGCGCGCCGGGCTGGAGACCGCCAGCGGGCGAAGCTTGCCGGCCTGCATCTGCGGCACGACCTGCGAGATCTCCACCATCGCGTAGTCCAGCGTGCCTGAGATCAGGTCGGGCAAGAGCGTGGTCGTGCCCTTGTACGGAACCTCCACGGCCTGCACCTTGGCCAGGCCGTTGACGGCCGCCACCATCACCTTGTAGCCGGCCGTGCTGATGCCGTAGCTGAGCTTGCCGGGCTGGGCGCGGGCGGCGTCCAGCAGCGACTGCAGGGTCCGGTGCGGCGAGCGCGTGGGCACCGTCACCACGATGGGCACCACCGACATGCGCGCGACCGGCGCCAGGTCCTTGTTCGGGTCGTACGGCAGGTTGCGGTACATATAAGGATTGGCCGTGATCGCGCTGGCCGCCGTCAGCAGCAGCGTGTAGCCGTCGGGCGCCGCCTTGGCCACGTGGTCGGTCGCGATGATGCCGTTGGCGCCGGGCCGGTTCTCGACGAAGAAGGACTGGCCGGTCCGGTCGCTGAAGTACTTGGCCGCCAGCCGCGTGAAGTCGTCCACGCCGGTGCCCGCGCTGCTGATCGAGACGATGCGCACCGGGCGCTCGGGGTAGGCCGGCTGCTGCGCCGCGGCCGGCAGGGCCGCGCCGCACAGGGCGGCCAGCCAGGCCAGGGTGCGGCGGCGCGCCGGGGCAGGGATGTGCGTGCGCATGGTCTTGTCTCCTGTCGTTGTATGAACCGGGCGCTTCGGCCCGGATGGCGGCTCAGAACCCGCCGCGCCCGCCGCCGCAGATCAGCGTCTGGCCGGTCACGTAGTTCGACTCCGGGATGCAGAACAGGTAGACCGAGCCTGCCGCCTCTTCCACCGTGCCGAAGCGGCCCAGGGGGGTGTCGCGCCCGGCTGCGGCGATGCGGTCGGGGTGCACGCCGACCTTGATGTCGCGGCCCTCGACCTGCACCGTCTTGTCCTCGGTGGTGGGCTGGGTCAGCCTGGTGTCGATGGCGCCGAAGGCCACGCAGTTCACGTTGACCTTCATGCGCCCCCATTCCTTGGCCAGCGCCTTGGTCAGCCCCATCACCCCGGCCTTGGCCGCGGCATAGTTGGTCTGGCCCGCGTTGCCCTGCGTGCCCGAGATCGAGGAGATGTTGACGACCTTGCGGAACACCTCGCGGCCGGCCTCGGCCTCGGCCTTGCTGACCTCGCGCAGGTAGGGCTGGGCCGCGCGCAGCAGGTTGAACGGCGCCTTCAGGTGGCAGTCCAGGATGGCGTCCCACTGCTCGTCGCTCATCTTCTGGATCACGTTGTCCCAGGTGTAGCCGGCGTTGTTGACGATGATGTCCAGCTTGCCGAACTTCTCCAGCGCGGTCTTGACGATGCGCTGGCCGAAGTCGGCATCGGTCACGTTGCAGGCGAAGGCCACGGCCTGGCCGCCGGCGGCGCGGATCTCGCCCGCCACCTCCTCGGCCGGTGCGGTGTCCAGGTCGTTGACGACCACGTGGGCGCCCTCGCTGGCCAGTTTGTGCGCGATGGCGCGGCCGATGCCGCGGCCTGCGCCGGTGACGATGGCGACCTGGCCTTCGAGTTTCATGTTCATGCTGCGGTTCTCCTTCGGTGAAAAATCAATGCTTGCCGTACAGCGTGACCACGCAGGCGCCGCCCAGCCCCAGGTTGTGCTGCAGCGCCAGCTGCACGCCCTCGACCTGCCGTTTGTCGGCGCTGCCGCGCAGCTGGTGCGTGAGCTCGTAGCACTGCGCCAGGCCTGTGGCGCCCAGCGGGTGGCCCTTGGACAGCAGGCCGCCCGAGGGGTTGGTGACGGTCTTGCCGCCGTAGGTGTTGTCGCCGTCGTGGACGAACTTCTCCGCCTCGCCGATGCCGCACAGGCCCAGCGCCTCGTAGGTCAGCAACTCGTTCTGCGCGAAGCAGTCGTGCAGCTCGGCCACGCGGATGTCCTGTGGCCCGACGCCGGCCTGCTCGTAGACCTTTTGTGCGGCCGCCTGCGCCATGTAAAAGCCGGCGTAGGCGATCAGCGAAGGCGGCTCGAACGAGCTGGCCGGATCGGTGGTCATGGCCTGCGCCAGGATGCGCACGTCGCTGCGCAGGCCGTGCTTCCTGGCGAAGGCTTCGGTGCAGACGATGGCCGCGGCCGCGCCGCAGGTCGGCGGGCAGGCCATCAGCCGCGTCATCACGCCGGGCCACATGACCTTGTCGTGCATCACATCCTCGGTCGTCACCACGTTGCGGAAGATCGCCAGCGGGTTGTTGGCCGCGTGCCGGCTGGCCTTGGCGCGGATCGCCGCGAAGGTCTCCATGCGCGTGCCGTACTTGCGCATGTGCTCGCGTCCGGCGCCGCCGAAGGTGCGCAGCGCCTGCGGCAGCTCGGGCACGTCGTCGGTCAGGTCGTGCATCACGTGCACGAAGCGGGCGCGCGTGCGCGGCCGGTCGTCCCAGTGCGACTTCAGCGCGCCGGCCTGCATCTGCTCGAAGCCCAGCGCCAGCACGCAGTCGGCCTGCCCGCTCTCGACCGCGGCGCGCGCCAGGTACAGCGCGGTCGAGCCGGTGGAGCAGTTGTTGTTGACGTTGACGATCGGGATGCCGGTCAGCCCCACCTCGTACAGCGCGGTCTGCCCGCAGGTGGAGTCGCCATAGACGTAGCCCACGTAGGCCTGCTGCACCAGGCTGTAGTCCAGGCCCGCGTCCTGCAGCGCGGCGCGCACGGCACCGGCGCCCATGTCGGTGTAGCTGGGGCTGGCGCCCGGCTTGGTGAAGGGGATCATGCCGACGCCGGCGACGACGGTGTTCTTGCTCATGGCTTGCTCCGTTGATTGAAAAGGTGAGGCCAGCGTTCAGAGCTGGCGCGCGATCAGCTCGCGCATGACTTCGTTGGCGCCACCGACCACGCGCGAGACGCGGTAGTCGGTGAAGGCGCGGGCGATCGGGTACTCCAGCATGTAGCCGTAGCCGCCGTGCAGCTGCACCATGTCGTCCAGGCATTTCCACAGCGTCTCGGTGCTGTGCAGCTTGGCGATGGCGGCCTCCTGCACCGTGAGCTTGCGGCGCAGGTGTTCGCCCAGGTAGTAGTCCACCATGGTGCGCACGGCCACCGCATGGGCCTTGGCGTCGGCCAGCTTGAACTTGGTGTTCTGGAAGTCCCACACGGTCTGGCCGAAGGCGCGGCGGTCCTTCACGTACTGCAGCGTGAGGTCCAGCACGCGCTCCAGCGCCACGGCGGCGTACAGCGCGATGATCAGCCGCTCCTGCGGCAGCTCCTGCATCAGGTAGGAGAAGCCCTTGTTCTCCTCGCCGAGCCGGTTGGCCACGGGCACGCGCACCTGGTCGAAGAACAGCTCGGCCGTGTCGGCCGCGGGCTGGCCCACCTTGTGCAGCTTGCGGCCACGCCGAAAGCCCGCGCGGTCGGTCTCCACCATGACCAGGCTCACGCCCTTGGCGCCGGCGGCGGGGTCGGTCTTGCAGACCACCATGACCATGTCGGCGGTCATGCCGTTGCTGATGAAGGTCTTGCTGCCGGTGATGACGTAGTCGTCGCCGTCGCGCACGGCGACCGTGCGCGCGGCCTTCACGTCCGAGCCACCGCCGGGCTCGGTGATGCCCACGGCCAGGATGGTCTCGCCGGCGCAGACCTTGGGCAGCCAGCGGCGCTTTTGCGCCTCGGTGCCCAGGCGCACGATGTAGGGCGCGATGATGTCCGAGTGCAGCGAGAAGCCGGTGCCGGAGACGCCGGCGCGGTGCATCTCCTCGACGATGACCGCGGCATGGCCGAAGTCGCCGCCGCCGCCGCCGTATTCGGTCGGCACGGCCGTGCACAGCAGGCCCTCGCGGCCGGCCTTGAGCCAGGTCTCGCGGTCGACGCGGCCGGCCTCGTCCCACATGGCTTGGCGGGGTGCGCATTCGCGCTCGAAGAAGCGCTGCGCGCTGGGGCGCAGCATCTCGTGGTCTTCGCGGAAGACCGTTCGCGTCACATGCACTGGGTGTCCTTTCTGGTGATGTCCGGGCCTTGACCCAAGCCTTCATGATGGCCAGCGCAGGTGCGGCTGGCACTAGCCGGATGGGCGGGTTCAGGCCCGGCCGTACAGAGTGACCACGCAGGCGCCGCCCAGGCCCAGGTTGTGCTGCAGCGCCAGTTGCGCGCCGTCCACCTGGCGCCTGTCTGCCGTGCCGCGCAGCTGCTGCGTGAGCTCATAGCACTGCGCCAGGCCCGTGGCGCCCAGCGGATGGCCCTTGCACAGCAGCCCGCCCGAAGGGTTGGTGACGACCCGGCCGCCGTAGCTGTTGTCGCCGTCCAGCACGAACTGCTCGGCACCGCCCTCGGGGCACAGGCCCAGCGCTTCGTAGCTCAGCAGCTCGTTGTGGGCGAAGCAGTCGTGCAGCTCGACCACGGGGATGTCGCGCGGGTCCACGCCGGCCTGCTCGTAGACCGCGCGCGATGCGCGCTGCGCCATGTGGGCGCCGACGAAGCCCTGCATGGTGGGCGGCTCGAACGATTCCACCGGGTCGGTGACCATGGCCTGCGCCAGGATCGCCACGTCGGTGCGCAGCCCGTGCCGCCGCGCGAACGCGGGCGAGCAGACCACGGCGGCGGCTGCGCCGCAGGTCGGCGGGCAGGCCATCATGCGGGTCATCACGCCCTCCCACATGACCTGGTCCTGCAGCACGTCCTCGGTCGTCACGATCTTTCTGAACAGTGCCAGCGGATTGTTGGCCGCATGGCGGCTGGCCTTGGCGCGGATCGCGGCGAAGGTCGACAGCTGCGTGCCGTACCGGCGCATGTGCTCGCGCCCGGCGCCGCCGAAGGTGACGAGGTTGCGCGGGATCTCGCCCGCGTCGCCGCACAGCCGGTCCTGGATCGGCAACACGTCGCCGCGCGGGATCGGCCGGTCCGGAAAGTTCGAGCGCGTGGCGCCGGGCTGCATCTGCTCGAAGCCCAGCGCCAGCGCGCAGTCGACCTGGCCGCTCTGCACCGCGGCGCGCGCCAGGTACAGCGCGCTGGAGCCGGTGGCGCAGGCGTTGTTGACGTTGAACACCGGGATGGCCGTGCGGCCCACGCGGTACAGCACGCCCTGGCCGCAGCTGGTATCGCCGTAGACGTAGCCGGCAAAGGCCATCTGCAGTTGCTCGTAGCCGATGCCGGCATCGGCCAGCGCCATGCGCACGGCGTCGACCCCCATCTCCAGGTAGCTCGGGCCGGCGCCGGGCTTGGTGAAGGGCACCATGCCGACCCCGGCGATCAGGACGTTCTCGCTCATGTCGCCTCTCCTTTGCTCAGTTGATCCCAGTCGTAGCGGAAGGCGCCGTCGCGCGCGAAGTCCGCCACGGCCTGGGCGTGGTAGGGGGTCTGCATGGCCACGGCCTGGGCGTTGGCCTCGGCAGCGAACATGGCGGCGCAGTCGGTCTCGTAGCTGCGGTTGACCAGGTTCTTGGTCATGCTGGTGGCCTCGCGCGGGCCCAGGCACAAACGTTTGGCGAAGGCGCGGGCCGCGGGCAGCAGCGCCTCGGGCGCGTGCACGGCGTGCACCAGGCCCCAGGCCTGCGCCTCCTGCGCGCCCAGGCGGCGTGCGGTCAGCATCAGTTCCTTGGCGCGCGGCAGGCCCACGGCCCGCGGCAGCGTGTGCAGCAGGCCGAAGTCGGGCACCGCGCCCAGCCGCGCGAACGAGGCACAGAACGCCGCGCGCGTGGAGGCGAGCACGAAGTCGGCCTGCATCGCCAGGCCGAAACCGGCGCCGTAGGCGGGCCCGTCGACCGCGGCGATCACCGGCACCTCCAGCTCGCGCAGGCGGGTCAGCCACTGGTGGGCGCGGCGCAGCCGGCCGCGCATGTAGTCCGCCGTGCCCAGGCTGGGGTCGGCCAGCCGCGCATGCATGAACTTGACGTCGCCGCCGGCCGAGAAGCTGCCGCCCGAGCCGGTGATCAGCAGCACGCGGATCGAGTGGTCGCGCTCGATGCGGTCGATGAGCTCGGCGTAGTCCTGCTGCAGGTCGCTGGACAGCGCGTTGCGCGTGTCGGGCCGCTGGTGGCTGAGTTCGGCCACGCCGGCGTCGATGCGCAGCTGCGAGGCGCGCAGGGTTTCAGGATCGGTGTCCATACGGGCTTCCTTGCGGAGAGAGGAATCAGTCGAGCCGCACACCGGCGGCCTGCACCAGGCGCGCGATGACACGGCCCTGGGCGTCGAGAGACTCGCGCATCTGCGCCGCGCTGCTGCCCACGGGGACCAGGCCGTAGGCCTGGAAGCGCGCCTTCAGCGCGGTCGATTGCACGGCGGCGCGGACCTCCTGCTCCAGCCGCGCCAGGATGGGGGCCGGCGTGCCGGCCGGCGCCACCATCACGAGGCCGCCGATGATCCTGACCTCCGGCTCGTGGTAGCCGAGCTCGGCGATGGTCGGCACCTCGGGCAGGTCGGGCAGGCGCTGGTCGCCGAGCACGGCCAGCGCGCGCAGCCGGCCGTTCTGGATGTGCGGCAGCATGCTGCCCACCGTGGCCAGTGTCCACTGCACCTGGCCGCCGATCAGGTCCTGCAGCAGCGGCGTCTCGCCCTTGTACGGCACGTGCACCATGTCCAGCGCGTGCTTGCGTGCCAGGTAGGCGCTGACCAGGTGGCCGGACGATCCCGTGCCGTACGAGCCGTAGCTGAGCCTGCCCTGCTGCTGGCCGGCCCAGGCCAGGAACTCCGGCAGCGTGCGGGCCGGAACGTCCTTGTGCACGGCCAGCACCAGGCTGGCATCGCACAGGTGCGTGAGCAGGGCCAGGTCGCGCCGCACGTCGTAGCTGAGTTTGGCGACGGTGTAGGGCGCGTAGTAGATCGGCGTGGACACGGTCACCAGCACGGTGTAGCCGTCGGCCGGTGCGCGCGCCACCTGCTGCACGGCCAGCATGCCGGAGGCGCCAGGCCGGTTGTCCACCACCATCGGCTGTCCCAGGGACTTGCCAATGACATCGGCCAGGGCCCGCGCGATCACGTCGGTGGTGCCGCCCGCTGGCGCGGCCGCGAGGATGGTGATCGGTCGGGTCGGCCAGGCCTGGCCCGCGGCCAGTGTGGAAAACGCCAGCGCAGCGATGCCGGCGATGCGTCGCAGCGGCTTCATGTGCGGGCCTCCTCGGCTGGCCTGGCATAGCGCTCGCGCAGCGCGCGCTTGTAGAGCTTGCCGGTGGGCAGGCGCGGCATCACGTCGATGAAGTCGAGCGAGCGCGGCACCATGTAGCGCGCCACCTTGCCGCGCAGGAAGCCGATCAGTTCCTCGGCCAGCGCCGGCGTCGGCGCCACGCCGGGCGCCGGTTCGATCACCGCCTTCACGGACTCGCCCATCTCGGCGTCGGGCACGCCGATCACCGCGGCGTCCTGCACGCTGGGGTGCAGGGCCAGCGCATCCTCGATGGCCTGCGGGTAGATGTTGACCCCGCCGGAGATGATCATGAAGAAGCGCCGGTCGGTCAGGTACAGGTAGCCGTCGGCGTCCAGGTGGCCGATGTCGCCGATGGCCGTCCACGTCGGATGGTGCGGATGCTGGGCCGCGCGCGTCTTCTCGGGGTCGTTGTGGTAGTGGAACGGCAGCGTCTCGCGCTCAAAATAGATCAGCCCGTCCTGGCCGGCCGGCAGCACGTGGCCGTCGTCGTCGCAGATGCGCAGCACGCCGGTCTTGGCCCGGCCCACCGAGCCGGGGCGGGCCAGCGCCTCGTGGCTGTCCAGCACGGTCAGGCCATTGCCCTCGCTGCCGCCGTAGTACTCCTGCACGATGGGGCCCCACCATTCGATCATGCGGCGCTTGACCTCGGGCGGGCAGGGCGCGGCGGCGTGGATGGCCACGCGGTGGCTGGACAGGTCGAAGCCCGCACGTTCCGCGTCCGCCAGCTTGAGCAGCCGGATGAACATGGTCGGCACCCATTGGCTGTGGGTGATGCGGTAGCGCTCAATCAGCGCCAGCGCCTGCACTGCGTCGAACTTGCGCATGAAGACCACGGTGCCGCCGTAGAACTGCAGGTTGGTGCCGTAGGACAGCGGAGCGGCGTGGTACAGCGGTGCGGTGGACAGGTAGACCGCATCGGCGTCGAAGCCGTAGTGCTGCATCATCGCCAGCCGCGGGTCGAGCGCGTTGTCGTCCGTGAAGCGTGTGCGCGGGATCGCCCGCACGATGCCCTTGGGCCGGCCCGTGGTGCCCGAGCTGTACAGCAGCGTGCCGCCGACCCATTCCTCGGCCAGCCGCGCGCTGGGCATGTCGGCCACGGCCTCTTCGTAGGGCTCCCAGCCGGCGATGGTGCCGTCCACCATCAGCCGCCGCTCGCACAGCGGCATCGCGTCGGTCAGCTCGGCTGCGACCTCGGCCATCGCGAAGGAGGAGACCACGGCGCGCGCACCGCTGTCCTGCACGATGTAGGCCACCTCGCCCGCGGTCAGGAAGCGGTTGACTGCGGTCAGCAGCAGCCCCGAGCGGAACGCGGCCCAGGCCACCTCGAAGTAGCGCAGGTGGTTCTCCATCAGCACGGCGATGCGGTCGCCGCGGCGCAGCCCCTGCGCGTGCAGCAGCTGGGCCAGGCGGTTGGAGCGCTCGTCCAGTTCGCGGTAGCTCAGCCGCTCGCCGGTGGCGGCGTCGATCACGGCTGGCTTGTCCGGCGTGAGGGCGGCAAAGTCCCCGAGGTAGTTGGGTGTCTTCATGCGTTGGGTCTCCTGCCGCGGATCGGCGTCCGCTGGCTTGGTGGGTTCATGCCGTGGTGCGATGCAACTGGCCGCCCAGGTCGGCGTTCGGCGCGGCGCGCGCCACCAGGTCGGGCAGCACCGCACCGAGTTCGGCGGCGGTCCAGCGGCTGTCCTTCTGCACGTGGGGCCCGGCGCGCCAGCCTTCGGCCACCGTGATGCGCCCGCCCTTGGCGCCGAACACGCGGCCGGTGACGGCGCCCGACTGCACGCTGCCCAGCCAGACCACCAGTGGCGCCACGTTGGCCGCGTCCAGCGGGTCGAAGCCGGCGGCGCCGGCGGGGGCCTTGGGGTTCAGCTGGCCGCTCTTGAACAGGCTCTCGGTCAGCCGGCTCATCGCGGTGGGGTAGACCGCGTTGACGGTCGCGCCGTAGCGTTCGAGCTCGCGCGCGGCGACGATGGACAGGTTGGCGATGCCGGCCTTGGCCGCGCCGTAGTTGGTCTGGCCGACGATGCCGTACAGGCCCGAGGACGAGCTCGTGTTGACCACGCGCGCCTGGCGCGTGCGGCCGGCCTTGGCCTCGTCACGCCAGTAGGCCGCGGCGTGGCGCAGCGGGCAGAAGCTGCCGCGCAGGTGCACGCGGATGACGGCGTCCCATTCCTCGATGTCCATGTTGACCAGCGTGCGGTCGCGCAGGATGCCGGCGTTGTTGACCAGCACGTCCAGGCCGCCGAAGCAGTCGATGGCGGTGTGCACCAGGCGGCGCGCGCCTTCGAAGTCGGACACATCGTCGGTATTCGCCACGGCCTGGCCGCCCAGGGCCTGGATTTCGGCCACGACCTCCTGCGCCGGGCCGCTGGCCCTGCCGCTGCCGTCGGGCTGCGCGCCCAGGTCGTTGACGACCACCTTGGCGCCCTGGCGCGCGAACGCCAGCGCGTATTCGCGGCCCAGTCCACGGCCGGCTCCGGTGATGGCGACGATGCGGTCTTTGCACAGTGCAGTCATGCTGTCTTCCTTGTGGGTGTGAATGGGGGTCAGCGCTGCGCCGCCAGGCTGGGGGCGAACGCGCGGTAGCGCTGGGTGTCGGCGTCGATCTGGGCGCGAAAGGCGCGGCTGTCCTGGCCCATCACCTCCATGTTGGCGGCGCGCTGGGCGGTCTCGGCGAACTCGGGCTGGGCCAGCACCTGCAGCAGCGTGGCCTCGAGCCGCTGCGCCACGGGCGCCGGCGTGCCACTGCGGATCGCGAAGCCGACCCAGATCGTGAGTTCGTAGTCGGGCAGGCCGCTTTCGCGCAGCGTGGGCACTTCGGGCAGCGCGGTGTGGCGCTCGCGGTTCGCCACGGCCAGCGCGCGCAGCTTGCCGCTGCGGATCAGCGGCAGCGCACCGCCCAGGTCGGTCAGCGCGGCGTCGATCTGGCCGCCGATGGCGTCGGTCAGCATCTGCGCGCCGGTCTTGTACGGCACCTCGTTGAAGCGCACGCCGGCCTGCTGCTGCAGCGCCAGTCCGCCGAGCCGGTAGGTGGTGCCGTAGTTGGCCAGGCTCACGCTGCCCGGCGCGCGGCGGGCCGCATCCAGCAGCGCGGTGGCCGTCGCGTACTTCGACCCGGCGCCGGTGACCAGTGCCACGCTGGCGCGCGCGGCATTCACCAGCGGCAGCAGCTCGCGCACGTCGTAGGCCGGCGGGTTGTCGACGAGCGGGTTGATGACCATGGAGCCGGGCGAGACCAGCAGCAGGCTGTAGCCGTCGGCCGGCGCGGACAGCAGCGCCTGCGCGGCCACGCTCTGGCCGGCGCCGGGCCGGTTCTCGACGAAGCTGGGCTGGCCCAGCAGCTTGGCCGTGCGCTCGGCGACGAAGCGCGTGATCGTGTCGCCGCTGCTGCCGGGGCCGACCGGCGAGATGAAGCGCAGCGGCCTGGACGGGAAGCCCTCGGCCCAGGCGGGTGGGAGCGCGGCCAGGCAGGCGAGCAGCAGGCAGCGCAGCACGGAACGAATCATGGTGGTGTCTCCATCGGGCGCCCAGGCGGCGTCGGCGTTGTGGTGGTCCGGCGTGCGGCGCTGGGCCTGCGCACCGGATGGCTTCGATGATGGAGAACGGCGCGCGTGCGGGCGCTACCCGGGGTGGCTAGTTCGGCCTCAGGAGGGCCTGGGGAATTCCCGGGTCTCGAGGTCGCGCATGCGGGCCACGGCCTCGTCGCGCTCGGCGACACCGAGCTTGCCGTAGATCTTGCGCAGATGCCACTTGACGGTGTGCGGCGTGACGCCCAGCACGCGCGCGATCTTCTTGTTCGGCATGGCCTGGGCCACCAGCGCCAGCACCTCGCGTTCGCGTTCGCTGATGCTGTCCAGCGCGCTGCCGTCGCCGGCTGCGGGCCGGGCCGGCTGGGCACGCTGCTGCGTCTGCTGCGCCGCGGCCAGCAGGCGCTGCGCGTAGAAGCCCAGCACCGGGTCGAGCGCGCCTGCGTCGAGCGCGGTCTGCAGCACCTGCGGCACATCGGGCGACAGGTCCAGCAGGCAGCGCATGAGGCCCAGGCGGTGGCCCAGGCGCAGCGCCTGCAGCAGGTGCTGGCGCGCGGCGTCGGCGTGGCCCAGGCCGCGCTCGGCCAGCGCGATCTGCAGCTGCAGGCTGGCGGCGCGGCGGCCGCGGCCGGTGGCCTCGGCGTGCGCGGCGGCTGGCCGCAGCAGGTCCAGCGCGGCACCGAAGTCGTTCCAGTGCAGGCACATCTCGACGCGGGCGCGCAGCACGTTGCCGCGGATCTCGCCGGCCGCGCCGCGCCCGCCGCCCACATGGCGCTCGCCGAGCGCGACGAGGCGGTCCAGCAGCTCCTGGGCCTGCGGTGTCTCGCCCTGGCGCAGATGCCAGCGCAGGCGCAGCAGCAGCGCATGCGAGAGCACGCGGTCCAGGTGCTGGCGGCTGCCGTAGTCCTCCAGCCGCTCCAGCGTGGCCAGGCCTTCCAGCCGGCGGCCGCCCAGCCAGTGCGCATGGGCCAGCACGACCAGCGCGCGGACCACGGCGTCGGGGATGGAGGTGCGCTCCAGCAGTTCGATGCGCGGCTCGATCAGCCGCGCTGCGGCCTCCAGCTCGTTGGACTCGTACAGCGTGTCGCTGAGCAGGCCGGCCGCCACGCAGGCCACGCCCACGTCGACCAAGGGGTCGCTCTCGGCTTCCTGCAGCGCTTCGCGCAGCCGGTGCTCGGCCTCGGTCATGCGGCCTTCGAGTGCGTAGCTCATCCCTTCCAGGCAGCGCCCGACCAGCAGCCGGCCCAGGCCGACGCCGCGTGCGGCGCTGTCGGCCAACACGGCGCGTGCGCGTTCGAACTCGCCGCGGTTCATGTGCATCCAGGCCAGCACATGGCCGCGGCCGGCCAGCGCGTAGGCATCGGCGTCGTCGGGGATGGCCTCCAGCGCGGCCTGGATCGCCAGCACCGCGTTGGTGTCGTCGCGCTGCAGTGCCAGGCCGCCGCGCAGCAGGGTCAGGCGGTATTGCTGGCGCGCGTCCATCGCTGCGGGGTCGGCCTCCATCTCGCGCAGGCTCTGCTCCAGCGCGTCGAGGTTGCGCGCGTACAGCTGCAGGTTGGCCAGCAGCAGACGCAGGCCGATGCGCTGGCGCACCTGCTCGGCCGGCAGCCGGTGCACCAGGCCGGCCAGCTGGCTCAGCGCGCCGCGTGCCAGCAGACTGGGCGCAATGCTTTCCACGAGGTCGGCCGCGGCCTGGGCGTCGCCGGCCTGCACCGCATGCCGCACGGCTTCGTCGATGTGGCCGTGGGCGTCGAACCAGCGCCAGGCCGTGCCGTGCAGCGCGCGCCGCTCGGGCTCGGGCAGCGCGGCCAGGTGCGTCAGCAGCACCTCGCGCAGCAAGGGGTGCACGCGGTACCAGCTCTCGCGGTCGTGGCTGCGCACCTGGCTGATGAACAGGCTTTCGCTGTCCAGGTGGCTCAGGCGCGCGGCCATGTGCGCCACCGCATGGGGCTGGCCCGTCAGCGCGGCGCACAGCGAGGCGCAGAAGCGGTTGCAGCCGGCCGCGCGCGTGAGCAGGGCCAGGTCGTCGGGCGCCAGGTGGCCCAGCACCTCGCGCTCGAAGTAGGTGGCGAAGGCCTGTGGATCGCGCACCTGCACGCGCGCGAAGCCGGCGCCCTGCTTGGCCTTGAGGTCGACCGCGAACAGCTGCAGGCCGGCGACCCAGCCGTCGGTCAGCTCGTGCAGCAGCTGGGCGTCGCGCTGGGCGATGTTGCCCAGCTGTTCGCGCAGGAAGCGTTCGGACTCCTCGGCCGAGAAGCGCAGGTCGCGCAGGTCGAACTCCTGCAGCGCGCCCTGGGCGCGTAGCCGGGCCAGCGACAGCGGCAGCGCGCTGCGCGAGCCCAGCACCAGGTGCAGCTGCGCCGGCGCGTAGTCCAGCAGCCATTGCAGGGCCTGGAAGATGCGCGGGTCCTCCAGGTGCTGCAGGTCATCGACCATCAGCACCAGCTCGCGCGGGCGGGCGGCGATGCTTTGCACCAGCGTGATGACCCAGTGCTCGACGGCCGACTCCTCGCTGTCGCGGCCCAGCAGCCGGGCGGTCTCGCCGACCAGCGCCGGATCGACCTCGGCCAGGCTGGCCAGCAGGCAGTCGAAGAAGCGCGTGAGCTCGTCGTCCTCGGCCGCCAACGACAGCCAGGCGACGTCGAAGTCCAGCGACAGCAGGGCCTGGCGCCAGGCCACCAACGTGCTGGTCTTGCCGCTGCCGGCCGGGCCCTGCACCACCACGCAGCGCTTGCGGCGCGCCTCCAGCATGCGCGCCAGCAGCGCGTCGCGTGCCATCAGGCGGCGGCCGCGCGGCGGCTGCAGCTTGGTGCTGGCGATGGGCTCGAGCACGCGCGCTGGCGCGGAGGGGCTGGACGGGTAGGGACTGCGCATGGCGGGTGGAGCAGGCAGCGGGGCCGGGCCGCCGTCGGGCCTGGCCAGGCGCGCGATGGTACTGCCCGGGGCCGGCAGCGCGTTCAAGCCCCGCGCCAGGCGGCCAGTACCGCGGCGATGTCGCGTGTCGGCTCGGCCTGGGGCGGGCGCGGCGTCTGCGGCACGCTGCGGCTGAAGCGCGGCGCCGGCGCCGGCTGCACCACGCCGTCGATCTCGACGAAGCTGCCGCGCGCCTGCAGCTGCGGATGCCGCGGCGCCTCGTCGAACGACAGCACCGGCGCGAAGCACACGTCCGTGCCCTCCAGCAGTTCGCACCACTGGGCGCGCGTGCGGGTCTTGAAGCGCTGGGCGATCAGCACCTTGGCCTGCGGCCAGGCGCCCTGGTCGTGCTGCGCGCCGAGGGCCTGCGGGTCCAGGTCGATCAGGGTCAGCAACTGCCGGTAGAAGCGCGCCTCGATCGGGCCGACCGAGATCCAGCCGCCGTCCTGGCATTCGTAGACCTCGTAGAACGGCGCGCCGGAGTCCAGGATGTTGCTGCCGCGCGCGGGGTTCCACATGCCGGCGGCGTGCAGGCCGTAGAACACGGTGGCCATGGAGGTGGTGCCGTCCACGATGGCCGCATCGACCACCTGGCCCTGGCCCGAGCTGCGCGCCTCCAGCAGCGCCGCGAGCATGCCCATCACGAGGTACAGCGCGCCGCCGCTGAAGTCGCCGGTCAGCGCCAGCGGGATCGTGGGCGGCTGGCCGGCGCGGCCGATGGCATGCAGCACGCCGGTCAGCGCGATGTAGTTGAGGTCGTGGCCGGCCGCGTGCGCCAGCGGCCCGGTCTGGCCCCAGCCGGTGATGCGGCCGTAGACCAGGCGCGGGTTGCGCGCCAGGCAGGGGTCCGGCCCCAGGCCCAGCCGCTCGGTCACGCCGGGGCGAAAGCCCTCGATGAGCCCGTCGGCGCTGTCGATGAACTGCAGCACCTGCTGCACGGCCTCGGGCTGCTTCAGGTCCAGCGCGATGCACTCGCGGTTGCGCATGAGCAGGTTGAACTTCTGCGGGCGCCGCACGCCCAGGTCGGCCGGCTCGGTGCGTTCGATGCGCAGCACCGTGGCGCCCAGGTCGGCCAGCAGCATGGCGGCCATGGGCCCGGGGCCGATGCCGGCCAGTTCGACGATCTTGATGCCTGCGAGCGGTCCCATGCGTGTCTCCGTGTGTCTTCTGGTTCAGGGGCTGGATCTTTCAGCAGGCCGGGCGGTGCCGGCAAATACCGATTGGATGTCGGCCGATACCGCAGGTGTATCGCCATGGTGACGCTCGCGGGTTTTCCCTCCCCTCGCCATCGCGGGTGGGGGCCGGGCGGGCCGCCGGCACCCATGCTCGCCGTGCCCCTTTTCCCCTTTGGAGCTTTTCATGATCGACCGCAACATCATCGGCATGGTCTTTCCCCCGCTGCGCGTGACCGCAGAGGCGGGACAGCTGCGCTTTTTCGCCAAGGCCATCGGCGAGACGGACCCCGTCTACTTCGACGATGCCGCGGCGCGCGACGCCGGCCACCCCGGCCTGCCGGTGCCGCCCACCTTCCTGTTCTCGATGGAGCTGATGCAGCCGCCCAGCGACTGGCGCGAGAAGGCCGGCATCGAACTGCCGCGCGTGCTGCACGGCGAGCAGTCCTTCACCTACCACCAGGTCGCCCATGCCGGCGACACGCTGCTGTTCGAGGGCCGCGTGACCGACGTGTACGACAAGAAGAACGGCGCGCTGGAGTTCGTGGTGATGCACACGCGCATCACCAACCAGCGCAACGAGCACGTCGCCGACGTGCGCAAGGTGCTGGTGCACCGCAGCGCTTGAACGTCCACCCTCTCACCCCGCAACGGAGCCTTGCCATGACCCTTCCCGCCTTCGACGACCTGCAGGTCGGCGACACCCTGCCGCCGCTGGCACTGCCGGCCATCAACCGCACCACGCTGGCGCTGTTCGCCGGTGCGTCGAACGACCACAACCCCATGCACATCGACATCGACTACGCACGCCGCGGCGGCATGCCCGATGTGTTCGCGCACGGCATGCTGTCCATGGCCTACCTGGGCCGCCTGCTCACGCAGTGGGTGGACCAGCGCCGCATCCGCCAGTTCAACGCGCGCTTCACCGGCATCACGCACCTGGGCGATGAGATCACCTGCACCGGCAAGGTGGTGCAGAAGTTCGAGGCCGATGGCGAGCGCCGCGTGAAGGTGGAGATCCAGACCGCGAACCAGGCCGGCGAAACCCGCATCCTGGGCGACGCCACCGTGGCACTCTGACGCCATCCGGCCGGCTCGATATTCGCAAAGTATCGGCCGAGCCACAAACGGTATTTGCCACAGATCGCGCCGGGGCCGACGATGCCGCCCGAGCATCTTCGCCGCCCCCCAATGACCACGCCACCATCCTCCACCGCCGGCCCGTTGGCCGGCATCCGCATCCTGGACCTGACCTCGGTGCTCATGGGCCCCTTCGCCACCGTGCTGCTGGGCGACATGGGGGCCGATGTCATCAAGGTCGAAGCGCCGGCCGGCGACAGCACGCGCCACCTGGGGCCGATGCGCAACCTCGGCATGGGCGCGTTGTTCCTGCACTGCAACCGCAACAAGCGCAGCATCGTGCTGGACTTGAAGCACCCAGAGGGCCGCGCCGCGCTGCTGCGCCTGGCCGCCACCGCCGACGTGCTGGTCTACAACGTGCGGCCGCAGGCCATGCAGCGGCTGCAGCTGGGCTATGCCGACGTGGCGGCGGTCAAGCCCGACATCGTCTACGCCGGCCTGCACGGCTTCGGCCAGCAGGGCCCGTACGCGGCGCGGCCGGCCTACGACGACCTGATCCAGGGCGCCACCGGCATCCCGGCGCTGTCGGTGCTGGCCGGCGGCGAGGTGCCGCGCTACGCGCCCGGCGCGCTGGCCGACCGCATCGTCGGCATCGCCGCCGTCAACGCCATCCTCGCGGCGCTGTTCCACCGCCAGCGCACCGGCGAGGGCCAGGCGGTGGAGATCCCGATGTTCGAGACCATGGCGCAGCTCACGCTGGGCGACCACCTCTGCGGCCAGACCTTCGAGCCGCCGCTGGGCCCCACCGGCTACCCGCGCATCCTGAACCCGGACCGCCGGCCCTACCGCACGCTGGACGGCTACATCTGCACGATGTTCTACACCGACCGCCAGTGGCAGTCCTTCTTCGCGCTGATCGGCCAGCCCGAGCTGTTCCGGGACGACCCGCGCTTCGCCACCATCGGCCGGCGCACCGAGAACATCCGCTTGCTGTACGCGATGGTGGCGCAGGCCATGGCCACCCGCACCACGGCGCAGTGGCTCGAGGTGCTGGCCGAGGCCGACATCCCGCACATGCCGATGCACACGGTCGACACGCTGCTGGACGACCCGCACCTGCAGGCGGTGGACTTCCTCACGCCGCAGGAGCACCCGAGCGAGGGCGCGATCCGCGCCATGCGCGTGCCGGCGCGCTGGTCGAAGACGCAGCCCGCGCAACGCCACTTCGCGCCGCAGCTGGGCCAGCACAGCGAGGAACTGCTGCGCGAGGCCGGCTACGGCCCGGCCGAGCTGGCGGCGCTGCGCGCCAGCGGCGCGCTGGACCCGAACCCCTGAACACAGCACACCATGGACTCGACACTCTCACCCGCTTACCGCGAGATCCGCGAAGCGATCCTGCAGATCTGCGCCGGCTTCGACGCCGACTACTGGCTGCGCAAGGACCGCGAAGGCGGCTTTCCCACCGACTTCCACCAGGCGCTGGCCCAGGCCGGCTGGCTGGGCATCTGCATCCCGCAGGCCTACGGCGGCTCGGGCCTGGGCATCACCGAGGCGACCGTGATGATGCAGGCCATCGCCGAATCGGGCGCGGGCATGAGCGGCGCCTCGGCCGTGCACATGAACATCTTCGGCCTGAACCCGGTGGTGATGTTCGGCAGCGAGGCGCAGAAGCAGCGCATGCTGCCGCCGCTGATCGCGGGCCGCGAGCGCACCTGCTTCGCGGTGACCGAGCCCAACACCGGGCTCAACACCACGCAGCTCAAGACGCGCGCGGTGCGCAGCGGCGACGGCTATGTGGTGCACGGCACCAAGACCTTCATCTCCACCGCGGGCAGCGCCGAGAAGATGCTGCTGCTGGCGCGCACCACGCCGCTGGAGCAGGTGCGGCACAAGACCGAGGGCCTGTCGCTGTTCTACACCGACTTCGACCGCAGCCGCATCGCAGTGCACGAGATCGACAAGATGGGCCGCAAGGCGGTGGACACCAACCAGGTCTTCATCGACGGCCTGCGCATTCCCGAGGCCGACCGCATCGGCGAGGAGGGCAAGGGCTTCCACTACATCCTGCACGGCATGAACGCCGAGCGCATCCTGGTGGCCGGCGAGGCCGTGGGCCTGGGCCGGGCCGCGCTGGCGCGTGCTGCCGCCTATGCCAGGGAGCGCATCGTGTTCGACCGCCCGATCGGCCAGAACCAGGGCGTGCAGCATCCGCTGGCCGAGAGCTGGATGGAGCTGGAGGCCGCCAGCCTGATGGCCTTCCACGCGGCGGCCAAATTCGACCGTGGCGAGAACTGCGGCGCCGAGGCCAACGCCGCCAAGTACCTGGCGGCCGAGGCCGGCTTCAAGGCCTGCACTGCCGCCGTCATGACGCACGGCGGCTACGGCTACGCCAAGGAATACCACGTGGAGCGCTACCTGCGCGAGGCGCTGATCCCGCGCATCGCGCCGGTCAGCCCGCAGATGGTGCTGTGCTTCATCGCCGAGAAGGTGCTGGGCCTGCCCAAGTCGTATTGAGGAGACACCCATGGCCCTGTTGCCCATTGCGTTGGACATCCACTGGGACGAGTTGCCCGTGGGCACGCGCTTTCGCACACGCAAGCGCACCGTGACCGAGACCGACCTGGTCAGCTTCGTCAACCTGACCTGGCTGACCGAGGAACTGTTCGGCAATGCCGACCCCGCCGACCGCGCCGCCATGGGCATCGCCGGCCGCGTGGTGCCGGGCGGGCTGGTCTACACCTATGCCGAAGGGCTGGTGGCACCGTCGTTCCAGGCCGCGGGCCTGGCCTTCCTGCACACCGAGCTCGACATGCAGGGGCCCACGTTCATCGGCGACACGCTGCATTTGGACTGCGAGGTCATCGAACAGCGTGCCACGTCCAAACCCGACCGCGGCCTGGTCCGCACCCGCAACACGGTGACGAACCAGCACGGCACGCCGGTGCTGGTCTACACGCCGCTGCGCCTGATGCGCCGGCGCGCCGCCTAACGACACGAACACAAGGAGATCACGCATGCTTCACCCAGACCGACGCCACCTGCTCGCCACCTTGGGCGCGCTGACCACCGCCGCACTGGCGCCATGGGCCGCACACGCCCAGGCCGCCTGGCCGGCCAAGCCGATCCGGCTGGTGCTGCCCTACGCGGCCGGCGGCCCCACCGACGTGGTGGCGCGCGCGATGGCGGCCCGCCTCGGCGAGGTGCTGGGCCAGCAGTTCATCGTCGAGAACCGGCTCGGCGCCGGCGGCAACATCGCCAGCGAGTTCGTCGCCAAGGCGCCGGCCGACGGCTACACCGCGCTCTACCACTCCTCGGGCATCGCGGTCACGCCCGCGCTGTACAAGAAGATGGGCTACGACCCGGCCAAGGACTTCGCACCGGTCGCGCTGCCGGCGTCCATCCCCGCCATCTTCGTCGCCGGGCCGGCGCTGCCGGCCGAGGTCACCACGATGGCGCAGCTGGTGCAGTACCTCAAGGCGCATCCGGGCCAGGCCAGCTATGGTTCGGGCGGCATCGGCAACATCACGCACCTGGGCGTGGAACTGCTGCTGCAGGGCACCGGCACGACGGCCGTGCACGTGCCGTACAAGGGCACGGCGCCGGCCATGACCGACCTGATCGGCGGGCGCATCCACTTCATGCTGGACGCGCTGAGCAGCGCGCTGCCCTTCGTGCGCGACCAGCGCGTGCGTGCGCTGGCCGTCACCAGCACCGAGCGCGCCGCCGTGCTGCCGCAGGTGCCGACGGTGGCCGAGACCGTGCTCAAGGGCTTCAGCGCCACCACCTGGCATGGCGTGCTGCTGCCCGCGGCCACGCCCGCGCCGGTGGTGCAGCGGCTCAGCGAGGCGATCAACCAGGTCGTGGCCGACCCGGCACTGCGCCAGCAGTTCGCCGCGCAGGGCGTGGTGCTGCATGCCTCCACGCCGGCGCAGTTCGACGCGCTGCTGCGCACCGAGATCACGCGCTGGACCACGGCCGCGCGCAATGCCGGCGTGCAACCCGAATGACGCCCTTCCTGACCGAGCGGCGCGAAGGCCGCGTGGCGGTGCTGACCATGGACCGGCCGCAGACGCAGAACGCCGTCTCCGATCCCGATGCGATCGAGGCGCTGCTGGCCGCCTGCGCGCGCATCGCCGCCGACCGCACCGTGCATGCCGTGGTGCTGACCGGCAGCGGCAGCGCGTTCTCTTCCGGCGGCAACGTCAAGGCGCTGCGCGACCAGGTCGGCAGCGGCCTGGGCATGCCGGTGCTCTCGCGCGACGCCTACCGCGACGGCATCCAGCGCATGGTGCTGGCCTGGTACGCGCTGGAGGTGCCGACGATCGCGGCCGTCAACGGCCACGCCATCGGCGCCGGCATGGACCTGGCCTGCCTGTGCGACATCCGCATCGCCAGCGCGCAGGCCCGCTTCGCCTGCAGCTTCGTGCGGCTCGGCCTGATCCCGGGCGACGGCGGCGCCTGGCTGCTGCCGCGGCTGGTGGGGCGCTCGCGCGCGGCCGAACTGGCCTTCACGGGCCGCGCCATCGACGCGCAGCAGGCCCGTGCGGACGGCCTGGTGTCGCAGGTCGTCGCGCCCGAGCAGCTGATGCCGACCGCGCTGGCGCTGGCGCAGGAGATCGCGGCCCAGCCCGGCCATGCGCTGCGCCTGGGCAAGCGGCTGCTGCGCGAGGGCGAGCAGGTGCGGCTGGACACGCTGCTGGAACTCTCGGCTGCGTTCCAGGCGCTGGCCCACCACACGCCCGAGCACGAGGAACGGCTGGCCGCCTTCAGCAGCGGGCGCAGCAAGGCCGTGCCGCGGCCCTGAACCCCTTTCCCATTCGAACCAGGAGACCAACATGCACCAGCCCCCCATCCGCCGCCGCGCGCTGCTTGCCATGGCCGGCCTGGCCGGCGCCAGCGCGCTGCCGGCACTGGCCGGCCCGGCCGACGGCTGGCCGAACAAGCCGGTCAAGGTCATCGTCTCGCTGCCGCCCGGCAGCGGGGCCGACACCATCGCGCGCTTCCTCGCGCCGCGCCTGCAGCAACGTTCACGCCGCTGGCGGTGGCGGCCCGCTTTCCGATGGTGTTCGTGGTGCCGGCCGCCTCGCCGCTGCGCAGCATGGCCGACCTGACGGCGCATCTGCGCGCAGGCGGCGGCAAGGTGCCGTTCGGCAGCGGCACCGCCACCTACCGGCTGGCGATCGAGCAATACCACCTGCAGGCCGGCGTTGCCGGCACGCACGTGCCGTACAAGGGCACCTCGGCCGCCGTGATGGGCCTGGCGGCGGGAGACGTGGCCTACTCGCTGGCGGAGATCAGCGCCGTCGCGCCGCTGATCAAGGGCGGCCGGCTGCGCGCGCTGGCCGTCACGAGCCGGCAGCGCCTGCGCGACCTGCCCGAGGTGCCGACCATGGCCGAGGCCGGCATCCCCGGCCACGAGGTGCATGCCTGGGTCGGCGGCTTCTTTCCGGCGCGCACCGACCCGGCCATCGTCGCCAAGGTGGCCAAGGCCGTGCTGGACGTGGTGCGCAGCGCCGAGGGCACGGCCTACATCGAGAGCCTGGGCGGCATCCCCGCGCCGATGGGTCCGAAGGAGCTCGACGCCTTCCAGGAGAGCGAAGTCGCGCAGCTGCGCGCCGTGGCCGCGCGCGTCGGCATGGAGCAGGAGTGATTTCAGTGCGCGGCACTGTCCAGCATGGCCCTGGCGGTCTCGACGAAGCGCTGCGTCGGCCCGGTCGCCACGGCCGGGTGGTGCGCCAGCGCGATGCCGATGTCCAGCAGCGCCGGCAGGTCGTCGATGGGCAAGAGGCGCACGCTGGTCAGCGCGTAGCGCGCCGTGACCGAGGGCACCAGCGCCACGCCGATGCCGCTCTCCACCAGGCCCACGGCGGTCGGCACCTGCACCATCTCCTGCACCACCTTGGGCGCGATGCCGGCGTGGCGGAACGCCATCTGCACCAGCGCATGCATCGCCGGCACCAGCAGGCGCGAGTACTGGATCCAGGGCAGGTCGCCGAGTTCGGCCATGGCCACACTGGCGCGCTGCGCCAGCGGGTGGTCGGGGTGCACGGCCAGCACGAAGCGGTCGCGCTCCAGCTCCAGCAGCTCGGCGGCGCAGGGCTCGAACACGGGCGTGCGCAGCAGCGCCACGTCGACCGTGTGCTCGGCCAGCGCGTCGATCAAGGCGCGCGTGGTGGACTCGCGCAGCACCAGTTCCACGCGTGGAAAGCGTGCCTGGAACAGCGGGATCAGCCGCGGCAGCAGCGAGAAGCTGGAGGTGCCGGCAAAGCCCAGCGTGAGCCGGCCCTGCTCGCCGGTGGCGCACTCGGTGGCCGCGCGGCGCAGCTCCTCGGCGCCTTGCAGCGTGTGCCGCGCATGCGCGAGCGCGATGCCGCCGGCCACCGTGAGCTTCAGGCCGCGCGGGTCGCGGTCGAACAGCACGATGCCGAGCTCTTCCTCGAGCTTGCGCATGGCCGTGGACAACGGGGGCTGCGCCATGTGCAGGCGCTCGGCGGCGCGGTGAAAGTTGAGTGTTTCGGCGAGGACGACGAATTGCCGCAGTTGGCGCAGTTCCATGGCCGGGAATTCTAGAGAGAGGAGCAAGCGTGCAAGACATCACCGCTGCGTTCACACCCGTGCGCATTCCAGCCGAGGACGAGGCCCTGCGGGCCCCCGTGCGGCGCTTCCTGGCCGAGGCGCTGCAGGGCATGCCGCCGGCCTTGCGCGCGCGCTCCTGGATGGGTTTTGACGCCGGCTTCAGCCGCGCCCTGGCGCAGCAGGGCTGGCTGTGCCTGACGCTGCCCGCGCGCTACGGCGGCGGTGGGCGCAGCGCCTTTGCGCGCTTCGTGCTGTCGGAGGAACTGCTGGCCGCCGGCGCGCCGGTCTCGGCGCACTGGATCGCCGACCGCCAGACCGCACCGCTGATCCTGCGCTACGGCAGCGAGGCCCAGCGCGAGCGCTTCCTGCCCGCCATCGCGCGCGGCGAGCTGTTCGTGGCCATCGGCATGAGCGAGCCCGACACCGGCTCGGACCTGGCCGGCGTGCGCACGCGCGCGCTGCGCACGGACACCGGCTGGGTGCTGCGCGGGCGCAAGATCTGGACCACCAACGCCCACCGCTCGCAGCTGATGTGCGCGCTGGTGCGCACCTCGGGCACGCCCGAGGACCGGCACAAGGGGTTGTCGCAGGTGCTGGTGGACCTCTCGCTGCCCGGCATCACGGTGCGGCCGCTGCTGGACATCACAGGGGACCGGCACTTCTGCGAGGTTCTGTTCGACGACGTGGCCCTGCCGGCCGATGCGCTGGTCGGCGCCGAAGGCGCGGGCTGGGAGCAGGTCACGGCCGAGCTGGCCTTCGAGCGCAGCGGCCCCGAGCGGCTGCTGTCGTCCATGGTGCTGGTCGACACCTGGCTGGCCCACCTGCGCACGCAGCCGGCCGTGGACGGCGCCGCACTGGCGGTGCTGGGCCGCATGGCGTCGCGCACGGCGGTGCTGCGGGCGATGTCGCTGTCCATCGCGGCGCAGCTGCAGCGCGGCGAACAGCCGGCGCTGGCGGCCGCGTTCGTGAAGGATCTGGGCACGGAGTTCGAGCAGGCCGTGCCGGGCTGGGTGGCGCAGGCGCTGGACCACGACAGCGCCACGGCGCCGCCGGCGCTGCTGCAGACGCTGGCCTACCTGACACAGATCGAGCCCAGCTTCTCGCTGCGGGGCGGTACACGCCAGATCCTGCGCGGCATCATCGCGCGCGGCCTGGGAATGCGATGAGCAGGAGAACTTCAGCATGAACGATTCCTTGGTCGAAGGCCTGCGCAGCGCGCTGCAAGCGCACTGCTCTGCAGAGCGGGTGCGGGCACTCGAAGCCGGTGCGCCGCTGCCACTGTGGCAGCAGCTCGCGCCGCTGGGCTACGCCGACGCCTTCATGGACGAGGCGCAGGGCGGCAGTGGGCTGGACCTGGCGGCCGGCTTCGAGATCGGCTTCGTGCTGGGCCTGCATGCCTGCCCCTTGCCCTTGCTGGAGACCGCGCTCGCGCGGGCGCTGCTGGCCGCGGCCGGTGTGCCGCGGCCAGACCAGCCCATGGTGGTGTGCGACGCCGTTGCCGCGCCGGGCGGTGCGCTGGCGCTGCCGCAGACCCCCGGCCTGCAACTGGCATCGCACGCCCTGGTGCAGCACGGCGGCCACTGGCATCTGCTGGCGCTCGCCGGACTGGCCCTGCGCGCGGGCGACTACCGGCCGCGCCTCAGCGGCGCGCTGGATGGCCTGGTGCTGGACCGTGCGCTGGCGCGCTTTCCGGCCCTGCACACGGCAGCGGCGCTGACGGCGCCGTTGCAGGCCGCGGAGATGGCCGGGACGCTGTCTGCCGTGTTGGCCATGACGCTGGCCTACGCCCAGGACCGGCGCCAGTTCGGCAGGCCGATCGGCCACTTCCAGGCGCTGCAGATGGAGGTCAGCGCACTGGCCGAGCAGGTGGCGTACGCGGGCATGGCGGCACGGCTGGGCTGCTCCGGCAGCGTCACGGCACCCAGCGTCCTGCAGGCGCTCAACGCCAAGCTCGCTTGTGGCGATGCGGCAGGACGCGCGGTCGCCATCGCGCATGCCGTGCACGGTGCCATCGGCATCACGGAAGAGTACGCGCTGTCCATCCATGCGCGGCGCCTGCACGAATGGCGCGCCACCGGCGCCACCGCAGGGCAGTGCGCGCAGGCGCTGGGGCGCGCGCTGCTGCAAGAGACCGTGCCGGTGCTGGCGTTCGTGCGTGAACGGCTGGGGCCGTGATGCGCCTCGCCCTGCAGGCGTGCCGAAGCCGGGCATGTGCACGCCTGGGTGGATGGCGGATCAGCTGTCGACGCGGATGCCGGTCTCGCGCACGAGGTTGCCGAACGCCGTGTAGCTGGCGCGCCACTCGGCCTCGAACGCGGCCGGCGACGCGCCGACCGGGATGAAGCCCAGTTCCGCCAGCCGCGCGCCGGCCTGTGACGAGCGCGCCAGCTGTTGCGCCACGTCGGCGAATCTATCGCGCAGCGGCAGCGGCGTGCCGGCCGGCGCGAACACGCCGAACCAGGGCAAGCGCAGCCGGCCGGCCTGCAGGTGCGGCACGATGGCGTGCGTGGTGCTCACTGTCACCAGCAGCGTGTAGCCGTCCGGCGGCTGGGTCTGCACGTGCTGGGTGCCGATCACGCCACCCGCGCCGCCGTTGCCAGGGTGGGGCATCGGGTGTCTGCATGTTGCGCTCCTGTGGTGCTTCAGTTCTTCAGCGAGACACCGAGGTCGCGCGCGATGCCGGTCAGTCGTTCGCGGTCGGCCCTGAAGCGCTCCACGGCCTGTGCCGGCGTGCTGCCTTCGGCATCGACACCGGCGGCCTGCAGCCGCTCGACGACCTCGGGCAGCTTCAGCACCTCGTTGACGTGCCGGTTCAGCAGCGCGATCACGGCCGGCGGCGTGCCGGCCGGTGCCGCCAGGAAGAACCAGGGCGTGACGCCGTCGATGCCGCGGGTGATGCCTTGCTCGCCCGTGGTGGGCAGCTCCGGGCGCAGCGGCGAGCGCTGGGGCTCGGTGATCGCGATCAGCCGGATGGCGCCGCGTTCGACCATGGGGCGTGCCGACGGGTAGTCGATGAGCCCGAAGTCGATGTCGCCCGCGGCGATGGCCACGGCGGTCGGGCCGTTGCCCTTGTAGGCCACGCCGATGCCGGCCGCGCCCACCGACTTGAGCAGCGCCAGCGCACCCAGGTTGGTGGTCGATGCGTTGCCGCTGTGGCCGAAGCTCGGGCCGCCGTTCTTCTGCCTGGCGTAGGCGATGAAGTCGGCCACCGAATGCACGGGCAGCGCGGCGTTCACGGCCAGGAACGAAGGCGCGCGCGCGAACAGCGTGACCGCGTCGAAGTCCTTGCCGGGTTCCAGCGGCGCGTAGTTGTCGAACATCAGCTGGAACAGGCCGGAGATGCCGAAGAACAGGCCCAGCGTGTAGCCATCGGGCTTGGCCTTGGTGACGAACTCGGTGCCCAGCCGCGTCGCCGCACCGGGCTTGTTCTCCACCACCACGCTCTGGCCCAGCCGCTCGCCGAGCTTGTTCGCCACGGTGCGCGCTGCGATGTCGGTGGCCCCGCCGGGTTGCACGCTGACGACCAGACGCACGGGGCGATCCGGGTAGTCCGCGGCGGCCGTGCCGAAGGCCGCGCAGGCCAGCAAGGCAGCCGCAGTCGCGCGGGTCCACCATCCTCGAATGTTCTGCATCTCGTCGTCTCCTGGTTGTGCCGGCAGGGTGCGGTGCCGGTGCCGTGTTGCCGATGTCCTGCATGGTCGGCGCGTGCCATGCGCCAGCCCCTAGCCCGATCGGGCAGGGGTGGGAAAGCCCCTGGCCTGCTATGCACGCGCGCGCCTGGGCCTAGCCCTTTCCTCAGCGATCTGTGCCTTGCGCGCTGCGGCGCTAGCGCACGGCGTCCAGGTACGGCTGGCGCAGCGCGGTCTTGAGCACCTTGCCGACCGACGACATCGGCAGCTCGGCACGGAACTCCACGCTCTTGGGGCACTTGTAGCCCGCGATGCGCGCCTTGCAATGCGCCTGCAGTTCCGCCGCCGTGGCCGACGCCCCGGCCTTGGGCACGACCACGGCGTGCACGCTCTCGCCCCAGGTCGCGCTCGGGATGCCGATCACGGCGCACTGGGCCACCGCCGGGTGCTCGGCCAGCGCGTTCTCGACCTCGGCCGAATACACGTTCTCGCCGCCCGTGATGATCATGTCCTTGAGCCGGTCGACCACGTACAGGTAGCCGTGTTCGTCCAGGTAGCCGCCGTCGCCCGTGTGCAGCCAGCCGTTGCGCAAGGCCTTGGCCGTTTCTTCGGGCTTGCGCCAGTAGCCCAGCATCACATTGGGGCCGCGCGCGATGATCTCGCCGGCCACACCGGGCGCGGTGTCCTTGCCATCGGGGTCGACCACGCGCATCTGCACGCCGTAGACCACGCGGCCGGCCGAGCGCAGCCGCCCGAGCCGCCGGCCTTCGCCGACATGGCTCTCGTGCGGGTTGATCGTGATGAGCGGCGAGGCCTCGGTCTGGCCATAGCACTGCACGAACTCGGCCCGCGGCAAGACCTGCAGCGCGCGGTCGAGCAGGGCCGGCGAGATCGGCGCGCCCCCGTAGGTGATGCGGCGCAGGCTGGCCAGCCGCGCAGAGTCGAAGCTGGGGTGGTCCAGCAGCATCTGCAGCATGCTGGGGATCAGCACCACCTCGGCCACGGCATTGCGCTCGATCGCGTCGACCACGCTGTCGGGCCGGAAGGTCGCGAGGACCATGGCCGAGCCGCCGATCAGCGTGTGGGAGATCAGCCGCCCGGCCGAGGCCAGGTGGAACATGGGCGCCACGTGCAGTGCCACGGCGTCGGCCGAGGAGGGCACCTGCGCCATGCGGCCCATGGCCGAGGACCACAGGTTCAGGTGCGACAGCACCACGCCCTTGGGCAGGCCGGTGGTGCCGCCGGTGTAGAAGATGGCGGCCGGGTCGTCCTGCCCGCCAGCGTGCTCCTGCGCCGGCGCGGCGGCGGCGAGCAGGGCCTCCAGGTCGGGCAGGTCGGGTGCGCTGGCGCCGTCCAGGTCGCCGAAGAACAGCGTGGCGAAGCGCTCGCGCGCCTGCGTGCGGATTGCCGGGAGCATGGGCACGAAGCCCGCGTCCACCAGCAGCACGCGCACGCCCGCGTCGTCCAGCGCGTAGGCCATCTCGGCCGCGCTCCAGCGCATGTTGACGGGGCAGGCGATGGCGCCGGCCCACCAGCTGGCCATGAAGAACTCGAGGTAACGGTCGCTGTTGGCCGACAGCAGCGCGACGCGGTCGCCCGGCGCCACGCCGTGCGTGCGCAGCACGCTGGCGATGCGCATGGCGCGCTCGCCCAGCTGCGCGTAGGTGCGTGCGCGCACGCTGCCGTCGGGCAGCGCGAACCAGGTGGCCACCTTGCCGGGCTGCTGCTGCAGCATGCGGTGCAGACCCTGTGTCAGCTGCATGGCGCTGCTCCTCAGCCGCTGAAGCGGCCGCCGCTCACATGGATGGTCTCGCCGGTGATGTAGCCACCGTACTCCGAGGCCAGGTACAGGATGGCGCCGGCCACGTCGTCCGGGGTGCCGATGCGCGGCACCGAGTTGCGCTGCAGCGCGGCGTCGCGCAGCCGTTCGTAGGTGGGCAGCGCGCGCACCAGTTCGGTCTCGATGAAGCCCGGCGCGATGGCGTTGGCCGTGATGTTGAACTTGCCCTGTTCCAGCGCCAGCGCGCGCGTGAAGCCGATCAGCCCGGCCTTGGCCGCCGAGTAGTTGGTCTGGCCCGGGTTGCCCCAGTGCGCGCGCGAGGAGATGTTGACCACGCGGCCCCACTTCTGCGCCATCATGCTCGGCAGCGCGGCGCGCGTGCACAGGTAGGCGCCCTTGAGCACGGTGTCGATCACCGCGTCCCAGTCGGCCATCGGCATCTTGAGCAGGTACTTGTCGCGCGTGAAGCCGGCGTTGTTGACGAGGATGTCGACCTTGCCGAAGGCGGCCACGCTGCGGTCCACCAGCTGCTGCACCTGCGCCTCGTCGCAGACATCGGCGCGCACCGCCAGGGCCTCGTGGCCCTGCGCCCGCAATTCGGCGGCCGTGCCCTCGGCCACGGCCTCGTCGATGTCGGTCACGACCACGCGAACGCCTTCCCTGGCGAGTGCGCTCACGGCGGCCCGGCCGATGCCGCGGCCCGAGCCGGTCACGATGGCCACGCGGCCCTTCAGTTGCAGATCCATGTCGTTCCTTTGGTGTCGTGGAGAAAGAGCGCGCCTCACAGCGTGCGGCTGATGATTTCCTTCATCATTTCGGACGAGCCGCCGTAGATGCGGTTGGGCCGCACGTCGGCATAGGCGCGGGCGATGGGGTACTCGCGCATGTAGCCGTAGCCGCCAAACATCTGCAGCAGATCGTCGATGGCGGTGGTGGCCTCGCTGGCCCAGAGCTTGGCCATGGCCGCGCCGTCCGCATCGAGCCGCTGTGCCAGGTGTTCGGCCACGCACTGGTCGACGAAGGCGCGCGTGGCGGCGGCCAGCGTCTTGATCTCGGCCAGCTTGAACCTGGTGTGCTGGTTGTCGATCAACGGCTTGCCGAAGGTCCGGCGTTCGCGCGTGTAGGCGACGGTCCACTGCAGCGCGGCCTCCAGCGCCGTGGCGCAGCGCAGCGCGATCATGAGCCGCTCCTGCACCAGGCCGTGCATGAGGTAGCCGAAGGCCTGGTCCTCCGCGCCGACCAGGTCGGATTCGGGCACGAAGACCTGCTCGAAGAACAGCTCGGCCGTGTCCTGCGCGCGTTGGCCGATCTTGTCCAGCAGCCGGCCCCGCGCGAAACCGGGGGAGCCGGTGTCGACCCAGAACAGGCTCATGCCCTTGGCGCCGGCCTCGGGCTGGGTCTTGGCCACCACCAGCACGCGGTCGGCGTGGTGGCCGTTGGTGATGAAGGTCTTCTGGCCGTCCAGCTGCCAGCCGCCATCGACGCGGCGCGCGGTGGTGCGGATGGCCTTCAGGTCGCTGCCGGCCGATGGCTCGGTCATGGCGATGGAGGCGACCACCTCGCCCGTGGCCATCTGCGGCAGCCAGCGTGACTTCTGCGCCTCGGTGCCGAATTCGACGAGGTAGGGCGCCACGATGTCCGAGTGCGTGGTGAAGCCGGTCACGCCGGTGGCCAGCGCATGCGCGATCTCCTCGACCACGATGGCCGTGTGCAGGAAATCGCCGCCACCGCCGCCGTGCTCGGCCGGTGCCATCGGCAGCAGCAGGCCCGCGGCGCCGGCCCGGCGCCACAGGTCGCGCGGCACCAGGCCCTGTTCTTCCCACTCGGCATGGCTGGGTGTGATTTCCTGCGCGATGAAGCGGCGCACGGTGTCGCGGAACTGTTCGTGGTCCGGGGAGAAAAGCGCTCTTCGGTGCATGAAGTGGACTCGTGTTGGGTTGGCAGCGGCCGGGTGTCCGCTGCAGGCTGCTTGGCGGTCGACCGTATTGACTTTCCGCAAACGCCCTTCTAAATTGACCGCCTGGCGGATGTTGATGTCCGTTATTTGTAGATTATTGTCCGCATGGCGGGCATTCAACGGGGTAATCCCTGAGGAGACAAGATGGCCAGGTTCCGGACCCTTCGCACGGCTGCCGCCGTGTCGTTCTTCGCCTTGGCGGCCTGCGTGGCCGGTGTGGCCGGCGCGAGCGACATCGCGCCTGGCAAGCCGCTGCGCATCATTGCGCCGGCTGCGCCGGGCGGCATCCTCGACCAGACCAGCCGCATCGTGGCCAAGTCGCTGTCCGAGGTGCTCAAGCAGCCCGTGATCGTGGAGAACGTGGCCGGTGCCGGCGGCACGCTGGGCATCCAGGCCGCGCTGCGTGCCGAGCCCGACGGCCACACGCTGGTGATGGGCAGCCTGGGCCCCAACGCCGCCAACTACACGCTGCAGGACAAGCTGCCCTACAAGGCGGAAGACCTCGCGCCCGTGATCCACGTGCTGTCCATGCCCAATGTGCTGGTGGCCAGCCCGCAGCTGGGCGCCAAGACCGTGGCCGAGCTCAAGGCCCTGTCGCAGAGCAAGCCCAAGGGGCTGTCGATGGCGGTGTCGACCAGCGGCTCGTCGGGCCACCTGACGGGCGAGCTGATCAAGGCGCGTTCGGGCATCCAGGCCGTCAACATCATCTACCGCGGCGCGGCGCCGGCGCTGACCGACCTCATGGGCGGCCAGGTCGACCTGATGGTGGACAACCTCATCACCGCGCTGCCGCTGGTGCGCGCCGGCAAGCTCACGCCGATCGCCGTGACCACGCGCGAGCGCATCCCCGAGTTGCCGCAGGTGCCCACGCTGATCGAGTCCGGCCTGCCCGACATCGAGGTGACGGTGTGGCTGGGCCTGTTCGTCTCGGCGAAGACGCCGCCGGCCACCGTGGCCGCGCTGAACCGCGAGTTGCAGAAGGTGCTGGCGTCCGCCGAGATCCGCCACAGCTTCGCGGAGAAGGGCGGGGTGCCGGTCGGCGGCACGCCGCAGGCTTTCCAGAGCTTCGTGACCGGCGAGACCGCCCGCTGGGAGCAGGTGATCCGCTCCGCCAACCTGAAGGCCGAGTAACGCAATGGCGATCGACTACCAGACCCTGAAGAACTGGCCCATCCCGGACCAGTTGAGCCGCTACACGCGCGAGGACTGCATCCGCTATGCGCTGAGCCTGGGCTATGGCGAAGATCCGCTGGACGCCGAAGAACTGCCCTTCGTCTACGAAGAGGGGCTGCGCGCCGTGCCCTCGATGGTCACGGTGCTCGGCGCGCCCGGCGCCTGGGCGACCGACCCTGGCACCGGAATCGACTGGATGCGCATCCTGCACGGCGAGCACCGTATGGCGCTGCATGCCAGCCTGCCGCCCGAGGGCTGCCTGCGCAGCCGCACGCGCGTGACCGCGGTGGTCGACAAGGGCCAGGGCCGCGGCGCGCTGGTCGTCACCACGCGCGAGGTCAGCGACGAGGCCACCGGCCGGCTGCTGGCCACGATCGAACACACCTCGTTCTGCCGCGCCGACGGCGGCTTCGGCCCGGGCGACGACGCACCGGCCGCGCTGCCTGCGGTGCCGCCGGAGCCGGCCGACACCACGGTGCAGCTGCGCACGGTGCCCAGCGCGGCCCTGCTGTACCGGCTCAATGGCGACCGCAATCCCATCCATGCCGATCCGGCCGCGGCGCGCAGCGCGGGCTTCGAGCGGCCCATCCTGCACGGCCTGTGCACCTACGGCATGGCGGTGCGGGCGGTGCTGCGCGCCTGCTGCGGCAACCGGCCCGAGCGGCTGGGCAGCTTCTCGCTGCGCTTCTCGGCGCCATTCATCCCGGGTGAGACGCTCGCGGTGGAGATCTGGCGCCGCGGCGCGCAGGTGCAGTTCCGCGCGTCGGCGCTCGAACGGGGACAGGCCGTGCTGACGCACGGACTGGCGGCGGTCCATGGCGCGTAGTTCCGCACCCATGGCGCCGCGCGCGCACGACAGCCTGGCGCGCAACGCGGCGGCCGATCCGCAGGGCATCGCCTACCGCTTGCTCGAGAGCGGCCAGGCGGTGACCTGGGCCGAGCTGGAACAGCGCTCGCGCCGCTGCGCCGCGCTGCTGCTGGCGCGCGGCCTGCGCACCGGCGACGCGGTGGCGATCTACCTGGACAACCACCTGCGCTACTTCGAACTGCTGTGGGCGGCGCACCGCATCGGCCTGTACTACACCACCGTCAGCCGGCATCTGAAGGCGCCCGAGCTGCTCTACATCGTGCGCGACTGTGGCGCCAGGGTGCTGTTCAGCGCCGCGGCCCTGATGGATGCAGACGGTGTGCTCGTGCAGGGCACGGTCGGGCTGCACCGCTTCTGCCTGGACGGCGCCGTGCCGGGGTTCGAGGACTACGAGGCCGCGCTGCACAGCGTGCCGGCCGACGTGGACCTGCCCGAGACGCCCGAGGGCACGGACTTCTGCTACTCGTCGGGCACCACCGGCCTGCCCAAGGGCATCAAGCGGCCGCTGGCCAGCGCCAACCGGCATTTCGTGGCCGAGCCCAACCCGCGCATGCACTGGAAGGCGTTCGACCGCGACACGGTCTACCTGTCGACGGCGCCCTTCTATCACACAGCCCCGGTGCGCTGGAACATGAACGTGATGCGCCAGGGCGGCACCTGCGTGCTGATGGAGCGCTTCGACGCGCAGGCCGCGCTGGCGGCCATCGCGCGCTTTCGCGTGACGCACAGCCAATGGGTGCCGACCATGTTCATCCGGCTGCTTCGCCTGCCCGAGGCCGAGCGCCGGGCGCACGACCTGTCCAGCCTGCGCGTGGCCGTGCATGCCGCGGCGCCGTGCCCGGTCTGGGTCAAGCAGGCCATGATCGACTGGTGGGGGCCCATCCTCTACGAGTTCTACAGCGGCACCGAGCTGGTGGGCCGCACCTCGCTCGACGCGCACGAGTGGCTGGCGCACCCGGGCTCGGTCGGCATCCCGGAGTTCGGTGCCGTGCACATCCTAGGCGAAGACGGCAGCGCGCTGCCGGCCGGTACGCCGGGCGTGATCTGGTTCTCGGGCGGGCCGGTGTTCGAATACCACGGCGATCCCGGCAAGACGCGCCAGGCCTACAACGCGCAGGGCTGGGCCACCTACGGCGACATCGGCTACCTGGACGCCGACGGCTTCCTGTACCTGACCGACCGGCTGGCCAACATGATCATCTCGGGCGGCGTGAACATCTACCCGCAGGAGACCGAGAACGCGCTGGGCCAGCACCCGGCCGTGCACGACGTGGCCGTGGTCGGTGTGCCGAACGAGGAGTTCGGCGAAGAGGTCAAGGCGGTGGTGCAGCTGCGCCACGGCCATGCGCCATCGGACGCGCTGGCGCAGGAGCTCATCGCCTGGTGCCGCGCGCGGCTGTCGCCGATCAAGTGCCCGCGCAGCGTGGACTTCACTGCCGCGCTGCCGCGCACCGAGACCGGCAAGCTGCTCAAGCGCGAGGTCAAGCGCGCCTACTGGCCGCAGGCCGCATCCGTTCCCACTGCACAACCGACATGACACGACGCTCCCCGCTTTCCTCCTCGGTCGCCATCGCCGGCGTGGCCGAGTCCGACCTCGGCAAGGTGCCCGGCAAGACCGCGCTGGAGCTGCAGGCCCAGGCCGCGCGCGCCGCGCTGGCCGACGCCGGGCTGCGCCTGCGCGATGTCGATGCCATCTTCGCCCACACCGACGACCGCTTCAGCGGCCTGCAGCTGGCCGAGTACCTGGGCCTCGCGCCGCGCTACCTGGACAGCAGCAACGTGGGCGGCATGTCCAACCTCATGCACATCCGCCACGCCATGGCCGCCATCGCTGCGGGCCTGTGCGAGGTGGCGCTCATCACCTACGGCAGCACCCAGCTGTCCGACGGCTCGCGCAAGCTCACCGGGCTGGTGGAAGACCCGCGCTCGCCGCGCGGCCAGTTCATCGTGCCGCACGGGCAGCTGAGCCCGATCGGCTACTACGCCATGGTGGCGCAAATGCACATGCACCGCTACGGCAGCCGGCCGGCCGACCTGGCCGAGATCGCGGTGGCCGCGCGCCAGTGGGCCAACCTGAACCCCAAGGCCTACCGCCAGGGGCCGCTGACTTTGGACGACGTGAACGCCTCGCCCGTGGTGGCCGCGCCGCTGCGCCAGCGCGACTGCTGCCTCGTGACCGACGGTGGCGGTGCGCTGGTCGTCACCAGCGCGGAGCGTGCGCGCGACCTGGCCCGCATGCCGGTCTACGTCAAGGGCATCGCCGAGGCCTTCTCGCACCACTACACGCCGCTGGAGCTGGACGACTGGCTCGACACGCGCGTGGCCCAGACGGCCGACGAAGCCTTCGCGATGGCCGGCATCACGCGCGGCGACATCGACGTGGTGCAGATCTACGACCACTTCACCATCGGCGTGCTGCAGTCGCTCGAGGAGCTGGGCTTCTGCGCACGCGGCGAGGGCAAGGACTTCGTCAAGGGCGGCCGGCTGGCGCCGGGCGGCGACTTCCCGATCAACACCTCGGGCGGCGGTCTTTCTTACGGACATCCCGGCATGTTCGGCATCTTCCTGGTCATCGAGGCGGTGCGCCAGCTGCGCGGCGAGTGCGGCGAGCGCCAGCTCTCGCACGCCCACCACGCGCTGTGCCACGCGCCCGGCCTCGTCTTCTCGGCCAACACCACCATGATCCTCGGGAACGTCGCATGAACACCGCCCCCCGTCCTGCACCGGTCCCGACCGAGGCCACCCAGCCGTTCTGGGACGCCACCGCCCGAGGGATGTTGTTGTTCCAACGCTGCGGCACATGCGCACGCACGCAGTCCATCCCGCGGGCGTTCTGCCGCCACTGCGGTGCCGAGGCGCCGCAATGGGAGCGCAGCGCCGGCCTGGGCCGCATCTACACCTTCACCGTCAACCACCGCGCGGCCAACGCCCACATGGCCGACAAGCTGCCCTACGTGGTCGCCGTGGTCGCGCTGGACGAAGGCCCGCGCATGATGGCCAACATCGTCGATGTGCTGCCCGACCTCGTGCGCATCGGCGACCGCGTGCAGGTGCGCTTCCTGCCGATGGGCGAGGGCCTGTGCCTGCCCCAGTTCGGGCCGGTGGGCGCCACCTAGAATCGCGGGCCGACAAAAGCGTCCCCTATGGCAACTCCTGAAAGCGATGGTTTCGTCCGTTCATTCGCCCGTGGCCTGAGCGTCATCGAGGCGATGGGCTCGGGCACCGGTGAACATACCGTGGCTTCCGTGGCCGCGAGCACGCAGCTGCCGCGCACGGTGGCGCGCCGCATCCTGATGACGCTGACTGAGCTGGGCTTCACGGTCACGGATGGCAAGAGCTTTCGGCTGACGCCCAAGATCCTGAACCTGGGAATGACCTACCTGACCTCGCTGCCGTTCTGGGGCGTCGCGCAAGAGGTGCTCGAGCAACTCTGCGCCGAGGTCAAGGAGTCGGTCGCGCTGTCGGCCTTCGACGGCCGGCACAGCATCTACCTGCTGCGCATTCCCTCGCGCAAGGTGATGTCGCTGCGCCTGGGTGTGGGCAGCCGGCTGCCCGCCTATGCCACCTCGCCGGGCCGCGTGCTGCTGGCCTGGCAGGACGAGGAGGCGCTGGCGCGCTACCTCGCGGCGGTGGAGCTCAAGCCCTGCACGCGCAGGACGGTGGCGACGCCCGAAGCGCTGCGTGCCCGCCTGGCCGAGGTGCAGGACAAGGGCTATGCCTGGGTCGATGGCGAATTCGACGAGGCGGTCTGCGGGCTCTCGGTGCCCGTCCGCGGCGACGGTGGCCAAGTGGTCGCGGCCCTCAATGTGAACCTGTTGTCGGGCGAAGCGACCGAGGCCAAGGCCGCCAAGCGGCTGCTGATGCCGCTGCGCGAGGCGAGCGAGCGGCTGCGGGCGATGGCTCCGAATTTCCTGGGCTCGGTGGCACAGACCAGCTCGCGCCAGGTGTCCTCGCTGCACGCTTGAAGGCGCGCAGGGCGCCGCAGCCGGCGTGCGGCGGCAGGCCGGCCATCATGCGCCAGTCAGTCCAGCACCACGTTGGCCTTCCTGGCCAGCGCCGCGTAGCGCGCGGCCTCGCTGCGGAAGAACCTGGCCGCCTCCTCGGGCGAGGTCGGCCGGATCACGTTGCCCTGCCTGGCCATGGCCTCGACCACCTCGGGGCTGGCAAAGCCGCGGGCGAAGGCGTCGTGCACGCGCTTGACCTCGGCCGCCGGCAGCCTGGCCGGGCCGACGACCGCGAACCAGCCTTCCACCTCGTAGTCCGGCAGGCCCTGCTCGGCGATCGTCGGGATCTCGGGCGCGGCCGGCGAGCGCTGCGCGCCGCACAGGCCGATGGCCTTGACCATGCCGCTCTTGATGTGGGCCTGGATGGCCGGCAGCGCGACCACGCCGAACTGCACCTGACCGCCCAGCAGGTCGTTGACCATGGGGCCCGTGCCCTTGTACGGGATGTGGCGCACGCGCAGCCCGGCCTGCTCGACGAACATCTCGCCGGCCAGGTGGATGATGGTGCCGTTGCCCGAAGAGGCGTAGTTCAACGCGTCCGGCTGCGCCTTGACCAGCGCCACGAGTTCCTTGACGTTGCCGGCCGCCACGCCCTTGCCGGCCACCAGCACCAGCGGCGTGGCGCCGATCACGCTGATCGGCGTGAAGTCGGTGATCGCGTCGAACGGCATCTTCCGGTAGACGGCCGGATTGATCACGTGGTTGTTGGACACCATGCCCAGGGTCAGGCCGTCGGGCGCGGCCTTGGCCACGGCCGAGGCGCCCGTGATGCCGCCTGCGCCGGGCAGGTTTTCCACGACGAGCGGCTGGCCCAGCGCCTTGCCGACGGCAACCGACGACGCGCGCGCGATCACGTCCACGCCAGAGCCGGCGCTGATGGGCAGGATCAGCCGCACGGGCTTGTCGCTCTGGGCGAAGGCCGGCAGAGTGAGGGCGGCGCACGCTCCAAGAAGCTGGCGGCGCGTGAGGGTGGTGGGGTGCATCGTTTGTCTCCGTCGTTGTCGTCGGTTCAGTGGGCGGCGGCGGCCGGTCGAAGTGCGCCCAGGATCTCGTCGGTGTGCTCGCCGACCCTGGGCAGCGGCATGCGCACGCCGGGGCGACGCCCTCCCAGGGTCAGCGGCAGCAGCACCACCTCGGTCGTGCCGCCGTCGTCGGTGGCCATGGGCACGAGGCCACCGCTCTGCTTGAGGTGCGGGTCGTCGCAGAGCTGCTCGGGCCGCACGATGGGTGCGTAGGGGATGCCCGCGGCCTCGAGCCGCGGCGCGAGTTCCTCGACCCGGTGCTGCGCCAGGATCTCGCCCAGCATGGCCAGCAGCTGCGGGCGCACGGCCACGCGGGATGCGTTGTCGTGCAAGCCCGGGTACTGCAGCAGGTCCTCGCGGCCCAGCACCTGGCATAGCGTGGTGAACTGCTTGTCGCTGACGGCACCGATGAACAGCTGCGCGCCCCCGGCCAGCGTGAACACGTCGTACACGCTCCAGGCCGAGACGCGGGAGGGCATGGGCGGCGGCGGCTCGCCGGTCATGAGGTACTGCTGCATGTGCTGCGCCGCAAGAAAGACGCAGTTCTCGAAGAGCGCGCTCTGCACTTCCTGGCCGCGGCCCGTGCGATCCCGCTCGCGCAGGGCCGCCATGACGCCGATGGCGCCGAACATGCCGCCCATGATGTCGTTGACGCTCGTGCCCGCACGCAGCGGCCGGCCGGCCGGCCCGGTCATATACGAGAGGCCGCCCATCATCTGCACGACTTCGTCCAGCGCGAGGCGGTGCTCGTACGGGCCGGGCAGGAAGCCTTTGTGGGTGACGTAGATCAGCCGCGGGAAGCGAGCCGAGAGAGTGGCGTGGTCCAGGCCGAGCTTCTCCATGAGCCCGGGTCGAAAGTTCTCCAGCACGACGTCGCATTGGCCGGCCAGCTCGGCGGCGGTCGCCCGGCCCGCCTCGCTCGTGATGTCCAGCACGATGCTCTTCTTGTTGCGGTTGAAGCTGCGAAAGAACCCGATGCCCAGGCCGGGCAGCTTGCGGGTCCTGTCGCCCCCGGGCGGCTCGACTTTGATGACTTCGGCTCCGAGATCCGCGAGGATCATCCCGCAGGTCGGGCCCATGACCATGTGGCTGAACTCGAGCACGCGGACGCCGGCGAGCGGGAGCGTGGTGGGCGAGGGCAGGGTGGCGGGCGCTGCGGGCGGCGGCGTGGGGGATGGCATGCGTGCTCCTTCGTTGGCGGATGTCGCCGTCGGCCGGCTGACCGGCCCGTGGCGCAGACTGGAGCGAACTTTAGGCATGCTCGTCGCGAGCGTGAAGCGATGCTTTGGCGCCAGAGGGTTGCCCGTTGGGAATGTCTGGCAAGCGAGGTCGACGACGCTTGCTCCACTCCAGCGCTGCCGCCTGTGTCTATCGTCCTCCGTCCTGCGTCCCACGACAGGCAGCGAGGCCGCGCGTTATGCGGCGCTGGCCGGGAAGGCCAACGTGGTGCTGCCTTGACGCGCCGCAGGCGGCCGGACGGCGCTCAGGCCCGCGCGGCCTTCAGCACGTCGGCGATCTGGAACGCCAGCTCCAGGCTCTGCGAACCGTTCAACCGCGGATCGCAGGCGCTGCGGTAGCGGCTGGCCAGGCCCTCGTCGCTGAGCGCCTGGGCGCCGCCGCGGCACTCGGTCACATCCTGGCCCGTCATCTCGAAGTGCAGGCCGCCGGCATAGGTGCCTTCCTGCGCGTGCGCGGCGAAGAAGCCGCGCATCTCCGCGAGGATGCGCGCGAAGTCGCGCGTCTTGTAGCCATTGGAGGCTGTCACGGTGTTGCCGTGCATGGGGTCGCAGCACCACACCGGCGTGCGGCCGGCGCGGCGCACGGCGCGCAGCAGCGGCGGCAGGCGTTCGGCCACCTTGTCGCTGCCCATGCGGGCGATCAGCACCGTGCGGCCGGGCTGCTGGTCCGGGTCCAGCCGGTCGAGCAGGCGCAGCACGTCGTCGGCCGCGGCGTTGGGGCCGAGCTTGACGCCGACCGGGTTGTCCACGCCGCGCAGGTACTCGATGTGCGCGCCCTCGACCTGCCGCGTGCGCTCGCCCAGCCACAGCATGTGGGCCGAGCCGCCGTACCAGCGGCCGCTGCGCGCATCGTGCCGCGTGAGGGCTTGTTCGTAGTGCAGGTGCAGCGCCTCGTGCGAGGTGTAGAACTCCACCGCATGCAGCTGCGGCGTGCGCGCCGCGTCGAAACCGCAGGCCTCCATGAAGGCCAGCGATTCGGTGATGCGGTCGGCCAGCTCCGCGAAGCGCGTGCCCTGCGGGCTGGTGCGCACGAAGTCGGCGGTCCAGCGGTGCACCTCGTGCAGGTCGGCAAAGCCGCCCTGGGCCAGCGCGCGCAGCTGGTTCAGCGTCGTGGTGGAATGGGCGTAGGCCGTCAGCAGCCGGGCCGGGTCGGGCAGGCGCGCAGCCGCGCTGAAGGCGCTGCCGTTGACGATGTCACCGCGGTACGAGGGCAGCGTGGTGCCGTCCACGGTCTCGGTGTCCGAGGAGCGTGGTTTGGCGAACTGCCCGGCGATGCGGCCCAGCTTGACCACCGGGCAGGCCGCGGCATAGGTGAGCACCACGGCCATCTGCAGGATCACGCGGAAGGTGGATTCCACGGCGTCCTGGCCGAATTCGTCGAAGCTCTCGGCGCAGTCGCCGCCCTGCAGCAGGAAGGCCTCGCCGCGCGCCACCGCGGCCAGCCGCGTGCGCAACTGCGCGATCTCGCCCGGGAAGATCAGCGCCGGCAGCGTGGCCAGGCGCTGCTCGGCGGCGCGCAGGGCGCCGTCGTCGGCATAGGCCGGCAGTTGCAGGGCCGGGCGCGCGCGCCAGGAGGAAGGGGTCCAGTTGCCGAGGTCTTGCATGGCGCGAGCTTATGCGTTTTGCCAGCGGCTGCGCCGGGGCGAGCGACACTGCGGGCCCACGCGGCCTGCGCCGCACGACCAGGAGCATTGCCATGACGAACACCGCCCGCACCATCCTCATCACCGGCGCCGCCGGCCACCTGGGCCGCGCCGTGGCCGCGCGCGCACACGCGCAGGGCGCGCGGCTGCTGTTGCTGGACCGCGATGCCGGCGCGCTGCAGCGCGCCTACGGCGACGCCGAGGGCCAGGTGGCGGCCGACCTGCTGGACCGTGCGGCGCTGGCCGCCGCGCTGGCGCCGCAGATCGAACGGGCAGGCCGGGTGGACACGCTGCTGCACATCGCCGGCGGTTTCCGCATGGGCGAGGCCGTGCACGAGACCTCGGCCGGCAACTGGGACTTCCTGATGGACCTGAACGCGCGCAGCTTCGTGAACGTGGCGGCGGTGCTGGTGCCGCATCTGCTGGCGCACGGCGGTGGCCGCATCGTCACCGTGGGCGCGGGCGCTGCGCTCAGGGGCGGCGCGCAGATGGGGGCCTATGCCGCGTCCAAGAGCGCGCTGATCCGGCTCACGGAGTCGATGTCGGCCGAACTCAAGGGGCGGGGCGTGAACGTCAACTGCGTGCTGCCTTCCATCATCGACACGCCGGACAACCGCGCCGCCATGCCAGCTGCCGATGCCGCGCAGTGGGTGCACCCCGACGCGCTGGCCGACGTGATGCTGTTCCTCGCCTCGGATGCCGCGCGCGCCGTGCATGGCGCGGCCATACCGGTCAGCGGGCTGGTCTGAAGGCGGTGGCCGCGCGATTCCTGCAGCTGGCGGCGTGGTATCTGGAAAGAACGCAGGAATCATGCGTGAGATTTGCCTAGCATTGATGTTTCTGGAGCCAACCCCCACTTCACCGGAGAAAAGACATGGCCGACCTGTTTGACAACCCCATGGGCCTGTGCGGCTTCGAGTTCGTGGAATTCGCCTCGCCCACGCCCGGCGTGCTGGAGCCGCTGTTCGAGAAGATGGGCTTCACGCTGGTGGCACGCCACCGCTCCAAGAACGTGCTGCTGTACCGGCAGAACGAGATCAACTTCATCGTCAACAACGAGCCTCGCAGCGAAGCCGGCTATTTCGCGGCCGAACACGGCCCCTCGGCCTGCGGCCTGGCCTTTCGCGTCAAGGATTCGCACAAGGCCTACAACCGCGCGCTGGAGCTGGGCGCCCAGCCCATCGAGATCGGCACCGGCCCCATGGAGCTGCGGCTGCCGGCGATCAAGGGCATCGGTGGCGCGCCGCTGTACCTGATCGACCGCTTCGAGGACGGCAAGAGCATCTACGACATCGACTTCGAGTTCCTGCCCGGCGTGGACCGCCGGCCCAAGGGCCACGGCTTCCAGGTGGTGGACCACCTCACGCACAACGTCTACCGCGGCCGCATGACGCACTGGGCGGACTTCTACAACAAGCTGTTCAACTTCCAGGAGATCCGCTACTTCGACATCAAGGGCGAGTACACGGGCCTGACCAGCAAGGCCATGACCGCACCCGACGGGCTGATCCGCATCCCGCTCAACGAGGAAGCCAAGAAGGGCGGTGGGCAGATCGAGGAGTTCCTGATGCAGTTCAACGGCGAGGGCATCCAGCACATCGCCTTGCTGACGGACAACCTGCTGGAGGCCATCGACAGCCTGCAGCTGGCCGGCATCCCGGTGTTGACGGCGCCCAACGACGTCTACTACCAGAACCTGGAAACGCGCCTGCCCGGCCATGGCGAGCCGGTGCCCGAGCTGCAGGCGCGCGGCATCCTGCTGGACGGCACGACCGAGGGCGGCCGCCCGCGCCTGTTGCTGCAGATCTTCTCCGAGCCGCTGCTGGGCCCGGTGTTCTTCGAGTTCATCCAGCGCAAGGGCGACTACCGCGAAGGCTTCGGCGAGGGCAACTTCAAGGCGCTGTTCGAGTCGCTGGAGCGCGACCAGATCAACCGCGGCGTGCTGGAGACCGAGGCCTGATCAGCGGCCGAAGAGTGTTTCGAGCTCCCGCCTGAGCTTGAAGGCCGGCGTGGTCTGGTCCAGCACCACGTCGTCCCAGCTGAGGCTCTGGCCCGCCTTGACGGGCCGCACCAGCTTCACGTCGTGCGCCAGGCCTAGCGGCAGGCCGCCGAAGCCCAGCGAGCGCTGCACCGGCAGCAGCTTGCCCCAGACGGTGTAGCCGCCTTCGCCGTCCAGCGTCTCGCCCACGGCCAGGTCGCGCTTGGCGGTGGCGACCACGTCGGCGTTCCAGGCCACGGCCGCGCCCGTGGGTTCACGCCGCAGCGCCACGCTGGCGACCGACATGCCCACCTCCAGCCCGATCAGGTGCCAGCGCTTGTACAGCGTGAAGTAGCGGCCGCTGTCGTCGGTCTTGGCGTTGTATTCCTCGAAGCAGTTGCGGATGTACTCGGTCTCGCCCTCGACCGTGACCCACACGCCCATGCGGATGTCGTAGGGGATGGGCGTGCCGTCGGCCTGCAGCGAGGAAACCACCTCGACCATGCCCTTGTGCTCGAGCACACCGCCTTCGCTGCGCGGGCGCGTGACGTTGGGGATCTGGTCCACGGCCGCAGGCGGGTAGAGCAGTCCGTCGGAAGGCACGGCCAGGCCAGTGGCATTGGCCACGGCCGCGCTCTCGATGGAGGGCTTGGAGCCATCCAGGAAGCTGTTGAACATCTTGGGGTTGAGGCCGCCGCGCTGCGCCTGCTCGGGCGTGAGGCCGTAGTGGCCCCAGACCGTCTCGGGCGTGGATGCGCTGAAGTGCGGCAGCCACTTGTGGCCGCGCCCGGCCGCCACCACCGGAAAGCCGCAGCTGCGCGCCCAGTCCACCAGGTCGCAGATCAGCGCGGGCTGGTCGCCGAAGGCCAGGGAATAGACCACGCCCGCCTCCTCGGCGCGGCGCGCCAGCAGCGGGCCGCAGAAGGCGTCAGCCTCCACCGTCACGTTGACCACGTGCTTGCCGTGCGCGAAGGCATCCAGGCAGTGCGCCACGGCCGCCACGGGGTGGCCGGTGCACTCGACCACCACGTCGATCTGCGGGTGCCGCGTGACGGCCTGCCAGTCCTCGGTGATCCAGGTCGTGCCTTCGCGCAGCGCTTCCTCAAACGAGCGGGCGGCGCTGCGGCCGGCGTCCCAGCCCACGCGGGCGAGGTTGGTGCGGGCGGCCGCGGGCGAGAGGTCGGCAATCGCCACCAGGTGCACGCCCGGCGTACGCGGCACCTGGGCCAGGTACATGGAGCCGAACTTGCCGGCGCCGATCAGGCCGATGCGGATGGGGCGGCCCTCGGCCGCGCGCTGCTGCAGTTGACGGTGCAGGCTCATGGGTCTTGTCTCCTGTCGTAGGTGTTGGGTCCGCGACCATAGCGCACACCCCCTGGCGGTACAGTGGCAGCCCTACAACCAGGAGACGAACCGGCGGCGCCGCGAGACGCGCCGGTGCCTTGCATGTCCAGCATTCCCTTGCCGCCCGCCGCCGTTCCCGTTCCCGTGCGGGACCAGGCCCGGCGCGCTGCTCCGTGGATGGCGGGCTGGCTGTCGCTGATGCTGGTCGTCGCCGTGGCGGGCCGCCAGGCCACGCGCGAGATGGACGTGTTCCAGATCATGGAGATGCGCTCGCTGATGGGCCTGGTGCTGCTCTATCCACTGGTGCGCATGGCCGGCGGCTTCTCGGCGCTGCGCACGCGCCAGCTGCCGCGCCACGTGGGCCGCAACGCCGTGCACTACGCCGCGCAATACGGCTGGTTCCTTGCGCTGACGCTGATCCCGCTCGGGCAGGTGGTGGCCATCGAGTTCACGATGCCGATCTGGACCGTCCTGCTGGCCGCGCTGTTCCTGGGCGAGCGGCTGCACCGCTGGAAGCTGGCCGCCGTCGTGCTCGGCGCCATCGGCGTGGCCATGATCGCGCGCCCGGCCGGCGGCGCCGGCATCGGTGCCGGGCAAGCCATCGCGCTGGTGGCGGCGCTGGGCTTCGCGGTGTCGGTGATCCTCGTGAAATCGATGGCCCGCACCGAGCAGGCCGTGACCATCATGTTCTGGATGCTGGCGGTGCAGTCGGTGCTGGGCCTGCTGCCCGCGCTGGCCGTGTGGCGCTGGCCCACGGCCGCCGGATGGGGCTGGGTCACGCTGGTGGCCATCGCGGGCACCTACGCGCACTATTGCATGGCCAGCGCCATGCGCCACGCCGATGCCACCGTGGTGGTGCCGATGGACTTCCTGCGCGTGCCGCTCTCGGCCCTGGCCGGCTGGCTGGTCTACGCCGAGCGCATCGACCTGTGGATGGCACTGGGCACGGCGCTGATCCTGGTGGGCAACCTGCTCAACCTGTGGCGCGCGCCGGCGCCCACCGGCACCGTCCGCTCCTGACGTTTCGGTCTATCGTCGGCAAGGCTTGCGGGCAGCGGTGCCGAAGGCCGCGGAGCGGCCTGGTGGGACGTCTCAATGAAGGTGGCGCGGGCGGCGGCCGCCGCCACCGCCGTGGCTGCCGCCACCGGAGCCGGGGCCGCGCGAGGGCTTGCCCAGGTCCAGCGAGTTCGTCAGTGCGTCGAAGCGCTGCGTGAACAGCTTGTCGATCTCGGCCACCACGCCGGACAGCTCGCTCGCGTCGAAGTGGCGCTCCATGGTGTGGATCACGTCCTGCACCAGCAGGTCGCGCTGCACCTGCATGATGGCCGCCGGGTCGGGGCCGACGAACAGCATGACGAAGTCGTCGCGCGACTCCTCGTCCTCGGGGGGCTCCTCGTCGTCCTCGTCGAATTCGGCGTCGTAGAAGCTGACCTCGATGGCCGCGCCGCGCTCGGACAGCTCGTTCAGGCTCATGCACATCTCGTCCAGCGCCTGCTTGAAGTCCTCGTCGCCGGGCACGGTCCAGCACATGTCGAGCAGGTGCTCGGCGGTCTCGAAGCGGATGCCGGGCTCTTCCTCATAGGCGCTGGCCGCGGCAGCCGCCAGTGAGCGTGCACCGGCGTATTTCCACAGGGGTTTGAGCGCCTCCTGGATCTGCTCGTAGTTCACGTCCGCGCGCAGCGGCACCTGGCCGTGGACGTGGATCTCGAAGGGGGCGTTGTAGCGTGACATAGGGGGATGGTAGCGGGTGCGTGAGGCCATGCCAACGCGGTGTGCGGCGGGGCCCGCAAGCGGGGTCGGGCAGCGCGGACGCACTGTGGCGCGCGCTGCTTTCGCCGGCCGCCAGACTGTGTGGGCGCCCGGCGTGGGGAGTCCGGCGGACGTTGGCAAGGCGCGTATTTTGCAACATGCCGGACGGGGCCAGGCTCGGCACGGCATGCGGGCACATATACTGTAATTAAATACAGTCACCCATTGCGCGATGGATCCCGTCCAGCTCTGCTTGGATCTTCAACCCCCGGCGCCTCCAGCACCACCTCCGCCACCGCCACCGCCGTATGCCGCGGTGTTGCGCGAGGATGCGGGCATGACGGAGCAGCAACGCGCTGCGGCGGAACTGCGCTTCCGGGCGGCGCTGGAAGACCGGCTGGGTCCACCCGAACAGGTGGCGGCCCTGGTGCGCCAGCTCATGCAGGCGGAGCGCGATGGCGAGGCACCGGCGCCAGACCTGGTGCGCCGCTGGGAGCGTGCCAATGCCGCTGCGCGCTACACCGGCCTGCAGAGCCTGGCCGACGTGACGGACGCCTGGTTCGAGGTGTCCGTCACGTCCTGAGGTCGGCGGCGCTCGGGTAGCCCTCGATGCCGTTGGCGGCCCGGACGGCGCGCACCACCGCGCGCGCCATGGCCTCGGCGGCGAGCATGCCCAGCAGGTTGGGGTTGCCCGTCTTGCCGGACTTTCCCGTGCCCAGCGCGAAGAGGGTGTCGCCGTCGTTCATGGTGTGGACGGGATTGATGCTGCGCGCCAGGCCGTCGTGCGCCATCTGGGCGATCTTCTGCGCCTGGGCCTTGGTCAGCACGGCATCGGTGGCGACGAGGCCGATGGTGGTGTTGGTGCCGGCCAGCAGGCGCTGCGGCACCTGGCCTGCCGCGATGGCGCGCCGTGCGTCCAGCAGGCGGCGGCCGTCCTCGGTGCGCGCGCCGGCGATGGGCTGCGCCGTGTCGGGGTCGATCACGTCGCCCACCGCATTGGCCACGACGATGGCGCCGACCGTGAGGCCGGCCACCTGGAGCGAGGCCATGCCGAGCCCGCCCTTCATGGCGCGCCTGGCGCCGAACAGCTTGCCGACCGTGGCGCCCGCGCCAGCGCCCACGTTGCCTTCGGCCGGCCGCTGCGTGCTGGCGGCTTCGCAGGCGCGGTAGCCGGCCTGCGCGTCGGGACGGATGCGGCCATCGCCGACACCGAGGTCGAAGATGATGGCCGCGGGCACGATGGGTACGTGCGTGACGCCCACGTCGAAGCCGATCTTGCGCTCCTCCAGGTAGCGCATGACCCCCGTGGCCGCGTCGAGCCCGAACGCGCTGCCGCCGGACAGCATGACCGCGTGCACCTTCTCGACGAGATTTGTCGGTTGCAGCAGATCGGTCTCGCGCGTGCCCGGTGCCGAGCCGCGCACATCGACGCCACCGACTGCGCCGTCCTCGGTCACGATGACCGTGCAGCCCGTGGGCCGGCGGCTGTCGGTGAAGTGGCCGACCCGCAGGCCGGGTACGTCGGTGATGCTGCCGGCGTCGTCCTGCCAGGCGGCGCGCGGCTGCGCGAGCGCGCTGTGCCAGGGTGCGGCGGCGAAGGCGCTGGCGCCGGTGATGAAGAGTCGTCGATCCATGGGTCGCTTCCAGGTGAGGGTGTCGGAGTGCGCAAGGGCAGGGCCGGCGCCAGTGTCCACAAGTTCCGCGCCGTGGCGCGCCGGCGAGCCCTCGCGCCACCCGTGGACGCGACGATGCCAGCTGCCGGGGGCATGGCGCCGGGCTGCCTACGGCGCCGGGCAGCCGCTGTCCATCCCCGCCATGCCGGCCAGCTTCTGCAGGCGCGAACGTTGCGCCAGGCAGGCCTCGTGCTGCGCTTCGGCCGCTTTCTGCTGCGCGAGGCGGGTGGCCTGGTTGCGCGCCGCCTGCAGTTGCGCGATGCGCTCGCGGATCTGCGGCATGGCGGCCAGGGCCGCCTTCTCGCCCTCCAGGATGGCGTTGGCACGCTGGGTGAAGTCGGCCGCGCCGATGTCCAGCACCTGCGGGCGCACGATGACATCGGCGCGCGCCAGCTCGGCCTGGCCCAGCTTCTGTCCCATGATGGCGATGGACTGGCCGAGCGTGCCCAGCATGCCGGCGGGCGCCTGGCCGCGCGCCTTGCTGGAGATGTCCACCGCGACCACGACGTCGGCGCCCAGCTGGCGTGCCGCATCGACCGGCACGGGGCTGACCACGCCGCCATCGACGAAGTGGAACCTGCCGATGGTGACGGGCTGGAACACGCCCGGCACGCTGCTGGAGGCCCGCACGGCCTGGCCCGTGTTGCCGCGTGAGAAGACCGTGCGTTCGCCGTCCTCCAGCCGGGTCGCCACGGCCGCGAAGGGCTTGGCCAGCCGTTCCAGCGGCTGGCGGCGCACCTGCTCGTTCACGTAGTCCTCCAGTTTCTGGCCCAGCACCAGCCCGCCGGAGGAGAGCTGCAGGTCGCGGATCCGGGCCTCGTCGAGCGCGACGGCCTTTTCCTGCAGCTCGAACGCGTTCATGCCGCTGGCGTACAGGGCGCCCACCACGCTGCCGGCGCTGGTGCCGGCCACCACGGTGGGCGCGAAGCCGTTGGCCTCGAGCATCTTGATGACGCCGATGTGCGCGAAGCCCTTGGCTGCGCCGCCGCCGAGCGCGACGCCGATCTTGATGGCCGCGGAAGGCGAGGGCGATGTCGCGGCCGGTTCGCTGGCCGCGGCGGCCACGGTGCTGGCGGGCGGCGCGCTACCGCAGGCCACCAGCGCGGCGGCCAGCAGGAATCCCGCGGGGCGAAGCCAGGCACCTGCGGTGCAGGAAACGGTCGGAGCGTGAAGGCGCATGCCGGGAAAGGATCTGGACCCGGTGCATTGGCGGGTCGGGCTTGCAGGAGGTTGTGGTGCCCCGAACGGGGGTCGAACCCGTACGCCCCCTCGCGGGTAAGCGGCGGATTTTAAGTCCGCTGTGTCTGCCAGTTTCACCATCGGGGCACATCGACAAAGCAGGCCTGCCGACACGAAACAGCCCCTGGAGCACAGGGCTGCAGGGGCTGCCGATCTTTACGAAATCATCACGAAGAATCTGGAGGCGCGACCCGGAGTCGAACCGGGCTAGACGGATTTGCAATCCGTTGCATAACCGCTTTGCTATCGCGCCAAAAGCCCACGATTCTATACCAACTTCTGGGCGCTTTTGGCTGCGTGGTAGCGGCCGGTGCCGCGCACCAGCACGCGGTCGCTGGCCAGCACGGTGCCGGGCACGTGCTCGGCCTGGCCCTGGGTGCGCGCGTACAGCGGCGCGAAGTCGATGCGGGCCAGTTCCAGCAGCTGATCGAGGTCGTCGATCACGAAGTAGCTCTCCTGGAAATCGTCGATGCGGTAGCGCGTGCGCATCACGCGCTCGAGGCCGAAGGCGATGCGGTTGGGCGAGGGATCGTCGAGCGCGAACACGGTTTCCGTGTACGAGGAGGCGATGCCCGCGCCGTAGATGCGCAGCCCGTCGGCCTGCTGCACGAGCCCGAATTCCACCGTGTACCAGTAGACCCGCGCCAGCTTGTCCAGCACGCCCAGCTGCTGCGCGCGCAGGCCGCCCACGCCATAGGCCTGGATGTAGTCGGCGATCGCCGGGTTCATGAGCATGGGCACGTGGCCGAACACGTCGTGGAACACGTCGGGCTCTTCCAGGTAGTCGAGCTCTTGCGCCTGGCGGATGAAGTGGCCGGCTGGAAAGCGCCGGTTCGCGAGGTGCTCGAAGAACACCTCGTCTGGCACCAGGCCCGGCACGGCCACGACCTGCCAGCCGGTACGGGCGTGCAGGATCTCGGAGAGGCGTTCGAAGTCGGGAATCTGCTCGGGCCCGATGGGCAGATCGCGCATGCCCTGCACGAAGGCATCGCAGGCGCGGCCCGGCAGCAGCCGGCTCTGGCGTTCGAACAGCGTCTTCCAGACGGCATGCTCCGCGGCCGTGTACTGCGACCAGCCCTGGGGGATGGTCCAGTCCGCGCGTGCAGGCCGGCCGGTGTCGCCGGCGGCCAGCCCGTGCCTGGTCTTGGTCTCTTGCTGTGCTTGCATGTGCTCTCCCGGTCGGCCGATGCCGCTTGTCCAGGCCATTGCACTGCGCCACGCGCCACTGCGCAAGAGGACGGCGACCCGGTCGCGCGCACAACGCCGATATCCTGCGCGCGACAGCGCGCGCAGCGCAATGACGCAAGAATCCTGCGACGCCCACGCTATCCTTCGACGCCATGCCCACCCTCTACCACTGTGTGAGCGCACGCTCGTTCCGTCCGCTGTGGACGCTGGAAGAACTGCAGGTGCCCTACGCGCTCAAGATGCTGCCGTTCCCGCCGCGCGCGCTGCAGCGCAGCTACCTGGACACCAACGTGCTGGGCACCGTGCCCTTCCTTGAGGATGGCGACCAGACCATGACCGAGTCGGCCGCCATGTGCCAGTACCTCGCGGAGACGCAGGATCCGGACAACCGCCTGGGCCTGTGGGTGGGCCGCGGCGAGCGCGACCACGCCCACTACCTGAACTGGTTGCACCACGGCGAGGCCACGCTGACCTTCCCGCAGACGCTGGTGCTGCGCTACGGCCGCTTCGAGCCGCCCGAGCGGCGCCAGCCCCAGGTGGCCGAGGACTACGGCCGCTGGTTCCTGGCGCGGCTGCGCGCGATCGCGGCGCGGCTGGAGCACCAGTCCTTCCTGGCGGCCGACCGCTTCACGGCGGCCGACGTCTCGGTCGGCTACGCGCTGATGCTGGGCGAACTCGTCGGGCTGTCGGGCCAGTACCCGGCCAGCGTGCAGGCCTACTGGGAGCGGCTGCGCCAGCGGCCCGGCCACCTGCGGGCGCTGGCGGCCCAGGAGCACGCCGCGCAGGCGCAGGGCGTGGCCGTGGCGCCTGCCACCCTCTGAAGCTCAGCGGCCCGCCGGCGCGTCGAGCGCGAAGGCCGGTGGCTGGCGCCCATCGACATCGGTGAAGCCGTAGCGCTGCGCGAGCTCGGCCACCAGCAGCACCTGGCCGCTCCAGTCCAGCACCTGCGGGTCGGCCGCCAGCGCGGCCACGGCCCGGCCCAGGTAGCGCGGCGATTCGGTCCGCGCAAGTTCCGGGCGTTCGTGCCAATGGTCTTCGTCCGTGCGGTGGCCCTGCAGCACGAACTCGGTGCGCATCCAGCCTGGCGACAGCGCGAGCGACGCCACGCCGTGCGGCCGCAGCTCCTCGGCCATGCCGAAGGCCAGGCGCGTCATGGCGGCCTTGGCCAGGTCGTAGTACAGGTTGCCGCGCAGGTAGTGGCCGCGGTCGTGGAAGGTGGTGGTGACGATCAGCCCGCGGCCCTGCGCCACCATGGCCGGTGCCGCCTGGCGGCTGGCCAGCAGGTGGTGCCGCACACCGTGCTGCAGCATGCTGTCCCAGTGCGCGAGCGGGTGCTGCCAGAACGGCGCGTCGAACACGCCGTCGAAGCTCTGGTGCCCGCCCCAGGCGTTGTTGACCAGGAGGTCGATGCGGCCGTGTTCACGCAGCACGCGCTCGAACAAGGCCTCGACCTGGGCTTCGTCGCCATGGTCGCAGGCGATGGCGATGCCGCGGCCTCCAGCGGCGGTGACGGCTTCGGCCGTGCTGTCGATGTCGCCGGGCAGCAGGCTCTGGCCCGACAGCGCGAGGATCCCGTCGTAGCCCGCGGCAGGCCGCTCGCGTGTGCTGCGGCCGGTCACGACCACGGTGGCGCCCGCGGCGCCGAGTTCCAGGGCGATGCCGCGGCCCGCGCCACGGCTGGCGCCGGTCACGACGGCGATGCAGTCGGCCAGTGGTTGGGGGTGTTCGGACATGGCAGGGCTCCAGGGCGCAAGTCGGTCATGCCATGGTCCCACAGGCGGCCGGCACGTGCAGGCGTGCCAGCCAATGCCGGGCGGCGCGGTCGAGTTGCGTGGTCGGGCCGCTGCTGAGCAGGCTCAGCTCGCCGAGCCGTGTGCGCCGCGCCAGCCCCCCGGGGCCGAGCCGGCGCATGGTCTGCCGGGCCACGGCCTCGCCGGTGGCCACCAGCCGCACCCAGGGACCGAGCAGCGACTGCAGCAGCGGGGCGATCAGCACGTAGTGGGTGCAGCCCAGCACCAGCGTGTCGATCTCGCCGGGGCCGGTGCCGAAGGGCCCCATCTGCGCGAGGTAGTGCGCGGCCAGCGGCTGCACCGCATCGGGTCCGTCGTCACGGTGCACCGAGGCGTCGATGGCGGCGGCCAGGCCGTCGCAGGGCTGGACCACGCAGTCCACGTCGCCGGCCACGGCCGCCTGCAGCGCCGCGAAGCGCGCACTGGCCAAGGTGCCGCGCGTGGCGATCACGCCGATGCGGCGCGTGTGGCTGGCCGCCACGGCGGGCTTCAAGGCCGGCTCCACACCGATGATGGGCAGGGCAGGCCATTCGGCGCGCACGGCCTCGGCCGCGGCGGCGGTGGCCGTGTTGCAGGCTATCACGAGCGCCTTGACGCCGCGCGCCTGCAGCGCCGCCGTGATGGCCTGCGTGCGCTGCTGCACGAAGCCGGCATCGCGCTCGCCGTACGGCGCGAAGCCGCTGTCGTCGGCGTAGATGAAGTCCTCGTGCGGCAACGCCGCATGCAGTGCGCGCAGCACCGACAGGCCGCCGGTGCCGCTGTCGAACACGCCGATGGGTCTGGGGTCGCCCGCCGGCATGGCCTGCAGCATCAGGCGCTGGCCAGTTCGATGCCCTTGAACTCGCCGCTGGCGATGCGCTTGGACCACTCGGCCGGGCCCGTGATGTGCGCGCTGGTGCCGCCGGCGTCCACGGCCACGGTGACGGGCATGTCGACCACGTCGAACTCGTAGATGGCCTCCATGCCCAGGTCGGCGAAGCCCACCACCTTGGCGGTCTTGATGGCCTTGCTGACCAGGTAGGCGGCGCCGCCCACGGCCATCAGGTAGGCGCTCTGGTGCTTCTTGATGGCCTCGATGGCGACCGGGCCGCGCTCGGACTTGCCGATCATGGAGATCAGGCCGGTTTCGGCCAGCATCATCTCGGTGAAGCCGTCCATGCGCGTGGCGGTGGTCGGGCCGGCCGGGCCCACGGCCTCGTCGCGCACCGGGTCGACCGGGCCGACGTAGTAGATGACGCGGTTGGTGAAGTCCACCGGCAGCTTCTCGCCCTTGGCCAGCATGTCCTTGATGCGCTTGTGGGCCGCATCGCGGCCGGTCAGCATCTTGCCGTTCAAGAGCAGCGTGTCGCCGGGCTTCCAGCTGGCGACTTCTTCCTTGGTCAGCGTGTTGAGGTCGACCTTCTTGCTCTTGTTGTAGTCGGGCGCCCAGGCCACGTCGGGCCACAGGTCCAGCGAGGGCGGATCGAGGTACACCGCGCCCGAGCCGTCCATCACGAAGTGCGCATGTCGCGTGGCCGCGCAGTTCGGAATCATGGCCACCGGCTTGCTGGCCGCATGCGTGGGGTACATCTTGATCTTGACGTCCAGCACGGTGGTCAGGCCGCCCAGGCCCTGCGCGCCGATGCCCAGCGCGTTGACCTTCTCGTACAGCTCGATGCGCAGCGCCTCGACCTTGCTGAGCTCGGCTCCCGAGGCCTTCTTGGCCTGCAGCTCGTACATGTCCAGGTCGTCCATCAGCGACTCCTTGGCCATCAGCACCGACTTCTCGGCCGTGCCGCCGATGCCGATGCCCAGCATGCCCGGCGGGCACCAGCCCGCGCCCATGGTCGGCACGGTCTTGAGCACCCAGTCGACGATGGAGTCGCCCGGGTTCAGCATGGCCATCTTGCTCTTGTTCTCGCTGCCGCCGCCCTTGGCCGCCACCGTCACGTCCACGGTGTTGCCGGGCACGATCTCCGTGAAGATCACGGCCGGCGTGTTGTCCTTGGTGTTCTTGCGGTCGAAGTGCGGGTCGGCCACGACCGAGGCGCGCAGCGTGTTGTCGGGGTGGTTGTAGCCGCGCCGCACGCCTTCGTTGATGGCGTCGTCCAGGCTGCCCGTGAAGCCTTCCCAGCGCACGTCCATGCCCACCTTGAGGAACACGTTGACGATGCCGGTGTCCTGGCAGATCGGGCGCTGGCCGGTGGCGCTCATCTTGCTGTTGGTCAGGATCTGCGCGATGGCGTCCTTGGCCGCGGGGCTCTGCTCGCGCGCGTAGGCACGCGCCAGGTGGGCGATGTAGTCGGTCGGGTGGTAGTAGCTGATGTACTGCAGCGCGGCGGCGATCGATTCGATCAGGTCCGCCTGCTTGATGGTCGTGGTCATGTCGTGGGGGGATCGTTGTAGGAGGCGGGCCGAATTATCCCCAACGGCGTCAGCCCGGTTCGGGCGCAGGGTCGAAAGCGAATCCCACGCCGTAGACCGAGCGGATCCACTCGCGCCCCGGGCCGGCCGCGGCCAGCTTGCGGCGCAGGTTCTTGATGTGGCTGTCCACCGCGCGCTCGTTGACGTCCTGCGTGTCCTCGTAGGCCAGGTCCAGCAGCTGCGCGCGCGAGAACAGCCGGCCCGGCTGGCGCGCCAAAGCCTGCAGCAGGCGGAATTCACGCTTGGTCAGCGTCAGGGTCTGGTCCAGCAGGCGGGCCGACCAGTCCTGCGGGTTCAGCAGCAGAGCGGCTGCCGGTGCGGCGGTGGCCGGGCGCGCGCGCCGCAGCACCGTCTTCACGCGTGCCACCACCTCGCGCGGCGAGAAGGGTTTGCAGATGTAGTCGTCGGCGCCGAGTTCCAGGCCCAGCAGGCGGTCGAGTTCTTCCACGCGCGCAGTGAGCAGGATCACGGGATGGGTGGTGCCGGGCTGCAGCTGGCGCAGGATGGACAGCCCGTCCAGGCCGGGCAGCATGATGTCCAGCAGCGTGAGGTCGGGCGGGTCGGCCAGCAGCCGCGCGAGTGCCGCGCGGCCGTCGGCGATGTGTTCGGCCTCGAAGCCGGCATGGCGCAGGTAGTCCAGCAGCACCGAGGCGATGTCGGGTTCGTCTTCGACGACGAGAACGCGGGTCACAGGTTTTCCAGCAGGGGCAGGCGCAGCACGATGCACAGGCCGCCGAGCTGCGAATCTTCGGCTTCGATGTGGCCACCATGGGCCAGCACGAGGTTGCGGCAGATCGCCAGGCCCAGCCCGGAGCCGCCATGGGCGCGGTTGCGCGAAGCCTCGCCGCGGTACAGGCGTTCGAACAGGCGCTTGCGCTCGGCCGGCGCCACACCGGGCGGGCTGTCGTCGAAGCGCAGCGCCAGCCAACGGCGGCCGGCGTCGCTCACCACCGCATGCCGCAGGCGCAGCTGGCCCCCCGCGTCGGTGTAGCGCAGGCTGTTCTCCAGCAGATTCAGGAACACCTGGTGCAGCTGGCGCGGGTCCGCCGAGATGGTGGGCTGCGCCTCTGTGCGCGCGGCGGCCAGCAGCGCCGCTGCCTCCACCGCGATGCCGGCCTGGGCGAAGCGCTCCTGCATGCCCGCCAGCGCCTCGGCCAGCAGCGCCAGCGGGTGCACGGGCACATGGCCCAGGCGCAGTCCCGTGCGTGGCGTCTCCAGGCTGGTGCGCAGGTCGTCCACCAGCTGGATCAGCCGCATGACCTGGCGGTGCAGGCGCAGCGCGGCCTTGTCGTCGAAGTGGCGGATGCCGTCCTGCAAGGCCTCGATCTCCGCGCGCATGGCGGCCAGCGGCGTGCGCAGCTCGTGCGCCACGTCGGCCAGCCAGTCGCGGCGCGAGCCGTCGGCCTGCTCCAGGCGCTGCACCATGTCGTTGAAGGTGGTGGCCAGGCGCGCCAGTTCGGCCTCGCCGGCCACCGGCACACGCGCCGACAGCTGGCCCTGGGCCACGGCACGCGCACCCTCGGCCAGCGCATGCACAGGTGCCAGCCAGCGCCGCGTGAGCCACCACGACAGCAGCGCTGCGAGCGCCAGCCCGGCCAGGCCCGTGGCGGCCACGAAGCCCAGGTGGCGGCGCAGCAGCGCGCGGTCTGCGGCGCTGTCCTGCACGCGGGCCGGCTCCAAAACCAGCGTGCCGACCACGGCACCGTCCAGCAGCACGGGGCGCGTGGCGGCGTCCGGCATGCGGGTGTCGATGCCGGCCACGGAGCGGCCCTGGGCGTCGCGCAGGCCCAGGCGGCGATCCGGGCTGCCGGGCGGTGGCTCGTCCGGGTGACCGCGCGGTGGCCGGCCCATGGGTGGGCGCTCGTCGCCGAAGCCAGGCCTGCCTTCCTCGGAGGGCGGCGGCGGTTCGCCGCGGCGTGGCATGCCGCCGAACTCGGGCCGGCGCAGCTCCTGCCACAGCGCCGGCTGGGCCTGCAGCCGGGCCCAGCCGCCGTTCTGGCGGTGGTGCTGGGCAAGCCGCTGCACCAGGCCGTCCATGCGTGCCAGCTCGATCTCGGCGGCGTAGGGGCCGAGCCCCTGCTGCAGGCCGATGCGCGAGAACGCTGCGAAGGCCAGCAGCAGCACGGCCAGCATCGCAGTGAAGGCGGCGAAGACCTTGGCTTGCAGCGTCAGGCGGGGCATGGAGGATGGGGTCGGCGGGCCGGGCATTGTGCGGCAGCCGGCGGCCAGGCGGACCGCGGCCTTGCCGTCACGTCGCGATGGAGATCGTGATGGCGGCGGTGTAGCCGTCGGTGGCGTTGCCGCTCATGGTGGTCATCTCCAGGTCGTAGCCGTCGCTGAAGATGTTGTCGCTGGCCAGGCTGATGCTGTTGAAGTTGCGGATGCTCGCGCTGTACAGGCCGCTGCTGTTGTAGATGGTGGCCATGGTCTCGGGCGGGAAGGCCAGTTGCGTGGTGCGCAGCTTGTTGGCCGCCGCGGTGGCCGTGGCCAGGCTGCGGTAGACCTCCAGGTGCATGTGTGGCACGCGGCCCGAGTAGCAGCCCGGCACGATGGTGGTGAAACTCACTTTGCCGTTGGCGTCGGTGGCCTGCACGCCGCGCAGCTGGTTGTCGTTGACGCTCTGCGTGGTGTAGACGGAGTAGTTGCCGTCGGCTGTGCAGTGCCACAGGTAGATCGCATAGCCCTCCAGCGCCGCGCAGTCCTGCGTGGTGCTGGTCAGGGTGATCTCCACCGCCAGCGGCACACCCAGGGCCTGGGCCGTGGCGCCGATGCTGGTGCGGATGTCCGAGCGCACGATGCCCGCCAGCGCCAGCACGTTGTAGGTGCGGCTGCTGGCCGTGCTGCCGTCGGCAGGGTAGGGGCCGGCGGTTTCCTCGGGCACGACGGAGCAGCTGGCGCCGGTCTCGGTGGCCGTGCCGGATCCGCTGCTGCCCGAGGTGCTGCTGCCCGTCGTCGTGCCCGTCGCGTCGTCCTCGCCGCCGCCGCAGCCCAGCAGGGCCAGGCTGCCGAGCGCACCCAGTGCGCCCAGGGTTTCCAGGGTGTGGCGGCGGCTGAAGGCGCGCGGCAGCGCGGGCAGCGGTCGTGTTTCGGGCATCGGGTTCTCCGTGGTGAAGGGGTGGACGGCACTGTGCCGGCGAATCGGGGAGAAACCGTGTGCACACCCTGGCTGTGGTGCGTCCGCTAAGATGAGAATTGCTCTTGTTTGTTGAGACCACCACCATGACCACCCGTACCGAACGCGACACCTTTGGCCCCATCGAGGTGCCATCCGACAAGCTCTGGGGCGCGCAGACCCAGCGCTCGCTGCAGAACTTCGACATCTCGGGCGAGCGCCAGCCGCGCGAGATCATCCGTGCGCTGGCCCAGGTCAAGCGGGCCTCGGCCACGGTGAACCATGCGCTGGGCCTGCTCGACGCCAAGAAGAAGGACGCCATCGTCGCCGCCGCGCAGGAAGTCATCGAGGGCAGGCACCCGGACGAGTTCCCGCTGGTGGTCTGGCAGACCGGCTCGGGCACGCAGACCAACATGAACCTCAACGAGGTGATCGCCAACCGCGCCAGCGAACTGCTGGGCGGCGAGCGCGGCGAGGGCCGGCTGGTGCATCCCAACGACGACGTGAACAAGAGCCAGTCGTCCAACGACGTGTTTCCCACGGCCTCGCACGTGGCCGCCGTCGACGCGCTGACCCACAAGCTGCTGCCGGCCATCGACCTGCTCAAGGCCACGCTGGATGCCAAGGCCAAGGCCTTCGACCACATCGTCAAGATCGGCCGCACGCACCTGCAGGACGCCACGCCGCTCACGCTGGGCCAGGAGATCTCGGGCTGGGTCGCGCAGCTGGAGCACGGCAGGAAGCACGTGCAGGCCGCGCTGCCGCACCTGTATGAACTGGCGCTCGGCGGCACGGCCGTGGGCACGGGCCTGAACGCGCCCAAGGGCTATGCCGAAGGCGTGGCCAGCGAGCTGGCCGGCATCACCGGCCTGCCGTTCGTCACCGCGCCCAACAAGTTCGAATCGCTGGCCTCGCAGGACGCACTGGTGCACGCCCACGGCGCGCTCAAGACCCTGGCCGCCAGCCTGACCAAGATCGCCAACGACGTGCGCTGGCTGGCCAGCGGCCCGCGCAGCGGCATCGGCGAGATCAGCATCCCCGAGAACGAGCCCGGCTCGTCCATCATGCCGGGCAAGGTCAACCCCACGCAGAGCGAGGCCGTGACCATGCTCGCGGCCCAGGTGTTCGGCAACGACGTGGCCATCAACATCGGCGGTGCCTCGGGCAACTTCGAGCTCAACGTGTTCCGCCCGGTGGTGGCCCACAACTTCCTGCAGAGCGTGCGCCTCTTGGCCGACGGCATGGTCAGCTTCAACAACAACTGCGCGGTCGGCATCGAGCCCAACCTGGACCGCATCGCCCACCTGGTCGAGCAGTCGCTGATGCTGGTCACCGCGCTGAACCCGCACATCGGCTACGACAAGGCGGCCGCCATCGCCAAGAAGGGCCACAAGGAAGGCCTGAGCCTGCGCGATGCCGCCATCGCCTCGGGCCACGTCACGGGCGAGCAGTTCGACCAGTGGGTGGTGGCCGCGAACATGGTGGGCCGCTGAGCGGCCCGTCCGCTCAAGGCATGTCGGCCATGCGCTGCAGCAGGTAGACCAGCGCCAGCCGCTCGGCGGGATTGAAGTCGCCGAAGGTGCGCTCGGTGACGCGCTGGGCGAAGGGCACGGTGGCCGCCACGAGTTCGGCACCCGCATCCGTCAACGCCAGTTCGCGCTTGCGTCCATCGCGCTGGTGCGCCGAGACCGTGAGCAGGCCGCGCGCCGCCAGCCGCTCGACCACGCCGCGCACCGTGGCCTGGTCGATGGCGGTGCGCTTGACCACGTCGTTGAGCGAGCAAGCCCCCATGTCGCGCACGGCGCACAGCGTCACGAACTGTGCCGCCGTGAGCTGGGCGTCCGGGATTTCCGACTGGAACAGCGCCACGTGCCGCTGGTAGGCCCGCCGCAGCAGATGGCCCACCTGCGCCGTGACGGCGTAGTCGGCACCCGGGTCGTGCGGCGGGGCAGGGGGCTTGCGGGGCATGCGGTGCAGCGCTACTGGCAGCTGAAGTTGGCGGCGTCTTCGATGCTACCGGTGCCCTTGTAGACGGCTTCCTTCGGATAGGCGCACACCGGCCGCGTGCGGCCAGGCCAGGCCACGCCGGCCGCGGCCCGGGCCGTGGACACCATCGCGTCAGGCGCCTGGCCTTTCTCGACCCAGTCCACCAGTGCACCCACCGCATCGAACTGGTCGGTGCCGTAGGCGCCGCCGGAGCAATGCCCCATGCCCGGCACGAAGAAGGCGCGCGCGAAACCGGCCGCCTGGTCCGCGCCGTAGCGGGCCTGCACCTGGTTGTAGTAGGCCTCGACATCGTGGATGGAGAAGGCCAGGTCGGCCGCGCCGTTGAAGACGATGAGCTTGCCGCCGCGGGCGCGGAAGCGGTCCATGTCCGGCGACTCCGCATTGGTGAAGTCGTTGCCCGAGCGCGCGAAGGTCGCCGTGGTGGCGCTGAGCTTGGCGAACTCCGTGTCCACGTCCGCCGTGAGCCCGTAGCCCAGCAGGTCGGCCGTGATGGTGGGCGGCGTGGTGTAGATGTGCGAGGCCTCGCCCGCGAAGATCGTGTAGAACGGATTGCCCGACTGCGCCGCCATGCCGGGGTCGAACGGCCAGGGCGCATAGATCTGCGTGCCGGCGGCCGTCTTCGCGCCGTCGAACAGCTTTTTCACGTAGCTGGCCTTCTCGGGCGACAGGCAGTTGCCGCTCTCGCCCGGCTGGCAGGCCCAGGCCAGCGGGTCGGGCTTGCAGGCGCTCATGCGGCTGACCATGCCGTCCGCGGCGCTGTCCAGCGCATCGCAGGCGTCCAGGATGCGCTGGCGCACCACGGCCTGGTCGTCGGCCGTGAGCGGCTTGGTGATGTCCGGCCGGCCGTCGGTGCCGGTGGGGGCGATGGCCGCTGCGATCTGCGCCTGGTAGACCGAGCCCTGGATCGACGCCTGCGTGAGGCGGAACCCTGGTGCCGCGGCCACGATGCCGTCGAACAGGTCGGGGTAGCGCTGGGCCGCGATCATGGCCTGGCGGCCGCCGTTGGAGCAGCCGACGAAGTACGAACGCACCGGCACGATGCCGTAGAACTTGCGGATCAGCGCCTTGGCTGCCGCCGTCACCTGGGGCAGTTGCTGGTCGCCGTATTCGTAGCGCGCCTGCGGGTCGGCGCCGAACAGGAAGGCGCCGTTGGCCACGCCCGCCTCGGCGCGGTGGCCCGAGTCTGTGGTGACCACGGCATAGCCGTCCAGCAGCGCGTTGCGCGTGTTGCCGCCGCCGGTGTAGGCGCCCAGGGCGCGGAACAGCGTGCCGTCCACGCCCGATCCGCCCTGGTAGTAGAAGCGCTTGTTCCAGGTGACCGGCAGGCTCATCTCGAAGCCGAGCGCATAGGGCTTGCCGTCGATGCCGGTGCGCTGGTTCATTGCGCCGCGCAGCAGGCAGTGCTGCGGCACTGCGGTCGCGCTGGCCGCGCCGTCGGACGCCGCCGTGAACGTGGATTCGCTCACCGCGCCGCCCGTGACGGCCGTGCCGTTGAGCGCGGCGCAGGCCGCCTGGAACTGCTCCAGCGTCATCGCGGTCGGTTCGGGGTCTCCGTCGCTGCCCCCGCAGCCCGACAGGGCGAGGGTCAACAGGACGGCACCGGCAGGCATCGTGGCATTGCACAGGCTTCGCATGGCTTACTCCAGGGTGAAGGGGCAGGGCGCGCAGAACGGGAGCGGCAGGAGCGCACGACTTCCAGTGCATACGCTGAAATGCTATAGCAAGCTCTGCGCCATCGCATAAGGGAAATTCATCGGAAGAGGGTCCGATGCACGGTGGAAATTGGAGCGCCTACGCCTTATTCATGCTGGTGCAGCACGCACTGGCGCGCACCGGCATGGCGCGCGCCATGCATGCGCGGAATGGTTGTTGGCAAATGCGAATAGATTGCATTTGAGGGTATGCTCTCGCCTGTCAGTGCGGCCGCCGTGGCGCACCTGGTGATGACCCCTCTTCCCAAGGAAATGTCTTGATGTCTCGCATGCGAATCCGTCCCGCCACTGGTCCCGTCCGCCAACGCGCCTGGCGCCTGTGCGCCACCCTGGCCGCCGCACTGGCGCTGGTGGCCTGCCAGAGCGGCCCGTCCCTGCACGCCGCCAGCTCCGGCGCGGCGGCCATCGGCGCGGCACCCGTGCTGCGCCAGGACGCCTTCCAGGGCATCTACGAAGTCGCCGTGGCGCCCGCCACCGGCACCGTGTTCGTGGCCACCGCGCCCTCGTTCGACGCCGCTTCGCCTGGCTACGTGCACCGCCTGGACGCGCGCACGCTGCAGTTGCTGCAGACCGTGCAACTGCCTCGCCGCGCCTTCGCGCTGGGCCTGAACAGCGTGACCAACACCTTGTACGTGGGCAACACGCTGGACGGCTCGCTGACCGTGGTGGATGCCGCGAGCGGCGCCGTCCGAGGCCAGATCCAGCTCGGCGTGGCCGAGAAGAAGGCCGACGGCAAGGAAAGCATGCCGCACACGCGCAAGGTGATCGTGGACGAGAAGCACAACCGCGTGTTCGTCACCAGCCCTGGCCAGCCCGGCGTCGTCTGGATCGTCGACGGCGCCAAGGGCAGCTTGACGCACACCATCCGCAGCGAAGGCATCTGGACCGCCGGTGCCGTCTACGACGCGGCTGCGAACCGCCTGTACGTGAGCCAGGGCGGCGTGCACGAGATCCTGGCCATCGACCCCGACGCGGGCCAGGTCGTCGGCCGCTTCTCCACGGGTGATTCCAAGGGCAACACGGCGCAGGACTCCAGGCACTTCTTCCTGAACCTGGCGCTGGATGCGCGGGGCCAGCGCCTGTTCAGCGTCGACTCCAACACCGGCCAGCTCTACGTGTTCGACATCGCCAGCGGCAGGCAGCTCGCGACCGTCCCGCTGGGCACGGGCGCGCTGGACGTGGCCTACAACCCGCAGCGCAACGAGATCTATGCCACCAACCGCGGTGTCTCGCGCGAGAAGCCGGACGGCACGGGGGCGCTGACGGTGATCGATGGCGCGAGCTACGCCGTCAAGCGCAGCATCGACCTGCCGGTGCACCCGAACAGCCTGGCCGTCACGCCGGACGGCGACACGCTGTACGTCTCGGTCAAGGCCCCGCGCGAGAAGCACCAGGCCTTCCGCAAGGACGGCCGCGAGAGCCTGGTGCGGATCGATCTGCGCTGAGGCCCGCGCTTCAGGCCGCCGCGGCGGCCAGCGGCGCACCTGCGACGCTTGCCGTGTTGCCATAGGCCGTGGCCACCGTCCCGGCCACCATGTCCGCCGTCACGGCCGACAGCGTCCAGCCCAGGTGCCCGTGGCCGGTGTTGTAGAACACGTTGGCCGAGCGGCCACGCCCCACGCACGGCAGCATGTTGGGCAGCATCGGCCGCAGCCCGGCCCAGGGCGTCACGCGGCGCGTGTCCACGCCCGGGAAGCAGTCGCGCACCCAGTCCACCAGGGGGCGGATGCGGTCGGCGCGGATGTCGCGGTTCTCGCCGTTGAACTCGGCCGTGCCGGCCACGCGGAAGCGGTCCGGGCCCAGCCGACTGGTGACCAGCTTGGTCGCGTCGTCCAGCAGGCTCACGGTGGGCGCGGCAGCGCGGCTGGCTTCGTCGTCCAGGTGCACGGTGATGGAGTAGCCCTTGACCGGGTAGATGTTCACGCGGTCCCCCAGCATGGCGGCGAACTGGCGGCTGGCCACGCCCGCGCAGACCACCACGCCGTCGTGCTGGCGCCGGTGGCGCTGGCCGTCGGGGCCGGTGGCGGTGATGGTCACGCCGCCGGCATCGCTCTGCACCGACTCGACCTGCTGCTCGTACAGGCACTGCACGCCGCGCCGCGCGGCGGCCTGCGCCAGGCCGACGGTGAAGCGGTGGATGTCGCCCGTGCTGTCGCTCTCGGTGTACCAGCCGCCGTAGTAGCTGCCGGCCAGCGTGGGCTCGATGGCGCGCATCTCGCCCGGCGTCACGGCGCGGCGCTGCAGCCCGCCCTGGGCCAGCAGCGTGGACACGCGCCCTGCATGATCGAAGCCGGCCTGGTCGCGGTAGATGTGCAGGATGCCCTCGCGCTTGTGGTCGAAATCGATGCCCTCGTCCGCGGCCCAGCCGAACAGGTGTTCACGCGCGGCGATGGCCAGCCGCGCGGTCTCGATGGTGTTGCGTTCGTAGTGCGGCATCGCGGCGATGAACTCGGCGAACCACGACAGCTTGTGCCAGCTCGGCTTGGGCGAGACCAGCAGCGGCGCGTCGGCGCGCAGCATCCACTTCAGGCCCTTGAGCATGGTGGCCGGCAGGTTCCAGACCTCGGCGTTCGAGGCCGACAGCTGGCCTCCGTTGGCGAACGAGGTTTCCATGGCGGCATAGCGGTGGCGCTCGTACAGCGTCACGGCAAGACCGCGGCGTGCCAGGGCATAGGCGGTGGTGACACCGGTGATGCCGCCGCCGACCACGGCGATATGGGATTGCTTCATGTCAGGTTCCAGAACACGCCAGGGGGTTGGGACCACCGCACGACCGTGCGGCGGACACCCCCTCTGTGCTGGACCTGAGAGATTCACGCAGACGCGACGGTCTGCGCTTGCTCCTTCGGTGCACCCGGTTGGCGTAGCCGCCGGGCGCTCTTCAGAGTTCGGTTCGTGGGGCCGGTCCTTTTGCCTGAGAGATTCCGGGGCGGTTGCTCCTTCGGCGCCGACCGCGGCATGTTGCTGCGGTGCGGACTCTCCCGATCCCACGCCGGTCGGCATCTGGGATGCCGGCCGGGTGTGGCGGACCTTGCGGTGCCGCCAAGGCCGCGATTGTGGCGGGGCGACCCCTGCCTGCCAAGCCCTGCGCCTGGACAGCGGCCGCACTGTGGTTTTTCAGCCGCCTGCAGCACGCCGCAAGGTCTTTGCCGCGGCTGGTCCATTTGCGATTGGCTCGCATCTATAGTGCCGGCGATGATGATTGACGCACCCCTGACCGAAGCCATTGCGCCGCAGGCTCTCGACCTGCTGCTCTCCCGCCGTTCCCCCTGGCCGCTGGTCGAACCCATCCCGAGCGAGGCCGAGCTGCAGCGCGCCTTCGCCGCCGCCATGTGCGCGCCCGACCACGGCGCGCTACGCCCCTGGCGCTTCGTGCTGGTTCGCGGTGCGGCGCGCGAACGCCTGGGCGAGCTGTTCGTGCAGGCCGCGCGCCTGCGCGATCCGGCGGGCGATGCCGAGCGCTTTCGCCGCAAGGCCCTGGTGGCGCCGTTGCTGGTGGCCGTGGTCGCCCATCTGCAGCCGCACCCCAAGGTGCCCGAGATCGAGCAGACCGTGGCCACGGGCGCGGCCACGATGAACCTGCTCAACGCGCTGCACCTGCAGGGCTACGGCTGCTTCTGGGTCTCCGGGCCCAATGCCTACGACCCTACCGTGCACGCCGGTTTGGGACTGGCCCCCAATGAGCGGCTGCTGGGCTTCGTCTACGTGGGCACGCCGCAGAACACTGGCCAGCGTCCCGCCGGGCGGGCGGACCCGGCGCCGCACGTGCGCGAGTGGCGCGGGTAGGCCTCGCGCCGTACCGGGCCGCCGCGGCAAGAGCGGTGTGAAAGGGCGCCGGCATGCTCGGCGCTTGCCTTCATCGACCTGGCCAACGCGCCCGTGATCGGCTGGCTGGCGCGCTGGCCTGGCTCAGCCGGGCTGCACGCGGTTCACCAGCGCACCGCCGCGCTCGAAGGCCGTGATGCTGTCGATGGTGGTCTGCATGATCTGCCCGATCGCCTCCTGCGTGAAGAAGGCCTGGTGCCCGGTCACGATCACGTTGGGGAAGGACACCAGGCGCTGGATCACGTCGTCGGTGATCACGGTGGACGAAAGGTCCTGGAAGAACAGGCTGGCCTCCTGCTCGTAGACGTCGATGGCCAGGCCGCCGAGCTGGCCGGTCTTGAGCGCCGCGATGGCGGCCTCGGTGTCCACGAGGCCGCCGCGGCTGGTGTTCACCAGCAGCGCGCCGCGCTTGGCGCCGGCCAGCGTCTGCGCGTTGACGAGGTGGCGCGTGGCCTCGGTCAGTGGGCAGTGCAGCGAGACCACGTCGGCGCTGACCAGCAGCTCCGGCAGGGCCACGTAGCGCCCGCCCGCCTGCGCGAAGTCCGGATTCGGGCAGGGGTCATGGCCCAGCACCGTGCAGCCGAAGCCGGCCATGATGCGGCCGAAGATCGCGCCGATCTTGCCCGTGCCGACCACGCCCACGGTCTTGCCGTGCAGGTCGAAGCCCATGAGCCCGTCGAGTTCGAAGTTGCCGTCGCGCGTGCGCATGCTGGCGCGCGCGATCTTGCGGTTCACGGCCAGCAGCAGGCCCACGGCGAACTCGGCCACCGAATGCGGCGAGTAGTCGGCCACGCGCACCACGGCGATGCCCAGTGCCTGGGCGGCGGCCAGGTCGATGTGGTTGAAGCCGGTCGAGCGCGTGGCCACCAGCCGCGTGCCCTGGGCCGCCAGGCCGCGCAGCACGGCGGCATCGACCTGGTCGTTGACGAACACGCTGACCGCCGGGCAGCCGGCCGCCAGCGGCACCGTGTCGGCGGTGAGCCGGTCGGCGATGAACACGAGTTCGTGGCCTGCACCCCGGTTGGCCTGTGCCAGCAGGGCTTGGTCGTAGCGGCGGGCGCTGAAGACGGCGGTTTTCATGGTGTCGGGCTCCCCGGGGGAATAGGCGTGGTGCCGGCGGCCTGGCCGACCGCCCGCGAAGGCCGTGATGGCATGGTGGGCGGGCTCAGGATCCAGGCGCGGACCTGCGCGGGCGTCCTGTTGCACAGCCATGCGTCCACGGCCGCGGGATCGCCGTGGTGGTCGTCCACGCAGCAGTGCGTGATCGACGCGTGCAGCACGGCGCAGGCCGGGCCGGCGTCGTCTGCGGTCGCGGTGCGGATCTGGTGAGGCATGGTGGTGGGGAGGGCGAGGCGGGCGGGCCTACCTTATCCGAATCGCACGCAAGCCAAGGCCATCGGCCCCCGGCGCTTGCGCGGGTTCACGGTCTTGCGGCGCCTGAAGAAGCTGTGAACGAACCCCTCACGACCACGCGAGGCCCGATGACCAGTGGCTTCCAACACCATCGCCGCGCCCAGGGCCTCGCCCTTCGGGCCGGGGCACGCCAGGCCACATGCGGGCGTTGCAGTCCTTGCCCGGGCACGAGCCCGGGCGGCGGACTGCGCCTACGCCTGTGGCCCGGCGCACCCCGTCGTGGCCGCGATCGGTTCATTCACAGCTTCTGAGCCTGCAGCAGCCGGCTGCCGGCGGTCCTACCATGGCGCGGAGTCGCATCCGCATCCCCGTCGATCATGAATTTCTTCAACAACGATGTCGCCACCTTCCTGGAGGTGGTGCGCTCCGGCAGCGTGAGCCGGGCCGCCGAGAAAGTCGGCCAGACCCAGCCCGCCGTCTCTAAGGCCATCCGGCGGCTGGAGCAGGAGGTGGGCGTGCCGCTGCTGGAGCGTGGCACCAAGGGCGCGCGGCTGACCGGGGAGGGGCAGGTCTTCCTGGAGACCGCGCGGCGCTTCGAGGCCCAGCACTTCGAACTCGTGCGCATGGCCACCGACCTGCGCGCGCGCCACGCCGGCCTGCTGCGCCTGGGCATCACGAGCCCGGCCGCCGACAGCATCGCGGTGCGCGCGATCGCCGACATGGTGCGCCGGCGCCCCGCCATGCGGCTGCAGCTCGGCATCGGCAAGTCCGATGAGCTCAATGCCCAGGTCGAGAACGGCGAGCTCGACCTGGCCGTGGTGCCCACCTACAGCGGCCAGGCGCTGAGCTGCGCCCAGGTCGACATCGGCGAGGACCGCATGCACGTGGTGGTGCGGGCCGCCCACCCGCTGCTGCACCTGCCCACGCCCGCCATCCACGACCTCACGCCCTACGGCTGGGTCATGCCCTCGGCGCAGAGCGCGGCCCGACGCCATGTGGTGGAGATCTTCGCGCGCCACGAGGCGCCGCGCCCGCATGTCTGCGTGGAGGTCGAATACACCTCCGAAGCGGTGATGGGCGTGGTCATGGCCACCGACCTGCTCGCGCTCGTGCCGGCCTCGGTGCTGCGCAGCTGGCTCGGCCGCGTGCAGCCGCTGCCGCTGCGCGAATTCGCCATCCAGCGCAGCCAGGTGCTGCTGTCGCATCCGCAGGCGCACTGGACGCCGCTCATGACCACCTTCCGCCAGCTCCTGCTCGACCAGCGCCCCATGAAGCCGCAGAGCATGGCGCGGTGATTCCCCGCATTCATGCTTGTGCGCCCGTCGGGAATGCTGGCGGCGCGCGTCTCGCATATCTTGAAGCCGTCACCACTGCTTTCGGCTTCACATGTCTTCTCCGAACATCGTTCTCATCCTGGCCGACAACCTCGGCTGGGGCGAACTGGGCTGCTACGGCGGCGGCGCGCTGAGGGGCGCGCCCACGCCGCGCATCGACGCGCTGGCCCGCCAGGGCCTGCTGCTGCAGAACTTCAACGTGGAGAGCGACTGCGTGCCCACGCGCTCGGCCCTCATGACGGGCCGCCACCCGATCCGCACGGGCAGCCTGCAGTCCGTGCCGCCCGGCCTGCCGCAAGGCCTCACGCGCTGGGAGATCACGCTGGCGCAGCTGCTGTCGCAGCAGGGCTACGCCACGGCCCACTACGGCAAATGGCACCTGGGCGATGTCGAAGGCCGCTACCCCTCGGACCGCGGCTTCGACACCTGGTACGGCATCCCGCGCACGACGGACGAGAGCCAGTTCACCTCCAGCATCGGCTACGACCCGAGCGTGGCCGATCTGCCCTACGTCATGCAAGGGCAGGCCGGCGCGCCGACCGAGCAGGTCCAGCTCTACGACCTGGATGCGCGCCGCGGCATCGACGCCGAACTGGTGCAGCGCGCATGCACCTTCATGCAGCGCAACGTGGCGGCCAAGAGGCCCTTCTTCCTGTACTTCCCGATGGTGCACCTGCACTTCCCGACGCTGCCGCATGCCGACTTCGCAGGCCGCACCGGCCACGGCGACTTCGCCGACGCCATGGCCGAGATGGACCACCGCGTCGGCCAGGTCGTCGACGAGGTCGAGCGCCTGGGCATCGCAAACGACACCTTGTTCGTCTTCTGCAGCGACAACGGCCCCGAGTTCCGCCAGCCCTACCGCGGCACGGCCGGCCCCTGGCGCGGCACCTACCACACGGCCATGGAGGGCAGCCTGCGTGTGCCCTTCATCGCGCGCTGGCCCGGCCGCATCGCCGCCGGCCGCGTGAGCAACGAGATCGTGCACGTGACCGACCTCTTCACGACGCTGGCCAAGGTGGGGGGCGCCGAGGTGCCGGCCGACCGTCCCATCGACGGCGTGGACCAGCGCGACTTCCTGTTCGGTGCGCAGGAGAAGTCGGCGCGCGAGGGCTTCATCTTCTACATCAAGCAGGAGATGCGCGCGCTCAAGTGGCGCGACTGGAAGCTGCACTTCTACTGGGAGCCCGAGGTCAACGAGGGCAAGGGCAAGCTCGAATCGCCCTACCTGTTCAACCTCACGCGCGACCCCAAGGAGGAGAGCGACGTGCTGGTGTTCAACACCTGGGTCATGGGGCCGATGCTGCGCATGGTCAAGGCCTTCAACGACAGCGTCGAGCAGCACCCCAACACCAGGCCCGGCGCCAGGGATCCCGCCTGAGCCGCCCCAACCTTCCGGAGCATTCCATGACCCCCAGTTCTGCCTTCACCCGCCGTGCCTTCGCCGCCGGTGCCCTCGCGTTCGCGGCGTTCGCCGCCCAGGCCGAGACCCCCAAACCCTGGCCCGCGGCCAGGCCCATCACCTGGATCGTGGGCTTCGTGCCCGGCGGCTCGGTCGACGTGCTCACGCGCGCCGTGGCGCGCGTGGTCGCCGACAAGATCGGCCAGTCCATCGTCATCGACAACCGGCCCGGCGCATCGGGTGCGCTCGCGCTGCAGTACGCGGCCCGCGCCGGCCACGACGGCTACACGCTGGTCACCGTGCCCGGTCCCGTGCTGCACGCGCAGCGCCAGCCCGAGATCGGCCGCGAACTCGCCGCCGTTTCGCTGCTGTCGCAAGGCCCCATCGTGTTCGTGGGTGCGGCCGCCGGCACGCCGCCGCGGCTCAAGGATCTCATCGCCGCGATGAAGAAGGAGCCCGACAAGTGGAACTTCGCGAGCTCGGGCACCGGCACGGGCCAGCACCTGGCCGGCGAACTCTTCAACACCATGGCCGGCACCCGCATGGTGCACGTGCCGTACAAGGGCGGCGGCCAGGCGGTGACCGACGTGGTCGGCGGCCAGGTGTCGCTGGGCATGCTGGGCGTGACGCCCGTGCTGGCGCAGATCAAGGCCGGCAAGCTGCGCGCCTATGCCGTCACCACGCCGTTCCGCATCCCCAGCCTGCCCGATGTGCCGACCATGGCCGAGGCCGGCCTGCAGGGCTACGACGCCACGCAGTTCTTCGTGGCCGCCGTGCCTGCGGGCACGGATGCGGCCGTGGTCGGCAAGCTGCACGCCGCCATCGCCGAGGCGCTGACCACGCCCGAGGTGAAGGTCGCGCTCGAGGCTGCGGGCCAGCTGCCCGGCAGCCTGAGCCCCGCGCAGACGCAGGACTTCGTGGTGCAGAGCCTGAGCAAGTTCAACGCGCTGGCCCATCGCAGCAAGATCAGCCTGCAGTGAGCACCATGCCCGCCAGCACCCGCCCCGACATCGTCTTCATCCTGGCCGACGACCTGGGCTATGCCGACCTGGGTTGCACCGGCGCGCGCGATGCCGATGGCCGGCCCGCCGACGTCTCGCCCAACCTGGACCGGCTGGCCCGCGAGGGCATGCGCTTCACGCGCGGCTACGCGAACTCGGCCGTGTGCTCGCCCACCCGCTTCGCGCTGGCCACGGGGCGCTGGCAGTACCGGCTGCGCGGCGGCGCCGAGGAACCCATCCCCACCGTGGCCGAGGACAAGGTGCTGGGCCTGCCGCCCGAGCACCCCAGCCTGGCCTCGCTGCTGGCGGACGCCGGCTACACCACGGCACTGGTCGGCAAGTGGCATCTGGGCTACCCGCCGCACTTCTCGCCGCGGCTGTCTGGCTACCAGCGGTTCTACGGCTTCCACGCGGGTGGCAACGACTACTTCGCGCACTGCAACCCGCGCGGCCAGCCCGACCTCTGGCAGGACGACCAGCCCATCCGCGAAGAGGGCTACCTGACCGACCTGCTGAGCCGCAAGGCGGTGCGCTTCATCGAGGAGCAACCTGCCGACCGGCCCTTCCTGCTGAGCCTGCACTACAGCGCCCCGCACTGGCCCTGGCTCACGCGCGACGACGCCGAGGAATCGCGCCGCATCGCGGGCGTGGGCAAGCACACCGACGGTGGCTCCATCGCCACCTACCAACGCATGGTCCACCACATGGACGAGGGCATCGGCTGGGTGCTGGATGCGCTCGGGCGCCGCGGCATGGCCGAGAACACACTCGTGGTCTTCACGAGCGACAACGGTGGCGAGCGCTACGCCAACAACTGGCCACTCGTGGGCCAGAAGATGGATCTGCTGGAAGGCGGCATCCGCGTGCCGCTGCTCACGCGCTGGCCGCGCGTGATCCCGGCCGGCAGCACGAGCGCCGTGCCGAACCAGACCATGGACTGGACCGCCACGCTGCTGGCCGCTGGCGGAGCAGTGCCGCACCCGGCCTACCTCGTGTTCACCGACAAACAGCTGCCGCGCGCGACGTTCTGAGCTGCATGGCGCGGGGCAGGCCGCGCCGCCATCCTGGCCTGGCCGCCAGTGCGCCGTCGACTGGCGCGCCGCAGGCAGCCGGTCAGGACTGGCGCCGCTCGAGCGTGGCGATCACCTGGTTCGCGAGAAACTCGAGTTCCCGGATCTGCTCGGCCGCGATGGTGCGTGGCACCGTGTCGATCACGCACAGCGTGCCCAATGCGTGGCCGTCGGAGGTGACCAGCGGCGCCCCGGCATAGAAGCGGATCTTCGGGTCACCCGTCACCAGCGCGTTGTCGACGAAGCGCGGGTCGGCCTGCGCGTCGTTGACCACCATGACGTGGCCCGGGTCCTGGATGGCATGCGCGCAGAAGGCCAGTTCGCGCGGCGTTTCCTTCGCCTGCAATCCGACGCGCGACTTGAACCATTGGCGCGTGCCGTCGACCAGCGACACCAGCGCGATCGGCGTGCCGCAGACCGTGGAAGCCAGGCGCGTGATGTCGTCGTAGGCGCGTTCCTCGGGCGAGTCCATGACGTTCAGGGCCTGCAGCGCCGCGATGCGGGCGCCCTCTCCGAGGGCCTGCACCAGCGTGTCGCGGCTCTCCTTGAACAGGGCCTGCATCGTGCGCATGTCCGCAAGGTAGCGCGAGAGTTCCGCGGACTCTTCGCCGCGTTCGATGGAGCGGGCCACCAGTCCTTCCATGCGCTGGATGTAGCTGTCGCCGTCCGCGATCCGCTGGATCATGGCGGTCAGGTCGTTGATGCGTTGTTGGCGTGTGGGCACAGGTGGTCTTTCGGTGGAACGCCGGCATTTTCGCCGGTACGGCCGCGCGGGCGGACAAGGCCGACAGCGCCTCACCCCGCCCGCAGCGCCAGGATGCCGGCCAGCATCACCAGCACGCCCACGCCCCGGTGCGCGCCGAAGGGCTCGCGCAGCCACAGCGTACCGATCAGCACGGCGAACAGCACCGAGGTCTCGCGCAGCGCCGCCACCACGGCCACCGGTGCGCGCGTCATGGCCCACAGCGCGATGGCGTAGCTGCCCAGCGAGGCCAGCGTGCCCAGCCAGGCGATGCGCGCGCGCCGCGCCAGGTAGGCGAGGGCCGCGGCCCTGCCGGCCGGGCCGCGGCGCCACAGCACCAGCAGCAGGTAAGGGATGCCGTCGAACAGGAACAACGCCGCCACATAGGCGCCGGCGTCGCCAGCGGCGCGCACGCCCAGGCCGTCGACCACGGTGTAGAACGCGATGATGCAGGCGTTGAACAGTGCGAAGCGCAGCGCCTTGTTGCGGCTGGCGTGGCCCGCGCGCAGGCTGGCCGGCGACAGGCCCAGCACCACGACCCCCACGCAGACGCCGACCACGCCCAGCCACGCCGTGGCCGAGAGTTGCTCGCCGACCAGCTGGTGGCTACCCAGCGCCACCAGCAGCGGCGCGCAGCCGCGCATGATCGGGTAGGTGAGCCCCAGGTCGCCGTGCTGGTAGGCGCCGGCCAGCGCGATGTAGTAGCCCACATGCACCAGCGCCGAGGCGGCCAGGTAGGGCCAGGCCGCCGCCGCCGGCAACCCGGTGAGGGCCAGCAGCGGCAGCGCGAACAGCACGCCGATGCTGTGGACCAGGCCGGTGTCCAGCGCCTTGTCGGGCGCCGACTTGATCAGCGCGTTCCAGCTGGCGTGCAGCAGCGCTGCGAACAGCACGGCCGCGATGACGGACCCGCTCAGCGTCACGCAGGGGCGCCGGTGCGGCAGCGTTCAGCGCGCGCGAGGAAGTGCGCCAGCGGCGGCGTGGCCAGGCCCGCCGCCTTGGCCTGGTCGTCCCACAGCCGCAGCTGCACGGCCTCGTGCGCATGCGGGCGGGCGATGAAGGCGTCGGCCTGCGCCGGCGTGAACACGCCGCCCTGCAGCACCAGGCTGCGCCGCGAGTCTTCCGACAGCGCGGCGTGGTAGTGCGGCCGCGTGGCGCACAGGTAGCGCTTGGCGTCCACATGCCCCTTGATCGGGTCGAGCACGGCGTCGCCGAACAGGCCGCGCAGGAAGGGCAGGGCGTAGAACTGGTGCAGGTCGTCGATGCCGCGCAGCGTGGGCGATGCGCCCTGGTCGTTCAGCAGATGGCCCAGGTCGTGCAGCAGGGCCGCCGTGACCAGCGTGTCGTCGGCGCCGGCCTGCTCGGCCAGCCAGGCGCACTGCAGCGCATGCGCCAGCTGCGTCACGGGCTCGCCGCTGTACTGCTCGGCGCCGCGCCGGTCGAACAGCGTGCGGATGTCGTCCAGCGTCAAGGCCATGGCCGCCTCAGGCGGCCACCGCGCGCCGCGCCGCGCGGGCCGGCGTGGCCGCCACAGCCGGCTCGCCGGCCGCGAAGTTCTGCCGCGTGCGCTCGCGGCTGTTCATCACGTGGTCGTACATGGCCTGCCCGGCGGCATCGGCGTCGCCCGAGGCGATGGCCTTGACGATGGCGCGGTGCTCGCGCGAGTACACCGCCATCGACTCGTCCGTGAGGTTCTTGCGCCGGAACAGCGACAGCTCGTTGACCAGCTTGCGGTAGGTGGCGGTCAGCTTGGCGTTGCCGGCCAGCTCCAGCAGCCGGTCGTGGAACTGCAGGTTGAAGCGGTGGTAGTCCTGCGCATTGCCGGCCTTGACGGCCTGGTCCATCGCCTCGACCAGCTGGCGCAACTCGCGCACCTGGGCCGGCGTGGCGGTCTGCGCGAGCTTGCGGCCCACGTACAGGTCCATCACGGCGCGCACCTCGAAGATCTCCAGCGCCTCCTCGACCGGCACGTCGCGCACGAACACGCCGCGGTTCTTCTCGGTACGCACCAGGCCGGCCTCTTCGAGCAGGCGGAAGGCCTCGCGCACCGGGCCGCGCGACACGCCGAGCTGGTCGGCCAGGGTGGATTCGGTCAGCTTCGCGCCGGGCAGCAGCCGGCCATCCAGAACCATGCGCTCGATTTCGTTCTGCACCAGCTTGGCCAGGGAGTTGCCCTGCAGCTGCGCAATCGTCGGGTGGGGTTGAGCGCTGGTGGGCATGCGTGCGGAGCGTGGGTTGCGAAATGCAGATTGTCTACGATCTGCAATAGACAATCATCCGTGCTGGTGCGCATTGTGCGGCGGCTCCATGTCATGAGGATGACATTTGCACTTGGCACATTGCCGGCTGTTCTTCCCAGACCCAGGAGTCGTTTCATGCCGTTCGCCCCCCTCTCCAAAACTGTCGCAGCGCTGGCCATCGGCCTGGCCTTCGGTGCCGCTGCGCATGCGCAGAAGACCGACCTCACGGTCTACACCGCGCTGGAGACCGACCAGCTCAAGGCCTACCAGGAAGCCTTCAACAAGGTGCACCCCGACATCGCCATCAAGTGGGTGCGCGACTCCACCGGCGTGGTCACGGCCAAGCTGCTGGCCGAGAAGGCCAACCCGCAGGCCGACGTGGTCTGGGGCGTGGCCGCCTCCAGCCTGGCGCTGTTCGACAAGAACGGCATGCTGGAGCCCTACGCGCCGCTGAACCTGGACGCCATCATGGCCAAGTACCGCGACAAGAAGACGCCGCCGGCCTGGTGGGGCATGGACGTGTTCGGCGCCACGGTGTGCTTCAACACCGTGGAAGCCAAGAAGCGCAACATCCCGCTGCCCACCAGCTGGCACGACCTGACCAAGCCCGAGTTCAAGGGCCAGGTGGTGATGCCCAACCCGGCTTCCTCGGGCACCGGCTACTTCGACGTGGCGGCCTGGCTGCAGATGTGGGGCGACGACAACGGCAAGGGCGGCGGCTGGAAGTACATGGACGCGCTGCACCAGAACATCGCGCAGTACACGCACTCGGGCTCCAAGCCCTGCAACATGGCGGCGGCCGGCGAGTTCGTGGCCGGCATCTCGTTCGAGTACCGCGGCTACACCAACAAGGCCAAGGGCGCCCCCATCGAACTCGTGTTCCCCAAGGAAGGCCTGGGCTGGGACCTGGAAGGCTTTGCCATCCACAAGGGCACCAAGAAGCTGGATGCCGCCAAGAAGCTGGCCGACTGGGCGTCGTCCAAGGACGCGATGCTGCTGTACGGCAAGAACTTCGCCGTCACCGCGCAGCCCGGCGTGGCGCCCAAGCTGGCCCACATCCCGGCCGACTACGAGGCGCGCCTGATCAAGATGGACTTCGACCAGTCGGCCACCAGCCGCGAGCGCGTGCTGACCGAGTGGACGAAGCGCTACGACGCCAAGAGCGAAGCGAAGAAGTGATGCACGCCGCCCCCGATGCCGTGGCCGCAGCGCCCGAACCCGCCTACCTGCGCCTGCAAGGCGTTCAGAAGCGCTTCGGCAGCTTCACGGCGCTCCAGGCGATCGACCTGGACATCCGGCGCGGCGAGTTCGTCTGCTTCCTCGGCCCCTCGGGCTGCGGCAAGACCACGCTGCTGCGCACCATCGCGGGCCTGGAGGTGCAGAGCGCCGGCCGCATCCTGCAGGCCGGGCACGACATCTCGGTGCTGCCGCCGGCCCAGCGCGACTACGGCATCGTGTTCCAGTCGTACGCGCTGTTCCCCAACCTCAACATCGCCGACAACGTGGCCTACGGCCTGGTCAACCGGCGCCAGCCGCGCGCGCAGATCGCCGCGCGCGTGCAGGAGCTGCTGCAGCTGGTGGGCCTGCCGGACAGCGGCGCCAAGTACCCGGCGCAGATGTCGGGCGGTCAGCAGCAGCGCGTGGCGCTGGCGCGCGCGCTGGCCACCTCGCCCGGCCTGCTGCTGCTGGACGAGCCGCTCTCGGCGCTGGACGCCATCGTGCGCGTGCACCTGCGCAACGAACTGCGCACGCTGCAGCGCACGCTGGGTGTGACCACCATCATGGTCACGCACGACCAGGAAGAGGCGCTGTCCGTGGCCGACCGCATCGTCGTCATGAACCATGGCGTGATCGAGCAGGTCGGCACGCCCACCGAGGTCTACCGCGAGCCGGCCACGCCCTTCGTGGCCAGCTTCATCGGCAAGGTCAACCGGCTCGACGCCGTGGCCGAGGGCGCGCAGTGGTTCCGCTGCGGCGACAAGCGCTGGCAGTGCGCGCCCGGCCATGGCGCCGACTTCCACCCCGGCCGCCCGGTGGCGCTGTACCTGCGGCCCGAAGACCGCGTCGTCGGCCCGCTGCGCGAGGACGATCCCACCCTGTGCGAGGGCACGGTGCGCGGCATCGAGTTCCTGGGCGGCAACTGCCTGGCCGACGTCGCCGTCGACGGTCTGGGCGGCCAGCAGCTGCAGCTGCAGTACTCGCTGAACCAGATGGACGAGTTCCAGGTGCGCCACGGGGCCCGCGTGCGCTTCGGCCTGCGGTCGGACCGGCTGCGCGTGTTCCCCGCGCCCGGGGCTCACGCGTGAACACGGTGGCCGCCACCGTGCACCTGCCCGCACCGCGCCTGCGCCAGGGCCTGGGCGACCGGCTGCCCCAACTGGGCCTGCTGGTGGTGGCGCTGCTGCTGGTCGTGGGCCTGCTGGCGCCGCTGGCGTCCATCCTGGCGCAGGCCTTCCGGGGCGATGCCGGCCTGGCCGCGTTCATCGCCTACCTGGGCTCGCCCGCGCTGCTCGGCAGCCTGTGGAACAGCCTGTGGGTGTCGCTGCTGGTCACGGCCATCGTGGTGCCGCTGGCCTTCACCTTTGCCTATGCGCTCACGCGCAGCTGCATGCCGTTCAAGGGCCTGCTGCGCACCGTGATGCTGCTGCCGCTGCTGGCGCCCTCGCTGCTGTCGGCCATCTCGGTGATCTACTGGTTCGGCAACCAGGGCATCGCCAAGGACTTCTGGCTGGCGCTGGGCTTCGACGGCATCTACGGCGCCAGCGGCATTGTGCTGGCGCAGTGCTTCGCCACCTTCCCGCACGTGCTGATGATCCTGGTCACGGCGCTGGCGCTGGCCGACGCGCGGCTGTACGAGGCCGCCGACGCGCTGGGCACCTCCGCCGTGCGCAAGTTCTTCACCGTCACGCTGCCGGGCGCCAAGTACGGCCTGGTCTCGGCCGCGCTGGTCTGCTTCACGCTGGTCATCACCGACTTCGGCATCCCCAAGGTGGTGGGCGGCAGCTTCAACGTGCTGGCCACCGACGTGTTCAAGCTCGTGATCGGCCAGCAGGACTTCCAGCGCGGCGCGGTGGTGGCCCTGCTGCTGCTGGCACCCGCTGTGCTGAGCTTCGGCATCGACGCGGCCGTGCAGCGCCGCCAGAGCGCCACGCTCACCGCGCGCGCCGTGGCCCTGGTGCCGCGGCCCCGGCGCGGGTTCGATGTGGCGATGACGCTGTACTGCGGCGTGGTCGTGGCGCTGGTGCTGGCCATGTTCGGCATGGCGGTGTTCGCATCGTTTGCCACCTTCTGGCCCTACAACCTCGCGCCCAGTCTCAACCATTACGTGGCCGGCCTGCTGGACGCCGGCCTGGGCGGCGCCATGCTCAACAGCCTCAAGCTGGCGGCCTGCACGGCCGTGGTCGGCACGCTGGTGGTGTTCATGGGCGCCTATCTGCTGGAGAAGACGCGCGGCCTGGGTGCGGTGCGCCCGGTGCTGCGGCTCATGGCCACGCTGCCCATGGCCGTGCCGGGCCTGGTGCTGGGGCTGGGCTACATCTTCTTCTTCAACGCGCCGGGCAATCCGCTGAACGGGCTGTACCAGTCGCTGGCGCTGATGGTGCTCTGCACCGTGGTGCACTTCTACACCACGGGCCACATCACCATGGTCACGGCGCTCAAGTCCATCGACGGCGAGTTCGAGTCGGTCTCGGCCTCGCTCAAGGTGCCGCTGCTCACCACGCTGCGGCGCGTCACGCTGCCGATCTGCCTACCGGCGCTACTGGACGTGTCGCGCTACTTCTTCATCAACGCCATGACCACCATCTCGGCGCTGGTGTTCCTGTATGCGCCCGACACGCGCGTGGCCTCGCTGGCCATCCTGAACCTGGACGAAGCCGGCGACACCGGCCCCGCCGCCGCCATGGCCGTGCTGATCGCCGCCACCTCGGCCGTGGTCACGCTGCTGTACCTGGCGGTGGGCAAGCTGGTGGAGCGGCGTACCCAGGCGTGGAAGGCGCCCGCACGATGACACGCCTGGCATTGTTCGACCTCGACAACACGCTGCTGACGGGCGACAGCGAGGTGCTGTGGCTCGACTACCTGCGCGCCCGCGGCCTGCTGGACGCAGCCATGGCCGCACGCAACGCCGAGATGGACCGCCGCTACCACGCCGGCGAGGCCACGCCCGCAGAGTTCTGCGGCTTCTACGCCGCATTGTTTGCCGGCCGCACGCCGCAGCAGTGGCAGCCGCTGCGCGACGACTGGTTCGCCACCGTGCTGGCGCCGCGCCTGCCGGCGGCCGCCCACGCGCTGGTGCAGCAGCACCGCGCGGCCGGCGACCGGCTGGTGTTGACGACTGCCTCCAGCCGCATCCTGGCCGAGCCCAGCGCGCAGGCGCTGGACTTCCCGCACCTGATCGCCACCGAGCTGGAGACCGCGGCCGACGGCCGCTTCACCGGCCGCACTGCCGGCACGCTGAACATGCGCGAAGGCAAGCTTGCCCGGCTGCGCGACTGGCTGGCCGCGCGCGGCGAAGACGTGGATGCCGCGCTGGCCAGCGCCGCCTTCTACAGCGATTCCATCAACGACCTGCCGCTGCTGCTGGCGGTGGGCCACCCCTGCGCCGTCGACCCCGATGCGCAGCTGCTGGCCCAGGCGCAGCAGCGCCACTGGCCCATCCTGCGGCTGCAACGCGATTGCCCATGACCCCATCCACCCACTTCGACCTGGTCGTGGTCGGCGCCGGCATCGTCGGCCTGGCCCATGCGTACACCGCTGCGAAGCGCGGCCTCAAGGTCTGCGTGGTCGAGCGCGATGCGGCCTGCGTCGGCGCCTCGATCCGCAACTTCGGCTTCATCACCGTCACCGGCCAGGGTGCCGGCGACACCTGGCGACGTGCGCGGCGTGCGCGCGAAGTCTGGGGCGAGGTCGCGCCGCAGGCCGGCATCGAAGCCGTGCACCACGGCCTGTACCTCACGGCCTTCCGGCCCGCGGCCCACAGCGTGCTCGAAGCCTTCCTGCGCACACCGATGGGCGCCGGCTGCGAACTGCTGGGCACCGCCGAGGCCGCCCGCCGCGCCCCGGCATTGCAGCTGGAAGGCGCGCAGAGCGTGCTGTACAGCCCGCACGAGATGCGCGTGGAGTCGCGCACCGCCATCGGCCTGCTGGCGCGCTGGCTGGCCGAGGCGCATGCCGTGGTGTTCCGCTTCGGCGAGGCCGTGCTCGAAGTCGCCACGCCGCGCGTGCGCACATCGCGCGCCGTGCTGCACGCCGAGCGCGTGGTCGTGTGCACCAACACCGAGCTGCACGGCCTGTTCGCCGAGCGGCTGGCGCCGCACGCGCTGCGCCTGTGCCAGCTGCAGATGCTGCGCGTGCGGCCCGAGCCCGGCTTCCAGCTGCCCGGCGCGGTGATGGCCGACCTGAGCCTGGTGCGCTACCACGGCTACAGCCGGCTGCCCGAGGCCGCGCCCTTGCTGGCCCAGATGCAGCGCGAGGAAGGCGAATCGCTGGCCCACGGCATCCACCTGATCGTGGTGCAGAGCGCCGACGGCACGCTGGTGGTGGGCGATTCGCACCACTACGGCGCTGCGCCCGAGCCCTTTGCCGACCAGCGCGTGGACGCGCTGATCCTGCGCCACCTGCGCGAGACCTTGCGCCTGCGCAGCTGCGAGGTGACCGAACGCTGGGTCGGCACCTATCCTTCGTCGGCCGAGACCGACTGCGTCATTGACCGGCCCGACGACGCCACCCGCGTCGTGCTGGTCACCAGCGGCACCGGCGCGAGCACCGCCTTCGGCATCGCCGAAGATGTGTTCGCCGCCTGGTGAACCCATCCACCCCAAGAGACAAGACCATGCCAACGACCGCCCCCGCACCCGCACCCACACCCACACCCGTCTCCACCGCCCGCGACCGCCTGAGCGCCGTGGTGTTCGACTGGGCCGGCACCATCCTGGACTTCGGCTCCTGCGCGCCCATGGGCGCCTTCGTGCGCCTGTTCGATCAGTTCGGCATCACCATCAGCATCGCGCAGGCGCGCGGCCCCATGGGCCTGGCCAAGTGGGACCACATCCAGGCCCTCACGCGCCTGCCCGAGGTCGCCGCGCAGTGGGAAGCCCAATACGGCCAGCTGCCCACCGACGCCGATGTCGACCGCCTGTACGAGGTCTTCACGCCGCTCAACGCCGCCGTGGTGCCCGACTTTGCCGCCTTCATCCCCGGCGCGCTCCAGGCGGTGGCCGCGGTGCGCGCGCGCGGCCTCAAGGTCGGCTCCACCACGGGCTACAACCGGCCCATCATGGAAGTGGTGACGGCCATCGCGGCCAAGGGCGGCTACGTGCCCGACAACCTGGTCTGCGCTGGCGACCAGGCCACCGGCCGGCCCACGCCGCTCATGATGTGGCGCTGCTTTGCCGACCTGGGCATCTGCTGGCCCGCCACCGTGGTCAAGGTGGACGATACCGAGTTCGGCCTGGAGGAGGGCCTGAACGCCGGTACCTGGGCCGTGGGCGTGGCCGTGAGCGGCAACGCCATGGGCCTGCCGCTGGCCGACTGGCAGGCGCTGTCGCCGGCCGAGCAGGGCATCCGCCGGGCGGAGGCCGTGGCCAGGCTGCGCGGCGCTGGTGCGCACTACGTGATCGACTCCGTGGCCGATCTGCCGCCCGTGCTCGACGCCATCGCCGAGCGGCTGGCGCGCGGCGAGCAGCCGCGCTGAGCACGCGGCCGGTGTGCCCCCGCGTGCCGCGCCGCGGTGGCGCGGCCCTGGAAGCTGGCTAGACCGGGCCCGCGCCAGGCGCGGCACCCGGCACGCTGTCTGCCGTGGCCGGCGCAGCGCCCAGCAGCCGCACCTCGCGCTGCGGGAACGGAATCGCCACACCCGCCGCCTCCAGCGCGGCCAGCACGCGCACCAGCACCGCGCTGCGCACCATCACCCAGTCGTTCACGTCGCGCGTCCACATCCGCAGCGAGCAGTTGAGCGCGCTGTCGCCGTAGCCCGTCATCACGGCCACCGGTGCGGGCTCTGACGCCACGCCCGGCGTGCCGCGTGCCGTCTCCACCAGCAGGGCCAGCACCTGGGCGGGGTCGGCGCCATAGGCCACGCCCACCGGCACCTCGATGCGGCGGCTGCGGTCGAACAGCGTCCAGTTCACGAGGTTGCCGCCCAGCAGCAGGCCGTTGGGCATCACCACGTCGGCGCCCTCGAAGGTGCGGATGGTGGTGGCGCGCAGCCCGATCTCGCGCACCGAGCCCGAGATGCCGGCCGCGTCCACGATGTCGCCGGGCTGGATCGGCCGCTCGAACATCAGCACCAGGCCCGACACGAAATGGTTGACCACGTTCTGCAGCCCGAAGCCGATGCCCACGCCCAGCGCGCCGAACACCAGCGTGAGCTGGCTGACCTTGAAGCCCGCGGCCGACAGCGCCACCAGAAAGCCCAGCACCAGCACGCCGTAGTAGCTCAGCGTGGCGATGCTGTTGCCCACGCCGCGCGGCAGCCGCGCGTGTTCGTGCAGCTCCTCGCGCAGCAGCCCGCGCACGCCGCGCGCGGCCCACCAGGCCAGCCACACGGCCAGCGCGAAGACCAGCACGTCGCCCAGGTTGATGGAGACCTCGCCCACCTCCACGCCGATGTCCAGCACCGCCGCCCCGATCTGCTGCGCCGGCCGCAGCACGCGCAGCCGCTCCATGGTGTAGGCCAGCCAGCCCAGCGCGGCGGCCAGCAGCAGCACGCGGCGGCAGGCCGCCAGCAACTGCGGCGCATGCTGCTGCACCGCGCGCCGGCGCGCGAACTCGGGCTGGCGCAGCAGCGCCTGCACCAGGCCCAGGCTGGCCGCCACGGCGGCGTAGAGCATCAGCGCGAAGTAGCCGCTGTCGATCACGCCGCTGGTCAGCGTCTCGGCCAGCGTGACATTGCCGCCGATGTTGCAGGCCGCCGAGATGCCCAGCAGCACCAGCACCACCCAGCCGGCCCGGTGTCCGGCCTGGCGCAGCTGCGCACTCCGCGCATGGGGCGCATCCGGCGCACCGGGCGCCGCGGCCATGCGGGCGATGGCGCGCTGCATCTGCCAGGTCAGCCCCAGCGCCAGCAGCGTCAGCGCCAGCAGGTAGAGCCGGTACACGCCGGGGCTGGCCGACAGCACGCCGCCCACGCGGTCGGCCAGGTACAGGCCGATGGCCACGGAGGGCCAACTGCCCAGCGCCTGCAGCACGCCGGACGGCAGCAGCCGCAGTACCGGCACCAGGGCGATGAGCAGGGCGGCCTCGGCCACCAGCAGCGGTGCATCGGGCTCCAGCACCAGCACCGCCAGCATGGACAGCAGCAGCCAGGTGGAGAAGGGCCGGCGCAGCGCGCGCTCCACATGGTGGTCGCCCGGGTGCGCGGTGGGGCGGCTGCGCCAGGTCAGCCACAGCACCAGCGGCAGCAGCAACAGCTCGAGCAGGCGCAGCGCCTGCACGTTGCTGCTGCCGTCGGCCTGGTAGTCCTCGGCAAAGCGGGTCTCGATGCCCAGGCTGCGCTCCGCCTGGTCCAGGGCCTGGCCCGGCGTGCCCAGCGCGGGCCACTGCGCCCACAGCGGCGGCACGTCGCGCCGCAGCAGCCGGCGGTCGATCTCGTCGATGGCCGCCTCGGTGGCGGCGCTGCCGGCCTGGATGCGCGCCTTGAGTTCGCTGGCGCGCTGGTGCAGCGCCACCTGCTGGTCCAGCGCGGAGGAGAGCGCGGCCTCGGTCGCGTCGACCGCGTCCAGCATGCCCTGCACGCGCGCGGCCAGCACGGCCGGCAGGTTGTCGAGCAGGCCCTCGGCCCGCGTGGCGGCCCAGGCCATGCGGCGCTGCGCCAGTTGGGCCAGCTGCTCGCCGTAGGGCGCCAGGCTGCGCTGGGCGCGCGCCTGCCAGGCGTCGAAGCGGCGTTCGTCGAAGCGCCAGTGCCGGCCCAGGCTCTCCAGCCGCATCACGGGCAGGTCGGCCATGGCCACGCCGCCGCCGGCGCGCTGCTTGCCGTCCACGGCCGCGGCGATGCGTTCGAGATCCCGCGCCAGAGCGGGCGTTGGGTCGGGCGCGGCCAGCAGCTGGCGCGCGCGGTCGACCAGGCCCTGGTCTTCGTCGGCGCGGGCCAGGATGGCGCCCACCGGGATCGGCGCCACGCCGGCCGCCGCAGGCGCCACCGGCGCGGAGGCCGCAGGCAGTGCCTGGGCGGCGGCGGACCAGGGCACCAGCCACGCGGCCAGCCACAGCAGGCCGCACAGCAGCCGGGCGCGGGAGCCCGCGAACGAGGGGAGGGGGGCGCGGGTGGAAGTGGGCATGGGCGGCCCGCAGTATGCGTTGGCCGCGTGCCGCGCCGGTGGCCGCCGCGCCCGGGCGGCAGGCGCGGCCCGTGTCAGGCCGGCTGTGCCGCGGCCGCAGAGGCTGGCAGGCCAAACACGCGGTCGAAGCCCCAGTTGAAGACGAAGGTGTAGACGAGGAAGAACAGCAGCAGGGCGGCGTCGTAGAGGAAGGCCTCCCACAGGCCCACGCCCAGGTACCAGGCGAACACCGGCACCAGGATGAAGGCCAGCCCGCCCTCGAAGCCCAGGGCATGGGCGATGCGGCGCTTGAGCGAGCGCCCGCGCACGGCCTGGCGCTTCTCCCAGGCCTCGAACAGCGTGTTGAACACCAGGTTCCAGGCGATGGCGATGGCCGAGGCGATGGTGGCCAGCACCGTGGACTGGCCCGCGCCCGCCCCGGACATGGCGGCCAGCCCCACGCTGGCGCACAGGATGGCGATCCCTTCGTAGAGGGTGACGTAGACGATCTTGCGTTGAATGCCTTGCATGGCCGCGACTGTATGAGCGTCGCGCTGAAAGAAAAAGTCAACTCATGTCAGCGCAGCTGATAGATTGCAGCCCATGCTGTTCACTTCCGACAACGTGCTGCTGTTCCTGGCCGTGCTCGACCAGGGTTCGTTCTCCGCCGCCGCACGGTCGCTGGGCCGCGTGCCCTCGGCCGTCAGCATGGCGATCGCCAACCTGGAGGCCGAGCTGGCCATCGGGCTGTTCGACCGCAGCGGCCGCGAGCCCCGGCCCACGGCGGCCGCACGCGCGCTGGAGCCGCAGGCCCGGCAGATCGCGCAGCAGCTGCGCGCACTGGACGCGCATGCGCTGGCCCTCACGCAGGGGCTGGAGGAGCGGCTCACGCTGGCCATCACGCCCGAGCTGCTGTCGTCTCGCTGGACCGGCCCGCTCGCGCAGCTGGCGGCCGAGCACCCGCTGCTGGACGTGGAGGTGCTGGTCTCGCCCCAGGCCGACGCGCTGGCCATGCTGCACACGGGCCGCGCGCAGCTGGCCCTGGTGTTCGAGCGCCCGCGGCTGGACGGGCGCGAGGCCTTCCGCCAGGTCGGCAACGAGACGCTGCTGGCCGTGGTGGCGCCCGGCCATGCGCTGCTGCAGGAGGCCGGTCAGCCGGGCGGCCTGGGCGCGCTGCAGCTGGCCAACACGCGCCAGATCGTGATCGCGGGCCGCGACGGCGGCGTGGCCGACCCGCGCGTGGTGTTCGGCCGCCACGTGTGGCACACCGACAGCCCCGAGGCCGCGATGGGCCTGCTGGAAGCCGGCCTGGGCTGGGGCTGGCTGCCGACCAGCCTGGTGCAGGAGCGGCTGGACCGCGGGAGGCTGGTGGCGTTGCCGCTCAAGACGCTGGACAACGGGATGGCGCTCTGCGTGGACGTGGTGTGGTCACGGGAGAGGCCGTTGGGGTTGGGGGGGAGGGCGTTGGTGGAGGGGATGGCGCGGGCGAGGTGATGCAATACCTTGTGGCGTTACGTTTACTGGCTCAAAGGCAGCGGCATAGCTGCTTACGCGGTGCGACTACGAAGCAGCTTGGATCGAAGGGTTCAGCCATGCATAGTGATGACAACGTAAAAAATTGACGACGTGATGGCCCAAGCAAGCTGCTGCAACATCCTGTTCTTCAAGACTGCAGTTGTCATTTGCTTCGAGCATGGCGGCGTGACAGTCTTATATTGGTTGCCCAAGTTGATCTCCAACCCCCGCAGGTCTACTAAATGCCAACAGGCAGAATGGCGCAGTTAACAAATGTAGATTGTGGGAGGGGCCAGATTTTAAATAAGAGCCCAAATATTGGTGGATAAATTTACAACTCGCCGACTTAAATGAAGAAAATCAGGATGGGCGGCTATGGAGATTTTGGAAAGCGCTTGTCTACAAGGTCCAGCACGTTCGCCAGCATCTTTAGCTCCGCAATCTGTGTTTTTGTTCGAAGTCGAACGGTTACTGCGTTGATGATAAATCCGACCGTGATTGCTGACCCAACATATTTCACCAAATCATCGTTGAAGTAAAAAATAACTGCCGATGCGGCTGTAAGTACAGTGGCAAAGACAGGATAGAAGTCTGCCCTATCGGTTAGGCTTTCTGCTCGATTTTTTGCGCTCAAAGAAATAATCTGAAGATACCTTTGATTTTTAGCTCGATCTTCGCTCGAAAGAGGATTGTCAAACTTGTCTTGAACAGAGTCGTCAGGAGAATTGTTGCTGTTTTTGGTAGCGATCTCGTATGTCGGATTCCGCTGTAGGGTGGCTAATTTCAAGATTTCATCGACCACGTGCTCGTTGTTTACAAGGTCGTTTGAAACCGCTTTGGCCACATCCCAAGTGCTGAAAGGATGGGCTTGGCGAACCCAGCGCGAAGCCCTCGAAAAAATGTCGGAAGTTGAGATTTTATTCTTGATAAGAGATAAAATTTCCTGCGCAATTTTCTGGTGTTCTGTTTCTTGGGGATCGTCTTTTTTCATGTGAATTTTTTGCTGTTTGAGTTTAAATGCGCTTCTGATTGCGTGGTGTTGATCGCCATCGGTGGTGCCGGAGATCCGATTTGGCAGCCCATTTCAAGACCACAAGACCTTGAAAATTCGGCTCATCAATAAATTTTAAATTTGCATCCCTCCTTGAAGAAGGATATTGACGTTATGCCTCACGCATAAATTCTTCGGTGCCGAAGGCGTCCGCGCAAGTGAGGGATGGTAGTTCAAGAGATCAAAGAATGAATGTCTTGACGTTAACATCCCCGCCCGCAGTTTTTCGTTTCCCGTCTAAGTCGGCCTTCAAGCCTGGCGAGTTCGTTATGAGACCGTCCGGGTCATAGACGACACACCAGAGTTTATTGCATTCAGGATGCTTCCTGTAGTGTTCGATGTCGATAATGAGTTCGTCGCCCACTCGCTTTGCATGTGCACGATCTCTAACGATTTTTGTCTCTATCACCAGCTGATGTGCGGGCAAAAGGAAGTCCATGCGTGTGCTTGATCCGGCATAGCTGGGTGTGAATTCTTCCGGGCGGATATCACTAATCCAGGGACGCAGCAGAGCGTGCAAGAGATCTTGCACGTCGTACTCACTGCCAAAGTACAGCGGCTGGGATCCCTTCCGACGGTGTGTCAACGGATGCATAGCCCGCCGCAGCCCTCGAACTACGACTTCAAGAAGTTCCTCGACATTACTGGGCTTCGCTGGCTGCGGTGCAACGGTGGTCGCGCGCAATGGGCGTTCCCTATCTTCCGGCGTGTTGCCTTGAGGAAGCACGCGACCAAATCGAAAGTATCGAAGGCCGTTTTCTTCCAGCACGGCGTCGACTCGCGCGCGCTTTGTTCTCCAGTCGGGTAGGTACTCCGGATCCTTCGGCGGAAGATCCATGAACTCTTCGAGAAGATTTCCGAGCAACGTAAGGCTGTCCACGTTCTGGTCTTGGCCACAACGGAACAACCAGCTCTTCCACTTTGAGCCGTGAGAGAGGTTCGGTGGTTCGCCGGTTGCGCCCGAAGATATAAAGAGCTCTTCGAGAGACGCGTGTGAGCCGGTGCTCGCGAGCACCTCTCCAACAACCGCGCAGAGAGACTTTGATAGCCGCATCAGGACTTTCTATGGTGCACAACGTTTGAAGTGAGAGGCATGACACGGCTTGACGAGGTGTGTCCTCTCGATGGAAGGGGAGGACCCCGTGTGCGAACTACTCCCCTTTTGATGGCGTTTCTGTTGTCGCTCTCTTTCCAAGCTTTCCGGCCTGAGAGAAGCCTTCCTTGGCGACTTCGACAAACTTGTCTTTTAATTCCGGGATTACGGTAATTGCCTTTTGAAAGGCTTGGGAGCTCACCAATTCATGCCATGGGCTTCCATGGTCTGTGCTGCCCACAAGTCGTAACGGGGCTTCCTCTAAGCGAGTAAGAGCCGACGCGAAAAGACGCGCCTCGAACGCCTCATCAATGCGCGCGGCTTCGCGCTTATATCCCTCATACGCTTTTGCGACTGACGCTTTGAATCCGTAGTCTTCAGCTAGCTTGAAGCGTTGGCCGATCTGCTTCGTTGCCAGCCAAGCAAACCACAACGGCGCACCGACGCTGAGTGCAGAGAGAGCGATATGCATCCAGATAACGCCCCAGTGAGGTTCCTTTTCTGCAATCACAGTTGATAGCAGTTCTACGCGATGAGACCCGAGGTAGGCGCCAATCGCCAGCGCGCTAAGCAAGCCGAATACCCAAACCCACATTGACCAACCGAGTCGCGTGGCGCGTTGATCAAACGCCGCTGCAAGACCCTTCGTGGTGGTAATTCGATAGGCTTCTTCGCATTGCTGAACTAGCTTGTCAGCCTCTACTTGTCGACTATTCATCTGCGTTACCGCCGAAACCGCATCCTTGTGTCGTTCGTCAATTTTTCCGTAAAGCTCGGCAGATTCGGTTGATTGAACCGCCCCGGAATTCGCGGAGGCCCGTTGGCTTGAGTCAGGCCGACATGGCCTGCTGCTCAAGAGTTCGATAGTAGTTGGCCTCGAACTCGGCCGGTGGCACGTACCCGATGGGTTCGAGCAGGCGCTGGTGGTTGAACCAGGCCACCCATTGCAGCGTCGCCAGCTCTACCGATTCCTTGGTCTTCCACGCACTGCGCCGATGGATGACTTCGGCCTTGTACAGCCCATTGATGGTCTCGGCCAGCGCGTTGTCGTAGGAGTCGCCCTTGCTGCCCACGGAGGGCTCGATGCCGGCCTCGGCAAGCCGTTCGGTGTAGCGGATGCTGACGTACTGCGATCCGCGGTCGGAGTGGCACACAAGGGCATCTTCGCGCTGCGGACGACGGTCGTACAGCGCCTGCTCCAGTGCGCCCAACACGAAGTCCGTCCGCATGGAGCTGCTCGTGCGCCAGCCCACGATGCGCCGCGCAAACACGTCCACGACGAAGGCCACGTACAGCCAGCCTTGCCAGGTGGACACGTACGTGAAGTCCGACACCCAAAGCTGGTTGGGCCGCTGCGCGTTGAACTGGCGATTGACCCGGTCCAGCGGGCAAGGCGCTTTGGCGTCGCTGATCGTGGTGCGTGCGGCCTTGCCACGCATCACGCCGCGCAGACCCATGTGGCGCATGAGTCGTTCCACGGTGCAGCGGGCCACCGTGACGCCCTCGCGCTGCAACTGGTGCCAGACCTTGTCGGCGCCGTAGACCCGCAGGTTCGATTGCCACACGCGCTCGATCTGCGGCATCAGCACCGCATCGCGTTTCGCGCGGGCGCACAGCAGCTCGGGGTGGCGCTGGCGGGCCGCATGGCGCCGGTACGCCGACGGGGCGACCTGCAGTGCCCTGCAGATCGGCTCGACCCCGTGCGCGGCGCGATGCGCGTCGATGAACGCCTTCACGACTTCAGCCGGCGGTCGAGCTCCGCCTGGGCGAAAAACGCGCTGGCCAGCTTCAGGATCTCGTTGGCCTTGCGCAGCTCGCGGTTCTCCCTTTCAAGCTCCTTCATGCGCTGCGTCTGCGTCGTGGTCACGCCCTCGCGCTGGCCCGTGTCACGCTCTTGTTGGCGCACCCAGTTCAGCAGCGTCTGCGGCGTGCTGCCGATCTTGCCGGCAATCGACACCACCGCCGCCCACTGCGACTCGTACTCACCGCGGTGCTCGAACACCATGCGCACGGCGCGCTCGCGTACCTCGGGCGAAAACTTCACTGACTTCCTCATGGCTCCATCCTCTCAAAAGTTGGAGCCTCCTCAAAATACGGGGCGGTTCAGATAGACGATTAATTGTGTTTCGCGCCTCTTTGAGACTTTGCATATCTGTTGGGAGAGATTCAGCCGCGTCGGTCGCATCCTGGATCTGCCTAATCTGTTCTTGCAGGCGATCCTTGTTAGGCACCAATTCGTCGATGTCGGCTTGAATTCCTCTTAAGCGGCGCGCCATAGGAGCGGGCATCGCTTTGTTGTCTTGCAGTGTTTGCCAACCAAATATCGGGTCTAAGAGATCGGACAGCCAATTCAAGGTCTCTGTGAGAGCTTGTAGGGCCTGATGAGCGTTGCCATTAAATAAGTGCGGAACTGTCGTCGGATGCAGAAGTTGGAGCCTGCGAGGAGCGTCTTGCAGACGCGCTGACAGTTTGGCATCTACCTCATTGACATTAGCCAAACGAATCTTGGAGGCCAGTTCCGCCGGCTTGGCGGAGATATCGTGTCTTGTGATAGCCGGGTGGTGCCAGCCGTAGACTTCTGCGAGTGTTCTGTCATCTGTCCACGATTTCAGAATCAAACTCGAAAGCGCGTCGAGTGACTCGCAAACGTCATCAAGTACCTCGTGCATGCGGCATCGCTCCGATTGTTGTGGGCCTGTAGTCAGGCGCCCACGTTATATATGGATTGTCTGCGAATTCTGCTCGAAAATTGAGCATGCGCCGCAACGTTGGCCCAGCTCAGCAATGTCCGCTTGGCCGAGGGCGGAAGGAAAAACTTCACGAAAAAGCGCCTCCGTACTTAATCGCCCAAACTCTGCGGCCATTCGATTTCCCGCGTTCCGCGGCATCCGGTCGAGTACGCCGGGCACCCCCAAAAATCTTTTCCAGCTGCCGCGCCCTTTTTCGCGACCCGCCGAACCATAGGTTTTGAACATCGCGGGCAGGTGGGCTCGGTAGCAGACTCCATAGACGCGCGGAGTCGCTTGTGGCTCGTCGCCTGCGCTTGCTGTAGGTCCGCGGCGGCCGGGTGAGGAACACCGGGTTTACCTGTGGGGGATTTGGCCGCTTGCGCACTGCGGCCTTCACGCAGCAATTGCGTCAATGCCAGCCCGTCGAGCAGTTGGATGTTTCGTCCCTCCGCAAACGTTCGAGCGTCTCCCGTGAACCGTCCGGACGTGACCAAAAAGCCACCGGCCACCCCCTCCGCCGCCATGACCCCGTACAACTCACGGACCGTGGCCACACCCACCTTGAACGCCTTCCACAGCTTGCACTGCACGAAGAACTTCTCCCCGCCCTTGGTCAGCACGAGGTCCACGCCACCATCCGCTCCACCGCCTCCCGTCTCGCGCACGCCGTACCCGCGCCGCTTGAAACCTTCGCCGACCAGCATCTCGAATTCCTGCCATGACATGCCGTGCAGTGCATCAGCGCCAGATACTTGGGAGGTCGTGTCGAACAGCGCCTTGCGCTTGCGCCGACGCATGAACGATGCCAGGGCGCCCAGCAGGCAAACGAAGGGAATGAGGTACTGGCCGTGGCGAGGCCCTGAATGAGCATGGAGGGAAGGGCGTCGCTGAGCTGCTTGCCTGTTTGCACGGAAGGTAAGGGGCGGGTGGCAACGGCATGCAGCACCCTGTACGCTACGGCCGCCAGCGCCACGCCATCCCACCAGGGCAGCAGCGCCACGAGGTCCATCAGATCGTCGGCCGTGCTGGATCTGCGCCGTCTTCCCATCGTCTCCCTCTCGTACAGAATGTCGATTCAGAAACCTTCTGAAACAATCCTAAGAGGGATTTGCGCAGGCGTTGAAACTCAGCCGCGCGCGTTTTCCATCAATTGGTGGAGAGGGCGCTTGCCAGCGTGTCAACCGTGTTGCGTGGCGCAGGCGGTCCTGAGACGCCACGCCGCACCCGACGTGCCGACGGGTGCCGGTCTGCCCAGCTGCGCGATTTTTGAACGTCAAAGCGCGCTCTTTCGACCGTCTTGCAGACAGTTGCAACGGTGGCTTGGCGGCGTGTCGCGCGCCTGCGTTCGGGTGGCCGAACGCGACAGTGCCCGCCGTTCGGAAAACCGTCTGCAGCCCAGGCCCGTCGACGGCTGCCATCGAACCGCCGGCCTGAGCCTCCCCCGACAGGCCAAGTCTTTCGACACCGCGTCTGCGGTCGCCAGGGTCCCTCTGGCCGTGCTCGTGCCGGCAGCCATCGGGCGCGCGCACGCAGCGGCCTTTCTCCAACGCGCGGCGGCCCGTGCAGACCGGTGGCATGCCACGCAAATCGAGCTCTTGCCGGTGGCACGGATCGTGCGCTGTAGACGGCGAGGGTCTTGTCCTCCAGAAGGGCTGCATGCGCGCACCGGCAGTGCGCGGCATGTCCGCTGCGTGTGGCAGCCCGCCAAGTCCAACGTCAATTGAGGGATCAGGGATGTACCAAGGAATCTGCAGCAATGGCACACGGCGCACAGCGCGCGCACGGCGCCCACGGCCCACCCAACCAGCACTGAAAAACATGCAGGTGCAACTGGCCTGCCTGTCACTGCTGGCCGTGATGGCCATGCCGGCCGGTGCCAACGAGTGGTCCTACCCGGGCGACCCCGGCTTCGTCGCACGCAGCGCGGCGGAAGTGCCCGGCGCCAAGGCCAGCTGGGAGACGCCCGAGTACGGCACCTACTTCGGCTCGCTGGGCGGTGGCACGGCCATCACTGCGCCGTGGCAGCTCGTCGCCGTCAACGCGTCCACGGCCTACGCGCTGGGCTACTTCGGCCAGGGCGTCACGCTGGGCATGATGGATTCGGGCTACCGCACGACGCACCAAGGCTTCCAGACGACCATGATCGCGCCGGTGCGCGCCGGCGGCGTCTACGCCACCTCGGGCTTCGGCTACCGCAGCACGCCCACGCCGGGCAACCCGTTCACGGCCGGTGAGGCCTTCGTGGTCGATGGCGATCAGGCGCGCACCAGCGACTACTCGCACGGCACCGGCATGCTAGGCGTGACCTCCGGCATCCGCGATGGCCTGGACCAGCACGGCATCGCCTTTGGCTCCAGGATGGTCGTGGCCAAGACCGGCGGCTCCGACACGCAGTCGCACGGCCCCTTCCACGACTACGTGTACTGGTACACGGCCAACAAGGCCCTGGTGGACGCTGGCGCCCAGGTGATCAACAGCAGCTGGGGCTCGTATGTCCAGACCTTGAACCGCACCCAGTTCGACGCGTCGGGCAACGATCTGGGCGCCAATGGCAACCTGGCCAATGCGTACCAGATCGCCGGCAAGGACAGCGCCAATCCCGCAGCGATGGCCAGCATGATCCCGAACGAGACCTTCAAGGATCTGGAGTACCAGTACTTCTTCACCAAGAAGACCTACTCGGCCGGCGGCATCCAGTACAACCCGGCCTACCCGGGGCGCTCGTTCATGGACGCCATCTGGGAGGCCATCAAGGTCACCGGCACGGTCAACGTGCGCTCGGCCGGCAACAACGACTGGAGCAACCCGTACTTCCGGCCCGCGTACCCGCTGTTCAACCCGCTGGCGGAGAACCAGTTCGTGGCCGTGGGCGGGGTGCAGCCGCCGACGGCAGCCAACCCGGAATACACCAAGCAGTTCGGCTACAACGAGGCGGGGCTGGCCAAGTGGTGGTCGGTGTCCACCCCGTCGAACAGCGTGCGCACCACGAGCAGCGCGGGCGACACCAACTACTCCAACTCCAGCGGCACCTCGCCGGCCACGCCGGTCGCCACCGCGGTGATGGGGGTGCTGCTGTCGCGCTTCCCGAACATGGATGCCAAGCAGGTCCGTGACGTGATGCTGACCACGGCCAACAACCGGATGTCGGACGGCACGCGCTTCCTGGGCACCGGCCAGACCTCGCCCACCGGCGCATCCATCGCTTGGACCGCACCCGACGGCCTGCCGGACGAGCGCTGGGGCTGGGGCATTCCCGATCTGGCCAAGGGCGTGCACGGGCCGCGCCAGTTCCTGAGCCCCATGGTCTACGCCATGAACAAGGCGCCGCTGGACGTCTGGTCCAACGACATCGGCCAGGTCGCGATCAAGCAGCGCGAGCAGGAAGACCGGCAATGGCTGGCCAGCTACAAGCAGCAGGGCATCGCGCTGGCCGGCCCCTTCAGCCCCAATGTGCTGAACCAGAACGGCACGCTGAGCCCGCAGGCCTTCATGGTCCAGGGCCTGCTGAACGACCCGGCCATCCAGGCCATCACCAACGGCCGTCCGGAGACCTACGACAAGATCCCCTATGCGAACGCGGTGGCTTGGCGCAAGGAATGGATGGACGCGCGCGCGGCCTCCATCCAGAGCAAGATCGACCGCGGCCAGTACACGGCCTCGCTGACGAAGTCGGGCAGCGGCACGCTGATCCTCACGGGCAACAACAGCTATGCGGGTGGCTCGACGGTGGCGGGCGGCAAGCTGTCGGTCGTCGGCACCAACGGCTCGGGCGTGACGGTCACCAGCGGTGGCACGCTGGGCGGCACGGGCACGGTGGCGGGCGCCATCGTCGTCATGAGCGGCGGCGTGCTGTCGCCGGGCGTCAGCGCGGCCGAGGCTACGGGCGTCACCGGCGTGGTGGCCGATGTGACGGTGGCCGCTGGCGACGTGCTGCGTGCCAGCACGGCCAAGATCGGCATGGGCGGCGCGTTCGCCGCCACGCTCAAAGGCGGTGGCGTGTCCTCGCGCCTGGTGGCCTCGGGCAGCGTGGCGCTCGGCGGCAGCCTGAGCCTGTCGGCGGCGGTGGCACCCAACCCGGGCGAGAGCTACACGCTGATCCAGGGCGCCAGCATCCTCGGCACCTTCGCAGGCTTGCCCGAGGGTGCGAGCTTCCAGTCGGGCGGACGGCAGTACCGCATCTCCTACCAGGGCGGCCGTGTGACGGTCACCGCGGTGTGATGGCAGCCCCCACGAGTTTTGTTTGTCTACTGAAGGAAATGAGCATGAAGAAAATCGGTTCGTCGATTGCAGGCATCGCGTTGGCCGCCACGGCGGTGTTTGCGGCGCCGGTGCAGGCCAACCTCGTCACCAACGGCGGGTTCGAGACCGGCGATTTCTCCGGCTGGGCGCAGACCGGTGAGTCCGACTTCAACGGCGTGCAGTGCGCCGGGCCCGGCGCCAGCGTGTATGCGGGCAACTGCAGCGCCTACTTCGGCCCCTTCCTGTCGCAGGGCGGGATCGCGCAGACCATCGATGTCGGCAGCATCGGCAAGATGTGGAGCCTGTCGTTCGCGTTCATGCCCGATGGCGGCATGCCGAGCAGCTTCACGGTCTCGTTCGGCGGCAAGACGCTGCTGTCGATCACCGATCCCGTGGCGAGCGACTACATGGTCTACCAGTTCAGTGGCTTCACCACGGCGGAGAACATGACGCTGAGCTTCGATTTCTTCGACCCGGTCGGCTTCCTGTCGCTGGATGCGGTCGAGGTGACGGCCGTGCCCGAGCCGGCGACGACCGCCTTGATGGGCGCGGCGCTGGCGGGCCTGCTGGTGATGCGCCGCCGCAAGGCGCGCTGAGGCGCTGCGGCGGCGACGGCGACGGCGACGGTGGCCCGACGGCGTGGCTTGCGGCCGCTGGCGGCGCAGCGCGGTGGGCCGTGGCGACGCGCGGCGACTGGATGCGGCCAGCGGCCACGGCACCGTATTTGCGTGTCCCATGGACTTCGCTCTCGCAGGAGAAGCTCCATGCACCATGCTCTGTACCGCGTTGCCCTGGTTGCGCTGTTGTGGGGCACCACGCTGGCCGGCGCGGCCGATCCGCTGCCGGCGCTGCGGGCCGACGACAGACGCACCACGGTGTCGGGCCTGTCCTCCGGCGGCTTCATGGCGGTGCAGTACGCGGTGGCCTTCTCGGCCAGCGTGCAAGGGGTGGGCGTGGTGGCAGGCGGCCCTTACCGCTGCGCCGTCACGGTGGGCGGCGATGTGCGGGGCTGCATGACGGGCTCGCCCTCGGCTGTGCGAAGCTGGGGGCTCGCGCAGACCTATGAGGCGCTCGACCAGATCGATCCTCTGGCGGGCGTTGCACGACAGCGCATCTACCTGTACAGCGGCACGCAGGACAAGACGGTGTCATCGGCCGTGGTGGCCGCCGCAGCCGGCTTCTACCGCGCCGCAGGAGTGCCGCCGCACCGGCTGCGGCTGGACGACAGAGTGCCGTCCGGCCATGCCTTCATCGTGCCGGGCGCCCGCAACGGCTGCGGCGACAACAACACGCCCTATGTCCAACAGTGCACGGTGGGCGGCAAGGCCTATGACCAGCCGCGCGAGATCCTGCGCCATCTGCTCGGCCCGCTGCAGCGGCCCGCCGTCGCGCTGTCGGCCACGGCGCGGCCGTTCGACCAACGGGAGTTCGCCAGCCAATCGTCGGGTCTGGGCGATACGGGTTTCGTCTACATTCCCGCGGCCTGCGCCGCAGATGGGCGCGGCTGCGCAGTGCATGTGGTGTTCCATGGCTGCATGCAGGGTGTTGGCGCCGTGGGCCGCACCGTGGTGGATGGCGGTGGCTTCAACCGCTGGGCCGACACCAACCGGCTGATCGTGCTGTATCCACAGGTGGCACGCAGCAGCGCGTCCCCGTTCAACCCCAAGGGCTGCTGGGATTGGTGGGGGCAACTGGGGCCTTACCTCTACACCGGGCCGGCCTACGCCTCGCGCAGCGGCTTGCAGCCATCGGCCGTGCGCAGGATGGTGCAGCGCCTGACGGACGGATAGGACGACGTCGTTCGGGGTACGGCTGCCGGTGCGAGGCCTTGCAGGTCGCAAGCCATGCGCGAGCCTGCATTGGCCTGGAGAAAGCGGCGGACTGCCGCAACACCAGAAGTTGCGCCCGTGAAGCGAGGAGATCGCTGCGCCTGGGCAAGGCGCTGGCCGACGTGCGGCCTCGGCGCTGGCCGCCAGCCACGGGGCGCGCCGGCCCGCGGCCGGCGGCATGCGGCGTCCCACGGCGCAAGGGTATGGCTGCCGGCGCCGGCGGCATGGCGGGGCTTCTACAACCGTGGTGGACGGGCCGCCTCTTGCCGGCCCGCCGGCATAACTCCAGGAGAAGACCATGCCCGAGACTCCGACTCCCATCACCCCGCCCGAAGCGGCCGACGCCGATCTCGCGGCGCAGGCCCGCCCGGGCTACGGCGTGCCGTCGCAAGACCCGCGGCCCGGTGCGCAGCAGCCGCTGCCGCCGGCCGAGGCCACGCGCGAGGCCGGCAGCGCGCTCGCGGCCGGTGGCGTGCTGGCCGGGGCCGCGGCGGGGGCCGCCGTCGGCGCGGTCGTGGGTGGTCCGGCCGGCGTGGTGGTGGGCGGCGCCATCGGCGGCATCGCCGGCGCGGTGGGCGGCGCGGCCACAGGCAAGGCCATGGCCGGCACGGGCGTGGGCCTGCACATCGAGGACAGCGGCGGCAACGGCCGCCCGGTGGTGCTGATCCACGGCTGGCCGCTGTCCGGCCAGGCCTGGCAGGCCCAGGTGCCGCTGCTGGCCGCGGCCGGCTACCGCGTCGTGGCCTACGACAGGCGCGGCTTCGGCCGCTCGGCCAAGCCCGCAGGCGGCTACGGCTACGACCAGCTCGCCGACGACCTGGCCCAGGTGCTGGACGAATGCGGCCTGCAGCAGGATGTGACGCTGGTCGGCTTCTCCATGGGCGGCGGCGAGGTGGCGCGCTACGTGGCGCGCCACGGCCAGGCACGCCTGCGCAGCGTGGTGTTCGCCGCGGCGGTGCCGCCCTTCATGATGCAGGGCCCCGACAACCCCGAGGGCCCGCTCACGCCCGAGAAGGCCAAGCAGATGAAGCAGAACCTGGAGCAGGACCGCGATGCCTTCTTCGAGCAGTTCACGCGCGATTTCTACTCGGCCAACGGGCAGCTGAAGGTCAGCGAGCAGCAGCGCGCCGAAGCCGTGGCGCTGTGCCGCCAATCCGACCAGCAGGCCGCGCTGGCCTGCATGGAATCGTTCGGCACCACCGACTTCCGCGACGACCTCGAGAAGCTCACGGTGCCCACGCTGGTGCTGCACGGCGATGCCGACGGCATCGTGCCTTTGGCGGGCTCGGGACTGCGCACGCACCGCGCCGTGCCGCACAGCAGGCTGGTGACGGTGCCCGGCGCGCCGCACGGGCTGAACACCTCGCATTCGCGCGAGTTCAACGACGCCTTGATCGCCTTCCTGCGCGAGGGCTGAGGAGGGGGCGGCACCGGGCTGGGGCGGGCCGGGCCCGAGCCGGTTCCGCCCTCGGCCGAGACGATCGCCCTGGCGACGGTGCGGCGCCTGTCCAGTCGCTGGCGCGTGCCGGGCGACAGCCCTTGAGCGGGGCTCCAGCAGGCCAATCTGGCAAGGACCGTGGGGCCATGGCCGCAGCTGGCGCCAAGGCCGTCTAGACTGCGCGCCCATGTCTTCCCGCCACCACGCCCGCCCGCAAGCCGACCGGCCTTGCCGTGCGCGCAGCGTGCTGGCCCGGTGCGCCGCTCCGCGCCGAACCGCCGGCCATTCCTGAGCCCGGCGGTCCGCACCAGAAGCACTTCCCCTTCCTCGCTGCCGATCGCCGGGCCCCAACAGCCCCAAGGCCCCAGTGCGTCCGCGCGCCGGGGGTGGTCGTTGCGTTCGCACCCCGTGCGATGAAGGAGTTCCCATGCAGTTGCGGCAGATCCTTGCCGTTGTCGATGCGTCCGCCGCAGGTGTGCAGGCGGGTTGGCGCGCTGCGCGCCTGGCCTGGGCGCATGGCGCCACGCTGAGCCTGGTGGCGCCGGTGGTGCTGCCGGACCGGCACCCCGCCTCGCGGCACGGCCCCAGTGCTCCGCCCGTGCGCATGCGCGAGGCGCTGAGCGACCTGGCTGGCAGCATGGCCGCCGCCATCGGCGTGCGGCCCAAGGTGGCGGTAGACCTGGAAGGCGAGGGCGGCGCACTGCTGCACAAGCAGGCGCGCGCGGCCAGTCTGGTCGTCTTGCCGGCGTCGGCGGGCCCGGCGGGGGCTCCGGCCTGGTGGCAGGGGAACCTGGCCGAGCGGCTGCTGCGCGAGGCGGGCGTGCCCGTGCTGCTGGTGCGGCGCCCGGCGGGCACGGCGCACCGCAGCGCGCTGGTGGCCACGGGCCTGGACGCCGAGGCCGCCGGCCCGCTGCTGCACGCAGCCGGCTGGCTGTGCCGGCCCGACGGGGTGATGGCCTGCCATGTGCTGGACCCGGCGATCCAGCGCCACCTGCACGCGGCCGACCTGCCGGTGGCCAGCGTGCAGTCGTGGATGGAAACCGCCAGGCGGCGGGCCGAGCTGGCGCTGGGCCGGCAGCTCGCGCAGGCCGGGCTGCCCGCCGGGCAGGCGCTGGTGCTGCAGGGCCCGGCGCTGGCGCGGCTGCTGCATGCGCAGCACAGCCGCGCAGCCTCGCTGCTGGTGGTGGGCAAGCCGCGGCGCAGCCGCTGGGCCGACCTGCTGCGCCCGGCGCTGGCGCGGCAGCTCGCCGCGCGCGCGGCCAGCGATGTGCTGTGGCTGCCGACGCCGGAGCCCGGCGCGCGGGTGGCGCGTGCGCGCCTGGACGGCGCGCAGGGCGCGGCGTGGTGCGCGCCGCCCGGCGGCGCGTCCGTGCTGGCACCGCAGCGTGCCGACGCGAGCCCGCTGCCATGAGCGCCGCCCTGGCATGGCCGGCCACGCCGGTGACGGCAGGGCCGCTGCCCGAAGCGCTGCGACGGCTGGGCCGTTGCCTGGCCCCATGGACCTTTCTGCGCATCGACGTGGACCGGCCGCTGGACGGCCTGGCGCGCGAGCTGCAGGGCCTGCACGGCCGCCTGGCCGACGGCACGCTGCAGGCCACCCGCCTGCTGCTGCCCGGCCCCTTGAAGGGGCTGCGGCTGTGGCACCGCCAGGCCGATGGCGAGCACTACGTCTACGTGGAGGACATGGCGGCCGGCTGCCTGGCCGGCACCACGGTGCTGAACCGGCTCGTGGAAGTGGGCCGGGCCGTGGACCCGCATGTGCGCTCGCCGCACTCGCGCTACCTGCCGGCTTACCAGGGCCGCGGCATCGCCACGGCCGTCTATGCCTGGGCGCTGGACAGCGGCATCTGCCTGGTCAGCGGTGCGCGCCAGTCGCCCGGCGCGCACGCGCTGTGGCAGGCGCTGGGGCGGCGCTACGGGCTGGGCTACGTGCAGCTGTCGGCCCGGCGCCTGCGCTGGCTGGGCACGGCCGCGGCCTTGGCACCGGCGCTGGCCGACAGGCTGGACACGCGGCTCATGCTCTGGAGCGGCGCCCGCGAGCGGCTGCACTGGCTGGATGGCCTGCCGCGGACCTGAAAACCCTCGCAGATCGACGCGCAACTGCAGTTGCGGCCCAGCGGCTCTGGCCTGCCCCATGCCTCCTGCATGGCGCGCTACACCGTCAACTTCAAGCTGGCGCCATGCCCAAGCCCGACAGCCTTCTAGGTCGCAAGCGCCGCTTCGAGCGCGTGCACGAGCTCGGTCAGCGCGCTGCCCAGCGCCAGCACCTTGCGCGGGGGTAGCGGCTGCGGTGCCAGCACGCCGCAGTTGAGGACGAAGCGGATCGCGTCCACGGGCTGCGCGAAGGGCACGGCCACGGCCTCGATCTCGGGCCGGAAATCGCGTGAACTGCAATGGCCGTGGCGCGCGAACTGCGCCATGGCCCGCTCGACCACGCCCGCATGCCGGCGCGCCGCGGCCGGGTCGCGCACGGCGATCTCGTTGAGCGCGGCGCGGCGCTCGGCCGGGCGCGCGCCGCAGAGCCAGGCGCGGCCCATGGCGGTGGCCAGCATGGGCATCACGGCGCCGGTGTCCGGTGGCAGCAGCCGGCCGTCGGTGCGCCAGGCGGTCTGCACGTAGACCATGCCGGCCTGGTGGCGCAGGCCCAGCGACACCGCCCCGCCGATCTTCTGCGACAGCGCCAGCATGCCCGGCCGCGCCAGCGCGCGCAGGCGCAGGCCGGCCAGCATGGGATAGGCAATGGCCACGGTGCCCGCGCCCAGGCGGTAGCCGCTGCCGCCCAGCGGGTCGCGCCGCAGCAGGCCCAGTTGCACCAGCGTGTAGGTGAGCCGCACCACGGTCTGCGGCGACAGGCCGAGCCGGCGCGCGAGCTGGGCGTTGCCCAGCACCTCGTCGCCGGGCTGGAAGCAGGCCAGCAGGTCCAGCCCGCGCGCCAGCGTCTGCGCGGCGGCGTTGGCAGGGTCCTCGCTGGCACGGCGCACCGGTGGGGCCGGCGCGGGTGCTGGCGGCCAGGCGGCAGCGGGCGGCACCGCGCCGCTGGATTCGGCGCGCCATTCCTGCTCGATGCGCCGGGCCAGGGCCAGCAGCCGCGGGGCCACGCGGCCGGCCAGTTCGCCCGGGGCCAGGCGCCGGGCCGGCAGGCCGCAGTTGAGCACCAGGCGTTCGCCGCCCAGGCGCACGTCCAGCGGCACGGCCACGGCGTGCACCCCGCTCTGGAAATGGCCGGGCGAGAAGCACAGGCCGTGCTGTGCGAAGTCGCGCCTGGCCTGGGCCAGCGCGGGCGCCCAGGCCGCCAGCTCGGCCGGCGCGTGCCCGCGCAGCGCGGCCAGCGCCTGGACGCGCTCGGCCGGCGCCGCACTGGCCAGCCAGGCGCGGCCGACCGCACTGGCCAGCAGCGGCAGCGCCGCGCCCACGTCGGGCCTGAAGGCCGAAGGCTGGTGCCAGCGGCAGGTCTCCACATAGACCATGTGGTGGTGGTTGCGCATGGCCAGCGAGACGGCGCCGCCCAGCGCCTCGGCCAGCTGGCTCATCGGCAGCCGCGCGAGCCGGCGCACGCCCAGGCTGGCCAGCAGCGGGTAGCCCAGCGTCAGCGCGCTGCTGCCCAGCCGGTAGCGCCGCGTGCCGGCATCGAACAGCAGCAGGCCGCGCGCGAGCAGCTGCGTGCTCAGCCGCGAGATGCTGGCCTTGGACAGGCCGGTGCGCTCGGCCAGCTGCTTGTTGGACAGCCCGGCTGGCGCGTCGGCGAAGGCGTCGAGCAGGGCCAGGCCGTGGGCGAGGCTGCTGGCGTAGCGGGGGTCGGCGGCGGCGGGCATGCGTTCAATATAGCGAAACAAGGATTGGCGCGGGGTGGGTGCCAAACCTAAGCTGCGCACCAGATTCATCCCGAACGACTGGAGACGATGCATGCGAGCGAACGAGCACAGGACACTGCGAAAGGCAGTGTCATGACCGATGCAACCAAGGGCCCGCTGGCCGGCCTGCGCATCCTGGACATGGCCACCGTGGTGGCCGCGCCGTTCGGCGCCACGCTGTGCGCCGACGCGGGCGCCGAGGTCGTCAAGCTCGAACTGCCCGAGGGCAACGACCCGCTGCGCGGCCTGGCGCCCACGGGCCTGTACTGGAAGGTGCTGAACCGCGGCAAGGCCGGCATCTCGCTGGACGTGCGCAAGCCCGCGGGGCGGGCGCTGTTCCTGCAGCTGATCGCGGGCTTCGACATCCTGGTGGAGAACTTCCGCCCCGGCACGCTGGACCGCTGGGGCCTGGACTGGGCCACGCTGCAGGCAGCCAACCCGCGCCTGTCGGTGCTGCGGCTCACGGGCTTCGGCCAGACCGGGCCCTATGCGGACCGGCCCGGCTTCGCGCGCATCTTCGAAGCCATGGGCGGGCTGGCGCACCTGACGGGCGAGGCCGGCGGCAACCCGCTGCACATCAACTTTCCGCTGGGCGATTCCATCGCCGGGCTGTTCGGCGCCTTCGCCATCGCCAGCCTGGCGGCCGAGCGGGCGCGCGCGCCGCAGGCGCCGGGCCGCGAGGTCGACCTCTCGGCCACTGAGGCGCTGCTGCGCGTGCTGGAGCCGCTGGCGGCCGAGCACGAATGCCTGGGCCAGGTGCGCGGCCGCTCCGGCGCGCGGGCCAGCTACACGGCGCCATCCAACATCTACCGCACAGAGGACGGGCAGTGGATCACCCTCGTGGGCTCGTCGGACGCCATCTTCCGCCGGCTCTGCACGGCCATGGGGCAGCCCGGGCTGGCCGACGATGCGCGCTTCGCGAGCAACCCGCAGCGCCTGCGGCACCTGGACCAGATCGACGGTGCCATCGCGCAGTGGTTCGCCACGCAGGACTATGCGGGGCTGGCCGCGCTGCTGGAGGCGCACGGCGTGCCCTTCAGCAAGATCTATTCGATCGCAGATGTGCTGGACGACCCGCATTTCCAGGCGCGCGAGGCCTTCTGGCGCCTGCCCGACGCCGAGCTGGGCTCGCTGCCCGCGCCTGCCGCGGTGCCGCGCTTCGGCCACAACCCGCCACCGCCGCGCACCGGCCCGGCCTGCGGAGAACACAACGCCACGGTCTACGGCGCGCTGGGTCTCACGGCCGGCGACCTGGCCGCGCTGCGTTCCGCCCACGTCATCTGAACAGGAGCTTGCCCATGATCCGCGATCCCCAGGCCTTCGGCGAACTGCTGGCCAGCGTGCGCCGCCAGGTGCGCGAGAAGATGATCCCGCGCGAGGCCGAGGTCGAGCGCCTCGACGCCGTGCCCGACGACCTCGTGGCCGAACTGGCCGCGAGCGGCTACTTCGGCTGGTCCATCCCCGAGGCCTACGGCGGCGCCGGCATGACCACCGAGGAACTGGTGCTGGCGGCGATGGAACTGTCGCAGGCCAGTGTGGCCTTCCGCGCCCGCGTGGGCACCAACACCGGCATCGGCTCGGAGGCGCTGGTGGCCGACGGCACACCCGCGCAGAAGGACCGCTACCTGCCGCGCATGGCGCGCGGCGAGCTGACGGGCTGCTTCGCGCTGACCGAGCCCGAGGCCGGCTCGGACGCGGTGGCGCTGCAGACCAGCGCGGTGCGCGACGGCGACCACTATGTGCTGAACGGCGGCAAGTGCTTCATCACCAACGCGCCCATCGCCGGGCTGTTCACGGTGATGGCGCGCACCGATGCGAACGACCGCTCGGCGCGCGGCATCACGGCCTTCCTGGTCGAGCGCGAGACGCCCGGCCTGTCCACCGGCCAGCCCTACGACAAGATGGGCCAGGCCGGCTCGCCGGTCTCCGAGGTGTTCTTCGACCAGTGCCGCGTGCATGCCGACCAGATCGTGGGCGGCGCCGGCAACACCGGCAACGGCTTCAAGACCGCGATGAAGGTGCTGAACAAGCAGCGCATCCACCTGGCCGCGCTGTGCACGGGCCCGGCCATCCGCATGCTCGACGAGGCCGTGGCCCACACCGCGCAGCGCCAGCAGTTCGGCCAGGCCGTGGCGGGCTTCCAGCTGGTGCAGGCACTGATCGCCGACTGCCAGACCGAGATCCACGCGGCGCGCGCGCTGATCCTGGAGACCGCGCGGGCGCGCGACGCTGGCGAGGACGTGACCATGCAGGCGTCCATGTGCAAGTACTTCGCCTCGGAGATGTGCGGCCGCGTGGCCGACCGCTGCGTGCAGATGCTGGGCGGCACCGGCTTCATCCGCGGCCATGCCATCGAACGCTTCTACCGCGACGTGCGGCTGTTCCGCCTGTACGAGGGCACGAGCCAGATCCACCAGCTCAACATCGCCAAGCGCACGCTGGCACGCGCCGGGCACGACCTGCGCTGAGCACAACCACCACGAGGAGACAGACATGCGAATTCAGAACACCACCATGGCATGCACGCGCCGCGCCGCCGCTGCCGCACTGCTGGCCCTGGCCGGCGCGCTGCCGCCCGCCCAGGCCGCCGACTACCCGGACAAGCCCGTGCGCATCATCGTGCCCTACGCGCCGGGCGGCGGCGCCGACACCGCGGCACGGGCCATCGGCCAGCGCCTGACGGAGGTCTTCGGCCAGAGCTTCATCGTCGAGAACAAGGCCGGCGCCTCGACGCAGACCGGCACGCTCGCGGTGGTGCGCGCTGCGCCCGACGGCTACACGCTGCTGCTGGGCACGGCCAACCTGGCCACCAATGCCGTGCTGTTCGACAAGCTGCCCTACGATGCGCAGCGCGACCTGGCGCCGATCTCGCTGATCACCAAGGCGCCGGTCTATGTGGTGGTGCATGCCGAGTCGCCGCTCAAGGATCTCAAGGGCCTGATCGCCCAGACCCGCAGCACCAAGGACGGGCTCAGCTACGGCACGGCCGGCAACGGCAGCATCCCGCACCTGGCGGGCGAGCTGTTCCGCGCGAACACCGACGCGCGGCTGCTGCACGTGCCCTACAAGGGCAGCTCGGAGGCGGTGGCGGCGCTGGTGGGCAAGCAGATCGATCTGAGCTTCGACAACCTGCCGCCCACCAACAGCATGATCAAGGCCGGCAAGCTGCGCCCGCTGGCCGTGGCCGCCGCCAGACGCAGCGCCTTGCTGCCGGACGTGCCGACCACGGGCGAACTGGGCGTGCCCATGGAGGCCTCGTCCTGGTGGGGCCTGCTGGCGCCGGCCGGCACGCCGCCGGCCATCCTGGCCAGGCTCAACAAGGCCATGGTCGAGGCACTGGCCACGCCGCAGATGCGCGAGCACCTGGCGCGCCTGGGCATCGAGCCCGAGAGCTGCAGCCCGGCGGAGTTCACGGCGCTGATCAAGGCGGAGACCGAGAAGTGGGGCCGCGTCGCCAAGTCCGCCAATGTGAAGGCCGATTGAGATGCTGCCCGAACGTTTCCGGGCCTTCCGCCTGCACCGCGATGCGGCCGACGGCCCCGTGTCCGGCCGCTTCGTCGAGCTCAGCGTGGCCGATCTCTCGCCCGGCGATCTGCTGGTGCGCGTGGCTTACACCAGCATCAACTACAAGGACGCGCTGGCCGCGGCCGGCCTGAACCAGATCGTGCGCCAGTACCCGCGCATCGGCGGCATCGACCTGGCGGGCGAGGTGGTGGCATCGGACGACCCGCGCTTCGCGCCGGGCGACGCGGTCATCGTGCACGGCTTCGGCATCGGCGTGGACCACGACGGCGGCCATGCAGAGTACGCCCGCGTGCGCGCCGACTGGGCGCTGCCGCTGCCCGCCGGCCTGAGTCTCGAGGAGGCCGGCACGCTGGGCGTGGCCGGCTACACGGCCGCGCTCTGCGTGCACTGGATGGAGCACAACGGCCTGGCGCCGGGCGGCCTGCCGGTGGTGGTGACGGGGGCCAGCGGCGGCGCGGGCAGCGTGGCCATCGACATCCTGGCCGGGCGCGGCTACGAGGTGGTGGCGGTCAGCGGCAAGGGCGATGCCGACGGCTATCTGCGCGCGCTGGGCGCGGCGCGCGTGCTGGCGCCGGATGTCGCGGCGGGCGCGGGCCGCGCGCTGGACAAGGCGCAATGGGCCGGTGCCGTGGACGCCGTGGGCGGCGAGATGCTGGCCTGGCTGCTGCGCAGCGCGGCGCCGGAGGCCGTCGTCACGAGCTTCGGCAATGCCGGCGGCGCCGAGCTGCACACCACGGTGCTGCCGCTGATCCTGCGCGGTGTGCGCTTGATCGGCATCAACGCCAACAGCCCGATGGCGCTGCGCCGGGCCGTGTGGGCGCGGCTGGCCAGCGACTACAGGCCGCGCCACCTGGCGCGCATCGCGCAGCAGCTGCCGTTCGCGCAGCTGCCCGAGGCCATGGCGCGCATGCGCGAGCGCGGCACGCGCGGGCGCATGGTGGTGGGCTTTTAGCGCTGCCGGCGAGCCGGCTCAGACAGCGCGCTTGGCCGCGTACATGGCCTTGTCCGCCGCCTCCAGCAGCTCGCTCTCGGTCATGAACTGCTCGGGGCCGGTGCCGGCCACGCCGACGGCGACCGAGAACTCGGGGAACAGGGCCGTGAAGGCCTCGGCGATCTTGCCGGCCACGCCCTCGGCCACGTCGGCGGCGGCGTCGGGCAGGATCACGCAGAACTCGTCGCCGCCCACGCGGCAGGCGAAATCGGTGCTGCGGCAGCTCTTGGCGATGGCCTCGCCCAGCGCGCGCAGCACCTCGTCGCCCTTGGCGTGGCCGAAGGTGTCGTTGATGAACTTGAACTTGTTGACGTCCATGTAGACCAGCGACACCTGGCTCTTGCGCCGCTGCGCGGCGTTGAGTTCGCGCGTGAGCGCCATGGTCATGCCGCGCTTGTTGTAGAGCTCGGTCAGCGGGTCGCGTTCGGCGTGTGTGCTGAGGATCTTGGACTTCTGCTCCAGCGCGTGGGCATAGGTCTCGATGCGCTTCTTGGCGCTTTCCATGGCGCTGAGCAGGGTGCCGATGTAGGTGTCGAAGACCAGCGCGTTGTCGAAGTTCATGAGCTTGTCGAGCGCGCGCAGCACCTCCAGCAGCGTGCCGCGGTCGTCGATCTCGTGGGCCAGCACCTCTGCCAGCAGGTACTTGAGCGTGCAGGCGGCCGACAGGAACAGCTTGGGCTCCACGCCGATGCGCTTGTGCACGAGGCCGATGCGCAAGCGGCCGTTGACGTAGGCGTGGCCGTAGTCGCCCGCGAACAGGTCCTGGATGTAGCGCGTCTGCGCGGCGCGCAGCCGGGCCAGCGTGTCGGCGTCGCCGATCAGCAGCGCGATCTCGTCGAAGGCGGTCTGCTTCTCGTAGAACTTGGCGACGATGTAGGACAGCTTGCGCTCGATGAGAGGCTGCTGGGCCGCAAGCAGGTCGAGCTCGCGCTGGCTGAGGTCCAGCAGCTCCATCCGTCGGATGATCTCCATCTCGTTGATGTTGAACTGCTCCAGCAGCGTCTTGGCAAGGGGCACGGCGGGTTCCTCGTCGGGGCGGTTGTTGGCCGGGCGGTGTGCGCTGTACGCCGCGGAACGCGCGATTTCGTCCACCCTGTGGATCAAATCCAGGCGTTGTTTGTCCCAGTCCTGTTGACAAATGGTAGCAGCTGTAGCGCGGGATGGTGGTGCAGGGCGGTGCCACGCCATGCACTACCATGGCCGGCCGCTGAACCTGCCACCACGATGCCCATGCGCTCCATTCCCGCGCTGGCCTGCTCGGCCCTGCTGCTGCTCCTGCCCGGCCTGGCCGCGGCCCAGAAGATCGAGGTCGACCGCGAGACCTACCTGGCGCGCTGCACCGCGCTGCTGTATCCGCTGGACGAACTGCTGCTGAACCGGCTGTCCAAGGAGAACGGCTTTCCCGCCAAGGCCATGGCCTACCTGCGCGCCAGCCGCGACGTGTGCGGCTGCAGCTTCGAGCAGGCGCAACTGGCGCTGAATCCGCGCCGCTTGCTGCTGTTCGCTCACCGCGGTTTCGAGCCCGTGGAGCAGGGCATCGGCCAGGTGTTCGAGGCGGCCGACCGCGAGGCGGTGGCCAAGTTCGAGAAGGAGCACAAGGGCTACCGGCGCTGCGCCGAGACCTTCGAGCGGCGCGTGCAGGAGGCGGCCGATACGGCCCGGTAGGCTCAGCCGGCGTCAGCCAGGCGCTGGATGCGGATGGCGCGGCCGGTCCAGGTGCCGCCGGGCGGCAGCGCCAGGATGGCGGCCTTCTGCGCGGCGCTGAGGTCCTTCTCCTGGTGGATGTAGCTCTCGCTCACGCGGATGCTGCGCGGGCGCGGGTCGTGTGGGTCGGGCAGGATCAGGCTGATCTCATAAATGGCTGTCGTCATGCGGCGATTTTCGGCGATGGCCGGGGCCGGCTGGCCAGCGGCAGCAACTGCAGCCGCGGCGCGTGCACCAGGCCGATGCTGGCCCACACGCCCACGCTGAAGTACAGCGTCATCCAGACGACCTCGGTCTTCCAGTCGGCCCACCGCGTGGAGACATGGACGCGGCCCGCCACGTCGGCCACGCCGGCGGAGAGCGTGAGGTAGCCGCGGCCGGCGGCCTCGTCGGCCAGCCAGCGCTGCCAGTACATGGGCACGTCGACCGCGAACATGTACAGCGCGTAGGCCGCCGCGCCCAGCACCCACAGCGCAAGCAGCGGGCGCTGCTGCGGCACCACGCGCGGCCACAGCGCGAGCAGGCACAGCGCCACCAGCGTGGCGCACAGGCCCCACAGGCTTTCCTCGATGGTGTGGCCCAGGTTGGAGGTGCTCAGCACCGAGTACCAGGAGCAGAGTTCGGCGACGAGGATCAGCGGCACGATCTGCAGCGCCGCCAGCCGCGCCAGCGGCCGCCCGCCGCCGCGCGTGGTGTCCTTGAGCATCAGCGCCCATTGCGCGGCGAAGCACAGTTCGGCCACGGTGGCGACCGAGCGCCCCACCAGCGCGCTGGACCAGGGCGCGTCCACCATCGCGAGGCGGGGAATGTCGTAGACCGGCACGACGGAGCGGAAGGCACAGCCGAACACGTAGCCGGCCGACAGCCACAGCTGCAGCCGGCGCAGGCCCTGCCACCGGGCGTCGCAGGGCAGACCGGCACGCTGCACGCGCCGGGCGCTCCAGCACCAGACGGCGATGTTGAACAAGGCGAGCGCCGCCAGCGCCGTGCGCCACAGGGTGAGCGGGTCAGCCATGGCGGGCGGGGCGGCGCTGCCGTCGGACGGATGCGTGCATGGGTGTGGAGAGGCCGCGGACCCGTGCACGCTAAACCTGCGGTGCCGCGGCGTCCATAGGACGCCTCCCGCAGTGCGTGGATCAGTTCGCTGCGGCGCGCGCCTGCGCGATCCAGCCGTCGAAGGTCTTCTGGTGGCCCTTGATCCAGGCGTCGGTGTGGCGGGCGATGTCGGCGGCGGTGTTCTCGCCGTCGCGCATGCGCAGGTTCTGGGCGTTGATGTCGCCCACCGGCAGCTGCATCAGCGCGAACAGCTTGGCCGCGGCCGGGTTGGCCTTGGCGAACGCCTGGTTGGCCACGATGTGCTGCGTGTTGGGCGTGAAGCCGTAGTTCTGGCCGTTCGGCAGCTTGGTGTCGAGGCCCTTCTGCTCGCCGGGCAGCGAGGAGAACGGCACCTGCAGCCAGACCACGTCCTTGCCCGGCTGCAGCACGCCGCTGACCCAGTACGGGGTCCAGGTGTAGTACAGGATGGGCTTGCCTTCCTTGTGGCGCGTGATGGTGTCGGCCATCAGCGCGGCGTAGCTGCCCTGCTGGTGCGTGACGCTGTCCGACAGGCCGTAGGCCTTCAGGTGGTGGTTGATCACCGCCTCGCAGCCCCAGCCTGGGTTGCAGCCGGTCAGGTCGGCCTTGCCGTCGCCGTTGGTGTCGAACAGCTTGGCGAGCGCGGGGTCCTTGAGCTGGTCGATGCTGCGGATCTTGTGCGCGTCGGCGGTCTTCTTGTCGATCAGGTAGCCCTGCAGCGCGTTGGTCGAGTAGGTGCCCTGGCGGTAGAGCTTGGCGTCGCCACCGGCGTTCTTGAAGAAGTCGTCGTGCAGCGGCTTCCAGGCCGAGGCCAGGAAGGTCGCGTCCCCGTTGGCGATGGCCAGGTAGGCGGTGGCGTACTCGACCTCGCGGATCGGCTGCACGTCGTAGCCCAGCTGTTCCAGGCCGCGGCTGACCAGCAGCGTCTGGAAGGTTTCCTCGGCGATGGAGCTCTTGAGCGGCTGCACCTTGACGCCCTTGCCGGGCATGGTCTGGGCGACGGCGCCGAGGCTGCTGGCGGCCAGCAGGCCACAGGCGAGCAGGGTGCGGATCGGTTGGATGTTCATGCGGATGCTCCTTGGGGTTGGGATTCAGTGGATGCGCACGGCCAGGGCGGCCGTGGACGCTGCTTCGGCTGCGCTGGCTGTTCCGGCGGTGGTGGCGGTGGCGGTCGTGGTGCCGGCACTCGCCTTGGCGGCCTGCTGGCTTTGCAGCCGGCGCCAGACCAGTCCCGCCGGCCCGGTCTGCCACCAGTGGCGGGCGCCGCGGCTCGGCTGCCCCATGGCCTGCGTGATGCGGTCCAGCGTGATCGCCAGCAGCACGATGCCCAGGCCGCCCACGGTGGCCAGGCCCATGTCCAGCCGGCCGATGCCGCGCAGCACCATCTGGCCCAGGCCGCCCACGGCGATCATGGAGGCGATGACGACCATGGACAGCGACAGCATCAGCGCCTGGTTGATGCCGGCCATGATGGACGGCATGGCCAGCGGCAGCTGCACCTTGGTCAAGAGCTGCCAGGGCGAGGCGCCGTAGGCGCGCGCGGCCTCGATCAGGTCGGGACGCACCTGGCGGATGCCCAGCGTGGTCAGGCGCACCAGCGGCGGCAGCGCGAACACGATGGTCACGATCACGCCCGGCACGTTGCCGATGCCGAACAGCATCACCACCGGCACCAGGTAGACGAAGGCCGGCGTGGTCTGCATCGCGTCCAGCACCGGACGGGCGATGCGGTTGGCGCGGTCGCTCGACGCCAGCAGGATGCCCAGCGGCAGGCCCAGCACCAGGCAGAAGGCCAGCGAGGTCAGCACCAGCGAGAGTGTGACCATGGCCTCGGGCCAGATGCCCAGCATGGCCACGAGCAGCAGCGAGACGACGCCGCCGACGGCGATGGCCCGGCCAGCGAACTGCCAGGCCAGCAGGCCCAGCAGCGCGATCATGGCCAAGGTGGGCACGGACTGCAGCAGGCCTTCCACGCCCTGCAGCGTGGCGTCGATGGGGCCGCGCACGGTCTGGAAGAAGGGGCGGAAGTGCTCCACGGTCCAGGCCAGGCCGTGATTGATCCAGGACTCCACGGGCAGGCTGCCGTCCCAGAGCTGGGAGATGGCAAAGCCGTCGTGCGGGGCGCTGGCCACGTCGGTGGCGGCGCCGAGCCAGTCGCCGCCGGCGGCGGCGTCGGTGCCGGTGGACCAGGCATCGGTGCCTTGCGCTGTCGCGGGTGCATCGGCCGCGCCCCAGGGATCGGCCGCCGGTGCCGATTCCACGGCGGGCGCGGCGTCGGGTGCCGAGGTCGCCCAGGGATCGGTGCCGGTGCCGCTGGCGGAGCTGATGGCGGGGTTGGCCGGTGCGAGGGTGGTGTTGTCGTTCATCTGTCGTTCCTCCTCGGGGTGGTCAATCGCAGTTCTTGTCCATGAAGCGCAGCAGCGTGGTCTTGCTGATCGCGCCGATGTAGCGGCCCTGGTCGTCGACCACGGGCAGCGGCCAGGGCGACTGCGCGACCTGGCCGAACAACGCGTTCACGGGGTGGATGGCAGCCACGGTCTGCACGTCCGGCAGGAAGGCGCGCTGCAGGCCCAGCGTGCCTTCGTGGTCCTGGAGCGCGGTGCGCAGCGAGTCGGCCGAGACCATGCCGAGGAAGCGCTGCTGCGGGTCGACCACGTAGGCGAACTCGCGGTCCTGGTCTTCCAGCAGCTTGAGCGCGGGGCGGGCGCCGCGCGTGGGGTTCTCGGACACCACGACCTGGCTGCGCCGCGCGATGTCGCCGGCCTTGAAGACCTTGGCTGCATCCACGCCGCGCACGAAGTTGCGCACGTAGTCGTCGGCCGGGTTGCGCAGGATCTCTTCGGGTGTGCCGACCTGCACCACCTGGCCGTCCTTCATGATGGCGATGCGGTCGCCGATGCGCATGGCCTCGTCCAGGTCGTGCGAGATGAAGACGATGGTGCGGCGCCTGACCTGCTGCAGCCGCAGCAGCTCGCTCTGCATGTCGGTGCGGATGATCGGGTCCAGCGCCGAGAAGGCCTCGTCCATGAGCAGGATGGACGGGTCGGACGCCAGCGCGCGCGCCAGGCCCACGCGCTGCTGCATGCCGCCCGAGAGTTCGTCGGGGTAGCTGTCGCCCCAACCGGCCAGGCCGACCTGGGCCAGCGCGTCGTCGGCCGCGGCCAGGCGCTGGGCCTTGGCCACGCCTGCCAGTTCCAGGCCGAAGGCGGTGTTGTCGCGCACGGTCATGTGCGGCATCAGCGCGAAGGACTGGAACACCATGCTGATGTCCTTGCGGCGCAGCGCGCGCAGCGCGCGGCTTCCGTGCTGGAAGATGTCCTCGCCATCGACCACGACGCGGCCCGCGCTGGGCTCGATCAGGCGGTTCAGCAGGCGCACGAGCGTGGACTTGCCCGAGCCCGACAGGCCCATGATCACGAAGATCTCGCCGGCCTGGATGTCGAAATGCGCGTCGAACACGCCGATGGACTGGCCGGTCTCGGCCAGGATCTCCTGCTTGCTGCGGCCTTGGCGCACGAGCGTCAGCGCTGCGTCGGGATCGTCTCCGAACACCTTGAAGACGTGTTCGATCTGGATGTCTTTTGCCATTGCGGCTGGCCTCCTGGTTGGGGCTGGGCAATGGCCGCCTGGAGGGCGCAGGCGGCCGCGATCCGCAGCCGCACGGCAGGCACTGAAGACGACGAAGCAAGGCCGCAACCAGCGCCCGTCACGCAAAGCGGAGCCGGTCAGCGGGCCTGGTCGAAGGGGCTGAGCGGTGCGATGCGACGCGGCGTCGGGGTGGCTGGAGAACCAGCCGGTTGCCGGGCAGAACCCGGCGGGGATGTCTGGCGCCGCGACGGGAGGCAAGGTGCTCCGCGAGTAGCGCTCAGACCGTCAACATATCTTGTTGACTGTTAGAACGGGGCGCATTGTAACTTTTCGATCTAAGGCATGTCAAGCCATGACATTCCTCACTCCGCCTGGATGTTGCCCTTGCGGACCACGGCGGCCCACTTGGCGACCTCCTCGCCGATGCGCTGGCCGAACTCCGCAGGCGTGCTGCCCACCGGCTCGAAGCCCATGGCCTTGAGCCGCGTGTGCATCTCGCCCTGGCGCACGGACTGGCGCAACGCGGCATTGAGCTGTTCGACGATGGCGGCCGGCACGCCCGCCGGTGCGATCAGCCCGAACAGCGGCATGGTGTCCACGCCCGGCAGGCCGGCCTCGGCGAAGGTCGGCACCTCGGGCAACTGCGGCACGCGCTGGCGCGGCGTCACGGCCAGCGCGCGCAGCCGGCCGGCCCTGATGTGCTCGACCAGCGTCGGCACGGTGGCGAACGCGAACTGGAACTGGCCGCCCAGCAGGTCGGTGATGACCGTGCCGCCGCCCTTGTACGGGATGTGCTGCACGGCGATGCCGGCCTGCTGCGCCAGCAGTTCGCCGGCCAGGTGCGGGCCGCTGCCCACGCCGGCCGAACCGTAGGCCAGGCTGCCCGGCGCGGCCTTGGCCCGCGCGAGGAAGGCGGCCAGGTCGTGGACCGGCACCGAGGGGTGCACAACCAGCACGAACGGCGCGGTGGCGACGAGCGAGATGGGCGCGAAGTCCTTCAGCGTGTCGTAGGGCAGGCGTGCGCCCAGCAGGCCGGGGTTGATGGTGAAGCTGCTGTCGACCATGCCCAGCGTGTAGCCGTCGGGCGCCGACTGCGCGAGCGCGCGCGTGCCGATGGTGGTGCCGCCACCGCCGCGGTTGTCGGCGATGAAGGATTGGCCCAGTGCTGCCTGCAGCGTCTGCGCCGACAGCCGGCCCAGGTTGTCGGTGGCGCCGCCGGCCGGGTAGGGGATGACGATGCGCACGGTCTTGTCGGGGTACGCGGCGGCGCGCGCCCCGTGTAGCGGCAGCGCGGCACCCAGGCCCAGGGCCGTGGCGTGGTGCAGCAGGTGGCGGCGCGTGGTGGGCGTGGGCATGGGCATGGGCATGGGGATCGTCTCCGGTCGTTGGGGTTCAGTGCGCGTAGCGGCCTTCGGCCAGCGCTGGCTCGGGGTCGGCGCCCAGGCCGGGGGCGTCGGGCACCTGCAGCCATCCGCGCTCGATGGGCGCGGTGCGCGCATAGGGCACGTGGGCCAGTTCAACGTACAGCCGCTCCAGTGAGACCTCGGTCTGCTGCGCGGCGATCAGGTGCAGGCTGGCCAGGAAGCCAGGGCCGAAGAATGCGACCTGCGGCGCGCAGACCACGCCCGAGGCATCGCAGGCGCGTGCGATGTCCAGGGCCGCCGTCAGCCCCAGCTTGATCACGCTGGGCTGCAGGACCTGTACCGTCGCCTGCTCCGCCATGCGGCGCAGCGCCAGCGCACTGGCGGCGTTCTCGCCCACGGCCAGCGGCACCGGGCAGCGCTGGCGCAGGGACGCCAGCGCCTGGTCGTCCTCGGGCGGCCAGAGCGGCTCCTCGATCCAGAACGGGGCGTGCGGCAGCATCGCGGCGATGGCGGTTTCGGCCTCGTGCGGCAGCCAGGCGCAATTGGTGTCGACCATGATCGGCACGCCCGGGCCGGTGGCCCGGCGCACGGCGGCCAGGGCCGGGGCCGTGCGCTCGTGCAGCTTGATCTCGGTGTAGCCCTCGGCCAGCGCACGGTCGGTCACCTGCGCCAGCAGGCTTTCGTTCGCGTAGTACTGCAGCAGCGAGGCGTAGACGCGCACCTGGTCGCGGCGCTTGCCGCCCAGCAGCGCGTGCAGCGGCACGCCGGCCCGCTTGGCGCGCAGGTCCCACAGAGCGATGTCCAGGCCGGCCAGCGCGTGCACCACGGGGCCGGAGCGGCCCAGGTTGTGCAGCGCGCGCTGCATGCCGGGCAGCAGGCTCTCGTCATCGGCAAGACGCCCGCAGGCCAGCGGGCCGACCAGCGTCTCGAACACCGCCTGCAGCGCGCGCGGCTCCACGCAGTACGACTCGCCCCAGGCCACGGTGCCGTCCTGCGTCTGCAGCCGCACCAGCGCGCTGTCGAGCTTGTCGCGCGGCCGGCCCGCGAACAGCGGGGGCTCGCTCCAGTGGTGGAAGGGCAGCCGCATCGGGATGCAGGTGACCGAGGCGATGGTGTTGGCAGGCATGCGGGATTCTTGGTCCTGCCCAGCCAGTGGTCAAATAGATGGAATGGCTGACTTCATATGAAATCCAGATGATGAGCCGGCGCGAACTGGCGCTGCTGCGCGCCATGTACCTGCACCCCACGGTGACGGCCGCCGCCGCCAGCGTGCACATGAGCCAGCCGGCGGCCAGCGCCCTGCTGCGCGGCCTGGAGACGCGACTGGGCTTCGCCCTGTTCAGCCGCGACCAGCGCCGCTTGCAGCTGACCAGCCAGGGGCGGGCCCTGGTGCCCGAGGTCTTGAACGCGTTGTCGGCCATGGACACGGTGGACCGGCTGGCCGGCGACATCCGCAAGGGCGCGACGGCGCGGCTGAACGTGGGCGCCGTGGCGGTGGCGGCGGCCATGCTGCTGCCGCAGGCGCTGGTGTCGGTGCGCCGTGTGCATCCACAGGTGGCCCTGACGGTGCGCGCGGGCACGGCGCTGGAGATCATGGAGATGGCGGCCGACCACCGCATCGACCTGGGGCTGGTCATCACCACCTCGGCCACGGCCAGCGAGCGCATCGCCCGCGAGCGGCTCGCGCAGCTGCGCCTGCATGCGGTGTTCCACCCCGGCCATGCGCAGGCGCGCGGCGATGGTGCACTGACGTTGGGAGAGCTCGCGGCGCTGGACCTGATCGTGCTGTCGCCGGCCCTGCCGGCCGGCCTGGCCACGCAGCAGGCCATGGCCGCCGCGGGCCTGCCATGGCGGCCGCTGATGGAGGTGTCGCAGTCGTTCACGGCCTGCGAGTTCGCGGCCCAGCAACTGGGCGTGGCGATCGTCGAGACGCTGGGTGCGCGCTACGCGCAGCGGCAGGGGCTGGTGGCGCGGCCGCTGCGCACGCGCGAGGATGCGGAGCTGGCCCTGGTCTTCCCGCGCGACAAGCCGCTGGAAGGCGCTGCCCTGAGCCTGCGCAACGCGCTGGCCGAAGCCGTGGGCGGACAGCTGCCGGTCTGAGGCCGGCAGGGGGACGGCTCAGTGCTTGCCGTTGGCCGTCGAAGACATCAGCTTGTCGGTGTAGGCGATGGCCATGGCCGACAGCAGGAAGGCGACGTGGATCACGGTCTGCGCGACCAGCACCTTTTCGCTGTAGTTGTCGGCGTTGATGAAGGTCTTGAGCAGGTGGATGGAGCTGATGCCGATGATGGACATCGCCAGCTTGACCTTGAGCACCGAGGCGTTGACGTGGCTCAGCCACTCGGGCTGGTCCTCGTGGCCTTCCAGGTTCATGCGGCTCACGAAGGTCTCGTAGCCGCCCACGATGACCATGATCAGCAGGTTGGAGATCATGACCACGTCGATCAGCGCCAGCACCACCAGCATGATCACGGTCTCGTTGAGCGTGGTGATGGGCGCGTCGGTCTTGTAGCCGATGCTGTTGATGAGGGCCTGCAGCGCCGTCTGGCTGCCGAACGCGGCCTCGACCAGGTGCGTGAGTTCCACCAGGAAGTGCACGACGTAGACGGCCTGCGCCACGATCAGGCCCAGGTACAGGGGCAGCTGCAGCCAGCGGCTGGCGAAGATCAGCTTGGGCAGCGGACGCATCGGAGAGGTCTTGGCGGGCTGCAGAGGATCGAACATGGGCGTGAAGGGTGGTGGGGGCGCCGGATTGTAGGGGCGTGCTGCGGCGCAGCAAACAGGCCTTCGCCACAACGGCATGTCCACCGGATGGGCCCGCCGTCGGCGGCAGCGGGGCGCCCTGTGCTTCAGTTCCTGGGCAGGGCGTAGGCGATGATGGAATCGCCGGGCGTCGTGCCGAGCGACCCGTGCCCCCCGGCCACCACCAGCAGGAACTGGCGGCCATCGGCCGCGGTGTAGGTCATCGGCGTGGCCTGGCCGCCGGCTGGCAGCCGGCTCTCCCAGAGCTGTTCTCCGCTGGTCACGTCGTAGGCACGCACGTAGTTGTCGAGCGTGCCCGACAGGAAGGCCACACCACCGGCGGTGACGATGGGGCCGCCCAGGTTGGGCACGCCCATGCGCAGCGGCAGCGGGATCGGCGAGAGGTCGCGCACCGTGCCGTTGCGGTGCTGCCAGACGATCTTGCCGGTGCTCAGGTCGGCTCCGGCCACGTAACCCCAGGGCGGGGCCACGCAGGGCACGCCGAGGGGCGAGAGGAAGGGGCGGAGCTGGACGGCGAAGGGCGCGCCGAAGTTCTCGTTGAGGGCGGGCAGGGCGCCAGCGGGCGGCCCGTCTTCCTGCACCACCAGCGCGGTGTCGTTCGGCCGCGGCACCAGCGTGGAGACGAAGGGCAGGTAGGTCGGCGTGGTGAAGGCGATCTGCCGGCGCGGGTCGACCGCCACACCGCCCCAGTTGAACACGCCGAAGTTGCCGGGGTGGATCAGCGAGCCCTGGGTGGACGGCGGCGTGAAGCGGCCTTCGTAGCGCAGGCGCTTGAACGCGATGCGGCAGGCGAGCTGGTCGAACATGCTCACGCCCCACATGCTGCGCTCGCGCAGCACCGGCGGGTCGAAGGAGATGGCAGCCCGCGGCTGCGTGGCGGCGGTGCGGTCGCCCTGTGCTGCGCCCTGCGGTGCGGGAGCCTCTTCCTGCGGGCGAAGGGGCACGCCGGTGCGCCGGTCGAGCACGAACAGTTCTCCCTGCTTGGTGGGCTGCACCAGTGCGGGGATGGTCTGGCCGTCGATGCGCAGGTCGACCAGGGAGGGCTGGGACGGCACGTCGTAGTCCCACAGGTCGTGGTGCACGGTCTGGTAGACCCAGCGCACCTGGCCGGAGGCGAGGTCCAGCGCCACCACCGACGACGAGTACTTCTCGACCGCTTCGCTGCGGTTGCCACCCCACTGGTCGGGCGGCTGGTTGCCCATGGGCACGTAGACCATGCCCAGCGCTTCGTCCACGCTGGAGATCGACCAGCTGTTCGGCGAGTTGACCGTGTAGCGGGCCCCCGGCGCGATGGGGGCGGTGGCATCGGGGTTGCCGGAATCCCAGTTCCAGACCAGGGCGCCGGTGTCGATGTCGAAGGCGCGGATCACACCGGACTGCTCTGCCGTGGAGACGTTGTCGAGCACGGTGCCGCCGACGATGACGAGCCGCGCCGTCACGACCACCGGCGAGGTTGCGTAGTAGGCGCCCGGGCGGTGGTTCGGCATGTGGGCCCACAGGTCGATTTCCCCCTTGCCGCCACCGAAGGCAGCGCAGGGGACGCCGCGCTCGGGGTCGAGTGCGACCAGGCGCCCGTCGGCCGTGGGCATGAACAGCTTGCCGTGGGGGCAGGACGCAGCCATGGCGCCGGGCGTGGCGCCGGCTTGCGGGACGGGTGCGGGTGCAGGCGGCGTGGCACCAGCGGACGCGTCGGCGGCCCCGGCGCTGGGCTGCGGGGTGGCGGGTGGCTGGTACGACAGCCCCCGGCAGGTCAGGTGCTGCAACGCGAGGTCGCGGCCGACCTGGGGGGCGTGGCGCCAGATCTCCTGTCCCGTGGTGGCGTCCAGCGCCAACACGGTCTGGTGCGGGTTGCACAGGTACAGGCGGTTGCCGATCTTCAGCGGCGTCACCTGGTAGGTGGTTTCCACGGGGTCGCCCGGCTGGCCGCGCAGGTCGCCGGTGTGCACGTGCCAGGCAACCTGCAGATCCTTGACGTTGGCCGGGGTGATGTCGGCCAGCGGCGAATAGCGTTGGCCGAACCCGGTGCGGCCATAGGCATGCCACTCGCCCGCAGGCACGCCGCGCACGGCGGTGCCCTGGTCGACGAGGGCGCCCTGCGATGGCGGCAGTGCGCCCTGCAGCGAGTGCACGTCGCGCACCCAGGTGAGTGCCGACAGCACGGCAAAGCACGCCATGGCCACGCTGAGGACCATGCCGCCGCCCCGGCGCCACGAAGGCATGCGGGGCGCGCGCAGAGGGCGGCCGAGCGGTGCCGGTGCTGGCTGCAGTCCGCGGCCGTGGTCCAGCCGGCGCAGCGTCCAGGGCAGCAGCATCAGCAGGCCCAGAACGAACAGCACGCCCATGCGGGCGGCCAGGGGCCACCAGTCCAACCCGGACTCCCAGACGGCCCAGCCCAGTGAACCGGCGAACAGCAGCGCGAACGCCCACAGCGCCGACGGCGCGCGCCGGTGCACCAGCGACCCGGTGAGCACGAGCAGCAGGCCGGCCACGGCGTAATAGACGCTGCCGCCCAGGACCATGAGCCAGACGCCGCCGCCCAGCAGGAAGAGCCCCGGGAGCGCCAGCAGCAGGCCGAGGATCGTGGTGTACAGGCTGCGCGGCTTGTTCTGCATCGTCTGGCTTTCCGAAACGCCCCATGCTGGGGGAGCGCGACGGCCGTCGGTGTAGGCCGGCATGCCCAATCGGCCGAAGGCGATTTCCAGGGCAGTCGACGCCGGGCCCGTGGCTTGGGTGAAGATCGGGGGGGCGTGCGCCGGCCGCGTGTGTCAGTCGCCTGTAAGAGCCAGGCCGGACAGTCGCCGCCATTTCCCGCGTGCCACCAGAGGAGACAAACCATGAGCACTTCCCCGACGTCGTCGGCCATCGAATCCGTGCTGGTCGAGAACCGTGTGTTCGACCCACCCGCCGCCGCCGTGCAGGGCGCCCGCATCGCCGGCATGGCGGCGTACCAAGCCCTGTGCGATGAAGCGGAGCGCGATCCGCAGGCCTTCTGGGCGCGGCTGGCGCGCGAGAACCTGGCCTGGACCAAGCCCTTCACGCATGTGCTCGACGAGTCCAAGGCCCCGTTCTACCGCTGGTTCGACGACGGCCAGCTCAACGTCTCGGCCAACTGCCTGGACCGGCACATGGGCACGCCCGTGGAAGGCAAGACGGCCATCGTGTTCGAGGCCGACGACGGCACGGTCACGCATGTCACGTACAAGCAGCTGCTGGCACGCGTGGCGCAGTTCGCCAATGCGCTCAAGGCCCAGGGCATCGCCAAGGGCGACCGCGTGGTGGTCTACATGCCCATGGGCGTGGAGGGCATCGTGGCCATGCAGGCCTGCGCGCGCATCGGTGCCACGCACTCCGTGGTGTTCGGCGGCTTCTCGGCCAAGGCGTTGCAGGAGCGCATCATCGACGCGGGCGCGGTGGCCGTGGTCACGGCCAACTACCAGCTGCGCGGCGGCAAGGAGCTGCCGCTCAAGTCCATCGTCGACGATGCGCTGGCCCTGGGCGGCTGCGACACCTTGAAGACCGTGCTGGTCTACGAGCGCACGCCCACGGCCTGGAACAAGGTCGAGGGGCGCGACAAGACCTTCGCCGAGGCGCTGGCCGGGCAGGGCCTGGAATGCGCGCCGGTGCCGGTGGATGCCGAGCACCCGCTGTTCATCCTCTACACCTCGGGCTCCACCGGCAAGCCCAAGGGCGTGCAGCATGCCAGCGCGGGTTACCTGCTGTGGGCCAGGCTGACCATGGACTGGACCTTCGACCTGCGGCCGGACGATGTGTTCTGGTGCACGGCCGACATCGGCTGGATCACCGGCCACAGCTACGTGGCCTACGGGCCGCTGGCGGCCGGTGCCACGCAACTGGTGTTCGAGGGCATCCCGACCTTCCCGCATGCCGGCCGCTTCTGGCAGATGATCGAGAAGCACAAGGTCTCGATCTTCTACACCGCGCCGACGGCGATCCGCTCGCTGATCAAGGCGGCCGACACCGACGCCAAGGTGCACCCGAAGAACTGGAACCTGCAGAGCCTGCGCATCCTGGGTTCGGTCGGCGAGCCGATCAACCCCGAGGCCTGGATGTGGTACCACCGGAACGTGGGCGGTGAGCGCTGCCCCATCGTCGACACCTTCTGGCAGACCGAGACCGGCGGCCACGTGATCACGCCGCTGCCGGGCGCCACGCCGCTGGTGCCGGGCTCGTGCACGCTGCCGCTGCCCGGCATCGCAGCGGCCATCGTCGACGAGACCGGCAAGGACATCGCCAATGGTTCGGGCGGCATGCTGGTCATCAAGCGGCCCTGGCCCTCGATGATCCGCACGATCTGGGGCGACCCCGAGCGCTTCAGGAAGGCCTATTTCCCCGAGGAGATGGGCGGCACCATCTACCTGGCCGGCGACGGCGCGGTGCGGTCCACCGACCGCGGCTACTTCCGCATCACCGGCCGCATCGACGATGTGCTCAACGTCTCGGGCCACCGCTTGGGAACCATGGAGATCGAATCGGCGCTGGTGTCCAAGACCGACCTCGTGGCCGAGGCCGCAGTCGTGGGCCGGCCCGACGACGTGACGGGCGAGGCCGTCTGCGCGTTCGTGGTCTTGAAGCGCGCGCGGCCCACGGGCGAGGAGGCCAAGGCCATTGCCGCGGAGCTGCGCAACTGGGTGGCCAAGGAGATCGGCCCCATCGCCAAGCCCAAGGACATCCGCTTCGGCGACAACCTGCCCAAGACGCGCAGCGGCAAGATCATGCGGCGGCTGCTGCGCTCCATCGCCAAGGGCGAGGCGATCACGCAGGACACGTCAACGCTCGAAAACCCTGCAATCCTGGATCAATTGGCGCAAGCCAATTGATCCAGGCGCGCCGCAGGCGCGAGCGCGTAGCGCTTGCAGGGTTTGACGGCACTCATATCGCCGCAGGCGATGTGATGTGCCGGCAGAATCCGGCCATCCTTGAGCAGTTGGGCCAGGCGTACTGAATCAGGCGCGCTCGGGGATCGGCCCATCCAGTTCGTTCGCACGCGCAGCCGCAGGGCGGTTGCGGTGCAGTTCGACGAAGCGCGTGAACGCGGGCAGCGCCGGCAGCAGCTGGAACTGCAGATACCAGCCGATGTAGGCCGAGACCAGCAGGTCGGCGGCCGTGAAGCCGTCGCCCGCCAGGTGGTCGCGGCCCTCCACGGCGCCGGCCAGCGTCTGCACCAGGTCCTCCTCGGTGCCGAAGCCGGCCGTGCCCGGCTCGGGCAACTTGGCGCCGATGGACTTGGCCACCATGAGCTGCTCCAGCGGGCCCATGAAGCTGATCCAGCGGTAGTAGGGGCCGCGCGCCGGGCTGCCCGCGGGCGGCGCCAGCTTCTTCTCGGGCACCAGGTCGGCCAGGTACATGCAGATGGCGGCGTTCTCGGTCACGACGGTCTCGCCGTGCCGGATCGCCGGCACCTTGCCCATGGGGTTGATGGCGCGGTAGGCGGCGGCCTTCATGCTGGTGCCGTATTCCAGGATCTCGGTCTGGTAGGGCAGGCCGGTTTCCTCCAGCATCCAGCGCGTCACGCGGGCGCGCGACATGGGGTTGGTGTAGAAGGTCAGTGCTGCGCTCATGGTGCGGGTCCTTTCGTTGTGTTGCGGAGAGTGCGGCACCAGTGTCGCGGGGGCGGGTGTCAGCTTCTGTCAGCAGCGTGCGCATGCCGCGCATGGCCCATGCGCACGCTCCAGCGGCGGATCAGCAGGTGGCGGCGCTCGGGGTAGCGCTCGCCCGTGTCGGTCAGGCCCAGCACGCGGTCGGCGCGGAAGTGCCGGAAATCCTGCCGCAGTTCGCACCAGGCGGCCATCAGCCGCGCCTGGTCGAAGAAGGCCATGGCGAAGGGCCATACGCGCCGCCTGGTGGTCTGGCCGGCCTCGTCGACGTAGTCCAGCCACACGGCGTGCTCGGCCCGCACGGCGTGGCGCAGGGCCGCGAGCCAGGGCGCGGCCAGCGATGGGCCCGAACGCGGGGGGACGAACAGGCCGCTGGTCTGCACCGCCATGCGCAGCGGCTCGGGCAGCGTGGCGCCGATGCGGTTCATCACACCCTCGGCGGCCTGCGCCAGCGCCGGGTCGGCGGACTGGCTGGCGACCCAGCGCGCGCCCAGCACCAGGGCCTCCAGTTCCTCTTCGCTGAACATCAGTGGCGGCAGCGTGAAGCCGGGCCGCAGCACATAGCCCACGCCCGGATCGCCCTCGATGCGCGCGCCCTGTTCGCGCAGGGTGGCGACATCGCGGTACAGCGTGCGCAGGCTGACGCCGGCCTGCGCCGCCAGCTGCGGCCCGGGCAGGGGCTGGCGCTGGGCGCGCAGATGTTCCAGCAGGTGCAGCAGGCGGGCGGCTCTCGACATGGCTGCAGTGTAGGCAGCCGTGCTCCCGCCGAACGCGCACAAAAAAGCCCGCTGCGCGGCGGGCTTGCTGCCGAACCGGGGCCGGCTTAACTGAGGCCCAGCACCCAGGCTGCCAGTTTCTTGGCGTCGGCCTCGTTGACCTGCGGGTTGGCGGGCATGGGCACCGGGCCCCAGACGCCAGAGCCGCCCTTCTGGATCTTGGTGGCCAGCTTGTCGACGGCTGTGCCGTCGCCCTTGTATTTGGCCGCAATGTCCTTGTAAGCCGGGCCGACCAGCTTCTTGTCGACGGAATGGCAGGCCATGCAGTTCTTGGACTTGGCCAGCGCCTCGTCGGCCCAGCTCGGCAGCGCCAGCACGCCGCCTGCCAGCAGGATGGCGCTCAGCAACACTCGTTTCATCGTTGTTCCTCGTAGGGGTTGGGGTACAGTCTTTCGACCCATTCTAGAGAGCCGGGTTCCCTGGCTCCAAGGCAACAAGCGCAAGGAGGCCGTCATGTATCTGCTGGGTTTGGGCCTGGTGCTGCTCGCGCTCAAGTGGGCGGAGTACGGCCCCGTCGCCGGCTGGGCCTGGTGGATCGTGCTGGCGCCTTTCGGGCTGGCCATGGCGTGGTGGGCCTGGGCAGATGCCTCGGGCTACACCAAGCGCAAGGCCATGGAGCGCGACGCGGCGCGCAAGGCCGCCCGCATCGACCGCCAGCGCGATGCCCTGGGCTTGAACGTAAGGAAGCGGCGCTGAGGCCGCTCCTTCGGATCAATAGTCGTCCAGCACCGCGCCCTTGCTGGCCGTGCTTGCGTTGAACGCGAACTTGGCCTGCACGCCGCGCGTGTAGCGCGGCTTGGGCGCCGTCCAGCCTGCGCGGCGCTTGGCGATCTCGGCCTCGGGCACGTTGAGCTCCAGCACCAGCTTGTGTGCGTCGATGGTGATGGAGTCGCCTTCGTTGACGAACGCAATCGTGCCGCCGGCCGCCGCTTCTGGCGCCACGTGGCCCACCACCATGCCCCAGGTGCCGCCGGAGAAGCGGCCGTCGGTGATCAGGCCGACGCTCTCGCCCAGCCCTGCGCCGATCAGCGCGCCCGTGGGCGCCAGCATCTCGGGCATGCCGGGACCGCCCTTGGGGCCCAGGTAGCGCAGCACCATCACGTCGCCGGCCTTGATCTTGCCGTCCAGGATGGCCTGGAGCGCCGACTGCTCGTCGTCGAACACGCGGGCCGGGCCGGTGATGACGGGGTTCTTGAGGCCCGTGATCTTGGCCACCGCGCCCTCGGGCGAGAGGTTGCCCTTGAGGATGGCCAGGTGGCCCTCGTCGTACATGGGCTTGTCGATCGGGCGGATCACGTCCTGGTCGGCGCGCAGTGCGGGCACGTCGGCCAGCGTCTCGGCAATCGTCTTGCCCGTGATCGTGATGCAGTCGCCGTGCAGCAGGCCGGCATCGAGCAGCACCTTCATGACCTGCGGGATGCCGCCGGCCTGGTGCAGGTCCACGGCCAGGTACTTGCCGCTGGGTTTCAGGTCGCAGATCACCGGCACCTTCTTGCGCATGCGCTCGAAGTCGTCGATGGTCCATTCCACGCCGGCCGTGTGGGCGATGGCCAGGAAGTGCAGCACGGCGTTGGTCGAGCCGCCCGTGGCCATGATCACGGCCACGGCGTTCTCGATGGCCTTCTTGGTCACGATGTCGCGCGGCTTGAGGTCCTTCTTGATGGCCTCGATCAGCACCTTGGCCGATTCCCTGGCCGAGTTCTCTTTCTCGTCGTGCGGGTTGGCCATGGTGGACGAGTAGGGCAGGCTCATGCCCAGCGCCTCGAAGGCCGACGACATGGTGTTGGCCGTGTACATGCCGCCGCAGGAGCCCGTGCCGGGGATGGCGCGGCGCTCGATCTGGGTCAGGTCTTCGTCGCTGAGGTTGCCGGCGGCGTTCTGTCCCACGGCCTCGAACACGCTGACGATGTTCAGGTCCTGGCCCTTGTAGCGGCCCGGCAGGATGGTGCCGCCGTAGACGTAGATGGCGGGCACGTTGGCGCGCAGCATGCCCATCATGCCGCCGGGCATGTTCTTGTCGCAGCCGCCGACCACCAGCACGCCGTCCATCCACTGGCCGCCCACGCAGGTCTCGATGCAGTCGCTGATGACTTCGCGGCTGACGAGGGAGTACTTCATGCCCTCGGTGCCCATGGCCATGCCGTCGGAGATCGTGGGCGTGCCGAAGACCTGGGCGTTGCCGCCGGCTTCCTCGATGCCGGCAATCGCCGCGTCGGCCAGCTTCTGCAGGCCCGAGTTGCACGGCGTGATGGTGCTGTGGCCGTTGGCCACGCCGACCATGGGCTTCTTGAAGTCGCCCTCTTCGTAGCCCATGGCGTAGAACATCGAGCGGTTGGGCGCGCGCGACTTGCCTTCGACGATGTTGGCCGAACGGCGGTTGATCTGGATGGTCTTGGTTTCCATCGTGTCTCTCTCGTGGGTGGATCGGGGGGAGCGCCGAGTATGCCAACGATGCCTGATTGGTTCCAATCGCTTCTGCTGCATTGATTGATATGCTGTGCATATGAAAAACGCTGCTTCGCCCGACCTGCGTGTGTGGCGCCAGTTCGCGGTGCTGGCCGAGGAATTGCACTTCAGCCGCGCGGCGCGGCGCCTGCACATGACGCAGCCGCCGCTGACCCAGGCCATCGCCCAGTTGGAGAAAGGCCTGGGCGTGGCGCTGTTCGAGCGCACGCGGCGCAGCGTGGCGCTGACCCCGGCGGGCGAGGCGCTGCTGCCCGAGGTGCGCGAGTTGCTGTCCCGTGCGGAGGGCCTCCCCGCGCTGGCCCGTGCGGCGACGGCGGGCGAGCACGGCCGTGTGCGGCTGGCCTTCGTCTCCACCGTGGGTTTCGCGCAGCTGCCGCTGTGGGTGCGCGACTTCCATGCCGAGCATCCGGGCGTGGCACTGGAGCTGGTGGAGGCCACCGGCGACGTGCAGCTGGACGCCTTCGCGCGCGGCAGCATCGACGCCGGCCTCATGCTGCACGCGCCGGGCCAGGCGCCGGCCGGGCTGGACCGTCTGGTGGTGGGCCAGGAGCCGCTGGTGCTGGCGCTGGGTGCGCGCCATGCGCTGGCGCGGCGCGATCCCTTGCCGCTGGCCGCGGTGCTGGCCGAGCCGTTGGTGCTGTTCCCGCGCCGCATCCTCCCTTCGCTGCACGACGCGGTGGTCGAGCTCTACCGCACGCACGGCGCCGTGCCGCTGGTGGCGCAAGAGGCGATCCAGATGCAGACCATCGTCAACCTGGTCTGGGGCGGCAACGGCCTGGCCTGGGTGCCGGCGAGCGTGATGCAGTTCCGCCGCGCCGGCGTGGTCTACCGCGAGGCAGCGCAGCTGGCCATGGGTCGCAAGCGGCCGGCGCTGCCGCTGTGCGAGACCAGCCTGGTCTGGCCGGCCGATGCGATGTCACCCGCGCTGGCCCGCTTCGTCGACTTCGTGCGCGCGCGGGTGGCCACCGCCGCTTAGCTTCGGATCACCGCGGCATCATGCGCACCGCGCCCTGGTCGGCCAGGGGCTGCGGAGCCCCGAGGTGGTAGCCCTGGGCGAAGTCGATGCCGATGGCTTCCACACGGCGCAGGATGTCTTCGTCGGCCACGTACTCGGCGATGGTCTTGAGGCCCATCACATGGCCGATGGCGTTGATGGCCTCCACCATGGCCAGGTCGATGGGATCGTGCACGATGTCCTTGATGAAGCTGCCGTCGATCTTGAGGAAGTCCACCGGCAGGTTCTTGAGGTAGGCGAACGAGGACAGCCCGCTGCCGAAATCGTCCAGCGCGAAGAAGCAGCCCAGCTGCTTGATCTCGCGGATGAAGGGCACGACCTTGCTGAGGTTGGCCACGGCCGAGGTCTCGGTGATCTCGAAGCAGACGGCGCCGTGCGGCAGCCGCAGGCGCTCCAGCGTGTCGCGCAGGTCCTGGCGGAAGCGCTCGTCGGACAGCGAGGCGCCCGACAGGTTGATGCTGTAGACGCCGGGCAGTGCGCCCTCGCGGCGCACGCGGTCGCCGATCCAGGCCAGCGTGTTGCGCACCACCCACTGGTCTACCCGCGGCATTAGACCGTAGCGTTCGGCCGCGGGCAGGAAGCTGCCTGGCGTGATGAGGCGGCCGCCTTCCTCCATGCGCACCAGGATCTCGAAGTGCGGCGCGCGGTCCACGCCCGAAGGCAGCGGCACGATGGCCTGGGCGTACAGGCGCAGCCGGTCTTCGTCGAGCGCGTTCTGCAGCCGCGTGGCCCATTGCATCTGGCCTTGCTGCTCCATCAGCGCGTGGTCGTTGATCTGGTAGACGTGGATGCGGTTGCGGCCCTCGTCCTTGGCTGCATAGCAGGCGGCGTCGGCGGCCGACAGCACGGCGCCCAGGTCGCGGTCGGTGCCCAGCACGGGCACCAGGCCGATGGACACGCCGATCGAGAAGGACTTGCCCTCCCAGGCGAAGCGGAAGTCGGCGATGTCCTCGCGGATCGCATCGGCCAGGGTGATGGCGCGCTGCATGGGGCAGGACTCCAACACCAGGCCGAACTCGTCGCCGCCCAGGCGCGCCAGCATGTCGGAGGCGCGCAGGTGGCTGCGGACCAGCGCGGCCACCTGGCGCAGGAGCTCGTCGCCTGCCACGTGGCCGCAGGTGTCGTTGACGAGCTTGAACTGGTCCAGGTCGAGGAAGCACACCACATGGGTCTGGCCCTCGTCGCGCGGGCGGTCCAGCAACTCGCCCAGGCGGCGCTCGAACGCGCGCCGGTTCGGGATGCCGGTCAATGCGTCGTGGCTGGCCTGGTGCTGCAGCTCCTGGGCCAGGTTCAGCGTGACCGTCACGTCGTGGAACACCAGCACGGCGCCGATCAGAAAGCCCTCGCGCGAGCGGATCGGCGCAGCCGTGTTCTGCACCGGGATGGGCAGCTCGTCGCGCCGCAGCAGCAGTGCATGGTCGAGCCGCGCGACCACCTGGCCGCGCGTGAGCACCTCGCGCACGGGCACGGGCAGCAGGTCGCCGCTGTGGGCGTCGCGCAGCCGGTAGATCTCGTTGATGGAGCGGCCCTGGGCCTCGGCGGCCGACCAGCCCGTCAGCCGTTCGGCCACCGGGTTGATGTACTGCACCATACCCGCCTCGTCGGTGGTGACCACGCCGTCGCCGATGGAGGCCAGCGTGACCTGGGCCAGGTCGCGCTCGCGGTGCAGCTGGGCCTCGACGTGCTTGCGCTCGGAGATGTCGCGCACGGTGCCCGTGAAGCGCAACTCCGGCCCCACATGGTTCTCGCTGACCGAGATCTCGTAGACCACGCGCGGCGCCCCGGAGCGGACCTTGCGCAGCTCCAGCTTGGTGCCGGGGCGGCACAGGTCCTCGCGCGCTGCCGGCCCGCTGTAGCCGGCCTGGCGCAGCAGCGCCTGGAACGGGTGGCCGACCACCTGGTCGGCGCTGAGCTGCAGCAGCTTCTCCGCACCGGGGTTCAGGCTGGTCAGCACGCCATCGCGCGTGAAGGTGACGATGCCGTCGCGCATGTCGCGCACGATGGCGCGGGTCTGGTCGGTGGCGGCCTCCAGCGCGCCGATGACGCGGTTGTAGGCCGAGGCCACCTGGCCGACCTCGGTGAAGGGCTCCACCGGCACGCGCTGGCGCAGGTCGCCGCTGCGCCGGTGTTCCTCCATCGCGTCCACGAGTTCGATGAGGTCGGTGCGCGTGCCGTGCTCGGACACGTTCAGGCCCACGTGCTCGTCCTGCGGCCGCACGCGCAGCGGCCCGAAGCGGCCGATGCCGCGCAGCAGCAGCCAGGCCATCAGGCAGGCCCACAGGCAGCAGGCGAGGGCGCCCAGCAGTTGCACGCCGATCTGCTCCAGCCGCGTGTTGCCGTTGGCGATGCGCTCCAGGTCGCCGAACAGGCCGACCGACAGCGTGCCCCAGATGCCGGGCGCCAGGTGCGCCGGGATCGCGCCGACCGCGTCGTCCAGGCGCCAGGCCAGCAGCCACTCGGACACGAACACCATCAGCACGGCGGCGACCCCGCCGATCAGCCAGGCCGACAGCGGCGAGACCACATGGCAGTTGGCCGTGATCGCCACGAGGCCTGCGATGGCGCCGTTGATCAGGTAGCCGATCTCGCAGTAGCCGCGGCGCCAGATGCCCATGGCGATGCCGCCGACGATGCCGGCGGCACCGCCGATCACGGTGTTGACCACGATGCCGGGCACGCGCGCGTTCAGCGCCAGCGTGCTGCCGCCGTTGAAGCCGAACCAGCCGAAGAACAGGATCAGCACGCCCAGCATGGCCAGCGGCAGGTTGCCGGCCGGCAGCGGCCGCGGCGGCTCGCCCGGCACGAAGCGGCCGGTGCGCGGGCCGATCATGGCCACGGCCACCAGCGAGACCCAGCCGCCCACGCTGTGCACGACCGTGGAGCCGGCGTAGTCCACGAAGCCGAGCCGCGCCAGCCAGCCGCTGGGCCGGCCTTCCAGGATGCCGCCCCAGGCCCAGTGGCCGAACACCGGGTAGATCACCATGGCCACGCCGGCCGTCACCGCCATGTAGGTCGAGAAGCGCATGCGCTCGGCCACCGCGCCCGAGACGATGGTGGCCGAGGTGGCACAGAACATGAGCTGGAACAGCACGAAGGCCATCAGCGGCGCGCTCAGCGAGAGCTGGTCGGCCAGGCCGAAGTGCGAGAACCCCAGCCAGCCGTCCTGCGAGGCGCCGAACATGAGCCCGAAGCCGACCATCCAGTACACGGCCGTGGCGATGGCGAAGTCCGCCACGTTCTTGACCGCCACATTGATGGAGTTCTTGTTGCGCGTGAGGCCCGATTCCAGGCACAGGAAGCCGGCCTGCATGGAAAACACCAGGGCCGAGCAGAGCAGGATCCAGAGCAGGTCCAGCGGCTGGGCGGCGCTCACTGCCGCGCTCCGGCAGCGGCGAGCAGGAAGGTGAGGGTGGGAAAGGCGGGGGGCATCGGATCGGGTGTTTGTGTCTCCGATGCAGACAAGCAATTTGCATTCCCGGCTGTATGCCGGGATGGCCAACGTCAATCCAGGTGGGGTGCGAGCAGGTCCTCGATCCAGGCAGCAAAGGCCTGCACGCGGTCGGCCAGGTGGCGGCGGTGCGGGTAGACCAGGTGCACGGGCATGGGCGGTGGGCACCAGGGCGACAGCACCTCGACCAGGGCACCGCTCTGCAGGTGGTCCTGCACGTCGTAGGCCGGCACCTGGATCAGCCCCATGCCGGCCACGGCGCAGGCGATGTAGGTCTCCACATTGCCGGCGGCCACATTGCCGGGCAGCACGGCCGAGCGGGTGCGGCCATCTTCGGTCCATTCCCAGGGCGCGTAGCGCCCGCCCGCGGCGGGCGCGTAGTTCACCTGGCGGTGCTGCCGGGTCAGCAGATCCTGGGCGGTGCGCGGCGTGCCGTGGCGCGCCAGGTAAAGCGGGCTGGCGCAGCTGATCACCGCGAACGAGCCGAGCGGGCGCGCCACCAGGCTGCTGGGCGCCAGCGTCCCGACACGCAGCGCGCAGTCCACGCCGTCGTGCACCAGGTCCACGGCCCGGTCGCTGGAGCCGAGTTCGAGTTCCACGCCGGGGTGGCGGGCCACGAAGTCGGGCAGTGCCGGCGCCACCAGCCGGTGGGCGATCCGGCTGGGCATGTCCACGCGCAGCCGGCCCTTGAGGCCCTGGCCTCCCGCAGTGAACTGCTGTTCCAGTGCCTCCATGCCATGGACCAGCGAACGTGCGCGCTCCAGCAGGCTCTCGCCCTCGGCGGTGAGCCGCACGCGGCGGGTCGTTCTGTGCAGCAGGCGCGCGCCCAGGCGGGTCTCGAGCTGCTGCAGCGCACCCGAAACGCTGGCGCGCGGCAGGCCGAGCTGGTCCGCCGCCAGGGTGAAGCTGTTGCATTGCGCAATGCGCAGAAAGATGCGGAGGTGGTCCAGCCGGTCCATGATTGTTCGGGATTCCTGGATGGTGTAGACGAAGGTGCCGACTTTATCTCGATTGTTTCCAAACATAGACTTGCCCCTCCATTCCATACAAAGAGGTAATGCATGTCTTCTCCGACCCTCAAGGACAAAGTGGCTGTCGTGACCGGCGGCGGCAAGAATCTCGGTGCGCTGATCGCCCACCAGTTCGCCGACGGCGGCGCGCGGGGCCTGGTGCTGCACTACAACAGCGACGGCTCGCGTGACGAAACGGAAAAGACCGCCGCCGCGCTCAAGGCCAAGGGCGTCGACGTGCTGACCTTCCAGGGTGACCTGTCCGTGGTCGACAACTGCGTGCAGCTGTTCGACCGGGCCGTCGGGCATTTCGGCGAGGTCAACCTGGCGATCAACACCGCAGGCGTCGTGATCAAGAAGCCGATCCTGCAGGTCACGGAAGACGACTACGAGAAGAGCTTCGCGGCCAACTCCAAGGCGGCGTTCTTCTTCATCCAGCAGGCCGGCCGCGTGCTGGCCGAGCGCGGCAGCATCGTGACCATCGTGAGTTCGCTGCTGGCGGCCTACACCGATTCCTACGCCGTCTACCCCGGCAGCAAGGCGCCGGTGGAGCACTACACGCGCGCGGCTTCCAAGGAGTTCGGCGCCCGCGGCATCAGTGTCAACGCCATCGGCCCCGGCCCCATGGACACGCCGTTCTTCTACGGACAGGAGTCCAAGGAATCGACGGCCTACCACGCGTCGGCCGCTGCGCTGTCGGGCTACTCTAAGAAGGGCTTGACGGACATCGAGGACATCGCCCCGATCGTCAAGTTCCTGGTCACCGAAGGCTGGTGGATCACCGGCCAGACCATCTTCGCCAACGGCGGCTACACCACCCGCTGAGCGTTGCGGCACGCGCCGCCCAGGAGCGTCGACCATGAACCGATTCCAAGCCGTGTTGGATCGCCAACGGGAATTCTTCTTCAGCGGCGCGAGCCGGTCCCATGCCTGGCGCATGGACCAGCTCGGGCGCATGGAGCGGCTGCTGCGCGAGAACCAGCAGGCGCTGTGCGATGCGCTCTACCAGGACTTCCGCAAGCCGCCCTTCGAGCAGTTGTTCGAGATCACGGTGCCGCTGGGCGTGGTGTCCTACTACCAGAAGAACCTGGCCGGACTCATGGCGCCGCAGCCCGTCGCGATCCCCAAGGGCCTGGAGGCCACGGGCAACCGCGGCGTGATCCACAAGGAGCCGTACGGCGTCACGCTGGTGATCGGGCCCTTCAACGCGCCCATCCTGCTGCTGCTCGACCCGGCCATCGCCGCGCTGGCGGCCGGCAACACGGTGGTGCTCAAGCCGGCCAACACCACGCCGCGCGTGGCGGCGCTGCTGGCCGAGCTGGTGCCGCGCTACTTCGCACCCGAGGCCGTGTCCATCGTCACGGGCGGGCGCGAGGAGATCGCCTCGCTGCTGGAGCTGCCGTTCGACTTCATCTTCTTCACCGGCAGTTCCGCTGTGGGCAAGGTGGTCATGCGGGCGGCGGCCGAACATCTCACGCCCGTGGTCCTGGAGCTCGGCGGCCAGAACCCCACGGTGGTCGACGAGACCGCCAACCTGGACATCGCGGTGGACCGCATCGCCTGGGGCCACAACGCGATCTCGGGCCAGTGGTGCATCGCACCGGGCTACGTCTACGTGCACCGCTCCATCGCCGACGATTTCATCGCGCGGCTCAAGCGTTCGCTGACCGCGATGTACGGCACCGATCCACAGCAAAGCCCCGACTTCGCGCGCATGATCAGCACGCACGACACCGAGCGCGTGGCCTCCTACATCCTGCCGGACAAGGTGGTGCACGGCGGCCGCTACGAGGTGGCCGACCGCTACGTGGAACCCACCGTGCTCTATCCCTCGACCTGGGACGATCCGGCCATGCAGCAGGAAGTGTTCGGCCCCGTGCTGCCGGTGCTGCCCTACGACGACTTCGACGCCATGGTGGAGACCGTGATGCGCAAGCCCAAGTCGCTGGCGGCCTACATCTTCAGCAAGGACCAGGGCCACATCGACCGCTTCCTGGGGTGCGTCTCCTTCGGCGGCGGCTGCGTGAACCAGACCAACCTGCATTGCTGGATCGACAGCCTGCCGTTCGGCGGCGTGGGCTATTCGGGCATGGGCAAGTACTACGGCAAGGCCGGCTTCGACGCCTTGTCCAACACCAAGGCCATGCTCCTGGGCAACCCCGACCAGGTGCTCGATGTGTTCCCGCCCTACGCGGGCAAGGACATCGCGAAGAACCTGTCGGTCTTCTCGGAGTGAACACATGCGCATTTGCATTTCCACCAGACGCCGATGGCTGGCCGCTGCGGCGGCACTGCCCCTGGGCGCCGCGCTGCCGGGTTGCGCCAGCTCCGGCGCCACGCCACCCGGCCCCGGCATGAAGGCCTCGACCACCTACCTGCACCTGCTGGCCAAGGTGCCGATGTTCCGCGGCATGTCGAACGAGCAGCTGCAGTGGGTCATCGACCATTCGCGCGAATGGTCGGTGGAGCCCGGGGCCGAGGTGGCCAGCAGCCAGCGCGGCATGGCCAGCTTCTGGACGCTGCTCGACGGCGGCTGGCGCCTGGAGGTGGCCGGCCGCGGCATCGAGGCCGGCCACGCCGACCCGGCCAAGTGGTATGGCGGGCGCGACATGGCCGCCCTCGCCATGCCGCCCACCCGGCTGGTCGCCACGCGGAACAGCTACGTGATGGAGATCGCACAGCCCGAGCTGGACGAGATGCTGCGCCGCAGCCTGCCGCTGGCACCGCACCTGCGGGCCGGGCTGGACTTCTACCGCACGCTGGTACGCTAGCAAAGTGCCCCATGCGGTGCACATGTTTCAAATCTTGAAAGGGAGGCTGCCATGCACATGGCGATGACGATGGGGGCGGGGGTGTTGCTGCTCGTGGTGTTCGTGTTGTTCGGATGGCTGTGGGGCGCCAGCGGCACTGCCATGGCGCTGGCCGCCAAGGCCTTCATGCCGGTCTGGCTGCTGGTCGCGCTGCTCAACATGTGGGTGGGCGTGACGCACGCTGGCTATACAGTGCGGGAAGAACTGCCGATCCTGCTCATCGTGTTCGCCGTTCCGGCGGTGGTGGCAGGCCTGGTGGCCTGGCAACTGTCGCGCAGCTGATCACGAGAAGAAGCATCCGTTCGGGGTGCGGACCCCGTTGATCCGTGGTGGATCTGGGCGCGGCCTGTCGACAGGGCCGCGCTTTTTTGTTTTTCGGGAGGGCCTCGATGGCTGTTGAAGGAAGTGCGAACGATCTGGTCCGCGTCGTCAGTCTGCTCGGAGCGGCGGTGGTCGGCGTGCCGTTGTTCAAGCGGCTCGGGCTGGGCTCGGTGCTGGGCTACCTGGCCGCGGGCCTGGCCATCGGGCCGTTCGGTCTCAGGCTGTTCGACGATCCGCACGCCATCCTGCACGTGGCCGAGCTCGGCGTGGTGATGTTCCTGTTCGTGATCGGGCTGGAGATGCAGCCCTCGCACCTGTGGAGCCTGCGGCGCCAGATCTTCGGGCTCGGAAGCCTGCAGTGCCTGGTCTGCGGCCTGCTGCTGACGCTGGTGGGCGTGGGCTTCGGCTTCCCGCTGGCCGTGTCCTTTGTGAGCGCCATGGGCTTCGTGCTGACTTCCACGGCCATCGTCATGCAGCTGCTGGGCGAGCGCGGCGACATCGCCGCGCCGCGCGGCCAGCGCATCGTCTCCATCCTGCTGTTCGAGGACCTGCTGATCGTGCCGCTGCTGGCCATCGTCGGCATCGCACCACCGGCGCTGGACGCCGCGGCGGTGGCGCCTTCGCGCTGGGGCGTCGTCGGCCTGGCGCTGGGGGCGCTGGCCGCGCTGGTGGCGGCCGGCGTGTGGCTGCTCAACCCGCTGTTCCGCGTGCTGGCCACGGCCAAGGCGCGCGAGGTGATGACGGCGGCCGCGCTGCTGGTGGTGCTGGGCGCGGCGCTCCTGATGCAGCTGGGCGGCCTGTCCATGGCCATGGGCGCCTTCCTGGCCGGCGTGCTGCTGTCCGAATCGACCTTCCGCCACCAGCTGGAGGCCGACATCGAGCCCTTCCGCGGCCTGCTGCTGGGCCTGTTCTTCCTGGGCGTGGGCATGTCGCTGGACCTGGCCGTGGTGGCGCGCAACTGGCCGCTGATCGCGGCCGGCGTGGTCGCGATGATGGCGGTCAAGGCGCTGTGCATCTACGGCGTGGCGCGGCTGGCCAAGAGTTCGCATGCCGATGCGCTGGACCGCGCCGTGCTGATGGCCCAGGGCGGCGAGTTCGCCTTCGTGCTGTTCGCCGCGGCGCTGGGCGCAGGCGTGATCGACGCCACGGTCAATGCCAACATGACGGCCATCGTGGTGCTGTCCATGGCGCTCACGCCGCTGGTGGTGCTGCTGCACGGGCGCTTTGGCCCGCGCCCCGCGACTTCGATGGAGGGCGTGGAGGCCGCGCAGGACCGGCGCGCCAGCGTGCTCGTGATCGGCTTCGGCCGCGTCGGCCAGATCGCCAGCCAGGGCGTGGTGGCGCGGGGCGCGTCGCTGACCGTGATCGACAACGACACCCAGGTGATCCGCGATGCCCAGTCCTACCTGGGCTTCAAGGTCTACTACGGCGATGGTGCCCGCGCCGACGTGCTGCACGCGGCCGGCGCCCACAGCGCCAGCGCCATCCTGGTCTGCGTGGACGACAAGGCTGCCGCCACGCGCATTGCCGAGAACGCCAAGGCCGAGTGCCCGCACGCGCGCGTGCTGGTGCGCGCCTTCGACCGCGAGCATGCTTTGGCCCTGGTCAAGACTGGCGGCGCGGACTACGTGGTGCGCGAGACCTTCGAGTCGGCCATGCTGCTGGGCCGCGAGGCCGTGCTGGCCACGGGCGCCACGCCCGAAGAGGCCGATGCCGTGATGGCCGATCTGCGTCGCCTGGACGGCGAGCGCTTCGACCTCGAGGTGGCCGGCGACGCCTTCGCCGGCAGGGCCCTGGTGCTGGGCCATCTGCGCAACAAGGAGAACGACGATGCCACGCAAGCCAAGCCCGCCTGAAGACAAGGCCGTGCCGCTGACGGAGGCCGCCGCCGTCGTGCAGTTCTGGCGCGACGCCGGTCCTGCGCGCTGGTTCGCCAAGGACGCGGCCTTCGACCGCCAGTTCCGCGAATGCTTCCACGACCTGCATTTCGCCGCGGCCGCGCGCCGCTGCGACGCCTGGGCCGCGACGGCCGAGGGGGCGCTGGCCCTGCTGCTGCTGCTCGACCAGTACCCGCGCAACAGCTTCCGCGGCACCGGCCACATGTACGCGACCGACCCGCTGGCGCGCATGTTCTGCCGCCAGGCGCTGGACGCCGGCCTGGATCGGCAGGTGCCGCAGGACCTGCGGCTGTTCTTCTACCTGCCGCTCTCGCATTCCGAGCAGCTGCCCGACCAGGAGCGGGCGCTGGCGCTGAACCGCGCGCTGGGCGAGCCGTTCGCCAGCCATGCGCAGGGCCACCTGGACATCGTGGCACGCTTCGGCCGCTTTCCGCACCGCAACGCCATGCTGGGGCGGCAGTCTTCTGCGGACGAAGAGGCGTTCCTGAAGGCCGGCGGATTTGCCGGCTGACGCGACGCGCTTGCGCGCGCTGCAGCACTAGCCTGGCCGCTTGCTCGCGCGGACCTTGCGCGCACCTTTGGCCGCAGCCGCGGCGCCGGCCGTGCGTGGCTGCGCCGGGGACGCCACCTCTTCGGCCAGCAGCACGCCGGCAGACACGATGTAGTCCGCTGCGCCCAGCAGGTCGCCGGCCAACGCCGCGCTCGCCGCGGCGGCGTCCTGGTTCCTCAAGGCCGCGATGATGCGCTCGTGGTGGTCGACCGACACGTGCTCTGTGATGCGGGCCGAGCCCGAGCGGAAGTCGTAGTTCAGGATCGGGCCGATCCGCAGCCACAGCGATTCGATCATCTCCAGCAGCATGGGCATGCCGGCCTGCCGGTAGATCGCGAAATGCAGCTCCTTGTTGAGCGCGATCAGGTTCGAGCTGTTGGGCCGCTTCAGCGCCATCTCGCGCGCGAAACGCTCGTTCACGGCCGCGATCTCCTGCAGCCCCGCAGCGTCGACCAGGCTGGCGGCACGCGCCGTGGCCAGGCCCTCCAGGTGCACGCGGATGTCGGTGATCTCGCGGAACTGCCGCACCGTCAACGTGGGCACGCGCAGCACCCGGTTGGGCAGCAGTTCCAGCGCCTTCTCCGACAGCAGGCGGTGCACGGCTTCGCGCACCGGCATCACGCTCACGCCCAGCCCCTCGGCAATGGTGCGCAAGGACAGCTGTTCTCCTGGCACCGCCCGCCCGCTCATGAGCAGGTCGCTCAACTGCTTGTAGACGTCGCCGCTGAGCGTCTGGCGGGTCAGTGGCGTGACGAGGGTGGAAAGGTCCATGCTGGCGCGGATCTGTTGCTGTTCGGTGTGATCTTTTAGCACACACCACGAAGCGCCGGCAGTTCTGCTTTGATCGCAGAAAGTAGATATTTGGTATTTGCGATATGTGATCACAGTGGATATGATTGCACCGGGACACGGGAGAGCCCTGCCATCGGGGGCCTTCATCTTTCACCTGCCACCTCTTCACCGACCAGGAGCACGACATGCACACCAGATCCCGCGGAATCGCCGCCGTCGCCGGCGCGCCGCACTTCGGCGCGCGCGCTGCGTTGGAGCGTTCGCCATGACCGCTTCGTTCGAGGGCGCGCCGCGCTCGGAGCAGCCCGTCGCGGTGGTCGGTGCCGGGCTGATCGGCCGCGCCTGGGCGATCGTGTTCGCACGCGCCGGCCATCCGGTGCGGCTGCACGATGCCGACGCGGCCACCATGGCCGGCAGCCTGGCCTACATCGGCGAGCGGCTGGACGAACTGGCCGGCTTCGGCCTTCTGCAGGACGCACCCGCGGTGGTGCTGGCCCGCATCCGCTGCGAGGCCGACCTGGCAGACGCCGTGCGCGGCGTGGTCATGGTGCAGGAGAACATCCGCGAAACCGTGCAGGCCAAGACCGCGCTGTTCGCCCAGCTCGACGCGCTGGCGCCACCGGACGCCGTGCTCGCCAGTTCCACCTCCTGGCTACCCGCGTCGCTGTTCACTGCGGCACTGCCGGGCCGCGCACGCTGCCTGGTGGGCCATCCGACCAACCCGCCGTATCTGGTGCCGCTGGTCGAGCTGTGCCCTGCGCCCTGGACCGACCCGCAGGTCATGCAGCGGGCCCATGCCATGTACGCGGGCGCCGGCCAGACCCCGGTGTCCCTGTCCCGCGAGATCGCCGGCTTCCTGCTCAACCGCGTGCAGGCCGCCGTGCTCAACGAGTGCTTCTCGTTGTTCGAGCAGGGGCTGGCCAGTGCCGGCGACATCGACAAGGTGCTCAAGGACGGGCTGGCCCTGCGCTGGTCGTTCATGGGGCCGTTCGAGACCATCGACCTCAATGCGCCAGCCGGCGTGAAGGACTACGCGCAGCGCTATGGCCAGCAGAACCGCGACACGCTGGCCGATGCGCCGCCGTTTGGCTGGAGCGCCGACACGGTGGCCCGCGTGGACGCAGAGCGCCGCGCGCAGCTCGACGTGGCCGACATCGGCAAGCGCTCGGCCTGGCGCGACCGCCGGCTGATGGCGCTGGCGGCGCACAAGCGCCAGGCCCCCCTTTCCTGAGCCTGCACATCCCCTGGAGACCCCATGTCCCGCAAAGTCATCATCACCTGCGCCGTCACGGGCGCGATCCACACCCCGTCGATGTCACGCTACCTGCCGGTCACGCCCGCGCAGATCGCCGAGTCGGCCATCGGCGCTGCCGAGGCCGGCGCCGCCATCGTGCACCTGCATGCGCGCAACCCCGAGGACGGCAGCCCGTCGCAAGACCCCGCGCTGTTCCGCCAGTTCCTGCCGCAGATCAAGGCCGCCAGCAACGTGGTGATCAACCTCACCACGGGCGGCGCGCCCACCATGTCGCTGCAGGACCGCCTGCGCCCGGCGCACGAGTTCAAGCCCGAGGTGGCCTCGCTCAACATGGGCTCGATGAACATGGGTCTGTACCCCATGCTCAACCGCTTCAAGGCGTTCGAGCACGCCTGGGAGGAGCCCTACCTGTCGGGCAGCCACGACCGCATCTTCAAGAACACCTTCACCGACATCGCGCACATCCTGCAGTCGTGCAGCGACAACGGCACCCGCTTCGAGATCGAGTGCTACGACATCGGCCACCTCTACACCGCCGCGCACTTCATCGAGCGCGGGCTGATCAAGCCGCCGTTCCTGATCCAGTCGGTGTTCGGCATCCTGGGCGGCATCGGCGCCCACCCGGAAGACGTGCTGCACATGCGCCGCACGGCAGACCGCCTGTTCGGCGACGCCTACAGGTGGTCGGTGCTGCCGGCCGGGCGCAGCCAGATGACGATCGGCGCGCAATCGGCCGCCATGGGCGGCCACGTGCGCGTGGGCCTGGAGGATTCGCTGTGGAACGGCCCCGGCGAGCTGGCCAGGACCAACGCCGAGCAGGTGCGGCGCATGCGCAGCATCCTGGAAGGCATGTCGCTGGTGGTGGCCACTCCGGACGACGCGCGCGAGATCCTGCAACTCAAGGGCGGCCAGGACGTCGCGTTCTGACTCCCACGACACCCCACAACAACGGAGACGAATCGACATGAACCCCACATCCAGGCGCGATGTCCTCAAGCTGGCCGCGGCCGGCTCCCTCAGCACGGCCCTGAGCGCGGGCGCATGGGCGCAGGCGCCGGCATGGCCCACCAAACCCGTGTCGTTGCTGGTGGGCTACCCGCCGGGTGGCCTGACGGATGCCGGCGCGCGCTTCCTCAGCCGCGGCATGGCCACGGCGCTGGCGCAGCCCGTGCTGGTCGAGAACAAGCCGGGTGCGGGCGGCAACATCGCCGCCGCCGAGGTCCAGCGTGCCAATGACCCCTACAAGCTGCTGGTGGCCAACACCAGCTTCACGATCAACCCGCACACGTATCCGACGGCCTCGCCGATTCCCACGGAGTTCACGCCCATCGGGCTGATCCTCGAATCGCAGCTGGTGCTGTGCGTCAACCCGGCCACGCCCGCACACAACCTGGCCGAGTTCGTGGCCTGGGTCAAGGCCGAGAGCGCCAGGGGTTTCAGCTATGCCTCTTCGGGCAACGGCGGCAACACGCACCTGGCCATGGAGTACTTCCGCGAGCGCACGGGCCTGCCCAAAATGAGCCAGGTGCCCTACCGCGGCAGCGCCCCGGCCATCCAGGACCTGGTGGGCAACCAGGTGCCCTGCCTGATGGATGCGGCGTCGCTGCTGATCCCGTTCATCGCCAGCGGCAAGCTGAGGCCCATCCTGGTGACCGGCAGCACCCGGCTGCCCGCGCTGGCCGATGTGCCGACGGCCACCGAACTGGGCGTCAAGGACTTCGTCGTCACGGTGTTCGTGGGCCTGTGGGGTCCACCCCGGATGCCAGCCGACATGGTGCACAAAGCCAATGCCGCGCTGAACGCCGCACTGGCCGACCCGTCGGTCAGTGGCCAGATCGTGAAAAACGGCGACATGGTGGGTGGTGGCACAGCGCAGCGCCTGGGCACCGTGACGCGTGACAACTACGCACTGTGGGGCGAGGTCGCCCGCAGAAACAACATCCGCGCGGAATAGGCCGCCACCACCGAAAGAAAGCGATGCGCCAAGACTCCCTCGCCCTGCGGCTGCACCCGAGCGACAACGTCGCGATCGCGCGACACGCCCTCGCCAGCGGCACGCTGCTGGCGGAATTCGATGGCCTGCGCGTGCTGGCCGATGTGCCCGCTGCGCACAAGCTGGCGCTGGTGCCGGTCGCGGCGGGCGAGCCCGTCAAGCGCTACGGCCAGATCATCGGCTTCGCCACCCAGGCCGTCAGCCCCGGCGAACACGTGCACACCCACAACCTGGCGATGGGCGCGTTCGCGCGCGACCACGCCTTCGGTGAGGACGCCAGGGTCTTGGTGCCGGCTGCCGAGCCGGCCACCTTCCAGGGCTTCGTGCGGGCCGATGGCCGCGTGGCGACGCGCAACTACATCGGCATCGTGAGCACGGTGAACTGCTCCGCCACCGTCACCAAGCTGGTGGTGGAGCATTTCGCCAAAGGCGATGCGCTGGAGGACTACCCGCATGTGGACGGCGTGGTGCCGATCACGCACAGCTTCGGCTGCTGCATCGAGCACAACGGCAGCGGCGTGCAGCAACTGCGCCGCACCCTGGGCGGCTTCGTGAAGCACGCCAACTTCGCCGGCGTGGTGGTGATCGGCCTGGGTTGCGAGGCCAACCAGATGGGCGCCTTGTTCATGGCCGAGGGCATCGAGGCGGGCAAGCTCATCGCGCCGCTGGTCATCCAGGAGCAGGGTGGCACGCGCAAGACGGTGGAGGCCGCCATTGCCGCGGTCGAGGCGATGCTGCCCGTGGCCAACCAGTGCCGGCGCGAGGCGGTGTCGGCCGCGCATCTGACCGTCGCGTTGCAATGCGGCGGCTCCGACGGGTATTCGGGCATCACGGCCAACCCTGCGCTCGGCGTGGCCGTGGACCTGCTGGTGGCGCAGGGCGGCACCGCCATCCTGAGCGAGACGCCCGAGATCTATGGCGCCGAGCACCTGCTCACACGCCGCGCCGCGTCGCGCGAAGTGGGCCAGGGCATCGTGGACCTGATCGGTTGGTGGGAGGGCTATGCGGAGCGCGAGAAGGGCAGCATCGACAACAACCCGACGCCGGGCAACAAGGCCGGCGGGCTGACGACGATCCTGGAGAAGTCGTTGGGAGCGGTGGCCAAGAGCGGTTCGACCGCGCTGATGGGGGTCTACCGCTACGCCGAGCCGATCACGGCCCGCGGCCTGGTGTTCATGGACGCACCGGGCTACGACCCCATGGGCGCGACGGGCCAGATCGCCAGCGGCGCGAACCTGGTCGCGTTCACGACGGGGCGCGGCTCGTGCTTCGGCGCCAAGCCCGCGCCATCGATCAAGCTGGCGACCAACACCAAGATGTTCCTGCGCATGCAGGAGGACATGGACATCAACTGCGGCGACGTGATGGACGGCGGCGCGACGCTGGAGTCCAAGGGCCGGGAGATCTTCGACCTGATGCTGCGTATCGCCTCGGGCGAGAAGTCCAGGAGCGAAGCGCTCGGCGTGGGCAACGAGGAAACGGTGCCCTGGATGATCGGCGCCCAGATGTAGGCGCGGCGTGGCAGCGGCCGATCGCCGCCGAGCCGGAGGCCACGGCCGCTGCGGTTCCGTACCCGGACCGAGCGCATTCGGGCTGACGGCACAATCGCGCGATGCTCATGTACCCCCAGATCGATCCGGTCGCGCTGCAGATCGGTCCTGTCGCCATCCACTGGTATGGCATCACCTACCTGGTCGCCTTCGGCCTGTTCATGTTCCTGGGCAACCTGCGGCTCAAGCACCAGCCCTTCGCGTCGCTGGTGCCGCCCTGGACGCGCAAGGATGTGGAAGACATCCTGTTCCTGGGCGTGGTCGGCGTGGTCGTCGGCGGGCGGCTGGGCTACTGCCTGTTCTACAAGCCCGGCCACTACCTCACGCATCCGCTGGAGATCTTCTATGTCTGGCAGGGCGGCATGGCCTTCCACGGCGGCATGCTGGGCGTGATCGCGGCCATGGTCTGGTTCGCGCGCTCGCGCCAGCGGCCCTGGATGCAGGTGGCCGATTTCGTCGCGCCCTGCGTGCCCACGGGCCTGGCGGCCGGCCGCGTCGGCAACTTCATCAACGGCGAACTGTGGGGCCGCTTCTCCAGCCCGGACCTGCCCTGGGGCATGGTGTTCCCGCAGAGCGGCTCGATGCTGCCGCGCCACCCCTCGCAGGTCTACCAGTTCCTGCTGGAAGGCCTGCTGCTGTTCGTGCTGCTGTGGCTGTACGCGCGCAAGCGCCGCGCCGAAGGCCAGGTCGCGGCCGCCTTCCTGATCGGCTACGGCCTGTTGCGCTTCACGGCCGAGTTCTTCCGCGAACCCGACGCCTTCCTCGGCCTGCTGTCGCTGGGCATGAGCATGGGCCAGTGGCTCTGCGTGCCCATGGTGCTGGCCGGCATCGCGATGTGGGTCTGGTGCGGGCGGCGCGGCGCTGGGGTGCCGGCCCGGGCCTGAGCCTCAGCCGCCCCGCGCGCGCTGCAGGCGCCGCAGGAACACGGTGATCTCCTTGACGGACTGCATGTCGCCGCGCTGGCCGGCCACCGCCAGGCCCTGGGTCCAGGCCGCTTCGGCCTCCTCGGTGTGGCCCAGTTGCTCCAGCGCCTTGCCGAGCAGCTTCCAGGCCGCCGAATAGTGCGGATCCTGGGCCGTGGCCTGCTGCAGGTGCACGGCCGCAGGCTGCGGCTGGCCTTCCTGCAACATTGCCTGGCCCAACCCGAAGCGCAGCAGCGCGCCATCGCGGCCGCTGGCCAGCAGCTTCTCGAGATTGGCGCGCAGCGCGGCGCGGGCCGCGGCCGTCATGCCGGAGCGGCCGAGGCCAGCAGGGCCTGGGCGTCCTCGCACCACCAGACCACGGCGCCCAGGTAGCCTTCCCAGACACAGCCGTTGCAGCCGCGGCCGCAGCAGGTGGTGGGCTCGGGCGGCGGTGCGCGCATGCCGGCGATACCGTGTGCCGCGAGCCGCGCTGCGATCGCCGCGATGGCGGTGCGTGCCGACGCCGCGTCGGTCGGAGGCGCCGTCATGGCGCCTCGGCCAGCACGGCGTCGAACAGCGCCAGCAGCTCGCGCGCGAACAGGTCCATGTTGGCGGCGCGCACGGTGCTGCCCGTCAGCACCGTGCGGCTGCGCTGCGCGGCGCCGACCACGGCCAGGCAGGCGCGGCCGGCCGGGTCGCCGGCCGGGCTGTCGGACGGGCCGGCCGCCCCGGTCTCGCCCAGGCCCCAGCTGGCGCGGTGGTTCGCACGCACCTTGCCGGCCAGCAGCAGCGCATAGGGCTCGGTTTCGGCGCGCAGCCCTTCCATGTCGGCCGGCACCAGGCCCAGCAGGGCCTTGCCGGCGCGGCGCGAGTAGACCACGGCGCCGCCCAGGAAGTAGCTGGACGCACCCGGTACGGCCAGCAGCGCGGCGGCGACCAGGCCGCCGGCCGAAGATTCGGCCACGGCCACGGTGTCGCGGCGTTCGCGCAGGCGCGCAGCGACACGGGTGGCCAGATCGGGCAGGGAGGGCAGTTCAGTGGAGGCGGACATGGGCCGCGATTGTGTCAGCCGCGCCGCGTGCGGCGTTTGCCGCTGGGTCAGCCACACCGCCAAAGTAATTAGCCATAATTACGGGAAATTACGGCGCCGCTTCCAGCTTCCAAGCCCGCGCGGCGCGTCCCGAACTGCCCACCACGCCATGCGCCCGGTCCGAAGCTCCCTGCACGACGAAGTCGCCGAGCGGCTGCGCACGCTGATCTTCGAGGGCGAACTGGCGCCCGGCAGCTTCATCGACGAGTCCGCGCTGTGCGCCGGCATGGCGATCTCGCGCACGCCCTTGCGCGAGGCGCTCAAGGTGCTCGCGGCCGAGGGCCTGGTGCGGCACGAGCCGCGCCGCGGCAGCTTCGTGAACCAGGTGACGTCGCAGGACCTGGACCAGATCTTCCCGCTGCTGGCGCTGCTGGAGGGCCGCGCCGCGTTCGAGGCCGCCCAGCAGGCAAGCGACGCCGAGCTGCAGGCGCTGCAGGCGCTGCACGAGCGGCTGCAGCGCCATGCCAGGGCCCGCCGCATCGCCGACTACTACGCCGCCAACGTCGCGATCCACGAGGCCATCATCGCGCTGACCGACAACCCCTGGCTGGCCCGCGTGATCGGCGACCTGCGCAAGCTGGCCAAGCTCGCGCGGCTGCAGCAGCTGCAGGCCCCCGGCCGGATCGAGCAGAGCTGCGCCGAGCATCTCGCGGTGTTCGCCGCGCTGCAGGTGCGCGACGCGCAGGCCGCGCAGGCCGCCATGCACGAGCACCTGGTGCGCCAGCGCGAGGCGCTGCGCGAGGTGGCGCGCAGCCAGGCCAACCGGATCGCTCCCTGAACATGCATTCCAAGGACACACCATGAACGCCACCGACTGGATTGCCCGCAGCCTGGCGCTGCTCAAACCGGCCGCCAAGCCGCCGGCTGCCACCCCGGACGCGCCCCGCCCGATGGCCGAGCGCCTGCGCGCCACGCTGCGCCGCGAGCCCGAAGCACTGACGCCCAGCGCGCTGCGCCGCCTGCTGGCGCAACTGCAGGCTGTGGTCGACCCGCATGTCAGCGAGGCCGAGGCCGGCCGCCGCGCCCAGAAGGTCATGGCCTGGTACGGCACGGCCACGGCAGCCGAGCGGCGCGACCTGTGGCTGCTGCTGGTCGAGCAGTTCGCGCCCGATGCCGACGAGGTGCGCGCCGCGCGCGAGCACTACGACGCCGTGCACGGCACGGCCGACCAGGGCGCTGCCGAGATCCGGCTGCGCAGCGCCTTCATCTCGCCGCGCACGCGCATGCTGCAGCGCTTCGCGGTCGACCCGCAGGGCCTGCACTTCCTGGTCGACCTGCGCGCCGAGCTGCTGCCGCAGCTCAAGTCCGAGCGCCGGCTGCAGCCGCTGGATGCCGAGCTGGCCGCGCTGTTCTCCAGCTGGTTCGACCTGCCGTTCCTGGAGCTGCGCCGCATCAGCTGGGACTCGCCGGCCTCGCTGATCGAAAAGCTCATCAAGTACGAGGCCGTGCACGACATCCGCAGCTGGGCCGACGTGAAGAACCGGCTCGACAGCGACCGCCGCTGCTACGGCTTCTTCCACCCGCGGCTGCCGAACGAGCCGCTGATCTTCGTCGAGGTGGCGCTGATCGACCACCTGGCCGGCGGCATCGGTCCGCTGCTGGACGAGCAGGCCGCCGTGCACGACATCGGCAAGGCCACGACGGCGATCTTCTACTCCATCAGCAACACCCAGACCGGGCTGCGCGGCGTGTCCTTCGGCGACTCGCTGATCAAGCGCGTGGTGGAGACGCTGCGCGCCGAGTTCCCCAAGCTCAAGCAGTTCGCCACGCTGTCGCCGATCCCGGGTTTCCGCGCCTGGCTCAGCAAGAACGCGGACGGCATGCTGGCGCGCATGCCCGACAAGGCGCGCGCCGAACTCGGCCGCGCGCTGGGCGCCAAGGTGCCCGAGGCCGGGCATGTGCTGGCCGCCACCGAGCACGTGCTGACGCTGGAGGAAAAATCCCCCACGCGCCAGTTCCTGCTGCGCTGCGCGGCCGAGTACCTGGGCCGCGAGCTCGACCAGGGCCGCCCGCTCGACCCCGTCGCGCGCTTCCACCTGGGCAACGGCGCGCGCGTGGAGCGGCTCAACTGGGCCGGCGACCCGTCGCCCAAGGGCCTCAAACAGTCCTGCGGGCTCATGGTCAACTATCTGTACGATCTGCGCCGGCTCGACAAGCACCGGGCCATGACGGCGGCGGGGAACATCCCGCTGTCGTCCGAGGTCGAGCGCTGGCTGCTCTGAGCGGCACACCGAGGCGGCGGCAGACCGCCTTGTTCCACAACGAAGGAGACACGCATGCACGTTCCCATCACGCGCCGCGGCGCCTTGCAGCTGGCTGGCGCAGGCCTGCTGCCCGCCGCGCTGGCGGCCCGCGCGCAGTCCGGCTGGCCCGGCAAACCCGTCACGCTGGTCGTGCCGTTCCCGGCCGGCGGCGGCACCGACGCCTTCGCGCGGCCGCTGGCCGCCCAGTTCGCCAAGCTCACGGGCAAGACGCTGGTCGTCGACAACAAGGGCGGCGCCGGCGGCACCGTGGGCGCCAGTGCCGCGGCCAGGCTGCAGCCCGATGGCTACGGCCTGTTCATGGGGGCCGTGCACCACGCCATCGCGCCCTCGATGTACCCCAAGCTCGACTACGACCTGGAGAAGGACTTCATCCCGCTCGCGCTGCTGGCCAACGTGCCGCAGGTGGTGGTGGTGAACCCCAGGCGCGTGGAGGCCGGCGATCTCAAGAGCTTCCTCGCGCTCGTCAAGCGCAACCCGGCGCGCTACAACTACGCCTCGGCCGGCGCCGGCACCTCGCACCACCTGGCGGGCGAGCTGTTCAAGCAGCAGACCGGCACCTTCATCACGCACATTCCCTACCGCGGTGCCGGCCCCGCGCTGGCCGACCTGATCGCCGGCAACGTGGACGTGATGTTCGACGGCCTGGGCTCCTCCGCCGCGCACATCAAGGGCGGCCGGATCAAGCCGCTGATGGTGTCGGGCGGCAAGCGCAATCCTGCGCTGCCCGACGTGCCCTGCGCGGCCGAGGTCGGCTTGCCCGACTACACCGTGACCACCTGGTATGGCCTGTGGGCGCCCAAGGGCACGCCTTCGGACATCCAGGCCCGCGTGGTTGAGGAGGTACAGCGCGCCGGCGCGACGGACGAGATCAAGACGGTCTGGGCCAGCAACGGCGCAGAATTCGGTACCCTCACGCCCGCGCAGTTCGGCCGCTTCGTGAGCGCCGAGATCAAGCGCTGGGCCGCCGTCGTGCAAGCGTCCGGCGCAAAACTCGAATGAGCCTTTTCTTCCCGCCACCATGAGCCCAGTCACCGAGAACCAGAACCTCTACGCCGCGCTGCGCGCAGCCTTCCCAGCCGACCTGGACGCCATTGCCGTCGACGCGACCGAGCCGGGTGGCCAGCCGCTGCGCTACAGCTGGGGCGACCTCGACCGCGCCAGCGCCATGATCGCCAACCTGCTGGAGTCGCTGGAGCTGCCGCCGGCTTCGCGCATCGCGGTGCAGGTCGAAAAATCGGTCGAGGCCGTGCTGCTGTACCTGGCCACGCTGCGCGCCGGCCACGTGTTCCTGCCACTCAACACGGCCTACCAGAGCGCCGAGATCGGCTACTTCGTCGGCAATGCCGAGCCGGCCGTCGTGGTCTGCAGCCCGGCCAACCACGGCTGGGTCAGCAAGATCGCGTTCCAGGCCGGCACGCGCTACGTGTTCACGCTGGGCGAGGACCGCAACGGCACCTTGCTCGAACGTGCATCGCACTGCAGCGACCAGCACACGCCGGTGCAACGCGGGGCCGATGACCTGGCCGCCATCCTGTACACCAGCGGCACCACGGGCCGCAGCAAGGGCGCCATGCTGAGCCACGGCAACCTGCTCAGCAACGCGCGCGTGCTCAAGGACTACTGGGGCTGGCAGAAGGGCGACGTGCTGCTGCACGCGCTGCCCATCTTCCATGTGCACGGGCTCTTCGTGGCGCTGCACGGCGCGCTGCTCAACGGCAGCAAGATGCTGTGGATGGCGAAGTTCGACCCCAAGGCGGCGATCGCCAGGCTGCCCGAGGCGACGGTCTTCATGGGCGTGCCCACGCTGTACGTGCGCATGCTGGCCGATCCCGCGCTGACCAAGGAGGCGGTGCGCAACATGCGCCTGTTCATCTCTGGCTCGGCGCCGCTCTTGATCGAGACCTTCAAGGACTGGCAGGCCCGCACCGGCCACACCATCTTGGAGCGCTACGGCATGAGCGAGACCGCCATGCTGACCTCCAACCCCTACCGTGCCGAGGACGGCGAGCGCCGCGGCGGCACCGTGGGCTTTGCGCTGCCGGGCGTGGACCTGCGCGTGGTGGACGACGCGGGCCAGCCGGTACCGCAGGGCGAGATCGGCGGCATCCAGGTGCGCGGCCCCAACGTGTTCCAGGGCTACTGGCGCATGCCCGAGAAGACGGCCGAGGAGTTCACGGCGGACGGCTTCTTCAAGACCGGCGACGTGGGCCGCGTGGACGCAGCCGGCTACGTGACCATCGTGGGCCGCAGCAAGGACCTCATCATCAGCGGCGGCTACAACGTCTACCCGGCCGAGATCGAGGGCTTCCTGAACGAGATGCCGGGCGTGGCCGAGAGCGCCGTGGTCGGCGTGCCGCATCCGGATTTCGGCGAGGTCGGCGTGGCCGTGCTGATCGGCAAGCCCGGCGCGGCGCTGGACGGCGAGGCGCTGCTGGGTGCGCTCAGGCAGCAGCTGGCCAACTTCAAGATCCCCAAGCGTGCCTTCGTGGTCGACAGCCTGCCGCGCAACACCATGGGCAAGGTGCAGAAGAACCTGCTGCGCGAGCAGCACAAGGGCTTGTTCGCTTGAAGGCTTCGTGCCAGCGCAGGTCGGCTTTCCTGTGGCTTGGGCTGGCGGCTTGTTGCGGGGTTGAAGGAAGCCGCTTGGAGTGGCTGCATTCGGCCAGTGGGCTAAGCCGTTCGTGCGGTAGGCGCTCCGCGCTGAACTTGGGCGGCTGATCCCTGCGATGGTGCCACCGTCGATGGCGAGGCCATCCCGCCTCGCTCATCGAAGGAGCTGCAACCATGGACACGATCATTCCTGCGGTCACTCCAGCAACGCAGTCAGAGCGGCGCTGCCGACTTTGGAAGTAACTCGCTCGCACGAGCGAGCACTGCGCGATCTTCAGGGGCATGGTGCCGATCCTGGAAGCTCGCCCAGCGCCTCGGGCGCCAGCGCCGCCACTGCCTGGTAGTGCGTGAGGAACACCGGACCACCGAGCTGCTGCAGCAGCGCCGTGCCCTGCAACCGGTCCATCACCGGTCCCTTGACCTCGGACAGGTGCAGCGTGATGCCCGCGTCGCGCAGGCGGTGCGCGATGGCCTCCAGGCTTTCCAGCGCGCTGGCGTCGATGGCGTTGATGGCCGCGCACTGCAGCACCACGTGGCGCAGCGCGGGCTGGGCGGCCACGGCGTCGTTCACATGGTCTTCCAGCGCGCGGGCGTTGGCGAAGTACAGGCTCTCGTCCACGCGCAGGCCCAGCAGCGCGGGGCTGGTGCGCACGGGGTGGCGCAACACGTTGCGGAAGTGCTCGGTGCCCGGTACCAGGCCCACGGTGGCGATGTGCGGCCGGCTGGTGCGCCACAGGTACAGCGCCAGCGACACACCTACGCCCACCAGCAGCCCGGCCTCCACGCCCAGGCCCAGGGTGGCGAGCAGCGTGGCGGCCACGGCTGCAAAGTCGGGCTTCGAATACGCCCAGGTGCGGCGCAGGATGCCGAAATCGGCCAGCGACAACACGGCCACGATGATGGTGGCCGCCAGTGTGGCCTGGGGCAGGTGGTGCAGCGCCGGCGTGAGCAGCAGCGTGGCCAGCAGGATGCCGATGGCCGTGAACACGCCGGCCGCGGGCGTCTGCGCGCCGGCGTCGAAGTTCACTACCGAACGCGCGAAGCCGCCCGTGACCGGAAAGCCACCCGTGAAGGCCGCGCCCAGGTTGCTCGCGCCCAGCGCCACCAGCTCCTGGTCGGGCGCGATGCGCTGGCGCCGCTTCGCGGCCAACGTCTGGCCCACCGAGACGGATTCCACAAAACCCACGACGCTGATCAACAGCGCCGGCACGGCGAGCTGGCGCCACAGCGCCGGGTCCCAGCTGGGCAGCGTGAAGGGCGGCAGGCCCGGCGGAATGGCGCCCACCACCTTCAGGCCCTGGGCCTGCCAGTCCAGCGCCCAGGCCAGCAGCGTGGTGACGGCAATCGCCGTCACCGGACCGGCCTTGGCCAGGAAGTCGGCGGCCTGCGGCGGGAGGCCCCAGCGCACCAGCAGCGGCTTGAGCCGCTGGCGCACCCAGAGCAGGAAGGCCGTGGCGAGCACGCCCACCACCAGCGTGCGCAGGTCGGTCTGCGGCGCCTGGCGCGCGAGGTCCAGCAGCAGCCCGGCGAAGTGCTGACCCTGCGCCTGCACGCCCATCAGCGTCTTGAGCTGGCTGGCCGCGATCAGCAGCGCCGAGGCGGTGATGAAGCCCGAGATCACCGGGTGGCTCAGGAAGTTGGCGATGAAGCCCAGCCGCAGCAGCCCCATGGTCAGCAGCATCGCGCCCGACAGGAAGGCCAGCGTGATGGCCACCGGCCAGTACGCGGCCGAGCCCGGCGCGGCATGTTCGCCCACGGCCGCGGCCGTCATCAGCGAGACGACGGCCACTGGCCCCACGGCCAGCACGCGGCTGCTGCCGAAGACGGCGTACAGCAGCAGCGGCGCCACGCTGGCGTACAGCCCCACCTCGGGCGGCAGGCCGGCCAGCAGCGCGTAGGCCAGGCTCTGCGGGATCAGCATGATGGTGACGATCAGCGCCGCCACCGCATCGCTGGCGAAGCTGGCGCGGTCGTAGTGCCGGCCCCAGTCGAGGATGGGCAGGGCGGGCAGCAGGCGGCGCCAGGCCGCGGGCGCTGCCGTGGCGCCGGGCGCGGTCCCGGCGGCGGGCAGCGCGGCCATCAGCCCACCATCTCGGGCTGGGCCATCCACTCGCGGCCCTTGAGCATGCCGTCCCAGTACAGCGGAGGCAGGATGCGCTCCTTCAGCAGCCAGGCCAGCGACGAAGGCCGCGTGCCGTCGATCAGCCACTTGGGAAAGCTGGGCGCGAGCTTGCCGCCGTAGGTGAACTCGGCCAGCACGATCTTGCCGCGCTCCACCGTGAGCGGGCAGGAGCCGTAGCCGTCGTACTGCGCATCGCCCTTGGCCGTGCCACGCGTGACGAGCAGGTTGTGCGCCACCACGGGTGCCTGCTTGCGCGCGGCCGCGGCGGTCTTGGCGTTGGTGGTGTTGGCGGCGTCGCCCAGCGCGAAGACGTTGGCGAACGTCCTGTGGCGCAGCGTGGCCGGGTCCACGTCGACCCAGCCGGCGGCGTCGGCCAGCGGGCTCACGCGCACGAAGTCCGGCGCCTTCTGCGGCGGCACGGCGTGCAGCATGTCGAACTCGCGCACGGTGCGCTCCTTGCCGCCGTCGGGCAATGCGCGGCTGAAGGTGGCGCGGCGCGCGGGTCCGTCCACGGCCACCAGCGTCTCGCCGAAGTTCAAATGGATGCCGTAGGCCTGCACGTATTCCATCAGTGCGGGCACGTAGTCGGCCACGCCGAACAGCACGGCGCCGGCGTTGCAGAACTGGATGTCCACGGCCGGCAGCACGCCGGCGCTGCGCCAGTGGTCGGCCGAGAGGTACATGGCCTTCTGCGGCGCGCCCGCGCACTTGATGGGCATGGGCGGCTGGCTGAAGATGGCGCGGCCGCCCCTGGCGCGCGCGAGCTGCTGCACCAGTTCCCAGGTGTAGGGGGCCAGGTCGTAGCGGTAGTTGCTGGTCACGCCGTGGCGGCCCAGCGTGTCGGTCAGGCCTTCGATGCCGTGCCAGTCCAGCTTGAGGCCGGGGCAGACCACGAGCTGTTCGTAGCGCACGACACGGCAGCCGTCCAGCACCACGGCGTTGCGCTCGGGCTCGAAGGCGGCCACGGCGGCCTTGAGCCAGTGCACGCCGGGCGGCAGCACGCTGGCCAGGGTGCGCGCGGTGCTGGCCGCGTCGAACACGCCGGCGCCCACCAGCGTCCAGCCCGGCTGGTAGTAGTGCACGTCGGCCGGGTCGATGATGGCGATGTCCAGCTTCGGGTCGCGCGCCAGCAGGCTGGAGGCCACGGCGATGCCGGCCGCGCCGCCACCCACGATGAGCACGGCGTGCGCGGCGTCGGCCACCTCCACCGGCGTCCTGCCGCCGTTGGCGATGCGCCGCACCACGCCCTTGAGGTCGAAGCCGGCGCGCGCGGCGGTCTCCAGGATCTGCGGCAGCGGCAGGCGGCCGGCCTGCGACAGCGCCCACATGGTCGTGGAGCGCGTGCCGGTGCGGCAGAAGGCCAGCACGGGCTTGGACAACTGCTCCATCAACGTGCCGAAGGCGGCGCCCTGCGCGTCGGTGACCTTGCCGGATTCGGCGGGCAGGTAGTGGGCCTGCAGGCCGGCGGCATGGGCGGCGCGCGCGATCTCGTCGAAGCCGGGCTGGTCGGCACCTTCGCCGTCGGGGCGGTTGCAGACGATGGCCTGGAAGCCGGCCGCGCGCACGGCCTCGATGTCGGCGGCCGTGATCTGCGGGGAGACCGAGAGCGCGTCGGTCAGGGGGCGGATGTCCATGGGGCTGTCTCCGTTGCGTGTTGTTGTGGACGAGCGGCGGTCAGAGCGCGTTCAGCGGGATCTTCAGGTAGCGCGTGCCGTTGTTCTCGGGCGGCGGAAGTTCACCGGCGCGCATGTTCACCTGCACCGAGGGCAGGATCAGCACGGGCATGGCCAGCGTGGCGTCGCGGGCCTGGCGCATGGCGACGAAGGCGTCCTCGCCGATGCCGTTGCGCACGTGGATGTTGGCCTCGCGTTGTTCGGCCACGGTGGTGACGAATTTCACTTCGCGCCCGCCGGGCTGGTAGTCGTGGCACATGTAGAGCTTTGTCTCGGGCGGCAGGCTCAGCACCCGGTGGATGCTGCGGTACAGCGTGCGCGCGTCGCCGCCGGGGAAGTCGCAGCGCGCCGTGCCGTAGTCGGGCATGAACAACGTGTCGCCCACGAAGCCGGCGCTCTGCGTGCCGTCGCCCACCACGTAGGTCATGCAGGCCGGCGTGTGGCCGGGCGTGTGCATGGTGCGCGCCTGCAGTGCGCCGATGGCGAAGGTCTCGCCGTCGGCGAACAGGTGGTCGAACTGGCGGCCGTCCTGCGCGAAACCCTCGCCCGCGTTGAACAGCCCGCCGAACACCTTCTGCACGGTGGTGATGTGCTGGCCGATGCCGGTGCGCCCACCCAGCGCCTGCTTCAGATAGGGCGCGGCCGAGAGGTGGTCGGCATGCACATGTGTCTCCAGCAGCCACTGCACGCTGGCGCCGAGTGCGCGCACGCGGGCGATCAGTTTGTCGGCACTGGCGTGCGCCGTGCGGCCGGACTTGGGGTCGTAGTCCAGCACGCTGTCGACGATGGCGCACTGCATCGTCGCCTGGTCCAGCACGATGTAGCTGACGGTGGAGGTCGCTTCGTCGAAGAAGCCTTCGACCTGCAGGGTGGGGCGGGCGGGCATGGGCTCAGTTCCGGACGCGGCAAGTGTTGATGCCCAGCAGGCTGTAGAGCGGGCAGTTGCCGATGGCGCCCGTCAGCAGCGGCACCACGCCGATCCAGCTCCACGGCCCGACCGTGCCGGTGGCGGCGAGGGCGATCAGCGCAAGCCCGGCGACGATGCGCAGGGTGCGGTCCAGGGTGCCTGCATTGGTCTTCATGGTGGGGTCTCCTTGGGGTGGGTTGTGCTGCACGCAGGGCAGCGGTGCATTACCCATATCAAGAGGCATGCCAGCCGGGTATTTGCAGGCGGCTCCTGCAAGTGGTTGATGTGATTGAACTTTCTGAGGTGCTGATGGGCGAGGCCGTGACGGGGTAACTTGGCAGTCGAGATCTGGCAGTGTTTTGGCAGTCATATGGCAGTCATGTGTCAGACGTGGCAGTCCCGCCGCACAATCACGACCATGCCGCACGACAACGACACGCCCACCGCCGCCCCCATGCAGGCCCTGCTGTCCTACCTCGAGCACGAGGCCCAGCCCATGATCGTGCTCGACCCCGGCTACCACATCCTGGCCGCCAACACCGCCTACCAGCGCCAGTTCGGCGCCGTGGGCAAGCCCTACCTGGGCGAGAAGTGTTACCGCGTCTCGCACCACTACGACGTGCCCTGCGACCAGGCCGGCGAGCACTGCCCGATGAAGAAGGCGCTGGAGCAGAAGGGGCCGGACCGCGTGCTGCACATCCACCACACGCCGCGCGGCCCCGAGCATGTGGATGTGGAGTTGCGCCCCATCCTCGATGCGCGGCGCGAGGTGGTGGCCTACGTGGAGCGCCTGGCCACGGTGCGCAGCGCCTCGGCACGGCCCAGCGGCGAGGGCCTGGTGGGCCAGTCGCCCGCCTTCAACGCCGCCATCGAGGCCGTGCAGCGCGTGGCGCCGTCCATGCTGCCCGTGTTGCTGCTGGGCGAGTCGGGCACGGGCAAGGAGTTGTTCGCGCGTGCCGTGCACGAGGCCAGCCCGCGCGCACGCGGCCCCTTCGTGGTGGTGGACTGCTCGGGCCTGACCGAGACGCTGTTCGAAAGCGAACTCTTCGGCTACGAGAAGGGCGCCTTCACGGGCGCCCATGCGCGCAAGCCCGGCCTGGTGGAGACGGCGCAGGGCGGCACGCTGTTCCTCGACGAGATGGGCGACGTGCCGCTGGCCATGCAGGTCAAGCTGCTGCGGCTGATCGAGTCCGGCACCTTCCGCCGCGTGGGCGGGCTGGAGACGCTGCAGTCGGACTTCCGCCTCGTGGCGGCCACGCACAAGCCGCTGCAGCAGATGGTGGAGGACGGCCGCTTCCGCCAGGACCTGTACTACCGCATCAGCGCCTTCCCCATCGCGCTGCCACCGCTGCGCGAGCGGCTGGACGACATCGCGCTGCTGGTGCAGTCCTTCCTGCAGCGCGCTGCCGCCGGCCAGCCACGGCTGGTGGTGGAGCCGGCCGCCATGGCGCGGCTGCAGGCCCATGCCTGGCCCGGCAACATCCGCGAACTGCGCAACGTGCTGGAACGCGCGCGGCTGTTCGCCGACGACGGGGTGGTGCGCGTGGCGCATCTGCCGCCGTCGCTGGGTGCCGTGCCGCCGCAGGCCGTTGCCGCCGCCGTGGCACCGGCTCCAGGCGCTGCGGCCGAGGTGGACGAGGCCGCCATCCGCCACGCCGTGGCCACGCTGCGCGGCACGCGCAAGCAACTTGCGCAACAGCTCGGCCTGAGCGAACGCACCCTGTACCGGCGGCTCAAGGCGCTGGGGTTGGGATGAGGGGCGTTCAGGCGTCCCCGATGCCCTGCGACTCGGCGGCCACCCGGTCGAACGCATACAGCACCCATGCCACCACCAGCGCCGCGACCGGCCCGGCGAACGGGTGCAGCATGGCTGCCACCACGGGTGCCACCAGCACCAGCTGCCGCAACCCGAAGCCGTACAGCAGGCCGGCCTTGCGCACGTAGCGCACGCCCAGCGGCGTCCAGCGGACGCGGGCTTCGGAATCCACCGGCATGCCGCCGACGAAGCCCGCGTGGTTGTAGAAGCGCACGGCCATCAGCGTGGAGACCAGCGAGGCGAACAGCAGCGACAGCAGCACGAGTTCGAGCAGCAGGCGCGGCGTGACCAGGGTGAGAGACGCCACGTCCGCTGCGTGGTCCACGATGGCGTGCAGCGAGGGCGCGGCCAGCGTGACCGTGCCCATCAGCGCCAGCGCGGCGGTGGAGGCCAGCATGGTGGCCGACATCAGCGAGTTGCGCAGCGTCTGCACCGCCAGCACCTCGGAGCCCTTGGCGGCGGACACGGCGAGGAACCAGTCCTCCCGCAAGCGCGCATGCGCCGAGCACGCCACCTGCCCGGGGCGGCGGCGCTGCAGCAGCACCAGCACGGCTTCGTACAGCAGCACCAGGGCCAGCGTCGCCAGCACCGCGAGCCAGCTGCCTGCGACCGCGGCGCTCACCGCGCCGGCTGGGCGGGGGCGGACGGACCGGCCGGCCGGCGCTCCAGCAGCTCGAAGATCCCCATGCCGGCCAGCATGGCCAGCACGAACACGGCGGCCTTGGCCTCGCCCATGCCGAGGGCCACCAGCGCGGGCCCCGGACAGAAGCCGGCGATGCCCCAGCCGATGCCGAACAGCAGCCCACCGCCGACCAGGCGCCGGTCGATGCGGCTGCCCTGGGGCAACTGCATCTCCAGCCCGAGCAGGCTGCGCGTGCGGCTCTTGGCCAGCGTGAAGGCCACGAGGCCGACGGCGATGGCGCCGGCCATCACCAGCGCCAGCGACGGGTCCCAGGCCCCGGCGAGATCCAGGAAGCCCAGCACCTTGGCTGGGTCGGCCATGCCGGAGAGGATGAGGCCCAGGCCGAAGACCAGGCCGGCGAGCAGGGCGGTGATGATGGGCATGGCGTGCTCCTCAGGCGGACAGCAGGTGGCGGATGACGTAGACGGTGGCGAAGCCCGCGCCCATGAAGGACAGCGTGGCCACCAGCGAGCGCGGCGACAGGCGTGACAGCCCGCACACGCCGTGGCCGCTGGTGCAGCCCGACCCGTAGCGCGTGCCCACGCCGACCAGCAGGCCGGCGGCGACCAGTGCGCCCCAGCCGGCGTCGATCTGCGGGCGGGGCAGGGCGGTGACCAGCGCGTAGACCAGGGGTGCGCCGACCAGCCCGGCCAGGAAGGCGAGCCGCCAGCCCACGCCGCCCGACGCGGGCCGCAGCAGCCCGCCCAGGATGCCGCTGATGCCGGCGATGCGGCCGTTGAACAGCACGAAGATGGCGGCCGCCAGACCGATGAGGGCGCCCCCTGCCAATGCGGCATAGGGCGTGAAGGCGTTCCAGGCGATGGTCATGGTGGGGTCACTCCTTGGGACAGTAGAGGCGGTACAGCAGCTCCAACACCTTGAGCAGGTTCCTGTCGGCCACGCTGTAGAAGATCTGCTTGCCTTCGCGGCGCGTCTCGACCACGCCCTCGTTGCGCAGCACGCCGAGTTGCTGCGACAGCGTGGGCTGGCGGATGCCCAGCGTGGCCTCCAGGTCGCTCACGCACATCTCGCCCTGCGAGAGCTGGCACAGCAGCAGCAGCCGGTCTTCGTTGGCGAGCACCTTGAGCGTGGCCACGGCCGTGCCTGCGGCTGCGCGCAGGGCTTCGGGATCGATGAGGACGCGGGCGGAGGGCATGGCAGTTCTTTGTTTACGGGTCACATAATATATGGAGATATAAAATGTATGTTGTGAATGTGTGAACTGCCGTGCGTCCAGGCAGCGTGGGTCAGAACACCCAGGGCACGAAGCGCCAATAGCGCGAACTGCGCCTTCGACGCGCTGGACCCGCAGCCCACCGTGGTCGGCACGGCCGAAGGCAAGGGCAACGGGCGCTCGCAGCGGCCGTTCAGGGCTGTTGATCGAAGGAGAGCAATGGGCGCTCAGCTGCCATTCACATCTCCCGCCGGCCCACCAACAGTCACGGACAAAGGCGCCGCTCGGTCACCAGATGCCCCCAATGCCTCGACCAGAAACTCCGCCGTCGCCCTGACCCTCGCCGTGCGCTGCAGATCCGGGTGCATGACCAGCCAGACCTCGTGGTCGGCCGCACGCCGGCGCTGCGGCCACACGCGCACCAGGCCGTCGCGCTCGCCCATGCGCACCGGCATCTCGCCCAGGCCGATGCCGGCCGCGACCGCCTTGCGCAGCAGCAGGCTGGAGTTGACCGCCATCGCGATGCGGGCCTGGCGTGCCGGCACCTCGGCCACGGTCGCGCAGGCCTTGTTCTCCAGGTAGGGGGCGTAGGCCACGACCTGGTGGCCGCGCAGCTCGTCCTCGGCTCGGGGTTCGCCGTAGCGTGCGAGGTAGGCGGCGCTGGCGAACAGGCCCACGGGCCAGGACGCCACGCGGCGCACCACGAGGTCCGGCGCTTCGGGCCGCACGTTGCGCAGGGCGATGTCGGCCTGGCGCCGGCCGAGGTTGAGCACCTGGGTGGAGACCTCCAGGTCCACGCGGATCTGCGGCCAGCGCTGCTGCAGGCGGGCGATGGCGGGCAGCAGGTACTCCGCCGCGATGGTGTCCGAGCTGGTCACGCGCACCAGCCCCGCGGGGTGCTCGTCCTGGCCCTCGATCTTGCTGCGCAGGTCCAGGGCCGCGGTCTCCATGCGCCGTGCCGCGTGGAGCGCGGCTTCGCCGGCCGCGGTGAGCAGGTAGCCGTCCCGGGCGCGCAGGAACAGCTTGGCGCCGAGCTCGGCTTCCAGTGCATTCAGGCGCCGTCCCACCGTGGCCTGGTCGATGGCCAGGCTGCGCGCCGCCGCGCGCAGAGAAGGCTGGCGCGTCACGGCGAGGAAGATGCGGGCGTCGTCCCAGTTCATGGCTGTTGTGGTGATGCAGATTTGCAGCACTGTAGAGCGGAATCGCTGCGCTTTGCATGCGCTGTCCGGGCCTAAGCTGCGCAGCCATGACACACCTCACCATGCAAGCCATCGTCTTCGACCACTTCGGCGGCCCCGAAGTGCTCGTGGCCCGCGCCGTCCCGCGCCCCGAACTCCGCCCGCACGACCTGCTGGTGCGCAATGCCGCCATCGGCGTGAACCGTGCCGACATCGCGCACCGCAAGGGCGCCTATGGACGCGCCCACTTCGGCGACGCAGACACCATGGGCCTGGAGATCGCCGGCACCGTGGTGGAGGCCGGGCCGCAGGTGCAGGGCTTCGCCGTGGGCGACCGCGTGATGGGCATCGTGGGCGGCGGTGCCTACGCGGAGTATTCGCGCATCGACCACCGCATGGCCATGCCGGTGCCGCCGGGCCTGGCACTGGCCGATGCGGGCGCGGTGGCGGAGGTCTTCGTGACCGCGCACGAGGCCTTGTTCCACCTGGCCCGGCTGCAGGCCGGCGAATCGGTGCTGGTGCATGCGGCGGCGGGCGGCGTCGGCTCGGCCGCGGTGCAGCTGGCGCATGCGGCCGGTGCGCGCGTGTTCGCCACGGCCGGCGGCGACAAGCGCGCGGCCGTGGCGGGCTTCGGCGCCGATGTCTTCATCGACCACCGCGGCGAGGACTTCCAGGCCGTCGTGGCGCGCGAGACCGCGGGCCAGGGCGTGGACGTGGTGATCGACTTCGTCGGCGCGCCCTACCTGGAGCGCAACCTGCGTTCGCTCGCGCCGGGCGGCCGCCTGGTCGTCGTGGGCCTGCTGGGCGGCGCCGAGCCAGCACCCCTGCCGATGGACCTGCTGCTGTTCCGCCACCTGCAGATCTTCGGCACGGTGATGAAGTCGCGCCCGCCCGCGGTCAAGCAGGCCATGGTGCAGCGCTTCGCCGCGCGCTGGCTGCCCGCGCTGGCGGATGGCAGCGTCCGGCCCGTGATCGACAGCCGCTACCCGCTGGCCGAGGCCGCCCAGGCGCACCGGCGCATGGAATCGGGGCAGAGCGTGGGCAAGATTCTGCTGCTGCCGGACGCGGCCTGACCGGGGGGCGGTCAGAGCGGCTGTGCGTCGATCACCCGGCGCACCGTGGCCAGGGCCGTGCCCAGCGCGTCCAGCGGCACCGATCCCAGGGCCAACCGCAGCGCATGCGGCACCTGCCCGCCGGCCGAGAACGGCTCGGCCGTGGACACCGCCACACCTTCGTGCAGCAGGGCCTGCGCCACCTTGTCGGCCCGCTGTTCCGCGGGCAGCGGCAGCCAGACGAAGTAGCCGTGCGGATGTCGCACCGGGCGCAGCCCGGCGAACGCCTGGCCAGCCAGCGCCTGCCGCGCGGCGGCGTCCGCGCACTTGCCGGTTTCGAGCCGCAGCACGGTGCCGTCCTCGATCCAGCCGCAGGCGATGGCCGTCATCACGCCGGGCGTGTTCCAGGTCGTCGCGCGGATGGCGCGTTCGATGCGCGCCATGCAGTCCGCAGGCGCGGCGACGAAGCCCACGCGCAGGCCCGTGGCCACGCTCTTGGACAGGCCGGACACGTAGACCGTGCATTCGGGCGCCAGCGCGGCCAGCGGTGCGGGCGGACTGGGCGCGAGGAAGGCATAGGCCGCATCCTCGATCAGCAGCAGCCCATGGCGGCGCGCGATGGCCACGAGCTGGCGGCGTCGGACCAGGCCCATGACCCAGCCCAGCGGGTTGTGCAGCGTGGGCATGGCGTAGACGGCGCGCACGCGGCGGCGCTGGCACAGCGCTGCGAGCGCGTCCAGGTCGGGGCCGGCACCAGCGGCCGGCAGCGGCGCCAGTTCGAGCCGGTGCGCCTGGGCCAGCAGCTTGAAGCCCGGGTAGGTCAGGGCGTCCACGGCCACCACGTCGCCGGGCTGCAGCAGGGCCATCACGGTGACTGCCAGGCCATGCTGGGCGCCGTCGACGATGGCCACCTGTTCGGGCGCGACCGCCAGCCCGCGCAGCGCCAGGTGCCGGGCCACCGTGGCGCGCTCGTGCGGCCGCCCGCCGTGCGGCTGGTAGCGCAGCAGCGCGTCGAGGTCGCCTGCCGCGGCCAGCTGGCGCAGCGCCGCGCGCAGCAACTCGGCCTGGCCGGGCAGGGCGGGGTGGTTGAAGTTGAGGTCGACCATGCCGGCCGCCGTGGCCTGCTGGTCGATGCCCAGGCCGGGCGGCAGCGCGGCCTCGCGCACGAAGCTGCCGCGCCCGGCCTCGCCGCTGACCAGGCCCATGGCCTGCAGCTCGGCGTAGACGCGCGTGGCCGTCACGAGCGCCAGGCCCTCGCGCGCGGCCAGCTGCCGGTGCGTGGGCAGCCGCGTGCCGGGCGCCAGGTGGCCGGCGCGGATCTCGGCGGCGAGCGCATCGACCACGGATTTGTAGCGGGCCTGGACCATCGGGCACCCCAATGTATTCAATACAATTTTTTGATTGTATTGAGTGATGTGCCTAGCATGGCAGCATCTGCAACCCCACGGCTCACACCATGCACATCGCCATCCTGACCTTCGACGGCTTCAACGAACTCGATTCGCTGATCGCGCTCGGCATCCTGAACCGCGTCAAGGCGCCGGGCTGGCGCGTCTCCATCGCCAGCCCCATGCCGTCTGTGCGCTCGATGAACGGCGTGGTGCTGCAGGCTCAGGCCACGCTGGCGCAGGCCTGCACGGCCGATGCCGTCGTCGTCGGCAGCGGCGTGCGCACGCGCGAGGTGGTGGCCGATGCCGCGCTGATGGCGCAGCTGCGGCTGGATCCGGCACGCCAGCTGCTGGCCGCGCAATGCTCGGGCACGCTGGTGCTGGCGCGGCTGGGCCTGCTGCAGGGCCTGCCGGCCTGCACCGATCTGACCACCAAACCCTGGGTGCAGGAGGCTGGTATCGCCGTGCTGGAGCAGCCCTTCGTGGCGCGCGGCAACGTGGCCACGGCCGGCGGCTGCCTGGCCTCGCAGTACCTGGCCTGCTGGCTGATCGCGCGGCTGCAGGGCGAGGCCGCCGCGCGCGAGGCCATGCACTACGTGGCGCCGGTGGGCGAGAAGGAGGACTATGTGGAGCGCGCCATGCGCCACGTCGCGCCGTCGCTGGCCCCGGCTGCGTGACGCACAGGTGGCGTCGCTATCATCGTCGCCACTCCAGAGACAAGGACCTGCGATGACAGCGCCAGCCAGCCTCGATCGATTCCGCGTGGACGGCCAGGTGGCCGTCGTGACTGGCGGTGCCAACGGCATCGGACTGGCCTGCGTGCAACTGCTGGCGGCGGCCGGCGCGCGCGTGGTGGTGGTCGACCGCGACGCCGAGGCGGCGGCCCGGGTGGCGGCCGACATCGCCGGTGCGCTGGCGTTCGGTCTGGACGTCGCGGATGCACCCGCTGTGGCGCAGACCATGGCCGCCATCGCGCAACAGACCGGCCGCATCGACATCCTGGTCAACAACGCCGGCACGGCGGTCCGCAAGTCCACGCAGGAGCTGGACATCGCCGAATGGAACCAGGTCGTCGCGGTCAACCTCACGGGCGCCTTCGTCTGCGCGCGCGAGGCCGCGCGCTTCATGCCGGCCGGCGGCGGCAGCGTCGTGAACATGGCGTCCATCATGGGCATGTCGGGCGGCGGCCTGTACCCCAACATCTCCTACCAGACCACCAAGGGCGGGCTCGTGAACATGACACGCGCGCTGGCCGTGGAATGGGCCGGGCAGGGCATCCGCGTCAACGCGGTTGCGCCGACCTGGACGCGCACGGGCTTCATCGGCCAGCTGGAGTCCATGCCCGAGGTGATGCAACGGATCCGCGATGTCACGCCGCTGCGCCGGCTCGCCGAGCCCGACGAGGTTGCGCATGCCGTGCTGTTCCTGGCCAGCCCCGCGGCTTCCATGGTCACGGGCCATGTGCTCGCGGTGGATGGGGGTTTCCTGGCGCAGTGAGGACCGGCGCGGCCTCAGCACCAGAGCTCGGCCGACCGCGACAGCGCCGCCGGCCCCAGCAGCACCGTGCGCACCAGGTCCACCTGGCGGCGTGCACCGACCTTGGCCGTGGCCGTGCGGATCTGCGTGCGCACCGTGCTGATGGAGACACCGGCCTGCGCGCCGTACTCCTTGGCGGACAGGCCATTGACCAGCGCCTCGGTCAGGCGGCATTCGGCCGGCGTCATCTGGTAGACCTGCTGCAAGGCCTTGGCCAACGCGCCTATGCTGCCGTCGGGCCGGCTCAGGAAGACAGCCGCCGCAGCGCGCAGCCCGAACGGCCCGGACCAGGAGGGTAGCGGTGTGACGAACAGATGCAGCGTGTCGCCGCCGGAGTGTTGCAGCCGCACGGCGCCACCGGCGCTACCGGATTCCGCCAGGCCGGTGCGCACGGCGGCGCGCAGCAACGCGGCCAGCCTGTCGTTCTCGCGCGGGCGGCTGCAGACCAGCCGGCCGCCGCGCACGGCCAGGATGTCGCTGGACTCGGCCAGCAGCTGCTTGGCACGGATGTTGTGGTGGACCAGGGCGCCGGACTCGTCGAACAGCGCCACGCCCAGGGGCATGCGGTCCAATACCGCGGTGGAGGCACCGGCCAGCACGTCCAGGTCGCGGAATTTGCGGTGCAGGGCGAAGCCGGTCTGCAGGTGCGGCATGAGTTCCGCGAGGATGCCCAGCTCCTGGGCGCTGTAGGGGCCTGCGCCCTCGGGCCGGCACACCGTGGCGTTCAGCGAGCGGTCCGGCGTGCGTTCGACGATCGCGGCGGACGAGTAGAAGAGGTCCTGCGGCCGCAGCCAGTCGGCCCAGTACTCGGTCTTCTTGAGCTGGCTGTTCGGAAACAGCATCTCGCCGTGGACCACGGTGCCGCCCACATGCAGCGCAGGGTTCTGCAGCCAGACGTTCAGCGCGCCGTAGTGGGCGTCGAACTGCGCCAGCGCCTGCTCGGAGAAACCGACCGAGCAGAACAGCGTGTCGCTGGTCCGGCCCGGCACGGTGACGGTGCGCTGGCTGAAATCATGGCCCCAGATGATGCCGGTGGTGGAGCCCGTCGCGAACACCAGTTCGGACAGGAAGCCGCCCCAACGCGAAGGATCGAGGGCGGCTTCGTAGACGCTTGCCACCAGTTGTGCACGCTGCAGACCCAGGACCGACATCCAGGCAGACTCCCTTCGCCGCCACGGGCGAGCCGAACCGACACGAGGACCGGGGCGATCCGGCGATCGCCGCGGTTCTCGGGGAATCTACCCCAGTTCTTGCGCCACCCCGTTCAGCGCAGCACCAGCACCGGAATGTGCGAGTGCGTCAGCACATGCTGGGTCTCGCTGCCCAGCAGCAGCCGGCTCACGCCGCGGCGGCCGTGCGAGGCCATCACGATCAGGTCGCAGTGGTGCTTCTGCGCGGTGGCGATCAGGGCCTCGGAGACCTGGTCGCCGCGCACCACCACGGGCGTCACGGTGACGTTCCTGGGCACGCCGGCGGACTGCACGGCCTCCAGGTCCTTGAGCGCGGCGGCCTTCCAGTTGGCCTCGGTGCGCTCGATCTCCTTCAGGTCGATGGCCATCGCGCCGTCAAAGTAGCTGTGCGGATAGGGCGGCACCACCTTCACGGCGACCACGGCCGCGCCGAGCTTGGCGGCCAGGTCGAGCGCACTGTCGACGGCTTTTTGCGACAACTCCGAACCATCGGTGGCAACAAGGATGCGTTGGTACATGGTGTTTCTCCTTTGAAGTGGTGTGTTCAGCATAGGCGGCCTGCGCCGGAATGGGTTGATGTACGTCAAGACGTGGGGAATAGGTGCTGGCTACGCTAGGAGCCATGCTGTCCAGCCCCTCGTTTGCCGCGGAACCTGCGCCGCCCGCCGTGCCGCGCGGCCTGGACTGGATCGACGACCCCGGCGAATGGGCCGCGTTCAGCCGCCCGTCAGGCGAGCATGGCAGCGGCGCCTGGGAGTCCAGCCTGGCCATCGAGGGCATGACCTGCGCGGCCTGCGCGCTGACGGTCGAAGAGGCCTTGCGCGCCGTGCCCGGCGTGCTGGCGGCCGACGTCGGCGCGGCCAGCCGGCGCGCGCGCGTGGTCTGGCGCGCGGGCCAGGCGCGGCCCTCGCAATGGCTCGCGGCCGTGCGCCGAGCCGGCTACCGCGGCGTGCCGCTGGCCGACCTCGCGCTGCGCGCCGAGCGCCGGCGCGAAGCCCGGCTGGTGCTGTGGCGCTGGCTCGTGGCCGGGCTGTGCATGATGCAGGTCATGATGTACGCCTGGCCCGCGTACACCGCGGCGCCCGGCGAGATCTCGGCCGACGCGCAGGCGCTGCTGCGCTGGGCCGCCTGGGTGCTGAGCCTGCCCGTCATGCTGTTCTCGTGCGGGCCGTTCTTCCGGGCTGCGCTGCGCGACCTGCGCCTGCGTCGCGTGGGCATGGACACGCCCGTCACGCTGGGCATCCTCATCACCTTCGTCGTCAGCAGCTGGGGCACCTTCGAGCCGGACGGCATCTTCGGCGCCGAGGTCTATTTCGATTCGCTGACCATGTTCGTGTTCTTCCTGCTCGGCAGCCGCTGGCTGGAATCGCGCCTGCGCGACCGCACGGGCGGCGCGCTCGACCTGCTGCTGCAGCGCCTGCCCGAAGGCGTGGAGCGCGAGGGCGCGGACGGACGTCGCGAACAGGTGGCCGCGCACCGCGTGGTGGTGGGCGACGTGCTGCACGTGCGGCCCGGCGAGGCCTTCGTGGCCGACGCGCTGGTGCTGGACGGCGAGACGCTGGTCGACGAAGCCCTGCTGTCCGGTGAGTCGCGCCCCGTGGCGCGCGGCCCGGGTGCGCGCGTGCTGGCCGGCAGCTACAACCTGGCGGCGGCCGTGTGCGTGCGCGTGACGGCCGCCGGCACCGACACGCGCTTCGCCGAGATCGCCGCGCTCATGGACGAGGCGGCGCGCTCGCGGCCGCGCCTGGCGCAGCTGGCCGACCGCATCGCGCGGCCCTTCCTGCTGGTGGTGCTGCTGGCGGCACTGGGCGCGGCGCTGTTCTGGTGGCGCCACGACCCTGGCCACGCGCTCATGGTCGCCGTGGCCGTGCTGATCGTGACCTGCCCCTGCGCGCTCTCGCTGGCCACGCCGGCCGCGATGCTCGCGTCGGCCGGGACGCTGGCGCGCCGCGGCGTGCTGGTGCGCCGGCTGCAGGCGCTGGAGGCGCTGGCGCAGGTCGATACCGTGGTCTTCGACAAGACCGGCACGCTCACGCGCGATGCGCTCGTGCTGGGCGCCGTGCAGACCCGCGCCGGAATCGACCGCGCGCAGGCGCTGGCCATGGCCGCGGCGCTGGCCGCGCACTCGCTGCACCCGGCCTCGCGCGCGCTCGCGGCGGCCGGGCAGGGCGGCGCGCACGTGGAGCAGTGGCAGGTGACCGACCTCGGCGAGGAACCCGGACTGGGCCTGCGCGGGCGCCTGTTGCGCAACGGCTGGCCCTGGCCCGGTGTGCTGCGCCTGGGTTCGGCCGCGCACTGCGGCATCGCGGCGCCGCCTGGCGCCGAGACCATGGCCTGGCTGGCCGACGAGCAGGGCATGCTGGCATCCTTCGTGCTGCATGAAGACCTGCGCGCCGATGCGGCGGCCACGGTGCAACGGCTCGCGCAGATGGGCGTGGCGGTGCAGCTGCTGTCCGGGGATGCGGACGCGGCCGTGGCGCGTGTCGCTGCGCAGCTTGGCATCGGCGAGGCGCGCGGCGCGTGCTCGCCTCAGTACAAGCTGCAGGCCCTGCGCGCGCTGCAGCGGCAGGGTCGGCACAGTGCCATGGTCGGTGACGGGCTCAACGACGGCCCGGTGCTGGCGGGCGCCGACGTGTCCTTCGCCTTCGGCCAGTCCGTGCCGCTGGCCCAGGCCCAGGCCGACTTCGTGGTGCCGGGCGGCCGGCTGATGGCCGTGGCCGACACGCTGGCGCTCGCGCGCCGGACCATGGCCGTGGTGCGCCAGAACCTGGCCTGGGCCGCGTTCTACAACGCGGTCAGCGTGCCGTTGGCCGTGGCGGGCTGGATGCCGGCCTGGCTGGCCGGCCTGGGCATGGCGGTGAGCTCGCTGCTCGTGGTGCTCAATGCGCTGCGCCTGGCCTCGGCCCCGCCGGACGCGCAGAATGCGCAGGAGCCGCCCGCACCTGTGCATCTGGCGCGCCCCGCCACCGAAAGCCCCTGATGGACATCCTGTTCCTGCTGATTCCGCTGTCCGTGGTCCTGGTCTTCTGCATCCTCGGCGGCCTGTGGTGGGCGATCGAGCGCGGCCAGTTCGAGGACATCGAAGCCGAGGGCGAGCGCATCCTGCGCGACTAGCCGAAATTGGCCTGTGCGAACGCCCAGTTCACGAGCTTGTCGAGGAAGGTCTCGACGAATTGGGGACGCAGGTTGCGGTAGTCGATGTAGTAGGCGTGCTCCCAGACGTCGACCGTCAGCAGTGCCTTGTCGGCGGTGGTCAGCGGCGTGCCGGCGGCGCCGGTGTTGACGATGTCGACCGAGCCATCGGCCTTCTTGACCAGCCAGGTCCAGCCCGAACCGAAGTTGCCCACGGCGGACTTGACGAAGGCTTCCTTGAACGCGGCGTAGCTGCCCCACCTGGCGTTGATGGCGTCCGCCAGCTTGCCGCTGGGTTCGCCGCCACCGGCCGGCTTCATGCAGCTCCAGAAGAAGCTGTGGTTCCAGATCTGGGCCGCGTTGTTGTAGATGCCGCCGCTGGACTTCTTGACGATCTCTTCCAGCGTCAGGTTCTCGAACTCCGTGCCCTGTTGCAGGTTGTTCAGGTTCACGACGTAGGCGTTGTGGTGCTTGCCGTGGTGGAACTCCAGCGTTTCCTTGGAGTAGTGGGGTGCCAGCGCATCGATGGCGTACGGCAGAGGGGGAAGTTGGTGTTCCATGGGGTTTCCTTTCAGGTTGGTGGGACAAGGGATTCAGGAGGAGGCCGCGGCCTGCCAGCCGCCGCCCAGCGCGCGGAACAGCGTGGCCAGCGCGATCTGGTGCGCGGTGTGCACCGCGATCCAGTCCATCTGCGCCGCGAGCGCGCTGCGCTGGGCGTCGAGGTAGCGCAGGTGGTCGTCGGCGCCGCTCTGCCAGCGCGCCTGCGCCAGGCGCAGGGCTTCGCGGCTGGTGTCGACCAGCGCGCGCTGCGCGGCTTCCTCGCGCCGCAGCGTCTCGGTGGCCGCCAGTGCGTCGGCCACCTCGCGAAAGGCCGTCTGGATGCTCAGCTCGTAGGCGGCCACGGCCTGGTCCTTGCGCAGCAGCGCGAGGTCCAGGTTGGCAGCGTTGCGGCCGCCGTCGAAGAGCGGCAGCGTGAGCTGCGGTGCGAACGACCAGCTGCGCTGCCCCGCGCTGAACAGGCCGGACAGGTCCGCGCTCGCGCTGCCGAACAGGCCGGTCAGCGCGATGCGCGGGAAGAAGGCCGCGCGCGCCGCGCCGATGTGGGCATTGCGCGCACGCAGGCGGTGCTCGGCCGCGCGGATGTCGGGCCGCTGCGCGAGCAGCTCCGAGGGCAGGCCCGCGCCAAGATCCTGCCGCAGCAGCGGGCCGTCGCCGGTGGCCGGCACGCCGCCCGGATCGCCCACGAGCAGCGCGAGCGCATGGCCGGCCTGGCGCTCCTCGCGCGCGATGCGCTCGTGCTGGACCGCCACCGCATGCACGAGGCCCCGGGCCTCCTGCACGTCGAGCGCGGTGGCCGCGCCCGCCGCCTGCCGCTGCAGCACGAGGTCCAGCGCGCGCTCGCGCGCCTGCAGCGTCTGGCGGGCCAGCTGCTGGCGCTGTTGCGCGCCCTGGCGCGCCGCAGCGGCCTGGACGACTTCGGCCACGAGGCTCACGCGCGCGCCGAGCGCGGCCTCCTCGGTGGCCAGGACCTCCTGCAGCGCAGCGTCGGACAGCGCGCGCACGCGGCCGAACAGGTCCAGCTCGAACGCGGCCAGGCCCACGCCGGCCTGCAGGATGCTCTGCACGGCGGGCGTGCCCGGCGTGCGCAGGTCCTCGGGTTGGCGCTGGCGCTGGCCTCCGGCCTCGGCCTGCAGGCCGGGCAACTGCTCGGCGCGCTGCACGCGGTACAGCGCGCGGGCCGCCTGCACGTCCAGCAGGGTCTGGCGCAGGCTGCGGTTGTTCGCCAGCGCCCGCGCGACCAGCGCGCGCAGCTGCGGGTCGGCCACGACATCCTGCCAGGTCGGCATGGCTGCGGGGGAGGGCGGCGCCGCGGCCGTGGCGGCGGCCTGCGTGTCCCAGTGCGCGGGCAGCGGCGTGGCCGGGCGCTCGTAGGCCGGCACGAAGGAGCAGCCGGCGGCCAGCAGCGCGAGGGCCAGGGCGAGGGTGGTGGCGGTGGGGCGCAGCAGCCGGTGCTCAGACATGGCGCACCTCCGTTTGCGCGGATGCCAGCGCCAGCGCGCGGGCACGCGGCGAGGCCGCCTGCGCGCCATGGTCGCGCGCGAGCAGCGCGTAGACCGCGGGCAGCACGAACAGCGTGAACAGCGTGCCGACCAGCATGCCGGACACCACGACCACGCCGATCGCGAAGCGGCTGGCCGCGCCGGCGCCGCTGGCCACGAGCAGCGGCAGCAGGCCGGCCACCATCGCGGCCGTGGTCATGAGCACGGGCCGCATGCGGATCACGGCCGCCTTGTGCATGGCCGCCAGCGGCCCGAGCCCGTCCTGGCGCTGGATGTCGTTGGCGAACGAGACCATCAGGATGCCGTGCTTGGAGATCAGGCCGATCAGCGTGACCATGCCGATCTGCGTGTAGATGTTCATCGTGGCGTAGCCCAGCCACAGCGGCAGCAGCGCGCCGCAGATGGCCAGCGGCACCGTGACCAGGATCACGAGCGCGTCGCGCAGGCTCTCGTACTGCGCGGCCAGCACGAGGAAGATCACCACGAGCGCGAAGCCGAAGGACAGCAGCAGCCGGTTGCCTTCCTGCACGAACTGCCGGCTGTCGGACAGCCAGTCGATCTGCGCGCCCGCGGGCAGCGGCTGGCCGCGCAGGAAGTCCACGGCCTGGCCCATGGTCACGCCGGGCATGGGCACGGCCGACAGCGTGACCGCGTTCATCTGGTTGAACTGCGGCAGCCGGTTGGCCTGGGGCCGGACCTGCACCTGCACCAGCGTGGCCAGCGGCACGAGCTGGCCCGACGCCGCGCGCACGTAGTAGCCCGTGAGGTCGCCGGGCGTGCGGCGCTGCGCGCGCGGCACCTGGGCGATCACGTCGTAGGAGCGGTCGAACCAGTTGAAGCGGTTGATCACGTTCTCGCCGACCAGCACGGCCAGCGTGTCGGCGATGTCGCCCATGCTGACGCCCATCTCGCCGGCCTTGGCCGCATCCACCGTCAGGCGTGCCTGGGCGCTGTCGAAGGCCAGGTCGCTGTCCACGTAGGCGAACAGGCCGTTGCCGCGGGCCGCGGCCTTGAGCGTCTCCAGGGCCTGGTGCAGCTCGGCGAACGCGACCGGCGCGCGCAGCACCATCTGCACGGGCAGGCCGTCGCTGCCGGCCGGCAGCGGCGCGGCCTGGAAGGCCGTGACGGCCGCCGCCGTGACGCTGCCGGCCTGGGCGTTGAGCTGGGCCTCGACCTGGCTGGCCGCCATCTCGCGCTGCGCCCAGGGCTTGAGCACCACGCCACCGAAGCCGTTGTTCTGCCCGTTCGTGCCGCTCGTGAAGAAGCTGTTCTGGTAGTCCGGCAGCTGGCGGAACAAGGCCTCGACCGCGTGGCCCGCGCGCTCGGTGTAGTCCTTGCTGGCGTACTGCGGCGCGCGCGCCGCGACGAACACGTAGCCCTGGTCCTCGGCCGGCGCGAGTTCGCGCTGCACGCCCAGGAACATCACCACGATGCCGCCGCACACGAGCACGCAGGCCAGCAGCACCGCTGCGCGCGCCTGCAGCGCATGGCCCAGCAGGCGCCCGTAGCGGGCCGCCAGCGCCTGCATGGCCTGCTCGATGCGGTGCGCGAGCCGGCCTGCCGACAGATCACGGCGCAGCAGGAAGCTGCTCATCATCGGCGACAGCGTGAGCGCCACCACGCCCGAGACGATGACCGCGCAAGCCAGCGTGAACGCGAATTCCTTGAACAGCGCACCGGTCAGTCCGTCCATGAGGCCGATGGGCGCGTAGACGGCGGCCAGCGTGACCGTCATGCCGACCACGGGCCAGACGATCTCGCGCGCGCCGACCAGCGCCGCGTGGGCGGGCGACAGCCCCTCCTCGATGTGGCGGTGGATGTTCTCCACCACGACGATGGCGTCGTCCACGACCAGCCCGATCGCGAGCACCATGGCCAGCAGCGTGAGCAGGTTCAGCGAGAAGCCGAAGGCCAGCATCAATGCGGCCGTGCCCACCAGCGACAGCGGGATCGTGACCACGGGGATGGCGACCGCGCGCAGCGAACCCAGGAACAGGAAGATCACGACGACCACGATGAGCACGGCCTCCAGCAGCGTCTGCAGGACCTCGTCGATCGAGGCGTTGACGAAGCGCGCCGTGTCGAACACGTTGCCGACCGCGAGCCCGGGCGGCGCGGCGCGCTGCAGTTCGGGCAGCAGCGCGTTGACGCCGCGCACGATCTGAAGCGGGTTGCCGTCGGGGGTGGGCGCGATGCCGAGCGAGACCGAGCGTTGGCCGTCGCCCAGGAAGCTGCTGTTGTCGTTCTGGCCGCCGAGTTCCACGGTGGCCACATCGGCCAGGCGCACCACGCTGGCAGGGCCGCGCTTGAGCACCATGTCGCGGAAGTCCTGCACGCTGCGCAGGTCGGTCGCGGCCGTGATCGGCACCAACGTGTCGGCGCCGCGCAACGCGCCCGGCGCGGCCTGCACGTTGTTGGCGCGCAGGGCGGAGGCCAGGTCTGCGGCCGTGAGCCCGCGCGCGGCCAGCCGCACGGGGTCCACCCACAGCCGCATGGCATAGGTCTGGCCGCCCAGGATCTCGGCCGAGGCCACGCCCGGCACGGCCGTGACCATGGGCTGCACCACGCGCGCGATGAAGTCCGTGATCTCGGGGATGCTTTGCTGCGGGCTCGAGAAGTCCAGGTACTGCACGGCCGAGACCCCGTCCGTGATCTTGCGGATCTCGGGGTCGAAGGCACCCTGGGGCAGCCGGTACTTGACCTGCTGCACCTTGGCGAGCACCTCGGTCATGGCGCGGTCGGCGTTGGCGTTGAGCACCAGCTTGGCCTTGACCTCGCTGCGGCCCGGTGTGGAGGTGGACGACAGGTACTCGATGCCGCTCGCGCTCGCGATGGCCTGGGCCAGCGGCGTCGTGACGAAGCCCTGCATGACCTCCTGCGAGGCGCCAGGGTAGCTGGTCGCCACGACGATGGTGGCGCTCTCCATCTGCGGGTACTGGCGGATCGGCAGCGAGAACAGCGCGGCCAGGCCGGTCAGCAGGATCAGGGCCGAGAGCGTGACCGACAGGATGGGGCGGCGGATGAACAGGTCGGTGAAGCCTGTGGATGAAGCTTCGCGCTGCGCGCCTTGGGGCGGCCCGGCGGTGCTCATGGCTGGCCTCCACTCTGCGCGGCCGAAGCCGACGAAGCCGCCACCACGCGCAGCGCGCTGCCAGGCTGCACGCGCAGCTGGCCCTCGGTCACGACCACGTCGCCGGCCACCAGGCCCTGCGCCACGACCACGCGTTCGCCGATGCGCCGGCCCAGCGTGATGGGCACGAACTCGGCCTGGCCGATGCCATCGGCCGAGGGCGCGCGCACGCGCAGCGCCTGGTCGCCCGAGGAGGAGGTCATCACGGCCGTGGCCGGCAGCAGCAGCGCACCGGCCTCGGGCGGCAGCTCCAGCGCCACCGTGACGTACATGCCGGGCCGCAGGCCGGGGTGGGCGTGGGACGTGCGCGGCACGGTGGCCTGCACGGTCGCGCTGCGTGTGTCGCGGCCCACCTGGGGTTCGACCGCGCTGACGCGGGCCCGCACGGGCGCGGTGTCCGGCGCGCCGCTGTGCAGCAGCAGCGGCTGGCCCACGCGCACGTTGCCCAGTTCCTGCTGCGGCAGGTCGAAGTTCACCTGCAGGCTGGTGAGATCGGTCAGGCTCACGGCGGCCTCGCCGGGCTGCAGGTACTGGCCCAGGTCGATGCGGCGCAGGCCGAGCTCGCCCGCGAACGGCGCCTCGATGCGCTTTTGGCGGATGCGTGCCTGCAGCTGCAGCACCCGGGCCGCGCTCTGGTCGTGCTCGGCCTGGCGCTGCTGCAGAACCTCCTGCGCGAGCGCACCCGTGGCCGCCAGCGCATGGGCCCGCGCGAGCTGCTGGCGCGCGAAGGCCGCCTGGGCCTGGGCCGCGGCGAGGTCGGCTTGCTCGGTCGCGTCGTCCAGCTGCACGAGCAGCTGGCCGGCCTGCACCGTGCGGCCGGCCTCGAAACGGATCGCGGCCACGCGGCCCGCCACCTCGGCCGGCAGCATGACCTGGCGCACGGCGCGCAGCTCGCCCAGGGCCTGCAGCGTGCGCGGCGCGGTCTCGGCCTGCAGCGTGGTGGCCGCCACATCGATCGGGGCGCCGCCGGACCAGGCGGGTGGGGCGGGGCGGCTGGCGCGCCAGGCGGCCAGCGCGGCGGCCACGAGCGCCGCCGCGACCGCGACGGTGGCCAGCGCCTTCCACGCGGCGGGCCTGCGGACGCGCGCGGCGTCCGGCAATGGTTCTTGCATCTTGTGTTCTCCCTGCCGCTGCAGGCGGGGCAACGTGCCCGGCGCCTGGCGGTCGACCGCGTTTGTAAGACCTCAAGTGAACTTGAGGTCAAGCGGCAGGGTTATTCGCTGTGGTGCCGCCGCGCCAGTGGCGCGTGGCCAGGCGGGCGGCGCAGCTCAACGCAGAGGGCGTTCCAGGATGCGCGGCCCTGGTCCCTGCTGGGCCAGCGCATCGCCCGGGTTGCGCAGCGGGCAGTCCTTGAGCGAGAGGCAGCCGCAACCGATGCAGCTGTCCAGTTCGTCGCGCAGGCGTTGCAGTTGGAGGATGCGTTCGTCCATGGCACGGCGCCAGCGCGAGGCCACGGCACGCCATTGCGCGGCCGTCACGCGCACCTCGGGTCGGTACTCGCCCAGGGCCTGGCGCACCTCCTCCAGCGGAATGCCCGCGCGCTGCGCGACCTTGACGATGGCGATGTAGCGCAGCACGCCGGGCGTGAAGCGGCGCTGGTTGCCCTCGGTGCGCACGCTGCTGATGAGCCCCTTGGATTCATAGAAGTGCAGCGCGGACACCGCCACGCCGCTGCGCATTGCGACCTCGCCCACGCTGAGGTAGCGCGGCGGGTCGGTGTGGGGTGTGGACATGCCGTCGGTTCTCGGATCGGGCCCGCAGTGTAGGGCGCGGCCCGGGTGCCGTGCGGCACCTGCATGTCGCTTGACATGCATCAAAGCGCCCCTGCCGGCCCCGTCCGACACTGCCCCGCAGTGCTGAAAAAGCGTTCAAGAGAGGCAGCGATGAATCAATCGACGAGCCCGGCCGCGGTCTACAACGACGCCGTCGTGCGCCAGTTTTCCGTGATGGCCGTGGTGTGGGGGGTGGTGGGCATGCTGGTGGGCGTCATCATCGCCGCGCAGCTGACCTGGCCGGAACTGAACCTGGGCATTCCATGGCTCAGCTACGGCCGGCTGCGGCCGCTGCACACCAATGCAGTGATCTTCGCGTTCGGCGGCAGCGCGCTGTTCGGCACGGCCTACTACGTGGTGCAGCGCACCTGCCAGGTCCGGCTGTTCGGCGGCTGGCTCGCATCGTTCACATTCTGGGGCTGGCAGGCCGTGATCGTGGCCGCCGCCATCACGCTGCCGCTGGGCTACACCACGGGCAAGGAGTATGCGGAGCTGGAGTGGCCCATCGACGTGCTGATCGCCGTGGTCTGGGTGTCCTACGCCATCGTGTTCTTCGGCACCATCGGCACGCGCAAGGTGCGCCACATCTACGTGGCCAACTGGTTCTACGGTGCCTTCATCATCGCCGTGGCGCTGCTGCACATCGTCAACAGCGCCGAGATGCCCGCCAGCTTCTGGAAGAGCTACTCGGCCTATGCCGGCGTGCAGGACGCGATGGTGCAGTGGTGGTACGGCCACAACGCCGTGGGCTTCTTCCTCACGGCGGGCTTCCTCGGGATGATGTACTACTTCATTCCCAAGCAGGCCGAGCGCCCGGTCTACAGCTACCGGCTGTCCATCGTCCACTTCTGGGCGCTGATCTTCACCTACATGTGGGCCGGCCCGCACCACCTGCACTACACGGCCCTGCCGGACTGGACGCAGTCGGTCGGCATGGTGTTCTCGCTGATCCTGCTGGCGCCTTCGTGGGGCGGCATGATCAACGGCGTCATGACGCTGTCGGGCGCCTGGCACAAGCTGCGCGACGACCCCATCCTGCGCTTCCTGATCGTGGCCCTGTCGTTCTACGGCATGAGCACCTTCGAGGGCCCGATGATGTCGATCAAGACCGTCAACGCGCTTTCCCACTACACCGACTGGACCGTGGGCCACGTGCACTCGGGCGCGCTGGGCTGGGTCGGGCTCATCACCATGGGCAGCCTGTACTACCTGATCCCGCGCCTGTTCGGCCAGAAGCAGATGTACAGCGTCAAGGCCATCGAGCTGCACTTCTGGACCGCCACCATCGGCATCGTGCTGTACATCGCCGCGATGTGGATCGCCGGCGTGATGCAGGGCCTGATGTGGCGCGCCGTCAACGCCGACGGCACGCTGACCTACACCTTCGCCGAGTCCGTCAAGGCCACGTACCCGTTCTACGCGGTGCGCCTGCTGGGCGGCCTGCTGTACCTGGGCGGCATGCTGGTGATGGCCTGGAACATGGTCATGACCATGCTCAACGCCAGGCCCGCGACGGTCGTGATCCCGCAACCCGTGGCAGCCCACTGAACCCACGCACGAGAACAACCATGTCGCAGAACCTCGACAAGCCCGGTGCGCACGAGCGCATCGAGACCAACAACTTCCTGATGATCGTGCTGATCCTGCTGGTGCTGCTGGTCGGCGGCCTCGTGGAGATCGTGCCGCTCTTCTTCCAGCGCACCACCACGGTCGCCATCGAAGGCGTCAAGCCCTACACCGCGCTGCAGCTGGCCGGCCGCGACGTCTACCTGCGCGAGGGGTGCTACAACTGCCACTCGCAGATGATCCGCCCACTGCAGGCCGAGACGCTGCGCTACGGCCACCACTCGCTGGCCGGCGAGTTCGTCTACGACCACCCGTTCCAGTGGGGCAGCAAGCGCACCGGTCCCGACCTGCACCGCGTGGGCGGCAAGTACAACGACGAGTGGCACCGCATCCACTTGCTGAACCCGCGCGACGTGGTGCCCGAGTCCAACATGCCGGCCTACGCCTGGCTGGACAAGGCCACGATCGACGGCGCGCAACTGGCCGCCAACATGCGCGCGCTGCGCCGCCTGGGCGTTCCCTACAGCGACGAAGAGATCGCCAAGGCGCCGGCCGACGTGAAGGGCCGCACCGAGATGGAGGCCACCATCGCCTACCTGCAGTCGCTCGGCCTGGCCGTGAAGTGAGGAACTGGACCATGGACATCAACACCCTGCGTTCCGTGGCCACCGTGGCCTCGTTCATCGCCTTCATTGCGATCTGGGCCTGGGCCTGGTCGCGCCGCAACCAGCAATCGTTCGACGAGGCAGCGCAACTGCCCTTCGAGCAGGAGTAAGAGGACACCATGAGCGATTTCACAAGCGGCTTCTGGTCCATCGCGATCATTGCCGTGACCCTGGGCGGCATCCTCGGCTGCGTGCTGCTGCTGTGGGGCGCCGGCAAGGCGCGCGTCTCGCCGACCGGCGACAACACCACCGGCCATGTCTGGGACGGCGACCTGCGCGAGATGAACAACCCGCTGCCGCGCTGGTGGGTGTGGATGTTCGTCATCACCGTGGTGTTCGGCGTGCTCTACCTGGTGCTGTACCCCGGCCTGGGCGACAAGCCGGGCACGCTGAACTGGAGTTCGGTGGGCGAGCACGCGGCCGACGTGGCCAAGCACAAGGAGACCACCGCGCAGGTCTACGCCAGGTACGCCGCGATGCCTGTGCCCGAGATTGCCAAGGACGCACAGGCCCATGCCATCGGCGAGCGGCTGTTCATGAACAACTGCGCCCAGTGCCACGGCTCGGACGCACGCGGCAGCAAGGGCTTCCCGAACCTGGCCGACGGCGACTGGCTGTGGGGCGGCGATCCCGAGAAGATCGCCGAGACCATCGCCAAGGGCCGCATCGGCACCATGCCGCCCATGGCCGCGGCGGTGGGCACGCCGGACGACGTGCGCAACGTGGCGCACTACGTGCTGAGCCTGTCCAATGGCCCGCACGACTCGGTGCGCGCCGCCTTGGGCAAGGCCAAGTTCACGGTCTGCGCGGCCTGCCACGGCAGCAACGGCAAGGGCAATCCGCTGCTGGGCGCGCCCAACCTGAGCGACGACATCTGGCTGCACGGCTGGGGCGAGGAGGCCATCGTCGCCATGGTCAACAACGGCAAGACCAACCAGATGCCGGCGCAGGAAGGCAAGTTCAGCGCGGAGCAGATCCGCGTGCTGGCGTCCTACGTCTGGGGCCTGTCGAACCGTTGAGGCTGCCATGAGCGCGGAGCGCAAGCTCATTCCCATCCAGCCCGAGTCCGAACTGGTCCCGCTGTTCGAGGCCCAGAAGACGGTCTACCCGCGCACCGTCGCGGGCTTCTTCCAGAACTGGCGCTGGGCCCTGGTCTGGCTCACGCAGCTGGCCTTCTACGGCACCGCCTGGCTGCAGTGGGGCGAGCGGCAGGCGCTGCTGTTCGACCTGGAGGCGCGGCGCTTCTACATCTTCGGCCTGGTGCTGTACCCGCAGGACTTCATCTACCTGGCGGGCCTGCTGGTGATCTCGGCCCTGTCGCTGTTCCTGTTCACGGCCGTGGCTGGCCGGCTGTGGTGCGGCTTCTCGTGCCCGCAGACGGTGTACACCGAGATCTTCCTGTGGATCGAGCGGCGCATCGAGGGCGACCGCGGTGCGCGCATGAAGCTCGATGCGGCCCCGCTGTCGATGGAGAAGTTCGTCAAGAAGTGGTTCAAGCACACCGCCTGGATCGTCTTCGCGCTGTGGACCGGTTTCACCTTCGTGGGCTACTTCACGCCGATCCGCGAGCTGGCCATGTCCTTCATCACCACGACCATGGGCCCGTGGGAGGTCTTCTGGGTGCTGTTCTACGGCCTGGCCACTTACGGCAATGCCGGCTTCCTGCGCGAGCAGGTCTGCAAGTACATGTGCCCCTATGCGCGCTTCCAGAGCGCGATGTTCGACCGCGACACGCTGATCGTGAGCTACGACAGCGCCCGCGGCGAGCCGCGCGGCAGCCGCCCGCGCAACGCCGACGCGGCGGCGCGCGGCCTGGGTGCCTGCATCGACTGCACGCTGTGCGTGCAGGTCTGTCCGACCGGCATCGACATCCGCAAGGGCCTGCAGTACGAGTGCATCGGCTGCGGCGCCTGCGCCGACGTCTGCGACGGCGTGATGGACAAGATGGGCTACGCGCGCGGCCTCGTCAAGTTCACGACGCAACAAGGGCTGGCCAAGGGCTGGAGTCGCGCGCAGATCTGGCGCAGGGTGTTGCGCCCGCGCGTGCTGGTCTATGCCGGCGTGCTGCTCGCGATCTCGCTGGGCCTGGCCGTGAGCCTGGCGCTGCGCACGCCGTTCAAGGTGGACGTGGTGCGCGACCGCGGTGCCATGGCGCGCATCGTGGCCGGCGGCGCCATCGAGAACGTCTACCGGCTGCAGATCATGAACGCCACCGAGTCGCAGCAGCGCTTCGCCATCGCCGCGAGCGGGCTGCCCGGGCTCGTCGTCACATCCGAGCCCGAGGTCGAGGTCGACGCCACGGCCTCGCGCTGGGTCGCCGTGCGCCTGCAATTGCCGCTGCAGCAGGGCGGGGCGGCCGGTGGCTCGCACCCCATCCTTTTCGAACTGCGCATGCTGGACGGCAACGAGCAGGTGCGCGAGAAGTCCGTGTTCCTGGTTCCCCGGTGAGGAGACTCTGATGCAAGAACAACAGCAAGCGAGCCGCGTCGTGCGCCCCTGGTGGCGCTACGGCATGGTCTGGATGGTGATCGGCGGCCCGCTGGTGGTCGTGGTAGCCGGCATCGCGACGGCGGTGATCGCCTTCCGCGGGGCCGACCCGGTGGTCACGGCGCCGCCGGCGCAGGTCGCGGCCGAGGATGCCTTCGACCTGCAGCCCGCGATGGCGGGGCGCAACCACGCGGCGACCGGCGGCGTGCCGGCGCGGCGCTGAGGCAGGCCATGGCCGCGCGGCGCTGGATGTGGATCGCCTGGCCGGCCTTCCTGGCCGCCGGCGTGTTGGAGATCATCGTGTTCGCGCTGGTCGATCCGCACGACCTGCACTGGCTGGGCCGGGCGCTGGACTGGTCGGCGATGGCGGTCTACACCGCGAGCTTCTTCGCGTTCTGGGTGGTGGCCATGGCGGGCAGCGCGCTCACGCTGCTGCTGGCGACACCGGAGACGGTCAGTGGCAGACCTGGGGATTGACGATGCGGGCAAGCGCATCGGCATCGAGGATGCGCAGGTGCCGCTGCTTGACCTCGACGGTGCCGTCCTCCACGAACTTGGAGAAGGTGCGGCTCACGGTTTCGAGCTTGAGGCCCAGGTAGCTGCCGATCTCCTCGCGCGTCATGCGCAACACGAGTTCGCTGCGCGAGAAGCCGCGGGCATGCAGGCGCTTGACCAGGTTCAGCAGGAAGGCCGCCACGCGCTCCTCGGCGCGCATGCTGCCCAGGAGCAGCATCACGCCGTGTTCGCGCACGATCTCGCGGCTCATGATCTTGTGCACGTGGTGCTGCAGCGCGTTGACCTCGCGCGAGAGCTCTTCGAGCCGGTCGAAGGGCATCACGCAGACCTCGGCGTCTTCCAGCGCCACGGCGTCGCAGCTGTGCTTGTCGTTGACGATGCCGTCCAGGCCGATGATCTCGCCGGCCATCTGGAAGCCCGTCACCTGCTCGCGGCCGTCGTCGGTGGCCACCGTGGTCTTGAAGAAGCCGGTGCGGATCGCGTAGAGCGAGACGAACTTCTCGCCACTGTGGAACAGCGTGGCGCCGCGCTTCACGGACTTGCGCGTCGCGACCACTTCGTCGATGCGCTCGAGTTCCTGCTGGTCCAGCTGCATGGGCATGCACAGCTCACGCAGGTTGCAGTTGGAACAGGCGACTTTGATGGTGTGCGGCAGCATGGCGTCCTTTCATGACGTGACGCAAATTGTCTCAAAAATGAGCGAACAAAGGCTTGATCTTGATCAAGGTCTGGTCAGGTCGACGCAGGCACAGTCCAGAGTCTGAGGATTTCCCATGACGACTCCACTGGCTTGCCCTGCTGCCCACGCCATTCCCACCGAGGTGCTGCAGCGCTTCGACCGGCCCGGCCCGCGCTACACCTCCTACCCCACGGCCGACCGCTTCGTCGAGGCCTTCGGCCCGGACGACCTGCAGCAGGCGCTGGCGCAGCGCCGCCACGGCGGGGCGGGGCGGGCCTTGCCGCTCTCGCTGTACGTGCACATCCCGTTCTGCGAGTCGCTGTGCTACTACTGCGCCTGCAACAAGATCATCACCAAGCGCCATGAGAGGGCCGCGCCCTACCTGGACTACCTGGCGCGCGAGATCGACCTGTACGTGGCCGCGCTGGGCGAAGGCCAGCCGGTCTCGCAGCTGCACCTGGGCGGTGGCAGCCCGACCTTTCTGAACGATGCCGAACTGGCCCGGCTCATGGACCTCTTGCGCAGCCGCTTCGCGCTGGCGCCGGGCGGCGAATACGCCATCGAGATTGACCCGCGCACCGTGGACGCTGCGCGGCTGCAGCACCTCGCGGCGCTGGGCTTCAACCGGCTGTCGTTCGGCGTGCAGGACTTCGACCCCGCCGTGCAGAAGGCCGTGCACCGCGTGCAGCCCTACGCCCAGGTGGAGCAGCTGGTGCACAGCGCGCGCGGCCTGGGCTTCGAGTCCATCAATGTGGACCTGATCTACGGCCTGCCGCTGCAGACCCCGGCCTCGTTCGCGCAGACGCTGGAGCAGGTCGTCGCGTTGCGTCCCGAACGCATCGCGCTGTATGGCTATGCGCACCTGCCCGAGCGCTTCAAGCCGCAGCGCCGCATCCATGCCGAACAGCTGCCCGACGGCGCGGCGCGGCTGGCCATGCTGGGCGCGGCGCTGGCGCGTTTCGAAGCCGCCGGCTACGTCTACGTGGGCATGGACCATTTCGCGCTGCCCGGCGACGCGCTGGCCGTGGCCAAGCGCCAGGGCCGGCTGCACCGCAACTTCCAGGGCTACAGCACGCAGCCCGATTGCGACCTGATCGCGCTGGGCGTGTCGGGCATCGGCAAGATTGGCGCCAGCTACACGCAGAACGCCAAGACCATGGAGCAGTACTGCGACCTGCTGGACCAGGGTGCGCTGCCCGTGGTGCGCGGGCTGGCGCTCACGCGCGACGACCTGTTGCGCCGCAGCGTGATCATGGCGCTGATGTGCCAGGGCGCGCTGCAGTTCGAACCCGTCGAGCTGGCCTGGCTGATCGACTTCCGCCAGTATTTCAGAGCCGAACTGGAGCAGATGCGCGTGCTGCAGGACGACGGCCTGGTGCAGATCGACGCCCAGGGCCTGCAGGTCACGGCGACGGGCTGGTACCTGGTGCGCGCCGTGGCCATGGTGTTCGACCGCTACGTGCAGGCCGACCGCACCCGCGCGCGCTTCTCGCGCATCCTGTAATGGAACCACCCCGTTTGAACGGCTCACTGCGTGCAGCCATTCCATCCCCCTCCAGGGGCGCCGCCAGCGGCCGGGCAGAGCCCGTTCCGCGGCGTCCGCTGGCATGGCCTGCTCCGCGGCCTTCGGAGCAGTGGCTTGCGTCCCAGTTTCGTGTCCTGCGGGTGGCGCGCCAGCGCAATGGATAACTGAGATGGCCGCCGAACTGGGCATGACGGCGCTGCTGATGGGTCTGGCCGGCGGCCCGCACTGCGCGCTGATGTGCGGCGCGGCCTGTGCTGGCATCGGCCGCGCCGCCGGGCCGCAGGGCGGCCGCGCGCTGGCGCAATTCCATGCCGGCCGGGCCGCCGGCTACGCGGCCATGGGCGCGCTGGCCGCCTGGTCCATGCAGGGCCTGGGCTGGCTGGGCGGCGCCAGCGTGGCCTTGCGGCCACTCTGGAGCTTCGTGCACCTGGCCGCCATCGCGCTGGGGCTGGTGCTGTTGCTGCAGGCACGCCAGCCGGCCTGGCTGGAACGCCAGAGCCGGGCGCTGTGGCAGCGCGTGCGCGCGCTGGCGCCGCGGCGTGGCGGCAGTTTCCTTGTGGGCCTGGCCTGGGCGCTGATGCCCTGCGGCTTGCTGCAGGCGGCGCTGCTGACGGCGGCGCTCGCGGGCGATGTGGCCCGTGGTGCGGGCGCCATGCTGGCCTTCGCGGCCGGTTCCGCGCTGTCGCTGTGGGCGGCGCCCTGGCTGGTGCTGCGCCTGCCGGCGCTGGCCGGCGGGCCGCACGGCGTGCTGGCCGGTCGGGCGGAGGCACTCTCGGCCTGGGGCACGCGCCTGGCCGGCCTGGCCTTGCTGGGCAGTTCTTCCTGGGCGCTGTGGCACGGCCTTGTGCACGCACAGGCGCCCTGGTGCCTGCCGCGGTAAGCAACTGCGCTCCTGCTGGCACCACACCGCCGCCACATGGCGGCGGCATGCAATGCGCCAGGTGCAGTCGCCTCGTCGCCATCTGTCTATGACCGGCATTCTGGAGGCGACAGCCGGCCGGGGGATGCATGTCATCGCTGAAGTCCTGCCACGTAGCATGCATGCACGAAAGGGGGCTACAAGAAATAGCACACATGCACCTGGTTTCGCCATCGATACGTACCGGCCGCTGAATGGTCGGATCGCCAGAGCGCTGCCGGTCTCGCGCTGACCGCCTGCGCGAATCGCAGGGTGCACTCGTCGCCGCACGGGCCTTGCACGCTGCGCAGTTCATCGAAGGAGTACGCCATGAGATTTCAGCTTGGCATGGTCGCCGCAGCGGCGTTGGCCGGCCTGGGAACGGGAGCCCACGCGCAGGGCCAGGCCGATTCGATCTTCTCGCTGTCGGGCTTCGGCACCGCCGGCTTGGTGAGTACCAGCAGGGACGGGGCCGATTACGTGATTCCGGGCCAGGTCCGCGGCGGCAACAAGTCGTCCTGGAGCGGCGAAGTCGACAGCAAGCTCGGGGTGCAGCTCGGTGCCAAGTTCAACAACCAGTTCTCGGCCACGGTGCAGGTGCTCAGCAAGCAGGATGGCGACGGCAGCTTCTGGCCCGACATCGAATGGGCCTTCGCCAAGTGGCAGGTCACGCCCGGTCTGGCGCTGCGCGTCGGGCGCATCGGCGGGCCGTTCTTCGCGGTGTCCGATTTCCGTGACGTGGGCTATGCGAACACCTGGCTGCGCCCGCCCATCGATGTCTACGGCCAGGTGCCGGTCAGCCATTTCGACGGCGCCGACGTGAGCTGGCAGACCAGCGTGGCCGGCAAGACGCTGACGCTGCAGGCCTTCGGCGGCAAGGCCTCGTCCACCGTCGAGACGGTCAAGGTGGAGATCAAGTCGCTGGTCGGCGTCAACGCCACGCTGGAGCTGGTGGACGGCCTGAACCTGCGGCTGGGCCACGCGACGGGCAAGCTCACGGTGCATTCGACCGGGGCCGCCCAGCTTGTGAGCTTGCTGCGGCAGACACCGTTCGCCAGCGTGGGCGACGAGATCGACCCGACCGACAAGCGCGCCAGCTTCAGCGGCATCGGGCTGAGCTATGACGTGGGCAACTGGGTGGCCATGGCCGAGTACACCAAGCGCAAGACCAAGTCCTTCATCCCCGACACCACGGGCTGGTATGCGACGCTGGGCTACCGCATCGGCAAGTTCACGCCCTATGCCACGCTGTCGCGGCTCAAGACGGACGACACCAACGTCAACAACACCATCCCGGCCGTTCTGCCGCAGCGTGCGCTGGTGGATTACGCGGTGGGCCTGCAGAGCACGCCGCAGAAGACCATCGGACTGGGCGTGCGCTGGGATGCCATGCGCAACATCGCCGTGAAGGCCCAGATCGACAGCATCAAGACCACCGGCGCCGGCCAGTTCTACAACGCACTGCCGAGCTTCTCCGACAAGCGTGTCAGCGTCTACAGCCTGGCTGTGGACTTCGTGTTCTGAGGGGGCGCCGCATGAACCGCATCAGAATCCTCTGCACGCTGGCGCTGTCCGCTGCCGCGTTGTCCGCCCAGGCCCAGGTGGCCGTGGTGGTCGGCGCCAAAAGCGCCACGGCGGCCATGACGGCCGACCAGGTCGCAAGCATCTTCCTGGGCAAGAGCAACCAGTTGCCCAGCGGCGCGGCGGCAGCCGCCGCCGACCTGCCCGAGAGTGCCGCGGTGCGCGAGCAGTTCTACACCAAGGTCACGGGCAAGTCCTCGGCCCAGGTCAAGGCCGGCTGGTCGCGGCTGGTGTTCTCGGGCAAGGCCACGCCGCCCAAGGAACTGGCCAGCGCGGCCGATGTGAAGAGCTTCGTGGCGGCCAATCCGGACGCCATCGGCTACATCGAGAAATCGGCCGTCGATGGCTCGGTGAAGGTGGTGTTGAACGTGGATTGACGGCATGCCGCTCGGCGGTTCCGGTGCCGGCAGGCCGGAGCCGCTGCAGCGGCCACCCTGGAGCTTGGCATGAATCTGAAAACACGCATCGTGCTGTTGCCCGTCCTGGCGGCCGTGCTGTTCGGCATCGGCATCGCGGTGGTGCTGTTCTTTGCGACGCGCACGCAGGGTGCGATCGACCATGTCGGGGACGTCTCGCACCCCTACCTGGACGCGTCCAACACATTCGCCAGCCAGCTCGAAGGCCTGGGCAACACGGTGCAGAGCGCCGTGGCCGAGGGCGAGAAGAAGCGGCTCGACGAGGCGGCCGAGCGTGCCGCCGCCATGCGCAAGACGCTGGCGCGCATCCAGGCCATCCACGGCAAGGCCGAGGCGGCAGCGCAGCTCGAGCGCGACTTCGAGACCTACTACGCCGCGGCCGTGGAGACCGCGCAGCTGTTCCTGGGCATCAAGCAGGGCGACCAGGCCGGCTCCATCCCGCGCATGCAGGCGGCGCTCAAGCGCCTGGAAACCGAGCTGGGGACGATGCAGAAGGATGCCGGCACCAGCTTCGACGAGGACCTGGCGCGCGCCGAGACCGGCGTGCGTTCCGGTGTGGTGGTGACCGTGGCCAGCGGTCTCGTCGTGGTCGCCGTGCTGGCGCTGGGCTCGTGGCTGCTGATCGCCAACATCTGGCGCCAGCTCGGCGGCGAGCCGCAGTACGCGCGCGACGTGATGCGCCAGATGGCCGAGGGCGACCTGTCGCAGTCGATCAAGGTGGCAAGCGGCGCCGATGCCAGCCTGCTGGCGGCGGTGCGCGACATGGCGCAGGGCCTGGCCGCCATCGTCGCCAACGTGCGCGGCGGCACCGATGCGATGACCGTGGCCTCGCGCGAGATCGCGGCCGGCAACCAGGACCTGTCCGAGCGCACCGAGCGCCAGGCCAGCTCGCTGGAGCAGACCTCCTCGCACATGCAGCAGCTGACCGAGACCGTGCGCCAGAGCGCCGATGCGGCGCGCCAGGCCAACCAGCTGGCCGGCTCGGCCGCCAGCGTGGCGCAAAAGGGCGGCGAGCTGGTGAGCCAGGTGGTGACCACGATGGAGGACATCAGCGCCAGCTCGCGCAAGATCGGCGACATCATCGGCGTGATCGACGGCATCGCGTTCCAGACCAACATCCTCGCGCTGAACGCTGCGGTGGAGGCGGCACGCGCGGGCGAGCAGGGCCGTGGCTTCGCGGTGGTGGCCAGCGAGGTGCGTTCGCTGGCGCAGCGCAGCGCCGCGGCGGCGCGCGAGATCAAGGTGCTGATCGGGACCAACGTGGCGCGCGTGGGCTCGGGGGCGCTGCTGGTCAAGGACGCGGGCGCCACCATGGGCGAGATCGTGGCCAGCGTGCAGCGCGTGTCCGACATCATCGGCGAGGTGACGGCCGCCTCGACCGAGCAAAGCCAGGGCATCGCCGACGTGAACCAGTCCATCGTGCAGCTGGACCAGATGACGCAGCAGAACGCCGCGCTGGTCGAGCAGGCCGCCGCCGCCGCGGGCAGCATGCAGTCGCAGGCCGGCAACCTGCAGCAGGCGGTCGAGCGCTTCCGGCTCGGGGCGGTGGCGGCACCTGTGGCGCAGACCGCGCAAGCCGTGTCGACCTATGCCATGGCCACGACATAATGTTCCGATGCCAGGCCGCGTGCTGTTTTCGCCATGGATGACAAGAGCTCGCAGTTGATCGATGTCGGTCAACTCCGGCGCGGCCTGTTCATCCAGCTCGACCTGGGCTGGATGGACCATCCCTTCCCACGCGGCAGTTTCAAGATCACCTCGAGCAACCAGATCCGCACTATCCGCGCGCTGGGCCTGACGCAGGTGCGTTACTTCCCCGACCGCAGCGATCCCGAGGAGCCGCCTTCGGATTTCGGCGGTCTCTCCAGCAGCGGCGATGTGCGCTCCGAGGACGCGGTGCAGGACCGGCTGCAGGCCGAGGCCCGCGCCCTGCAGGCGCAGCGGCACCAGCAGCTCGCGACCCAGCAGGCCAACCTGCAGCACTGCGAGCAGCGCTTCGGCGAAGTGGTGCAGCTGTACCAGCGCGTGGTCGAGGAACTGCCCGCACGGCCCGTCGCCATGCGCGAGCAGTGCGAGGCGCTGGTGGCCCGCTGCGTGGCCGAGATCCTGGTCGATGGCGAGGCCACGATCCGCCTGTTGTCCGAGGGCACGGGCGAGAGCCAGGCCACGCACCCGGCCAACACCATGGTGCTGGCCCTGCTGCTGGGCCGGGCCCTGGGCCTGCCCGCGCATGGCCTGACCGAACTGGGCATCGCCGCGCTGCTGCACGACCTGGGCAAGCAGCAGTTGCCGGCGCGCCTGCGCATGCGCGACGAGCGCTACACGCCCGAAGACATGGCCATCTACCGCAGCCATGTGCGCGAGAGCGTGAAGACCGGCCGGCGCATGGGCCTGTCGGCCTGGGCGCTGCAGGCCATCGGGCAGCACCACGAGATGGCCGATGGCAGCGGCTTTCCCGCCGGTGTGCAGGGCGAGGACATGAGCACGGGCGGCAAGGTGCTCGCGCTCGTGAACCGCTACGACCGCCTGTGCAATCCCCCCCCCCTGGCGCAGGCGCAGGCGCTGACGCCGCACGAGGCGCTGGCGCTGACCTTCGCGCGCCACAAGGCCTGCTTCGACGCCGAGGTGCTGGGCGCCTTCATCCGCATGATGGGCGTGTACCCGCCGGGCTCGGTGGTGCAACTGGCCAACGAGCGTTATGCGCTGGTGGTGTCGGTCAACTCCACGCGCCCGCTCAAGCCGCGCGTGCTCGTGCACGACCCGGCCGTGCCGCCCGACCAGGCCCTCATCCTGGACCTGGAATCGGTGCCGGAGCAAGGGATCCGCCGCAGCCTCAAGCCGGCGCAGCTGCCTGCGAGCGCGCGAGCCTACCTGGCGCCCGTGTCGCGCGTGCGCTGCTTCTACGAACACCAGGTGCCGGCGCGGCCAGCCGTTGCGGTATGAGGTCCGACAGGCCGACGCGGCCCAGGCCCACATGGCGGCGGCGCGCCGCGGTGCTCACTCTTTCCATGCGTTTGCCTCTGGTCACCGCCGCACTGCTCGTTCCGTTCGCGGGCGCGGGGTCCGCCTGGGGCCAGACCAACACCGTGGAGCAGGTGTACCAAAGCGATCTTGCGATCTGCAACAGCGGCCAGCTGTCGGCCCCGGCGCGCGAGGCTTGCGTGCGCGAGGCAGGCCGCCGGCGCGATGCCGCGCGCGGCGGGCCGCCGCCGGAGATACCGCAGACCACGCCGGACGGCCGCGCCACCGTGGTCACACCCGAGGGTGCGCCGCCACCACCGACCTCGTCCGACCCCGTGCCTTCGCGCGACGGCCGGGCCAACGTCGTGCCGGCCCGCTGAGCGACGCCGAGTGCGCGGCGCTCAAGCGCGCTGCGAATCCAGAAGTTCTTTGTTCTTCGCCACCTCCTGCGCCCTGGCGTAGCTTTCGATCAACAACTGGTACGGCGGAAACACCGCGCTGTAGGCCTCGGCCCATTGCAGCGCGTCCTCGCGGTGCCAGGTCTTTTGCACCTCCGAGCACACGGCGGCGGTGTCCATCGGCACGACGCCGGCCTGCACGATGCGCGCCAGCGTGATTTCCTGGGCCATCTTGGAGTAGGTGCCGGAGGCGTCGAGCACCGCGAACACCTGGTAGCCCGCATGCACTGCGGCGATGCTTGGGAAGGCCATGCACACGCTGGTGATGGTGCCGGCGATGATGAGCTGGCGGCGCCCTGTGGCCTGCACGGCAGCCACGAACTCGGCGTTGTCCCAGGCATTGATCTCCCCCTTGCGCGCGACGTACTGCGCGTGCGGGGCGTATTGGTGGATCTCGGGGATCAGCGGGCCGTTCGGTCCCTGCGGCACCGATGCCGTGGTGATGACCGGGATCTTCGCCAGCGTGGCGACCTTGGCCAGCGTGGTGGCGTTGGCGCGCACCTCGGTGAAAGGCATGTCCTTGATGGTCTGGAACAGGCCGCTCTGGTGGTCGATCAGCAGCATCGCCGCGTTGTCGGCGTCGATGACGGGCCGGGCGCCGTTGAAGTTGGCGATGGTATTGGAGGGGGTCATGGTGGTCTCCCGTGCTTACTTGCCCTGGGTGAGCATGGTGTGGCTGGTGATCAGGTTGCGGTAGTCGGGGATGTGGTTGGAGAACAGGGTGCCCAAACCCTCCACGTCGTTGCGCCAGTCGCGGTGCAGCTCGCAGGCGGCGCCGAACCAGCTCATGAGTTGCACGCCCGCTTGCGACATGCGGTCCCACGCCGCCTGGCGGGTGATCTCGTTGAATGTGCCGGAGGCGTCGGTGATGACGAACACATCGAAGCCGGCCTCGATGGCCGACAGCGCCGGAAAAGCCACGCACACCTCGGTCACCACGCCGGCGATGATGAGCTGCTTTCTGCCGGTGGCCTTCACCGCCTTGACGAAGTCCTCGTTGTCCCAGGCGTTGATGTTGCCGGGCCGGGCGATGTAGGGCGCGTCGGGGAACTGGCTTTTCAGCTCCGGTACCAATGGGCCGTTGGGACCATTCTCGAAGCTGGTGGTCAGCACGGTCGGCAACGCGAAGTAGCTGGCCATGTCGGCCAGCGCCAGCACGTTGTTCTTGAACTTGTCGGGGTCGATGTCGCGCACCAGGGACAACAGGCCGGTCTGGTGGTCCACCAGCAGCACGGCGGCATCGTTCTTGTCGAGTCGGACATAGGGTTTGGTCATGGTGTCTCTCCTTGGGGTCGCAAAATGGCCCGGAACGGGCGGAAAAAACGGCCTCGTTGCCGGGGCCGCCGGATGTCAGGCCGCCATCCGGCCGAACCGGCCGGCATGGAAGTCGGCCATGGCTTGCTGGATCTCGGTCTGGCTGTTCATCACGAACGGGCCGTAGCCCACGATGGGCTCGGCGATCGGTTCGCCCGACAGCCACAGCACGGTGGCGTCGCCGTTGGCTTCGATGGCCACGCCGCTGCCGGCGCGGTCCAGGTGCACCAACTGCCCTTCACGGGCGATGGTGTCGCCGTTGACCTGCACCGTGCCGTGCAGCACCACCAGCGCGAGCGTGTGGCCCGGCTGGGCATCGAAGCGGGCCGTGCCGCCTTGCGCGATGCGGATGTCCCACACGTCCATCGGCGTGAAGGTGCGCGCCGGGCCGCGTTGGCCATCGAACGCGCCGGCGATCACCCGCACGCGGCCTGCGTCGTCCGGCAGCGCCACCGAGGGAATCTGCGCATCCAGCAGGGTCTGGTAGTGCGCGTCGCTCATCTTGTCCTTGGCCGGCAGGTTGACCCAGAGCTGCACCATCTCGATCGTGCCGCCGCGCGCGGTGAAGGCGCGCGAGTGGAACTCCTCGTGCAGGATGCCGCCGCCGGCCGTCATCCACTGCACGTCGCCCGGGCCGATCAGGCCGCCAGCCCCGGTGGAGTCGCGGTGCTCCAGCTCGCCCTGGTAGACGATGGTCACAGTCTCGAAGCCGCGGTGCGGATGCTGGCCGACGCCGCGCGGCTGTGCGGCCGGCGCGAACGGCGTGGGCGCCGCGTGGTCGAGCAGCAGGAACGGGCTCAGGTGCTTGCCCAGGCCGTCGTAGCCGAACAGCGAACGCACCGGAAAACCATCGCCCACCCAGTGCGGACGGGGGGCGCTGTAGACACCGAGGATCTTCTTCATGTGCATCTCCTTGCTTCGCCAGGACACCGGTCCTGGCCGATGGAGAGAGAATAGGATTTGAACGCCGCTCCCGGTAGTCGCCGATATTTGCCATCAGCGTTCTATTTTTTGAACGATGCAAGACCTCAACGACCTCTACTACTACGTGCAGGTGGTGGACCACGGCGGTTTCGCGCCGGCCGGCCGGGCGCTGGGCGTGCCCAAGTCCAAGCTCAGCCGGCGCATCGCGCTGCTGGAAGAGCGCCTGGGCACGCGCTTGATCCAGCGCTCGACGCGGCGCTTTGCCGTGACCGAGACCGGCCAGACCTACTACGGCCACTGCAAGGCGATGCTGGTGCAGGCCGAGGCCGCGGACGAGGCCATCGCGCTGACGCATGCGGAGCCGCGCGGCGTGGTGCGCATGAGCTGCCCGGTGGCGCTGCTGGACACACGCGTGGCCGACATGGTGGCGGCCTTCCTCGCCGCCCATCCGCGCGTGGAGCTGCACCTGGAGGAAACCAACCGCCGCGTGGACGTGGTGGGCGAAGGCATCGACGTGGCCATCCGCGTGCGCCCGCCGCCGATCGAGGACAGCGAGCTGGTGATGCGCGTGCTGGCCGAGCGCGGCCAGTGCCTGGTGGCCTGCCCGCGGCTGCTGTCGGGCGGGATTCCCGCGGTGCCGGCCGATCTGGCGGGCCTGCCGAGCATGGACTTGGGGCTGCCGCAGCACGAGCATGTGTGGAACCTGGTCGGGCCCGACGGCGCGCAGGTGGCTTTGCGCCACCGGCCGCGCCTGGTCACGCGCGGCATGGTGGCGCTGCGGGCGGCGGCCATCGCCGGCGTGGGCGTGGTGCAGCTGCCCTCGATGATGGTGCGCGAGCAGATCGCGCGCGGCGTGCTGGTCCACGTGATCCCGGGCTGGGCGCCGCGGCGCGAGATCATCCACGCGGTGTTCGCCTCGCGGCGCGGCCTGCTGCCGGCCGTTCGGGCGCTGGTGGAGTTCCTGGCGGACCGGTTCCAGGCGCTGGACGAGGACTGAAGCAGCGCCTGCCTGCGCTTCAGAACACGCCCAGCGCCAGGCCCGCGGCCAGCCCTGCGCCCAGTTCCTCGGCGCGCTGCAGGTCGGCCGCGCCGATCTGTTTGGGCGCGAGGATCTGCGCGGGCGTCTGCGCATGGGTGCAGACGATCAGCGGCTCGGCCGCGGCCTGGAGCCGCCAGCCCGTCGCGATGCGCGCGATCTGCCGCGCCGCGTTGCTGCCATCGCTGCCGGCGCAGACCAGCGTGGCGTAGGACCGGCCCTGGATGCGGTCCAGCACCGGGTAGTAGCAGCGGTCGAAGAAGTCCTTCATGAGGCCTGCGATGGCGGCCAGGTTCTCGGGCGTGGCGAACAGGTAGCCATCGGCTGCGAGCAGGTCGTCGGGGCCGGCCTGCTCCGCACGCAGCAGCCGCGTGCCCACGCCGGGCTCGGTCTGCGCGCCCCGCAGTGCGGCTTGGGCCAGCTGCGCCGTGCCGCCGGTCATGCTGTGGTGGACGATCAGCAGCGTCTTCTTCATGGGGCGGCCATGATAGGCGCGGCCGCGCGCAGGTCGGCCAGCCAGCCGGCGAAGGCGGACTCGGGGTCGGGCGCGTCCATGCGCAGCAGCGCTGCCGGGTGCAGGGTGACCAGGACGGGCAGGCCGTCGGCACGGCGCAGCCATTGGCCGCGCGTCTCGCCGATGGGCACGGCACGGCCCAGCAGCGCACGCGCTGCGGTGGCGCCCAGCGCCACGGCCGCGCGCGGGCGCACCAGGCCGATCTCGCGCTCCAGCCACTGGCTGCAGATCGCGGCCTCCTTCTGCCCGGCGGTCTTGTGCAGCCTGCGCTTGCCGCGCAGTTCGTACTTGAAGTGCTTGACGGCGTTGGTGAGGTACAGCGCCTCGGACGGCCAGCCCAGCTGCTCCAGCGCACGCCGCAGCAACTGGCCGGCCGGGCCGACGAAGGGCTGGCCGCGCAGGTCTTCCTGGTCGCCGGGCTGCTCGCCCACCAGCATGAGGGCCGCCCCCGGCAGTCCTTCGCCGTGCACGGCCTGGGTCGCGTGCTGGCCGATCGGACAGTCGCGGCATTGGGCCGTGGCCAGGCGCAGCGCGGCCAGCGTGTCGGGCGCGGCGGTCTCGGCCGGGCGCTGGTCCAGGCGCAGCGCGATGGAGGCGGCCGGCCGGCGGTGCTGCGGATCGCTGGCGGCTTCTTCGAGCATGCGGCCGCTGCGTTGCGCCGCCGCGTGCATGAGCGGGGAGATCAGCTGGGCCTCGGGCAGGTTCTTCCAGTAGCGGCGCGGCATCTCCTTTTGCATCATCGCGGGCTTGAGCCGGGCCGGATTGAAGATGTGGGCGTAGTAGGTCAGCCAGAGCTGCTCGCCGGCATCGGGGCCGGGCGCGTCCTCGCGGCGCGCGCCGGGGCCGAAGGCCAGCGCCTGGCCGTCCCAATGGGCGCTGCGCTCGGGCGTCAGGATGGCCCAGTGCATCTGCGCGAAGCGGCGCGCGAAGAAGGGGGCGGTGGCGATGAGCGTGTGGTGCTCGGGTTCGAACCAGGCCACGTGCCGGCCACCGTGCAGCGGACGAAAGCGCACGAAGGCCGTCATCTTGTGCATGTCGCGCCGCACCGCGCGGGCCATGCGCTCGGCCAGCAGGCGGTCGGCGTCGAGCGGGTCCTCGCGCAGGCCGGGTTCGGCCAGCAGGCGCCAGACGAGGCGGTACAGCAGCGCGAAGCGGCCCGGGTCGCGGTGCAGCGCGGCGCTTTCGAGCAGCGCCACCATGTCGGCTGGCAGGCGGAACGGCGCGGCGGTGGCGGCTTGCGGCGCGTGGGGGCCGTCGTCGAACAGGTCGCCTGCGTCGGCCAGCTGCCATTGCACGGCCTCGGGCGGCAGCTGCTGCGCAACGAGGCGGCGCACCGCGGCCTTGAAGCTGGCCAGGTCGTCGGGCGCGGCCAGCCGCACCGCATGCACCCGTTCAAGCGTCCGCATGGGCATCGAACAGCGAGGCCTGGCGCGGCGGGGGCCGCAGCCGGGCCGCCAGCTGCGCACTGTCCAGCCCGCGCGCGGTGGCGCCCGGCACGCTCACGAAGGGCAGCAGCTTGCGCAGCGGCACGCCCAGGCGGCCCAGGTCGTCCACGCGCAGCACGCGCAGGCGGCGCGCCAGCAGCAGGCGGTCGACCGACTTCACGCCCAGGCCCGGCACGCGCAGCAGCAGCTCGCGCGGCGCGCGGTTCAGGTCGACCGGGAAGCGCTCGCGGTGCGCCAGCGCCCAGGCCAGCTTGGGGTCGATGTCCAGCGCCAGCATGCCGTCGCTGCCGCCGGCGATCTCGTCGTGCGCGAAGCCGTAGAAGCGCATCAGCCAGTCGGCCTGGTAGAGCCGGTGCTCGCGCACCAGCGGTGGCGCGGCGGGCGGCAGCTGGCGCGAGGCGTCGGGGATGGGGCTGAAGGCCGAGTAGTAGACGCGGCGCAGCCGGTAGGACCCGTAGAGGGTGGCGCTGGTGGCGAGGATGCTGCTGTCGGTGGCGGCGTCGGCGCCGACGATCATCTGCGTGCTCTGGCCGGCCGGCGCGAAGCGCGGCGCCTCGGCCGGCCGGGGCCGCACCGCGGGCAGCGAGGTGGGCCGCGCTGCCGTGCGTTCGCCCTTGGCGTCGTCGATGTGCACGCGCAGCCGCGCCATCGAGCGGCGGATGGCCTGGCCGTCCTTCTCGGGCGCCAGCGCCACCAGGCCTTCGCTGGTCGGCAGCTCGATGTTGATGCTCAGGCGGTCGGCGTAGCGGCCGGCGCGGGCCAGCAGCTCAGGATGGGCCTCGGGAATGGTCTTGAGGTGGATGTAGCCGCGAAAGTCGTGGTCCTCGCGCAGGCTGCGCGCCACCTCGACCACGAGTTCCATGGTGCGGTCCGGGCTGTGGATGATGCCGGAGGACAGGAACAGGCCCTCGATGCAGTTGCGCCGGTAGAAGTCCAGCGTGAGCTGCACCACCTCCGCGGTCGTGAAGCGCGCGCGCGGCACATTGCTGCTGACGCGGTTCACGCAGTACAGGCAGTCGTACAGGCACCAGTTGGTCAGCAGCACCTTGAGCAGCGAGATGCAGCGGCCGTCCGGCGCATAGCTGTGGCAGATGCCGGCGCCCTCGGTGGAGCCGATGCCGCGCCCGCCCACCGAGTCGCGCTTCGCCGTGCCGCTGGACGCGCAGGAGGCGTCGTACTTGGCGGCGTCGGCGAGGATGGCGAGCTTGCGGTCCAGTTCCATGGCAGGGCCATGATACTGGGTAAAAAAACAGCATCAAACGAAGTGGCTTTCCGCCGCGCGCGCCTGCAGCGCGAGGTCGGGGTAGTTGCTGAACACCCCGTCCATGCCCCAGCCCATGAACTTGCGGTACTCGGGCAGGGCGCTGGCCGCACGCGCCTCGTTGAAGGTGTAGCCGTGCACCGTGAGGCCGGCCGCGTGCGCCATCGCGATGAAGCTGCGCGACATGCCCTCGCCGCGGATGTTGACGCCGACACCGCTTGCGAAGCCCGCGATCTGGGCCAGGTCCATGGCCAGCAGGCGGTTCGCCGAACCGCTGAGCAGCACCAGGCGGTAGCCCAGGCCCAGCGCCTGCTGGCGCCGGCCGAGTCCGCGCACCGTGTCGGCGTCGAAGGACTGCAGGAAGACCTTGTCGCTGCCCACGTAGCCCGCCGCCGACAGCACGTTGAGCAGGTGGCTGGCCAGGCGCGGGCCGGCTTGCTTGGCTTCGGGATACAGGCCGATGGCACGCGTGCCTTCGGCCTCCAGCCGGCGCACCAGTCCGATGATCTCCTCCAGCGTGGGCACGCGCAGCGGATGGGCGCTGCTGGGCTTGAAGCCGGCCACGCTCAGTGCGGCGCTGCCTTGCGGCCGCATCGCCAGCTGGCGAATTTCCTCCAGCGAGAAGTCGGCCACGCGCCAGCCGCCGTTGCGCGCCCCGAAACGGGTGGCGGCGTCGGTGGTGCGCTCCAGCGTCGCGTCGTGCATGGCCACCAGCTGGCCATCGCGCGTGAGGTGCAGGTCGGGTTCGATGCAATCGGCGCCCATGCGCACGGCCAGCTCGTAGGCGGCCAGCGTGTGTTCAGGCAGGTAGCCGGAGGCGCCGCGGTGGGCGATGACCAGGGGCGCGGCACCGTCGCGCGTGGGCCAGCGCTTCCTGCGCTCGGCATGCACCGGCAGGCAGCTGGCCGCGGCCAGCGCCAGCGCGGTGCGGCGGGAAACCAGGGGAGTTCGCATGGCCCCATGTTAGGGCACGGCCTGCGGCGCCTCCGCCAAGGGCTTCAAGCCAGCAGCTTGCGCCGGCGCGTGGCGATGCAGAGCATGGCCAGGCCGACCGCGAACAGGGCCAGTTGGCTGGGTTCGGGCACCTCGGCAACGGCTTCGCCGGGCAGCGTGGCCACCGGCACCACGTCGGGGCGCTCGGGCTGGATCGGCTCGGGCAGCTTGTAGGCGGCCACCTCGGTGGCCTGGAAGCTGCGCGTGCCCGGCAGCGTCAGCTGCGCCTGCCAGTCGCCCACCACCACGTTGCCGCTGATGGTGCCGTTGCCGCCCTTCACCGTGGCGTTGGGCGCCAGGATGCTCGCGTCCAGCGCGATGCCGGCGAAGGTGATGCTCTGGGCTTCGTAGAAGTTCAGCAGCACGTTGTAGCCGGACAGGCCGCCCAGCATGCCGTTGGACAGCGTCAAGTTGCTGCCGCCGATGTTGAAGATCAGGGTGCTGCCGTACGCCAGGTTGGCCAGGTTGCTCCAGCCGTTGCCGGTGAAGTCGCTGGCGGTGAGCTGGAACACCTCGACCGCGCTCTGCGTGCCGGACAGGTACAGGCCACCCCATTGGCTCTGGCTGCTGCCGGTGGCGCCCAGGCCCGCCAGGCCGCTGGACAGGCTGCCCATCTGCTGAGCCAGGGCGGCGAAGCCCAGCGGCGCCTCGCCGGAGAGCCATTGGCCGTTGATGCTCATGCCCTGGGTGTCGCGCGTGCCGCCGACATAGGCGTTGCCGGCGATGGAGCCATTGCGGTAGGCGAGGTCGCCGCCGACGACCAGGCTCTTGCCGTTCAGCGCGAAGCCATTGGCCGCGAAATCGCCGGCGACGGCGACGTTGCCGCCAATGCTGTTGTTGTTGCTCTTGAAGTCGCCAAAGCTGACCAGGCTGTAGGCGCTGGCCAGGCCCAGGTCGACCGGCGCGGCGAAGGCCGTCGAAGCACCGAGGAGGGCGGCGAAACCGAGCAGAAGGCGAGACGATTTGAACATTCTGAATCCTGAAACTCGTGCCGAAACCGGCGTAAAACTGAGCGAGTGAGCAGGATTGTGTTCAGCAATTCAAACAAATTCTGTGGCCGCTGCAGGGGCCGCGGGCAAACTGCCGAGTAGTTCACGGCGCCATGCGAATGGCCCGCGTTTTGCGCAACTACGTCACACCCGCGGCTGCGGCTGCGGCGCAACAGCGGGGCGGTCCGCCCAGGGATCAGTCCGCGCAGCCTGCGCCGTTGGCACGCGTGAGGGCTGCGCCCTTGAGCAGGCCCAGCGCGCCATCGGCCTGTGCCAGCACCAACTGGTCGCCCTGCAGACGCAGCTGCATCTGCGTGCGCGCACCCGGCAGAGAATGCAGGGTATCGCCCTGGATGCGGCCCTCGTATGAGCGCACGCGCTGGCCGCGCGTCATCGTCGCCGTGAACTCCTGGAACTTCTGCTGCACGGCGAACTGCGTGCCCTGCAGCATGCCAGCGCCGCACCACAAGCCGTCCACCTGGGCCGGCACCGTCCACAGCTGCACCTTGCTGGTCTTGTCCAGGCCCACCTTCTTGTCCGGCACGGGCAGCACCGTGGTCTGGTCGGGCTTCCAGTCGCCCATGTCCCAGTCGTGCGAGACGATGCGCGTGCCAGGCTTGAGCGCGAGCAGCCTGGGGCGCAACGCCAGGTTCACATCGGGCAGCAGGTACATGGTGATGACGCTGGCGCCCGACAGGTCGGTCTGGAAGATGTCCTCGACGCGGAACTGCGCGCGCTCGGCCACACCGGCGATGCGGGCGTTCTCCTGGCTCTGGCGCACCAGGTCGGGCACGATCTCCACGCCCAGGCCGCTGGCGCCGAAGCGCTGCGCGGCCACGATCACGATGCGGCCATCGCCCGAACCCAGGTCGATCACACGGTCCTGCGGTCCGACCTGCGCGATGCGCAGCATCTCCAGCGTGACGTTGTCGGGTGAGGTGACGAAGGGAACTTCTTCGAGTGCCTGGGCGGGCGCGCCGAACAGGGCGGCGGCGGCCAGGCCGATGGCGGCGATGCGTGAGCGGAGCAGTGCGTTCAAGCGGTCAGACCTTTGTAGAGCATGTAGGCGGCCAGCAGATACAGCATGCCGGCGAACACGCGCTTGAGCATGGCCACGGGCAGCGCATGCGCGGCGCGCGCGCCGTAGGGCGCGGTGAAGAAGCTCGCCAGCGCGATCACGGCCAGCGCGGGCAGCCAGACATAGCCCAGCGCGCCGGGCGGCAGCTCGGCCACACCCTGGCCGGCCACCAGGTAGCCCGCCACGTTGGCCACGGCGATCGGAAAGCCCAACGCCGCGCTGGTGGCCACCGCGTTGTGGATGGCGACGTTGCACCAGGCCATGAAGGGCACGCTGACAAAGCCGCCGCCTGCGCCCACCAGGCCCGACAGGAAGCCGATGGCACCGCCGGCGGCGAGCCGGCCCGGCGTGCCGGGCAGCTGGCGTGTGGGCTTGGGCTTCTTGTCCAGGAACATCTGCGTGGCCGAGAAGCCCACGAACAGGCCGAAGAAAATCGCCAGGTAAGCGCCCTTGAGCAACGCGAACACCCCGAGGCTGGCCACCAGGCTGCCCAGCACGATGCCGGGTGCGAGCGTCTTGACGATGTCCCAGCGCACCGCGCCGCGCTTGTGGTGCGCGCGCACGCTGGCAATCGCGGTGAACATGATGGTGGCCATCGAGGTGGCGATCGCCATCTTCACGGCCAGGTCGGCTCCCACGCCCTGCCTGGACAGCAGGAAGGTCAGGAACGGCACCATCAGCATGCCGCCGCCGATGCCCAGCAGACCCGCCAGAAAGCCACTGCCCACGCCCAGCAGCACGAGCTCGATCACCAGCACCAGCGACATGGAAAGGGGGGCGGGGAGGGAGAGGAAAAAGGTGTCTGCAAGTGCCACCGAGCCGCAGCCTGAACCGGCGGTTCAGGTGGGCGAGGTCAGCCCGGAGTTGGGATCATCTGACGCGAGACGTTCACGCTCCCCAGGAAATGTTCCAAGCCCGTGCTCATATGAGCATTGGTTCAAGGACATAAAAGCCCGGTGCGCACCGCAGACGCTTTCATTCTAGGACGAATGTGCGGACTCGGTTGCGCAAAGAACGTACAGAGTGCGGTGTTGAGGCTTTACAGGAGCCTGCCGTCGTCACCCAGCGCCGCGTCGAGCTGCGCGAGGATGGCGGCCAGCTGCGCATCGGCGGGCACAGACGCGGCGGTCGCGACACCGGCCGTGTTCGCGGGAGGCGGCTCGGTCTGGTCGAACGCGAGGTTCAGCGCGGCCAGCACCGCGATGCGGTCGCGCGCGCGGATCTTGCCGGCGTCGCGGATCGCGCACATGGCGCTGTCCACGCGGTGCACGGCCTCGAGCATGCGCTGCTCACCGCCGTCCGGGCAGCCCAGCAGGTAGGTCTGGCCGAGGATCTTGGCTTCGATCTGCTTCATGGCAGGTCTCCCACGTCCTGGCCGTCCTTGCGGTAGGCCGGAGCCGGTGCGACCGTGACCGATTCGGGCAGACGTTCGAGCAGGGCGTCGATGCGGGCGCGGGCCGCGCCCAGGCGCGACTTGAGCGAATCGCGTTCGTGCGTGAGCAGCGCGACCTGCTCGGTCAGCAGCGCATTGGTGCGCTGCAGTTCACGGTGGCGGACCAGCAGCCGCTCCGTGCGTTCGGCGATCTGCTGGATTTGCGTGGCTTGGTCCATGGCGGGGCGCATTGTAGGAGGCACGCGGCTTGGCCGGCCCGTAGAATCCGCGCCGTTGGTGCTCGCGGCGTGGTTCACGCGCCGCGGTTCAACGGGAAGCAGGAGGGTGCCGCCCCACACGCGCCATCTAACCTGCGCTGCCCCCGCAACGGTAAGCGGCCGAAGCCCTCCACGGGCTTCTCCTCCATCACGACGCCACTGCGAGCCCTGCTCGTGGGAAGGCATTGGAGTGTGCGCCGCCAGCCCGGATACCGGCCAACGAGGTGGCTGCGCGCTGCGCAGCCTGTGTGCCCATCGCCGGCGGGGAAGCTGGCGCGGGTGGTTTATTCGGGTTCTGCTTCCATGAAGTTCTCTTCGTCCCACGTGCGCCTGGCTGCGCTCCCCCTGGCCCTGTCCGCCTGCTGGCCGCTCGTTGCCACGGCGCAAAGCCAGCCTGCGTTGCAGGACACCGTGGTCACCGCCACGCGCAGCGCCCGGCCACTGGCCGACCTCGTGGCCGATGTGTCCATCATCGACCGCACAGCCATCGAGCGCAGCGGCGCCATCGGCGTGGCCGACCTGCTGGCGCGCCTGCCCGGCGTGCAGTTCGCGCGCAGCGGCGGCCCGGGGGGCACCACCAGCGTGTTCGTGCGCGGCGCCGAATCGCGCTACACGCTGGTCTACCTGGACGGCGTGCGGCTGGACTCGCAGTCCACCGGCGGTGTGCAATGGGAGCAGATTCCGCTGTCGCAGCTCGACCGCATCGAGGTTCTGCGCGGCCCGGCCGCCGCGGTCTACGGCTCGGACGCAGTCGGCGGCGTGGTGCAGCTGTTCACGAAGAAGGGCGAGGCCGGCAAGCCCGCGCCCTTCATCGGCGTGGGGGGCGGCAGCCACGGCAGCTGGCGCGCCGAGGGCGGCATCAGCGGCCGTGCCGGCACCGACAGCGCGATCGACTACGCCCTGGGCGTGAGCAAGGAGCGCAGCAGCGGCTTCGACGCCATGCCGGCGCGGCTGCGCGGCGCCTTCGACAGCGCAACGAACCCGGACAAGGACGGCTACGAGCGCCTGTCCGGCAACGCGCGCCTGGGCCTGCAGATCAACAAGGCGCACCGGATCGACGCCACGCTGCTGGCCAGCCAGCTGGAATCGCAGTACGACGATTCCTTCTCCTACAACCCGGCCAGTCCGCAGGACGACCGCACCCACAACCGGCTGCGCACCGCAGGCGTGACCCTGTCCAGCCAGTGGACCGAGGCCTACAGCACGCGGCTGCAGCTCACCGATTCGCACGCGCGCTACGCCACCACGCCGTCCTTCTACCGCACCGAGACCGACCTGCGCGGCTACCTGTGGCAAAACGAATACCGCCTTGGCGTGCACACGTGGTCGGCCACGCTGGAGCGCCGCGAGGACAGCCTGCGCAACGACCCGATCGACCGTGACCGCAGCCAGAACGCACTGGCGCTGGGCTACGGCCTGAACACCGGCCCGCATGCGCTGCAGCTGCACCTGCGCCGCGACGACGACAGCGAGTTCGGAGGCAAGACCACCGGCAGCGCGGCCTACGGCTACGCCATCACGCGCGCGCTGCGTGCGACCGTGTCGGCCGGCACCTCGTTCCGGGTGCCCACGCTGTACCAGCGTTTCAGCGAATACGGCTCGGCCAGCCTGCAGCCCGAAGAAGGCCGCAACATCGAAGCCGGCCTGCGCTGGACCGAAGGCGCCAGCAGCGCCAGCGTGACGGTCTACCGCAACCGCGTGCGCCACATGATCGACTACATCGACGGCGCCGGTGCCTGCGCCTCGTCCTGGGGCTGCTACCAGAACGTGAACCGGGCGCAGTACCAGGGCATCACGCTGGCGGGCCAGCACCAGATCGCCAATGTGCGGCTGCGCGCCTCCGTCGACTTCCAGGACCCCAGGGACCTGGAGAAGGACCGGCAACTTGCACGCCGCGCCAAGCGCTTCGCCACGCTGGGCGCGGACACGCAGGTCGCCGGATGGTCGCTCGGCGCCGAGGCGCAGCTGTCCAGCAAGCGCCGCGAGTACGACGACTTCGGCGGCAGCGTGTACACACTGGGCGGCTACACGCTGTTCAACCTGCACGCCAGCACCCCGGTCGCACGCGACTTCACGCTGAGCGCACGCGTGGACAACCTCACCGACAAGCAGTACGAGACCGCGCGGCTATACGACACGGGTGGCCGCACGCTGTGGGTCGGACTCAAGTGGGCGCCGAACTGAACCAGCGCTGCCCGGCCATCCTGGTCGCGGCCCCGGCCTCGGGCCAGGGCAAAACCACCGTGGCCTGCGCGCTGGCACGGCTGCACACGCGCCAGGGCCGGCGCGTGCGCGCCTTCAAGTGCGGGCCGGACTTCCTCGACCCGTTCTGGCTCACGCAGGCCAGCGGCGCGCCCGTGCACCAGCTGGACCTGTGGATGACGGGCGAGGACGACTGCCGCGCGCGGCTGCACGCGGCGGCGGGCGAGGCCGACCTGGTCATCGTCGAAGGCGTGATGGGCCTGTTCGACGGCGAGCCCAGCGCGGCCGACCTGGCGCGCCGCCTCCATCTGCCGGTGCTGGCCGTGGTCGACGCTGCGGCCATGGCCAACACCTTCGGCGCGCTGGCCTTCGGACTGCAGCACTACCAGCCGGGTTTGCGCTGGGCCGGCGTGCTGGCCAACCGCGTGGCCAGTGCGCGCCATGCCCAGCTGCTGCGGGCCGGCCTGCGCGAGCCGGCCGACTGGCTGGGCGGCCTGCCGCGCGACGAGGGCATGACGCTGCCCGAGCGCCACCTGGGCCTGACCGTGGCGACCGAACTCGACGACGCCATGGCCCGGCTCGATGCCGCGGCCGATGCGCTGGCCACCACACCCTTGGGGCAGATGGACGCGGCCGCGCTGCAGCGCTGGGCCGTGGACTTCAGTCCATCAGCCGCCGCACCGGCCGGCCGGCCCTTGGCGGGCCGGACCATCGCCGTCGCGCGCGACGCGGCCTTCTGCTTCATCTACGCCGCCAACCTGGACTGCCTGCGCGCACTCGGCGCGGAACTGCGCTTCTTCTCGCCGCTGGCCGACGCCGCGCTGCCGGCCTGCGACGCCCTGTGGCTACCCGGCGGCTACCCCGAGCTGCATGCAGCCCGCCTGTCGGCCAACACCGGCCTGCGCGCCAGCCTGCAGGCGCACGTGGATGCGGGCAAACCGGTCTGGGCAGAATGCGGCGGCATGATGGCGCTGTTCGACACCCTGGTGGACACCCAAGGGCAGGCGCACGCGCTGTGGGGCCTCTTGCCCGGCCGCGTGCAGATGCAGCCGCGGCTCGCGGCGCTGGGGCCGCAGCAACTGGCGCTGCCGGCCGGCCTGCTCCGCGGCCACACCTTCCACTACTCCACCTGCGCGACGCCGCTGACACCTGGCGCGCGCACGTCGCGTCCAGGCCAGGCGCCTGCGCCGGATGCTGGCGAGGCCCTGCTGCAGCAGGGCAGCATCCGCGCGAGCTATTTCCACGCCTGGTTCGCGTCCTCACCGGCCGCGACGGCCGCCCTGTTCACATGGCCGAACTGATCCTGGGCGGCCAGAAGAGCGGCAAGTCGCGCCGCGCCGAACTGCTGGCGCGCGACTGGCTGGCCGGCGACACCGGGCGCAGCGCCGTGCTGATCGCCACCGCATCCGGCCACGATGCAGAGATGCGCGCACGCATCGCGCGCCACCGCAGCGACCGCGCCGCGCGCGTGCCGGGCCTCGCCACGGTGGAAGAGCCGCTGCGGCTGGCCGAGACCATCACGGCCCTCGGCACGCCGCATACCCTGCTGGTGGTGGACTGCCTCACGCTGTGGCTGACCAACCGGCTGATGCCCCTGGCCGGCCCGGCCTGCAGCGCCGCTGACCTCGAAGCCGCGCAGCAGGCACTGGAGCAGGCTGTGCGCGGCGCGCGTGGCCCGCTGCTGCTGGTGGGCAACGAGATCGGGCTCGGGGTGATTCCCATGGGGCGCGAGGTGCGCGCCTTCGTGGACGCGCTGGGCACGCTGAACCAGCGCATGGCGGCCTGCTGCGCCCGCGTGACGCTGATGGCCGCGGGCCTGCCGCTGGTGTTGAAGGACGACTCGGCATGAACGTGTTCCGCCTGCTGCTGCTGGCGCTGGCCTGCTGCTGCAGCACGCTGGCCGCGGCCTACGAGGTCGTCGACGAGACCGGCGCGCGCGTGCACCTGGACGCGCCGCCCGCGCGCATCGTCTCGCTGCTGCCTTCGCTGACGGAGACCGTCTGCGCGCTCGGCGCCTGTGCGCGGCTGGTCGGCGTGGACCGCTTCTCCAACTGGCCGCCAGAGGTGCGTGCGTTGCCGCAGCTGGGCGGCGGCGTCGACCCCCACATCGAGGCCGTGGTGCGCACGCGGCCGGACCTGGTGCTGGTCTCGCACAGCGGCCGCGTGGCCGAGCGCCTGCGCGGCCTGGGCCTGAAGGTGGTGGTGCTGGAGCCCAAGAACCATGCCGACGTGCGCCGCGTGCTCGGCACCGTGGGCCGGCTGCTGGGCCTGCCCGACAGCGCACCGGCTGGCGTGTGGCAGCGCATCGACGAAGGCCTGAACGCGGCCGCCGCCGCGCTGCCCGCCAATGCGCGCCGTGCCCGCGTCTACATCGAGGTCAGCCGCGGCCCCTACGCGGCCAGCGCGGCGTCCTTCATCGGCGAGACGCTGGCGCGCCTGGGCGTGGCCAACGTGGTGCCCGCCGCGCTCGGCCCGTTTCCCAAGCTCAACCCCGAGTACGTGGTGCGCGCCGACCCCGACCTCATCATGCTGGCCAACCGCACCATGCAGGCCGAGATCGACTACCCGGGCTGGCGCGCCATGCGCGCGGTGCGCGAGCAGCGCATCTGCCTGTTCTCGCTGGACGACGCCGAAATCGTGGTGCGGCCCGGCCCGCGCATGGACCAGGCCGCGCGGGTGATGGTGGATTGCCTGAAGGCCAAGGCGCCGTGAACCAGCGGCGTGCGACATGGCTGGCCCTTGCGCTGGCGCTGCTCTCCGCGGCCCTCGCGCTGTTCGGCGCCAGCGTCGGCAGCACCGGCTTCGACTGGCCCTGGCGGCTGCAGGACGATCCCATGGGCTGGCAGATCGTGCGCGACATCCGGCTGCCGCGCACGCTGGGCACCTGGCTGGCCGGCGCGCTGCTGGGCCTGGCCGGTGCCATCGCCCAGGGCCTGTTCCGCAACCCGCTGGCCGACCCCTACCTGCTGGGCAGCGGCTCGGGCGCACTGCTGGGCGTGGCGGCCAGCATGGCGGCGCTGGGCGGTTCGCCGTTCGCGCTGTCGTGGATCGCACGCATGGGCCTGGCCGGCGCGGCCTTCGTCGGCGCCGTGGCCGGTGTGCTGCTCACGCTGGCGCTGGCCCAGGGTGTGCAGCACACACTGCGCCTGCTGCTGGCCGGCGTGATCGTGGGCGTGGTGCTGAGCGCCTTCACCTCGCTCCTGATGCTGCTCTCGCCCGAGATCATGCAGGCGTTGCAGGCCTTCATGCTGGGCAACACCAGCACGGTGGGCTGGTCGGCCTGCGTGCTGATGGCTGTGCCGCTGGCGCTGGCCGCGCTGGTGGCCTGGGCGCTGTCGCCCACGCTGGACGCGCTGGCCCTGGGCGAGGCCACGGCCACCAGCCTGGGCATTCCGCTGCCCGCCATGCGCATGGCCCTGGTCGCCACGCTGGGCCTGGCGACGGGCGCGGCCGTGGCGCAGACCGGCCTGGTCGCCTTCGTCGGCCTGGCGGCGCCGCACCTGGCGCGCTCGCTGGTCAAGGTCACGCACGGCCGGCTGATCCTGCTGGCCGCGGGCATGGGCGGCGTGCTGCTGCTGGCGGCCGACATCCTGGCGCGCTGGCTGATCGCGCCGCAGGAGTTGCCGGTGGGGGTGTTGACGGCGGTGCTGGGCGGCACCTACCTGCTGTGGCTGATGCGCCAGCGCACGCGAGGCGGTGTGCTGTGAGCGCAGAAATGACCCCAAGCCGAGCGCAGCAATGGCCCGAGCGCGAGGCCGAGCGCAGCGATGGCCCGGATCGGCATTTCCCCTGTGCCCCTGCCGAGGAGCGCAGTGCCATGGGCTGCGCGGGGAACCTCGCGCTTCAACATCTGACTCATTGCGCTTGTTCGAATGCAGTGAACGAAGTGAACAGCATGAGTTGCGCAATGCAGCCCATGGCGCGAGCACCGCAGGTTGCCCGGAGCGCTAGCGCAGGGACAGGGGCACCGGGGTCGCCTTCTTTTGCTTGCTTTTCTTGGGCGATTGCCAAGAAAAGTCAGTCGCCGTGCGGGGGCGAAATCCCCGCCTCTGGACCTCGATCAGACGTAGTTTTCGATAGAACACACTGCTTTCGCGCGAGCACCTGGAGCCGGGATATGCGCCCGGCAGCGCAGTCACTTTCTCTTGTCCCGCCAAGAGAAAGTAACCAAAGAGAAGGCGGCCCCGGTGCCCCCGTCCCTGCGCTGGCGCTCCGGGCAACCTGCGGTGCTCGCGGCCTGGGCGCATTGCACAACTCGCACCGTTCGCTGCGCTCACTCAGCTCGAACAAGTGCAATGAGTCAGTCAACAAAGCGCGAGGTTCCCCGCGCCGCCCAGGCCACTGCGCTCCTCGGCGTGGGCACAGGGGTGGGAGCGGGGTCACATACGGGCCATCGCTGCGCTCGGCCCAGGTATTTGGAGACGAGACGTGATCACCACGCTCGAAGCCCGCAATCTGCGCGCCTCCCAGGGCCTGGTCGAGGTGCTGCACGGCGTGGACCTGCGGCTGCCGGTGGCCTGCTGGACCGCCGTGGTCGGCCCCAACGGTGCCGGCAAGTCCACCTTGCTCAAGGCGCTGGCGGGCCTGCTGCCCAGCACCGGCGAACTGCTGCTCGATGGCCGGCCGTTGGCGGCCTACGGCGGGCGCGAGCGCGGCCGGCGCATCGCCTGGCTGGGCCAGAACGAGGCCGCGGCCGACGACCTCTCGGTCTACGACGTGGTGATGCTGGGCCGCCTGCCGCACCGCGCCTGGCTGGCCGCGCCAGGCGCGGCCGACCACGCTGCCGTCGAAGAAGCCCTGCGCGCCACGCACGCACTGGACTGGGCGGCGCGCCCGCTGGGCCGGCTCTCGGGCGGCGAGCGCCAGCGCGTGCTGCTGGCGCGCGCGCTGGCCGTGCAGGCGCCCATCCTGCTGATGGATGAACCGCTGGCCAACCTCGACCCGCCGCACCAGGCCGACTGGCTGGCCATGGCACGCGCCTTGGCACGCGCCGGCCGCACCGTGGTCAGCGTGTTGCACGAGCTGCCGGCCGCGCTGCAGGCCGATGCGCTGGTCATCGTCGAGGCCGGCCGCATCGTGCACCACGGCGCCAGCAGCGACGCCGCCACGCACCGCGCGCTGGAGGCCGTATTCGCCCAGCGCGTCGCGGTCCATTCCGTCGCCGGCCAATGGATCACCATCTCCCGCTGAAAACTCCCCCATGCAGATCGAAACCCCACCCACCACCAAGCCCTACGAGAAGCCCGAGGGCGAGCGCCGCGGCATCGTCATCGTCAACACCGGCGACGGCAAGGGCAAGAGCACGGCCGCCTTCGGCCTGGCGCTGCGCGCGCACGGCCGCGGCAAGCGCGTGAAGGTCTACCAGTTCATGAAGGTGCCGACCGCGCGCTTCGGCGAGCACCGCATGTTCGAGCAGCTGGGCATCCCCATCGAGGGCCTGGGCGACGGCTTCAGCTGGAAAAGCCAGGACCTGGAACGCTCGGGCCAGCTCGCCCGCGAGGGCTGGGAGAAGGCCAAGGCCGCCATCCTGTCGGGCGCGTACTTCATGGTCACGCTGGACGAGATCACCTACCCGCTGGTCTACGGCTGGCTGCCGCTGGACGACGTGCTGGCCACGCTGCGCGAACGCCCGAAGGATGTGCACGTGGTGCTGACCGGCCGGCGCTGTCCGCCCGAACTCATCGCGTTGGCTGACACCGTGACCGAGATGACGCTCATCAAGCACGCGTTCAAGGCCGGCGTCCCGGCCCAGCGCGGCATCGAGGATTGACGGCCGCTGCGGCCCTGTGGATCGCGCTGCTGGTGGACCGCCTGTGGGGCGAACCGCCGGCCGCGCTGCACCCGGTCGTGGCCATGGGCCGCTACCTGGGGTGGGCTGGCCGGCGGCTGCCGCAGACGCCCCGCGCTGCCTTCGCGGCCGGCGCGCTGGCCTGGTGCGCGGGTGCGCTGGTGGTCGGCGCGTTGGCGGCGGCGCTGCAATGGGCCGTGCTGGCCTGGCTGCCCGGCTGGGCCGCCGCACTGCTGCTGGGCCTGGCGCTCAAGCCCATGCTGGCCTGGCGCATGCTGCACGACGAGGTGCAGGCGGTGGAGACCGCGCTGGGCCAGTCGCTCGCAGCGGGGCGGGCACGGCTGGCCATGCTGGTCAGCCGCGACGTGACGCCGCTGGACGCCGGCACCGTGCGCGAGAGCGCCATCGAATCCTTGGCCGAAAACCTCAACGACTCGGTGGTCGCGCCGCTGTTCTGGTTCCTCGTGGCCGGCCTGCCGGGCGCCGCGGTGTTCCGGTTCGCCAACACGGCCGACGCCATGTGGGGCTACCGCTGCGTGCGCGGCGGGCGCGACTGGGAATGGGCTGGCAAGTGGGCCGCGCGGGCCGACGACGTGCTGGGCTGGGTGCCGGCGCGCGCCACGGCCTGGCTGCTGTGCCCGCTGCGCGCCCATGCCGCGCTGGCGGTGGAGGCCCGCCGCACCAGCTCGCCCAACAGCGGCTGGCCCATGGCGGCCATGGCCCTGCGCCTGGGCGTGCGGCTGCGCAAGCCCGGCGTCTACGCGCTCAATGCCCAGGGCAGGGCGCCGCTGGCTGCCGATGTGGCGTATGCCCTGCAACTGGCCGGGCGCGCCGTGGCCACCGCGGGTGTGCTGCTGGGCGCGCTGGCGGCGCTGCTGCTGTGATGCGTACAGCGCATCACCGCATCAGGCTTTTCCGTTCCGTGGGGAACCGGTATCGATATGGGTCGAATCTGGGAGCGAATTCATTTATAAACGGTAACAACTAAAACCGACCCAGACTGTCACGCCAGGAGCGCCACGGATGACTGTTCCGTTACCGACGACGTTTCCGTTGAGCGTCTGAACGAAGCTTGCGCCATGGACGCTAAGCCTCCCATGCAGAGCAGCGGCTCCGCTGCCAAGGTCGCAGTCGCTCGCATGGCGCCGCGCGCGTTGCTCGTCTGCGACGCGGCCGGCCGCGTTCAGCAGGCCAACGCCGTCTGGTTGCAGCTGTTCGCCGCGCCCGGCGGTCCGGCCCCGTCCTTGCTCGATCCCGTTCTGTATGTGAATGGGCAGGCCGGCGTCCAGCAGCTGCTGCGGGCGCTGGACGTCGGGAGCGGCGCCGTGCAGGACCTGCATCTGCCGTTGCGGCGCCACGACGGCTCGGTGTTCATGGCCAGCGTGCAATGCACCAGGCTGCAGGCGGGCAACCAGACCTGGTACACGGCCTGGGCCTGCGAGGAGACCGGGCAGGGCGAGGCCGCCCAGCCCTTGCAAGGGCTGGGCGGCGAAGCCGGACTGCTGCACAACCTGCAGCTGGGCATCGTCTTCACAGGCGGCGGCAGGATCCTGCGCGCCAATGCGAAGTTCGCGCAGATCTATGGTTTCGCCGATCCGCAGGCGCCGGTCGGCCTGGACACGGCATGCCTGTACGAGGACGAAGCCGAGGCCCAGCGCGTCGGTGCCGAACTGGCCCGCACCTTCGCGCAGGAGACGAACTACAGCGTCACCTGGAGCGCCCGGCGCCAGGACGGCGGCCGCTTCATGGCCTGCGGGCGGGCCCGGGCGATCGAGATTCCCGACTGCAACGACGCCACGGTCTGGATCATCGAGGACGAGGCGGAGATCCGCGATGCGGAGGAGATCCGCAAGGAGAACGAGAGCTACAGCCGCATGTTCCAGCAGTCGCACATCGCGATCTCGATCTACGACCCGGCGACCGACTACTACGTGGACTGCAACGAGGCGGCGCGCAAGCTCTACGGTTTCGAGCGCGCCGAGGACCTGCGCGGACGCACCGTGCTGTCGATCTCGGCGCCCATGCAGGAGCGCGGCCCGACCGAGAAGATCCTGGCGGCCGGCCGGCGCAACCTCAACGAGGCCGGCCAGGAGTCGCCCAGCTTCGAATGGCGCCACCGCCGGCCCGACGGCACGGACTGGACGGCCGAATGCCGTGGCACGACCTTCCGCTACCGCGGCAGGACGCTGATCCAGTTCACGCTGATCGACATCACCGCGGCCAAGGAGGTGCAGCGCCAGGTCAAGGAGATGGCGGTCTTCCTGCAGACCATGATCGACCGCATGCCCAACGCGGTGTTCTACCGGGGGCCGGACACACGTTTCCTGGGCTGCAACGAGGCCTTCGAGCAGGCCTTCGGCGTGCAGCGCGCGGACCTGCTCGGCAAGCGCGTGGACGAGATGGACCACCTGCCCGAACCGCTGCGCAGCGAAATGCAGGCCGAACACGAGCGCGTGGTGGCAGACGCATCGCATGTGCACCGGGAAACCCGGTTCCGGTTCGCGGACGGGCGCGAACACCAGGTGCTGTACTCGCTGAGCGGCTTTCGCAAGCGCGACGGCAGCCCCGGCGGCCTGGTCGGCGTGATGGTGGACCTGGAGGCATTGAAGGCCGCCGAGAGCGCACTGGGCGTGGCGCAGAAGGAGCAGGCCGCCATGTTCGAGACGGCCGGCGTGGGCATCGCCTTCGTGCGCGAGGGCGCGATCGTGCGCTGCAACCGCGAACTCGGCCGCATGTTCGGCTATGGCGTGGACGAGTTGCAGGGCCAGCGCATGGGCATCTGGTATGGCGGCGAAGCCGATCTCGATGCCACCCAGGCGCGGCTGCAGGAGCGCATCGGCATGCCGCGCGACAGCCACCACGACCAGGAGTTCGTGCGCAAGGACGGCACGCGCTTTTGGTGCCGCATCACGGCGCGCCACATCGATGCCGACACCAGCCAGGGCAGCGTCTGGTTCATGGAGGACGTGACGGATGAGCGTGCCATCGGCGCGGCGCTGGCCGAGGCCAAGCAGGCGGCCGAGGACTCCGCGCAGGCCAAGTCGATGTTCCTGGCCAACATGAGCCACGAGATCCGCACGCCGATGAACGCCATCATCGGGCTGTCGATGCTGGCCTTGCGCACCGAGCTGGACAAGCGCCAGCGCGACTACGTGAGCAAGGTGCACAACGCGGGCACGGCGCTCTTGGGCATCATCAACGACATCCTGGATTTCTCCAAGGTGGAGGCCGGCAAGCTGGACATCGAGTCCGCGCCGTTCCGGCTGGACGAGGTGCTGGACAACGTGGCGGCGCTGCTGGCGCAAAAGGCCGGCGACAAAGGCCTGGAGCTTTTGTTCGACATCGCGCGCGAGGTGCCACCGGTTCTCGTGGGTGATGCGCTGCGCATCGGCCAGGTGGTCACCAACCTGGTCAGCAACTCCGTGAAGTTCACCGAAAAGGGCCAGGTCGTGGTCTCGGTGCAGCTGCTGGAGCAAGAGGGCGAGGGAGCAGGTGCCCAGGTGCGCCTGCGCGTGGACGTGCGCGACTCGGGCATCGGCATGACGCCCGAGCAGGCCGCACGCCTGTTCCAGGCCTTCACGCAGGCCGACGGCTCGACCACGCGCAAGTACGGCGGCACCGGGCTGGGCCTGACCATCAGCAAGCGGCTGGTCGAACTCATGGGCGGGGAGATCCATGCCGAATCCACCGCCGGGCAGGGCAGCCTGTTCTGGTTCACGGTGCGCCTGGGCGTGGGCGAGGACAAGGGCGGGCGCGACGTTGCGGCCCTGGGCGCGATGCGCGGCATGCGTGCGCTGGTGGTGGACGACAACGACGCGGCGCGCGAACTCATGGGCGCGCAGCTCTCGGGCATGGGCTTTGCGGTGGACACGGTGGGCAGCGGCGAGGACGCGCTGGCCGCGGTGGCCCGTGCGCAGGCCGGCAAGCCCTACGGCCTGATGGTGGTGGACTGGCAGATGCCAGGCCTGGACGGCATCGAGACCGCGCGGCGCGTGCGCGGGCTGAACGACGGCCTGCGCATCGTGATGGCCACGGCGTATGGACGCGACGAGGTGCGCGCGCATGCAGAGCAGGCCGGCATCGAAGCCTTCGTGGTCAAGCCCGTCGGGGCCTCGGCGCTGGTCGACGCGCTGATGACGGCGCTGGTGCCCAACGCGGCGCCGTCGGCCCGCGCGGTGCAGACCCAGGAGATCGCACCGGACCTGCTGCGCGGCGTGCGGCTGCTGCTGGCCGAGGACAACGAGATCAACCAGCAGATCGCCATCGAGTTGCTGGAGGGGGCGGGCGCCAGCGTGCGGGTGGCGGGCAACGGCAAGGAGGCCGTGGACCTGGTCCTGGCCGGCGAGTCTTTTGACGCCGTGCTGATGGACCTGCAGATGCCGGTCATGGGCGGGCTGGAAGCCACCCGGCTGATCCGCGCGGACGCGCGCTTCGACGCGCTGCCCATCATCGCCATGACCGCGCACGCCATGGTGGAGGAGCGCGAGCGCTGCCTGGCGGCCGGCATGGTGGACCACATCACCAAGCCGCTGGACCCGCCGGCGATGTTCAAGTCGCTGTTGCGCTGGGTGCAGGCGCGCCCGGCCGAGGCCGGCACGGTGGCGCCGGCCCTGGCGGCGCCACCGCAGCCGGCCGTGCAGGAACTGCCCACGATCGAAGGGCTGGACGCCGCCGCCGGCCTGCGCCGCGTGGGCGGCAACCGTGCGCTGTACCTGCGGCTGCTGCACCAGTTCGCCGACGGCCAGGCCGACGCCGTGCAGCGCATCGAGGCCGCGCTGGCCGGCGGCCGACGAGAGGAGGCCGAGCGCGCAGCGCACACCGTGCGCGGCGTGGCCGGCAACATGGGGCTGGCCACGCTGCACGCTGCTGCGACCGCGCTGGAGGAAGCGCTGCGCCATGGCGGCGACGTGCCAGCCGTGCTGTCGGCCTTCGGTGCCGAGTTGTCGGCCCGCGTGCAGGCGCTGCGTGCGGTGTGGGGCGCGGACACCGGCATGGCGGGGGCAGCACCGGCCAGCGCGCCGGCCATCGACGCGGCGCAGGCGGCCGGCCATGCCCAGCAGTTCGCCCGGCTGCTGGCCGACTGCGATGCGCAGGCCGAGGACTACCTGGCCGCGCATCGCGCCGCGCTGGTGCAGGTCTGCGGGGCCGAGGCCGTGGCCGCCACCGCGCGGGCCGTGCAGGCCTTCGACTTCGATGCCGCGCTGCAGACCGTGCGCGATGCCGCCGTGCAACAGGGCGTTGTGATCGGGGCGATGGCCTGAAGCAGACGCTGCGCCAGCCCCGGACCGTCGGCGCCCGGGCCAGGCTGCAGAATGGCTACTCGCGTAGATCAAATCCGCCGTCGAATTCATTTATAAACGGCAACAAACCAACGTCACCCGTCTTTCCATGCACCACAAGCGCTTTCGGATGGTTTCGTCGGCACCGTCGGCGACGCTGCACGGGTAGGTGGCCGCGTCTGCCATGCCTGCCCCGTCCATGCAGGACCGTGATGCCCCGGACGTCGCCGCTGTGCCTGGCTCTGCGCCTGCGGCGCTGATCGTGTGCGAGCGCGGCGGGCAGATCCAGCGCACCAATGCCGCCTGGACGCGCCTCTTCGGCCGGGCGGCCGGGCAGGGACCCTCGCTGTTTGAGGCGGCGCTGTATGCCGAGGGCGAGGCCGGGCTGCGCCGGCTGCTGCAGGCGCTGGCGGACACCGATGGCGCCGTGGATGCACTGGAGCTGCGCCTGCTGCGCCAGGACGGTTCGGCGTTCCTGGCCCGTCTGCAGTGCGTGGCATCGCCGGCCGGCAGCCAGACCTGGTACAGCGCCTGGGTCATCCCCTGCGATCCGCCCCCTGCGTCCGCCCGGCAGCCGGATGCGGAGCGGGCGTTGCTGCTGGGCAGCCTGCTGGCCGGCACCGCGCTCGTCGGCAACGGCAGGCTGCTGCGGGCCAACGCCAGCTTCGCGCGCATGCATGGCTACGCCGATGCCGACGGCATGGTGGGCCTGGAGATCCCGGGGCTGTTCGAGGACGCCACCGAGTACCAGCGTTTTTGCACCGAGACCGCGCGCTCGTTCGCGGATGGCCCGACCTGCAGCATCACCTGGCGGGCGCGGCGCCAGGACGCCAGCGTGTTCCAGGTCTATGCGCGGGGTCGCACGGTGGAACTTCCGGGCGGCGGCAGCGCCGTGGCGTGGATCGTCGACGACGAGAGCGACCTGCGCCGCGCGCAGGAGGCGCGGCAGGACAACGAAACCTACAGCCGCATGCTGCAGGATTCGCACATCGCGATGTCGATCTACGACCCCGTCAACGACTGCTACACCGACTGCAACGAGGCCGCCCGCCGGCTCTACGGGCTGGAGCGGCGCGAGGACTTGCTCGGGCGCAACGTGCTGTCGGTTTCCGCACCGGTCCAGGAGAACGGCATGTCCTCGGCCGAGATGCTGGCCATGGGCCGCAAGAACCTGTCCAGCCGTGGCAAGGAGATGCCGACCTTCGAGTGGCTCCACCAGCGGCCCGACGGCAGGCAGTGGATGGCCGAAGTGCACGGCACGCCGTTCCGCTACCGGGGCCGCACACTGGTCCAGTTCACCGTGAGCGACATCACGGCCGCGAAGGAGGCGCGCCGCCAGATGAAGGAGATGGCGGTGTTCCTGCAGACCATGATCGACCGCATGCCCAACGCGGTGTTCTACAAGGGGCCGGACACGCGCTTCCTGGGCTGCAACCATGCCTTCGAGGAGGCCTTCGGTGTGCCGCGCGAGGTCATACTGGGCAAGCGGCTGGACGAACTGGAGCACATTCCCGAGCCGCTGCGCAGCGAGTTGCAGGCCGAGGACGAGCGTGTCATTGCCGAGGCCGGCCATGTGCGCCGGGAGATGCGGGTCCGCTTCGCCGACGGGCGCGTGCACCAGGTGCTGTACTCGGTCAGCGGCTTTCGCCAGCGCGATGGCAGCCCGGGCGGGCTGGTGGGCGTGCTGGTGGACCTGGAGGCACTGAAGGCGGCGGAGAGCGCGCTGGGCGTGGCGCAGAAGGAGCAGGCCGCGATGTTCGAGGCGGCAGGCGTGGGCATCACCTTCGTGCGCGATGGCACCATGGTCCGCTGCAACCGCGAGCTCGACAGCATGTTCGGCCACGCGCCGGGCGAACTGCAGGGCCGGCCGCTGGGCATCTGGTACGGCGAGGACGCGAACCACACTGAGGCCCGGGCGAAGCTGGAGCAGCGCATTGGCGCGCCGCGCGACAGCCTGCACGACCAGGAGTTCGTGCGCAAGGACGGCACACGTTTCTGGGGCCGCATCACGGCGCGCCACATCGATGCCGACACCAGCCAGGGCAGCGTCTGGTTCATGGAGGACGTGACCGAGGAGCGTGCCATCGGCCAGGCGCTGGCCGAGGCCAAGCAGGCGGCCGAGGACTCCGCGCAGGCCAAGTCGATGTTCCTGGCCAACATGAGCCACGAGATCCGCACGCCGATGAACGCCATCATCGGGCTGTCGATGCTGGCCTTGCGCACCGAGCTGGACAAGCGCCAGCGCGACTACGTGAGCAAGGTGCACAACGCGGGCACGGCGCTCTTGGGCATCATCAACGACATCCTGGATTTCTCCAAGGTGGAGGCCGGCAAGCTGGACATCGAGTCCGCGCCGTTCCGGCTGGACGAGGTGCTGGACAACGTGGCGGCGCTGCTGGCGCAAAAGGCCGGCGACAAAGGCCTGGAGCTTTTGTTCGACATCGCGCGCGAGGTGCCATCGGTTCTCGTGGGTGATGCGCTGCGCATCGGCCAGGTGGTCACCAACCTGGTCAGCAACTCCGTGAAGTTCACCGAAAAGGGCCAGGTCGTGGTCTCGGTGCAGCTGCTGGAGCAAGAGGGCGAGGGAGCAGGTGCCCAGGTGCGCCTGCGCGTGGACGTGCGCGACTCGGGCATCGGCATGACGCCCGAGCAGGCCGCACGCCTGTTCCAGGCCTTCACGCAGGCCGACGGCTCGACCACGCGCAAGTACGGCGGCACCGGGCTGGGCCTGACCATCAGCAAGCGGCTGGTCGAACTCATGGGCGGGGAGATCCATGCCGAATCCACCGCCGGGCAGGGCAGCCTGTTCTGGTTCACGGTGCGCCTGGGCGTGGGCGAGGACAAGGGCGGGCGCGACGTTGCGGCCCTGGGCGCGATGCGCGGCATGCGTGCGCTGGTGGTGGACGACAACGACGCGGCGCGCGAACTCATGGGCGCGCAGCTCTCGGGCATGGGCTTTGCGGTGGACACGGTGGGCAGCGGCGAGGACGCATTGGCCGCGGTGGCCCGTGCGCAGGCCGGCAAGCCCTACGGCCTGATGGTGGTGGACTGGCAGATGCCAGGCCTGGACGGCATCGAGACCGCGCGGCGCGTGCGCGGGCTGAACGACGGCCTGCGCATCGTGATGGCCACGGCGTATGGACGCGACGAGGTGCGCGCGCATGCCGAAGAGGCGGGCATCGAAGCCTTCGTGGTCAAGCCCGTCGGGGCCTCGGCGCTGGTCGACGCGCTGATGACGGCGCTGGTGCCCAATGCGGCACCGCTGGCGCGCACCGCGCCCACGCAGGAACTGGCGCCGGACCTGCTGCGCGGCGTGCGGCTGCTGCTGGCCGAGGACAACGAGATCAACCAGCAGATCGCCATCGAGCTGCTGGAGGGGGCGGGCGCCAGCGTGCGGGTGGCGGGCAACGGCAAGGAGGCCGTGGACCTGGTCCTGGCCGGCGAGTCCTTCGACGCCGTGCTGATGGACCTGCAGATGCCGGTCATGGGCGGGCTGGAAGCCACCGGGCTGATCCGCGCGGATGCGCGCTTCGACGCGCTGCCCATCATCGCGATGACGGCGCACGCCATGGTGGAAGAGCGCGAGCGCTGCCTGGCCGCGGGCATGGTGGACCACATCACCAAGCCGCTGGACCCGCCGGCCATGTTCAAGTCGCTGCTGCGCTGGGTGCAGGCGTTGCCGGCCGAGCCCGTGGTTGCCGCATCCCGGCGAGAAGCCCAGCCAGCGCAGGACCTGCCCGACATCCCCGGCCTGGACACCACCGCCGGCCTGCGCCGCGTGGGCGGCAACCGCGCGCTGTACCTGCGGCTGCTGCACCAGTTCGCCGACGGCCAGGCCGATGCCGTGCAGCGCATCGAGGCCGCGCTGGCCGACGGCCGGCAGGAGGAGGCTGAACGCGTGGCCCACACCGTGCGCGGCGTGGCCGGCAACATGGGTCTGGCGACCCTGCACGCAGCGGCCACCACGCTGGAGGAAAGCCTGCGCCATGGTGGCGACGTGCTGCAGGCGTTGGCAGCCTTCGGTGCCGAGCTGTCGGCCTGCGTGCGGGCGCTGCGCGCGGCCTGGGGCGCGGACGCCGGCGTGCCCGCGGCGGCGCCGGCCGGTGCCCTGGCCATCGATGCGGCGCAGGCTGCCAGCCACGCCCAGCAGTTCGCCCGGCTGCTGGTCGACTGCGATGCGCAGGCCGAGGACTACCTGGCCGCGCACCGCGCTGCGCTTGCGCAGGTCTGCGGGGCCGAGGCCTTGGCTACCATCGCGCGGGCCGTGCAGGCCTTCGACTTCGATGCCGCGCTGGTGGCCGTGCGCGATGCCGCGGTGCAGCAAGGCGTGGTGATCGAGGCGACCGCCTGAAGCGGTCGGCCCGGCAGGCGCCGCGTCTATCATGGCCCGCTTCCTTTTCCTGTGAAGCCTCTTCCCATGGACCACATCCGTTTCGGCCGTACCGGCCTGCAGGTCTCGCGCCTGTGCCTGGGCTGCATGAGCTACGGCGCGCCCGCGCAGGGCAACCATGCCTGGACCCTGCCCGAAGCCGCGAGCCGGCCCTTCCTCAAGAAGGCGCTGGACCTCGGCATCAACTTCTTCGACACCGCCAACGTCTACTCGGCGGGCAGCAGCGAGGAGATCGTCGGCCGCGCGCTGGCCGACTACGCGCCGCGCGACGAGGTCGTCGTGGCCACCAAGGTGCATGGCCGCATGCGGCCCGGCCCCAACGGCGCCGGCCTGTCGCGCAAGGCCATCCTGTCGGAGATCGACCAGAGCCTCAAGCGCCTCGACATGGACCATGTCGACCTCTACCAGATCCACCGCTGGGACCACGCCACGCCGATCGAGGAGACCATGGAGGCGCTGCACGACGTGGTCAAGGCCGGCAAGGCGCGCTACATCGGCGCCTCCTCCATGTACGCCTGGCAGTTCGCCAAGGCCCAGGCCGTGGCCGAGCGCTACGGCTGGACGCCCTTCGTCTCCATGCAGAACTACCTGAACCTGCTGTACCGCGAGGAGCAACGCGAGATGCTGCCGCTGTGCCGCGACCAGGGCGTGGCCGTGATCCCCTGGAGCCCGATGGCGCGCGGCCGCCTCACACGCGACTGGGATGCTGCCAGCGCGCGTGCCGAGACCGATGCCTTCGGCCGCACGCTGTACGCGAACACCGCCGAGGCCGACCGCAAGGTGGTCGAGGCCGTGGCCCAGGTCGCGGCCGCCCGCGGCGTGCCGCGCGCGCAGGTCGCACTGGCCTGGGTGCTGCAGCAGCCAGGCGTGACGGCGCCCATCGTCGGCGCGACCAGGGTCGAGCACCTGGACGACGCGGTGGCCGCGCTGTCGCTCACCCTCACGCCCGAGGAGACCGCGGCGCTGGAAGCGCCCTACGTCCCCCACGCGGTGGTCGGCTTCTCGTGACCGAGTCCCTGCTGGCCGCGGCGCGCGCGGCGCAGGCCAACGCCCATGCGCCGTATTCGCGCTACAAGGTCGGCGCCGCGCTGGCCACGCCCGACGGGCGCGTGTTCGCAGGCTGCAATGTGGAGAACGCGGCCTACCCGAGCGGCACCTGCGCCGAGGCCGGGGCTATCGCGGCCATGGTCGCGGCCGGTGGGCGCGCCATCACCGAGATCCTGGTCGTGGGCGACGGGCCGGAGCCCATCACGCCCTGCGGCAACTGCCGCCAGCGCATCCGCGAGTTCGCCGATGCCGCCACGCGCGTGCACGCGGCGGGCGCGGCCGGCGTGCTGGCCAGCTTCACGCTCGACGAATTGCTGCCCGCGTCGTTCGGCCCCCGACACCTGCCACCCGTTTAGACGTTTCTGCATGCCCCACATCGTCATCGAATACACCCCCAACCTCGGCGAGCTGCCGTTCGACGCCATGCTGGCCTCGACCACGCGGGCGCTGTCGGAAAGCCCCGAGGTCCAGGACGAGGCCGACCTCAAGGCGCGCGTGCTGCGCGCCGACCATTTCCGCGTGGGCCTGGCGGACAGCGGCCGTGGCTACCTGCACGTGCAGCTGCGGATCCTGGCCGGCCGCACGGCCGAGGCCAAGAAGGACTTGAGCCGGCGCGTGGCCGATGCGCTGCGCGTCCACCTGAACGTGCTGCCGCCGGGCCTGGAAGCCTTCCTCAGCGTGGAGGTGGTCGACATGGACCGCGGCAGCTACACCAAGATCAAGCTGGCCTGAGCCGGGGCTGAATCGCCCGTCGTACACTGGTCGGGCCGCGCTTACCCGCGCGGCACCCAGGGGCCGGCCACTCACCCGTGGCCGTGCCCTGTACCAACCCAAGCACGCCACCGCGTGCGGAGACATCGATGCGCGAGCACCCAGCCCTGCGGCTGCATGTGCCGGAGCCCACCGGGCGACCTGGCTGTGCCACCGACTTTTCCTTCCTGCAGATTTCCGGCGCGGGCACCGTCCGCAAACCGCCGGTCGACACCTCCCACTTCGAGACCGCGGACCTGGCCTACGCCTTGATCGGCGTGCTCGACCGCGACGGCCAGGCCGTCGGCCCCTGGGCGCCGCAGATCGACGGCACCCAGCTGCGCCGCGGCCTGCGCGCGATGATGAAGACGCGCATCTTCGACGCGCGCATGACCATCGCCCAGCGCCTGCGCAAGACCTCGTTCTACATGCAGTGCCTGGGCGAGGAGGCCATCGCGGTGGCGCAGGGCATGGCGCTCGACAAGGGCGACATGCATTTTCCGACCTACCGCCAGCAGGGCCTGCTGCTGAGCCGCGACGACGTGTCCATGGTCGAGCTGATCTGCCAGCTCATGAGCAACGAAGCCGACCCCATGAAGGGGCGCCAGCTGCCCGTGATGTACTCGTTCAAGCGGGCCGATTTCTTCAGCATCTCGGGCAACCTGGCCACGCAGTACCCGCAGGCCGTGGGCTGGGCCATGGCCTCGGCGATCAAGGGCGACACCCGCATCGCCTCGGCCTGGATTGGCGACGGCGCCACGGCCGAGTCGGACTTCCACACCGCGCTGACCTTCGCCCATGTCTACCGCGCGCCCGTGATCCTGAACGTGGTCAACAACCAGTGGGCGATCTCCAGCTTCCAGGCGATCGCGGGCGGTGAATCCACCACCTTCGCGGCGCGCGGCGTGGGCTGCGGCATCGCCTCGCTGCGCGTGGACGGCAACGACTTCCTCGCGGTCTACGCGGCCTCGCAGTGGGCGGCCGAGCGCGCGCGCACCAACCAGGGTCCGACGCTGATCGAGTGGGTGACCTACCGCGCCGGCGCACACTCGACCTCGGACGACCCGTCCAAGTACCGGCCCGCCGACGACTGGGAGCGCTTCCCGCTCGGTGACCCGATCGAACGGCTCAAGACCCACCTGGTCGGCCTGGGCATCTGGTCCGAACAGGAGCACGAGCAGGTGCACAAGGAGCTGGAGGCCGAGGTTGCCGCCGCGCAGAAGGAGGCGGAAAGCCACGGCAGCCTGCTCGACGGCCACATCCCGAGCGCCGCGACGATCTTCGAGGACGTCTACGAGACCATGCCCGAGCATCTGCGGCGCCAGCGCCAGGAACTGGGAGTCTGAGCATGCTGACCGAAGTCAAGAACCCGGCGGTGGAAACCGCAGAGGCGAGCAGCAAGCCCATGACCATGATCCAGGCCCTGCGTTCGGCGCTGGAGGTGGTGATGGCGCGCGACCCCGACGTGGTCGTGTTCGGCCAGGACGTGGGCTATTTCGGCGGCGTGTTCCGCGTCACCGAAGGCCTGCAGGCCAAGTACGGCAAGACACGCTGCTTCGATGCGCCGATCAGCGAGGGTGGCATCGTGGGTGTGGCCGTGGGCATGGGCGCCTACGGCCTGCGCCCGGTGGCCGAAATCCAGTTCGCCGACTACTTCTACCCGGCCTCGGACCAACTGGTCTCCGAGGCGGCGCGGCTGCGCTACCGCTCGGCCGGCGACTTCAGCTGCCCGATCACGGTGCGCATGCCCTGCGGCGGCGGCATCTACGGCGGGCAGACGCACAGCCAGAGCCCCGAGGCGCTGTTCACGCACGTGAGCGGCCTGCGCACCGTGCTGCCCAGCAACCCGTACGACGCCAAGGGCCTGCTGATCGCGGCCATCGAGTGCAACGACCCGGTGATCTTCCTGGAGCCCAAGCGGCTCTACAACGGGCCATTCGACGGCCACCACGACCGGCCGGTCGTGCCCTGGTCCAAGCATGCGCTGGGCATGGTGCCCGAGGGCTACTACCGCGTGCCGCTGGAGTCGGCCGCCGTGTTCCGCCCCGGCAACCAGCTCACGGTGCTGACCTACGGCACCATGACCTGGGTGGCCGAGTGCGCGGCGCGCGAGACCGGCATCGACGCCGAGATCATCGACCTGCGCTCGATCTGGCCGCTGGACCTGGACACCATCGTCGCCTCCGTGAAGAAGACCGGCCGCTGCGTGGTCGTGCATGAAGCGACGAAAACCAGCGGCTTCGGCGCCGAACTCTCGGCCCTGGTGCAGGAGCACTGCTTTTACCAGCTGGAGGCGCCGATCGAGCGCGTGACCGGCTGGGACACGCCGTACCCGCATGCCCAGGAATGGGCGTACTTCCCGGGGCCCGACCGCGTCGGTGCAGCGTTCAAGCGCGCGATGGAGGCATGACCATGGGCCAGTACACCATCAAGATGCCGGACATCGGCGAAGGCATCGCCGAAGTGGAACTTGTCGAATGGCGCGTGCAGCCTGGCGACAGCGTGGCCGAGGACCAGATCCTGGCCGACGTGATGACCGACAAGGCGACCGTGGAGATCCCGTCGCCTGTGGCCGGCACCGTGCTGGAACTGGGTGGCCAGCCCGGTGCGCTGCTGGCGGTCGGTGCCGAGCTGATCCGGCTGGAGGTTGCGGGCGCAGGCAACGTGGCCGCCAAGGCGCCGCAGGTGGCCGCTGTCGCAGCGCCAGTCGCTGGACCGGTCGCAGCCCCTGCAGCGGCAGAACCGGTCCCCGTGCAACGCCCGCCGGTCGCCGCCCCCGTGGCCATGCGCGCGCCCGGCGAAAAGCCTGTTGCCTCACCCGCGGTGCGCCAGCGTGCCTGGGAGCTCGGCATCGAACTGCAGTTCGTGCACGGCAGCGGCCCGGCCGGCCGCATCACGCACGAGGACCTGGACGTCTACCTGGTCTCTGGCGGCCAGCCACGCACGCCGAGCGCCGGCAGCGGCTATGCGCAGCGCCATGGCGAAGAGGCCATCCCGCTGATCGGCCTGCGCCGCAAGATCGCGCAGAAGATGCAGGAGGCCAAACGCCGCATCCCGCATTTCAGCTACGTGGAGGAGATCGACGTCACCGAGCTCGAAGCCCTGCGCGCGCAGCTCAACGACCGCTACGGCGCCGCGCGCGGCAAGCTCACCCTGCTGCCGCTGCTGGCCCGCGCGCTGGTGCTCGCGCTGCGCGACTTCCCGCAGATGAACGCGCGCTTCGACGACGATGCCGGCGTGGTCACGCGCTACGAGGCCGTGCACCTGGGCATGGCCACGCAGACCGACAACGGCCTGCTGGTGCCCGTGCTGCGCCATGCCGAGACGCTGGACCCCTGGGCCTGTGCGCGGGAGATCGCCCGGCTGGCCGAGGCCGGCCGCAGCGGCAAGGCCGGGCGCGACGAGCTGTCGGGCTCGACCATCACGATCAGCAGCCTGGGCCCGCTGGGTGGCATCGTGACCACGCCCGTCATCAACCATCCCGAGGTGGCCATCGTCGGCGTGAACCGCATCGTCGAGCGCCCGGTGTTCCGCGGCGGCGCGGTCGTGGGGCGCAAGCTCATGAACCTGTCATCCTCGTTCGACCACCGCGTGGTCGACGGCATGGACGCGGCGCAGTTCATCCAGGCCGTGCGCGCCTTGCTGGAAACCCCGGCCCTGCTGTTCGTGGAGTAAGCATGAACCCACCCCCGTTTGGACTTCTCACTGCGTGTAGAAGTCCAATCCCCCCTCAAGGGAGCGCCGCCAGCGGCCGGGCAGAGCCCGTTCCGCGGCGTCTGCTGGCATGGCCTGCTCCGCGGCCTCTCGAACGGCTGCTTGCCAAGCAGTCTCCCGTCTTGCAACGCAACTGCGTCGACAACAGAAATGAACGATAAGAAGACAACATTGCTCGTCATCGGCGGCGGGCCGGGCGGCTACGTGGCCGCCATCCGCGCGGCGCAACTGGGCGTGGCAACCACACTGGTGGAAGGCATGGCGCCCGGCGGCACCTGCCTGAACATCGGCTGCATCCCGTCGAAGGCACTGATCCATGCGGCCGACGCATTCGACCGCGTGCGCCGCGCGACGCCCGGCGCGGTCAGTTCGCCGCTTGGCATCCGCGCCGAAGCAGCCAGCATCGACCTCACCGTCACGCAGGCCTGGAAAGAGGGTGTGGTCGGCAAGCTCACGGGCGGCGTGGCGGCATTGCTGCGCAAGGCCGGCGTGCGGGTGGTGCCGGGCTGGGCCCGCATCGTCGACGGCAAGACAGTGGACGTGGCGCACGAGAGCGGCGAGACGCTGCGCATCCAGTGCGAGCACCTGCTGCTGGCCACGGGCTCCGAGCCCATGGCGCTGCCGCAGTTGCCGTTTGGCGGCAAGGTGCTGTCCTCGACCGAAGTTCTGGCGCTGACCGAGGTGCCGCAGCATCTGGTCGTGGTCGGCGCCGGCTACATCGGCCTGGAACTCGGCATGGCCTGGCGCAAGCTGGGTGCCGAGGTCACGGTCGTCGATGTGGCCGAGCGCGTGCTGCCCGGCTACGACGAGGACCTGGGCAAGCCGGTGCTGGCCGCGCTCAAGCGACTGGGCATCGTGCTGCACCTGGGCTGCACGGCCGAGGGCCTCACGGCCGACGGCAGCGGCCTGCGTGTGCGCAGCCGGCATGCCGACGAGTTCGTGCTGCCCGCGGACCAGGTGCTGGTCGCCGCGGGCCGGCGCCCGCGCACCGCCGGCCTCGAATCGCTGCAGCTGGACATGGACGGCCGCGCCGTGAAGGTCGATGCCACGGGCCGCACTTCCATGCGCAATGTCTGGGCCATCGGCGACCTCACGGGCGAGCCCATGCTCGCGCACCGGGCCATGGCCCAGGGCGAGGTGGCGGCCGAGTGCATGGCGGGCCACAAGCGCCGCTTCGTGCCGCTGGCGATCCCGGCCGTGTGCTTCACCGATCCCGAGGTCGTGGCCGTGGGCCTCACGCAGGCCCAGGCCGCGCAGGCGGGCATCGAGGTGCTCAGCGCGCAGTTCCCGTTTGCGGCCAACGGCCGCGCGCTGACCATGGAGGGCGGGGAGGGCTTCGTGCGCGTGGTGGCGCGCCGGGACAACCATCTCGTCTTGGGCTGGCAGGCCGTGGGCCAGGGCGTGTCCGAGCTGGCTGCGGCCTTCGGCTACGCGATCGAGATGGGCGCGCGGCTGGAGGACGTGGGCGGCATCGTGCATGCGCACCCCACGCTGGGCGAGGCCGTGCAGGAGGCGGCCCTGCGCGCGCTGGGGCGGGCCATCCATCTGTAGCGGCGCCGCGCGATCCCGGTCAGCCGATGAAGGTGAACCGGGGCTGCTCCCTGCCGTCGATCTCCACGTTCCCCACGAACATGGCGTGCGGCCGCACCCACCAGCCCGTGGCGTTGTACAGCGGCCGGTAGACCACGAGCGGCTCCAGCGTCTCGCTGTGCCGCGCGATGGCGAGCACCTCGTACTCGCCGCCCTTGTAGTGGCGGTAGCGGCCAGGTGCGATGGGGGGCAAAGGGGGCAGGTCGTCTTCCATGGATGCGGCGCAAAGTGGCGGAGCTTGCCACAGCTATGCGAGCGGCCTGCGGCCCGGGCTGGTGCGATGACCGGTCGCATCCGTGCCGTCAGCGGGTATTCCGATCCAATGATCGAAACAATTTGCGCGGAAAATGGACAAATTGATGCACCGGTCGTGACAGGGCCGGATCACCGCCTTTGTCCACCTCCGTTTCTCCTCGTATGAAGAATCTACGCATCGGTACCCGCCTGGGCGGCGGGTTCGCGCTCATCCTGGTCGTGATGGCCCTCATCACGGCGGTTGGCCTGTGGCGCCTGCAGACCGTGGCCCAGGCCACGCAGGCCATGACCCAGCAGCCACTGGCCATGGAGCGCATGATCAGCGACTGGTACCGCTATGTGTACAGCGGCGCGCGTCGCACCACGGCCATCGTCAAGAGCACCGACCCCTCGCTCGGCCAGTTCTTCGCCGCCGACGCGGCCAGCAGCACCAAGGAATCGGGCGAGCTGCAAAAGCGCATCGAGCCGCTCTTGAACAGCCCCGAGGAGCAGGCGCTGTGGGCGCAGATCCAGCAAGGGCGCGTGCTCTACCTGTCCTCGCGCGACCAGGCCGTCAAGGCCAAGAGCGATGGCCAGGCCGAGGAGGCCGAGCGCCTGCTGACCCAGGTCTACCTGCCGGCCACCGACAAGTACACCAGCCTGATCCAGCAGCTGCTGGACCTGCAGCGCACGCGCATCGACGCCACCGCCCAGCGCATCGACGGCATCTACGGCGAGAGCCGCCTGCTGATGCTGGGCCTGGGCCTGCTCGGCCTGCTGGCCGGCGGGCTGTTCGCCTGGCGCCTGACCGTGGGCATCACGCAGCCGCTGGCCCAGGCCGTGCGCGTGGCGCGCGCCGTCGCCGCGAGCGACCTGACCAGCCGCGTGACCGTGCCCTCGCGCGACGAGACCGGCCAGCTGCTGCAAGCCTTGCAGGACATGAACGCCAGCTTGTCCGGGGTGGTGGCCAGCGTGCGGTCCGGCACCGACAGCATCGCCACGGCCTCCAGCGAGATCGACGCGGGCAACCAGGACCTGTCCTCGCGCACCGAGGAGCAGGCCAGTTCGCTGCAGCAAACAGCCGCTTCGATGGAGCAATTGACCAGCACCGTGCGCCAGAACGCCGACAACGCGCGCCAGGCCAACCAGCTGGCGGCCTCGGCCTCCAAGACGGCTGTGCAGGGCGGCCAGGTGGTGGCCGGCGTGGTCGGCACCATGGGCGCCATCAACGACAGCAGCCGCAAGATCGCCGACATCATCGGCGTGATCGACGGCATCGCGTTCCAGACCAACATCCTGGCGCTCAATGCCGCCGTGGAGGCCGCCCGTGCTGGCGAGCAGGGCCGCGGCTTCGCCGTGGTGGCGGGCGAGGTGCGGGCGCTGGCGCAGCGTTCGGCCGCCGCAGCCAAGGACGTCAAGCAGCTCATCGGCGACTCGGTGGCCAAGGTCGAGGAGGGCAGCGCCCAGGTGGCCGAGGCCGGCCGTACCATGGACGCCATCGTGCAGAGCGTGCAGCGCGTGAGCGACCTGGTGGCGGAGATCACGGCCGCCAGCCAGGAGCAGAGCCAGGGGATCGAGCAGGTGCACCAGGCGGTCTCGCAGATGGACACGGTGACGCAGCAGAACGCGGCGCTGGTCGAAGAGGCGGCCGCCGCCACCGGCGCCTTGAAGGCCCAGGCCAGCCAGCTGGCGAGCGCCGTGAGCGTGTTCCGCATCGAGGGTGGCGCGGCCCCGCGGTCGGCCGTGGGCGCAGCGCGCGCCGCCGCTGTGCCGGCGCCCCAGGCGCCGCGCAAGCTGTCGCCGGCACCGGTCAGCCGCAGTCCGGCTGTGGCAGCGCCCACGCGCGTCGCCAAGGCCGCTCGCCCGGCCCCGGCGCTGGCGCAGGGCGATGGCGACTGGGAATCCTTCTGAACGCTGACGCGCTCGCACGGGTGCCATGAAAAAACCCCGCCGCAGCGGGGTTGGTGAGGGAGCCGGGTGGGGGCTCAGGCCTTGTTCTGTCGACGGCGGCTCACGCCGGCCAGGCCCACCAGGCCGAGGCCCAGCAGTGCGACCGATGCCGGCTCGGGCACTTCGACCACCAACGGCGTACTGGTCACCTTCAGCAGGAAGTTGACCTCGTTCTCCTGGCCTTCGATCGTCGTGAAGCCGATGCAGCCGTTGGCTGCGCCTGCTGCGGCGCAGACGGCATTGGGCAGCGTGGCCAGTGCGGGCGAGGCGAAGAAGCTGAAGAAGTACTCGTCACCGCCCAGAGTGATCGACTTGTTCAGGGAACCGTCCAGCACCCAGATGTCGTTGCAGGGATTGCCGACCGGGCTGGTCGCCGCGCAGGTGCCAGCGGAGTTGGGCGTTTCGGCGAACAGGATCTTGTAGGTAGCGGTCTCATAGATGTAGGGATCGCTGCTGCCTTCTGCCCGCAGGCCCAGCGTGGCGTTGATGGTGGCACTCCTCAGCGTCGCATAGGCACTGGACACCACGTTGTTGCTGTGCGTGTAGGTGTTCGCGCTCTCTGCCGCGCCATTGGTCGCCAGCGTACCGGTCTGGGGATTGTTGCTGATGCCGATGCCGCTGCGGCCGGCACCAGCGGGGCCGCTGGGACATGCGCCCCAGGTGATCGCCGAACCCGAAACGCTCTGGCAACCGCTGCCGCTCGTGAAGGTGGTCGAACCGGGGAGGACCGAGAAGGAGCTGGTGACCGTGTAGTCCCAGTTGATGGGGGCGGCAGCGGCGCTGCCGCTCGCGATAGCCAAGGCCAGGCCGATGGCTCCGAGTGCGCCGATGGATGCATGTCGCATGTGTATTCCTTTTTGCATTCAATGAGTCACTAACAAAGACAAGTCGACCGCAGTCGACCTGGCAGAAATAGCAGCATGCGTGCCACGTCTCCTTGTATATTGTTTTTAAAGTTCTTTTGTGTGAAGTTGTCGAAACCCAGCGGCATGAGTGAAAAACTTGTCGACAGTGCGGCAGCCCGTCAAAAAGAAGCTTTGAAAATCAATAGGTTGCATTGCGAACGAATACGGGGCGCCATTTGTGCAGAAGTGGCCGCGCTCTGATGGAGGTGCCGGGTCAGGGCTGCGGCGCCTGCTCCAGCAGCTTGACCAGCGCCCACATGGCCCGGTTGACCGGCGTGGCAATACCCAGGGCCTCGCCGCGGCGCACCACCAGGCCGTTCAGGTGGTCGATCTCTGTCGGCTTGCCGCGCGCCAGATCCTGCGCGGTGGAAGAACTCTGCGTGGGCATGGTCCGGGCCAGGCGCTCCACGGCCTGATGGATGTCGGCCGGTAGCGCCACGCCCTCGGCGCCGGCCACGGCCAGGCACTCGGCCACCAAGTCGGCCATGACCTGTGGCACGCCCACGCCCCGCACCATGCGGCCGTAGGGCAAGCGGGTGATGGCCGACAGGGCGTTGTAGGCGCAGTTGAGCACCAGCTTGGACCACAGCGCAGCACGGGCATTGGCCGACACCTCGGTCGGCACGCCGGCCGCGCGCAGCACTTCCGCCAGCGCCGCGCTGCGCGGCCCGGGTTCGATGACGAGCTCGCCGCGCCCGTGGTGGCGCATGTGGCCAGGGCCGGCCATCTCGGTGGCCACGTAGACCACGGCGGCCGCCACCTCCTGCGGCAGCACGGTGCGCAGCCGTTCGGCGTTGTCCACGCCGTTCTGCAGTGTGAGCACGAGCGCCTGGGCGGGCAGGTGCGCCAGCAGCTGGCGGCCCGTGGCCTCGGTGTCGGGCGACTTCACGCTGAACAGCACGAGATCGGCGCAGGCCGCGGCGGCCGGGTCGGTGCTGGCCTGCACGCGCACCTGTTCGTCGAAGCCGAGCGTTTGCATGCGCAGTCCCTGCGCGTTGACGGCGTCCACATGCTGCGACCGGCCGATCAGCGTGACGGCGTGGCCGGCACGCGCCAGCATGCCGCCGTAGTAACAGCCGACGGCGCCGGCGCCGACGACGGCAACCTGCAAAGGGGTGGGGAGCTGTGCGGACTGGGACATGGGATAGTGGTCGAAACGAGGGGAGCGGCATTGTGGCGGCCCCGCCTACACTGCGGCCCCATGCCCACCGCAAGCCGTCTTTCGTTCCACCGCCTGTGCCTGTGCCTGGCCGCCGCGCTGCCGCTGTCCTGGTCCGCCCATGCGCAGTCGCCCACCGCGGGCGCGGCGCCCGAGATGGCGGCCCGGCCCGCGGGCCCGCCCCAGCCGGGCGGCCGCTATGTGGTGGACCCCACCCACACCTTCGTGCTGTACGAGATGGGCCATTACGGCACCAGCACCAACCGCGGCCGCTTCGGCACGCGCGACGGGCAGGTGCAGGTCGACGCCGCTGGCCAGCGGGCGCGCGTGGACGTCAGCTTCGACATGGCCAGCATCAACACCGGCGTGGACCTGCTCAATCGCCACGTGCAGAGCAGCGACTTCCTGAACGTGGCCGATTTCCCGACCGGACGCTACCAGGCCGAGGACGTGCGCATCGAGGAAGGCCGCGTGCAGGCGCTGCGCGGCCGGCTCACCCTGCTGGGCCAGACCCATCCAGTGGACCTGCGCGCCGTGCGTTTCAACTGCTATGTGAGCCCGCTGCACGGGCGCCAGGTCTGCGGCGGCGATTTCGAGGCCGAGATCCTGCGCAGCCAATGGGGCATCACCTGGGGCCTGCAGTTCGGCTTCGAGGACCGCGTGCGGCTGCTGGTGCAGGTCGAGGCGGTGCTGGTGCCCGCGGCCGCGCGCTGAACTACAGCAGTTGCTCGGGCGTGAACGGCGCCACCAGTTCCAGCAGGATCCGGTCCCACCAGCTGGCGTCGGGTTCGCTGTGCAGCACGGTGGGCGCGCCGTCGTCCTCGCCGTGCCACTCCAGCGCGCCGCCCGCGCCGGCCTGCACGCGCCAGACACCTTGCTCGCGCAGCACCTGGGCCAGCCGCAGCATCTGGGCGGCCAGCGGGCGGCTGCGGATGAACAGGCCGATCTCGGTGTTGTGCAGTTCCGAGCGCGGATCGAAGTTCAGCGAGCCGACGAACAGCAGCTCGCCGTCGAGCACGGCGGTCTTGGTGTGCAGCCGCCCCGTGGCCGCGCCGAACAACGGCAGCTTGGGGCTGCCGGCCACGCGCCGGCTGCTGACCTCGTCGATCTCCACGCCCAGGGCCACGAGTTCGGCCCGGTAGCGCCGGTAGGCGGTGTGCACGAAGGGCTCGTCGCTGGCCGCCAGCGAATTGGTGATGAGCTGCACCGTGGCGCCGCGCGCGCGGGCCTCGCGCAGCACCTGCAGACCGTGCGTGCCGGGCACCAGGTAGGGCGAGCACAGCAGCACGCTGGTGCGCGCGCGGCGGATGCCCTCCACGAGGTTGTAGCGCACGCTGTCCACGTCCTGCAGTGGCACGCCACCGTACTGCGCCTGGTAGCCGATGGCGCGCTCGGGCGTGTCGGCGTAGGCCTGGGCCGTGGCCCAGATGAGGCTGAGCTGGCCCGCCTGCAGCTCCTGCGAGACCGGCGCGTAGCCCAGCATGTCGTTGGGCGGCGGCAGGCGCGGCGTGGGGGCATGGGCTGCATCGGTCAGCGCCTCGAAGCGGGCCTGCCGGGCGGTGGCATCACCATCGGCTGCGACCAGGCGCGCCAGCGGCACCACGTGCGGGCTGTTCCAGTAGCGGTCGAACAGCTCGCCCAGGCGCGGCAGCAGCGCGCCGGCCACCAGCACGTCCAGGTCCAGGAAGTTCTCGCCCGCGGTCTGGAAGAAGTAGCGCCCGCCGATGTTGCGCCCACCGGCCACGGCCAGCGCGCCGTCGGCCAACAGCAGCTTGTTGTGCATGCGGCGCTGCAGCCGGTCGAAGTGCCACAGCGATGCGGCAAAGCGCAGCGCCACCTTGGCGCTGCGCAGGGGGATCGGGTTGTACAGCCGCAACTCCAGGTTGGGCGTGGCCGCCAGCGCGTCGAGCAGCGCGCTGTCGCCACCCGTGTACAGATCGTCCAGCAGCAGGCGCACGCGCACGCCGCGCCGGGCCGCGTCGCGCAGCGCGCGCAGGAAGTGCAGACCGGTGGCATCGGTCTCCAGGTGGTAGTACTGCACGTCCAGTGTGTGGCGGGCCCGGGCGATCAAGGCCAGCCGCGCGTCCAGCCCGTAGTCGCCGCTGGGGATCAGGCGAAAGCCGCTCAGCTCGGCATCGGGCTGGGCAGCGCGGGCGGTGCGCACGAGCGGCGCGTCGGCCACCGCGGGAAGGGCCTGGGCGGGCGGGCCGGCCAGGTCCGGCGGCAGGCCGGCGCAGCCGGCCAGCAGGACCAGCGTGCAGCCCAGCAGCCAGCCGGCCAGCCTGGCGATGGACATGGTGCGAACGGGCAGGGGCGGGCGCGGGGGCATGGCGGGCCGTAGTGTGCCCATTCCTTGGCGCCTGGCCGCCTCTGTGGTGAAAATGCCGCGATGCCCGACGCCGCCCTTGCAGCCGCCACGGTGCTCGTGGAATTCGCCGCCAGCCTGCAGCGCCACCAGGCCTGCGCGCCGCAGCGCGTGACGCCGGGCTCCCTGCGTAGCGTGCTCGAAGCCGCGCTGGCCGGCGCGCCTGCGCTGGCAGGCTACGTGTTCGACGACCAACGCCAGGTGCGCAAGCACGTGGCGGTGTTCGTCAACGGCCAGATGGTGCACGACCGCCAGCGGCTGGACAGCCCCCTGGCCGGTGGCGACCGGGTGCTGGTCTTGCAGGCCCTGACGGGCGGCTGAAACGGAGGACGTATGCGCACGATGCTGGTAGCCACCCGCAAGGGGCTGGTCGTGGTGGAAGGCGATGGCACGCGCTGGCGCATCGCCGGCCTGCATTTCGCGGGCGAGCCCGTGAGCCAGGTGCTGGCCGACCCGCGCAACGGGGCCTGGTACTGCGCGCTGCGGCTGGGCCATTTCGGCGTCAAGCTGCACAGGAGCCTGGACGGCGGCGCGCACTGGCAGGAGATCGCCGCGCCGGCCTTTCCGCCCAAGCCGACCACCGGCCCCTGGGCCGACGACCCCACGCCCTGGAGCGTGGACCTGCTCTGGGAGCTGGCGGCCGGCGGGCCGGACGAGCCGGGCGTGCTGTGGGCCGGCTGCATCCCGGCCGGGCTGTTCCGTACCGAAGATGGCGGCGCCAGCTGGCAACTAGTGTCGGCGCTTTGGGAGCAGCCGGGCCGGCGTGACTGGATGGGCGGCGGCTACGACCATGCGGGCCTGCATTCCATCCTGGTCGATCCGCGCGATGCGCGCCACCTGACCGTGGCGATCTCCTGCGGCGGCATCTGGCAGACGCACGACGGCGGCGCCCACTGGGCCCTGGCGGCGCGCGGCATGCAGGCCACGTTCATGCCGCCCGAGCGCGCGGACGACCAGAACATCCAGGACCCGCACTGCCTGGTGCAGTGCGCCGCGGCGCCCGAGGTGCTGTGGGTGCAGCACCACTGCGGCATCTACCGCTCGGTCGACGGCGCGCAGCAGTGGCAGCGCATCGCGCCGTCGGCGCCGTCGGACTTCGGCTTCGCCGTGGCGGCCGACCCGACCAACCCCATGCGCGCCTGGTTCGTGCCGGCGGCGGCCGATGCGCTGCGCATGCCGGTCGGCGGGCGCATGGTGGTCACGCGCACCGACGACGGCGGCGCGCACTTCCAGCAGTTCGACGCCGGGCTGCCGCAGCACGACGCCTTCCACCTGGTCTACCGCCACGGCCTGGCGGTGGCGCCGGACGGCCGCACGCTGGCAATGGCCTCGACCACGGGCGCGCTGTGGGCGAGCGACGATGCAGGCGAGAGCTGGCAGCCGCTGGCGCGCGACCTCGCACCGGTGGCGGCGGTGCGCTTCGCGGGCTGAGCCAGGCGCGTCCTGCGAATGGAGGATGCCGGGCCGGTGGCGACCTGCTGGAATGGGCCCACCACCAATTCGGCGAGCGAGCCCACCATGTCCAGCTTTTATTGGAGCGAGCAGCAGATGCAGCAGGACGGGGTGTTCCCCACCGTGCTGGCGATCGGCGATTCCTGGTTCTGGTACCCGTTCTTCGGCGGCAGCCTGGTCAACTATCTGGGCCCCATCGTCGCGAAGAAGGGCAACACCATCCTCGCCAAGGGCAACAACGGTGCGGAGGCGCGCGAATACGTGGACGGCAAGTACGCCAGCATTGTGAAGACGTCACTCAAGCTCTATGGCGATGGCCTCAATGCGGTCTTCATCAGTGGCGGCGGCAACGACTTCGCGGGCTTCAACGACATGCGTCCGCTGCTGCAGCCCGATTGCGCGGGCGCGGCAGATGCACCGGCCTGCTTCAAGCCGGGGGACAGCGGTCTCGACGGCTTCCTGGAGCGCACGGAGGACGCCTACCGCCGGCTGGTCGGGCTCATCTACACCTACACGCGGCTCGACTGCGTGATCGTCATGCACAGCTACGACTATGCGATTCCCAACGGCCAGGGCCTGGGCCATGGCAAAGGCTGGCTGGGCCCGGCGCTGGATGACGCTCGCGTGCCCACTGCCTTGCGGCAGGCCTGCGTGCGGCACCTGATCGACGCCTTCCATGCCATGCTGGTGCGCATCACGGCCATGGACCCCGGCCATCTGCTGGTCGTGGACAGTCGTGGTCAATTGGGTGCCGGCGAATGGGCTAACGAACTGCACCCGACCAGGGGCGGCTTCAAGAAGATCGCAACCAACGCCTGGAAGCCGGTGCTGCGGCAGGCGGGGCTGGGGGCGTAGCAGGCTGGCGCGTCTGTGTGGGATGGACTGGGCACGATGGCCGATGGCCGATGGCCGATGGCCGGTGGTCGAGGCGTTGCGATGCACAACAGCTCGCACAGCGGCGCCTACAGCGCGTGCGTCACCAGCCGGAAGTCCGGATCTTCCGGAAACGGCTTGACCGCGAACCCGAGTGAACGCATGAGCTTGAGCATGTTGGGGTTGACCGACAGCACCAGGCCCTGGATCTCCGACAGGCCCTTGTCGCGCGCCACCTGCATGATGGCGTCCATGAGCCGCGAGCCGATGCCCTTGCCGGCCATGTCGTCGGCCACCACGAGCGAGAACTCGCAGCTGGCCTGGTCCGGGTTGGTCACGTAGCGCGAGACGCCGATCACGCGCTCGGTCTCGACGATGGAGCCGTCGGTGGCGGCGCTGCGCTGCTTGAGCACGGCCACCAGCGCCATCTCGCGGTCGTAGTCGATCAGCGCGAAGCGCGCCAGCATGCCGGGCGGCAGCTGCGTCATCGAGGACACGTAGCGGAAGTAGCGGCTCTCGGGCGAGAGCGCCTGCACGAAGGTCTGCAGCATCTGGGCGTCGCCCGGGTGGATCGGCCGGATCTGGTACTCGCCGCCGCCACGCAGCGGCAGTTGCTGCTCGTAGCGTGCGGGGTAGGGCAGGATGGCCAGGTGGTCGTAGCTGCCGCCGGCCTGGCCCAGGCTTTGCGGCGCGTGGTCGACGACGATGCGCGCGTCCACGGCCACCACGCCGTTCTCGTCGACGATGAGCGGATTGATGTCCATCTCGCGCAGCTGCGGTAGCTCGCAGACCATCTCGGACACGCGCAGCAGCACGCGCTCGATGGCGTCCATGTCCACGGGCGCGGCGCCGCGCCATTCGGCCAGCGTCTCGGCCACGCGCGCGCGCTCGATGAGCCGGCGCGCCAGGAACTGGTTCAGCGGCGGCAGCTCCATGGCGCGGTCGCGGATCAGCTCGATCATGGTGCCGCCCGCGCCGAACACGATGACCGGCCCGAACGGGTCGTCGGTGACCATGCCGATGCAGATCTCGCGGCCGCGCTGGGCGCGCGCCATCTTCTGCACCGTCACGCCGTGGATGCGCGCGCCCGGCTGCAGCCGCGCCACGCGCTCGACCATGTCCTGGTAGCTGTCGCGCACGGCGGCGCCGCTCATGATGTTGAGCGCCACACCCTGCACGTCGCTCTTGTGGGTGATGTCGGGCGAGTCGATCTTCAGCGCCACCGGAAAGCCCAGCTGCGTGGCGATCATCATGGCCTCGTTGGCGTTGCGTGCCAGCGTGGTCTGCGTGACCGGGATGTGGAAGGCCGACAGCAAGGTCTTGCTCTCCATCTCGGTCAGCACCTTGCGGCGCTCGGCCAGCACGCTCTCGATGACCAGGCGCGCGGCCTCGATGTCGGGCTTGGCCAAGGTCGACAGCGGCGCCGGCGTCTGCTGCAGCAGCTGCTGGTTCTGGTAGAACGAGGCGATGTTGCCGAAGGCACCGACCGCCGCCTCGGGCGTGCGGAAGTTCGGGATCGCGGCCGCGTTGAGGGCCTGGCGCGCCGCACCGACCGAGGCATCGCCCATCCAGCAGGCCAGCAGCGGCTTGGGCGTGCCCGGCTTGGCCGCGGCCAGGGCCTGGGCCACATCGTCGGCCGGCCCGCCGGGCTTGGCCGAGTAGATGGCCAGCACGCCGTCGACCTGGCGGTCGCGTGCGGCGGCCTCCACGGCCGCGCGGTACTGCGCGGCATCCGCCTCTTCCGACAGGTCGATCAGCTCGGCGAGCGAGGCATGGGCCGGCAACTGGGGCTTGAGTGCCGCCACCGTCGCGTCGGACAGCCGGCCCAGCTCCAGCCCGATCTCGTTGGCCCAGTCGGCTGCCAGCACGCCGGGGCCGCCGCCGTTGGTGACCACGGCCAGGCGCCGGCCCACGGGCCGGTAGCGCGAGGCCAGGCACTTGGCGGCCGAGAACAGCTCGACGAAGGAGCGCACGCGCACGGCACCGGCACGGCGCAGCGCGGCATCGAACACGTCGTCGGCGCCGACGATGGCGCCGCTGTGCGTCTGCGCCGCCGCGTTGCCGGCCGGGCGCCGGCCGGCCTTGAGCACCAGCACGGGCTTGGCATTGGCGGCCGAGCGCAGTGCGCTCATGAAGCGGCGTGCGCAGTGGATGCCCTCCAGGTACAGGATGATGCTGTGCGTGGCCGGGTCGTTGGCCATGAAGTCCAGCGCCTGGGCGATGTCCACGCCGGGGTTGGGCCCCAGCGCCACCACCGAGGAGAAGCCCACGGCATTGCTGCGCGCCCAGTCCAGCATGGCGGCCGTCAGCGCACCCGATTGCGCGACCAGGCCCAGCGGCCCGGGGGCGGCCAGGGCGCCGAGCGCCGAGGCATTGAGGCCCAGCGCCGGGCGCTGCAGGCCCAGCCCGTTGGGGCCCATGAGGTGGAACCCTTCGCGCGCCGCGATGCGCTGCAGTTCTGCCGCCAGCTTGGCGTCGATGCCGCTGCCCAGCACCAGCGCGGCGCGGCAGGCGATGCGGCCGACCAGCTCCAGCGCCTGGACCATCTCGCCCGGTGGCAGCGCCACGATGGCCAGGTCGGCGCGGGCCTGGGCCAGGTCGGCCAGCGTGCCGCTGGTGCGCACGTCCAGGAAGTTCAGCTGGCCCTGGAAGCGTTGCGCGCGCAGAGCCTGGTGCAGCTGGCGTGCCTGCGGTGTCAGGCTGTCGGGTGCGTCGGGGTCGCCGGCCAGCACGACGATGGCCTGCGGTGCGAAGAGCGGGGTCAGGTAGTGCTTGTCCATGGTGGATCGATTGTGAAGGGCGCGCGGGGCGCTCCGATGTCAGCCGCGAGAATCCGGTGATGCAGATCAAGCAGAACGAGGGGCCGGCGCGCTGCGTCATGGTGCTGGGCACGACCAGCGGGGCGGGCAAGAGCTGGGTGACCACGGCGCTGTGCCGCTGGTACGCGCGCCAGGGTCTCAAGGTGGCGCCGTTCAAGGCGCAGAACATGAGCAACAACGCACGCGTGGTCGAGGGCGGCGAGATCGGCAGCGCGCAGTACTTCCAGGCGCTGGCCGCGCGTGCCGTGCCGGACGTGCGCATGAACCCGCTCTTGCTCAAGCCCGAGCGCGACACCCACAGCCAGGTGGTGCTGCTGGGCCGCGTGGATGCCGAGCTGACGGGGATGCCCTGGCGCGGGCGCAGCGCCAGGGTCTGGCCGCAGGTGGCGCAGGCGCTGGACGCGCTGCGCGCCGAGAACGACGTGGTGGTGATCGAGGGCGCGGGCTCGCCGGCCGAGATCAACCTCGCGGACAGCGACATCGTCAACATGCGCGTGGCCGAACATGCCGGCGCGCGTTGCCTGCTCGTGACCGACATCGACCGCGGCGGCGCCTTCGCCCACCTGTACGGCACCTGGGCGCTGCTGCCGCCGGCCCAGCGCGCGCTGATCCACGGCTTCGTGCTCAACAAGTTCCGTGGCGACGCCGCGCTGCTCGCACCCGGCCCGCAGATGCTGGAGCAGATGACCGGCGTGCCCACCGTGGCCACGCTGCCGATGTGGTGGCAGCACGGCCTGCCCGAGGAAGACGGCGTGTTCGACGACAGGACGCGCACGGCCGGCAGCGTGCAGCGCACGGTGGCCGTCATCGCCTACCCGCGCATCAGCAACCTGGACGAATTCCAGCCGCTCAAGAACGTGGCTGGGCTGCGCCTGGTGTGGGTGCGTTCGCCGGCCCAGCTGGCCGGACTGTCGGCGGCGACCGACTGGATCGTGCTGCCCGGCTCCAAGCACACCAGCGGCGACCTGGCCTGGCTGCGGGCCCAGGGCCTGGATGGCGCGATCGCCCGCCACGCCCAGGCCGGCGGCGCCGTGCTGGGCATCTGCGGCGGGCTGCAGATGCTGGGCGAGGCGCTGGTCGACCCGCACGGCATCGACGGCAACGCGCCCGGCCTGGGCCTGTTGCCGCTGGTCACGCAGTTCGCGCGCGACAAGACGGTGCGCGCCACGCGCACGCGCTTCGGCGCCGTGCAGGGGCCCTGGCAGGCGCTGTCCGGCCTGGCGGTGCAGGGCTACGAGATCCACCATGGCCAGACCGCCGCCCACGCGGCCATGGCGCGCAGCGGCGACCTGGCGACGGCCGTGCTGCCCGGCGGCCTGGGCTGGCAGGGCGGTCAGGGCCGGGTGCTGGGGCTGTACCTGCATGGTTTGTTCGAGGATCCGGGCGTGCTGCGGGCGCTGTTCGGCGCTGCCGGCAAGTCCCTGGACCAGGTGTTCGACGGTCTCGCGGATTTTCTGGACAGCCATGTCGAGGCGGACGTGCTCGGCAAACTAATGCACTCATAATGCAACAAATCGGTACACTTTGCCGCTCATAAACCGAGCGGCCGAAACCTTGACCACCAGCTACAACTTCTGGCTCGTCGCGTTGTCGGTGGCCATCGCCGTCGTGGCAGCCTACGCCACACTTGGCCTGGCCGGACGCCTGGCCTACAGCCGCGACAGCTCCTGGCGCGGCTGGCTGGCCGGGGGTTCCCTGTCCATGGGTTTCGGTATCTGGGCCATGCACTTCGTCGGCATGCTGGCCTTGCGCGTGCCCATCGAGTTCAGCTACCAGGCGCTGTGGACCGGGTTGTCCATGCTGCCGGCCACGCTGGCCTCGGCCGGCCTGCTGATGCTGATCCGCAAGGTGCCCAAGCCGCACGCCGGCCACATCCTGCTGGGCTCGGTGATCCTGGGTTCGGGCATCGGCGCCATGCACTACAGCGGCATGCTGGCGATCGAGCTGGCGCCGCCGATCCGCTTCGACTGGGGCATGGTGCTGGTGTCCGTGGGCGTGGCCGTGGGCCTGTCCATCGCCGGTGTCTGGCTGGCCTTCCGCCATGCGCGCCAGGCTGGCGCGGCCTGGACGCGCGCGCTCGGCGCGCTGGTCATGGGCTGCACCGTGGCGGCCATGCACTACACCGGCATGGCCGCGGCGCGCTTCGCCGACAACTGCGTGAGCGTGCCCAGCGCCTGGGGCCTGCCAGGCACCGGGCTGGCGGCGGCCGTCAGCGTGCTGGCCTTCGTGGTGCTGGGCTTCACCATCTTGCTGACGGTGCTGGACGCCCGCATGAGCGAGCGCAACTCCGAACTCATGCACGACCTCATGACCGCCAAGGAACAGGCCGAGCAGGCGGCGCGTGCCAAGAGCGATTTCCTGGCCAACATGAGCCACGAGATCCGCACGCCCATGAACGCCATCATCGGCATGTCGCTGCTGGCGCTGCAGACCGACCTCTCGCCGCGCCAGCGCAACTACGTGGAGAAGGCGCACCGCGCGGCCAAGGGCCTCTTGGGCATCATCAACGACATCCTGGATTTCTCCAAGATCGAGGCCGGCAAGCTGACCATCGAGCAGGTGCCGTTCCGCCTGGACCAGGTGCTGGACGACCTGGCCAACCAGGTCGGTTTCAAGGCCGACGAGAAGGACCTGGAGCTGGTGTTCGATCTGCCCAGCGAGGTGCCGACGCTGTTGGTCGGCGACCCGCTGCGCCTGGGCCAGGTGCTGCTCAACCTGGCCAACAACGCGGTCAAGTTCACCGACCGGGGCGAGGTCACGGTGGGTGTGCGCGCGCTGCGCACCGACACCGGCCACGCCGAACTGCAGTTCCACGTCAAGGACACCGGCATCGGCATGACACCGGCCCAGGTCGAGACGGTCTTCGAATCCTTCACGCAGGCCGACAGCTCCACCTCGCGCCGCTACGGCGGCACGGGCCTGGGGCTGGCGATCTCGCGGCACCTGGTCAGTCTCATGGACGGGCGCATCTGGGCCGACAGCCAGCCCGGCAAGGGCTCGTGCTTCCAGTTCGTGCTGCCTTTCGTGCGCCAGGCCGAAGCCACCGAGCCGGCCGCGCCGCGCATGCCGCTGGCGCAGCAGATCGAGGGTTTGCGCGCCCTGGTGGTGGACGACAACGCCATGGCCCGCGACATCACGGCCGCGCTGGCCGCCGAGATGGGCCTGAAGGTGGACGTGGCCATCAGCGGCGAGGCCGCCGTGAAGGCTGCCGCCGCTGCCGCGCGCGACGGCACGCCGTACGAGCTGCTGCTGGTGGACTGGAAGATGCCGGGCATCAGCGGCGTGGAGGCGCTGCGCCAGCTGCAGGAACAGCAGATCGACCACGCCCGCGCCAGCATCATGGTGACGGCCTATGCGCGCGAGGAAGTGATGGAGTCGGCGCGCACGGCCGGCGTGTCGTTGCAGGCCGTGCTGACCAAGCCGGTCACGCCGTCCACGCTGCTGGAGACCATCGGCGAGGTGCTCGCGCCCAAGGCCGCGACGGCGCCGGCCACACCCACGCTGCTACCGGGCGCAGCAGCAGCGGCGCTGGCCGGCGCGCGCGTGCTGCTGGTGGAAGACAACGCCTTGAACCAGGAATTGGCACTGGACCTGCTGGGGCAGGCCGGCCTGCACGTGGTCGTGGCCGAGCACGGCCGCCAGGCGCTGGAGACGCTGGCGCGCGACGGCGATTTCGACGGCGTGCTGATGGATTGCCAGATGCCCGTGATGGACGGCTTCGAGGCCACGCGCGCGATCCGGGCCGAGGCGCGCTGGGCCAATCTCCCGGTGCTGGCCATGACGGCCAACGCCATGGCCGGCGACCGCGAGCGGGTGCTGGCGGCCGGCATGAACGACCACATCTCCAAGCCCATCGACGTGGACGAGATGTTCGTCACCATGGCCCGCTGGATCCGGCCCAAGATGCGGCGCCCGGCCGTGGTGGCCAAGGCGGCCGCGCCGGTGCCGGCCAGCGGGGCCCCCGGTGCGCTGCCAGGCATCGACGTGGCGGGCGGCCTGCGCCGCACGCAGAACAACGCGCAGCTGTACCGCCGCATGCTGGACAAGTTCGCCAGCAGCAACGCCCGCTTTTCGCAGGCCTTCACGGCGGCGCTGGACGGCGGCGACCTGACCCTGGCGGCGCGGCTGGCGCACACGCTGCGCGGCACCGCCGGCACCATCGGCGCCAACGGCGTCTGGGAGGCGGCCACCGAACTGGAGCTGGCCTGCAACCAGGGGCGGGCGCGCGCGCAGCAGATGGCTGCGCTGGCCCGCGTCGGGCGCGAGCTGTCGCCGGTGCTGGCCGGGCTGGCCACGCTGCTGGCACCGGCGGATGAGCCGGTGGTGCCGGCAGCCAGCGAGGCGCCGGCGCAGGCCCAGGCCCGCCTGCTCGAGCTGGCGGGCGAACTGCGCGCGCTGCTGCTGGAATCCGACCCCGATGCCCTGAACCTCGGCGAGGCGCTGCGTGCGGCGGCGGCTGGCAGCACCGCGCAGCCGGTCATGGAGGAAGTGATGGAGGCCGTCGGTGACTACCGCTTCGATGAAGCACTGGACGCGCTGGACCGCTGGAGCGCCCACGTCCGCGCCTGAGCGCTGCGGCGCTTGCGCCTAGGCGATGGCGGGCGAATCGGCCCCCGACGCCAGCACCTTGCCGCTGGCCGAGTGCAGCGCCTTGGGGCCGGTCCTGTCGCGTGCTGCGGCCTTGCGGCTGCGGGCGGCCTCGGCCTCTTCCTTGGCGCCCTTGACCATCTCGCCGACCCAGTTGACCAGCACGTTGGTGTAGGACTGGCTCCAGGCTTTCTGCGACAGCGCGTGGTCCGCGCCCTTGATCACGCGGTAGGTCATGGAATGCGCCTTCTGGAAGGCGTCCAGGTAGTTCTTGATGACCGGGTGCGGCACCATGGTGTCGAACTCCGATTCGACCAGCAGCACGTCGCCCTCGAACTGCGCAGCCGCCGACAGCGCCCGGTTGCTGGCCGGCGCGACCACGCTGTTGCGGTAGGCCACCAGTTCCTCGCGGCTCAGCGCGCGCTTGGGCACCAGCCAGTCGGCGTCCTTGTAGAGCGCCGGCACCCGCATGCCGAGCCAGCGCACCGGCCGCAAGGTGGACAGGATGGCCGCCAGGTAGCCGCCGTAGCTGCTGCCCACCACGGCCACCGCGGAGCCGTCCACCGAAGGGTGGCCTACCAGCACGTCGTAGGCGGCCAGCATGTCGGCCAGGTTGTCCTCGCGCGTGACGGCGTCGCGCGCGGCACGGTCCTGGGCGTGGCCGCGCAGGTCGAAGGTCAGGCAGATGCAGCCCAGCGCGGCGATCTCGTGGGCCCGGGCGATGTACTGCTCCTGGCTGCCGTCCCAGCCGTGCACCAGCATGACGCCGGGCATCAGGCTGTTGGGGCCGACCAGGGTCCCGGCGATGCTGCGGTCGCCGACGGGGATGTGGATGCTGTTATGCCGGGTGGTGGTCATCGCTCGCCGTGATGGTGTACTTGGTGAGCGGGCCGACCTGGTCGTCCACGCCGCGGAAATAGACCACGGCGCCGGGCGGCAGCGCGTCGCAGGGGCCGAAGATCTCGTAGCCGCTGGCGCGCACGACGCTGCGCTGCGGGTCGGCCTGGAAGGCCTCCAGCGCGGCGATTTCGGCGCCGGTGGCACCGCCGGCACGCCAGGATTGTTCCAGCACGCCAGAGCGCCACTGCCCGTCGGGCATCAGGCCCTGGGCCACGTCGTAGTTGATGCGGGAGGCGAAGAAGCCGGGAAAGCAGGCCTGCGCGGCGCTGTCGTAGAGCAGCGCCTGCTCCACCGCGGTGCGCACCTCCGGCGCCAGCGCGAGCGAGAGCAGCGCCTGGAAGTCGCCGCGCACCACCGTGAGGTCGGAGCCGCCGTACACCTCGGCCCCCTGGTGGTTGTGGGTCAGCCGCTGCTGGCCGTAGTAGGTCGCCACCATGCCGGCCACGTGCACCTGGCCGACGCTCAGCGTCTGGACCTGGCGCAGGTTCTGCTCGACGACCACGCCGTCGCGGTCCAGCATCTCGTCGGCGATGCCGGCCAGGCAGGCGTCGAAGGCCGCGCGGTCCCTGGCCACGGTCTGGCCGTTGCCGCCGGTCTCGCGCACCAGCTTGATGCGGACCGGGCCGGCCTGCAGCAGCGCGTCGGCCGCCACGGCCGCGTCGGCCCGCGTGAAGGCCGTGAAGCCGGGCAGCACGGCATCACCGACCATGCGGCTGAAGGCCGGGTTCCAGCCTTCGGGCGCGTGGGCGCCGGCCGCGACCAGCGGATGGGTGATGGCCTTGGTCGAGACGAAGGGGTAGGGGACCACGCCGCCGAAGAAGTCGTCGCGGCCATGGATGCCCAGCGCCTGCGCGCGTTCGATGCCCACCAGGGTGTCGCTGGGGACGAGGTAGACCGGGCCCAGCGGCGCTTGGGCGAACTCCTCGGACACGGCATAGCCCTTGAGCCGGGCCAGCCGGCGCACCACCTCCATGCGCGTCATCTGCTCGTGGGCACTGGCGTAGCCACGCAGGCCCTGGGTGTAGGCCATGGCCGTGCCCATGCTGCGCGCGCCAGCCGGCGCGGCCATGCCTTCCAGTGGCCCGGCCCGGTCGGCAGCGGGCCATGCGCTCATGGCGTCGGCGGGGTACGGTGGCAGTGTCATCGGTGACCTCGTGCGAAAAAGCTGGCATGACTGTCGCCAAGGCGGCGCCATGGCCGCCATCCGCCGAGGTCGTCATTGCGCGTCGGTGCCCGCCTACACCGCGGCGCGCGACAATTGCGCGGTGACCGAATCCGACATCCTTTCCCTGCTGCGCCTGCCGGCCATCGCCGATGCCGAAGACAGTGCGCGGGCCCAGCGGCTGCAACAGCTACTGGACAACAAGACCAAGCCGCCCGGTTCGCTGGGCCGCATCGAGCAACTGGCCCAGCAGCTGGGCCTGATCCTGGCCAGCGAGGCGCCGGTGCTGCAGGCGCCGCAGATGCTGGTGTGCGCGGCCGACCATGGGCTGGCCGCGCAGGGCGTGTCGGCCTTCCCGCAGGAGGTGACGCGCCAGATGGTGGAGAACTTCCTGGCCGGCGGTGCCGCCGTGAGCGTGCTGGCGCGCCAGCACGGCATCGCGCTGACGGTGGTCGATTGCGGCGTGGCGCACGACTTCGGCGGCGACCGGCCGGGTCTGCGCGTGCGCAAGGCCGCGGCCGGCGCGGCCGACGCCTCGCTCGGGCCGGCGATGGGCGCGGCCGCGTGCGCCGAGGCCATCGCCCATGGCATGGACCTGGTGCGCGAGCTGCCCGGCAACGCGCTGCTGCTGGGCGAGATGGGCATCGGCAACAGCTCGGCCGCGGCGCTGCTGACGGCGCGGCTGACCGGGCACGAGGTGGCGGCCTGCACCGGCTCGGGCACCGGCATGGCCGGTACGGCGCTGGCGCACAAGCTGCGCGTGCTGCAGGCCGTGTACCTGCGCCATGCCCATGCGCGCACACCGCTGGCGGCACTGGCCGCCTTCGGCGGGCTGGAGATCGCCACGCTGGTGGGCGTGCTGCTGCAGGGCGCGCGCGAACGCCGCGTGCTGGTGGTCGACGGCTTCATCACCACGGCGGCCGTGCTGGTGGCTCAGGCGCTGGCACCGGCCGTGCGCGGTTACTGCGTGTTCTCGCACCTGTCGGGCGAGCGTGGCCACGCGATCGCGCTGGCCTACCTGGGCGTGCGGCCGCTGCTGGACCTGGGCCTGCGGCTGGGCGAGGGCTCTGGCGCCGCGCTGGCCTGGCCGCTGCTGCAGTCGGCCAGCCTGTTGTTGCGCGAAATGGCCAGTTTCACGGGCGCAGGCGTGTCCAACCGCGGCGAACTGGCCGTTTAGACTTTCCCGATGACCCACGACGCTTCCCTGCAGACCCTGGCGGCGCTCGTGGTCGAGGCCAGTGACAACGCGGTCGTGGTCTGCGGCCCCGATCTGCGCACGCTGTACGTCAATCCCGGCTTCTGCCGGCTGATGGGCTACCAGCTGGACGATCTGAAGGGCAAGCGGCCAGCCGACGTCCTGGCCGGCCCCTCGACCGACCTGCGGGCCCTGGCCGCCGCGCGCGACCCCGAGCGGCCGGCCAACTTCCGGCTCGAACTGCTGGTCTACACGCGCACCGGCCAGCCGCTGTGGGTCTCGATCACGACCAACGTGGTGCGTGATGCGCAGGGCAGGCCCCAGTACATCTGCTCGATGCTCTCGGACATCACGCTGACCAAGGTGCACGAGGTGTTGCAGCACCGTGTGCTCGACGCCATGGTGCACGAGCTGTCCGTGGCCGCGCTGATGGACCTGGTCTGCGAGGAGGTCGAGCGCATCGCACCCGAACTGCTCTGCACCGTGCTGGACGTGGACGATTTCGCCAGGCTGCACCCATTGGCTGGCCCGAGCTTGCCGGTGGCGTTGGGCGAGGCGCTGGACGGGCTGCCGGTCGGTCCGCAGGCCGGCGGCGGCGGCGCGGCCGCCTGGACCGGCGCCGCCGTGGAGGTCGTCGACATCGCCGCCGACCCGGCCTGGCAGGACCTGCTGCATCTGGTGCTGCCGCAGGGCCTTAAGGCCTGCTGGTCCTGCCCGGTGCGGGCCAGCGACGGCACCGTGGTCGGCGTCTTCGCGCTGTATTTCGCCAGCTGCCGCGGCCCCAGCGCGTTCCACCGCAGCCTGGCCGGGATCTGCGTGCGGCTGTGTGCGCTGGCGCTGGAGCGCGAGCGCGCCCGCGTGCGCATGGAGCGCCTGGTCAGCGTCGACATGCTCACCGGGCTGGCCAACCGCATGGCGCTGAAGTCGCGCGCCACGCAGCTGCTGGAGGAGCTGGCCGGCAAGGGCGCACCCATGGCGGTGCTGTGCATCGACCTGGACCGCTTCCGGCTCGTCAACGAGACCCAGGGTCCGGACAGCGGCGACCAGTTGCTGCGCGAAACCGCACGCCGCTTGATGGGCTGCGTGCGCAGCATCGACCTGACTGGCCGGCTCGGCGGCGACGAGTTCGCGGTGATCCTGCCATCCTGCCCGGTGCGGCAGGCGGCCACGGCAGCCGAGCGGCTGCTGGCGGCGGTGGCTGCGCCGCTGGTGCTGCCGGGTGTGACGCTGCAGCCCACCGCCAGCATCGGCGTGGCCATGTTTCCCGACGACGGCACCGATGTGGACACCCTGCTGCACCATGCCGACATGGCGCGCACGCAGGCCAAGCTGGGCGGGCGCGGCGGCGCGCGCTTCTTCAACGAGGAGATGCAGCAGCGCACGCGCGAACGCGTGGCGCTGGAGGCGGCGCTGCGCCTGGGCCTGCGCGACGGTGGCCTGCGCCTGCACTACCAGCCGCAGATCGACCGGCGTTCCGGCAGCCTGTACGGCGTGGAGGCGCTGGCGCGCTGGTCGCATCCGCAACTCGGCGAGATCCCGCCGGCGCGCTTCATCCCGCTGGCCGAGGAGGCCGGCATGGTGGCCGAGTTGGGCCGCTGGGCGCTGGCCGAGGCTTGTCGCCAGATGGCGCAGTGGCGGCGCCAGGGCCTGCCGGTGCCGCGCGTGGCCGTGAACCTGTCCACGCGCAACTTCGAGGAGGAGGGGCTGGTGCCCATGGTGGCCGGCCTGCTGGACGCCCATGGCCTGGTGGCCGGCGACCTTACGCTGGAGATGACCGAGAGCATGCTGCTGGACGCCACGCCCAGCGTGCTGGCCGCGCTGCACGCGCTGCGCGCCATGGGCGTGCACCTGTCGCTGGACGACTTCGGCACCGGCTATTCCAGCCTGAGCTACCTGCACCGCCTGCCGATCCACGAGCTCAAGCTGGACCAGAGCTTCGTGCGCGACCTGGCCGACAGCGCCACCGCGCGCGCGCTGACCAACACCATCCTGCGCATCGGCGACAGCCTGAAGCTCACCGTGGTGGCCGAGGGCGTGGAGAACGCCCAGCAGGCGCAGCTGCTGGCCGAGCGCGGCAGCACCATCGTGCAGGGTTATCTGTACGGCCGGCCGATGCCTGCACAGGCGCTGGCCGTCTGGCTCGCCGGCAACCCGCAGCAGTAGCCGGCTGCATCCGTCGAGGCGTCGCACGTCGGCTGCGGTCCATGGCGTCGGTCGCAAGCAAAGATGCCGAAGGCCGCGGAGCAGGCCATGCCAGTGGACGCCGCGGAACTGGCTCCGCCAGGCCGCTGGCGGCGCCCCTGGGGGGATGGAATGGCTACACGCAGTGCGCCATTCAAACGGGGAGGGCCGACTTCGGCTGGTAATCGCACCAGCGCGCCACCCCGCAGCGCCAGCATTGGGGCTTGCGGGCCTGGCACACGTAGCGGCCGTGCAGGATCAGCCAGTGGTGGGCGTCGACCAGGTAGCGCGGCGGCACCCGCGCCAGCAGGCCCTGCTCGACCTTGTCCGGCGTCTTGCCCGGTGCCAGGCCCGTGCGGTTGGCGACGCGGAAGATGTGTGTGTCCACCGCCATGGTCGGCTCGCCGAAGGCCACGTTGAGCACCACGTTGGCGGTCTTGCGGCCAACGCCGGGCAGGGCCTGCAGTGCCTCGCGCGTGCGCGGCACCTCGCCGCCATGCTGCTCCACCAGGATCTGGCAGGTGGCCAGGAGGTTCTTCGCCTTGGTGCGGTACAGGCCGATGGTGCGGATGTGGCTCTCCAGGCCTTCCAGGCCCAGCGCGAGGATCTTTTGCGGCGTGTTGGCCACCGGGTACAGGCGGCGCGTGGCCTTGTTGACGCCCACGTCGGTGGCCTGGGCGGACAGCAGCACGGCGGCCAGCAGCTCGAACACGCTGGTGTACTCGAGCTCGGTCACGGGGGTGGGGTTGGCGGCGTGCAGCGTGGCGAAGAACTGCTCGATGTCGTGGGGAGTCATGGCGCGGCAGTGTAGGAGTTCAGGCGCAGGGCGACTTCTACAATGGCCGGCTTGCCAGGAGACCGCCCGCCCATGCACTTCGATTTCAGCAATCCCTACACCTCCGTGCGCACGCCGGTGTTCGCACGCAACGTCTGCAGCACCTCGCATCCGCTGGCCGCCCAGGCCGGCCTGCGCATGCTGCAACAGGGCGGCAACGCGGTCGATGCCGCGGTGGCGGCGGCCGCGGTGATGACCATCGTCGAGCCGGTCAGCAACGGCCTGGGCTCGGACGCCTTCTGCATCCTGTGGGACGGCCGGCAGCTGCATGGGCTCAATGCGTCCGGCCGCGCCCCGGCCAGCTGGTCGCCGGCTTACTTCCAGGGCAAGTACGGCCAGGACGCAGCCACCCCCCCCAAGCGCGGCCTGGATTCCGTCACGGTGCCGGGCGCCGTAAGTGCCTGGGCCGCGCTGTCCGAACGCTTCGGCAAGCTGCCCTTCGCCGACCTCATGCAGCCGGCCATCGAGATCGCCGAGCGCGGCTACCTGTTGCCCGTGGTGGTGCAGCAGAAGTGGGAGGCCGCGACCGAGGAGCTGCGCAGCCAGCCCGGCTTCGCCGATGCCTTCCTGCCGTGGGGCCGGGCGCCGCGCGTGGGCGAGCTGTTCCGGTTCAAGGCTGCGGCACGCGGGCTGCGTGCCATTGCCGAAACCCGTGGCGCGGCTTTTTACGGCGGCGAGATCGCGGCCGCCATCGCGAAGTTCTCGGCTGCGCACGGCGGCAGCCTCACGGCGCAGGATTTCGCCGGCTACCAGCCAGAGTGGGTCACGCCGATTGCGCGTGACTACCGCGGCCACACGCTGCACGAGATCCCGCCGAACGGCCAGGGCATCGCGGCGCTCATCGCGCTGGGCATCCTGGAGAAGTTCGACATCGCTGGCATGGGGGTCGATGGCGTGGAGTCGCAGCACCTGCAGATCGAGGCCATGAAGCTGGCCTTCGCCGACGTCTACCGCTACGTGGGCGAGCCCGGCAGCATGGAGGTCACGGCCGAGCAACTGCTGGACGACGCCTACCTGGCCTCGCGCGCCAGGCTGATCGACCTGGGCCGCGCGCAGGACTTCGGCGCCGGCAACCCGGTCAAGGGCGGCACCATCTACCTGACCGCGGCCGACGAGAACGGCATGATGGTCAGCTTCATCCAGAGCAACTACATGGGCTTCGGCTCGGGCGCGGTGGAGCCGCAGTTCGGCATCAGCCTGCAGAACCGCGGCCACGGCTTTTCGCTCGCGCCCGGCCACAACCAGGTGGCGCCGGGCAAGCGGCCCTTCCACACCATCATCCCGGCCTTTTTGACCAAGGACGGCCAGCCCGTCATGAGCTTCGGCGTGATGGGCGCCAACATGCAGCCCCAGGGCCATGTGCAGACCCTGGTGCGCATGCTGGACTACGGCCAGAACCCGCAGGCCGCCTGCGATGCGCCGCGCTGGCGCTACAACGCCGGCCTGGAGCTCAATGTGGAGTCCGCCATGCGGCCGGCCACCATCGAGGGCCTGGCCGCGCGCGGCCACCGCATGGAGGTGATCCAGGACTCCTACCAGGACTTCGGCGCCGGCCAGTTCATCTGGCGCGCCGGCGACCCCCAGGTCGAGGGCTATGTGGCCGCCAGCGATGCGCGCCGCGACGGCCTGGCCGCGGGCTTTTGATTTCCAAGAAAGACACACATGCAATTCGCCGACCGTCTCCAGAACGTCGAAACCTCCGCCATCCGCGAGCTGTTCAAGCTGCTCGGCAAGCCCGGCATCATCAGCTTTGCCGGTGGCTTCCCCGATCCCACGCTGTTCGATGCCGAAGGCATCGCCGCCTCCACGGCGGCCGTGCTGCGCGACACACCTGGCCCGGTGCTGCAGTACGGCGCCACCGAGGGCTACGGCCCGCTGCGCGAGCAACTGGCCCAATTCATGGCCAACAAAGGCGCGCAGGTGAAGCCCGAGGGCCTGATCGTGACCACCGGCAGCCAGCAGGCGCTGGACCTGATCGGCAAGACCATGATTTCGCCGGGCGACAAGGTCATCGTCGAGGCGCCGACCTTCCTGGCCACGATCCAGTGCTTCCGGCTGTACGGGGCCCACGTGATCGGCGCACCCATCGATGCCGACGGCGTGCTGGTCGAGCCGCTCGAGCGCCTGATCGCCGAGCACAAGCCCAAGCTCGTGTACCTGATCCCCAACTTCGGCAACCCGCACGGCGCCATGCTGAGCCTGGAGCGGCGCCGCCGCATTCTGGAGATCGCGGCGCGCACGGGCACGCTGGTGGTCGAGGACGATCCCTATGGCGAGCTGTACTTCGACCAGCCCGCACCGCCCTCGCTGCTGGCGCTGTCCGCCGAGGTGCCGGGCAGCCGCGACTGGCTGGCCCACTGCGGCTCCATGAGCAAGATCCTGTCGCCCGGCCTGCGCGTGGGCTGGCTCATCGCGCCGGCTGCGCTGCTGGCCAACGCCACCATGTGCAAGCAGTTCAGCGACGCCCACACCTCCAACCTGACGCAGGCCACGGCCGCGCACTACCTCACTTTGGGGCGCTTGGACGGCGCGCTGGAGCAGGTGCGCAAGGTCTACGCCGAGCGCGCGCGCGTGATGGCCGCGCGCCTGCGTGCCGAACTGGGCGACGCCATCACCTTCGACGCGCCCAAGGGCGGCATGTTCTTCTGGGCCCGGCTGACCGGTGGCCGCGACGCGGGCGCGTTCGCGCAGCGCGCGATCGAGAAATTGGTGGCCTTCGTGCCCGGTGCGCCGTTCTTCGCGCACGACCCCGACCTCTCCACGCTGCGGCTGAGCTTCGCGACGGCCGACGTGGCCAAGATCGAGGAAGGCATCGCGCGCCTGGGCCAGGCCCTGTGATGAAGGGCAGTGGCGGCGGCCTGGTCTACTCGACCGAGGCCGGGCGCATGTGTCCCGTGTGCCGCCAGCCCGTGGCGCAATGCGCCTGCAAGAAGGCTGCGGCCGCACCGCAGGGCGATGGCACGGTGCGCGTACGGCTGGAGACCAAGGGCCGCAAGGGCAAGGGCGTGACCGTGGTCTGGGGTGTTCCGATCGACGAAGACGGCCTGCAGAAGCTCGGCAAGCAGCTCAAGGCCGCCTGCGGCACGGGCGGCACCGTCAAGGACGGGCAGATCGAGGTGCAGGGCGACCATGTCACCCTGGTGATGGAGGCCCTGCGCAAGCAGGGCTACCAGGTCAAGCGCTCGGGCGGCTGAGCTTCAGGCTGCGGCTTCCTCGGCCTGGGCCTTCTGCACGGCAGGGCGTTGCTCCATGCGCTCGCGGTGCGCGCGTGTGGCGGGCAGGCCGGCCAGGTCCACGCCATCGCCTTCGAGCCAGCCGGCGATCGTGTAGAGGTAGGCGTCGGCCACCGAGTACTGCTCGCCCAGCACCCAGGGGCTGTCCAGCATCGTCGATTCGATGAGCTCGAAGCACTCGCGCATGTTGGACGCCACCTTGCGCTGCATGGATTCCTGGGCCGGCTTGTCGTCGGCCCAGCGCGCGCCGCGGAAGCGGTGGGCGTGCGCCACGTGCACGGTCGCACACAGGTAGGCGTTGACGGCCTGCATCCGCGCGAAGGCGAACGCGTCGTCCAGCGGCGCCAGCCGCGCCTGCGGAGCGCTTTGCGCGATGTAGGCCAGGATCGCGGGCGTCTCGGTCAGCGTGCCGTGCTCGGTCGTCAGCGCCGGCACCCGGCCCTTCGGATTGACCGCCAGGTAGGCCGGCTGGCGTTGCTCGCCCGCTGCGAAATCGAGCCGCTGGATGCGGTAGGACAGGCCGCTTTCCGCCAGGGCGATGTGGGATGCGCGCGCGCAGGTCTTGGGGGCGTAGTAGAGCGTCAGCATGGCAAGGTGGGTTGTGAAGGCTGCGGGAGTGTAGGCGTGCCCTGTTGTCCTACAGCGGTCTCGGCATTCGGGGCGCAGTCTGCGCAGGTGCCGTCCGGCGCACCGTGCTGCGGTCCGTTCCTAGACTGGAACCATCGTCAGAACGACCCCCAAGAGGTTCACCATGTCCATGCACCCAGCTTGCAAGCCATTCCAACGCAGCCGGCCCTTCGCATATGTCGGGCTGGTCTGTGCGCTGGCCGTGGGCGCCGCCAGCGCCCAGGTCGCCACGTCGGGCAACACCGGCATCGACAACTCCGGCAGCTACGAGCGCGAGCGCGCCGCCTGCCTGAACGGCGCCACGCCGCAGGCGCAGGAAACCTGCCTGCGCGAAGCTGCCAACGCCCAGGCCGACAAGCGCAAGGGCGAGCTGCAGACGCAGGGCCAGGACCAGCTCGTGGCCAATGCCATGCGCCGCTGCGATGCGCTGGGTGGCGAAGACCATGCCGCCTGCACCGCCCGCGTGCTGGGCTATGGCAACCAGAGCGGCAGCGTGGGCGGCGGCGGTGTGATCCGCGAGGTCGAGACGGTGGTCGTCCCGCCGGGCCAGACCGAGGTCACCATCGAGCCCAAGACCGACAACCCGGTCCTGGTGGTGCCGCGCTGAACTGCGCCGTTCAGCGCCCGGCGCGCACGCGCCGGTCGTCGCGCGCCTGGGCCAGCAGGGGAGCCACGGCCTCGGGCGCCAGGCCGTACTGGTCGGCGAACTGGGCTTCGTCCACGCCACCCAGCTCGAAGGCGCGCAGCAGCGCCTCGCGCCGGGCAATCTCGGCGGCCTGGTCGTGGTCGGCTTCGTCCAGCAGCGCCGCCAACGCGTCCGGGTTGACCTTGGCTGCGGCGGAGTAGCCCGCACGGTCCAGACCGCTTTGCACGAACAATTCGCGGACACGCGCGCGCAGCGCGGGCTGCAGGTCTTCCTTGCTGCGCGCCTGGCGGCGCTTGAACAGTTCGACGAGTGCGTGATGGTGATGGTCCAGCGCCAGCGGCGCCACGGCCTGGCCGTCCAGGTCATGGCGCTGGTCGCCACGCGCAAGGCATTCGAGGTAGCGCGAGGAGCGCGCGTGCTGTCCCAGGGCTTCCTTCAGTGCGGCCGGTTCGAACACGCCGGGGTGGCGTTCCATCAGGTCCTGGTAGGTGCCCAGCTTGAGTGGGCGAAAACGTGCACCGAACAGCGCGGGATGCAGCTCTGCGAGCTGCTCCAGCAGCGGATGGACGGGGCGGCCCTGCGGGCGCTGCTGCGGGCCTTTGCGGCCGGGCTGGCGGCGACGCTTGCGTTGCTGCGAGGATGCGTCGGCCGGGGCCGAAGAGGTGGTGGAAGCGTCAGTCATTGCGGGGCGATTGTAGAAAGCCGGCCGTTGTCACAGCCGCTTGCAAATTTCCGGGTCGAAAACGTGCATGCGTCACGTTGTCTGCGTGCCCATGTCACGCGTTGTTCATCGCACGTTCCTTACACTTCCGTTGCCCGAACGCAACAGGAGCCGCGCCATGCCATCCCCCTACGACGCCCCCCTTTCCGCCCCGTCTTTTGTCACGTCTGCACTGCACGAAGGACAGCAGTTCATGCAGCGGCTGGCAGGCCGCGGCACCGCCGGATCGGACGCTGCGGCGCAGGCACCACAGGCCACCGATGGTCAGGGCGACTGGCCGGACCTGGACCAGCGCGTGCGCGCCGTTGGCGAATGGTGAGTCAGACCTGGTGCACCTGCGCCAGGATCTCGTAAGACCGCACGCGGGCCGCATGGTCGAAGATCTGCGTGGCGACCATCAACTCATCGGCGCCCGTGCGCGCAATGAACTCCTTCAACTGGCGACGCACCGTGTCCGGTGAGCCGATCGCCGCAGCGCTCATGGTCTGGGCCAGGATGGCCTGCTCGGGCGCCGAGAGCTGTTCCAGATAGCCCGGCTTGGGCGGCTGCAGCCGCGACGGCCGGCCGCTGCGCAGGTTGACGAAGGCCTGCTGCATGGAACTGGCCAGCAACTGCGCCTCTTCGTCGGTGTCGGCGGCGAACACCCCCATCCCCAGCATCACATGCGGCTTGGCCAACTGCGCCGAGGGCTTGAAGCGCGACCGGTAGATGGCGATGGCGTCCATCATCGCAGCTGGCGCGAAGTGCGAGGCGAAGGCATAGGGCAGGCCCAGTTCGGCCGCCAGTTGGGCGCCGAACAGGCTGGAGCCGAGGATCCAGATGGGCACCTGCAGCCCGGTGCCCGGGATCGCCTGGATGCGCGCATGGGCCGCTTGTGGCGACAGGTAGTGCATGAGCTCCACCACGTCCTGCGGGAACTGGTCCGGCGACTCGAAGGCGTCACGGCGCAGCGCACGGGCCGTGGCCTGGTCGGAACCCGGTGCGCGGCCCAGGCCCAGGTCGATGCGGCCCGGATACAGCGAGGCCAGGGTGCCGAACTGCTCGGCGATCACGAGCGGCGAGTGGTTGGGCAGCATGATGCCGCCCGCGCCCACGCGGATGGTCTTGGTGCCACCCGCCACGTGGCCGATGACGACCGAGGTCGCTGCGCTGGCGATGCCGGGCATGCCGTGGTGCTCGGCCAGCCAGAAGCGCTGGTAGCCCAGGCGTTCGGCATGCTGGGCCAGATCGCGGCTGTTGTGGAAGGCCTGGGCGGCGTCGCCGCCTTCCACGATGGGGCAGAGGTCGAGTACGGAGAGTGCGGTCATGGGCGGCGATCCTAGCCACACCCGCTAAACCGTGCTGGCGTGGTGCTTCAGCAGTCCAGTTGGTCAGCCAGGTCGCCGAAGTCGCGGCAGTGCAGCGTGTTCTCGGGCCGCGCGCCCACATCCTTGGGCTGGGCCGTGCCGTACTCCAGCGGCCGCTCGATGTAGGCGGTCTGCAGGCCGCAGTCGCGCGCCGCGGCCAGATCGCTGTGGTGTGCCGCCACCAGCATGACCCGGTCGGGCGGCAGGTCGAACACGCGCGCCACGCCCAGGTACGTGGCCGGGTCGGGCTTGTAGGCCCGAAAGACCTCGGCGGACAGCACGCAATCCCAGGGCAGGCCGGCACGCTTGGCCATGTTGGTCAGCAGGCCGATGTTGCCGTTCGACAGCGTGCAGATGGTGTATCGGCGCTTGAGCCGGGCCAAGCCGGCCAGCACGTCGGGCCACGGGTCCAGCCGGTGCCACGCCTTGTTGAGCTGGCGGCGGGTTTCCTGCGGCATGTCCTGCAGGCCGAAGCGCGGCAGGATGTCGTCCAGGATCAGGCGATGCAGCTCGTCGATCAGTGTCCAGCCGAGTTCGCCCGAGCGCACGCGCTGCATGGCCGGCTGGTAGCCGGCGCGCCAGGCACTGGCGAAGGCCGCGGCATCGACCTCGGGGTGCAGTGCCTGGATTTCACGCGCGATGCCGCCGTGCCAATCAACCACCGTGCCAAAGGTGTCGAAGGCCAGAACGGCTGGTGGCTGTGGCATGCGGGATCTCCTTTTGGCTGCGCTTTACACCCGAGTCATGACCAAATGTATCAAGCCGGTGTATCGTTGCGTGTTCGCCGCAGGCATCGTGCTTGCTTGCGGCTTGGGGTCTGCCATTGTGTCTGCTGTGCAAAGCTGGCCTTGGGCAGGCCGTGGATGGGAACTCATCGGAGCCGACCCTGTCCACCGTGGCGCCCACCACTGGCCACGCCCGGATTCGGCTGTCCGGTATTTCCAGAGATCCCACAGGTTCATCCATGCCGATTCTGAAACCGTCCTTGCGCCCACGCGACCTGTGCGTGCCTCTGCTGATCGCGCTGCTGGCCGCCGCAGGCTGTTCTCGCAACGGCGCAGCCGACAGCAAGGCCGCCGCGCCGGCCGCAGCCCCTCAGGCCAAGGACGTGGGTGTGGTGACGCTCAAGACCGAGCGCATGCCGGTGACCACCGAACTGGCTGGCCGTACCGTGGCGCCGGTGATTGCGCAGATCCGGCCGCAGGTCGGTGGCATCGTGCAGCAGCGCCTGTTCACCGAGGGCTCCAATGTCAAGGCCGGCCAGGTGCTGTACCAGCTCGACCCGGCCAGCTTCGAGGCCACGGCCGCCAGTGCACGCGCCAATGTGCGGCGTGCCGAGACCACGCTGGCCACGGCCCGCAGCGTGGCCAGGCGCAATGCCGAACTCGTCAAGATCGACGCCATCAGCCAGCAGGTCAACGAGCAGACCCAGGCCGCCGCCGACCAGGCCGAGGCCGACGTGGCCGTGGCCCGCGCGGCCGAGCAGACCGCCCGCATCAACCTGGCGCGCACGCGCATCGTGGCGCCCATCAGCGGCTGGATCGAGCTGTCCAGCGTGACGGCCGGCGCACTGGTCACGGCCGACCAGGCCACGCCACTGACCACCGTGCAGCAACTCGACCCGATCAACGTGCACGTGACCCAGTCCAGCGCGGAGCTGCTGCGCCTCAAGCGGGAACTGGCCAGCGGCCGGCTGTCGCGTGGCCGCGCCGACGAGGCGCCGATCCGCGTGCTGCTGGAGGACGGCAGCGTCTACCCCCACGCAGGCAAGCTGACCTTCGCCGGCGTGACCGTGGACGCCGGCACCGGCAGCGTGACGCTGCGCGCCGTGGTGCCCAACCCCGACCGCATGCTGATGCCCGGCATGTACGTGCGCGCCGTGCTCGAGGAGGGTGTGGCCGAGGACGCGCTGCTGGTGCCGCAGCAGGCCGTGACGCGCGCCCCCGATGGCAGTGCCTCCGCACTCGTGGTGGGGCCGGACGACAAGCTGGTCCGGCGCGCCGTGACCGTGGGCCGTGCGGTGGCCAGCCGCTGGCAGGTGCTCGAGGGCCTGCAGGCCGGCGACCGCGTGCTGGTCGAGGGCTCGCAGCGCGCGCGCGCCGGCGATCTGGTGCGTGCCAGCGAGGTCGCCCCCAAGGCCGGCGCCGGCGCGCCGGCCCCGGTGAATGGCAAGGGCGGCCCCGGGCCGGGCCCGGTGGCCAGCGCCAGTCCGCTGGTCGACGCCAAGATCGTGCGCTGAGCACCAGGAGGTCCATCCATGGCGCAGTTCTTCATCGAGCGCCCCATCTTCGCGTGGGTGCTGTCCATCATCGTGATGCTCGCGGGTCTGCTGTCGATCCGTACGCTGCCGCTCGAGCAGTACCCCGACATCGCGCCCCCGCGCGTGTCCGTGGGCTCCACCTACACCGGCGCTTCGGCCAAGACGGTCGAGGATTCGGTGACGCAGATCATCGAGCAGCAGATGAAGGGGCTGGACAACCTGCTGTACATGCAGAGCAGCAGCAACTCCTCGGGCCAGTCGCGCATCACGCTGACCTTCGCGCCGGGCACCGACATCGACGTGGCCCAGATGCAGGTGCAGAACAAGATGCAGCCGGCCATGTCGCGGCTACCGCAGCAGGTGCAAAGCCGCGGCGTGTTCGTGACCAAGGGCGGCAACGACTTCCTGATGGTCATCGCCTTCTACTCGGGCGACGGCAGCGCCTCGGCCGTGGACGTCGGCGACTACATCACGAGCAACCTGGTCGACGTGATCAGCCGCGTCGATGGCGTGGGCGACGTGCAGGTCCTGGGTACGGGCTACGCGATGCGCATCTGGCTGGACCCGGACAAGCTGCGCAAGTACGCGCTGATGCCCTCCGACATCAACAGCGCGCTGCAGGCCCAGAACGCCCAGGTTTCGGCCGGCCAGCTCGGCGCGCTGCCTGCCGTCGCCGACCAGCAACTGACAGCCACCATCACCGCGCGCAGCAAGCTGGAGACGCCCGAGCAGTTCGGCAACGTGGTGCTGCGCGTGACGCCGGACGGCGCTGTCGTGCGCCTGAAGGACGTGGCCCGGCTCGAGCTCGGTGCCGAGAATCTGACGGTGCGCTCCATCCTGCGCGGCCGCCCGGGTGCCGGCATGGGCATCGTGCTGGCGGACGGTGCCAACGCCGTCAAGGTCGCCGAGGCCGTCAACGCCAAGATCGCCGAGCTGCAGCCGTTCTTCCCGAACCAGCTCGAGAGCTTCGTGACCTACGACACCACGCCCTTCGTGAGCGCGTCCATCGAGGAGGTCGTCAAGGCCTTGTTCGAGGCCGTGCTGCTGGTCGTGATCGTGATGTACGTGTTCCTGCAGAACTTCCGCGCCACCTTGATCCCGGCGATCACCGTGCCCGTGGTGCTGCTGGGCACCTTCGGCGTGCTGTCGGCGGCCGGCTACTCGATCAACACGCTGACCATGTTCGCCATGGTGCTGGCCATCGGCCTGTTGGTGGACGACGCCATCGTGGTGGTGGAGAACGTCGAGCGCGTGATGAGCGACGAGGGTCTCTCGCCCAAGGAGGCGACCAAGAAGTCCATGGCCGAGATCACGCCGGCGCTGGTCGGCATCGCGCTGACGCTGTCGGCCGTGTTCATTCCCATGGCCTTCTTCGGCGGCTCCACGGGCGTGATCTACCGGCAGTTCTCGATCACCATCGTCTCGTCCATGGTGCTGTCGGTTCTGGTGGCGCTGTCGCTCACGCCGGCCCTGTGCGCCACGCTGCTCAAGCCGATTCCCAAGGGCGCCCACGGACCGCATGGCGCGGCACCTCGCCGCGGCCCGCTGGGCTGGGTGGACCGCTTCTTCGTCCACTTCAACCACGGCTTCGACCGCAGCGCCGGCGCCTACCAGGGCGCGGTCGGCGGCATCCTGAAGCGCGGCAAGCGCAGCCTGATCGTCTATGCGCTGATCCTGGCGGGCGTCACGGTGCTGTTCATGCGCCTGCCAACGGCCTTCCTGCCCGACGAGGACCAGGGCTTCGTGACCGTGCAGATGAACCTGCCGCCCGGCGCGTCCAACGCCCGCCTGCAACCCATCGTGAACCAGGTGCAGGAATACTTCGCCCAGCAGCCCGAGGTGGTCAGCGTCAACGTGCTGACCGGCCAGAACGGTGACCAGAGTTCGGCGCGGGCCTTCGTCAAACTCAAGGAGTGGGACGAGCGCGCCGAGGCCTCGGCCTCTGCGGCCGCCATCGCGGCGCGGGCTGGCCGCGAGCTCGGCAAGATCCGCGACGCGCGCATCATCGTGCAGCTGCCGCCGGCGGTGCGCGGACTGGGTGCGGCTTCGGGCTTCAACTTCTTCCTCAAGGACATCAACGGCCTGGGCCACGAGGCCCTGGTCGCCGCGCAGCGCAAGACGCTGGAGCTGCTGCAGGCCCGGCCCGAGCTGCGCAACGTGCGCATGAACGGCCTGGACGACACGCCCGAGTTCCGCATCGACATCGACGACGCGCGTGCTGGCGCGCTGAGCCTGGCCACCAGTTCCGTGGATAGCACGCTGTCCACGGCCATGGGCGGTACCTACGTCAACGACTTCCTGAACAACGGCCGCGTCAAGCGCGTCTACATGCAGGGCGACACCGCCTTCCGCATGCTGCCCTCCGACGTCGAGCGCTGGAGCGTGCGCAACAGCCTGGGTCAGATGGTGCCGTTCCATGCCTTCTCCAGCTCGCGCTGGAGCTATGGCTCGCCGCAGCTGGCACGCTACAACGGTGCGCCGGCCTACGAGTTCACGGGCGAGGCCGCGCCCGGCATCAGTTCGGGTGCCGCCATGGCGATCGTGGAAGAGATCATGCGCGAGATGCCGGCCGGCATCGACTACGAGTGGACCGGCGCCTCCTACCAGGAGCGGCTGTCGGGCGCGCAGGCGCCGCTGCTCTATGCCATCTCCATCCTGTTCGTGTTCCTGTGCCTGGCGGCGCTGTACGAGAGCTGGTCGGTGCCGTTCTCGGTGATCCTGGTGGTGCCGCTGGGCATCATCGGCGCGTTGCTGTTCACGAGCACGCGCGGGCTGACCAACGACGTGTACTTCCAGGTCGGCCTGCTGACCACGGTGGGCCTGTCGTCCAAGAACGCCATCCTGATCGTGGAGTTCGCCAAGCAGCTGCAGGAGCAGGGCCGCAGCGTGTTCGACGCCACCATGGCGGCGGTCCGCCTGCGTCTGCGCCCGATCCTGATGACCTCGCTGGCCTTCGGCTTCGGCGTGCTGCCGCTGGCCATCGGCACTGGCGCTGGCGCCGGCGGCCGCGTTGCCATCGGCACTGCCGTGCTGGGCGGCATGGCCATCGGCACGGCGCTGGGCATCTTCTTCGTGCCGGTGTTCTTCGTGCTGATCCGCGGCTGGCTGGAGCGGCGCGGCAAGCGCAGGGAGACCGCGACCGTGCAGACCCCCTTGATCGAGCAGGGGGGCCACTGAGATGCGCCGTGCCCTGATTCCGCTGGCCGTGCTGGCCCTGTTGTCCGGCTGCGCCAACCTCGCGCCGCGTTACCAGCAGCCCGCTGCGCCGATCCCGCAGGCCTGGCCCGCCGGCGGCCAGGCCGCCGGCACCGGCCAGCCGCTGGCCGGCTGGCAGGAGTTCTTCGTCGACGAGCGCCTGCGCGGTGCGCTGGCGCTCGCGCTGGACAACAACCGCGACCTGCGCTCCGCCGCGCTCAGCATCGAGCGCGCGCGTGCGTTGTACGGCGTGAGCAGCGCCGCCACGCTGCCTTCGGTGGATCTGGGCGGCGCGGCCACGCGCACGCGCACGCCGGCGGCCCTGACCGCGAACGGCAACGCCAGCGTTGCCGATCGCTTCAGCACCAACTTCGGCCTCACCGCGTACGAGCTCGATTTCTTCGGTCGCGTGCGCAACCTGTCCGATTCGGCGCTGGAGGAATTCTTCCGCACCGAAGACGCGCGCCGCAGCGTGCAGATCAGCCTGGTGGCGTCCGTTGCCCAGTCCTGGCTGCAGCTGGCGACCGACCAGCAGCGCTTGCGCCTGGCGCGCGAGACGCTGCAGAGCCAGCAGCGTTCCTACGAACTGATCCGCCAGGCCCATGCGCTGGGCGCGCAGTCCGGCGTCGCATTGGCCCAGGCCCAGACCACGGTGGAGTCCGCGCGTGGCCAGGTGGCGGCCTACGACAGCCTGGTCGAGCAGGGCCGCAACGCGCTGGCGCTGCTGGCCGGCATGCAGCTGCCGGCCGACCTGCTGCCGGGCGACCAATCGGTCACGGTCGCGCCGCTGCCCACGCCGCCGGCCGACCTGCCGTCCAGCGTGCTGCAGCAGCGGCCCGACGTGCTCGCAGCCGAGCATGCGTTGCGCGCCGCCCACCACGACATCGGCGTCGCACGCGCGGCCCTGTACCCGCGCATCACGCTGACCGGCTCGGCCGGCGTGGCCAGCCCCAGCCTGTCCAACCTGTTCGAGGGCGGCAGCCGGATCTGGAGCTTCGGCCCGTCCATCAACCTGCCGCTGTTCGACAACGGTGCGCGCCGCAACCAGCTGCGTGCGACCGAGGTGCAGCGCGACATCGTGCTGTCCAGCTACGAGAAGACCCTGCAGACCGCCTTCCGCGAAGTGGCCGATGCGCTGGCCGAGCGCCGCACGCTGGCCGAGCGGCTGGACGCCCAGCGTGCCCTGGTTGCGGCCACGGCGCGCAGCTTCGACCTGGCCCAGGCCCTGTTCAAGGGCGGCAGTGGCAGCTACCTGGAGGTGCTGGACGCGCAGCGCACGCTGTACACGGCGCAGCAGACGCTGATCGGCCTGCAGCTGACCGACCAGGCCAACCGCGTGACGCTCTACAAGGTGCTGGGCGGTGGCTGGAACGCGCAAGCCACTGCTCCGTCCGCGACAGCGGGCTGAGCGGGCACGCGGGCAGAATCGGCGCCGCCGGCGGCCAGTGGGGCCGCCTTCTTCAGGAGACCGATTCCATGATCCAGGTGCTGGCCATCATCACCACCCATCCCGGCAAGCGCGGCGACGTGCTGGCCGCCTTCAACGAGAACCGCGCGGCGGTGCTGGCCGAGGACGGCTGCATCGAGTACGGTGCCGTGGTCGACGCCGCCAACCTGCCGCCAGGCTGGGCCACCTTCGGCCCCGACACGTTGGTCGTGGTCGAGAAATGGGCCAGCTTCGATGCGCTCAAGGCCCATGCCAAGGCGCCGCACATGGCGGCCTACGGTGCCAAGACCAAGGAGTGGGTAGCCAACCGTGCGATCCATGTCCTGGAGCCGGTCGGCGCCTGACGCTTCAAACACAACGGGGGCCGCGGCCCCCGTTCTTCATTCCATGGCCCAGCCGTGGCTCACGATCAGCGACTGGCCCGTCAGCGCATTGCTCGGGAACGAGGCGAACAGCAGCGCCACCTCGGCCACGTCGGCCACGGTGGTGAACTCGCCGTCCACCGTGTCCTTGAGCATGACCTTCTTGATCACATCTTCCTCGCTGATCTTCAGCGTGGCGGCCTGCTCGGGGATCTGCTTGTCCACCAGCGGCGTGCGCACGAAGCCCGGGCAGATCACGTTGGCGCGCACGTTGTAGGGGCCGCCTTCCTTGGCGAGCACGCGGGCCAGGCCCAGCAGGCCGTGCTTGGCCGTCACGTAAGGTGCCTTCAGCACCGAGGCCAGCTTGGAGTGCACCGAGCCCATCAGGATGATGGAGCCGCTCTTTTGCTTGTACATGTGCGGGATGACGGCCTTGGTCGTCAGGAAGGCGCCGTCCAGGTGGATGGCCAGCATCTTCTTCCACTCGGCGAACGGGAAGTCCTCGATGGGGTGCACGATCTGGATGCCGGCGTTGCTGACCAGCACGTCCACCGTACCCCAGGCGGCCACCACCTCGGCCACGCCGGCGTTGACCTGCTCCTCGCTGGTCACGTCCATGGCCACGCCCATGGCCTGGTGGCCGGCCGCGCGCAGTTCGGCGGCTGTGGCGTCGGCCGCGGCCTTGTTCATGTCGGCGATGGCCACGCGCGCGCCTTCGCGTGCGTAGGTGCAGGCGATCTCCTTGCCGATGCCGCTGGCGGCGCCAGTGACGAGCGTGACTTTGTCCTTGAGTTTCATGGCGGGTCCTTTCAGGGGGGGCGGGGTGTGGAGCGGTTCAACGGCCCGAGGGCCGCGGGGCGAGATCGAGCACCGTGATGCCGGCCGTCTTGCGCGGGCGGTCGTGCCAGCGCGGGTTGGCGAAGCTGGCCTCCACGTCCGCCCGGCCGGCGGCCCAGTGGTCGGCAACGGTCTGGCGCGAGAACTCGTAGTCCTTGGACTGGCCGGCGTGGCTCTTGCTACGGTGGATCAGGTGCATGACCGTGACCGCGTTGCAGTTGCCGGCGTTGAGCAGGGCCTGCAGGTCGGGGTCACCCTGGAGGCTGGCGGGCAGCTTGTCGGCCAGGCGCTGGGCGGCCTCGGCCAGGCGCTGCTGCGCGGCCACGAGGTTGGTGTTCAGGCGGGTGCGGCTCGCGTACTGGATGTCCTTGGCGCGTTCGGCCACCTCGTCCAGGTTGCGCGGCAGCGCGCCGCGCGCGCTGAACAGGTCGACCTGGAACACCAGCATGTCCTGCACCGAGGGCTGGTCGATCACATACTGCAGCGGCGTGTTGGAGACCACGCCGCCGTCCCAGTACCAGCGGCCGTCCACCGCGATCGGCGCGAAGCCTGGCGGCAACGCGCCGCTGGCCATCACATGCTCGGGGCCGATGGGGTGGGTGCAGGTCGGGTCCGCCGAATCGAAGTACACGGAGTTGCCGCTTTCAACGTCCACCGCGCCGACCGACAGCCGCACCTTGCCGCGGCAGTGCGCGTCGTTGATGCGGTCGAAGTCGAGCAGGCGCTCCAGCGTGCTGCGCAGCGGCGTCGTGTCGTACCAGCTCAGGGCCGGCACGGTCCCTGCAGCTTGCAGGGGGGCAGGTGGAACGCGCGGCATGAAGAAGCCCGGCACACCGAAGCTGGCCACCAGCGCGGCGCTGGTGGTGTTGAACAGGCTGCGCGCTTCGTCGCCATAGCTCGCCGGCAGCGCGGGCATGGGCAGGCCCGACGAGACCTGGGCCCAGAACGCGCGCAACTGGTCCACGCGGCGCTCGGGCGGGTTGCCGGCGATCAGCGCGGCGTTGATCGCACCGATGGAGACGCCGGCCACCCAGTCGGGCGCCACGCCGCGTTCGGCCAGCGCCTCGTACACGCCGGCCTGGTAGGCACCGAGGGCGCCGCCGCCTTGCAGCACCAGGACACAGTGTTCGGCCTGCCCGGAATGGGCGCGCGCGGGAGAGGAGGATGTCGACACCGGGAAGCCTTCAGGAGCGCGGGCTGCAGCCCGCTTGTTGCAGTGCAGTATAGGCCGCGGGCCGGCCCGGTTGCCGGCCTGCGCGCAGGTCAGCGTGCCGCGGTGGGCAGCTTGCGGCGGCGCGCGGCGGCAACCAACCCGACGCCCAATGCGCACAGTGCCACGGACGAGGGTTCCGGCACGTCGTTGATCTCGAGGATCAGTTGTCTGCGCTCGTCCGTGTTGGTGCCGCCGAACGCGAACATCGTGGAGTCAAAGTTGCCGCCCAGCGCGAACAGGCCGTTGCTGGCGTTGATGGCGGCGATGGCCGCCGCGTTGAGGACCACGTCGACGAAGGCGCGGCCGGTCACATCGCTGCTCTCCACGGGGGTGCTGCCGTACAGGACACCTGAACCCAGGTCGTCGTAGACGCCAGTCAGGCCGGTGCCGCCTTCGCGCAGTGCCGTGATCGGGGTGGTGACATCGAAGATCGAATAGACACCGCCAACGGGTACGAAGCCGTTGCGCAGCCGCAGGATCCCGGAGGTCACCGTGCCGACCAGCGGCGCGGTGTCGAAAACGAAGAAGTTCCGAAAATCACCCTGGATCGTCTGGCACCACGGGTCGACGCAGTTTCCGGCCAGGTAGTTGGTGCTGGCCGGATTGGCGAAGCCTGCAGCCGTGTAGGCACCGGAATCGACCCACGTGAGGGTCGTGGGAGCAGCCTGGGCAGGGGACCAAAGTACTGATGCCATCACGCTGGCTGCCGCGATCAACTTCTTCATGTCAAACCAATCGAACGTAGAAAAAAGGAAAGAAGTGTATTCAAATATACAAAGCAACCATGCGTGAGATCCCTGAGAAAGGATTCCGCCGCCGCACCGTATGCGCCTGCCGAATCCGGCAACCGTGCGGCTGGCCATAATTCGCAGCTTTGCCCCTTGAAGGAACCCTCGATGCATCTCGGACCGTCCGCCGTCCTGTTGGCCGCACTCCTCACCGGCGCCGCCTTTGCGCAGACCGCCACCACGCTCGACGCTGCCGCCAAGGAGCCCGGTGCCCAGACCACGACGTCCGGCCTGGTCTACCGCTCGCTGCAGGACGGCAAGGGCGCCAGCCCCGGCGCGAGCGACAAGGTCAAGGTGCACTACCGCGGCACCTTCCTGGACGGCAAGGAGTTCGACAGCTCCTACAAGCGCAACGCCCCCATCGAGTTCCCGCTCAGCGGCGTGATCCCCTGCTGGACCGAGGGCGTGCAGAAGATGAAGGTCGGCGGCAAGGCCAGGCTGACCTGCCCGGCCGCCATCGCCTACGGCAGCCGTGGCGCGGGCGGCGTGATCCCGCCGAACGCCACGCTGCAGTTCGAGGTCGAGCTGCTTGGCATCAACGGCAAGTGATGCCTGCGGGGGCAGCATGCGCGGCCTGCACCTGACCGCCGACCTGCACGGCTGCCGCTGCGCGCCGCGTTGGCTCATCGACGCGCAGGCGCTGGGTGCCTGGTGCGTGCAGGCCGTGCGCGATGCCGGCCTGCAGCCCGTGGGGCAGCTGGTCCACCGCTTTCCCGACACGGACCAGGGCCCGGGCGGCGTGACCGCCACGGTGCTGCTGGCCGAATCGCATCTGTGCGTGCACACCTGGCCCGAGCAGGCGGCCGTGACGCTGGACGTCTACGTCTGCAACTTCGGCGCCGACCACCGCGGCCAGGCCCGGGCGCTGCTCGATGCGCTGGTGGCGCGCTTTGCGCCCGAACAGGTGCTGCGCCAGGCACTGGAGCGCGGCCTCAGCCCGCCGCCAGCCCTGCCAGGTGCCCGCGCGTGAAGGCTTCCTCGAACACCGAGTAACCCGACCAGTCCGCGTGCGCGAACAGCAGCGGGCCGGCCTGCGGCGTCGCCGGGTTGGCGCGCAGCCGCTGCACCAGCCCCGGCACCGGCGTGGCCATGGCGTGGCCGTAGCGCGCGACCGCGATGTGCGTGGCCTTGGCGCGCAGGTCCGGGTGGGCGGGGCCGAGTTCGTCGAACATCAGCCCAGCCCAGTGCTGCCAGGGCTGTTGCAGCAGCGCGCCGCGCGCCTCGGGTGCCAGCCCCAGCGCGTGGTACCAGCTCAGCACGCGCGGGCTGTCCGGGCGGCGCTGCGCCAGGCCCTGGTGGCCGGCGTCGACATAGCCCAGCGCGTGGCTGCCGTAGACCACGTTGTCCCAGCTCGGCGCCGCGCCGCCGTGGTCGTCCAGTGCGGCGCGCAGGTGCACGTTGGCCACCAGCCAGGGCGCGTAGCGCAGCGTGGTGGCAGCCTCGCGCACGAAGGCCGGCGGCTCGGCCAGCACGCGCGCGGCCACGAACACCGGCAGCGCGACGATGCAGTGCGTGGCTTCCCACTGTTCCAGCTGGCCGCTGGCCAGGTCCAACGCCTGTACGGTCACCCCCTGCCGCTGGGGGGCGATGCGGCTCACCACGCGTGCGCAGCGCAGCCGATCGCCCAGCGGCTGCGCGAGCCGCTGTGTGAGCCAGGCATTGCCCTCGGGCCAGGTCAGCACCGCCTCGCGTTCGGCATCGGCATCACCGGGCGCATGGAAGCCATGCCGGCTGGCGAAGTAGTGGATGCCGGCCCAGGCCGACACGCTCTCCAGCCCCGCGCCGAAGTCGTCGCGGCAGCAGTAGTCCAGATACCAGTGCAACTGCGCGTCGTCCAGGCCCTCGCGGCCCAGCCACTGCGCCATGGTCTGGGCGTCCAGCGCCGCGTGTTCGGTCGCGAAGGGCACGCGCTGCGCGGGCAGGGCGAACGGGGCGCTGCGCATCAGCGCCGCCACGCGCGCGGCGAAGCGCCGGTACTGCGCCAGCGTGCCGGCGCCGATGTCCTGCAGGGGGAGCAGGCCGTCCTGCCAGTGGCCGTTGCGGTAGAGCCGCTCCTGCGGGCTGTGGCACAGGTGGCGCTCTTCATACTCCCAACGGCCCGCCACGCGCTGGCGCAGGCCGAGTTCCTCAAGCAGGTCCTGCACCTCGTGCGCAGCGTCCGTGGGCAGCGGCAGGTAGTGCGCGGCCAGCGGGCAGGGCAGGCCCTGGAGCTGCGTGGCGCGGCTGTTGCCGCCGGCCTGGTCTTCCAGTTCCAGCAGCACGAAGTCCTCGATGCCGCGCTGGCGCAGCGCACGCGCCGCGGCCAGCCCGGCCACGCCGCCGCCAGCGATCAGCACGCGCGTGCGCTGCGTGCGGGCCGGCGCCTGCGCCATGGCCGAGCGCAGCAGGTGGCCGCGCTCGGGGCTGGCGCCCACGAAGGCGCCGGCCAGCGGCGATGCCGGCGTATCGCAGCCCTGCAGCAGCGGCAGGGCTGCGCCGGCCAGCCAGGCGCGCCGCGAGATCATGGCTTGGCCTTGCCCCATTCGTCCTCGTAGAGGTTCACGAGCACCTGGTTGGACAGCCGGTTCACCTCGGCCGGCACGCGTGCCATGTCGCGCGGAAAGTCGAACAGCGCCGCCACGCCGTCCAGGTCGAGGAAGCGCAGGCCCTCGGGCAGCTGCTTTGGTGCGCGCCAGGGCCGGCGCCCGGCCAGCACGAAGCCCCATTCGCCGAAGCTCGGCACATGGGCGTGGTAGGGCGCGGTCTGCAGGCCCACCGACTCGATGGTGGCGACCACGGTCCAGAAGCTCTGGCGCGCCAGCAGCGGCGAGGTCGACTGCACCACCGCGTAGCCGCTGGCCGCGAGGTGCCGGTCCAGCAGCGCATAGAACGAGTTGGTGTAGAGCTTGCCGATGGAGAAGTTGGTCGGATCGGGGAAGTCCACCACGACCACGTCGAAGATGTCCTGCGTCTCCTCCAGCCAGCGGAAGGCGTCGGTGTTGACCACCCGCACCTTGGGCGAGCGCAGCGCCTCGCCGTTCAGCGCGGCCAGCGGTGCGTGGTCGCGGAACAGCCGCGTCATGGCCGGGTCCAGCTCGACCAGCGTGACCTGCTCGACGGTCGGGTACTTCAGGATCTCGCGCACGGCCATGCCGTCGCCACCGCCCAGCACCGCCACCTTGCGCGGTGCGCCATGGGCGGCCATGGCCGGGTGCACCAGGGCCTCGTGGTAGCGGTACTCGTCGTGCTCGGCGAACTGCAGGTTGCCGTTCAGGTACAGCCGGTGGCCGTGACGGCCGTGCGTGACGACGATGCGCTGGTAGGGCGTCTGTTCGCTGAACACGGCACGGTCCTGGTAGAAGCGGTCCTCGGCCAGCGTGGTGATGCGGTCGGCGCCGACGAAGCCCGTGGCCAGCACGGCCAGCGTCAGCACGCAGGCCAGCGCGTGGGCGCCAAACTGGCGCAGCTCATGGCGGAACAGCCACAGCGCCCACAGCGCCACGGCCGCATTCATGAAGCCGAACAGCAGTCCCGTGCGCACCAGTCCCAGGTGCGGCACCAGCAGCAGCGGGAACGCCACGGACACGGCCAGCGCGCCCAGGTAGTCGAAGGTCAGCACCTGCGAGACCAGGTCCTTGAGCGCCACGTCGCGCTTGAGGATGCGCATCACCAGCGGGATCTCCAGTCCCACCAGCGTGCCGACCAGGAACACCAGCCCGTACAGCAGCAGCCGGAAGGCGTCCGGCGTCCAGGCGTTGGCGATGAACAGGATGGCCGGCAGCGCACCGCCCACCAGCGCCACCAGCAGCTCGATGCGCAGGAAATGCGCCGGCAGCTGGCGCTCGAAGTAGCGCGACAGCCACGAGCCCACACCCATCGCGAACAGGTAGCTGCCGATGATGGTGGAGAACTGCAGGATGGAGTCGCCCAGCACATAGGAGGCCAGGGCGCCCGCGGCCAGTTCGTAGACCAGCCCGCAGGCGGCCACGACGAAGACGCTGGCCAGCAGCGCGACCGCCACCGGCCGCGAAGCGGCGGTCGTCACGCGCTCAACCGTGCACCGCTGCGGCCACGATGATGGAGATGCCCAGGCACATCGCGCCGACCACGATGCCCAGCGCCACGTTCTGCTTCTCGACCAGCTCCTGCCACAGGTCGTAGGGCGTGATCTTGTCGATCACGACGAACGCCAGCCAGAACACCACCACGCCGATCAGCGCGTACAGGATGGAGCCAAAGAAGGCGCCGGGTCTCAACCATTCCAGTCCCATGGGGAACCTCCGTCAGAAAGAGTCTTCATTTGTGGCCGCCGCCGGTGCTGTAGCCGCCGTACGAAGCGCCGCTGGAACGGCTGCTGCCATGGCTGCAGTTCTCGCGCTGCGGGTCGCAGTCGTCGCAGCGCGCGACCAACAGGATCACCAGCACCAGCAGCACGACCAGCACGATGGTGGTGCGGCTCAGGCCGGAGGCCGCGCTGAGCGGCGCCGCGTCGCTGCGCTTGAACAGGTCCTTGCGGCCCTCCAGCTTGAAGGCCTGGGCCACCGTGGCGCTGTCCAGCTGCCCGCCGGTGGACCAGGTGATCTCGTTGGCCGTCCGCTCCATCGACAGCAGCGTGCGCCCTTTGGCGAAGTCGCTGTTGCTGGTCTTCTGGCCGCGCTGCACGGGCCAGTAGAACTCGCCGGCCACGTAGTCGGTCTCGGCCTGGTAGCGCTCGCGCAGATCGTAGCGGCTGCCCAGGTAGCTCGCGCTGCGGCCGTCGCCCGAGAGCTGGGGCGCGCCCGTGGTCGGCGCGACCATGCTCCAGCCGTCCTGCGAATCGACGAGGAAGGAGAAGCCGCGCTTGGCGTGGTAGAGCAGGTATTCGCTCCAGCCGAAGGTCTCGTCGGGGTCTTCGGGGTCGCGGCCGAGCCGGTGCTGGAAGCCCACCACCTGCCAGTCCACGCCCTGCAGCCGGCCGATGCTGCCCAGCGCGATGAGCGGACGATGCGGCTCGTCCTGCAGCGCGTGGCGCAGCTCGCCACCGATACCGCCGGACAGGTCGATCACGGCGTGGCACTGCGTGCAGGTGATGGTCTTGCTGCTGGCCAAGGTCACCTGCACGGGCGCGCCGCACTGCGGACAGGCGAACTGGCGCGCGCGCTCCTCCTTCGCGATGCCATCGCGCAGGCCACGGAGCTGCAGATCCTCGAGCAGCACCGCGCGGCCACGCGCGACCAGCGGCGGCTGGCGGCCGTAGTCGATGCTGAGCACCTCGCCGTCGGCGCTGCGCAGCTCCACCATCTCGAATGCCTGGCCCAGGGGCGGCAGGTGCGGCAGCTCGCCCGCGGCGGCGATCAGCGTGGTCTGGTCACGGCTGGCGACGCTGTAGGCAGTGCCCGAGAGCGCGACCCGCTGACCCACGCGCAACGTTCCGGCCGCGGGCAGGGCCTGCTGCGGCGCACCGGGCCGGCTGAACACATAGCTGCCGTTGTCCTCGCCCAGGGTGGCCAGGCTGCCGTCGGCGAGCAGGGCCTCCCATTCGGTCCAGGTGCCGTTGCTACCGCGGTACTGCAGCCGGCCGACCAGCGTGAACGCCTGGCCTTGCCAGGTGCCGCTCGCCTGCAATTGCAGCGGGCTGTGGTCGTCGAACAGCTCGGCCATCTTGCCCAGGCGGCGCAGCACCTCGCCTTCGCGCACCACCGTGCTCTGGCAGTAGGCGCAAATGGCGTGGGTGGATTGCGCGTGCAGGAAGGTGACCGGCGCGCCGCAGCCGGGGCAGGGCGCGCTGTAGCTGCGCTGTGGGGTGTCGTTGGCCATGCGAGGCGTGCGGCAGGCGCACGGCGGGCCCGGCCGGTCAGGCCGAGACCACCGCGCAGTCCAGGGTCAGACCAGCTTCTTGAGCAGCTCGGCCTTTTTGCTGGCGAACTCTTCGTCCGTCAGGATGCCCTTGGTCTTGAGTTCGCCCAGGCGCTCCAGCGTGGCCAGCACGTCCTCGGGCTTGAGCACCGCGGCGGCCGCCGCAGGCGCGGCCGGGGCCGGGGCCGGCCGCTGCAGGCCTTGCTGCAGGTTCTGCGCCAGCACCTGGCCCAGCGCCACGCCGGCGCCCAGGCCCATGGCATCGCCGGCCACGCCGCTGCCGCCACCCGCACCCTCGGCGAACTTCGGGATGGCCTGGGCGGTCTGGTACTGCATGAACTTGCCCATGTCGTTGCCGACCATGCCCATGCCGATCTTCTGGTCCAGGATCTTTTGCAGCTCCTCGGGCAGCGAGACGTTCTGCACCGTCATGCCCTCGAGCTTCAAGCCGATGGCCGCGAAGGCCGGCCCCAGCTCGGCCGCCAGGGCCTTGGCGAACTCGATCTGGTTGGCCGCCAGGTCCAGGAACGGGATGCCGCTCTGCGCGATGCCGTCCGACAGGTGCTGCAGCACCATCCCGCGCAGCTGGCCCTCGAGGTCGGCCGTGCCGTAGGCCGGGCGCGTGCCCGAGATCTCGGTGTGGAACACCCTGGGGTCGGCGATGCGGAAGCTGTAGTTGCCGAAGGCGCGCAGCCGCACGGCGCCGAAGTCCTTGTCGCGGATCGTCACCGGCTGGGGCGTGCCCCATTTCTGGTCGACCTGCTGGCGCGTGCTGAAGAAGTAGACATCGCTCTTGAACGGCGACTCGAACAGCTTGTCCCAGTTCTTGAGGTTGGTCAGCAGCGGGATGTTCTGCGTGGTGAGCTTGTACAGGCCCGGGCCGAACACGTCGGCCACCTTGCCCTCGTTGACGAAGACCGCCATCTGCGACTCGCGCACGGTCAGCGAGGCGCCGTACTGGATCTCCATGTCCTGCATGGGAAAGCGCCATGCCAGCGTGCCGTCGCCGTCCTCCGTCCACTGGATGACGTCGATGAATTGCTTGCGGATGAAGTCCATCAAGGCCATGGTGCCCCTCCTCGTGTTCTGGGTCGCGGGATGATAGCCCCGCGCGGTGGCGCTATTGCAAGGCGTTACTGCGCGTCGTACACCGACGCGAGCGAGCGGAAGCCCTTGACCTCGATCGGGTTGCCGAAGGGGTCGAGGAAGAACATGGTCCATTGCTCGCCGGGCTGCCCTTCGAAGCGGCCCTGCGGCTCCAGCACGAAGTCGGTGCCCGCGTCCGTGAGCCGCCTGGCCATGGCCTGCCAGTCGTCCAGCTGCAGGATCAGGCCGAAGTGCGGCATGGGCACCAGCTTGTCGCCCACATGGCCGGTGCGCGCGGTGGCGAAGGGCTCGCCCAGGTGCAGCGAGATCTGGTGGCCGAAGAAGTCGAAATCGACCCAGGTTTCGGTGCTGCGGCCTTCGCGGCAGCCGAGCACGCCGCCGTAGAAGCGGCGCGCGGTGTCCAGGTCACGGACGTTGAAGGCGAGGTGGAAGATGCTTTGCATGGGGCGCGATTGTGCGCCGCGCGCGACAGTGCACCGGTGCCGCTCTGGTATGGTGCCGAGCCCATGAGCGCCTCCCAGACCGCTGCGCACCATCCTGCGCCACGTGCCGGCGTGCAGCATGTCGAGTTCGGCCGGGTCTCGGTCTTCTTCGGTCAGCGCAGCGGCAAGTACCCCGACGGCAACCAGGTGCTGGTGCGCGGCACCGACACGCGTGCGGCCATGGACACGCCCATCGTCTCCAACTTCATCGGCGAGGCCTTCGACGCGAGCGAACTCGTGGTCATGGGCCATGTGCACGAGGACCACATGGCCGGGCTGCACCGCCTGCCCCATGCTCCCGTGCACGTGCACCATGCCGACCTGCCGGCCGCGCAGAGCTGGCCCGGCCTGCTCGCGGCCATGGGCGTGGCCAGTGCTGCGCTCGGCGAGGAAGTGCTGGCCCGCTACCAGCGCGACTTCTACTACGCGCCGCGCCCGGACGCCCAGGCCTATGCCGACGGCGCCTGCTGGGAACTGGGCGGCTCGCGCATCCGCGCCTTCCACATGCCGGGCCACACGGCCGGCCACACCGTGCTGCTGGTCGAGCCCGAGGGCGTGGCCTTCATCGGCGACATCGACCTGAGCAGCTTCGGTCCGTACTACGCCGATGCGGGCTCCAGCCTGCGCGACTTCCGCGCCACCCTGCAACGGCTGCCACAGGTGCCGGCCAAGGTCTGGGTAACCTCGCACCACCGCGGCGTCTACACCGAGCGCGAACGCTTCCTGCGCGACCTGGCCGCCTTCGCGGCCAAGATCGACGAACGCAGCGCGCGCCTGCGTGCGCTGCTGGCCGAGTCGCCGAAGACGCTGGCCCAGCTCGTCGCCTGCCGGTTGCTGTACCCGCCGGACCACCAGAGCTGGTGGGTCGATTCCGCCGAGGCCCGCACCATCGCGCAGCACCTGGAAGAACTGCTGGCCGATGGCCAGGTGCAGGTGGACGCCGAAGGCGTCTACCGTCTCAGTACTTCTTGAAGTTCGCCGCGATGCGTTGCTGCAGGAAGTCGCCGGCCGTGATGCTCGGGTACTTGCCCGAGGGGCTGTCGATCATGACGCTGCGGTTGGCCTGGGCGAAGAAGGCCAGGCTGTAGCGCGCGCCCTGGTACTCGTGGGCCGCGGGGTTCTTCACGCGGTGGAAGTTGCTGGGCAGCTGGTCGTCGCTCCAGCGCATCAGCATGTCGCCGATGTTGCAGGTGATCAGCTCGTCGGACGGCGTGATCGAGGTCCAGGCCTGCGTGTCCATGTCCTTGCCCGGCAGCAGCTGCAGGCCGCCCTGGCCGCTGCGCTGGAACAGCAGCGTGAGGCAGTCGAAGTCGGTGTGGGCGCCGGCACGCCACAGGCCCATCTGCTCGCGCAGCGCCGGGTCCACCGCGAAGTAGTGCAGCATGCGCAGCGTGCTCTGGTAGTCCGGCTGGCTGGGGTCGTGCGCGGCCGTGAAGAATTCGCGTGCGAAGCCCAGCTTCACGGCGAAGCACGACAGCACGCGCATGGCCACATTCCAGGCCTGGGCCTCGAAGGCCAGCATGGTGTCCTGGAAGCCGGGCAGGGCGTCCTCGCCGGGCCACAGGCCCTCCATGTGCGGGCGCGTGATCTGGTAGCTCTCCTTCTGGTCCGGCGTGCCCGTGGAGGGGCGCACCTGGGCGCGGCTTTCCCAGCCCGCGTTGAGGCCCTTCTTGAGCGGGTGGCGCGCCTTGACGGCGTCGGGCAGCGCGAAGAAGCGCTCGGTCATCGCAAAGGCTTCGCGCACCTTGGCCAGCGCGATGCCGTGGTTGGACAGCTGGAAGAAGCCCACGTCGACCGCGGCGTCCCACAGCTGGTCGGCGATCTCGGCGTGGCGGCGTTCGAAGTCCGACAGGTCGATCACGCGCACCTCGCGCGCGGCCTCGGTGCCGACCGCGCCCATGCGCGATTCCTTGGCCAGTTCATGCAGTTCGTAGCTCATTTGATTCCCCAGAAAGCTTGGTGCGGCGCCGCCGCTTCGTCGAGAAGCGCGGGGCCGATCACGGTGAACGGCTCCGCGCTGTGGGCAAACACCTCGCGGCACGACATCTGCAGGTCTGCGGCCGCGGCGTCCGTGGCGCGAAAGCGCCGCAGGCTGACCGCGTCGATGCCGAACACCACGCGGCGGATGCCGCTCCAGAAGATCGCGCCCGCGCACATCACACAGGGCTCGCCCGACGCGTACATGGTCGCGCCGGCCATGGCCTCGCGTTGGAGTTGGCGCAGCGCGTTGACCTCGGCATGGGCCGTGCAGTCGCCGGTGGCGGCGTTGTCGTTGTGGGCCTCGGCCAGCAGCCGGCCATCGGCGCCCACGACCACCGCGCCGAACGGGCGGTTGCCGCGCGCGCTGCCGATGGCCGACAGGGCGATGGCCTGGCGCAGGTAGCGGCCATCGGCCTCGTTGAGGTCGTCCATGCTCAGACCTTGACAGCCCGCTCGGCTGCCGACGGCAGGAAGCCCGCGTTGAACACCTGGGCCGCCACCGGCGCCGTCTTGAGCCCGAAGGTCTGCGTGATCTCCTCGGTCTGGCGCGCCAGCAGCTCGGGCCGCACCGCGCCCAGGCCATGGGCGCGCGTGTCGGCCGTGACCATGTACTGGGCCGTCAGCGCAAAGCGCTGGGCCTCCAGCTTCTCGTCGACCATGGGTTCGCGCTGCTTGACGAAGGCCATGGCGGCCAGCGGATCGGCCAGCGCATCCTGCACGCCGCGGTTGGTGGCGCGCAGGAAGGCGCGCACCACCTCGGGCTTCTCGCTGGCAAGCTTGTTCGAACTCAGGATGGCGTTGCCGTAGAGGCTGGCGCCGATGTCGGCGTAGGAGAGCACGGCCAGCTGCGCCGGGTCCACGCGCTGGAACAGCGACAGCGCCGAATCGTGGAAGTAGGTCGCGCCGTCCACGTCGCCACGCACGATCACGTTGTCGCGCTGCGAGAAGTCGGTCGTGACCCACTCGAAGGCGTCGGCCTTCATGCCGGCATGCCGGGCCGCGATCGGCCAGGCGCGCCGCGTGGACTCCACGGCTGCCGCCGCGATGCGCTTGCCGGCCAGGCTTTTGAAGTCGCTCACGCCGCGGTCCTTGCGCGCGATGATCACGAAGGGCGCGCGGTTGTAGTACTGGTAGACGGCCTGCACCAGCGGCCCCTGCGCGGCCTGGAACTCCATCAGCGCGGAGATGTCGCCGAAGCCCATGTCGTAGGCGCCGCTGGCCACGCGCGTGATCGCGGCGACCGAGCCGCTGCCCACGTCGAAGCTGGGCGCCAGGCCCTCCTGCGCGTAATAGCCCTTGGCCAGCGCGACGAAGAAGGGCGCCACCTGGCCCGAGATGCGGAAGTCCAGCGTGAACTTGAGCGGCTGCGGCTTGCCGCCCTGCGCGAAGCTGAACGCGGGCAGGGCGGCGGCGGTGGCCAGGGTGAGCAGTTGGCGGCGTTGCATCGTGGGGGCTCCTAGGGATGGCTGTTGCAGGCAGTCTAGGAAGCGGTGCGCCATGGCAACAGCCACGCCCAGGCCATGTCGGGCATAACAAGGCTGTTATGGCGACAGGGCTGCGCGCGCCGCTGGACGATAATCCGCGCGGGCCGCGGCGCCCCTCCGCACAGGAGGGCGCCGCGCCCCGGTTGCAAGGTGCCGCCGGCCGCAGGGCCGGTGGTCAAACGGGAAGCAGGTGAAAAGCCTGCGCTGCCCCCGCAACGGTCAGCGGATCGAAGCCCCCCATGCCGGCATGTGCCGGCAGCCACTGCGCCCTCGGGCGTGGGAAGGCGGGAGGCCTGGCGCCATGCGCCGCTCCGCGAGCCCGGATACCGGCCTTGGCAATCGACTCGGACACCGCGGGCGTGCGTTGGTCCGACGCTGGCCTGCGCCCCGGTGGCGTGGCCCGGGTCGTGCTGGCTGCGTGCGCGGTGTGTTCATGGATCGGCCCTGCGGGAGAGCGGGGCCAGAACGTCACGACGCATGCGCCACCCCATCCCACGTCCGCGCACGGCTGCCCGCCGTGGATTCCTGTCTTCCTCCTCCTGGCTCGCCACCGCGCTGGCCCTGTGCGGCCCCGCCCAGGCCCAGACCGAGGCACCGGCATCCGGTGCCTTGAACGAGGTCTTCGTCACGGCCACGGCCCGGCCCGAGGACCGCAGCCGCATCGCAGCCACCACGCAGACCATTGACCAGGACACCATCGCGCGTTCCAGCGCGCGTTCGGTCACCGACCTGCTGGCCGAGAACGCCGTGGGCTTCCTGAGCGAATGGACCGCGGCCCAGACCTCGATGAACATCCGCGGCGCCGCCACCGACGGCCAGGGCCGCGACTTCCGCAGCCAGGTGCTGGTGCTCGTGAACGGCCGCCGCGCCGGCACGGCCAACCTGTCCAAGCTGAGCCCGTCCGACGTGGAGCGCATCGAGATCGTGCGCGGCCCGGGCTCCGTGGTCTACGGCAGCCAGAACATGGGCGGCGTGGTCAACATCATCATGAAGACCGGCGCGACCCAGCCGGGCTCCAGCGTAGACCTCACGGCCGGCTCCTGGGGCTTGTGGCGCGCCCACGCGCAGACGGCAGGCGCCAGCAACAAGTTCGACTGGTACATCGGCTTCAGTGGCGGCGCGCGCGACGACTACGACTCCGGCAAGGGCGGCACCACCATGGCCAACACCGGCTGGGAGCGCCGCGGCGCCAGCGGCGCGCTGGGCTGGCAACTGGCCGACCACCACCGCGTGCAGCTGCAGCTGCGCACCGACGGCATCTACAACGCGGGCTTCCGCGGATCGGGTGCCAACGTCCACAGCCGCGACAACCGCGACAACCGCTCGCTGGACCTCACCTACGAAGGCGCCACGGCCGACCAGCGCGTGCGCTGGATGGCCCAGGCCTACGACCTCAGCGACGTGGACGAATTCAACTGGGCCTCGCCCGTGGTCCGCTCGGGCACGGCCGCCGTGCCCGGCACCTCGCGCGACTACAACAAGCGCACGCTGGATGTGAGCGGCCTGCGCCTGCAGCCGCGCTTCAAGCTCGGCCAGGGCAACGACCTGCTGCTGGGCCTGGACTGGGAGAAGAGCCGGCTGCGCTCCAACCGCGAGCGCGTGGCCCTGCCCGGCGGCCCCAGCGGCCAGGTCGCGCCCTACGACAACAACCAGACCGAAGAGGTGCACGCGCTGTACTTCGAGGACGCGCAAACCCTGCTGGACGACCGGCTCACCCTGCGCGCCGGGCTGCGCAAGACCTGGGGCCAGACGCGTTTCGACGCCACGCCCAACCTGCCGCTGGCCGTGAGCACCACGCGCAAGTACGACACCCACACCTGGTCCATGGGTGCGACCTGGAAGGCCTCCGAGTTGCTGAACCTGCGTGCTGGCGCCTCCACGGGCTTCCGTGCGCCCACGGCCACGGAGCTGGCGTCGGACTTCACGGCCGTGGGCGGCGGCCGCATCTTCGGCAACGCCAACCTCAAGCCCGAGACCAGCCGGCAGATCGAGGTTGGCGCGACGCTGCAGGCGGCCGGCTGGCGGCTGGACACGGCGCTGTTCCAGAACACCATCTCCGACCGCATCACCACGGTCTCGCGCGGGCCCACGACCAACACCTCGGACTACGCCAATAACGCCGCCGACATCGTGGCGCGCGGTATCGAGTTCAACGGCAACCTGGACCTGGCGCGCGCGCTGCAGCTGCGCGGCCGGGTGCTCGACGCCTTCGCCAGCGGCTACTACCACTTCGACATGCGCGACAAGGGCGCGGCCGCCACGCTCAACACCGACAAGGTACAGCGCATGTACCGCTACGAGGGCTCGGCCGGCGTGCGCTACGGGCAGGGGGGGGCACGCGACGCGGGCGCCTGGACCGTACAGATCGCGGCGTTGCTGCGCGGACCGATGTGGTACGACACCGAGGAGAACCTGCTGATCCCGCAAGGCGAGCCCAGCAGCACCTTCATCCACCGCAAGGGCGCGTTCACGGTCTGGAACCTGCGCGCGGACGTCCGCGTGTCGCCGGGCGTCAAGCTCTATGCGGGCGTGAACAACCTGTTCGACCTGAACCGGCACCCGATCTTCATCGCGCTGGACCGCTCGCCCTGCACGGCGAACGCGGCCTTCCAGAACGGCGGTTGCGGCACCTCCATGCCGGGGCGCGAGCTGCTGGTCGGCCTGCACGTCGACTTCTGACATGGAGCGATTCCGGATGCCCCACCGCGGCCGAGCACAGCGACGGCCCGAATCCCAGGCCGAGCGTAGCGATGGCCCGTGTGGGACTTCCCCCTGTGCCCCTGCCGAGGAGCGCAGTGCCATGGGCTGCGCGGGGAACCTCGCGCTTCGTGAACTGACTCATTGCGCTTGTTCGAGCGTAGTGAACGCAGTGAACGGTGCGAGTTGCGCAATGCAGCCCATGGCGCGAGCACCGCAGGTTGCCCGGAGCGCTAGCGGAGGGACAGGGGAACCGGGGTCGCCTTCTTTTGCTTACTTTTCTTGGCGAAGCAAGAAAAGTAAGTCCGGGTGTGGGGTGGATAGCCCCACCTCCTCACGTCGATCAGACGTAGTGTTTCCTGCTGGCACCAGAGGCCGGGATATGCCCCCGGCAGTGCAGTCACTTTCTTTCGTTTCGCCGAAAGAAAGTAACCAAAGAAAGGGCGACCCCGGTCCCCACGTCCCTGCGCTGGCGCTCCGGGCAACCTGCGGTGCTCGCGGCCTGGGCGCATTGCACAACTCGCACCACTCACTTCGTTCGTTCAGCTCGAACAAGTGCAATGAGTCAGATGTTGAAGCGCGAGGTTCCCCGCGCCGCCCAGGCCACTGCGCTCCTCGGCGTGGGCACAGGGGCCCCAACGCCATCCGGGCCATCGCTGCGCTCGGCCACGCATGACTGAGACGGACTTGCCATCGACCGCACGCCGCGCCTTGCTGCGCCACGGCACCGTGGGCGCTCTGGTGCTGGGCGGGCTGCCCGCGCAGGCCGCGCCCATCGTGCTGCACGACGCCCTCGGCCGCCGTGTGGTGCTGCCCGCGCCGCCGCAGCGCATCGTGACCATCTTCTCGTCCAACACCGAGCTGGTCGTGTCGCTCGGCATGCTGGACCGCATCGTGGGCGTGGAGGACTTCACGCGCTTTCCGCCCGAGGTGCAGCGCATCGCCAAGGTGGGCGGGCGGCTCGGCTTCTCGGCCGATGCGGTGGTGGCGCAGCGGCCCGACCTCGTGGTCGTCACGCCCGCGCGCCAGGCCGCGCACCAGCTGGTTGCGCCCATGGAGCGCATCGGCGTGCCCATCCTCGTGCTGCTGAGCCGCTCGCTGGACGAGGTGCTGGGCAATGTGCGCCTCATCGCGCAGGCCGGCGGCGTGCCCGAACGTGGCGAGGCGCTGGCCGGCCGCCTGCAGGCCCGGCTGACGGCCGTCGATGCGCGCGTGGCCGGCCGCACGCTGCCGTCCATGCTCATGCTGACCGGCCGCCTGGGCAACGGCATGCTGCTCGTGGCGCGGGCCGATACCTACACGGGCGAGGCCATGCTGCGCGCCGGCGGCCGTTTCGCGCTGGCCGGTGCCGGCGTCGTGCCCCAGGTCTCGCCCGAGGCCGTGCTGGCGGCTGATCCCGATGTGCTGCTGTTCGCGGGCGCGCAGGACGCGCTGCGCGACCTCGTGGCCCAGCCCGGCTGGCGCGACATGCGCGCCGTGCGGGCAGGGCGCGCCGTCACGGTCTCGCGTTCCGAATTCCTGATTCCCGGCCCGCGCACGGTCGATGGCGTGGAGAAGCTGGCCCAATGGCTGCATCCCGCGTGATCCCCTGGCACGCCTCGCGCGCCTGGGGCGCCGCCTGGGCCCTGATGGCCGGCTGCCTGCTGCTGGGCGCCTGTGCCGGCCACCAGTGGGCGAGCCCGGCCGACGTCTGGCGCGCCGTGCTCGGCGACGACGCCCTGCGCAGCCGGCTGCTGCTGGAATGGCGGCTGCCGCGCGTGCTGGCCGCTGCCCTGGTCGGCGCGCTGCTGGGCCTGTCGGGCACGGTGTTCCAGGGCGTGTTCCGCAACCCGCTGGCCGAGCCCTACCTGCTCGGTGCGTCGGGCGGCGCGGCGCTGGGCGCCACCATCGCGCTGCTGGTGCCCCTGGGGATGCCGCAGGCGCTCACGCTGTCCTCGCTGGCCTTCTTCGGCGCTTGGGGCGCCACCATGCTGGTGCTGGGCGTGGCGCGGGTGGCCGGTGCGCTGGACGCCGCGGGCCTGCTGCTGGCCGGCGTGGCGCTGGCGGCCGTGCTGGGTGCCGTGCGTTCCTTTTTGATGCTGGCGCTGTCCGACGAGACAGTGAGCCTGCAGGTCGTCATGAGCTGGGTGCTGGGCGGCATCCAGACACCGAGCTGGACCGGCCTGGGCTTGCTTGCGCTGATCACCGTGGCCTGCCTCGCGGCCACGCGCGGCATCGCGCGCGGGCTGGACCTGCTGGGCCTCGGCAACCAGGCGGCCCAGGGCTTCGGGCTGGACGTGGCGCGCTTCGTGCCGCGCGCCGTGCTCGTGGGTTCGCTCGTCGTGGCAGCGGCCGTGGCCTACGGCGGCCTCGTGGCCTTCGTGGGCCTGGCGGCGCCGCACATCGCGCGCTGGATGGTCGGGCCACTGCACAGAAGGCTGTTGCCGGCCTCGGCCCTGGTCGGCGCCATCGTCGTGACCGTGGCCGACGCCATCGCGCGTGCCGCGCTGCCGCCGGCCGAGGTGCCGCTGGGCCTCATCACGGCCGTGGCCGGCGGGCCCTTCTTCATCGTGCTGCTGGCGCGGCGCTTGCGGTCTGCATGACGGGCTTGCCTCCACCACGCCTGCAGGCGCAAGCGCTCACGCTGCGCCGGCGCGGCCGCGCCGTGGTCGATGGCGTAAGCCTCGCGCTGCCCGCGCGCGGCGCCGTGGCCCTGGTCGGCCCCAACGGCGCGGGCAAGTCCACGCTGCTGTCGCTGCTGGCCGGGCTGCTGGCGCCCGACGCGGGCCGCGTGCTGCTGGACGGCGCTGACCTGGCGGCCATGCCCGTGGCGCAGCGTGCCCAGGCCATGGGCTACATGCCGCAGCATTTCGCGCCGCACTGGGACCTGCGCGTCGACGAACTCGTCGCCATGCGGCTCGAAGGCCAGCAGTCGGCGCAGGACGCCGGCGCCGTGCTGGCGCAGGCCGGCCTGTCGGCCTTCGCTGCGCGGCACTGGTCCACGCTCTCGGGCGGCGAGCAGGCGCGGGCCTTGCTGGCCACGGTGCTGGCCACCGATCCGCCTGTGCTGCTGGCCGACGAACCCGGCGCGGCGCTGGACGTGCGGCACCGGCTCGCGCTCGTGGAGGCGCTGGCCGCGCGCGGGCACGGGCGCCTGGTCGTGGTCGCCATGCACGACCTGGATCTCGCGTTCCAGCACTTCGGGCGCGTCGTCGTGCTGGACCAGGGCCGCGTGGCGCTGGACGGCGGTGCCGAGCTGCTGCAATCGCCTTCTCTCGACGCCGTGTTCGGCGTGCGCTTCGAGCGCGTGGCGGTGCCGCCGCACCACCTGCTGCGCGCGCACCGCCTGCAGGAGGCTCCCCATGCGGATTGACCTGGCCGGCTGGACGCGCGAGGCCACCTGCGGCGACCACCGCGGCTTCATCGCGCTGTTCGAACGCGCCGAGCAGCTCGGCTTCGATGGCGTCTGGTTCAACGAATTCCGCCTGCCCGCGCAGCCCTGGCCTTACCCCTCGACGCTGCTGCTGGCCGCCGCGCTGTTCGCGCGCACCGAACGGCTGCGCGTGGGCACCTCGGTGCTCGTGCTGCCCGTGCACCACCCTTTGATGCTGGCCGAGGAGATCGCGCAGCTGGACTTCCAGAGCGCCGGCCGGCTCGACGTGGGTGTCGGCCGCGGCACCGAACCGGCCGCGCTGCAGGCGCTGCAGATCGCGCCCGAGGAGACGCGCGCGCGTTTCGAGCAATCCTGCCGCCTGCTGCGGCTGGCCTTGTGCGGCGAGGCGCTGCCGGCCGAGCAAGGCGCCTGGACCATTGCGGCGCGTGGCGCCATGCCAGCGTCGGTGCAGCGCCCCCATCCGCCGCTGTACGTGGCGGGCTCCACGCCCGAGACGCTGGGCTTTGCGCTCGCGCAGGACCTGCCGCTGCTGCTGAGCCTGGAGCCGCCCGAGGCCGCGCAGCTGGCGCAGCTGCAGGCCGCGGCCGCCGCGCAGGGCCGCGACAGCGCGGCCTTGCAGCAGCGCTCCTCGCTGGCCCGCTACGTCTGCATCGGTGCCGACGACGCCGCCGTCGCGCAGCAGCTCGCCGCGCTGTGGCCGCAGCTGTACCAGCGCCGCATCCATTTCGCCGGCAAGCGCGGCGTGCCGCCCGAGCAGGTGCTGCCCATCGACGCCGAACGCGTGCTGCGCGAGCAGTTCATCCACGGCACGCCGCAGGACTGCCATGCGCAGATCGCGGCGCTGCGCGCGCGCACGGGCATCCGCCACCTGCGCTGTGTCTTCAACGCCAACGGCCTGTGGGACAACGCCCAGGCCCTGGACGCCATGGCCTTGTTCGCACGCGAGGTGCTGCCCGCACTGCGCGCCCTCTGACATCCACCTTCTGGAGAATCCACCCATGCAAAAGATCCCCGCCACCATCGTCACGGGCTTCCTGGGCAGCGGCAAGACCACGCTGCTGCGCCACATCCTGGACAACGCCCAGGGCCGGCGCATCGCCGTGATCGTCAACGAGTTCGGCGAACTCGGCATCGACGGCGAGATCCTCAAGGGCTGCGGCATCGGCTGCGACGAGGACGGCCAGGAGCAGCAGGGCGCGCTCTACGAACTGGCCAACGGCTGCATGTGCTGCACCGTGCAGGAGGAGTTCTTCCCCGTCATGCAGGCGCTGGCCGAGCGCCGCGACCGCATCGACGCGGTGCTGATCGAGACCAGCGGCCTGGCCCTGCCCAAGCCGCTGGTGCAGGCCTTCCAGTGGCCCGAGATCGCCAACGTGTTCACGGTGGACGCCGTGGTCACCGTGGTCGACACGCCGGCCGCCGACGCCGGCCAGTTCGCGGCCAACCCCGTGGCCGTGGACGCGCAGCGCCGCGCGGACCCCAACCTGGACCACGAGTCGCCGCTGCACGAGCTGTTCGAGGACCAGCTGGCGGCCGCCGACCTCGTGGTGCTCAACAAGACCGACCTCGTCGATGCCGCGGCGGTCGAACGCGTGACGGCCCTGGTGCGCGAGGAGTTGCCGCCTTCCGTGAAGATCCTGCAGTCCAGCCAGGGCAAGTTGCCGCTGGACGTGCTGCTGGGCCTGGCCAAGGCCTCCGAGACCACCATCGATGCGCGCGAGAGCCACCACGACCACGAGGAGGACCACGACCACGACGAGTTCGACGCCCATGTGATCGAGCTGCCGGCCGTGGACCGCGAGCGCCTGCTGGCGGCGCTGGCGCGGCTCGTGGAGCAGCAGACCGTCCTGCGCGTGAAGGGTTTTGCCGAGATCCCGGGCAAGCCGATGCGCTGGCTGCTGCAGGGCGTGGGGCGCCGCTTCGACCACCATTTCGACCGTGCCTGGCGCGAAGGCGAACGCCGCGGCACACGCCTGGTGTTCATCGGCCAGGACCTGGACGAAGCCGCGCTGCGTGCGGGGCTCGCAGGCGTCGAGGCCTGATGGAACATTGCCCCCGAAGTGTTCGCCGCGCGCAGCGCAGGCCCTACGCGGCCGAGCGCAGCGATGGCCCGACTGGGACTTCCCCCTGTGCCCCTGCCGAGGAGCGCAGTGCCATGGGCTGCGCGGGGAACCTCGCGCTTCAACATCTGACTCATTGCGCTTGTTCGAGCGAAGTGAACGCAGTGAACGAAGCGAGTTGCGCAATGCAGCCCATGGCGCGAGCACCGCAGGTTGCCCGGAGCGCCAGCGCAGGGACAGGGGCACCGGGGTCGCCTTCTTTTGCTTACTTTTCTTGGCGAAGCAAGAAAAGTAAGTCCGGGTGTGGGGTGGATAGCCCCACCTCCTCACGTCGATCAGACGTAGTGTTTCCTGCTGGCACCAGAGGCCGGGATATGCCCCCGGCAGTGCAGTCACTTTCTTTCGTTTCGCCGAAAGAAAGTAACCAAAGAAAGGGCGACCCCGGTCCCCACGTCCCTGCGCTGGCGCTCCGGGCAACCTGCGGTGCTCGCGGCCTGGGCGCATTGCACAACTCGCACCACTCACTGCGTTCGTTCAGCTCGAACAAGTGCAATGAGTCAGATGTTGAAGCGCGAGGTTCCCCGCGCCGCCCAGGCCACTGCGCTCCTCGGCGTGGGCACAGGGGCCCCGGATGCGGGGACCGATTCAGGCCATCGCTGCGCTCGGCCCCAGTCATCTCCGGCGCCATAGGCCACTGACATGCACCTGCTCTCCACCCGCCCCGGCGGCTTCGTCGAAGACCCCAGCATCGTCACGCGCCTCGACCAGCAGCCCGCCGACATCGTCGTGCTGAGCTCGGCCGACACCACGCTGGCCCTGCTGTCGGCCGCCGCGCAGCAGCTCGACGGCTTCCCCAGCCTGCGCCTGGCCAACCTGCTGTACCTGCGCCAGCCGGCTTCGCTCGATCTGTACGTGGACGAGGTGCTGCAGCACGCGCGCGTGGTGGTGGTGGACCACCTAGGCTCCGAATCGGCCTGGCCCTACGGTGTGCAGCAGATCGCCGCACTCGCGCGTGCCAAGGGCCAGCGCCTGGCCATCTTTTCGGGTGATCTGCAGGAAGACCCGCACCTGCTCGCGCGCGGCACGCTGCCACAGGCCGAAAGCCGCCAGCTCTGGCAGTACCTGCGCGCAGGCGGACCCGCCAACGCGCGCGCCTTCCTGCAGGCCGTGGCGCACCTGGGTCTGGGGCGGGGCGAGGCCCCGCCGCCGCCGCGCACGCTGCCGCAGGCCGCGCTCTATGTGCCGCCCGCGCTGTGCGCGCAGCGCCATGCCGTGCCCGGTATCGACGACCTGCGCGCCGCCTGGACACCCGGCGCGCCCGTGGTCGCGCTGGTCTTCTACCGCTCGCATCTGCTGGCCGGCAACACCGCCGCCTTCGATGCGCTGGCCCTGGCGCTGCACGCGCGCGGCCTGAACCCGCTGCCGCTGGCGCTGGACTCGCTCAAGGACGGTCTGTGCCTGTCCACGCTGCGCACGCTGTGCGACACGCATGCCGTGCAGCTCGTGCTCAACACCACGGCCTTCTCGGCGCTGGAGCCGGGCCAGGCCCTGGCGGGCGAAGCGCCCGTGCTGCAGGTCATCACGAGCGGCGGCAACCGCGAAGACTGGCTGGCCGACGCCCAGGGCCTGCGCCCGCGCGACATCGCCATGCAGGTGGTGCTGCCCGAGATGGATGGCCGCATCGTCACGCGCGCGGTCAGCTTCAAGGGCCTGGCACACCGCTGCCCGGTCACGCAGACCGACATCGTGGCCTACCAGGCCGAGCCCGACCGCGTGGACTTCGTGGCCGAACTCGCGCAGCGCTGGTGCCGGCTGCGCACGCGCTCCGCGGCCGAGAAGCGGCTCGCGCTGGTGCTGGCCAACTACCCGGGCAGCGAAGGCCGCATCGGCAGCGGCGTGGGGCTGGACACGCCGGCCTCGGTGATCGCCATCCTGCAGGCGCTGGCGGCCGAGGGCTACGCATTGGGCGACGCAGCGTTGCCGCAAGACGGAGACACGCTGATGCGCCAGCTGCTGCAGGGCATCGCCAACGACCCTGCGCAATGGCCGCTGCGCCCCGCTTGGCAAAGCTACGCGCTGGCCGACTACAGGAAGCGCCTGGCCGCGCTGCCCGATGGCATGGCGCAGGCCATCGACGCGCGCTGGGGCCCGCCCGAGGCCGACCCGGCATTGCGCCAGGGCCGCTTCATGGTGGCCGGCCTGCGGCTGGGCCATGTCTTCATCGGCATCCAGCCCGCCCGTGCGCTGAACCAGTCCGGCGCGCAGGACTACGCGAGCTACCACGACGCCGAACTCGTGCCGCCGCACCACTACCTGGCCTTCTACTTCTGGCTGCGCGATGTGTTCGCCGTCGACGCCATCGTCCACGTGGGCAAGCACGGCAACCTCGAATGGCTGCCCGGCAAGAGCCTGGCGCTCTCCGGCGCCTGCTGGCCAGACGCCATCCTGGGTCCGCTGCCGCACCTGTATCCCTTCATCGTCAACGACCCGGGCGAGGGCGCGCAGGCCAAGCGCCGCAGCCAGGCCGTGATCGTGGACCACCTGATGCCGCCGCTCACGCGCGCCGAGAACCACGGCCCGCTGCAGGATCTGGAGCGCCTGGTCGACGAGTACTACGACGCGCTGCTGGTCGACGCGCGCCGCGCCGCGTTGCTGCGCCGCCAGATCGTGGAGGCCGTGCGGCGCCAGCATCTGGCCGGCGAGCTGGAGCTGCCGGCGGGGACCGAGAACGACGAGGACGCGCTGCTGGAGCGCATCGACGCTTACCTCTGCGAGCTCAAGGAGACGCAGATCCGCGACGGCCTGCACGTGTTCGGCGCCTCGCCCACGGGGCGCCAGCGCCGCGACACCTTGCTCGCGCTGGCGCGCTTTCCCTCGGGCGGCGACGCCGGGCTGCTGGGCGCGCTGGCAGCCGACCTGCTGCCGGACACTGGCTTCGACCCGCTGCGGCTGGAGCCGGCGCGGCCCTGGGCCGGCCCGCGGCCCGCGGTGCTGCAGGCGCAGAGCACCGAGCCCTGGCGCCACGAGGGCGACACGCGCGAGCGCCTGGAACTGCTCGCCCAGCAGCTGCTGGATGGCACGCAACAGGCCATCGATTGGCCGCAGACCCAGGCCGTGCTGCAGCGCGTGCACGAGCAACTGGCCCCGGCCCTGGACGCCTGCGGCGCCGAGGAACTGCGCCAGCTCGCGCGCGGCCTGCGCGGCCTGTTCGTGCCGGCCGGCCCCAGCGGCTCGCCTTCGCGCGGCCGGCCCGATGTGCTGCCCACGGGGCGCAACTTCTACACGCTGGACACGCGTGCGATCCCGACCCAGGCGGCCTGGGAATTGGGGCAGCAGGCCGCGCGCCAGCTCATCGAGCGCTACCTGCAGGAACACGGCGAGTACCCGCGCACGCTGGGCCTGTCGGTCTGGGGCACGGCGACCATGCGCACGGGCGGGGACGATCTGGCCCAGGCTTTCGCGCTGATAGGAGTGCGCCCGCGCTGGGCCCCCGGCAGCCAGCGCGTGCAGGACTTCGAGGTGGTGCCGCGCGCCGGCCTGCACCGTCCGCGCGTGGACGTCACGCTGCGCATCTCGGGCTTCTTCCGCGACGCGTTTCCGCTCGCGGTGCAGATGTTCGACGCGGCCGTGCAGGCCGTGGCCGCGCAGGAGGAGGATGCCGAGGACAACCCGATCCGCGCCCGCATCCTGGCCGAAGCCCAGGCTCTAGAGGACGCTGGCGCCACGGCCGAGCAGGCCCGCCGCCAGGCCGGCTGGCGCGTGTTCGGTGCGCCGCCCGGCCACTACGGCACGGGCCTGGACCCGCTGCTGCACAGCGGCGACTGGCAGGACAGCGGCGACCTCGCGCGTGCCTGGATCGGCTGGAGCGCCCACGCCTACGGCCAGGACAGCGAGGGCGAACCCGCTGGCGATGCGCTGCGCCGGCGCCTGGGCGAACTCGACATCGTGGCCCAGAACCAGGACAGCCGCGAGCACGACATCCTCGACTCGTCCGACTACCTGCAGTTCCAGGGCGGCATGGCCGCGGCCGTGCGCGAGGTGTCGGGCAAGACACCCGCGCTCTACCACGGCGACCATGCCAACCCGCAGCAGCCGCGCGTGCGCACGCTGCACCAGGAGATCGGCCGCGTGGTGCGTGCGCGCGTGACCAACCCCAAGTGGATCGCGGGCGCCATGCGCCATGGCTACAAGGGCGCGTTCGAGATGGCGGCCACGGTGGACTACCTGTTCGGCTTCGACGCGACGACGGGCCAGGTGGCCGACCACCACTACGCGCTCGTGGCCGATGCCTATGTGGTGGACGCCGCCGTGCGCGATTTCTTCGCCGAGCACAACCCCGAGGCCCTGCGCGGCATGCTGGAGCGGCTGCTCGAAGCCATGCAGCGCGGCCTGTGGGAGCAACCCGGCGACTACCGCCAGCAGCTGGAAGACCTGCTGCTGGCACATGAAGACCAACAGGAAGGCATGCGATGAGCGCACCCCCCACCGATCTGCCGCCGCTGTTCCCCTTCGCTGCCATCGCCGGCCAGCCCGCGCTGCGCCAGGCGCTGCTGCTGGCGGCGGTCGACCCGCGCATCGGCGGCGTGCTCGTCGAAGGCCCGCGCGGCACGGCCAAGTCCACGGCCGCGCGTGCGCTGGCCGAACTGATCCCGGCCGCGCCCTTCGTCACGCTGCCGCTGGGCGCCTCGCTCGAGCATGTGGCCGGCACGCTGGATCTGCAGCAGGCCTTGGCCGGCCACGCCGTGCGCTTCGCGCCGGGGCTGCTCGCACGCGCGGATGGCGGCGTGCTGTACGTGGACGAAATCAACCTGCTGCCCGACGCGCTCGTGGACGTGCTGCTCGATGCCGCGGCCAGCGGCGTCAACGTGGTCGAGCGCGACGGCATCTCGCACCGCCATGCCGCGCGCTTCGTGCTCGTGGGCACCATGAACCCGGAGGAGGGCGCGCTGCGCCCGCAGCTGCTGGACCGCCTGGGCCTGTGCGTGCGCTTGGCCAACGTGGCCGACCTGGACCAGCGCCAGGCCATCGTGCGCGCGCGGCTGCAGTTCGAGGCCGACCCCGCGGCCTTCCGCGCACGGCATGCGGCGCAGCAGGCCGCGCTGGCCGACCGCCTGGCCGCGGCCCGCGCGCGCGTGCAGGCGCCCGAGGCGTTGCCCTGGTCCGACGCCGTGCTGCAGGCCGCGGGCGCGCTGTGCGTGCAGGCCCAGGTCGACGGCCTGCGTGCCGACCTCGTGCTGCTGCGCGCGGCGCGGGCCTGGGCCGCATGGCAGGGCGAGGCCGAGGTCACGCCCGCGCATGTGCAGGCCGTGGCCGAACTGGCGCTGGTGCACCGCCGCAAGCCCGGCGTGCCGCCGCCTGCGGCTGCGCCGGCTCCTGCACCCCAGGCCGAACGGCCGCAGTCGAACGGCCGCGACGGCGCGGCCTGGGGCCCCAGCGCAGACGCCGCGGACTGGGGCGCCATGCCGCCCGAGCCCGTGGGCACCGTGCACCTGTCCGTGCCCGAACTGCTGCCCACCGGCAGGGAGGCCGCCGCAAAAAAAGCCTGAGCCTTCGCGCCGACGCCGCACCCGGCCTGGCGGCGGGGCGCATGCCCGGCGCGAAGGCACAAACCGCGAACCCGCCGCAGCGCGGCCCCGCCACGGGTGGCTGGAACTGGCCGGCCACCTTCGCCGCGCGCGGCGCCGCGCCGCTGGCGCTGGCGCACCTGCGCCGCCGGCCGCAGCCGCCCTCCAGCGAGCGGCTGCACTGCTTCGTGCTCGACTGCTCGGGCTCGATGGCCACCGGCGGCGCGCTTGCGCGCGCCAAGGGCGTGCTGCTCGCGCTCATGGAACAGGCCTACCGCCGGCGCGAGCGCGTGGCGCTGCTGTGCTTTTCCGGCACGCGCGTGGAACTGCGCCTGCCGCCGCGCAAGGCCGCAGCCTGGAACGACGACTGGGTGAACGCCATCGGCGCGGGCGGCGGCACGCCACTGGGCCCGGCCATCGCGCAGGCGGCACGACTGCTGGCCCGGGGTGGCGGCGAGGGCTGGCTCTGGCTGCTGACCGACGGCCGTTCGCGCGACTGGCCCGCGCGTCCTGCCGAGGCCGCGCAACTGCGCGTGGTCGATTTCGAGCAGGGCCGCCTGCGGTTGGGCCGCGCGCAGGCGCTGGCGCGGGCCTGGGGCGCAGAGTGCCTGCGCGCCGAGGATTGGTCCTGAAGACCGGCCCCGGTGGCCGGCGGAACGCCCTGGCTGCCCTGGAGCAGCAGCGCCTTCAAGCGGGCGAGTGCAGCCGCGCCGTGAACCATCGGCCACGCGTGCGGCCCGCCAGCATCTTGGCGCCCCACAGCACGCCCAGGTCGACCAGTGGCTCCAGCAGCACCACGCCCATGTAGGCCACGCCGAAACTGCCAACCTCGGCCAGCGTGTCCGCACCCACACCATGGCCGTACAGCGCCCAGAACGCCACCCACAGCACGATGCCGCCCTGGTAGGCCAGCGACAGCGCGAGCGCCTGGCGGTACTGGATGTCGACATAGGCCGTGCGCGCCGGGATGATGCGCTGCGCAAGCTGGTGGATGGCATAGAGCGGCACCAGCAGCGTGGTCACGTTCATGCCGTACTGCGGCAGGTCGGCCGGCGCGAAGAGCAGGCCCTGCGCCAGCAGGCCAGCCGCCAGGCCGATGGCGGTGGCGCCCGCGCCGAACAGCAGCAGCAGCGTGGAGCCCAGGATCAGGTGCACTTCGGACACGCCCACGGGCGCGTGCGGGAACACCTCGAAGAAGCAGAACACGGCCAGCGTGGTCAGCACGCTGCGCGCCGCCAGCGCGGCCCAGCCGCCGCGGTGGGCGTCGGCGCGCGCGTCCTGGCGCGCCATGAAGGCGGTGAGGCCGAAGGCGGCGGCGGCCGTGGCGTAGCTCAGGGTGATCTTGGCGGCGTCGACGACGCCGGGTTCGATGTGCATGCGGGTTTCCTTTCGGGGAGAGAACCGCGCCGCCTGCTGTGACAGCAACGCCCGCCGCGGCACGCGCATGCGCAGGCGCCGCTGTCAGCACCCCGCAGACGGCCGGCTTGTGCATGCGGGGCATGCACGAACGCGCCAGGCCGGTCTCCGGGCTCGCAAGGGGCAGAGAAGGCTCTGCCGGCGCCGCGTCTTCCCAGGCCCGTCGCGCATCTGCGCTGGCAGACCACGTGCGAACCCAGTGACGGCCCGCCCGGCAGCTGGTGCCAGGGGGCGATCGGCGTTGTCGCTTGCTTACCGTTGCGGGGGCAGCCGGGGCCTGGGCTGCATCGCTGCGCCTTCACCCCGTTCCCGTTTACTCCACATGCAGGGCATGCGGACACCTGTCGCACGGATGCCCGCGGAACAGGTTCCGAGGGCGCGCGGAGTATAGCCAGCACACCGCGGGCCGCGGCTGAGCTGGTGGGCATACTGCGCGCATGCCCGCGCAGCCGCCCCCACCGCACCTCATCCGCTTCAACAAACCCTACGGCGTGCTGAGCCAGTTCCGGTCCGAAGGGCGCTGGCGCGGTCTGGAGGACTTCATCGACCTGCCTGGCGTGTATGCAGCAGGGCGGCTGGACGCCGACAGCGAAGGCCTGCTGCTGCTGACCAGCGACGGCAAGCTGCAGGCGCGCATCGCCGATCCGCGCTTCAAGCTCGAGAAAACCTACTGGGTGCAGGTCGAAGGGGTGCCCGACGAGGAAGCGCTGGCGGCCTGGCGCAAGGGCATCACTCTCAACGACGGCCTGACGCTGCCTGCCAGGGCGCGGCTGCTGCCTGCCGCCCCGGTGCTGTGGGAGCGCGACCCGCCGATCCGCGTGCGCAAGGCGATTCCCACGTCGTGGGTCGAACTGGCGATCACCGAGGGCCGCAACCGCCAGGTGCGCCGCATGACGGCGGCCGCCGGCTTTCCCACGCTGCGGCTGGTGCGTGCGGCCATCGGGCCGCACACGCTGGAGGGACTGGCCGTGGGCACCTGGCAGCCGGTGACGCAGCCGGTGATGCAGCCGTAGAGAGAACGTGTCGGGCGTCCTGCGCTTTCGTCACCGTGTGTTCACGATGGCGCGCGGGCTCTGCCTGGGTCAATTTGCCCCACTGGAGGCCAGAGGCGCCAGCGTGCCGGCCACCTTATGATCGCCGCCCATGCAATTGCTGCGCCGCTCCACGCTGCTGGCCCGCCTCGTTCTGGCGTGGTTCGTGCTGGCCATGGGCGTGGCGATCGCCTCGCCTCTGGTGCAGCCGCAGGCCATGGAACTGGTCTGCACGGCCAGCGGCGGCGTGAAGCTGGTGGCGCTGGGCGACGATGCGCAGGACGGTGCCGCCGTGCACCACACCCTGGATTGCCCGATGTGCCTGGCGGCCACCTTGCCGCCGGCGCCGTACCGGGCCCCCTGCGCCGCGCCGCAGCCGCTGGCCCATGCACTGCAGCCTTCGGTGGCCGCGCACATCGCGGCGCTGGTCGGCGCGCCGCTGCCGCCACGCGGCCCTCCCTCCCTGGTCTGAGCCCCCGCCGCGACGCGTGAGGCCCGCGAGGGCACGCGATCGCGCTCCTGTGCAGTGCCGCCGCGTTGGCGAACGGCCTGCGCGACCAGTCCCTGCTTCCCCGAGGTTGTGCCGTGTTCCACGCATTCCGCCCCTTTCGCCGCCGCACGCCGCGGCTTCTTGCCGGCTGTGCCGCGCTGGCCATGGTGCCTTCTGCCGGTGCGCAGGACGCGGCCGACTCCATGCTGACGCTGGGCACCGTCACCATCCACGCCAATCCTGCGGGCCCGCTGCCCGCGCGCAACGTGTTCAGCTCCGTCGACATCCTGGGCGCCAGCCTGTTGCAGGACCAGCACGTGGACTACAGCTGGGAGCTGCTCACGCGCGCGCCGGGCGTGCAGGTCACGCAGTTCAAGCAGGGCACGGACGCCGGCCGCTTCTCGTTCCGCGGCTTCAACGGCGAGGGGCGCATCAACGCCGTCAAGCTGCTGATCGACGGCATCCCGAGCAACGACAACGCGGGCGGCATGCCCTTCCTCGATGCCGTGTTCCCGCTGGACATCGAGGCCATCGAGATCGTGCGCGGCACCAACGATCCGCGCTACGGGCTGCACAACATCGCCGGCAACGCCAACGTGCTGACGCGCAGCGGCGGCAACGAGGGCCGCGCCAGCCTGACGGTCGGCAGCTTCGGCACGCGGGAAGTGCAGGTCGCCAAGGGCATCGAGAGCGGCAACTGGAGCCAGAACTACTTCCTGGCCTGGCGCGACTCCGACGGCTACCGGGACCACGCCGACGCCGAGAAGGTGGCGCTGTCGGGCAAGTGGTTCTACACCAGCGATGACGCGCGCTGGCGCGCCGGCCTGATGGCGCGCTACTACCGCAACAAGGCGCTGGAGTCGGGCTACCTGAGCTTGCAGCAGGCGATGGACGCACCGCGTAGCTCGCCGTCCTACGCGGCGGCCGACCGCGGCGAGCGCGAGACGCTGCAGCTCAGCGCCCACCTCGACGGGGAACTCGCGCAAGACCTGTCCTGGTCCGCCAGGCTCTACACCAACCATTACGAGAACCAGCGCTGGGCGCGCTTCTCGGCGGCCGGCGTGCAGCAGGAGCGCGGCAACGACGAGAAGCAGCACGGCGCCATCACCACGCTGACCTGGCGGCCCCAGGTGGCCTGGGCCCACGCGTTCACGCTGGAGGGCGGCTTCGACGCGCAATGGCAGGACAACATCGGCCAGCGCTGGCGCACCGTGGAGCGCGTGCGCACCGCGCAGTTCCGCGACTGGGACTTCGACCTGGACACGCAGGGTGCCTACCTGCAGGCCGTGGTGCGCCCGGTGCCGGCGCTGAAGATCAGCCCGGCGTTGCGCGTGGACCGGGTGCGCGGCCACTTCCGCGACCGCATCGCCGGCACCCAGGCGCCGGTGCACGACTACGGCAGCATCCGGCAGCCCAAGATCAGCCTGGCCTACACGCTGAACCCGCAGGCCAGCGTCTACGCCAACTGGGGCCGCACGTTCCAGATCGGATCGGGCATCGATGCCTACCGCACGCAGGCGCGCAAGCTCAAGCCCTCCATCAACCATGGCTGGGAGGCCGGCGTCAAGTTCAGCCCGCTGCCCTGGCTGGACGGCCGCGTCGCGTACTGGGAGCAGCGCGCCTCGGGCGAAGTGGCGCGCGTGCTGGGCGTCGATGGCCTGCCCGACCCCGGCGGCCTGGGCAACGTGGGCAAGACGCTGCGCAAGGGCTTCGACGTGCAGCTGGGTGCCAAGGCCACGGCCAGCACCACGGCCTGGGTCGCCTATTCGCGCCAGCAGGCCCGCATCACCGCGCCCGACCCGAGCGCGCCCACCACGCTGGGCAAGGAGATCGAGAACGTGCCGCGCTGGCTGGTCTCGGCCGGCGTGGACTGGCAGGCGACGGAGCGGCTCAAGCTGTCCGCCTGGGGCAATGCCCAGGGCGACTATTTCCTGGAGCGCACCAACACCCAGCCCAAGGCCGGTGGCTACGCGCTGCTCAACCTGGGCGCGACCTACCGCGTCTCGGCCGCCGTGGATGTGGGCCTGCAGGTGAAGAACGTCACCGACCGCCGGTACGTCTATGCCTGGTACGACAGCGGATCGTCCGGCTATTCGCCGGGTGATGGCCGCGGCGCCTATGCCAGCCTGGATGTGCGCTTCTGATGGCCGCGACCCTGCCTGCTGAAGCCGACGCACCGGTGCGGGCCGGCGCCAGCCTGTACCGCGCCGTGTGGCGCTGGCACTTCTACGCCGGCCTGCTGGTGCTGCCCTTCCTGGTCTGGCTCGCCATCACGGGCGGGCTGTACGTGTTCAAGGCCGAGATCGACGGCTGGTTCCACCACGGGCTGAAGACCGTGGTGCCGGCAGCCACCGTGCCGCGCGGGCATGGCGAGATCACGGCCGCGGCACTGGCCGCGTACCCGGGTGTGCTGCGCAAGTACACGCCTGCCGCGGCGCCATCGGCCTCGGCCGAGGTCGGCATCGCCACCGCCCGTGGCGAGCGCCTGTCGGTCTACGTCGACCCCTGGCGCGCCCAGGTGCTGGGCGCGCTGCCCGAGGGCGGCAGCGTGGCCTGGACCATCCGCAGGCTGCACAGCCTCAAGTACTTCGGGCCCGTCGCGCGCGGCGCCATCGAGATCGCGGCCGGCTGGGCCATCGTGCTGGTGGCGACCGGCATCTACCTGTGGTGGCCGCGCGGGCGCCGTGGCGGCGTGGTGACGGTGCGCGGCGCGCCGCGCCAGCGCGTGTTCTGGCGCGACCTGCATGCCGTCACCGGCGTGTTCGTCGGCGCCATGCTGGTGTTCCTGGCCCTCACCGGCATGCCCTGGTCGGTGCTGTGGGGCCAGCAGGTGAACCAGTGGGCCAACGGGCACAACTTCGGCTACCCGGCCGGCGTGCGCGTGCAGGTGCCGATGTCGCAGCAGCGCCTGGCCGAGGGCGGCCCCACGGCCTGGTCGCTGGAGCAGGCGCGGCTGCCGCAGTCGGCCCACGCTGGCCATGCCGGGCACGGCAGCGCTGCAGGGGAGGGCGCCGCACCGGGTGCGCTCGGCCTGGACGCGGCCATGGCCATCGTCGAGCGCCTGGGCCTGGCCCCGGGCTACACGCTGGTCCTGCCGCAGGGGCCGGCCGGCGTCTACACCGCCTCGGTCTATCCGCACGACCTGGCGCGCCAGCGCGTGGTGCACCTGGACCAATACAGCGGCGCGGTGCTGCTGGACATGGGCTATGGCGACTACGGCCCGCTCGGCCGCTGGCTGGAGTGGGGCATCAACGTGCACATGGGCCAGGAGTTCGGCGTGGCCAACCAGGCGCTGCTGGTCGTGGCCTGCCTGGCCATCGTGCTGCTGTGCGTCAGCGCCGCCACGATGTGGTGGAAGCGCCGGCCGGCCGGCGCACTGGGCGTACCGCCGTCGCCAGCGGACCGCCGCGCACTGCGCGCGGTGCTCGCGTTCCTGGTGCTGGGCGGCCTGGCGTTCCCGCTGATGGGCGCTTCGCTGCTGGCGATGTGGGCGCTGGATCACTTTTTGACTGGAAAGGTGCAATGAACCCCCACACCAAGATCCTGGCCTGGACCCTCGCGGCGGCCACCTCACCGATGGCCCTGGCGCAGAACCAGGGCGCCCCCGGCAACGCGCTGCCTTCCGTCACCGTGCGCGAGGCCGCGGCCCCCAAGACCCTGCGCGCGGGCAACCTGGCCACCGGGTCTGCGGCCTCGACCATGGACACACCGTTCTCGGCCTCCAGCCTGCCCGTGGACGTGCTGCGCGCGCAGGGCGGCACCACGCTGCAGGAGGCGCTGCGCAACATCCCCGGTGTGCAGGCCGACTCGGGCTTCAACGGCTCGCACACCCAGTTCTTCACGCTGCGCGGCGCCATCATGGACAGCGGCACCGGCTCCAGCCGCATCCTGCGCGACGGCGTGCGGTTGTCCAACTACCCCTTCGCATCCGCGTTCGTCGAGTCCATCGACGTGCTGCGCGGCCCGGGTGCCGCTTTGGGCGTGCGCAGCGAGCCGGGCGGCACCGTCAACCTCGTGACCAAGCAGCCGCGGCTCGCCAACTTCGGCGCGGTCGGCGTGGGCGTGGGCAGCTCGGGCGCGCTCGAACTGTCGGCCGATGTCAACCGCGTGCTGAACGCCGAGCAGGAACTGGCTGCCCGGGTGGTGCTGACGAAATCGGACGCCAGCGAATGGCGCCACGTGCCCGACAAGCTCGAAGGCCTGAAGCTCGGCATCGCCAAGAGCGACGGCAACCGCTACCACCTGCGCGCGGGCTTCGAGGCGATCAACCAGCGCTACCAGCCCGACTACGGCATCCCTTCGCTGGGGGACAGGCCGGTGGACGTGCCGCGCGACCGCCAGTTCGGTGAGCCGGGGCGGGACTCGACGACGAACACGCGCATCGTCGACCTGCATGGCGATGTGGCACTGTCCGCCGATACGCGGCTGGCCGTGAACCTCACGCACCTGTGGGCGGACTCGACCTCGGTCAAGAGCTTCCTGAACGGCAACCCGCTCCCCGTGACGCCCGCCACGCCTGTCGGCACCTGGGCGCGGGGCGCGGCCGTGGAGCCCGGCACCGATCGGCGCATCGACTCGGCCGCCGTGTCCCTCACCAGCCGGCAGGCCACGGGCGCGGCCCGGCACCAGCTGTTCTTCGGCCTGGACTACTACCGCGAGACGCTGGACCAGCCTTCGCTGCTCGTGCCGGCCTCGGCCAGCCCGTCCATCAACGTGTTCAACCCGGTGTTCGGCCGGGTCGCCATCCCGGCCTGGAGCGCGCTGGCGGCAGGCGGGCTCACGACGCAGAACCTGCGCAGCGTTGCCGCCTCGGTGCAGGACACGGTGGATCTGGGCGCCTGGACCTTCGTGGCCGGGCTGCGCTGGACGCAGCAGGACTTTCTCTACGGCGGCGCCGGCACGCGGGCCGTGGACGAGTCGGTCTTCTCGCCCAAGCTCGGCGTGCTGCGCCGCCTGTCGGACACCGACAGCCTGTACGCCAACTGGGCCAAGGGCATGGCGCCCAACCAGGTGTCGTCGTCCTCCAGCCAGTCGCTGCCCTCGCGCCGCTCGGAGCAGTTCGAGCTGGGCTGGAAGTCGCTGTGGCGCGGTGGAAAGCTCACCACCGACGTGGCGGTCTACCAGCTGGACCAGCGCAACATGATCTCGGCCGACCAGAGCACGCCGCAGAACAACTTCGACTTCACCGTCGACGGCACCGGGCGCTCGCGCGGCGTGGAGCTGGCGCTGACCGGCGAGGTGGCCGAGCGCGTCACCGTGCGCGCCGCCTATGCCTACACGCGCGCGCAGGTGCTGGCCAATTCGCTGCTCGCCGGCACGACCGCACCCAACGTCGCGCCGCATGCGCTGAGCCTGTGGGGCGAGTACACCTGGGCCATCGCCTCCGATGCGAAGTGGGTGACGGGCGCCGGCCTGTACGCGCAGAGCGCGCGCTGGGCCGACCGCGCCAACACGGTCACCTTGCCGGGCTATGCGCGCCTGGACCTCACGCAGACCTGGAAGAAGCCGCTGGGCGGCGGCCAGGCCGTGGAACTGCAGCTGGCGCTGCGCAACCTGACCGACAAGGCGTACTACGTTTCCAGCCACCTGCATGTGGCGCGCTGGGTCACGCCGGCGCAGGGGCGCAACGTGCAGCTGTCGGCCCTGTACACCTTTTGATGCCAGGCGAGAACATGCACCCGATCGACCACCACCGCCGCCGCCTGCTCGTGGCAGGCGGCGCGGCACTTCTGGCGGCCTGCCAGCCCGCCACACCCACATTCAACGGCATCGACATGTCAGGCACTGACCACGGCCGCGACTTCAAGCTGCAGGACCCCGACGGCCGCACACGCACGCTGGCGGATTTCCAGGGCCAGGCCGTGCTGCTGTTCTTCGGTTTCACGCAGTGCCCCGACGTCTGCCCGACTGCGCTGGCCCGCGCGGCCCAGGCCAAGGCGCTGCTGGGCACGCAGGGCGGGCGGCTGCAGGTCATCTTCGTCACGGTGGACCCCGAGCGCGACACGCCGCCGGTGCTGAAGGCCTACACCGGGGCCTTCGACGCGAGCTTCCTGGGCCTGTATGGTTCGCTCGACGAGACCGCAGAACTCGCGCGGAATTTCAAGGCGTACTACAAGAAGGTGCCGACCGGCTCCTCCTACACCATGGACCACACGGCGCTGAGCTATGTCTACGATCCCGCCGGCAAGCTGCGCCTCATCCTGAAGCACGACCAGAGCGCCGAGCAGGTCGCGCAGGACCTGCGCCGGCTGCTGGCCTGACACCCATCCTCCCTCCAACGAGAACCTTCCATGAACACCACACTTCGCATCCTCCTCGCCGCCACCACGCTCGCCGCCGGTGCCGCGCAGGCCCAGGTCACCGTGCAGGACGCCTGGGTGCGCGCCACCGTGCCGCAGCAAAAGGGGACCGGCGCCTTCATGCAGTTGCGCTCGGTCAAGGACGTGCGCCTGGTGTCGGCCAGCTCGCCCAGCGCGCCCATCGTCGAGGTGCACGAGATGGCGCTGCAGGACAACGTGATGCGCATGCGCCAGGTGCCCGCCCTGGAGCTTCCGGCCGGCAAGACCGTGGAGCTGCGCCCCGGTGGCTACCACGTGATGCTGATGGACCTGCCCGCGCAAGTGAAGGCCGGCGACACCGTGCCGCTGACGCTGGTGTTCGAAGGCAAGGACGGGCAGCGCGAGTCGGTTCAGGTGCAGGCGCCCGTGCGCGCGGTCAACGCCAGCGCCGCGCCGGCCGCGCAGCACAAGCACTGATTCCTGCAGGTCAGCCGCAGCGTCCGTGCTCGATGGGCCCGCGGCAGCGCTCCAGCGCCTGCGCGAAGTCCAGCGGCTTGTCCAGGTGGTAGCCCTGGGCGCAGTCCACGCCGAGCCGGGCCAGCGCCAACAGCTCGGCCTGGGTCTCCACGCCCTCGGCCACGACCAGCGAGCCGATCTCGTGCGCGAAGCTGGTCAGGCCCTTGGCCAGGGCCTTGCGCTTGGGGTCGGCGTCGATGCCGTGCGTGAGCTCCATGTCCAGCTTGATGATGTCGGGTTCCAGGCTCAGGATGTGGCGCATGCTGGAGTAGCCCGCGCCGGCGTCGTCCACGGCCAGGGTGACGCCCTCGGCGCGCAGCGGCTTGAGCGCCAGCGACAGCGCGGCGTAGTCGCGCACCACGGCGTGCTCGGTGATCTCCAGCACCACGCGCGAGAGGTCGTGGCCGGCATCGCGCAGGGCGAGCAGCTGGCCCGACAGGATCATCTCGGGCGAGCTGTTGATGTTCATGCAGGGGCCGACGGGCATGCGCTCCAGGTAGGCCAGTGCATTGCGGATGGCCTGCAGTTCCAGTTCCAGGCCCACGCCGGCATCGTGCGCGACGGTGAACCAGCGGTCGGGTGTGCGCCGCGGCTCGGTGTCGAAGCGCGACAGGCATTCGAAGCCATGCAGGTGCAGGTCGGGCAGGTGGTAGACCGGCTGGAACACGATGCGCGGTGCCCCCTGGGCCATGACGGCGCGCATCGCCGCCGCCGTGTACTCGCGCTCACGCTCGCGCCGGGCGGTGTTCTCGAAGTGCAGCGCGAGGAAATCGGCGCAGGCGCGCAACAGCTGCACGTCGCGCTCGTCCAGAGTGTCGTTGGTGTGGTAGCTGAAGCAGCACAGCGTGCCGTAGACATGCTGGTCCGGCAGCACGATGAGCACGCTCAGGTGCGAGCCGATGGGGACCTCCGAGGTGGCCGGCAAGGCGCGCGCCAAGGCGTTGCGCGAGGTGTCCGGAATGAACTCAGGCAACTCGCCGCGCACCACCTTGAGGCAGTAACCCTCGGTCAGCGGGATCGCCTGGCCCTGGTGCAGCGGGCCATGCGATTCGTCGTCCAGCAGTTCGAGCAGGCGGTCCTTTTCGCGAAAGCGCGACACGAACGCGACGTCCATGCCCAGGTAGCGGCGCACGATGCGCAGGATGGATTCGAGGCTGTCGGCGTCCTGCGGCCTGGGGGCTGGCTCGGCTGCCGTGCCTGCTGTGGCTTGCGCGTCTGCGGTCTGCATGCTGTCTTTTTCTGGACCGGCCCCGCGGGCAGAGCCCGCACCGAAGTGCCGGAGTTCATTGTTGGCACACGCCCTGCGGTGGTGCTATCGGCTTGTGCCGGTCCGTGCTGTAGGCCAGCAGGAATGTGGGGCAGTTCAGCCAGCCGGCGCTGCCTGTGCCTGCACCTGGCCACGCAGCCAGCGGCTGGCCGCGCTGGCATGGCTGCGCTCGTGCCACAGCTGGTAGAAGCGCATGGGCGGCAGTTCGGCCGGCGCGGGCGCCACCACCAGGGGCAGTCGCGCCGCGTAGTGGTCGGCGAAGCGGCGGGCGGTGGTGAACACCAGGTCGCTCTCCAGCAGCGCATAGGGCGCCAGGTTGAACTCGGGCACGGTGGCGACGATCTGGCGCTGGTAGCCGGTCTTGGCCAGTTCGCCATCGATGGGCCCGGTGCGCGGCTGCGATCCGGTGTGCGGCGCCAGGTGGCGCATGCGCAGGTAGCGCGCCAGCGGAATGCGGCGCTCCTGCGCGAGCGGGTGGCCGCGCCGCATCAGGCAGACGATCTCGTCGGAGAACAGCACGGCCATGCGCAGGTCTTCGCGCGGGCGCGGGTCGTTGTTGATGACCAGGTCCACGCTGCCGTCGTCCAGCGCCTGGGCCAGGTCGAAGGCCGCGTCAGCCGGCCGGATGTGGGCGGCGATGCGCGGGCCGGCGCTGGCCAGCCGGGCCACGATGCCGGGCAAAAAATCAGGCGGCAGGCAGTCCGAACACACGATGTGGAAGGCGCGCTCGGCCTTGGCCGGATCGAAGCTGCCGCCGGCCTCCAGCCGCGCGGCCTGGGCCATGATCTCGCGCAGAGGCTCGCGCAGCGTCTGGGCGCGCTCGGTCAGCACCATGCGCGTGCCGCTGCGCACCAGCAGCGGGTCGGCCAGCACCTCGCGCAGGCGCTGCAGCTTGCGGCTGACGGCTGGCTGGGCCTGGCCGCTGGCCTCGGCCACGCGCGTGATGCTGCGTTCGGCCAGCAGCAGAGACAGGAGGCGCAGGTCGTGCAGGTTCAGGGAATGCAGGCTGTCGCTCATGGGCGTGGCGGGTGGATGGAGCTGCCAGTCGCGCAGCCGGCCACCGCAGTGTAGGGGGCGCTCAGTCGCCACCCAGCACCGCCGCGCACACCTCGCGCACGCAGGCCCGCAGCCATCTGTGCGCAGGGTCGGCGTGTGCCTGAGGGTGCCACAGCAGCGCGATGGCCATGGGGGGCAGGGCCAGCGGCAGTGCCATGGTGTGCAGGCCGGCGCGCAGGCCGGTGGTGTGGCGCTCGGGCACGGTGGCCACGAGGCCGGCGGCGCGCACCAGGGCCAGCGCCGCGGAGAAGCTGTCGACCGTGGTGGCGATGTCGCGCGCAAGGCCGAGCGCACGCAGGGCTTCGTCCACCGGGCCGGCGGCTGCCGCTCGGCGCGCCACCTGCACGTGGCGGCAGGCCGCGTAACGCTCGGGCGTGGCCGGCTGCGCCGCCAGCGCATGGCCGGGCGCCACCACGCCGACGAAGCGCTCGCTGAACAGCGCCTGGGTGCGCACCTCGGGGCCGGCCGTGCCGTCGACCACGCCGGTGTCCAGGTCCACCGCGCCGCTGCGCAGCAGGGCGCTGTCCTTGTCGTGCTTGGCGATGAAGCGCAGGCGCACGCCGGGGGCCTCGGCTGCGATGCGCGCCAGCAGGGCCGGGCCGAAGGTTTCGACAAAGCCTTCGCGTGTGCGCAGCGTGAACTGGCGCTGCAGTTGCCGCAGGTCGGGCGCGGTGCCGGGGCGCAGCAGCGCCTCGCCCTCCTGCACCAGCGGACCGACGCGGGCGCGCAGTTCCAGTGCGCGCGGCGTGGGCACCAGGGCGCGGCCGGCGCGCACCAGCAGCGCGTCGCCGGTGGCGGCGCGCAGCCGGGCCAGCGTGCGGCTCATGGCCGAGGGGCTGAGCCGCAGGCGGCGCGCGGCGCCGGCCACGCTGCCTTCGGCGAGCAGCACGTCCAGCGTGACGAGCAGGTTGAGGTCGGGTCGTGGCACGCCGGGCACCTTAGCACGCAAGACATGGCGTGGCGTGCACGGGTGGCGTGCAGGCGGCGCGCCTTCCGCCGCGGCGCTGCGCCGCCTACGCTGCAGGCTCTCCTGGACTTCCTTGCCGACCACGCCATGCCCACCACCACGCTTGCTCCCGTCACTTCGCATTCGCGCTTTGCCCTGGCCGGCCTGGCCACCGCGATGCTGTTGTCCGCACTCGGCGCGGGCATCGCCAACGTCGGGCTGCCGGCGCTGGCGCAGGCCTTCGGCGCGCCGTTCCAGCAGGTGCAGTGGGTGGTGCTGGCTTACCTGCTGGCGGTCACCGCGCTGGTGCTGCCGGCCGGCCGGCTGGGCGACTGGTGGGGGCGGCGCAATGTGCTGCTGGGCGGCATCGCGCTGTTCGGCATGGCCAGCGGCCTCGGTGCGCTGGCGCCCACGCTGGGTTGGCTGGTGGCGGCGCGCGCGGTGCAGGGCGCGGGAGCGGCCTGCCTGATGGCGCTGACGCTGGCGCTGGTCGCGCAGGCCGCACCCAGGACGCGCGTGGGTAGCGCCATGGGTCTGCTGGGCACGGTGTCTGCGCTGGGCACCGCCCTGGGGCCGGCGCTGGGCGGGGTGCTGTTGGCAGGCTTCGGCTGGCGCGCACTGTTCTGGGCGCCATTGCCGCTGGCCGCCGTGGCGCTGGTGCTGGTGGGGCGGCTGCCGGTGGAGCGCGGCGCTGCGGTGCCGGCACGCCCGGCCAGCCTGGGCCCATGGCGCGGGGCGCCAGGGCTGGCGAGCGGGCTGGCCGTCAGCCTGCTCGTGTCCTGCGTGGTGATGGCCACGCTGGTGGTCGGGCCGTTCCACCTGGCCGGCGCGCTGGGGCTGGACGCCGCGCGCATCGGCCTGGCCATGGCCTGCGGCCCGCTGGTGGCGGCGCTGGTCGGGCTGCCGGCGGGCCGCCTGGTCGACCAATGGGGCGCGGGCCGCATGCTGCGCGCGGGCCTCGCGGCGATGGCCGCCGGTTGCTCCGTGCTGGCCTTGGCGCCGCTGGCCTGGGGTGTCCTGGGCTATGTGCTGCCGCTGGTGCTGATGACCGCCGGCTATGCGCTGGTGCAGGCGGCCAACAACACGGCCGTGATGGCCGGGGCCGCAGCCGAGCGCAGGGGCCAGGTGTCCGGCCTGCTGGGCCTGTCGCGCAACCTGGGGCTGGTGGCGGGGGCGTCGTTGATGGGCGCCGTGTTCCTGCTCGGCTCCGGGGTGGCCGATCCGGCCGTCGCCTCGCCGCAGGCGGTGGCGGCGGGCACGCGGGCGGCGTTCGCACTGGCCACGCTGCTGGCGCTGGCGGCGGGGTTCGTCAGCCGTGCAGCGACGACAGGAACTGCTTGAGCTCGGGCGTCTGCGGGTTGGCGAACAGCTCGTTCGGCGGCCCCATCTCGTGCACGCGGCCCTGGTGCATGAAGATCAGCCGGTCGCTGACCTTGCGCGCGAAGTTCATCTCGTGCGTGACCATGAGCAGCGTCATGCCTTCCTCGGCCAGGCTCTCGACCACGCGCAGCACCTCGCCGACGAGTTCGGGGTCGAGCGCGCTGGTGATCTCGTCGCACAGCAGCACGGCCGGCTCCATGGCCAGCGCACGCGCGATCGCCACGCGCTGCTGCTGGCCGCCCGAGAGCTGGTCGGGCCAGGCGTCGAACTTCTCGGCCAGGCCCACGCGGGCCAGCAGCTTTTTGGCCTGCTCGGCACCAGCCGCGGCGTCCTTCTTCTTGACGAGTGCGGGCGCCAGCATCACGTTCTTGCCGACGGTCAGGTGCGGGAACAGGTTGAAGCTCTGGAAGATCATGCCCACGCGCTGGCGCAGCGTGCGCATGGCGTTGGCGTCGTCGTGCAGAAGCGGCTTGCCGTCCACCGTGAGGCTGCCGTGCTGGAACACCTCCAGCCCGTTGATGCAGCGCAGCAGCGTGCTCTTGCCCGAGCCGCTCTTGCCGATGATGGCGATGACCTCGCCGGGTTGGACCTGCAGGTCGATGCCCTTCAGGACCTCGTTGGCCCCGTAGGACTTGCGCAGGCCGCTGATCTCGACGATGGGGGCGGCCTTGGCCTCAGGCAGGGCGGACATGGAGTTTCCTCTCTAAGGTTTTGGCGTACAGGCTGATCGGGAAGCACAGCACGAAGTACAGCAGCGCCACGCAGCTGTAGACCACGAAGGGCTTGAAGGTGGCGTTGGTGATCATGGTGCCGGCCTTGGTGAGTTCGATGAAGCCGATCACCGAGGCCAGGGCCGTGCCCTTGACCACCTGCACGAGAAAGCCCACGGTAGGCGGCACGGCGATCTTCACGGCCTGCGGCAGCACCACATGGCGCAGCTTCTCGCCGAAGCTCAATGCCAGGCTGTCGGCGGCCTCCCACTGGCCCTTGGGGATGGCGGCCACGCAGCCGCGCCAGATCTCCGTGAGGAAGGCACTGGTGTACAGCGTGAGCGCCACCGAGGCCGCCACCCAGGCCGAGGTCTGGATGCCGAACAGCGCGATGCCGAAGTAAGCGAGGAACAGCTGCATGAGCAGCGGCGTGCCCTGGAACAGCTGCACGTAGCCGCCGACGATGGCGTCCATGCCGCGCCGGCCCGACAGGCGCGCGACCAGCAGGCCGAGGCCCACGAGGCCGCCGCCGACGAAGGCGATCAGCGAGAGCACGACGGTCCAGCGCAGCGCGAGCAGCAGGTTGCGCAGGATGTCCCAGAGGGTGAAGTCGACCATGGGGCTACCTTCCGTAGATGAAGCGAGGACCGGCCCAGTTCAGCAGCTTGCGCAGCGCCATGGCCAGCAGCAGGTACAGCAGCGTGGCGACGATGAAGGCCTCGAACGCGCGGAAGTTGCGGCTTTGGATCAGGTTGGCCGCGTAGCTCAGCTCCGGCGTGGAGATCTGGCCGCACACGGCCGAGCCCAGCATCACGATGATGGTCTGGCTGACCAGGGCCGGCCAGACCTTCTTGAGCGCGGGCGGCAGCACCACCCGCGTGAAGGTCTGCATGCGGCTGAGTGCCAGGCTGGCGGCGGCCTCGATCTGGCCCCGGGGCGTGGCGTCGATGCCGGCGCGGATGATCTCGGTGGCGTAGGCCGACAGGTTCACCACCATGGCGATGACCGAGGCGGTCTCGGCATTGAGCTTCACGCCCGCGGCCGGCAGGCCGAAGTAGATGAAGAACAGCTGCACGATGAAGGGCGTGTTGCGGATCAGCTCCACATAGGTGCCGACCACCCACTTGAGCCAGGGCGCGCCGTGCGAGCGCACCCAGGCGAACACCACGCCCAGCGCCACGCCCAGCAGCGCGGAGATGGCCGTCAGGCCGATGGTCCAGAGCAGCCCGGTGGCCAGCAGCGGCCACTGGGACAGCACGGCCCCGAAGTCGAGTTCGATGCGCATGGCGGGCTGCTCGGCCGCGCCTTACTGGGGCAGGTCGCCGGCCGGGCGGCCGAGCCACTTCTGGGCCAGCTTGTCCAGGTCGCCCGAGGCCTTTGCCGCGACCAGGATCTCGTTGACTTTCAGGCGCAGCTTGTCCTCGCCCTTGGCCACGCCGATGAAGTTGGGCGAGTCCTTGAGCAGCAGCTTGTACTCGGTGCCCAGCTGCGGGTTCTTGGCCATCATGTTGCCTGCTACCGAGGCGCCCGTGGCGATCAGCTGCACCTGGCCCGCGACGAAGGAGGAGACCGTGGCGTTGTTGTCCTCGAAGCGCTTGATGTCGGCGCCGGCCGGGGCCAGCTTGGTCAGTTCCTGGTCTTCGATCGCGCCGCGCGTGACGCCCACGCTCTTGCCGGCCAGGTCGGCGAAGCTCTTGATGGCCATGGTCTTGGGCGCGAACACGGCCTGGAAGAAGGGCGAGTACGCAGCCGTGAAGTCGATCACCTTCTCGCGCTCGGGGTTCTTGCCCAGCGTGGAGATCACCAGCTCGGCCTTGCCGCTCTGCAGGTAGGGAATGCGGTTGGCGCTGGTCACGGGCGTCAGCTCCACTTTGACGCCGAGCTTGTCGGCGATGTAGCGCGCGGTGTCGATGTCCAGGCCCTGGGGCGCCATGTCGGTGCCGACGAAGCCGTAGGGCGGGAAGTCGGTCGGGATGGCGATGGTGATCTTCTTGGACGCCATCACCTTGTCCAGTGCGTTCTGGGCATGGGCGCCGACGGCCAGGCTGGCGAGCAGGGCGGCCGAAGTGGCAAGGGCGAGGCGGCGGGTCAGGTGCTTCATAGCAGGGCTCCGAGGTAGGTGGATGGTTCGTCCGGGCCGTCGCCCGATGCTGGTGCATCGGCGCGGGCGGACCGGCGTGGCGGGGTTCTTGTACGCAAGACTTGTGCCGCAGGTCCGTCGACCGGCGCCAGTGCATCACGCAGCCGGGCCAGCGGGTCGTTCTCCACGGGCAGGCGCAGGGCATCGTGCACGGCGCCGATGTGCTGGTGCATCAGGGCCTCGGCCGCGGCGAAGTCGCCGCGCTCCAGCGCCGCGACGATCTGCACATGGTCCTCGCAGGAAGCCTCGGCGTTGTTCGGGGACTGGTAGAGCATGGCGATCAGCGTGGTGCGGGCCGTGTAGTCGCGCAGCGTGTCGGCCAGCAGCGAATTGCCCAGGCATTCGGCCAGGCAGACATGGAAGTCGCCGAGCAGGAAGCTGCGCGCGCCCACGTCGGTGCCGGCCAGCGCGGCCTTCTCGCGGGCCAGGTGGGTCTTGAGCTTTTTCAGTGCGGGTTTGTGCACCGTCTTGAGGCTGCGGATCAGGCCGGTCTCGATCACGCGGCGGGCCTCGAAGGCTTCGCGCGCATCGTCTTCCGAGGGTTCGATCACATACCAGCCGCGCCGCGCGCTGACCGTGACGATGCCGCGCGCCGCCAGCCGCGTGAGCGCCTCGCGCACCACCGTGCGGCTGCAGTCGAACAGCATGGCCAGCTGCTGCTCGCCGAGCCGGGCGCCGGGCGCGAGCTTCTGCGCCATGACGGCCTGGACGATGCGTTCGCTGATCTCGGATGCGGTGCTGGGCATGCAGATGTCTCAGCAGGAAGCGTGCCTGCTGGTATGCAAGATCGATGCACCAGACTGAAGCGCGAATCGCCGAGGCACGACGTCGGATGGCATGCCACTGATCCAGTGGCCGCGGAGCAGGCCATGCCAGCAGACGCCGCGGAACTGGCTCTGCCAGGCCGCTGGCGGCGCCCCCTTGGGGGGTATGGAGCTTCTACACGAAGCGAGAAGTTCAAACGGGGGAGCTCCTATCTCACGGGCAAGGCGTAGTGCAGCCCGCCCTTGTTCCACAGGCTGTTGAGCCCGCGCGGCAAGGCGAGCGGCGTGTTGCGGCCCAGGTTGCGCTCGAAGATCTCGCCGTAGTTGCCGGTGGTGCGGATCGCGCGCGCGAGCCAGTCGCGCTCCAGGCCCAGCAGCTTGCCCAGGTCGTCGCCGGTGCCCACGATGCGCTGCACGGCCGGCTCCTGGCTGCTGGTGCGCAGCTGCTCCAGGTTGGCCTGGGTCACGCCGTACTCCTCGGCCTCGATGAGGCCGTAGATGACCCAGCGCACGATGGCGGTCCATTCGGCGTCGCCGCGCCGGACCAGGGGCCCCAGCGGCTCCTTGGCGATGATCTCGGGCAGCAGCACATGCAGGTCGGGCGCGGTCACCAGGCGCGCGCGCAGCGAGGCCAGCTGCGACATGTCGCCGCTGTAGGCATCGCAGCGGCCGGCGAAGTAGGCGGCGTTGACCTCGTCGAACTCCTCGAAGGCCAGCGTCTTGAGCTCCAGCCGGTGGTTGCGCGAGTACTCGGCCAGGTTGCGCACCGTGGTGGTGGCCTGCTGCACGCAGACGGTCTTGTCCTTGAGCTGGCGCGCCGAGCGGATGCGGCTTTTGGCCGGCACCATGAAGCCCTGGGTGTCGTAGAAGGCCACGGCCGTCATGTGCAGGCCCATGGACGCGTCGCGCGCGAGCGTGATGGTGGTGTTGCGCGACAGCATGTCGATCTCGCCGGCCTGCAGCGCCGTGAAGCGCCGGGCGTTGGACAGCGGCACGTAGCGCACCTTCTCGCCGTCGCCCAGCACGGCCGCCGCGACGGCGCGGCACATGTCCACGTCCAGCCCCTGCCAGCGGCCGTCGCCGGCCTGGGCCGACAGGCCCAGCAGCGCGTTGCTGCTGACGCCGCAGACCAGCTGCCCGCGGGCACGCACCGCGTCCAGCGTGGCCCCGGCCAGCGCGGCGGTGCTCCAACAGGCGCTGGCCAGCAAGCACAGGACGAGACGGCGCAGCAGGTGCGCGGGACGTGCGTGGCGTGTGGACGGCACAGGCATGGTGGTGTCCTCGGTGACGGGAAGCTCAGCGCACCGGCAGCGCGTACTGCAGCCCCCCTTTGTTCCACAGGTTGTTGATGCCGCGCGGCAGCCCGACTGCCGTCCTCGGGCCCAGGTTGCGCTCGAAGATCTCGCCGTAGTTGCCGGTGGCGCGCACGGCACGTGCCAGCCATTCGCGGTCCAGGCCCAGCAGCTTGCCCGTGTCTTCGCCCGCACCGACCACGCGCAGCACGGAGGGATCGGTGCTGCGCCTGAGCACCTCGACCGTGGCCGCCGTGATGCCCAGTTCCTCGGCCTCGATCAGGCCGTAGAGCACCCAGCGCACGATGCTGGCCCAGTCGTCGTCACCGCGGCGCACCAGCGGCCCCAGCGGCTCCTTGGCGATCACCTCGGGCAGGATCACGTGGTCGGCCGGCTTGGCTGCAGACTTCACGCGCAGCGAGGCCAGCTGCGAGGCGTCGCTGGTGTAGGCGTCGCACTTGCCGGCGAAGTAGGCGGCGTTGGCGTCTTCCAGCCGGTCGAACGCCAGCTGGCGGATGTTGAGCCGGTGCACGCGCGCGAACTCGGTGAGGCTGTGGATGGTGGTGGAGCCCTGCTGCACGCAGACGGACTTGTTCTTGAGTTCCAGCGCCGAACGGATCTTGCTGCCGGCCGGCACCATGAAGCCCTGGCCGTCGTAGAAGGCGATGGCCGTCATCTGCAGTCCCATCGACGCATCGCGCGCCAGCGTGACCGTGGTGTTGCGCGACAGCAGGTCGATCGCGCCGCTCTGCAGCGCCACGAAGCGCTGCGGCGCCGACAGGCCCACGTACTGCACCTTCTCTGCGTCGCCCAGCACCGCGGCGGCCACGGCACGGCAGATGTCCACGTCGAAACCCTGCCAGCGGCCCTGCGCATCGGGTGCGGCGAAACCCGGCAGCATGGTGTTGACGCCGCACACCAGCTGGCCGCGGGCGCGCACGGCGTCCAGCGTGGGGCCCGCACTGCAGGGGCCGGCCACGGCCAACGCCAGCAGCAGCGCCCCGCGCCGCAGCAGGACGGTGGGCGGGTACAGGCTGCGGGGCATGCCGGCGCTTCAACGGATCGGCAGCGCGTACTGCAGGCCGCCGTGGTTCCACAGCGCGTTGAGGCCGCGCGGCAGGCCCAGCGGCGAATCGGCGCCGACGTTGCGGGCGAAGATCTCGCCGTAGTTGCCGGTGGCACGCAATGCGTTGAGCAGCCAGTCGCGTTCCAGGCCGATCATCTTGCCGGTGTCGCCGCTGCGCCCCAGCATGCGCTGCACCTCGGCGTTCGGGTTGCTGGCGGCCTGCTGGACCACGTTGGCGCGCGTGAGGCCATGCTCCTCGGCCGCGATCAGGCCCCGGACGACCCAGCTGACGATGCTGGCCCATTCTTCGTCGCCGCGCCGCACCAGCGGGCCCAGCGGCTCCTTGGAGATCAGCTCGGGCAGGATGACGTGGTCGGCCGGCAGCGGCGTCTGCGTGCGCCGGACCACGGCCAGGCTGGTGGCGTCGGCCGAGATGGCTGCGCAGCGCCGGGCCATGTAAGCCTCGATGGCTTCCTTGAAGCGGGCGAAGCGCAGCAGCCTGAAGTCCATCTTCTGGGCGTTGGAGTATTCCTGCAGCGTCTGCTCGGAACTGCCCGTGGTCGTCACGCAGATCGGCTTGCCGCGCAGCTGGCGCGTGGTGCGCAGCTTGCTGGCCGTGGGCACCAGGAAGCCCTGGCCGTCGTAGTAGGTGACCACCGTGGCCTGCGCGCCCATGCTGGTGTCGCGCGACATGGTGACGCTGACGGCGAAGGCGAGGATGTCGAAACGCCCCTCGCGCAGGGCCGGCAACCGTTCGTCGACCTGCAGGTGCACGAACTTCACCTTGTCGCCGCTGCCCAGCACGGCGGCTGCCACGGCGCGGCAGATGTCCACGTCCATGCCCTCCCAGCTGCCGGGCGCGGTGCCGGGGTGCGAGAAGCCCAGCATGCCAGGGCTGATGCCGCACAGCACGGCATCGCGCGCGCGCACAGCCTCCAGCGTGGGGCCGGCCTGTGCGGCGCCAGGCAGCAGCGCCAGCATGCCCAGCGCCATGGCCACGCGACGCCACCAGGCCGTGGCCGACTTCGTGTGCATCGCGGTCATATGGCCTGCCGCGGCATTCTTGAGGTGCGCATATCTTGTGCCAATCCTTTCGGGAATTTGGTATTGGGCGCTGGCAAATAGTAGCGCAGCACGGTGCATGCGGTGCGAGAACCTGGGGTGGCCTGCATGCCGGCGTCGTGCGTGGCGGGCTCCTAGAATGGCCAGCTCCCGCCGCACGTCACGACCCGCATGAACGCTCCCGAAGCTTCCCGCGCCCGCCTGCCCATGCTGCCGCCCCGGCTGGGCCAGGCCGCGGGCCCCTTGCTGGTCATCGTGCTGGTGCTGGCGCTGGCGGTGTTGGCGATCGCCACCGACCATGCGCGCAGCCGCGAGCGTGCCCTGGTGGGAACCCAGAACCTCGCGCGGCTGATCGAGGCGCAGCTCTCCAACAACTTCGACAAGATCGACGTCTACCTGCAACTGGTGGCATCGCGCCATGGGGCGCTGCTGCAGGGCGGCGCCGCGGGCGGGGGCACGGCGCTGCAGGTGCAGCCGCGCCTGGCGCGGGTCGACCTGGAAGACGTGGCCATCGCCGATGCCGACGGCGCCGTGCGGCTGCACACCATGGCCTTGCCCGCGTCCATGGCGCAGGTCGGCACGCAGGCGTTCTTCCGGCGTGCGGTGGCCGAACCGCGCGGCGCGATGGTGGTGGTGGTCGCGCCGGTGCAGGACGGGCCGGCCGGCACGCAGGACGGTGTGTCCCGCGTCGTGTTCGCCAGGGCGGTGCGCGATGCCGGCGGCGCGCTGCGCGGCGTCGTGTTCGCCGGCATGTCCGGCGCCCAGTTCGACCAGCTGTTCGACGGGGTCGATTTCGGCGCGCATGGCGCCGCCTCGCTGCGCACCGAGGATCTGCAGGCCGTGCACTACCACCCGGCGGCGCAGGGCGTGCCCGTCGGCGTATCGGACGGTTTGCGCCAGGCCGTTGGCCTGGCGCCGGCAGAAGGCTCGTACGAGGCCGCGGGAACCGTGGACGGCCACCAGCGCCTGAACGCCTACCGGCGCCTGCGCGACCATCCGTTCTATGTGGTGGTGGGGCAATCCATGCAGGACGCCATGGCCGGCTGGCGTGCCAACACGCTGATGGTGGCGGCGCTGGCGGGCCTGACGATCGTGCTCACGCTGTGGGCCTGGTTGGTGCAGGTGCGCTCGTCGCGCCGCCAGCTGCGCGCGTTGCACAACCGCTTCGAGGCCATCGTGGAAAGCTCGTCGGATGCCATCGTCAGCAAGACCCTGCAGGGGCGCATCACCACCTGGAACCGCGGTGCTGAGCAGATGTTCGGCTACACCGAAGCCGAGATGCTGGGCCATTCGGCCGAGCGGCTGGCGCCGGCGGGTCGGCGCGCCGAGGACGCCATGCTGATCGCGCGGGTGCAGCGCGGCGAGAGCCTGCAGGCCTACGAGACCCAGCGCCTGTGCAAGGACGGCACGGTGATCGATCTGTCGATGGCGGTCTCGCCCGTGCTCGACGCGCGTGGGCGCATCGCCGGCATCTCGGTCATCGCGCGGGACATCAGCCGGCGCAAGGTCATGGAAGCGGAGATCCGCGCCATGGCCTTCAACGACCCGCTCACGCGGCTGCCGAACCGGCGCCTGCTGATGGACCGGCTGCGCCAGGCCCAGCTGTCCAGCAGCCGCCAGCGCAGCTATTTCGGCGTGCTGTTCATCGACCTGGATGGCTTCAAGCGCGTCAACGACAGCTTCGGCCACGAGGTCGGCGACCAGCTGCTGATCGAGATCGGCCGTCGGCTGCAGGCCGCGGTGCGCCAGCACGACACCGTGTCGCGGCTGGGCGGTGACGAGTTCGTGGTGCTGCTCGAAGAGCTTGGCGTGGACGAGAAGACGGCGGCCGACCATGTCAACACCGTGGCCGACAAGATCCTCGATGCGATCGAGCGCAACGACCAGCTGCGCGGCGAGACGCACCGCTGCTCGGCCAGCATCGGCATCCGCCTGCTGGTGGGCAGCCAGGAGAGCCCGGAGCAGGTGCTGATGGACGCCGACGCCGCGATGTACAGCGTCAAGCGCCAGCGCCGCGCGCTCAAGACCTTTGCCTTCGAATGAACAGGGAGAACACCATGGCGCACGAACACCACCACCATGACCACGACGAACAGGCCCGCTGGAAGCACGACGGCGTGCGCGTGGTGCCCGGCAACCAGCTGGACGGCAACACCGCGCAGACGCCCGGCATGGACCGCAAGGCCGCGATCAACTTCGCGCGCGTGGGCGCCAGCAAGCTGTGGGCCGGCACCGTGACCATCCACGCCAATGCCAAGACCGGCGCCCACCACCACGGCCACCTGGAGAGCGTGATCTACGTGGTGCGCGGCCGCGCGCGGATGCGCTGGGGCGAGCAGCTCGAATTCACCGCCGAAGCCGGACCCGGCGACTTCATCTACGTGCCGCCCTATGTGCCGCACCAGGAGATCAACGCCAGCGCCACCGAGGCGCTGGAGTGCGTGCTGTGCCGCAGCGACGGCGAGGCGGTGGCCGTGAACCTGGACATCGCGCCCGTGGAGCAGCCCGACACCGTACTGTGGGTCGACCCCACGCACCCGCACGGCGGGGTGTGAGCGCACGGCCCGATCAGCCCCGCTAATGGCGGATGCGATCGCCGCCGCGGCGTGCCGCAGCGCAGCAATCGCTTCCACAATCCCGCCACACGAATGCAGCGGGAGGGTGTATGAAAGTGGTGGTCTTGGGCAGTGGCGTGATCGGCACGACGGCGGCCTTCTATCTGGCGCGCGAGGGGCACGAGGTCACGGTCGTCGACCGCCAGCCGGCACCGGCCATGGAGACCAGCTTCGCCAATGCGGGCGAGGTCTCGCCGGGCTACTCCGCGCCCTGGGCCGGCCCGGGCGTGCCGGTCAAGGCCATCAAGTGGCTGCTGATGCACCACAGCCCGCTCGTGATCCAGCCGCTGCTGAGCCCGGCCATGTGGCGCTGGGGCGCGTCCATGCTGCGCAACTGCACGGCCGAGCGCTACCGCATCAACAAGGCGCGCATGGTGCGCGTGGCCGAGTACAGCCGCGACTGCCTGCAGGCGCTGCGCGCCGAGACCGGCATCGCCTACGACGAGCGCAGCCAGGGCACCCTGCAGCTGTTCCGCGAACAGAAGCAGCTCGACGGCACGGCCGGCGACATCGAGGTGCTGAAGCAATACGGCGTGCCCTACGAGGTGCTGGACATGGACGGCTGCGTGCGCCACGAGCCCGCGCTGCAGGCCGTGCGCCAGAAGTTCGTGGGCGGCATGCGCCTGCCCGGCGACGAGACCGGCGACTGCTTCCTGTTCACCCAGCGCCTGGCCCAACTGGCCGAGGGGATGGGCGTGCAGTTCCGCTACGGCGTGAAGATCCAGGCTGTGGAGCAGGCCGGCGGCGACATCACGGGTGTGCGCACCGACGCAGGCCTCATCCAGGCCGACCGCTACCTCGTGGCGCTCGGCAGCTACTCGCCGCTGTTGCTGCAGCCCCTGGGCCTGCACCTGCCGGTCTACCCGGTCAAGGGCTACTCGCTGACGCTGCCGATCACCGACGCCAAGGGCGCGCCCGAATCCACGGTCATGGACGAGACGCACAAGGTGGCCGTCACGCGCCTGGGCGACCGCATCCGCGTGGGCGGCACGGCCGAGCTGGGCGGCTTCGACCTGAGCCTGAAACCCGAGCGCCGGCGCACGCTGGACCATGTGGTCAGCGACCTGTTCCCCAGGGGCGGTGACTTATCACAAGCCAAGTTCTGGTGCGGCCTGCGGCCCATGACGCCGGACGGCACGCCCATCCTGGGGCCCACGCGCTACCCCAGGCTGTGGCTGTCCACGGGCCACGGCACGCTGGGCTGGACGATGGCGGCCGGCACCGGCCGCCTCATGGCCGACTGGCTGGCGGGCCGCAAGCCGGCGATCGACACCGAAGGCCTGAGCCTGGCGCGCTATTGAGCTACTGAGCGGAGGCGTCGCCGCTGGTGGTGTGCACCACACCGCCTTCGGCCTGCGCCGCCTTGAAGCGCATCAAGAGCGCGTGCAGCATCTCGGTCGACAGGCCGTGGATGACCAGCCGGTGCCCCGCGCGCAGTGTGGACAGCGGCACCAGCGGGTGCTTGTTGTTGACCAGCACCAGATGCTCGGGCGCGGCCAGCAGCGTCGCGCAGTAGATGCCGATGGTCTCGTCCAGCTGCAGCGAGTTGGCCGCGCGCCAGAAGTCGTTGTCGGTCAGCAGCAGCTGGTAGAGCGGCGTGAACAGCTCGATGGCGCTCTGCAGGTCCAGGAAGTTCAGCCGGCCGCGCGGCATGTCCTCGAGCTGCAGGCCCGGGTCGCGCAGCATCGTGAGGTCCAGATGCGCGGGTTTGCGCAGCTCCAGGCCCTGGTCGCGCAGCGCCTGGTTCAGCCGGATCACGAAGTTGAACAGGTTCAGGTCGTGCTTCAAGAACAGGTCGTCGCGCAGCGCGTCGATGTCGGCCGGCTCCAGCGGGCTCGTGGGCACCGGCGCGGGCGAGTTGCGCCCGATGAAGGCCAGCACCTGCGAGCCCAGGTGGAAGTGCCGCAGGATCAGCCAGTTCGCCTCGGGTGACACGAAGCGCTTGAGCCCCCAGACCAGCAGCCCGTGCAGCGCGCCCGAGTGCGACCAATTGCGCGGGAAGAACACCTTGAGCACCTGCAGCAGCACGATGAAGGTGCGCGCCAGCGGCCGCAGGAAGGGCAGCAGGTACTGGCGCGAGGCCGAGCTGGAGTCGGCCAGCCAGGCTGTCTTCACGGGGTCGGGCAGGGGTGTGCTCTGGTCCAGCCACAGAGCCAGCCAGGGGCTGGGATCGCGGTCGTCGTGGGCACGGGCCAGGAAGTCGGGCAGGGGCTTCTTGCTCATGGCGAAGGGCGCCCTTCGGTGACGTGCTGGAACTGCATGAGGTACAGCGCTGCCGTGTGGCGCGCGGTGGCGACGATCTGCTGCGCGGCGCGGCCGCTTTCGTCCAGCGCCATGACCATTTCGACCGCCATGAGCCAGCGCGCGAGGTGGTTCTCGTCGTTGTGGCCGTGGTATTCGAGGAAACGGAACGTCTCGGGCGGCAGCGGCAGGCTGGCTCTCAGCAGGGGCAGCAGGGCCGGCACGATGCGCTGGCCCGTGCCCTCGATGATGTAGATCGCGCCGAGCAGGCCGAAGGGGTCGGGCGTGGCGGCCAGGCGGTGCAGGTAGGCGTTGAGCGCCTCGCCGCCCGGGTTGCGGCGCAGCGCGGCGATGTCGGCCACCGTGCCGCCGGCCTTGCGGTAGTCGTCGAACAGGATCTGGAAGTCGTTCTGTTCCTCGCCAGCGTGCACGCCGATCAGCGCGGCCAGGCCCTGGTAGGGCGCGCTGAGCGAGGCCGCCCCCTCGCGCATCCACAGGCTGCCTTCGCGCACCTGCGGCACCCAGTGTTCCATCCAGTTCAGGTAGTCGGGCACTTTGATGCGGCGCTCGCGGATCTGCCGCACGAGCGGCGTGCGCCAGACCTCGGAACGGTAGCCGTGCCAGATGGCGGCCAGCTCGGTCAGCAGCTCGCGCAGCGGCGCGGGGGCGGTGGCCGGGTCGTGCGGCGGCGCGATGGCGGTCTCGTCCGGCGCGGCCACGCGCGCGGCCGGGCGTGCCGGGACGGGCGCATCGGCGTCCTGGACCTCCAGCAGCATGTAGGCCGCCATGAAGCGGCCCGACTCGGGCACGTAGCAGAACAGCTGCTGGCCGGCCTTGAGTTCGCGCGTCTGCAGGAACTCGGCCAGCATCACGAGGATGGAGGCCGCGCCCGTGTTGCCGCGCCAGGCCAGGTTGCTGTACCAGCGCTCGCGCGGGATCGCCAGGCCCGCCTTGTCCATGAGGTCCTCGACCACGGGGATGAACTTCTCCGACGAGTAGTGGCACAGGAAGTGGTCGACCTTGGACGGATCGAGCCAGCCGCCGTGCACGAGCTGTGCGTACTCGTGGATGCCGATGTCGAACAGGTGCGGCAGCAGCCGGATGTCCTGGCGCAGCGACAGCGCGCCGGCCGCCTCGGCCTCGGTCCAGGAGTCGAAGTCCAGGTGGCCGCGCGCGCGGTCTTCGGTCAGGCCCAGCTGCATGCAGACCGGGTAGTCGCCCGAGAACGCGCGCTGGTGGATCCACTTGAGCTGCAAGCGCAGGCCGGGCGCCTGGGGCAGGGCGGCGGTGCTGCCCGAGAGCAGCAGCGCGCCGGCGCCGTCGGACAGCATCCAGCGCAGGAAGTGCGCGTCGAAGTCGATGTCGTAGCCGCGCGCCGCGAAGCGCGAGCGCTTGAACAGCCGCGAGGGCATCTCCGCCGCCACGGCCAGCGCGGCACGGTGCGCGCCCAGCTGCACGCCCTGCGCGGCGGCCTGGATGGCCGACACGCCGGCCGCGCAGATGCCGTGCACCGACAGCGTCTCCATGGGCGGCGCGGCGAGTTCGCCCTGCACCATGTTGGCAAAGCCCGGCATCAGCGTGTCGCCGCCCGAGCTGCCGGTGGCCAGCAGCGAGACGTCGGAAAGCAGGCGGCCTGCGCGCTGCAGGCAGTCGCGCACGGCATGGGCTGCCATCTCGGCGTTGCTGAAGACGGTGCGGCCTTCGGTGTCGATCGCGTAGTAGCGCTGCTGGATGCCGTTCTCGGCCAGGATGCGGCGCTGGATGCGCGAGGACATCCGGTTCAACGGCGCGATGTAGGCGTCCATCTGCGCATTGGCCACCGGCTCGCCGGGCATGAAGTAGCCGGCGCTCTGGACGAAGACACGGTCGAAGGTGACGGGCATGTTCTGGGTCAGTTGTTGTTGGCCAGCATCAGCGAGCGGCTGCGGTAGCGCGGCAGCAGGCTGCCGAGCACGAAGACGCGCAGCATATAGGGCACGAGCCCGCCTTCGTTGAGGGCCGGGTGCACCCGCGCGCGGTAGTGCGCATGGTGCAGGCCGCGCAGGGCCGACCAGTGCGCATGCGGGTGTTCGTGGTGGGCCGTGTGCAGGCCGATGTTGAACAGCAGCGGATTCAGCCAGCCCTCGAAGTTGCGCGCGTAGTTGAGCTGCCCGGCTGGCTGGCGACCGCCTGCGCTGCCGTCGGCATGGGCGTGCTGCAGGTAGTTGGTGGCCAGCAGCCAGTGCAGGCCGTGCAGCTGCGGCACGATCACGAACAGCAGCGCTTTCTTCCAGTCCAGCGCCAGCAGCAGCGCCCAGGAGCCCAGCCACACCGCGTACTGCGCCATGCAGTAGCGGAAGGCGCCTGGCTGGTGGCGGTGGAGTCTGGCCAGCCAGCGCAGGAACAGCGGGTACAGCACCCAGGCCGCCTGCAGCGGATGCAGCAGATAGCCCAGCAGGTGGTTGGTGTCGCCGCCGAAGCGGTAGGTGCGCGCCACGTCCTCGGGGCCGTGCCGGTGGCGGTGGTGGTTGGCCACATGGGCGGGCCAGAACACGAAGCTCGGATGGCCTTGCAGCAGCGTGATCCAGAGGTCGGTGGCGCGGTTGGTGCGGCGCCCGCGCCACATGCGCAGGTGGGTGTGGTTGTGGTGGATCACGCCGATGCCCAGCGTGAGGAACAGCATCAGCGCGTAGAGCAGCAGGTGGAAACCATGGATCCATTGCCAGGCGGCCAGCGCCGGCAGCGCCGCCAGGTAGAGCAGGCTCTGCCAGTCGCTGCGGTGGCGCAGGCGCGGGAGCCGGTCAGCCCTGCGCACGCCGGGCCTGCCTGCGCCGCCAGGCGGCGATCTGCGGATCGGCGGCATCGGCAGGAAGCCGCGTGCCGAACAAGCGATCCATGAACGTGAACTGGAAGCCGTAGTTGCCCGCATGCGCTGCATGGTGCAGGTGGTGGCGCCGGCTGGCCGCGAACCAGTGGCCGTAGGGCACCTTGGTGAAGAAGTCGTAGTTGGCGTGGCCGATGTTGTTGAGCACGAGGCTGAACACCGGCACCGAGGCCAGTGCCCAGAAGCTGAAGTCGTGCAGCACCATGGGCAGCAGGATCACGTTGCCCAGCATGGCCGCCTCCACCGGGTGGAAGCTGTAGGTGGACCAGGGCGTGCTGACCATGGAGCGGTGGTGCGGGCCGTGGAAGCGCTTGAGCCAGCGCGTGTGCAGCAGGCGGTGGTTGATCCAGAAGTGGATGTCGTTCCAGACCACGAGCACCAGGATCTCCAGCGCGATGCGCCAGCCGCTGGGGTCGACCGCGAAGCGGGCCCAGCCCAGCTGCAACAGGCCCCAGGGAAAGACCATGCCCAGGCCGAAGACCAGCACCGAGCCGCCCGACTGCAGCAGTTCGCGCCGCAGCTGCTCGGACGTGACCGGCCGCGGGTCGAGCACGCGGCCAATGCCCAGCGCCGGCAGCAGGCGGCGCGTGAGCAGCCAGTTCAGCGCGCCGAAGACGAGGTAGATGCCGCCGAAGAACAGCAGGCCCCAGGCCATCACGGCCGGCATCGAGAGGGATTGGAAGGCTTGGCCCATGGTTGCGGGCCGAAGGATAGCCCAGCGCCATCCCCTCCCGCGCTCAGAGCGTGCCCAGCACCTCGTCCAGCCGCTCGACCAGCAGGTCGGCATGCTCGCGCTGGAACACCAGCGGCGGGCGGATCTTCAGCACGTTGGCGTCGGGCCCGGTCGCGCTCAGCAGCACCTGGCGCCGGCGCAGGCCGTTGACGACCTTGGCCGCCTCGGCCGTCGCCGGCGCGCGGGTGGCGCGGTCGCTCACGAGTTCCAGGCCCGCGAACAGGCCGGCACCGCGCGCCTCGCCCACGATGGCATGGTGCTGGCCCAGCGCGGCCAGCTTCTCGCGCAGGTAATTGCCCACGTTGAGCGCATTGCGCTGCAGGTCGTTCTGCTGGATCACGTCGAGCACGGCCGAGGCCGCAGCCATCGAGACCGGGTTGCCGCCGAAGGTGTTGAAGTAGCGGCTGGCCTGGCCGAAGGCTTTCATGACCTCGGGGCGTACCGTGAGGCCCGCGACCGGGTGGCCGTTGCCCATGGGCTTGCCCATGGTCACCATGTCGGGCACCACGCCGTGGCGCTCAAAGCCCCAGAAGGCCTCGCCCGTGCGGCCGAAACCGGGCTGCACCTCGTCGGCGATGAACACGCCGCCGGCCGCGTGGATGGCTTCCACGGCTTCGCGCAGGAAGCCGGCCGGGGCCGTGAACACGCCGTCGCTGGAGAACACGGTGTCCACGAGCAGGGCAGCGGGCTTGAGGCCATGGGCTTGCAGGTCGGCGATGGCGGCGCGCACGCCGTCGGCGAAACGCTTGCCGGTCTCGGCATCGCCGCTGAACCTTGCTTGGGGCGCATCGACCAGCCGCACGTTGTCGCCGATGCGCACGTACTGGCCCAGCGAAGGCGAGGCGCAGGCAATGGCCGAAGTCACGCCGTGGTAGGCGAAGCGCGTCACGATGAGGCCGGTGCCGCCCGTGTGGGCCGTGGCGATGCGCATGGCCAGGTCGTTGGCCTCGCTGCCCGTGCAGGTGAAGGTGGCGTGGCCGAGTTCGGCCGGCATGGTGGCCAGCAGGCGCTCGGCGTAGTCGAGGATGCCCTCGTGCAGGTAGCGCGTGTGCGTGTTGAGCACGGAGGCCTGGCGCGCGATGGCTTCGACCACCTCGGGCCGCGCATGGCCCAGCGGCACCACGTTGTTGTAGGCGTCCAGCCAGGGCGTGCCCTTCTGGTCGTAGAGCCACACGCCTTCGCCGCGCACGGGGTGGAAGGGCTCTTCGTAGAACAGCCGGTAGGCCGGGCCCAGCAGGCGCGCACGGCGGGCCAGCAGGTCGGCGGTGGAGGTCTCAGGCATGGGTGGTCTCCAGTGTGCGGCAGGTGGCGTGGATGGCGTCCTGCACCTGTTCGGGCGTCAGGTCGGCGCAGGCCTGCAGGCGGGCCCACGACACGGCGTTGTTGCGCATGAGGTAGGGCGCGTTCTCGGGCTGGCGGGCTGCGCGCCAGCCGCTGATGGCCACCACCATGGACAGGCGTGCGCGCACGAGGTCGAGCAGCGCCATGGTTTCTGCGTCGGTCAAGGGCGAGACCGCGTGGTAGTCGGCCGCGAACTGCGCGATGGTGGCCAGCGCATCGCCCTGCTCGTCGATGTGGTACGAGGCCGCGACGGCCAGGTCGTCCACGAGCGGCGCGTGCACCATGTCGCCGAAGTCCAGGATGCCGGAGACACGGGCAGCATCGGCCGGGTCGACCAGCAGGTTGTAGAGGTTGAAGTCGTTGTGGATGGGCTGGCGGCGCAGCTCGGCCAGCTTGGGCTTGGTGCGCTGCTCGAAACCGGCCAGCGCGGCCTCGGCCAATGCGCGGCGGGCCGGGTCGGCCACATGCACGAGCAACGGGCGCACGCGGTCGGCGCGCTGGATGTCCCAGGGCAGCTCGCGCGCGGCGGCCGGATGCTCCAGGCCGGCCAGCGCACGGTCGAGCCGGGCCAGCATGCGGGCCACGCTGCTGCGCTGCGCGGCCGAGCGCGGCGCCTGCGGCATCGGCAGGCCTTCGAGGTAGCTGAACACGCGGGCCACGCGCGTGCGGCCTTCAGCATCCTGGATCTGCGCTGAGGGTGCGCCGTGCCGATCCGGCAGCAGGCGCTGCACGGGCAGGCCGGGGTCGGTGCGCGCGACATACAGCAGCGCCTGGGTCTGGAAGTCCGCCACGAGCGGGTCTTCGTCCGGGTGCGAGAGCTTGAGCATGCAGCGCGCGCCGCCGCCGGCCGGCTCCAGCAGGAAGTTGGCATCGCGCTCGCCCGTGAGCGGCTTGAGCTGGCCCTGCATGCCGTACAGGCGTTGCAGCAGGTCGGCCGCCCAGTCGGTGGCGACCGGGGCCGGCGGGGCGGTCAGCACGGCGGCCTCGGGCAAGGCCGCGCGGATCGCGGCGTCCAGGTCTTCCATGCTCAGGCCGCCTTCTCGAACCCGCCCAGCGCGCTCGCCAGGTTGGGCCCCAGGTCTTCCGACAGGTAGCCGCCTTCCTGCACGAGCACGGTCGGCAGGCCCAGGCGCGCGATCTCGCCCAGGATGCGGCCGAATCCGGGCGTGCTGACGGCCAGCATCTGGTAGGGGTCATGCTCGTGCGCGTCCAGACCCAGGGCCACGACCAGCGCGCCCGGCGCGTAGGCGCGGATGGTCGACAGGGCCGTGGCCAGCGCCGCCAGGAAGCCTTCGTCCTGCGTGCCGCGGGCCAGTGGCAGGTTCAGGTTGTAGCCCAGGCCTTCGCCTTCGCCGACCTCGTGCGCATGGCCTGTGAAGAAGGGCGTGCAGAAATGCGGGTCGCCGTGCAGCGAGATGGTCAGCACATCCTTGCGGCGCCAGAAGATGCCCTGCGTGCCGTTGCCGTGGTGCACGTCGATGTCCAGGATCGCCACGCGGTCGTGCCGGCCGCGCAGGTGCTGGGCCGCGATGGCCGCGTTGTTGAGGTAGGTGAAGCCGTTGGCGCGATCGGCATAGGCGTGGTGGCCGGGCGGGCGGCACAGCGCGTAGGCGGCGCGTTCGCCGTCCAGCACGAGTTGGGCCGCGTGCGTGGCCACGTGGGCCGACCAGGTCGCGGCATGCCAGGTGTGGCGGCCGATGGAGCAGGCCATGTCGCCCATGTGGTAGCCGGCCTGGCCGACCAGGCTGTCGGGGTAGGTGAAGGGCTGGCCCGGGAAGGGGTGCACGTTGGGCATCACCTCTTCGGACGCGCCTTCGAGCTGCTGCCAGCGCTCCCAGGCAGTCTCCAGGAAGCGCAGGTACTGCGGCGTGTGGATCGCCGCGCGCGGGCCGGGGCCATGGTCTTCGGGCGCGAGGATTTCATGGCCCTGCGCGCGGGCGGCATTGAGCAGCAGCGTGCCGCGCTCGGGCTGCTCGTTGCTGCGCTTCATGCGGCCGCGCACGATGAACTGCTGCGGGTCGTGGCCGACGTGCTGGTCGCTGTAGATGACTTTCATGGGGAGTTCAACCTCGGTTCAGTATTGGGGTTCGACGGTCCAGCTGATGGGAATCTCGGCCACGCTGGCCGAGGCGGGGAGTTCCAGCGCCATGCGTGCGATGCGGGCGATGTCTTCGGGCCGCGTGGCCTGCTGTTGCTGTTCGAGCGGCAGGCCGGCCACCATGTCGGTCGCGACGAAGCCGGGGCACAGGGCCGTGCAGCGCACGCGGGCCTCGGCACCGCAATGGCGGATGCCGTGGGCCAGCGAGAGCACCGCGGCCTTGCTGAGCGCGTAGAGCGAGGCGTCGGCATTGCGCACGCGCTTGCCCGCGAGCGAGGCCATCACCAGCACCTTGCCTTCGCGCGCGGCCAGCAAATGCGGCCAGGCCTTGCGCGTGAGGCGCAGCGGCGACTTGACGTTGACCTCCAGCAGCCGGTCGACCTCCTCGTCGTCGGCCGCGACCACCGAGCGTGTGCTGAGGATGCCGGCGTTGTGCACCAGCGCGTCGATGCCGCCGAAGTCGCGCACGGTGGCGGCCACCCAGTCGGTCTCGCTCTGCTTGTCTCTGGCGTCGAAGCGGTAGACACGCAACTGGTCGGTGCTGTAGCCGGCATAGGCATCGGTGGCGCTGCGCGCGCCGACGCTCACGCGCCAGCCGTGGGCCAGCAGTTCGCGGGCGATGGCCAGGCCGATGCCGCGGGTGCCGCCGCTGACCATGGCGATGCGGGAGTGGTCATTCATCTCAGCGGTCCTTCAACTGCGTGGCCGAGCGCGGCGATGGCCCGGATGTGACCCCGTGCCCGGGGTCGCCCTTTCTTTGGTTACTTTCTTTCGGCGAAACGAAAGAAAGTGACTGCACTGCCGGGGGCATATCCCGGCCTCTGGTGCCAGCAGGAAACACTACGTCTGATCGACGTGAGGAGGTGGGGCTGTCCACCCCACACCCGGACTTACTTTTCTTGCTTCGCCAAGAAAAGTAAGCAAAAGAAGGCGACCCCGGTGCCCCTGTCCCTGCGCTGGCGCTCCGGGCAACCTGCGGTGCTCGCGCCATGGGCTGCATTGCGCAACTCGCACCGTTCACTGCGTTCACTTCGCTCGGACAAGCGCAATGAGTCAGATGACAAAGCGCGAGGTTCCCCGCGCAGCCCATGGCACTGCGCTCCTCGGCAGGGGCACAGGGGGAAGTCCCACACGGGCCATCGCTGCGCTCGGCCTGGGGTTCGGGCCGTCGCTTCGCTCGGCCGATGTTCTTGGCGGGGCTGCGCATCTCAGTTCTTGAACAAGCCACTGGCATGCGCCTTGGCATCTTCGAGGTGGAAGCGCAACGCATGCTGCACCGCATCCACATCCCGCCTGGCCAGCGCATGGGCAATCGGCCGGTGCGTCTCGGCCAGTTCCTTCAGGTCGCCGTAGCTGTCTTCGCTGAGCGCCAGGAACATGCGCACCTCGGTCTGCATGTTGTCGAACAGCCGGTGCAGGTAATGGTTGCCCGAGAGCGCGCTGATCGCGAAATGGAAGTCCAGGTCCAGCGCCACGCGCTCCTGCGAGGCCAGGGTCTCGGCGCGCTCCACCATGTCGTTCACGCGCGCATCCATTGCCGCCAGCTCGGCGTCGCTGGCATGCTGGCAGGCCAGCGCGGCGCCCAGCAGTTCGAGCTGGATGCGCACCTCGTAGAGGTCGTTGACCTGCTTGGCCGAGACCGTGCGCACGGCAAAGCCGTGGCGTGGCCGCGAGACCAGCAGGCCCAGGCTTTCGAGCCGGCGCGCGGCCTCGCGCACGGGTGCGCGGCTCACGCCCATCTGCCTGGCGAGCTCGGCCTCGACGATGCGCTCGCCGGGCGCGATGCGGCCCGACAGGATGGCTTCCTGCAACTGCGCCTCGACCACGCCGACCAGGTCGGGCACCTGGATGGAGGAGAAGGCGGGTGGTGCGGCGGCCTCAAGCCGGCTGGTGACCATGGTGTGCTCCCTTTGTCTCGTGTGTGTGGATCTAGGCGGGCCGGCGCGCCCGCGCGAGGTACACCCCCGCGACGGCGATCAACGCCATGCCGACCAGTGCCAGTGCGTCCGGCGGCCGCTGGAACCACAGCGTGCTGATCAGCACGGCCAGCAGCAGCTGCACGTAGTTGAGCGGTGCCAGCGTGGCCGCGCCAACGCGCCGGAACGCGGCCAGCAACAGCAGCTGGGCGCTGCCGCTCACAGCGCCGCCGGCGATCAGCAGCGCCATCTCGGGCCAGGGTGGCAACGCGACGTGCGGCATGAACAGCACGGGGATGTTGGTGACGATGAGGCAGGCCAGCGCCATGTGGGCGAACTGGACGGGGCCGGGCACCAGGCCCGAGAGCTTGCGCGTGAGCACCTGGAAGATGGCGTAGCAGACGGCCGAGACGGCCATCAGCAGCGTGCCGACCAGCGGCAGGCTGCCGCCGGGCCGCACGATGCACAGCATGCCCGCAAAACCCAGCAGCACGGCCGTCCACTGCGCGCGGCCCACGCGCTCGCCGAGCAGCCAGGGCGACAGCGCGACCATGATCAGCGGGGCCGTGAAGTAGATGGCCGTGGCCTCGGCCAGCGGCATGGTGACCAGCGCCGTCATGAAACAGGTGGCCACGATGGCCAGCGACACGCTGCGCGCGCTCAAGAGCTTCTGGTGCGGCTGGCGCCACAGGCGCAGGTCGCCATGGCGCAGCAGCAGCACCAGGGCCAGCGTGCCGATCGCGGTGTAGCGACCCAGGTTCACGACGGCCGGCGCGTAGTGCGCCACCATCTGCTTGGCGAAGGCGTCGTAGGCCGCGAACAGCACCAGCGCACCGAGGAACAGCGCGATACCGGTGGCCGTGCTGTCGCTGCGCCGCAGGGGTGCTGAGGCCGGTACGGTGCTCATGCCGCTTGAGCGAGCATCGCTCCCAGCAGCACATTCGCCCCGGCCTCCAGGTGCCGCGGATCTGCATCTTCCACCTCGTTGTGGCTGATGCCGTCCTTGCAGGGCACGAAGATCATGGCGGTGGGCACGCAGCGTGCCATGTAGACGGCGTCGTGGCCGGCGCCGGTCAGGATGTTGCGCTGGCTGTAGTCCCGCACGATGGCCTCGCTGCGCACGCGTTCGACCAGCGTGCGGTCGAAGGGCGTGGGCGGGAATTCCTGCACGAAGGCGATGTCGACCTGCACGGGCGTGCCCGTGGTTTCGCCCGCGGAAAGCGCGGCGGCTGCGGCGCGGAAGCGCTGCTCCATCTGCTCCAGCAGGGCGGCGTCCTCGTGGCGCAGGTCTACGGTGAAAGCGACGCGGCCCGGGATCACGTTGCGCGAGGCCGGGTGCACGTTGACCACGCCGACCGTGCCGCGGCCTGCCGGCGCGAACGCGGGATCGTTGGCGATGTCGACCACGGCCTGCATGAGGTGGGTGGCGGCGTACAGCGCGTCGCGGCGCAGCACCATGGGCGTGGGGCCGGCATGGGCCTCCATGCCGGTCACGGTCACGTCGTACCAGCGCAGGCCCAGCGAGCCCGTGACCACGCCGATGGTGGTTTCTTCGGCCTCGAGGATCGGGCCTTGCTCGATGTGGGCCTCGAGGTAGCTGCCGGCCTGCACCGTGCCGATGGGCGCCTGGCCCGCGTAGCCGATGGCCGCGAGTTCATCGCGCACCACGAGGCCGTTCACATCGGCGGCCGACAGCGCGGTTTCCAGCGGAAACACGCCGCAGTGCACGCCCGAACCCATCATGACGGGCACGAAGCGCGTGCCTTCCTCGTTGGTCCAGATGGTCAGCGCGAGCGGCGCCTCGGTCTGGATGCCCTGGTCGTTCAGCGTGCGCATGACTTCCAGGCCCGCCATCACGCCGAAGCAGCCGTCGAAGCGCCCGCCTGTGGGCTGGGTGTCGATGTGGCTGCCTGTCATGACGGGCTTGCGCGCCGGGTCGCGGCCCGCACGCACGCCGAAGATGTTGCCGACTTCGTCCACCGTGATCTCAAGGCCTGCCTCGCGCATCCAGCCGACCACGAGGTCGCGGCCCTGGCCATCTTCCTTGCTCAGGGCCAGCCGGCAGTTGCCTCCCTTGGGCGTCGCGCCGACCCTGGCCAGGTCCATGAGGCTCTGCCAGAGCCGCGCGCCATTTACCGAGATCGTCATCCCTTCAGTCCTTCCAGGAAGGCGTCCAGCGCCGCACCGATGGCCTCCACCATGTAGCCGCCTTCCTGCACCACCACGGTGGGCAGGCCCAGCGCACGCACGCGCGCACCGGCCAGGCGGAAGGCCTCCATGTCGAACTTCAGCACGCTGATCGGGTCGTCCTTGTAGGTGTCGAAGCCCAGCGGCATCACCAGCGCCTGCGGCTGGAAGCGCTCGATGGCGGCCATGGCCTGGTCCAGCGCCAGCGCGAACTCGGCGTTGCCGCTGCCATGGGCCAGCGGCAGGTTCAGGTTGAAGCCTTCACCCGCGCCCGTGCCGCGCTCGTGCGCGTAGCCCGTGTACCAGGGGTAGTAGCCGGCCGGGTCGGCGTGCGTGGAGACGGTCAGCACGTCGCCGCGCTCGTAGAAGATCTGCTGCGTGCCGTCGCCATGGTGGGCGTCGATGTCGAGCACGGCCACGCGGGCATGCGTGCGGCGCAGCGTGGCGGCGGCGATGGCGCTGTTGTTCACGTAGCAGAAGCCGCCGGCGCGTGCGTGCTGGGCGTGGTGGCCCGAGGGGCGGCACAGCGCATAGGCCAGGCCGCCGCTGGTGCGCACAGTCTCGGCCGCGGCCTGCGCGGCATGGGCCGAGCGCAGCACCGAGCGCCAGGTGTTCGGGCCGATGGGGCAGGACAGGTCGCCGATGTACCAGCCGGTCTGCGCGACCACGGAGGGCGATGGGCAGGGTCCGATGCGCTGGCCGTGCGGCGACAGGTTGGGCAGCACCTCGGGGCCGGGTTGCAGGCCGAAGGCGCCGGCCTGCTGCCAGCGTGCGTAGGCGGTTTCGAGGTAGTCCAGGTAGTCGGTGCTGTGCACCAGTTCCAGCGCGGCGCGGCCGGCTTCGGGCGGCGCGCTGACCGTGATGCCGCGCTGGGCCAGCGTGCCCATCAGCGCCTCGGCGCGCGTGGGCAGGTCGGTGGGCTTGCAGATGCGGCCCAGGCGCATGTACTGCTGCGGGTCGTGCAGCAGCTGGTCGTCGGAGAAGAAGGCCTGCATGTCACATCTCCGCTTCGAAACGGTCCATGGCGCGCGTGAGGCGTGCGAACAGGTCGGCCAGTTCGGCCGCGGTGATGATGAGCGGCGGGCACAGGCCGATGCTGTCGCCCATGGCGCGCACGATCAGGCCTTCTTCCAGCGCCAGTGCGGCGAAACGGTAGCCGGCCTTCCTGTCGGCCGCGAACGGCGTGCGCGCGGCCTTGTCGGCCATGAGTTCGATGGCGCCGATCAGGCCCACGCCGCGCACGTTGCCGACCCAGCGGCGCTCGGCGAAGCTCTTGAGGCCGGCCTGGAAGGCAGGTGCCAGCGCCTGCACACGGTCGAGCAGCTTGTCGTCCTCGTACACCTGCAGCGTCTCCAGCGCCACGGCGCAGGCGACCGGGTGGCCCGAGTAGGTGTAGCCGTGGCCGAAGCTGCCCAGCTTGCCGCTGTTGGCCGCAATCGCGCTGTGCACCTTGTCGTTGACCATGACGGCCGAGATCGGCACGTAGCCCGACGACAGCGCCTTGGCGCAGCACAGGATGTCGGGCCGGATGCCCAGCGTGGTCGAGCCGAACATGTTGCCCGTGCGGCCGAAGCCGCAGATCACCTCGTCGGCGATCATGAGCACGTCGTACTTGCGCAGCACGGCCTGCACCTTCTCGAAGTAGCCGGCCGGCGGCACCAGCACGCCGCCCGCGCCCATCACGGGCTCGGCGATGAAGGCGGCGACGGTCTCGGGGCCTTCGGCCAGGATGCGTTCTTCGAGCTGCTTGGCCAGGCGCGTGGAGAAGTCCTGCTCGGTCTCGCCGGGTTCGGCATAACGGTAGTGGTGCGGGCAGTCCACGTGCAGGAACCGGGCTTCGGGCGCCGTGGCAATCGGCAGGTCGAAGTCGCGGTGGTTGCCGTCCAGGCCGCCCAGGCTGGCCGCGGCCACGGTCACGCCGTGGTAGGCATTGCGGCGCGCGATGATCTTTTTCTTGGCGGGCTTGCCGATGGCATTGTGGTAGTACCAGACCATCTTGACCGCGCTGTCGTTGGCCTCTGAACCCGAGTTGGCGAAGAACACGCGGGCCATGGGCACGGGCGCCAGCGCCAGCAGCTTCTCGGCCAGGTCGGCCACGGCCACGTTGGTGCGCTGGTTGAACGTGTGGTAGTAGGGCAGGGTGTCCAGGGCCTTGGCGCCGGCCGCGGCCAGGCGCTTGTTGGAAAAGCCCAGCGAGGCGCACCACAGGCCAGACATGCCCTCGACATAGCGCTTGCCCTGGTCGTCGACGACGTGGATGCCGTCGCCGCCGACGATGACCAGCGGCGGCGTCTGCGGCAGCGCGGCCAGGTTGGTGTAGGAGTGCAGGTGGGTGGCGACGTCCTTGTCGCCGGTGCTCAGCAGGTCTTTGGCCATGGGGCTCCTCTTGGTTTTAAACGCTCAGGCGTTTCAGGTTGTCTTCGGTCTGCCGCGCGATGGCCTCGGGGCCGGTGCGCGTGGCGATGTGCGGAGTGACGGTGATGCGCGGGTGCCGCCAGAACGGGTGGGCCTGCGGCAGCGGCTCCTCGACGAAGGCGTCCAGCACGGCCGAGGCGATGTGGCCGCTGTCCAGCGCCGCGAGCAGATCATCCTGCACGAGCTGGGCGCCGCGGCCGGCGTTGACCAGGCGCGCACCGCGCGGCAGCTGCGCGAACAGCTCGGCGTTCAGGATGTTCTGCGTGTCCTCGGTCAGCGGCAGCAGGCAGACCAGCGTGTCGCAGCCGGCCAGGAAATCAGCGCGTGCGGCGTCGCCATGGAAGGCCTCGATGCCTTCGGGCAGCCCGCTCTTGGGACTGCGGCTCCAGCCGCGCACAGGGTAGCCAATGGCGGCCAGGGCCTTCGCGGCGGACTGGCCCAGCACGCCCAGGCCCGCGATGCCCACGCGGTGGCGGCCCGGCGGCACGACGGGGGATTCCTCCCAGGCCGCGCGGCGCTGGCTCTCGATGTAGCCGCCCATGTGGCGCTGACCGTGCACCACGGCCCAGGCCACGTAGGCGTTCATGCCGGCGGCCATGTCGGAATCGACGATGCGGCAGATCGGCACATCGGGCAGCCCGGTGTCGCGCGTGATGTGGTCGGTGCCGGCGCCGACCGACTGGATCAGCCGCAGCCGGGGCATGCGGGCGAGCAGGCCGACGGGGGGCGACCAGCAGACCACGGCGTCGATGTCGGCGAGCGCGGCCAGGTCCTGCACCTCGGTGTCGATGCGGTGGAACCTGGCGTCGGGAAACCGCGCCGCGAACGCCGGGCGCAGGTAGTCCATGGCGATCTGGTCCGAGACCAGGGCGATGTTCAATGTCATGCGGCGACGGCCTCCACTGCAGCCGCCGACAACCTCGGCTGCGCCTCGATCAGCGTGCGCGTGTAGGCATGCTGCGGGTTCGCCAGCACCTTGGCCGTCTCGCCGTACTCCACGATCTGCCCGCGCTGCATCACGGCGATGTGGTCGCACATCTCGCCGGCCACGCGCAGGTCGTGCGTGATGAAGACCATGGCCAGCTGGAAGCGCTCGCGCACCTCGGCGAAGAGCTTCAAGACCTGGGCCTGCACCGACACGTCGAGCGCGGAGACCGGCTCGTCGGCCACCAGCAGCTGCGGCTCCATGGCCAGCGCGCGCGCAATGCCGATGCGCTGGCGCTGCCCGCCCGAGAACTCGTGCGGGAAGCGGTCGGCCGCGTCCGGCTTGAGGCCCACCAATTCCAGCAGCTCCATGGCGCGGGCCATGGCCTTCTCCTTGGACAGGCCCTGGGCGATGGGCCCCTGCGCGATGGCCGAGCCCACGCGGTGGCGCGGGTTCAGCGAGGCGTAGGGGTCCTGGAACACCATCTGGATCTTGCCCTGCGTCTGCTGGCGGAACTGCGCGCCCGATTGCAGCGCGCGGCCCTTGAACAGGATGCGCCCGCTGTCGAACGGCGCCAGGCCCACGATGCAGCGGCCCACGGTGGACTTGCCCGAACCGGACTCACCCACCAGGCCCAGCGTCTCGCCACGGCGCACGTCGAACGACAGGCCCTTGGCCGCCTCGACGCGGCGGCCCTTCTTGAACAGGCTGCCGCCCGTGACGTAGGTCTTGCGCAGGTCCTGCACCTGCAGCACATGCTCCACCTCGCGCTCGTCGGCGGTGGTGCGCACCTGGCCGTTCGGGATCGCGGCGATCAGCTTGCGCGTGTAGGCGTGCTGCGGATGCGCCAGCACGGCGGCGGCCGGGCCGGCCTCGACCACCTGGCCGGTCTGCATCACAACGACCTGGTCGGCGATCTCGGAGACCACGCCGAAGTCGTGCGTGATGAACAGCACGGCCGTGCCCTTGCGCTGCTGCAGCTCGCGGATGAGCTTCAGGATCTGCGCCTGCGTGGTCACGTCCAGCGCGGTCGTGGGTTCGTCGCAGATCAGCAGGGCCGGTTCCAGCACCAGCGCGCAGGCGATCATCACGCGCTGGCGCTGGCCGCCCGACAGGCGGAAGGGGTAGCTGTCGATCAGAACTTCGGGCTCGGGCAGGCCCACGTCGGCGAGTGCGGCGAGGATGCGCTTGCGCTTCTCGGCAGCCGACAGGCTCACGTGCGCATCGAACACCTCGGCGATCTGCTCGCCGATGCGCATGACCGGGTTCAGCGCCGTCATGGGCTCCTGGAACACCATGCCCATGCGCCGGCCGCGCAGTTCGCGCAGCTGGGATTCATCGAGCTGCAGCAGATCCTGGCCGTCGAACAGGATCTTGCCGGCGACAGGCTCCACGTGCGGCCGCGGCAGCAGGCCCATGATGGCGTTGGCGATCATGGACTTGCCCGAACCGGACTCGCCCACCACGCACAGTGTCTGGCCCTGCAGCAGCTGCAGCGAGGCGCCCTGCACAGCCAGTTCACGGTCGGCGCCGCGGGGCAGGCGGATGTCCAGGCCCTGGATGTCCAGCACGGGTCGAACCAGCGAAGCGATCTCTTCCATCTTCATTTCCCTCTCCCATCGGCGCGTGCGTTGAGTCCGTCGTTCAGGCCTTCGCCGACCAGGTTCAGGGCCAGCACCGTGAGCAGGATGGCGACGCCCGGGAACACCGCCATCCACCAGGCCTGGCGCAGCACCGTGCGCGCCGAGCCGACCATGTAGCCCCAGCTCATCTGGTTCGGGTCGCCCAGGCCCAGGAAGCTCAGGGACGATTCGAGCAGGATGGCGGTGGCCACCATCAGCGAGGCCATGACCACGATGGGCGAGGCCGCGTTGGGCAGGATCTGGGTCAGGATGATGCGCGGCGTGGACTGGCCCGCCAGTTGGGCCGCAGCCACGAAATCGCGCTGGCGCAGCGTGAGGAACTCGCTGCGCACCAGGCGCGCCACGGGCGGCCAGGAGACCACCGCGATGGCGGCCACGATGGAGCCCACCGAGGGCTCGAAGATGGCGACCAGCACGATGGCCAGCGCGAAGCTCGGGATGGCCTGGAACAGCTCGGTGAAGCGCATCAGCGTGGCGTCGACCCAGCCGCCGAAGTAGCCCGAGATGGCGCCGATGGACACGCCGATCAGCAGCGAGACCACGGTGGAGACCACGCCGATCAGCAACGACACGCGGGCGCCGGCCACGATGCCCGCGAAGATGTCGCGGCCCATGGTGTCCGAGCCCAGCGGCAGGCCTTGCTCGGCCCAGGGCCGGGCGAAGGGCATGCCGACCATGTCCCAGGGGTTGTTCTGGGCGATGAAGGGCCCCAGCACGGTGACCAGGGCCACCAGCATCAGCACGATGAGGCCGAAGACCGCACCCTTGTTGCGGCAGTAGCGCCGCCAGAAACTGCTTTTCATACAAACCTCTTCAGTTCGGTGGACAGGGGACGCGACAGACAGCTGCCGAGCCGGACGATTCAGCCGCACTGTCTTCGCCAGCGCACCCGCGGAACTGGCTCTGCCAGGCCGCTGGGTGCGCCCCCTTGAGGGGGGATGCGCGCACACGCAGTGAGCGCGAAACGGGGGTGGTCATAGTTCGATTCGCGGGTCGACCAGCGTGTAGACGAAGTCGGTGATCAGGTTGAACAGCACGGCCATGGCCGCGGTGAACAGGAAGCAGCCCATCAGCAGGTTGTAGTCGCGCTGCAGCAGGGCGTCGAACATCAGGCGGCCGATGCCGGGCCAGGCGAAGACGGTCTCGGTCAGCACCGCGCCGCCGATCATGCCGCCGGCCTGGATGCCGGCCAGCGTGACCACGGGCAGCAGCGCGTTGCGCAGGATGTGCTTGCGCTGGATGCGGCCGGGGTGCACGCCCTTGGCACGCGCGGTCTTGACGAAATCCATCTGCGCGACCTCGAGCATGGCGGCGCGCGTCATGCGGGCATAGACCGCCATGTAGAACAGGCCCAGCGTGCCGGCGGGCAGGATCAGGTGCTTGGCGATGTCCAGCCATTTGGCGGGGCCGCTGAGGTCGGCGCCCACGGTGAAGAAGCCGAAGGCCGGCAACAGGTCCAGCTGCACGGTGAACAGCAGCACGGCCATCATCGCCAGCCAATACAGCGGCGTGGCATAGAACACCAGGGCCACCACGGTGATGGCGCTGTCGATCCACTTGCCGGCGTGGCGGCTGGCCAGTGCGCCCAGCCCGATGCCCATGGCCAGCGACAGTGCGAACGCCGTGCCGGTCAGCAGCAGCGTGGCGGGCAGGCGCTCCAGGATCAGGTCGGCCACGGGCTGCTGCTGGCGGTAGGAGTAGCCCAGGTCGAGTTGGACCACATGGCCCAGGTAGTTGGCCAGCTGCGTGGGCAGCGGCTGGTCCAGCCCGAACTGCGCACGCAGCTGGGCCACGAATTGCGGGTCGGACGCGCCGGCCTCGCCGGCCATGATGGACACCGGGTCGCCCGGCGCGGCGCGCACCAGCATGAAGTTGGCGGTGGCGATGACCAGCAGGGCCAACAGGCCTTGCAGGACACGCACGGACATGAACTGGAGTCTTTTCATCGCAAGCTCGGGTCAGGCATGCGGCGGCCAGGCCTGGCCGGCCAGCGCATGCGGGGAGGGAGAGATCAGGCCAGCCGGATCAAGCGAGCTTGATGCGGCCCAGGCTGTCGTTCAGCCCGATGCCGGACGAGACGATGTTCTGGATCTTGCTGCGGTACAGCGTCGGGAAGTTGATCTCGTGCAGCCAGGCCACCGGCACCTCGTCGACCAGGATCTTCTGGGCTTCCAGGTAGATCGCCTTGCGCTTGGCCGGGTCGCCTTCCTTGGCACCGGCGGCGAACAGTTCGTCGACCTTGGCATTGGTGTAGCCGGCCACGTTGTTGAACGGCGAGCCCTTGGCGATGTTGTCGCTGGTGTAGTTGCGGCCCACGCCCAGGGCCGGGTCACCGTACTGGTAGACGTAGGTGAAGGCCAGGTCGAAGTCCCACTCGTTGCAGCGCTGGTTCCAGCCGGCCACGTCGGTCGCGACCATCTCGATCTTGACGCCAGCCTGCGTGAGGTTCTGGCGCACGATCTCGGCCTGGCGCTGCCAGGACTCGCCGTAGGGCAGGGGCAGCAGGCGCAGCGTCTCGCCCTTGTAGCCCGACTCGGCCAGCAGCTTCTTGGCCTTGGCCAGGTCGCGCGGGTACTTGGCCACGTCCTCGCTGGCGAACGCGATGTGGCTGTTGAACGGGCCGGTGGCTGGCTTGGCATAGCCGTACCAGGCGATCTTGGCCATGGCCTCGCGGTCGATGGCGGTCCAGATGGCCTGGCGGAACTTCACGTTGTCCATCGGCTTGGTGCGGTTGTTCATCCACAGCCAGCTGTGCGGCGCGAAGAACTCCCAACCCTTGGTCGTCACCGAGGCGCCGGGCAGCTTGGACAAACGGCTCACGTCGAAGTACTCCACCGTGCCGCCCGGCGCGATGTCGACCTTGCCCGACTCGAAGGCGGCGGCGCGCGCGGCGGCGTCCGGGATCACGTGGAAGTACACGCTCTCCACCGTCACGGCGCCGGCCTGGTGGTAGTTCTCGTTGGCCACCAGGTGGATGTAGGAGCCCTTGGCCCATTCCTTGAACTTGAGCGGGCCGGTGCCGATGGGCGTGGCGTTGGCCGGGTTGGTCAGGAAGTCCGTGCCCTCGTAGATGTGCTTGGGCACCATGGGCATGGTGCCGTTCTCGAAGATGCCCAGGAAGGGACCGAAGGGCTGCTTGAGCTTGAACTCCACCGTGAGCGGGTCCAGCGCCTTGATCGACTCCACGTGGGCCAGGCTGGCGCGGAAGCGCGCATGCGTCTTGCGCAGGAACACGTCGCAGGAGAACACCACGTCGTCGGCCGTGAAGGGCTTGCCGTCGTGCCACTTCACATTCGGCTTGAGCTTGAAGACGTAGGTCTTGCTGTCCGGGCTCACGGTCCAGGAGGTCGCCAGTTGGGGCTGGGGCGCGAGCTTTTCGTCGTAGCGCAGCAGGCCTTCGTAGATGTTGCCGGCGATCAGCTGCGTGGGGCCGTTCTGCACGATGCCCATCATCAGGCCCGGCGGTTCGGGCTGGACCAGCACGTTGACGACGCCCTTCTTGGCCTGGGCCAGGCTGTGCAGGGGCACCCCGGCGATGGACAGGCCGAGGGCAGCGGGGACGGCTTGGATCAGGTGGCGGCGTTTCATCGGTGCGGACCTTTCTGTGTGTGGGGCAAGGGCTGGGAAGGGAAGGGGATCAGGCGCGGAAGGAGGCGGTCGAGGCCGGCTCCAGGCGTTGCAGCAGCGCGCGCCACTCGCGGGCGTAGGGGTCGGTGGGCTGGGCTGCCAGGCGGTTGGTGTCGCCGCTCTCGTACTGGCGCGCGGTCAGCTCGCAGACCTCCTCGGGCACGGGGTGGATGGCCTGGCCCGTGCTCTGGATGGCCACCTGCACGCGGCAGGCGCGCTCCAGGTTGTGCATGAGGATGAAGGCCTCGGAGATGGTGCGGCCCAGCGTGATCAAGCCGTGGTTGCGCAGGATCATGGCGCGCGAAGTGGGGCCCAGGTCGGCCACCAGGCGTTCGCGCTCTTCCAGGTTCAGCGCGATGCCCTCGAATTGGTGGTAGGTGACCCGGTTGTGAAACTGCAGTGCCCACTGGTTGCAGGGCTGCAGGCCGTCGGCCAGCGAGGACACGGCCACGCCGGCCACGGTGTGGGTGTGCAGCACGCAGACGGCGTCGTGGCGGGCCGCGTGCACGGCGCTGTGGATCGTGAAACCGGCTGGGTTCACGTCCCATGCGCTGGGCTCGACGATGTTGCCCTCCAGGTCGATCTTCACGAGCGAGGACGCCGTGATGTCGCGAAACAGCATGCCGAAGGGGTTGATCAGGAACTGGTCCTCGGTGCCGGGCACGCGTGCCGAGATGTGGGTGTAGATGCTGTCGTCCATGCCGTACAGGGCGACGAGCCGGTAGGCGGCGGCCAGGTCCTCGCGGACCTGGCGTTCGGCCGCCGACATGGCGGGGCGGCTGACGGTGCGATCGGCGGGATGGGTGGCCGGGGCGATGCGTTCTGCTGTTTCCACGGTGTTTCCTGAAGTGTTGTCTGTCATCTGTCGACAGCTGACATGATGCAGATCCCGTGCCAGGCAAAACATCCGCAAAAACCCGGGAATCGGCGGTCTTGTCGCGCATCAAGGCCCGGAAATGCACCAGCCGGGTGCATGCAGCGCACGCCGGGTGTGCAGCGGGCCGGTTCCGCGGATGGCCGACAATCCGGCCCCGCCACCCGCACTGAGAGAGTCCGCCCGCATGTCCATCCAATGGTTTCCCGGTCACATGCACGCGACGCGCAAGGCCATCGCCGAGCGCCTGCCCGAGATCGACGTGGTGATCGAGCTGCTGGACGCGCGCCTGCCGGGCTCCAGCGCCAACCCCTTGATCGCCGAGCTGACGCAGGGCAAGCCGTCGCTCAAGCTCCTGACCAAGCAGGACCTGGCCGACCCGGAGCAGACTGCGCGCTGGCTGGCGCACTACCAGTCAGCGGTCGGCACCAACGCCATCGCGCTCGATTCCGGCACACCGGCGCCGATCCGCGCGCTGGCACCGGCCTGCCGGGCGCTGGCACCCAACCGCGGCGGCATGGCCAAGCCCATGCGCGTGCTGGTCTGCGGCATCCCCAACGTGGGCAAGTCCACGCTGATCAACAGCCTGCGCGGCCAGCGCAAGGCCAAGACCGGTGACGAGGCCGGTGTCACCAAGACCGAGCAGCGCATCGTGCTGGAAGACGACTTCTACCTGTACGACACGCCCGGCATGCTGTGGCCGCGCATCGCGGTGGCGCAGAGCGGCGAGCTGCTGGCCGCCAGCGGCGCGGTCGGCCGCAACGCCTACGACGATGTCGAGGTGGCGCTGGCCCTGCTCACGCAGATGCTGGGCCGCTATCCCGACCGGCTGCGCGAGCGCTACAAGCTCAAGGACATGGAAGGCCTGAACGACGAGGCCGTGCTGGCCGAGATCGGCCGCCGGCGCGCGCCGCTGCTGCCGGGCGGGCGGCCCGATCTGCAGAAGGCGGCCGAGATCGCGATCCACGACTTCCGCAGCAGCGCCTGGGGCCGCGTGACACTGGAGACGCTGGAGGAGTTCGCCGCCTGGCGCGCCGCGGCCGATGTGGCGGATGCCGAGCGCGCTGCGAAGCAGGCAGCGCGCAAGCAGAAGAAGCAGCCGCAGCGCGGCGGCGCCTCGGAAGCCTAGGCGGCGCGCAGCAGCACGGCCAGGTCCGGGCCCTGGATCACCCGGATCGGCGCCTGCCTGGCAAACGCGCCGGCGTTCTCGCTGAGCTCGCCCAGCGCCAGGAACACGGCCGCATCGGCCTCCTTGGCGCGGCGCGCGGCGTCGAGCTCGCGCAGCGGTTCCACGCCCTGGCGTGCGGCCTTCCAGCGCTTGGCGCTGACCAGCGTGGTGCGGCCGCCTTTTTCGAGCACGAAGTCGGCGCCGCCCGTGGTCTTCTTCACCTCGTAGCCCGCCTTGCGGTAAGCCGACTCCAGCGCCGCGGCGAACTCGTTCCACGACATGCCCGCGGCGCGCGCGAGCTGTGCCTCGACCATGGCCGCGCTCGGCGCGCCCCACTGCCGCTTGAGCGCGATGGCGCCGATGATGGCGAAGGGCACGCCGCCCAGCGCGCCGGCCAGCGCGTATTCGCGCGGCAGCAGCGCCGCGGCCACCAGCACGAAGCCGCAGGCGATCGCCAGGCTGATCCACCAGCGCGAGCGCAGCAGGATCGCGAACAGCGAGTTTTCGGCCATCTTCAGTTTCATGCGGGGGCGCCTCGGGCGTGTCGGAATGCGGTTGGAAAAGGCTGGGTTTGTAGCACGTGGCGCGGTGCCGCAAAGCGCTGGGTCATCGAGGCGGTACCAGCGGGGCGGCGCCTGGTCCTTGCTGGCGGCAACGCCACATCGGCGCGCCGGCGAAAACGGGTCGCGTGGAGAGGTTCTCTGGAGGGCGCCCGCAACAAGCCAGGACCTGCCGGGCCATTCCTGCATTCACAGTGTCGTCACAATCCGGGCGCTCCGTGTCCAGAGAATCGATCCGCTTTCGAGGGGTCATCGAACGGCTGGCCGAAAGCGCTGCACTGCACTGAAACACCTCATGCAGTTCTGAAACTGGAGGCCAAGATGAACAAGCGCTTCGGGATTGTAGGAAGAACATACGCCATCGCAGCGGTGCTGGCTGCTCTCATGGCATTCATTGCCATTTTTGCTCAGCAGCGGCTGAATCAGATCGTGGCGCTCGCCGGGACGACGGAGGAGCTGCGTGTGCCGCAGCTGCAGCATGTGTCGGCCATGGAGCTGAATGTCACGCGGGTATCGCTGCAGCTTCGACATGCCATTCTTGCGCGCACGCCGCAGGAACGCGAGACGGCCTTGAAGGACATCGATGTCAAGCGCAAGCTCATCGCCGATGCATTGAGCGCCTACGCAGCCAATCTGTCCGGCGCAGATGCAGCCAGCCGGGCCGCCGATCTTCGCAAGCAGTCCGATGCGTTCTGGCAGGCTGGCGAGGGCAACTTGCAGCCAATCATGGAGGGGCGCAAGGAGGAGGCGTTCGCCTTCCTGGTGGACAAGACGATCCCTGCACGCAATGCATTCCTGGCCGTCTTGGGAGACAACGTCAAGTTCCAGGAGGGCGCCCTGCGCGGCGACATCTCGGAGATCCGCAAGGATTCCGCCGATGTCATGCGCGCGCTGATCCCATTGGTGATCGGTGCGACGGTGGGCCTCTTCCTGTTTGCCTGGTACCTTGCAAGAACACTTCGTCAGCGTGTTGGGCACTCCCGTGTCGTTGCCGAGCGTGTGCGCGATGGCGACCTCACGCAGCCCGTGGTCGACCGCCACCGCGATGAGTTCTCTCCGCTGCTGGCCTCCCTGGCGGACATGCAGGCTTCGTTGACGCAGGTTGTCGACGGCGTGCGTGAACACGCGGACAGCGTGGCCACGGCAAGCTCCGAGATCTCCCAGGGAAATGCCGACCTGAGCACCCGCACCGAACAGCAGGCTTCGGCGGTGCAGCAGACGGCAGCGGCCATGGACGAGCTGACGGCGACCGTGCAGCAGAACGCGGCCAACGCAGTCCAGGCGAATGCGCATGCCACCGCAGCCCGTGCGGTTGCCGAACGCGGCGGCGCCGCTGTCGGGCAGGTCGTGACGACCATGAAGGCCATCAGCGACAGCAGCAAGAAGATTGCCGACATCATCGGCACCATCGATGGGATCGCCTTCCAGACCAATATCCTTGCGTTGAACGCCGCGGTCGAAGCGGCGCGCGCTGGCGAGCAGGGCCGCGGCTTTGCGGTCGTTGCCGGCGAGGTCCGCACCCTGGCAGGCCGGTCGGCGCAAGCGGCGAAGGAGATCAGGGCCCTGATCGGAGAGAGTGTTGGACGCGTCGAGCATGGCGCTCAGCTTGTCGATACGGCCGGCGCGACGATGCACGAAATCGTCGACTCCATTCGCCGGGTCACGGAAGTCGTCAGCGAGATCGGCAATGCAAGTTCCGAGCAAGGCATGGGCGTAGCGCAGGTGGGCGAGGCCATCACCCACATCGACCAGGCCACCCAGCAGAATGCGGCGCTCGTCGAGGAAAGTGCAGCTGCCGCGCAAAGCCTGAGCAAGCAGGCCCAGGAGTTGGTCGAGTCCGTCGCGATCTTCCGCACCGGCAAGTCCGCGCCGTCAGGTTCTGCAAACGCACGTCCTTCACCCCGGGCCCTGCCGCAGCGTCGCCGTGGCGCCTTGAACCTCAGGTCGGCATAGACGCCGGGAGCCATGCTGAAGAAGATTCCGTCCGCGCAGCTGCGGCTGGGCATGTACGTGCAAGAGTTCTGTGGCTCGTGGATGGACCACCCGTTCTGGCGTGCCAAATTCCTGGTCGGAACCGAGGCGCAGCTGTCCAAGGTGCACGGCAGCGGCGTCCAGGAGCTGTGGATCGACACCGACAAGGGCCTGGACATCGAGACCGGCATTCCCGAGGCGCAGGTCAGGGTCATGGTGGAGCAGGAGCTGGAGCATCTCGCGACCATGCCCGCGCCCCTGATGCCCATGGTGCCGGAGGGTGGCGACGATGTGGGGCAGGCCCTGGAGCTCATCCATCGCTCGCTGCCCAGGATCGCGACGATGTTCTCCGATGCGCGGCTGGGCAAGGCGCTAGACCTGCCGGGGTGCGAAAGCATGGTCGACGAGATCTGCGAGTCGGTCATGTCCAAGCCGCATGCCCTCATCAGCGTGGCGCGCCTGAAGCGCCATGACGAATACACCTACATGCATTCGGTGGCGGTGTGCGCGCTCATGATCGGGCTGGGGCGCCAGCTCGGCCTGAACGACAGGCTGCTGCGCAAGGTCGGCCTGGCCGGCATGCTGCACGACGTCGGCAAGGCCGCCATGCCGCTGGACATCCTGAACCGGCCCGGCAAGCTGTCGGACGCGGAGTTTCGCGTCATGCGCAGCCATCCCGTGCGCGGGCACGAACTGCTCACGGAAGGCGGCGGCGCCGGGCCGGTGGTGCTGGACGTCTGTCTGCACCACCACGAGAAGGTCGATGGCACCGGCTACCCCCACGGCCTGGCCGGCGACCAGATCAGCACCGTCGCCAAGATGGGTGCCATCTGCGACGTCTACGACGCCATCACTTCCGACCGGCCCTACAAGCGTGCCTGGAGCCCGGCGGAATCGCTGCGCCAGATGGTGCAGTGGAAGGGCCATTTCGACCCCAAGGTGTTCCAGGCCTTCGTGCGCACGGTGGGCATCTACCCGATCGGCTCCCTGGTGCGGCTGCGCTCGGGAAGGCTTGCCGTGGTCGTGGAGCAGAACCCGGCCAACCTGCTGGCGCCGCGCGTCAAGGCCTTCTTCGACCTGGGTTCCAACGTGCGGGTCTACCCGCGCGAAGTCGACCTGGCCGACGCCGCCCTGGGTGACGCCATCGAGCGCTACGAGACGCCATCCGACTGGCGTTTCCAGGACCTGGACGAACTCTGCGGCCTGAAGAGGCTGCGGTCCGGCCCGCAGGAAGGGGGGGCACCGTGAAGGCACGGGAACGCGGCCGGCTGCAGGGCCCGGTCCAGTTGGCCAGGGCCAGGCCCTAACACACTTGCGCCACATTTGTGGCGCCGGTCTCGGGCCCAATGTGCCATCCCATTCCTGAAGCCTGAGCGCGCATGCCACATCCCGTCCGCACCGAAGGCCCGTTCCCCGAGTTGGCCGGCGTGCGCCCGTCCGCGGCGCCGCGGCGGCTGCTGCGCGCGGCCGTGGCACTGTGGCTGGTGGCGGCCCTGGCCTCGCTCGGGCTGGCCGCGATGGACCGTTTCCAGGCCGACCACTTCGAGCAGCAGATGCGCCCGTTGCGCCAGCTCGCCGTGGTGCGGGCCGCGCTGGCGCCGCGGCTGCAGGCCGGGCCGGCCGAGGGCGATGCAACGCAAGGCGTGGCCGAACGCGCGGCCTGGCTGCATGCGCTGGAGCGCATGGATGTGCTGGGCCAGCGCGTGGCGGGCGGGCCGCTCGGCCTGCCCAACACGCTGTCCCAGCAGGCCCAGGCGCTGCATGCGCAGTGGGCCGGCCTGGATCTGGCGCGCTCGCCCTGGACCGGCGTGGACGCCGGCCCCAGCCGTTCGGCCCTGGTGGCGCTGTTGCAGGAGGCCGAGCGCGTGGAGACCCAGAGCGAAAACCTCCTGGCGCAGGCGCGCGCCGTGCAGCAGCAACGCTATGCGCTGGCCTGGTCGGCCCTGGCTGCGCTGCTGCTGCTGGGCCTGGGTGCGGCCTGGCGCTGGGAGCGGCGCTGGCGCAAGCTCGAGACGGCCCTGCGGACCGACGCCGGCCAGCACCGCCGGATGCTGGACCTGCTGCCACAGCTGGTCTGGATTTGCGACGCCGACGCGCAGTGCGAATACCTCAACGAACGCTGGGTCCAGTTCAGCGGCAAACCCTTGCGCGAACTGCTGGGCGCCGGCTGGCTGGACCTGATCCATCCGGACGACCGCCCGACCGTGCTGGGCGAATGGCGCGCCCTGCAGGCCAGTGGCACGGATCGCCTGTCCGACTTCCGGCTGCGCCATGCCAATGGCAGCTACCGCTGGTGCAATGTGCGCTTCGGCTCGGTGGGTGGCACCGAGGGCCGGCCCACGCGCTGGTTCGGCACCAGCAGCGACGTGCACGATGTGCGCCAGGCCAACGAGGCGCTGGCGCGCAGCGAAGAGTTCCACCGCTCGCTGCTGGCGTCCCTGAACGAAGGCGTGATCGCCTACGACGCGCGGGGCATGGCCACGGCGGTCAACCCTGCGGCCCAGCGCCTGCTGGACCTGCGCGCCGAAGACATGCTGGGCACGCACCCGAAAGGCTGGGGCCTGGTGCTGCACGACCCGCAGGGCCAGCCGCTGGCGGCCGGCCAGACACCGGTCGGCCGCGTGCTGGCCGACGGCCAGGCCCGCCGCGACGTGCTGGTCGCGCGCACCGACCGCCTGGGCCGGCGCCAGTGGCTGTGCGTGAACGCCGAACCCGTGCACGGCGGCCCCGAAGGCGCGCTCAGCGCCGTGGTCTGCTCGGTCACCGACGTCACGGTGCAGCAGCAAAGCCAGCGCCAGGCGCTGGAGCAGCTCGAGCGCGAGGTGCAGTCGCGCACGCGCGAGCTGACCGGCATGCTGCACGAGCGCACCCAGGCCGAGCAGCGCATGCAGGCCCTCAACGCCCAGTTGCAGGAGGCCGAGCGCTTTGCCCACCTGGTGGCCGACAGCGTGCCGGGCCGGCTGGTCTACTGGGACAGCGGGCTGCGCTGCCGCTTCGTCAACCGCACCCAGCGCGAATGGTTCGGCGAAACCACCGAGGGCGTGATCGGCCGCACGCTGGTGGAGGTGCGCGGCGCTGCCTTCGCCGAACGCGTGGCGCCCCGTGTGGCCGCCGCGCTGGTCGGCACGCCGCAGGAGTTCGAGCAGACCGAGTACAGCGTGCGCGGCGAACGCGCCGACACGCGCGTGCAGTACATCCCCGACCGGCGCGAGGGCGAGGTCAAGGGCTTCGTCGTGCTGGCCACCAACATCACGCGCGACAAGCAGGCCGAGCTGTTGCTGCACGAGCGCCACGAGCAGCTGAAGCAGGCCCGCGACCGCGCCAACGCGGCCAACCAGGCCAAGACCATCTTCCTGGCCAACATGAGCCACGAGATCCGCACGCCGCTCAACGCCATCCTCGGCTTCGCCCACCTGCTGCGCCGCGAGATCGACGACGCGGCCCAGCAGCAGCAGCTCGGCCGCATCGTCGGTGCGGCCAGCCAGCTGCTGCATCAGCTCAACGACATCCTGGACCTGTCGCGCATCGAGTCCGGGCAGCTGCGGCTGGACCATGCCGACTTCTCGCTCGACGCGCTGCTCGCGCGCAGCTGCGCCGCCGTGGTGGACGCGGCGCGGCAGAAGGACATCGAGCTGGTGCTGCATGTCGAACCCGTGCCGGACCTGCTGCGCGGCGACGCCGCACGCTTGCTGCAGGCGCTGCTGAACCTGTTGTTCAACGCCGTGAAGTTCACCGAGCGCGGCCTGGTGATGCTGCGCGTGGAGCTGCTGGGCCAGGAAGGCGGCCAGCTGCTGCTGCGCTTTGCCGTGCAGGACACCGGCATCGGCATCGCCGCCGCAGACCTGGGCCGCTTGTTCACCCCCTTCGCCCAGGCCGACGGCACCAGCACGCGGCGCCACGGCGGCACCGGCCTGGGCCTGGCGCTCACGCGCAGCATTGCCGAGCAGATGGGCGGCGAAGTCGGCGCCGAGAGCCGGCCCGGCAGCGGCAGCCGCTTCTGGTTCACGGCGCGCCTGGGCATCGCCCAGGCGGCGCAGGTGCCGCAGCCCGTACCGCTGCAGGGTCTGCGCGCGCTGGTGGTGGACGACCTGCCCGAGGCGCGCGACACGCTGGCCGAGCTGCTGGATGGTCTGGGCATGGTGGCCGACACGGCGCCGGACGGCACCCAGGCCCTGGTCCAGGCGCAGCAGGCCCTGCAGGCCGGCCGGCCCTACGAGCTGCTGCTGCTGGACGAGGCCATGCCGGGCCTGGACGGCGTGCAGGCCGGCACCCGGCTGGCCGCGCTGGCGCCGCCGCGCGCCATGGTGCTGCTGGCCACGCGCGACCGCGCATCGTTGCACCAGCTGGCACGCGACGCCGGCTTCGGCGCCGTGCTCGCCAAGCCCGTCACGGCCGGCCTGCTGCGCGACACCTTGCTGCGGCTGGTGGCCGACGCCGGCGCCGTCGACACCCAGGCCCGGCCGCAGACGCTGCTGGCCAGCACGGCCGGCGCGCGCGTGCTGCTGGCCGAGGACAACCTCGTCAACCAGGAGGTGGCCGTGCAGCTGCTGCACGCGGCCGGCGTGCATGTGGACGTGGCTGGCGATGGCGCCCAGGCCCTGGACATGGCGCGCAGCCGGCCCTACGACCTGGTGCTGATGGACGTGCAGATGCCGCACCTGGACGGTCTGGAGGCCACGCGCCGCATCCGGCAGGAGCCGGCGCTGGCGCAGCTGCCCATCATCGCGATGACCGCCAACGCCTTTCCCGAGGACCGCCAGGCCTGCCTGGATGCCGGCATGAACGAGCACCTGGCCAAGCCCGTGGACCCGCGCGAGCTGCATGCCGCGCTGCTGCGCTGGCTGCCGGCGCGGCTTGGCGAAGGCCGGCCACCGGCGCCGCTGGCCGGGCAGGAGCCCGCGCGGCCGGCCATACCGAGTCCCGCGCCGCAACCGGCCACGCCGGTGGGCTCGGCCGACATCGTCGCGCGCATGGCCTCACTGATCGACCTGCCGCTGGCGCTGGAGTACGCGGCCGGCCAGAGCGACATCCTGTTGCGCGTGCTGCAGCAGTTCGTGTCGCACTACGCGGCCACCGGCGCCACGCTGGTGCGGCTGCTGCAGGAGGGCGACCGCACCGCCCTGGCGCGTGCGCTGCACGGGCTGCGCGGCGTGGTCGGCATGATCGGCGCGGCCCGGTTGCGCGACATGGGCGCGGCCGTGGAGGCCGCACTGGCCAAGGGCGCACCGCTGCAGGACCTGCAGGCCCCGCTGGAGGCGCTGCGCACCGAACTCGACGCGCTGGTGGCCGCCGTTGCGCAGCGGCTCGCCTGATCAGCCGCCCACGCGCTCGAAGCGGTAGCCGAAGCCGTAGACCGAGACCATCTTCCAGCCGTGCGTGCCGTCCAGCTTGAGTTTGCGGCGCAGCCGGCTGACATGGGTGTCGACGGTGCGCGCGTCGACCTCGGTGGACACGCCCCAGACCTTGTCGAGCAGGAAATCGCGCGACAGCAGCTTGCCCATGTTCTGGAACAGGCACACCGCCAGGTCGAACTCCTTCTGCGTGAGGTCCATGGACTGGCCGGCCATGGCCAGGCGCTGGCGCGCGATGTCGATCTCGTATTCGCCCGCACGCAGCACCGGCAGCTGGCCAGGGCGGGCGCGGCGCGAGGCGGCAGCGATGCGCGCCAGCAGTTCCAGTGGCTTGGCCGGCTTGACGATGTAGTCGTCGGCGCCGGCCTCCAGCGCGGCCACCGTCACTGGCTCTTCCTCGCGCGCGGTGATCACGATGCAGGGCAGCTGCCAGCCGATGGTCTTGCGCACCCATTGCAGGACCTCGCCGCCGTTGCCGTCGGGCAGCATCCAGTCGATCAGCGCCAGGTCGAAGGTCTCGGCCTGCACGCCGGCCTGGAACATGGCGGCCGTCTCGAAGCCCTTGCAGGTGTGGCGGCCCTGCTGCACCAGCAGCGTCAGCAGCTCGCGCTGCACGGGGTCGTCCTCCAGGATGGCGATGTGCATTCTTGATCCTCCTAAAACATCGGAATGTCGGCGCGGACGGTGGCCAGGCGCCGCAGTGCGGGAGCGGCGCTGGGGTCGGCGCTGACAATCGCGGCCCATCTGCCACCCCGAGGAGACTGCCTTCCATGCATACCCACCATCTGACGCTGGCCTACTGGTGCCTGCTGGCCGCGGCCATGCTGCCCTACGTGAGCGCCTGGATCGCCAAGGCCGGTGCCTTCGGGCGCGGCGACAACCGCGCGCCACGCGCCTGGGCGGCGCGCCAGGACGGCTGGCGTGCCCGCGCGCTGGCGGCGCAGCACAACGGCTTCGAAGGCCTGCCGCTGTTCATGGCCGGCGTGCTGGCGGCCCACCAGTTCGGCGCCACGCAGGCGCGCATCGATGCGCTGGCCCTGGCCTACCTGCTGCTGCGCGTGGTCTATGTGTCGCTCTACATCCGCGACAGGAGCACGCTGCGCAGCCTGGCCTGGACGGCGGGCCTGGCGGTCAGCGTGGCGCTGTTCTTCGTGCGCTGACGGCTTGCGCAGGCGCACGGCGACCACGCCGGCGGGGCCGGTGCAGGTGCCGGGCGCAGGATCGGCCTGCTCTTGCTGGAGGCGCGCGCTGCAGAGAAAGGCCTGCACGCTGTGGGCGGTGGCCGGCACCGAGCCACGGCCGGGCGCCGCGAACCGCATCGCCAACGGCATGGGACTCCTTGTTTGCAACGGCCAAATTCTGAAACAGTTTTATAACTTATGTGCTGGGGATCGCCCGGATGCGGTGGAGTCCGACCAGGAGCCGTGCACTGCGGCAAGCGTTCAGCCGGTGGCGGGCCGCCGTCAGCCCTGGGCGCTGCGGCCCAGTTCGCGCGCCAGCCGGCGCACCAGTTGCACGAGGTCGCGGTGCAGCTGCAGGCCCGGCGCGGCCAGCGTGGCGGGCGCGGCGCCGTCGGCCAGTTGCTGCTCGAAGCCGCGCAGGGCCTGCAGCAGCGCGGGCGCGCCCACCGTGGTCAGTGCGCCGCGCACCGAGTGGCAGACCTTGCGCCAGCGCGCCCCGACCTCGGCAGGCGTGCCGCTGGTGTCCAGCAGTTCCGGCAGTCCCTGCGCATAGGTCTCGACGAAGCGGCCCAGCGCGCGTTCCAGGATGGGCATCTGCCCGGCCACATGGCGCAGCGCCTGCTCCACGTCGTAGCCCGGCACGCGCTCCAGCCGCGCCTGCAGCGGCTCGCTGTGCCCGGAGGTACCGGTCTGCGCCAGCGGCTGCAGACCGGAGGAGGCCGACTCGCGCAGCGGCAGCCAGCGCAGCAGCTTGCCGTACAGGGCCTCGGGGTCGACGGGCTTGCCCACGTGGTCGTTCATGCCCGCGTCCAGGCAGGCCTGGCGGTCCTCGGCGAAGGCGTTGGCGGTCATGGCGATGATGGGCGTGCCCTCGCCGTCGCGCTGGCGGATCGCGCGCGTGGCCTCGGTGCCGTCCATCACCGGCATCTGCACGTCCATGAGGATCAGGTCGTACGGGCGCGACAGCGCCATTTCCACGGCACGGCCGCCGTCCCAGGCGGTCTCCACCACCAGGCCCACGAGGTGGAGCAGGTCCTGCGCGACCTCGCGGTTCACGGGGTTGTCCTCGGCCAGCAGGATGCGCTGGCCGGCGTGGCGCTGCTGCAGCAGGCTGGCGGCATCGGAGGCGTGCAGGCCGGCCGTTTCGGCCTCGGTCTCCGCGCTGCGCAGCAGCTCGACCAGGCGTTCCTGCAGGGCGCCCGAGGTCAGCGGCTTGAGCATCACGGCGTCGAAGTGCGCGGCGCGGGCGCGTGCCACCAGCGTCGGTTCGTCGAAGGCCGTCACCAGGATGCTGGGCGGGATGCCGTCGCCCAGCAGCGCGCGCAGCCGCGCCAGCGTCTCGATGCCGTCGGCCGGCTCCATGCGCCAGTCGATCAGCAGCACGTCGTAGGCCTGGCGCGCCGCCATGCGGGTCTCGATGCGGCGTGCCGCCTCGTCGCAGTTGCCCACCGCATCGACCTGCACGCCCAGCAGCTGCAGCTGCTCGCCGATCACGGCCAGGGCTTCGGGCAGGTCGTCGATGACCAGCGCGCGCAGGCCCTGCAGCACGGGCTGGATGGCGGGCCGGGGCGCCTGTGCCGCGCGGCCCAGCCAGGCCGTGAACCAGAAGCTGCTGCCGGAGCCGGGCGCGCTGTCCACGCCGGCGTCTCCGTCCATGGCGCGCGCCAGCTGGCGCGACAAGGCCAGGCCCAGGCCGGTGCCGCCATGGCGCCGCGAGAAGGAGTTGTCGGCCTGCTCGAAGGCGTTGAACAGCGCCGCCTGGCGGCCGCGCGAGATGCCCGGTCCGGTGTCCTGCACCTCCAAGCGCACCAGCAGCCGGTCCGCGTCTTCCCGGACGACCGCGCCGCGCACGCGCACCCAGCCCGTCTCTGTGAACTTGACGGCGTTGGTCAGCAGGTTGATGAGGATCTGCGACAGCCGCGTCGGGTCGCCGCGCAGACGGCGCGGCAGGTGGTCCTGGTCCAGGATCAGCTCCAGGCCCTTGCTGCGGGCCGGCGCGGCCACCAGCTCGATGGCGCGGGCCAGCACGCCGTCCAGCGAGAACTCGATGTTCTCCAGCGTGAGCTTGCCGGCCTCGATCTTGGAGATGTCCAGGATGTCGTTGATGACCTGCAGCAGGTGCTGGGCGGCGGCGCCCACCTTGTCCAGCCGCTCGCGCTGGGTGCGGTCGCGCGCATCGCGCGCCAGCAGGTGCGTCAGGCCGATGATGGCGTTCATCGGCGTGCGGATCTCATGGCTCATGTTGGCCAGGAACGCCGACTTGGTGCGGCTGGCGGCATCGGCCTCCTGGCGCGCGGCCACCAGCGCCGCATTGGCCTGCTGCAGGGCCAGCGTGCGCTCCTGCACGCGCTGCTCCAGCGTGGCGGCCATCTGGCGCAGTTCGTCCTCGGCCTGCCTGCGCTGGGTGATGTCGGTGGCCACGCCCAGCAGAATGCGCTGGCGTCCGTCCAGCGACAGGATGGGGCGCTTGATGGTGCTGAACCAGCGCGTGCTGCCGTCGGCGGCGACCAGCCGTTCCTCCTCGATCAGCAGGTCGCGGCCACTCTCGATGACCTGCCGGTCGGCGGCGAAGAAGCGCCGCACCTGCGCATGGTCGGGGTTGAAGTCCAGCTCGCTGCGCCCGACCAGGGTCTCCACGTCGGTACCGTAGGCCTCGGCCAGCGCCTGGTTGGCCAGCACGAAGCGGCCCTCGGCGTCCTTGGCGAAGATCAGGTTGCGGTTCAGGTCGATCACGCGGCGCAGGAAGGCCTGCTGGAACTGCAGCTCGCTGGTGCGCTCCTGCACGTGCTGCTCCAGACCGGCGTTGAGCTGCTGCAGGTGGTTCTCGGCCACGGCCCGGGCCCGCACCTCCTGGCGGACGCCGCGGAACAGCAGCACGAACAAGGCCGTCAGCAGCACCAGCGTGACCAGCAGGGCCACCAGCGTGGAATCGCGCTGCGACTCGGCCCGGCGCAGCCGGGTTTCCAGCAGCGCAGCCTCGGCGGCATCCATGTCCCGCACGCTTTCGCGCAGTTGCTGCAGGTTCTGGCGCGTGCCCTCGTTGCGCAGCAGATCGCGCGCGGGCGCCAGGCCTTCGCGGATCAGCGCGGAGCCCACGGCCTCGAGCATGCGCAGATGCGCCTCGGTCAGCTGCGTCAGGCGCGCATGGCGCGCCAGTTGCTCGGGGTTGTCGCTGACCAGGCCGCGCAGCTCGGCCAGGTTGCGGCGCGTCGCGGCGGCCCAGCTCTCGTAGTCGGCCGAGAACTGCAGCTCACCGGTCAGCATCTGGTTGCGGCGCGCGAGTTCGGCGTCGGCGATCGCGCCGTAGACGCCGGCCAGCTCGGCGCGCACCTCCTGCGTGTGCGCGATCAGGCGCGCCGTGTCGGCGAAGCGCACGCCCGTCGTATAGGTCAGCCCACCACCCATGAGCACGAACAGCGCGGTCGGGATGAAGCCCGACAGCACCAGGGTCTCGATGCGGCTGCGCACGCGCGAGCCGGGCTGGGCGTGCAGCGTCGCGGCCAGCAGATGCGCCGCCGTGCCCAGCAGCATGAAGGCCCAGGCCGTGTGCAAGGCCACCGGCGGCGCGATGCGGTCGGTCACGATGGCGCTGACGTTCCACAGGTGGCCGGTGAACGACACGATGCCGATGCCGGCCACCAGGGCGGCCGCGGTGCGGGCCAGCGTCAGCAGGCGCGGGTGCGGCATGGCGGCGATGGCGCCGGCCAAGGCCACCAGCGCGATGGCGCTGTAGGGCGACATGCGGCCGCGCGCGGGGTTGAAGGCCGTGTCGTCATCGCGGAACAGCGCCTCGTCCAGCCCGGGGTTCCAGTCGAACAGGATCTCGGCCAGCGTCACCAGGCCCAGCAGGGCCACGGCACCGACCAGTGCCTGGGCCCAGCGGTCGGCCGCAGGGCCGGGCCGGGTGCGCAACCACAGCGCAGCCGAACAGGCCAGCAGGCCCAGGGCGGCGTTGGCCTTCATCTGCGCCGCGCCCGGGATCACGCTGCGCAGCGCTGGCAGGTCGAACGCCCAGCCCACCAGCACCGCCAAGGCCATGAGCGCCGACAGCGCGCAGGCCAGCCGGGCGAACTTCAGGCGCGGGCTGAGCGGGTCCGTGGGCGGCATGGCAAACCTCCGGGGGGCGGCTGCAAAACCGCCGAGCCTAAGCGCGTCGCCGGCTGGGCCGCGTAGGACAGGGCGACGAGCACGGCCTTTGGCTCACCCGGCCTGCGTGATCTGCGGCACGTCGGTCCCGGTGCCGTCGACCGGTGGAGGCATCGGCCTTGTGGCGGCCGTCGACCGGCAGGGGTGATTTCGGTGCGGGGACTAACGCCGCTGCAGATCCTGGGCCTGGCAGCGTGCGCAATCCACGCTGATCTCCATGCCGTGGGCATGCAGGCCCAGGCCGGCAAGCGCCTGCTCGACCTGGTTGCCCAGGGCCGGGTTGTCCCACTCGGTGGCATCGCCGCAGCGGCCGCAGACCAGGAACACCGGGTCGTTGTGCGGGTGCGGGCCGTGCTTGCAGACCACGAAGCTGCTGGTGGCCGCGACCTTGTGGACCAGGCCCTGTTCGACCAGGAAATCGAGGGCGCGGTAGACCGTCATTGGCGCCACGCCCGGGTTCAGCGCGCGCATGTCGGCCAGCAGGTCGTAGGCCTTGCCTGCGCCGTCGCGCGCCAGCAGCAGCTCCAGCACCAGCGCGCGCTGCTCGGTCATCTGCGCACCCTGGGCCGCGCAGCGTGCCTGGGCGTCGGCCAGTGCCTGCTGGTGCTGCCGCGGCGTGGGCTGCTTGGCGGTCTGCACGGGGGCACGGGAGGCGGTCTTGCGGGGCATGGCCGGAATTCTAGGCCGGCCTTTCCCTGGGCAGCGCCGCGGCCAATCCCAACCCGCACAGCGCCAAGGCGACGCAGGCGCCGCTGGGCCAGTCCAGCGCCCACGACAGGGTCAGCCCCAACGCGCAGGCCAGGGCCGCCAGCGACAGCGCCAGTGGCTGGCGCATGCCGCGCGTCAGCCACAGCGCCGGCGCGATCAGCAGGGCGAACACCAGGTACAGGCCCAGCGCCGGCACCGCAGCGCTGAGCGCCAGGGCGAACACGGGGTAGAACCAGGCGTCGCGTGCGAGCCGACCGGCGCTGAGCATCACCAGCAGTGCCGCGCCGGCCAGCAGCCCCGTGGCTGACCACGGCGCCCAGAGCACGTCGGCCGCCAGCAGCGCGGCCAGCAGCTCGCGCCCGTGCGGTGCCTGAGCGGCAGCCAACACCGCGCAGCTGGCGCCGGCCACGTAGACCAGACCGATCAGGGCTTCTCGCTGGCGCGGTGCGCGGCGCGCAATGGCGCGCACCGTGCCGGCGCCGGCCAGGGCCGAGACCGCCGCTGCCAGCGCCGTGGCCCATGCGGGCGGGTGGTTCACCAGCAGGGCGCAGGCCAGCGCACCGCAGGCCGCCACCTGCGCCACGGCCAGATCGATGAAAACGACGCCGCGCGCCAGCACCTGACCCCCCAGCGGCACCAGCGCCAGGCAGGCCACGGCCAGCGCGGCCACCGGTGCGGCCAGCCAGGCAAGCGCTTCCATGCTCAGCGCGGCGGCAGCAGCTGCGCGATCAGCAGATCGAACAGCGCCGCCAGGTCGCTCGCCTGTCCCTCATCGGCCACGGTGGACGGCAGCTGCAGCAGCCGCGTGCCGCGGCCCAGCTGCTGCACCAGCCATTGCGCCGGCCGCGCGTCCTGGTAGAGCGACACGACGACCGCACGCGGCGGCGCCGCGCGCGTGGTCTCCAGCACCCGCTGCAGATGCCCCGGCGTGGGCGGCATGCCGGGCTTGGGTTCCAGGTCGGCCACCTGCGCCATGTCCAACCAGTGCCACAGGTAGGCGTAGGTGGTGTGCTGGGCCGCGACCTGCATGCCGCGCAACGGCGCCGCACGTTCGCGCCAGGCCGCCATGCGTGCGCGCCAGTCGCGCTCGAAGGCCTGCCAGCGTGCAGCATGCGCGGCCGCGCGTGCCGGCTCGAGCTGCTGCAGCCGCTGCGACAGCGCCTGGGCGATCGCCAGCAGCCGGTCGGGGTCGAGCTGCACGTGCGGGTTGCCTTCGCTGTGCACGTCGCCATCGAACGGGGTGCCGGGCGGGCGCGGGTCGATCAGCGTCACATGGTCGGCCGCGTAGAACATGCCGGGCGTGCCGTCCTGCACGCGTGCATTGCCCGCGCGCTGCTGCAGCATCGGCAGCCAGCCGGTCTCCAGCGAGGCGCCGGTGCACACGGCCAGGTCGGCCCGGCGCAGCGCGGCGATCAGGCTGGGCCGGGCCTCGATGTGGTGCGGGTCCTGTCGCGCGTGGGTGGCGCTGCTGACCTGGGCCTGCGGCGCCAGCTGCTTCACCAACGCAGCCCATTCCGGCTCGCAGGCGAACACGGTCAGGGCGTGGCTGGCGCCCGCGGCGGCGCACAGCGCACAGGCGGCAGCCCATGGGAGCAACCATGCCCGTGCGCGCTTGTTGTGGGGCCGTTCGGCCTGCACCTGGCCCACCCATGCCAGCGGCCGTCGCGGAACTGGCTCTGCCAGGCCGCTGACGGCGCCCCCTGCCGGGGGGGGCCGGAGCGCGGAGCGCGCAGACTGGGGGAGGTCAAAAAGCATGCGCAGCATGGGCACCGAAGGACAGGACGTATTGCAACTGCAGCGCATGCTTGCCGGTGTCGAATCCGACCGCGTCGCGCTGGCGCGTGAACTGCAGGCGCAGGCTCTGCATGTGCGTGGGCTTGTAGGCCAGCATCACCGCATCTTCGGCCAGGCGGGCACCGTGGAAATGGTCGCCGTGCGGCTGGCGCACGCGCAGCAGGTCGGTGCGCACGCCCACCTCCCAGCTCGGCGCGAAGCGGTAGACGGCGCTCAGGTAGTGCGCGCGGTGCTTGTCGCTGCTGGCGGCGTAACGGTTGAGGTCGTGCACCTCGGCGTACTCGTAGGCCAGGCGCAGCTGCTGGCGGCTGTTGTTGCCGTCCGGCGCCCACTTGTAGGCCAGGTCGAACAGGTACAGCTGCTTGCCGCTGTAGGCCGCGCCATGGGCATGCGCATGGTCATGCCCGTGGTCATGGTCGTCGCCACCGTGGTCGTGGTCTTCCTCCAGTGCCGCCTCGCGCCGGTTATGCAGCCAGGACAGGCCGGCCTGCCAGCTGTGCGATGTGCCGATGTCGCCCCCCGTGCGCGCGGTCAGCACGAAGGCGCCCGGGCTTTGCGAGCGGCTGGCCTCTTGCACCAGCTGCTTGCCGCGGAACACCTCGGCGCCCAGGCGCAGGTACAGGTCGGTCGGCGCGGTCCAGTTCAGGCGCACGCCGTCGTCGTACCAGTGGCCGCCCAGGAAGGCGCGGTACAGCAGCGGACGCTCCACGAAGTCGTCGGCGTGCGGATGCTGCTCGTTGAGATAGCCCAGCTGCGAGGAGAAGCGCCCGGCGCGCGCCTGCAGGCCGGCCGGCAGGCTGCGCGTCTGCACGAAGGCCTCTTCCAGCTCGGCCTCCAGGTCGTCGTCGTGGCTGTGCACAGCGGTCGTCACCTGGGCCTGCAGCGCGCTGCCGATGGGGCCGAACAGGCTGATGTCGCTGTGGCCCAGGCCCAGGCCCTGCACGCGCTGGCCCAGGGCCGGGACGCGCGAGGAGGCGGCCACGTCGAGCACGGCGCCGAACTGCCAGCGCTCCGCTGGCGACGGATCCTGCGCCTGCGCGCTGGTGGCCGCGGCCAGTGCGGCCGTCAAGGCGAAGCGCTTCATCGTGCGATCCCCAGCCAGGCCAGGTAGGAGGGCGTGAAGCCCAGGGCCACGCGCTGCTTGACCTGCAGCTGCGCGGCATCCACCACCAGCAGCTGCTTGCCGCTCGGATCGCTCAGGTAGACCTCGTCGCGCGCGCCGTTGGCAGCGAAGGCGGGAAAGGGGGCGGCCGCGGGCATGGCCGGCACCGCGCCGGTCAGCGTGGCGCGCGTGGTCCACGCGCCAGCGCCGTATTGCAGCGCGTAAAGCGTGCCCTGGTCGTCGAGCACGAACAGCGTGCGGCCTTCGCGGTCGAAGCCGTGGGCGCGGCGCAGGCGGCCCTCGCCCCAGCCGGCGATCGCGATCGGCGTCACCGCGTTGGTGGCGGGATCGATGTCGTAGAAGCGCGTGGTCGACGGCGTGCCGCTGTTGCCGACGCCCACGAAACGCGCCAGTTCGGGGTGGCCGGCGATGGTGCTGATGCCGGAGGGCGCCGTCACGCGCGTGGCAGCGAAGCCGCCGCTGGCCACCGGGCGCACGAGCATGGCGCCGTCGCTGCAGCCGGCCACGGTGGTCGTGCCCTGCGTGTAGCTGCCGTGCATGCCCGGGCACACGGCGTCAAGCCGCTGCACGAAGCTGTATGCGCTGCCCTGGCGGCGGTAGATTTCCACCTGGGTCGGCGAGGTGGCGCCGGCCACGAGCGCGCTCGTCACCAGGTGGTCGCCGTTGGGCTCGGCGAAGCCGTGCATGGGCGCGGTCAGGGGCAGCGTGGCCGACACCTGGCCCGCCGCGATGCCGGCGTCCGTGAGCAGCAGCGCCGAGGCGTTCTGCGCAGTGGCGGCGCGGCCATCCATGAACAGCGCGGCCTGGCCGGCGCGGTCGTCGTAGTGCGTGGGCTGGGGGCCGTCCACGCGCATGGTCAGCAGCCGCGGATCCTGCTTGTAGTCGTGGTCGTGGTCGCCGTGGTCCTCCTGCCAGATGCCGCCATCGACGATCTGCGTGACGTCCTGCGGGCGCTGCAGCGCCAGTGCGTACCGGCCACCGGGGCTGGCGTAGACGGCGCTGGGGCTGTTGGCCAGCGTGAAGCTGCCGACCACGGCCCCGCTGTCCAGGTCGTGCAGGCGCAACGTGGGAGAGCCGCTCTCGGCGATCGCCAGACGGCCGGCCGTGTCGATGTCGTAGTCCTCGTGGGCATGGTCGTCGTCGCCACCGCCGCCACCACAGGCGGCCAGGGCAAGAGCGGCGACAAGGCCCAGTGCGAAACGGGTGGAACGGGAAGCGGCGTGGCTTGGCATGGTTCTCCTCTGACGTGCCTGGTTTGCAGAATGCATAGTTATAACATAACATGTTACACAGTCACATCCAATGACGCCAGGCACAAAGGACAAGGGCCGGATGCGCGATGCGCATTCGGCCCTGGGGCTCCGGGAGGAGAACGGTGTCAGTGCGCTTCTGCGGCCTTGGCGGCCTCGATCGCATCGGCGGTGTTGTCGCCCGTGCCGTTGAAGTAGATGTTGAGCAGCACGGCGGCAATCGCCGTCAGCAGGATGCCGGACTCCAGCAGCGGGTGCAGGCCGTGCGCCATCTGCTGCATCCAGCGCGGCGCCACCAGCGGAATCAGGCCGAAGCCGATCGCCAGCGCGACGATGTAGAGGTTATTGCGGTTGCCGCGGAAGTCCACGGCCGACAGGATGCGGATGCCGGTGGCCGCGACCATGCCGAACATCACGAGGCCGGCGCCGCCCAGCACGAAGGTGGGCACGCTCTCCACCAGGGCCCCCATCTTGGGCAACAGGCCCAGCACCACCATGATCATGCCGCCAGCCACGCAGACCCAGCGGCTGCGCACGCCGGTCACGCCGACCAGGCCCACGTTCTGGCTGAAGCTGGTGTAGGGAAAGGTGTTGAAGAAGCCGCCGATCACGGTGCCCAGGCCGTCGGTGCGCAGGCCCGCGGCCAGTTCGGCCTGCGAGATCTTCTTGCCCGTGATGTCCGACAGCGCGAGGAACATGCCGGTGGACTCGATCATCACGACGACCATCACCAGCGTCATGGTCAGGATCATGACCGGGTCGAAGGTCGGCATGCCGAAGGCCAGCGGCGTGACGATGTCGAACCAGGCCGCCTCGGCCACCTTGTGGAAATCCATCTTGCCCATGGCCACGGCCACGGCGCAGCCGGCCACGATGCCCAGCAGCACCGAGATGTTGGCGACGAAGCCGCGGCCGAAGCGCACCAGCAGCAGGATGAAGACCAGCACCGCTGCGGCGATGCCCATGGTGTCGAGCGCGCCGTAGCGCGGGTTGTCCATCATCGGGATCGGGCCCAGCAGCTGGCCCATGGGCACGCCCTTGGCCTCGGCCGCCGCGCGCGTGGCGTCCACCAGCCGGCCCAGGGCCTCGGCATCGACGGTCTGCGCCATCGAGGCCGGCCCGCCCATGGCCCAGCCCACGCCCACGCGCATCAGGCTGATGCCGATGACGGCGATGATGGTGCCCGTGACCACGGGCGGGAAGAAGCGCAGCATCTTGCTGATGGCCGGCGCGATCAGCATGGAGATGACGCCCGCGCCGATGATGGCGCCGAAGATCGCGCGCGCCCCCTCCACGCCGGGCATGGCGTTGGCGAAGGCCACCATGGGGCCGACCGCCGCGAAGGTCACGCCCATCATCACGGGCAGCTTGATGCCGAACCAGCGCGTCATGCCGAAGGACTGGATCAGCGTGACGATGCCGCAGCAGAACAGGTCGGCGCTGATCAGCATGGCGACCTGGTGCGGCGAGAGCTGCAGCGCGCGACCCACGATCAGCGGCACCGCCACGGCGCCGGCATAGATCACGAGAACATGTTGCAGGCCCAGCGCGGCCAGTCGGCCGGTGGGCAGGCGTTCATCCACGGGGTGGACAGCGGGCGTGGTCATCGGGTGTCTCCAGGACTTCGAAAAAGTGCACGCGCGCTGGGCGGCTTTCAGTGGGGGAAGCCGCGGCCAGTGCCGGCCGGTTCTTCCCCCCACCACAGCGGGTTCTGTGAGGAGCTGTGGTCGCAAAACCCCTCAGAAGAGGAGACCCGCGGCGACCTGGATATATGGCTTATCGTATACACAATAGAAGGTTTTTGTCTCCGGAAAAACCCTTTGATCGCATACGAAGAAGGGTTCAGGAGCCGCGGTAGGTGCTGTAGCTGTAGGGGCTCACGAGCAGCGGCACGTGGTAGTGGCCGGCCTTGTCGGCGATGCCGAAGTCCAGCTGCACGCTGTCGACGAAGGGGTACTCGGGCAGCTCCACGCCGCGTGCGCGGAAGTACGGCGCCACCTCGAACACCAGGCGCCAGCGGCCGGTTTCCATGCTGGCGGCATCGAGCAGCGGCCCGCCGTCGTTGCGGCCGTCGGCATTCAGCGTGAGGGTCTTGACGGTCTGCGCGCTGCCGTCGGCCTGCACGCGCTGCAGCGTGACCTGCATGCCGGCGGCCGGGCAGCCGTGGGCGGTGTCGAGAACGTGGGTGCTCAGGTGTCCCATGGTCGTTGTTCCTTTCGAAGAGGGTGGGCAGGGGTGGATCGTATACGCGATACGGCGCCCGCACGCCTCCGCAGCCACGGAGGCGATGCAAGCGCCGTACCAGGAGGAGTGGGTTGGCTCAGGCCGGTTTATCGCCGATCTTGAACTGCGACAAAGTCTCGAGTGCACGCACCATGCCCGAGTGGTCCCAGGCCGCGCCGCCCTGGGCCACGCAGGCCGAGAACAGTTGCTGCGCGCCGGCCGTGCCCGGCAGCGCCAGGCCCAGCTGGCGTGCCGCGCCCAGCGCCAGGTTCAGGTCCTTCTGGTGCAGGGCGATCCGAAAGCCCGGCTCCACGGTGCGCTTGACCATGCGCTCGCCCAGCACCTCGAGGATGCGCGAGCTGGCCAGGCCGCCCAGCAGCGCCTCGCGCACGCGGGCCGGGTCGGCACCGGCACGCGCGGCGAACAGCAGGCCCTCGGCCACGGCCTGGATGGTCAGCGCCACGACGATCTGGTTGGCCACCTTGCAGGACTGGCCGTCGCCGCTGCCACCCACGCGCGTGATGTTCTTGCCCATCACGGCCAGCACCGGCCGGGCGCGCTCGAACACCTCGGGCTTGCCGCCGCACATGATGGACAGCGTGGCGTTGCGCGCGCCCACGTCGCCACCGGAGACCGGCGCGTCCAGGTAGTCGGCGCCCAGAGACTCGATGCGGCGCGCGAAGTCCTGGGTCTCCACGGGCGAGATCGAGGACATGTCGATGACGAGCTTGCCAGCCGAGATGCCGGCGGCCACGCCGTCCTCGCCGAACAGCACGGCCGCCACGTCGGGCGTGTCCGGCAGCATGGTGATCACGATGTCGGCGCGCTCGGCCACGCCGCGGGCCGAGGTGCACTGCGTGGCGCTGGTCTCGGCCAGCGCGGCCGGCACCTTGCCCAGCGTGTGCAGGAAGAGCTGGTGGCCGGCCTGGATCAGGTGGCCGGCCATGGGCGTGCCCATGACACCCAGGCCGATGAAACCGATCTTGAGAGAGGAAGAAGTCATGTCTGAAAGCAGGTCGTTGTCAGTGTTGGGGAATCCAGGAGAGGCCGTCCTCGGTGCGGCCCGCGGGCTTGTATTCGCAGCCGATCCAGCCCTGGTAGCCGATGCGGTCCAGGTGGGCGAACAGGAACGGGTAGTTGAGCTCGCCCGTGCCCGGCTCGTTGCGGCCGGGGTTGTCGGCCAGCTGGATGTGGGCGATGCGCGGCAGCTGCTTCGTGAGCGTGGCCGCGAGCTCGCCTTCCATGCGTTGCATGTGGTAGATGTCGTACTGCAGGAAGAGGTTGGGCGCGCCGACCTCGTCGAGCAGCGCCAGCGTCTGTCCACTGCGGTTCAGGTGGAAGCCCGGGATGTCGTAGCTGTTGACGGGCTCCACGAGCAGCTTGAGGCCCGCATCGGCCAGTTGCAGCGCGGCATAGCGCAGGTTCTCCACCAGCGTGGCGTGGACCTGGGCCGGATCCACGCCGGCCGGCGTCTTGCCGACCAGGCAGTTCAGCTGGCGCACGCCGAGCACGCGGGCGTACTCGATGGCCTGGCCCACGCCGGTGCGGAACTCGCGTTCGCGTCCCGGGATGCAGGCGATGCCGCGCTCGCCGGCATCCCAGTCGCCGGCGGGCAGGTTGTGCAGCACGAGCTGCAGCCGGTGTTCCTGCATGCGGGCCAGGATGTCGGCGGCCGAATACGGGTAGGGGAACATGAACTCGACGGCCCCGAAGCCGGCGTGCGCAGCACGTTCGAAGCGCTCCAGGAAGGGCACCTCGGTGAACAGCATGGAGAGGTTGGCAGCGAACTTGGGCATGGCGTTCTCCTCAATCCAGCATGGCGGCGGCGATGGCCGTGGGCACGTCGGACTTGCCCGATGCCAGGTCCTCGAACTCCACCACGTTGTCGATCTCGGTGCCCATGGCGATGTTGGTCACCTGCTCGAGCAGCACCTCCACCACCACCGGCACGCGGTACTCCTCCATCCAGGCTTCGGCCTGGCGAATGGCCGGTGCGATCTCCTCGGAGCGGTGCACGCGGATGGCCTTGCAACCCAGGCCCTCGACCACCTTGATGTGGTCCACGCCGTAGCTGCGCACCGCCTCGTCGGCCGGCGTGTTGATGTTGTCGAAGGCCAGCTGCACGCAGTAGTCCATGCCGAAGCCGCGCTGGCTCTGGCGGATCAGGCCCAGGTAGCTGTTGTTCACGACGATGTGCAGGTAGGGCAGCTTGAACTGCGCGCCCACGGCCAGCTCCTCCAGCATGAACTGGAAGTCGTAGTCGCCCGACAGCGCGACGATCTTGCGGCTCGGGTCGGCGGCGCGCACGCCCAGGGCGGCCGGCACGGTCCAGCCCAGCGGGCCGGCCTGGCCGCAGTTGATCCACTGGCGCGGGCCGTAGACATGCAGGAACTGCGCAGCGGCGATCTGCGACAGGCCGATGGTGGAGACGTAGGTCACGTCCTTGCCGAAGGCGTTGTTCATGCACTGGTAGACGCGCTGCGGCTTCATGGGCACGCTGTCGTAGTTGGTCTTGCGCAGGTACTGCACGTCGCGCTTGCGGTCCTGGCATTCGGCGGCCCAGGCGGAGCGCTCGGGCAGCCTGCGCTGCGCGGCGCGCTCGCGGGCTGCCTGCACGAAGAGTTCGAGCGCGGCCTTGGCGTCGGAGACGATGCCGTAGTCCGGTGCGAACACACGGCCGATCTGGGTGGGCTCGATGTCCACGTGGATGAACTTGCGGCCCTTGCAGTACACCTCGGGGCTGCCCGTGTGGCGGTTGGCCCAGCGGTTGCCGATGCCCAGCACGAAGTCGGACGCCAGCATGTTGGCGTTGCCGTAGCGGTGGCTGGTCTGCAGGCCGCACATGCCGGCCATGAGCGGGTGGTCGTCGGGGATGGTGCCCCAGCCCATCAGCGTGGGGATGACCGGGATGCCAGTCAGCTCGGAGAACTCCACGAGCAACTCGCTCGCGTCGGCGTTGATGATGCCGCCACCGGCCACGATCAGCGGGCGCTCGGCGCTCTCCAGCATGTCCAGCGCCTTGTCGATCTGTGCGCGCGTGGCGGCCGGCTTGTAGACCGGCAGCGGCGCGTAGGTGTCGATGTCGAACTCGATCTCGGCCATCATCACGTCGAAGGGCAGGTCGATCAGCACCGGGCCCGGGCGGCCCGAGCGCATCAGGTGGAAGGCCTGCTGGAAGGCGCGCGGCACCTGGGCCGGCTCCAGCACCGTGGTGGACCACTTGGTCACGGGCTTGACGATGCTGGTGATGTCCACCGCCTGGAAGTCTTCCTTGTGCAACCGTGCGCGCGGCGCCTGGCCCGTGATGCACAGGATCGGGATGCTGTCGGCGCTGGCCGAATACAGGCCCGTGACCATGTCGGTGCCGGCCGGGCCCGAGGTGCCGATGCAGACACCGATGTTGCCGGCCTTGGCCCGCGTGTAGCCCTCGGCCATGTGCGAGGCACCCTCGACATGGCGCGCCAGCACGTGGCTGATGGTCTGGCGCTCGCGCAACTGCGCATAGAGCGGGTTGATGGCGGCGCCGGGCACGCCGAAGGCCTGGGTGATGCCTTCTTTTTCCATCACGAGCACTGCGGCCATCGCCGCCTTCATCTTTGCCATTGCAAGTCTCCTGGGTTGGTGCAACTGGCGCCAATGGTCGCGAGAGCCTCACCCGGCGTGAACGCCTGCCGCTGGATATCAACTATTCCGCGCCGGAATAGACATGCCTACACTGAAGCCATGGACCGATTGATGACCATGCAGGTGTTCGTGCGCGTCGTGGAGACGGGCAGCTTCAGCAAGGCCGCGGCCGAGCTGGCCACCACCCAACCCACGGCCACCAAGGCCGTGGCCGAGGCCGAACGCCGGCTGGGTGCGCGCCTGCTGCACCGCAGCACGCGCGGCGTGACGCCGACCGAGGTGGGCCTGCTGTACTACGAGCGCTGCAAGGCCCTGGTGCGCGACGCCGACGAGGCCGACAGCGTGGCCGCGTTGGTGCAGGGCGGTGGCAGCGGCCTGCTGCGCATCAACTGCTCCGTGGCCTTCGGCCGCCGCGTGCTGGTGCCGCTGGTGCTGCGCTACATGCAGGCGCATCCGCAGTTGCAGGTGGAGCTGTCCTTCGACGACCGCTACGTGAACCTGGTGGAGCAGGGCGTGGACCTGGCCGTGCGCATGGGCCGGTTGGCCGATTCGGCGCTGGGTGCGCGTTACCTGGGCCGCAACCCGTGGATGCTGGCCGGTGCACCCGCGTACCTGGCCGCGCGCGGCACGCCGCATCAGCCGGCCGACCTCGCGGGCCATGACTGTCTGGTCTACAGCAGCGTGCAGGGCGATGCACGCTGGCCCTTCATCACGCCCGCGGGCGAGGAGCTGGCCGTGCCCGTGCGTGCCACGCTCAAGTCCAACAACCTGTCAGCGCTGCTGGCGGCCTGCCGCGCCGGCATGGGCCTGGCCGTGCTGCCCTGGTATGTCGCCAACGCCGCGCACGCCGACGCCTCCATCGTGCAGCTGCTGGCCGACCACGCGCTGCCGTCGCAGGAGATGCATGCGGTGTTTCCCTCGCCCAAGCTGGTGCCCGCCAAGGTCACGGCCTTCATCGCCTGGCTGCAGCAGCAGCTGCAGGGCGAGTGGTGGGGTGTGGACCTCGCGCAGGCCGAGTAGGGCAGTTCCCGCCTGTCGGCTGTATTCAGTTTTTTCCGGGCTTCAGCGCAAACGCCCTCCCTGCCCATTGGAAAGACATGCGTCCGGATACCCATCCGACCATCCGGGACTTGCGCATCGTGGAATTACTGTACACAATTAAAGACGTAAATCGTCTTCAATCCATCATGCCCCGCAAGCCCGCTTCATCCCTGCGCCTGGTGGAACCGGTGCGCACGCCACGCGATGCGCCCAGCACCACGGACCAGATCGTCGAGTCCATCACGGGTGCCATCGTCGAGCAGCGCCTGATGCCCGGCACCAAGCTCGTGGAGCAGCAGATTGCCGATGTGTTCTCGGTCTCGCGCACGGTCGTGCGCCAGGCGCTGAACCAGCTCAGCCGCAGCCGCCTGGTCACCCTGCTGCCCGCGCGCGGCGCCTTCGTGGCCACCATGTCGGCCGAGGAGGCGCGCCAGGTCTACGAGCTGCGCCGGCTGGTGGAGGGCGGCATGGCGCGCGAGCTGGCCGCCCGCATCACCGATGCGCAGATCGCCCAGTTGCGTGCGCATCTGCAGGACGAGCGCGATGCCGTCAAGCGCGCCGACGTGAGCGGGCGCACGCGGCTGCTGGCGCACTTCCACGTGATCCTGGCGCGGCTGCTCGGCAACGAGGTGCTGGCCGAACTGATCGCCGACCTGCTGCTGCGCTCGCAGCTGATCGCGCTGATGTACCAGAGCGGCCATTCGGCCGAGCACTCGCAGTCCGAGCACATCGAGATCGTCCAGGCGCTGGAGAAGCGCGACGGACGCGCCGCCGCCCGGCTCATGGAGCAGCACATCACGAGCGTGGAACGCAACTTGCGGCTCGATCCCCGAACCCCCGACCTGGCCGCTGTCCTGCGGCCCAAGACCTGAGAGCTTATGAAGGAGTCGCTTGAACTCACGCAAGACCCCGATGCACCACGCGTCCCTATCGGGCGTTGTGTTGCGGGGTCTTGCCCTGCGGGCCGGGGCGCCCACAGGCTCCGGGCGGCGTTGCGCCGCTGGCCGTATCTCGATACGGACTGCGCGACGCGCCTTGCCCGGCGCCTGCGGACTCCCCGTCGTGAGTCCAATCAATTCCTACACAAGCTCTGACCTGAAAGACCACCACGTGACCCAAGGCCCCTCCAGCGCCACTCCCCGGTACCCGCGCGACCTGCGCGGCTACGGCCGCAACCCGCCCCATCCCCAATGGCCCGGCCGGGCCCGCGTGGCCGTGCAGTTCGTGCTGAACTACGAGGAGGGCAGCGAGAACTCGGTGCTGCACGCCGACGCCGGCAGCGAGCAGTTCCTGTCCGAGATGTTCAACCCGACGGCCTTTCCGTCGCGCCACCTGAGCATGGAGAGCATCTACGAGTACGGCTCGCGCGTGGGCGTGTGGCGGCTGCTGCGCGAGTTCGAGAAGCGCGGCCTGCCGCTCACGGTGTTCGGCGTGTCCATGGCACTGCAGCGCAGCCCCGAGGTCACGGCCGCCTTCGTCGAGCTGGGCCACGAGATCGCCTGCCACGGCTGGCGCTGGATCCACTACCAGAACACCAGCGAGGCCAAGGAGCGTGAGCACATGCGCCTGGGCATGGAGGTGCTGCAGCAGATGACCGGCCAGCGCGCGCTGGGCTGGTACACCGGCCGCGACAGCCCCAACACGCGCCGACTGGTGGCCGACTACGGCGGCTTCGAGTACGACAGCGACTACTACGGCGACGACCTGCCGTTCTGGCTGCAGGTGCGCAAGACCGACGAGAGCTTCGCGCCGCAACTGGTCGTGCCCTATACGCTGGACTGCAACGACATGCGCTTCGCGTTGCCACAGGGCTTCAGCCATGGCGACGAGTTCTTCGAGTACCTGCGCGATGCCTTCGACGTGCACTACGCCGAGGGCGACGAGCGCCCCTCGATGATGAGCATCGGCATGCACTGCCGGCTGCTCGGCCGGCCCGGCCGCATGCGTGCGCTGCAACGCTTCCTGGACCACGTGCAGGCGCACGACCGGGTCTGGGTCACGCGCCGCGTCGACATCGCGCGCCATTGGAAGCAGGTGCATCCCTTCGATGCCAACACCGCCTTTGTCTGGGAGTGAACATGCCGCTCACGCTGGAGCAACTCAACGCCGCCACGCAGGCCGACTTCGTCGCCTTGCTGGACGGCACCTACGAACACTCGCCCTGGGTCGCCGAAGGCGCCTGGGCTGCACGGCCCTTCGCCTCGCTGCCGGCGCTGAAGGCGGCGCTGGCCGCATCGGTGCGCCGCGCGGGCCGCGACCAGCAGATGGCGCTGGTGCGTTCCCACCCGGAGCTGGCCGGCAAGGCCATGGCCAGCAACACGCTCACGGCCGAGTCGACCAACGAGCAGAGCAAGGCGGGCCTGACGAACTGCACGCCCGATGAGCTCGCGCTGATCGGCCGGCTCAATGCGCAGTACAACGCACGCTTCGGCTTCCCGTTCATCATGCCGGTGCGCGGGCCGCGCGGCACCGGGCTGTCCAAGCAGCAGATCATCGCCACGGTGCAGCGCCGGCTCAACCACCACCCGGACTACGAGTTCGCCGAAGCGCTGCGTGCGATCCACCGCATCGCCGAGATCCGTCTGGACGACAAGTTCGGCCAGGCGCCCGCCCTGGGCAACCTGGTCTGGGACTGGTCGGAGCAGTTGGCCCGGTACACCGACCCCGGCTATGCCGAGCGCGGTGAACTCACGGTGACCTACCTGACCGAAGCGCACCGCGCCTGCGCCGCGCAGCTGGCCGCCTGGATGCGCGAGGACTGCGGCTTCGACGAGGTGGGCATCGACGCCGTCGGCAACGTGGTCGGCATCTACCACGGCACCGACCGCAGTGCGCCGCGCCTCTTGACCGGCAGCCACTACGACACGGTGCGCAATGGTGGCAAGTACGACGGCCGGCTCGGCATCCTGGTGCCCATGGCCTGTGTGCGCGAACTGCACCGCGCGGGCAAGCGCCTGCCCTACGGCTTCGAGGTCGTCGGCTTCTCGGAAGAAGAGGGCCAACGCTACAAGGCGGTGTTCCTGGGCTCGGGCGCGCTGACCGGCGACTTCGACGCCAACTGGCTGGACCAGCAGGATGCCGACGGCATCACCATGCGCGCTGCCATCGCGCATGCGGGCCTGCGCGCAGAGGACATCGCGGCATTGAAGCGCGACGCTGCCAGGTACCTGGGCTTCGTCGAGGTTCACATCGAGCAGGGGCCCGTGCTCAACGAGATGGACCTGCCACTGGGCATCGTGACCTCGATCAACGGCAGCGTGCGCTACGTGGGCGAGGTCATCGGCATGGCCAGCCACGCCGGCACCACGCCCATGGACCGGCGCCGCGATGCGGCCGCGGCCGTGGCCGAGCTCGTGCTGTTCATGGAGAAGCGCGCCGCGGCCGAGCCGCATCTTGTCGCCACCGTGGGCATGCTGGAGGTGCCGAACGGCTCCATCAACGTGGTGCCGGGCCGCTGCAAGTTCAGTCTGGACATCCGCGCCACCACCAACGCGGCGCGCGACGCCTGCGAGCGCGACGTGCTGGCCGAGCTGCAGGCCATCTGCGAGCGCCGCGGCGTGCACCACCAGGTCGAGCAGACCATGCGCGCCTCGGCCGCGCCCAGCGCGCCTGCCTGGCAGCAGCGCTGGGAAGCCGCCGTGCAGGCCCAGGGCCTGCCGCTGTACCGCATGCCCAGCGGGGCCGGCCACGACGCCATGAAGCTCCACGAAATCATGCCCCAGGCCATGCTGTTCGTGCGCGGCGAGAACGCCGGCATCAGCCACAACCCGCTGGAATCGACCACCAACCACGACATGGAACTCAGCGTGCGCGCGTTCCAGACTCTCCTGACCCAACTCGCGAGCGAGCAAGCATGACCACGACGAACACCACCTACGAAGCCATCGACCGCTGGGTCGATGCGCACTTCGACGAGCAGGTCCGCTTCCTGCAGGCCCTGGTGCAGGTGCCCACCGACACGCCGCCTGGCAACAACACGCCGCATGCCCAACGCACGGCCGCACTGCTCAAGGACTTCGGCTTCGCGGCGCAGGCCCACGAAGTGCCGGCCGCGACCGTGCAGGCACATGGTCTGCAGTCCATCACCAACCTCGTGGTGCAGCGCCGCTACGGCCAGGGCGGCCGCGTGGTTGCCTTGAATGCCCACGGCGACGTGGTGCCGCCCGGCGAAGGCTGGACGCAGAAGCCCTACGGCGGCGAGGTCGTGGACGGCAAGCTGTACGGTCGCGCGGCGGCCGTCAGCAAATGCGATTTCTCCACCTTCAGCTTCGCCACGCGCGCGCTGGAGGCGGCCGGCGTGCCGCTGGCCGGCGGTGTCGACCTGCTGTTCACCTACGACGAGGAATTCGGCGGCGAACTCGGCCCGGCCTGGCTGCTGGAGAAGGGCATCACGAAGCCCGACCTCGAGATCGCGGCCGGCTTCAGCTACCAGGTGGTGACGGCCCACAACGGCTGCCTGCAGATGGAGGTCACGGTGCACGGCAAGATGGGCCATGCGGCCGTGCCCGAGACGGCGGTGGACGCGCTGCAGGCCGCCAACCGCATCCTGACCGCGCTGTACGCCGAAAACGGCGAACTGCGCAAGACCAAGAGCGCGGTGGAAGGCATCAACCACGGCTACATCAACGTGGGCCAGATCAACGGCGGCACCAACACCAACGTGGTGCCCGGCAAGGTCGTGCTCAAGGTCGACCGTCGCATGATCCCCGAGGAAGATCCGGTCGCGGTGGAAGCCCGGCTGCGCGGTCTGATCGAGCAGGCAGCAGCAGGTCAGGCCGGCATCCATGTGGAGATCAAGCGCCTGCTGCTGGCCCATGCCATGAAGCCGCTGGCCGGCAATGCGCCGTTGGTCGAGTCGCTGTGCAGCCATGCCACGGCTCTGTTCGGCGAACCCGTCAAGGCCTCGGGCACGCCGCTGTACACCGATGCGCGCTTGTTCAGCGAGCGCGGCATTCCGGCCGTGATCTACGGCGCCGGCCCGCGCACCGTGCTCGAGTCCAACGCCAAGCGCGCCGACGAACACATCGTGCTGGAAGACCTGCGCCGCGCCACCAAGGTGGTGGCGCGCACGCTGTTCGATCTGCTCAAGGCGTGATCCACGTCAAGGCCTCGTCGCTGCATCGGTCCTAGAGTCTGCCCCAACCCCTTCCCAAGAAACCCGAGAGGACAAGACATGACCATTCAACGCAATGCCTTGGCACTGGCTGCTGCTGTCGTGCTGGCTGGCCCGGCCCTGGCGGCCGGCCCCTGCGAAGCCGAGATCGAAGGCAACGATGCCATGCAATTCAACAAGCCTGCGCTGACCGTGCCGGCCAGCTGCAAGCAGTTCAAGCTCACGCTCAAGCACGTGGGCAAGCTGCCCAAGGCCGCCATGGGCCACAACTGGGTGCTGGCCAAGACGGCGGACATGGCGGGCGTGGCCAGCGACGGCATCGCCGCCGGCCTGCCCAACGACTACCTCAAGGCCGGCGATGCCCGCGTGATCGCCGCGACGAAGATCATTGGCGGCGGCGAAAGCGCCTCGGTCAGCTTCGACGTGGCCAAGCTCAAGGCCGGCGAGGCCTACAGCTACTTCTGCTCCTTCCCCGGCCACTCGGCCATCATGAAGGGCGCGCTGACGCTGGCCAAGTAAGCCGGGCTTCTGTGCGCAGGCGGCTGTGGGCCTTGAGCCCCGGCCGCTTTTTTCTGGCTCGCGTACTTCGCATAAGCAAGTACCAAAAGCTTCGTTGGACTGTGGTCGCCGGCTTCGAACAATGGCCTGCTGCGCGCCGTGTACTGCCGCCGGTGGTGGCGGCGCGCAAGGAGCCCGCATGTCCGATTCTTCACCGCCGTCCGATGACGCGCTGGACCGTCCGGTTCGCCAGGCTCGCACCGTGCAAGCCTTGGAACCCCCTTGCCGTGAACCAAGCCGCGGGGATGGTCTGATGGCACAACGCAAACTGCGCCTGGGCGCCTTCATCATGGCCACGGGCCACCACATCGCGGCCTGGCGCCACCCGGGTTCGCAGATCGACTCGGGCGTCAACATCGACCACTACATCGAAGTCGCGCAGACGGCCGAGCGCGGCCTGTTCGACCAGGTCTTCGTGGCCGACAGCCCCGGCATCGGCTTTCGCGGCGACGAGGAGGCGCTGCGCCGCCAGGGCCGCGTGTCCTACTTCGAGCCCGTCACGCTGTGGGCCGCGCTGTCGGCCGTGACCAAGCACATCGGCTTCGTCGCCACGGCTTCGACGACCTACGAAGCCCCCTACCTGCTGGCGCGCAAGTTCGCCTCGCTGGACCACATCAGCAAGGGCCGCGCGGCCTGGAATGTGGTGACCACGAGCGCCGACAACGTGCATGGCAACTTCGGCCTGGACGCGCACCCGGACCCGGCGCTGCGCTACGAGCGCGCGCACGAGTTCGTACAGGTGGTCAAGGGGCTGTGGGACAGCTTCGAGGACGATGCGTTCGTGCGCGATGCGGGCAGCGGCGTCTACTTCGACCCGGTCAAGCTGCACGCGCTGAACCACGTGGGCAAGCACTTCCGGGTCAAGGGCCCGCTGAACCTGGAGCGCCCGCCGCAGGGCTATCCCGTGATCGTGCAGGCCGGCTCGTCCGAGGACGGCAAGGAACTGGCCGCTGCCACGGCCGAGGCCATCTTCACGGCCTGGACCAGCCTGGCCGAGGCCCAGGCCTTCTACCGCGACGTCAAGGGCCGCATGGCCAGGTACGGCCGTCGGTCCGAGCAACTGCTGGTGCTGCCCGGCATTTCGCCCGTGATCGGCCGCACCGAAGAAGAGGCGCAGGCCAAGTGGGCGGAACTGCAATCGCTGATTCATCCTGCGGTGGGCCTGGCCGCGATCGCACCGTTCTGGCCCGGCGAGGACCTCAGCCGCTGGGACCTGGACGCGCCGCCGCCCACCATCCCCGAGCCGCCCAAGGGCATCCAGAGCCGGGCCCACGTGGTGCTGGAACTGGCGCGGCGCGAGCGCTTCACGGTCCGCCAGCTCTACGAGTACCTGGCCGGTGCACGCGGCCACTGGGTCGTGGTGGGCACGCCCGCGCAGATCGCCGACCGCATGCAGGAGTGGTTCGAGAACGGCGCGGCCGACGGCTTCAACGTGATGCCGCCCGTGTTGCCGGCCTCGCTCAACGAGTTCGTCGATCTCGTGGTGCCCGAGTTGCAGCGGCGCGGGCTGTTCCGCACGGCGTACGAAGGCCGTACGCTGCGCGAGAACCTGGGGCTGGAGCGGCCGGGCAACGCGTTCGCGCAGGCGCAGCGCGCCGCGGCCTGAGCGCGTTCAGGCGGTGATCTCCGCCGCCTGCGTGCGGATCCAGCGCCGGAACGCGGTCAGCGGCGGGTACCAGGCCCGGTTGGCGGCGCAGGCCAGGTAGTAACGGCCGGCGCTGCGGCTGCGGACGTCGACGGCCGACACAAGCTCGCCGCGCGCCAGCTCCTGCTGGAACAGGAATTCGGGCAGCAGCGCCACGCCCAGGCCGGCCGCAGCGGCCTGCATGGCGGTGGCGAACTGGTCGGTGCTCATGCCGACGCCGCCGCCGAACACCAGGCCCTGGGCGCCGAACCATTCGGCCCAGGCCTGCGGCCGCGAGGCCAGGTGCAGCAGCGGCGCGGTCAGCAGGTCGGCCGGCGCCGCGAAGCCGTGCTGCGCCTTGAGCGCACGCGAGCAGGCCGGCACCACGGTCTCCTCGAACAGGAGGTCGAGTTCGGCGCGCGGCCACTCGGGCGTGCCGTAGTGCAGGGCGGCGTCCACGCCGTCGGTCTCCATGTTGAAGGGCTCCAGCCGCGTCACGAGGTTCAGCGTCACGCCGGGGTTCTTCTGCGTGAAGTCGGGCAGCAGCGGCGCCAGCCAGCGCGTGCCCATGGTCGGCAGGATGGCCAGCGTGAGCGTGCCGGCGCCGGGGCTGGCCTTGAGCCGCAGCGTGGCCTGCGAGATGGCGCGCAGGGCCTGGCGCAACTCCTCGGCATAGGCCTCGCCGGCGGGGGTCAGGCGCACGGTCTGGCGTTCGCGCGCGAACAGTTCCACGCCGACGATGTCCTCCAGCGCACGGATCTGCCGGCTCACCGCACTCTGGGTCAGGCTCAGCTCCTCGGCGGCCGCCGTGAACTTCTGCAAGCGCGCGCAGGCCTCGAAGGCCACCAGCAGGCCCATGGAGGGGAGGTATTTCCGTGAATGCATGAACTTCGTGGGCGGTGCGGGCGCACGCCGGAGTCCGCGCCTGCGTGGCTTTTGGGAGAGAAAATTGCCGCGATGCGTGCGATTCTAGTAACCACAGCCTACGTATTTTCCGCAATGGTTCATTCCGTTCACGAATGAACTTCTTCCGAAACATTGATTGATCTCAAGACCGCTTGTCGGAAACATCCGTGTCTTCGCGGCCTGCCCCTCCGGGGCCACGCCACCCATTCCCGAGACCCCTCCCGATGAACCGTTCCCTCCTGACCAAGACCTCCACGCGCAAGCAGTTCCTCGCCGCGCTGGCCCTGCTGGCCACCGGCCTCGCCACCCCGGCCTTCGCCCAGGGCGATTACCCGAACAAGCCCATCAAGCTGGTCGTGCCGTTCTCGCCGGGCGGCAACACCGATCTCATCGCGCGCATGCTGGCCCAGGGTCTGGGCGAGCAACTGGGCCAGCCCGTGATCGTGGAGAACCTGGCGGGCGCCAACGGCTCCATCGGTGCCAGCCGCGTGGCGGGCGCACCCAACGACGGCTACACGCTGCTGTTCGGCACGGCCGGCACGCAGGCCATCAACCAGAGCCTGTACCGCAACCTGGGCGAGAAGAACCTCTCGGACTACGAGTACATCGCGCTCGTGACCAGCATCCCCAACGTGCTGGTCGTCAACGAGAGCAAGACACCTGTGCGTACGGTGGCCGATTTCGTGGCGGCCGAGCGCAAGCGCGGCGCCGGCCTGAGCTACGGCTCGCCGGGCACGGGCTCGACCGTGCACCTGTCGGGCGAGCTGTTCAAGACCGCCACCAAGCTGGACCTGCTGCACGTGCCCTACAAGGGCAGCGCACCGGCGCTGACCGACCTGATGGGCGGGCAGATCGACTTCATCTTCGAGAACGTGACGCCGGCCCTGCCGTTCGTGCAGTCGGGCAAGCTGCGCGCGCTGGCCGTGACCTCGGCCGAGCGCCTGCCGGCCCTGCCCAATGTGCCGACCATGAAGGAGAGCGGCTACCCCGACTTCGTGACCGCCACCTGGAACGGCGTGCTGGCGCCCAAGGGCACGGCACCGGCCGTGCAGAAGAAGCTGCAGGACGCCGTCCTCAAGGTGGCCGGCAGCGCCGACTTCAAGACGCGCGTGGGGACGCTGGGCGGCGAAGTGCGCCTGATGGACACCAATGCCTTCCGCAGCTTTGCGCATGCGGAGTACCAGCACTGGGGCACCATCATCAAGAACGCCGGCGTGACGGTGCAATGAGCACGTTGATCGAGACGCTGGCCGGCATCGTCGGCGCAGCCCATGTGCTGACCGGCGAGGATGCGTCGGGCTACGAGCAGGACTGGCGCCGCCGCGCCCAGGGCCGGGCGCTGTGCGTGGTGCGGCCCGGCTCCACCCAGGAGGTCGCCGCCGTGGTGCAGGCCTGCGCCGCCGCGCGCGTGTCCATCGTGCCGCAGGGCGGCAACACGGGCCTGGTGGCCGGCTCGGTGCCCGACGATACCGGTACGCAGGTGGTGCTGAGCCTGCGCCGCATGGCGGCCGTGCGCGCCGTCGATGCGCACAACATGACCATCACGGTCGAGGCCGGCTGCATCCTGCAGACGCTGCAGGAGGCAGCCGATGCGGCCGGCTTCCTGTTCCCGCTGAGCCTGGGCGCCGAAGGCAGCTGCACCATCGGCGGCAACCTCGCGACCAATGCCGGCGGCACCCAGGTGGTGCGCTACGGCAATGCGCGCGAGCTGTGCCTGGGCGTGGAGGTCGTCACGGCCCGGGGCCAGGTCTGGGACGGCCTGGCCGGCCTGCGCAAGGACAACACGGGCTACGACCTGCGCGACCTGTTCGTCGGCAGCGAAGGCACGCTGGGCATCATCACGGCCGCCACGCTGCGCCTGTACCCCAAGCCGGCGGCGCAGCTGACGGCCTGGGCGGCCGTGCCCTCGCTGGAGGACGCCAACCGCCTGCTGGGGCTGGCGCACCAGCAGCTGGCCGCCGGCCTCACGGGTTTCGAACTCATGAACCGGTTTTCACTGGGCCTGGTGGACCAGCACTACCCGCAGCTGCGCGTGCCGATGTGGCGTGACACCGCCTGGTGCGTGCTGCTGGAGGTTTCGGACCACGAATCGGAGGCGCATGCGCGTGGCTTGTTCGAGCGCCTGCTGGAAACCGCGTTCGAGCAGGGCATCGTGGCCGACGCCATCGTCGCCGAGAGCATGAAGCAGGCGCACGACCTCTGGCACATCCGCGAGAGCATCACGCTGGCGCAGGTCGAGGAGGGCTTCAACATCAAGCACGACATCTCGATCCCGGTCTCGCGCATCCCCGACTTCGTGCGCGCGGCCGACGCCGCGCTGGCCACGGCCGTGCCCGGCGTGCGCTTCGTCAACTTCGGCCACCTGGGCGACGGCAACCTGCACTACAACATCCAGGCCCCGGCCGGGGGCGACTCCAGGGCCTTCGTGCAGCAGCACGAGGCGCAGATCACGGGCATCGTCTACGACACCGTGAGCGCATTCGGCGGCTCGATCTCGGCCGAGCACGGCATCGGCGAGCTCAAGCGCCACAAGCTGCCGCTGCACAAGTCGCCCGTGGCGCTGGACCTCATGCGCGCGGTCAAGGTCGCCTTCGATCCGCTGGACATCCTGAACCCGGGCCGCGTGCTGGCGCGCCAGGACTGAGAAGCTGTGAACGAACCGCTCACGCCCACGCGAGGCCCCCAATGACGAACTTCTCACGTTGCGACCGCTGCTCCCAGGGCCTCGCCCTTTGGGCCGGGGCGCGCCAAGCCACATGCGGGCGTTGCAGTCCTTGCCCGGGCACGAGCCCGGGCGGCGGACTGCGCCTACGCCTGTGGCCCGGCGCACCCCGTCGTGGACGCGATCGGTTCATTCACAGCTTCTGAGCCCTTACCACTCTTCTCTTTCCCTCTTCATGCCAACGTTTGCCCATGCGGACCAGATCCGCGACCAGTTCTCCCGGTCCATGTCGGCCATGTACAAGACCGAGGTGCCGCAGTACGGCACCTTGCTCGACCTGGTGGCGGACATCAACCGCACGACGCTCGCGCAGGACGCCGCCCTGCGCGGCGCGCTGGAGGCCGCCGACGAGCTGCGCCGCCTGGACGTGGAGCGCCACGGCGCGATCCGCCTGGGCACGGCCCGGGAACTGGCCGACATGCGGCGCATCTTCCGCGTCATGGGCATGTTCCCGGTCGGCTACTACGATCTCTCGGTGGCCGGCGTGCCCGTGCATGCCACGGCATTCCGCCCGGTCAGCGACGACGCCCTGCGCAGCAACCCCTTCCGCGTGTTCACCTCGCTGCTGCGGCTGGAGCTGATCGCCGATGCGGCACTGCGCGCGCAGGCCGAGGCCATCCTGGCCCGGCGCGCCATCTTCACGCCGCGCGCGCTCGAACTGACTGCGCTGGCCGAGGAAGCCGGCGGTCTGACCGAGGCCCAGGCCGCAGAGTTCGTGCAGGAGGTGACGCAGACCTTCCGCTGGCACAGCGAGGCCACCGTGCCCCATGCGACCTACCGCCAGCTGCACGGCGCCCACCGTCTGGTGGCCGACGTGGTCTCGTTCAAGGGTCCGCACATCAACCACCTGACGCCGCGCACGCTGGACATCGACGCGGCCCAGGCCGAGATGCCGCGCCGGGGCATCGCCGCCAAGGAGGTGGTGGAAGGCCCGCCGCGGCGCAAGCACGCCATCTTGTTGCGCCAGACCAGCTTCAAGGCGCTGGAAGAGCCCATCGTCTTCGCCGAGGACGGCGCCGATGGCTCGCACACGGCGCGCTTCGGCGAGATCGAGCAGCGCGGCATGGCGCTCACGCGCGCCGGCCGCGCGCTGTACGACCAGCTGCTGGCCGGCGTGCGCTCGATGCAGGGCGCGGGCAGTGCCTCGGCCGACTACAGCGAGCGCCTGGCCGCGGCATTCCAGCAGTTTCCCGACGACCTGGACCAATTGCTGGAGCGCGGCCTGGCCTTCTTCCGCTGGCGCGTGCTGGACGCCGACGGACTGGCCCGCGTGGCCGCGAGTGGTGCGGCGTTCGACCTGCAGGCGCTGCGCGCGCAGGACCTGGTGGCGGCCAGCCCCATCGTCTACGAGGACTTCCTGCCCGTCAGCGCGGCCGGCATCTTCCAGTCCAACCTGGGCGGAGCCGAGCAGAAGAGCTACGCCGCCAACGCCGCCCAGGAGGCCTTCGAGGCCGCGCTGGGTGCGCCGGTGGCCGACGAGATCGCGCTGTACGAACAGAGCCAACAGGCCTCGATCGACGCCTTGCGCGCGCAGTACCAGGCGCTGCTCAGCCGCTGACGGCGACCTGGTTGCGGCCCTTGCGCTTGGCCTCGTAGAGCGCGGCATCGGCGGCCTTGAGCAGGGCCGGCGCGCTGTCCTGCTGGCCGGGCACCATGGCGGCCACGCCCAGGCTGATGGTGACCTTGCCGGCCACCACGGCCGCGTGCGGAATGTCCATGGCAGCCACTGCAGTGCGTGCCGCCTCGGCCACCATGGTGGCACCCAGCTGATCGGTCTGCGGCAGCAGCAGCACCATCTCCTCGCCACCGTAGCGCGCGACGAAGTCCTCGGGCCGCTGCACGGTGGCGCGCAGCGCCGCGGCCACGCGGCGCAGGCATTCGTCGCCCTCCACATGGCCGTAGTGGTCGTTGTACTTCTTGAAGTCGTCCACGTCGACCATGACCACGGCCAGCGGGCTGCCGTCGCGCTGGGCCTGGCGGAACACGCGCGCGAAGCGCCGGTCGAAATAGCGCCGGTTGGGCAATCGGGTCAGATCGTCGATGCGGGCCAGGGCCGCCAACTGCTCGTTGGCCTGGGTCAGTGCATCGCGTGCATCGCGCAGGCCGGCCTCGGCCCGCAGGCGCTGTTCCATGGTGCGGCGCGTGTAGGCGCCGGCGCGCTGCAGCAGCAGGCACAGGAAAGCGACCCAGACCGTCTGCAGCGCCGAGTTGATGCGCCAGTTGGCCAGCACCTGGCTCTTGCTGGCTGCCACCGTGACCTGCAGGGGGTAGTTGCGTGCATGTTCGAAGCTGATGAGCCGCACCACGCCGTCCAGCGGCGAGCGCGCATCGACCGTGCCGGAGCGGTGCGTCGCCAGGAAGGTGGTCACGTCCGAGGGCGGGAGCGGCTTGCCGATGTCGGCATCGATGGAGGGGTTGCGCGCCACCATGCGGCCCGCCGCGGTGAGCAGGATCGCGCCTTCACCCACGTCGAAGCGCTCCAGCACACTGCGCAGATGCGGCACGCTCAGCGTGGCCAGCGCCACGCCGGCGAATTCGCCGTCGATGCCGTTGAGCCGGCGCGAGACCGGCACGATCCACTCGCCGGACGAGCGGCTCAAGATCGGCGGGCTGATCAGCGTCGACGCGCTCGGGTTGTCCCGGTGGTGGATGAAGTAGGCGCGGTCGGCGTTGCTCCAGCCCGGATCCCATTGCGGCACCGATGTGGCGACCCAGCCGCCCCGCGCGTCGTAGACGAACAAGCCCTTGAGTTGCTCTGTGCGCGCCACGTGGTTGACGAGCAGCGGCTGCATGGGCTCGAGCGCGGTCGCAGAGAGGTCCGTGCGCTCGAGCTCGTAGACCAGGCCGTCCAGGATGTGGTCGGCCTCGGAGACCGCCGCTTCCATGCGCTCCGTCACGGCGCGCGCGAGGTTGGTGCTGGCCAGTCGCGCCTGGGCGATGGCGTGGGCGCGCGCATCGATGATGAGCCAGACGTTGGTGGCCAGCAGTGCCAGGCAGACGAAGACCACCATCCAGCGCGCACGCCGGATCGGGTCGCGTGCCGGCGCAGGGGCGTCCGGTGGCTGGCCCAGGGGGGCAAGGTCGCTGAAGCCCGATGGCGGGCCCGCGTGGACTTGCGACGGTGGCTGAACGCCTGGTGGGGTGGACATGTCCAGTGCTGCGCAAGGGAGGCACCAACGGCCGAGGGCGTAGAAGATGGCCGCCGAGGTCGGATTCGCTCAATCAGCGCGCGCTGATTGGCATGTTATCGCACAAAAAATGTAGCAAGTGAGTGGGGTGATTTCGCGCCGACCCCTGGCGTGCGGTGGGCGAGCGCCATTCGTCCGGCGAACGGCGCCATCTGTTCACGGATTCGCCTGCTCTTCGCAACGCGCAGATATGTCCGTGGAATAGTTGGCTTTCGTTCGGAAGGTGCAACCAGATACTGCGCGCCCATGGACATCGCGCCCGGAATCATGGCGGTCATCGCCCGCAGCAGCCACGAAGCCAATGTGGGTGTGCTGGTGCACGTGCTGCGCCGCTACCAGGCGCAGGCGCCACTGCCGCCGGGACAGGCCTCGGGCTGGTGGGTGATCACCTCGCGCACGCCGTTGATCGCGTTCACGGCCGATCTGCCCGAATTTGCGCTGTGGTCGCCGGACGGGAAGGATGTGCTGGCGCGCAGCGACGACCTGCTGGCACTGCGCGGCCACGACGGCGAGCCCATGCGCTGGCGCCGTGCCCGGCCCAGCGACAGCGATCCGTCCAAGCTGCGCAAGCCGGCGTTGCGCGGTGGCTCCAGGCTCGGGCGCTAGCCTGGGCTGCGCGGGGGCCGCGCTGCGCGACGCGGCTTCACGCCTGCAAGGGGTCGTACCGGGAGACGACCCAGGGACGTCCTGAAAATTCCTTGGGTTCCCGGTGTCCCTCGGCCTGGGCCTGGGCGCTGGCGATCTCGGCCAGCGGCGCCAGCACAGGCGCCAGGGCCTCGACCTCCTCGAACGCCTTCATTCCCAGCAGCAGGAAGGCCGGCGTCAGGCGGTTCGCGTCGTGCAACTGGAGCAGGTGGGCGATCAGGTCGGACGCCAGGTCGTCCAGTTCGGCCGGCACGGCGATGGTGCCGAGCAGGCTTTGACAATGTTCAAGGCGGGCGCGGATGTCGGGACTCTGCATGTGGCCAGTGAATGTAGGTGCCAGCGCGCCGGGCCGTCCGGGCCGGAGCCGCCTGCGGTCGCCCGGATGCCACCGTTGGGCGAGGCATGCCGTCTGCGGGGCTGTCTTCAGCGCAGCCGGACCCAGCGCAGCTCGATCATGTCGCTGGGCCACTGCACCGCATGCACCTTGCTGGCCAGCGCCCAGTTCAGCGTGCGCCGGTAGAGCGGCACCAGCGGCAGTTCCTCGTGCACCAGCCGCAGCGCGGTGGCCACGAGCGTGCGGCGGTGCTCCGGGTCGGGCTCGACGCGGATCTGGTCGATCAGCGCGTCGAGCTTCGGGTTGCTGTAGCGGCCCGCGTTGAAGCTGCCCAGGCCGCTCGGGTCATGGCTGCGCGACAGGGCGTTCAGCGACAGGTAGGGGGTAGACGGCTTGGCGCACGCGCAGGTCCTTGAAGGGGTTGCGGCCCTTGACGTCGCTGTCCTGCAGCTCGTCACGCGCCTGGTCGCAGGCCAGGTACTGCTGGCCCAGGTCGGCGGTGCTGAGCAGGTTCAGGCGGGCGTCGTTCCGCAGCCGGGCGATGTCCTGCAAGAGTGGGTCCAGCACGGCATCGACCTTGCCCGAGGACAGTGCCGCCAGCCGCGTGGCGTCGGACTTGATCACCACGAACTGCGCCTGCTCCACGTTGCCGCTGTGGCGGTCCTGCCAGCCCCAGTAGCCGGCGAAGCGCTCCAGCGTGGTGCGCACATCGGGCTCGTAGCGCAGCAGCCGGAACGGGCCGGTGCCGTTGGCGTTGCGCACGGCGTGGGTCTCCTGCCGGGCGTTGAAGTCCTGGGCGGCCGCCACGCCGTGCTGCTCGCACCAGGCCTTGTTCATCATGGCCACGCCGAACAGCTTCTGGGGCAGCAAGGCGTCGGGCACATCGAGTTCGATCTCGATGGCGAGCGTGTCCAGCACGCGCACGGTGCGTACGCCGCGCAACTGGAAGCTGCGCAGCGAAGGCGATGCCATGGCCCGTTCGAGCGAGAACTTGGCGTCGACGGCCGTGAACGCACTGCCGTCGTGGAAGCGCACACCGGGCCGCAGCCGGAACTGCCAGCGCGTGGCTGCGGTGGCCTGCCAGCCGGGCGCCAGCGGCATCGTCGCGGCCGACCACGTGGCGCGCTCGCGGCCCGACGGGCTGACCGTGCTGATGACCTCGCTGAGCATCCTGGCCACCAACACCGTCCTCTACGACAAGCTGCCCTACGACCCGGTCAAGGACTTTGCCTCGGTCTCGCAGACCCCCTACCAGCCGGCGATCCTGGTCGGCCGGCCCGACCTGCCGTACAAGAACATCAAGGAGATGGTGGCCTACGCCAAGACCGATCCCGGCAAGATCAACCGGGGCTCGCCGGGCGCCTCCATCCTGACCAATCTCGCACCGCTGGCGTTCGAGCAGCAGGTCGGCATCCGCACCATGCACATCCCGTTCAACGGCGACACGCCGGGCCTGCAGGCGCTGCTGGGCAGCCAGATCGACGTGCACGGCACCTCGATCACGGGCCCGCTGCCGCACATCAAGGCCGGCAAGATGGTGGTGCTGGGCGTGATGGACAGCAAGCGCCTGCCGCAGGTGCCCGAAGCGCCGACCTTCAAGGAGCAGGGCTACGGCATCGAGGCGCTGCTCGCGTACGCACTGTCGGTGCCGGCGGCCACGCCCAAGGACGTGGTCGAGCGGCTCAACCGCGCGGTCAACCAGGTCATCGCCGACCCCGACTTCGTGGCGCGTGCCCGCGCCATGGCATGGAGCCGCGTGGTGGCGCGCCGGAGGAGCTGAACCGCTTCATCAAGACCGAGTCCGAGCGCTGGATCCCATTGCTGCAGAGCCTGAACCTGCCCAGGCAGGGGCAGTGAGGGGAGGGCGGTCTTCTAGCCCCTCGTGCAGGCGAGCGGCGATGACATCGGGCACTGGCGGCAGGGCGCGGGGTCCGCTGCGCCGCGCGAAGCGGAGGGCTTGATCACCGCTTGCATCCTGCGAAGAAGCGCATCACGCGCGCGGAACGTCCTGGGCGATCGCCAGGACGCTGCCGGCTCCCCGGCCCTGAGATGCCGGACCTCGCGCCCGGGCCGGCACGCGCAGACGCCAGCGAACCCTCAGCGGGCCCGGCGGCGGGCCCAGCCCAGGGCGCCCAGGCTCAGCAGCAGCAGCGAGGCCATGCCCGGCTCGGGCACCTCGCCTGCAGGCGCTTCCAGCACGAAGGCCAGGTTGTCGGCATAGCCGTCGTTGTCGCCGCCGCCGTTGCGCTCCATCGACAGCCAGAACGCCAGCGAACTGGTGCCCACCGGCAGCAGGCCGTCGGTCTCGCGGTAGAACAGGCCGGTCTGGTTGTTGCGGTCGGCGGCCGTCACGGCGCCGATGGCAGCGCCGCCGATCTCGGCGCCGAAGGCATCGAGGAACTGCACGTAGAACAGCGCGTTGTCCGTCTGGTTGCTCCAGCCGCCGAGCCAGCCGCTCAGCGAGTAGCTGATGGACTGGGTCGTGGCCGTGCCGAAGTCCAGCGCCTGGTAGCCGACGGCGTAGGCGCCGGTGCCCGTGAACATCTTGGCGCCGCGGTCGTCCGGCCCCGGCTGCGTGGGCAGCACCCAGTTGCTGCCGTAGCTGACGGACTGGATGCTGCCGTAGGTGTCGTAGCCGCTCCATCCGGCGGTGCCGGCCTCGGCGTCGCCGTTGACGACCAGGTTGCTGCCATAGACGGCAGCCGCCTGGCTGCTGCAGGCCACGGCGAGCAGGGCCGTGGCAAGAAGGTGTCGAAAGTTCATTGCAGGAAGTCCTTGGGGTTCAGTTGATGCGGAACTGGTCCAGCTGGGCCGGGCCTTGCATCGCCGGATCGCTGATCGAGGGCAGGCCGTTCTCCAGGTGGCCGGCAAAGCGGCGCAGCCAGGTGGGCAGGCCGTTCACGCGCAGGCTGTAGTCGTACCAGTGCGAGCTCGTGCCCAGCGGCAGCCGCAGGCTGCTGCGCGAGCGCGCCACCACGCGCACCTCGGGCAAGGTGTTCGTGTAGTACTTGTTGGCCGTCAGCTGGAAGGTGCAGGGCTGGCCGCCGTTGTTGACGAGTTCCAGCACGAGCTCGCCCGTCGCGCGCTCGGCACGCACGATCACCTCGGGCACGGCCGCGCCGCTGGCGCGGCGCACGTCGCCCGTGATGTGGCGGTGAAAGCCGTTCGGCCCCAGCACCCAGAGGTCGTAGGCGGCGGTGGCGGCCCAGCGGCCCTGCAGCTGCTTGCCGGCTTCCACCGTGTAGCGGCGTGGCACCTGGTCCAGCGCCAGGCGGTCGTAGACATGGAACACGGCGCCGGCTTCCCCGGCGTTCTCGAAGGTCAGCAGCACGGCGCCGGTCTCGACCTGGGCCTGCACCTGCAGCTCGTAGGGCAGCGCGCGCGCGGGGCGCACGCCGGCGGCCTGCACCGGCGCGGCCAGCGTGGTCGGCGTGGCCGGCACCTTGGTGTTGGGCAGCGCCAGCGATTGCGCGCGGCGTGCGGCCGTGGCCGGCAGCAGCTGCATGAAGCCGTTGTCCTCGGGGTGCACGAAGTCGAAGCAGGACAGCAGGTTGCCCGAGACGGCCCGGCGCCACGGGCTGATCAGCGGCTCCTGCACGCCGAAGCGCGCCTCGATGAAGCGCAGCACCGAGCTGTGGTCGGCCACCTGCGAGTTGACCCAGCCGCCCTTGGTCCAGGGCGAGACCACGTACATGGGCACGCGCGGGCCCAGGCCGTAGGGGCGGTTGATGGTGCGGGGGTCCGCGCCGTTGAGCACGTTGTGGTATTCGCCCGTGGTGTCCACCGTCGAGGCACCGGCCAGCTGGGCCTGTGCGGGGTTGGCGTTGTAGGCCAGGTACGAGGGCACGGCTGGCGGCGGCATGTGGTCGAAGAAGCCGTCGTTCTCGTCGAAGTTGATGAGCAGCACGGTCTTGCTCCAGACCTCGGGGTTGGACGTCAGGGCGTCCAGCACGCGGGCCGTGTAGTCGGCACCCGAGGCCGGGCTCGAGGGCCCTGGATGCTCGGAGCCCTCTGCCGTGGCGACGATCCAGCTGACCTGGGGCAGCCGGTCGGCCAGCACGTCGGCCTTGAGCAGGTCCAGGTCGCGCGTGCTGACGCCACGGTCGCGCAGCGCCTGCGAGTAGCCCGGGCGCAGGTACCAGGCGTTGCGGAAGCTGCGAAAGCCGGCCAGCGGGTTGTCGGTGAAGTTGTCCGCCATGTTCTGGTAGACCTGCCAGCTGATGCCGGCGGCCTGCAGGCGTTCCGCGTAGGTGGTCCAGCGGTAGTCGGTGTTCTGGTCGGGGTTGAAGCTGTCCCGGCTGTTGTCGGTCGACGGGCCGCCCGCGACGGACAGCGGATCGTTGTGGCCGGTCCACAGGAACAGGCGGTTGGTGTTGGTGCCGGTCTGCGTCGCGCAGTGGTAGTGGTCGCACAGCGTGAAGGCGCGTGCCAGGGCGAACTGGAACGGCAGGTCGCCCTCGGCGTAGTAGCCCATGGAGTGGTTCTGCTTGGCCGCGCACCAGTCGTTCATGCGGCCGTGGTCCCAGGCCAGTTGCGCGTCCAGCCAGGAGTGCGGTGTGCCGGCCACGCGCATGACCGGGAAGTCCTGCTCGGTGTTGAGGCGGAACGGTGCGATGGGCTTGCTCGTCGGCCAGTTCGGGCGGCCCGGCACGGGTGCGCCGCCCACCGTCTGCTGCACGAACACGGACTTGCCGCTGAACAGGTTCTGCCGGTCCTTCACGGGGATCGGGAACGGATCGCCGAAGCCGCGCACGCCTTCGAGCGTGCCGAAGTAGTGGTCGAAGCTGCGGTTCTCCTGCGTCAGCACGACGATGTGCTCGACGTCCTGCAGGGTGCGGGTGCGCTGGTTGGCGGGCAGGGCCAGGGCGCGCTGGATGGCCGGCGGGAAGCTGGCGAGCACGGCGCTGGCGCCGCCGGCCTGGGCGAGGGTGCGCAGGAAGTCGCGGCGGCTCATGGCTGCGCCTTCGTGCGCGGGAACGCGATGTTGTAGGAATGCACTGGAGGTTCCAGTCGATGGGGTGCCGACAGGCGTGTTCGCCGTCAGGGCCAGAGCAATGTAGGCATCGACCGTGAAAACTCGATGACGCATGTGGCACGCCAGCGCACCGGACGTCGCAGCCCGGCATGTGGCGCCATCCGGGTCGGTGGGCAGCAGCGGTCCGGTCGCCCGCGCGGGCGATGGCATGCACATGCTGCCGAGCAGTACGGCTCGTTCGCACAGACATAGCGCTCCTGCGCATCGACATAGGCGATCAATGCGGGCACGCTGCCGATGACCCTGCGCAGCAGTGAACCTGGATTCGGCGAAATGGCCGACCCCCACTGGCCGTCCTGCTGGGGCTCGGAAGAATCGTTGCCGGGCGAGCGTGCCCCCGCTTGAATTCACACCGGCGCGCCGACCACGGAATCCAGGACGGCTCCAGCCGGCAGAGCGCTCAGAAGCTGTGAGTGAACCGATCGCGTCCACGACGGGGTGCGCCGGGCCACAGGCGTAGGCGCAGTCCGCCGCCCGGGCTCGTGCCCGGGCAAGGACTGCAACGCCCGCATGTGGCTTGGCGCGCCCCGGCCCGAAGGGCGAGGCCCTGGGAGCAGCGGTCGCAACGTGAGAAGTTCGTCATTGGGGGCCTCGCGTGGGCGTGAGCGGTTCGTTCACAGCTTCTCAGCCCTGGATGGCGAGCACCAGGGGAGCGCCCTCACGCCGCTCGCGAGCCTGGATGCGATGGATCAATTCGACGGTCATGAGTTGTCCGGCGGCCAGCAGCACGACCCCTTCCCCGGACACCAGATCGCGTGCCAGCCGCATGCCCGATTCCAGTTGCGCCGAGGCCAACATCCGCGGCGGCGCTGCCACTACCGGCGCGGCCTCCAGCAGCACCTGCAGGAACACATCGACGATCTCCGGGTGGAACTGGGTGCCGCGCCCACGGGCAATCATCGAACGCGCGTCGGCTGGGTTCAGCGGTGTCGCGCTCAAGCGCCCGGCCAGCAGATCGTCGAAGGTGTCCGCCACCGCCAGGATGCGTGCGCCCCGCGGAATCTGGTCCGCGGCGAGGCGGTCGGGATAGCCGTTGCCGTCGTGGCGCTCATGGTGGGTGCGGATCAGCGCCGCGACCCCCTGCATGTCGTCCATGGCCATCAGGGCCTGCTCTCCGAGGACGCAATGCCTGCGGTACTGGGCCGACTCTTCTTCCGTGAGCCGGGGGACAGGGCGCTTGAGCACCTCGTCCGGCAGCGCAATCTCACCGATGTCGTGCAGCAAGGCTGCAATGAAAAGCTCCTGCTGCTCGGATTCGGCCAGACCCATGGCGCGGGCCGTCTTGCGGGACAGGCCTGCGACGCGGCGCGCATGGCCGGCCAATGGCCCGCCGCGCCACTCGAGCAGATTGGAGAACACCTTGATCGAGGTCAGGTAGTTTTTCTTGAGCTTCTGGTTGAGCTGGGCCAGTTCCTGTGTGCGCTGCTCCACCTTCTCTTCCAGATGCCCGTTGAGTTCGCGCAAGGCCTGGTTCTGCGCCTGCGTGAGCGCTTCCAGGCGGTCGCGTTCCCGCTGCAGTCCCTGGTGCGCGAGGATCTGGCGCACCGTGGCGAGGAGTTCGATCTCGTCCCATGGCTTGGTGAGGTAGCGGTAGACGCCGCCGCGGTTGATGGACGCAACCGCCGACTGGACATCGGCGTAGCCGGTCAGCAGCACGCGCGCGGTGTCCGGCCAGCGTTGCTGCACCACCTCCAGGAACTGGTTGCCGTCCATGCCGGGCATGCGCATGTCGGAGAACACGATGTCCACGGCCTCCGAGGCCAGAAGGGCCAGCGCTTCCTCCGCGCTGGTGGCCGTCAGCGCGGGATAGCCGTGGGTGCGGAACAGGCGCTTGAGCGCAGCCACGATGTGGGGCTCGTCGTCCACGCACAGGATCCGGGCCGCCACCGGTCTGGCCGCGGGCTGCGCAGGCGCTTGCTCTGGCACTTCGGCAGGGTCTTGCATGGGCTAGGTTCCTTGGGCATGCCGGACCGGCAACGTGACCCGAAAGCGCGTGCCGGCGCCGGGTTCGCTGGTGACCTCGATCTGCCCGGCATGCTTCTGAACGATGCCGTAGGACAGCGACAGTCCCAGGCCCGTGCCCTTGCCCACCGGCTTGGTCGTGAAGAAGGGGTCGAAGATCCGGCCCAGGTTCTCCTTGGCGATGCCGGTGCCGTCGTCCTCGATTTCCACCCAGACCTTGTCCGCCTGCGTCCCCGTGCGCAGCGTGATGCGGCCGCGCTCCTTCTGGATGGCATGTGCCGCATTGACCAGCAGGTTCATGAAGACCTGGTTGAGCTCGGACGGCAGGCATTCGACCTCCGGCAGGCTGCCGTATTCCTTGACGACGTCGGCTCTGTACTTGATTTCGTTGTTCACGATGCCCAGCGTGGAGTTCAGGCCCTGGTGCAGGTCGGCCATCACCCACTCCTGGGAGTTGTCGACGCGCGAGAAGTCCTTGAGGTTCTGCACGATCGCGCGGACCCGGGTGATGCCGTCCTTGGACTCACGCATCAGCGTCGGGATGTCCTCCTTGAGAAAGTCCAGCTCGATTGCTTCGCGCAGGCCCTGGAGCTTGGCAGCGGCGGGCGTGCCGGCCAGCGCTGCTTCGGCCTCCTCGTACGCCTGCAGCATCCGGAACAGGTCGCCGAGGTATTTTTCCAGCGTGCCGAAGTTGGAAAAGATGAAGCCGATCGGGTTGTTGATCTCGTGGGCGACGCCGGCCGCGAGTTGACCGATGGAGGCCAGGCGCTCGGACTGGATCAGTTTCTCCTGCGCCTGCGACAACCGTGCATTGATCTGCCTGAGCGCATCGTTGGCTTGCAGCAGTTCCTGGGCCTGACCGGGAAGACCAGGGACCAGGCCCGCAGGTTCCGGCGCGGGCGTGAAGACATCGGTCATGGGCGACTCCTAGGTGAGCAGTGCCTGGCACACCGCTTCGTGTTGGCGTTCGACCTCGCCGAACAGGTCCAGGCACTCGGTCTGCTGCAGCGCCAGGCGGTGCCAGGCGGCCAGTGACAGGGACGGCACCGCATCGTGCTCCAACTGCGCGAGATCGAGTGCGTGTGCCATGCAGTCGGCCACGTGGACGACGTCGATAAGGCCGGGCTGGCCGTCCAGGGGCGGGTCGTGGTGCAGTGCGATGGCTTGGGCGACCTCGGGTGCGAAGCGCCAGTGGCGCGCCATCACCGCCCCGGCGGCCGCGTGGTCCAGGCCGAGCACGCCGCGTTCGGCGTCCAAGGTGGCTTCGTCCGTGGCGTGCTGGCGCGCGAGCACCTGGGCATAGGCCTGCGGATAGCGCGTGACCAGAGCCAGGCGCCCGATGTCGTGCAGCAGCCCCAGCGTGAAGGCGGCTTCCTCGTCCATCGCGCGTGCGCGCGCGATCAGCCGTGCGCACAGCGCGGTGGCGATGCCGTGGCGCCAGAACGACTGGAAATCGAAGCCTGCGCAGGCCCCAGGTGTCAGGCCACCGACCAGGCCGGCCGCGGTTGCGACACTGCGCAAGGTGCGCAGGCCCAGGATCGTGGCCGCCTCCGAGATCGCGCTGACCTGGCGCGGCATGCCGTAGAAGGTCGAGTTGGCCAGACGCAGCGTCTTGGCGGCCAGCGCCTGGTCGTGCGCGATCTTCTGCGCCAGCTCGCCCATCGTGACCTGGGCCTGCGCCAGCGAGTCGATCAGCTCCAGCACGACCGCGGGCAGCACCGGGAGTTCGCGCAGTCCGCCGAGGAAGTCGTGGACAGGGTCGGCGCTCACTGGTGTACCTGCGCGCTGCGGTGCTGAGCACCTTGGGGCGGCCCGGCGGTACTCATGGGCTCTTGCCGAGCTGGTGGCGTGCCACCAAGGGTTGCAGGGGGTTGGTCTGCTGCGCACGCTCGGCGTGGCGGAACAGATGCCGGATGCGCGCGAGCAGCGCATCGCGCGCGGCATCGGTGCGCATCCCGCCTGCTGGGGCGGTTCCCTCGGTTTCTTTCATGGCGCCAGCTCCTCCTGTTCGGCCGCGAAGGCAGGCGTGAGCAGCATCAGCCTGCCCTGGGCCTGCGTCGTGCTGTCCATCGCGCGGCAGACCGCGTGGAACATCCGCCCGCCCACCTGCACCGCCCGCTGCAGGCCATCGCAGGCCCGCCACACCCGCAACAGGTCCGGATCGAGGGCATCCTGCGCATCGCACCCGAGCAGGTTGCCTCCGGGCGGGAACAGTGCCTGCGCCTCGGCGTTCATGAAGGCGACCATGCCGTCGAGGTCGAAGCCGATCACGGCGGCCGGCACGTTCTCGAGCAGCTCGCGCGCGACGACGAGATGGGTTTCCTCGCGGCTGATCTGGGCCTGCTGGCTGGCCAGCAGCTTCTGCAGCTGGGCATTGACCTGGCTGAGCTCCTGGTTGGCAACGATGACGGCGCTGCCCAGGCGCTTGTTCTCCTCGGCCATCTCCTGCAGCGCAAAGGCCTCGGCGATGTGTCCCCGCAGCCGTTCGTCATCCCAGGGTTTGGTCAGGAACTTGTAGATGGCGCCCTCGTTCACGGCGTCGGTGATGGACTGCAGCTCGGTGTAGCCGGACAACACCATGCGGATGGTGTCCGGGTAGAGCTCCTTGGCGCGCCGCAGGAACTCCACGCCGGTCATGCCCGGCATGCGCTGGTCGGTCACGATGACGTCGACCGGATGCTCCGCAAGCGCCTGCAGACCCTGCTCGCCGCTGGATGCCGTGACGACGCGGTAGCCGTCGCGCCGCAGCAGCCGCCGCAGCGCTGACAGGATGTTGTCCTCGTCGTCCACGAGCAGCAAGGTCCGCTGGCGCTGGTGGCGCTGCAGCAGATGCGCTGGAAGATGGCCGCCGCGCTGTGCGAAGGGCGCGACCTCGTCAGCGGCGACCGGCGGACTCAGGTAGCGGCCCTGCATCTGGTCGCAGTGGTTGGCGACCAGCAGGGCGAGCTGCCCCTCGCTTTCCACCCCTTCGGCCAGCACCCTGCGCTGCAGGCTGTGCGCCATGGTGATGATGGCGCGCGTGATCGAGACATCCTGTGGCGCAGCCGTGACGTCGTGCACGAAGGAGCGATCGATCTTGATCACATCGATCGGCAGCGTGCGCAGGTAGCTCAGATTGGAGCGGCCCGTTCCGAAGTCGTCCAGCGCGATCTCGATGCCCAGCGACTTGAGTTCGCCAAGCGCGCGGGCGAGGTGCGCACTCTCCTCGTTCAGGGCGTGCTCGGTGATCTCCAGCCCCAGCAGCGCAGGTTCCAGTGCCGCCTCGCGCAGGATGGCCTGTACACGCCGCACGATGTCCGGCTGCTGGACCTGCAGCGGCGACAGATTCACCGCCACCCGCAGCGCCAGGCCCTGGCGCTTCCATGCCGCAGCTTGCGCACACGCACGGCGCAGCACCCACTCACCGATCGGCAGAATCAATCCCGTCTCTTCGGCGACGCGGATGAATTCGACGCGCGAAGCCGCCGTCACCTCCGGGGCGTTCCAGCGCAGCAGGGCCTCCACCCCGATGACGTCGCCCGAACCCAGATCGAGCTTGGGCTGGTAGACGAGGTGGAACTCGTCGTGCTCCAGCGCACGCCGCAGCGCGGCTTCCATGGCCAGGCGCGATGCCGCCTTGGCATGCATGTCGGCGCTGTAGTGGCACACCTGGTTGGCGCCGCGCTCGCGGGCGTGGTAGGCGGCCGCCTGGGCCTGGTGCAGCAGCTTGTCGGGCGCCTGGCCCTCTGCGGCACAGAGCGCGATGCCGATCGCGCCCGTGACCTTCACCTCGGTGTCGCCGATGCTCAACGGCGCTGCCAGCCGCTCCAGAATGCGATGGCCCAATTCCGCCGCCGTCTGTGCCGTCGCGGCATCCTCGTTGTGGGCGAGCACGGCATACTCGCCGCTGCCCAGGTGGGCCAGCAACTGCGGTGGTGTCACCGCCTCCTGTACGCGCGCGGCCACGGCTGCCAGCAGCATGTCGCTTCCGGCATAGCCCAGCGACTCCGTGACCAGTTCCAGCTGGTCGATGCGCAGTCCGAGCAGCGCGATGTCCTGCTGTTCCCGGCCGCCGTGGCGCACGAGGCTCTCGAGCCGGTCCATCAACGCGTGGCGGTTGGGCAGGCCCGTGATCTGGTCGGTATTGGCCAGGCGGTCGAGGCGCTGCTCCGCGGCTTTCTGGTCGGACACGTCCTGCAGCAGCATCACCGAGCGAATGGCCCGCCCCTGCTCGTCGGCCTCGACGAGCCGGCGGTGCAGCACGGTTCGCAGGCCACCGTCCGCGTGCCGGATGCGGTGCTGGAACTCGAACGTCTCCCCTGGCGCCACCTCGTCGCAGAGGGCCTCGATGTAGTGCCGCTCCGTGGTCGGCAGCCGGGAATAGAACCATTCCCTGGGGACCGCGAGGTCGGAGGGCGGCTCCCCGAAGATGCTGCACATGCCGGCGGACAGGGTCATGGTGCCGGTCAGGAGATCGGCTTCGGCGGAGCCGATGCGTGCCAGCTCTTCGGCGTTGCTCATCAGCTGCGCACGGCGCTCGGCCAGCACCGCGCTTTGCTTGACGTTGCCCACGTCGTGCATGGTGACGAGATCCACGGTCCGTCCCAGCAGCGTGGTCCGCACACCCCAGACCTGGACACTGACGCGACTGCCGTCCTTGCGCAGGCCTTCGATCTCGTAGGCGTGGCCGCGCACACCCTCGACGCGTTGCCCGATCTGCGTGCGCACGCGGTGCCGATGCTCGGGCGCGCACAGATTCAATGGATCCATGCCGTCCAGCATTTCCTCGCGGGAAAAGCCGAACAATGCCGCCAACTGCGGGTTGACGAAGAGGAAGCGATTCCCCTGCGCGATGAACAAGGCGACCTGTGCCTGCTCAACGAGATGGCGGTAGATGTGGTCCGGCAATGCGTCACGCGGGCCATTGGCTGCGCGCCACGCCGGATCGTCTGCCATCGATGAGGTCGGCAAGTTCATGTTCACAACATCGGCTGCCTGGCGCAGACCGGAGCGGTCTGCTGAAGAGAATCAGCACGCGTGCAAGTTGCGCGTGCGATTGATACACGAAATCGCGTCGCGGGTCCACCCTCCCTTGCGCTAGGCTGCCGTGGAGCTTGCCGCAGCGCCGCTGGCATCGCCCGCACACACAGCTGCGCACCCATGCTCCGCACGCCGGTGTGCCCTTGCCGAACAACGCCCGCTTGTGCACATGCATACCGGCACCGGCAAGCGCAGCCGCGAGGGGCACCTGCCCAAGGCCGGCAACGAGGTCCGCCTGAAGCGCCAGGCCACGTCATCCACGATGAAGGGTGACCTTGCCGCCCTCGAAATTCAAGGGTCCGTCACGTCTGTGTTGAATTCGTGTTCGGGCTGTGCCCGGCGTTCGCACGACGCTTCGCGGGGAGCGTCGCAGCGCATGATGTGGATGGCTATTTGTGGCCTGCCCGACAGGAATCGAACCTGTGACCCACAGCTTAGAAGTCCGGACACGCTTGCTTTGTGACGCTGTGAAATCAGGTGGTCCAGGGCGCTGACAACGTTGAAACAACGCGACTTAATGGGGCATCGGGGCTGAAACTGATTTGTGGACACGTGCCAGGCTTTGGCGAGGAAACGTGTCTGCGCTGTGGCCCCGCAACAAGGAGCCCAACAGTTGAAAGCCAAGATCACCCAGGCGCTTGTCGAACGAGCGCCAGCACCCGAACGAGGGAAGTCAGAACTATATGCCGATCCCGAGCTGCGGGGCTTCTACCTCGTCGTGACGCCGACCAAGCGCGGGTTCTACGTCCAGTCCTCTGTGAACGGCAAGCAGGTGCGCTCGAAGTTGGGCGACCATCCTGCATTGGACGTGAAGCAGGCGCGAGACCTCGCACGCAAGACCCTCGTAACCATGCGCGCAGGCACGAATCCCAACGAGGAGCGGCGCAAGAAGCGGGCGCGAGGCATCACGCTGCGCGAAGCGCTGGAGCTTCACCTTGGTGCCTTGTCGGTCACCACGCGAACGGAGGAGACCTACCGCTACCACCTCGACCAGTACGTCCCCGACTGGCTCGACAAGCCTCTGTCTGAACTGGGTGCGGATCGGTCTGCCGTTCGTGAGCGCCATCGCAAGATCACCACGAAGAACGGCGCCACCTGCGCCGACATCACGTTCCGCGTGGTGCGCGCCATCTACAACCGAGGCCTGCGCGAGCATCCCGACCTCCCGCCCAATCCGGCCACCAACGTGGACTTCCACGGGCTCAAGCGGCGCAAGGTCGATGTGGCGGCAGAGCGGTTGAAGGCGTGGGGCAGGGCAGTGCTGGACTTGCACCCTGTTCGTCGCGACCTGCACCTGTTCATGCTGCTCACGGGCATGCGGCGCACGTCGAGCTGCGAGGCCAAGATCGCGGACATGCACTTGGACAAGAAGATCCTGCATGTGCCGAAGCCCAAGGGCGGCAGTGCGCGGGCATTCGACCTGCCTCTGTCGGGACCTCTGCACGACTTGCTGGCCCATCGTGCAAAGCACTCGCCGCTGCTGGATCGCAAGGCCCTGTGGGTGTTCCCTGCGGAGAGCAAGAGCGGGCATGTTGTCGAGGTGGCGCAGGCCGAACTCGGCGGGCTCACGGGGCATGCACTGCGCCATTCCTACGCCACGTTGGCGGTGCAGGCAGGCGTGCCGTTGCTGGAACTCAAGTACCTGCTGAACCATGCGGCGTCCAACGTCACGATGGGCTACATCCATGTTGGACCCGAGCACCTGATGCAATACCAGGTGAAGGCCAGCGGCTACATCCTCGACGTGCTGGGTCTCGAATGGACCGAAGGCGAATGGCCTCCCCGCATGAGGCAGGAAGAAGTTGCGCCGCAGGTTAAACAAACCGAAGAGGAAATGGAAGGGCAACCCACGTGAGCTGCCCTTGCCACCAGGAGTTACGCGGTCTTATGCGTTGACATCCACGCCCGCCATCTCCTCATCGAATCCAGTGAAGCGACCGAGGTCATGCCAACGCTCAAACTTTGCGTGGCGGGCTTGCTGAAATGCAGCGCGGGCGCGTTCCACCAGCAGCGCAGCCTTTTCCGCAGGATCGCTGCGGAGGTCGGCGCTGCCCCACCTAGCTGCGTATTCGATGGTTGCGAGAAGGAGCCAGTTGTCACCCAGCAGCTCGCGAAGTGCGAGATACGAGCCAAGTGAACCGAACGGGCAGCCTACATCGAGGACGAAGTCGGTCGGAATCCGATTGGCTTCGTCATCATGAGATTCGAACAGGCGATCATTGCCAACGAGAGCGTCGCAATAGCTGAACAGCCTGTCTTCATCGAAGTGGTCTTCGCCATACTTGCGGATCAAGAAGTCGGCGGCGAGCGCACGGACCCCGGAGGCATGTTCCAGTTCAAGACCGAGCATCTCGATATGGTGCTGGTGGGCGCTGATGGTGTTGTCATAAACCAGCTTTGCGATGTTGATGCTGGTCGTGTGGTTTGCGGGAATGGCGATCATTTGAAACTCTCCAAAGTTGCGAAACGGGTTGCTGCTGAGGCGTCCCTCAGCACATCGCGATGGAGAGAATTTTGGGCGCGCCGTCTACAGAAAAACATAAACGTTTGCGTCGACCTGTGGGCGGAATGCATCAGCTCCAATCGTTTGTTGACGCAGGTCTCGTGGCACGATCTGAGTGCCGCCTGATCCTGTGTCAGCGCGTCGGTCCGCACAAGCCGATGAATCGGAAGGGGCGCCGCCGTGGTGGCCCTTTCTTTTTGCACGATCGAAGCACGAGAGGCGGCCACGGCCCTCACTGCTTCCCTTCCTCGACATGCCCCAGGTCCACCAGAATGGTCCACGTCGCATCCGAGGACCGAGGCCCTGGCTTGCCCCTTCCGATGAGTTCGGGCGCGACGTGGAGCCATCTGGTCAGTCGGCCCTGGAAATGAAGAAGCCGCCTCGATGGGCGGCTTCGTTGTTGGCGGCAAGGGCTCAGCAGGGTTCGGCTTCGACAGCAGGCCTGCGACGTGGCGGAACAGCGATCCCTTCTTTGCGCATCTTGTTGGCGTACCAGCGCACAGATGCCGCCGACGCCTTCGCCCCTGGAATCTGCGTGTTGATCTGGTCCGCAATGGTCTGGTGCGGCCACCCGCTGGGCAGCATCAGGTACTCCCTTGCGAGCTTGCCGACCCCCATGCCGTTGGGCTTCTTCTCGGGTTCTGTCGGAGCCGCGACCGATTCGACAGCTTCGGCACTAGGTTGCACCTGCGCCTCGGCCACCTCGGCCGTTGGTTCCTGCCTGAATTTGGCGAGGTTGATGTTCTTGGCTGCCGCGACCTTGCGAATTCGGTCGAGCAGCCGAGGACGACTGCTGAAAGTCTTCGGCCCTGCAGCCTTGTCGGCGATGGCGTTGTGCAGGGCCAGCAGTTCAGAGAAGGGCGCGGCGGCGAGCTGTTGGGCGTTCATGGTCACTCCAGGGTTGATGCTGGAAGTGATTAGGTCGCGGATGCTGGGAGCTGCGAGCCCCATGTGCCCGCGTTCCTGTCGGCTTTTACCGGGCCGTCGAGGTACTGCTGCCCGAAGATCATGGCCTCATCCAATGTGAGGCGCTGGCCGATCACGCGACCCTTTGGGAACCGCCAGTCGGACACGCTGATCTCCCAGAACCCGAACGAAGGCGTGGCAGTGGCAGGCTGGTGGAAGCCCTCGCAGGCAGCGCAATCGCAGATGTCCCAGCCGTCTTCATCGACGTAGGCCGTGAACCACTGGATGCTGATCTTCTTCATGTGAACTTTCTCGGTTGGATGGAAAAGTTCATTAGGTCGAGAAGAGGGGCATCCGCGAGCCCCCTGATTTGCAGTTGAAACGCAACGGCGATCCAAGGCTATAAAAAAGAAGGACCAAGGGTGCAAGACCCCGGTCCTTCAAGCACGTTCTGCGCACGTGCGGCTCCGTAACGAGCGATCAAATCAATGCCCTGTGCGCCTCCGTGAAGTGGAGGCCCTTCGCGCGTTCGTACGTGGCCCGATCAACATACAGATCCAGCGCTTTGCAGTAGTACTCGCCAACGATGGCGGCAGCCACATCGAAGGTGTCATCCTGGAAAGGCTGCACCCCGAAGTCCCGAGACTGTTCGGCCAGCGCGTCGAGGACAGGGATACCCCGGCGCTTGGCCCACGCCCGCCCGCTGAGCGCGAGGGACAGGGCTACCGGCAGCGCGGGGTTATGCGTCATTCCATTCACCCTTGAACGGAGCGTCGTCCTCGTTGAGCGGAGCGTCGTCCTCGCCACCATCCGCCTTCAGGATGTCTTTCTCCAGGTCGCGTTCCCGCAGCGCCATCGACAGCGTGTTGATCGGGTTGGACTTGCCCTGCTTCCAGGTACGGACTGCAATGATGATGCCTTGCAGGCGCGCGTCTCCGAGCTTCAGGTACTGCTGCACCTTCACGAACTCTTCCAGCTTCATCGCCGCAGCCACCTCGACGGGACCGACCGGTCGCTCCTTCGTCGGCATCCGATCCAGCAGGGACACGACAGCGGCGGCCAGCGGAACATCGTGCGTCGCGACTGCCACCTGCGCCAGATGGCCCAGCTCGGCGGGACCTGCGAACTGAAGCTGATGGAGGAAGGTCGTGCGCTTGGGATCGCCGAGCGAGACGCGGTTCAGGACTTGAACGGGCGAGCTGTAGTAGGGGCGCTGCGACATGAGAGCTTCATGCATGGGACCAGCGTCCTTGAGGTACTTGTTCAGCTCGGGTTCCGCGGTCTGCTTGATGATGCGGATGCTGGCGAGCGTCTCGTTCGTCGCGAAGCGCTCCCGGTCCTGCAGAGGAATCGCGCTCCAGCTGGCCATGTCGGCGGGGCTGATGGGATGCTGGCCACCGTCGGTGGTGGCATGTCCCGACTTGGTACCCCAGCGCCGCGAGATTTCGATCTTGCGGGTCTGTACGTCCTTGTTCAGGCGCTCGATGGCCTTGAGGACGCGGGTGTGCAGCGCGTCGAGGGCGCTGGACTTTTCGCCGATCTGGGCGACGCTCAGGAAAGGGGTGTTGGTGAGAAAGGACATGCTTGCAAGGGCTCCATTGAGGTTGGCGAACCCCGGTCCCGCGTCAAGCGTGTCCCTCACCAAGAGGGTAGGTCGTAGCGCCAATGCACGACCGAGTGTTGGGTTTGAATGTGTCGCGCAGGCTGTTCGGCGCACGCCAACGTTGTCGCGCTGTGTCCCCGTGATCGGCACCGCCATCGACGTGGCAGTGCGATCAAGGGCTTAGGTCGGCTGGACCCTCTGATGCCGAGTCAGGGCGCCCGCAATCCTTCAGCTCCGCCATGGTTTTTGGCATGCCTGCGGTCCCGCCGCAGTCACAGCACCTGCGCTGCTTCACCACGTCTCTGCTCCAACACCAACTCCAGCATTTCAGGCATTTGACCCACCCCACATGACCGAGGACCCGAGGAGGGTTGAAGTTGGGGTCTAGAGAGGGCCTGCGGGTGCGGCCGCCGTCGAAGGCCCATGGGGCCGGCTCGATGGGTTCCTCCGGCGGGGCCGCCACTTCGCTCCGGGCCTTTTCCACCACCCGATTACCGAGCCGAATCCAGGCGGGGAAGCGCTCGCTGCGGCATCTGTAGTTGACGGTGCTGTAGGGAATGCCCAACGCTGCACCCGCGGCATCCGCGTTGGCGTATCGGACTCCCTCGATTTCCACCTCAATGGATTGCCTCCATCCGTTCCCTTCCTCGCCCAGCGCCCGATGGACGCGCCTGGGCAGGTCGTTAAGCGAGGGCGGCATGGCGCGCCCATCGTTTCTTTTCGTACTCCATGGACGCCTTCTCCCAGGTGGCTGCATCGAGCCTCGGAATCGGGCCGATGACCGTCATTTCGGCGACCTGGACGAGAGCATCAGCAGTACCCAAAGTGTTCGGTGCGGTCTGAATGAAAGCGGCCAGGGTCCGGTCGATCAGCTCAGCCTTCTCCAGAGCCTGTTGAACCGTGAGACCCTTACTCATCGCCATCTCCTTCGCCGTCGCCGTCGTCCTTGCTGCCTGCGTACTGAACCGCCCCGTATTTTGAGGAGGCTCCAACTTTTGAGAGGATGGAGCCATGAGGAAGTCAGTGAAGTTTTCGCCCGAGGTACGCGAGCGCGCCGTGCGCATGGTGTTCGAGCACCGCGGTGAGTACGAGTCGCAGTGGGCGGCGGTGGTGTCGATTGCCGGCAAGATCGGCAGCACGCCGCAGACGCTGCTGAACTGGGTGCGCCAACAAGAGCGTGACACGGGCCAGCGCGAGGGCGTGACCACGACGCAGACGCAGCGCATGAAGGAGCTTGAAAGGGAGAACCGCGAGCTGCGCAAGGCCAACGAGATCCTGAAGCTGGCCAGCGCGTTTTTCGCCCAGGCGGAGCTCGACCGCCGGCTGAAGTCGTGAAGGCGTTCATCGACGCGCATCGCGCCGCGCACGGGGTCGAGCCGATCTGCAGGGCACTGCAGGTCGCCCCGTCGGCGTACCGGCGCCATGCGGCCCGCCAGCGCCACCCCGAGCTGCTGTGCGCCCGCGCGAAACGCGATGCGGTGCTGATGCCGCAGATCGAGCGCGTGTGGCAATCGAACCTGCGGGTCTACGGCGCCGACAAGGTCTGGCACCAGTTGCAGCGCGAGGGCGTCACGGTGGCCCGCTGCACCGTGGAACGACTCATGCGCCACATGGGTCTGCGCGGCGTGATGCGTGGCAAGGCCGCACGCACCACGATCAGCGACGCCAAAGCGCCTTGCCCGCTGGACCGGGTCAATCGCCAGTTCAACGCGCAGCGGCCCAACCAGCTTTGGGTGTCGGACTTCACGTACGTGTCCACCTGGCAAGGCTGGCTGTACGTGGCCTTCGTCGTGGACGTGTTTGCGCGGCGCATCGTGGGCTGGCGCACGAGCAGCTCCATGCGGACGGACTTCGTGTTGGGCGCACTGGAGCAGGCGCTGTACGACCGTCGTCCGCAGCGCGAAGATGCCCTTGTGTGCCACTCCGACCGCGGATCGCAGTACGTCAGCATCCGCTACACCGAACGGCTTGCCGAGGCCGGCATCGAGCCCTCCGTGGGCAGCAAGGGCGACTCCTACGACAACGCGCTGGCCGAGACCATCAATGGGCTGTACAAGGCCGAAGTCATCCATCGGCGCAGTGCGTGGAAGACCAAGGAATCGGTAGAGCTGGCGACGCTGCAATGGGTGGCCTGGTTCAACCACCAGCGCCTGCTCGAACCCATCGGGTACGTGCCACCGGCCGAGTTCGAGGCCAACTACTATCGAACTCTTGAGCAGCAGGCCATGTCGGCCTGACTCAAGCCAACGGGCCTCCGCGAATTCCGGGGCGGTTCATACTTCCCCAGAAGCGCCGTCAGCGCCTGCCTGTCTTCGCTGCTCATCTTCATCAGCGACTCGGCGCTCAAGCCCGTGTCCTCGACCTTCACGCTGAGCTTGTCGGCCATCTGCGGGTAGCGCCACTTAAGCATTACCTCCAAAAGGCGATCGCTGTACTTGCGGATGGTTACGGCGTGCTCTTGCCCAGAGGCATCGACCTTGGTGGAAACCTGCCCTTGATAGACGACAGGTTCCTGGACTCCGACCACTGCCCGCCGAAAGCCTTCTTCAAGGAGGCCGTCCAGTGCGACTTGAATCGCAGCGTCCCAACGACGCCTGAACTCGAGGTCCTTTTCGCGGTAGGTGTAGGCCAGCTCACGCGAGACGCCGACGACCTCGGCAGCCTTTTTCGGGGATGCGGTCTCTTCCAAAACCTTCAGGAAGAGCGTTTGAATTGCAGGGGTGAATTTTCTAGGGTAGCCCATGGGCAACTCCGTTGATGGTTTCAGAGTTGATTGGGCCGTGATATATGGTGCGGGCATGCCATTATTTAGGCAGCCCATTCAAAGACTTAGGGCTGCCGAGCCCTCTAATCGAAGATCAGGGGTTAAGGTTTCTCGCGCAAGAAGGTGAAAGACAGCGAGCCTTCTGGCACAAAAATCCGACCACCTGCACTCAAACGATGGAATAGATGAATGGGATAAATTTTTGATAGACGTTCGATTGTCAAGGACGACGTCTATAGACTGTCGTCCTAACTGACAATCAAATCCGCCCTTGTCTTTCGGTTTGTCCATCGGTGGCCGAAAGCAGCCTAAGTCGTTGATTCGTTTAGATTGTCATTTGTCTTTCGAATTTGTCCATCGCGTCTTTCTGAAAGACAAGGGCGTTGTCCATCGAGCTCGATTTTTAGCCGCCCTTGTCTTTCGAAATTCAGCCTTGTTTTTCGATTCGAACCACGATCCCCAGCTTCGGATTTGCAGCATTCAGGGGCTCCTGCCAGACCTCCGACCCATCCGCCGCGGTCTTGGCGTGCCGGCGTTTTTCAGGGATCACGTCACTGATTCGGCGTCGTGCCGTCTTGTCCGATATGCCTTCTCGTCGGGCCAGGGATTCGGCCAGATCCTTCAATGACACAGCGCCGCTGTCGTCCGCCATCGCGCAGGCGAGTTCGATGATGGGATCGACCATGAAGTCCGCCCCAGCGTCTGCGATGACGGCAGCACGGAGCACCAGGGAGTCGGCCACCTTCTCCAGGTTGAACAGCATCAGCGGCTCGCGCTCGGCGTCCTTCTGCTTCTGCACAGCCACCCTGATCGAGCGACCATCCTTGTCCCGCTCGACCTCCACCGTGGTGTCCATCGCGCCCAGAAGCGCGCTGCTGCCGCGCATGCCCTTGCTCGTGTCCTTGCCCGAGTGGTGGACCACGACCACCGCCGCGCCCGTCGCGTCCCGCAACTGCTTCATGCTGGCGATGTAGCGCCCCATGTCCTTGGCCGAGTTCTCGTCGGCGCCTGCAGCCGTCTGGTTCAGCGTGTCGATGACGATCAGGCGCAGGGGGCCCAGTTCATCGGTGACGGCCTGGACGAAGGCACGCACGCCGCTATCCTTTTCGGCCGCGAGGTTCAGCTCATCGCGCATCAGACGAAACTCGAAGGGGCGGCCTTGGGCATGGCGATCCTTCTTCCAGGCCCGCACTCGTTTGCCGAGACCGGGCGCGCCCTCAGCGGCGATGTAAAGGACAGCGCCACGCTCGACGGCACGACCATGCCAATCCAGGCCGCCTGCGATGGCCATGGACATGTCCACCGCAAGGAACGACTTGCCCGACTCAGGCGCGCCATAGATCGCGGCGACGCTGCCTTCCACCAACACGCCAGGGATGAGCCACTTCGGCGGCGGCAGTGCCTCCAGTTCATCGATGCTCAGGAAACTCCACCTGCTGCGTTCAGGGGCGGTGTGTTCAGGGGGCTCGTCCCAGACCTCGAAGTCGTCCTCGGGATCGGCCGCGGGGATATCGGCGCCCGCATCGTTCAGATGCTTGCGCAGGGTGGCGATGGTGACGGCACCATCCCTGTTGGAATGCAGCGAGTCCCAGCGGCGCCCGACGATCCATTCGTGGTCCGCATAGGTCGGGTCAGACGTGCTCCAGTCGATGAACTCCTGCCGGCCTTCGCCATCCGTCGCGTGGTGGCAGGCCATCATCAGTTCGCGCCAAGCGTCATGGTCGCGGAAGCCGCAAGGGTCCAGCGCCTCCAGCGACCGCGCCAACTGCTCGGCCGTGATCTCACCGGCATCGGAGCCATTGGTGCGCTCGGGGCGCCGGGCCATCTCGACCAGGCGCAAGGGCAGGTCGGGCATGTCATGCAGAGGCGCCGAGTCAGGAGCCCACGCATAGATGCCACCCGTGGGATGGATCGATCCCGCCGCGACTACCTGCCTGCCCAGCGACTTGAACTCCACGCCTTCGAAGCCTTCCACGCTGTCGAGCAACGCCGCGCCCTTGGGCTTCCTGAAGTAGTAGTGGTGGCCGCGATGGTCGAGGTTGCCCGTAATGACATGCGGGGCTGCCGACAGGTTCAGCCCGACCTTCGCCACGAGTTCGGCCAAGCTGTCGCGGCCTGCGGGGAAGTTGCGCGGGTCCACGTCCACCACGACCACATCGGCGGGAAGACGAACCCCGAGGTTCAGGCCCTCGCGACGAACCCGTTCCATGACGGCGCCGTGGTCGTACTCGCGATCCTGCCAGCGACGATCAGCGGGCATCTTGTCGCGCGAGCGCAGCGGGATCAGTTCCAGGCGGACACCGCGGTAGGCGTCAAACGATGGCTCTGCAGCCGACGACGCGGCGGCATGATTGCGATGCTCTGAGGTTAGTTGATGTTTTGGAAGGCCCCCTGTTGCCTCAGGGGGCTTTTCCTTTTGCGGCTCCGTCATTGAGCGCCTCCAGCCACGAAGGGGCGGCGTTCCCCGATGTAGGCTCGCAGAACGCCAAGCTTGTAGCGGACGCTGGCGCCCACGTAGATGAAGGCAGGCCCGCCGCCTTGGGAGCGATACCACGGCAGCGAGTTGGGGGCGAGCGCCAGAAAGGCGGCAGCCTCTTTGGTGTCGAGAAGTGCCTCATCGGGCAAGGCGTGGAGTTCGGCCAGCGGCCGCGGGATGCGAGCACGTGATACGGACATGGAAAGATTCCAGCAAGATGCGCCCACAGCGACGCTGCGGGTGACTTCCAGGCCTGTCGCCTGGAATCGGACCCTGCACCCCGTTGTCATGGGAGGGCCACGGCTGTTCTTGCCACCGTCAACACTTCTGACTGCCTGGCGGCAGTCCTCGCCCCGATTGCCGGGGTGATTGCTGATCAATTTACCTCATAGGCCACCACGAGTACACCAACGCGCCTCACGGCCGATCTGGTGAGGCCACGGAGAGTCTGGACGGCCGAGCGCTGCTTAGCCCCAGGAACAAGGCGCCCGGATGCGGCACGGGCTGCCTGGTGAGACCGATGGGCTATCGACAGGCCTTCGCCCAGGCATCGGCCAGGTTGTCGCGGCCCTCCAGGATCACGCTCTTGCCGCTGGAGACGAAGCGCTTAAACCCCGTGTATCCACCAACGCTGTTCTTTGCGTTGACGCTCCCGCACGCGACCAGATCGAAGGCCTCGGTGTAGTTCGCATAGACCTCCTTGAACTGGGCCGAGTCGGGATCTTTCAGCGTTGCCCGTACAGCGCGTTGGGCCGCGACGATGGTCTCAGGCCCGAAGAACTTCTCTTGCTGGGCCTTCTTTTCGGCGGCGGTGAGTGGCTTCTCAGGGGCTGCCTTCTTCTCAGGCTCGGCGGCAATCGCTGGATCTTTGCGCGGGGCGAGCACGGCGCCGAGCACGAGTGCACCCGCGAGCACAGAGAGAAGGAGGGAAACACGCTTCATGGGACCTCATGCATAAATAGTCTATTTTGGACTAATCCAATATGAACTTTAGCATGCGACGCCCTGCAAGTCAGCGCACGCATGTCCCAATCGACCCACAACCCCGACTACCAGACCCTGCTGGCCGTCCTCAAGGCGGCGCGCAAGCGGATGGGCGTGTCACAGGTCGAGCTAGCTGAGCGGCTGGGAAACACGCAGACCTTCGTGTCGAAATGCGAACGTGGGGAGCGCCGGATCGACGCTGTGGAACTGGTGGAGTTCTCGGAGGCACTGGGCGTGCCGCCGGCCGAGCTGCTGGGTGAGTACTTGAAGCAGCGGGAGCGGGGGCTGCTCCCGAAGGGCAAGAAGACTAAGGGGCGCGCCTGACCAAATGGTTGCGCCCAGCGACTAGCATTCACAGGCGGTGCGCTACTTCGGCTTCAAGGCGCCTTGGTTCTTCACTAATTCCGCGAGATTGACCATTTTACGAAACTCGGTCGCATAGCTGAGCGGTACGCCAACCCTTCTACAGAACTCAGTCGGATGGTCACTCCCGATCTTTTCGTAGTTCTTGAAAACTAGGTAGTGAAACATCGCCATTTTGGCGCCGCTCTCGGCAGCTAAACCGATTTTTTTCGTTATCTCAGCATAAACGAGGGGATTCGAATTTTTTGCCGACAAATCCGAGGGGGAAATCTCTTTCCGCCCTTCATTTGAGCGGCTTTTTGACGAATTTTTCATGCTGGACGGAAGTGATTGGCGCCGGCGATCAAACCATTGCCAGCATTTCTTGCAATATGGCCTGCCGCTTCAAGCGATCAATTGTTACCTCGCCTAAGCCATTGCAAATCGTAGCCACTCGATTAAAGATGTCATTGGCAGGGGCGCCATGCTGACCCATGATGTCAATTACTGCCTGCGCCTGGCGCTCAACCTGCCGCGAGTTTAGTGGCGGAGTATTTTTTCCATTAACCATGGCCCAAACTACAGGGAGCATGTGCCATTTGAATCGTTTGAGATTTTGTGGAATGGTGTTGTTGGATACAAGTAAAGAAAATCGGTACATGGTCACGCAGGCAGCGTAATAGACAATCTCCTTAACATCGTCCGCAAATATGATGGAGGTCAGCTCTTCGTACATTGCCTTTGGATAGCGTGATGCTAGCTCTGGGCGATTGCAGGCCATGGCCGCTACACACTTGGCCGCGTTGTGCAAAGAGAAGATCCGCGTGTTTGGAATGTCTTGCCCCACATACTGGCGATCTCTTCGCTCTAAATACAGGCGACTCTCTGTTCCCTCGTACGTATTGAAGTACTGCTCCACCTTCCGGACAATTGGGCGCAACGACAAAAATTGGTTGTCCTCAACCTTTGTCTGACTATTCGTGGCGCGAACCAACTCCGAAAAGACGTCTTCCAACTGCGTCTCAACCACCTTAATATTGACCATCACATTGCCGAGCGCATCCTTATTCTCAAAAAGAACGTTAGATGTCTGGCAGCCGTTGACGATCTGGAAGTTGGTGAGATGAAGGGTGTTGCCTTGCAGTTGGACGTCTGGACTAACTATGGTGATGCCGTTGTTGAGTACAGGGAATCTGCTCGACGTTTCTGATGCAAGGGTTGCCGCGATTGATTGGTTGACAGCGTTGTCAAGGCCTAGGAATGAGCGGACATTTTCCTCAAACACCTGCGTTCTAAGGTTCCCATCCTCCGTTGTCAGAAGATTTCCCACAAAATCGCTAGCTCTCACGACCGCGAGGTAAGCTTCATCGATGCCGGCGATGTTTGGCAAGGCCGCGGTGCTGAAGGTGGGAAGACTGGCGTTGACACCAGAGTAGGTTCCAACCCAAAGACGTGTCAATTCGTCTCGGTCAATAAACTTGATGTCAATTTCATGGAAAATTCCAAGAGCGGCAACCTGCTTCTGAAAATCTCCAAGCGCAACCTCCAAGGCATCAGGCTGCTGATAGATTCCGGTCGCCACAAACCTCGCAATTAATGATGGCCTGCCATTTCTTAATTTGGGAACTTGCTGCAGTACTACATCGAAAATCCCGCGCGACTCCAGCAATACTTCGTCGGTAGCGGTGTAAGGATTCGCGGTAGTGAAACGCAGGACGCCTTCCTTGAATTTGAGGAAGTCGCCAAGATCAAAACCTTCGGAACGTTTCGCCTGGATAAATACCATATCCACATCGTGATTCCGCCTCGGAGATGCGAATACGGCCTGCGCATCTTCTATAGATGCAGTTACCGCCTCATCAATTACGATGGTTACTCCATCGATGCCCTCATCCCCCTCGCCAGTGACAACATCGTCCAGATCGAATGCGCCGCTGAAGCGATTGGAGATGACCGAGTACGTGGCGAATTTTTCAAATTGCTTGGCCTCATCGTCGGCCTCCAGCGAAAAACTTGCCACAAAGCTTTCTAGATGTGCTTTGACTATCCGATGCATGTGCGAACCCCCTGATAAGGGGGCGAGCATAGCCGCTTCGCTGCATCACACAGCGAAGGCTGGCCTCGGCCGCCCTCGAAAAACTAGGGGCCGTCACGTCTGTGTTGAATTCGTGTTCGGGCTGCGCCCGGCACTCGACTGAGGCTTCGCAGGGAAGGTCGTAAGTGCTTGTTCTTGAAGCCAGTTTTCTGGCCTGCCCGACAGGAATCGAACCTGTGACCCACAGCTTAGAAGGCTGTTGCTCTATCCAACTGAGCTACGGGCAGTGCTGAACATGCGCCATTCCTTGCTGCAGTTTGGTGCTGCGCTTGCGGAGCGCTCCGCAGATGGCGTTGGTGCGAAGGCCGCGATGATAGCGAAGTCGCTGGCGCGCGGCCGCGCATTGACACCCTGCGCGACACGCCGCTAGACTCGCCCCCGCTCCGGGGTGCACGTATGGCGTGCTGAGATGGCGAACCTGATCGCCGGAACCGCGAACTTGATCTGGGTCATACCAGCGTAAGAAGAGCTGCAGTGCTTGGGTGCCTGCGCACGTCCTCACGGTGTTCCGTGGCGTGCGTGCGTGCATCCCGGCCGATGCGGAGCAATCCATCCAACCCAAGGAGATTGCCCGCATGAACGCCCCCGACCGCCACGCCGTTCCCCTTGCCGAGCGGCTTGCGCTCACACGCGAACCGTTTCCCGGTTCGCGCAAGGTCTACCTCGAAGGTTCGCGCCCTGATCTCCAGGTGCCGCTGCGCGAAGTGCTGTTGACCAACGGCGAGCGCATCCACCTGTACGACACCTCGGGCCCCTACACCGACCCGGCGGCCGCCATCGACGTGCGCAGCGGCCTGCCGGCCCTGCGCGCGCCCTGGCTGGCCAGCCGCGCCGACACCGAGGTCTACGAAGGCCGCATCCGCCAGGCCCTGGACGATGGCGGCAAGGACGATGCGCGGCTGGCCCAGTTGCGCGCCGAGGCCGCGGCCCTGCAGCGCCAGCCGCGCCGCGCCAAGTCTGGTGGCAACGTCACCCAGATGCACTACGCACGCCGCGGCATCGTCACGCCCGAGATGGAGTACGTGGCGCTGCGCGAGAACGGCCGGCGCGAATGGATGGCCGAGTACCAGCGCGACGCCGCCCGCGAACGCCGCCTGGCCGGCAACCCGCTGGGCGCGGCGCTGCCCAAGGGCCCGATCACGCCCGAGTTCGTGCGCGACGAGGTGGCGCGCGGCCGCGCCATCATCCCGGCCAACATCAACCACCCCGAGGTCGAGCCCATGGCCATCGGGCGCAACTTCCTGGTGAAAATCAACGCCAACATCGGCAACTCGGCCGTGACCTCCAGCATCGAGGAGGAGGTCGACAAGCTGGTCTGGGCGATCCGCTGGGGCGCGGACAACGTGATGGACCTCAGCACCGGCCGCAACATCCACACCACGCGCGACTGGATCGTGCGCAACAGCCCGGTGCCGATCGGCACGGTGCCGATCTACCAGGCGCTGGAGAAGGTCGGCGGCGTGGCCGAAGACCTCACCTGGGCCATCTTCCGCGACACGCTGATCGAGCAGGCCGAGCAGGGCGTGGACTACTTCACCATCCACGCCGGCCTGCGCCTGCCCTTCATCCACCTGACGGCGGACCGCATGACGGGCATCGTCTCGCGCGGTGGCTCCATCATGGCCAAGTGGTGCATCGCCCACCACCAGGAGAGCTTCCTCTACACGCACTTCGAAGAGATCTGCGAGATCATGAAGGCCTACGACGTGAGCTTCTCGCTCGGCGACGGCCTGCGCCCCGGCTGCGCGGCCGACGCCAACGACGAGGCCCAGTTCGCCGAACTGCGCACGCTGGGCGAACTCACGCAGATCGCCTGGAAGCACGACGTGCAGACCATGATCGAAGGCCCGGGCCACGTGCCCATGCACCTGGTGCAGGCCAACATGGACGAGCAGCTCAAGCACTGCCACGAGGCGCCGTTCTACACGCTGGGCCCCTTGACCATCGACATCGCGCCGGGCTACGACCACATCGCGAGCGCCATCGGCGCGGCCATGATCGGCTGGATGGGCACGGCGATGCTGTGCTATGTGACGCCCAAGGAACACCTGGGTCTGCCCGACCGCGAGGATGTCAAGCAGGGCATCATTGCCTACAAGATCGCCGCGCACGCGGCCGACGTGGCCAAGGGCCATCCGGGCGCGCGTGCGCGCGACGACGCGCTCAGCAAGGCGCGTTTCGAGTTCCGCTGGACCGACCAGTTCAACCTGGGCCTGGACCCCGACACCGCGCGTGAATTCCACGACGAGACCCTGCCCAAGGACGCCAGCAAGGTCGCGCATTTCTGCTCCATGTGCGGCCCGAAGTTCTGCTCGATGAAGATCACGCAGGAGGTGCGTGAGTACGCGGCCAGCGGCATGGCCCAGAAGTCGGCCGAGTTCAAGGCCGGCGGTGGCGCGTTCTACATCCCGGTCGAGCGCAGCTGATGCAGCACTTCGGCATTGCCGGCGCGGGCCTGCTGGGCCGGCTGCTGGCCTGGCAGCTGGCGCGCGCGGGTGCGCAGGTGCAGGTGTTCGACGCCGCGGCCGGCCCTGCGCCAGCGTTCGACGCGCAGGGCCCGGCCGCGTTCAGCGCGGCCGGCATGCTCTGTCCGCTGGCCGAGCGCGACCATGCGGACGCGCGCGTGGCCGCGCTGGGCTGGCGATCGATTGCGCTGTGGCGCGGCATCGTCGCGGCGCTGCACGCGCCGCGGCCATTCTTCGCCGAGCGCGGCAGCCTGCTCGTGGCGCACCGCAGCGACCTGGCCAGCGCGCAGCGCGTGCTGGCGCGGCTGGCCGAGGAGACGCATGCCGCACCCGAAGCGCTGGACGCGGCCGCGCTGGCGCGGCTAGAACCCGCGCTGCCGCCACCGGCCCATGCCTGGCTGCTGCCGGGCGAGGCGCAGATCGATCCGCTGGCCACGCTGGCGGCCCTGCATGCGGCGGCCGAGGGCGTGACCTGGCATTGGCAGCGGCCCGTCGCACAAGTGGTGCCCGGGCGACTGCAATTCGCCGACGGCAGCAGCGCCGCGTTCGACTGCGTGGTCGATGTGCGTGGGCTGGGGGCCGCACCAAGCCTGCCGCTGCGCGGCGTGCGCGGCGAAACCGTCTGGCTGCACGCGCCCGGCCACGGCCTCACACGCCCCCTGCGCCTCGTGCACCCGCGCCACCGTGTCTACCTCGTGCCGCGGCCGGACGATCTGCTGTTCCTGGGCGCGACCGAGATCGAGAGCGAGGACCGCTCGCCGGTCTCGCTCAAGAGTGCCGTGGAGCTCATGAGCGCGGCGCACAGCGTGCTGCCCATGCTGGCCGAGGCAAGAATCCTGCGGCTGGACCGGCACCTGCGGCCGGCGCTGCCGGACCACCTGCCGCGCACCGAGCACGAAGAAGGGCTGCTGCGCATCAATGGCCTGTTCCGCCATGGCTGGCTGATGGCGCCGGCGCTTGTCGACGATGCGCTGGCGCTTCTGCGCCAAGGGGAGGCCGCATGACGCCGGACACCGTCCCCATCGTGCTGGACGGCCAGCCGCATGCGCTGGCCGCGGGCAGCACGCTGGCCGCGCTGGTCGACGCGCTCGGCCACCGGCCCGAGGCCGTGGGCACGGCCGTCAACGGCGTCTTCGTCGCCCGCGGCCACCGCCACGACCTCGCGCTGCACGCTGGCGATGCCGTCGTGCTGTTCCAACCCATCACCGGAGGATGAGCCATGCCTGACGCTGGAGCACCGAACGATGACCGCTGGCAGGTTGCCGGCATTTCTCTCACGAGCCGCTTCCTGCTCGGCACGGCCGGCTACCCCTCGCCCCACGTCTTGGGCGAGGCCATCGCGGCCGCGGGCGCCGAGGTCGTCACCGTGGGCCTCAAGCGCGCACTCGCGGCGGGCGGCGACAACGGCTTCGTCGCCATTGTGCGCGCGGCAGTGCAGCAACAGGGCGCGCGGCTGCTGCCGAACACAGCGGGCTGCCGCACGGCACGCGAGGCCGTGCAACTGGCGCAGATGGCACGCGAGCTCTACGACACGCCCTGGCTCAAGCTCGAGGTGGTGGGCGACGAACACACGCTGCAGCCCGACCCCTTCGAACTGCTGCAGGCCGCGCAGCAGCTCGTGCGCGAGGGCTTCGTGGTCTGGCCCTATTGCACGGACGACCTGGTGCTGAGCCGCCGTCTGCTCGACGCGGGCTGCCCCGTGCTCATGCCTTGGGGTGCGCCGATCGGTTCGGGCCACGGGCTGCTGAATCCGTTCGCGCTGCGCACGCTGCGCGAGCGCTTGCCGGACGCCACGCTGATCGTCGATGCGGGCATCGGCGCGCCTTCGCACGCGGCGCAGGCGCTGGAACTCGGTTTCGACGCCGTGCTGCTGAACTCGGCCGTGGCGCAGGCGCGCGATCCGGTGCGCATGGCCGGTGCTTTCCGCGCGGCCGTGCAGGCGGGCAGGGCGGCCTGGCAGGCCGGCGTGATGGCGCGCCAGGACTTCGCCGTGCCCAGCACGCCGGTGGGCGGCGCGCCGCTGCTGCTAGGAGGCGCAGCATGAAGCGCGTCTGGAGCATCGCCGGCACCGACAGCAGCGGCGGCGCCGGCCTTGCCGCCGACCAGCGTGCGCTGGACGCCTGGCCCGATACCCACTACTGCGGCGTGGTGGCCGCCGTCACGGCGCAGAACTCGCAGGCCGTCACGCGCGTGGAGGCGGTCAGCCCGCAGCTGCTGGACGCGCAACTGGCCGCGCTGGAGGCCGACATGCCGCCGGCCGCGCTCAAGACCGGGCTGCTCGCGGACGCCGCCCAGATGCGCAGCGTGGCCGCCTGGGCGGACCGCCTGCGCGAGGCGGCTCCCGGCCTGCCGCTCGTGGTCGACCCCGTGCTGGGCGCGAGCAGCGGTGCCAACTTCGCCGACGACAGCGCGGTGGCCGCCTACCGTGCGCACCTGCTGCCGCGCGCGACGCTGATCACGCCGAACCGGCGCGAGGCCGCGCGGCTGCTGGGGCGGCCCAGCCTGCGCCGCGACGAGGTGCCTGCAGCCGCCGCCGCCCTGCGTGCGCTGGGCGTGCAATCCGTCTGCATCACGGGCGGCGATCCGGCCGATGCCGGGCACGTGCCCGACGACGCCGCACCGGAGGAAGCCGGCCTGGCGCTGGACTGGCTGGACAGCCCGCAGGCCAGCGGCTGGCTCGCGCTGCCGCGCATCGGCACGGGCAACACCCATGCCACGGGCTGTACGTTCGCCAGCAGCGCCGCGGCGGCGCTGGCGCATGGCTTCGTCGCGGCCGATGCCGTGGTGCTGGCCAAGATGGCGGCCACGCACGCGCTGCGCCATGGCCATGCGGCCGGGCGCGGCCCGGGCCAGGTGCTGGCGCGGGCTGGTTTCCATGCCGAGCCGGGCCTGCTGCCCACCATGGGCTGGGACGCGGAGCCGGCCTGGGCGTCGCCAGCGGCCGGCCGCGCGGGCCCATTGGGCCTGTACGCCATCGTCGACAGCGCGGCCCGCGTACAGGCGGTGCTGGCCAGCGGCGTTCGCAGTGTGCAGTTGCGCATCAAGCAGCCCGAGGCCGCCACGCCCGTCTGGTGGGATGCGCTCCACGCCCAGGTGGCCGAGGCCGCGGCGGCCTGCCGGGCCGTGGGCGCACGCCTGTTCGTCAACGACCACTGGCAGCTGGCTTCGCGGCATGGCGCGCACGGCGTGCACCTGGGCCAGGAAGACCTGCTGGCGCTGGCGCCGGACCAGCGCGCCGCGCTGCGTGCCAGCGGCCTGGCGCTGGGCATCAGTTCGCACAGCCTGTGGGAGCTGGCCCGGGCACGCAGCCTGGCGCCGGCCTACATCGCCTGTGGCCCGGTCTGGCCCACACTGACCAAGGCCATGCCCTGGCAACCCCAGGGTCTGGGCAACCTGGCCTGGTGGTGTGCGATGGCCGGCTCGCCGGTGGTGGCCATCGGCGGCATCCTCGCGCCTGCGCAGATCAGCGCAGCGGCCGGGGCCGGGGCCGACGGCATCTGCGTCGTGCGCATGCTGGGCGAGGACCCGGCGGCCACGGTGCCGGCCATGTGCGCCGCGCTGGCCGGCAACTGGCCCACCGCGTCACCGGCAGGCAGTTCCGTGCCCTGGCCACGGCCGACCTTGAGGACTTGAGCGCCGTCAAACTGTTTCTCTGATTCAACAAATTCATCGCTTTATTTGCTTCATATTTGTTGCACTGTTAGACTTTTCGACTGCAGCGCAAGGAGCGTGCGCACGCAGAGCCACAGGGACCCCGTTCAGCGCGAATGCGCAGGATGGGGCGACTGGGTTGCATCCCGCAGGAGGCACCGGACATGGACAGCGTGTGCGCATTCGTGCGTTGCCACGCCGAACCATCTTCCAACCCGCAGGGATCCCATGCACGTACTTGCTTCTTCCCCCGCGCGCCGCACCGCGTACCCGGAGTGCCGACCATGAGCGGCCTGCGCAAGCTGCGCATCGGCGCCAGGCTGGGGCTGGCGTTCGGCGTGATCCTGTTGATCGTGGCCGCCAGCGCGGCCATGGGCGTGTGGCGGCTCAGCCAGTCGAGTTCCACCACCCATCGGCTTGGCACGGTGGACAAGGAGCGTCAGGAGGCGGCAATCATCTGGCGCCAGACCATCGACCTGAACTGGGTGCGCACCGAGGCGGCGCTGATGGATTCGGACACCAGCCGCATCCCACGCTGGCAGTCCGAGATGGACAAGACCTCGCAGGTCACCGTTGCATCGCGCGAGCGCCTGCACCAGCTGGTGGTGACGGAGGCCGGCAAGCGCATGCTGCAGGACATCGATGCCCGCCGCGAGGCGTACCGCACCCCGCGTGCCGCGATTCTCAAGCGCCGGCTGGCAGGCGAGGATGTGTCGGCCGAGTTGGAGCGCACGCTGCGCCCGCTCGCTACCGCCTACAGCGAGAGCATCCGCACGCTGGAGAAGCGCCAGCAGGATCTCTATGCCCAGTCGCTGCAGGAGGCCGAGGCCGCCGCCGCCCAGGGCCAGACCGTGCTGATCGCCAGCGGTGTGGCGGCAGTGTTGCTTGGCGCCCTGTTCGCCTGGGCCATCTCTCGCTCGATCACGCAGCCGCTGGCCGAGGCCGGCGTGGTGGCGCGGCGCATCGCGGACGGTGACCTCACGCAGGCCGTGCAGGTCGAAGGCCGAGACGAAGCGACCGACCTGTCCGCTGCGCTGCGCGACATGCAGCAGCAGCTGGCCAGCGTGGTGGCCGGCGTGCGCCGCAATGCCGACGGCGTGGCCACGGCCAGTGCCGAGATCGCACACGGCAACAACGACCTGTCCGCTCGCACCGAGCAGCAGGCCTCGGCGCTCGAGGAGACGGCCGCGTCGATGGAGCAGCTCAGCTCCACCGTGCGGCAGAACGCCGACAACGCGCGCCAGGCCAAGAGCCTGGCCGAGAACGCCTCCAGCGTCGCCGGCCGCGGCGGCGAGGTCGTGGCACGCGTGGTCGACACCATGAAGGGCATCGACGAGAGCTCGGGCAAGATCGCCAGCATCATCGGCACCATCGATTCCATCGCCTTCCAGACCAACATCCTGGCGCTCAACGCGGCCGTGGAGGCCGCGCGCGCGGGCGACCAGGGCCGCGGCTTCGCGGTGGTGGCGACCGAGGTGCGCAGCCTGGCCGGCCGTTCGGCCGAAGCGGCGCGCGAGATCAAGGCCCTGATCGGCACCAGCGTGGAGCGCGTGCAGCAGGGCACGGTGCTGGTCGGCGAGGCTGGCAGCACGATGCAGGAGGTGGTCGGCGCCATCCAGCGTGTGAGCGACCTGGTGGGCGAGATCAGCGCGGCCAGCAGCGAGCAGAGCGCGGGCGTCTCGCAGGTGGGCGAGGCGGTCACGCAGATGGACCAGGCCACGCAGCAGAACGCCGCGCTGGTCGAGCAATCGGCCGCGGCGGCCGACAGCCTGCGCCACCAGGCCGAGCAGCTGGTGCAGGCGATGGCGGTGTTCAAGGTGGGCGCGGAGCGGCAAGGCACCCGTACGGAACCGGTGCTGGGCCACGCCACGCGCCCGGCCCTCACCGCGGCCTGAGCGGCCGGCGCCGCTTGCTTCAGCGGCGCTGGTACTGCGTGGCGCCGAACAGGTTTTCGCGCGCCTTGTCGTCCGTGATGGGCTTGCGCAGGTCGGCTAGAACGGCCACGCCGCGCTGCACCGCCGGACGTGCGGCGATGCGGTCGAACCAGGTCTTCAGGTTCGGATAGTCGGCCCAGGCGATGCCCTGGTTCTGCCAGTTGCGCAGCCAGGGGAAGATGGCGATGTCGGCGATGCTGTATTCGGGCCCGGCGATGTGGGCGTTGTCGGCCAGCTGGCGGTCCATCACGCCGTACAGCCGACGGGCTTCGTCGGTGTAGCGCTGGATCGGATAGTCCAGCTTCTCGGGCGCATAGAGCCGGAAATGGTGGTTCTGGCCCAGCATGGGGCCGACCCCGCCCATCTGGAACATCAGCCACTGCAGCACGGCGTAACGCGCGCGGTCGCCCTCGGGCAGCAGCTGGCCGGTCTTGGCGGCCAGGTACAGCAGGATGGCGCCCGATTCGAACAGCGTGACGGGGCGGCCGTCCGGCCCGTCGGGATCGACGATGGCCGGGATCTTGTTGTTGGGGCTGATGCGCAGGAATTCAGGTCGGAACTGTTCGCCCGCACCGATGTCCACCGGCACCACCTCGTAGGGCAGGCCGCACTCCTCCAGCATGATGTGGACCTTGTGGCCGTTCGGCGTGGCCCAGCTGTGGACGGTGATCATGCGCTGAGCCCTCTCAGAATCGGGTCACGGGCATGTCGTGCTGCTGCGGCCGGTCCGAGTACCTGCCCAGCTCCATCTTGGCGATGGCGTTGCGGTGCACTTCGTCCGGGCCGTCGGCAAAGCGCAGCGTGCGGGCGTGGGTGTAGGCGAAGGCCAGCGGGAAGTCGTCGCACATGCCGCCGCCGCCATGCACCTGCATGGCCCAGTCGATGACCTGGCAGGCCATGCTGGGCGCGACGACCTTGATCATCGCGATCTCGTTCTTGGCCACCTTGTTGCCGGCCTTGTCCATGAGCCAGGCGGTCTTGAGCGTGAGCAGGCGTGCCATGTCGATCTTGCAGCGCGCCTCGGCGATGCGCTCCTGCGTGACGGTCTGCTGGGCCACGGTCTTGCCGAAGGCCACGCGCGAGGCGGCGCGCCGGCACATGAGCTCCAGCGCGCGTTCGGCCAGGCCGATCAGGCGCATGCAGTGGTGGATGCGGCCCGGGCCCAGGCGGCCCTGGGCGATCTCGAAGCCGCGGCCCTGGCCCAGCAGCATGTTGGAGGCCGGCACGCGCACGTTCTCGAACACCATTTCCATGTGGCCGTGCGGCGCGTCGTCGTAACCCATCACGTTGAGCGGGCGCAGCACCGTGATGCCGGGTGCATCGGCCGGCACCAGGACCATGCTCTGCTGCTGGTGGCGCGCCGCGTCGGGATCGCTCTTGCCCATGGTGATGTAGACCGCGCAACGCGGGTCGCCCGCGCCCGAGATCCACCACTTGCGGCCGTTGATCACGTAGTCGTCGCCGTCGCGTTCGATGCGGGTGGCGATGTTGGTGGCGTCGCTGGAGGCCACGTCGGGCTCGGTCATCGCGAAGGCCGAACGGATCTGGCCTTCGAGCAGGGGCTTGAGCCAGCGCGCACGGTGCTCCTCGCTGCCGTAGCGTGCGATGGTCTCCATGTTGCCGGTGTCGGGCGCCGAGCAGTTGAAGACCTCGGAGGCGAAGGGCACGCGGCCCATGATCTCGGCCAGCGGCGCGTACTCCTCGTTGGTCAGCCCGGCGCCCTTGAAGCCGGACAACTCGGCCGTGTCTTCGGGCAGGAACAGGTTCCACAGGTCCTGCGCGCGGGCCTTGGCCTTGAGGTCTTCGATGATCTGCAGCGGTGTCCAGCGCCTGCCGGCCGCGGTGTTGGCCTGCAGTTCGGCGTGGTAGACGGCTTCGGCGGGGTAGATGTGCTCGTCCATGAAGCGCAGCACGCGCTGGCGCAGGGCTTCGGTCTTGGGGGAGTAGTCAAAATCCATGGCTTGTCTCCTCTTGGTGGTTGGCTCAGGCCTGCTGCGCGAACTTCCAGGCCAGTTCGGCCAGCGGCCGTGCGCCTGCGCCCGAGGTGGCGGCGCGGTCGCTGGAGGCCGTTCCGGTTTCGGCGCGCTTGGCGATGCCCTGCAGGATCGCGGCCAGGCGGAACATGTTGTAGGCCAGGTAGAAGTTCCAGTCGCGCTGGAGGTCTTGCGGCGTGGCGAAGCCGGTGCGCTCACAGTAGCGCGCGATGTAGTCGGCCTCGGCGGGGATGCCCAGCGCCTTCAGGTCGATCCCGGCGATGCCGCGGAACTGACCCGGGCTGATGTGCCAGGACATGCAGTGGTAGCTGAAGTCCGCCAGCGGGTGGCCCAGCGTGGAGAGTTCCCAGTCCAGCACCGCGATGATGCGCGGCTCGCTGGCGTGGAACATGGTGTTGTCGAGCCGGTAGTCGCCGTGCACGATGCTCGTGAAGCGCTCGTCGCGCGCGCTGGCCGGCATGTTGCGCGGCAGCCAGTCGATGAGCTTGTCCATCTCGGGGATGGGCTGCGTGATGGAGGCGACGTACTGCTTGCTCCAGCGGCCGATCTGGCGCTCGAAGTAATTGCCGGGCTTGCCGTAGTTCGCGAGGCCGCGCGCGGCGAAGTCCACGCTGTGCAGCGCGGCGATCACGCGGTTCATCTCGTCGTAGATGGCGGCGCGGCCGGCTGGGTCCATGCCGGGCAGGCCCTGGTCCCACAGCACGCGGCCTTCCTTGAACTCCATGATGTAGAAGGCGCGGCCGATGACCGATTCGTCCTCGCACAGGCACAGCATGGCGGGCACGGGCACGTCGGTGCCCGCCAGGCCGCCCATCACCGCGAACTCGCGCTCGATGGCGTGGGCCGAGGGCAGCAGCTTGGCGACGGGGCCGGGCTTGGAGCGCATCACGTAGCGCTGCGTGGGCGTGGTGAGCTTGTAGGTGGGGTTGGACTGGCCGCCCTTGAACAGCGCGACCTGCAGCGGGCCGGCAAAGCCGGGCAGCTGCGCAGCCAGCCAGTCGGTCAAGCGCTGGACGTCGAAGGCGTGCTGGCCGCTGACTTCCTTGGTGCCTTCGAAATGGTCGAATTCGCTCATGCGGGTTGTCTCCCTGTGTCGGTGTTGTGGTTCAGCGGTCGGTCTCGACGATGCGCATCAGCGCGTCGCGGTCGCGCACGATGAGGCCGGTCGCTTCGATGCGGATGGCTTCCTCGCGCTCCATGGTCTTGAGTTCCTGGTTCACGCGTTGGCGCGAGGCTCCCAGCAATTGGGCCAGCTCTTCCTGCGCCAGCTGCAGGCTGATGCGGACCTCGTTGCCATCTTCCAGGCTGGGCACGCCGTAGCTGCGCACCAGGTGCAGCAACTGCTTGGCCAGGCGTGCGCGCAGGGGCAGGGTGTTGAGGTCTTCCACCAGGCCGAACAGCAGCCGGATGCGGCGCGACTGCAACCACATCAGCGCTTCGTAGAGCTCGCTGTGCGCGGCCAGGATCTTCTTGAAGTCGGCCCGCGCCACGCAGACGATGGTGGTCGCGCCATGTGCGTAGACGTCGTGGGTGCGGCGGTCGCTGTCGAAGAAGGCCACATCGCCGAACCAGATGCCGGGCTCCACATAGGTCAGCGTGATCTGCTTGCCCGTGATCGAGGTGGAGCTCACGCGGGCCGCGCCCTTGGCGCAGGCGATCCACTCTTCCGCGATGTCGCCGCGGGCGGCGATCAGTTCGCCGTTCTTGTAACGTCGAACGTAGGCGCATCGAAGAATGTCGTGCCGCAGCGAGGGGGAGAGGGATGAGAACCAGCGCCCGGCGTTGATCGCTTCGCGCTCGGCGATGTTAAGAATGGGTTCGTCCATGGTCTGTCTTTTGGGTGACTGTGGCCGGGCGGCCGGGGGCGCGGATCAAACGGGCGGGAGCGTGCCGCGCTGTTCGCGGAACGCGGCGATGGCCGCGCCGGTGCCTGCGTGGTGCAGGTTGGTGACGAAGCGGTCGCGTTCGTACGCCAGTTGTTCGGGCAGCGTGGCGCTGCCGGCCAGGGCCAGCAGCTCCTTGGCGCTGGCGACCGCATGCGGCGCGCGCGCATTGATCTGCTCGGCCATCGCCAGGGCTTCGCCGAGCGCCGTGCCCGGGCCGCAGATGCGGTTGACCACGCCCAGCGCGTGCAGCCGCTCGGCGTTCATGCGCGTGCCCAGCATCAGCAATTCGCCAGCCAGCTGGCGCGGCAGCGCGCGCGCCAGGCTCCAGCTGGCGCCCGCGTCGGGCGACAGGCCCAGTGCGCTGGCGGCCAGCGCGAACTGCGCGTTGCGTGCGGCGACGATGAAGTCGCAGGCCAGCGCGAGCGCGAAGCCGGCATCGGCGGCCGCACCCTCGACCGCGGCGACCACGGGCTTGGGAAAGCTGCGGATGGCCTCGATCCAGCTGTGCAGGCCCTCGGTCAGCGCGACCTGGTGCGCGGCGCTCTCGCGCCGGCTGGCCTGCAACTGCTCCAGGTCGTGGCCCACACTGAACAGGGCGCCGGCACCGGTGATGACCACGCTGGCGACCTCGGCGTTGGACTCGGCCACGTTCAGGGCCTCGACGCCGGCGGCCCAGAGATCCGGCCCCAGCGCGTTGTGGCGCTCCGGGTGCGACAGGGTGAGCACCATGGTCGCGCCATGGCGGGTGCTGAGCAGGGCGGCGGGCATGGGGCGGGCGGATTCAGGTTTCTTCGTGCAGCAGGGACAGGCCGATGGCACCGCGGCGGCGCAGCCAGGGGCTGGGACGGTAGCGTGGGTCGCCGTAGACGGTCTGCAGGTTGAACAGCACCTCCAGTACGTTGGTCGGGCCGCAACGGTCGCCCAGGGCCAGCGGGCCGGCCGGGTAGCCCAGGCCCAGTGTGACGGCCAGTTCGAGGTCGCGCGGGCTGCAGATGGACTGCTGGCAGATGTCGGCCGCGATGTTCACGATGGTGGCCACCACGCGCTGGGTGACGAAACCGCCGCTGTCGCGGATCACGCTGACGGCCTTTCCGTCGCGCGCAAACAACGCGTGCGCGGCGTCGCGCATGTCGACGCGCGTGGCCGGATTTGTCGCAAGCACGCGACGCTTGGTCGCGGCATCGTCGAACAGCATGTCGATGCCGATGGTGCGCGCGGGGTCCAGCCGCTCGACCACGGCGACGGTGGTGATGTCGAAGCCGAGCGGCGCCACCAGGGTCAGCGCTTCCATCGAGGGCGACTGGCCGGTTTCGATGCGGGCGCCCAGGTCCTTGAGCAGTTGGAACAGTTCGGCGCGGCGCGCGGCGCGTGGCGACACCCAGACCGGCGGGATCTGGTCGACCTGTGGCACAGGTGGCTCGGCCGGCAGCTGTGCGGTGCCGTCGACATAGCGGTAGAAGCCTTCGCCGGCCTTGCGGCCGACCACGCCACCGGCCACGCGCTGGGCGGCCAGCGCGCTGGGGCGGTAGCGTGGCTCTTCGTAGTACTGGCGGTAGATCGATTCCATGACCGGGTGCGACACGTCCAGGCCGGTCAGGTCCATGAGCTCGAACGGCCCCAGCTTGAAGCCGGCCTGGTCCTTGAGGATGCGGTCGATGGTGGCGAAATCGGCGACCGACTCGCCGACGATGCGCAGCGCTTCCGTGCCGTAGCCGCGCCCTGCGTGGTTGACGATGAAGCCGGGTGTGTCGGCCGCCTGGACGGGCGTGTGCCCCATGGCGCGTGCGTACCGGGTCAGGCCCTGGCAGACGGCGGCATCGGTCTTGAGCCCGGCGATGACCTCGACCACCTTCATGAGCGGCACGGGGTTGAAGAAGTGGTAGCCGGCGAAGCGCCCGGGGCGCTGGAGCGCCGAGGCGATGGCGGTGATCGACAGCGAAGAGGTGTTGCTCGCCAGCACCGCGTCCGGACGGACGATTGTTTCGAGTTCTGCAAACAGGCCTTGCTTCACGTCCAGCCGCTCGACCACCGCCTCGATGACCAGGTCGCAGTCGGCGAGGTCGGCCAGGGTCGCGGCTTCGACCAGCGCCGCGCGCTGCGACTGGAGCGTTTGTGTGTCCAATCTGCCTTTTTCGTGCAGCCTGGACCACTGTGCATACACCGCATCCCTGGCCTTGGCGGCAGCGCCGGGGGCCACGTCGAAGAGTTTGACGGTACTACCTGCTTGTGCTGCAATTTGACCGATTCCGCGGCCCATTGCGCCGGCGCCGACCACGCCGACAACGCGATATGCTGTATCCATCGAGCAATTATGACGCGCCGACCTGCGTGGTAAGGTGCGCGAAAGACGCATAAGCACTCACTGTGAAACTACAACACAAGCTGGTGGGGCTGGGGCTGCTGGGGGTGGCGGTCGGCAGTTCGGCATTGAGTCTTGGGCGGGCACGCGGCAACGTGGTTCTCGGCCAGCCGCTGAGCCTGGCGGTGGAGGTGCGCGTCGACCAGCCTGAAGATGCCACGGCGCAGTGTTTTCGCATCGAGGTGTTCCACGGCGACACGCTGGTGGAGTCGTCTCGGGTGCGCCTCGTGGTGCAGGCGCCGGCCGCCGGCTCCCAGGAAGCCGTGCTGCGCATCCGTTCCAACGCCGTCATCGACGAGCCCGTCGTGGGCCTGGTGCTGCATGCGTTGTGCGGCCAGGGCGGCGTACGGCGCTATGACTTCCTGCCTGAATTCCCGGCGGAGCTGAAGATGGCCGCCGGGCCGGTAGACCTGGCGAGACCGGTGCCCGCAGTACCTCCAACGCCGCCTGCTGTTGCGGCCGCGCCACTACCCCCGGCCGAATCGGTGCGGCCGGCGCCGGCGCCACCGCCCCGTGCCGCAGCGGCGCCAGCGCCGCGTCCGGTACCGCGCCCGGCCCGCCCGCCCGCACCTGCGCGTGCACAGGCCCAGGCCGCCGCGCCGAAATCCCCCCCCGCGCCGCGGCCAGCCCCCGTCAAGGCCCAGGCAGCGGCTTCGGCGCCAGCCACGGGCGTGCCGCGCCTGACGCTGGATGCGCCGGCCACGCCCGTGGCCGGCATGCAGCCCAGTCCGGCGCTGAACTCGCAACTCATCGACGATGCGGCGCAGCGTGAGGCTGTGGCCGCCATCTGGCGCGCACTGCGCACCACGCCGGAAGAGATCGTGCGCGACAAGCAGCGCCTCGAAGCGCTGGAGGCGCAACAGGCCGTGCAGCGCAAGCAGGCGGCCGAGCCGAGCGCGGCTGAGCGCGAACTCCGCGCCCGGCTGGAGCGTGCGGAGCGCCGGCTCGACGAGGCCGAGAGTGGCCGCATCGACATCCTGTTCGTCTACGGGCTGCTGGCATTGCTGGCCCTCATGGTCGGCCTGGCGGCGTACTTCTGGCAACGCGCCCGCCAGGCCGCGCTGGCTGCGGCGCACTGGAGCGGCGAGGCTGCCCCGCGCGCCACCGCAGGCGTGCCGGTGCCCGCCGCCGTCCCGCCGCCCGTGACGCGGCCACCCGTGGTGTCCCGGCCATCGCTGGCCGATGAATTCCTGGACAGCGAGCCCGCCTCCGCGCTCGGCGTCGGACGGCCGTCGACGGTGGACACGGGTGCCGTGGCAGCGGCGGTCTTTGCGCACGACCGGGTGCAGTCGGTGGACGCATCGCGGCCCGTGCGTCCGGACGAATTCGTCGATGTGCAGCAACATGCCGATTTCTTCGTCTCGCTGGGCCAGTACGAGCAAGCCATCGAAGTGCTGCAGCAGCACCTGGACGAGCACCAGGACATGAGCCCGCTGGCCTTCCTGGAACTGTTCGGCATCTACCACCAGCAGGGCCGCAAGGACGACTTCAACGCCTTGCGTGCGCGCTTCGAGCGGCGCTTCAACGCCCATGTGCCCAACTTCGCTGCCTTTGCCGACGAAGGCCTGGGGCTGGAGGACTATCCGGCGACGCTGCTCAGCATCGAGACCGCCTGGGGCCACGTGCGCGTGCTGGACACGATCGAGGCCAACCTGCTGCGCCATCCGGACGACACCGGTCGTCCCCTCGACCTGGCCGCCTACCGGGATCTGCTGATGCTGTATGGCGTGGCGCAGGATGTGTTCGTGCCCGCGGGCGGCACGCGCTCGCCTTCCGGCTTCGGGGTGATCGCTCCGCCTGCACCGGCGGTGGCCGGGCAGCGTGGATTGGGCGCAGGCCCGCAGGCCGGTGCGCCGCTCATGGCCAGCGCCGCCACGGATTCGATGCTGGATCTCGTGCCGGATTCCGGGCAGGCTCCTCTGCCAACAGCGCATGACGGTACTGGGCTGGAGCTCGACATCGACCTGTCGACGAGCACGGGCGAGGTCGCGGCGCTTCCGGAGCTGTCGCTGGTCGACATCGACCTGCCGCTGCTGGACGATGACGCGTTCGCCGAGGCGCCGGCATCGGCGCCCACCCCGATGGCCCCGCCCGCCAGCATGCCGGCCAGGTCCGACAAGCCCGAGATCGACAGCGGCCTGATCGACTTCGACCTGTTCGATCCGAACACCGAGGCGCGCATCGCGCCCAAGTCCACGCGCTGAGGTCCCGGGGGGCTACCGCCCCCTCGAGGCCTTCAGCGGCGTACCTGCAGTGAGCCCGGGTTGACGATGTTGGTGGGCGTGCCGCGGATGTAGTTCAGCACGTTGTCGAATGCGGCGTTGAAGTACATCTCGTAGCTCTGCAGTTCCACATAGCCGATGTGCGGCGTGCAGATGCAGTTCTCCAGACGCAGCAGCGCGTGGCCCTGCAGGATGGGTTCGCTTTCGAACACGTCGACGGCAGCCATGCCGGGGCGGCCGCGGTTCAGGCCGGCCAGCAGCGCATCGGGCTCGATGAGTTCGGCGCGCGAAGTGTTGACCAGCAGCGAGGTCGGCTTCATGCGCGCCAGGTCGTCGAGCTTGACGATGCCGCGTGTCTCCTCGTTGAGGCGCAGGTGCAGCGACAGCACGTCGCTGTTGGCGAACAGCTCCTCCTGGCTGGCCGCGATCTGGTGGCCGTCGGCCAGCGCGCGCTCGCAGGAGCCGGCCCGCCCCCAGACCAGCACGCGCATGCCGAAGGCGCGTGCATAGGTGCTGACGATCTGGCCGATGCGGCCGTAGCCGAAGATGCCCATGGTGCGTTCGCGCAGCACCGTGCCCAGGCCGAAGTTGGGCGGCATGGAGGCGGTCTTCATGCCGGATTGCTGCCAAGCACCATGCTTGAGGTTGCCGATGTACTGCGGCAGACGGCGCGTGGCCGCCATGATCAAGGCCCAGGTCAGTTCGGCCGGTGCCACCGGCGAGCCCACGCCTTCGGCCACGGCCACGCCGCGTTCGGTGCAGGCCGCCACATCGATGTGCGGGCCGACGCGCCCTGTTTGCGCGATCAGCTTGAGGCGGGGAAGTTTCTCGATCAGCGCCCGGTTCAGGTGGGTGCGTTCGCGGATCAGCACAAGGATGTCCGCGTCACGCAGCCGGACCGACAACTGTCCCAGGCCCTTGACGGTGTTGGTGTAGACCTTGGCCGCATAGGGTTCGAGCTTGGCTGCGCATTCGAGCTTGCGCACCGCGTCCTGGTAGTCATCGAGGATCACAATGTTCATGCGGCCATTGTGCCTCGCGCCCCCATGGCGCCAGGGCGCCAGCGGGTATGGCGCCCACGCTGGGCGCTGCTCCCATGCCGCGTCGTCAGTGCCGTGTGGACGCGGATTCCACTGCGGCCAAGCGGTCCAGTTCTGCGCACACATCGGCCATGCGGCCGGAGATGACCATGCGGCCCGCCGCCGTGCGGGGTTGGTGCGGCTCCAGCACGCGCAACACGCGCAGGGCCGGTGTGGGGCGGGCCACGGCGGGCACCACCTGCAACGACCGGCGGCGCAGCCGCTGCTGCAGGCGGCCCGCCAGCCGCGGACCGAACTCCTCAAACCACTGCGGCAACCGGGCCACGCGCACGGCGGTCAGCATTGCGATTCCCATTTCAAACTCCTTCCGTCCATCGGGCGGATTGGGGCAGGATTGGTTGAAAGGCACAGCACCAGGGTTGCCGCGCGCTGCGCGGCGGACGCCCGCCACCTGACACTGTGCGAAAAGGCTTGGGGGCCTACATCAGCATGGTGTTGCGGATCAGCCCCACGGCCAGGCCTTCAATCTCGAAGGGGTCGCCGGGCTCCACGAAGATGGTGGGGTAGTCGGGGTTCTCGGGGTGCAGTTCGATGCTGTCGGCGGTGCGCTTGTAGCGCTTGACGGTGACATCGTCGCCGAGTCGGGCCACGACGATCTGGCCGTTCTTGGCATCCTTGGTGGCGCGCACGGCGAGCAGGTCGCCGTCCATGATGCCGGCGTCGCGCATGGACATGCCGCGCACCCGCAGCAGGTAGTCGGGCTTGTGCTGGAACAGGCTGCTTTCCACGTAGTAGGTCTGGTCCACGTGCTCCTGCGCGAGGATGGGCGAGCCCGCTGCCACGCGGCCGATCAGCGGCAGGGCCAGTTGCGCCAATTCCTGCAGGGGCAGCGTGAACTGCTTGCTGCGGCGTTCGTTGACCGAGCGCAGCATGTCACTGCGCAGGCGGATGCCGCGCGAGGTGCCGCTCACGAGTTCGATGACGCCCTTGCGCGCCAGGGCCTGCAGGTGTTCTTCTGCGGCGTTGGCGGACTTGAAGCCCAGTTCGGCGGCAATCTCTGCACGCGTGGGCGGGGCGCCAGTGTTCGCGATGGCGGCCTGGATCAGTTCCAGGATCTGTTGCTGGCGTGCCGTGAGCTTGGCCGGAAATGCAGAAGAGGCGTCTGGCATGGCAGTTCCTTGTGCGACGTGGTACAGCTACCCTATGGGCTGGAGCGACACAGTGGTCTGTGTAAATTTCCAGTACCTGTATTTTCAATCAGTTTCTACAAGCATGCAAGCACCAGACGTATTTCCAGGGGCATCCCCGCGCACGCTGCTCGTCCTGGGCTCGGGCGGAACCATCGCGGGCCTGGCGCCGCGTGCGGGCGACACGCTGGGCTACCAGGCGGCCCAGGTCGGCGTGGCGCAGCTGTTGGCGGGCTTCGAGGCGCCGCCCGGCTGTGTGCTGCAGGTCGAGCAGGTGGCGCAGATCGACAGCAAGGACATGGATGCCGCGGTGTGGCTGCGGCTGGCGCAGCGCTGCGCCGAGGCACTCGCGCGCGACGATGTGCAGGGCATCGTGATCACGCACGGCACCGACACGCTGGAGGAGACGGCCTACTTCCTGCAGGCGGTGCTGGCGCCGGCCAAGCCGGTGGTGCTGGCGTGCGCGATGCGGCCTGCCAACGCGGCCATGCCGGACGGGCCGCAGAACCTGCGCGACGCGCTCGCCGTGGCGGCGCAGCCGGGTGCGCACGGCGTGGTGGCCGTCTGTGCCGGCGTGGTGCATGCAGCGTTCGACGTGCGCAAGGTGCACGGCTACCGGCTGGACGCCTTCGGCTCGGGGGACGCCGGCCCGTTGGGCTATGTGGAGGCGGGCGCCTTGCGCCAGTTGCGGGACTGGCCGCAGACCGTGCCCACGGCCGGACTGCTGGCACGGCTGCCGGCAGTGCCGCAGGCCTGGCCGCGGGTGGAGATCGTGTTCAGCCACGCGGGCGCGAGCGGCGCCGGTGTCGATGCGCTGGTGCGCGACGGCGCGCGCGGCATCGTGGTCGCTGCAACCGGCAATGGCAGCGTGCACCATGCATTGGAAGCGGCCCTGCTGCGCGCACAGGCAGCGGGCTTGCGCGTGCTGCGCGCCAGCCGCTGCGAGCAGGGGCGGGTGATGGGAGGAGGGGGCGACGCGCTGCCCGGGGCCGGGGCGCTGTCGCCGGTCAAGGCGCGGATCCAGCTGCAGCTGGACCTGCTGGGCGCCTGACTCAGGCGGCCAGGGCCGCGAGTGCGCGCGCGGTGATCTCGTCCACGCTGCCGGTGCCGTCGATCTTGCGGTACTTGGGCGCGTGGGCCGGGTCGTCCTTGGACCACTGGGTGTAGTAGTCGATCAGCGGGCGCGTCTGCGCGCTGTAGACGTCCAGGCGCTTGGTCACGGTGGCCTCGCTGTCGTCCTCGCGCTGCACCAGCGCCTCGCCCGTCACGTCGTCCAGGCCTTCGACCTTGGGCGGGTTGAAGCGCACGTGGTAGACGCGGCCCGATGCCGGGTGCGAGCGGCGGCCGCTCATGCGTTCGATGATGGCGTCGAAGGGCACGTCGATCTCGAGCACGAAGTCCAGCTTGACGCCGGCCGCCTTCATGGCGTCGGCCTGCGGGATGGTGCGCGGGAAGCCGTCGAACAGGAAGCCCTTGGCGCAATCGGGCTGGGCGATGCGCTCCTTGACCAGGCCGATGATGATGTCGTCGCTGACCAGCGCGCCCGAATCCATGACCGACTTGGCCTGCAGGCCCAGCGGCGTGCCGGCCTTGACGGCGGCACGCAGCATGTCGCCTGTGGAAATCTGGGGAATCCCGAACTGCTTGCAGATGAACGTGGCTTGCGTGCCTTTGCCTGCGCCTGGCGCGCCCAACAGAATCAGTCTCATGGATGTCCTCGGATTGCTTGTAGATGTTGACGGCAGCGCTGACAGCGCGCAGGCTGTCGCAGTGCTTCTCCGTCAAAGGATAGCATGCACCCCGGGGCCGTCAGTCCCCGGCGCAACAGTTCGTCAAAACAGCTGGCGAACCCGTTCCAGGTCTTGTGCCGTGTCCACGCCCGGACCGGGCGCGTGCTCGGTGACGTGGACGGCGATTTGGTGGCCGTGCCACATGGCACGCAGCTGTTCGAGCGCCTCGGTCTGCTCGATCGGTGCCTGGGCCAGCATCGGGAAGCTGCGCAGGAAGCCGGCGCGGTAGCCGTAGATGCCCACGTGGCGCAGCGGCGCCGGCTGGGGCAGGGCGTTGATGCCTTCGGCGAAACCGTCGCGCCACCACGGGATCGGGGCGCGGCTGAAGTACAGGGCCCGGCCGCGCGCATCGCACACGACCTTGACCACGTTGGGATTGCGCAGGTCTTCCACGCTGTCGATGGCGTGGCCGGCCGTGCTCATGCTGGCCTCGGGATGCTGGTCCAGCAGCGCGGCAACGGCGTCGATCAGCGGCGGTGCGATCAGCGGTTCGTCGCCCTGCACGTTGACGACCAGATCGTCGCCGTCCAGGCCCAGCAGCGCGCAGGCCTCGGCCAGGCGGTCGCTGCCGGAAGCGTGGTCGTCGCGCGTCAGGATGGCTTGCACGCCATGGGCGGCGCAGGCTTGCATGATCTTGTCGCTGTCACAGGCGACCACGGTGCGGGCGGCCTGGGAGCGCATCGCGCGCTGTGCCACACGCACCACCATGGGCGCGTCGCCGAGCGCCGCGAGCGGCTTGTTCGGCAGGCGCGTGGAGGCCAGGCGCGCCGGGATCAGCACCGTGAAACGGGGCATTGAGCCTTCGCTCTGCGCGCTGCGGTCCTGAGCACCTTGGGGCGGCCCGGCGGTGCTCACAGCCCCAGTTCCTCGTCGCTCAGCGTGCGGGCTTCGTTTTCCAGCAGGATGGGAATGCCGTCGCGCACGGGGTAGGCCAGCCGCGCACTGCGCGACACCAGTTCCTGGCGTTCGCGTTCGTACTGCAGCGGGCCCTTGGTGACGGGGCAGACGAGCAGTTCCAGAAGCTTGCTGTCCATGGGGTCGAAGTGAGGGGAATCGAAAGGGCGCTATGGTACCCGGGGCGGCCGCAGCGCCGCGAGCCGTGCATCCAGCGTCTGCCAGGCGTCGGCATCGAGTTCCACCAGCAGCGGCACGGCCCAGGCGCCCGGGTGGCGCGCCCACAGCTTGACGGCATCCTTCTCGGTGCAGAGCCAGACGGCCGGCGCATCGGCGGGCGGCTGCCAGCCTGCGAAGTCCTGGTGGTCGGCCAGCGGCAGCTCCTGCAGCCGGCGCAGGCCGGCGGCGCGCAACATGGCGAAGAAGCGCTCGGGCCGGGCGATGCCGGCCAGCGCCAGCACGGGCGTGTCAGCCAGGTCGGCCAGGACCAGGCGCTGGCCGTCGGCCCGCTGCGCTTGCGCCGCCAAGCTGCGGCGCGCGCGAAAACCCGCGAAGGCCGGCCGCTCGCCGCTGTGCAGCACGAGGTCGGCGGCGCGCGGCCAGGGCTCGCGCAGCGGCCCCGCCGGCAGCAGCCAGCCGTTGCCGACGCCGCGGTCGTCGAAGACGCAGACCTCCAGGTCGCGTGCCAGCGCCAGGTGCTGCAGGCCGTCGTCGCAGAGCAGCAGATCGGTCCCGGGATGCCGGGCCAGCAGGGCCAGGCCGGCCTCGGCCCGGCGCGCCGCCACGAACACGGGCACGTCGCAGTGGCGCCGGATCAGCGCGGGTTCGTCGCCGACCTCCTGGGCCGGGCTGTCGGGCAGCACCTCGCGGCAGTCGCGCGTGCTGCGGCCATAGCCGCGCGAGAGCACGCCCACGCGCCAGCCCTGCGATTGCAGGCGCTGCACCAACGCCATGGTCACCGGCGTCTTGCCCGAGCCGCCGGCCACCACGTTGCCGACCACCAGCACCGGCACCGGCAGCCGCGTGCTGCGCCGCAGCCCTGTGCGGTAGAGCAGGCGGCGCAGGCCGGTCACGGCCACATAGAGCAGCGACAGGGGCCACAGCGGCCAGGCCAGGGTGCGCGACAGCCACAGCCGCGGCAGCAACGCAGAGAGCCAGCCACGCATGTGAGCCGGCCTCAGCGTCCGCTGGCGGACCGCTGCGTGGCGAAGGTGAGTTGCTGCAGGCCGGCGCGGCGGGCCGCGTCCATGGCCGTGATCACCGCCTGGTGCGGCGTGCTGGCGTCGGCGCTGATGACGACGATGGGCTCCTGCACGCCCTTGGTGGCGCCCAGCAGCGCCTGCACCAGCAGCTCCACGCTGCGGCCCTCGAGCGCCTGGCGGTCGATGGCGTAGCGGCCGTCGGCAGCGATAGACACCACCACCTCGCGCGGGCGCTCGCGCTGCACCTCGGCATTGGCCAGGGGCAGGCGGACCTGCAGCTCGGCGTACTTGCTGTAGGTCGTGGACAGCATCAGGAAGATCAGCACGACCAGCAACACGTCGATGAACGGGATCAGGTTGATCTCGGGCTCTTCCGTCCCGCGGCGGCGGAAGTTCATGCGCTCTTGCGCAGGCCGTTCAGGTGGCGTGCGAAGCGCTCGCCCGACAGTTCCAGCGTCAGCAGGTAGCCGTCGACGCGGGCACGGAAATAGCGCCAGAAGATCAGCGAGGGGATCGCCACGATCAGCCCGAACGCCGTGTTGTACAGCGCGATCGAAATGCCCTGCGCCAGCTGGGCCGGGTTGCCCGCAGCACCCGCGGCGGCACCAGGCTGGGAGCCAAAGATCTCGATCATGCCGATCACCGTGCCCAACAGGCCCAGCAGCGGCGCCGCCGACGCGATGGTGGCCAGCGCCGTCAGGTACTTCTCGAGCCGGTGCGCCACGGCACGGCCGGTGTTCTCGATGCTGGCGCGCAAGTCGTCCTCGCTGCAGCGCGGATTGCTGTGCAGCGCACGCAGTCCGCTGGCCAGCACCTCGCCCAGCGCCGAGTTCTGCGCCAGCTGCGTCACGACGCCCGGCTCGGGCACGGACTTCTGCGACACCGTGATGGCCTCCTCCAGCAGCTTGGGCGGGACGATGCGGCGCGCATTGAGATTGATGAACCGTTCGATGACCAGGGCCAAGGCCAGTACCGAGCACGCGATCAGAGGCCAGATGGGCCAACCGGCGGCTTGTATGATCGAAAACAAGAGCAAATCTCCCCTGGCAATGGAACGCCGCGCGGATTATGGCGCAGTGTTTTTCGGGCGCCATGCGCAGGCGGCCCCGCCAGCCCTGTCTGTCGGTGTCCGTCGGACAGTACCCACAGGAGATGTGGATAACTTTGTGAAGAACTCTGGTTCGCGCGGCCAAAACCCAGCATTGGCGCGGTTCTTTGACACTTTGATTAAAACGCAGGCACAAAAAATACCAATGAAATCAAGGCGCTTCCACATAAGTGCTGGGCGGATCGGGTGCCTGAGGGGGGCCACGGTGCCTACTGGCGGCGCTGTGGAGTATTCGTCCGCCGAATGCTGTACTGCAGCAAAGGTCAGCCCATGCACGGCCCGCTGAGTCCAGCAACGGCGCCGCTTGTGTGGCAGGTTGGGGCGCTGTGCCGCGCCATTGCTGGGGCCTTGGAGCAGAAGTTCAATCCCGTCGCGGTCCGCGGCGAGATTTCGGGCTTCTCACGCGCATCCAGCGGGCATTGCTACTTCCAGATCAAGGACGGGCAAGGCCAGATCCGCTGCGCGATGTTCCGCCGCGCGGCCGCCCTGGTCGATTTTTCGCCGCGCGATGGCGACCTGGTGGAATTGCGTGGCCGCCTGTCGGTCTACGAGGCGCGCGGCGACCTGCAACTCGTCGTCGAGAGCCTGCAGCGTGCCGGCGCCGGCGCGCTCATGGAGCAGTTCCTGCGCCTGAAGGCCCGGCTGGAGGCCGAAGGCCTGTTCGACGCGACGCGCAAGCGGCCACTGCCGGCCCTGCCGCGCGGCATCGGCCTCGTGACCTCGCCGGGCGCGGCGGCCCTGCACGACGTGGTCACGGCGCTGCGGCGGCGCCTGCCGCATGTGCCCGTGCTGCTGGCGCCGGCTCTGGTGCAGGGCGCCGAGGCGCCGGCCGACCTGGTGCGCGCGCTGCAGCGGCTCTACGCGCATGCGCGCGCTGGCGCGGGCCAGCCGATCGACCTGATCCTGCTGGTGCGCGGCGGTGGCTCGGTCGAAGACCTCTGGGCCTTCAACGACGAGGCGCTGGCGCGCTGCATCGCCCAGAGCCCGGTGCCGCTGGTCAGCGGCGTGGGCCACGAGACCGACTTCAGCATCGCCGATTTCGTGGCCGACCTGCGCGCGCCCACGCCCACGGCGGCGGCCGAACTGGCGGCGCAGCCGCGCGAGGTCTGGCTGGCCGTGCTGGACGGCATGGCCACGCGCCTGCACGACGCCGCCATGCGCGCGCTGGACCAGCGCGCGCAGCGGCTGGACCAGGCCGCGGCCCGGCTCGGCCGCCCGTCGCAGGGCGCGAGCCGCCAGCGCCTGCACCTGGCCCAGCTCGCGCAACGCCTGCAGCATGGCCTGGCCACGCAGCTGGCGCAGCGGCGCCATCGGCTCGACATGCAGCGGCCGCGGCTGCAGGCCGCCGTGCAGGGCCGCACACAGCAGGCGCGCCAGGCCCTGGCCCATGCGGCCCGCGGGCTCGAACTGCTGGACCCGCGCGTGGTGCTGCAGCGCGGCTACACCTGGCTCACGGATGCGGCGGGCAGCACCGTGACCAGCGTGGCGCAGCTGCCCGCAGGCGCGGCCGTGCGCGCTACCCTTGCCGACGGCGAGGCCGATCTGCAGGTGACGAAGACCCGGCGCGTTTAATTCCTACAATGCCGCGTCCCACCAGACCCCATCATTTCTCCAACCCACCCACGAGGAAAAAACATGGAACACAAGCTGCCTGAACTGCCGTACGCGATCGATGCGCTGGCACCCCACTACTCCAAGGAAACGCTGGAGTTCCACCACGGCAAGCACCACAACGCCTACGTCGTGAACCTGAACAACCTGCAAAAGGGCACGGAGTTCGAGAACCTGACGCTGGAAGAGATCGTCAAGAAGTCCAGCGGCGGCATCTACAACAACGCGGCCCAGATCTGGAACCACACCTTCTTCTGGAACTGCATGAAGCCCGCCGGCGGCGGCGAACCCAGCGGCAAGCTGGCAGACGCCATCAACGCCAAGTGGGGCAGCTACGCCGCCTTCAAGGAAGCCTTCGTCAAGTCCGCCGTGGGCAACTTCGGTTCGGGCTGGACCTGGCTGGTCAAGAAGGCCGACGGCTCGGTCGACATCGTCAACACCGGCGCCGCCGGCACGCCGCTGACCACCGCCGACAAGGCACTGCTGACGGTCGACGTCTGGGAACACGCCTACTACATCGACTATCGCAACCTGCGTCCCAAGTTCGTCGAGACCTTCCTCGACAAGCTGGTGAACTGGGACTTCGCGCAGGCCAACTTCGCCTGAGCGCCCGGGAATCCGGCATGCACAGAAGCCCCGCAGCGCGGGGCTTCTTTTTTGCTTGCGTGCAGCGATCCAGCCAACGAGCGTTTGACCATGAACGAACTGCAACCCGCCGACATCTACACCGAACCCCATCCGGTCGACTTCGACACGCTGGCCAACCTCGGCCCGTTGCGCGCCATGGCCGGCGTCTGGGAGGGCACGCGCGGCCTGGACGTCAAGCCCAAGGCCGAGGGCCCGAAAAAGCAGGCCTACGTGGAGCGCATCAGCCTGCAGCCGATCGACCCCGTGACCAACGGGCCGCAGCTGCTGTATGGGCTGCGCTACCACACGCACATCACCAAGCCCGACCAGGTCAAGACCTACCACGAGCAGGTCGGCTACTGGCTCTGGGAACCGGCCACCGGGGCCGTGGTGCACACGCTCACGATCCCGCGCGGGCAGACCGCGATGGCGGCCGGCACCGCCGCGCCCGACGCAGCCCGCTTCACGCTGCAGTCCACGCAGGGCCACGAACACTGGGGCATCTGTTCGACGCCCTTCCTGGAGAACAACTTCCGCACCGTGGGCTTCACCATCACGGTGCAGATCCACGAGGACGGCAGCTGGGGCTACGAGGAGGACACCGTGCTCATGATCCGTGGCCAGGACCAGCCGTTCCACCACACCGACCGCAACCTGCTGCGCCGCGTGGCCGGGCCCACGCCGAACCCGCTGGCGCGGCCGGCGTGAGACCCTAGATCCTGCCCATCAGCAGCAGGATCACGACGACCAGAACCACCAGGCCCAGGCCGCCGCTCGGGACGTAGCCCCAGTTGCGGCTGTGCGGCCACGAGGGCAGCGCACCGATCAGCAGCAGGATCAACACGATCAGGAGAATCGTCGAAAGCGTCATGGCCATCCCTCGGGTTTGTTGTGATGGCGCCATCGTCCGCGCGCGGCCAGGCGGCGTCGGCAGGTGCCGGGCGCGACAGGCGGTGAGGGTTTTCCTACGGTGGACGCAGGCGCATCTTCCCTAGAGTGCGGCGACTTCCACTGCCCGACAAGGAGACTGCATGACCGACCGCCGCCTGTTCCTGGCCCGCTCCGCCGCCGCGCTGGCCACCGTGGCTGCGCCCGCCGTGTTGCGTGCGCAGGCCTTTCCGGCCCGGCCGATCCGCTACATCTGCCCCTGGCCCGCAGGCGGCTCGACCGACGCCGTGATGCGCTCGCTGGCGGAGAGCGCCGGCCGCACCCTGGGCACCAGCATCATCATCGACAACAAGCCCGGCGCCGGCGGCACCCTGGGCGCCATCGAGCTCGTCAACGCCAAGCCCGATGGCTACACCGTCTCGCAGCTGCCGCATGGCGTGTTCCGCATCCCGCACATGCAGAAGGTGTCGTTCGATGTGCTCAAGGACTTCACTTGGATCGCCTGTCTCACGGGCTACACCTTCGGCCTCGTGGTGCCGGTCTCTTCGCCGATCAAGACCCTGCAGGACTACGTCGCCTACGCCAAGGCCAACCCCGGCAAGATGACCTATGGCCATACCGGCGCCGGCACCAGCCCGCATCTGGCGATGGAAGAGTTCGCGCAGCGCGCCGGCATCCAGCTCGTGCATGTGCCGTTCAAGGGCAATGCCGACAACATGCAAGCCGTGCTCGGCGAGCACGTGATGTCGGCCAGCGACGCCACGGGCTGGGGCCCGCATGTGGAAGCCGGCAAGCTGCGCCTGCTGGCCACCTACGGCAGCCAGCGCACCAAGCGCTGGCCCAATGTGCCGACCCTGGACGAGCTGGGCTACAAGACGGTGTCGGACTCACCGTTTGGCGTCTGCGGCCCCAAGGGCATGGACCCGGCCGTGGTGCGCGTGCTGCACGACGCCTTCCGCAAGACGCTGGACGACCCGGCCGTGCTCGCCACCTTCGACAAGTTCGACCAGACCATCATCTACAAGAACACCGAGGACTACACGCGCTTCGCGCGCGAGAGCTACGCGGCCGAGAAGGCCACCATCGAGCGGCTCGGCCTGGCGGCCAAGAGCTGACTACAGCTTGGCCAGGCGGTCCAGCGCGGTGCGCAGCGTGGCGTCTTCCTTGGCGTAACAAAAGCGCACCACGCGCTGGTCGAAGTTGTCGGCATAGAAGGCCGACAGCGGGATCGCGGCCACGCCGATCTCGGTGGTCAGCCACTGGCAGAACGCGGCCTCGGGCAGGTCGCTGACGGCCGAGATGTCCACGCACTGGAAGAAGCTGCCCTCGCTGGGCAACAGCTTGAAGCGGGTCTTGGCCTGCAGCCCCGCGCGGAACAGGTCGCGCTTGGCCTGGTAGAAGGCCGGCAACGCCAGGTAGCGTTGCGCATCGGCCATGTAGCGCGCCAGGCCGTGCTGCACGGGCGTGTTGACCGTGAACACGTTGAACTGGTGCACCTTGCGGAACTCGGCCGTCAGCGCCGCGGGTGCGGCCACCACGCCGACCTTCCAGCCCGTCACGTGGTAGGTCTTGCCGAAGCTGGAGACCACGAAGGCCCGCGCCGCCAGGCCCGGGAAGCGCGCCGCGCTCTCGTGGGCGCGGCCGTCGTAGACCATGTGCTCGTAGACCTCGTCGCTGATCAGGAACACGTCGGTCGGCGCCAGCAGCTCCTCGAGCTGGCGCATGTCGTCTGCCGACCAGATCGTCGCGCTCGGGTTGTGCGGCGAGTTGACGAGGATGGCGCGCGTGCGCGCGCTCAATGCCGCGGCGATCTTGTCGAAGTCCGGCCGGAACGTGCCCGGCACCAGCGGCACGCGCACGACCGTGCCGCCCGCCAGCTCGATGTTCGGGATGTAGCTGTCGTAGCAGGGCTCCAGCACGATGACCTCGTCGCCGGGCCGCACGATGGCCAGGATGGCCGTCAGGATCGCCTGGGTCGCGCCGGCCGTGATGGTGATCTCATCCAACGCGCTGTAGCGCTTGCCGTGCAGGGCTTCGATCTTGGCGGCCACGGCTTCCCGCAGCGCCGGCACGCCGGCCATGGGCGGGTACTGGTTCAGGCCCTCGCGCATGGCCTGGTTCACGGCATCCACCAGCAGCGGGTCGCAGGCGAAGTCGGGAAAGCCCTGGCCCAGGTTCACCGCGTTCTTCTCGGTCGCCAGTGCGGACATGACCGTGAAGATGGTGGTGCCAACCTTGGGCAGCTTGCTCTGTATTGGGGGGGTGCGGGGTGCGATGGTCATCGGATGAACGCGTGGGGTGGGGTCAGAGCTCGTAATCGTTGGCGTGGCCGGTCATCGCCTTGGCCACCAGGTTGCGGTCCAGCCGGTCGCTCAGCAGTTCGGCGAAGCGGTAGACGAAATTGCGCAGGTAGGCGCCGCGCTTGAAGGCCACGCGCGCCACGTTCATGCCGAACAGCTGGCCCATGGGGCGCGACACGAGTTCGCCGCCAGTGTCGTCGCGCACCGCCATCTCGGCCACGATCCCCAGGCCCAGGCCCAGGCGCACGTAGGTCTTGATCACGTCCGAGTCGATCGCCTCCAGCGCGATGCGCGGCGTCAGGTGGCGCTGCGCGAAGGCATGGTCCACGCGCGTGCGGCCCGTGAACGAGGGGTGGTAGGTGATGATGGGCTCGGCCGCGATGTCTTCCAGCGTCAGGCGCTCCTTGGCCACGAGCGGGTGGTCCTTGGGCAATACCAGCACGTGCTGCCATTCGTAGCAGGGCAGGGTCAGCAGCTCGGTGTAGTTGGACAGCGATTCGGTGGCGATGCCGATCTCGGCCACCTCGTCGATCAGCATGCGTGCCACCTGGTCGGGCGCGCCCTGGTGCAAGCTCACGTTGACCTTGGGGTAGGCCTCGCGCAGCCTGGCCACGGGCACAGGCAACACATAGCGGGCCTGGGTGTGGGTGGTGGCGATCGACAGCGTGCCGCTGTCCTCGGCGCTGAACTGCTCGCCGATGCGCTTGAGGTTGCCAACTTCGCGCATGATCAGCTCGATGCTGCGCAGCACATGCTGGCCGGGCTCGGTGATGCGCTTCAAGCGCTTGCCGTGGCGCGCGAAGATCTCGATGCCCAGTTCTTCTTCCAGTTCGATGATGGCCTTGGACACCCCGGGCTGCGAGGTGTGCAGGGCCTTGGCCGCCTCGGTGAGGTTGAGGTTGCGGCGCGCGGCCTCCTGGACAAAGCGGAACTGGTGCAAATTCATAATGATTTCGCCTAACGACGAAGATCATTATGTCGCAATCGTCTAAAGACTTGCCAGCTGGGCGAACAGGTCGAGTGCGCTGGGGTGCTCCCCCACGGGCGGAAGCACCTGAATGCTGAGACGGGGGCAGCGTTCCTGCAGCGCATGCACCAAAGCGGGGAGATCCTCGCGCGCATGGCGCCCCATGCCGAGGAACATGGGCAGCACGCGCAACTCGGTCACGCCCAGCGCCACGAGTTCGGCACTGGCCGTGGCGAAATCGGGCGTGCACAGCTCCAGGTAGGCGCAACGCACCGCGGGCGCCCCGGCTTGCGCCGTGATGCGCGCGGCCACGGCCTCCATGGGGGCGCGCCAGGCCGCGTCGCGCGAGCCATGGCCGAACAGCACGATCCCCTTCATCGCCGCAGCACCAGCCAGCCGAAAGCCCCGAGCGAGATCGCGCTGTAGATCAGCCCCGGTGCCGCCGCCGTCAGCCAGGGCTGCCAGTTCTGCAGGTTGCCGATGTAGCCGAACACGTTGTTGAGCAGGAAGAAGCTGATGCCGGCCATCACGCCGCCGAACACATAGCCCGCGATGCCGGTGTTGCGAAAGTGCAGGTAGGCGAAGGGCAGGGCCAGCACCACCATCACCACACAGCTGATCGGGTAGAACACCTTGCGCCAGAACTCGATCTCGAAGCGCTGGGCCGACTGCTGGTTCGCGTTCAGATGCTGGATGTACTGGAACAGGTCGATGGTGCGCATGCGGTCGGGCTTGAGCAGTGCGGTGGTCACCATCTCGTAGGTGATGCCGGTGTCCCAGCGCAGCTGGGGCAGGCGCTCGCGCTGCACGCTGGCCTCGTCGCCGCTGTGGCGGTAGGTGGTGCGCTGCACGCCTTCGAGTTCCCAGCCGCCGCTGGCGAAGCGCGCGCGCTCGGCCTGCACGGCCGAGCGCAGGCTGTTGTGGCCGTCGAATTCGAAGATGCGCACGCCCTGCATCTGCCCGTCCGGCGTCAGCGCCGCGACGTTGGCGGCATACGAGTGCTCGCGCTGCCCCTCCTTGAGCCAGGCACCGGTCTGGCCGATCGTGATGCGGCCCTGATAGCGCGCCTTGAGCAACTGCGCCATGCGGTCGGTGGCCGGTGCCACGTAGTCGCCCACGGCGAAGGTCAACAGCACGAAGCCCAGGCCCAGCGCCACGAGCGTGCCGAGCGCGCGCCACGGCCCCAGGCCGCTGGTGCGCAGGATGGTGTATTCGGAACTCTGGGCGAAGCGCGCCATCACGAAGATGGTGCCGATCAACAGCGTGATCGGCAGCAGTTCGTAGAGGTGATTGGGCACCAGCAGCGCCACGTACAGCAGCGCATGGGTCAGCTGGTAGCCCGCAGCGCCGTACTTGCCGATGTCCGACAGCTCGTCGACGAAGTCGAAGAAGAAGAACAGCGCCAGGAAGCCCAGCGTGACGAAGCCCACGGCCGTCAGCTGCTCGCGGTAGATCAGGCGGCGGATGGTTTTCATGTGGCTTGCGCGGAGTCGGGCAGGGCGCGGCCGCGGCGCAGCCAGGCACGCAGGCTGAAGCGGTGGTGGCGCTGGGCCAGCGCCAGCAGCGCCAGCAGCAGCACGCCGCCATGCACCAGCACGACGAAGGCCGCAAAGCCGACGCGGCCGCTGGCGATCCAGCTCTGCCCCAGGTTGATCAGGTTGTAGTAGACGACGAAGGCGAACAGCGACAGCACCAGGTTGCCGCTGCGCGCCGAGCGCGGGTTGCCGCTGGCCAGCGCCAGCGAGAGCAGCAGGAAGTTGAAGGCCGCGATCGCAAAACCGATGCGCCAGGACAGCTCGGCCTGGTTCGCGGGCGTGGGCTCGGCCAGCAGTGCCATGGTCGACAGCGTGCGCGGGTTCACGCGCTGCGCGCCGCCGACGTTGCTGTCGCCGATGCGCGTGCCGTACTCCTGGAACTCGGTGATGCGCAGCGACTCCTTGCCGGCGATGGTTTCCAGCCGCTGGCCATCGGTCAGCAGCACGAAGCGGTCGTCACCGCGGATCTCGGTGCGGGCCGCACGGGCCGAGGTCACCGACTCCTTGCCCGCGTCCTGCGCGGACATGAACACGTTGTTTACGTTCATCGCGTCCGGCGAATCCTTGTCGACGAAGAACACGCGGCTGCCGTCGGCCGATTCCTGGAACTGGCCCGGCGTCACGCGCTCCACGTCGCTGCGCTGCTCGAAGCGCGTGCGCAGCTCCTGGATCTGCTGGTTAGACCAGGGCCAGACCACCAGCGCCATGCTGGCCACCACCAGCAGCATCGGCCAGGCGAAGCGCAGCAGCGGCACGAACAGCCGCGCCGGCCCCTGGCCTGCGGTGAACCAGATCACCATCTCGCTGTCGCGGTACATGCGCGAGAGCGTGGCCACGCAGGCCACGAACAGGCTCAGCGTGAGGATGGTGGGCAGGTGGCCCAGGATGGTGTAGCCCAGCACCTGCAGCACGTCCGAGGGGTTCACGCGCCCACGCGAGGCCAGCCGCAGCGTGCTGATCAGCAGCATGGTCATCACGATGGTGATGAGCGCGACGAAGGTTGCGCCAAAGCCCCTGGCCAGCTCCTTGCGTAGGGAGGAATGGAATAACATCGCCAGCCAAAAAAGGCTGGATTATGAACTTCGAACTCAAGTCCCTCGACGCGGCAGGCTGTGCCAGCGCCAGGTGCGATGCCCTGCTGGTATTGGTGCCCGAAACCGCGGCAGCGGGCAAGGACGCACTGTCCGGCTGGATCGCGCAGGCGCGCAAATCCGGCGACTTCGACGGCAAGGCCGGCAAGACGCTGGCCCTGTACCAGCCGCAGGGCGTGGCGGCCACGCGGGTGGTGCTGGCCGGCAGCGGCGATGGCAGCGCGCGCACCGTGCGCCAGGCCGTTCTGGCCGGCATGGGCACGCTGCGCCAGGCCAAGCGCCTGGTGCTGTGCTGCGCCGGGCCCTGGACCGAGTCCGCACTGCACGCCGCCATCGCCGCCGTGGCCGATGCCAGCTATGTCTACACCGCCACCAAGTCCAAGCCCGAGCCGCGCAAGCTGGCCCAGGTCGTCGTCGCGGTGGCCGAGGTGGCCAAGGCCCGCGCCGCGTTCGACCAGGCCGTGGGCCTGGTGGCCGGCGTGGAGTTCGCCAAGGAATGGGGCAACCGGCCTGGCAACCATGCCACGCCCACGCTGATCGCCAACGCCGCCAAGTCGCTGGCCCGCCATCCCGGCATCAGCTGCGAGGTGCTGGGCCCGCGCGAGGTCGCCAAGCTCGGCATGGGTGCCTTCATGGCCGTGGCCCAGGGTTCCGAGGAGCCGCTGCGCTTCGCCGTGCTGCGCTACAACGGCGCGGCGCGCGGTGTGGCGCCCACGGTGCTGGTCGGCAAGGGCATCAGCTTCGACACCGGCGGCATCTCCATCAAGCCCGCCGGCGAGATGGACGAGATGAAGTTCGACATGTGCGGCGCCGCCAGCGTGCTGGGCGTGTTCCGCGCGCTGGCCGAGATCCGGCCCGCCATCAACGTGGTCGGCCTGATCGCCAGCTGCGAGAACATGCCGGACGGCCGCGCCATCAAGCCCGGCGACGTGGTCACGAGCATGAGCGGGCAGACCATCGAGATCCTCAACACCGATGCCGAGGGCCGGCTGATCCTGTGCGATGCACTGACCTACGCCGAGCGCTTCAAGCCCGCGGCCATCGTCGACATCGCCACCTTGACGGGCGCCTGCGTGGTCGCGCTGGGCGGCGTGCGCAGCGGCCTGTTCTCCAACGACGAGGCGCTGGCCGCCGCGCTGCTGGCCGCCGGCGAGAGCGCGCTCGATCCCTGCTGGCGCCTGCCGCTGGACGACGACTACGCCGATGGCCTGAAGACCAACTTCGCCGACGTCGCCAACGTGGCGGGCCGCGCGGGCGGCGCGGTGACGGCCGCCAAGTTCCTGCAGCGCTTCGTCGGCACGCGCGCCTGGGCGCACCTGGACATCGCCGGCACGGCCTGGAAGGGTGGTGCCGCCAAGGGTTCGACCGGCCGTCCGGTCGGCCTGCTGCTGGCCTACCTGTTGGACCAGGCCGGCAAGGCTGCCGCCGCACCCAAGACCGCGGCCCGCAAGCGCAGCGTCAAGACCTAAGAAGCTGTGAGCGGGAGCCATCCGCGGGCATGACCGAGATCGCCTTCCACTTCAACGCCCCGGACAAGCTGGCCTATGCCTGCCGGCTGCTGCGCAAGGCCGTGGCGGGCGGCGCGCGCGCCGTCGTGAGCGGCCCGGACGACATGCTGGCCCGGCTCGACCAGCAACTGTGGACCTTCTCGCCGCTGGACTTCGTGCCGCACGGCATGCTGGGCAGCAGCCCGGAGCGCGTGCTGGCCGCCTCGCCCGTGGTGCTGGCCGTGGACGTGCTGCAGGCACCGGCACTGCCCGTGCTCGTGAACCTGGGCGGCCTGGTGCCGGCCGGCTTCGAACGCTTCGAGCGCCTGATCGAAGTGGTCAGCAACGACGAGGAAGACCGCTCGCTCGCGCGCGGGCGCTGGAAGCACTACGTGGCGCGCGGCTACGCCATCGTGCGGCACGACCTGGAACTCAAGGAGTGATCCCATGAGCGAGCTGCCCCGCGTGCCACCGCGCTACGTGCCGGTGCTGACCGAGGTGGTCGGCGCCGCGGCGCGCGTGGAGCCCGTGCCGCCGCCGCCCTTGGCGCCATCCGCTCCGGTGGCAGCGCCGCGCGACGCGCAGGCGCTCGAAGACCAGCTGCTGCACCGTGTCATGCAGCGTGTGGACCTGGCGCTCGAACAGCAGCTGCACGACGCCGTTGCCAGCATGGTGCTGCAGCACACGCACGCGCTGGTGCCGCGCCTGCGCGAGGAGATCGAGTTCGTCGTGCGCCAGGCCGTGGCCGAGGCCGTCGCGGCCGAACTGGCCCAGCGTCCACCTGCGTGAAACCCCTAGTGGCGTTTGTGCCGATCAGTGCAGCCGGGCCCGCAAATTGCATACCGGCAGATGTATAAACCTGATCTCTCGTTTTTCCCTGTCTGGAGGATTCTTATGCAGTTGAAATGGACCGCTGTCGCCCTGGCCGCCATGGTGCTCGTTGCGTGCGGCAAGAAGGAAGAACCGGCGCCAGCGCCCGCATCTGCGCCCGCTGCGGCCGCTCCCGCTGCGGCCCCCGCCGGCGAGACGGTCACCGTCCGCATCGGCCACGTCGGTCCCACCAGCGGCCCAATCGCCCACCTGGGCAAGGACAACGAACTCGGTGCCCGCATGGCCATCGAGGAACTCAATGCCGCCGGCTTCAAGATTGGCGACAAGACCGCCAAGTTCGAGCTGCTGGCCGAAGACGATGCGGCCGATCCCAAGCAGGGCACCTCGGTCGCCCAGAAGCTCGTGGACAGCAAGGTCCATGGCGTGGTCGGCCACCTGAACTCGGGCACCACCATCCCCGCCTCCAAGATCTACAGCGACGCCGGTATTCCGCAGATTTCGCCGTCCGCCACCAACCCCAAGTACACGCGCCAGGGCTTCAAGACCGCCTTCCGCGTGGTAGCCGACGACGTGCACCTGGGCAGCACGCTGGGCAAGTACGCCGTGGGCGAACTGGCCGGCAAGTCGGTCGCCGTGATCGACGACCGCACGGCCTACGGCCAGGGCGTGGCCGAAGAGTTCGAGAAGGCCGTCAAGGCCGCCAACGGCAACCTGATCGGCCATGAGTTCACGACCGACAAGTCGACCGACTTCAACGCCATCCTGACCAAGCTCAAGGCCGCCAAACCCGACGTGCTGTTCTACGGCGGCATGGACGCCGTGGCCGGCCCGATGCTGCGCCAGGCCAAGCAACTGGGCCTGACGGTCAAGTTCATGGGGGGCGATGGCATCTGCACGAACGAGCTGTCCAAGCTGGCCGGCGACGCCATGGCCGACAGCCAGGTCGTGTGCGCCGAAGCCGGTGGCGTGGATGGCGACCTGAAGCCAGGTCTGGACAAGTTCAAGGCCGACTTCCAGACCAAGTACAACGTCGACGTGAAGCTGTATGCCCCCTACGTCTACGACGCGGTGAAGGTGCTGGCCACGGCCATGCAGAAGGCCGGTTCGCCCGAGCCCGAGAAGTACCTGCCCGAACTCGCCAAGATCGAATACAAGGGCATCACCGGCAACATCGCCTTCGACGAGAAGGGCGACATCAAGAACGGCGCGCTGACGCTGTACACCTACAAGGGTGGCCAGCGCGAACAACTCGCCGTCGTGCGCTGAGCCTTTCCGCGGCAGCAGCGACAAGGGGCCTTCGGGCCCCTTGTCTTTTAGAGGCTACGCGGCGGGCCGCAACCGGCGCGGGTCGAGCGCCGCGACGAGCCGCGCGGGCAGCGGCAGCGGTTCGCCATGCAGGCGTGCGGCGATCAGCTCGGCGGCCAGTGGCGCCAGCGTGAGGCCGCGCGCGCCCAGGGCCGTCAGCACCCACAGGCCGGCGGCCCAGGGGCCGGCCAGCGGCAGCCGGTCCGGCGAGGCGCAGCGCACGCCGGCCCAGCCCGCGGGCGCAGGCCCCTGGGCGATGGCCTGGCCAGTGGCTGGCAGCAGCACCTGCAACCGTTCGAGGTTGTAGCGCTGCTCGGCCTCGCGCAGGTCGGTGGCCGTGTCGCCGCGCTCGAAGCTCGAGCCGCTGATCCAGACCGGGCCTTGTGCGCCAGGCACGCCGGGAATGAAGTGGCCATGGCCGTTGACCGGCGTGGCCGGCACCGGCAGCGTGGGTGGGCAGGGGCCCAGGCTGACCTGGCCGCGCACGTTCTGCAGTCCCTGCATCTGCAGCAGGGCCGCGCTGCCGATGCCGGCCGTCACCACCAGCAGCGGCGCGGCGTGCAGTTCACGGTCGTCGGCATCGCGCAGCGACCAGCCCTGGGGCGTGGCCTGCACCCGGGTGGTGCGGCAGCCGCCCTGGAAGCGGATCGCAGGATGGGCGAGCAGGGCCTCGACGAGCCGGGCCGGGCGCACCCAGCCAGCCAGCGCATGCCATTGCGCGGGCGTGTCCGCGGGCAGGCCCGCGGCCCGCAGCTGCTCGGCGTCGGCGGCCGCGCTGAATGCGTCGCCTGGCGTGGCCAGCGGGTGCGCGCCGCGCAGGCGCCGTTCCAGCACGCCGGTCAGCGCGTAGTCCTCGCCTGCGCGCAGCAGTGCCTGCAGCAGCTGTGCGGTGCAACGCGCACCGGCACGCGAGAGCTGCGTGGGCAAGGTGTCGCTGGCGGCGTCATGCGGCGAGAACAGGCCCGCGGGCAGGCCGGAGGCGCCGGCGGCCGGTGCCGCGCCGGCGTCCAGCACCAGCACCTGCCAGCCGCGCTCTGCCAGCTGGCGCGCCACGCAGGCGCCGGCCAGCCCGGCGCCCAGCACGGTGCAGTGGCCGGGCTGGGCGGGCGGGCCGTCGTCCTGCCAGGGCTGCTGGCGCAGCCGGGGAGTCCAGGCCGGCGCATAGGTGGCCTCCAGCCGGTCGCGCTTGGGCGGCACGCCGGCCACGCGCTGCACCGTGAAGCCGCATGGCGCCAGGTTGTCGCGCACCGCACGTGCGATGGTCCAGGTGGCCAGCCGGGTGCCGGTGCGGCAGCAGCGCGACACGGCCTTGAGCGTGTCCAGGCTCCAGATGTCGGGGTTGCGGGCCGGGCTGAAGCCGTCCAGGAACACGGCGTCGGCCTGGCACACGAGTTCGCGCAGCATGGGCTGGGCCTCGCCGATGGCCAGCGTCAGCAGCACGCGGCCCCGGTCCAGCCGCAGCCGGTGCACGCCGGGCCGCAGGCCCCAGCACTGCGCGGCCAGTTCGTCGGCCAGCGGCTGCAGTTCGGGGAAGGCTTGCGTGCTGCGGCGCAGGTCCTCGGCCGACGCGGGATAGGCCTCGACCGAGACGAAATGCAGCCGCGCGGGACGCTGCGGGTCGGCGCGCCAGGCGGCCCAGGCCACCAGGAAGTTCAGGCCCAGGCCGAAGCCGGTCTCCAGGATGGTCCAGTGCGGCTGTCCGGCCCAGGCCTGTGGCAGGCCGCAGCCGTGCAGGAACACGCCGCGGGCCTGCGCCAGCGCGGCTTCGGAGCGGTAGCGGTCACCGAAGCGCGGGTTGTAGGGAGCGCCATCGGCCAGCCATTCGATGGGCTCGGCCACCGGTGCTCAGGCGGCGGGCGGCACGTAGCCCTGGACGGCGTCGGCACCGGCGCCGAAGAAGTGGTTCTCCATCTGGCGCGTGAGGTACTGGCGCGCGCGCTGGTCGGCCATGTTGAGCTTGTTCTCGTTGATCAGCATGGTCTGCTGCTTGAGCCAGGCGGCCCAGGCTTCCTTGCTGACGCTCTGCCAGATGCGCTTGCCCAGCTCGCCCGGGTAGGGCGGCAGATCCAGGCCTTCGGCTTCGCGGCCCAGTTTGATGCAGTTCACCATGCGTGCCATGTCGGTCTTCCTTGAAGGGGTGCGGGCCGTGGGCGGCCTCGTGGGATGCGGATTGCGGGCGCGGATTATCGGCCGCCCAGCAAGCCATCGACGATCAGGGTCCAATGCGCGGGTTCCACCGGCGTGATCGACAGCCGGCTGCCACGCTGCAGCAGCACCATCGCGGCCAGCTCCGGATGCGCGCGCAGCGTGGCCAGCGGCAGCAGGCGGGTCTTGCGCAGCGCCTGCACGTCGCGCAGCAGCCAGCGCGGTGCCTCGGGCTTGGACGCCGGGTCGTGGTAGGGGGAGGCCGGGTCGAACTGCGTCGGATCTGGCCGCACTTCGGAGGCGATTCGCGCGATGCCCGCGATGCCGGGCTCCGGGCAGCTGGAGTGGTAGAACAGCACGCCATCGCCGACCTGCATGCCATCGCGCATGAAGTTGCGGGCCTGGTAATTGCGCACGCCGGTCCAGGGCACGGTCTGCCCGGGCGAGGCCAGCGCGTCGTCGATCGAGCATTCGTCGGGCTCGGACTTCATGAGCCAGTAGTGGGGCGCGCGGGCGGTGGCTGCGTTCATGGTGGAAGTGAGGGGTGAAGGCCGGGCGAGGATGCCACAGCGGGCCGCGCCGTTCTCCTACAGGCCCCGCCGGCGCACGGTGGCACACTTTGCCCGCCCAAACGTTTGCCTGCCAGCCCACACACCCGCTCATGACAGCGGACGCACTTCCCCCCGACCTTGCCGCCTGCGATCTCGAACCGATCCGCTGGCCCGGCGCGATCCAGCCGCATGGCCGCATGCTGGTGCTGGACGCCCAGACGCTGCAACCCGTGGCCGCCAGCGCGGGCTGGCCTGCGTCCGAACGCGAGGCCATGCTGGCAGCGCTCGATCGCGCGGCACTGTCCTCGTTGCCGGCCGCGGGCGCCGGCACGTCGCCGATCGGCCTGGGCCGGGTGCAGTTGCCGGGCGGGGCGGCGCAGGAGGTGTCGGCGCACCGCACGCCCACCCACGTGATCGTCGAGTGCGAGGACGCCAGTGCGCTGGACCATGGCCCGGCACCCTTCTACGCGCTGGCGCGCAACTTCCTGGCGCGGCTGAACGAGGCGCGCGACCTGCCGGCGCTGTGCCTGCTCGCAGCCCAGGAGATGCGCCGGGTGAGCGGCTTCGGCCGCGCCCTGGTCTACCGCTTCGACGAAGACGGCCACGGCGAGGTGCTGGCCGAATCGCTGGAGCCGGACTACGACAGCTATCTCGGCCACCACTTCCCGGCCTCCGACATTCCGCGCCAGGCGCGCGCGCTGTACCTGCTGAACCACTTCCGGCTGATCCCCGATGCACGCTACGCGCCGGTGCCACTGCTGGGCCTGGGCGGCGGCGCTGCGTCGGAGATCGACCTGTCCCATGCCCTGCTGCGCAGCGTCTCGCCCGTGCACCTGGAGTACATGCGCAACATGGGCACGCTGGCCTCGATGTCGGTGTCCATCGTCGTCGACGGCCGGCTCTGGGGCCTGGTGTCCTGCCACAACCATGCGGCGCGCACGCTGGCCCCCGACGCACGCGCGGCCTGCGAACACCTGGGCCAGTTGCTGTCGCTGCAGATCGGCGCCTTGCAGGCCGCCGAGGAAGCGGCCGCGCGACTGGAACTGCGCCAGCTCACGCTCTCGCTCGTGGCACAGCTGGCCGAGAGCGACGGCACGCTGAGCCGCCTGGTGGACACCAGCGGCCTGCTGCGGCTGGCGCGCGCCAGCGGCGCGGCCGTGGTGCTGGACGAAGCGGTCTGGACCGTCGGCACCACCCCGCCTGCGGCCGCGCTCGAGTCGCTGGCGCGCTGGGTCGTCGCCCGTGGCGAGGAGGTCTACGCCAGCGACGCGCTGGCGCGCGACTTCGACGGCCAGCCGGCGCTGCGCGAGAGCGCCGCCGGCGTGCTGGCGGTGTCGATCTCGCAAGTCCACCGCCACGTCATCCTGTGGTTCAGGCCCGAGATCGTGCGCACCGTGCGCTGGGCCGGCAACCCGCGCAAGACGCTGGACGACACCGGCCGCATCCATCCGCGCAAGAGCTTCGACAGCTGGGTCGAGCACCTGGGCGGACGCTCGGCGCGTTGGCTGCCGTCCGAACTGGCCGCGGTGCGCGAATTGCGTGACGCACTGATCGGCATCGTGCTGCGCCGCGCCCAGGAGATGGCCGACGCCGCCACGGCGCTGGGACGTGTCAACAAGGAACTGGAAGCCTTCTCCTACACGGTCTCGCACGACCTGCGTGCGCCGATGCGGCACATCGCGGGCTACGCCGACCTGGTGCTGGAGATGGATGGCGCACATGTCAGCGAGCGCGGCCGGCGCTACCTGGGCCATGTGAAGGAGGCCGCTGCATACGCCGGTCAACTGGTCGATGCGCTGCTGGACTTCTCGCGCCTGGGCCGTGCCGCGCTCAAGCCGCGCAGCGTGGACACCGCCGCCATGGTCGCCGACCTCGTGCGCGAACTGCAGCGCGAAGACCCTGGCCGCCGCGTGCACTGGGAGGTGATGCCCGACCTGCCGGCGCTCTACGGCGACCCCCTGTTGCTGCAGGTGGCCACGCGCAACCTGCTGGCCAACGCGCAGAAGTACACGCGCCGGCAGGCCGCGCCCCACATCGCCGTGCGCGCCGTCGTGCGTGCCGCAGGCACCGGCCTGGAGGTCGAGGACAACGGTGTGGGCTTCGAGATGAAGTACGCCGACAAGCTGTTCGGCGTGTTCCAGCGCCTGCATGCGGCCGAGGAGTTCGAAGGCACGGGCATCGGCCTGGCCAACGTCAAGCGCATTGTCGAGCGCCACGGCGGCGAGGTCTGGGCCCGCGGTGCGCCGCAGCAGGGCGCGGCCTTCGGTTTCCTGCTGCCGGGCGCTCTCACCGATTGAACCGCCACACCACCATGCTCAAGCCCATCCTGCTCGTCGAGGACGACACCCGCGACCTCGAACTCACCCTGCTGGCGCTCGAGCGCAGCCAACTGGCCAACGACGTCGTCGTGCTGCGCGACGGTGCCCAGGCACTGTCCTACCTGCGCCGCGAGGATGCGCATGCCGACCGCGACGAAGGCAACCCCACCGTGATCCTGCTGGACCTGAAGCTGCCCAAGGTCAACGGACTGGAGGTGCTGCAGGCCGTGCGCGCCGACCCCGGGCTGCGCAGCATCCCGGTGGTCATGCTGACCTCCTCGCAGCAGGAGACCGACGTGGTCCGCAGCTACGAGCTCGGCGTGAACGCCTACGTGGTCAAGCCTGTGGAGTTCAAACAGTTCGTCGCGGCCATCGCCGACCTGGGCATCTTCTGGGCGGTTCTCAACGAGCCGCCGCCGGGCTCGCTCAAGGTCGCCAGGCGCTTCGCGCATGACTGAGCCGCTGGCCCTGCTGCTGCTGGAGGATTCCGCGTTCGACGCGGAGCTGGTGCAGGAAGCTGTCCGCGTCAGCCATCCCCAGGCCCATTGCACGCTGGTGCGCGACGAAGCCGGCTTCGTGCAGGCGCTGGGCTCGCAGCGCTTCGACGCCGTGTTGTCCGACTACCAGCTGCCCGGCTTCGGCGGCGACCACGCCCTGGCCATCACCCGAGAGAAGGCGCCGCAGATGCCCTTCATCTTCGTGTCCGGCGTGATCGGCGAGGACAACGCCGTCGAGCTGCTCAAGCGCGGCGCCACCGACTACGTCAGCAAGGGCCGGCTCGAACGGCTGCCGCTGGTGCTGGAGCGCGCGCTGCGCGAGGTGCGCGAGCGCGCCGCGCGCGACGCGGCCGAGACGCGCCTGCGCGAAGCCGACAGCCTGTACGCCCACATCGTCGAATCGCTGCGCGACTACGCCGTGCTGCTGCTCGACGCCGAGCACCGCATCACCAGCTGGAACCGCGGCGCCCAGGCCATCTTCGGCTTCGAGCGGGGCGAGGCCGTGGGCCACAACGCCATGCTGCTGCTGCCCGAGGGCGAGGACGCGCGCGAGGCCTGGCACCGCGACCTGCGCCTGGCCGCCACCGCACAGCGCGCCGCCACCCAGCGCTGGATGCGCCGGCGCGACGGCTCGCGCCTGTGGGCCGAAGGCGTGCTGATGCCGCTGCATGGCGCGGACGGCGCCGTGGTCGGCTGGTGCAGCATCGCGCGCGACACCACGGCCGAGCACCTGGCGGCGCAGGCCCTGCGCGAGGCCAAGGAGCAGGCCGAGGCCGCGCGGCGCGAGGCCGAGCGTGCCAGCCAGGCCAAGGACCGCTTCATCGCCATGCTCTCGCACGAGCTGCGCGCGCCGCTGTCGGCCGTCTCGGCCGCCGTGCACCTGCTGGAGCGCCATGCCAGCGTGCCGGCGACGCACCAGGATCTGATGCCCCTGGTGCGCCGCAACGTGGCCGTGGAAACGCGGCTCATCGACGACCTGCTCGACATCTCTGCCATCTCCAGCGGCAAGCTGGGCATCAAGCCCGAGGTGGTGGACATGCACGCCGTCCTGCGCGAGGCGCTGGCCATGCTGGCCGAGGCCATCGCCGAGCGCGGCATGCGCGTGGAGCTGGCCCTGGCCGAGCGGCCGGCCTGGGTGCATGCCGACCCGGTGCGCATGCAGCAGGTGATGGCCAACCTCGTGCGCAACGCCATCAAGTTCAGCGAACCCGGTGGCGTCGTGCAGTTGCAGACGGCGCTGGAGGCCGGCGCGTTCGTCTTCTCGTGCTGCGACCAGGGCATCGGCATCGCGCCCGATGCGCTCGAACGCATCTTCACGGCCTTCGAGCAGGCCGACGGCGACACCGCGCGCGAGCGCGGCGGCCTGGGGCTGGGCCTGGCCATCGCGCGCCATCTGGTTCTGGCCCATGGGGGCGTGCTGTTGGCCGACAGCCCGGGCCTGGGGAAGGGCGCGCGCTTCACGCTGCGCATGCCGCTGCGCGAGGGCGCCGTGCCGCCGCCACCGTCGCAGCCGGTGGCCGAGCCGGTGCAGGCCCAGCATGCGCGCGTGCTGATGGTGGAAGACCACCCGGGCGCGGCGATGGCGCTGCGCATGTGCCTGGAGGAGTACGGCTACGCCGTCGAGCACGCCGCCAGCGTGGCCGAGGCACTGCAGCTGGCGCAGGCCCAGGCCTTCGACATCGTGCTGACGGACCTGGGCCTGCCGGACGGCAGTGGCGTGGACATCGGCCGCGCGCTCGGCACCCGCCTGCCAGTGCTGGCGCTGAGCGGCTATGGCGCCGAGAGCGATCTGCGCAGCACCGCTGCCGCGGGCTTCGCCGGCCACCTGGTCAAGCCCGTCGACCCGCCGCAGGTGCATGCGGTGCTGCAGAAGCTGCTGGCACGGCCGAAGGTGTGACGCCGGCGCAAACGGGATACGGCGGCGGGAGGGTTCCGTCGGACGCGTTCGGTGTCTAGACTCGGCGCACCACCACGATGGCGCCGTCCGAGCGCTGGAGCGAGACAAGCATGATCGACCTGCACGACATCCGCTACGTGCGCCTGGGCACGCGCGACCTGGAGGGCGCCGTGCGTTACGCCCACGACATCCTGGGCCTGGCCGAAGGCGGGCGCAGCGGCAATGCCAAGAACGGCCAGGCCGTCTACCTGCGCAGCGATGCACGCGACCACACGCTGGTCTACTTCGACGGCGACCCGCGCGACCACACGGTCGGCTTCGACCTGCGCGCAGGCGTGGCGCTGGACACCGCCGCGGCCGAACTGGAACGCCTGGGCCATCCGGTGCACCGGGGCAGCGATGTTGAATGCGCGCAGCGCCGCGTGGACGCCTTCATCCAGTTCCGCGACCCGAGCGGCAACTGCATCGAGCTGCTGGCGCCCACCGCGCAGCCCGGCCGGCCCTTCACGCCGACGCGGCCCGTGGCCAACACCGGCTTCTCGCACGTGGGCCTGCGCAGCACCGACCCCGTGCGCGACGAGGCCTTCTGGACCGGCGTGCTGTCGGCCAAGGTCAGCGACCGCATCGGCGTCGCGCCCTTGCTGCGCATCGACACGGTGCACCACAAGATCGCGCTGTTCCCGTCCAGCTTCGCGGGCGTGCAGCACATCAACCACCAGGTGGCGTCCATCGACGACATCATGCAGTCGTGGTACTTCCTGCGCGAACGCGGGGTGCGCACCGTGTTCGGGCCGGGCCGGCACCCGACCTCTGGCGCGATGTTCCTGTACTTCGAGGGCCCGGACGGCATGGTCTACGAGTACTCCAGCGGGGTCAGCCAGATCAGCGATCCTGCGCACCAACCGCGCCAGTTCCCGTTCGAGCCGGCCTCGTTCTGCATGTGGGGTGCGCGGCCGGACATCGCCGAATTCCGCAACTGACCGCGGAGCGCCTCGCGCGCCAGGGCGCCAGCGTGGCGGCCCCTTGCCTTGCCGCACAATCCGGCCCCATGTTGGAGACGAAGACACCTTCTGCGGCCCCCGTCCTGATCGCCGGCGGCGGCATCGGCGGCATGGCCATGGCCCTCACGCTGCACCAGATCGGCGTGCCCTGCGTGGTCTACGAGGCCGTGCCAGCGCTGCAGCCGCTGGGCGTAGGCATCAACCTGCAACCCAATGCCGTGCGCGAGCTCTACGACCTGGGGCTGGACGACCGCGTGCTCGACCGCATCGGCATCCAGGCGCGCGAATGGGCGCTGGTCGGCCGCAACGGCCGCGAGATCTATGCCGAGCCGCGCGGCCTGGCCGCCGGCTACCGCTGGCCGCAGTACTCGGTGCACCGCGGCGAACTGCAGATGCTGCTGTACCGCACCGTGCTGGAGCGCCTGGGCCCCGATGCCGTGCAGCTGGGTCAACGCGTGACGGGCTACCGCAACGGCGAAGATGGCGTCGCGGCGCTGGTCGAGACGCGCGACGGCGAGCGGCGCGAGGTGCAGGGTGCCTTGCTGGTCGCCGCCGACGGCCTGCACTCGGCCGTGCGCGCGCAGATGCACCCACAGCAACCGCCCATCCACTGGGGTGGCGCCATCATGTGGCGCGGCACCACGCCGGGCGTGCCGGTCCGCACGGGTGCGTCCTTCGTCGGCCTGGGCAGTTTGAAGCACCGCGTGGTGTGCTACCCGATCTCGCCGCCGGACCCAGCCACGGGCCTGGCCACCATCAACTGGATCGCCGAGATCACGGTCGACAACTCCCAGGGCTGGACCCAAGGGGACTGGAACCGGCGCGTGGCGATCGACGAATTCATCCACCACTTCGAAGGCTGGGACCACGGCTGGATCGACGTGCCGGCCCTGCTGCGCGGCGCGCGCCAGGTGTTCGAGTACCCCATGATCGACCGCGACCCGGTGCCGACCTGGGTCGACGGCCGCGTGGCCTTGCTCGGCGATGCTGCGCACGTGATGTACCCGGTGGGCTCCAACGGCGCGAGCCAGGCCATCGTGGACGCGCGCGTGCTGGGCGCGATGTTGCAGGCGCAGGGCGTGGGGCCGGCCGCGCTGCACGGCTACGACGACAAGCTGTGCGCCGACATCTCGGCGCTGGTGCTGCGCAACCGCGGCGCCGGCCCGTTCGGCCTGCTGGGCCTGGTGGACGAGCGCTGCGGCGGCGTGTTCGACGACATCGACCAGGTGGTGCCCAAGGCCGAGCGCGAAGCCTTCATGGCGCGCTACAAGGCGGCCGCGGGCTTCGCGATCGAGACGCTCAACGCGGCACCGCCGACCGTCAGCGTTTAACCGCCGAGCTTGTCGAGCGTCTTCGTGTCGAAGTCGCTCGCGTCGTGGCGCTCGCGCAGCTGGCTCTCGGGCTTGCCCTGCACACGGTTGACCATGCGGCCGCGGCGCGCGCCGGGGCGCTGGGCGATCTCCTCGGTCCAGCGCTGCACGTGGGTGTACTCCTGCACCTGCAGGAACTGGCCCGATTCGCCGTAGAGCTGGCCCTTGGCCAGCGCGCCGTACCAGGGCCAGATCGCCATGTCAGCGATGCTGTAGTCGTCGCCGGCGATGAATCGGCTTTCGGCCAGGCGCCGGTTCAGCACGTCGAGCTGGCGCTTGACCTCCATCGCGTAGCGGTCGATCGCGTACTCGATCTTGCTCGGCGCATAGGCGTAGAAGTGGCCGAAGCCGCCGCCCAGGAAGGGCGCGCTGCCCATCTGCCAGAACAGCCAGGACAGGCACTCGGCGCGCGCCGCGCCGCCGCTGGGCACGAAGGCGCCGAACTTCTCGGCCAGGTACAGCAGGATGGCGCCGGACTCGAACACGCGCACGGGCCCCGCACCGCTGCGGTCCACCAGCGCCGGGATCTTGGAGTTGGGGTTGACGGCCACGAAGCCGCTGCCGAACTGGTCGCCCTCGCCGATGTTGATGAGCCAGGCGTCGTACTCCGCGCCGCTGTGGCCCAAGGCCAGCAGTTCCTCCAGCATGACCGTGACCTTGACGCCGTTGGGCGTGCCCAGCGAGTACAGCTGCAGCGGGTGCCTGCCCACCGGCAGTTCCTTGTCGTGCGTGGCGCCGGCCACGGGCCGGTTGATGTTGGCGAATCGGCCGCCGCTGGCCTTGTTCCAGGTCCAGACGGCGGGCGGGGTGTAGGCGTTGGGTTCGTCAGGCATCGATCCAGTCTATCGGCATCAGCCTGGTGATGCAGGGCCCGCCTGGGCGGCCCCGGCCTCGAGCAGGAATTGCGTGACCTCGTCGGAAAAGCGCGCGCGCTGGCCGTCCACCAGCACGCCATCGGGGTCCTGCGGGTCGGGTCGGGCCGTCGGCATGCCGTGGGCGACCAGGGCCTGTGCGCAGCCCAGCCAGTCGCCTTCGCTGTCCTCGGGCTGGTTGCTCGAGGCCCATTGCAGCGTGCCGCAGCAGTTGTCGCCGTAGCCGTGGCGCTCGGTCCATTGCGCGCCATGGGCGAGCAGCAGGCGCGCCATCGCCGCGTCGCCGCGGAACACGGCCTGGTTCAGCGCCGAGGCGTCCCAGTCGCCGCCGCGCACGGCCACGGGCCAGCCCAGGCGCAGCATGCAGCGCACGGCCGGCAGCAGGCCCTGGGCCGCCAGTTCGGGCAGCAGGCGCAGGTGCTCGGCGGGCAGTTCCGCGGGCCAGCCGGGCTGCTGCAGTTGCCGCGCCGCAGCCTCGTCGCCGCGTGCGCAGGCCGCCAGGAAGCGCTCCAGTGGTGCGTCCGGCGCGGGCAGGCCGGCGGCGACCAGCAGCGCGGCGACCTCGGGCAGGCCGTAGCGCAGCGCGAGCGTGGCCGCATCCGTGCCGTCCGGCATGCGTGCCTGCGGATCGGCGCCGGCCTGCAGCAGCGCCTGCACATGCGCGGCCGAGCGGCGCCGACGGATCGCCCACAGCAGCGGCCGGCCCCAGGTGGCGGTCGGCGCGCCGGGTGCGGGCTCGTTCGGATCGGCGCCGTGATCGAGCAGCAGGCGCAGCTGGGGCAGGGCGTCGAGGTCGAGCACGCGGTACAGCGCGTTGCTGCCCGTCACGTGCGCACCGGCCTGCAGCAGCAGCTGGGTGCATTCCACGCTCTCCAGCGCATGGTAGAGCGATTCGCCGTCGTTGGGCTCGGCGCCCGCGGCCAGCAACAGGCGCGTGAGCGCGGGGTCGCGGTTCTGGCCGGCCGCGCCGTACAGGGCGGACAAGCGTTCGGTGGCCGAGGGCGCTTGCAGCGAGGCCGGCGGCCAGCGGTTGCCCACGGACTGGTTGACGTCGGCCCCCGCGTCCAGCAGCAGCTGCGCGCAAGCCAGCAGGCCGGGCCGGTAGGCCGGCAGCTGCCACAGGCTGGAGTGGGCCACGGCGAACAGCGGCGGCAGCTGCAGTGCACCGCCGGGCCGGTGCAGCCAGCCAGGGTCGCGCGCGAGGGCCGCGCGCAGCCGTGCCGCGTCGCCCGTGGCGCAGGCCACGGACAGATCCTCATCCGCCAGTGCGGGCTGCTCGGCCAGCAGGCGCGCGGCCACGGCCGGCTGGGCGCGGCCGGTGCCGCCCGCCACGTCGCCGGCATAGGCCAGCTGCAGCCAGCGCAGGCGCGCGCGGGCCGGGTCGGCGATGGCCTCGGCATGCGCGAGGCGCGCGGCCACGAAGCCCATGAGCTCGGACCAGGAAACGAAGCCGTGTTCGCGCGCGATGCAGGATTGCGCATCGTGCAGGCGCAGGTCCATGGCCGCGATGGCCGCATCGCTGGCACCGTGCGCTGCGGGCAGGGCGGCACGCATGCGGTCCAGGGCGTCAGCCTCGGCGGCGCGCAGGGCGGCCAGCAACTGCTTGGCCTGCTTCTTGAGATGGGCGGCGTCGGGCCGTGGGGGGATGTGCTTCACGAGAAACCTCCGTGCGTGGTGAGCCGGGGACCCGCAGCATCGGCCGCACAAAGGTGGAGAAAGACCTCAGGCGCACGCGTGGCCGCGTGCGTGGGGACAAGTGGGTTCAACCCTTCCCGCGGGTCCGGGCGCGGCTTGCTCCGCGGCCGGCATGGTAGCTCAGCGCCGGCCCAGCAGCGCGCGCATCTCGGCGACGCTGAGCGCTCCCTGGCCCGGCAAGGCGGCGGGCCGCGGCAGGCCGGCGAGCACGGGGAACTGCCCGTCGGGCTGGGCCACCTCGTACAGCTGCGCGATGGCCTGCTGCACGCCCCGCAACTGCGCGTCCTGGCCGCTCTTCAACGGCCCGCGCAGCGCCTGGCGCAGCAGGCGCTCGGCCAGTTCCAGGCTGTCGGCGAAGTAGGGCAGGCCGCGCTGCTGCAGGCTGGCCAGCGCCGCCACGCACGCGGCCTGCGGGGCGGACTCGCCGAAGGGCTTTTTCTTGCCGTGGTCCAGCGCATGACGCAGCGAGGCGGCCCAGAGCACGGCCGCATCGGGCAACTCCGGCACGCGCTGCAGCAGGCTGCGCGGGAAGGCCTGCAGCTGGTCGACGTGGCCGGTGCGGGCCTGCAGCAGCAGGCCGGCCACGAGCGCGACCTGGCCGTTGGGTTCATCCTGCGCGGCGGCGCGCAGGCGCTCGGGGTCGATGCGTTCGGCGGCCTTGCGCGGGCTGCCCAGCTCGGCCTCGCGCAGCAGTTGCCAGGCGTACTGGTAGTGCGGGTTGTGCGAGGACGGTCCCAGGCGCGCCTGCAACTTGAGCAGCCGCGGCGGCTCCCCCGGCAGGGCGAAGCCGAACTGCAGCGACAGGCGGATCGGCACCGGCCCGCCGGCATCGGTCGGCAGCGCCACGGCCAGGCGTTCGCGCTGCACGTACTGCGTGCCCTCGAACACCAGGAGCACGCCGCCCGCGCGGGCGGGCAGTTCCAGGTCGACCTGCACCAGGCTGCTCGGGTCGTCGCGCTCGACAGCCTGCAGCACCAGCCCCGCACCGAGCGGGCGGCCGTCGTCCAGGCCGAAGGCGTGCACGCCTTCGCGCCACAGGTGCGAGGTGTATTCGTGGCCCATGCGGCGGTGGATCTCGCCGAAGTCCTGCGTCAGCAGTTCGAAGGCGATGGCGTCGTGCACCGCGAGCGCAGGGTCGAAGCGTTCGGCGCTCGCGCGCAAAGCCTCGGTCAGCGCGTCGGGGCGGGGACGGCCGGCGCCCACGCGCGGCAATCCACCCGGCACGGGCGGTGGCGGCATGGGGCCGGCCGGCAGTTCGGTGACGACGAGCGCATCGTCGCCCTCCACGCGCGGCCGCACGGCCTGCTCCAGCTGCCCTTGGCTGGCGGCCCTGAGCAGCGCGTTCACGTCCTTGCGCACGGCCACCACGAGTTCTCGGAACTCCAGCCGCGCATCGCCGCCGCCGTCGCCGCGCACGGCGTTGAGCACGGCCTGGCCGAACAGCGTGTGCGGCTGGCCCGGCACCTGGTAGGCCTGCGTGCCGGGCGAGGTGGCGGCCAGCGAGGCGGCCGTGCGCGGCACCTGGGTGCTGGCCTGCAGCAGCGGAAAGCAGGTGTTGGCCGTGGCCCCGCGCGAGGCCAGCGGCGAGAACTCGTTGCGGCAGGCGTCGATCAGCGCGAGATGCTCGGCCACGGGGCTTTGCTCCATCCAGTCCTGCAGCTCGCGCGTGCTGATGCAGTTCTGCAGCTGCGGTGCGCCGGGGTCCGGGTCCAGGTAGTCGCTGGGCAGTAACAGCGCGCGCCAGTTCGATTGCACGCCGTGGCCGCTGAAGAAGAAGAGGGTGCGGCTCTGGCGCGCAGCGGCCGGCGCGCTGGGCACCTGGCCGGTCCAGCGCTGGATCGCCTTGACCAGCGTGGCGTGGTCGGCCGGCGCGTAGTGCACGAGGCCGCGCGCGGCGAAGCCAGCCTTCTCCCCGGCCGTGGGCGACAGCAGCAGCTGGCACCAGACCAGCGGCAGGCCGTTGTGGCGGAAGTCGGCGCGCAGCCAGTCGAACAGGCTGGCCGCGGTGTTGGCCGAGGCGCCCAGCTGGCCCAGGCCGAAGGCATCGGGCGCGGGCGCGCTGCCGCCTTCCAGGTGCGGGTAGGCGCTGACGCCGGCCAGCAGCGCGTACAGGCCTGGCATGCCGGGCTGCCACTGCGGGTCGCGCCACAGGCCGGGCGTGTTGGCAACGGGTTCCAGGGCCATGGGGTTTCCTAGCCGTAACGGGGTGGAGGAGGGGGCGGGTCGCCCAAGGCAGCCGGTGCGGCGCGGCCGGCGGCCTGCGCCCATTCGCGCGGCGGCTGCAGCTGCAGCGTGAGCAGGCACTGGGCGCCGCCCGTGGACAGCGCGAGCTCGTAGCGCGCCACGGGCGGTGCGATCGGCTGCGCCGCGCCGTCGGCACCGCGTAGTGCGGTGAGCTGGAAGTCGGGCGGCAGCACGATGCCGGCGGATCTTCCGTGTGCGCGGTCGTGCAGTTCCACGGTGGCACCGGAGCCGTCCTCTTCGTCCTGCCAGAAACCCAGCCACAGGGCCTCGTGCGCGCCGCAGGGCACCAGCAGCTGCTCGCCGCTGCGGTGCAGCGGCGCCACGCCCCAGCTGCGCAGCCGCGCGCCGGGCTGCCAGTGGGTCAGCCCGATGCGGTGCACGCGCATGCGCAGGCCCAGGAAGGCCAGCAGATCAGGCGTAGAGCTTGCGGATGGTGGCGGCATCGCCGGCCGACAGCTTCCACGAGGGCATGAAGCTCTTGCCGTTGGTGGTCCAGTGGGCCGGGATCGTGTAGATCATGACCGAGGCGCTGTCGAAGTCGGTCGTGATGGTGGTCGAGGCGTCGAACTTGGCGAACACGTTGTGCGCGATGGTCGCGTCGTCCCAGAAGTTGGGCGAGCCGCCCAGGTCGGCCTTGACTGCGGCCTTGTCCCATTGCACCAGCGCGCCGGGGTGGTTGTGCTCGTGCAGCAGGCCCAGCGCGTGGCCGAACTCGTGGATCACCACGCTGGAGAAGTCCTCTTCGGGCGTGTCCAGCGCGGCCCAGCCCAGGTTCATGGTGGCCTGCGAACTGCGGATGCCCTTGGCGTCCGTGCCCACGTAGGACCAGGAGCCGGCGGCCGGGTCGAAGCTGATGCGGATGTCGCCGGCTTCGCTGGGCTGGGCCTGTTCCAGCTTCAGGTGCACGCCGTCCAGCATCCAGGCCTGCGCGGTCTTCAGCGTGCGTTCGTGCAGCGGCGCAGTGCCTTGCAGGAAGCGCACCTTGAGCACCTTGTCGCGCGGCCAGAGCTTGTTCCTGGCCGCCACGCCCATGGGCGTGAGCTGCATGGGGTTGCCCGCCACGCGCTGTCCGCCGTCGATGTCGACGGCCGTGCAGATCCATTGCTTGCGTTCTTCGCTCATCGTGGGCTCCTTGCACGGCCGGCAGGCCGTGCTGCGGATTGTGCGGCGCCCACCGGCGAACGCAATCCTCAGACGGGTGGAGGATCGCCCTGCAGCAGCCGCATCACGCGCAGCATGTGGGCGTCGCGCTGCTCGGCCATGGCCTCGGTGCTGCGGCCGGCCGCGGCCTCCTGCATCTGCGCGACGAGCCTGGCGCGCGTGTCCGCATCCAGCGTCGGCTGGCCCAGGTCGGCCCACCAGCTTTCCACGGCCGGGCCGAGCCGCTCCAGGAAGGCTTCCATGCCGCGGGGCCCGCCCGAGAGGTGAAAGATCGCGTGCGGGCCGCAGACCGTCCAGCGCGCGCCCAGGCCTTCGGTCACGGCGCGGTCCACGTCGGCCACGCTGGCGTAGCCGCCTGCGACCAGGTGCACGGCCTCGCGCCACAGCGCGGCCTGCAGGCGGTTGACGAGGTGGCCCGTGGCCTCGCGCTGCAGGCGCACGGTCTGCTTGCCCAGGGCGCGGTAGAAGGCCTCGGCCCGGTCCATGGTTGCGGCGCTGGTGGCCTGGCCGCCGACCAGTTCCACGAGCGGCATCAGGTAGGCCGGGTTGCAGGGATGGGCGATCAGCAGGCGCTCCGGATGCGCCAGGCCCTGCTGCAGCAGCGTGGGCATCAGGCCCGAGGAGCTGGACATCAGCAGCGCATCGGCCGGCGCCGCAGCCTCCACGGCGCGGTAGGCGGCGCGCTTGAGCTCCAGCTGTTCCGGCAGGGCCTCCTGGATGGCGCCGACGCCCTGCACGGCCTCCTCGATGCCGGCGCACAGGCGCGGCAGCGTGGGGTGGTCGTGCAGCAGGCCCAGCGCCTGCATGGCGGGGCGGGCGCGCGCGAGCATGTCGTCCAGGCGCTGCTGCGCGTCGGGCGCCGGGTCGGCCACGCGCACCGCACGGCCTGCGAGTGCAAAAAAAGCCGCCCAGGCGGCGCCGATGACGCCCGCGCCGAGCACGGCGATGGGGGCTTGGTCTGCAGTCTTCAAACTTCGGTATCTCCGTGCGAAAGGTGGTCCCACATGCGTTCGAAGATGCGGCCGGCGCGCGTGGCGCGGTGCGTGGCTTCGTCGGCGGTGAGTTCGACAGGCGTGCCGCCTGCGGCCGCGCAGTCCAGCTCGATGCGGGCGGCGTCCTCCAGGTACCAGGTCAGCACCACGGCGTCGGGCAGGCTGGGGCCGGCCACGACCACGCCGTTGCCGCGCATGACGATGGCCGGTGCCTGGCCCATCTGCGCCACCAAGGCCTCGGCCTGCGCGTCCGAGCGCAGGAGCTGCACGTCGTCCCAGAGCGGCGTGCCGGGGTGGAAGTAGCTGCCCATGCCGTGCAGCACGCGCGGCGTGCGGCGCATCGTCGAGAGCGACATGGTTTTGGGCGGCATGGCCCGCACCACGCCGCCGATGTCGGGGCGGCGCCGGTAGATTTCGCGGTGGATGCGCACCTCGCCCAGCAGGTCGTCGGGGAAGTCGCCAGCCAGCGGCACCACCGTGCCCGGCACGCCGAAGCCGATGGTGCCGGGCGGCTGGCCGGCGCAGACCAGGAAGTGGTCGGCATCGAGCCGCATGCTGCAGTGCCCGTAGGCGTGCAGCAAGCCGTGCCGGGCCAGCGCGCGGCCGGCGCGCCGCACCAGCAGTTGCGCGGACTCGAGGGCGTCGGGTTCCATGGTGTTTTCCTTCGGAAGAGTCGTTCAGTGCGACATGTGTTCTTGCAGGGTCAGAACCTGGCTCGCATGCAGAGGTTCCGAAGGCCGCGGAGCAGGCCATGCCAGTGCACCCGCGGAACTGGCTCTGCCAGGCCGCCGGGTGCGCCCCTTGGGGGATGGGATGGCTACACGCAGTGCGCCATCCAAACGGGGTGGGCTCATGTCTAGCGGATGGCGCGCAGGCGCCGGCGGATGAACTGGCTGGCGATGAACAGGTCGCGCTCCACGGCCAGGCGCACGCCCACGGGATCGTGGCGCGCGAGCGCGGCGAGCGTGGGCTCGTGCGCGTCCTTGAGCGCGACGGCGGCTTCGGGCACCTCGAACAGGCGATTGGACACCGGACCGGCCTTGAGCCACAGCGTCTCGATGAGGTCGAACAGCAGCGGCGAGCCGGCCGCGCGGTACAGCCGCACCTGGAAATCCTCGTTGGCGGCCAGGTAGCCGGCGGCGTTGTTCTGCGCCAGCGCCTCGCGCATGCGCGTGCCCAGCGCCACGAGCGCGGCGCGGCCGGGCTCGTCGATGCGCAGTGCACCGCGCTCGGCGGCCTCGCCCTCCAGCAGCATGCGCATCTGCACGAGGTCGTCGAACTCGGCCGGCGAGAGCTTGGGCACGACCACGCCGGCATTGGGCACGTTGCGCAGCGCGCCTTCGGCCGCCAAGCGTTGCAGGGCGGCGCGCACCGGCATCAGGCCGCAGCCCAGGCGCTCGGCCAGCTCGCGGATCTTGAGCCGCTCGCCGGGCTGGAAGCGGCCGACCGTGACCCATTGGCGCAGCTGCGCGTAGATGGCGTCCTGCTGTGTGGCGGAGGCGGCGGGCTCTGGGGGCATCGTCAGGGGGCGGTGAGTTCGGCCAGCACGGCGTCGAAGGCCTGGACCAGGCGTTCGACGTCGGCTGCGCTGGTCTCGGGGCAGACCAGCATCATGTTGTGGAAGGGGGTGATCAGCACGCCGCGGTTCAGCAGCGCCAGGTGCAGCAGATGTTCGAGCGCGTCGTTCATCGCCGCGGCGGCCTCGCTGCCGTTGCGCGGCGGCCGGTCGCAGAACTGGAACTCGGCGCGCGCGCCGACCTGGCTCACGCACCAGGGCAGACCGTGGCGCGCGATGGCGCCGCGCAGGCCTTGCGCCAGTTCGCCGGCCAGGGCCAGCATGGGCTGGTAGACGGCATCCGTCATCAGCGAGGACAGTGTGGCGCGCATGGCGGCCATGGCCAGCAGGTTGGCCGTGAGCGTGGTGCCGATGCCCGAGTGGCCGGGCGGCGCGGCGCGCTTGGCGGCCTCGCAGCGGGCCGCCAGTTCGGCCGTGAAGCCATAGGCCGCGCAGGGCATGCCGCCGCCCAGCGGCTTGCCGAGCACCAGCGCGTCGGGCGCCAGGCCGTGGGCACGGGCGTAGCCACCGGGGCCGCTGCTGATGGTGTGGGTCTCGTCCAGCACCAGCAGGCTGCCGTGGCGGCGGACCAGCTCGGCCGCCGCCGGCCAGAAGCCGGGCTCGGGCAGCACCATGCCGATGTTGGTCATGACGGGCTCGGCCAGCACGCAAGCCACGTCGCCGGGCGCGAGCGCGGCCTCCAGCGCCGCCAGGTCGTTGAACTCGACCACGCGCGTGGTCTGCGTGAGGTCGTGCACCTGGCCGAGCAGGCTGGGACGTTGCACCGGCCGGCCGTCCACGAGGTCGACGAAGACGTCGTCCACGGTGCCGTGGTAGCAGCCGTTGAACACCAGCAGCACCGAGCGGCCGGTCACGGCGCGCAGCCAGCGCAGCAGGAAGCGGTTGGCGTCGGTGGCCGTCATCGCGAACTGCCAGCGCGGCAGGCCGAAGCGCGCGGCCAGCAGTTCGCCGACGGCGGCCGCATCTTCGCTGGCCAGCATCGCCGTCAGGCCGCGCGCGGCCTGGGCCTGCAGCGCCGCGACCACGGGCGCCGGGGAATGGCCGAACATGGCGCCCGTGTCGCCCAGGCAGAAGTCCACGAGCCGATGGCCGTCCACGTCGGTCAGCTGCGCGCCGCGGGCCTCGGCCACATGCAGCGCGAAGGGCGTGCCCCAGTCGCTCATCCAGTGCAGCGGCACGCCGAACAGCAAGTGCTCGGCGTTGCGCGCGGCGAGCGCGGCGCTGTGCGGGCGTGCAGCGGCGAAGCGCGCGCGCTCGCGGGCCGTGAGTTGGGCGATGCGGTCGGGGGAAATGGCGCTGCTGGACATGCTGGTCAGTGACGAGATGGTGGAGCTTTTGATCATAAGCAGCCGATCTCACCTATGGCGCTAATGGTACATGCGCCATTGTGATCAAGCGATTCAGATGCCCAGGTGGCCCTGGACGGTGGCGCGGTCGGCCTGCAGCGCGGCGCCGTCGCCCTGCCAGACGATGCGGCCCTTTTCCAGCACCACATGCTGGTCGGCCAGCTCCAGCAGCGCGCCCAGGTTCTTGTCCACCACCAGCATGGCCATGCCGGTGGCGCGCAGCGCGCCCAGCACGCGCCAGATCTCGGCGCGCACCAGCGGCGCCAGGCCTTCGGTGGCCTCGTCCAGGATCAGCAGCCGGGGGTTGGTCATGAGCGCGCGGCCGATGGCCAGCATCTGCTGCTCGCCGCCGGAGAGCTGGTTGCCCAGGTTGCCGGCGCGCTCGGCCAGGCGCGGAAAGAAGTCGTAGACGCGCTGCAGGGTGAAGGGCTCGGCCGCACCATGCCGGTTGGCGGCCGTGGCCACGAGGTTCTCCTGCACCGTGAGCGTGGGGAAGACCTGGCGGCCTTCGGGCACCCAGCCCAGCCCCAGGCGCGCGGCCTCGAAGGCGGCCATGCGCGTGGTGTCGCGCCCGGCGAACTGCACGCTGCCGGCCTGTTTGGGCACGAGGCCCATCACGCTCTTGAGCGTGGTGGTCTTGCCCATGCCGTTCTTGCCCAGCAGCGTGACGATGCGCCCGTCGCCGACGGTGAGGTCGATGCCGTGCAACACGCGGCTGGCGCCGTAACCGGCCTGCAGGCCCTGGACCTGGAGCAGTGCGGCCATCAGTGGTCGTCTCCGAGGTAGGCCTGGCGCACCGCCGGATCGGCCTGCACCTCGCCCGGCGTGCCGCAGGCGATGGCGCGGCCGTAGACCAGCACGCTCACGCGGTCGGCGAGGCTGAACACGGCCTGCATGTCGTGCTCCACGAGCAGCATGGTGTAGCGGCCCTTGAGGCCTTGCAGCAGTTCGACCATGCGGGCCGACTCGCCCTGGCTCATGCCGGCCAGCGGCTCGTCCAGCAGCAGCAGGCGCGGCTGCATGGCCAGGGCCATGGCCAGTTCCAGCTGGCGGTGCTCGCCATGGGCCAGGGCCATCACGTCGTCCTGCGCGCGCCCGGCCAGGCCGGCCTGGGCCAGGGCCTGCAGGGCAGGTTCGGTCAGCGCGCGCTGGCGGTGCACGGGCGTCCAGGCGCCGAAGGAATGGCCGCTGCGTGCCTGCACCACGAGCATCACGTTCTCCAGCACCGAGAAGCCGTGCAGCAGTTGCGTGATCTGGTAGCTGCGCGCGATGCCGGCCAGCGCGCGCCGGGGCACGGACCAGTGCGTGATGTCCTGGCCGTCGTAGAGCACGCGGCCGGCGTCGGGCAGCAGCTCGCCGGTCAGCTGGCCCATGACCGTGGTCTTGCCGGCGCCGTTCGGGCCGATCAGCGCGTGCGTCTCGCCCGGCGCCAGGGCCAGTTCCAGCCGGTCGGTGGCGGTGAGGCCGCCGAAGCGCTTGACCAGTCCCTCGACGGCCAGAAAGGCCGGGTTCATCGCCGCTTCTCCCACTGCGTGACCACGCCCCAGATGCCGCGCCGCGACACCAGCGCGACCAGCAGGATCAGCGGCCCCAGGATGGCCATCCAGTGCTGCGTCCAGCCCGACAGCGCCTCTTCGAGCACCAGCAGCACCACGGCGCCGACCAGCGGCCCCATGACCGTGCCCATGCCGCCCAGCACGACGATCAGGATCAGCTCGCCGGAGGCCTGCCAGGACAGGTAGGAGGGCGAGGCGAAGGCCGTGAGGTTGCCCTGCAGGACGCCGGCCAGCGTGCAGACCAGGGCCGACAGCACATAGGCCGTGAGCTGGTAGCGTAGCCGCGGATGGCCGGCCGCCAGCATGCGCCGCTCGTTGGCATGCAAGCCGCGCAGCACCATGCCGAAGCGGCTGTGCACGGCGCGCCAGACCAGCAGCATCACGGCGAACAGCACGGCCAGCGCGAGGTAGTACAGCGCCACCTTGCCGTCCAGTGTGGGCAGCGGCGCGAGCTGGCTGCGCTCGGTGAGCGGCAGGCCGTCGTCGCCGCCGTAGGGCTTGAGGCTGACGGCGAGGAAATAGAACATCTGGCCGAAGGCCAGCGTGATCATGATGAAGCCGATGCCGCGCGTGCGCAGCGACACCAGGCCGGTGGCGGCCGCCACACCGGCCGCCAGCACCAGCGCGATGCCGAGCTGGGCCCAGCCGTTGGTGAGCCCGTGGAAGGCCGCGATGCCGACCACGTAGGCACCCAGGCCCACGTACAGCGCATGGCCCAGGCTGACCATGCCGCCGTAGCCCAGCACCAGGTTGAGCCCGCTGGCGGCGATGGCGAACACCACGATGCGCGTGGCGAAACCCAGGTAGAAGCTGGAGCCGGCCCACTGCGCGAACAGCGGCACCAGCAACATCAGAAGGACGATGGCCGCGGCCAGCCAGGCGCGTGGTGAACGCCAGGAGAGGGATTCAGGAAACATCTCGTCGTGCCTGCAACAGGATCTGGCGCAGGCGTGGTGCGCGGGCCGAGGCCACCGGGTGGCCCCTTCCGCGAATGTCCCCAGCCTGGGCCGCAGGCGGCCCGGGGCGGGGGACATTCGCGGAGTGGAGCACACCGTCGGCGTGGTCCTGCGCAACCTCAACATGCCAGCTCAATCTCATCGCCGCACCGGAAACAGCCCCGCCGGCTTGACCGCCAGGATCACGGCCATGAACAAATAAATCAGCATGGAGGCCAGCGCCGGCCCGGCCGCGTCGGCCACGTTGCGCTCGAAGAACTGCCGCGTGATCTGCGGCATGTAGGCCCGCCCCATGGTGTCCACCAGCCCGACCAGCAGCGCCGCGTAGAAGGCGCCGCGGATGGAGCCGATGCCGCCGATCACGATGACGACCAGCGCGAGGATCAGCACGTTGTCGCCCATGCCCGACTGCACCGAGACGATGGGGCCGACCAGCCAGCCGGCCAGCGCCGCCAGGCCCGCGCCGACCGAAAACAGCAAGGTGTTGAGCAGCCGCGCGTTGACGCCCAGCGCGGCCACGGTGTCGGGATGCGTGGAGCTGGCGCGCACCAGCATGCCCACGCGCGTGCGATGGATCAGCAGGTGGATGCCGGCGGCCACCAGCAGCCCGGCCACGATGATCATGAGCCGGTAGGCTGGGTAGCTGAAGTCGCCGAACTGCAGCGAACCACCGAGCCAGGCCGGCTGCGACGTGAACACGGGCTGCGCGCCCCAGACCATGCGCACCACCTCGTTGAAGAACATGATCAGGCCCAGCGTGGCCAGCACCTGGTCCAGGTGGTCGCGCGTGTAGAGCCGGCGCAGCGCCAGCCGCTCGATCGCGAACGCGAGCAGCATGGCGCCGCCGATGCCGGCCAGGCCGGCGAGCAGGAAGGATTCCGTGCGCGCGAGCGCGGCCGCCGCGAAGTAGGCGCCCAGCATGTAGAAGGAGCCGTGCGCCAGGTTGATGAAGTTCATGATGCCGAACACCAGCGTGAGGCCGGCCGACAGCAGGAACAGCAGCATCCCGAGCTGCACCCCGTTCAGCAGCTGGGAGAAGAACAGGCTCCAGATCAAGACGGACTCATCTCAGGTGTCTATTGCACTGTCGCGCCGCCCGCAGGACACGAAGCCGGCTCGCAAGCCGCTGGTCGGGAGGCCGCGGAGCAGGCCATGCCAGCGCAGCCGCGGAACTGGCTCTGCCAGGCCGCCGGGTGGGCCCCCTGGAGGGGGGATGGGACTTCTACACGCAGTGCGAAGTCCAAACGGGGGTGGTTTCATTTCATCGGGCAGTCTTGGGCGTAGGCATCCTTGTGCGCCGTGAGCTGCTTGCTGACCGTCTTGAGGTTGGCGTTGCCCTTGGCGTCCTTGGCCACCTCGAACACGTAGAAGTCCTGCACCGGGAAGTTGTTGGCGCCGAAGCTGAAGTTGCCGCGCACGGACTTGAAGTCGGCCGCCTTCAGCGCGGTCTGCAGCGCGGCCTTGTCGGTGCTGCCCTTGGTCTTGCGCAGGGCCGAGTCGATCAGCAGCGCCGCGTCGTAGGACTGGGCGGCGTACTCGGACGGCGTGCGCTTGTACTTGGCCTCGAAGTCGGCGACGAACTTCTGGTTGGCCGGGTTCGGCAGGTCCGGGCCCCAGGCCGAGGCCGACATCACGCCCAGCGCGCTGTCCTTGAGCGCGGGCAGCGTGGTGCCGTCGGCGGTGGACACGGTCAGCAGCGGGATCTTGGCCGTGAGGCCCGCCTGCTGGTAGGCGCGCACGAAGGCCACGCCCAGGCCGCCCGGGTAGAAGGCGTAGACCGCATCGGGCTTCTCGGCCGCGATGCGCGAGAGTTCGGCCGAGAAGTCGAGCTGCGTCAAAGGCGTGTAGATCTCGTCGGCCAGCGGGGTCTTGTAGACGCGCTTGAAGCCGGCCACGTAGTCCTTGCCGGCCTGGTAGTTGGGCGTCATCGCGATGATGCGCTTGTAGCCCTTGTCGCTGGCGTACTTGCCCATGGCCTCGGCGAACTGGTCGTTCTGCTTGGAGACGATGAACAGATTGGCCGCGCATTGGGCGCCTGCCAGCGGCGCGGGGCCGGCGTTGCCGCCGACCACGACCACGCCGGCCGAGGTCAGCTTCTTGCTCACGGCCATCATGATGTTGGAGAAGGTGATGCCGGCGACGATGGGCGCCTTCTCCTTCTCGATCAGTTCGTCGGCGATCTGGTTGGCGACTTCGGGCTTGAGCTGGCTGTCGCGCCGCAGCACATTGACCGGCACATCGCCGAGCTTGCCGCCGTTCTGCTCCACCACCAGCATGAAGGCGTCCAGCATGTCCTGGCCCAGCGCAGCCTGTGGGCCCGAGAGCTCGGCCATGAAACCGATCTTGACGGGGGTCTGGGCCTGGGCAGGCGCTGCGAGGCCGAAGGCGATGGCTGCGAGCGCGCCGGCGAGAAGCGTGGGTTTCAAGTCGATCTCCTGGTCGTTGGTCTGGCCGACGGACTGGAGCGCGCGGCGCGCCATCGGCGGGCCGCATTGTTCACTAAAAGAGTACGACAACCGTGGTGGCTTACCCGGAGGGCACCATGGCTGCTGCGTCACGGACGTGTGCGACGCGGCCTACTTGATCGGGTGTCGAGCGCTGGGTTTCCGTGGCTGCTGCGCCGCGGTGGCAGGGGTTCAGGCCGGGTGCTGTCATGCCGCTCGGCTATCGTCGGCGCCATGACTTCTTCGACTGTGCGCGCGCACTGGGCTGCGCGCTTTTTGTTTTTTGCGGCTGGATTCATGTTCGCCACCTGGGGCGTGCAGATCCCCACGGTCAAGGCGGTCTACGGCCTGGGTGTGGGCGCCATCGGCGGGCTGGTGTTGGCGGCCGGTGTGGGTTCGGTGCTGGGGCTCACGCAGGCCGGCTGGCTGATCGCGCGCCATGGTGCGCGCCGCGTGGCGGGGTGGGGCGCGCTGCTGTCGGCGCTGGCCCTGGTGCTGTTGCTGCACATGCCGCATTTGGTACTGCTGTGGGGATTGCTGGGCCTGTTCGGTCTGGCCACGGGCCTGCTCGACGTGGCCATGAACGCCGACGCCTCCGAGCTCGAACGCCAGGCCGGCCGGCCGCTCATGAGCGCCTTCCACGGCATGTTCAGCCTGGGCGGCATGGTGGGGGCGGGCGTGGGCGGGCTGCTGTTCACGGCCGGCATGGCGCCGAATCTGCAGCTGCTCGCGGTGGCCGTGTCCAGCATGCTGCTGGTGGGCTGGAGCGTGCGGCAGATGCAGCCGGGGCCGGCCGCAGCGGAGGAAGCGCACGGGCGTTTCGTGCTGCCGCGCGGGCGGCTGGCGCTGGTGGGCCTGCTCGCGGCGCTGGGCTTCGTGGTCGAGGGCGCGATCTACGACTGGAGCGTGCTGTTCCTGGCCAGCGAGCGCGGCGCGCCGCAGCAGCAAGCCGCGCTGGCCTATGCCAGCTTCTCGGCCGCGATGGCGGCCACGCGCTTCGTGGGCGACCGGCTGCGCGCGCGTTGGTCCTCCGTGGGCCTGCTGCGCGCCAGCGCCTGCATGGCGGCCGTGGCACTGGCCGGGGTGCTGCTGTCGCCCAGCGTGCCGCTGGCGCTGGCCGGCTTCGCGCTGGTGGGCGTGGGCCTGGCCAACGTGGTGCCGGTGCTGTTCAGCGCCGCGGCGCAGGTGCCGGGCGTGGCGCCGGCGCAGGGCATCTCGGCCGTGGCCTCATTGGGCTACTGCGGCTTCATGGTCGGGCCGTCCATCATCGGCTTCGTGGCCCATGGCAGTTCGCTGACGGTGGCGCTGGGGCTGGTCGTGGGCTGTGCGCTGCTGCAGGCGGCACTGGCGCGGCGCGCATTGGCTGCTTGAGACGGCGATTGAACTGGCGTTCGACCAACGTCACGCCGATGCCGGCGCCGCAGATGCAGGCGATGCCCAGCGCCGTGGTGGCGTCCGGCAGCTGGCCGAACACGGCCCAGCCCAGGCCTACGGCTGAGAGGATCTGCAGGTAGCTGTACGGCGCGAGCAGCGTGGCCGGCGTGCGCGCGTAGGCGGCTGACTGCAGGCCGTGGCCGATGGCGCCGGTGACGCCGGTGGACAGCAGCAGCACCCATTGCCCTGCGGTGAGCGCCGGCAGCTCCCAGACCCAGGGCAGCAGCGGCGTCAGTGCCACGGTGCCGACCAGGCCGCCGTAGTAGTTGGTTGTCAGCGGATCGTCGCCGGCCAGCCGGCGCGTGGCGATCTGGAAGGCGGCGAAGGTCAGCGCCGTGGCCACGCCCAGCAGCACGCCGACGGTGTCGAGCCCCGCCCCCGGCCGCACCACCAGCAGCATGCCGGCGAATCCCAGCGCCACGCCCAGCCAGCGGTGCAGCCGGTGCGGTTCGTGCAGCAGCCAGGGTGCCAGCGCGAGCAGGAAGATCGGCGCCATGAAGTTCATGGCCGTGGCCTCGGCCAGCGGCACACGCTTCAAGACCGAAAAGAACAGCAGCGTGGAGCCGATCATGAGCACGCCGCGCAGCAGCTGTCCGCGCAGCGAGCGGGTGCGCAGCAGGCCGAGCCCGCGACGCGGCAGCAGGATGGCGCTGGACAAGGCCGTGTGCACGGCATAGCGCACCCAGGCCACGAGCAGCACCGGCACACCCAGCAGCGCGAGGTACTTGCCGCTGGCGTCCAACCCCGACAACACCCACAAACCCAGCACGTGGAGCAGGATTCCGTTCGGTCTCATATAAGCAATGAACTTTATATTCTTATGAGTTTTATAAGAAAGAGCGTAGATTCACGCCCCTTCCAGTGAATAAGGGTTTCCACCGTTGTGGAGGCCAGTGCAAGCAATGATCGAGTTGAGGGGTATCACCCAGACCTACCAGGGTAGCAGCGGACCGGTACAGGCGCTGCGCGGCATCGACCTGGAGGTGGCGGGGGGCGAGGTGTTCGGCATCATCGGCCGCAGCGGCGCGGGCAAGAGCTCGCTGGTGCGCGTGATCAACCTGCTGAACCGGCCGACGGCCGGGCAGGTGTTGGTGGACGGCCGCGAGATGACGACGCTGCCCGAGGCCGCGCTGCGCATCGCGCGGCGCGAGATCGGCATCGTGTTCCAGCATTTCAATGTGCTGAGTTCGCGCACGGTCTACGACAACGTGGCGCTGCCGCTGGAGATCGCGGGCCTGTCCGATGGCGAGATCAAGAAGCGGGTGGATCCGCTGCTGGAACTGGTCGGCCTGTCGGCGCTGGCCAGGCGGCATCCGTCCCAGATCAGCGGCGGGCAGAAGCAGCGCGTGGGCATCGCCCGGGCGCTGGCCAACCGGCCCAAGGTGCTGCTGTCGGACGAGGCGACCTCGGCACTGGACCCGGAGACCACGCGCTCCATCCTGGGCCTCATGCGCCAGATCAACCAGGAGTTCGGCCTGACCATCGTGCTGATCACGCACCAGATGCAGGTCATCAAGCAGGTGGCCGAGCGCGTGGCCGTGATCGACGCGGGCCGCATCGTGGAGCAGGGCCGCGTGATCGATGTGTTCTCCAGGCCGCAGCACGCCACCACGCGCAGCCTGATCGAGGAGATCGTGCCGCAGGAGCTGCCCGACTCGGTGCTGGCGCGCCTGCGCACGCTGATGGGCGCGAGCCCTGCCGGCGAAGGGCAGGGCCTGCGCCTGGCCTTCGCGGGCGATGGCGCCGACCAACCGCTGCTGACCGAGCTGGTGCGCCGCTTCGGGCTGGACCTGTCCATCCTGCATGGCCAGATCGACGAGGTGCAGGGCCAGCCCTTCGGCCAGCTGGCGGTGTTCGCGCGCGGCGCGGCCGACCAACTGCAGGCCGGCATCGCGCACCTGCGCCAGGCCGGCGTGAACGTCCAACCGCTGGCGCAGGAGAGTGCCCATGTTTGATTTCCTCGAGACCTTCAACGGCCCCCTGCTGGACCTGTTCGCCACGTCGATGTGGGAGACGCTGGTGATGGTCGGCATCTCGGGCCTGGCCGGTGCGCTGATCGGCGTGCCGCTGGGCGTGCTGTTGCGCCTGACCGACCGCGGCGGCGTGCGCGAGAACGCGCCCGTCAACCGTGTCGTGGGCGGCATCGTCAATGCAGTGCGCTCCACGCCCTTCATCATCCTGCTGGTGGCGATCATCCCGTTCACGCGCTTCGTGACGGGCTCGTCCATCGGCACGGCCGCGGCCGTGGTGCCGCTCACGCTGGCGGCCGCGCCCTTCGTGGCCCGGCTCGTGGAGACGGCGCTGCGCGAGGTCGACCACGGCCTCGTCGAAGCCGCCCAGGCCATGGGCGCCACCACGTCGCAGATCGTCTGGAAGGTGCTGCTGCCCGAGGCGTTGCCCGGCATCGTGGCGGCGCTGACGATCACGCTGGTGAGCCTGACGGGCTTCTCGGCCATGGCCGGCGCGATCGGTGGCGGCGGCCTGGGCGACCTGGGTATCCGCTACGGCTACCAGCGTTTCCTGCCCGAGGTCATGGCCGCCGTGGTCCTCGTGCTGATCGTCTTCGTGCAGCTGGTGCAGAGCGCCGGCGACTGGCTGGTGCGCCGCATCCGCCATTGATTGATTTCTTCAGGAGCTTTCCATGCAAAAACGTACATTCATTTCCACCATCGCACTCGCGCTGCTGGCCTCCACCGCCATCGCGCAGGACAAGCCACTCAAGATTGGCGTCACGGCCGGCCCGCACGCGCAGATCTTCGAGCAGGTCAAGCGCATCGCCGAGAAGGACGGGCTGAAGATCCAGATCGTCGAGTTCAGCGACTACATCCAGCCCAATGCCGCGCTGGCAGCCGGCGACCTGGACGCCAACAGCTACCAGCACCAGCCCTTCCTGGACCTGCAGGTCAAGGACCGGGGCTACAAGCTTGTGTCCGTCGCGCAGACCGTCAACTACCCGATCGGCCTGTACTCCAAGAAGGTCAAGGACTTGAAGGACCTCAGGGAAGGCGCGCGCTTCGGCATTCCGAACGACCCAACCAACGGCGGCCGCGTGCTGCTGGTGCTGCAGGACAAGGGGCTGATCAAGATCAAGCCATCCGCCGGCCTGAAGGCCACGCCGCTGGACGTGGTCGAGAACCCCAAGAAGCTGAAGTTCGTCGAACTCGAGGCTGCCCAACTGGCGCGCTCGCTGGACGACCTGGACGCGGCGGCCGTCAACACCAACTTCGCGCTGTCGGCCGGCCTGAACCCGGGCAAGGACGCGATCGCGCAGGAGAGCGCCAAGTCGCCCTACGTGAACGTGCTGGTGGTGCGCGAGCAGGACAAGGACAAGCCCTGGGTCGGCAAGCTGGTCAAGGCCTACCACTCCGACGAGATCCGCAAGTTCATCCAGACCGAGTTCAAGGGCGCGGTGCTCGCAGGTTTTTGATTCTGGGCTAAGGTGGGCGCCCTTCACCACTTCTGAAAGGACAGCCCCGTGGCCCAGATCAAGATCGCCGTCGTCGTCGGCAGCCTGCGCAAGGACTCGTTCAACCGCAAGCTGGCCGTTGCGCTGGCCAAGCTCGCGCCCAGCGATGTGACGTTCGAGCAGGTGCGCATCGACGACCTGCCGCTGTACAACCAGGACGACGACGGCAGCCCGGCTGCCAGCGTCACCCGGCTGAAGGCGGAAATCCAGTCGGCGCAGGGCCTGCTGTTCGTGACGCCCGAGTACAACCGCTCGATCCCGGGCGTGCTCAAGAACGCGCTGGACCACGGTTCGCGGCCCTATGGCAAGAGCGCGTTTCCGGGCAAGCCCGCGGGCGTGATCGGCGTGTCGGTCGGCGCCATCGGCACGGCCCTGGCGCAGCAGCACCTGCGCAATGTGCTGGCCTACCTGGACGTGCCCACCCTGGGCCAGCCTGAGGCCTTCGTGCAGGCCAAGGACGGCCTGTTCAATGCCGACGGCAGCATCGGCGAGGCCAGCCGCGCCTTCCTGCAGGGCTGGCTCGACAAGTACCTGGCCTGGGTGCGGCTGCACACCGCGGGCTGATCAGCCGCGCGGCCGGTCCTGCGGCCGCGCAAACCAGGGCCAGGCATTCAGCAGCGCATAGAACACCAGGGCTGCGACCATGATCGCCAGCAGCGTAGGCAGGCCCGCCCCCAGGTGCAGCGCCAGATGCCCGGCCAGGTACACCACCAGCAAGCGCGCTGCGCCGGCCACGATGCTCCAGCCCATGCGGCGTGCGCCCTGCGAGGCGAAGTAGAGCGACAAGCCGAGCCCGAACAGCCCATAGGCCGGCCCCACGGTGCGCAGGTACTGCGTGCCGACGCGGATCGCCTCCTGGTCGTGCGTGAACAGGCCCAGCCAGGCGGCCGGGAACAGCGCGGCGGCCAGGCCCACCAGCGAAGTGACGGCCGCGGCGAGCAGTGCCCCCGTCCACGCCACGCGACGCGCGCGCACGCGCTGGCCCGCGCCGGTGTTCATGCCCACCATGGTGACCATGGCCGCCCCGAAACCGAACACGATCGGGATCTGCAGGTATTCGAGTCGGATACCCAGCCCGAAGCCGGCCAGTGCGTGGCTGCCGAGCGGACTGACCAGCGCCGTGGCCGTCAGCACCGACAGGTTGAGCGTGACGTTGTTGACGATGGCGGGCGCGCCCACGCCCAGGATGTCGCGGAACAGCGGCCAGTGCAGCCGGTGGTGCAGCCGCAGTTGCACGCCGCCGTTGCCGCGCCAGACCGCCACCAGCATCACCGCCGCCGCGGCGACGTAATAGACCACCAGCGCCAGCCCCGCGCCGGTGATGCCCAGGGCCGGCACCGGCCCCCAGCCGAAGATCAGCACGGGCGAGGCCAGCAGCAGGAGCAGCACGCCGCCGGACAGCACCATCGCCGGCAGCGCCATGTTGCCGCTGCCGCGCAACACACTGGCCATGCCATTGGCCAGCCACAGGAACACGGCGCCGACGAAGATCGCGTTGGAGTAGGCGAGGGCGGTCTCCTGCACGGCCGGCGTGGCGCCCATGGCGCGGTACAGCAGCGGCCCGCCCAGCAGCCCGCCCAGCATGCAGGCCACGCCGAACGCCAGCGCGATGACCAGCGCGTGCAGCGCCAGCGCCTGCGCCTTGTGCGTGTCGCCAGCGCCAATGGCGCGTGCAATGGCCGAGGAGATGCCCCCGCCCATGCCGCCGGCCGACATGGTCTGCATCAGCATAACCAGCGGGAACACCAGCGCCGCGCCGGCCAGCGCGTCCACGCCCAGCAGGCCGACGAAGTAGCTCTCCAGGAAGTTGGCGGCGGCCTGAGCCAGCATCACGACCAGGTTGGGCGCGGCCAGCAGCAGCAAGGTGGCCAGCACCGGGCCGTGCAGCAGGCGCTGGGAGCGGGCCTGGGCGGCGAGTGCGGCCTTGCCGGGTGCGGCCGCGGCCGCCGGGGTGGCGGGAACGGCGCTCATGGTTGCGCGCCTTCCTGCAGCAGGCGCGTGCGTGCGCTGGCCAGCAGCGCTTCGGAGATCGGGTCTCCCTTGGTGGCGCGCGACAACAGCAGCGCGCCGACCAGCGTGGCCACGTCGGCCAGCGCGCGCTGCTCGGCTTCGGACGTGCCGGCGTCGGGCTGCAGGCTGGCCAGGCGCGCGGCCATGGATTTCACGCCGTCCAGGTAGGCCGCGCGCACGGGTGCGTCGGCATCGGCGCGCGCCACGTCGCCGGCCAGCGCGGCGGCCGTGCAGCTGTTGCCGGGGCGGTCGCGTGTGGCCGTGGACAGATAGCCTTCGACATAGGCCTGGCGGCGGTCCTTGCGCTCGGGCAGTTCGGCGAAACGCTGGTCCCAGCGCGCACCGGAATGTTCGAAGGCCTTGGCGCACGCCACGGCGGCCAGGCCTTCCTTGGAAGAGAAATGGCCATAGAAACCGCCATGCGTGAGGCCGGCCGCGGCCATCACCTCGGCGACGCTGACGCCGTGCAGGCCCTTTTCGCGGAACAGGCGCGCGGAGGCCTTCTCGATCGCGATGCGGTTCTGGTCGGTCTGTTGCTGGGATACGCGTGGCATGCGACGCTCCATTTCAGATAAATGACAGACATCATAAATCGGATCATGGAATAGATGTTGATCATCATGTTTTTGGACGAACGCGCGGCTACCGCTCTTTACAGAACTTCATGCGCCGGATGTCGGCGGAGCGGGCGCCGGGCCGTTGAATGCGCATCTCGTTCCGCTCTGTTGGAGATCCGCATGAAACGTCTGTCCCTGCTTGCCGTGCTGGCCGCTGCTGCGCTGAGCGGCTGCGTGGTGGCGCCCGTCGGCCCGGGCTACTACGGCCACCGTCGCCCGGTGGTGGTGGCGCCCCCCGTGGTCGGGCCGCCGGTCGTGATCGTGCGCCCGGGCTACGAGGGCCGGCCCCGCTACGACGACGACCGCGGCTACGGCTACCGCGACGGCCGGCGTTGGCGCCGCGACGATTGAAGCCCGGGCCGGGAACCAAAGCCCGGCCGCCGCAATCCCATCGCCGACAATACCGTGATGCCCTCCGCCGGAGGGCGCGCGCCACAAGAAGCGTCGCAAGAAAGGGTGGGAATGCTGCTGCGAATGTTGGACCAGGCACCGCGTACCGTGCTGGCCCTGGTGAGTCTGTTCTGTATCGCCTTGCTGGGCTTTGGCCTGTACCTGCAGCATGGCCTGGGCCTGGAGCCCTGTCCCATGTGCATCGTGCAACGCTACGCACTCGTGCTCGTGGCCGTCGTGGCAGGGCTTACCGCCATGCTGCGTTCGCGCGGCGCCCACCTGGCCGGCGGCCTGCTGACCTTGCTGATCGCCGGTTTCGGCGCCTTCGTCGCAGCGCGGCAGACCTGGCTGCAGTGGTATCCGCCAGAGGTCGCGAGCTGCGGCCGCGACTTCTACGGCATGATCGAAACCTTCCCGCTCAAGCGCGCCGTGCCCATGATCTTCGCCGGCGGCGGCGATTGCGCGGCGGTCGACTGGACCTTCCTGGGCGGCTCGATCGCCAATTGGTCTTTCCTGTGCTTTGTCGCCATCGGCGTGGCGATGCTGGCACTCCTGTGGCGCCGCAGCGTGGCCCGCTGAACCTCCACATCTGTTGCAAGAGGTGTCGGCGTCGGCCTACAGAGGCTGGTGCCCAAACCTGACCGCAACTGCCGGGTCGTGCGCTACCGTAGCCGCATCGATTCAAATGGGGAGTGTTGGTTCATGTCATCAGCCGCGTTGCATGCTCTCGAAGCCGTGCCGCCAGCCAGCCTGGCGGACGACAACGCGCTGTCCATGGCCCAGGAAGCAGCCCGCTACGCAGTGCTGCGCCGGATGGGTTCGGCCATCCGGCACCAGATCGCGGGATCGCTGCAGCCGGTCAGCATGATCGCCTCGCTGGTGGAGCGGCGCGTGCAGGCGCCGGCGCCCAACCTGGAAGCCCTGCGGCGCAATTGCAGCGAGATGAACACGCTGGCCCGCTCGGCCAGCAGCGAATGCGTGGCCTTGATGGGTTGGCTGGCGCCGCACGAGGGCGAGCAGGTCGCGTTGAACGAAGGGGTCGCCGACTGCCTGCATCTGCTGACCACCGAGTTGTCGTTCCGCGGCTTCACGGTGGTGGACGCGACCCAGGCAGAGAGCGCGCGCGTCGCGCGCCTGGGCCTGCGCACGCTGGTGCCGGCTTGCCTGATGGCGCTGACGGACGCCGCGGCCATGCCAGCCCAAGTGCGCATTGAGGCTGGCGTCGACGGCATGGTGGCGAATCTCTCGATGTCGCTGCAGCCCATGCCCGATGCCGAAGACCCGGCACAACGCGCCAAGGCCTACCGGCTGCTGACCTGGTCGGACGTGGAGGCGCTGGCGCAGGCCGAGGGCGTGCGCCTGCAATGGGGCCCGCAGACCGTGCGCTTGCAGTTCGACGTGCAGCCGGCGGCGGAGGATGGCGACGTGCGCTGGGGTTGAGCCCGCGGTTCTCCGTGGCATGAAAAAGGGGCTCGGTGTGCGAGCCCCTTTTTCTTTGGCGTGGTCGCCGATCAATCGATCAGCTTGTTCTTGAGCGCGTAGTAGGTCAGGTCGCTGTTGGAGCTCAGGTTGAGCTTTTCCATCAGCCGCGTGCGGTAGGTGCTGACCGTCTTCACGCTCAGCGACAAGGTCTTGGCGATGTCGCCTGCGGTCTCGCCCTTGGCCAGCTTCAGGAACACCTGGAACTCACGCTCGGACAGCTGCTCGTGCGGCGCCTCGTCGCCCTTGCGGTTGATCTGCTGGGCCAGCAACTCGGCCACGGCAGGGGTGATGTAGCGCCGCCCCATGGCGACCGTGCGGATCGCGTTGACGATCTCCATGGGATCGCATTCCTTGTTCAGGTAGCCGCTGGCACCCTGGCGGATCAGGTTCATCGCGTAGTGTTCCTCCGGATAGCCCGAGAGGATCAGGATGCCGAGATCCGGCGCCTTGGCACGGATCATGGCGAGCACGTCGATGCCGGTTTGTCCTGGCATGGACAGGTCCATCAGCAGCACATCCATCTCTGTGTTGCGGACCAGGTCGATGGCTTCGCGACCGCTGGCGGCTTCGCCGACCACGCGCAGATCCACGTGGTCCGAGAAGAACTGCCGCAGACCTGAACGCACGATGGCGTGGTCATCCACGATGCCGACTTTGATCATCTGGCTCCTTCCGGTGAAGCGTGTTGTTGCTATGGAAGGGGTTGTACTTTGGCCGCACTGGGGCGTCTGTAGGACAGCGGCCAAATCAGGGCTGCGCAGGGCGCGCAGCGGAATCTGGCGACGGCGTCGGCACGTTGGACTGCCAATCTGTCTGGTGCGGGCACTGGCCGCACCGCCGTCGCCGTGAATGTAGGCCGCGCCCATGGCAGCCACAAGACATCGCGCTGCAGTCCGTCGGGCCAGGCGTGACATTTGTCGTGTTCGCCCGTGCTGTTCTCAGCCCGCCCGGGCCTGTCTGCCGACCACGGGATAGGACGGGTCGGTGTAGCCTGGCGTGGAGGGGTGGCCGGGCGGAACGAGCCGGTTGACGATGGCCTCGTCCTCGGCGGTGAGGGCATAGTCCAGGGCGGGCAGGTAGTCCTTCCATTGCGCCAGCGTGCGCGGGCCGGCGATGACCGAGGACACCGTGCCACTGCCCAGCACCCAGGCCGTCGCGAACTGCGCGAGCGTGATGCCGCGGTGCTGCACATGGGCTTGCAGCGTTTGCGCGACCTGCAGCGATTCATCGCGGAACTCGGTTTCCATCACACGCTTTTCGCCGCGGCCCACGCGGCTGTCCGCGTCCGGGGCGGTGCCCGGCAGGTACTTGCCCGACAGGATGCCGCGCGCAATCGGGCTGTAGGGCACGACGCCCAGCCCGTACTGGCGGCAGGCCGGCAGGATCTCGACCTCGGGCATGCGGTTGAGCAGGTTGTAGTAGGGCTGGCAGACGGCGGGGCCGGGCATGTTCAGGCGTTGCGCGAGGTGCGCGGCTTCCGCGATGCGCCAGCCGCGGAAGTTCGACAGGCCCCAGTAGCGGATCTTGCCGGCGCGCAGCAAGGTGTCGATCGCGCGCAGTGGCTCCTCCAGGTCCAGCCCGTCGTAGTCGCGGTGCAGGTAGTAGATGTCGATGTGGTCGGTGCGCAGCCGGCGCAGGCTGTTCTCCACCTCGGTCAGCACCCAGTGGCGCGAGTAGTGGCTGTGGTTGGGCGCATCGGCCATCTTGTTGCCCAGCTTGGTTGCCACGATCCACTGGTGACGCCGGCCCGCCAGGACCTGGCCCAGCATTTCCTCGGATGCGCCCTGCTTGTAGACATCGGCCGTGTCGAGGAAGTTGACGCCATGCTCCTGGGCGTGCGCGACGATGTCGCTGGCCTCGGCCAGCGCCGTCTGGTCGCCGAACATCATCGTGCCGAGGCACAGGGTGGAAATGCGCAGGGGACTCTTGCCGAGAGGGCGGTAGTGCATGGGTGCTCCGGTGTCACGCAGGGGAATGGCGCGTGCTCGTCGGGCCGTCACCATAATGACGCTTCCGTTCCCGAGGGCCTTGGCCCTGGAGTTGCCGCGATGAACAAGCGTTGGATCTGCATGGTACTGGCGGCTTCGGCCGGAGCGGCCGCGCCCGCCATCGCACAGGAGCAGGCCCGGGTGCTGTCGGCCGTGCCCGTGGTGCAGCAGCGCACCGTCGCGCAGCAGGTGTGCCGGATCGCGCAGGAGGTCGCGCCGCAAGCCGAGACCGGCGGCGGTGCCTTGCTGGGTTCGGTGGCGGGCGGTGTCGTCGGCAACCGCTTCGGCAGCGGCGAGGGGCGCGCGCTGGCGACCCTGTTCGGCGTGGTGCTCGGTGCCGTGTGGGGCGAGCGCATTGAAGGCCGGCCCGCGCCACAGATGCAGCAGGTGCGGCATTGCACGCTGCAGGGCGTGCCGCAGCCGCAGGTGGTCGCCTACGACGTGCACTACGCCTACGCCGGCAGGTCATACCGCGTTCAGTTGCCGCAGGATCCCGGGCCGACGCTGGCAGTGCAGGTCGTGCCCGCGCCACTGCAGCCCGGCATCGTCATGCAGGCGCAGCCAAGCCCGCCACCAAGGGGTGGCGACGGCCATTTCGAACATTGAAACGAACGGGCGGCACAGGCGCCGCCGGGCTCAACGGGCGAGCAGTTCGTCCAGTTCCTTGCAGGACGGAGCACAGACGGCTTGCGACTTGCCGATCACCTTGCGCGTGCCCAGTTGGGAACGCAGGCGGTGCTTGCCGCACAGAAAGCACGACATCGTGGAGCCGCCCATCGACGTACCTGCGGTGAAGGGCGAACCGGAGACCTTGGTCTTGTAGCGTAACCCGTCAGCCAAGATTGCGGTTTTCACTTCAGCTTTGGCCATTGGCGGAACTCTCCCTGGGTGTTTGCATTGCGCGCTGGATCACGGTCCTGGCCTGCTGTTCGGCCGCCACGGATGACTCCAGTGGCGAGCGGCACAGTCCAGCGACCTCGTAATGCGCATTTTCGTACAACTCTGAGGCTGCTGGATGTTCGGCCAGCAAATCCCGCAGTGCATCGCTCGGTTTCACCGTGCGCAACGCTGCATCCAACCGTGCCACCACGGCCTGGTACTGGGCTGCATCGACGGGAATGGCGCTGTGTTCGAGCCGCTCCAGCAATGCAGCCAGAACGCGGACCGGTGCGAGTTCGGAAAGGGTGGAGTGCGTGGTCTTCATGCTCTGGTACATGGGGCCGGACACTGCCGATGCAAGCGTGGCGACAAAGCGAAAGGCCCCGCATCGTGCGACGCAGGGCCTTGGCTTTCTGGCTCCTCAACCTGGGCTCGAACCAGGGACCTACGGATTAACAGTCCGGCGCTCTACCAACTGAGCTATTGAGGAAAAGATCGGTGAATTTCTGGCTCCTCAACCTGGGCTCGAACCAGGGACCTACGGATTAACAGTCCGGCGCTCTACCAACTGAGCTATTGAGGAACGGTAGCCCACGATTATAGCGTCTTTTTTGCGACTTTCCGGCGCTTAGAAATCCGCCTGCATCGCGAGCCGCAAAGTCCGCGGTGCGCCCGTGAACAGGTAGACGTGGCCGAACTGGGTCGGCGACTCCTTGTAGTAGCGGCGGTCGAACAGGTTCTCGACGCCCAGCGTCCAATGCGTGGCCGTGCCGCCGAGCTTGGTCGCATAGCGCAGCGCGGCGTCGACACGCGTCCACGAGGGCAACTCGATCGACGCGTCTGGAAGCACGGAGCGACGGCCTTCGTGCACCACGGTGCCGTCCAGCGCGAGGCCGGGGATGCTGGCGACGGTGTAGGAGGCCCGGCCGCGCAGCACCAGCTTGGGCACATTGACGGGGCGGGTGCCATTGAGCGAGGCGTCCGCGCTGCCGCGGCGCTTGGCATCGAGGGCCGTGGCGCCGCCGTCGAGGCGCCATGGGCCGCCGCGCCAGCCCAGCGTACCCTCCAAGCCCTGGTGGACCGCCTCGCCGTCGTAGGCTCCGGTGCAGCCGGTGCTGCAGGTATCGATGTTCGTCATCGGCCGCACGATGCGGAACCAGGCCAGTTGCCAGTTCCAGGCATCGTCGCCGCCCTTGGCGCCGAGCTCCCATTGCCTGGACTTGCGCACCGGCAAGGCGACCCCGGGATTGAGGTAACGACTGCGGTTCGGGACCAGGTGCGATTCCACGCCCTCGCCGTAGCTGGCGTAGAGCAGGGGGCCGTCGGCGAACTGGTAGCCCTGCGCGATCCACGGCGTGGTGAGGCTGGCGTCGTAGTCCGTGGGGCTGGGCTCGCTGTTGGCATCCAGCAGGGTGCGGATGCTCTCGCGGTGCAGCCGCGTGTGGCGCAGGCCCATCCAGGTCGTCCATTGCGGCGACCAGCGGATGGTGTCCTGCGCCGAGAACTCCAGCGAGCGCTCGTCGCGGTTGGTGCTCTGGTCGTTCGGCACCGGATTGGCCGGGGTGATGGCAGTGCCATCGACGTTGCCGATCCCGACCGGCTGGTAGGTCTGGTTTTCGAAGCGGTTGCGCAGGCGCGAACCGAGCACGCCGAAGGCCAGGTCGTGCTGCGCGCTGCCAGTGGCCAGGCGACCCTTGAGCTTGACTTGCGCGGCAGTCAGCCGTCGCTGCTCGTTCTCGCTGCGGAAGTCCGACATGTCGAAGGTGCCGTCGCTGCAGTAGCGATCCCAGATGTTCTCCGCGCTGCAGCCGAAGGCATACGCCAACCGGTCATCCGTCTTCAAGCGCTGCTGCCCCACCTGCGCCGACCAGCGCCAGTCCGCATTCAAGGCCTGCTCGATGCGCAGTGTGCCCGTCAGCGCGCCGAACACCGAGGGCTGCGACCAGGGCTGGTTGTTCAGGTTCAGGTGCGGGCTGGGCACGGGCGCCAGCCGGTTGCCGAGCAGGCTGTAGCCGGCCTGGCTGGGCTGCGACTTGTGGCTCCACTCGACCTCCGCCTCGACGACCGTGTCGCGGCCCACGCGCCAGTCGGTCGCGAGCGCGACCAGGCTGCGTCGGCCATCCAGATCGTCGATGCGCGGGCGCAGGGTCTCGTGCGCCACGTTGAAGCGGTAGCCGAACACGCGGTCCACGCCGAAGCGCCCGCCCAGGTCGATGGCGCCCAGCACGCCGCCGCGGCCGGAGACTTCCACGGTGGCGCTGCGCAGGTCCTTCTCGGTCGGACGCTTGACCACGTAGTTCACGAGTCCGCCCGGCGCGCTGGTGCCGGCCTGGATGCCACTCGTGCCCTTGAGGATCTCGATGCGCTCCTTGTTGTCCAGCGGGATCGAGGTCTCCGCGCTGATCGGCAGGCCTTCGCGCCGGTAGTTGAAGCGGTTGTCCAGCGTGAAGCCGCGGATGCTCAGGTAGTCCCAGTAGCCGGGCGAGTTGTAGGCGTCGGTGACCGAGGCGTCGAACTGCGTCAGATCGGCAAGCCGGCGCGCACCGCTGGATTGCAGCGCCTGGGCATCGACCACGGTGGCCGAAATCGGCAACTCCTTGAGTGGTTGGTCGCCAAAGCCGGTGATGTCGGCCTGGGGCGCCTGCTGGCTGGCTTCCACGCGCACGGTGGGCAGCGTGGGCGCGGTGGTCTGTGCGCCCGTCGCCGAGGCGAACAGCACCGCCACGGCGCCCGCCAGGGCATGCGGTCGGAAAGAAAAACGGTTCATTGCCACAACGCTTTCGACGTCATAGCAGGTCGGCCTGCCGGATCTTCTGATGGCCGTGCGAGAGGCCACCTGTGCAGTGGCGCGGCCCAATCTGGTCAATGCTTCCCTGCGCGAGGATTACCTCAATCAGGTTCAAAGGGACTTTCTCAGCCACACGCTGCCTTGGCAGCGCACGACACCCCTAGCGAAGCGCCCTTGCGGGCGCGGGCAGGATTCTAGGCCAGCTATTTCGGCTTTGTGACGGCCGTGGTTTGGATGGATGCGCTCGCGCTGCGTGCGCATGGGCTGGTCGATGCCGGTGCCGGGCGGCAGGCGGCGCGGTGCCCAGGCCTACTTGTCAAGCCCGCCGAGGCAGACGTACTTGGTCTCCAGGAACTCCTCGATGCCGTACTTGGAGCCCTCGCGGCCCAGGCCGGACTGCTTGACGCCGCCGAAGGGCGCCTCGGCCGTGGAGATCAGCCCGGTGTTCACGCCCACCATGCCCGACTCCAGTTGCTCGGCCACGCGCATGATGCGGCCGATGTCGCGGCTGTAGAAGTAGGCGGCCAGGCCGAACTCGGTGTCGTTGGCCTGGGCGATGACCTCTTCCTCGCTGTCGAAGGTGAAGATCGGCGCCAGCGGGCCGAAGGTCTCCTCCTTGGCGAACAGCATCTCCGCCGTGGCATTGCCGACCACGGTGGGCTCGTAGAACTGACCGCCCAGCGCATGGCGCTTGCCACCGGTCAGCACCTGGCCACCCTTGGCCACGGCATCGGCCACGTGCTCCTCGATCTTGGCCACGGCCTTGGCGTCGATCAGCGGACCTTGGGTCACGCCAGCGTCCAGGCCATTGCCGACCTTCAGCGCCCGCACCTTGGCCACGAGCTTCTGCGTGAACTGCTCCAGCACGCCGCGCTGCACGTACAGGCGGTTGGCGCAGACGCAGGTCTGGCCCGTGTTGCGGTACTTGGAGACCATCGCGCCCTCGACAGCGGCGTCGATGTCGGCATCGTCGAACACGATGAAGGGTGCGTTGCCGCCCAGCTCCAGCGAGAGCTTCTTGATGGTGTCGGCCGACTGGCGCATCAGCGTGCGGCCCACCTCGGTCGAACCCGTGAAGGTCAGCTTGCGCACCACCGGGCTGCGCGTCATCTCGCCGCCGATCTCGGACGCCGAGCCGGTCAGCACCGACAGCAGGCCCTTGGGCACGCCGGCGCGCGCCGCGAGCTCGGCGAAGGCCAGCGCCGAGTAGGGCGTCTGTGTGGCCGGCTTGACCACCATGGCGCAGCCCGCTGCCAGCGCCGGACCGGCCTTGCGCGTGAGCATGGCGGTCGGGAAGTTCCAGGGCGTGATGGCGGCCGTGACACCGATGGGCTGCTTGAGCGCGAGGATGCGCTTGTCGCCGCTGGTGGCAGGGATGGTGTCGCCATAGACACGGCGTGCCTCCTCGGCGAACCAGTCGATGAACGAGGCCGCATAGACGATCTCGCCCTTGGCCTCGGCCAGCGGCTTGCCCTGCTCGGTGGTCATGATCAGTGCCAGGTCGTCCTGGTGGGCCAGCATGAGGTCGTTGAGCCTGCGCAGCACGGCGGCGCGCTCCTTGGCCGGCACCTCGCGCCAGGCGCGCTGGGCCACGGCCGCTGCGGCGATCGCACGCTCGGTCTCGGCGGTGCCGCACATGGGGATGGTGCCGATGGTCTCGCCGTTGGCCGGGTTGGTCACGGCCGTGGTCTTGCCGCTGTCGGCATCCTTCCACTCGCCAGCGATGAAGGCCTGCTGGCGCAGCAGGCCGGGGTCCTTGAGTTGCAGCATGGTCGCGTCCTTTGCCTCAGGCCTGCAGGGCCGCGGCCAGGATGTCCAGGCCTTCGTCCAGCAGCGCGTCCTCGATGGTGAGCGGGAACAGGAAGCGGACCACGTTGGCATGCACGCCGCAGGTCAGCAGCAGCAGGCCGGCATCGCGGGCACGCTCCTGCACCTGCTTGGTGAACGCCGGATCGGGCGTGCCGTCGGGCTGGGCGAATTCCATGGCCACCATGGCGCCCAGGCCGCGCACGTCGCTGATCTGCGGCACGGTCTTGCGCAGGGCGTTCAGGCGCGACTTCAGGTGCTGGCCCAGGCGCTCGGCGCGGGCGCTGAGCTTCTCGTCCGCGATCACGTCGAGCACGGCATGGGCCGCGGCGATGGCCAGCGCGTTGCCGGCGTAGGTGCCGCCCAGACCGCCAGGGGCCGGCGCGTCCATGATCTCGGCACGGCCCACCACGCCCGACAGCGGCAGGCCGCCGGCCAGGCTCTTGGCCACGGTCATGAGGTCGGGCAGCACGTCGTAGTGCTCCATCGCGAACAGCTTGCCGGTGCGGCCGAAGCCGGTCTGGATCTCGTCGGCGATCAGCACGATGCCGTGGCGGTCGCAGACCTCGCGCAGCGCCCGCATGAACTCGGGTGGCTGCACGTAGAAGCCGCCTTCGCCCTGCACCGGCTCCACGATGATGGCGGCCACCTGCTCGGGATCGATGTCGGCCTTGAACAGCTGCGTCAGCGCGGCCAGCGACTGCTTGACCGTGGTGCCGTGCAGTGCAACGGGCGCCGGCACGTGGTAGATGCTGCCCGGGAAGGGGCCGAAGCCGGTCTTGTAGGGCACGACCTTGCCGGTCAGTGCCATGCCCATGAAGGTGCGGCCATGGAAGGCACCCGTCAGGGCGATGACGCCGGGGCGGCGCGTGTGCGCGCGCGCGATCTTGATGGCGTTCTCCACGGCCTCGGCGCCGGTGGTGAAGAAGGCCGTCTTCTTGGCGTGCTGGCCTGGCGTCAGCGCGTTCAGGCGTTCCGCCAGCGCGACCGAACTCTCGTAGGGCACGACCTGGTAGGCCGTGTGCGTGAAATGCTCGATCTGCTCCTTCACCGCCTGCATCACGCGCGGATGGCGGTGGCCGGTGTTGAGCACCGCGATGCCCGAACCGAAGTCGATGTAGCGGCGGCCCTCCACATCCCAGATCTGCGCGTTCTCGGCGCGTTCGGCGTAGATCTGGAAGCCGATGCCCACGCCGCGCGGCGTGGCGGCGACGCGGCGCGCGTCGATCTGCTGGTTGGTGCTGGTTTCAAGGGCGGTGGTCATGACGGGGTGCTGGCCTGCAAGGCCCGGGTTGGCTGGACACGGGCGCAGTCTACGAATACATTGATTCCAACAAAAGAACCAATTTATTCAAGTCCAATGGAGCCAATATCAGGCCAGGAGGCGCAGGCGCTGCCGGACTTCGTGCTGCAGCAGTTCGCGCCCGGCAACGGCGAGTACAACCACCAGCAGCTCTACCGCATCCTGCAGGGTGGCATCCGGCAATCCACGCTGCCCGCCGGGCACAAGCTGCCGCCCACGCGGGCCATGGCCGAGGCCCTGGGCATCGCGCGCAACACCGTCGTGCAGGTCTACGAGCAACTCGTGCTGGAAGGCCTGGCGCAGGCCGGCGTGGGCCGCGGCACCTATGTGGCCGAGGCGGCGCCAGGCTTCGTCGGCCGTGTGCGCGCTGCGCCGCGCGGCGGCGGTGCGGCCGCCTCGCCGCTCTCGCAGCGCGGTGCCGACCTGGTGCAGGGCGCACTGGCCAGCCCCATGCAATGGGGCGCGTTCACGCCTGGTGTGCCCGAGGTGCGCATGTTCCCCGCCAAGGTCTGGAGCCGCCTGCAGAGCCAGGCCTGGCGCGAGGTGCAGCCGGCCCACCTGAGCTACGCCACGGGCGCCGGCCACCCGGCCCTGCGCGAGGCCATCGCCGACTACCTGGGCGGCACGCGCGGCGTGGCCTGCGATGCGGCCCAGGTGGTGGTGACCAGCGGCACGCAGCAGGCGCTGCATCTCGTGGCCCATCTGTTGGCCGACAGTGGCGACCGGGTCTGGCTCGAAGACCCGGGCTACTGGGGCGCGCGCGCCATGTTCCGCGCGGCCGGCCTCGCGCTGGAGCCCGTGGATCTGGACGCCGAAGGCCTGGCGCCGAGCGCGCAGCAGCTGGAAAAACCGCCACGGCTGATGTTCCTCTCGCCCGCCCACCAGTACCCCACGGGCGTGCTCATGAGCCACGGCCGGCGCCGCCAGCTGCTGGACTACGCCGCGCGCCACCGCGTCTGGATCGTCGAGGACGACTACGACAGCGAATTCCGCTTCGCCGCCCGGCCGCTGCCCGCGCTGCAGGGCCTGGACGAGCAGGGCCGCGTGCTCTACCTGGGCACCTTCTCCAAGACGCTGTACCCCTCGCTGCGGCTGGCCTACCTGGTGCTGCCGCGCGACTTGGTCGAGAGCTTCACGCGGGCGCTCAACGAGCTCTACCGCGAGGGCCAGACGCTGCAGCAGGTGGTGCTGGCGCGCTTCCTGCGCGAAGGCCACTACGCGCGCCACATCCGGCGCATGCGCGGCGTCTATGCCGCGCGCCGGGCCGTGCTGATCGAGGCCGTCACGGCGCGCTTCGGCACGCGCTTGCCCTTGCTGGGCAGCGATGCCGGGCTGCACCTGGTGCTGGGCCTGCCAGATGGGGCCGATGACGCCGCCGTGGCGGACGAGGCCCTGGCCGCTGGCGTGATGACGCGGCCGCTGTCGATGTACAGCCTGCGCCGCCCCGCGCCGCACAAGGGCCTGGTGCTGGGCTACGGTGCCGTGACCGAACCCGAGATCCGTGCCGGCTTCGACCGCCTCGCGGCCGTGCTCGAGCGGCATGCCTGACGCCGGCAGATCGGCATGCAAACTCGGCATGCCATGGCCGCAGGCGCGCTCCTACACTGCTTCCACCACCACCCAAGGAGCCCCAGATGAGCACCCCCGCGTTCCGCATCGAGCACGACCTGTTGGGCGACCGCGAGGTACCGGCCGAGGTCTACTACGGCGTGCACACGCTGCGCGCCGTCGAGAACTTCCCGATCACCGGCACCGCGATCTCCATCTACCCAGAGCTCATCAAGGCCCTGGCCTGCGTCAAGCAGGCGGCCGCCCACGCCAACCACGAACTGGGCCTGCTGGACGAGAAGCGCTGCAACGCCATCTCGGCCGCCTGCGACGAGCTGCTGGCGGGCCAACTGCACGAGCAGTTCGTGGTCGACGTGATCCAGGGCGGTGCCGGCACCTCGACCAACATGAACGCCAACGAGGTCATCGCCAACCGCGCGCTCGAATTGCTGGGCCATGCCAAGGGCCAGTACCAGCACCTGCATCCCAACGAGCAGGTCAACATCGGCCAGAGCACCAACGACGTCTATCCCTCGTCGCTCAAGATCGCCACCTGGTTCGGCATCGGCGGGCTGGTCGATGCGATGGAGGTGCTGCGCCAGTCCTTCGCGCGCAAGGCCGAGGAGTTCAAGGACATCCTCAAGATGGGCCGCACCCAGCTGCAGGACGCCGTGCCCATGACGCTGGGCCAGGAGTTCGGCACCTATGCCGTGATGATCGAGGAAGACCAGCAGCGCCTGCGCGAGGCCGTGCTGCTGATCTGCGAGATCAACATGGGCGCCACCGCCATCGGCACCGGCATCACCGCCCACCCCGACTACGCGCCGCTGGTCTTGAAGCACCTGCAGCGCATCACGGGCATCCCGCTCGTCACGGCCCCCAATCTGATCGAGGCCACGCAGGACTGCGGCGCCTTCGTGCAGCTGTCGGGCGTGCTCAAGCGCGTGGCGGTCAAGCTGTCCAAGATCTGCAACGACCTGCGCCTCCTGTCCAGCGGCCCGCGCGCCGGCTTCAACGAGATCAACCTGCCGCCCATGCAGGCTGGCTCCAGCATCATGCCGGGCAAGGTCAATCCGGTGATCCCGGAGGTCGTGAACCAGGTGGCGTTCGAGGTGATCGGCAACGACATCACGGTCAGCTTCGCGGCCGAGGCCGGGCAACTGCAGCTCAACGCCTTCGAGCCCATCATCGCGCACAGCCTGTTCAAGAGCGTGGCGCATCTGCGCAGCGCCTGCCTCACGCTGTCCTCGCGCTGCGTGGACGGCATCACGGCCAATGCCGAGCATCTGCGCGAGCTGGTCGCCAACTCCATCGGCATCGTCACCGCGCTGAACCCCTACATCGGCTACGCCAACGCCACGGCCGTGGCGCAGGAGGCACATGCCACGGGCGGCAGCGTCTACGCCATCGTGCTGGCCAAGGGGCTGCTGACCAAGCAGCAGCTCGACGAGATCCTGCGGCCCGAGGTGCTGACGCAGCCGACACCCTTGAGCCGGCCCTGAAGCGGTCCTGAGAGAAAGAGGCGGGCAGGGTGTGCGGTGCCACACCTGCCCGAAGGTGCTGTTCCCGCACGGGGCGCACCAGGCCACCATGCCGGTAGCAATTGCGACATCTCAACCCCGCATCTACCGACAGGAACATTCCATGCCTCGCCTCCCGCATCAGCCCGTGCATTGCGCACGCTTTTTTGCACCGTTTTCCGCACGCCGCTCCTGCCTGCTGCTCGCCGCGTTGCCGCTCGTGCTGGCCGCCTGCGGCGGTGGCGGCGACGATGACGACGATCCCGCCGGCGCGGCCGGGTTCAAGGTCGCCGCCACCGTCACGGGCCTGGACAGCGGCAAGACGCTGGTGCTGCAGAACAACGGCAGCGACGATCTCAGCGTGGGCGCCAATGGCAGCCTGGTGTTCGCCACGGCCGTGGGCGCGGGTGCGGCCTATGCCGTCACGGTCAAGACCCCGCCCGCAGGCCAGCAATGCGTGGTCGCCAATGGCAGCGGCACGGCGTCTGCGGATGTCAGCGATGTCACCGTCACCTGCAGCGCGGCCCTGGCCGGCGGCGTGCAGGCGCTGGCCGGCGACTGGGAACTGCGCCGCTGCACGCGGCTCGGCGCGGCCAGCTCGGCACGCACCCTGGTGCGCGTGACGCCGACCTCCGACACCGGCTTCACCTGGGGCAGCGGCCTGGTGCAGTACGGCTCGGCCGATTGCACGGGCACGGGCGCACCGCTGCCGCCCACCACCATCGGCCAGGGCGAGATCACGTCCGCGCAGTCGGCTGCCGGCATCGCGGCGCACTGGACCCGCATGGCGCTGGTCACCGGCATCGTGAACCACATGGTCTGGTCCAAGACCAGCGCCACCGAGCTGTGCGTGATCGGCGACCAGAATCCGAGCCTGTTCGCCAACGCCGGCGCAGTGCTGCAGTCGATCAACGTGACGCCCGACGGCGTCTGCCACGTCAAGCGCTGACGCCGCTGCTTCAGTCCGCGAAGGCCTGGGCCAGGAATGCGCGCAGCTGCACTGGCCGCACCGGCTTGACGCAGACCTGCAGGCCCGCCGTCCGTGCGCGCTGCAGGTGCTCGCTGCCGGCATCGCCGGTCACGATCAGCGCGGGCAGCGGCCGGCCCGCCGCGGCCTGCAGGGTCTGCACTGCGTCGATGCCGCTGGCGCCCTCGGCCAGCCGCAGGTCCACCACCAATGCATCGGGCGCAAAGCCATCGGCCAGCCGCGCCAGGCCCGCGGCCGCGCTGGCCGCGCCATGCGCGGCGCAGGCCCACGAGGCCAGCAGGTGGACCATGGCGTCGCGTGAATCGGCATCGTCGTCCACGACCAGCACGCGCCGGCCCCGCAGCGGCGAGGACGGGCCGGCATCTGCCAGCTCGCCGCTGCCTTCGGCCACCGATGCCACGCGCGGCAGCACGAGCGTGAACGCGCTGCCCTGGTCTGGCTGCGAGCGCACCGTCAGTTGCAGCGACAACAGCGCGCCGATGCGCTGCACCGTCGACAGGCCCAGCCCGAGGCCGAGACGGCGGTCGCGCCCGGCGTTGCCGACCTGGTAGAACGCATCGAAGATTCTGGGCAGGTGCTCCGGCGCGATGCCGATGCCGGTGTCTTCCACCGTCAGGCGGACCTGCCCGCCATCCGCCCGCGCCACCACGTGGACCGCGCCCTCGTGCGTGTAGCGGATGGCGTTGGAGACCAGGTTGGCCAGCACCCGCGCCAGCAGCACACGGTCGCTGCGCACGGTGGCCGGCACGATGTCGGTGGTGAACGCCAGGCCCTGGGCCTGCGCCACGATGCGCAGCGGCGCGCAGCATTCGCGCACCAGTTCGTCGAGTGCGAACACCGACCACTGCGGCGCCATCTCGCCTGCGTCCATGCGGCTCATGTCCAGCAGGCCATCGATCACCAGCGTCATGCCGTCCACGCAGTCGGCCAGGCGTCCGGCCATGTCGGGCAGCGGTGCGGCGCCCGTGTTCGGCGTGCGCAGTGTGTGCACCAGCAGGCCCATGGCGTGCAGCGGCTGGCGCAGGTCGTGGTTGGCGGCGGCGAAGAAGCGCGTCTTCGCCGCGCCGGCCTGCAGCGCCTGCTGGTGCGCGCTGCTGCTGCGTTCGGCTTCCTGGCGCAGTTGCTCCACCAGCTCGGCATTGCGTCGGCGCTGGTTCTGCACCTCGCGCAGGGCGCGCGAGATGCTGGTGCCGTTCAGCAGCCCGTAGACGCCGATCAGGAACAGCAGCAGGGCCATCAGCCAGTGGTAGGCCCCGCCGATCAGCAGGTCGCGCACGATCATGGGACCGAGGATGAGCACCACATAGCCGACCAGCGCGCGGTCGAAGCAGGCCATGCGCGCAGTGCCGCCCAGCGCCACGCAGGCCAGCGCGATGTGCAGGATGGATTCGGCCTGCGGGCTGCTGTCCACCGGCAGCAGCGTGCACAGGGCGCCCCACAGCGCGGCCATGGCCAGTGTGGTGCCCAGGGCCGGCAGCACCCACAGTGCGATCTGCGTGCGCAGGCGCAGCCAGGCGGCCCACAGTGCCAGGCGCGCGGCCACCACGGCCACGTAGGCGGCGAACCACCAGCGCAGGCTGTCACCGGCCGGATGGTCGGCGTACTGCAGGTAGCAGATCAGCGCCGCGACCGTGCTCAGCAACCACGACCACGGCGTGGTCCGCACCATGCGCTCGAGCTGCTCGGCCTCGACCTCGGTCGGCACCCATTGCAGCGACAGGCTGCGCCAGCGTGGCCGTGCCGGGCCGGTGCTGCTCACAGCAGGCCGCGCTCGCGTGCCAGCACCAGCAGGTGGGTGCGGTTGCGCGCGCCCAGGCTGTCCAGCAGCGCCGTCACGTGCAGCTTGACGGTGCGCTCGGCGATGCCCAGCGCCTCGGCGATCTGCTTGTTCTGCTGCCCGGTGGCGACCAGGGCCAGCACCTCGAGCTGGCGCGCCGTGGGCGTGCCCGGCCCCTGGAGATCGGCGTGGGCGGCGAGCGCCTGCGGCCCGAACCATTCCTGTCCGGCGCAGATGGCGTCGAGCGCGCGCAGGATCTGCGCGATGGCCATGGACTTGCCGATGAAACCCGATGCCCCGGCCGCGCGTGCGCGTGCCGCCAGCGCGGTGGTCTCGTCGCCGGAGATCAGCACGCGCGCCACCAGCGGATGGGCGGCGCCGAAGCGGCGCAGGCCTTCCAGGCCGTCGAGGGCCGCCAGCCGGTAGTCGATCAGGGCGATCTCCAGGTCGGCGCTGGCGCGCGCCAACGCCAGCCCTTCCTCCACGCCGGCAGCCGTCTGCACGCGCACGCCGGGTCGGGCATGCGACAGCGCGTGTGCGAAGCCGAGGCTGAACAGTGGATGGTCGTCGATCAGCAGCAGTTGCATGGAAAAGGTCGGCGCAGGCGTGCGGGGCGCAATGATCTCCGATTCCGCGTGCACCATCGGTGCGCTCCGGCGTCCGGCCGCGTTGACCTTGCGCGGCGTCGGCCAATCGGGCCGCGCATTCTGCAGGCATGCAGGCCCCCTATGATCCGCGCGCCCCGGCGCTTGTGCCGGGAACCACCCCGAGACACTCCCCATGACCATCTCCATGTACCAGGCCAGCGTGCCGCGCTTCGTCAACATCCTCGGCAACCTGTCGAAGATCCTGGACAAGGCGCAGGCCCACATCGACGCCAGGAAGATCGCCGATGCCACGCTGACCGCTTACCGCTTGTTCCCCGACATGCTGCCGCTGGCCACCCAGGTGCAGATCGCCTGCGACTCGGCCAAGGGCGTCATCGCCCGCCTGTCCGGCGTGGACGCGCCCGTGTTCGAGGACAACGAGACCACGTTCGCCGCGCTGAAGGAACGCGTCGCCAAGACCATCGCCTACCTGCAAAGCGTGCCGGCCGACAAGATCGACGGCACGGAAGACAAGGCCATCGTGACGAAGCGCGGCGACAAGGAAACGCACTACGTGGGCATGCAGTTCCTGCTGGGCCACGCCGTGCCCAACTTCTACTTCCACGTCACGACCACCTACAACATCCTGCGCCACAACGGCGTGGAGATCGGCAAGCGCGACTACCTCGGCCAGCCCTGAGCTGGCCAGTAGGGGTGCCATCCGCTGCGCCAGCGGGGCGCCCGTCGCGCCCGTTCAGTCGATCTTGACCTTGCCGGCCTGAATCACCTTGGCGTACTTGGCGATGTCGCTGCGGATCAGCTGCCCGAAGTCGGCAGGGCTGTTGCCGGCCGGCTCCAGGCCCATGGCCAGCAGCTTGTCGCGCGTCTCGGGCTGGGCCAGCATCTTGAGCAGCTCGGCGTTCAGCTTGTCGACGATGGGCTGCGGCGTGCCGCGCGGCGCGACGATGCCGTACCAGGTGCCGTCTTCGAAGCCCGGCAGGCCCGCTTCGGCCAGCGTCGGCACCTCGGGCAGCGCCGCCACGCGTTTGGCGGACGACACCGCCAGCGCACGCAGCTTGCCGCTCTTGACGAAGGGCACCAAGGTCACGAGGTTGTCGAACTGCGCGTCGAACACGCCCCCCAGCAGGTCGTTGGTGGCCGGTGCGCTGCCCTTGTAGGGGATGTGCGCGACCTCGATGCCCGCGGCCAGCGCGAAGTTCACGCCGCCCAGGTGTTGGGCCGTGCCCGTGCCGCCGTTGCCGACCGTGACCTTGCCGGGCGAGCGCTTGGCCAGGTCGATCAGCTCGCGCGCGGTGTGCGCCTGCACCCTGGCCGGGTTCACCACCAGCAGCAGCGGTGCCTTGACCAGCAGCGCGATCGGCTGAAAGTCGGTGGCCGAGTCGTAGTTGAGCTTGGGATACAGCGAGGGGTTCACCGCCATGAAGCCGGCCGCCGCCAGCGTCAGCGTGCTGCCGTCCGGTGCGGCCTTGGCACCAGCCTCGGCGCCGATGTTGCCGCCCGCGCCAGGTCGGTTCTCCACCAGCGCGGTCTGGCCCCAGGCCTGCTGCAGGTGTTGGGCCACCAGGCGGCCCAGCGTGTCGGACGCGCCGCCGGGCGGGAAGGGCACGATCACGCGGATCGGCTTGTTCGGGTAGTCGTTCTCTGCGTTGGCCAGGCCGGGCGCCAGCGCCGCGGCGCAGGCCAGTGCCACGGCAGCACGGCGGGTGAGGGCGGGCAGGATCTTCATGCAGGTTCTCCTCGAAGTGGTGCAGGCCGTCAGTCGATGCGCGCGCCGGAGTCGCGCACGACTTTGGCCCAGCGCTCGGTCTCGCGGCGCAGGTAGCTGGCGAAGGCGTCGGCGCTGCCGCCCATCGGTGTTACGCCCATGCCGGCCAGTTGCTGCTGGAACGCCGTGTCCTGCAGCACGCGCTGCATCTCGGCGTTCACGCGCGTGACGATGTCGGCCGGCGTGCCGCGTGGCGCCAGGATGCCGAACCAGACCGTCATGTCGAAGCCCGGCAGCGTCTCGGCGATCGCCGGTACCTGCGGCGCGGCCGCCGAGCGCCTGGCGCTGGAGACACCCAAGGCCCGCACGCGCCCACCCTGCACCTGCGGCAGCACGGCCGGCATCTGGTCGAACAGCATCGCCACCTGGCCGCCGATCAGGTCCTGCATGGCCGGCGCGCCGCCCTTGTAGGGCACGTGCACGATGTCCACGCCCGCAGCGGACTTCAGCATCTCGGCCGCCAGGTGGCTGGAGGTGCCATTGCCGTTGGACGCGTAGTGCAGCTTGCCGGGGTTGGCCTTGGCATGCGCGATCAGCTCGGCCAGGTTCTGCGCCGGCACGCTGGGGTTCACCACCAGCAGGTTGGGCACGCCCGCGTACAGACCGATCGGTGTCAGGTCCGTCAACGGGTCGAATGGCATCTTGGCGTACAGCGCCGGGTTGATCGCCATGCCGATCGGTCCCATCAGCAGCGTGTAGCCATCGGCCTCGCTCTTGGCGACATGGTCCATGCCGACGTTGCCGCCGGCGCCGGCGCGGTTGTCGACGACCATCGGCTGCCCCAGGCCCTGGCCCAGGCGGTCGGCCAGCAGCCGCGCGAGGATGGTGGTGGTGCCGCCGGCCGCGAACGGCACGACCAGGCGGATCGGTTTGTGCGGCCACGCGGTTTGCGCGCGTGCGTTGCAGGCCAGCAGGGCCAGGCCGGCGGCCGCGAGCGCGGTGGCGCGGCGGCGGGTCAGGGCGGTACCTTGCATGTCTCCTCCTTTTTGAAATGTTGCGTCAGACGACCGTGTAGCGGTCGACGAAGTCCTGCCGCACGGTGATGCCCAGGCCGGGCCGGTCGGGGATCTCGACCGTGCCGGCGGACACGGTGAACTGCTCTTCGGCCAGCTCCTGCAGCAGCGGGTTGGCACCCACCGAGTACTCGAGCAGCCAACCGGCCGGCGAGGCCGCCGCCACGTGCATGCCGGCGGCGAAGGCCAGCGCCCCGGTCCACAGGTGCGGTGCCAGCTTGAGGTTCCAGGCCGAGGCGATGGCGCCGATGCGCATGGCCTCGGAGATGCCGCCGCAGATGGCCAGGTCGGGCTGGAACACATCGGCCGCGCGCAGCTCGGCGATGTCGCGGAAGTCGAAGCGGTTGAACTCGCTCTCGCCGGTGGCGATCGGGATCGCCGTGGCGGCGCGCACCTCGGCCATGCCGCGCTTGTCGTCGGCCGTCACCGGCTCTTCGAACCACAGCAGGTTGCAGTCTTCCACCAGCCGGCAGAAGCGCTTGGCCTCGGCCACGGTGTAGGTGCCATGGGCATCGCAGGCCAGGCCGATGTCCGGGCCCAGGGCTTCGCGTGCGGCACGCACGCGGCGTGCGGAGTTCACCGGGTCGCCGTCGATCACGCCCACGCGCATCTTCACGGCCGAGAAGCCGCCGCGCTCGACGTAGCCCAGCAATTGCCGACCGATGCCGTCGGCGTCGGCCCAGCCGCCCGAGGCATAGGCCGGCATGCGCTCGGCCTTGCGCCCACCCAGCAGGCGCCAGACCGGCGCGTTCAGATGCTTGCCCAGCAAGTCCCACAGCGCCAGGTCGATGCCGCTCATGGCCGACACCGACACGCCACGCCGGCCGAGGATGGGGAACACGTGGCCATGGGCCAAGGCATAGTGGCCGCGGCAGCCGCTGTACATCAGCTCGGTCAGGCGGTTGATGTCGCGCGGGTCTTCGCCCACCAGCTGCGGACCGAACTTCTGGTTGACGATGGCCACCACGCCGTGGCTGTTGCCTTCGCTGCCGACTTCTTCCTTGGCCTCGCCCCAGCCGACCAGGCCGCAGGCGGTCTCGATGCGCACCAGCACCGAGTCGAACGAGGCGACGCGGCCGAAGTCGGACACATGCTGCTTCTCGTAGGGAATGGGGACGTGCAGCCAGCGCGCGTGGACGCTCTTGATCTTCATGGGTTGTCTCGGTTCAGGGTGGACCAGCGCGCGAGGATGGCCTCGCGCGCCTCGGGGTTGACGCAGTGGCGCGGCAGTTGGCCTTGCAGCATCTGCAGCAGCTGGTCGGCCACGCCGCGGCTCATGCGGGCCATGGCCTCGTCGGTCAGGCCAGCCAGGTGCGGCGTGGCGAGGACCTGGGGCAGTTGCAGCAAGGGCGATGCAGGCGGCAGCGGCTGCGTGGAGAAGACGTCCAGCGCGGCGCCGGCGAGGCGGCCGCTGTGCAGCGCATCCAGCAGCGCGGCCTCGTCGATCACGGGGCCACGTGCCACGTTGACCAGGCGTGCGCCGGGCTTGAGCAGGCCGAGGCGGCGCGCATCGAGCAGACCGCGGGTCTCGGGCGTGAGCGGGCAGGCCAGCACCAGGTGGTCGGCCAGCGGCAAGGCATCGTCCAAGGCCATCTCGCGGATCTCGCCGCCGGGCCGCGGCGTGCGCCGCACGCCGATGGCCTGCATGCCGAAGCCCAGTGTGCAGATGCGTGCCAGCGCCTGGCCGATCGCGCCCAGTCCGACCACCACCAGGGTCTTGCCCTGCAGCTCGCAGGCGCCGTCGGCCAGTGCGCGTGCGGCCGGCCAGCCGTCGCGGTGCAGTGCGGCGTCGATCGCCGGCAGCCGGCGCGCCAGGGCCAGCATCTGGGCCACGGCGTACTCGGCCACGCTCTGGGCGTTGGCGGCGGGCACGTTGGCCACGGCCACGCCGTGGTGGCTGGCCAGGCCCACCGGGATCATGTCCAGCCCAGCGCCATGCCGCACCACGGCGCGCAGGCGCGGGGCGTTGTCGAACAGTGCGGGCGGCAGCGCGGCACGCACTACGATGTAGCTGGCGTCGCGCGCGGCTGCGCACAGCGTGGCGGCGTCGGTGGCGGGCGCGAGCCGCAGCTCGAACTGCGGCTGCAGTCCGGTGGCGACGGCCGCATCGATCGGGTTGGTCAGCAGGACCAGGGGACGTTCTGCCGGCATCAGGTGGAGCGGGGGTCGAGTTGGGTCATCCAGTAGCGCTCGACGTTGCCGAGATGCGCGTTCAGCACGTCCTGTGCACGCGCGCCGTCGCCCTGGGCAACGGCATCGCGCAAGGCCTGGTGCTGAGCCAGCGAGCGGCGGGCGTTGGCCGGGTCGGCGAAGTAGTGTTCGCGCCGTGCGCGCGAGGCCAGCCAGAAGGCATTGGCGGCGCGCTGGATCAGCTTGTTGCCGCTGGCCGCGCACAGCGCGCGGTGGAAATCGGCGTCCTGCTCGGCCAGCGACTGGCCGGATGCCAGGCGGTCGGCGGAGACGCGCAGCACGGTGTCGATGCGGGCCAGGTCGGCCTCGGTGCGGCGCTGGCACGCCAGTGCGACCGACTGCACCTCCAGCATGGAGCGGAACTCGTTGAGGTCCTGCACATCGGCGCCGGACATCGGCAGGCCCAGGTCGGCTTCCAGCGCCAGCATGTCGACCGAGGCTTCGCGGGCGACATCGCGCAGGTAGATGCCCGATTGCGGCCGCCGTTCGATCACGCGCATGGCCTCCAGCGCCGCCAGCGCCTCGCGCAGGATGCCGCGGCTCACCTGGAAGCGCTCCGCCAGCTCGCGCTCGGACGGGATGCGCTCGCCTGGCGCATAGCCGCGTGCGCGGATGAACGGAAGGATGCGGGCCAGCACGTGGCTGGTATCGAGGATGTGAGCGGTCAATTGGTGAGACCAAATTGGTTAGGCCAAACTGGTTAAACCAATTCTCGGGTGTCCGCGCCGTGGCCGCGCCTGGGGTTTACCCAGGCCGGGTGCTCGATGTCTTCAGGCGTCGATGAACAGTGCCGGGTCCACCATGGCCCGGTTCAGCATCACCGACCAGTGCAGGTGCGGTCCGGTCACGCGGCCGGTGGCACCCACCTTGCAGAAGGCGTCCCCTGCGCGCAGCTGGTCGCCCGGCTTCACGTCCATCGCGCTCAGGTGGCAGTACATGCTGAGCAGGCCGGCGCCATGGTCCAGCCAGACCGTGCCGCCGTTGAAGAAGTAGTCGCCGACGTCGACCACGCGGCCATCCAGCGGCGCACGCACGGGCGTTCCCGTGGCCGCCGCGATGTCCATGCCGCTGTGCGGATTGCGGGCCTGGCCGTTGAACACGCGGCGCAGGCCGAACGAACTGGAACGCCGGCCCGGCACGGGCACCTGCATCTGCAGCCGCGGCGGCACCGCCGGGCTGAAGGTGGCCATCACGCCGGCCAGGTGCTCGCGCTCGCGTTCGTAGCGGGCCTGGTCCTCGGGCGAGAGGTCCACGGTGCGCGGCGAGACCGTCAGGCGCTGTTCCTGGTACTTCTTGGGCAAGACCCGGTAAGGCACGCGGCGCGGCGCCTCGCCCGGCGCGGTGACCGTGATCGCGGCGTCGCCGGTTGGGGCCGCCAGTGCGATGCCGACCAGGGCAGTCCATTCGATGGCGTCGCCCACGACCAGCAGCGGCACCTCGCCGGCATGGGCCTGCGGGCGGGTGGCGGCGGGGCCGAGCGACAGGCGGGCCACGCCGCCGGGGACGACCGCTGGCCGTGGCCAGACATCGGGCGGTGGCGGGAGCTTCTTGGCGGGTGCGGCCTGCAGGCCCGGCAGCGTGAGCAGGCCGGCGGCGCCGAGCAGGGCGGTTCGGCGGGAGGGGTGGAAAGGCATGGGCCGATTGTGGCCGCCGTGCCCATCCCCTCTCAGCCCGGGGCGCCGGTCTCCGCCAGCCGCCGTGCGTAGACCGCCAGCACGATGCGCTCGGAGTGCACGAGGTAGTCCTGCAATGCCGCCGCGGCCTCGGCATAGCGCCCGGCCTCGGTCAGCTCCAGGATTTTCACGTTCATGTCCACATAGGGCGCGTGCAGGAACTCGGCGTCCTGCAGCATGCCGAAGGCCAGCCGCAGCTCGGCCAGGATGGGCGTGAACATGCCGTTCAGGCGCTCGCTGTCGGCCAGCTCGACCACCGCCATGTGGAAGTCCATGTTGGCCGTGCCGACGCCGGACCAGTCGGCCGCAGCGCGCCGGGCCAGCGCCGTTTCCACCGCCGCGCGCATGCGCTTCTTGGCCGGATGCCGCGGATAGGCCTGGGCCAGGGCCTGGCATTCGATGAGCCGGCGCACGCGGTAGATGTCGATGATGGTCGCGATGCTCGGCACGGCCACGCAGACGCCGCGGTTGGGTGCGTGCGTGACCAGACCGTCGTGCGTGAGCATGCGGAAGGCCTCGCGCAGCGTGTTGCGTGAAACGCCCAGGCTCTCGCTCAGGCTTTGCTCGGGCAGGCGTTGGCCGGGGGCGAGCTCGCCAGCAGCGATCTGTTGGCGCAACCGGGCCGCCAGGCGTTCGGCAAGGTTCGGTTCGGAAGAGGGGGCGAGGGCGGGCGTCGGCATAGGCAGGCCTTTTAGCAGAAACCACAACCAGCCAGCATGTGGAACACCCCAAGAAATTTTCTGGAAACTGTTGTTGATTTGCGTGACCAATCAAATTACGATTGTTCAACAATCAATCGTGATGTGTCCCATCATTTGCCGCGATTGTTGCCGTCGTCCCAGTCCCTGTTCTGCCCGGAGCCACCGATGTTCAACCGCCGTCCCTTGCTTGCCGCCGCTGCCTTGCTGGCCTGGTTGCCCCTGTCCGCCAGCGCGGCCGACTATCCCGCCAAGCCGATCCGCATCGTCGTTCCCTATGCGGCGGGCGGCTCCACCGACACGCTGGCCCGGCTGGTGGCCGAGCGGCTGGGCAAGCAACTGGGCCAACCAGTGGTGGTGGACAACCGGCCCGGCGCCAGCGAGCAGATCGCGATCACGCACGTGGCCAAGTCGGCGCCGGACGGCTACACGCTGCTGCTGTCCACGCTGAGCGGCCTGGCGGTGAACCCGGGCCTGTATCCCAAGCTGCCCTACGACGTGCAGAAGGATCTCGTGCCCATCGTGCTCGCGGCCACGGTGCCCAGCGTGGTGGTGGTGCATTCCTCGGTGCCGGTCAAGACCATGGCCGAGCTGGGCAGCTACCTCAAGAGCAAGCCCGGCAGCGTGAGCTACGCCTCGGCCGGTGCCGGCACGCCCAGCCACCTGGGCATGGAGTACTACAAGCGCGCCAACGGCGTCGACCCGGTGCACGTGCCCTACAAGGGCGGTGCGCCGGCCCTGCAGGACGTGATGGGCGGGCAGGCGCAGCTGATGATCGCGCTGGTGCCCGAGGCCATGCCCATGGTCAAGGGTGGCCGCCTGCGTGCGCTGGCGGTCACGAGCAACAAGCGCCTGGCCGGCTACCCCGAGCTGCCCACCGTGGCCGAGTCCGGCGGGCAGGACCTGGACGTGACCTTCTGGTACGGCTTCGTCGCACCCACGGGCACGCCGCCGGCCATCGTCACGAAGCTCAACCAGAGCATCAACCAGATCCTGGTCGAGAAGGACGTGCAGGCCAAGCTGGCCGAGATGAACCTCGATGTGGTGGGCGGCGCACCCGCACAATTGACCGCCCTGATCAAGTCCGATGCGGCCCGTTGGAAGAAGGTGATCGACGACGCCGGCATCAAGGTCGACTGATCGCCAACCTGCCGAGGATGCCGATGCCCATTGCCCCCTCCCACGTTCTCGTCACCGGCTTCGAGCCGTTCGACAACGACCCGATCAACCCGTCCTGGGAGGTGGCGCGCGCACTCGAAGGCTGGGACTGCGGCGGCGCCACCGTGCGGGCCGTGCAGCTGCCCTGCGTCTTCGGCCAGGCCGCCGCGCGGCTCGACACCGCACTGGCCCAGTGGCAACCCCGGCTGGTCGTCGGCCTGGGCCTGGCCGGCGGGCGCACCGAGTGGCAGCCCGAGCGCGTGGCAATCAACTGCGACGATGCGCGCATCCCCGACAACGCCGGCCGCCAGCCCGTGGACACCGCGGTGGTATCAGGCGGGCCGGCCGCCTACTTCTCCACGCTGCCGATCAAGGCCATCGTGCAGGCGCTGCGTGCCGCGGGCCTGCCGGCCTCCGTCTCCAATACCGCCGGCACCTTCGTCTGCAACCATGTCTTCTATGCGCTGATGCACCGGCTCGCGGGCCTGCCCGGCGTGCGCGGCGGCTTCGTGCACGTGCCGGCCCTGCCCGAGCAGGCCGCCCGCCACCCGGGCCTGCCCAGCATGGCCCTGGCGGCGCAGGTGGAGGCGCTGCGCGTGACGCTGCGCACGGCGCTGGCCGTCGAGACCGACATCGTCGCCGCCGGTGGCCAATTGCATTGAAAGGACCCCCCCATGCACATCGACCTCAACAGCGACCTCGGCGAGAGCCTGGGCGCCTGGACCATGGGCGACGACGCCGCCATGCTGTCCATCGTCTCCAGCGCCAACGTGGCCTGCGGCTTCCATGCCGGCGACGCGGCCGGCATCCTCAAGACACTGCGCGCCGCCGCCGAACGGGGCGTGGCCGTCGGCGCCCACGTGGCCTATCCCGACCTGGCCGGCTTCGGCCGGCGCAACATGGATGTGGCCAGCAGCGACCTGCAGGCCGATGTGGTCTACCAGATCGGCGCGCTGCAGGGCCTGGCCAAGGTTGCCGGCACGCGCGTGCGCTACGTCAAGCCGCATGGTGCGCTGTACAACACCATCGCGCACGACCGGCGCCAGGCCGGCGACGTGATCGCCGCGATCCGCGCCATCGATCCCGGCCTGGTGCTGGTCGCACTGGCGGGCGCGCCGCTCGTCGCATGGGCGCGCGAGGCCGGCCTCACGGTGGTGGCCGAGGCCTTCGCCGACCGCGCCTACACGCCCGAAGGCACGCTGGTCTCGCGCCGCGAGAAGGGTTCCGTGCTGCACGACCCCGACGCCGTGGCCGCGCGCATGCTGCGCCTCGCGCGGGAGGGCGTGGTGCAGGCCATCGACGGCAGCACCGTGCGGGTGCAGGCCGATTCCATCTGCGTGCACGGCGACAGCCCCGGCGCCGTGGCCATGGCGCGCCAGGTGCGCCAGGTGCTGGAGCAGGCCGGCGTGACGGTGCAGGCCTTCGCCGCATGATGCGTTTCCTGCCCGTCAACCTGGACGCACTGCTGGTCGAACTCGACGACCTGCCGCAGACGCTGGCGCTGCTGGCCGCGCTGCAGGCCGAGCCGCTGCCAGGCGTGCTGGAGTTGGTGCCCGCGGCGCGCACCATCCTGGTCCGGTTCCGGCCCAGCGCGGTGTCGGCCCAGGCGCTGGCCACGGCCATCGCCGGTCGCCGGCTGGACCGTGCCGCCGAACGCGCCGGCACGCTGGTCGAGATCGCCGTCGACTACCGCGGCGAAGACCTGGACGCGGTGGCCCACCTGCTGGGCGCCTCGCGCGAGGAAGTCATCGCCTGGCACACCGGCAGCGAATACACCGTGGCCTTCACCGGCTTCGCGCCAGGCTTCGCCTACCTGAGCGGCGGCGACCCGCGCCTCGTCGTGCCGCGCCGCAAGACGCCGCGCACCCAGGTGCCGGCCGGTTCGGTGGCCTTGGCCGGCGATTTCAGCGCGGTCTATCCGCAGCAGAGCCCGGGCGGCTGGCAACTGATCGGCATCACCGCCACCCCCATGTGGGACCTCGCTCGGCCGGTGCCGGCGCTGCTGCAGCCCGGCTTTCGCGTGCGCTTCGTCGACGCGACGGGGCGGCCGGCGCTCCCGCGCAGCAGCGCGCCCGCCGCGGCGCCGACGGTGGCCGGCGACGGCCCGGCGCTGGAGATCGTGCGGCCCGGCCTGCAGGCGCTGTTCCAGGACCTGGGCCGCCATGGCCAGGCCGGGCAGGGCGTCTCGGCCTCGGGAGCACTGGACCAGGGCGCGCTGCGCGCCGCCAACCGGCTGGCCGGCAACGCGCCGGGCATGGCGGCGCTGGAGATCGTGGACGGCGGCTTCGCGCTGCGCAGCCAGGGCGACACGGTGCTGGCCGTGGCCGGCGCCGAAGGGCCGCTCACGCGCACCGACGCCACGGGCCGGCGCTGGCCGCTGCCGCGCCACGCGGCCTTCGCACTGGCCGACGGCGACCTGCTGGAGATCGGCGCGCCCGAGGCCGGCCTGCGCACCTACCTGGCCGTGCGCGGCGGCTTCGACGTGGCGCCTGTGCTGGGCAGCTGCGCCACCGACACCTTGGCCAGGGTCGGCCCGGAGCCGCTGCGTGCCGGCGACCGGCTGGCCGTGCGGCCCACGGTTCAGGGCGTGGTCGGTGCGCCCGAGCTGCCGCCCGCCTTGCCGACGCTGCACGAGACCGTGGTGCTCGACGTGGTGCCCGGCCCGCGCACCGACTGGTTCACCGACGAGGCCATCGCCCTGTTCGCGGCCCAGACCTGGTCCGTCACACCGCAGTCCAACCGCGTGGGCCTGCGCCTGGCCGGTGCGCAGCCGCTCGCGCGCAGCCGCCACGACGAGCTGCCCAGCGAAGGCACGGCCCTGGGCGCGGTCCAGGTGCCGGCCAGCGGCCAGCCCGTGCTGTTCCTGGCCGACCACCCGCTCACGGGCGGCTACCCCGTCATCGCGGCCGTGGCGCCACACCATCTCGACCTGGCGGGCCAGATCCCCATCGGCGCCCGCATCCGTTTCAACCCCATCCGCGCCTTCGCGCCCATCGAGCCATGAACAAAGTGCTGATCGCCAACCGCGGCGAGATCGCGGTACGGATTGCCCGCGCCTGCGCCGACTACGGTGTGCGCTCCGTCGCCGTCTACGCCGACCCCGACCTCGACGCCCTGCACACCCGCGTGGCCGACGAGGCCTGGGGCCTGGCGGGCAGCCGCCCGGCCGACACCTACCTGTCGATCGCCAAGCTGCTCGACGTCGCGAAGAAGAGCGGAGCCGACGCTGTCCACCCCGGCTACGGCTTTCTGTCCGAGAACGCCGGCTTCGCCCAGGCCGTGCTGGACGCCGGCATGACCTGGATCGGCCCGCCACCCGCCGCCATCGCCGCCCTGGGCGACAAGGTGCAGGCCCGCAAGCTCGCGCTGGAAGTCGGCGCGCCGCTGGTCGCCGGCACGCCCGGCCCGGTGCAAGGCGCCGACGAGGTGCTGGCCTTCGCCGAGCGGCATGGGCTGCCGATCGCCATCAAGGCGGCCTACGGCGGCGGCGGGCGCGGCATCAAGGTGGCGCGTGCCATGGACGAGGTGGCCGACCTGTACGCCTCGGCCGTGCGCGAGGCCGTGGCCGCCTTCGGCCGCGGCGAGTGCTTCGTCGAGCAGTTCCTGGACCGGCCGCGCCATGTCGAGGCCCAGGTCATCGCCGACACCCATGGCCATGTGGTCGTGCTCGGCACGCGCGACTGCTCGCTGCAGCGGCGCAACCAGAAGCTCGTGGAAGAGGCGCCCGCGCCCTTCCTCACCGACGCGCAGCGCACGCGCATCCACCAATCCGCCCGTGACATCTGTGCGCGCGCCGGCTACGTGGGCGCCGGCACGGTGGAGTTCCTGCTCAGCGCCAGCGGCGCGGTCTCGTTCCTGGAAGTCAACACGCGGCTGCAGGTCGAGCACCCGGTGACCGAGGAGACGGCCGGCATCGACCTCGTGGTCGAGCAGCTGCGCGTGGCCGACGGACTGCCGCTGTCCATCCTGCAGACGCCCGCGCCGCAGGGCCATGCATTCGAGTTCCGCATCAACGCCGAGGACGTGGGCCGCGGCTTCCTGCCCGCACCCGGCCCGGTGGCGGTGTTCGAGGCGCCCGGCGGCCCCGGTGTGCGCGTGGACACGGGCGTGGTCGCCGGCTCGGTGGTGCCGGGCAGCTTCGATTCGCTGATGGCCAAGCTCATCGTGACCGGCGCCACGCGCCAGCAGGCCATCGCCAGGGCCCGGCGCGCGCTCCGGGAGTTCCGCATCGAGGGCCTGGCCTCGGTGCTGCCGTTCCACCGCGCGGTGATGGCGCATGCCGACTTCACGGGCGAGGACGGCTTCGCGGTGCACACGCGCTGGATCGAGACCGACTTCGCCAACGACCTGGCGGCGGCCGTGCGCGCCGCGCCGCAGGCCGACGGGGCACTCGTGCGCACAGCCATCGAGATCGACGGCCGGCGCGTGCAGCTGGGCCTGCCGGCCGCGCTGCTCGGCGGCCTGCAGGCCCCGCGGGCCGCGGCGGCGCCCGAGGTCGCCGTCGACGCCGCCGCGCTGGCCGCCCCCGTGGCCGGGACCGTGGCGGCGTGGAAGGTGGAGGACGGCGCCGCCGTCGCCGAAGGCGATCTCGTCGCGGTCATGGAGGCCATGAAGATGGAGACCCAGGTGCTTGCCCACCGCACCGGCCGGCTGGCCCGCCAGGCCGAGCCCGGCGCCTACCTGGCGGCCGGCGCAGCGCTGGCGCGCATCGAATGAGCGCGAGCTTCGTCAGGACCGTGCAGAGTGATCCAGTGCCATAGGTGTTTTCCCGTCGTGGCGAGACTTTGTCCACCGAATCATGGACATTTGTGGTTCTGCCCGCGCCGGACCTGACGCACGGAGCGCGCGAGCGGTCATAGTCTGCCGCCGTGTCGCCGTACCCATGGATGGCCGGTGCCGCCTTCCATGGACCCCGCGCACGACCTTTCGCTGATCGCCGCTCCGCAGCGCGCGCCGCCCCCGGTGGCGCCGCGCCGCGTCCATCCCACCGTCCGGCTGGACTACGGCCTGCGCGTGGTGGGGCACGCGTTCTTCGGCGCGGTGGCGGTCTCGGTACTGCACGTGCGCGACGTGCCGTTCGGCCTCTGGGTGCTGATGTGCGGCACCGCGGTGCTGTGGCCGCACCTGGCCTTCCTGGCCGCCAGCCGCGTGCGCAACAGCAAGCGCGCCGAGCAGTGCAACCTGCTGATCGACAGCGTGCTGATGGGGGCGTTCTCCTTGCTGACAGGGTTGGACCTGTGGATCTGCATCGTCTCGTTCACCGCCATCAACGCGGCCAACCTCAGCATCGGCGGGGTGCGGCTGGGCCTGCTCGGCGTCGCGGCCTTCCTGGGAGGCATGGGGACGGCGGGGCTGTTGTTCGGTTTCGAGGTCTGGCCGGTGCCGGTGCTGGCCCAGGCCATGACGGCGCTGGCCGTCGTCACCTACACGGCCGCCTTCGGCTTGGTGTCGCATTTCCAGACGCGCCAGGCGATTGCCGCGAGGCGCGAACTGCGCGCGCGCAACCGCGTCATCGAACAGCAGAAGGCGGATCTGGAGCAGGCCCGCGCCGCTGCCGACGAGGCCCGCGTGGTGGCCGAGGGCGCGCGTGAGCAGGCCGAGGCTGCCAACCGCACCAAGAGCAGCTTCCTGGCCAACATGAGCCACGAGCTGCGCACGCCGCTCAACGCGGTGATCGGCTACACCGAGATGCTGGAGGAAGACTTCGCCGGGCGCAGCGACCTGGTGCAGGCGCGCGGCGACCTGGACCGCATCAAGGGCGCGGCCCGGCATCTGCTGCAGATGATCAACGAGGTGCTGGACCTGTCCAAGATCGAGGCCGACCGCATCGAGCTCAGCGTCGAGCGCTTCGAGATCGCCGGCCTGCTGGACCAGGTGGCCTCGACCACGCAGCCGCTGCTGGCCGCCAACGGCAACCGCCTGGAGCTCCCACCCGGGCCGGGCCTGGGCACCTTGCAGTCGGACCTCATGCGGCTGCGGCAGGTGCTGTTCAACCTGGTGTCCAACGCGGCCAAGTTCACGCACGGGGGCCGCATCCGCATCGAGGTCACGCGCGGGCACGACGCGGGCGGGCGGCCGACCGTGGTCTTCGAGGTGCGCGACACCGGCATCGGCATGACGCCCTCGCAGCTGGGCCGGCTGTTCCAGCCCTTCGTGCAGGCCGACGCCGAGACCACGCGCCACTACGGCGGCACCGGCCTGGGGCTGGCGATCAGCCGGCGCCTGTGCCGCCTGCTCGGCGGCGACGTCACGGCCACCAGCCAGGCCGGCGAAGGCAGCCAGTTCCGCGCGTCGGTACTGGCGCACCTGCCCATCGCCGAACGCACCCCGGAAAACTGACATGGTGCGCATCCTGCTGGTCGAAGACAACGAACTCAACCGCGACATGCTGTCGCGCCGGCTGGCGCGGCGCGGCTACGAGGTGGTCATGGCGGTCGACGGCCTGGAGGCCCTGGGCATGGCGGCCAGCGCCCGGCCGGCGCTGGTGCTCATGGACATGAGCCTGCCCCTCATGGACGGCTGGGAGACCACGCGCCGCCTGAAGGCCGACCCGCAGTTGCGCGCGATCCCGGTCATCGCACTCACCGCGCACGCCATGGAGGGCGACCGCGAGCGCGCGCTGGCGGCGGGCTGCGACGACTTCGACACCAAGCCCATCGAGTTCGAGCGCCTGCTGCGCAAGATCGAAGGCCTGCTGTGACCGCACTGCCGCCGCTGCCTGCAGCCACCCGCGCCAGCGCAGTGCCTGCGGCCGCGCCGGCAACGGCCGAGGGCCGTGCACCCGCGCGCCGCCTGCACGGCTCCGTGCACGTGAACTACCCCGTGCGCATCGGCGCCCACCTGGCCGGCGCGCTGCTGCTGGGGTCGGTCTTCATGATGCGCCCGCCGGCGCAGATGTGGTGGGTGGCACTGGTCATGCTGGCCTGGCCGCACCTGGCCTACTGGCTGAGCCGGCGCGCCCGGGACAGCAAGCGCAGCGAGTTGCGCGCCCTGCTGGTGGATTCGTTCCTGATGGGCATGTATGGCGGCCTTTCGGGCTTCAACCCCTGGATCATCGTGGCACTGGGCGGTGCCATGCACGCGTCCAACCTGGGATCGGGCGGCTGGCGCCATGCCGTTCGCGGCCTGGCGCTGATGGCCGTCGGCGTGGTCGCAGGCGGTGCGCTCAACGGCTTCGAGGTGCGCCCCGACACCTCCTTGCTGACCGTGGCGCTGTCGGCTGCGGGCGCGGCGCTGTACCTCACGCTGTTCGGCCACGCCGTCCACGCGGAATCCCTGCGCACCGCGCGCATCCGCTCGGCCCTGCAGCAGCGCAACCAGGAGATCGAGGCCCAGGCCTTCAACCTGGAGCAGGCGCGTGCGCAGGCCGAGGCGGCCAACAAGGCCAAGAGCGCCTTCCTCGCCAACATGAGCCACGAGCTGCGCACGCCGCTCAATGCCGTGATCGGCTACACCGAGCTGCTCGAGGAGGATCTGGCCGACACGGTGCCGCCCGGCGCGCTGGCCGACCTGGGCCGTATCAAGGGTTCGGCCAAGGACCTGCTGGCCATGATCAACGCCGTGCTCGACCTGACCCGGCTGGACGCCGGCACCGTGCAGCTGGACGCCGAGGACTGCGACCTGCGCGGGCTGCTGGCCTCGGTGCAGACCGCCACGCAGCCACTGATGCAGGCCAACGGCAACCGCATGCAGGTGGAGCTCGCACCCGGGCTGGCGGTGCTGCACGTGGATGCGCTGCGGCTGCGCCAGGTGCTGGTGGCGCTGGTGTCCAACGCCGCCAAGTTCACCTATGCCGGCGACGTGTGGCTGCGCGCCAGCACGCACACGGCGCCCACGGGCATGCGGCAGGTGCGCTTCGCGGTCGAGGACACCGGCATCGGCCTGCATGCCGACGAGATCGCGCGCCTGTTCCAGCCCTTCCTGCAGGCCGACGCGGGCACCACGCGGGCCTTCGGCGGCAGCGGCCTGGGGCTGGCCATCAGCCGCCGCATGTGCCGGCTCATGGGTGGCGACATCGAGGTGACCAGCACGCTGGGTGAGGGCGCCTGCTTCACGGTCTGGCTGCCACTGCAGGAGCGCGCCACATGACAGGGCCGCGCGGCGTGGACCTGGGCTGCTCCGGCCGCGTCGCCTGCCGTGCCGAGATGGAGAACCTGCCGCAGCTGCTGGCCTTGGTCGCCCGCGTCGGCCAGCGCCTGCGGCTGGACCCGCAGGCGCTGCACGACCTGCAACTGGTCACCGAGGAGGCCTGCGTCAATGTCATGCGGCATGCCTATCCGACCGCACGGCCGGGGCCGCTGGTGCTGGCCGTGCAGGCCGTGCAGGACGGCGCCGGGCGCCGCGTCGTGCTGACGCTGAGCGACCAGGGCCGTCCCTTCGATCCGCTGTCGCTGGCGCCGGCCGACACCCGTGCCGCAGCCGAGGCGCGGGCGCCCGGTGGCCTGGGCGTGCACCTGCTCCGCCAGCTGTCGGACCGCCAGCATTACCGGCGCGACCCGCGGCACGGCAATGTCCTGACCATCGAGAAGCGGCTCCCGCCGACCCCATCCGATTGACTTCGAGGAGAACCCACGTGCAAATCGCCACCATCCCACACGACACAGTGCTCGTCCTGGCCATTGCCGGCAGCGTCGACAGCCTCAGTGCCGACGCACTCACGCAGCGCTTTGCCGAGGCCATCGACCAGGGCGCCGTCCGCCTGGTCGCCGACTTCGCGCAGGTCGGCTACACCAGCAGCGCCGGCCTGCGCGCCTTGCTCGGCACCGTCAAGCGCTGCCGCCTGGCCGGCGGCGATTTGCGCTTGGCGGCGCTGCAGCCGCCCGTGGCGCGGGTGCTGGAGATCGCCGGCTTCACGAGCATCCTCAACATCTTCGCCGACGTCCCGGCGGCGGTCGCGAGCTTCGGAGCCCGCGCATGAACGCGGCGCCCATTCCGCAGCGCACGGTGACGCTGGTGATCGGCTCGGGCAGCGTCAAGTGCGCGGCGTCTATCGGCGTGGTCAAGGCGCTGTCCGAGGCCGGCATCGGCATCGACCGGGTGGTTGGCTGCAGCGGCGGCGCACTGTTCGCTGCCGGCGTGGCCTTCGGCTTCGACGCCGCCCGCATGACCGACATCACGCTGCGCACCTGGACGCGCCAGGTCACCGCCAAGCGCAACCACATGGGCATGCTGCGCCTGCTGGCGCCCAAGCTGTTCGGTTTTCGGGCCGACAGCTTCGGGCTGCGCGACGATGCGCCGATGCTGGCCGCGTTCCGCGCTGTCTTCGGCGACCGGCGCATCGAGGACGCGCCGATCCCGCTGCACATCACGGCCACCGATTTCGCCAACGGCGAGCTGGTCGAACTCACGCGCGGCGACCTGGTCGCCGCGCTGCGCGCCAGCGCCTCGCTGCCGCTGGCCTTCAAGCCCGTGGCGCTGGACGGCAAGCTGCTGGTCGACGGCTACCTGGCCGACCCCATGCCGGTCAGCGTGGCGATGAAGAACGGCAGCCGCGTGATCGTCGCGCTGGGGTTCGAGACGCCGTACCAGGAGAACATCCGCAGCGCCAGCCGCTTCGCGTCGCAGCTCAGCGCGATCCTGGCCAACAACCTGCAGAAGTCGCGCGTGGCCTTCCACAGCGCCACGCACCACTCGGAAATGATCCTGATCGTGCCGCAGTTCAAGGAGCGCGTGCGCCTGTTCGACACCCACAAGGTGCCCTACATCATCCAGGAGGGCGAGGAGGCCGCCCGCCAGCAACTGCCCTACCTGCAGGCGCTGTTCGATGCCGACCGCCAGCACCTTGCCGCCGCCTGAGGGCGGGGCGGGCGGCACGGGGCCGGAGCGGCCCATGCGCATCCTGGTGGTCGACGATCTCGAACTCAACCGCGACCTGCTGGTGCGCCGCATCGCGCGGCTGGGCCACGCCACCGGCACCGCCAGCAACGGCCGCGAAGCGCTGGAGCAGCTGCGTGCCCAGGACTGGGACCTGGTGCTGCTGGACATCACCATGCCCGAGATGGACGGCTACGCGGCGCTGCAGCAGATCCGCGCCGACCCGCGGCTGGCGCAGCTGCCGGTAGTGATGGTCTCGGCCATCGACGAGACCGACAGCGTGGTGCGCTGCCTGGAGCTGGGGGCCGACGACTATGTTTCCAAGCCCTTCAACCCGGTGGTGCTGCAGGCGCGCATCGAATCCTCGCTGGCCAAGAAGCGGCTGCAGGACCACAGGAGCCAGCTGCTCGCGGCGCTCTCGCGCGAGCTGCGGATCGGCCAGCGCATCCAGCTCGGCTTTCTCCCCGCGCAACTGCCGCAGTTGGCCGGGTGGTCGCTCGGCGCCAGCTGCGTGCCGGCGCGCCAGGTGGGGGGCGATTTCTACGACGCCTACCAGTTGCCCACGGGCGCGCTTGCCATGGTGGTGGCCGATGTCTGCGACAAGGGCGTGGGCGCGGCGCTGTACATGGCCTTGTTCCGCACGCTGCTGCGCGCCGTGGCCAGCCATGTCGTGCCCTCGGAGACGCTGCAGGCCACGCTGGTGCGCAGCGTGGCCTTCACCAACGACTACATCGCCAGCGTGCACGGCCACGAGAACATGTTTGCCACGCTGTTCTTCGCGCTGCTGGAGCCGGGCAGCGGGCAGCTGCACTACCTCAACGCGGGCCATGAGGCACCATTCCTGCTGCAGCTGGCGGACGGCGAGATGGTCAGGCTCGGCACCACCGGGCCGGCCGTGGGGCTGATGGCGGGCATGCGCTGCGCGGTGCGCTCGCTGTCGCTGCAGGCCGGTGCCCGGCTGTTCCTCTACACCGATGGCGCGACCGAGGCGCGCGGCGCCACGGGGCCGTTCGGCGAGGAGGCGCTGGCCCGCGCGCTGGTCCGGCCGGCCGCATCGGCGCAGGCGCTGGTGGACGGCGTGCGCGCGCAGCTGGCCGCGCATGTGGGCGGCTTCGAGCCGCACGACGATGTGACGCTGTTCGGGCTGGTGCGTGGGCTTCAAGGCGCCAGTGCCGCGGCGAGCAGGGCGTCGTAGCGGCGCAGGTGGTCTGCGGGCGAGCCGGCAAAGGCCTGCAGCAGCGGCAACACCCCCCATCCGTCCGTGGGCCAGCCGACCGCGTCCAGGTGGTCTGCCGGCCAGGTGGCGTGCAGCGGCCGATGCTTGTAGCGGGCCGATTCCAGGGTCACGACGCCATCGTTGCCGACGCGGGGCAAGCCGGCGATTTCCTGCGACAGCTCGAACAACACGGACGGCCGAACCGCCTGGGTGCAGTCGCAGCCGACCTCCAGGTAGCGGATGCCCTCCACGTCGTCGTCCTGCGGGGTGCGGTCTGTGCGCAGGTCATCGACCGCGCCGGTGTGGTGCTGTAGCAGGTTGAGCAACATGGGCGGAATGAAGGGGCGCAACGGGTGTGATTTTTCAAGCACGGCATCCGCCAGCGGGCTTCCCTTGTGCGGTGTGGCCACGCAGGCAATCGTGCGGATGCGCTTGGCGAGCGTGTCCTTGTGGCGCGCTACGGCGCGCCGGATGTCCAGGCCGCCCATGCTGTGGCCGATCACCACGATGCCGGTCTGATCAGGCCAGTGCGCGTCGATGGCAGCGGCCAGTGCCGCGGCCCGATCCTCCAGGGGGCCGAGTGGCGGCACCGTGGGCACCAGCACCTCGTGCTCCGGGTTCTTCTCGTAGTGCGCCGCCACGCCGTTGAAATAGGGGCTGCGGATCCGGACGCCGAATCGGTCCTGGTCGCCATAACCGAGGATGCCGTGCGCGAGAACGATGCGGGCCATGGTGTGCGTCTCCAATTGCGGGGCTGCAGAGCTTAGTGCACCACACCCATCAACGGCACCAGCTGCGGCATGCGCGAGATCATCGCCAGCAGCGCGCGCACGCTGGGGCTGCCGGTCTTGGTGCGGATCGCCGCGATCTGCGTGAGCACGGTGGTGCGGGCGACGCCGTGCACCAGCGCGATGTCGTTGGCCGCGAGCCCCTTGCACAGCGCACCCAGCACCTGGGTCTCGGCCAGCGTGAGCTGGTGGCGCAGCGCGAACTGCTGCAGTTCCACGGGCCCGCAGATCTCCTCGCGGCCGAACAGCGCGAACGCCAGCTGCCGGTCCGGCAGCGACACGGGCAGCAGCGCCACCGACACGCTGCCCTTGGGCAGCCGCAGCTCCACCAGCTCGCGGCGGCCCTGGCCGCACACCTTGGCGAGCGCGGCATGCCGGTCGCTGGGCCAGCGCAGGCGTTGCGGATCCGCGTCCGCGTCTCCCGCCAGACGCTTGAAGAGGGCGCGTGCACTGGTGTTGGCGAACCACGCCTGGCCTTCGGCGTCAAGCAGTGCCATGCCGTGGGCGCACCGGTCCAGCCCCGCCAGCAGCGCAGCCAGCACGGCATCGCCGCCCCATGGTGCCTCGGCGTTGGCGTTGACGGTTTCCCGCTCGGGGCCTGTTGTCGCTGTCTGCATTTGGGGGTCCTCCTGTGGTCAAACCGATGGGGAAAGTCTAGGCAGCGGGTCCAGCGCCCACCAGTAAACCGTCGCCTGCGCGGCATCGCCTTCGGTCGTTGTCCAACGGCTAGTGCTTTGGTTTAGTGGCATGCCGTGCCGGTACCCGCCCGCGTGGGCTAAGCTGGCGGCAGCGTGCGCCCCGGTGGCTGCCCAGGCTGCCGGCGGCCATGCCAGCCTGGAGGGAGGTGTGCTGTGCATGTTGTGCTGGTCGATGACCATCCGCTGATCTGGAACGGTACGCGGCGCCTGCAGGAGGACATGCACCGCGAAGCCGGCGGGGTCGGCGGGGGCCTTGCAGTTCCAGTCCGTGCTCGACGTGGAGGCCGCCAGCGCGAGGTGCTGGCGCTGGCCTTGCAGGGGCTGCCGAACAAGAGCATCGCGCGCCGCCCGGACATCGCGGAGGGCACGGTCAAGGTGCATCTGCCGATGGTGTACCGGGCGCTCGGCGTGACGAGCCGCGTCTCGGCCCTGTGCCGCGTGCTGCAGGCCGGCGCCGCGCAGGCGCTGGGCTGACCTCGCACGCACGGCGCCGGCCCAGCGAGATTTCCCCATGCACCCCGACGTCCATGCGACGGCAGCCGGTTTCGCCGACGAGCTCGACGAGCTCGACGAGCTGCGGCTGCAGACCTTCACCGAGTTCTCCTCCAAGCTGCGTTGGCAGATCCTCGCCGCAGTGGCCATGATCGCCGCCATGGCCATCGTCGGCGGGCTGTCATGGCCTTGGCCGGTGGCCTGGGCGGTCGCCGTCACGGTGGCGCGGGAACTGCGCCTGGCGCTGTTCCGTCGCCTGGTGGCCCAGGTGGAGCGGCCCGTGCGCGCGCGGCTGCGCCAGGCCGCCTGGAGCACGCTGGCGCTGGGCTGCCTGCACGGCGCCAGCGCCGTGTTCATGTTCTGGATGGACACGGCCGGCAGCGCGGTGCTCACGATGATCTCGATGTCGCTGGCCGCCGGCAGCGCCTCCACCTCCTACACCGCGCGGCCGGTCAGCATCGGCTTGCAGGGCGGCGTGATCGTGCCTTCGGCGCTGGTGTGGGCCTGCCATCCGCACTGGTGGTCCTGGGCCATCGCCGCGTTGCTGCTGATGCTGCTGGGCGTGCAGTTCCGCTTTTCCGAACAGAACCGCCGCGTCTTCGAGGAAGCATTTCGCATCCGCACGGAAAACGCCGCTTTGCTCGAGCAGTTGTCGCAGGAACGCGAGCGGCTCGCCGAGGCGCGCGATGCCGCGGTGCGTGCGGACCTGTCCAAGAGCCGCTTCCTCGCCGCGGCCAGCCACGATCTGCGCCAGCCCATGCAGAGCCTGGCCCTGAACAGCGGCACCCTGACGCGCATGCACCTGGATGGCGAGAGCCGCGCCATCGCCCAGGAAATCAGCGAAGGTATCGAGGTCCTGCGCCAGATGCTCGACGGTCTGCTCGACATCTCGCAGCTCGATGTCGGCGCGGTGCACCCGCGCCTGCAGCAGATCCCGCTCAAGCGTTTCCTGGACAGTGTCTGCGAGCGCTTCCGGCCTGCAGCGCATGCCAAGTCGCTGGCACTGCGCAGCGAATGTGCGGAGGGGCTGTTCGTGACCAGCGACGTGGAGATGCTGCGCCGCATCGTCTCCAACCTGCTCGACAACGCGCTGAAGTTCACCGACCACGGCAGCATCGGCGCGCAGGCCGGCCCACTGGACGGGAGCCGCATCCGGCTCACGGTGTGGGACACCGGGCGGGGGCTGGACGCGCGGGACCAGGGGCAGGTGTTCGAGGATTTCGCGCAGGTCGGCAACCCGCAGCGCGACCGGCGCGGTGGCCATGGCCTGGGCCTGGGCATCGTGCGCCGCCTGGTGCAGCTGCTGGGTATCACCTACGCGGTCGAATCGCGTGTCGGCGAAGGCACGCGCGTGCACCTGGACATTCCGGCCTGCGGCGCGTCCGCGCCGGTGGTCGGTCACGCCACGCACGCACAGCCGGCCTTGATCGCGCGGCGCGTGCTGGTGCTGGACGACGACGAGGCCGTGCGCCTGGCCTACCAGCATGCGCTGGCCAGCCTGGGCTGCGTGGTGCATGTCGCAGCCACGGTGGAGGCGGCCTGCGCGCTGGTGGCCGCCGAGCCGGCGGACGTGGCCCTGGTGGACTACCGCCTGGGCGCGGTGGATGGATTGCGGGCGATCGCGCTGCTGCGCCAGCACCGGCTGGACCTGCCCGCCGTGCTGGTGTCGGCCGACAGCTCGGTGGAACTGCGCGAGCAGGCAGAGCGGCTGGCCGTGCCCTGCCTGCGCAAGCCCGTCACCGACAGCAGCCTGGCCGCTGCGATCAACGAGGCGCTGCATGCGCGGGCGGCCAGTCGGTCGCCGCCCACCGACTGACGCCTTGCCTCAGGGCGCCGGCTTGTGGAACGGCACCAGCTGCGTGTTCACGGTCACGTTCTCGCTTGCACCGGCCTCGCTGCGCGTGGTGGCCTCCCTGGTCGCCATCACGGCGCCGCCGACGGTGGTCCAGTTGCGGATGGCCAGAGCCAGCGTCGGGTCGGCGAACGGGTCCAGCCAGGTCGGCAGGGCCGAGGTGAACCAGTTCTCGTGCTCCGTGTGCGTGGCCGGGTTCTCGCAACCTGTGGGGTTGCGCGGCGTCGAGCGCGTCACGCTGTAGCTGGAGCCGGCGAAGCCGGTGGGTGCGAAGGCCGGCGTCAGGTAGAAGTCCTCGACCTGGGCGCGCTGCGCCACACCGCCCTGGCGTGCCGTGAAGCCCGGCGAACCGCGCAGGGTGAGGCCCAGCGGCGTGGTGCTGTTCACCGAGGCACAGGTGTACTGGTAGGCGACGGAGTAGGCCGTCGAGTTCACGGGCGCCGCATCGGTCGAGACGGCCACGTAGGAACCGCCGCTTTCGAAGAAGGCGATGCCCAGGTTGAACGGCAGCGGCAGGCGCGTGCCGATGCTCTCGCGCACGGTGTGCGCATCCACGTCCGTGCCCTCGGTCATGACCATCTGCGAATCGATCTGCAGCTCGAAGTTCAGGCACTTGGCCGTGGCGGCCTCGGCGTCCTGCAGCCAGACCGGGGCTGCCGGCCAGGCCCAGCAGCTGGCGCTGGCGCTCCTGCAGCGGCCGCTCGGCCGTGAGGCTCTGCAGCCGGGCCTCGGCGTCGCCGACCAGCCGGTGGCGGGCAGGCTCCAGCGTGGCATTGGTGCTCTGGCGCGCCAGCAGCAGGGCGTAGCCGCTGAAGTGCAGCAGCTTGAGCCTGGCCTCGCGCGCGCTCGGGTCGAGTGCGGCCAGGGCCACGGTGTTGTCCGTGCCGCTCCAGCCGATCGGCAACTGGCGCTCGGGTGGCACGCTGGCGCCAGGCGGTGGCGTGATGGCCAAGGTCACGTAGTTCGTGAACTGCGCGCCGTCGGGCCCCGGCTGTACGCCGTAGCCGGCGTCAACGGCCAGACCGTCCACCGACAGGCTGCTCAGCGGCGTGAGGCTGATTGATGGCGCGCCGCTCGCTGCGCCGTCATCCCATCAACACGGGGTGCGCGTCTATCCGCCCGGTGGTGCGTCCGCGTGCCGCAGCGTGTACAGGCCCACGTCCACGCGCCCGCTGCGAAAGCCGGCCTCGCAGTAGCAGAGGTAGTACTCCCACAGCCGTTTGAAGCGCAGATCGAAGCCCTGGTCCGCGATGGCCGGCCAGGCCGCCAGGAAGCGCCGGCGCCATTCCACCAGTGTGGCGGCGTAGCTGTCGCCGAACAGCAGCTCTTCCTGCAGCACCAGGCCGGCGCGCGCCGCCTGTTCGCGCAGCGCGGTGGGCGAGGGCAGCATGCCGCCCGGGAAGATGCAGCGCTGGATGAAGTCGGCGCCGCGCCGGTAGCCCTCGAAATGCGCGTCGGCGATCGTGATGGCCTGCAGCACCGCATGGCCGCCCGGCGCCAGGCGCTCGCGCAGCGTGGCGAAGTAGGTCGGCCACCAGGCCTCGCCCACGGCCTCGACCATCTCGATGGAGACGATGCGCGCGTACGTGCCTTGCACATCGCGGTAGTCCTGCAGGCGCAGGTCCAGCTGCCGGGCGCAGCCCTCGGCCAGCGCGCGCCGGCGCGCGAAGGCGAGCTGCTCGGTCGACAGCGTGAGTCCGGTCACCTGCGCGCCGCGGCGATGCGCCAGGGCCAGCGCCAGCGCGCCCCAGCCGCAGCCGATCTCCAGCACCTCGCCGCCCGGCGGCGCATCGACCAGGGCCACGATGCGGTCCAGCCGCTCGGCCTGGGCTTCCTCGAGCGTGGCCTCGGGCCGCCGGTACAGCGCACTGGAGTACAGCATGCTGGCGTCCAGCCACTGGGCGTAGAAGGCGTTGCCCAGGTCGTAGTGGAAGGCGATGTTGTCGCGGCTGCCGCGCTTGGTGTTGGCGCGACGCAGGTGGGCCAGCCGGGCCAACGCGCGCGACCAGGCCTTGCCCTGCAGCCGCTGGCCGGACTGCTGGTCGTTGGCAGCGCCGAACTGCAGCAGCGCCACCAGATCGGGCGTGGACCAGTCGCCGTCGCGGTAGGACAGCGCCAGGCCCAGGTCGCCCTGGGCCGCCAGGCGCAGCAGCGGGCGCCAGCGGTGCAGCACCAGCTGGGCGTGCGGGCCGGGCGCGCTGCCGCGCGCCAGCAGGCGCTCGCCATGCGGCAACACCACCGTGAGTTCGCCGCAGGGCAGTTCGGCCAGTTGGCGGCGCAGGGCCTGGCGCAGCAGGCGTTGCAGCCAGGTCGCGGGCGGGCTGGGCGTGGCGGCGTGGGGCTGCAGGTCGGTGGCAGGCTTCATGGGGTGCGGTCGGGCGAAGGGCGGTTGGCAAAGCTGACGGACTCGGCCGGGGCCGGCGGGCGTGGGTGCAGGCGCGCACCCTTTCGCCACAGCTGGAGCGCTTCCCAGTGGATGGCGGCAATGACCTTGAGCGTGAGCAAGGGGTGCGTGCAGAAGGCGCGCAGCAGCGCGCCGTCGGTGAGCGGGCGGCGCTGTGCGTCCAGCCGCGCCAGCAGCACGGCGCCCTGTGCATCGTGGGTCTGCACGCCGATGGACAACTGCTCGCCCGGCGGCCGCACGCGGAAGCGGTAGTGCATGTCCAGCGGCAGGAACGGCGAGACGTGCATGCGCTTGTCGCAGCGCTGGTCGATCCAGGCCCCGTCCTGCGCGGGATCGACCGGGACCGGGACCAGGTAGCTGTGCCGTTCGCCGAAGGTGTTGTTGACCTCGTAGAGGATGGCCTGCAGCGGCCCCGTCGGTGCATGGCAGAAGTACACCGCGAGGGGGTTGAAGGCATAGCCGAGGATGCGCGGCATCGCCAGCAGGCGGATCGTGCCGCCCGCGGGCAGGCCGGCTGCACGCAGCTGGCGTTCCACATGCGCGCGCGGGCCCTCGGGCTCGCCGGCGCCGTGGTCGCGCCGGTGCACGCTGAACAGGTTGAAGCGGTCCAGCGAGAACAGCCGCAGCCGCGCCGCCAGGGCCGGCAGTTCGTCCAGGTCCAGCAGCAGCGAGAACATGCGGTAGCGCAGGCGGTGGCGCAGCGGGCGCAGCCGCTGGTGCGAGACCATGCCGGTGTAGAGCGCGCTGTTCATGCGGCCATCGCGTTGGGCAGGACGATGCGGCCCGATTCGTTGGCCACGGTCCACGGCCGACGCACGCCGCCCAGGGCTTCGGCCACGGCCAGGCCGGCCTGCAGTCCGTCCTCGTGGAAGCCAGCGCCGAAGTAGGCGCCGCAGAACCAGCTGCGCCGCTGGCCCTGCAGCGACCACAGCCGGGCCTGGGCGCGCAGCGCCTCCACGTCGAAAAGCGGGTGTTCGTAGACCTCGGTGCGCACCAGGTGCTCGGGCCGCGGGGCCTGCGGCGGGTTCAGCGTGACGAACAGCGGCCGGTCGTCGGCGATGCCCTGCAGCCGGTTCATCCAGTAGCTCACGCACAGCGCATCGGGCCGCGTGCGGTCGGCCAGGTAGTTCCAGGCCGACCAGACGGCGCGGCGCCGCGGCATGAGCGCCGGGTCGCTGTGCAGCACCGCGAGGTTGCGGCTGTAGCCGAAGGCGCCCAGCAGGTGGCGCTCCTCGCCGCTGGCGTCGGGCAGCAGGCGCAGGGCCTGGTCGGCGTGGCAGGCCAGCACCACCTGGTCGAAGCGCTCGGGATGCCAGCCCCGGTGGGTGCGCAGGCGCACGCCTTCGGCGCCGCGCTGCACCTCCAGCACGGCGCTGTCCAGGTGCAGGCGCTCGCCGAAACCCTGGGTGAGCGCGCGCACGTAGCTGCGGCTGCCGCCCTGCACGGTCCGCCAGCGCGGCCGGCCGCGCACGCGCAGCAGGCCGTGGTTCTCGCAAAAGCGCACGAAGGCGGCGGTCGGGTAGCGGCCGACCTGTGCGGCCGGGGTCGACCAGATCGCCGCGGCCATCGGGTACAGATGGTCCTCGCGCAGCGCACGGCCGTAGCCGTGCTGGTCCAGGTAAGCGTCCAGCGGCTGCAGGCCGGCTGCGGCGGCGTGGCCGGGGGCCTCGCGGTAAAAGCGCAGCAGCTCGTGCAGCATGCCCCAAAAGCGCGGACGCAGCAGGTTGCTGCGCTGGGCGAACAGGCCGTTGAGGTCGGTGCCCGCATATTCGAGCGCGCCGCCGTCCAGGCTCACGCCGAAGGACATGTCGGTCGCCTGCGTGGCCACGCCCAGGTGGGCGAACAGCGCGGTGAGGTTGGGATAGGCGGGCTCGTTGTAGACGATGAAGCCGGTGTCCACGGCCACGGTTCCGCCCGGGCCCGGCGCATCCACGGTGTGGCTGTGCCCGCCGGGGCGGCGGTCGGCCTCGAACACGTGGACTTCGTGCCGCTGGCCCAGAAGCCAGGCCGCCGACAGTCCGGCGATGCCACTGCCGACCACGGCCACGCGCAGGGGCTGGGCGCCGGCCCTGGCGGACGGTGCCTGGGACAAGGTGTGTGCTGGCTGCATGCGCAAGATCCTTGGAAGCCTTTGGGCCATGTTGTGCGGCTTCTACGCGGCCGCGGGCCGTTTGGATCTGCGCAGGATCCACAGTGATCCGATGCCGGGCCGGATGCGTAAGATCGACCATGCACCCGCAGCCGCTTCCTCCATCCGCACCGACGGAGTCCGTCGCGTCCGGGCTGCGTCCCAGCCATCTGTCCATCGTGCCCCCTCCCGGTTCCCGCAGCCCAGCGCCCAGCCCCGAAGAACTGGCCGCCTGGGTGCGCGCCGTGGCACAGGCGGGCGACCGCCACGCGTTCGGCCAGCTGTTCGCCCACTTCGCACCGCGCATCAAGAGCTACCTGCTGCGCGCCGGCACCGACGATGGTCTGGCCGAGGACCTGGCACAGGAGACCATGGTGCAGCTGTGGCGCAAGGCCGCGCAGTTCGACGCGGCCCAGGCCGGCGCCGCCACCTGGGTCTTCACCATCGCGCGCAACCTGCGCGTGGACCGCTTCCGCCGCCAGGGCGGTGCGGCTGCGCTGCAGCAGGATGACGTCGACCTCGACGCCCTGGCGCACGCCGCGCCCGAGCCCGCGGCCCAGCTGCACGCCCTGCGCATGGAACGCCAGGTACAGGCCGCGCTGCGCCAGTTGCCGGCCGAGCAGGCGCAAGTGCTGCAGCTGTCCTATTACGAAGACCAGCCGCACGCGCGCATCGCCGAGCAGCTGGGCATCCCGCTGGGCACGGTGAAGTCGCGCGTGCGGCTGGCCGTGAACCATTTGCGCCGCCTGCTGGCAGCGTTCGAAGACCCCACGCCATGAGTTCCGAAAGCATCCAACACCACCCCGGCGACGATCTGTTGCTGGCCCTGGCGGCAGGGCAGTTGCCGACCGCGCCCGCGCTGGTGCTGACCGCCCACGTGGACGGCTGCACGCAGTGCCAGGAGCAACTGCGCGTGCTCGAGGCCGCTGGCGGCGCGCTGCTGCAGGAGCTGGCGCCGGCCACGCTGCGCGAGGACGCGTTGGCGCGCACGCTGGCCGCCATCGACGCGCCGCGCCCCGCACCTGCGGCCGTGCCCGTGCGTGGCCTGCCGCCGCTGCCGGCAGGCGCCCACTGGCCGGGCGCACTGGCCGGCTGCCAGATCACGCGCTGGCGCTGGATGGCGCCCGGCATGCGCTATGCCCGGGTGCGCGTGCCGCGTGATCCTTCTGCCAATGTGGTGCTGCTGCGCATCGCCGCCGGCATGTACCTGGCCCAGCACACGCACAGCGACCGCGAGTTCACGCAGGTGCTGCACGGCAGCTTTCACGACGGCCGGGCGCAGTTCAGCGCGGGCGACTTCGATGCGGCCGACACCCAGGTGCACCACCAGCCGGTGGTGCAGGCCGGCAGCGAATGCATCTGCCTGGCCTCGATCGAGGGACGGCTGGAGTTCGACGGCTGGTTCGCGCGCTCGTTGGGCGCGCTGGTGGGGATGTAGCGGGCGCGGGCTGGCTACCATGCCGGCCATGCCCAGCGCCATCGTCGACATCCGGACCACCTACGCACCCGAGGTGGAAGTGCAGCTGCTGGAGACCGTTCACGCGGCCATCGTGCAGGCCTTCCAGGTGTCGCCGGTCCACCGCAACGTCACGCTGGTCGTGCATGCGCCGCACCGCTTCCTGGGGCGCACCGACTGCCCCGACCCCGAGCGCCTGACCAACATCAGCATCTTCGTGCTGCCGGGCCGCTCCCTGGCGGCCAAGCGCAGGCTGTACCGGCTGCTCGTCGACGGGCTGGCGCTGCTGGGCATCCCGGGCGCCTGTGTGCTGATCCGGCTGCACGAATTGCCTCCGGAAAACATCGGCGTGCGCGGCGGCCTGCCGGTCTGCGACGTCGAGCTGGGCTATCCGGTCGACGTTTAGTTCAGGTCTTGTCGAACAGCCCATGCAGCCACGGTGCAGCCGCCGCGCCGCCCGCCGCCGCGACCGCCGTGACGAAGCTGCCCCAGGCCAGATCGGCCAGCGTCACATGCCAGGGCCAGTCCTTGAGCACGGCCTGGTTGGTCAGGTCGAAGGTGCCGTAGGCCAGCAGGCCCAGCAGCGCGCCATGGCCCAAGGCCGTGAACAGTGGCCGGCGTGCTTCCAGCGCCGGCGCGATGGCGAAGAACACGATGCCGCCCACATAGAGCGCATAGAACAGCGCGGCTGGCCCGATGGCGAAGCGCTCGGCCATCAGGTGGCCGATGGCGGGCCGGTACAGGCGCTCGGCCATGCTGCCCAGCCAGACGGCGTCCAGTGCCAGGAAGGTGAGGGCGGCGGCGACGTAGGCGATGGCGATCTGGGGCAGCGGCATGGACAGACTCCGGCGGGACATGCCGGCGGTACGCGGCCACCGCCGTTTTGGATCACCCGCGCAGCAACACCAGCCCGGGCGGCAGCGCCTCGCCAAACACCCGGCGCTGGTCGGCCTCGTCCAGCACCGTGGGCGCGCGCACCATCGCGGCCCAGCTCGGCGCGGCATGGGCGGCCTCCAGCTGTTCGGCGATCTGCAGGCGCAGGGCCTCGGGCAGGTCGCGTGCGCGGTCGCCCGTGGCCTGCGCGATCTGGGCCACCGCGAAGGCCGGCGCCTCATGGCGGGCCCAGTCCGGCGCGATGGCGGCGATCTGCGCGAGCCAGTCCTGCGCGGTCGCGGGCGGCAGCACGTGGTGCAGGCTGGCGTACAGCGGCTGGCGCGCGCCCAGGCGGCCGAGCGCCCACCAGAGCTCGGCCGTGGCGCCTTGCTGCAGGCGCTGCAGCAGCCAGCCGCCGAACTGCGTCTTGTCGGCCGGCTCGATGCGCTCGAACGAGGCCGCCATGCGCAGCAGTTCGTCCAGCGCCTGCATGGGCGGTCCCTCGGGCGTGGCGATGTCGTTGCAGCCGGGCGGCTGCAGGTAGTAGGCGATGACCTCGTAGACCATCTGCTGCTGCTCGGCGTCCAGCCCGCCCGCGATGCGGCGCCACAGCGTCCACCACTCCGACCATTGCTGGGCATCGTGGCTGTGCGCGATGCCGGGGCCGAACAGCTCCCACATCTGCGCCATGCGCCAGCCGTCCAGCGGGTCACCGAAGCCGGGGCGCAGCGTGAAGCCGACCAGGTTGAACCAGCTGCGCTCGTGCTGCAGCGAGCGGCGCCGGCGCTTTGCGCCCTGCAGCAGCGCGCCGAACAGCGTGCGCAGCAACGCGGCATGCCAGGTGGCGCGCTCGCCGAGCAGACGCTCCAGCGTGGCGCGGAGTTGGCGGACTTCCTTGGCGTCCACGCCCTGCTTCTTGTCGCCGTAGACGCGGGCGATGGCGGCCAGGGCTTCGGGCAGGCGCGGATGGGCGACGACGGGCGTGTCCACATCCTGCGCGGCCACATCGCCACGCAGCTGGAACTCGAGCTTCCAGCGCTGGTGCGGCGCATCGGCAGCGACGCAGTGCATCTCCAGCGTGCCGACCTCGGTGATCTGGACATCGAGCAACACCTGCACCTCGCCGGCCGCGCCGGCTTTTGGTTGCAGCACGGTGGCGATGGGTGGCAGTCGCTGCAGGCCGTCCTGCAGCGCGACCACGTCGCCAGCGCGGTGCTGCAGGTCGACGGCGCTGGTGGCCAGGTTGAAGCGCACCGGGCGGCCCAGGCGCAGGCTGAAGCGCTGGGCTTTCAACTGCACGGCCTCGCCCTCGGGCGTGCCATGCGGCAGCACGCAGACGCCCTGGCCGTCTTCGAGCACGAGGTAGTAGGCGCGCGCCGCAGCGCTGCGGATGCGTGGCGCGCTGCCAGCGCGGGCCATCGCGTAGGCGACGGCGCCGCGCGCGACGGCGGCGTCGAGCTGCGGCGCATCGAGCAGGCGCATCGGCGGGGCACCGGCTGGCTGCCAGCTGCGCAGCGTGGCCAGCAGGCGCTCGCGCAGCACCTGCGCATGGAACACGCCACCGTTGAGCAGCACGGTGTCGGGCAGGGCGCCGCCCTGGCGCTGCAGGAATGCGGCGATGTGGCGCGTGACAGCGGCATCAACCGCATAGGGCAGGCCGAACTCGACGAGGGCGCTGCGGGCGCGCTGTGGCTGGGCATCCGCCGCCACCTGCGGGAAGAAGCCCTCGACCAACAGGCGGTCCAGGTCGGCGCGCGTGAGCGTGGCCGAGCGTGCGCCGCCGATCAGCCGGCTGCCGCCGCCCTGCAGCGTGACCGTGGTCTCCACCGGGCCGTTCGGAGCGAGCAGGCGTTCCTTGGCGCTGCGGCAGCGCTGCGTGAGTTGGGCCAGCTGGACCGCGCTGAGCCGCACACCCGGCTGGCCGCCGGACAGGCGCGGCTCGATCCAGCGCGCCAGCGCGAGGTCCATGTTGTCGCCACCCAGCACCAGGTGGTCGCCCACGCCGGTGCGCGCGAGCTGCGGCTGGCCCGTGGCGTCCAGCGTGACCTCGATCAGCGTGAGGTCGGTGGTGCCGCCGCCCACGTCCACCACGAGCAGGCGGCGCGTGCCGGCCAACTGGCTGGCCAGGTCGGCCCGGTGGGCGAACACCCAGTCGTAGAACGCGGCCTGCGGCTCCTCGATCAGGTGGACCGTGCCCAGGCCGGCCAAGCCGGCGGCCTGCAGCGTGAGTTGGCGGGCGCCGTCGTCGAATGAGGCAGGCACGGTGAGCACCGTGGGCTGCTGCGCCAACGGCGCCTCGGGATGGGCCTGGTCCCAGGCCTGGCGCAGGTGGCGCAGGTAGCTGGCGCTGGCCTGGAGCGGCGAAACCTTGGCCACCTCGTCCGGTGCGCCCCAGGGCAGGATGGGGGCGGTGCGGTCCACCGAGGGATGGGACAGCCAGCTCTTGGCGCTGGCCACGAGCCGGCCCGGTGTCTGCTGGCCCAGTTCGCGCGCGAAGGCGCCGAGGATGGCAGGCTCCTCCGAGGGCCAGGGCAGCGGCAGGTCGGCCGCCGCCAGCGCGCCTTGCGCCGCATGGAAGCGCAGCGAGGGCAGCAGGGGCCGCGGCGCGACCTCGCCGGCCGCGATGCTCTGCGGGACCGGGAAGACCTGGATCTCGTCCGCACCGACCGGTGCGAAGGCCAGCACGGTGTGGGTCGTGCCGAGGTCGATGCCGATGCGGAAGGCGGCCGTCATCAGTCGCTGCGGACGTCGAACTCCACCTTCCATTGCGCGCCGCCGGCTGCCTCGGCCAGCAGCTCCAGCGTGCCGATCTCGGTCACGCGCGCGCGCAGCTGCACGGGCACGACCTCGCCGACGGCGCGGCCTTCGGCCGGCAGCGTGGCTTCGATCTGCGCGAGTTCCTGCAGCTCCTCGGGTGACCAGAAGTCCAGCAAGGTGCCGGGCTGGTCATCGCGCCGCACGGACGAACCGAAGAAGCGGAAACGCACCGATTCGCCCACCACCAAACCCAGCTGCTGCGGGGGCAGCGGCGCCTCCGAGCCTTCCTCCATGCCGAAGGGCGCCACGCACAGCGCCTGCACGGGCGGCTCCAGCCCCGGCACGGCCGGCATGCTGGACTCGATGCCCACGTAATAGGCCTGGGCCGTGCCGCCGCGGATGCGGATGCCCTGGCCGCGCCGCACCTGGCCGTAGTAGGCCGCACCGCGCGCCACGGCGTGGTCCATGTCGGCGCCCTGCAGCAAGCGCGCGGCGGGCGCGCCGTCGGCGGCCAGCCAGGCGTTCAGCGTGTCCAGCACGCGCGCCACCAGCAGCTCGGACTTGAACACGCCGCCATTGAACAGCACGGCTGTGGGGTGCAGGAAGCTGGCGCCTTCGGCCTGCGCAAAGCCTGCCAGCTGCGCCGTGGCGCCGAGCTGGCGGCCCAGCAGCGCGGCCAGGTGGCGCGTGACGGCAGCATCCTGCGCATAGGGCAGGCCGATCTGCGTGAGGCCGGCGCGCGGGCGGCTGACGGGCCGGGCGCTGCTCTCCACGGCCGGGAAGAAGCCTTCGAGCAGGATGGTGGTGAGCAGCTCGCGCTGCAGCTCGGTCTTGACCGAGCCGCCGATCAGCCTGGAGCCACGGCTGGGCACGACCAGCGGCACGCTCTGCAACTGGTCGTCGCTGAGCAACTGCTCCTTGGCCAGGCGGCAGGCGTAGGTCAGCGCGCGCATCTGCCAGGGGTCCAGCTGCCTGCCCTCGGCGGCCAGGCCGCGCGCCACGCCATGGGCCAGCGCGAGGTCCATGTTGTCGCCACCCAGCAGGATGTGCTCGCCCACGGCCACGCGGTTCAGCTGCAGGTTGCCGGCGTCCTCGGTCACGGCGATCAGCGAGAAGTCGCTGGTGCCGCCGCCCACGTCGACGACCAGGATCACGTCGCCGACCTGGACCTGCTTGCGCCAGTCGCCCGCGCTGCCGGCGATCCAGCTGTACAGCGCGGCCTGGGGTTCTTCCAGCAGCGTGATGCCCTGGTAACCGGCGGCCTGGGCGGCCTCGGCCGTGAGCTCGCGCGCGGCCGGGTCGAAGGAGGCCGGGATGGTGACGGTGACCGCCTGCTGCTCGAACGGCGCCTCGGGATGGCGGTGGTTCCAGGCGTCGCGCAGGTGCTGCAGGTAGTGCGTGCTGGCGGCCAGCGGCGAGATGCGTTCGACCTCGGCCGGCGCATCGGCCGGCAGGATGCCAGCGCGCCGGTCCACGCCGGCATGCCCGAGCCAGCTCTTGGCGCTGGAGACCAGGCGGATCGGCGTCAGTGCGCCGTGGCTGCGCGCCCATTCTCCGGTGATGTGCGCGGGCGCGGCGTTCCAGGGCAGTGCCAGGTCGCCGGCGGCGAATTCGCTCGCGTTCGGCATGTACAGGAAGGACGGCAGCAGGGCGAAGTCCTGCACGGCACCGGGGCCGCTTTGCTGGGCGATGGGCAGGATTTCGGGCGCCGCGCCCTCGGCCTGCAGGTCGACCCACGAGAGCGCGCTGTGCGTGGTGCCCAGGTCGATGCCGATGGCGTACCGGCTCACAGCTCGACCTCCGCCGGCGCGATCACGCGCGTGTCATGCCCTTCGGTCAGCGCCGGCAGCCGCACGGCCGTGGCGCGCCAGCCCTTGTGCTGCAGCGTGCCCGTGAACGGCGGCTGGCCGACCACGTTGCCGGTCACGCGCACGGCGGCGGCGTCGAAGCCGGCCGGCAGCGTCAGGCGGCTGCCTTCGGTCTCGGGGCGCACGGCTTCGAGGTCGAAGCTCTCCTTCAGCACCTTGCGCGCGCCGCCATGCAGCAGGCGCGCGGCGCCGCCGACATCGGCATCGGAGTAGGCGGCGATGTCTTCCTGCAGGAAGTCGACGAAGCGCGCTTCGCGCTGCAACAGGGCCAGCAGCTGCAGCGCGGCGTCCACATGGGCCGTGGCACGCACGGGTGCGGGCGGTGGCGGGGGCGGCGGGGCCTGCACGGGAGGCGGCGCCGGCACTTCGCTGGCCAGTGGCGCGCCGTCGCGCAGAGACTGCACACGCGCTGCCAGGCGGCCATCACCCAGCAGCGCGAAGAAGCTGCCGATGGCCAGGGACAGGCGGGAGAAGAAGGGGAGGGCTTGTGGTTCTGTCATGGAAGATGGTGCGCAACAGGGCGGATGGCCCGGTCGAACGCCGGGCCCTGCGGCCGCTATTGTCTTGGATGCGGCGATGCCGCCCCGCGCCACGGGAAATGCCGCAGTGCCGGGCGCGCTGCGCTCCACAGCCGACGGGCGGCGGCCGGCGGCCCGGCCCAGCCGGCCGGAGGTGATACAACCGGATACTTCCCGCCCGCCATTACCGCTGTCTCCGCATGATCTGGCCCTCGTTCTTCAGTCGCAACCCTGCTCCCGAAGCCGATCCGGCACTTCCGCTGATCGCGCCGATCGGCGAGGCGCTGGTGCCCACGGCGCTGCAGGTGGACGACCCGCGCCGCGTGCTGGCCGTGCTGCGGGACCTGGCCATGCGCGCCGAGCCCGTCACGCTGTACCCGGGCGATGGCGGCACGCCGCAATGCGGCCGGCTGGTGCAGGTGGTCGAACCGGAGGGGCGCGTCGTGCTCCATGTGCGTGCGGCCCAGGCGCCCGCGGCGGGCGGCGCGCTGGTGGTGGCCGCGCCCGAGGGGCTGCGGTTGCAGTTCCAGGGCGACTTCGCCTGGCAGCAGCAGGCCGGCGACCTGCTGGCCGCCCGCGCGCCGCTGCCGGCCAGCCTGCTGCAGCTGCAGCGGCGCCGCTTCACGCGGCAGGAGACGCCGCTGGGGCCGACGCTGCGCGCGGTGTTCCAGGCCAAGGGCAAGCGGCGTGTGCTGACCGTGGACGACCTGTCGATGGGCGGCGTGGGCCTGCGCGGCCCGCTGGCCGAGCACCGCGACCTGGTGGCCGGCCTGCGGCTGGACCGGGTGCGGCTGGAACTCGGCTCCGTGGTGCTGATGGACCTGCGGCTGGACCTCTGTTCGCGCCGGTCCTACAAGTCCTTCCTCGCGGGCGAGCAGCTGCACTTCGGCTGCGAGTTCGTCGACCTGGGCGAAGCCAGCCAGCAGGCCGTGCAGAAGGTGCTGGCGCGCATGGGTCCAGGCTCGGGCGCGGGCGCGTTCCAGGACACGGCGCTGTAGGCGCGCCGCCAGGCCGGTTCAGGACACCGCGCCGTACACCAGGTTCTTGTAGAGCATCCGCGTGTGGATGCGGTTGGACGGGCACTGCGCCATCAGCACGCCGGCCAGCCGCTCGCGCGGGTCGATCCAGAAGCTCGTGCCCCAGGCGCCGGCCCACATCGCGTCACCCACGCTGCCGGGCGTCCAGCCCACGCCGTCGTACAGCCGCACACCCCAGCCCAGGCCGAAGCCGTAGCCCGGCCCGGTGGTGGCGTTGGGCACGCCGGTCTTGCCGACCAGGTGGTCGGACAGCATGAACTCGGTGGTCTTGCGCGAAAGGTAGCGCGTGCGGCCGTCGGTGCCGCCGTTGAGCACCATCTGCGCGAACTTGAGGTAGTCGGCGCCCGTGCCGGTCAGCCCGGCGCCGCCCTTGAGGTACTGGCGCGGGGCCGGGTCGCTGTCCTGCCGGTAGGCACGTGTCATGGCGGCCTTGAGCGGGTCGCTGTCCAGCGTCTCGGCCAGGCGGGCGCGCTTGGCGGGCGGCACCCACCAGGCCGTGTCGGTCATGCCCAGCGGACCGAGCAGCAGTTCCTGAGTCAGCGCATCGAGCCGCTTGCCCGACACGCGCTCGAGCAGCAGGCCCAGCACGTCGGTGGCGATCGAATAGAACCAGGTGGTGCCGGGCTGGTAGAGCAGCGGGATGGTGCCCAGGCGCTTGAGCATCTCGTCGCCCGTGATGTCGGTCTCCAGCGATTCGATGTTGAGCTCGGCGTACATCTTGGCGATGCGCGGCGAGGGGCTGGCCGGGCCGTAGACCAGGCCGGCCGTGTGCATGAGCAGGTCTTGCACGGTGATGGGCCGCGCCAGCGCCACGTCGCCCTGCGGCGTCTCGACCTTGAGGTTCCTGAGTTCGGGCAGCCAGTTGGTCACCGGGTCGTTGATCTTGAGCTGGCCCTGCTCGGCCAGCATCATCGTCGCCACCGAGGTGATGGGCTTGGTCATCGAGGCCAGGCGGAAGATGGCGTCGCGCGGCATCGGGCGGGTCTTGGCCGCGTCCAGGAAGCCCACGGCCTCGTGGTGCACGACATTGCCATCCTGCGCCACCAGCGAGACTGCGCCCGCGAAGGTGCCGATGCCCACCTGGGCGTTGAGCGCCGGCGCGATGCGAGCCAGCCGGTCGGCCGACACGGCCGTGCGCGGCACGGCCGGCGTGCTGGCACAACCGGCCAGAAACGTACTGCCCAGGGCGGAAAAAGCGAGTTGGCGCCGCGTGATCGTCATGCCTTGTCTCCCGATTCGTTGTTTAAGCGCGCAGATTCTTCCGATCTTTGGCTTCAAGTGACGAACGGGTAAACCCCCGGAGAGCGCCTGCCGAGCGCGCCCAATTGTTTCAATACGCAATCAGGCGGCCATCACGCCGCGAACCCGCCGTCGATCAGCAGGCTGCCACCCGTGACCATGCCGGCCTCCGGGCCGACCAGGTAGGCCACCATGCCGGCGATCTCGTCGGGGTGGGCGTGGCGGTCCACCGCCATCAGCCCGTGCATGCCGGCCGCCATCGGGCCGTCGGCCGGGTTCATGTCGGTGTTGACGGGGCCGGGCTGCACGTTGTTGATGGTGATGCCGCGCGGGCCCAGGTCGCGCGCCAGGCCGCGCGTGAGGCCGACGATGGCGGCCTTGCTCATGGCATAGACGGCGCCGCCGGCCCAGGGCATGCGCTCGGCATTGGTGCTGCCGATGTTGACGATGCGCCCGCCGCTGCCCATGTGGCGTGCGGCCGCCTGCACGGCGACGAAGACGGCGCGAACGTTGACGTTGAGCGTGCGGTCCAGGTCTTCCAGGCGGAAGCTGTCCAATTCGCCCATCACGGCCACGCCGGCGTTGTTGACGAGGATGTCGAGCCGGCCGAACTGGGCGGCGGCACGGTCGATGGCGGCGCGCAGCGCGTCGGCGTCGGCGCTGTCGGCCTGCACGGCCAGTGCGCGGCCGCCGGTGGACGCGATCTCGGCGGCCAGGGCGCGCGCCGCGGCTTCGGAACCGGCGTAGCTGAAGGCCACGGCCGCGCCGTCGCGCGCCAGGCGGCGCACGATGGCCGCGCCGATGCCGCGGGAGCCGCCCGTGACGAAGGCGGCCTTGCCGGCCAGGACCGGGGAAGAGGAAGTGGTGGATGCGGTCATGGAGAACTCCTGTGGGTGGTTGGTGAAGGGAGTGTCGGGACGATGGGCTGATCGCGGTAGCCATGAATGGGATGGATCAATTTCAACCAATGGTTGAAAATTACGGCATGCCTGCCCTGAGCCACCTGGACTGCTTCGTCAAATCCGCCGAGCGCGGGAGCTTCTCGGCCGCTGCGCGGCTGCTGGAGCTCACGCCGGCCGCGGTCAGCAAGAACATCGCGCGGCTGGAGGCCGAGCTCGGCGTGCGCCTGTTCCAGCGCAGCACGCGCCAGCTGAGCCTGACCGAGGGCGGCGAGCGCCTGCTGGCCCAGGTCGGCGGCCCGCTGGCCGCGCTGGCCGATGCGGTCGGCCATGCCGCCGAGCAGGACCGCCAGCCCGCCGGCACGCTGCGCGTGAGCATGGGCCAGGCCTTCGGCCGCGCCTACCTGGTGCCCTTGCTCGACGAGTTCCTGCGGCGCTACCCGGCCGTGGTGCCCGACTGGCGCTTCGAGAACCGCCAGGTGGACCTGATCGGCGAAGGCTTCGACGCCGGCATCGGCGGCGGGCTGGAGCTCAAGCCGGGCATGGTGGCGCGCACGCTGGGCCGCATCCACATCGTGGCGGTGGCGGCCCCGGGCTACCTGGCAGGCCGGCGGGGGCCGCGCCACCCGTCCGAACTGGCCGCGCTGGACGGCATCGTGCGCCGTTCCAGCCAGAACGGCCGCATCTACCAGTACACGCTGCGCCGTGCCGACGGCGAGGTGGCGGCGGCCACGCTGCGCACGCGCGTGGTGTTCGACGACCCCGAGGCCATGTGCCAGGCCGCGCTGCTGGGCCTGGGCGTGGCGCTGTTGCCCATGCCCTTCGCCGTGCCCTGGTTGCAGAGCGGGGCCCTCGTGCGGGTGCTGCCGGGCTGGTCGGCCGAGGCCGGGCCGATCTCGCTGTACTACCCGGCCAAGAAGCTGCTGCCGGCGCGCACGCGGGTGTTCGTGGACTTCGTGCTGGAGCAGTTCCGCGCGCGCGGCTTCGAGCGGCTGGTGGAGGCTGTTTGAACCGGCTCAGCGCAGCCGGTAACGCAGCTGGCGGCCGCCGCCAACGGTGGAATCCAGGCCGACCCAGTCGCCGGCAGGTGTGTACCAGACGTCGAGCGGATGCTCCGGCCCTTCGATGCGCCAGCGCTCGGCCGCCTGCGGTTGGCCGCGTACCGCCACCGTTCCGCTGCCCAGGCGCTGGACCCGCACGGCCTCGTAGCGGCCGGTCTGGGCGTTGAGCAGCTGCCTCTGCGTGCGCATGGCCGGGTGCCAGTAGGCAAAGCCCATCGCGCATGCCGGTAACTGCAGCACGCCGGCCGGGCCGGTGACCTCCAGCCCCGCGCCGGCAGACTGGGCCACCACCTTGCCGGTCTTGCCGTCGTCGTCGGTCTCGGCCTGCAGGCCTGCCAGGCAGTCGCCGCGCCACTGCTCGCTGGCCTCGTGGCGGTAGCGGTAGACCGTCAGCCCGAGCAGCTTGACGGCGAAGGCGGCCTCGCTGCGCACGGTGCGCGCCTGCGGCGTGCCGCCGAGCGTGAAGCGGTGCGCGCCGATGGGCTTGTCGTCCAGCGTCACCGCGAAGTCCAGCGTCTGGGCCAGCGCGGGCAGGGCGGCCAGCCACAGGGTGGCCAGGCAGGCCAGTCGTCTGTGTTCAGTTCGCATGGGGACGCACCGGGCCAGGGAAGAACGCGTTGGTGCGCACCATGTAGTCGCGGTAGGCCGGGCGGCGTTCGGCGATGTCCTGCTCCAGCAGGCGCACGCCGGAAACCCTGAGCAGCAACACCGTCATCAGCAGCGGCGCCACGATGCTCCAGGCAGAGCCCCAGCCGCCGGCCAGCGCCGTGAGCCACAGGCCCCACCACACACAGAACTCGCCGAAGTAGTTCGGGTGGCGCGAATAGCGCCACAGGCCCTGGTCCATCACCCGGCCCTGGTGCGTGGCCGTGGCCTTGAAGCGCGCCAGCTGCAGGTCGGCCACGGCCTCGAACACCAGGCCGAACGCGGCCAGCAGCAGGCCCGGCGCGTCGAGCCAATGCAGCGGCTTGCCAGCCACCATCCCGGCCAGCAAGGGCGCCGACACCCACCAGGCCAGCACGGCCTGCAGCGCGAACACCAGGACCAGGCTCTTGAACGCGAAGCCCGGCTGGTTGCGCGCGCGTATGGCCTGGTAGCGCCGGTCTTCGCCGTGGCCCCAGTTGCGCCAGGTGATGAACGCCGCCAGCCGCAGCGCCCACAGGCTGGCCAGCAGCAGCATGGCCAGGCCGCGCTCGGATGGCGCCGGCAGCAGCGCCCAGTAGACCCAGCCAGCGCCCACGATCAGCGGCGCCCAGAAGCGGTCGACCAGGCTCACATCGCGGCGCACCACGCTGGCCAGCCAGGCCAGCACTGCGGCCGCCAGCGTGAAGGCGAGGCCGGCCAGCGCCGTGGCCCACAGCGGCATGGTCTCAGGCATGCGGCGGCTCCGGTTCGGCCACGCCATCGAAGCGCACCGACAGCCACACCAGCAGTGGCAGCGCCGCGGCCCAGACCAGCGCCAGCGTGGCCAGCGCGGCGCCGGGCTGCAGGAACTGCGCACCGCCCAGGCGCACGCCGGCGGAGAACGCCATGGGCCCGACCACGGCACCCAACCCGGCCGCCAGCCACAGGCGCCCGCGCAGCCAGCGCATCGTGACGTTGAGCGCGATGGCCAACAGGCCCCACAGGGCCACCATCCAGTAGGGCGGCAGTTGCGCGAACGGCTGGCCCGAGGGGTAGACCACGTGCCCTTGCAGCACGATCCCTGTCTCGGCCACCACGCCGACGAGGCAGGCCCAGAGCACCAGGCCAGCTTCGTGGGCTGGGCACGCCGACACCGCCAGGTGCCAGCCGATGGCCGCCAGAACGCTGAGCGTGCCAGCCAGCGGCTGGTGGTGGGCGGCCCCCAGCACGGCGGCGAACCAGGCCGCCTGGGACACCGCGAAGTTCGCCAGCTGCATCGCACGCGTGGGCCTGGCGCCAGCGGGCAAGGTGGCGGGCATGGGCTGTGGCCAGCAGCTTGGCATCAGCAAGCTGTCAGCCCGGGCGGCGCTCGAACAGGTAGTGGCTGACCCACCACTGCTGCCCGTCGGCATGGCCGAACAGCTCTTCCACGGCCATGAAGAACAGGCGCCAGCGCTGCCACCAGATGCCGGCCTGGTCCGCGCCATAGGTCGCGGCCAGCAGCGGCATCAGCGCGGCCTGGCCGGCGTCCATGTTGGCCAGCCAGGCGGCAGCCGTGCGCTGGTAGTGGCGGCCGTCCCAGCGCCAGCGCTGCAGCAGCCGCAGATCGTCCTGGCACTGCAGGGCCAGGTCGTCGCTGGGCATCATGCCGCCGGAGAAGAAATGGCGGCTCATCCAGTCGCTCTCGTCGCGGACCTCGAAGGCGTAAGGCGCCTCGCGGTGGGCGAACACGTGCATGAAGAACCGGCCGCCGGGCTGCAGCCAGCGCGCCACCTGGGCGAACGCGCGCGGCCAGTTGCGCAGGTGCTCGAACATCTCGACCGAGACCACGCGGTCGAAGCGCTCGTCGGTGTCGAAGCGGTTGATGTCGCGGGTCAGCACGCGCAGGTTGGACAGGCCGCGCACCAGGGCCTGGGCCTCGATGTATGCGCGCTGCGACTGTGAATTCGACAGTGCGGTGATCCAGCTGTTCGGGTAGCGCTCGGCCATCCAGAGCGAGAGCGAACCCCAGCCGCAGCCCAGCTCCAGCACGCGCTGGCCGTCCTGCAGTTGCGCGCGACTGCAGGTGGTGGCAAGCGCGGTGGCCTCGGCCTCGGCCAGCGTGTTCACCCCTGGCGGCCAGTGGCAGCTGCTGTACTTGCGGTGCGGGCCCAGCACCTGGGCGAAGAAGGCGGCCGGCACCTCGTAGTGCTGTTCGTTGGCTTTCTCGGGCAGCGGCGCCAGCGCGGCGCTGCGCATCTGCGCCACGAAGTCCTGGGTCCGCTGGGCGCCGGCCTCGGCATCGCCGCTGTGCAGTTCCGCAAGGCGCTGGCGCAGCAGGTGCCGGATGCCGCTGCGGACCACGCGGTCGGGCAGCCGGCCCTGTTCGGCCCAGCGCAGGGCGATGGCGGAGGAAACGTCGGGGTTGCGCGTCATGCCGCTGGTACGCGGCGGGGGAGCGGGTGGATCACCCGCGCGGTGTCAGATGCCGAGCAGCGTGTGCAGGCGTGTCGATGTGGTCGTGTATTCGACCATCACCTTGCGACCGGTGACCAGCCGCTCGGCCGCGTCGTACGCCGCCAGCGTGGCCTCGTGGAAGCCACACAGGATCAGCTTCTTCTTGCCCGGATAGTGGTTGATGTCGCCCACGGCATAGACGCCCGGCAGGCTGGTGGCGCAGGTGGTGGGGTCGACCACGAGTTGTTTGCGCTCCATCGCCAGACCCCAGTCGGCGAGGGCGCCAAGCCGGGGCGACAGGCCCTGGCGCACGAGCAGCAGGTCCAGGTTCAGCGGCGTGTCCGCCCCCTCGGCATGGCTCAGCACGAGCTGCACGAGTTCGCCATCGCCACCCGTCGCAAAGCCTGTCGGCTGGCCCGTCACGACCTGCACGCGGCCGCTCTCGCGCAGGCGCTGCAATGTGGCCAGTTGCTGCGGTTCGGCCTCAAAGGCCTCGCGCCGGTGCAGCAGCGTCAGCGACGCCGGTGACGCATCGGCCAAGGCGATGGCCGAGGCCACGGCTTCCTCGCCCCCACCGGCGATGACCAGGTGCTTGCCGGCGACGCTGGTCGGCTCGGGCGCGTGGTAGTGCAGCGCGCCGCCCTCGAAGGCCTCGATGCCGGCGATGCGCAACCGACGCGGCTGGAAGGCGCCGATGCCGGCCGCGATGAACACCGTGCGCGCGACGAACTGCTTGCCGGTGCCGGTGGTCAGCTGGAGGCGGCCGTCGGGCAGCGTGGCGAATTCAGTGACTTCCTGCCCCAGGTGCAGCTGCGGCGCGAACGGCGCGACCTGCCGCTGCAGCGAGGCGACGAGCTCGCGCCCCGTGCACACCGGCACGCCAGGAATGTCGTAGATGGGCTTGTCGGCGTACAGCGCGGCGCACTGGCCGCCCACGTAGGGCAGCACGTCGACGATGTGGGCCCGGATCTCCTGCAATCCCAGCTGGAAGGCCTGGAACAGGCCGGCGGGGCCGGCGCCGAGGATGAGCGCGTCGGTCTCGATCACGCGCACCGCCGCTTCACTTCACCAGTTCGGCGATCTTGTTCGGCTTGTCTTTCCACTCGTCGGCATCGGCCAGCGGCGCCTTGCGCTTGGTGATGCTCTTCCAGCCATCGGCCAGCGCCAGTTCGGCGTTGAGCTTGATGAAGGCCAGCTGGTCCGCGGGCAGGTCTTCCTCGGCGAAGATGGCATTGGCCGGGCACTCGGGGATGCAGACCGCGCAGTCGATGCACTCGTCCGGGTCGATCACCAGCATGTTCGGGCCTTCGCGGAAGCAGTCCACGGGACACACGTCGACGCAGTCGGTGTATTTGCAGCGGATACAGTTTTCGGAGACGACGTGGGTCATGGTGCTTGGCGGTGCGGGCGGGCGAGGCCGCTGGGGGAAACCCGCGATTTTAAGGACATTTGTACGATCACCCGTGCGCGGCCCTTGGGCCGGCATGGGTGAGGCGCACGCAGAAGGTGCAGATTCAGCGCACGAGCACGGCAGCAGCCGTCTTGTGCGAGGCCTGGTCGACCAGCACCAGCGCACCCAGGGTGCGCGATTGGGCGTAGGGCAGCGTGGCGATGCTGTCCTGCAGCACCAGCTCGACCTCGCCGATGGCGTTGGCTTCCAGTTGCGCAGCGTCCTGCTCGGCCAGCGTGTGGATGTCGAGCTTGTGCACGATGCGGCGTACCTTGGCCTTGACCCAGCGGTGGCCATGCAGCGCCCAGTAGGCGCGGCCCGGCACCAGCGGCTCGTCGTCCATCCAGGCGACCGTGGCGGAGATTTCGCGCGCGCCTTGCAGTGCCGTGCCGTCCTCGGCTTCGGCCAGCAACCAGTCGCCGCGCGAGACATCGACCTCGCGGTCGAGCACGATGCCGGCGCTGTGGCCTGCGGCGACGTCCTGCTCGTCACGCACGTGGCTCAGCACACGCGCCACCACGGCGCTCTGGCCGCTGGGCAGCACGCGCACGCGCTGGCCGACCGTTGCTTCGCCGGTGGCGACACGGCCCCAGAACACGCGGCGGCCCTGGGTCGTGTCGGACGAGGACGAGAACTTCTCGACCCACTGCACGGGGAAGGCCAGCGGCAGGCCGGTCTCGGGCGGTGTGTTCGACAGGCCTTCGAGGATGCGCAGCAGGCTTAAGCCGTGGTAGCCGCACCAGTGGCTGCCATCGGGCGAGGAGGGCGCCGCGTCGACCACGTTCCAGCCCTTGAGCGCGGAGACGGGCACGATGGCCTCCACCGCGATGCCGGCATCCGTCGCGAAGCCACGCAATGCGGCCTCGATGCGGGTGTAGGCCTGCTTGGGGTCGGCCACGGCGTCGAGCTTGTTCACGGCGAACACGATGGCCGGCACGCGCAGCAACTGCACCAGCAGCGCATGGCGGCGCGTCTGCGCCAGCAGCGGGAAGCTGTCGTCCTGCCAGGCCAGCTTGGTCGCGTCGACCAGCAGCACGGCGGCGTCGGCGCTGGAGGCGGCCGTCACCATGTTGCGCGTGTACTGCTCATGGCCCGGCGTGTCGCCGATGATGAACTTGCGCCGCGTGGTCGAGAAATAGCGGTAGGCCACGTCGATCGTGATGCCTTGCTCGCGCTCGGCCGACAGGCCGTCGGTCAGCAGCGCAAGGTCGGTCTCGCGGCCGTCCTGGCCCTGGCGCTGCACACCGGCCAACTGGTCGGACAGCACGGCCTTGCTGTCCACCAGCAGGCGGCCGATCAGCGTGCTCTTGCCGTCGTCGACGGAGCCGCAGGTGATGAATTTGAGCGCGGCAGTGGGTGCGGCGTCGTTGGCTGCGATCGTCACGGGGTGTTCCAAAGTAGCAGTCATCAGAAATAACCGTCCTTCTTGCGCTTTTCCATCGAGGCTTCGGAGGTCTTGTCGTCCATGCGCGTGGCGCCACGCTCGCTGACGTCGGACAGCAGCGTCTCCACGACGATCTCGTCGGGCGTGCTGGCCAGGCTTTCGACCGGGCAGGTGCAGGTGATGTCGCCCACGGTGCGGAAACGCACCTGGCGGCGTTCGGCCACCTCGCCATCTTTCAACGGCGTGAGTTCGGTCACGGGCACCAGCAGGCCGCGGCGCTCCACCACCGTGCGCTCGTGGCTGTAGTACAGCGAGGGCAGCGCGATGTTCTCGCGGGCGATGTACTGCCAGACGTCGCGTTCGGTCCAGTTGGAGATCGGGAACACGCGGAAGTGCTCGCCGGGTTGCAGCCGGGTGTTGAACAGCGTCCACAGTTCGGGGCGCTGGGCCTTGGGCTGCCATTGGCCGAAGCTGTCGCGGTGCGAGAAGATGCGCTCCTTGGCGCGGGCCTTCTCCTCGTCGCGGCGGGCGCCGCCGATCAGCGCGTCGAAGCGGAATTCCTCGATGGCTTCGAGCAGCGTGACCGACTGGTGCACGTTGCGCGATTCGCCCGGGTGCGCCAGCCGCACGGTGCCGCGGGCCATGGAGTCTTCCACGCTGCGCACGATGAGTTCGGCGCCGAGTTCCTTGGCGCGCAGATCGCGGAAGTCGGTCACTTCATGGAAGTTGTGGCCGGTGTCGATCATCAGCAGCGGGTAGGGGATGCGGCCCGCGCCGAAGGCCTTCTCGGCGCACTTGAGCAGCACCAGCGAATCCTTGCCGCCCGAGAACAGCAGCGTCGGGCGCTCGAACGCGGCCGCCACCTCGCGCAGGATGAAGATGGCTTCTTCTTCCAGTGCGTCGAGCTGGGCATCGGCCAGCGGCGCATGGGCAACGGGCGGGTGCAGCACGTCGGCTTGTTCTTCGAATTGGGTGCGGGCGTTCATGGTTGGGTCGGTTGTTCGGTGCGCCAGGATGGGCCTGATCGGTTCAGGTGGGCTTCAGTGGCTCAGGTGCAGGCCGCATTCGCGGTTGTCTTCACCCTTGGTGGGGTCCACATAGTCGAAGTTGTTGGGCAGGTCGTGTTCCTTGCAGTAGTCGTGCAGTTCCTTGGACGACCAGTGCAGCAAGGGCGCGACCTTGATCAGGCCGTCGGGGTTGAGGCTCACCGGCTCCATCTGGGCACGCACGGCGGTGTCGGTCGCGCGCAAGGCGGTGAACCAGACCTTGGGCGCCATCTCGCGCAGCGCGCGGGTGAAGGGCTCCAGCTTCACTTCCTCGGTGAAGGCCTGGTGCCGCGGGTCGTCCAGCGCAGGCGTGGCGCCTTCCACGGCTTCACGGTGTGCACGCGAGCGGCGCGGCAGGTAGACGTGCAGGTTCAGCTTCAGGCGCTGGGTGACTTCGTCGACGAAGCGGTAGGTGGCCTCGGTGTTGTAGCCGTTGTCCATCCACACCACCGGCACATCCGGCTTCGCCTGCGTGACCAGGTGCAGGATGACCGCCTCGAACGGGCGGAAGTTGGTGGTGACGATGGCCGGCTGGTGCAGGCCGAGGGCCCAATCCACCAGCGCGGGCGCGTTGCGGCCGAGTTCGGTGTTGATGCGGGCGAGGTCGATGCTGGACATGGCGGATTCCTCGCTCGCTCAGGCGGCGACCTGGTGCTCGACTTCGGCCGCGTCGGCATCGGCGAAATGCGGCGCCGGGTGCGACGCATCGCCCTGGTAGAAGCCCTTGAAGCGGTCGAACTGCCGCTGGGCGGCGTCGGCCTTCAGGCCCTGGCGCAGCACGGCCGTCGTGAAGCCCGAACGGGCCATCTGCACCAGCTGGTCGATCAGCACATCGCCCGTGGCGCGGATCTCGCCCGTGAAGCCCAGGCGGCGGCGCAGCAGGTAGGCCTGGCTGTAGGCGCGGCCGTCGGTGAACTTGGGGAAGTGGAGGTCGATGCGCTGCACGCCGTCCAGCGCGATGCTGCGCGGATCGACGGTGTTGTCCACCACCAGCGTGCTGGCGTCGCCTTCGGCCGGGGCCTGGTGGGCTTCGAAAGTCAGGATGTTCATCGTGGCGGCTCTTCTTCAGGCGGTCTGGGCTTCGGGCTTGCGCGCCGTGCTGACGCGGGCGGCATTGGCCGCGGCCTTGAACGGGTCGTGGCCGACGCGGCGCAGCGTGGAGATGAAGGTCTCGCCGCCGCTGCGCTGGGCGCGGTAGGTGTCCAGCAGGGCCTCGATCACTTCGGGCACTTCGGCCGCGGCGAAGGACGGGCCGACCACCTTGCCGGCTGCAGGCGCGCCCGACAGGTTGGAGCCGTCCGAGCCGGCCAGCGTGATCTGGTACCACTCCTGGCCGTCCTTGTCGACGCCCAGGATGCCGATGTGGCCGGTGTGGTGGTGGCCGCAGGAGTTGATGCACCCGCTCATGTGCAGGTCGATCTCGCCCAGATCGTGCAGCTCGTCCATGTCCTGGTAGCGGGCCGTGATGGCGTGCGCGATCGGCAGCGAGCGGGCGTTGGCCAGCGCGCAGAAGTCGCCGCCGGGACAGGCGATCATGTCGGTCAGCAGGCGCACGTTGGACTTGGCCAGGCCCAGCTTGCGGGCCTCCTGCCAGAGCGCCGGCAGTTCTTCGGCGCGCACCCAGGGCAGCACCAGGTTCTGGTCGTGCGTGACGCGCACTTCGCCGGCGCTGAAGCGGTCGGCCAGGTCGGCCGCGCGGTCGAGCTGGTCGGCCGTGGCGTCGCCGGGCGCGAAGCCCACGCGCTTGAAGGACAGCGTGACGATGCGCAGCTCGGGGTTCTTGTGCGGCGCCACGTTCTGCTGCAGCCAGCGCGTGTAGTCCACGTCGCTCTTGGCGTCGAGTTGCGCGGCGGCGCGCAGTGCGGTGTCGACCTCGGCGGCGGCGGGCCGGGCGGGCGCGTGGAAGGAGGCCGACACGCGGTCGAGCTCGGCCTGGGTGATGGTGTGGGCCGCGCCGTCGTGCGCCAGGATGGCAGCGTATTCCTCTTCGACCTCATCGATGTAGCGCTGGCCTTCGGCCTTCACGAGGATCTTGATCCGCGCCTTGTAGATGTTGTCGCGCCGGCCCCAGCGGTTGTAGACGCGGACCACGGCTTCCAGGTAGTTGATGATCTGGTTCCAGGGCAGGAACTCGCGGATCACCGTGCCCACCACGGGCGTGCGGCCCATGCCGCCGCCGACCAGCACGCGAAAGCCCACCTCGCCGGCGGCGTTGCGCACCACGTGCAGGCCCACGTCGTGCCAGAAGGTGGCGGCGCGGTCGTCGGTGGCACCGCTGATGGCGATCTTGAACTTGCGCGGCAGGAACGCGAACTCGGGGTGCAGCGTGCTCCAGTGGCGCAGGATCTCGGCGAAGGGGCGCGGGTCGACGATCTCGTCCACCGCGATGCCGGCGCGCTCGTCGCTGGTGATGTTGCGGATGCAGTTGCCGCTGGTCTGGATGCCGTGCATGTTGACACTGGCCAGCAGGTCCATCACGTCGGCGCTCTTGTCCAGCGGAATCCAGTTGTACTGGACGTTCTGGCGCGTGGTGAAGTGGGCCACATGGTCGGGCAGGCTGGTCAGGTCCGACAGGCCGGCGTTGGCCTTGGCCAGGTCGTGCGCGCCGCGGTCGTCGTACTCGCGGGCGATCTTCGCCAGCACGCGCAGCTGGGCGGACTGCAGCTCGCCATAGGGCACGGCGACGCGCAGCATGGGCGCGAAGCGCTGCACATACCAGCCGTTCTGCAGCCGCAGCGGGCGGAATTCGTCTTCCGCCAGCTCGCCCTTCTGCCAGCGCTCGAGCTGGTCACGGTACTGGGCAGCACGCAGCTGGACGAACTCGCGGTCGAAATCTGTGTATTTGTACATCGTGGTGCTTGAGAAGGCGGTGGCCGCGCAGGGCCGGCGGGGTCAAGACTCAGTGGAAACCCGCGTACTCTAAGGAAGGAGTCCTTAGATCCAAACTACTTATTTGTTCTGGCGCTATGTGTGCTTGGTTATAAGCAAAGCGCCAGGGGCGGCTAAAAGCCGTTAAAAACCGCCGAGGGCCAGCGGCCACGGGGTCTTGGACCAGGCCTGGGCTTCCTCGCGCAGCAGGTGCGCGGACTGTGGGAAGGCCTCGGTCCAGCCGGTGCGGCAACTCAGCGTGCGCGAGGCCTGGCGGCCCTTGCCGGCCGAGAGCTTGAGACCGTCGATGTCGGGATCGCGCCGGGCATGGCACAGGATCACGGCCAGCCGCAAGGCCAGCAGCTGCTGGGCCAGGGCAGGGTCCGCCAGGTCGGCCTCCAGCTTCCTGAGCTTGCCGCGGTGGCCCAGCACCAGCTGGCTCAGCCGGTGCAGTTCGGGCATGGCGAAGCCCGGCGCATCGGCGTTGTCGAGCACGTAGGCGCCATGGCGGTGGTAGCTGCTGTGCGAGATCAGAAAGCCGATCTCGTGCAGCTGCGCGGCCCAGGACAGCTTGCGCTGCATGCGGTCGATTTCCTCGGCCGTTTGCTCGCCGCCGGCCTGCAGCTGCGCGAAGAACTGGTTGGCCACGTTGCCCACGCGCTGGGCCTGGGCCTGGTCGGTGTCGAACTTGCGCGCCAGCCGGCGCACCGAGGCCGAGCGCACGTCGCTGTCGGCACCGTCGCGTTCCATGAGGTCGTAGAGAACGCCGTGGCGCAGCGCGCCGTCGGCCGCGTACATCTCGCTGATGCCCAGCAGATCGAAGATCGCCAGCAGCACCGACAGGCCACCGCCGATCACGAGCTTGCGGTCGTCCTTCATGCCCTCGAGCTGCAGCTTGTCGACCGAGCGGGCCTTGAGCAGGCGTTCGCGCAGCCATTCCAGGCCGGCGCGCGGGATCAGGCCGGGCGGGCCGCCGGCCGCGGCCAGCATGTCGGCCACCGCGCCGACCGTGCCGGAGGCGCCGTAGGCCGTGTCCCAATGGCCGGCACCATAGGCGGCCAGGGCTTCGTCCAGCACCGCCTCGGCTGCGATCTGGGCCATGCGGAAGGCGTCGGCCGTGAATTCGCCCTTGGGAAAGTAGCGCATGGACCAGGCCACGCTGCCCACGCGAAAGGATTCCATGACCCGGGCCTCGAAGCCCTGGCCCAGGATCATCTCGGTCGAGCGCCCGCCGATGTCCACCACCAGGCGGCGTTCCTCGGACTGCGGCAGCAGGCGCGAGACGCCCTGGTAGATCAGCCGGGCCTCTTCGCGGCCCGGGATCACGTCGATCGGGAAACCCAGGATGGCATGGCCGCGGCGCAGGAACTCGTCGCGGTTGCGCGCTTCGCGCAGCGTCTGCGTGGCGACGGCGCGCACCTGGTGCTTCTGGAAGCCGGCCAGGCGTTCGGCGAACCGGGCCAGGCAGTCCAGCCCGCGCTGCATCGCGTCTTCGCTGAGGTTGCGGGCTTCGTCCAGGCCGTTGCCCTGGCGCACCACTTCCTTGAGGTACTCGGTGCGGCGGATCTGGCCATGGTCCAGACGGCCGATCTCCAGCCGAAAGCTGTTGGAGCCCAGGTCGAGGGCGGCGAGAAGGGTTCCGTTCTGCATGGCTGGGGCGGGATGCTAGCACCGATGCTGCACTGCAACGCTGCGCGCTTTTGCAAAAGTCTGCATACCGTTTTCGTGTCATGTTGCTGTCACACAAGCTTCTTAAATTCACGGCCATCGAGGGTGGCAATCCTGCCGCCTGGTTACCAACCTTCAGCACCGCAAGAGGTTTTCATGCAATCGACGATCCGCTTCTCCACCATCGGCCTGCTGGGCCTGGCCCTCTCGGGCTTCGCTTCGGCCCAGGACGTGACCGGCGCCGGCGCCAGCTTCCCGGCCCCCCTGTACGCCAAGTGGGCTGCCGATTACCACAAGGCCACCGGCACCAAGGTGAACTACCAGTCCGTCGGTTCCGGCGCTGGCCTCAAGCAGATCGAAGCCAAGACCGTGGACTTCGGCGCTTCCGACGCGCCCCTGAAGGATGCCGACCTGCAAGCCAAGGGCCTGATGCAGTTCCCCACCGTGATCGGCGGCGTGATCCCCGTGGTCAACATCCAGGGCATCAAGGCCGGCGAGTTGAAGCTCAGCGGCCAGGTGCTGGGCGACATCTACCTGGGCAAGATCACCAAGTGGAACGACCCCGCCATCGTGGCCCTGAACAGCGGCGTGAAGCTGCCGGACGCTGCCATCGCCCCGGTGCGTCGCGCCGACGGTTCGGGCACCAGCTTCCTGTTCACCAACTACCTCTCCAAGGTCAACGCCGAGTGGAAGGACAAGGTCGGTGAAGGCACGGCCGTGAACTGGCCCACTGGTGCGGGTGGCAAGGGCAACGAAGGCGTGGCCGCGTTCGTCGGTCGCCTGCCCAACTCGATCGGTTACGTCGAGTACGCCTACGTCAAGCAGAACAAGATGACCTACGCCCTGCTGCAGAACGCATCGGGCAAGTTCCCGCACCCGGATGACGAGGCCTTCAAGGCAGCCGCCGCCGGCGCCCAGTGGGACAAGAGCTTCTACCAGATCCTGACGAACCAGACCGGCGACGGTGCCTGGCCCATCACCGGCGCGACCTTCATCCTGATGCACAAGAAGCAGGACAAGCCGGCCGTGGCCGCTTCCGCCCTGAAGTTCTTCTCGTGGGCCTACAAGGAAGGCGACAAGACCTCCAGCGACCTGGACTACGTGCCGATGCCTGCCGCCGTCAAGAGCGTGATCGAGAAGTCCTGGGGCCAGATCGTCGACGCTTCCGGCAAGCCGGTCGCGCTGGCTGCGAACTGATTAGCCACCAGTCCTGCGACATGAACCAGCCGAGCCACTGACGTGTCTTCTACACTTCCAGCGAACGGCGCCCCTTTCGATCTGTCCGGCAAGGGTGTCGGCAAAGGGGGCGAACGCGCGATGACAACACCTCCCCCCAAGAAGGCCCGCAGTGGTCCCATGGCAGACAGGCTGTTTGGCCTGGCCGCCAAGGGCGCGGCCTGGCTCACGCTGCTGCTGCTGATCGGCATCCTGCTGTCGCTGATCCAGGGCGCCTGGCCGGCGATCTCCAAGTACGGCCTGTCGTTCCTGACCAGCACCACCTGGGATCCGGTGCAGGAAGAGTTCGGCGGCCTGGTCATGATCTACGGCACGTTGACGACCTCCGTCATCGCGCTGCTGATCGCCGTGCCCGTCAGCTTCGGCATCGCGTTGTTCCTGACCGAACTGTCGCCAGCCTGGCTCAAGCGCCCATTGGGCACGGCCATCGAGCTGCTGGCTGCGGTGCCGTCCATCGTCTACGGCATGTGGGGCCTGCTGGTGTTCGGCCCCATCCTGTCGACCTACGTGCAGCAACCGCTGCAAAGTCTTCTGAACGGCGTGCCCTACCTGGGCGCGCTGGTCTCCGGCCCCCCGGTGGGCATCGGCATCCTGTCGGCCGGCATCATCCTGGCCATCATGATCATCCCGTTCATCGCTTCGGTGATGCGCGACGTGTTCGAAGTGACGCCGCCCTTGCTCAAGGAATCGGCCTACGGCCTGGGTGCCACCACCTGGGAAGTCATGTCCAAGGTCGTGCTGCCCTACACCAAGGCCGGCGTCATCGGCGGCATCATGCTGGGCCTGGGCCGCGCGCTGGGCGAGACCATGGCCGTCACCTTCGTGATCGGCAACATGAACCAGCTCGATTCGCTGAGCCTGTTCCAGGCCGCCAACTCCATCACCTCGGCCCTGGCCAACGAATTCGCCGAAGCCGGTGCCGGCCTGCACCAGGCGGCACTGATGTATCTCGGCCTGGTCCTGTTCTTCATCACCTTCGTCGTGCTGTCCTGCTCCAAGCTGCTGCTGGCCCGCCTGCGCAAGAGCGAAGGAGCCAAGTCGTGAGCGCCACTCCCAATCCCGCACCCAGCACCAGCCAGACCCTGCTCAACAAGGCCGCCTACGAGGCCGGCAAGGCCGCCAAGTACGCCAGCCGCAAGCGGGTCAACCAGATCGCGCTGTTCCTGTCGCTGGGGGCCATGGCCTTCGGCGTGTTCTGGCTGGTCTGGATCCTCTGGGAAACCATCCGCCTGGGCGTCGGTGGCCTGGCCATCGCCACCTTCACCGAGATGACGCCGCCGCCGAACGAGGCGGGCGGCATCGCCAACGCGCTGTACGGTTCCTTCCTGATGGTGCTGGTCGCCACCTGCGTGGGCACGCCCATCGGCATCATGGCCGGCATCTACCTGGCCGAGTACGAACCCAAGGGCTGGCTGGCGTCGGTGACGCGCTTCGTCAACGACATCCTGCTGTCGGCCCCGTCCATCGTGATCGGCCTGTTCGTCTATGCCGTGGTCGTCACGCAGATGCGCTCCTTCTCGGGCATCGCCGGCTCCATCGCGCTGGCGCTGATCGTGATCCCCGTGGTGATCCGCACCACCGAGAACATGCTGCAGCTGGTGCCGCCCGGCCTGCGCGAGGCCGCCTATGCCCTGGGCACGCCCAAGTGGAAGGTGATCATGGCGATCACGCTGCGCGCGGCCCGTGCCGGTGTCGTGACCGGTGTGCTGCTGGCCGTGGCCCGCATCGCCGGCGAGACCGCACCGCTGCTGTTCACCGCACTGAACAACCAGTTCTGGACCTCCAGCATGGGCGAGCCCATGGCCAGCCTGCCGGTGACGATCTTCAAGTTCGCGATGAGCCCGTACGAGAACTGGCAACAGCTGGCCTGGGCCGGTGTGTTCCTGATCACGGTGGCCGTGCTGGGCCTGAACATCCTGGCCCGCGTGCTGACGCGCTCCAAGCAGTAAACCGAATCCCAAGAGAGAACCGATATGCCCGCAAGCATCGCCGCCCCGGTGACGGAACGCGCCAAGATCGCCGTCAAGGACCTGAACTTCTACTACGGCAAGTTCCACGCCCTCAAGGGCATCAACCTCGAAATCCCCGAGAAGAAGGTCACCGCCTTCATCGGCCCCTCGGGCTGTGGCAAGTCCACGCTGCTGCGCACTTTCAACCGCATGTTCGAGCTCTATCCCGAGCAGCGCGCCGAAGGCCAGATCATCCTGGACGGCGAGAACCTGCTGGAGAGCAAGCAGGACGTGGCCCTGGTGCGTGCCAAGGTCGGCATGGTGTTCCAGAAGCCCACGCCGTTCCCGATGTCGATCTACGACAACATCGCCTTCGGCGTGAAGCTGTTCGAGAACCTCTCGGCCACCGACATGGAAGAGCGTGTGGAGTGGGCACTGCGCAAGGCCGCGCTGTGGACCGAGGTCAAGGACAAGCTGAACCAGAGCGGTTCGGGCCTGTCCGGCGGCCAGCAGCAGCGCCTGTGCATCGCCCGCGGCATCGCCATCAAGCCCGAGGTGCTGCTGCTCGACGAACCCTGCTCGGCACTGGACCCGATCTCGACCTCCAAGATCGAGGAGCTGATCACCGAACTGAAGACCGAATACACGGTGGTGATCGTGACCCACAACATGCAGCAGGCGGCCCGCTGCAGCGACTACACGGCCTACATGTACCTGGGCGACCTGATGGAGTTCGGCGCCACCGAGCAGCTGTTCTTCAAGCCCAAGCGCAAGGAGACCGAGGACTACATCACCGGCCGCTTCGGCTGATCCGGATCATTGGTCCAAGAGGGAACACAACATGTCGGACAAACATCTTTCGACCCAGTTCGATGCCGAACTGAACAACGTGTCCAGCCGCGTCATGGAACTCGGCGGGCTCGTGGAATCGCAGATCCGCAAGGCGATCTACGCGCTGGCCCAGTTCAGCACCGAGGTGGCCGACGAGGTCGAGGCGGCCGAGCAGCAGGTCAACGCCATGGAAGTGGAGATCGACCGCGAGCTGGCCTCCATCATCGGCCGACGCCAGCCGACCGCGCGCGACCTGCGCCTGCTGCTGGCGATCTCCAAGACCACGGCCAACCTGGAGCGCGTGGGCGACGAATCCGCCAAGATCGCGCGCATGGCCAAGTCCATTGCGCAGAGCGGCTCGGCGCGCCAGCTGCCGACGCTGGACCTGCGCGTCTCGGCCGATCTGGCCTCGGGCCTCTTGCGCAAGGCGCTGGACGCGTTCGCGCGGCTGGACACGGCGGCCGCCGTCAGCATCCTCAAGGAGGACGACCTGATCGACCGCGAGTTCGACGGCTTCGTGCGCAAGCTCATCACCTACATGATGGAAGACCCGCGCACCATCTCCGCCAGCCTGGACCTGCTGTTCCTGGCCAAGGCCATCGAGCGCATTGGCGACCACGCCAAGAACATCGCCGAGTTCATCATCTACATCGTCAAGGGAGCCGACGTGCGCCATGCCAGCATGGAACAGGTCGAGTCCGCCGTCCAATGAAGCACATGCCGCGTGTCCTGATCGTCGAGGATGAGCCCGCGATCGCCGAGTTGCTGGCCGTGAACCTGCGCCACAGCGGCTTCCAGCCGACCTGGGCCATGGACAGCGTGACCGCGCAGGTCGAGCTGGACGCGGTGCTGCCCGACGTGATCCTGCTGGACTGGATGCTGCCCGGTGAGAGCGGCCTGTCGCTGGCGCGCAAGTGGCGCGCCGACCCGCGCACCAAGGCCGTGCCCATCATCATGCTGACCGCGCGCGGCGACGAGCACGACCGCGTGGCCGGCCTGGATGCGGGCGCCGACGATTACATCGCCAAGCCGTTCTCCACCAAGGAGATGCTGGCGCGCATCCGCGCCGTGCTGCGGCGCCGCGCGCCGGAGCAGGCCGGTGGTTCGGTGCAGATCGGCGCGCTGCTGCTGGACAGCTCGACGCACCGCGTGAGCTTCGAGGGCCAGCCGCTCAAGATGGGCCCGACCGAGTTCAAGCTGCTGCACTACCTCATGCAGCATGCCGAGCGCGTGCACAGCCGTTCGCAGCTGCTGGACCGTGTCTGGGGCGACCACGTGTTCATCGAGGAACGCACGGTGGACGTGCACGTCAAGCGCCTGCGCGAGGCACTGGGCGCGGCCGGCCCCATGGTCGAGACGGTGCGCGGCGCGGGCTACCGCATCACGGCGCAGCCGGTCGCACCCGTGGCCACCACCCGCGCCGCACGCGTCGCGTCGGCGCCTTCCACGTCGGCGTCCGCCTCCTGAACCTCAGCCCGCGCGGGCAGCCGCGACAATCGTCCGCATGTGGTTGCGTTTCACGAGTTTCGTCGTCCTGCTGGTGGCCGGTGCCGCCATGGGCTGGTGGTTGCGGGGCTGGCCTGCCGCCTGCGCCGGCATGCTGCTGGCGGGCCTGGCCTGGTGGGTGGTCGACCTGGTGCGCGCGCTGCGCGTGCTGCGCAGCCTGCGTGACGGCGACCCCCAGAACCTGCCGCGCATGGGCGGCCTGTGGGGCGAGTTCGCGGACCGGCTGCGCCGCCAGCAGCGCATCGGAGAACGCCGCCAGCAGGACAGCGAGCGCCGGCTGCAGGAATTCCTCGAAGCGATCCAGGCCTCGTCCAACGGTGTGATCCTGCTGGACGCGGAGGGGCGCATCAACTGGTGCAATCCGACGGCGGCCGCGCACTTCGGCATCGACACCGAGCGCGACCACGAGCAACTGATCGGCAATCTGGTGCGCGACCCGGCCTTCACGGCCTACTACGCCAACCCCGACCCCACACGCAACGCCATCGTCACCGGCCGTGGCGACAGCGCCGGCCGCCCGGTGCGGCTGGCCGTGCGCCTGCACTTCTACGGCGAAGGCCGGCGGCTCATGCTGTCCAACGACGTCACGGCACTCGAGCAGGCCGAGGCGATGCGGCGCGATTTCGTGGCCAACGTCTCGCACGAGATCCGCACGCCGCTCACGGTGCTGACCGGCTTCGTGGAGACGCTGCAGTCGCTGCCGCTGGACGAGACCGAGCGGGCGCGCTACCTGGAACTCATGGCGCAGCAGGCCTCGCGCATGCAGACCCTGGTCAGCGACCTGCTGACGCTGTCGCGCATCGAAGGCAGCCCACCACCTGGCCGCGGCGAATGGACGGCGCTGGACCAGCTCAGCGCGGAATGCGAGGACGAGGTCCAGGCCCTGTCGGCGCTGCTGACGGCAGGCCAGAGCGCGCCCCATGCGCTGGAGTTCGCGCCGCCGCCGGCGCTGGCGCTGGCGGGCTCGCGCACCGAGCTCATGAGCGCGCTGTCCAACCTCGTGAGCAATGCGGTGCGCTACACGCCGGGTGGCGGCAGTGTGAAGGTGGCCTGGCAGACGCTGCCGGCCGGCCAGCTGGAGTTCTCCGTCGAGGACACCGGCCCCGGCGTGGCCCCCGAGCACCTGCCGCGCCTGACCGAGCGCTTCTACCGCGTGGACCGCAGCCGCTCGCGCGAGACCGGCGGCACGGGCCTGGGCTTGGCCATCGTCAAGCACGTGGTGCAGCGCCATGGTGCCGAGCTGCGCATCCAGTCGGCGCTGGGCAAGGGCTCGCGCTTTGCCATCGTGTTCCCCGCCAGTCGCGTGCGGGCCAGCGCGCCGCTCAGCGCGCCCGTGTGAGGCGCCAGAGCAGCAGCAGGAAGACGGCGGCGGTGGTGCCCAGTGCAGCGGCACCCGCCATCCAGAAGGCCGTAGGCGACTGCAGCGCCGGCCAGGGCCCCAGGCCGCGGTAGGCCAGCAACTGCCCGCCGTACAGGCCCACGCCCCACAGCAGCAGGCCGTAGACCAGCAGCGGCGCCAGCGTCACGCGGTAGCTGCGCAGCACGAACACGCTCACCGCCTGCACCGCATCCGCCAGGTGGTACAGCGCGACCCAGCCCAGGAGGCTTGCCGCCACCGCAGCCACGGCCGGGCTGCCCGCGTACAGCGCGGCGATGGGCTCGCGCAGCAGCGCCACCGTGCCGGCCAGCAGCAGCGCCATGCCGGCGGCCAGGGCCAGGCCGGTGCGCAGGCTCGCGCGTGCGCGGCCCGCGTCGTCCTGGCCACGCCACCAGCTCACGCGCGCGCTGGTCGCCAGGCCCAGCGACAGCGGAACCATGTAGAGCACGGCCGTCATGCTGGCGGCAATCTGGTGGCCGGCCGATGCCACCGTGCCCAGCCGCGCGATCATGAGCGCCATCAGCGTGAACGAGGTCACCTCGACCAGCACCGCGAGGCCGGCCGGTACGCCGAGCCGCAGGAACTCGGCCAGCCGGCGCCAGTCCGGCGCCTCGATGCGGGCGCGGATGGCCAGTTCGGCATAGAGCGGCTGGCTGTGCAGCATCCACCAGGCCACGGCCAGCATGGCGTAGTTCACGACCAGCGTGGCCCAGGCGCAGCCGACCGCGCCGCTCGCCGGCAGCCCCGCGCCGCCGAAGGTGAACCAGATGGACAGCGGCACTTTGAGCGCCAGGCCGATGACCTGCAGCCAGGTCACGAACAGCGGCCGGGCCAGCGCCTGGTTCAAGGTGCTGTAGAGACGGAACAGCAGCGCGGGCGGCAAGGCCATGGCCAGCACGGCCAGGTAGTCCTGCACCTCGGCGCGCATGGCCGGTGGCACATCGGCCCAGCGCAGCAGCGGCGCGGGCGCCAGCAGCGCGCCGCAGCCGAGCAGGGCGCAGGCGGCGGCCAGGTAGAGCGACTGGCGCACCGAGCGGCCGATCTCCTGGCCGCGGCCGCCGCCGCGCAGTTCGGCCCAGACCGGCAGCAGGGCCTGCAGCACGCCCATGAGGCCGACATAGACGCTGATGTACAGGGCAGAGCCGACCGACAACGCGGCCAGTGCCGCATCGGAATGGCGGCCGGCCACCAGCGTGTCGGTCACGCCGAAGGCCATCACGGCCAGTTGGCCGACCAGGATGGTGCCGGCGTGCCGGGCGATGCGCGAGAGTTCCGCCGACGCCATCAGCGCCGGAACAGCAGCATGTCCTCGTCCTTGTCGGCCGGGCGGCGGACGGAGCCCACCAGGGCCCAGGGCTGGGCGCCGATGGTGGCGCGCAGCGTGGAGGTGGCATCCGAATGCACCAGGAGCCAGGGGCAGGCGGAAGGCTGGTCCGTGGCTGGCCGCAGGTTCATGCCACCGTGGAAGCGGAAGGCCGCGATCTGCGCGCGCGTGAAGCCGTGGATCTCTACGCAGCCCTGCGGGCCCTGCATCTGCGCCTGCACCAGGCGCACCAGCGGCGCGTAGCTGCGCGCGTAGTTCAGCGTGGGCAGGCCCAGCGTCATGAGCAGGAACCAGCACAGCGCCGTGCCGCCGGCCGGCAGCACCAGGCTCTTCCAGATCGCGGACGGGTGGCGGCCGACACGCCAGCGCAGCAGCCAGATCCAGACCCCCGTGGCGACCAGAGCCAGCACGAAGGCGAGCGGCGAGAACACCGGTTCGAAGCCCGGCGCCAGCTTGAACACGTTGGCGGCCGGCTTGGCCGGTACGCCGGTCTGTAGCGAGATCCAGATGACCCAGATCGTGATGGCGCAGCTGGAGAAGAACAGCAGCGTGAACCAGTCGATCAGCGCCCCCATGCTGCGGCCGAAGGTCGGCAGCGCGAAGGCGGCCAGCGCGGCCATGGCCGGCAGGCCCAGCAACAGGGCGCGGTCGGAGGGCGGGGCCACCAGCGTGCCGCCCAGCAGCACGAGCAGGAACCACAGCGGGATGGCGAAATGCCGTTCGGGCCGGCCGCCCAGCAGCTGGCTGCGCCAGCGCCACAGCGTCCACAGCGCCAGCGGCCAGACCGGCCAGGTGAACCACAGCAGCAGGCGGCCCAGGCTGCGCCAGCTGCTCCACTGCGCAGCCGGCAACGCGATGCGCCATTGCCACAGGTCGAGCGCGAAGGCGGTGCCCGCAGCCGCCAGCGTCAGCACCAGCACGCACAGGGCGGCACGGCGCCGGTCGGCCGGGCTGTCGTCCTCGCCGCGCTCGATCAGGCTGGTGGCTGCGCCTCCCAGGCCCAGCAGCCCCGCCACGGTGGGGGCACCGGACAGCGCCAGGCCGAACAGGCCGGCCGCCAGGGCGGCCAGCGCCTGGGCCTGGCGATAGGGCAGGGCTGCCAGGCCGAAGAAGGCCAGCGCTGCGCAGCTGAGCTGCACCAGCGCCGGCGAGGTCTCGTGCGAGAGCTGGGCCAGCCCCAGGCAGGCCAGCAAGGCCAGCAGGCCGCCGTCGGCCAGCGCACGCGCGTAGTCCGCCGGGCGGGCCTCGCCACCGAAGGCGAAGGCCACCGGCTGGGCGCGCGGCGCGCGGGCCAGGTAGTACACGCCGTACCAGGTGCAGGCCAGCGCCGCGGCCAACAGCAGCATGAAGGGGATGCGCGCGGCGAAGGCCGGGTCGACCCAGGACGGAGCCAGCGCCAGCGCACCGGCGCCCAGCCAGAACGGCAGCAGCACGCCGGGTTCGGGCTGGCCCATCAGCGTGGGGTCCCACCACGAGGTGGTGCCGGCGACCAGCTCCAGCATGGTGCCGAAGGTGGCGACGTCGGTGTTCTTGAGCGGGTCGCGCCCGACGAACCCGGCCAGCACATAGGCAGCACAGAGCAGCAGCAAGGGCCAGCGCGGCAGGCGGCGGACCGAACTCTGGGCGACGATGGCGGGACTGGGCTGGTTCACTGGCGGGAGAAGATGGAAGAGGGCAGCAAAAAGGGCAGCGCGGTCGAACCGGGCTGCCCTTGGGCTGCGTGCCTTGCGAACAGCTGCTTACTTGGCAGCGGTCTTGCCGAAGCGGTTGCGGAAGCGCTCGACGCGGCCACCCATGTTGTCCACCGACTTCTGCGTGCCGGTGTAGAAGGGGTGCGATTCGCTCGAGGTGTCCAGCTTGAACAGCGGCAGTTCGCGGCCGTCTTCCAGCTTGATCATTTCCTTGGTGTTCACGCACGAACGCGTGACGAACTGGAAGTTGTTGGACATGTCCTGGAACACCACTTCGCGGTAGTTCGGGTGGATGCCTTCTTTCATGGGAATTCCTCTGTTTCAGCTGCGGCAGCCGTCCCGTGCCTTGCATGAACCTCTCATGCAATCCAAAGCCGAAATACTTGCCGCGAAAAGCCTGCGATTATCACATATTCACGGGCAAGGGGATCAGCCGCCGCGGCGCATCATGTCGAAGAACTCGGTGTTGGTCTTCGTCGCGCGCATGTTCTTGAGCATCAGCTCCATGGATTCGATCTCGTCCATGTTGTACATGAACTGGCGCAGGATGCGGCTCTTTTGCAGGATCTCGGGGGCCAGCAGCAGTTCCTCGCGGCGCGTGCCGCTGCGGTTCAGCTGGATCGAGGGGAACACGCGCTTCTCGTACAGGCGCCGGTCCAGGTGGATTTCGCAGTTGCCCGTGCCCTTGAACTCTTCGAAGATCACTTCGTCCATGCGGCTGCCGGTGTCCACCAGGGCGGTGCCGATGATGGTCAGCGAGCCGCCTTCTTCCACGTTGCGGGCCGCGCCCAGGAAGCGCTTGGGGCGCTGCAGCGCGTTGGAATCCACACCGCCGGTCAACACCTTGCCCGAGGAGGGCACGACGTTGTTGTAGGCACGGGCCAGGCGCGTGATGGAGTCCAGCAGGATCACCACGTCCTTCTTGAGCTCGACCAGGCGCTTGGCACGCTCGATCACCATCTCGGCCACGTGCACGTGGCGGGCGGCGGGCTCGTCGAAAGTGGAGGCGATGACCTCGCCCTTGACCGAGCGCTGCATCTCGGTCACTTCTTCCGGACGCTCGTCGACCAGCAGCACCATCATGTAGCTGTTGGGATAGTTGGCCGCGATGGCGTGCGCGATGTGCTGCATCATGACCGTCTTGCCGCTCTTGGGCGGGGCCACCAGCAGCGCGCGCTGGCCCTTGCCGATGGGCGCGACGATGTCGATGATGCGGCCGGTGATGTTCTCGTCGCCCTTGAGCTCGCGCTCGAGCTTCATCTGCTCCTTGGGGAACAGCGGGGTCAGGTTCTCGAACATGACCTTGTGCTTGTTCTCTTCGGGGCCGCCGCCGTTGACCTTGTCCAGCTTGTTCAGCGCGAAGTAGCGCTCGCCGTCCTTGGGCGTGCGCACCTCGCCCTCGATCATGTCGCCGGTGTGCAGGTTGAAGCGCCGCACCTGGCTCGGGCTGATGTAGATGTCGTCGGTGCTGGCGGTGTAGCTGGTGTCCGGGCTGCGCAGGAAACCGAAGCCATCGGGCAGGATTTCCAGCACGCCGTCGGCGAACACCTGCTCGCCGGCACGCGCGCGCTTCTTGATGATGGCGAACATCAGCTCCTGCTTGCGCATGCGGCCCGTGTTCTCGATCTCCAGTTCCTCGGCCTGCCGCAGGACTTCGGACACGTGCAGAGCCTTGAGTTCGTTTAAGTGCATGGGGTGACTCCGTCGGGGAGTTCAGTGGTGGCTTACGCGGGGGAGGTGGTGCGGATGAGGCGGCGAGCGCCTTGCACCTGAATCGAACCGCTGGCCCCTGGTGGGGGTAGCGGTGAACTGCGGGGGATTATGACAGGAAAGAACGCCTGTCCGATGGGCCGGTGCGGGGAAGACCGGTTCGGGCAGGCGGTGGAGCGAAGCTCAGGCGAGCTGCTGGTCGATGAACGCGGTCAGCTGGGCCTTGCTCATGGCGCCGACCTTGGTGGCGGACAGCTCGCCGCCCTTGAACAGCATCAGCGTGGGAATGCCGCGGATGCCGAACTTGGCGGGGATGTCGCGGTTCTCGTCCACGTTCATCTTGGCGATCTGCAGTTTGCCGGCATAGCCGGTGGCGACGTCGTCCAGGATCGGGGCGATCATCTTGCACGGGCCGCACCATTCGGCCCAGTAGTCCACCAGCACGGGCGTGGCGGACTTCAGCACATCGGCTTCGAAGCTCGCGTCGGACACATGCTTGATCAATTCGTTGGCCATTGGTCGCTTCCTTTATGGTGATACGGTACGGCTAAAGTCGCGGCATTGTGACAGAAACCAAGTACCCAAGCGGGGGCCGAAAGGCTATAGCCGCCATAGCCAAAGCGGCTATTGAACAGGCGCCGTGCACGGCAGGAAAAACATGAGGCAGACCCCGCAAATCGCGGTGGTCGGCGGTGGCCCCGCCGGCCTGATGGCGGCCGAGCGGCTGGCCCGCGCCGGCCTGTCGGTCGACCTCTACGACGCCATGCCCTCGGTCGGCCGCAAGTTCCTGCTGGCCGGCAAGGGCGGGCTTAACCTCACGCATTCCGAGGACGCCGCGCGCTTCGTGGCGCGCTATGGCGCGCAGCAGGGCGTGGTGGGAGGCTGGCTGGCGCGGCTCGATGCGCAGGGCGTGCGCGACTGGGCCGAGGGCCTGGGCGTAGCCACCTTCGTCGGCACTTCGGGCCGCGTGTTCCCGGTCGACATGAAGGCCGCGCCGCTGCTGCGCGGCTGGCTGCACCGCCTGCGCGAAGCCGGTGTGCGCCTGCACATGCGGCACCGCTGGACCGGCTGGACCGGGGACGGCAGCCTGCAATTCGACGCGCCCGCCGGCCCGGTGCAGACCCGGCCCGCCGCGACGGTGCTGGCGCTGGGCGGCGCCAGCTGGCCGCGCCTGGGTTCGGACGCGGCCTGGCTGCCGCTGCTGGCCGCGCGCCAGGTGGCGATCACGCCGCTGGCGGCGGCCAATTGCGGCTTCGACCTTGTGCCCACGCCGCGCGCGCAGGACGGTGCCGGCTGGAGCGCGCACTTCGCCGAGCGCTTCGCGGGCCAGCCCTTCAAGTCGGTCGCGCTGCGCTGTGCCGATGGCCAGGGCGGCTGGTTCGCGCGCAAGGGCGAGTTCGTGGCCACGGCCACGGGCATCGAGGGCAGCCTGGTCTACGCGGCATCGCGCCTGCTGCGCGAGGAGATCGTGCGAGCAGGCCAGGCCCGGCTGTGGCTGGACCTGCTGCCCGACCGCACGCCCGAGCAGGTGCTGGCCGCCTGCCGCCACCCACGCGGCGCGCGCTCGCTGTCCAGCCACCTGAAGAGCCGGCTCGCGCTGGACGGCATCAAGCTCGCGCTGCTGCACGAGGTGCTGGTGCCCGAGACCCTGCACGATCCGGCCGCGCTGGCCCTGGCGATCAAGGCCGTGCCGCTGCAACTCGCGGCGCCGCGGCCGGTGGCCGAGGCCATCAGCACAGCGGGCGGCGTGGCGCTGGAGGCGCTGGACGCCGGCCTGATGCTCAAGGCCGTGCCCAGCGTGTTCTGCGCCGGCGAGATGCTGGACTGGGAAGCCCCCACCGGCGGCTACCTGCTGACGGCCTGCATGGCCAGCGGCGTGGTGGCGGCCGAGGGCGTGCTTGCGCACCTGCAGCAGGCCTAGCCGGTTCACAAAGCTTTACCCACGGGCGGGCAGGGGCGTCATGGCCCTGGCCGAGAATGCCGCCCGCCTATGCCGTCTTCTCCTGTACCGCGGCGCCTGCGCCTCGTCCTCGCCGCCGCCGTCCTGCTCGCCCTGGCCTATGGCCTGTACCGTGGGGTCTTCGCGGCTGCGCCGCCGCCGGCCTACGTCACCGCGCCCGTGACGCGGGCCGACATCGAGAACACCGTGCTGGCCAACGGCACGCTGCAGGCCTTCCGCCAGGTCAGCGTGGGTGCCCAGGTTTCGGGCCAGGTGAAGTCGCTCAAGGTCAGGCTCGGCGACGAGGTGCAGGCCGGCCAGCTGGTGGCCGAGATCGACTCGGTGCCGCAGCAGAACAAGATCCGTACGGCCGAAGCCGCATTGGCCAGCATCCAGGCGCAACTGGCCTCGGCCCGCGCCACGCTGGCCCAGAGCGAGACCACGCTGGGCCGCGAACGCCGCATGCGCGCGCAGGACGCGACCTCGCAGGCCAACCTGGACACCGCCGAGGCGGCCGTCGCCACCGGCCGCGCCAGCGTCGCCGCGCTGCAGGCCCAGGTGGCCCAGGCCCGCATCACCGTGGACACCGCGCGCGTGGACCTGGGCTACACGCGCATCGTCGCGCCGATCGCCGGCCAGGTGGTGGCCGTGGTGACCGAGGAGGGCACCACCGTCAACGCCAACCAGACCACGCCGACCATCGTCATCTTGGCCCAGGTCGACACCATGACCGTGAAGGCCTCGATCTCCGAGGCCGACGTGACCCGCGTGCGGCCCGGCCAGCGCGTGTACTTCACGATCCTGGGCGAACCCGACAAGCGCTTCGAGGCCAAGCTGCGCACAGTGGAGCCGGCCACCGACGCGATCAAGACCAGTGCCGGCAGCACGCTGTCGTCCTCGACCAGCAGCAACAGCACGGCCAGTGCCACGGCCATCTACTACAACGGGCTGTTCGACGTGGCCAACCCGGACCGCGCGCTGCGCATCTCGATGACGGCCACGGTCTACATCGTGCGCGGCGAGGCCAAGGGAGCGCTGACGATCCCGGTCGGCGCGCTCGGCGTGCGCGCGCCCGACGGCCGCCAGCAGGTGCGCGTGCTCGACGCGCAGGGCCAGGCCCAGCCGCGCAGCGTGCGCATCGGCATCGACAACAAGGTGCGCGCCGAGGTGCTCGAAGGCCTGCAGGAAGGCGAACGCGTGGTGCTGGGCGATGCCCAGGCGCTGCGTGGCGCAGGCGCGCGCATGGGGCCGCCCCGGTGAATGGGGTGCCGCTGCTCGCGCTGCAGGGCATCTGGCGCGAGTTCCCCGTGGCCGATGGCATGCTGGCCGTGCTCCAGGAGATCGACCTCAGCATCCACGCCGGCGAGATGGTGGCCATCGTCGGCCAGTCGGGCTCGGGCAAGTCCACGCTCATGAACATCCTGGGCTGCCTGGACCGGCCCACGCGTGGCAGCTACCGCGTGGCCGGCCGCGCCGTCGGCGCGCTCGACGCCGACGCACTGGCCGCGCTGCGGCGCGAGCATTTCGGCTTCGTGTTCCAGCGCTACCAGCTGCTGCCCGACCTTTCGGCCCAGGCCAACGTGGAGGTGCCGGCCGTCTACGCCAACCGGCCGCGCGCCGAGCGGGCCGAACGCGCGCAGGCGCTGCTGGCACGCCTGGGCCTGGCCGAGCGCGGCGAGCACCCGCCCGGCAAGCTCTCGGGCGGCCAGCAGCAGCGCGTGTCGATCGCGCGCGCGCTCATGAACGGCGGCAGCGTGATCCTGGCCGACGAACCCACGGGCGCGCTGGACACGCACGCGGGTGCCGAGGTCATGACCATCCTGGCCGAACTGCACGCGCTGGGCCATACGGTGGTGATCGTCACGCACGACATGGGCGTGGCCGGCCATGCCGAGCGCATCGTCGAGCTGCGCGACGGCCGCGTGGTGGCCGACGGCCCCACGCCGCGCGCGTCGGCCAGGCCCGCCGCGGTGCTGCGCCCCGAAGCGCAGGCCCCGTCGCGCGGCCTGCTGGGCGGCTGGGCCGACCGGCTGCGCGAGGCGCTGCGCATGGCGCTGCTCGCCATGAACGCGCACAAGCTGCGCACGCTGCTCACCATGCTGGGCATCGTGATCGGCATCGCCTCGGTGGTCTCGGTCGTCGCGCTGGGCGAGGGCGCACGGCGCAAGGTGCTGGCCGACATCAGCGCCATCGGCACCAACACCATCGAGGTGTATTCGGGCACCGGCTTCGGCGACCCGCGCGCCGCGCGCATCCAGACGCTCTTGCCCAGCGATGCCGACGCGCTGATGGGCCAGGGCTATGTGGACAGCGTGACGCCCAACGTGGCGACGGCCGTGACGGCGCGCTGGCGCAATGCCGATGCGGCCGTGACCGTCAGCGGCGTGGGCGAGCAGTACTTCCGCGTGAAGGGCATGGCGCTGGCCGAGGGCACGGGGCTGGACGCCGACGCCATGCGCGAGCTGGCCCAGGTGGCGGTGATCGACGCCAACACGCGCGAGCGCCTGTTCGCCGGCAGCGATCCGCTGGGCCAGGTGCTGCTGCTGGGCGGCATGCCGGTGACCGTGGTCGGCGTGACGCAAAAGACCAGCGGCGGCTTCGGCCCCGGCAGCGACAGGCTCAACGTCTACGTGCCCTACACCACGGCCATGCGCCGGCTCATGGGCCAGCCCTACCTGTCCAGCATCACGGTGCGCGTGGCCGACGGCATGCCCATGGCCGCGGCCGAGCAGGGCATCGGCCAGTTGCTGGAACGCCGCCATGGCCGCGTGGACTTCTACGTGCTCAACACCGACAGCATCCGCCAGACCATCGAATCGACCACCGCTGCGCTGACCTTGCTGATCGCTGCCATCGCGGTGATCTCGCTGGTGGTCGGCGGCATCGGTGTCATGAACATCATGCTGGTCAGCGTGACCGAGCGCACCGGCGAGATCGGCGTGCGCATGGCCGTGGGCGCGCGCCAGGGCGACATCCAGCAGCAGTTCCTGATCGAGGCCGTGCTGGTCTGTCTGTGCGGCGGGCTGCTGGGCATCGCGCTGGCGCTGGGCATCGGCGCGCTGTTCGCGCAGTTCTCCAGCACCTTCACGCTGGCGTTCTCCGGCACCGCCATGGCCGCGGCCTTCCTGTGCTCCACGCTGATCGGCGTGGTGTTCGGCTACCTGCCGGCGCGCAACGCGGCGCGGCTCGATCCGGTCGAGGCGTTGATGCGCAACTGAAGCCGAACGGCGGTTCAGGGCGGGAGCAGGACCGAGGCGCTGAAGGGCTCGCCCTCGTCGGCCTCGCGCTGGTCCCAGCGCTGCTTGACCTGCAGTACCTGCGGCAGGATGGAGGCGAACACCGGCGCCATCTCCGGGTCGAAATGCGATCCCGTGCCCTCGTGCAGCGCCTGCATGATGCGGTCCAGCGGCCAGGGCTCCTTGTAGGGCCGCCGCATGCTCAGCGCATCGAACACGTCGGCGATGGCGACGATGCGGGCCGACTCGGGGATGTCCTTGCCGGCCAGGCCCTGGGGATAGCCCGAGCCGTCCCAACGCTCGTGGTGGGCCAGCGCCACCTCGGCCGCCAGCTGGAACACCGGCGCGCGGCTCTTGACCAGGATGTCGTGGCCGATGCGCGGGTGCGTGCGCATGATCTCCCATTCGGCTGCGTCGAGCTTGCCGGGCTTGCACAGGATGGTGTGGGGAATGCCGATCTTGCCGGTGTCGTGCATGGGCGCGGCCAGCTCCAGCATGGCGGCCTGTTCGGGGTCCCAGCCCCAGGCCGTGGCCAGCAGCCGCGCGTAGGCCGCCATGCGCCAGATGTGCACACCGGTGTCGTTGTCGTTGTAGTGCCCGGCCTCGCCCAGCATGAAGATGGCCGTGCGGTAGCTGGCCTCCAGCGCCGTGGTGCGCACCAGCGACAGGTGGGTGCGCACGCGGGCGCGCACGATGGGCGGCGACACCGGCTTGACGATGTAGTCCACGCCGCCGGCGGCGAAGCCCGCGGCCTCGTCGCCGACCTCGGACAGTGCGGTCACGAAGATCACGGGCGTGTCGCGCGTGGCCGGGTCGGCCTTCAGGCGGCGGCACAGTGCGTAGCCATCCATGTCGGGCATGCGGATGTCCAGCAGCACCAGCGCCGGGTGGTGCTTGTGCGCTGCGGCCAGCGCCTCGGCCCCATTGCGTGCGAACACCAGCGGATGCTCGTCGGCCAGGATCTGGCGCAGGGTGGCGAGGTTGGCCGGTTCGTCGTCGACGATCAGGATGGGCCGGCGGCGCTGCATGGAGGGGGCTCCTTGGGGCACGTTCATGGGGTGTCGAGCAAGCGGCGCACATGGCGTTCGCCACCACGGAAGTCGTAGCTGTCCAGCAGGTCCTGCAGAGCCTGCAGGTCGGCCGGCGGCAGATGCGGGCCCAGCTCGGCCAGCAGGGCCTCGGCCGGGCCGGGGTCGTCGGCATCGAGTGCACGCAGCAGCGCTTGCAACAGCCGTGGCCGCTCGGTCGGCGCCGCCGGCGTGGCGGGGGCGGCCGGTGCCGCGGTGACGGCGGCGGGCTGCGCGGCCTGCAGCTGCCGCGCAGAGACCACGGCCGTGGCCAGCGCCTGCTCCAGCCGCTGCAGGCCCGGGGCCGGGTCATGGCCGTGCTGCAGCGCCAGCTCGACCTCGGCGGCGGCCTCGGTGGTCTGCGGCAAGGCCAGGTGGGCGGCACCGCCGCGCAGGCGGTGGGCCAGCGCGCCGGCCTGCTCGGCGTCACCGGCCGCCAGCAGCGCGCGGATCTCCTGCGCGTTCGTGCCATGCTCGTCCAGGAAGCGCGCCAGGAAGCGCCGGTAGGCGCGTTCGTCGGTCCAGATCTGCAGGCCCTGCGCCAGGTCGATGCCGGGCAACGCAGGCAGCGCCAGGGCCGCGCGCCGCGTACCGGGTGCAGCGACGGCCGCCGGCGTGCCGTCGCGCCCCGTCAGGCGGCGGATCAGGGCGATGGCCTCGGCCACGTCGAAGGGCTTGCCGATGAAGCCGTTCATGCCGGCAGCCCAGGCCGCGTCCTGCTGGCTCTTGAAGGCCCCGGCCGTCAGCGCGACCACGGGCAGGTGGGCCAGCCGCGCTTCGCGGCGCAGTCGGCGGGTGGCCTCGATGCCATCCATGACGGGCATCTGCACGTCCATCAGCACGATGTCCACGGCGTCGGCCGTGCTGTCGCCCAGCCGTTCCAGCGCCTGCTGGCCGTCACTGGCCAGCACCACGGCCGCGCCGGCGCGCTGCAGGATGCGCTGCGCCACTTCGCGGTTGATCTCGCTGTCGTCCACCACGAGGATGGACAGCCCGGCCAGGGGCTGCTCCTGCGCCGCCGGCCCGGCTGCAGGGCCCTGCGGCGCGGCGCTGCGCCGGCGCTGCGCCTGCACCACCGCGTCGTAGAGCTTGGAGCTGGTGAGCGGCTTGTCCAGCACCGCGTCGACGAGGTCGGATCCGGCCTGGGCGAGCAGCGCGCCGCGCGCATGGGCGGTGACCATGATGACGATGGGGCAGGCGTGCGGTGGCACGGCGGCACGGATGGCGCGCGCGGCGTCCAGCCCGTCCATGCCGGGCATGCGCCAGTCCAGCAGCACCACGTCGGGCAGGGTCTGCGTGGCCAGGCGCCGCTCGATGAAGGCCAGTGCATCGCTGCCCGAGGCCACGGCCTCCATTTGCCAGCCCAGCCCGCGCGCGGTGGCGACGGCGGCCTCGCACACGAGCGGGTTGTCGTCGGCCACCAGGGCCTGCACCTGCAGCATGGCGGGCGAGGAGAAATGCGTGGCGGGAGCCGGCTCGAACGGCAGCGAGAACCAGAAGGTGCTGCCCTTGCCGGGCGTGCTGTGCACCCCGATCTGCCCACCCATGAGTTCCACCAGTTGCCGGCAGATCGCCAGGCCCAGGCCGGTGCCGCCGAAGCGCCGCGTGGTCGAGCTGTCGGCCTGCGCGAACGGCGCGAAGATCTCGTCCACCTTGTCGGCGGGAATGCCGATGCCCGAATCGACCACCGAGAAGCGCAGCCGCACCTGGCGGCTGTCGCGGTGCTCGAGTTCCGTGTGCAGGGCGACCTGGCCACGCTCGGTGAACTTGATGGCGTTGGCGGTGAGGTTCACCAGCACCTGCTGCAGCCGCAGCGCATCGCCCATCAGCTGGCCGGCGCCCAGCGGCGGCGGCGAGATCACGAGTTCCAGCGGTCGGTCTCCGACGTTGGCACCCATGATGGTGGCGACGTTGTCGATGACCTCGTCGAGCCGGAACGGCGCGCGCTCGATCTCCAGCCGTCCGGCTTCGATCTTGGAGATGTCCAGCACGTGGTTGATCGTCCCCAGCAGGGTGCGCCCCGCCGCATGGATCTTGCGCACCAGGTCCAGCGGCTCGCCCTGCAGCGAGCCATGTTCGAGCAGGTAGGCCAGTCCCAGGATGGCGTTGAGCGGCGTGCGGACCTCATGGCTCATGTTGGCGACGAAGGCTGCCTTGGCCCGGCTGGCCTGTTCGGCCGCGTCGCGGGCCTGCACCAGTTCGGCCTCGGCGCGCTCCAGGTCCGAGATGTCCTGCAGGAACACCACCGTGGCCGGCCCATCGGACAGGTCCACCGCGCTGCAGGCCACCAGCACGGGCAGCAGCTCGCCGTTCTTGCAGGTGCTGTGGACCTTGCCTGCATTGGCCGGCGCCGCCTGGGGGGCGGCGAGGATCGCGTGCGCGTCGACCGCGAACGCCGCGCGCCAGGGGCTGCCGGCCAGGTTGTCGCCGCTGGCGTAGCCGTGCATGGCGAGGAAGCGTCGGTTGGTGTATTCGAAGCGCTCGCCGCGCAGGATGGCGATGGCCGTCGGCGCGCCCTCGATGAGCATGCGAAAGCGCGCCTCGGACAGCTCCAGCGCGGTCTGGGCGCGCCGCGCCGTGATGTCGCGCACCACGGCCAGGAAGCGCGGGCGGCGCTCCGCGGTGGCCGGCAGGTACTGCAGGAACACTTCCGCGGGAATCGGGTGGCCGTCGCGGTGCCGGTGCACGACTTCGACGAGTTGCGCCGGCTCGCGTCCTTCCACCAGCGGCCGCGTGCGCTCCAGGTACTGTGCGGGCGTGGTGTCCCAGAGCAGATCGGTCGGCTTCATCGCCAGCAGTTCAGCCTCGCCGTAGCCGCTCATGCGGATCGCGCCCTCGTTGACGTAGAGGAACTGCAGCGTCTGGGCATCCAGGATGTAGACGCAGTCCAGCGTCTCGTCCAGCATGCTCTTGAAGTCGCGCAGCTCGGCCTCGCGCGCCGCCAGGGCCTGGGCCGACTGCTGGCGTGCCGTGACATCCATGTGGGTGCCCGCGAGCCGGACCGGCGTGCCATCGACGCGGTTGCCGCGCGACAGGATCCAGACCCAGTGGCCATCGGCATGCCGCACACGGAACTGCGCCTCGAAGCGCGGCGCGCGGCCTTGCGCGTGGTCCGCGGCATGGGCCAGCACGCCAGCCGCATCGTCGGGGTGCAGCCGGTCCGCCCAGGGCCGGCGCTCCAGTTGCAGTTGCGCTGGCGTCAATCCCAGCATGGAGCAGCCGCGCGCGTCGAGCATGATGCGCCCGCTGTCCAGGCTCCATTCCCACAGGCCCAGGTCGGCACCGCGCAGCGCCAGCGCCACACGTTCCTCGCTGTCCTGGCGCGCTGCGCGGCTGGCCTGTTGCAGCACTGCGACCTGCAGGCGGCGGCGCTGCAGCAGGCCCAGGCCGAGGGCGCTGGCCAGGGCCACCGCCGCGAACAGCAGGCCGTAGGTCTGCGCCTGTTGCCAGATCGGCGCGTACATGGCGGCCTTGGAGCGGCCCACCGCCACCACCAGCGGATGGTCGACGCGCACCTGCGGCGACACCACCGTGCGCACCGCCACGAGCCGGTCCAGGCCGGCGCCATGGTCATCGACCAGGCTGTGCAGCGCGCCGCCTGCAGCATGCTGCTGCCAGAACGAGCCGGGCTCCTGCAGGTCCTCCAGCATGTCGCTGGCGGTCAAAGGGGCCACCTGGAACAACCGGCCTTCGCCGTGCAGCACGGTGGCCCACATGTCCGGCGCATGGGTGACCGAGCCGAGCACGCCGCCGAAGTACTCCGGATCCAGCGTCGCGCTGGCCACGTGCTGCACGCGGCCGTCGGGCGCGAAACTGGCGCGCGCGGCGTTGAGTGCCACGCTGCCCAGGTAGGAGCGGAACGGCGCCGACAGCGCCACCATGCCCGCCTGCGGCGCGCCCACGGCTGCGCGGAAGAAGTCGCGCTCGCCGTAGTGGCGGCCCAGCAGCTCGGGCCGGTTGGCGGCCAGCACGGTGCCCTTGGCGTCCATCACCGTCAGTGTGCGCACGCCGGGCATCACATCCACCAGCGCATGCAGGGAGGCTTCGCCGATGCTGCCGGCCGGCGTGGGCCAGTGCGTCGCGGCCTGCAGCGTGGTGCGCAGTGCCTGGTCGACGCTTTCCAGTTGGCGGCGGACATGGTGTTCCACGACCTGGGCCTGGGTCTGCAGCCGAACGCTTTCCGAGACGCCGACGCGGCGGTACTCCCGCACGACGGCGTACACCATCAGTCCGGCCAGCACGGCAAGTACACCAACCAGTAGCAGCCATTCGCGCAGCAATGCAGACCATAGGGCCCGTCGGACCTTATTTGCATCCATTTTCGTGCGTTTTATTTGACTTAATTGATCAAATTAAGATCATATTACTGCGCGCCAGAGTGACGGGAAACCGCAGGAGGTTTGGGGAGGACATGGCGCCGCGCCGCTGTGGATGCCGCCATCGACACAGAGCGTTGACACGCAAGGCCTATGCTGGGCCCGATGGATCTGTGGGATGCGGCCAAGGCCCTGTGGCAACTGCTCGTGCTGGTGGGGCGCTTGCTCGGCTGGCTGCTGGGGCTCGGCCACTAGCCGCGTGGACGGAGGGCCGATGCGGGGCAGGCCGGCCATGCGCGGAGCACTGCTGGCCCGGCGTCGATGCAGAAGAAGAAAGGTGACGAGCCTTGACCCCGGCACTGGCTCCACAGTTAGGGCTGCTTGGTTCCCCACCTGACCCGGTTGGCCGCTTCACCATGCGGGAAGGCCCGTCGAGGCGCATTGTAGCCGCGGCCGAATTCCCCTCTGGACCGGTTCGTAGAATGCGCGGATGTCCTATCTGGTTCTCGCGCGCAAATTCCGACCCAAGACGTTTGGAGAGATGGTGGGCCAGGAGCATGTGGTCCGCGCGCTGGAGAACGCACTGACCAGCCAGCGCCTGCACCATGCCTACCTGTTCACGGGCACGCGCGGCGTTGGCAAGACCACGGTGTCGCGCATCCTGGCCAAGTCGCTGAACTGCCAGGGGCCGGACGGGCAGGGCGGCGTCACGGCCCAGCCCTGCGGCGTCTGCCAGGCCTGCACCGACATCGATGCCGGCCGTTTCATCGACTACACCGAGCTCGACGCGGCCTCCAACCGCGGCGTGGACGAGGTGCAGGGCCTCCTGGAGCAGGCCGTCTACAAGCCGGTGCAGGGCCGCTTCAAGGTCTTCATGATCGACGAAGTGCACATGCTCACGAACACGGCCTTCAACGCCATGCTCAAGACGCTGGAGGAGCCGCCCGAGTACCTCAAGTTCGTGCTCGCCACCACCGATCCGCAGAAGGTGCCCGTGACGGTGCTGTCGCGCTGTCTGCAGTTCAATCTGCGGCCGATGGCGCCCGAGACCGTGCGCGAGCACCTGGGCCGCGTGCTGCAGGCCGAGAACGTGCCGGCCGACGAGGGCGCGCTGCGCCTGCTGGCGCGCGCCGCGCGCGGCTCCATGCGCGATGCGCTGTCGCTGACCGACCAGGCCATCGCCTTCGGTGCCGGTCAGCTGCAGGAAGACAGCGTGCGCCAGATGCTGGGCAGCGCCGACCGCAGCCATGTGCTGCGCCTGCTGCAGGCGCTGGCCGACGGCGACGGCCGCACCGTGGTCGATACCTGCGAGGAGTTGCGCCTGCAAGGCCTGTCGGCTGCGGCCACGCTGGAGGACATGGCCGCCATGCTGCAGCGCATGGCGGTGCTGCAGGCCGTGCCCGACGGCGTGCGCGGCGACGATGCCGACCTGGCCGATGCGGCACGCCTGGCCGCCGCGATGCCGGCCGACGAGACGCAGCTGCTCTATTCCATCTGCCTGCACGGCCGGGCCGAACTGGGCCTGGCGCCAGACGAGTACGCGGGCCTCACGATGGTGCTGTTGCGGCTGCTGGCATTCAAACCGGCTGGCGCCGCGGCGGAAAAAAAAACTCCGCATGACGGCGGCACCGGCCTGAGCCGCACGGTTCAGGCACCTGAGACTCCCCCCGCGCCGGTGCCGGCACCGCGGGCTTCCGCCGCCACGCCGCCGTCGCCGCCATTGCCGATGCCCCCGGCCGCTCCCGCCCGGCCCGAAGGCGAGCGCCTTCGCGTGATCGAGATGCCGCCCGTCGAGGTGCAGGCTCCCGCGCCCGTGGTGCCGCCGCATGTGGCGCAGCAGGAGGTGGTGGCCATCGCGGTGCGCGAGCAGCCCGAGCCCGGCCCGCGCGAGCAGCCCCAGTCCGCCACCGGCCCCTCGCGGCTCGTGCCCAACGAGGAGGGCGACCTCTGGCACCAGACCGTACAGCAGCTCGTCGCGGCCGAAGCCATCACCGCGCTGGCACGCGAACTGGCGCTGCAGGCCCAGCTCGTCGCGCGCGATGGCGAGCACTGGATGCTGCGTGTGGAGCGCGAATCGCTGAACCAGCCGGGCAGCCGCGAACGCCTGCGTGCCGCGCTGGAACAGGCCGGCCTGGGCACGCGGCTCAGCGTGGAGGTGGGCGCCGTCAGCGACAGCCCGGCGCGCCGCAATGCCGCGTTCGCAGCCGAGAAACAGCGCGTGGCCGAAGAGACCGTACGCAACGACAGCTATGTGCAAAGCCTGGTGCGCGACTTTGGCGCGAAAATCGTCGCCAGCGGCATCAAGCCACTGTGATTCAAAACCTCTAGGAGTATTCGCATGTTCAACAAGGGACAACTGGCCGGCCTCATGAAGCAGGCCCAGGCCATGCAGGACAACCTCAAGAAGGCACAGGACGAACTGGCCTTCATCGAGGTCGAGGGCGAGTCCGGCGCCGGCCTGGTCAAGGTCGTCATGACCTGCAAGCACGACGTCAAGCGCATCACCATCGACCCCAGCCTGCTGGCCGACGACAAGGACATGCTGGAAGACCTGGTGGCCGCCGCCTTCAACGCCGCCGTGCGCAAGGCCGAAGAGACAAGCCAGGAAAAGATGGGCAAGCTCACGGCCGGCATGCCCGGCCTGCCCGGTGGCATGAAGTTCCCGTTTTAATGAACCCACCCCGTTTGAATGGCTCGCTACGTGTAGCCATGCCATCCCCTTCCAGGGGCACCGTCAGCGGCCTGGCAGAGCCAGTTCCGCGGCGTCTGCTGGCATGGCCTGCTCCGCGGCCGCCGGAGCAGGGGCCTGTGTGCCGGCGTCGTACTGTGTCGATGGCGCGCTGCGCGACGGGTCGCTAGGATCGTGGCCGATTCCGGCTCGCTGCAGGCGCTGGTCGAAGGGCTGCGCCGCCTGCCTGGCGTGGGCGCCAAGTCGGCCTCGCGCATGGCCTTCCACCTGCTGCAGCACGACCGCGCTGGCGCGCAGGCGCTGGCGCGTGCGCTCACGCAGGCGGTCGACCACGTGCGCCATTGCGCGCTGTGCCATACCTTCACCGAAGACGAGGTCTGCAGCACCTGCGCCGACCCGCGCCGCGATGCGAGCAAGCTGTGCGTGGTGGAGACCCCGGCCGACCAGTCGGCGGTGGAACGCACGGCCGCTTTCAAGGGTCGCTACTTCGTGCTGATGGGGCGGCTCAGCCCGCTGGACGGCATTGGCCCAAAGGACATCGGGCTGCACGAGCTCATCGACCGCGCCTGCGACGGCGTGGTGCAGGAGGTGATCCTCGCCACCAACTTCACGGCCGAGGGCGAGGCCACGGCGCACGCCATCGCGGCGTCGCTGAAGTCGCGCGGGTTGGCCGTCACGCGTCTCGCGCGCGGCGTCCCCGCGGGCAGCGAGCTGGAGTACGTCGACCTCTCGACCATCGCGCACGCTCTGGTGGACCGGCGCTAGTCGCGCTGCGCTGGCATCCCTTGTCCTGAGGATGTGGCGATGACCCTCCGCCTGGAAAATTTCCCGCACATTCGGTTGCAATCTGGGGGAAACCATGCGAACTGGCCTCGTGACCGCGACAGCGGCATTGCTCTTGACGGCGGGTTGTGCGAACACGGTCTACCGGGGCTATAGCGCGGCGCCGATTTCCGGCGATCTGCTGAAGCCGTACACCTCGCTGGTCGAGGTGTTGAAGGGCAGCTCCGACGAGCCGGGCCTAGTGGCGGCCGAGTGCTTTTCCGATCCCGCCGCCGGCAGGCAGGAGGCCTGCAAGCAGCAGCGCAACAGCGTCATCGCGGCCTTGGTGATCGGGTCGGAAGACGCCTGTGTCGCGCATCGCAAGTCCATCTACGGCAACGACGCCGGTTACAACATCGCGCTCGGCACCGCCACCAACCTGTTTGCCGGAGCTGCATCGGTGATTGCGCACGCACACACCAAATCGGTCTTTTCCGCGTTGGCGCTGCTGTCCAATTCCGAGCGGTCGCTGGTCAACGAAACGGTCTACAAGACCATGCTGGTCACCGCGGTGGACAAGAAGATCCTCGAAGTGCGTGACGCCAAGGCGACAGCCTTGCACCAGAACCTGGGCAAGAGCCTGCGGGAGTACGGGATGAACGATGCCTTGCGGGATTGGGTGTCGTTCCACAGCAGTTGCTCGTTCATGGTTGGATTGCAGAAGGCGCTCGACGAAGGCATCCAGACCGGCAATGCGCAGAAGGCGCTGCGGCTCAATGCGACCTTTCGGGCGCTGACGGCCGAGCGCGCGACGGTTTGCGCTGTGCCGGCACCGGCCCCTGCGGCGTCGGCGCCCCCGTCGCCGTGCGCGATGCTGGACGAGCGGCTGCGCAGTGTCAGCGACGAACTCAAGACCCTGGAGAAGTTGTAGGTCGCTGCGGCCGAACGGGCTCAGGCCGGCAGCATCGTCGCGCGCGACAGCGTGCGGCGCTTGGGGGCTTCCTCGTCGCGGTGGCTGAACAGGCGCCACTGCACCTGGTCCGGGTCCACCTGCAGCAGGCCGAAGTTGCGGCGCGGCTTGCCGATGACCACCGTGTCCTTGATGGCTGCGCCGGAAGATGTCGCTTCGTGCAGCGGGAAGCGCCCGTTGGTGAAGAAGGCATCGGTTTCGTTGCGGTGAATGTCGCCACTCAGCACCAGCACGCGCCGGCTCGCAGATACGTCCAGCAACCACTGCCAGTCTGCGGGGTACCGCCGCCATGCGGACAGGGTCGATCCGCTGGCCAGCAGGTGCAGCGCCTCGGGGGCTGCCTCGATGCGCTGCCCCAGCAAGCTGCGTTGGGCGCTGCCCAGTAGCGCGCGTTGCGCTTCCGGCCGGGGCCATCCCTTGTGCGTGCGCGCACTGCGCCCGTCGCTGAGGTGCAACCAGATGTCAGGCTCCAGTGCGATGCTGGGCGTCGCGAGCACGGCGTCCGCTTGCCAGAACACCGCATCACGGTACGTCGCGGGCCAGGGCGCGCCTTGCAGGCAACGCCGAAACACGGTGAAGAAGGCGCTGCTCATCGCGATTTTCTCGCGGTGCGCGGGGTGGCCTGCAAGCTCTGCGCCGTTGGCGTCGTCCCACAGGAAGTCGTGGTCGTCCCAGATCGCGTGCACGCGGTTCGGCCCGAGTTGCTGGCACAGGGTGCGCAGGCTCGGCTGCAGCAGCTGCGCGCTGTAGCGCGCGTACAGATGTTGGGCAAATTCGTCCAGCAGCATGTCCTGCGGAATGGGCGTGGTCGCGATGTCCAGGTAAACGCAGTCGCCCAGCAGGACAAGGTGGTCAGGGCGCTCCTGCGCGATCCAGTCCCAGACGGGTTGCTGCCGGTACACCTGCAAGCAAGCGCACGAGGTGAAAGCGAGTTTGAGCACGGTGTCCTCCTGTTGGCCGATGGCATGCATGCTCGGGCCGCGCGACGGCGGCGTCATCCTCGCGCAAGGGGATGACGCCGACGCCATCCGCAGCATCGCTTACGTGCTTTCCCCAAAGGGGATGTTCCGGATGACGCGCGCCGCAGCGGCTGACTATGCTGGGTCGGCTTCCTGTCCCGAACCAGAACCATGCAGACGCCCGCCCTTCGACGACGCTGCATCGTGGCCGCAGGGCTCGCTGGCGCAGCATGCGTGGCGATGCCGGCCCTGCAGGCCCAGGAAAAGCCCGAGAAGACACGGCTGACCCTGGCCGTGGGTGGCAAGGCCACCTTCTACCACCTGCCGCTGACGATCGCCGAGCAGCTCGGCTACTTCAAAGCCGAAGGCCTGGACGTGGTCGTGGAGGACCACGCCGCCGGCGTGCATGCCATGCAGGCCGTGCTGGCAGGCGCGGCCGACATCGGCGCCGGCCCCTTCGAAGCCATGGTGGTGTTGCGCAACCGCAACCAGTCCTACCAGGCCTTCGTGCTGCAGGGGCGCGCACCGCAAATCGCCATGGGCGTTTCCACGCGCACGCTGGCCCAGTACCAGGGGCTGGCCAACCTGCGCGGGCGCAGCATCGGCGTGCCGGCATCGAGCACCTCCGCACAGATGGTGGCGCAGTTGCTGCTCGCACGGGCCGGACTCCGGCCGCAGGAAGCGCGCCTCGTCGGCGTGGGCACCGGTGCCGAGGCGCTGGCCACGCTGCGCGCCGGCGAACTCGACGCCATGTGCAACACCGAGCCCGTGATGACCATGCTCGAGCAGCATGGCGATGTGCGCATCGTGGCCGACACGCGCACGCTCAAGGGCTCGCAGGCGCTGTTCGGCGGCAACATGCCGGCCGCCTGCCTGTACGCGTCCACCGCGTTCATCGCCAGCCACCCACGCACCTGCCAGGCGCTGGCCCATGCCATCGTGCATGCGCTCAAGTGGCTGCAGACCGCCGGCCCGGGCGACATCGTACGCACCGTGCCCGAGAACTATCTGCTGGGCGACCGCGCGCTGTACCTCGCTTCCTTCCAGAAGGTGCGCGACACGATCTCCCCCGATGGCCTGGTGCCGGACGACGGCGGCGCCACGGCGCTGCGCACGCTGGCCAGCTTCGATCCCGAGATCGACGGCACCCGTATCGATCCGGCCAAGCTGTCCACCAACGTGTTCGCGCGCAAGGCCAAGGAGCGCTTCAAACTCTGAGAGCGTTGCCGCGCGCTGCGTCTGCAGCGGCGGTCGGTGCACCACGGCACTGGTGGCCGCGGAGCAGGCCGTGCCGGCAACATCCGCGGGGCTGGCTCTGCCAGACCGCTGGATGTGCCCCCCTTCGCGCAGCGGAAGGGGGGAGCCGCGCAGCGGCCTGGGGGATGTCCGAATCAGGTTCCCGGCTCGATCTCCAGCATGCGCACGCGCGCGTTTTCCACATGCGCACGCATCGCACGGCGTGCGCCCTCGGCGTCTTGCGCGCGGATCAGCGCGAAGATGTTGCGGTGCTCATCCAGCGCGTCCTGCGTGCGGCGCCATGGCTGCATGCGGGCCAGATGGCGCCACAGGTTGACGGCATGGCTCACGTCGTACTCCAGCGACTTGAGCACCTGCGCCAGGCGCGGGTTGGCGCTGGCCTGGGCGATGGCTTCGTGGAAGCCATAGTCGAAGTGGTGGGCCACGTCGCCGCGCCGGTTGGCGTTCTCGAAGCCCTCCAGCATCTCCTCCATGCGCGCCAGGTCGCGCGGCTTGCGGCGCATGGCGGCAAAGTAGGCGCACTCGGGCTCGAGCACCAGGCGCAATTCCAGGCCATGGGCGATGTGGCTCAGGTCGGCCGTGCTGCGTGCCAGCGGCACGACGGGCATGGTGGCGGGTTGCGCGCGCACGTAGGTGCCCGAACCGCGGATGGACTCCACCAGCCGGTCGCTGCGCAGCCGGTCCAGCGCCTGCCGCACCACCGGCCGCGACACCTGGAAGCGCGCGGCCAGTTCCACCTCGGACGGCAGCCGCGCGCCGGGTGCCAGGCGGCCGGTCATGACGGCGTGGAACAGGCTGTCGTACACGCGCTCGGCAAAGCGCTCGTGCCGCACGGGCTCCAGACCCAGCGGCGCGGCGCCCGCATCCGGTTCGTCGAAATTTGTCATCCTGATTTACTTGTATCGGCAATACATCTCAAGGAGAGAGTGAGATGGTACGGGGATTGCGGACAAAAGTAGTAAAACACTTTGACAACTTGTCCGGCGGGCGCCTAACATCCGCGCCGCCGCCTTTGGCCAGGAGACAAGCATGCAGCAACATTTCATCGGCAACCGCCGCGTCGTGCCCGCCTCGGGCGAAAGCATTCCCGTCGTCGATCCCTCCGACGGCCAGGTCTTCGATGAAATCGCACGTGGCAACGCAGCCGATATCGACATGGCCGTGGTGGCCGCACGGGCTGCCTACGAGGGCGACTGGGGCCGGCTGACCGCCGCCGAGCGCGGCCGCCTCCTGCACAAGCTCGCGCTGCACCTGGCCCGGCACACCGAGGAACTGGCGCAGACCGAGGCGCGCGACGCCGGCAAGCCCATGAAGCAGGCGCGCGCCGACGCGCTGGCCATCGTGCGCTACTTCGAGTTCTACGCCGGTGCCTGCGACAAGCTGCACGGCGAGACCATTCCCTACCAGAACGGCTACACCGTGCTGACGGTGCGCGAGCCGCATGGCGTGACCGGCCACATCGTGCCCTGGAACTACCCGCTGCAGATCTTCGGCCGCAGCGTGGGCGGCGCGCTGGCCGCCGGCAACGCCTGTGTCGTCAAGCCGGCCGAGGACGCCTGCCTGTCGCTGCTGCGCGTGGCCGAACTTGCGGCCGAGGTGGGCTTTCCGGCCGGCGCCATCAACATCGTGACCGGCTACGGCCACGAGGCCGGCGATGCGCTGGTCAAGCACCCGGGCATCGACCACGTGTCGTTCACGGGCTCGCCCGACATCGGCAAGGTGGTCACACGCGCGGCCTGCGAGAACCACACGCCCGTCACGCTGGAACTGGGCGGCAAGAGCCCGCAGATCGTCTTCGCCGATGCCGATCTGGATGCCGCGCTGCCCGTCATCGTCAACGCCATCGTGCAGAACGCCGGCCAGACCTGCTCCGCGGGCAGCCGCCTGCTGATCGAGCGCAGTGCCTACGAGGCTGTGCTGGCGCGGCTGGGCCCGATGTTCGCGGCCCTGCGCGTGGGCTCGGCGCAGCAGGACCTGGACTGCGGCCCGCTGATCCGCAAGACCCAGCAGCAGCGCGTGGCCGGCTTCCTGGACGAGGTGCGGCGCGACGGCCTGGCCATCGTGGCGCAGGGCAGCGTCGACTTGGCCGCGCCGCAGGGTGGTTTCTACCAGCCGCCCACGCTGGTGCGGGACGTGCCCGTGACGCACCGGCTGGCGCAGGAAGAAGTCTTCGGCCCGGTGCTGGCCGCCATGCCCTTCGACGACGAGGCGGATGCCGTGCGTATCGCCAACGCCACCGACTACGGCCTGGTCGCCAGCGTCTGGAGCCGCGACGGCGGCCGCCAACTGCGGCTGGCGCGCAAGCTGCGCGCGGGCCAGGTCTTCATCAACAACTACGGCGCGGGCGGGGGCATCGAGCTGCCGTTCGGTGGCGTCAAGGCCAGCGGCCACGGGCGCGAGAAGGGCTTCGAGGCGCTCTACGCGTTCACGGTGCTCAAGACCATTGCCATCCGCCACGATTGAGCCGGCAACAACGACAAAGAGGAGACAAGCCAACATGCAACGCAGGAGATTCCTGGCCCGCGGCACCGCCGCCGGCACGCTGGCGGCCGGCCTGGCCGCCCCCGCACTGGCCCAGGGCAGCAACCCGCAGGTGCGCTGGCGCCTGGCGTCGAGCTACCCGCGCTCGCTGGGCACGATCTATGGCGCGATGGACATGGCCGTCAAGCGCGTCGGCGAACTGACCGAAGGCCGGTTCAACATCTCGCTGCATCCGGCGGGCGAGCTGGTGCCGGCACTGCAGGTGCTCGATGCAACGCAGTCCGGCTCGGTCGAGGCTGGCCACTCGGCCAGCTACTTCTACATCGGCAAGGACCCTGCATTCGGCTTCGGTACCGCGCTGCCGTTCGGCCTGAACGCGCGCGGCCAGAATGCCTGGCTCTATGAGGGCGGGGGCCAGGCGCTTCTGGACGAGTTCTATGCCAGCCAGGGCGTCATGGCGATGCCGGTCGGCAATACCGGTGCGCAGATGGCCGGCTGGTACCGCAAGGAAATCAAGACCGTGGAGGACTTCAAGGGCCTGAAGTTCCGCGTCGGTGGCCTGGCCGGCATGGCGCTGGCCAAGCTCGGCGTCGTGGCCCAGCAACTGGCCGCGGGCGACCTGTACGTGGCGCTGGAGAAGGGCACGCTGGACGCGGCCGAGTTCGTCGGCCCTTACGACGACGAGAAGCTGGGCCTGCACAAGGTCGCCAAGTACTACTACTACCCGGGCTGGTGGGAGGGCTCGGCCACGCTGGGCCTGTTCATCAACCCCAAGGCCTGGGCCGCGTTGCCGGCGCACTACCAGATCGCGCTGCGCACCGCGGCGGCCGAGGCCAACCAATGGTGTACCGCCAAGTACGACGTGGAGAACCCGCGCGCGCTGGGGCGCCTGGTGGCCGGCGGCGCCGTGCTGCGCGCATTCCCGCGGCCGGTGCTGGACGCCAGCTACAAGGCCACCGAGGCCCTGTACGCCGAGCTTTCCGAGAAGAGCCCGGCATTCAAGAAAATCTTCGACCACTGGATCAGGTTCCGCAACGAGCAGGTGCTCTGGCAGCAGTTCTGCGAAGGGCCGTTCGACAGCTACATGGCCGCGGCCTCGCGCCGCAAGTGAGGGCCGCTGCGCTGGAGCGCGCGCTGTCCATCGCCGACCTGCGCGCGATCGCGCGGCGTCGCCTGCCGCGTTCGGTGTTCGAGTTCATCGACGGCGGTGCCGAGGACGAGCTCACGCTGGCCGACAACCGCGCCGCGTTCGAGCGCGTGCGCATCGTGCCGCGCGTGCTGGTCGATGTCTCGGCCCCCGACCTCGCCACCGACATCGTCGGTACGCCGGCCGCCGCGCCCTTCGTCGTCGCGCCCATGGGCTCGTGCGCGCTGGGCTGGCCTGGCGCCGACCTCGCCATCGCCAAGGCGGCGGCCGCGCATGGCATCCCCTACACGCTGTCGACCATGTCGAACACCGGGCTCGAGCGCATGGCCGACGCGGTGCAGGGGCCGCTGTGGTTCCAGCTCTACGTGCTGCGCGACCGCGCGTTCAACGCCACGCTGGTGCAGCGCGCCTGGGCCGCGGGTTATGGCACGCTGGTCGTCACGGTGGATTTGCCGGCCGGCGGCAAGCGCGAGCGCGACCTGCGCAACGGCGTCTCCATCCCGCTGCGCATGACGCCGCGCCACCTGTGGGAAGGCATCACGCACCCGGGCTGGGCCTGGCGCATGGCGCGCGGCGGCACGCCCGAGTTCGAGAACGTGCGCGGCCTGTTGGGCGACAACAGCGCGGGCCTGACGATCGCGGCCAAGGTCGGCCAGAACCTCGATGCTTCCTATGGCTGGGACGACCTGGCGGCCTTGCGTGACAACTGGCCAGGCCGGCTGCTGGTCAAGGGCGTGGAGCATGCCGACGACGCCGAACACCTTGCGGCCCTGGGCGTGGACGGCATCTGGGTCTCCAACCACGGTGGCCGCCAACTCGACGGCGCGCAGGCCTCGGCCGATGCGCTGGCGGTGATCGCGCGCCGGTTGGCGGGGCGCCTGCCGCTGCTGGTCGATTCCGGCGTGCGCCGCGGCGTGGACGCGCTGAAGGCCCGCATGCTGGGGGCCCAGGCGGTGGCCATCGGCCGTGCGGCGTTGTTCGGCGCCTGCGCCGGCGGCGAGGGCGGCGCCCACCGTGCCATCGCCATCCTGCTGGGCGAGCTGAGGCTGGCCATGCAACTGGCCGGCATGGCCGCGCTGGCCGATGCCCACCGAGCCGGCCTCACCACGACACAGATGTGACGCAAACTTGACGCAAGTCAATTCGTCCAAGGTTCGAACGAGATTTCGATTTTATTTGTGTGTTTATCTAACTAGACTGTGCGCACCGACCAACGAGTGGGGACCCCCATGCGCAACAACCAGCCCGTCAGCGGGCACGAGTACCAATTTCCCGCTGACCAGACGCTCGTCTCGGTCACAGATCTGAAAGGCCGCATCACCTACTGCAATCCGGCCTTCATCGAGGTCAGCGGCTTCGCGCGCGAGGAACTGCTGGGCCAGCCCCACAACCTGGTGCGGCATCCGGACATGCCGGCCGAGGCCTTCCGCGACATGTGGGCCACGATCCAGGGCGGCGAGCCCTGGAGCGCGCTGGTCAAGAACCGGCGCAAGAACGGCGACCACTACTGGGTGCGCGCCAATGCCACGCCGATGATGGATGGCGAGCGCATCACCGGCTTCCTGTCGGTGCGCACCCATCCGGAGCGCGACGCCGTGCAGGCGGCCGAGCGCCTGTACGCCAGCATGCGCGAGGAAGCCGCCAGCGGCAGCCTGCGCCATGTGTTGCAGCGCGGCGAACTGCGCCGCCGCGACAGCTGGGGCCGCTTGGTCCAGGGCCTCACGCCGCAGGCCAATGGCAAGTTGCTGGCGCTGCAGCTGACGGCTTCGGCCGCCATCGTGCTGGCCAGCTGGGCCGGGCTGCCGGATGCGGCGGTGCTCGCGGTGGCGGCCGTGACCACCGCCGCAGCGGTGTGGGGCGTGCGCCAGTTGATGCTGGCCCCACTCAAGGGACTGGTGGTGGACGCCAACCGGCTGGCCTCGGGCGACTTGTCGCACCGCGTATCCACCGATGCCACGGGTGCGGTGGGGCGGCTGCAGCGTGCGCTGATGCAGATGTCGGTCAACCTGCGCACGGTGGTCTCCGATGTGCGCTCGGAGGTGGGCCAGCTCGGCGACGCGGTGGGCGAGATCGCCGCCGGCAACCACGACCTCTCGGCCCGCACCGAATCGCAGGCCAGCAGCCTGCAGCAGACGGCCGCGTCGATGGATGAGATCAACGGCACGGTGCAGCAGAGCGCGGCATCGGCCACGCGCGGTGCCGAGCTTGCCCATGCCACCGCCGACGTGACCGAGCGCAGCAACGCCGCGGTGCTGGCCGCTGCCGAGACCATGGAGCGCATCACCCAGTCGTCCAAGCAGATCGGCGAGATCGTGCAGCTCATCGAGGGCGTGGCTTTCCAGACCAACATCCTGGCGTTGAATGCCGCGGTGGAGGCGGCGCGTGCCGGCGAGAGCGGGCGCGGCTTCGCCGTCGTCGCCTCCGAGGTGCGTGCGCTGGCGCAGCGCAGTTCGGACGCGGCACGCGAGATTCGCGCGCTCATCGTCGAATCGGCCACGCGCGTGGAGCAGGGCGCGAGCCGCACGGCCGAAGCGCGTGAGCGCATGCAGCAGGCGCTGTCCTCGGTGGCCAAGGTGCGCACGACGCTGGACGAGATCAGCACCGCCGCGCGCGAGCAGCAGCAGGGCATCGCGCAGATCAACGAGGGCGTGAACCAGATCGATGGCATCACCCAGCAGAACGCGGCGCTGGTCGAGCAGCTGGCGGCGGCGGCGCAGTCGCTGCAGGGCCGGGCCCAGGGCGTCAGCGACTCGATGCGGCTGTTCCGGCTGGTGCGCGGCGAGCAGTCGCTGGCCGAGGTCGACGCGGTGGCGCTGCGGCGTTCCGCGCGCCTGGAGCTGGCCGAGGAGACGGCCTGATCAGCGCGCGGAGCGCTTTCTGGCGACCGGCTGCCTGGCCGACGGCGCAACCTGGCGCGTGGCGGACCTGGCTGCCACGGACTTGCGCGCCACGGTAGCGCGGACCGGCAGGAACAGCGTGACGGCCTGGCCGGCGCGCAGCGCGGCCGACGCGGAGATGTCGTTCCATTCGGCGACCTGCGCCGTCGTGACGCGGTAGCGCCGCGCCAGGCTGGCGACGGTGTCCTTGCGCGCAGCCTTGACCACGGTCCTGCGCGTCACGATCTCGGGCGCCAGCTGCAGCGATGCGCTGTCGGCCAGGTGGCCGGCCACGTCGCCCATCTTGCCCGAGCGCGGCACCACCAGCACCGAGCCGGCCTTGATCAGCATGCGCGGCGGGATGCTGTTGACGCTGCGCAGATCGGCCTCGCTCATGCCCACGCGGTCGGCCGCTGCCGCCACGGTCATGGTGCTGGGCACGGCCCAGGCGCCCCAGCTGGCGTGCTGGCCCTTGCCGCGCGCGTCCAGGTTGCGCTTGAAGACCAGCGCGTTGTCCCAGGGCAGCAGGATCTGCGGCGTGGCAGCGGCCAGGATCACCTGCTTGTTCATGGCCGGGTTCAGCGCGCGGAAGTCCTCGGGCGAGACGTCGGCCAGCTGCGCGGCCAGTGCCACGTCGATGTCGTGCGCCAGGTCCACCATCTGGAAGTAGGGGTGGTTCTCGATCAGCGGCAGCTCGGTGCTGAAGCGCTCGGGCCGGGCCACGATGTTCTTGACCGCCTGCAGCTTGGGCACGTAGTAGCGCGTTTCGTTGGGCATGGACAGGTCCATGTAGCCCGTCGGCAGGCCGGCGCGCTGGTTGCGCTGGATCGCGCGGCTCACGCTGCCTTCGCCCCAGTTGTAGGCGGCCAGGGCCAGGTGCCAGTCGCCGAACATGCCGTAGAGCTTTTGCAGGTAGTCCAGCGCGGCGCGCGTCGAAGCCAGCACGTCGCGCCGGTCGTCGCGGAAGATGTTCTGCTTGAGCTCGAAGTAGGTGCCCGTGGCCGGCATGAACTGCCACATGCCCGCGGCCTTGGCCACCGACACGGCCTGCGGGTTGAAGGCGCTCTCGATGTAGGGCAACAGCGCCAGCTCGGTCGGCATGCCGCGCACCTCGAGCTCCTCGACGATGTGGAACAGGTACTTGGACGAGCGCTCGGTCATGCGCTGGATGTAGTCCGGCCGTGTGACATACCACTGCTCGCGGTCGCGCACCAGATCGCTGTCCAGGTCGGGCATGGCGAAGCCGCGGCGGATGCGTTCCCACAGGTCGGCCGGCGGCAGCTGCAGCGTGACGGTGCCCGAGCGCAGTTCGGCCGATGTGATCGGGCTCAGTGGACCGGTGGGGATGATCGCCTGGCGCGGGCCGGCTGGGATGGCGGCGCCGTCCACCTGCACGGTGGTGGGGGGCTGTGGCGCATGGGCGGAGTTCGGGGAGCCGGGTTGGTCGATGCTGGCGCAGCCGGTCAGCCAGAGCAGGGCCGCCACGCCAAGGTACTTCATCAGAACATTCATTTGAATTCGTTTTTCCACTGCCGCAGCGCGGCCAGCACGCCGACGGCATCCTGTGCACCGGCGTCGACGCCGCGAGCGGCTTGGGCCACCAGGGGTTCGCGTACGCGCAGGAAGGGATTGATGCGCCGCTCCAGCGCGATGCGCGATGGCAGCGTGGGCTGGTTCAGCGCGCGTTGTTGTTCGCACTGCGCGCTGTAATGGAGCAGATCGGCGCTGCCAGGTTCCACGGCGCGCGCAAATTTGAGATTGGACAGCGTGTACTCGTGGGCGCAGCACACGCGCGTGTTGCCGGGCAGGGCGGCGAGCTTGTCCAGCGAGTCCAGCATCTGCGCCGGCGTGCCCTCGAACAGCCGGCCGCAGCCGCCGGAGAACAACGTGTCGCCGCAGAACAGCACGGGGCTGCCATCCGCATCGCCCACGGCGGGGCACCAGTAGGCGATGTGGCCGGCGGTGTGGCCGGGCACGTCGATGACCTCGAAGGCCAGGCCCAGCGTGCTGGCATCCACCGGCAGGCGGTCGCCTTCGGACAGGCGCGTGAGCGGTTCGGGGATGCGCTCGCGCGAGGGGCCGAACACGCGGGCGCCGGTGGCCTCGCGCAGCGCCGCCACGCCCCCGACATGATCGGCATGGTGGTGCGTGACTAGAATCGAGCGCAGTTGCAAACCGTGGCGCTGCAGGGCCTCGAAGACCGGAGCTGCGTCGCCCGGATCGACCACCAGCGCCACCTGTCCGTCGTGCAGCATCCACACGTAGTTGTCGGCGAAGGCGGGCAGCGCAATGAGTTCCATGAGCGGTCAAATTATAGGTTTGCACGATTGGTTCCAGACCCCGCCCGGCCGCTACCTGCTGGCCTGGGAGCAGGCCGCGTTCGATCGGGCGGTGGCCGATGTCTTCGGTTACCACGCGTTGCAATTGGGCGCGGCCGAACTCGATGGCCTGCGCGCCTGTCGCATCCAGCACCGCTGGCTGGCTGCGGCCGAGCCACCGGTGCCGGGCGCGCCGGGCCGCGCCGCACTGGCCTGCGATTTCTCGGCCCTGCCGTTCGAATCCAACAGCCTGGACCTGGTGCTGCTGCCGCATGCGCTGGAACTGAGCCCCGACCCGCACGCCACGCTGCGCGAGGTCGAGCGCGTACTCGTGCCCGAGGGCCAGGCCGTGATCTGTGGCTTCAACAGCGCCAGCCTGTGGGGCCTGCGCCAGCGCCGCGCGCGGCTGGTCCGCAAGCTGGGCCTGGGCCAGCTGTACCTGCCGGCCGATGGCGACTTCATCGGCTACTTGCGCCTGCGCGACTGGCTGCGCCTGCTGTCCTTCGAGGTCGAATCCAGCAGCTTCGGCTGCTACCGGCCGGCCGTGAACAGCGAAGCCACGCTGGGCCGCTTCGGCTGGATGGAGGCGCTGGGCGCGCGCTGCTGGCCCATCCTGGGCGCGGTCTACTTCGTCACGGCCGTCAAGCGGGTGCGCGGCATGCGCCTGCTCGAGGCCAACTGGAAGGGCGCGCGCAAGCTCAACACGGCGCCCGTGCCGCTGGCCAACCGGCGCCCGCGGCGCCCCGTCCACGAGCCGGCGCACGCTGCGCCGGCACCTTCCGTTTCCCAGAGAGAAAAAGGATTGCGTTGAACCACGTCGAGATCTACACCGATGGCGCCTGCAAGGGCAACCCCGGCCCGGGCGGCTGGGGAGTGGTGCTGAAGTCGGGCACGCTCGAAAGAGAGTTGTTCGGGGGCGAACTGGCCACCACCAACAACCGCATGGAGATGACCGCCGTCATCGAGGCGCTGGCGGCCTTGAAGAAGCCCTGCGAGGTCACGCTGTACCTGGACAGCGAGTACGTGCGCAAGGGCATCACCGAATGGATGCGCGGCTGGAAGGCGCGCGGTTGGATCACCTCGACCAAGCAGCCCGTCAAGAATGTGGAGCTGTGGCAGAAGCTGGATGCGCTGGTGACGAACGGCGGCCACAAGATCGACTGGCGCTGGGTGCGCGGCCATGCCGGAAATCCCGGCAACGAGCGCGCCGACGCGCTGGCCAACAAGGGCGTGGACAAGGTACTGGGACGCATATGAGCCATACCTTCTTGTGGCACGACTACGAGACCTTCGGCGTGGTGCCGCGGCGCGACCGCCCATCGCAGTTCGCCGCGATCCGCACGGATGCCGAGCTCAACGAGATCGGCGAGCCCCTCATGCTGTACTGCCAGCCCGCGCCAGACTACCTGCCCGACCCGGGCGCCTGCCTGATCACCGGCATCACGCCGCAGCTGTGCCTGGAGCGCGGTGTGCCCGAGGCCGAGTTTGCCACGCGGATCGAGGCGGCCTTCAGCCAGCCCGGCACCATCGGCGTGGGCTACAACACCATCCGTTTCGACGACGAGGTCACGCGCTTCCTGTTCTGGCGCAACCTGATCGATCCCTATGCGCGCGAATGGCAGAACGGCTGTGGCCGCTGGGACCTGCTCGATGTGGTGCGGCTCACGCACGCGCTGCGGCCGGACGGCATCCAATGGCCGCAACGCTCTGCCGAGGAGGGCGGCGGCCCCAGCTTCAAGCTCGAGCACCTGAGTGCGGCGAACGGCCTGGCGCATGCATCGGCGCACGATGCGCTGTCCGACGTGCGCGCCACCATCGCGCTGGCGCGCTTGATCCGCAACGCCCAGCCCAAGCTGTTCGATTTCGCACTGGCCCTGCACAAGAAGGACCGCGTGGCCGCCGAGCTGGGCCTGCCGACCACGCCGCAGACGGCCAGGCCCTTCCTGCATGTGTCGGGCATGTTCGGCACCGAGCGCGGCTGCCTGGCGCTGATGTGGCCGCTGGCCATGCACCCCACCAACAAGAACGAGCTGCTGGCCTGGGACCTCGCGCACGACCCGCGCCAGCTCGACGGCCTCACGGTGGAGGACGCGCGCCTGCGCCTGTACACGCGCACCGCCGAGCTGCCGCCCGGCACCACGCGGCTGCCGCTCAAGAGCGTGCACCTGAACAAGTCGCCCATGGTGGTGGGCAGCCTCAAGACGCTGGCGCCCGCGATGGCCGCGCGCTGGGGCCTGGACCTGCCCGCCCAACTGGAGAACGCCGCGCATGCCGCGGCGCTGCCCGACCTGTCGGCCCTGTGGGACGGCCTGCTGCGCCGCGAACCCCAGGCCACGCCCGACGTGGACGAAGACCTGTACGGCGGCTTCATCGGCCCGGCCGACCGGCGCCGGCTGAACCAGCTGCGCCAGCAGTCGCCGCAGCAGCTGGCCACGGCCCGCACCGGCTTCGACGATGCGCGGCTCGAGGAAATCTTCTTCCGCTACCGTGCGCGCAACTTTCCGGACACGCTGTCCGAGGAGGAGCAGGAGCGCTGGCTGCAGCACCGCGCGGCGCGCCTGATCGAAGGCGAGGGCGGGGCCCGCAACGTGGACCAGTTGCTCGAAGAGCTCGACCGCCACGGCCAGACCGCCGACGCACGCGGCGTGGAGATCCTCGAAGCCTTGCACGCCTATGTCGAGGACATCACCGCAGACCTTTCCTGAGATGGAGCAGCAGGCGGCCTTGGCCGACTTCGTGCAGTGCCATCCGCGCCTCATGCTGCTGACGGGTGCTGGCGTCAGCACCGAGTCCGGCATTCCCGACTACCGTGACGCCAATGGCGACTGGAAGCGGCCGCAGCCGGTGACCTACCAGGCCTTCACCGGGGAGGAGGCCACGCGCCAGCGCTACTGGGCGCGCAGCCTGCTCGGCTGGGCCACCATGGCCCACGCGCGGCCCGGCGCGGCGCACCTGGCGCTGGCCCGGCTGGAGGCGGCCGGCCGGGTGGAGCTGCTGCTCACGCAGAACGTGGACGGCCTGCACGGCGCGGCCGGCAGCCGGCGCGTGGTCGACCTGCATGGCCGCATCGACACCGTCGTCTGCCTGGCCTGCGGCACGCGCTCGCCGCGCGCGCTGCTGCAGCAGGAGCTCGTGGCGCGCAACCCGGCCTTCGCCGGCCTGTCGGCCGGTGCCGCGCCGGACGGCGATGCCGACCTGGAGCACGCGGATTTCTCACGCTTCGAGGTGCCGCCCTGCAGCCGCTGCGGCGGCATGCTCAAGCCCGACGTGGTGTTCTTCGGCGAGTCCGTGCCGCGCGAACGCGTCGCGCAGGCCCTGGCCGCGCTGCAGCGTGCCGACGCGCTGCTGGTGGTCGGCTCCTCGCTCATGGTGTATTCGGGCTACCGCTTCGCGCTGGCCGCGGCCGAGCAGCGCAAGCCCATCGCGGCCCTGAACCTGGGCCGCACGCGCGCCGACGCGCTGCTGGCGCTCAAGGTCGAACTGCCCATCGGCCCTGCGCTGGCGGCATTGGCGGGCTGACACGCGGCTTTGCACAAGTCCCGCATTGCGCCACCGCAGCTTTACATTCTCAGCCTAAGCTTGTTCCCAGCCCGGCATGACAGACCGGGTCTCGAAAGGACTCCAGATGAAACGCTCGACCTTCACCGCAGCCCTGCTGGCCATGGCCCTGGGTGTGCCGTCCGTCGGTGCGCTTGCCCAGCCGCGCGACCGCGACGGCGACCGGGACGACAGGGGGCGCCGCGGCGACCGCGACGACCGGCGCGGCCCCGACCGCCATGGCGACCACCACCATGGCAAGCCCTCGCGCCACCCGCACGGCGGCCCGCCCGGCCATGCCCATGGCGGCCCTCCGGGCCACTGGAGGAAGGGCGACCGCCTGCCACCCTCCTACCGGACCCGCTACTACGTGGTCGACGACTGGCGCGGCCACCGCCTGCAGCGGCCGCCGCGTGGCTACCACTGGGTGCAGGTGGGCGCCGAGTACGTGCTGATCGCCATCGCGACCGGCATCATCGCCCAGGTGCTGCTGTCGCAGTGAGCCGGGCTCAGGGGGCTGGCGGGATCGCCAGCCCGCGCTGCACGGCCGGCCGTGCCACGAAGGCGTCGAGCACGCGTCGCACCTCGCGGAAGTCGTCGAAACCCACGATCTCGCCGGCCCCGTAGAAGCCCGCGAGGTTGCGCACCCAGGGGAACACCGCGATGTCCGCGATGCTGTACTCGTCCCCCATGATCCACTGGCGAGAGGCGAGCCGCCCATCCAGCACTTGCAGCAGCCGGCGCGACTCGGCCACGTAGCGGTCGCGCGGGCGCTTGTCCTCGTAGTCCTTGCCGGCAAATTTGTGGAAGAAGCCGAGCTGGCCGAACATGGGGCCGATGCCGCCCATCTGGAACATCAGCCACTGCAGCGTCTCGTAGCGCGCGGCCTCGTCCGTGGGCATGAGCTGGCCGGTCTTGGCCGCCAGGTAGACCAGGATGGCGCCGGATTCGAACAGCGCGAGCGGTTGGCCATTGGGCCCGTTCGGGTCCAGGATGGCCGGGATCTTGTTGTTCGGATTCAGCGACAGGAACTCGGGCGAGAGCTGGTCGTTGGTGTCGAAGGCCACGCGGTGCACCTCGTAGGGCAGGCCGGTTTCCTCCAGCGCGATGGAGACCTTGACGCCGTTGGGCGTGGGCAAGGAGTACAGCTGCAGGCGATCGGGATGGCGCGCGGGCCACTTCTTGGTGATGGCGAAGGCAGACAGATCAGACATGGTGCTCTGGGTGCGTTGAGGAATCGGGAAAGCGCGCAGCATAGGCCGCGGCGCGCGGCCCTGTGCGACAAGGGGCTTCCCGTTCAGGGTGTGGCCCGTGACCTGGGCAACGGCGGTGGCCGGCTCTCGACCGGCGGCAGCGGATGGTCCTGCAGCGTGGTGTCGGCCGGGGCCACCCAGACCTCCACGGTGTTGGGCCGCGGCCGGTAACGGGCCGACAGCGGCTCGACGATCCAATCCGTGAAGCCGGCCTTGGGGCCGAGCGCGCGCGCGCAGGCCAGCGAAGCGCTGTCGTGGAAGCGCACCGTGGTCTTGTCCACCGGCACGGGACTGGCGTAGCCGCGTGCATTGGCGGTCTCCACCACGTCCTCCAGCGGCGGCACCTCGGCACCCATGGCGCGCCAGGTGCGGCGCAGCGGCCACACGGCGCGGCGCTGGCTGGGGCCGTAGATCTGCATGAAGACCGTGATGCCGGCGCATTCGTGGCTGGGCACGGGTGAGGGCTGCGGCGGCAGTGCGGCACCCGGCGAAGGCGGTGCCGTGGCCGCGGCCGGATGGCGCGCGAAAGCACCCTCGGCGAAGCGGCCCGTGTAGTGGCAGCTGGCCGGCGGCCCGTCGCGCGGCGCGCCGGTGGCGGACTGCTGCAGGTAGACCCGCTCGGCGACCACGGGATCGCAGGGGTGGGAGCTGGAGGCGGCGCCCTTGCCCGTGTAGTCGTAGACCCAGTAGCGCGGCGGCGGCGCCACGGCCAGGATCTCGGGCGCGGGCACCAGGCAGCTGCTGTTGGCGCGGGTGTCGGCGTGGCGCTCGCCGGTGGCCAGCAGTGCGGCGCAGGCGGCGGGCAGGGCCTCCGTCAGCGCCGCGCACTGCTGCATGGCCGACTGGTGGATGCGCCGCGCGAGGTCCGAGCGTGTGAACCAGCGTGCCTCGTCGGTCGGGCACAGCGTGTCGGCCGTGCGCAGCAAGGCGGCCGCCAGGTTGCCGGCGGCTGCCGGGTCGGGCCTGGCCTGGCCACCCGGCGTGGCCTTGGCCCAGAGTTCGGCCAGTTCCTTGAGCGCGGCGCGTTCGTCCAGCGTCTGCTTGGCGAACACGCTGCGCGCCGTCTCGATCGCCTGCCACACGGTCACGCCCAAGGTGGCGGCGGCGCCCAGGCTCAGCGTGGCGCCCACGGCCGTGGCGGTGCCGCTGATGCGCGCTGGCAGCCGGCCACCGGCGGCCGCGCGCGCGCCCTCCTGCTCCTGGGCGGCGCGGCCGGCCTGCGCGGCGGCGAAGGGCGAGCAGTCATCGTCCTCGAACCAGGCGCCGGGGTCGCGCAGCAACTCGGCGATCCAGGCGCGGCTGAGGTTCTGGCCGAGGAAGGTCCCCAGGTGGAAGTAGCTCTCCCACTGCGCTTCCGAGAAGAACTGGTCGGCCGTGGTCTCCTGCGGAAAGTCCGGGTTCTGGCGCTTGAAGTTGACCAGGTCCACGGGCAGCCCGTCGCACAGGTTGGGCTTGATGACGAGCAGGATGCCGGTGCTCGGCTGGGCGCCACCGTACTGCACCTTGGCCAGCGCCAGGCAGGCCGTGCTCTCGGGCGAGGCCAGGTCGTTGAGCGAGCCGAAGCGGGCCAGGGCGGCGGGCACCGGGCCGGTGGCTGGCGCGACGCTGCGCGGGCGCTGGAACAGGATGTCGGCCTGCAGGTCGATGCGCGCCTTGCGCACCAGGTCTTCCAGGTTGTCGAAGCCGTAGCGCGGGTCGGCGCCGCAGTCGGCCAGCACGATGACCTGGGCGCGTTCGGCCAGCAGCGCGTAGGCGCCGGTGTTCTCGAAGTGGCCGCCGTCGGTCAGGAACCAGTTGTCGCCGCGCCCGCCCAGGAAGCTGCCGAAGGTCTCGCTGAGCACACCGCAGGACTTGACGAACAGCCGCGGCCAGCGGCGCTCGGCGCCGGTGCGCGCGGACACGTTCCACCAGTAGCCCAGCCGGATGCCGGCGAAGGTGGCCAGCGCCGAGATGCCGCCGCGCGTGAGGTTTCCGAGGCCCGGGGCGATGGCCGCACCCGAGATCGCCATCCAGCCGCCCAGGCTGGGCAGGCCCTGGGCGGGTGGGCGCTCCCAGCTCTCCTGCGAGACCTTGATCAGCCCGCCGGAGGCCACCGACAGCGGCAGGCCGCGCCGGTCCTGGTTGAACAGGCCGCCACGCGGGTCGCGCGTCTGGTTGATGCAGACGTTGAGCAGGTGCACCGGCCCGCCGCAGTCCTGCGGTCGGTAGTGCTCCAGCGCGATGTCGTCTTCGGCATTGAGGTCGTCCACCGGAATGTGGCGGCGCCGCACCGGCAGCACCGGCGGCACCTCGCCGAGGGCCGACAGCGCGCCAGGCCCGGCGCCCAGGCGCGCGCCATTGGCCGCGCCCAGGTAGCTGCGCACGATGCGCGCCTGGTAGAAGGCGTGCAGCGAGGACAGGTTCAGGAACTCCACGTTGCGCGCCGTGGCCAGGAAGAAGGCCGCCAGCGGCAGCAGGAACAGCAGCCACATCTGCCAGCCCTGGGCGAACTGCGCGCCGTTGTAGCTGAACACCGCGCCCATGACCGCCTTGTGCACCAGCGACACCCACCACACGCACAGCGCGAACGACAATCCATAGCCCAGCACGCGACCGACCACCAGCAGCGCGCGCGTGAGGATGCGCCCGGGCAGCAGCTGCGAGGCCAGCGGCAGCACGGTGCGGATGGCCGCGGCCCAGACCGCCAGCCACAGCGCGGCCGCGCCCTGGCCGGCCTCGGTCAGCGGTTCCAGCTCGAAGGCCAGGAACCAGGCCGCGCGGTCGATCAGGCCGGCCAGCGCCACCGCGCTGAACCAGCGGAAGGAATTGGCCAGCCCGGCCGTGAGCTCGCTGCGCGCGGCTTCGGCGGCCGGGCCGGCGCAGCGCAGCCGCGCGCGGCGCAATGCCAGCGCGCCCACTGGCACGGCCAGCAGCCACAGCAGCAGCAAGGCGGCCGTGACCGCCCACAGCGTGCTGCGCATGACCTCCCCGACCGGGCTGATGCTGGCCGCCACCAGGCGCCAGTACCAGGACAGCAGCCAGGCCGTGGCCAGCGCCACGGCCAGCCAGCCGGGCAGGGCCCAGCGCCGCGCCAGCGTGAGCCAGGGCACGATCCAGTAGGCCATGGCGCGCGTGGCGCCCACCAGCACCACGCAGGGCAGCAGCAGCCAGGCCATGGGCACCCACAGCGGCACCCAGTCCGGCAGGTTGCGCAGCATGGCAAACACCGGGGTGGCGTGCGTGAAGCCGAGGTGGTGCATGAGCTGCCAGCCCGCCAGGTTGGCCGCGGTGAGCAGCACCCCCAGCAGCAGCGCCAGCATGCCGAGCTCGAAATGGATGGCCACCAGGTTGCGCAGGTACAGCGCGGCGACGAAGGTGGCGTCGCGCGCGCCGCGCGGGATCAGGTAGCGGCCGTTCGCGCGCAGCCACCAGACGAACCAGTTGGTGCGCGCCGCGCCCAGGGCTTGCTGCACCTGGGCGGCCTGCTGCGGTGTCCGGGCGCGCGAGAACAGGCGGCCCAGCAGGCCGCCGATGTGGCCGCCACCGGACACCGTGGACAGCAGGTCGAAGCGCAGCAGCAAGCCCTCGCGCGCCAGCGCACGCAGCAGGCCGAAGCAGAAGGTCGCACTGCGGATGCCGCCGCCGGACAGCGCCAGGCCCCACAGGCCGGCTTCTTCCAGCGGCTTGCCCAGCTCGTCATCGGTGCCGGCGTCCGCCCAGGCCTGTCGGCGCGCCTGCACCTGCTTGCGCAATTCGTTGTCCAAGCCAGCCTCCCGCCGCGCCCGGCGGCTGTTGTGCTGGGAACGAGGCTAGCGGGCTCGCGCGCGAAACGTGCGCTGCGAATTATTTCGTTACGTTACCGCCGCCGTGGCGGGCCGGCATGAAGGTCGTCGCACCGGGGCGGCCCGGCAGGTGCAGGGTGGCCGTGGCTGCGGGGCTCTGGGCCAGCACCTGGCCCTTGCGCACGACCTGCAGCCGCGTGGCGCGCAGCCGGATCGCCTCGACCGGATCGCGCGCCTGCAGCAGCACGAAGCTGGCGTCGCAGCCCGGCGCCAGCCCGTAGCCGGATAGGCCCATCACGCGCGCCGCCGCGCCGGTCACGGCCTCGAAGCACTGGGCCATGCCGGCCTCCCCGGTCATCTGCGCCACATGCAGGCCCATGTGGGCGACCTCCAGCATGTCGCCCGAGCCCATGCCGTACCAGGGGTCCATCACGCAGTCGTGGCCGAAGGCCACGGTGACGCCGGCCGCCAGCAGCTCGGGCACGCGCGTCATGCCGCGGCGCTTGGGGTAGCTGTCGTGGCGGCCCTGCAGCGTGATGTTGATGAGCGGGTTGGCCACCACGCTGACACCGCTCTCGGCGATCAGCGGCAGCAGCTTGCTGACGTAGTAGTTGTCCATGCTGTGCATGGAGGTGCAGTGCGAGCCGTTGACGCGGCCCGCCAGGCCCAGGCGCTGCGTTTCGCAGGCCAGCGTCTCGATGTGGCGTGACAGCGGGTCGTCCGATTCGTCGCAGTGCATGTCCACCGGCAGGCCGCGCTCGGCCGCCAGTTCGCACAGCAGCTTCACGCTGGCCGCGCCCTCGGCCATGGTGCGCTCGAAGTGGGGGATGCCGCCGACCACGTCCACGCCCAGGTCGAGCGCGCGCCGCAGGTTGGCCAGGCCGCCGGGGCTGCGCAGCACGCCGTCCTGCGGGAAGGCGACCAGCTGCAGGTCCAGGTAGGGCGCCACGCGCCGACGCACCTCCAGCATGGCCTGGACCGGCAACAGGCTCGCGTCGCTGGTGTCCACATGGCTGCGGATGGCCAGCAGGCCGCGCGCCACGGCCCAGTCGCAGTAGGCCAGGGCGCGCTCGATCAGCGCCTCGGCCGCGAGCAGCGGCTTGAGCTCCCCCCACAGCGCGATGCCCTCGAGCAGGGTGCCGCTCTGGTTGATGCGCGGCAGGCCGCGGCTCAGCGTGGCGTCCAGATGGAAGTGCGGGTCGACGAAGGGCGGGCTGACCAGCAGGCCGCCTGCGTCCAGCGTCTTGTGTGCGGGCGCCTGCAGGCCGGGCGCCACCTCCACGATGCGGCCGTCCTGCACGGCGATGGACATGTCGGATGCGCCGTTCGGCAGCGTGGCGTGGGTGACGAGAAGGTCGAGCATGGCGTGGATCGGCGCCGCGCGGCGCGGCTGGCAAGTGCAAGGGAGAGCGGCTGTGCAGTGTCCGTGCCAGGGCACGGGCCGTGTGGATTGCGCAGACGGTTGCAGGCGCAGGATTGTGCAGCGCCAGCGCCTAGAATTTGCTCCACGTATTCGACTATTGTGTGGGCCCCACCGCCCACGCACCATTGGCCCCATGTCCAGCGCGCCTCCCAAGACCCTTCTGATCGTCGACGACAGCCGTGTTTCACGCATGATGATTCGCACCCTGGTGGCAGCCCGCAAGCCGCACTGGACGTTGCAGGAATGCGAGAGCGGCGACGAGGCGCTGGCCCGGCTGGCGCACGGCGTGCCCGACTATGTGACCATGGACATCAACATGCCCGGCACCATCGGCACAGATGTAGCCGAACGCATCCTGCAGGCCTATCCGCAGGTGCGCATGGTGGTGTTCTCCGCCAACGTGCAGGCAACGCATCAGGCGAGGGCCGCCGCCATGGGCGCCTGCTTCGTGCCCAAGCCGGTCAGCGAGCGCAGCGTGCAGCAGGCCCTGGCCTTCTTCGACGAGGCCGCGTGATCACGCTCAGCGAGCTGCAGACCGACGCGCTGGCCGAGATGTTCAATGTCGGCGCAGGGCATGCAGCGGCCAGCCTGTCGGAGATCGTCGGCGACGAAGTGCTGCTCTCGATCCCGCGCATCGCGTTCTGCCGCCGCGACGAGCTTGGCTCCAGCCTCGCCTTGCTGCGCAGCGAGCGCCTGGGCGCGGTGCGCCAGGATTTCAGCGGCGCTTTCTCGGTCAATGCCTCGCTGCTGTTCACCGAGGACAAGGCGCTGGAGATCGTGCACGAGATGCTCGGCTCGCAGGTCAGCGTCGACGACCTGCCCGAGTTCGAGCAGGAAGCGATGTGCGAGCTCGGCAACATCATCCTGAACGCCTGCATGGCCGCGATCTCGGAGATGCTGGGCGTGGAGATGACCAGCACGCTGCCGCAGTACCTCGTGAACAGCACCGAGACGGTGCTGCACGAGCTCACCTCGGACATGCAGCAGCCCGTGGTGCTGGTGCTGCACATCGATCTCACCATCGAGAAGCGCGAAACGCATGGCGCACTCGTGTTCCTGCTGAGTTCGGCGTCGTTCCACGAGCTGATCGCGGCCGTCGACAGGTTCCTGGCCCGCATTTGAACGACGGGTACGCGGCTTCGGCCTTTCCACCGCACCGATGACTGCCCCGCGCCTGAAGGTCAACTGGCCCATGCTGTCCGACGCATTGGCGCTGGGCCTGGTGCTGCTCGACGGCAAGGGCCGCGTGCTGCACTGGAACGCCTGGATCAGCCGCCACGCTGGCATCGCCCTGGCCGACGCCCAGGGCCACACGCTGGAGGAGGTGTTTCCCGAGGCCTTGTCGGCACCGTTCCGCAAGGCGCTGGGCAATGCCTTGCGGCATCGGCTGCCTATCGTGCTGTCCAACGTGCTGCACCACGCGCCGCTGCCGCTCTATGCGCGGCCCGAGCACCGCCACGGCGACCAGCGTCTGCCGCAGTCGGTGACGATCACACCGGTGGCGCAGCCCGGCGCCGGCCACCTGTGCCTGCTGCAGGTCACCGACACCAGCACACTGGCCACGCGCGAGCGCGTGCTGCAGCTGCGCTCGGACCGGCTCTCGCGCGAGGCCGTGGTCGACGGTCTGACCGGCATCTACAACCGCAAGTACCTGGACGACAAGCTGCGTGCCGAGCTCGAGCGCGCGCAGCGCAGCCAGATCCCGGTGGCGCTGGTGATGTTCGACGTGGACAGCTTCAAGGCCTACAACGACACCTACGGCCATCCGGCCGGCGACCGCGTGCTGGTGGCCATCGCCCACGCCGCGCGCGAGCAGATCAACCGCGCCACCGACGTGCTGGCCCGCTACGGCGGCGAGGAGTTCGCTGCCGTGCTGCCGGCGTCCGACAAGATCGGTGCGCAGATGGTGGCCGAGAAGATCCGCGCTGCGGTGGAGGCGCTGGCGATCCCGCACCAGGCCTCCAGCGTGGCGCCTTGCGTGACGGTGAGCCTGGGCGTGGCCTGCCACGACCCGCGCGACGGCTACCCGGGCGCGCACGAGTTGCTGGAGCTGGCCGATCGGGCGCTCTATGTGGCCAAGCGCAGTGGGCGCAACCAGGTGCGCTGGACCATCAGCAGCGCCACGCCGCTGGACATCTTCCCAGTGACGCAGCGCTGATCAGCGCGTGAGCCGCATGTCGCGCGCGAGCGCTTCGGGCAGGGTCTGCGGATCCTCGACGAAGCGGACCAGGTCGGTCACTTCGCCCGCGCGGATGGTGCCCAGCCGCGCCATCTCCTGCACGCGTTGCTCGAAGCCCTTCCAGTACACCGCGCGCTGACCGACCAGGTAGATCGGCACCGGGTCGAGCTGGCGGCTCTTGATCGATTCCACGGTCTGGTAGATCTCCCACTCGGTGCCGGTACCGCCGGGTGTCACGACCACGGCCGCGGCATGCAGCACCATCATGGATTCGCGCATGGCCACACTGGTGAACACCAGGCCGTCGCTGACGATGGGCTGGCCCTGCCAGGTCTGGAACGCGAGCCGCGCATCGGCTTTCTCGCGCGCCGGGCCGTAGTAGGTGGTGTAGCCGATGCTGGGTCCGCCGGCCTCGGTGGCGCCGCGCGCGGCCGCCTCCATCATGCCGGGGCCGGCGCCGGTCAGGATGGGGAAGCTGGCCCCGTGTGCGCGCGTCCAGTCGGCGGCGAAGCGGCGCACGCCCTGGTACAGGCGCCCGCTGTCGGTCGACGGCGCGCCGGCCTTGTCTTCGCCCAGGCGCGAGCTGCCGTAGACCACGACGAAGCCGCGCGGGTACTTGCCAGCCTTGAAGGCTTGGGCGCAGTGCAGGTCGTGCGCCATGTCTGCCGCCGAAAGCCGGTTCTCCTCGCCCTTGTAAGGGCCGGTGTAGCTCGCGTTGGGCGCCACGCTGGTACAGGCCGTGGGGGCAGGGGGCGTGGCGCAGCCCTGCAACAGGACCAGCCCGGCGACGAGGGGCAGGCAGGCGGCGCGCATCGCGGTGCCCCGGTTACTTGGTGCCGAAGATGCGGTCGCCCGCATCGCCCAGCCCCGGCAGGATGTAGCCGTGCTCGTTGAGCTGCCGGTCGATGGCCGCGGTGTAGATCGGCACGTCGGGGTGCTCCTTCTGCATGGTGGCGATGCCCTCGGGGCAGGTCAGCAGGCAGACGAACTTGATCGACTTGGGGTTGAGCTCCTTGAGTCGCTCGACCGCAGCGCTGGCCGAATTTCCGGTGGCCAGCATGGGGTCGACGACGATGATGTCGCGCTCGTGCATGTCGTGCGGCATCTTGAAGTAGTACTCCACGGCCACCAGCGTCTTGGGGTCGCGGTACAGGCCCACATGGCCCACGCGCGCGCCCGGCACGATGTTGAGCATGCCTTCCAGGATGCCGTTGCCGGCGCGCAGGATGGACACGAACACCAGCTTCTTGCCGTCGATGACGTTGGAGCGCATGGTCTCCAGCGGCGTCTCGATCTCGATCTCCTGCATGGCCATGTCGCGCGTGACCTCGTAGGCCATCAGGCTGGACAGCTCGTTGAGCAGCCGGCGGAAGGTGTTGGTGCTGGCGTCCTTGCGGCGCATCAGCGTGAGCTTGTGCTGCACCAGGGGGTGGTCGATCAAATGGACATTGGACATGGCGGCTTCTTTATTGGTTTGAGGTCGGACTAGAACACGGTGCCATCGCTGGCGATCTGCAGCGGCGGCAAGCCCCCACGCAAGCGCTGGGCCAGCACGCGGCCCATGGCCCAGGTGCCTCCTTCCAGCACGCAGGCCAGCGGCATCTGCGCGGCGCTCACGCCGAGCTGGGCGCGCACGATGGGCGCCAGCTCGTCGAGCAGCGCGACGGTCAGGGCCCGCCATTCCACCACGGGTTCGTCGCCGGGCTGCCAGCTGCGCTGGGCCAGCGCCGGATCGCGCAACGCCAGCACCCCCGCATCGAGCAGCAGGCCGCCGTTGCGGTACTCGGGCAGGCCGGTCAGCGCGGCGATGCCGTCCACGTGCACGCCGGCCCACTGGAACGGTTCGAGCAGCGAGTAGGTCAGCCACTGCGAGAGCTTGTGGAACGGCATCCAGCCCGCGGTGAGACCGGGCCCGGTCACGGCCTCGTGGCGCCAGCAGTCGCCCAGCGGCTGGGTGGCTATGGTGTTCTGCGCGGGCCAGATGCCCGAGAGCGACATCAGCAGCTGCGACAGGATGTCGTGCGCCGCCACGGTGGCGGTGGGCGCGATGCCGGTCGGGCCCAGCGGCGCGATCAGCATGTCGAACAGCCCGCCAGGCCGGCCCTGCGGGCCGAACACCTCGGGCTGGGCGGCGAGCGCCTCGCCCAGCTTGCGCAGCAGCAGCACGCGGCCCTCCAACCCCACGAGTGGATTGGAGGCGCTGACCTGGAAGGCTTGCGCGAGCCGCTCAGGCACGAGGCCGCGCAGGCCGGCCGCGTCGACCTGCAGTGGATGCGCGGGGTCGCTGGAGAACAGCCCGCCCAGGAAGGCATGCCAGCTGGCCACGCCCAGACCTTCGGAGCGCGCGAATCGCTGGCCGCTGGCGGTTTCCAGGTAGCTCCAGTCAGGGCCGGCGCCAGCGTCCAGCAGCACGCTGACCAGCGCCAGGTCGATCATGGCGCGTGCACGCGCCGGCGGGTCCAGCGGCGCGAGCCGGGCGTCGAGCTCGGCCTTGCGGTCCACACCGCCGGCCTCGAAGTGGCGCCAGCGGCTGTGGAACGGGATCTTGAGGTCGGGGTAGCGCTGGCGCGTCAGCGCGGCCACGTCGGCCGCCGTGGTCTGCAGTGCGTCGTCGTGCACCACGAACCAGCGCGAAGCGCCGACGCGCGCACGCTCGAGCAGCTGGCGTGCGCGGGCGCGCACCGCCAGTGTGGTGCGCAGCGCCGTGGCCGCACCTTCGGGGCGGCCGGTGTCCAGTTCCAGGGAGGTGCCGTCGAATGTCATTTGTGCACCCTTCGGCCTTCGGCCTGTCCCGCCAGGCGGGAGCGAGCTTGCTTGGGGCGGCCCGGCGCGGCGCTCATGCGTCCAGCCCCCGGCCCTTGGCCTTCTTGAGTTCTTCCGCATCGGGCACCACGCCCGGCGTGAAGTAGCCGGCCGCCATCTTGGCGTCCATCTCCACGCGCGCGTCGGCCGGGATGAGTTCGTCCGGAATGTTCACGCGCACGCCGACCTCGATGCCCGAGCCCGTGATCGCGTCGTACTTCATGTTGCTCATCGAGACCAGGCGGTGGATCTTTTGGATGCCCAGCCAGTGCAGCACGTCGGGCATGAGCTCCTGGAAGCGCATGTCCTGCACGCCGGCCACGCACTCGGTGCGTGCGAAATACTGGTCGGCCGTGTCGCCGCCGACCTGGCGCTTGCGCGCGTTGTAGACCAGGAACTTGGTGACCTCGCCGAGGGCCCGGCCCTCCTTGCGCGAGTACGACACCAGGCCCACGCCGCCGCGCTGGGCGCCCTGGATGCATTCCTCGATGGCGTGCGTGAGGTAGGGTCGGCAGGTGCAGATGTCCGAGCCGAACACGTCCGAACCATTGCACTCGTCGTGCACGCGCGCGGTCAGCTCCACGGCGGGATCGGCCAGGTCGCGCGGGTCGCCGAAGATGTAGACGGTCTGGCCGCCGATGGGGGGCAGGAACACCTCGAGGTCCGAGCGCGTCACGAGCTCGGGGTACATGCCGCCGGTCTCCTCGAACAGCACGCGGCGCAGGTCGGTCTCCGAGCAGCCGAAGCGCCGGGCGACACCGGGCAGGTACCAGACCGGCTCGACCGCGGCCTTGGTCACCATGGCCGCGCCGCCCGCGGTCAGGAACTTGCCGTCGGCCTTCAGGCGGCCCTTCTGCAAGGCTTCCAGCACCTCGGGAAGGATCACATGGGCCTTGGTCACGGCGATGGTCGGCCGGATGTCGTAGCCGGCCGCCAGCTCGGTCGAGAACACGTCGGCCACCGAGGCTCCCCAGGGGTCCAGGCTCACGATCTTGCCGGGCTCGCTCCACTGCGGATAGGGCCCGATCAGGTCGGTCGGCATGGTGTTGGTGAGGTCGGCCTTGTGCTGGCGCGACAGCGCACCGGCCGCGACGGCCAGCGCGCGGTAGACGCTGTAGGAGCCGCTGTGCGTGCCGATCACGTTGCGGTGGGCGCGCTTGGAGGTGGTGCCGACCACGGGGCCGCGCTCGGCCGCTGTGGCGGCGTCCCAGCGGATCGGCAGGGCGCCGAAGCCGCCGCTATGCGAGGTCAGCCGGATGTGGCCCGCAGCCGGCTTGGGTCCGGCCGCAGGGGAGGGTGTGGGGGTGGCAGCGCCGGCTTCTGCAGACATGGTCGATCCTCGAAAGGGACCGGCTGCGCGGAGAAACGCAGCCGGCCTGCTGGCCCACCGGATGGTGGTGTCTGCCAAGCATAGCGACTCGCCGGACGTTGATGCACGTGATGCTGTGGCGCGGTGTGCATCCGCGCCACAGCGGGGTCGACATCAGGCCTTGTGCGCGGCTGCGGTCTTCTTGCCCGCGTGGCTGGTCTTGTGGCTCTTCTTCTTGGCCACGGTCTTCTTGGCCGGCATGGCCTTGGTGGCTGCAGGTGCTGCATCGGCAGGCGCAGCGGCTGCGGCCGGCGTGGCCGGCGCTGCGGCAGGGGCCTGGGCGAAGCTGGCCGAAGCGGCCAGTGCCAGGGCGGCGGCGGCGATCAGGGTCTGGGTGCGGGTCATGGTGCGGTCTTTCGGTGGGCAAGACTCGTGGCAACTCCGAGTCGGTCGAGTGGGCTGGGCAGGTGCCCGGCTTGGAACCACAACGCGGCTGGCCGCGCGCGCAGGGACAGCCCGCGCGCGCGGCCAGATGACAGATGCAACAAAGCCTGCGCTGAAAACCTGCTAGCCGGCGGCGCCTTGGGGATTGGCCCGGTGCTCACCAAGTTCGGCCGCCTGGGAGGCCTGCCACGGATCTGAGGACGATCGGGATGGTCTGCTGCTGGCGGCGTGAGGGTCTACTGTCCGGCCCTGGGTGGGATGGGTCCCGAGAGCCCGGCGGAGACGGTCTTCAGCCTCTGTCCAGTGGTCTGGAACTTGAGAAACCGCTGCCCTCCGTGGTCCACATCTCCAACGTATTCAAATCCTAGCCTGCGCAGACCCCTGGTCCGCAGCCGACTGGGCGGCAGCAAGATGCTGACAGTCTCGATGCCGAGCTCCATTCGGTGACCCATGAAGTGGTGGAAGATCTGGCCACCTCGTCCCCAATACCCTGGAAAAAGGACCAAGGCGAAATCGGCCTCTCCATCTTCCTGTTGAAAGCCGCCCCAGCCTGCAAAGTCGTGATCGATCCGGATTGCCAGCGGCCCGTAGCCATTTTCGATCCATTGAGAATCCTTCCCTCGAATCCACGCTGCAACGGCCTCCTCATTCCAACTGCCGTCTGCCAGGGGCATATGGCGGACGACGTCTGGATGATTCAGCAGAGTCATCCAGTGCTCTGTCGGCACATCGGAGAAGGGGTGCAGAGAAAAGCCCATGCCTTGGGCGCAAACGGGCAATAACTCAAGCCGAGCCGGCCGTCACGTGCACGCCCGGCCTGCGCCCATCGTTCCAGCGCCCACCGATCGCGCGCTCGATCTGCGCTGCCAGCTGCAGCAGCAGGCCGTCGCCGGCTTGGCGCGTCTGCGCGTGCATGCCCAGCGGCAGGCCATGCTCGTTCCAGGCCAGCGGCAGCGAGATGCCGGGGATGCCGCACAGGTTGGCGATCGGCGTGTAGGCGAAGTTGCGCCACAGGTTCTCGAACCAGTCGTGCACCGAGGGGTTGTCGCTGGTGGTCAGGTACTCGGTCGTGCCCACGCGCGGCGTCGGCAGCGCGGTGACAGGCGACAGCAGGATGTCCCAGTCCTCGAAGAAGGCGCCGAAGCCGCGCGCCGTGCTGTTGAACGCGGCCTGCATCGCAAAGCGCTGGGCAAAGCTTGCGTCGCGGCCGGCTTCCCAGATCTTGATGTTGATGGGCTCGATCTTGTCGGCCGGCGGGCGGTCCAGACTCAGCGTGCGCAGCAGGGTCTCGATGGTCTGTGCGAAGTTGCTGATGTAGCAGAAGGTCTGGGCCTGGAAGGCGGCGCGGATGTCCACGGCCGGTTGGGCCCATGCGACCTCGTGGCCCAGGCCTTCGAGGAAGCGGCCCATGCGCTCCAGTTCGGCCGCGATGTGCGGGGTGGCCGCGAAGTCGCCCCACTGGTGCACGAGCGCGATGCGCAGCCGGCCCGGGTCGCGCTGGATGAGATCGGCATAGGGTTCGGGCGCGCTCCAGTAGGGCATGAACTCACCCGGCGCGCCGCCGCGGCAGTGGTCCACGAAGCTGGCCATGTCGCGCACCGTGCGGCTGATGGCGCCTTGCGTGGAGACCAGGCCTGACAGGTCCGAGAGATTCGGTGCGATCGAGAACACGCCGCGCGAGCACTTCAGGCCAATCGCCCCGTTGACACCGGCCGGGATGCGGATGGAGCCACCGCCATCGGTCGCATGGGCGATCGGCACCACACCGGCCGCCACCATGGCGGCCGAGCCGGCCGAGGAGCCGCAGGTCGTGTAGTCCAGGTCCCAGGGGTTGCGCGTGACGAAGAGTGCGTTCTCGACCGAGCTGCAGACGCCGAACTCGGGCGTGGTCGTGCGGCCGATGATGTTGAGCCCGGCCTGGCGCAGCTTGCCGGCCAGGAAGCTGTCGGCGCTGGCGCGGTTGCCCTGCATGAGCTGCGAGCCCATCTCCTGCAGCCGGCCCTTGAGCGTGGGCCCCAGGTCCTTCATGAGGTAGGGCAGGCCGGCGAAGACGCCGTCGGGGTTCATGCCGTCCTTGAGCGGATCGGCGACGACGTCGTCGAAGACCTCGACCACGGCGCTGGTCGGGCCATTGGTCAACGCGATGCCGGCCGCGGCCTGGGCCGCGAGTTCGGCCGGCGTCAGTTCGCCGGCGCGCACGCGCGCGGCCAGGGCCGTGCCATCGTGCGCGGTCCATTCGTCCCAGGACATCGCGAGCGTCATGCGGACATCTCCAGACCGGGGGCGTGGCGGGGCATCGGGCAATCCATAGGGTGTTGATCGGGAATGGAAAAAGGGGGGCGCGAAGCGCGCGGTGCAGGGCGTCGTTCAGCGCTTGCGGCCGCCGAAGATCCCGCCCAGCACGCCGCGCAGGATCTCGTTGCCGATCTTGGTGCCCATGGTGCGCATGGTGGACTTGGCCATGGTCTGCACCAGGCCGTCGCGCTTGCCGCCGCGCGGGCCGGTCGAGCCGAACAGCAGGTCGTTCAAGCCGTCCATCATGGTGCTGTTGCCGCCGCTGTCCTGGCGCGCACCGGCCGTGGCCTTGGCGTCCGCGGCACCGGCTGCGGAATCCTCGGCTCGGCCCTTGAGCTTCTCGTAGGCCGACTCGCGGTCGACCACCTTCTCGTAGACGCCGGCCACCAGCGAGCCGGCGGTCAGCGCCTGGCGCTGCTGCGGCGTGATCGGCCCGACCTGGCTGCCCGGTGGCAGCATGTAGGCGCGCTCGGTGATGCCGGGGCGGCCCTTGGCGTCGAGCAGGCTGACCAGGGCCTCGCCCACGGCCAGTTCGGTGATCGCGGCCTCGATGTCCAGTCCGGGCTTTTGCCGCATGGTGGAGGCTGTCGCCTTGACGGCCTTCTGGTCGCGCGGCGTGAAGGCGCGCAGCGCGTGCTGCACGCGGTTGCCCAGCTGCGCCAGCACGGTGTCGGGAATGTCCAGCGGGTTCTGCGTCACGAAGTACACGCCCACGCCCTTGGAGCGCACCAGCCGCACCACGAGCTCGATGCGCTCGATGAGCACCTTGGGCGCCTCGTTGAACAGCAGGTGGGCCTCGTCGAAGAAGAACACCAGCTTGGGCTTGTCGGGGTCGCCGATCTCGGGCAGTTGCTCGAACAGCTCGGACAGCAGCCACAGCAAAAAGGTGGCGTACAGCCGCGGCGAATTCATGAGCTTGTCGGCCGCCAGCACGTTGACCATGCCGTGGCCGTTGCCATCGGTCTGCATGAAGTCGGCGATGTCCAGCATGGGCTCGCCGAAGAACTGGTCGCCGCCCTGGCCCTCGATCTGCAATAGGCCGCGCTGGATGGCGCCCACGCTGGCGGCGCTGATGTTGCCGTACTCGGTGGTGAAGGTCTTGGCGTTCTCGCCCACGTGCTGCAGCATGGCACGCAGGTCTTTCAGATCCAGCAGCAGCATGCCGGCGTCGTCGGCGATCTTGAACACCAGGTTCAGCACGCCGGCCTGGGTGTCGTTGAGGTTGAGCATGCGCGCCAGCAACAGCGGCCCCATGTCGGAGACGGTGGCGCGCACCGGGTGGCCTTGCGCGCCGAACACGTCCCACAGTTGCACGGGGCAGGCCATGGGCGTCGGCGCCGCGATGCCGCGCTCGGACAGGATGGCCGCCATCTTGGCGTTGGGCGTGCCGGGCTGGCTGATGCCGGTCAGGTCACCCTTGACGTCGGCCATGAACACCGGCACGCCGATCTTCGAGAAATTCTCGGCCAGCGTCTGCAGCGAAACCGTCTTGCCGGTGCCGGTGGCGCCGGTGATCAGGCCGTGCCGGTTGGCCAGGCCCGGCAGCAGTTCGCACTGGGTATTGCTGTTCTTGGCGATCACGAGCGGCTCGGCCATGGCGTCCATCCTTCAATCGAAAAGTAAAATCCGCGCCCGAGATTAAATCAGACCGATAGAAGGATTCTTCGTGGCCGGACACAGCAAATGGGCGAACATCCAGCACCGCAAGGGCAGGCAGGACGAAAAGCGGGGCAAGATCTGGACGCGCATCATCCGTGAGATCACGGTCGCGGCCCGCCAGGGTGGCGGCGATCTGTCGGCCAACCCGCGGCTGCGGCTGGCCGTGGACAAGGCCAAGGCGGCCAACATGCCGGCCGACCGTGTCAAGTACAACATCGACAAGGCCACCGGCAATGCCGAAGGCGTGCACTACGAGGAGATCCGCTACGAGGGCTATGGCATCGCGGGCGCGGCCATCATCGTCGACACCATGACCGACAACCACGTGCGCACCGTGGCCGAGGTGCGCCACGCCTTCAGCAAGTACGGTGGCAACATGGGCACCAACGGCTCGGTGGCCTTCCAGTTCAGGCACTGCGGCCAGATCGTGCTGGCGCCCGGCGCCGACGAGGACAAGGTCATGGAAGTGGCTCTGGAAGCCGGCGCCGACGACGTGCTGACCGACGACGATGGCGCCATCGAGGTGCTGACGCCGTACCCGGAATTCGAGAAGGTCAAGAATGCGCTGGAGGCCGCTGGCTTCCAGCCCGAGCTGGCCGAAGTGACCATGCGGGCCGAGAACACCATCGAGCTGACCGGCGAAGATGCCGAACGCATGCAAAAGCTGCTGGACGTCCTGGAAGACCTGGACGACGTGCAGAACGTGTACCACAACGGGGCGCTCTGAGATGAAGGTATTGGTAATCGGCGGCGGCGGACGCGAGCACGCGCTGGCCTGGAAGCTGGCGCAGTCGTCCCGCGTCACGCGTGTCTACGTGGCGCCCGGCAACGGCGGCACGGCGCTGGACGAGCGGCTCGTCAACGTGCCCATCACCGACGTGGTGGCGCTGCGCGAATGGGCGCAGAAGGAGCAGATCGCACTGAGCGTGGTCGGCCCCGAGGGGCCGCTGGCTGCCGGCGTGGTGGACGAGTTCCGCGCCCATGGCCAGCGCATCTTCGGCCCGACCAAGGCCGCGGCCCAGCTGGAAAGCTCCAAGGCCTTCTCCAAGGCCTTCATGCAGCGCCACGGCATTCCGACGGCCGAGTACCAGACCTTCAGCGACCCGAAGGAGGCCCATGCCTATGTGGACGCCAAGGGCGCGCCCATCGTCATCAAGGCCGACGGCCTGGCGGCCGGCAAGGGCGTGGTCGTGGCCACCACGCTGGCCGAGGCCCATGAGGCCATCGACTTCATGCTGGTCGACAACACGCTGGGCGTGGCGCACAACGCAGGCGGCGCACGCGTGGTGATCGAGGAGTTCCTCGCGGGCGAGGAAGCCAGCTTCATCGTGCTGTGCGATGGCAAGAACGTGACCGCCATGGCCACCAGCCAGGACCACAAGCGCCTGCAGGACGGCGACCAGGGCCCGAACACGGGTGGCATGGGCGCCTATTCGCCCGCGCCCGTGGTCACGGCCGACGTGCATGCCCGCGCCATGCGCGAGATCATCCTGCCGACCATCCGCGGCATGGAGAAGGACGGCATCGCCTACACCGGCTTCCTGTATGCCGGCCTCATGATCGATGCCCAGGGCCGTCCCAAGACGCTGGAGTTCAACTGCCGCCTGGGCGACCCCGAGACCCAGCCGTTGCTGATGCGCCTGAAGTCCGACCTGTTCGAGGTGTTCTGGGCCGCAACCGAACCCGGCCCGCATGGCAAGCTCGACCAGGTCGAGCTCGAGTGGGACCGCCGCATCGCGCTGGGCGTGGTGCTGGCCGCCCACGGCTACCCGCTGACGCCGCGCAAGGGCGATGCGATCACGGGCCTGCCGGCCGCCGAGCCGGACGCCGTGGTGTTCCACGCCGGCACCCAGCGCGACGCCGACGGCACCGTGCGCGTGACTGGCGGCCGCGTCCTGTGCGTGACCGTGCTGGCCGACAAGGTCAAGCTGGCCCAGCAGCGCGCCTACGAGGTCGTGCGTGGCATCCAGTTCGACGGCATGCAGTACCGCCGCGACATCGGCCACCGCGCCGCGAAATGACGGCCGGCGCCGCTGTGCAGTTCGCAGCCTGGCTGCGCGGCCTGCAGGAGGAAATCTGCAGCGCCGTCGCAGCGGTGGATGGCGGCCGGTTCGTGACCGACCCCTGGACCAAGGCCCCCGACGAGGTGCTGCAGGGCGAGGGCGTCACGCGCATCCTGGAGAACGGTGCCGTGTTCGAACGTGCGGGCTGCGGCTTCTCGCATGTGCGCGGCCCGAAGCTGCCGCCCTCGGCCACGCAACACCGCCCGCAACTGGCGGGTGCGCCGTTCGAGGCCATGGGCGTCTCGCTGGTGTTCCACCCGCGCAACCCCTACGCCCCCACCGTGCACATGAACGTGCGCATGATCGCGGCCGGCCATCCGGGCGAGATGCCGGTGTGCTGGTTCGGTGGCGGCATGGACCTCACGCCCGTCTACGGCTTCGAAGACGATGCGCGCCATTTCCACCAGGTCTGCCGCGATGCGCTGGCGCCCTATGGCGACGACAAGTACCCGCGCTTCAAGCAGTGGTGCGACGAATACTTCTTCTTGAAGCACCGGCAGGAAGCACGCGGCATCGGCGGCGTGTTCTTCGACGACTTCTCCGAGCTCGGCATGGCGCGCAGCCAGGCCATGACCCAGGCCGTGGGCGCGGCCTTCCTGGGCGCCTACCTGCCCATCCTGGAGCGCCGCAAGGGCATGGCCTATGGCGAGCGCGAGCGCGCCTTCCAGCTGTATCGGCGCGGCCGCTACGTGGAGTTCAACCTGGTGTGGGACCGCGGCACGCACTTCGGCCTGCAGTCGGGCGGGCGCACCGAGTCCATCTTGCTGTCGATGCCGCCGCAGGCGGCCTGGTCCTACCGCCACCAGCCCGAGCCCGGCTCGGCCGAGGCGCAGCTGACCGCGCACTTCCTGGTGCCGCGCGCGTGGATCTGAGCGACGCTTCGCTGCTGCGCGTCGGCGTCTACGGCGGCGCCTTCGACCCACCGCACAACACCCATGTGGACCTGGTGCGCGCTGCCATGGCCCAGTGGCAGCTCGACCGGTTGCACGTGCTGCCCACGGGCCAGCCCTGGCACCGCCCCCGGCAGCCCACCGACGCGGTGCACCGCCTCGTCATGGCCGAACTGGCTTTCGAGGGCATCCCCGGCGTGGTCGTGGACGCGCGCGAAATCGAGCGCACTGGCCCCAGCTATACCGTGGACAGCCTGCGGGAACTGCAAATCGGCTATCCTCGCGCCCGGCTGCACCTCTTGATCGGCTCCGATCAGGCGCGTGCATTGACCAGTTGGCACGCGTGGCAGGAGATCGTGAAGCTGGCAAATCTGTGCGTCGCCGCCCGTGTGGACGACGCCGCGCCGCAAGGCCAGGTGCCCGACCTGGCGTTGCCGGGCGCGACAATCGACTTCCTCCACACCCATCCGGTGGCGACCAGCGCCACCGAAATACGCCAGCGCGTCGCGGCGGGCCAGGGCATTGCCCATCTGGTTCCGCCCGCCGTTGCAGGCTATATTGACCAACACCACCTCTACCGTACCGCTCGATGACCACTGGCCCCTCCACGGAATCCGCCGCCAAGAAAGACACCCAGAAGCTGCAGAGGTCCATCATCGATGGCCTCGAAGACGTCAAGGCGCAGGACATCCAGGTCTTCAACACAGAGCACCTGTCCCCGCTGTTCGAGCGCGTGATCGTCGCCTCGGGCACCTCCAACCGCCAGACCCGCGCGCTGGCCGCCAGCGTGCGCGATGCGGTGCGCGAAGCCGGCTTCGGTAAACCGCGCATCGAGGGCGAGGACAACGGCGAGTGGATCATCGTGGACTGCGGCCCGGCCGTGGTGCACATCATGCAGCCCAGCATCCGCCAGTACTACCACCTGGAAGAGCTGTGGGGCGACAAGCCCGTGCGCCTGAAGCTCGGTGCGCCCAAGCCCGCCGCGCCGGTCAAGGCGGTCGAGAAGGCGCCGGCCAAGAAGGTCACCGCGAAGACCGCGGCCAAGACGCCCGCGGGCAAGAAGGCCGCCGCCAAGAAGGCCCGCAAGCCCGAGCCCGAGTACGCACCCGAACGCCCCGTGATCGAGGCGCCGGCCCGCAAGAAGGCGCCGGCGAAGAAGGCGGCGCCGGCCGCCAAGACCGCCGCGCCCGCCAAGAAGGCCGCGGCCAAGAAGGCACCCGTGAAGACCCCGGTCAAGACCGTGGTCGTGGGCAAGCCGGTGGCGAAGAAGGCGGCGCCCGCCAAGAAGGCCGCTGCACGTCGCACCTGATTTGCCGCTGATCCGCGCGTGAAGCTCGTCATCGTGGCCGTGGGCCTGCGCGTGCCCGACTGGGCACAGACGGCCTACGACGACTACGCCAAGCGTTTTCCTGCCGAACTGCGCGTCGAGCTGCGCGCCGTCAAGACCGAGCCGCGCGGCTCGCGCACCGTGGCCCAGATGCAGGCCGCCGAGCGCGAGCGCATTGAGACCGCCATCGCCTCGGCCGTGGGCCGCAATGCGCGCGTGGTCGCGCTCGACGAACGCGGCAGCACGCTGACCACGCAGGCCCTGGCCACGCGGCTGACGACCTGGCAGCGCGAAGGCGACGGCGTGGCCCTCGTGATCGGCGGCCCCGACGGCCTGGAACCAGCCTTCCGCCAGGGCGCGCACGAGCGCATCCGCCTGTCGGACATGACGCTGCCGCACGCCATGGCGCGCGTGCTGCTGATCGAGCAGCTCTACCGCGCCTGGTCCATCAACGCCAACCATCCCTACCACCGCGAGTAGGCTCTCCCGGCATGCCCGATTTCGTCTACCTCGCCTCGCAGAGCCCGCGTCGGCGCCAGTTGCTCGACCAGATCGGCGTGCGCCATGCACTGCTGCTGGCCGAACCCGGCGAGGACGCCGAGGCGCTCGAAGCCGTGCGCGGCCGCGAGGCACCGGCGCGCTACGTGCAGCGCGTGACGGGCTTGAAGCTCGATGCCGCCGTGGCGCGTCATCGCGCGCGCGGCCTGCTTGACGCGCCCGTGCTCTGCGCCGACACCACGGTGGCGCTGGGCTCCACCATCCTCGGCAAGCCTGAAGACGCAGCCGATGCCGCCCGCATGCTGGCCGCGCTCTCGGGCCACACGCACCGCGTGCTGACGGCCGTGGCCGTGCAACACGGCGCTCAACGCCTACTGGCCCTGAGCGTGTCCGAGGTTTGTTTCGATGCGCTCACGCCGGCCCAGATCGCGGCCTACGTGGCCAGCGGCGAGCCGCTCGGCAAGGCTGGCGCCTATGCGGTGCAGGGCAGGGCGCAGACCTTCATCCGCACGCTGCGCGGCAGCTACACGGGCATCATGGGCCTGCCGCTGTTCGAGACCGCGCAACTGCTGCGCCAGGCCGGCATCGACTGCTGAGCGCCGCGCGCCGGACTTGTCCCGGCCGCCTGTGGATATCGTTGGGGACAGGCATGGGAGGGGCTGTACCAACGCCAGCATCCATGCGGCCTGCCACAGGATTGCCTGGTTTTTGGGCAGCCGGCGCGCTGTGGAAGATCAGGCTCTCGCACGCAGCACCTTGCCGAAATTCAGGGCGTTGAGTGTGTCCAGCGCCTGCTTGGTGTGGCGCATGGTGTCCACCGTGCCCTCGCCGTGCTCCCCGATCAGGTGGCCGATCTCCCCTTCGTGCCCGCGATCTCGACCAGGCTGCCGCGCACGCCGGGCTTGTGCGTTTGGAGGCCGTGGGCGCGACTACACTCGCGCCACACCAGACCGACCCAGAACAAGGAGCCGCCGTGACCACCGCCAAGCCTGCCCGCAAGTCCACCACCGCCAAGGCCAAAGCCGCCGCCCCTGCGCGCAAGGCCGCGGCCAAGCCCGCACAGGTCGAGGCCCTGCTGCCCAACATGACGCGCGACGCGCTGGGCGAAGTCACCGAGACGCTGGAATTCATGTGGTCGGCCACGCAGGCCGTGTTCGGCGAGAAGGCCCGGCCCGAGCACGCGATCTCGCTGCTGCCCTACGCGCTGGATGCGCTGGAAGTGCGCCGCCTGCTGGCCGAGGACATGGCCAAGCAGGCCAAGGCCGCCAAGTCCAAGTCCTGATCCACCCGCTGTCGATTCCGGCTCACGCCATGCGTCGTGGGTGCAGAGGGTCGTCCTCGGCTTGATCAGGAGTACCGCATGTTCGCTTCCTCCCACACCGTTCGCCTGCACCGCGTGCTGCGCGCGCCGCCCGAACGTGTCTACCGCGCTTTCGTCGACCCCGAGGCCATGGTCAAGTGGCTCCCGCCGCACGGCTTCACGGCCAAGGTGCACGCCATGGACGCGCGCGTGGGCGGCAGCCACCGCATGTCGTTCACGAACTTCACGACCGGCAGCAGCCACAGTTTCGGCGGCACCTACCTGGAGCTGGTGCCCGGCGAACTGCTGCGCTACACCGACCGCTTCGACGATCCCAACCTGCCCGGCGAGATGCAGGTCACGGTGCGCCTGACCCAGACCGTGGTCGGCACCGAGATGCATGTGGAGCAGCAGGGCATTCCTGCCGTGATCCCGGCCGCCGCCTGCATGCTGGGCTGGCAGGAGTCGCTGACGCTGCTGGCGCAGCTGGTCGAAGCCGAGATCCCCGACGGCGCATGACGCAGACCTTGCCGCGCCGTGGCCGGCGCTGACGCGGTGCAGGCCGCGCGCGTGCACGGCGGGCCGGATGCCACGGGCCCGGCCGCGCACGATTTCTCGACCAACGCCAACGCCTGCGGGCCATGCCCCGCGGCGCTGCAGGCCCTGCAGGCCACCGACCCCACGCGCTACCCCGACCCTGGCTACGGTGCGCTGCGCGAGCAGCTGGCTGCCTTCCACGGCGTCGCGCCGGCGCGCGTGCAGGTGGCGGCCAGTGCCAGCGAATTCATCATGCGCATCAGCGCCGCCGTGGCCCAGCCGGATGCCGCGGTGCGGGTGCCCGCCCACGCCTACGGCGACTACGCCTGGGCCGCGCAGGCGCAGCGGATGGCGGTGCACAGCACCGATGGCCCGGCCCGGCTGGTCTGGGCCTGCGAGCCGTCCTCGCCGCTGGGCCAGGCCCACGCCGACCTGGCAGCGCAGCTGCAGGCCTTGCCGCCGCGGGTGCCGCTGGTGCTGGACTGCGCCTACGCACCGCTGCGCCTGGCCGGCCAGGCCTCGCTCGACAGCGCGCAGCACCAGCAGGTCTGGCAGCTGTGGTCGCCCAACAAGGCCCTGGGGCTGACCGGCGTGCGCGCGGCCTACGCCATCGCGCCGTTGCAGGCCGACCCGCAGCTGCTGGCGCGGCTGACGCAGCTGGCGCCGTCCTGGCCGGTCGGATCGCACGGTGTGGCCATGCTGCAGGCCTGGACCGGCCGCGCCGCGCAGGACTGGCTGGCCGCCAGCCTGGCGCAGTTGCGCGCCTGGAAGACACTGCAGGTGGCACTGTGCACCGGCCTGGGCTGGCAGGTGCTGGCCAGCGACACGAACTTCTTCTGCGCGCGGCCGCCCGAGTCGGCGCGCCTGGCCGAGGACCTGGCCCGACTGCGCGCGCAGGGCGTGCAGCTGCGCGACTGCGCTTCCTTCGGCCTGGCCGGCCATGTGCGGCTGGCCGTGCTGGCGCCCATGCATCAGGATGCATTGGCGCAGGCCTGGCCGCGCCGCTGAGCGCGTACGATCCAGACCCGGACAACACGAACAACGAGGAGCCGCTGTGCGCACCGTCGCCGACACCCGGCTGCTGCGCGCGCGCTCCACAGCAAGGAACGCATGCAGCAGGACATCCTGATCAACTGGTCGCCGCAGGAGACGCGCGTGGCCGTCGTCGAACATGGGGCCGTGCAGGAGCTGCACCTGGAGCGCACGCTGGAGCGCGGCCTGGTCGGCAACGTCTACATGGGCAAGGTGGTGCGCGTGCTGCCCGGCATGCAGTCCACCTTCATCGACATCGGCCTGGACCGCGCCGCCTTCCTGCACGTGGCCGATCTGCTGCCCAGCGCCGCCGCCGTGCGCGGCGAGGGCGAGCCCAGCCAGCCCAGGCCCGGCGGCAACAGCCAGGTGCCGATCGAGCGCCAGGTGTTCGAGGGCCAGGCGCTCATGGTGCAGGTCGTCAAGGACCCGATCGGCACCAAGGGCGCGCGGCTGTCCACGCAGATCAGCATCGCCGGCCGGCTGCTGGTGTTCCTGCCGCAGGACGAGCACGTGGGCGTGTCGCAAAAGATCCCGGCCGCGCAGCGCGAAGACCTGCGCCGTCGCCTGCAGGCCCTCGTCGGCGACGCCGCCGGCGGTGGTGGTGGCGGCTTCATCCTGCGCACCAATGCCGAGGACGCCAGCGACACCGAACTCGCCGAGGACATCGCCTACCTGCGCAAGGCCTGGGCGCGCACCAAGGCCGCCGCGCTGAAGCTGCCGCCGGCCTCGCTGCTGCACCAGGACCTGGACCTGCTGCAGCGCGTGCTGCGCGACCTCGTGACCGAGGAGACGCAAAGCATCCGGCTCGATTCGCGCGAGCAGTTCGACAAGCTGCAGGCCTTCGGCCGCGAGTTCATGCCGGCGGCCACGCAAAAGCTGCAGCACTACAAGGGCGAGCGGCCGATCTTCGACCTGTTCTCCATCGACGACGAGGTCGCCAAGGCGCTGGGCCGGCGCGTGGACCTCAAGTCCGGCGGCTACCTGATCGTCGACCAGACCGAGGCCCTGACCACGGTGGACGTGAACACCGGTGGCTATGTCGGCGCGCGCAATTTCGACGACACCATCTTCAAGACCAACCTGGAGGCGGCCGGCGCCATCGCGCGCCAGCTGCGGCTGCGCAACCTGGGCGGCATCGTCATCGCCGACTTCATCGACATGGTGCGCGAGGAGCACCGCGCGGCCGTGCTGGCGGAACTGCGCAAGCAGCTGGGCCGCGACCGCGTGAAGACCACGGCCAGCGGCTTCTCGCCGCTGGGCCTGGTGGAGATGACGCGCAAGCGCACGCGCGAGTCGCTGGCCCACATGCTGTGCGAGCCCTGCGCGATCTGCCGCGGCACCGGCGCCGTGAAGACCGCGCGCAGCGTGACCTACGACATCCTGCGCGAGATCCTGCGCGAGGCGCGCCAGTTCAATCCGCGCGAGTTCCGCGTCGTGGCCTCGCCCAAGGTGGTGGAGCTGTTCCTGGACGAGGAAAGCCAGCACCTGGCCGGCCTGTCGGACTTCATCGGCAAGCCGATCTCGCTGCAGGCCGAAAGCGCGATGGGGCCGGAGCAGTACGACATCATCTTGCTTTGAGTCGGCAGGCCGCGGCCTGGCCGGCCTCGGCGCAGACGAGATCGCCGATTTCCGCCTTCTCCACTTCAAGGAATTCCCGCCATGTTCCACACCTTGCCCACGCCCCAGGCCCACCGCGCCACGGTGACCGACTGCGCACTGCACGACGAGGGTTCGTGCGCCATCGACGGGCTGGCCGCTGCCTGATGGCCGAGACCACCGCTCCCTACGGCGCCACCGCCGCGCATTCCCCCGCCGCGCGCAAGAGCGTGAACCTGCCGCGACTGGCCGACATGCAGGCACGCGGCGAGAAGATCGCGATGCTGACGGCCTACGACGCGACCTTCGCCGCCGTGGCCGACGCCGCCGGTGTGGACTGCCTGCTCGTCGGCGATTCCGTGGGCATGGTCTGCCAGGGCCTGCCCAACACGGTGGGCGTGAGCCTGGAGACGATGCGCCACCACACCGAGGGCGTGGCACGGGGCCTGCAGCGTGTGCAGGGCGCAGCCTTCCTGGTCGCCGACCTGCCGTTCGGCAGTTACCAGCAATCGCGCGAACAGGCACTGGCCAGCGCCACGGTGCTGATGCAGGCCGGCGCACAGATGGTCAAGCTCGAAGGCGGCGGCTGGACGACGGAGACCGTGCGCTTCCTGGTCGAACGCGGCATCCCCGTCTGCGCCCACCTGGGCCTGACGCCGCAAACCGTTCACGCACTGGGTGGCTACCGCGTCCAGGGCAAGGGGGACGCCGCCGCAGCGCTGCTGCGCGCACAGGCCCTGGCGCTGCAGGATGCCGGCGCCGCCTTGCTCGTGCTGGAGATGGTGCCGGCCGCACTGGCCGCCACGCTCACGCGCGAGCTGACCCGCTGCGCCACCATCGGCATCGGCGCGGGACGCGGCACCGCCGGCCAGGTGCTGGTGCTGCACGACATGCTGGGCATGCATCTGGCCAAGGCGCCCAGGTTCGTGCGCAACTTCATGGAGGGCAGCGGCGGCATCCAGGACGCCATCGCGGCCTACGTGCGCGCGGTGAAGGACGGCAGCTTTCCGGACGACGCCTTGCACGCCTGGTGACCACCAGGCCTGCCGGTGCGCGGGCCAGGCTGAGAGGGTGTATCTAAAATGATTTACCCGGCCAGCCTAGTTGCGAGCATACGCGCTTCTGCGAGCCAGACCCAGGCCACAGGCGCCCAGTTGGAGCGGTCATGGTGAGCGATCAGCCTGCGCGCACGCTCGTTCCATGCGTGGGTGCGCTCGACCACCCAGCGCTTGGCTTGCACGATGAAGCCCTTGGCTGGGGCCTCGGGCCACAGTTGCTGCTGCTCGACAACAAACGTGCCCGTCACGCGATTCGAAGGTCTGCGGACGATCTCTACGGCGATGCCATGCGTCTTCTCCAGGTCCATGGCGCACTGACCGCCGTAGGCCGAGTCTGCGTACAGCCTCTTGAGGCCCGTCACCTTGGCGCAGGCTTGGGCCACCACGGATGCGGCCCCGTCGCGATCCTGCACGCTGGCAGCCGTGACGGTCACAGCCAGCAGCAGCCCCAGCGTGTCGACCACCAAGTGGCGCTTGCGGCCCTTGACCTTTTTGCCGGCATCGAAGCCGGTGTCTGCGCCCTGCGGGGTGCTGCGCGTGCTTTGCGAATCGATGATGGCCGCCGTGGGTTCGGGTGCCTTGCCCACGCGGTCGCGCCACTGTTGGCGCAACCGGTCGTGCATGGCCTCGAAGGTGCCGGCGCGTGCCCAGCCGCGAAAGGCCGAGTACACCGCACGCCAAGGCGGAAAGTTGCCGGGCAGCAAGCGCCACGCGCAGCCGGTGCGCACGATGTACATGCAGGCGTTGGCAATGTCGCGGCGCGCGTGCGTGATCGGCTTGCCGCGCCCACCTTCGCGCTCAAACAGGTCATGCACGAGAGCCCACTCGGCATCGGTCAGGTCCGTGTTCATGCCGCCAGGCTTGGCTTGCCGGCGGTGCGCTGTCGTGTAGCCGTAGCGCTGCGGAGCCGAGCCCTGGACCGCCGCACGCGTGCTGGCGCCGCGAGGCGGGCGCACGCGCTTGACTCCCGCCTTCTTCAGCGCCTTGCGAATCGTCGCCGAGCAGACATCGATGCCCGTGTGGCGAACGAACTCGCGGGTGAGCTCATCCATCGACGACTGCGGCATGCGCAGCGCCAGCTCCACCAATGCGCGCAGGTCCTGCGCTTGCAGCAGTGCTGGCCTGCCGGGTTGCTTCTTGCTCGTCCCCGTGTCCACTCGTCACCTCCTGCGCTCCCAGAACCGAGAGGGCGCGCAGGGTATTTTAATTCAGATACACCCTCTGAGAAGCTGTGAACGAACCGCTCACGCCCACGCGAGGCCCCCAATGACGAACTTCTCACGTTGCGACCGCTGCTCCCAGGGCCTCGCCCTTTGGGCCGGGGCGCGCCAAGCCACATGCGGGCGTTGCAGTCCTTGCCCGGGCACGAGCCCGGGCGGCGGACTGCGCCTACGCCTGTGCCCCGGCGCACCCCGTCGTGGACGCGATCGGTTCATTCACAGCTTCTGAGGCCCCGAGGCTTCGGTCAGTGGCGGGGACGGGCCGCCGCTGGCCGCACGGCCTGGCGGGCCTTGAACTGTTTCCACAGGAAGCCGGCCACGGCCATCAGGATCATCTTGCGCATGGGGTGTTCCTCTCGGATCGGGTTGTGCGCCAGCTTGCGGCCGGCGTGTGGCACCCGCTGTAGGCAGGTGCGGCCAAGGCCTGTCGGCGGCGATCGCCCGTGCCGCCGCCCACGCGCGGACCAGCGTACGCCGAGGGCATTTTTCGATGCCGGTCGTGCCTTGGGGTACTGCGGTGTCCGGCGCGTGTGCGACGGCCAACTGGTCAGGCTGCACGTCTTCGTGCTCAAAAAGTGCGCGGACATCTCGGCGCTTGGGCGCTAGCGCGCCGGCCCGAAACCGAAGTAGGCCCCCTTGTCCGGGGCGGCCGCGCGCGCAGGCTCGGCAACCCGCGCCTCGTCAGGCGGGGCCGCGGGCGTTCGGGTGTCGGCGCGGGGCCCGATGTCCAGGTCGTCCACCCTCTGCTGCAGCGCCAGCAGCCCCTCGGCCATGGCGTGCCGGTAGCTGCGCTGGGCCGTGGCGGCCCGCTCCAGCGGCTGCCAGTCGTCGGCATGGCGCTCGGTGAGCACCCAGACGAAGCGGCCGCTGCGGGGCTCCTCGACGTGAACGGCGATGTGGCGCAAGGCGGGCATGGGCCGAGCGTATCGCCTCTGGTTGGCCCGCCGCAACGATCGGCCGCCTGCCTGACGGCGGTTGCCTGCGTCGGCCTACGCCGGGTTGGCGATCGGCGCCCACACTGCAGCTTTCCGCCCGCTCACACAAGGAAGGCCGCACATGGCAACTGGGTCGCGTACGCTCTGGAAAGGTGCCATCACCTTCGGTCTGGTCCACATCCCGGTGGGCCTGCACACGGCATCGTCCGAGCAGGGGGTGGACTTCGATTGGCTGGACAAGCGCTCCATGGACCCGGTGGGCTACAAGCGCATCAACAAGCGCACCGGCAAGGAGATCGCGAAGGAGAACATCGTCAAGGGCGTGCAGTACGAGGATGGCAAGTACGTCATCGTCAGCCCGGAGGAGATCGCCGCCGTGTTCCCCAAGACCACGCAGACGATCTCGATCGAGCGCTTCATCGACGCCGGCGCCATGCCCTTCATCTTCCTGGAGCGGCCCTACTACGTGGCGCCCCTGGCCAAGAGCGAGAAGGTCTACGCCCTGCTGCGCGAGGCCCTGGTCGACACCGGCAAGATCGCACTGGCCAAGGTGGTCATCGCCACCAAGCAGCACCTGGCCGCGCTCGTGCCTTCCGGACCCGCGCTCGTGCTGAACCTGCTGCGCTGGGGCGACGAGGTCAAGACGCTGGACGCGCTGGAGCTGCCGCCTGCCGGCCGCAAGAACATCAGCGCGGCAGAGATAAAGATGGCCAAGCAACTGGTGGCCGAGATGTCCGGCGACTGGGACCCGGAGGACTTCAAGGACGAGTTCCGCCACCAGGTCATGCAGCTGGTCGCCAAGAAGGTCAAGGCCGGCGACACCGAGACGGTGGTCCAGCCCGAGGAAACCGCCCCGCAGGCCGCCAACGTGCTCGACCTCACCGCGCTGCTGCAGCGCAGCCTCCAGGGCGGACGCAAGCCCCCCGCCAAGGCCGCCGCGAAGAAGCGCACGGCCAGGAAGGCGGCCGCCGGCAAGTCTGCGTCGCAGAAGAAGGCCGCCTGAGCACCTGGGCGCACCGTCCTGCGCCAGTGCGCACGCCCCTGTGCAGCATGAACCACGCTGGCCGCCGCCGGCAGCACTGCGGCCCGGCACGGACTTGAAGACGCGTGCGCAGCCCCTATCTCGCTCGGATCTGGTTGAACGGTCCGCTTGAAAGGAGGAAGCACATGGCCACCCAACAACCCGTTTCCACCGCTCAGCAGCCCGCCTGCATGCCGGCTCCGGGCGCCTGCGCCGACACGGTGCAGGAGCAGGCGATGTCCTACCGGGGCGTGGACATCCGCATCGCGGTGCAGCGCACGCCCGACTATGTGTTCGGGCGCGCTGACCTCGTGGCCGGCGACCATTACCTGGGCCGGCTGTCCATCGGCAATCCCCGGGCCACGCCATAGCAGATCCAGCAGCGGCTCGCCGCCCTGGCGCAGGCGCGGGTGGACATCGCCAAGGCCTTCCGCGGCCCGTCAGGGCCTTGACGAACCGCGCCCGAGCGGACACAGCGCTCGCAGGTGGCAGGCGTCCGTGCGCAGCGCTGCGCACGGACCCTGGACACGCCAACGGGCCTAGCAGCCCGTCGTGGTGCGGCTACTTGCCGTCCCGGTCCGAGTCGCCGGGCACGGCACGCTCGACCCGGTCGCTCAGGCGCTGCCAGGCGTCCCGCGTGGCATGGCGCGCGTTGTCCCATTCGAGGGACGAGCGCCCGCGCGATGCGGACCAGCCCGTGCCCAGCTCGGGCTCGACCTCGTCGAAGGAGCGGCCCGGGTACTTCTCGTACGCGCTGGCGCCGTACATGTAGGCCGGGCCGTACTGGTCGTAGTTGGAGCCCGCTGCATAAGGCCGGGAGTTGAAGTTGTCGCGCCAGTAGGTATCCTCGGCCACCGGGTCGACCTTCGCCGCCTTGCCCGCCAGGGCGCCGACGGCGGCACCGACAGCGGCGCCCACGGCCGCACCGACCGGTCCCGTCATGCCGCCGACGGCCGCGCCCGCCGCAGCGCCACCGGCCACACCACCCGTCACCGCACCGACTGCAGCCCCGGTGCCGACCTTGCTCTTTTCTTCCATCGCGATCTCCTGTTGAATGAGCCACCAAGGTAGGGCGTGCGCTTCCCGTGGGCTGCGGGAACGGGCGCCCTGCGCACGTCGTCCATCTCCTGCGTGCGCGTCAGCCGCGCAGGTGTTCGGCCATGCGCTCTTCATGTCGGCGACATCACAATCGCCGTCATGCGCCCTTGCGCGGTGCGACACCGCGGATCTGCGGCTCGCTGAGGCCTTCGGCTGCCTTGCTGCCTTCGCGCACCAGGCCGTACTGGCCGTGCTCGGCCTCGGGTGCGCCGCGCTCGGCCTGCACGCCGGTGCGCGCACCGTCGTCGGCTGCGTCCGGGAGCGTGCCTGCGCGTTCGCGGTCACGGGGTTGGTTGGTGGCCATGGGCTGTCCTTTCCGTTGGGGGGTGCCCACAGCCTAGGCAGGCTGGCGTGGCCGCGCTGTCACGCCGGCCCCCAAGCGCTTGTAGGAGAGCCGCCACCTGCAGGCGCCCGGTGGCCTGGCACCGGGCCGCCACCGCTGGCGCGCAGGCTAGGTGCCCGGCTCGGGCGGGCTGTTGCCGAGCCGGGCCCGGATCCGGTCGACGCAGACCACGAGGTCGGGGATCAGGGCCAGCGAATCCAGGACCAGCAGCAGCACCTCGCGGCTCAGCCGGCCGCCGTCGTACATCCTGAGCAGGGTGTCGAGCAGGTCGCTGGCCAGCGCGCGCATCTCGTCCGATGTGTCGGCCGAGGCGAGTGCACGCCGGCACTGCTCCAACTGCTCGCGGGTCACGTGTCGGTGCATGGTTCGGGGACGCGGGCTGCGTGTCGCGGGCCGGGGCCCGGGAGACGGTCTGGCGACTGTACGCGTACTTCCGTGCAACATGGCCATGCCCATGGTCCGGTCAGGTGCAATGCCTGGGCCGTACAGGCGGTGCCGGCGCCTACGCTGCCGCGGGGCCGCGCCGCAGCAGGTAGGTGTCCATGATCCAGCCCTGCGCCTGCCGTGCCGTCTCGCGCAGTTGGACGATGGGCTCGGCCACATCGGCCAGCGCGCCGTGGTGCAGCAACTGCTGCGGCAGCCCGAGGTAGGCGCCCCACCAGATCGACAGGCCGGCGGGGTCCAGGCTGCGGAAGGCGCAGCGCCCGTCCAGCAGCACGGCCACGGTGTCGGCACCGGCCGGCCAGCCGCCCGCCTCCAGCCGCCTTCCGGTGGTGATGGTGACCGGGCTGTTGATGGCGTTGAGCGGGATGGCGTGCGCGGCCGTCAGCGCCTGCAGCGCCGTGATGCCGGGCACGACGCTGGTGCGCAGCGCGATGCGGCGCGCCAGCCGCGCGGCGATGCGCAGCGTGCTGTCGTACAGCGAGGGGTCGCCCCAGACCAGCAGGGCCAGCCGGCCGCCGCCGGGCAGGTGCGCGGCGATGCTGGCCAGCCAGGCCTCGGCGATCGCGTCGTGCCAGCGTTCGACGGCGCCGGCGTAGTCGGTCGCCGCGCCCTCGCGCACCGGCATGTCGAAGAAAGCGATGCGCGTGCCCGCGGTGACGACGGCCGAGCAGATCGCCAGCCGCACGTCCGCCAGGTCGGCCTTGCCCTCGCCCTTGCGCGGGATCAGGATCAGGTCGGCCGCGTTCAGCGCACGCTCGCCTTGCCGCGTGATGTGGTCGGGATGGCCGGTGCCGATGCCGACCAGCGCCAGCTCGATCATCCTAGACTCGGCAGTTGGATGCGCCCGGGGGTGCCGTGATCGGCGAGCCAGGCAAGGCGCGACGACGCGGCGCACTTCTGTGCGCAAGGAGGAGCAACGCCGCATGGCGCGGCGAGCGCGGTGCCGGCGGGTGCATAGCGGCCTCACCCAGCAGGTAAAGGTCATCGAAGACACCAAGTCCAATGTTCATGCGGCTTTCCAAAAGGGCTGCGAGCGGTCAACTGCCGAATCTAGGATCATGCGTCGCCGCCCTGCGGAAAGCGCGGCGTGGCGCCGAGCGGGCGGTAGCGGCGGTCGTAGTCGGCCGCATAGAGCCGGCTGGTGCCGAAGTCCTCGGTGCCGAGGTTGGCGCCGACCAGGATCAGCGCGGTGCGGTCCATGGTGGGGCCCACGGCGGCCTCGATGCTGGCCAGCGTGCCGCGCAGCACCCGCTCGTCGGGCCAGCTCGCGCGCCAGACCACGGCCACCGGGCAGTCGGGCCCGTAGAACGGCAGCAGCTCGGCCACCACCTGGGCCAGCACGTGGATGGAGAGGTGGATCGCCAGCGTCGCGCCAGTGGCCGCAAAGCGGGCCAGCGCTTCGCCCTCGGGCATGGCCGAGGCACGCCCGGAGGTGCGCGTCAGCACCACCGACTGCGCGCGCCCGGGCAGGGTCAGCTCCTGCGCCAGTGTGGCGGCTGCCGCGGCGAAGGACGGCACGCCCGGCGTGACCGTGAACGGGATGCCGAGCGCGCGCAGCCGGCGCAACTGCTCGCCCATGGCCGACCAGACCGACAGGTCGCCCGAGTGCAGGCGTGCCACGTCCTGGCCGGCGGCGTGTGCGCCGCGGATGGCCTCGACGATCTCGTCGAGCGACAGCGGCGCGGTGTTGACCAGGCGCGCGCCCGGCGGGCAGAAGGCCAGCACGCCCTCGGGCACGAGCGAGCCCGCGTAGAGGCAGACCGGGCAGGCGGCGATCAGGTCGCGGCCGCGCAGGGTCAGCAGGTCGGGGGCGCCGGGGCCGGCGCCGATGAAGTGGACGGTCATGGTTCGCTGGGGTCGATGGGGTGGGGCAGGGCCGCGGCCAATGCCGCCGTGGCCTGCCGGTCGCTGGAAACGGCGCGCGGCGCGAGCAGCCGCGCGCCCGGCCCGGCGGCCGCGAGCGCGGCGGCTTCGGCCAGGCTGCGGCCGCCGTAGCGCGCGGGCGCGAAGGCACTGGGGGTGGCGGGCTGCACGGCCAGCAGGGGCAGCGGCACGCCGACCAGTGGCACGCGCAGTTCCGCGGCGAACTGGGCCAGTGCGGCGCAGTCCAGCTTGTCCTGCGCCGTGGCCACGGCGCGCAGCACGGGGCGGGCCGGCAGCGCGGCGCAGGCGGCACGCAGCGCATCGCGCAGCGAGGCCAGACCGGCGCCGGAATGCAGGCCCACGCCGAGCACGGTCACAGCTGCACGCTCCACTGCACGATGGGGCGTGACGGTGCCCAGCCGCGCAGGCGGCCCAGCGGCGCGGCCTGGGCGATGTCGATGCGCAGCAGCGTGCCGCCATGGCGCGTGTGCAGCTGCAGCAGCAGGGCCTCGGTCTCCAGCGTGACGGCATTGGCCACCAGGCGCGTCGCGGGGCTGGCGGCGCGCAGCGCCTCGAACAGGGCGAGGTCGAAGCCGCCGCCGACGAAGATGGCCTGCGCGGGCGCCAGCCCCGCCAGGGCCTGCGGCGCGCGGCCGTGGACCACCTGCAGGCGCTCGGCCACGCCGAAGCGCCCGGCATTCGCCTGCACGTTGGCCGCGCGCGCCGCGTGCTGCTCCACGGCACAGGCACGCCCGCCCGCCAGGCACCACTCGACCGCGACGGAGCCCGAACCGGCGCCGACATCCCACAGCAGTTCGCCGGGGCGGGGTGCCAGCGCCGCCAGCGTCAGCGCGCGCATGGGCGACTTGGTGATCTGCCCGTCGTGCGCGAAGGCTGCATCGGGCAGGCCGGCCGTGCGCGCCAGCCCCGCGGCGCCGGCCGGCTCCAGCGCCACGGCCACGGGCGCCGCGATGCCGGCCAGGTCGAAGCCTGCGGCGGTGGTCTGGCGCACGCGCTCGCGCGGGCCGCCCAGGGCCTGCAGCACCCACAGCGTGGAGCCGCCGAAGCCCTCTGCGCACAGCCATTGCGCGAACGCGCCCACGGCCTCGGCCGAGGCCAGCAGGCACAGCAGCCGCGCACCCGGATGCAGGTGCGCGCGCGCGACGGCGAAGGGCCTCGCATGCAGGCCCAGGCAGGTGGCTTCTTCGAGCCGCCAGCCCAGCCGCGCGGCGGCCAGCGAGAAGGTCGAAGGGGCCAGGTGCGCCGTCCACTCGTCGGGCGCGAGCTGCGCGGCCAGCGACCCGCCGGCGCCGAACCAGAACGGATCGCCCGAGGCCAGCACGGCCACGCGGCGCCCGCGCAGCGCCAGCACCGGTGCGAGGTCGAAGGGCTGCGGCCAGGCCTGTCCGCGCGTGCCAGCCTGCGCCAGCGCGAGGTGGCGCGGGCCGCCGAAGACGACCGTGGCCTGTTCCAGCGCCGTGCGGCCGGCACGGGACAATCCGGCCAACCCGTCTTCTCCGATGCCGATGATGTCCAGCCAGCGCTCAGCCACGCCCCGCCTCCTGCTCCTGGGCGGCACCACCGAAGCCCGCCAGCTCGCCGACGCCCTGGCCGCGGCCGGCGTGGACGCCGTCTACTCCTACGCCGGCCGTACCCTGGCACCTCGGGCCCAGCCGCTGCCCACGCGCGTGGGCGGCTTCGGCGGCGTGAGCGGGCTCAGCGCGTGGCTGCGCGCGCAGCGCATCACGCAGGTGGTGGATGCGACCCACCCTTTCGCGGCCCGCATCAGCGCCAACGCGGGCCAGGCCTGCGCCGCGCTGGGCATCCCCCTGCTGGCGCTGGAGCGGCCGGCCTGGGTGGCGCAGGCCGGTGACGACTGGCGCGAGGTGCCCGATGTCGCCGCCGCCGTGGCGGCCTTGCCGGCCGCGCCCACGTGCGTGTTCCTGGCCATCGGCCGGCAGACCCTGGACGCCTTCGCCCAGGCGCCGCAGCACCATTACCTGCTGCGGCTGGTGGACGCGCCGCTGCAGCCGCTGCCCCTGCCGCAGGCCACGCTGGTGCTGGACCGCGGGCCGTTCACGGTGGAGGGCGACCGGCAACTGATGCGCGCGCACGGCAGCACGCACGTGGTGGCCAAGAACGCGGGCGGCAGCGGCGCGCGCGCCAAGCTCGACGCCGCCCGCAGCCTGGGCCTGCCGGTGGTCCTGGTCCAGCGGCCGCAGCTGCCGCCCCGCACCCGTGTGGGCTCGGTGGCCGAAGCGATGGCCTGGCTGGCGGCTCACAGGGCCGCCCTCGGCGTGTAGACGAAGCGGCCGACGCGCCGCGTCGCGGCATTGCCCACCAGCACCACGGTGCGCATGTCGGCCATCTCGGGTGTCGCCTCGGCCAGCGTCACGGTGCGCAGCCGCTCCTCGGGCGTGCCGACGGCGCGCGCGAAGACGACCAGGCGCTCGGGTTCGCAGGTCTCGCGCAGCAGCGCGAGGATGCGCGCGAAGGTGTCGGGCCGGCTGGCCGAGCGCGGGTTGTAGAAGGCCATGGCGAAGTCCGCGCCGGCGGCGGCGCGCACGCGCGCGTCGATCGTCGTGGCCGGCTTGAGGTTGTCGCTGAGGTTGATCGCGCAGAAATCGTGCCCCAGCGGCGCGCCGGCCCGGGCGGCCGCGGCCAGCATGGCCGTGATGCCGGGCAGCACGCGGATGTCCAGTTGCTGCCACTGCGGCGCGGCCTCCAGCGCCTCGAACACCGCGGACGCCATCGCGAAGACGCCCGGGTCGCCCGAGGACACCACCACCACGCGCTGCCCGGCCGCGGCCATGGCCAGCGCGGCCTGTGCGCGCGCGATCTCCTGGCGGTTGTCCGAAGGGTGCAGGCGCAGCCCCGCGCGCGGCGCGACACGGGCCACGTAGGGGATGTAGCCGACCACGTCGGTGGCCTGGTCCAGCGCCTGCGTGACCTCGGGCGTCAGCATGCAGGGGTCGCCCGGCCCGAGACCGGCGATGCAGAGCCAGCCGGCGCTCACTCCAGCACCTCGGGGCGGCGGCCCCGGCCATGGACCAGCACGATGGCAAAGTAGGGGCAGTCCGCGCCGTCCACCTGGGCCAGCGGCACGATGCGCTCGCCGGGCATGGTGCCGCGCTCCACGAGCCAGGCCGCGTCGAGCCGGCCGGCGGCCTGCAGCGCGCGCCGCACGCGCGGCAGGTTGCGGCCGGTCTTCATGACCACCAGCGCATCGGCCGAGCGCATGTGGCGCTCCAGTTCGGCATCGGGCAGCGTGCCCATCAGCACCACCAGCACGTCGTCGCCCCAGGTGATGGGCACGTTGGTGGCGGACCAGCAGCCCACCATGCCAGGCATGCCCGGGATCACCTCGACCTGGGCGCGGCCCTGCAGCCGTGTGTGCAGGTGCATGAAGGAGCCGAAGAAGAAGGGGTCGCCCTCGCACAGCACCACCACATCCTGCTGCTGCGCCAGCGCCGCCAGGCGCGCGGCCCAGTCGTCGTAGAAGGCGGCCAGGCAGGCCTTGTAGGCGGGGCTGTCGAACGGCAGCTCGGTCGTGACCGGGTACTCCATCGCGTACTCCTGCACCGCGGGCGCCAGCATGCCTTCGACGATGCGCCGGGCCTGGCCGGGCCGGCCGCGCTTGCGGAAGTAGGCGACATGGCCGGCCGTGCGGATGGCGCGGTCGGCGCGCACGCTCATGAGTTCGGGGTCGCCGGGGCCCAGCCCGGCGCACAGGATGCGGCCCATCAGATTTCCTCGCGGCTGGCCAGCGCGTTGATGGCGGCCACCGTGATGGCCGAGCCGCCCAGGCGCCCGTCCACGACGATGGCGGGCACGGGCAGCGTGTCCATGAGCGCGGCCTTGGATTCGGCCGCGCCGACGAAGCCGACCGGGCAACCCACGATGGCCGCCGGCCGTGGACAGCGCGGGTCCTGCAGCAGGTTGAGCAGGTGGAACAGGGCGGTCGGCGCGTTGCCGATGGCCACCACGGCACCGGCCAGCAGCGGGCGCCACAGCTCCACCGCGGCAGCGCTGCGCGTCGTCCCGAGCCGGGCCGCGATGGCCGGCACCTCGGGGTCGTGCAGCGTGCAGACGATGCGGTTGCCGGCCGGCAGCCGCGTGCGCGTGATGCCTTCGCTGACCATGCGCGCATCGCACAGGATGGGCGCGCCGGCTTCGAGCGCGGCACGCGCGGCCTCGGCCGCGCCGGCGGAAAAGCGGATGTGGGGCGCGAGCTCGACCATGCCGGCGGCATGGACCATGCGCACGGCCACCATCTCCTCGGCGGGCGAGAAGCGCGCGAGCGCGGCTTCGGCGCGGATGATGGCGAACGAGGCGCGGTAGATGGCGGCGCCGTCGGCCTCAAAGCGGTGGGGTGTCGGTGGCCTCATGGGGCGGGGCGTCTTGTGTTGTCGTGGTGGTGCCCCATGCATGGGCGAGATGGGAAGCGAGTGCGTCGGCGCGCAGGGCGCGCCGGTCCGGTGGCGCCGAGGCCTTGCCATGGCGGACCAGGTCGTAGCCCGCGGGCGTGGCGACCAGCGTCACCGTGGGCTCGGCATGCGCGCAGCCCTTGCTGCAACCGGAGACATGCAGCAGGCCATGCGCGGGCACGAGGCGGGCCAGTGCGCGGGCCAGCGGGCGTGTCGGGCCCGCCGCCTGGCGGCAGCCCTCGGTGCCGCTGCAGGCCACGACGCGCAGCAGCGGGTCGGCCGGATCGGTCAGCAGCCCGGGCAGCGCCGACGCGCTGCGCGCGCCTTCGACCAGCAGCATGCGCCAGGGCGTGAGGCGCAGGTCGCCCTGTTCCGCCAGGTGGGCCAGGCTGTCGGCCTGCAGCTGTCCGAACGCGGCGGCCACCAGCCAGCCGCCCGGCGCCGGCCCCGGTTGCGGCCTGGTGCCGGTGCGTTGCGGCAAAGGGGCGGGTTGGAAGCCGGGCGGCGGCGCGGCAGCGGCGCCGCGGGCGAGCCAGTGCGCAAGTGCCATGGCAAGGGGCACGGCGTCGTGCGGCGTGGCGCGGGCCAGCAGCGGCACACGGTCGGCGCGCACGACGAGGCCCTGGCCGTCGCGCTCGATGCGGACGTGGGCGGGCGTGGCGCGCAGCGCGGGCGTGGTGCCGCAGTCCACCGCGAAGCCGAACTTGGCCGGCAGCGCCGGTGCGCCGGGCGCCGCCAGGGCCCGGGCGAGCGCCTCGGCAAGCGCCAGCGTGGCGTCGCCCGGCGCCCAGAAGGGCGTGACGACGATGTTGCGGCGCTGCTCCGCTGCGGCATCGGCGTCGACCAGGTCCAGTGCCTGCAAGCCTGCGAGCAGCTCCGGGTGGCTGGCCTGCGCCACGCCGCGCAGCTGCAGGTTGGCGCGGCGCGTGAGTTCGAGCGGGCCCCGGGCGTGCGCCGCGGCGAGCTGCGCGATGCCGGCGGCCTGCGCGCGCGTGAGCCGCCCCGCATGCGGCCGCACGCGCACGATCCAGCCATCGCCCGAGGCCATGGGCCGCAGCGCGCCGGGGCACCAGCCATGGACGGTGGGTGGGGGAGCGGCAGGTGCCGGTGCCGGCGTGGCCGAAGGCTTGCGCATCTGTCCTCTTGAACGGTACGGGCCGGGGCCCGGGGCTGCCGTGCGTGGCAAGAGGGGATGCGGTCGGATGGCTTCAGGTCGTGCGCAGCCATGGGACCTGCATCGCCCACCGCAACGCCAGCTCGGAACAACAGGCCGGTCTCCGGGCTTGCGAGTTCCGGGCGTCTGTCGCGACGCTCGACGCTGGCGGCAACCTTCCCAGGTGCACCGACCCAGTGGTTGTGTTTGCCGCTTGCTTCTCGCACACCGTTGCGGGGGCAGCGCCGGCATCGTGCGGGCCCGAAGGCGCGCACACCGGCTTCCCGTTTAACCCGACGCGCTTGTGTCGCCGGGCACCTGTTGCAGCGGCGGATGGTAGCAGCCCGGCCGCTCAGCCTGGGGCATCGGTGTCGTTCTTGCGCAGCCCGCGGATGTTCATGGCCGCCAGGCCCAGCTGCAGCGCGACCAGCGCCCAGCCACTGGTGTGCACGCCCCAGACCACCCACAGCACGTTGCTGAGCAGGAACACCCAGAAGCCATAAGCGCGCCGCTGTTCGGAGGCCGAGGCGACGAGCCAGGCGGCGGCGAGGGAGGCGGCCATGGCGGGCCACTGGAGGAGGTCGATGAGGTCCATGGTGGATGGCGCTGTGGGGGCAAAGTGGAGCAGCCACCCTAGCGCCGGCGCGCGGTGCCCGCATGTCGCGCAGAAGCCAGCCTGCAGGTAGGACGCCTGCCGACCCTGCGCCGCGGGCTGCCGGTGGCGGAGCGCCTGGATCTTCAGCACGGCCGAGGCGCGCGCGCTCGGCCTGGTGGGCGGCGTCGTGGATGGAGGCCTGCGGCTTGTAGCCCCGCCACGCGGGTCGGCCGGCCGGCGCCGACGCCGCTGCCAAAATCCCCCCGATGCACCAAGAGCCCGATTTCTTCCAGAACCTGCGCGCCGAGTTCTCCAGCTGGCGCCTGTGGCTCGACCGCGCGATCGTGCTGGGCTATGCAATCGCCGCCGGGCTCTTCGTCGTGGGTTTCACCGTGGCGGCCGAATGGGCCTTCGGCTGGTTCGAGCGCCTGCACCATGCCCAGCCCTGGGCCGTGCTGCTGTGGACGCCCGCGCTGACCGCCGGCATCGTCTGGGCCACGCGGCGCTGGTTTCCCGGCGCCGGCGGCTCGGGCATCCCGCAGATCAAGGCCGCGCTCGACCCCGCCGTGCTGCCCGGGCAGCGCGGCCTGTTCGCCTCGCTGCGCCTGACCCTGGCCAAGATCGGGCTGGGCGTCGCAGGCTTCGCGGCGGGCCTGTCGATCGGGCGCGAAGGCCCCTCGGTGCAGGTGGCCGCCGGCGTCATGCAGCACGCGCGGCGCTGGTTGTCGCCCGGCAGCCAGATCGACACGCGGGCACTGCTGATCGCCGGCGGCGCCGCCGGCATCGCGGCGGCCTTCAATGCGCCGCTGGCGGGCGTGGTGTTCGCCATCGAGGAGCTCTCGGGCCGGCTCGAGGCGCGTGCCAGCGGCCTCATCATCACGGGCATCGTGCTGGCCGGCCTGGTCGGCGTCTCGGCCTTCGGCAACACCAGCTACTTCGGCATCATCCGCGTGCCGGCGCTGGGCTGGGACCTGTTCGGGCCCGGCCTGCTGGTGGCGCTGGCCAGCGGCGTGGCGGGCGGCCTGTTCGCGCGTCTGATGATCGCCTCGCTGACCGGATCGCCGCAGCGCCTGAACCGGTGGCGCGCACGCTGGCCGGTGCGCTTCGCGGCCGCCGGCGGGCTGCTGGTGGCCGCCATCGGCCTGGCCACCGGCGGTGCCACCTTCGGTGCGGGTTCGGACGCCGTCAAGCAGATGCTGGCCGGCCACGACGAGCTGTCGCCGCTGTACACGCTGCTCAAGTTCATCGCCACCTGGCTCACGGCCTGGTGCGGCGTGCCGGGAGGCATCTTCGCGCCCTCGCTGTCCATCGGCGCGGGCATCGGCGACGGCATCGCGCAGCTGGCCGCGCCGGGGCTGGGGCCGGCGCTGATCGCCATGGGCATGACCGGCTTCCTGGCCGCCGTGACGCAGGCGCCGCTGACGGCCTTCATCATCGTGATGGAGATGGTGGACGGGCACTCCATGGTGCTGAGCCTCATGGCCACCGCCATGCTCGCGAGCCTGGTGTCGCGCATGCTCAGCCGGCCCCTGTACGCGACGCTGGCCGAGCACATGGTGGCAGCGGCTTCCCGCGCGAACGCGCCCAGGCCTTGAACCGCGCGCCCGGCCGCCGGGGCGTGCCGCTCAGCCCACAGCGGCGGCCGGCGCGCGGCGCGGCGACCGGGCCGGCTGGCCCTGCCGGGCCCAGCCGGCCTGCTCGATGAGCCGGCCCAGTTCGCGCACGGCCGGGTCGTGCTGGCCGGCTGCGTCCTCGCTGTAGACCAGCGTGAAGTCCAGCATGGGCAGTGGCGGCAGACCGTCCTTGGTGTCGAGCACCCGCATGCCCGGACGCAGGTTGTCGCGCGTGAACGGGGCCACCGCCAGGCCGCTCAGCGCGACCGCGCGCAGGTCGTGCAGGCTGTGCGAGCTGAAGGCCGCATGCCAGGCGATGCCGGCCTGGTTCAGCGCGTCCATGGCGATCTGGCGGCACACGCAGGGCGGCGGCGAGTAGGCCAGCGGCAGCGAGTCCGCGCGCGACCAGGCGAAGCCTTCGGCCGCGGCCCAGACCATGGGCTCGCGCTGCAGCAGCCGGCCCGCTGCCGCGCCCGGCTGCGCCACCACGACGGCCAGGTCGAGCTCGCGCTCGCGCACCATGCTGGCCAGGTCCAGCGTGAGGCCCACGCTGACCTCCAGCCGCACCTTGGGGCAGCTGCGCGCGAACTGGCGCAGCAGCTGCGGCAGGCCTTCGCGCATGAAGCTCTCGGGCACGCCAAAGCGCACCGTGCCCTCGATCGGCGAGCAGCGGAAATGCCGCGCCAGCGCCTCCTGCGCCTGCAGGATGCGCTGCGCCAGGCGCAGGAAGTCCTCGCCGTCGGCCGTCAGGCGCAGGCTGCGCGTGGTGCGCAGGAACAGCGGGCGGCCCACGAGTTCCTCCAGCCGCCGGATCTGGTGGCTGACCGCCGACTGCGTGAGGTGCAACTGCTCGGCCGCGCGCGTGAACCCCTGGGCCGCGTGCACGGCGATGAAGGCCTGCAGCAGGCCGGTGTCGTAGCTCATGGCTGCGAGATTAATGAATCTCGGCACTGAATCCCAGAAAAATTCATCATTTGCATCATGGGTGAGGGGTCTTGAGAATGCCCATCCTCGCTTGCTCCCTGCTGCCCATGCCGACCCATCCCGCCCTCGCGCTGTCCGCCACCTGCCTCGCCGCCCTGCTGTTCGGACTGGAGATCTCCAGCGTGCCCATCATCCTGCCGGTGCTGGAGGCGCAACTGCGGGCCGGCTTCCAGGACCTGCAATGGACCATGAACGCCTACACCATCGCCTGCACCACGGTGCTCATGGCCACGGGCACCCTGGCCGACCGCTATGGCCGGCGCCGCGTGTTCGGGCTGAGCGTGGCGGCCTTCGGCATCGCCTCGCTGCTGTGCGGCCTGGCGCCGCACATGCCCGCGCTGATCGCCGCCCGCTTCGTCCAGGGCCTGGCCGGCGGCGCCATGTTCATCTGCTCCATCGCCATCCTGTCGCACCAGTTTCCCGAGGGCAGGGCGCGGGCGCGGGCCTTCGCGGTGTGGGGCGTGGTGGCCGGCATCGGCCTGGGCTTCGGACCGGTGGTGGGCGGTGCCATCGTGGCGCTGGCCAGCTGGCACTGGGTCTTCCTCGTGCACGCGCCGCTGGCGCTGGTGTGCCTGGTGCTGGTCCGCGCCGGCGTGGCCGAGTCCAGCGACCCGCAGGCGCGCCAGCAGCGCCTGGACTGGGCCGGCATCGCCACGCTGACCGTGGCCGTGCTGGGGCTGAGCTGGCTCATCACACAGGGCGCCAGCCTGGGCTGGACCAGCCCGGCCGCGCTGGGCCTGCTGGCCGCCGCGCTGGCGGGCCTGGCGGGCTTCGTCGTGGCCGAGCGCCGGCATCCGCACCCGATGTTCGATTTCTCGGTGTTCCGCATCCGCGACTTCTCGGGTGCCATCCTGGGCTGCGTGGGCATGAACTGCAGCTACTGGCCCTTCATGGTCTACCTGCCGCTGTACTTCACCGCCGGCCTGGGCTGGGACACCACGGCCACGGGGCTGGCGCTGCTGGTCTACACCGTGCCCTTCCTCGTGATGCCGCCCATCGCGCAGTGGCTGCTGCTGCGCTACCAGGCGCGCACCGTGATCCCGGCGGGGCTGTTCGCGATCGGCCTGGGCTTCGTGGGCATGCAATGGGGCAGCCGCTTCGCCGAGCTGGGCGGCTGGACGGTGCTGCCCGGCGCCTTGCTCGCCGGCATCGGCCTGGGCCTGACGACCACACCGGCGACCAACATGACGACTTCCGCCGTGCCGCCCGAGCGCGTGGGCATGGCCTCGGGCATGGACACCAGTGCACGGCTCATCAGCTTGGCGCTCAACATCGCGGCGATGGGCGGGGTGCTGGTGGCCGGCATCGCGGCGGCGCTGCGCACGGTGCTGGGGCAGGGCGTGCCGGTACCGCAGCTGCGCGCACTCGCCGAGCAGTTGGCGGGTGGCAATGTGGCAGGCGCCCGTCAGGCGCTGGCGGCGCTGGCCGGGCCGGACGCGGCGGGCACGGCGCTGCAGGCTGCCGTCACGCAGGGCTTCGGCGCGGTGATGCTGTACGGCGCGGTGGCCGTCTGGCTCACGGCGGTGGCCAGCTGGGCGGTGCTGCGCCGGCCGCACCCCGCTGCGGGGGCCGCGGCCACGGCCTGATCCACGGCTACGACGGTTGCCGCTCCACGGGCCGCGCCTCGGCGCCCGAGCGCAACAGCGGTGGCTGCAGGCGCCGGGCCAGCACCACATGCAGTGGTTGCCAGGCCGCGGCCATGGGCGAAGGCTCCTGGCGCCAGACCAGGGTGTCGCCAGCGATGCGCCCCGCCGCATGCAGTTGCTGGAGCCGCTCGGTGGCGACGGGGCCGCGCTTTTCCTGCGCGGACATGTACCACCAGGATCCGTCCGGTGCGTCAAAGGTGTTCATGCAGGCAACGTAGCAGACGACGACGGCATTGGGAATCCGCAGGAAAGAGGAAGTTCCGTGGCGCGGCGGCCTGCGCGGTGGGTGCGCCTGCGCCTACCGCTGCCGCAGCCAGGCCTCGAACGCATCGACCTGCAGGGGCCGCGCGAACAGATAGCCCTGGCCCTTGTCGCACGCCATCGCGCGCAGCATCTCCGCCTGACCCGCGGTCTCGATGCCTTCGGCCACGGCGCGGAAGTTCAGGCCCCTGGCGACCTTGATGGTGGCTTCCACCAGCTCGTGCAGCCGCCTCTGGACCGGTTCGTCATGGGCGGGCCGCCGTCGCTTGTTTGCACACAAATTTCAGGACTCTCCTCGATTTGAAGGATGTCTTGCGTCCGGACCGGCTGCAAGCTTGCATGGGCATCGAACAGCGCAGGAGGCACGGCATGGAGCCAGTCGAAAAGCAGCCAGCGACGCAGTGCATGCTGGCGGCGAGCGCAAGCTTGTTGCGCCGGCACGCCGAGCGCGTGCTGTGCCGGCAGTGCGACGAGGACGCGATGGTGGCGAACTTGAGCCACATGGTCGACGGTCTGCCGCCCGATGCGCTGCAAAGCCTGGTGGCGCTCGCGGCGTCGCAGGGCGGGGGCGCCATCGCCAGCGCCGCGCTGCGTTCGCAGATTTATGCGGCCGCAGTCCGCTGCAGCGAAGAGCATGTCGCGGCGCAGGATGGCCGGCGCGCGCATCTGTTCGCGCTGCCCATGGCCATCGCCGGACAGGAGCGTCCGCGCCACCGGTCGACCCCGCTGGCCGGCGAGCAGCTCGCCGCAGTCGTCCACGCGCTGGGCCGGTACCAGCTGGCTCCGGATGCCGAGATCGCCGTGCTGCCCTGGTTGCTCAGTGCGCACGAGGCCATGTTCCTGACCCTGGGCGAGGTGCACCTGCTCAAGCTGCACCTGTGCGCCGGCCGTCATGGCGCGGCCATGCAGGCCCTCGCCACGGCCGTGGCGCAGCGGCATGCTGCAACGCGCGCGCACATCGCACTGGTCGAGCAGACCGAGCTGCGCCTGCAGGACCATGTGGTCCTTCTGGTCGGCATCGCGCGCTGCGCGCGGGATGCCGCTGCGCCGTTCCCGCTCCAAGCGGTCCACCATGCGGCAGAGCAAGGCTTTGCGCGCGCGCTCGGGTGCGCGCTGGAACTGCTCAAGCCTGCCGCTGCGTGGAGCGCCAATGTGCCGGGCTGCAGTGCCTTGCCGCGGGCCATGCCGCCCCAATGGGCGTCTGGGGGCTGGAGCGCAGGCATGGGGGCGTCGCTTTCCTGGCTGCATTGAGGGGGTGGCGGGCCGTCGGCAGGTCGACGGCCGACGGCAGGTGTCTCGTTTGTCCGGCACACGGTGCGCGCCTGCCTGGACACACTCTGTCTGAGGCCAGATTCCGTTCGTCCGTCCTGGAAAGGAAGCAGTGCCAATGCACCATTGCGCGGCAGCCCCATTGTCGGAAACGCAACGCTTGTCTTCCCTGCACGGGCTGTCCGTGCTGGACAGCGCGCCGGAGGAAGTCTTCGACACCATCGTTCGCATGGCTGCGCGGGCCTGCGGCACGCCCATCGCCTTGCTGAGCCTGATCGACGTGCAGCGCCAGTGGTTCAAGGCCCAGGTCGGGATGCCCGGGGTCACGGAGACGGCCAGGGATGCGGCGTTCTGCAACCACGCCATCGAGGACGACCAGCTGCTGCTGGTGCCCGACGCAGCGCGGGATGTGCGCTTTCGGGACAAGCCGAGCGTGCGCGGCCCGCCGCATGTCCGCTTCTATGCCGGTGCGCCCCTCGTGCTGGGCGATGGCGCGCGGGTCGGCACGCTGTGCGTGATCGATCACCACCCGCGTGCGCTGGACGGAGGGCAGCTCGACACGCTGAGGTCGCTGGCGCGCATCGCCACCCAGGCTCTGGAAATGCGCGGTGCGCTGGTGCGCGAGCAGGCGCGCCTGGCCGACGCCGCCCCGCGCCAGGTGGCCGCGCGCGCCCAGGCGCTGGCCGAACGCGGTCTGTGTGCCGATGCGCCGGTCGATGACCAACTGGCCTATGCGCTGCTGCACCGCGCCGGCGACAGCACGGGCGGGCGCGCGCGTGCGGAGGAAGCCTTGCGCACCAGCCAGCAGTTCCAGGCCCAGGCCGGTCTTGTCGCGGGCATCGGCGGATGGACGCTGGATCTGCGCAGCGAGCGCCTCACCTGGTCCGAGCAGACGCGCAGGATCCACGAGGTGGACGACGCCTTCGTGCCCACGGTCGACCACGCGATCGACTTCTATGCCCCGGAGTCGCGGGCGGCCATCCGCGAGGCCATCGACGCCGGCATGCGCACCGCGCGCCCCTGGGACCTGGAGCTGCGCCTGGTCACGGCCAAGGGCCGGACGATCTGGGTGCGGGCAGTCGGCGAGGTCGTGTGCGAGGACGGCCGGCCTGTGCGCATGCTGGGCGCCTTCCAGGACGTGACCGAGCGCAAGGGGCTGGAGCAACTGGTGGCGCGCCAGGGCGCCACGCTGCGCGCGGTGGTGGAAGCCGTGCCGGCCAATGTGTCCGTCGTCGACCGCCATGGCGTCCTGCAGTTCGCCAATGGCGGCTTCAAGCAGTGGTGCGGCGCAAGCCGCGCGGAGATCCTGGGCCGGCCGCTGGCCGACGTGCTGGGCCGTGTGGAGTACGAGCGCAGCCAGCCGTGGCTCGAACGTGTGGCCGCTGGCGAGACCGTGAGCTTTGAGACGGAATGCGTCGGCCGCCGCGACGGTGCGCACTGGGCCGTCACCTGCATCCCGCTGTGGAACGAGCCGGGCCGCACGGACGGCTTCGTCCAGGTCGCCCATGCCGTGCGCCAGCACCGCATCGAGGCAGGCCGGCCGATGCCTGCAAGCCAGCGCGATGCGCTGACAGGCCTGTTGAACCGCGCCGGGCTCGTCGCCTACATGGAGCGCCAGATGGCCGAGAACGGCGGCGCCAGGCTGGCGGTGCTGTGCATCGAACTCGCGCCGCCGGCCCCGGCCCAGGTGCACGATGGCCCGGCCGTGGGCGACCGGCTGCTGCAGCTGTTCGCGCAGCGGCTGGGTGGCCTGGTGCGGCCCGGGGATGCGGTCGCCCGCCTGGGTCGCAGCACCTTCGCCGTCGTGCTGGCCGGCATCGCGGACGCCCTGCATGCGGGCGCGGTCGCCGACAAGGTCAGCGCTGCGGCACAGGACCCTTTCGAGATCGAATCGCTGCAGGTGGCAGGTGCCGCGCGCGTCGGCGTGGCCTGGGGCCTGCAGCCGGGCCAGCCCTGGACCTTGCTGCTGACCCGTGCCGATGCGCTGTTGCACGGCACGCCGGGCCGCTGAAGGACCGACGCCCCATGGCGCGGGGCGCACAGGGGTGATCGGGGGCCATGTCCCACGGTCGACCTGTCAGGTTTGCCAGCCAAGGTGGGCAGGCATGCCACGCGCCTTCTCTAAGATCGGAGAAGACATGAACAGGGAGGCGACGTGGCCGATGAAGAGCGCGAAGAACAGGGGGCTGCGGCGAACGGCGATGGCGCGTTGCTGGACGTTCTGCGCCGGATCGAGAGGGCGAACTTTCCTTTCCGCGTCGCTACCCCGGCGCTGGTGGCGGAGATCGAGGCACTGCTGCGCGCCGGCCTGGTTGAAGGCGGCGTCGGCCGTTCGCCGGTCGACGCGGGGAAGATCGCGGTGGTGCGCAGGATCTCTGCGCTCGGCCGGGCCCGGCTGGCGCTGACGCGCGACTCCGCGCGCGGCGCGCTGGAATGGTAGCCGGCCCCGCCGCTCAAGCCGTCGCCACACGACAACCGGCCAGGGCCTGCTCCGCCGCCGCGCGGGCATGGATGGCCGTGGTGTCGAACAGCGGCACCTCGGCATCCTGTGGGCCGATCAGCAGCGAGATCTCCGTGCACCCCAGGATGACGGCCTGCGCCCCCCGGGCCGTGAGCCGGGCCAGCACCTGCTGGAACGCCTGGCGCGACTGCGGCCGCACGACGCCCAGGCACAGCTCTTCGTAGATGATGCGGTGGACGCAGGCGCGGTCCTCGGCGTCCGGAACGATCACCTGGAGGCCATGGCGCTCGACCAGCCGGTCGCGGTAGAAGGGCTGCTCCATCGTGAACCGGGTGCCGAGCAGCCCCACGGTCGAATGGCCGGCGGCCTGGACCGCCGCCGCCGTGGGATCGGCAATGTGCAGCAGCGCAATGCCCACCGCCGATTCGATGCGCGGCGCCACCTTGTGCATGGTGTTGGTGCACAGGACCAGGAAATCGGCACCTGCGCGCTCCAGCGCGCAGGCGGCTTCGGCCAGCACGGCGCCGGCTTGTTCCCAGTCGCCCGCGTGCCGCAGTTGCTCGATCTCGTGGAAATCGACGCTGTACAGGATCAGCCGGGCCGAGTGCAGCCCGCCCAGGCGCGCCTTGACGGTCTCGTTGATCTGGCGGTAGTAGGGAACCGTCGATTCCCAGCTCATGCCGCCCAACAGGCCAATGGTCTTCATGTGTTCCACCTTGCAATCGATCGGCCGTTCCGCGGTGTCCGCGGACGGGGCATGGCAGCCCGTCGCCAGGGCGAAGGGCCACTGTAGCGGCTGGCCGTCCGTGCCAATGCGCAGGCCTCAGCGCGCAGGCTGCCAGCCTCCGCCCAGTGCCGCCACCAGCGCCATGCTCGCAGCCAGCCGGTCGGCCTGCACGTCCAGCAGCCCGCGGCGTGCCGTCAGCGCGAGATTCTGCGCCGTCGCGACTTCGAGGAAGCTGATCTCGCCTGCGGCGTAGCGGTAGCCGATGACCTGTTCGTTCTCGGCTGCCAGCGCCACCAGGCGCTGCTGCTCGCGCTCCTGCTCGGAAAGAAGGGCCAGCTGGGCCAGCGCGTCCTCGGTCTCGCGCACGGCGGCCAGCACGCCGGCGCGCCAGGCCGCGGCCTGTGCGTCGTAGACGGCCAGGGCCTGGGCCTCGGCGGCGCGGCGTGTGCCGCCGTCGAACAGGGTGGCGGCCAGGGACGGGCCCAGCGACCAAACGCGCACCGGCGCGTCCAGCAGGCTGGCCAGGCTGCCGCCTTGCAGGCCGCCGCTGGCCGACAGCGTGAGGTCCGGCAGCCAGGCCCGCTGGGAGACACCCCACTGCGCGTGGGCGGCCGCCAGTTGCCGTTCGGCAGCGGCCAGGTCGGGGCGGCGGCGCAACAGCTCGGCCGGCAGCGCGGTGGGCACGGCCGGCAGGGTCGGCAGGGCCTGGTCGTGCGCGGCAATGCGCAGTTCGGCGGGCGTGGCGCCGGCCAGCAGCGCCAGGGCATTGGCTTGGAGCGCGCGCTGGCGGCCGATGGAGAAGACCTGGGTGCGCAGCGACTGCAACTGGGTCTCGGCCTGGATGACGTCGGCGCGCGCCACCAGGCCGGCCTGGTACTGCGCGCGCGTGAGGGCCAAAGAGCGCGCGTAGGCCGTTTCTGCTCGGGCCTGCAAGGCCAGCTGCGCGTCGAGCGCGCGCAGCCGCACATAGCCCTGCGCGGCCGACAGCTGCAGCGCCAGCCGCGCGGCATCCAGCAGCGCGGCCTGGGCCTGGACGCCGGCCTCGGCGGCGTTGCGCTGCTGTGCCACGCGGCCCCAGAGGTCGGGCGTCCAGGCCAGCGTGAAGCCGGTGGACAGCGCCGTTCCGGCGCCGGTGGCAGGGCTGCCGCGGCTCGCGCCGCTGCGCGTGGCGGCCGCGCTGGCACCGAGCTGCGGCCGGTCCAGCGCGCGCGCGGCATCGACCAGGGCCAGCGCCTGGCGCCAGCGGGCCTCGGCCTGCGCGAGTTCGGCGTTGGCCTGGCTCACCCGGCGCAGCAACCGGTCGAGCTCGGCGTCGGCATAGGCGTTCCACCAGTCGGTGGCGATGTCTGGCGCGGTGGCGGCGGGTGCGGCATGCACGAAAGCCGCCGGCAGCGCGATCTGCGGTGCCTGGTATTCGGGCGTGCTGGCACAGGCGCTCAGCAGCAGCGTGGTCAGGATGGCAAGGGCAGGGCGGGCGCAGTGGTGCTCGGGCATGGTGTCAGGCGGGCGCGCTCGCGTGGCCGCTGAGGCGCTGGCGCAGGCGTTCCAGGGCAAGGTAGACCACGGGCGTGGTGTAGAGCGTCAGCAGCTGGCTCACGGCCAGGCCGCCGACGATGGCGATACCCAGCGGGCGCCGCAGTTCGGAGCCTTCGCCCAGGCCCAGCACCAGCGGCATGGCGCCCAGCAGCGCGGCGAGGTTGGTCATCAGGATCGGGCGCAGCCGGCGCAGCGCCGCCGCATGGATGGCGGCCCCGGGCGCCAGGCCCTGTCCGCGTTGCGCAGCGAGCGCGAAATCGATCATGAGGATGGCGTTCTTCATGACCACGCCGATCAACAGGAACAGGCCCAGCAGCGCGATCAGGCTGAACTCGGTGCCCGACAGCCTGAGCGCGAGCAGCGCGCCCACGCCGGCCGAGGGCAGCGTGGACAGGATGGTGAGCGGGTGCAGCGTGCTCTCGTAGAGCATGCCCAGCACCAGGTAGACCGTCACCAGCACCGCGAGGATCAAGAGCGGCTGGCGCCGGAGCGTGGCCTGCAGGCTGCCGGGGTCTTCGCCGCTCTCGCCGGTGCTGATGCTGGCCGGCAGCATGACGCCGCCCACGGCGCGTTCGATGGCCTGCTGCGCCTGCTGCAGCGAGATGCCGGGTGCCAGGCCGTAGCCGATGCCGATGGCAGCGGACTGCGCGTCGTGGAACACGCGGTCGCGCGTGAGGCCGTAGCGCCAGCTGGCGACTGCGCTGAGCGGCACGCGCTGGCCGGCCTCGCCCCGCAGCTGCACCTGGGCCAGCGCGGCGGGCTCGCTGGCGTTGCGCGGATCGGCTTCCATGACCACGCGGTACTGGTTGAGCGGGTCGTAGAGGGTGGCCACCTGGCGTTGCGAGAAGGCGTTGTTGAGGGCGGATGCGATGGTTTCCATGCGCACGCCGAGCCGGCGCGCGGCCTCGCGGTCGACCTCCAGCACCACCTGCTGCGCCTCCTCGCCGCCCGGGATGTCCACGCCCACGAGCTCGGGCAGCTGGCGCAGCGCCTCGCCGACCGGCCGCGTCCAGCGACGCAGGTCTTCGAGCGAATCGGAACGCATCACGAACAGGTATTCCCCATCGCCGCCCTGGCTGGACAGGCGGATGTCCTGGTCCACCCACAGGATCAGGATGCCGCCGGCCACAGCCGGCGCGGCCGCGCGCAGCCGGGCTGCCACGTTGGCGGCCGGCTCGCCGCGCTCCGCGAGCGGCTTGAGCCGAATCCGGAAGAAGGAGTTGCTGATGCCGCCGCGCCCCCCGCTGGAGCCGGTCACGTCGGCCACGCCGGGGTCGGCCACCAGCAGCTTGCGGAAGGTGTCGATCTTGGGCTGCATGACCTGGAACGAGAAGGCGTCGTCGCCGCGCACGAAACCGCCGATCTGGCCCGTGTCCTGCTGGGGCAGCATGCCCTTGGGGATGGCCAGGTAGAGCCAGACGTTGAGCGCCACGGTGATGGCCAGCAGGCCCAGCGTGAGGATGCGGTGGCGCAGTGCGAAGCCCAGGCTGCGCGCGTAGCCGTGCTGCAGGTCGGCCAGCAGGCCGGCGAACCAGCGTGCGGCGCGGCCCGGTGGCTTCGGCGGGCCGGCCGGCAGTCCGTGCGCGCACAGTGCCGGCGTGAGCGTGACCGAGACGGCCAGCGAGATCAGCATGGCCGCCACCAGCGTGATGGCGAACTCGCGGAACAGCCGCTCGACCACGCCGCCCATGAACAGCGTGGAGACGAAGACCACGACCAGCGCGAGGTTCATGGCCACCAGCGTGAAGCCGACCTCGCCCGCGCCGCGCAGGGCCGCGCGCCAGACCGTGCGCCGGCCGACCTCGCGCTGGCCAGCCGCGGCCTGGGCGGCGCGCGCACGCTCGATGTGGCGCTGGATGTTCTCCAGCACCACGATGGCGTCGTCCACCACCAGGCCGGCGGCCACGATCAGCGCCATCAGCGAGAGGTTGTTGAGCGAAAAGCCCTGCCACCACATCACGGCGAAGGCGCCGACCAGCGAGACCGGCAGGGCCAGCGCGGGGATCAGCGCGGAGCGCAGGTTGGCGAGGAAGGCCCAGACCACGGCCACCACGAGAGCGCAGGACAGCAGCAGCGTGAACTGTGCCTCGCGCAGCGTGGCGCGGATGCCGGGCGAGCGGTCCATCACCACGCGCAGCTCGGTGTCGGCCGGCAGCAGCGCGCGCAGCTGCGGCAGCTGGGCGCGGATGGCATCCGTGGTCTGCACGATGTTGGCGTCGGCGCGGCGGCTGATCAGCAGCACCACGGCCGGGCGGTCGTTGTGGTAGCCGCTGGCGTAGCGGTTCTCGGTGGCGTCCGTGACCTCGGCCACATCGGACAGGCGCACCAGCGCGTTGGCATCGTGCCGCACCACCAGCTGCGCGAAATCGGCCGCGGTGCGCAGCGGCGCGGCCAGCGTGAGCTGCCAGCGCCGGGCGTCCTGCTCGACCTGGCCCAGCGGCTGCCAGGCGTTGGCGTCGGCCAGCGCGCTGCGCACATCCTCCAGCGTCATGCCGCGGTGCGCCACCGCCTCTGGGTTGAGCTGCACGCGCACGGCCGGCAGCGCGGCGCCGTCCACGCTGACCTCGCCCACGCCGACGATCTGCGCGATCTTCTGCGCCAGGATGGTGGAGGCGTTGTCGTAGAGCTTTGATGACGGCAGCCGGGGCGAGGACAGGGCCAGCGCCATGATGGGCGACTGCGAGGGGTTGACCTTCACAAAGCCCGGGTTCTCGCGCATGCCCGAGGGCAGCTGGCTGCGCGCGGCGTTGATGGCGGCCTGCACCTCGCGCGCGGCCTCGTCCACGTTGCGGTCGAGGTCGAACTCCAGCGTCACGCTGGTCGCGCCCTGGTTGCTGCTGGACTGGATGCGCTGCACGCCCGCGATGCTGCCCAGCGCGCGCTCCAGCGGGCCGGCCACGGTGGCGGCCATGCTCTCGGGGCTGGCGCCGGGCAGGTTGGCGCGCACCTGGACCACCGGGAAGTCCACGCGCGGCAGCGGCGCCACGGGCAAGAGGCGCAGGGCCAACGCACCCGCGAGCAGCACCGCGATGGCCAGCATCGCGCTGGCCACGGGCCGGTGGATGAAGAAGCGCGAGAGGGTCTTCACGCAGCTTGCGCCTGCGGCGCGCGCCGCTTGCCCAGGCGGTCGAAGGCCAGGTAGACCACGGGCGTCGTGAACAGCGTGAGCACCTGGCTGACGATGAGCCCGCCCACCATCACGATGCCCAGTGGCTGGCGCAGCTCGGCCCCCGAGCCGCTGGCCAGCATGAGCGGCACGGCGCCGAACAGCGCGGCCAGCGTGGTCATGAGGATGGGCCGGAAACGCAGCAGCGCGGCGCGGTGGATGGCCTCGCGCGCAGGCATGCCCAGGCGGCGCTGGGCGTCGAGCGCGAAGTCCACCATCATGATGCCGTTCTTCTTGACCAGGCCGATCAACAGCACGATGCCGATCACGGCGATCAGGTCCAGCGGCCGGCCCATGAGCAGCAGTGCGGCGAGCGCGCCGACCGTGGCCGAGGGCAGCGTGGACAGGATGGTCAGCGGGTGCACGGCGCTTTCGTAGAGCATGCCCAGCACCAGGTACATCACGACCACCGCCGCAAGGACCAGCCACAGCGTGTTGGCGAGAGAGTTGCGGAAGGCCTCGGCCGCCCCCTGGAAACGCAGTTCCACGGAGGCGGGCAGCGCGATCTGCTGCTGCACAGCCGCGATGGCGGCCACGGCCGCGCCCAGCGAATGGCCGGACGCGAGGTTGAAGGACAGCGTGACGGCCGGGAACTGGCCCTGGTGCTCGATGGCCAGCGGCGCGCGGCGCTCGACCACGCGCGCGACGGCCGACAAGGGCACGGGCCGCGCGTCGGTGCCGGCCGGCTTCACATGGATGCCCTCCAGCGCGCGCAGGCCGCCGCCGGCCGCGTCATCGCTCTCCAGCACCACGCGGTACTGGCTCGCGTGCGTGAACATGGTGCTGATCTGGCGCTGGCCGAACGCGCTGTGCAGGGCCGAGGCGATGTCGGCCATGCGCAGGCCCAAGCGTGCGGCGGCGTCGCGGTCGATCTCCAGGCTGGCCTGCAGGCCCTCGCGTTGCAGGTTGTGCGCCACATCGGCCAGCTCGGGGCGCTGCGCCAGGGCCTGCTGCATGCGCTGCGTCCAGTCGGCCAGCAGGGCGCTGTCGGGCGAGCTCAACGTGAACTGGTACTGCGTGCGGCTCACGCGGTCTTCCATGCCGAGTTCCTGCACGGGCTGGAACCAGGCCTGGATGCCAGGCACCTGCAGTGCACGCGTGCGCAGGCGGGCGATGAGCTGGTCGGCCGAGACGCTGCGCTCGGCATGCGGCGCCAGCGTGAGCAGCATGCGCCCGCTGTTGAGCGTGGGGTTGTTGCCGTCCACGCCGATGAAGGACGAGATGCTGGCCACGGGCGGTTCGGCCAGGAGCGCGCTGGCCAGGGCCTGCTGGCGCTCGGACATGGCGGTGAAGGACACACTCTGCGGCGCCTCGGTCACGACCTGGATGGCACCCGCGTCCTGCACCGGGAAGAAGCCCTTGGACACGGCCAGGTAGAGCCCGGCGGTGAGCACCAATGTGGCGAGCATGGCCAGCAGCGCGAGCGGCTGGCGGGCCAGCACCCAGTCGAGCGCGCGGCCGTAGTGGGCGATGGTCGAGCTGAGCCAGTCGCGCTCGGCGTGCTTCGCGGGCTTGGTCAGCATGCGCGCGGCCATCATGGGCGTCAGCGTGAGCGAGACCACGAGGGAGATGCCGATGGCCACGGCCAGCGTGACGGCGAACTCGTGGAACAGCCGGCCCACCACATCGCCCATGAACAGCAGCGGGATCACCACGGCCACGAGCGACACCGTCAAGGAGACCAAGGTGAAGCCGATCTCGCCCGCGCCCTTGAGCGCGGCCTCCATGGGGCCGGCACCGTCCTCGCGGTGGCGCGCGATGTTCTCCAGCATCACGATGGCGTCGTCGACGACGAAGCCGGTCGCGATCGTCAGCGCCATCAGCGTGAGGTTGTTCAGCGAATAGCCCAGCAGCAGCATGGCCGCGAAGCTGCCGACCAGCGACAGCGGCACGGCCACGCTGGGGATGATGGTGGCGGGCAGCGTGCGCAGGAACACGAAGGTCACGAGCACCACGAGCGCGATGGCGAACAGCAGCTCCTTCTGCACATCGCGCACCGAGGCGCGGATGCTCTCGGTGCGGTCGGACACGATCTGCACCTTGACTGCAGCGGGCAAGGTGGCCGTGAGCTGCGGCAGCAGCGCGCGCACCTGCTCGGCCACGGCGATCACGTTCGCGCCGGGCTGGCGCTGGATGTTGAGCAGCACGGCCGGGGCCAGGCCGCACCTGGAGGCCTGCTCCGGCGCGCAGGCCGTGCCGGCCCAGGCGGCGAGGAAGCGGTCCTCGGCGCCGTCGCCGACCTCCGCCACATCGGCCAGGCGCAGCGGTGCGCCATCCTTCCAGGCCACGACCAGCCGGCGGTACTCCTCCACCGAGCGCAGCTGGTCGTTGGCGTCCAGCATGGTGCTGCGGATCGCGCCGTCGAAGCTGCCCTTGGGCTGGTTGCTGTTGGCCGCGGCAATCGCGCTGCGCAGCTCCTCCAGCGTGAGGCCGTTGGCGGCCAGCGCGCGGCTGTTGGCCTGCACGCGAATGGCGGGGCGCTGGCCGCCGGCCAGGCTGACCAGGCCCACGCCGGGCAGGCGCGAGAGCTGGCCGGCCATGCGCTGGTCCACGAGGTCGACCACGCGCGGCAGCGCCAGCGTGTCCGACGTGATGGCCAGCGTCAGGATGGGCGTGTCGGCCGGGTTGACCTTGCGGTAGATCGGCGGCGTCGGCAGGTCGGCGGGCAAGAGGCTCGCGGCGGTCTGGATCGCGGCCTGCACCTCCTGCTCGGCCACGCCCAGGTCGACCTGCAGCGCGAACCTGAGCGTGATGACCGAGGCGCCGGCCGAGCTGGTGGAGGCCATCTGCGCCAGGCCCGGGATCTGGCCCAGCCGGCGCTCCAGCGGCGCGGTGACGGTGCGCGCCGTCACGTCGGGGCTGGCGCCGGGCTGGAAGGTGAAGACCTGGATGACCGGGTAGTCCACCTGCGGCAGCGCGGCCACGGGCAGCTGGCGCCAGGCCAGCAGGCCCGCGATCAGCACGGCCAGCATCAGCAGCGCCGTGGCGACCGGGCGCAGGATGAAGGGGCGCGACAGGGAGGAAGGCGAGGCGGCCACGGCGTCAGCGGGCCGTCGGGGCAGGCTGTTCCGTCGTGGCCAGCGGCGAGCTGGCCGGCAGATCGGGCTGCTCGACCAGGGTCACGGCGCGGCCGTCCTCCAGCCGGTCCAGGCCTTCGAGCACCACGGGCTCGCCGGCCTGCAGCCCCTTCTCGACCACGGTGCGGCCACCGCCTGCGGGCCCCAGCGTCAGCATGCGCACCTTGGCCTTGCCATCGGCGACCACGTAGACATAGCTGCCGCGCGAGCCGAACTGTACGGCGTCGGTGGCCACGGTCACGGCGCCGGGCAGCGCACGCAGCGCCAGGCGCAGGTTCACGAACTGGTTGGGGAACAGTGCGTCGTCGCTGTTTTCGAAGCGCGCCTTGAGCTTGAGCGTGCCGGTGGCCGCGTCGATCTGGTTGTCCAGCGTGTCGAGCCGGCCTGCGGCCAGGCGCTGGCGGTTGTCGCGGTCCCAGGCCTCGGCCACGGGCGTGCTCTTGCCCGCATGCGCGAGGCGCACCTCGGCCACCTGCGGCTCGGGCACGTTGAACAACACGGCCACGGGCTGGGTCTGCGTGAGCGTGAACAAACCGTTCGTGTCGTTGGCCGTGACCAGGTTGCCGGCATCCACGCGGCGCAGGCCGACGCGGCCCGCGATCGGCGCCGTGATGCGCGTGTACGAGAGCTGCAGCCGCGCGTTGTCGACCTGGGCCTGGTCGATCTGCAGCGTGCCGCGCAGCTGCTGCACCAGGGCGCCCTGGCGCTCCAGCGTCTGGCGGGCCACGGCGTCGCGCTGGAACAGCTGCTCGTAGCGCGCCAGCTCGCTCTCGGCATTGCGCAGCTGGGCCAGGTTCTGCTGTTGCTGGCCCTGCATCTGCGCCAGCGCCACGCGCAGCGGCGCGGGGTCGATCTCGGCCAGCAGCTGGCCGCGCGCGACCTGTTGGCCTTCGCGCACGAGCACGCGTGCCAGCTGGCCGTCGACGCGGCTGCGCACCGTGACCGTGTTGAAGGGCATGACCGTGCCGATGGAGCGCAGCTGCACGGTGAAGTCTTCGCTGCGCGCGGGCTCCACGCGCACAGGCACGGCGCCGGACCAGGGATCGGGCCCGGGCGGCGGGCCCTTGGGCGGGCGCAGCAAGACATGCCAGACCAGTGCGGCGGCGCCGGCCAGCAGGCCCAGCCAGAGGATGCGACGGGCCCAGGGGCTGCGAGAGGAAGGCGCAGGAGACAGCGCGGAAGAATCGTCCGTGGCGGGCATGGGTCGGCGGCGTTGGTGGGGCTGCGTGGCCGCGGGGAGAGGTGCGCGTGGCACGGGCGGACAGCGGTGGCTCCGGCACCTCGCGCAAGCGCGGCCGGCACCGTTTCAAATGATAACAACTCTCAACGGCGCGCCGAACCAAAGACCCGCCAAGGCGGCGGGCCGGTGAGAACCGTTCTCAGCGCACGATGGAGACGAGCACGCTGCAATGCGCATGCTCGATCAGTGCGCCCGAGATGGCGCCCTGCCACCAGCGCGCGGCCCAGTTCTCCAGGTGCTTGTGGCCGACCACGATGAGATCGGCGTCGATCTCCTTGGCGCGGCGCGTGATCTCGGTCACCGAATCGCCGGTCACCACCTCGCCGCTCACGGTGTGGCCGGCGGCGCGCAGCCGCGCGAGGCCGGCGTCGAGCACGGCCTGGTGGCGCCCGCGCTCGCGTTCCTCGGCCACCTGGTCGTAGACCCCCACCTCCAGGCCAATGGAGCCCACGTGCAGAGGCATCACGGCGATCAGCGTCAGGGCCGCACCGCTCAGGTGGGCCAGGTCGCCGCAGTCGAGCAGGGCCTTCTGGCCGGCTTCGGAACCGTCGTAGGCGAGCAGGATGCGTTTGTACATGGTGGAACTCCCTGGGTTGTGGTGGGCGCAGTCTAGGCAAGGGCCGTGCCGGCGTCGAATCGGGGAATGCCCTTGTCGCCGTGCCGGTGTAGGCTTGGTCCTGCACGGCGCGCCGATGGGCTCCGACGGCTGCAGCGGCGCAGCAACGACGCAGCGGCGGGGGCCACCCGCCTATGGTGGGCGCTTCGCTGTGCGAAGCCGCACAAGAACCTACGAGAACGAGGCCTTGCATGACCGTTTTCTCCCGCCCGGCCGGCCTGGCCGTGCCGCCCGTGCGTGCAGCGCTGCTGCAGCGCTTCGCCGCGGTGCGCGGCCATTCGCTGGCCCTGGCCGCGCCGCTGTCGGCAGAAGACCAGTGCGTGCAGTCCATGCCCGACGCGAGCCCGACGAAGTGGCACCTGGCCCACACGACCTGGTTCTTCGAGGCGGTGGTGCTGCAGCCGCAGTGGCCGGGCTACGCCGTGTTCGACCAGCGCTTCTTCTATCTCTTCAACTCCTACTACGAAGCCTTGGGCCCGCGCCATCCGCGTGCGCAGCGTGGCCTGCTCACGCGGCCGTCGGTGGACGAGGTCATGGCCTACCGGCTGCATGTGGACGCGGCTGTCGAACGCTTCATCGCCCAGGCCGGTGAAGAGGCCTGGGCGGCGGCAGAGCCGCTGCTGGAGCTGGGCCTGCAGCACGAGCAGCAGCACCAGGAGTTGCTGCTGACCGATGTGCTGCACGCGCTGTCGTGCAACCCCCTGCTGCCGGCCTATGCGCCCGCCGAAGCGGCGCCGCTGCGGCTGGTGCGCGGGCAGCCCGAGCCCCTGCGCTGGCTGTGCCGGCCCGAGGCCATCGTCGAGGTCGGCCACGACGGCACCGGGTTCGCGTTCGACAACGAAGGCCCGCGCCATCGCCGGCTGCTGCCGGCCTACGAGATCGCCGAGCGGCTCGTGAGCTGCGGCGACTACCTGCGCTTCATCGAAGACGGCGGCTACCGCCGGGCCGGCCTGTGGCTGTCCGACGGCTGGGCCCAGGTGCAGGCGCTGGGCTGGCAGGCGCCGGCGTACTGGCTGGCCCCCGGCGACCTGCGTGTGCCGTCCGACGACTGGCAGGTGTTCGGTCTGGCCGGCGTGCAGGCGCTGGACCCGGCGGCGCCCGTGATGCAGCTGAGCTTCTACGAGGCCGCGGCCTATGCCGAATGGGCCGGTGCGCGGCTGCCGACCGAGTTCGAATGGGAGGCGGCCCATGGCGCGGACGGTCTGCGCGACATGGCAGGCAAGGTCTGGCAATGGACGCGCTCGTCCTACGAACCCTATCCGGGCTTCAAGCCGCTGGCCGGCGCCGTCGGCGAATACAACGGCAAGTTCATGGTCGGCCAGATCGTGCTGCGCGGCGCCAGCCTGGCGACGCCGGCGGGCCATGCGCGCCCTACCTACCGCAACTTCTTTCCACCGCACGCGCGCTGGCAGTTCTCGGGACTGCGGCTGGCGCGCGATCCGCGACCTGCCACGACAGCCAGCCAGGAGGCCTTCGAATGAGCTTTGTCATGCAACCCCATCTGCGTGTGGTGGACAGTGCGCCCGAGCGCGACTTCCGCGCCGACATGCACGCCGCCCTCGGTGCGCCCGAGCGCAGCATCTCGCCCAAGTACTTCTACGACGCGCGCGGCTCGCAGCTGTTCGACGCGATCTGCGAGTTGCGCGAGTACTACCCCACGCGCACCGAGCTGGCGTTGCTGCGCGCGCATGCCGGCGAGATCGCGGCGCTGGCCGGGCCGCAGGCGGAGGTGGTGGAGTTCGGCGCCGGTTCCCTGCGCAAGGTGCGGCTGCTGCTGGACGCGCTGGACAGCCCGGCCGGCTACGTGCCCATCGACATCTCGGGCGAGCACCTGGCGCAGGCCGCCGCCCAGTTGCGCCGAGACTATCCGGCGCTGTCGGTGCAGCCCGTGGCGGCCGACTACACGCAGCCGCTGCAGCTGCCCGCCGGCGCACGCAAGACCGGCATGCGCCTGGGCTTCTTCCCGGGCTCGACCATCGGCAACTTCGACCCCGAGCAGGCCCTGCGCTTCCTGCGCATGGCCGCGCGCGTGCTGCGCGGCGGTGCACTGCTGCTGGGGGCCGATCTGGTCAAGGACCCGGCCGTGCTGCACGCCGCCTACAACGACGGGGCCGGCGTCACGGCCGCCTTCAACCTGAACCTGCTGGCGCGCGCCAATCGCGAGCTGGGCACCGACTTTGACCTCGATGGCTTCGCCCACGGCGCTTTCTACAACAGCCCCCAGCGGCGCATCGAGATGCACCTGGTCAGCCGCCGCCGGCAGCGCGTGCAGCTCGACGGGCAGGCCTACCTGTTCGAGCAAGGCGAGACGCTGCACACAGAGAACTCGCACAAGTTCAGTGTGGACAGCCTGCGCGCGCTGGCGGCAGAGGCCGGATTCCTGCCGGGCCCGGTCTGGACCGACCCCAACGGGCTGTTCAGCCTGCACTGGCTGGCCGCTCCGGCATGATGGCGCTTTCGAGGAGAGCCGCATGAAAGCAATCTGGAACGGCAAGGTCCTTGCCGAGAGCGACGACCTGGTGTTGGTGGAAGGCAACCACTACTTCCCGATGGAGTCGCTGAACCGCGACCACGTCACCTACAGCAACCACAAGAGCACCTGCCCCTGGAAGGGCCAGGCCAGCTACTACTCGCTGCTGGTCGACGGCGAACTGAACCAGGACGCCGCCTGGTACTACGCCGACCCCAAGCCCGCAGCGGCGGAAATCAAGAACCGCGTGGCGTTCTGGAAGGGTGTGAAGATCGAGCCCTGAGTTTGTTGCATGCACGGCGTGATGTTGCGCCGATGTCATGCATTCGCACCCTTGCGCAGAGAAGATGATGCGCAGCACGCAATTTCGAAGTAGATTTCGCAGCAGTTGCTGAAAACTATTTGAAATGCGTGCTCCGGCGTCGACCGTGCGGGGCCCGTGGAAAGGGCATCCATGGCGCATTCGGGGCGGGATCCTGCACGTGGCCTGAAGGCCGGCAGCCAGTGCGGTTGACGCGGTTCGGCCGCTGGCTCGCCTGGGCGGCCCTGCTGCTGGCGCTGTGGGCGCATGGGCTGGTCCAGGCGCAGGTCACGGTCGGCAACACCGCCACCATCACACCGCCTGCGGGCGTCAACGAGCCCGACTGCGGCCTGCCCGGCCCGAGCGATTGCGCGGGCGACAACACCAGCACGGTCACGGCCCCGGTCTGGGTCGACGCGGTCGCCAAGAGCGCCGAGCCGGCCAGCGGCACCTCGGTGCAGAGCGGCCAGACCATCACCTACATGCTCACGGTGGCCGTGGCCAATGCGGCCACCACCGCCCCCATCGTCCTGCAGGACCAGCTCAGCGCCGGTCTGGTGTTCGGCCAGGTGCTGAGCGCCGGCCCCTTCGCCCTGGCCGGCAGCGGCAACACGCGCAGCTTCACCTTGCCGGCCGGCACCCCGGTGGGCACGCATGCGCTGCGCTACACGGCCACGGTGGCCGCGGCCAGCGGCACGGTGTCCAACACGGTGACGGCACCCGGCTGCACGGCCGGCAGCTGCAGCACCGCGCACCCGGTCGGCGGTGTGACCGTGGCCAAGCTGCTCACGAGCGAGAGCGGCCAGCAGGCCGGCCTGGCGGAATTCGCCGAGACGCTGGGCTACACGGTCACCGTCACCAACGCCGATGCCCAGCTGGCCAGCAACTACCGCTTCAACGAGAACGTGCCGGCCGGCGCCACGCTGGTCGGCGTGGACGGCGCGGCGGGCTTCGCCGGCACGGTGACCGGGCCGGCCACCGTGCCGCTGGTGGTGGCCCAGGTGCCGGCGGGCGGCACGGCCACGGTGGCGGTGCGCTTCCGCATCGCCGACGCACCGCCGGCCGGGCAGACCGAGATCGTCAACCGCATCGACGGCGGCGATGTCGACACCCCGCAGTGCGGCGCGCGCTGCGTCGTCACCACGCCGCTGGAGCAACCCACCGCCATGCGCATCGTCAAGAGCGTGGCCGTGCGCGAGGTGCGCATCGGCGACCTCGTGCGCTACACGCTGCGCGTGGCCAACGCGGGCGCCATCGACATCGTCGATGGCCGCATCCTGGACACCCCGCCGCCCGGCTTCAGCTACGTGGCCGGCTCCATGGCCGTGGCCGACCGCGACGGCGCCTTCACGCTGGGTAGCGCCCAGACGCCGCTGCAGATCGGCGGCATCGACATCGCCACCGGCCGGGAGGCCGTGATCAGCTACCTGCTGCGCGTGGGTGCCGGCGTGCGCCAGGGCGTGCACCGCAACCAGGCGCAGGCGGTGGACCGGCGCGGCTGGCCGATCTCCAACACCGCGACGGCCCAGGTCACGGTGGTGGCCGATCCGCTGCTGGACGAATCGCTGATCCTGGGCACGGTGTTCGACGACCGCGACGGCGACGGCTGGCAGGACCCGGCCAGCCTGACCGGCGTGCGCGCGCAGGGCGGCTTCGCGCCCGAGGCCTACATCGCCGGCTCGACCGAGATCGACCACGGCCAGGGCTTCGTGCCCGTGCCCGAAGCTCTGCAGGACGCCAGTGCGCCGCTGCTGCACGGCCTGGACCTGGGCCGCATCGACGGCCGCCAGTCCGAGGCCGACGCGCCCGAGAACCACCAGGTGGTGCTGCGCCAGCGCCTGCGCACGCTGGCCTTCGTCGACGGCTTCGTGCTGCGCAGCGCGCAGGGCGTGCACCTGCACATGGACGCGGCCGGCCAGACGCGCCTGGAACGCGAGGGCGACGCGGCCAAGGGCCTGAACGGCGCACTGCCCTCGGTGCGGCGCGAGGTCGCGCTGGGCGAGGGCGGTTACGTGGTCGACTACGTGCTGCGCAACCTGGGCGTGGACGAGCGCGGCATCCCAGGCGTGCGCATCGCCTCGGCCGAGGGCCTGCTGATCGAGACCGATCCTTACGGCCGCTACCACCTGATCGGCATCAGTGGCGGCACGCAGGGCTTCGGCCGCAACTTCGTGCTCAAGGTCGATCCGGCCACCCTTCCGGCCGGCGCCGAACCCAGCACGCCGAACCCGCTGGTGCGCCGCATCACACCGGGCCTGCCGGTGCGCTTCGACTTCGGCGTGCGGCTGCCCGTGCAGCGCGTGGGCGGTGCAGCGCAGCCGGCCGACATCGTGCTCGGCGAGGCCTTGTTCCAGCCGGGCCAGGCCACGCTGAACCCGGCCCATGCCGGTGCGCTGGACGCGCTGGCCGGGCAACTGCAAGGCGAGGGCGCGGGTGGCGAACTGGTGCTGGCCGCGGGCAGCGACCCCACGCTCGCACTGGCCCGTGCCCATGCCGTGCGCAGCGCGCTGCTGCCGCGTCTGCAGACAGCCAGCGCCCGCGTGCTGCGCGTGGTGCTGCGCGATGCCACCGGCGCGCCGCTGGCCACGCAGCTGCAGGGCGGCGTGCTGCTGGGCAGTGCCTGGTTCGCGCCGGGCCAGGCCGCGCTGCGGCCGATCGCCGGCCCACTGCTGCGCCAGCTGGCGCAGCAGTTGCAGCAGGACGGTGGTGGCCGCGTCGTGGTGGCCCGGGAAGCGGGCGCAGCACTGGCCATGGCGCGTGCCCAGTCCGTGCACGCGGCCCTGCAGCCCCTGCTGGCCGATGCGCCCGAAGCCGTTCGCCTGCGTGTGCAAGTGGCACCCGAGATGCCGACCACGCCCACCGGAGGCCAGCCATGAAGCGCCGCTTGCTGGGCTGCGCCCTGTTCTCGCTGGCCTCGGCCGGCACGCCGGATGCGTACGGCCAGATCGCGGCGCCGCCTGCCCCCGCCACCGCAGGCCCTGCCGCTGGTGCCAGTCCCGGCTGCGGCGCCCAGGGCTGCAGCACGGCCGAGGGCCTGCCGCTGTTCCAGCTGCAGCCGCGCAATGCACCGGACGCCCAGGCGCCCGCACCGGCGCCGGCCGGCCGCACGGCCGCCGGCACCGGCCTGTCGCTGCTGCTGCCGGGTGGCGGCATCGTCTGGGCCACCGAAGACCCGGCGCTGGGCCAGCCCGAACTGAGCGTGTCGGGCCCGGCCGAGGTGGCGTTCGAGAACGGCCGCCTCACGCGCCCGGTGCCGTTCTACCTGCGCAGCAACTACCCGGCCTTCGTGCGGCGCTTCGAGCTCACGCTCTACCGCGCCAGCGACACGGCGTACACCGAGCCGCTGGTCGTGCTGCCCATGCCGGTGGCGGCCGTGGGCCGCGTGGAGTGGAGCGGCGTGCCGGCATCGCGCTTCCCGCTGCGCGCGGGCGACGAACTGGTCTACGTGCTGCGCGCCTATGGCGCAGAGGGCGCCGTCGACGAGACCCTGCCACGCAGCCTGCGCCTGGCCCGCCCCGAGGACGTGGAGCGCCTCGACGGCCAACTGCGCGACGCGACCGAACGCAGCCTGGGCGCGGCGCTGAGCCTGCAGCAGGCCCAGGCCCAGCGGCTGGTGGACAGCGTGTTCGCCAGCAACGACCTGCGCCAGCAGAACATTCCGATCTACGGCTCGCGCATCCGCATCCAGGGCCGCAACCTGCCCGAGGGCGCAGCGCTGGAGATCAACGGCCAGGCCTACCCGACCGACCTGCAGCGCAAGTTCGTGGCCGAGTTCCTCTCGCCCGTGGGCCTGCACCGCTTCGACCTCACGGTGCGCGCGCCGGGCCAGGCGCCGCTGCAGCACGTGCTGGAGGTGGACGTCACGGGCAAGTACCTGTTTGGCGTGGGCATCGCCGACCTCACGGTGTTCCAGAACCAGGCCAGCGGCCCGGGCCGCGAACTGGCCCTGAACGGCCGCGAGCGCAGCGTGCTGAGCAACGGCCGGCTGGCCTTCTACGGCAAGGCCAAGATAGCCGGCACCTACCTCGTGACCGGCCATGCCGACACGCAGGAGCGCGACGTGCGCCGGCTGTTCTCGGGCTTCACGAAGGCCGATCCGCAGGACATCTTCCGCCGGCTCGATCCCGACCTGTACTACCCGACCTACGGCGACGACTCCACGACGGTGCGCGACGTGGACACCCAGGGCCGGCTCTACCTGCGTGTGGACTGGGACAAGAACCAGGCCCTGTGGGGCAACTACCAGACCGGTTTCACGGGCACGGCCTACGGGCAGTACATCCGCTCGCTGTACGGTGCGGCCGCCAAGTGGCGGTCCACCGCGACCAACCCCTGGGGCGAGGCCAACACCCAGCTGCGCGCCTTCGCCTCGGAGGCGCAGACCGCGCCGGGCCACAGCGAGTTCCTGGGCACGGGCGGCAGCCTGTACTACCTGCGCCACACCGACATCCTGCCGGGCTCGGAGGTCGTGGTGGTGGAGCAGCGCAACCGCAGCACCGGCCGCGTGGAGAGCCGGCGCCAGCTGCTGCGCGGCACCGACTACGAGATCAGCGACCTGCAGGGCCGCATCGTGCTGCTGCGCCCGCTGCTGCAGTTCGCCGACGACGGCCTGCAGGGCATCACACGCGACACCCCGCTTGCGGGCCTGGAGCAGTATTTGCTGGCCGACTACGAGTGGATTCCCACCGGCTTCGACAGCGGCAACCTGGCGGCCGGCATCCGCGGCAAGCAGTGGGTGAACGACCACGTGGCCGTGGGTGCGACCTATGTGGACGAGGGCCGCGCCGGCGAGGACTACAGCCTGAAGGGCGTGGACCTGACGCTGCAGGCCGGCCGCGGCACCACGCTGCGGGTGGAGCGCAGCAGCAGCCGCGCCAGCAGCGCGCCGGTGTTCGTCTCCAGCAACGGCGGCCTGAGCTTCGCGCAGCGCAATCCCGACGTGGGCCCGCGCAGTGGTCATGCCACGCTGGCCGAGGCCCAGGCCAGCCTGCAGGAACTGGGCTGGACCGCGCGCAACTGGACGGTGGGCGCCTGGTGGCGGCGTGTGGACGCGGGCTTTTCCGTCGCGCGCGAGGACTACGGCGTGGACCGGCTCGAGGTCGGCGTGGAGGTGCGCGGCCAGGTCAGCGACACCGTGGAGATCCTGGCCCAGCACAGCCGCGCCACGCGCGGTGCCGAGGCGCTGGAGCAGACCCGCCTGACCGCGCAGTGGCGCCCGACCGAGGACGACACCGTCACTGGCGAGCTGCGCCGCATCACGCAGGAGCGACTGGGCGGCACGGCAGAGGGAACGCTGGGCGCGGTCAAGGTCGCGCGCCGCGTGACGCCGCAGCTGGAGCTCTACGGCATCGGCCAGAAGACGCTGGACGACGACAGCGGCCGCTACCCCGACAACGACGCTGCCACGGTAGGCGCGCGCTACCGCTTCCAGAACCTCTCCGTGCTGGGCGCGGAGCTCACGCGCGGCGACCGCGGCAACGCGGCCCAGGTCAACGGTGAGTACCGGCTCAACCCCGACCACACGTTGTACGGCACGCTCACGCACAGCACCGACACCAGCGACTACGACTCACTGTTCAACCAGCGCCTGCAGAGCGGCTGGACGCTGGGTCAGCGCTGGCGCCTGGGCGAGCGCAGCAACCTCTACAACGAAAGCCAGTTCTTGAAGGAGCGCGAGGGCCGCGGCCTGGTCCACACCTTCGGCATGGACTTCTACCCGGCCGTGGGCTGGAGCACGGGCTTCACGCTGCAGAAGGGTGACCTGGACACCAGCGCCGGCACCGTGCACCGGCGCGCCGTGAGCGTCAGCGCGGGCCGCGTCTCGGCCATCACCGAATGGTCCAGCAAGCTCGAATGGCGCGAGGACACCGGTGCCGAGCGCCGCCGCCAATGGGTCAGCACCAACCGGCTGAACCACAAGCTGGACGAGGATTGGCGCGTGTCGGGCCGGCTCAACTACTCGCGCACGCGCGACCAGATCGACGCCACGGCGGGCGCCAGGTTCGTCGAGGCCGGCGCGGGCTTCGCCTGGCGGCCGCACGACGATGCGCGCTACGCGCTGCTGGGCCGCTACACCTACCTCTACGACCTGCTGTCGCTGGGCCAGATCGGCAACACCGACTACGACCAGCGCTCGCACGTCGTCTCGCTGGAAGGCATCTACAAATACGACCACCAGTGGGAGTTCGCCGCCAAGCTGGCCAACCGGGAAGGTGCTGCGCGTGCCGGCCGCGGCGCCGGCCCCTGGTTCGATTCCAGCACGCGCTTTGCCGCGGTGCAGGCGCGCTACACGCTGCCGGAGCAGTGGCATGCGCTGGCCGAGTACCGCTGGCTGGACGTCAAGGACGGCGGCACGCGCCAGGGCTGGCTGGTCGGCATCGACCGCGACATCACCAAGAACCTGCGCCTGGGCGTGGGCTACAACTTCACCGACTTCAGCGACGACCTGACGCGCTTCGGCTACCGCTGGCGCGGCTGGTACATCAACCTGGTGGGAAGCTACTGAGCGACATGGACAAGATCTGCACATCCCTGGCACGACGCGGGCTGCTCTTCCTTGCGCTTTTGCTCCTCGCCCTGAGCCGGCCCGCGATGGCCCAGACCACCTGGGTGGACCTGGCCGGCGGAACGGCTGGACTGACCAACGACGGCCAGACACGCACGCTGACCTGGGTGTGGACACCCGGCGGCGCATCCATCAGCGGCACTGTGGACATCACGCGCACGGGGGCGGGCGTGCACTATGTCTTCGCAGAGAGCCAGTTGGCCACGACGCAGATCTACAACCCTAGCTATGGCGAATACAACAACAGCCCCTATGCCATGTCGCTGGGCGGTGCGTCTGGCATCACACATTTCGGCTCCGAAGGGGAGTCACCCCGCGCGGTAGATGACGTGCCCGCCAGCGCCGTGTCCACGACCATCATCGATTTCCGCTTCGATGGCACCGTGAGCGCGCCGCGCAACACGATTCTGTCCCTGTTCGACCCTGGCGCCTGCGAGGTCTGCGGCCCGGCCAGCTACCGCTTCACGGCCTTCTACCGCGGCGTGCCCGTGGACACCAGCAACTGGACCGTGACCGTGGTCGACCCGTATTTGCCCGCACGCACCCCGGCCTTCTGGACCTGGGATGCGCCCACGGGAACTTACCGGCTGTCGCAGTACCCCTCGGCCGCTTCCGATCCTGGCTTCACCGACTACAACTTCCCCGACACGTTGGTGCTCATCGACACCCAGAACACCACCTTCGACCGCCTGGTGCTCACCGCCGACGGCGAGGCCTTCGACACCATGGCCCTGGGCATCGGGTCGGCCAACCGGCCCCAATTGCCGCTCACGCTGCAGGCAGGCTGGACCAACGCGACGGCGGCCGACGCCGTGGCGGTGGCCATCTCGGGCGCGGGTGCCGAGACGGCCACGGCCGGCAGCGCGGTGGCCCCGTCCGGCAGCACGCCGGCCAGCGCCAATGGCCTGCCGGGCCAGCCTGTGACCATCCGCGAGACCTTCACGCGCGGCCTGGCCGCCAACTACGACATCGGCTGGTCCTGCCGCCGGCTCAGCGACAACGCCGTGCTGGCCAGCGGCACCGGCGAGACCGGCAGCTTCACCATGCCGACCGACACCGGCGTGGCCTGTAGCTTCAGCAATGCAGGGCGCGCCGCGCTGAGCCTGGCCAAGCGCGTGCCCTACGGCCGCCGCAACGCGGGCGACCAGTTCGGCCTGGCCATCGCCGGGCCCGGCGCGCCGGCACCCGTCACGACCACGGGCAGCGGCAGCGCAGCCGGCGGCAGCGTGGCCGTGGCGGCGGCCACGGTGGGCAGCAGCTACACCTTGACCGAGACGGCGGCAGGCGGCGCCAACCTGTCCGAATACGCGAGCGGCTGGGCCTGCACCAACACGCTTGCCGGCGGGCAGACGCCGTTCGGCGACGGCACCAGCTTCTCGGTGACGCTGGTGGCCGGCGACAACCTCAGCTGCAGCTTCACCAACAGCGTGCGTCCGGCCGCCGACCTGCGCGTGCGCAAGAGCGTGCTGCCGGCCAGCGGCGGCCGCCCCGGCGAGGTGCTGACCTACACCATCGTGGCGGACAACCTGGGGCCGGACCCGGCCAACGGCGCGCTGCTGCGCGACGCACCTGGCGCGGGCCTGAACTGCAGCGCCCCCAGCAGCACGGCCAGCTGCACGGGCACGGGCGGCGCGGCCTGCGCGGCGCCCACGGTGCCGGTGGCCAGCCTGCTGGGCACGGGCGTGGCCATCGCGAGCTTTCCGGTCGGCGGGCAGGTCACGCTGACGCTGCAGTGCACGGTCACGGCGACCGGCACGCCTTGAGAGGCCCTCAGCCCGCCGCGCCCTGCCGCAGCGTGGCCAGGCCGATGCCGGCCGCGTCGAAGCCGCCGTCCACGGCCAGCAACTGGCCGTTGACGTAGCTGGCCGCCGGGCTGCACAGGAAGCCCACGGTCTCGGCGATCTCCTCGGGCGTGCCGTAGCGCTCCAGCGGAATCACGTCGTGGTAGTCCTTGCGGATGGCCGGGCTGTGCACCTGCTTGGCCATCTCGGTGTCCACCGGGCCCGGCGCCACGCAGTTCACGCGGATGCCTTGCGTGCCCAGTTCGGTGGCCTGCTGCTTCGTCAGATGGATCAGCGCGGCCTTGCTGGTGCCGTAGGCCACGCGCAGCGTGCTGGCGCGCAGGCCCGAGATCGAGGCGATGTTGACGATGGCGCCGCCACCGGCCGCCCGCATGTGCGGCACGCAGGCCTGGCTGCACAGGAAGGGGCCGTCCAGGTTCACGGCCAGCACGCGGCGCCAGTCGTCGAAGCCGGTCTCGGCGATGGGCTTGAAGATGGCGATGCCGGCGTTGTTGACGAGCGTGTCGATGCGGCCGAAGGCCTGGGCCACGCGGTCGATCGCGGCCTGCACCTGGGCCGGATCGGACACGTCGCAGGGCAGGCCCAGCACCGCGTCGGGAACCCCGAGCTCCGCGACCGTGCGCCGCAGCGCCTCGGCCTCGACGTCCAGCAAGGCCACGCGCTGGCCGCGCCCGAGAAACCAGCGCGCCACGGCCAGGCCGATGCCGCGGGCGCCGCCCGTGACGACGGCGACGGGGGTGGGAGAGGGGGAGGGGCTCATGGTTGTCTCGTGTGGTGTTGGCCGCGCTTATACCCCGATGCCAATAGAATGAGAACAAATCGCAACAACCCACCATGCACGCACCTGCCGTCCCCCGTTCCCATCTGCTGGCGCGCATCGCCGCCGCCGTCCTGGGCGGCTACGCCTTCTCCTGGGGCCTGGTGGCGCTGGGCATGGCCGGCCTGTTCGCGCTGGGCATGCCGTTCCACGACGCCGAACACCTGACGGCCATGCTGGCCATGCTGGTCTATCTCGTGGCCTTCCTGTGGGCCTTCGCGGCGCGCAGCCTGCCGCGCGTGTGGGGGGTGCTGGCCGGGGGTGGAGCGCTGATGGCGGGCGCGGCCACGCTGCTGCAAACCGCGCTGCTGCGCTGAGAGGACCGACGATGTTCCCCAATTTCCGCCTCGCCATGGCCTGGCTGCACACCTGGTTCGGCCTGGTGCTGGGCTTCGTGCTGATGGTTGTCTTCTTCTTCGGCGCGCTGTCGGTGTTCGACCGCGAGATCGACCGCTGGGCCATCCCGTCCTCGCGCTTCGCGCCGCAGCCCATGCCGTCCTACGACCGCCTGCTGCGCCCGATCTTCGACGCCATGCAGCCGACCGCGGAGAGCGTGGAGTTGATGCGTGACCGCGTGAACGGCCCCATGCCCGCGCGCTTCGACACCGTGCAGCGCCTGGGCGCCTACACCACGCACCGCGACCCGGTGCTGGGCATCTTCGCGGGCTTCGAAGTGCCCAATGCCAAGGACCCGGAGGAGCTGATCTGGGCCCTGCGCACCATCGACCCACGCAGCGGCGCCGCGCTGCCGGACGACCGGCTCAAGATCGGCAGCCAGTTCTTCTACCCGCTGCACTACAGCCTGACCCTGAACTGGATGAGCCTGGGCACCTGGATCGTCGGCTTCGCCGCGCTCATGATGCTGGCCGCACTGGTCAGCGGCGTGGTGATGCACAGGAAGATCTTCCGAGAGTTCTTCACCTTCCGGCCGAAGAAGGCCACGCAGCGCAGCGCGCTGGACCTGCACAACATGACGGGCGTGGTGGCCTTGCCCTTCCACTTCTTCTTCGCGTTCACGGGCCTGGTGATCTTCGCGGGCGTGTACTTCCCGGTCGGCCACACGCAGCTGAACCCGCTGCACGAGCTGCACGAGCAGCTGGAAGCCGAGGAGACCGGCCTGCCGCACAAGCGCGCGGGCGTGGCCGCGCCGCTGGCCTCGGTCGACGCCATGGTGGGCGAGGCCCAGCGCCGCTGGCACGACAAGGGCATGGCCGGCGAGGTCGGCTTCCTCGCGCTGCAGCACGTGGGCGACGCCAACGGCTACGTCAGCGTCTACCGCGCCGGCACCGACCGCATCGCGCTGGTCGGCGAAGGCATCCACTTCAAGGCATCGACGGGCGAACTGCTGCGCGAGGACCCGCCGCAAAGCGCGGTGGACAGCGTCAACGAGTTCCTGACCGGCCTGCACCTGCAGCACTTCCGCCACTGGCTGCTGCGCTGGTTCTACGTGCTGGGCGGGCTGGCCGGCTGCGTCTGCATCGCCACCGGCTTCGTGTTCTTCGTCGAGAAGCGCAAGAAGCAGCATGCCAGGCAGGGCATCCAGGGCGTGCGCCTGGTCGATGCGCTGGCCGTGACCACGGTGACGGGCATGCTGGTGGCCGCGCTCGGCATGCTGATCGCCAACCGCCTGCTGCCCGACAGGCTGCCGGCCGGCTGGCCCGGCCGTGGCGACCTGGAGCGCTACGTCTTCTGGGCCAGCTGGGTGCTGGCGCTCGCGCATGCGCTGTGGCGCAGCGCGCCCGTCGCCCAGGGCCGCAGCAACCCGGCCTGGCGCGAGCAATGCCTGGCCGTGGCCGTGCTCGCGCCGCTGGCCGTGGCGCTGAACTGGCTGACGACGGGCGACCACCTCTGGAAGACGCTGGGCGCGGGCTATTGGCCCGTGGCCGGCGTGGACCTGTTCCTGCTGGCCAGCGCGGGCCTGGCGGCGCTCGCTGCGGGCAAGCTGCGCCGCCGCGCCGCCGCGCAGGTGGCGATGCCGGGCCTGGCGCGGGAGACTGTCCATGCGTGATGCCTGGATGCTGGGCGCCGCCTTGCTGGCTGCCCTGGCCGGCATGGGCTGGCTGGCCCTGGCCATGGATGTGCACTGGGAGCAGGCCGGCGGCGCCGCCATGCAGGCGCCCGCACGGCTGCTGCGCGTGCTGGGCACCCTGGCGCTGGCAGGCTCGCTCTGGCTGTGCCTGGCGGTGGACCATGCCTCGATGGCCGCGCTGGTCTGGGTCATGGCGCTGGCCGCGGCCGCGCTCGCCGTGGCCATGGCGCTGAGCTGGCGGCCGCACTGGCTGCGCCTGCTGGTGCCGGGTGCGGCCAGGGCCTGAAGCTGGTGGCACCATACGCACCTGGGCCCGGCGCGGGCCCGCTCTGGATTTCCGCATGACCACGCCTTCCTTCGTTCCTCCGCTGACCCCGCCCGACCAGGTGCTCGCCACCGTGCAGCGCCAGGGCTACGCCGTGCTGGCCGCCACCACCGTGGCCGAACTGGCCGGCTGCGCGCCCGCGGCGCTACGCGTGCTCGAACCGTCCTGGTCCGACCTGCCGCCCGATGCCTACCTCAAGGACGGCGGACGCTACCGGCGTCGCCGCCACGCCAGCTGCATCGCCGAGGCCGGCCAGTTGCAGGCCGTGCCGCACCGCGCGCACTGGCAGCCGGTGGCCTACAACGCATTGCACGGCGGCATGGAGCGCTGGTTCGAGCCCATGCTGGCGGCCGACCTCGCACAGCCGGCCTGGCAGCAACTGGTGCTGGGCCTGGCCGGCCTGTGCAGCCGGCTGCGCGGCGACGCACAGGCGCGCTGGTACGTGGAGGCGCACCAGTTCCGCATCGACACCACCGACGGCATCGGCCGGCCCACGCCCGAGGGTGCGCACCGCGACGGCGTGGACTTCGTGGCCGTGGTGCTGGTGGGCCGCCAGGGCATCAAGGGCGGCGAGACGCGCGTGTTCGAGGCCGAAGGCCCCAACGGCCAGCGCTTCACGCTGACCGAGCCCTGGTCGCTGCTGTTCCTGGACGATGCGCGCGTGATCCACGAGTCCACGCCGATCCAGCCGGTGGAGGCGGGCGGGCACCGCGACACGCTGGTGCTGACCTTCCGCGCCAAGGGCTTCCAGGACGCTTGAGAACCGGGGGCGAGTGCGCCCCGGGTGCAGCGCCGCGCAGCGGCGTTTGTCAGTCCTGCGGCGCGCCCGGCAACAGGCGCAGGCCGATGCGGCGCGTCAGTTCCTCATAGGAGATCGGCGGCTGCACCTGCGCTGCGGCGCTGTTGGGCAGCCAGTGCGCCCAGGCCCGGTTGCTGCCCGCGTCGTAGACCAGCTTGAACATGGCCTCGGGCACCCAGACCCGGCCCGGCCCGAGCCGCGCGGGCCGCGGGCCGAACACCGGGCCCGTGATGACGTAGACATCGCCGCGGGCGCGGCGGACATACCGGCGCGTGTCCTGCTCGATGCGGTTCCAGGGGCCCTGGTTGGCGGCCGGCACCTGCGGCACCATGTTGGCCAGCGAGAAGCTCTGCGCGAAGCCTTGCGCACCGGTCATGTCGCCGGCCGGCACCACATGGCCGCGGTCCATGCGCTGGCCGTCGGGCAGCGTGGCGCGGTAGTCGTCCAGGGTGGCCCGTTCGGCGCGCGGCAGCCGGGCCTCCTCGTAGAAGGGGTTGCGGCCGCGCTTGCGCCTGGTGGCGTCCTCGAAATCGTGGCGGTTGAGCCGTTCCACGGCATAGACCGGTGTCTTGCTCGTGGCCGAGTAGAGGATGGCGAAGCCGTCGAAGCACAGGGGCCGCGTCGCATGCGCTTGGCCCTGCGGCAGTTGCGGCACATGGCGTTGCGGAAACAGGGCCAGGCAGCCCTCGAAGGCGGCCTCGGCCGGCAGGCTGGCCATGGCCAGCCAGGCGGCCGCGAAGCCGGCGCGCAGCAGCTGCCTCAAAGCACGCATCCGAAGGTGGCGGCCAGTGCGCCGAGGCCGGCGCTGCAGGCGGCCAAGGCCTTGGCATCGCGGTGGCTGCCGAGCGTGCGCTCGCGCCAGGCGGCGTGCATCAGGAAGAGGGCGACGAGCCCGAGCAGGGCGGTGTAGGCGTTCATGGCGATCGGAGAAAAGCAGGGGCCAGGGCGCGCCCGCGGGCGGCCCGGTGCCCGGGAGGGTTGGTGGGAAGGTTGCGCGCCATGGCCCACCGGCCGGCGCGCGGCGCATCACGCGGCCGGTGGCGGCGCGCGGGCGCGGTAGGTCGCAAGGACCAGCGTGGCGGTGGTGCCAGGCGCGGCCGGGGACGGCCGGGCCTGCGGGCTTGTCGGATGCGGGGTGGGCGCGCCGGGGCCGGCCAGCATGTCGTCGGCAGACGGAGTGGTCGTGCGCTGCAGGCGCTGGTGTTCGACCAAGGCGTCGGCGCGGTCGTGCCGTGCGCTGCCGTCGTGCCACTCGGCCGGCGCGCGTTCATCCTGCGTCACGGGCGCTTCGGCGTGGTGCAGGCCCGCGAACAGCAGCTGCAACAGCAGCCACAGCCCCAGCGTGGTGCGCGCGGCGTTCATGCGCAGGCGGCCAGCCAGGATCGACGGTGCGAAGGCGGCAGCAGGATCAGGAACTCCGGTGGCACATGGCGGGCGCGATGGTAGGCGCAGCGGCAACCGGTTCCCCCAATTCCCCTGGAACATCCTCCAAATGGAGGACGCGTCGCCGCGCGCGCCGACACCACGCGCGGGCAAGCCGGGTTACAAGGGGCGCGCCGTCGGCTGGGTGGGGGCCCTTGTACGGCGAGGGAGGAATGCCATGCAGGTCGGAACGGTCGTGCGCCGCGCGCTGGATGCGGCGCAGCACCTGGACGGTGCCACGCCGCCCTGGGCGGAGGTGCTGGAGGGTCTGGGCGAGTTGCTGGGCGGAGACTCGGCCGCCTACCTCGCCTTTGACAGCACACTGGGGCTGCAGGCCTTCGAATTCCGGGGTGGCGATGTCGCGGCGCGGCGCGACTATGCCGAGCACTACCACGCACACGACATCATGAAGCCGCCGGCCCGCGGGGCCGCGGCCGGCGTCTGGCTCGACAGCGCGCAGTGCTACCCGTCGGCGAGCCTGGAGCGCAACGTCTTCTATGCCGACTTCATGTGCAAGCACCGCCTGCGCCAGATCCTGGCGTTCATGACGGAGACATCGGCGACGCGGCTCAGCGCCATCAGCGTGCAACGCAGCCGGGTGGACGGGTGCATGGACGAGGTGCTGCGCTCCGCACCCGTGCGCGCGCTGACGCAGACGGTGGCGCAGGCGCTCGCGCGCCAGCGTGCGTGCGCCAGTCAGGCCATCGCCGCCGTGGAAGCGGCGCTGGCCTCGTTCGGGGAGGCCGTGCTGCTGGTCACGCCAAGCGGCGCGCCAGCCCATTCGCCGGGTCCTGCGGCGCTGGCCTGGTTCGGCAGGCCCGGTGCCCTGGTGCCGCGCGCCGGGCGTTTGCAGCACCGCGATCCCGCGGTGCAGGCCAACTGGCTGGCAGCGCTGCGCCAGGCCGCCGCCGGCCACACCCAGACGTTGGCACTGCCGGCCGGGCATGGCGCCGCGCACCGGCTCGCGCTGGCCGCCGCGCCGGCGCCGCTGTGCGGCAGCGAGGCCCTGGTGCTCGTGCGCATCGCGCCGGACCGTCAGCGCAAACCGCTGCAGACCGAGGTGTTGCGCCTGGCCTTCGGGCTCACGGCGGCCGAGGCCGGTGTGCTGGCTTCACTGGCCGATGGCCTCACGCCGGCCGAGCATGCGGCGCGCCAGGGTGTGGCGATCAGCACCGTGCGCACGCAGATCGCGGTGCTCATGGCCAAGATGGGCTGCTCGCGCCAGGTCGACCTCGTGCGCAAGGCCTGCGCGCTGGCCTAGGCGTCAGTGGTCTTCGCGTGGCGCGGCGCCGTCGTCGCGCACGGCCCGCGCTTGCATGCCCAGCGGCAGCCGCTGGATGGGCGCTGCCGGGCAACGGTTCAGCCGCGCCCGTACAGCCGTGTCAGCGTGGCGAGCTGCTCGGCATGCGCGGGCTGCACCATGTCCCAGCCGAAGCGCCAGGCCCAGTGGCCCTCGCCCTCGCCGGGCAGGTTCATGCGGTGCTCCGTTCCGAGGCCCAGCACGTCCTGCAGCGGCGCGATGGCCGTGTCGGCCACGCTGGCCCAGGCCAGGCGCATCAGGGCCCAGTGGATGCCGGGCGTGAGCTGCTCCGGATCCTGGCCCATGTAGGCCGCGGCCTGGACGCGCTCGGCCGCGCTGGCCGTGGCCCACCAGCCGCGCGTGGTGTCGTTGTCGTGCGTGCCGGTGTAGACCACGGTCGCGGCCTCGTAGTGGTGGGGCAGGTAGGGGTTCTCGGCCTTGCCGTCGAAGGCGAACTGCAGCACGCGCATGCCGGGCAGGTCGGCGCCGCGGCGCAGCGCGTCCACGTCGGGCGTGATGATGCCGAGGTCCTCCGCGATGATGGGCAGCGGGCCCAGCGCGGTGGCGATGGCCTCGAACAGCGCCGCGCCGGGGCCCGTGACCCAGCGGCCATGGATGGCCGTGGGTTCGCTGGCCGGGATCTCCCAATGGGCGGCGAAGCCGCGGAAGTGGTCGATGCGCACCACGTCCACGAGCGAGAAGGTGTGGCGGATGCGCGCCGTCCACCAGGCGTAGCCCTCGGCCGCGTGCGCGCTCCAGCGGTACAGTGGGTTGCCCCAGCGCTGGCCGGTGGCGCTGAAGTAGTCGGGCGGCACGCCGGCCACCACGCTCAGGCGGCCGTCGGGATCGAGTTCGAACAGGTCCTGCCGGGCCCAGACCTCGGCGCTCTGCGGCGCGATGAAGATGGGCGCGTCGCCGACGATGGACACGCCCTTGGCGTTGGCGTAGGTCTTGAGGCTGCGCCATTGCACGAAGAACTGCCATTGCACGAAGCGCCAGAACGCGATGCGGCCGGTGCGCTGGGCAGCGGCCTCGGCCAGCGCGGCGGGCTGGCGGCGTGCCAGCGGCGCGGGCCAGTCGGCCCAGTCGCGGCCGGGGTAGGCTTCACTGAGCGCCATGAACAGCGCGTAGTCCTCCAGCCAGGCCGCGTGCTCGGCGCAGAAGGCCTCGTGTGCGGCGCGCTGGGCGGGCAGGGCGTCGCTGGCGAAAGCCTGCGCAGCCTGGGCCAGCAGTTCCATGCGCCAGGGCACCATGGTGGCGAAGTCGATGCGCAGTGCGTCGAAGGCGGGCGGCCGTGCCAGCGCCGTGGCGGGCAGCCAGCCCTGGTCGGCCAGCGCCGCCAGGTCGACCAGCAGCACGTTGCCGGCGAAGGCCGAGGGGCTCATGTAGGGCGAGTTGCCGGGCCCCACGCCGCCGAGCGGCAGGATCTGCCAGAGCTTCTGGCCGGCCGTGGCCAGCCAGTCGACGAAGTGGTAGGCGGCCGGGCCGAGGTCGCCGGCGCCGTGCGGGCCGGGCAGGGAGGTGGGGTGCAGCAGGATGCCGCTGGCGCGGGGGAGTCGCATGGGGTCTCGTGCTAGGGATGGATCGTCATTGGCGATGCAAGCGGCGGGCCACGCCGAGCGGGCGTACGAATGGCTTGGGTTAGGCTTGGGTATTCTCTGCGCAAGCGGTGGAATGGGCGCACCCAGCGCGAACGGTCGGCTTGGCCATGCGGGGTGCCGCACCTTGCCCGTGGCACAAAGGAAGACTGACATGCTGGGTTCTTTGCAGCGGTGGGTTGCGCTGCTTCTGGCGGCCTGGGTCTTCGGCGCGGCGGCGGCCGGCACCGACGAGGACGCCATCGCGCTGCAACTGCGTCTGGTGGACGCCATCGCCAAGGCGGCAGAGCCGGCGGCTGCGCAGCACAAGCAGGTGCTGGAGACGGTGGAGAAGATCGCCTCGCAGACGCTGGCGTCGGCCGAATCGACGAGCGCGCACGTGCATGGCCTGGCGACCGCGTTCGCCTGGGCGCTGGGCGCCCTGGTCGCGCTGGCTGGCGCCGTGGGGTGGGGCGGCTTCGTCATGCTGCGCCGACGGCTGGAGCGCAGCGCGCAGGCGCAGGTCGCCACCGCGATCAGCACCGCGCTGACGGGCATCGAGCAGCGTATGGGCGACGTGCAGCGGGACATGGATGCCGGCCTGGGCGCGTTGAAGCAGCGCATGGAGCTCGCCGAGCGCGACCTCAAGGCGCAGGCCGAAGCCCGCATGATGGAGACGATTTCGCGGATCGGCGCCATCTCCCTGGGGATCATCCAGTATCTGCAGGACAAGGAGCCCGTGGTGCGCGACTGGCGCGCCGCGCCACAGCAGCCGCTTGCGCGCGACCGCATTGCGGGCCTGCTGATGCGCCTGGACACCATTGCATCGGAGGCCAGCGCCACCACGGCAGACCGGGTGACGAACTGGACCCACACCGAGCGTGCGGTGCTGTGCTACCTGGTGCACGACTTCGAGCTGGCGCATGCCCACCAGGTGCTGGCCTGCGAAGGCGTGGAGCCTGGCGACTACCGCTTCCTGGACCGCTACCAGAACCTTGCCTGCATGGCGTTCAAGGTCTTCCAGCTGTTTGGGAGCGCAGCCGCCCTTGGAAACGCGGAGCGGGCACTGTCCCTGCTGGAGGCTGCGGTCACGCCGACGCAAGCGGACGCCCTGATCCGGGAACCGGACCTGCAGGCGTTCTTCGTGCTTTACCCCGTACGGCTGCAGGCGCTCAAGGCGCGCACCAACGCGACACCGTGAGCCCGTGCAGGCGGGGTCGGGGCGGGCTCGGATCAGCCCAGGGGGCGGGGCTGGATCATGGCGCAGTGGAGCGAGGGCATGGGCGCACTATAAACCGCATCAGACTGGCGGTGCACGCCATGGCGCCAAGCACGTGCGTGGCACGGGGGTAGGCGGGCGCATCATGACAGGCCGGAGCCCTCGGCCGCGAGCAGGGACAGGCTCAACGCCGGCAAAGCATAGGCCTGCTCACCCTGGTCATACCAGCGCGAACGGCCCTGGGGATGGGTGCTGTCTAGCCAGCAGCGCCAGACACCGGCCGGCAGCAGGAACTCCGCGTCCGCTGTGCCGCCGTTGACCAGCAGCAGCAGTGGCGCCCTGGCGCGGCCCGGCTTGCCGATCAGGCAGCCCAGCACGCGTTGGCTGGCGTCCTGCCAGGCGTCGCCGGTCAGCAGGCTGCCGTCGGCCTGCAGCCAGGTCAGGTCGTGCAGGCCCAGCGGGTCCGACAGGCCGCTGTACCAGTGGCTGCCGAAGGGCAGGGCCTGGCGGCGCAGGGCCAGCACGCGGGCGGTGAAGGCGGTGAGGTCGGCATCGGCCTGGGACCAATCGATCCAGGTCGTGGCGTTGTCCTGGCAGTAAGGGTTGTTGTTGCCGCCCTGGCTGTGGCCCAGTTCGTCGCCGGCCGCCAGCATGGGCGTGCCCTGGGCCAGCAGCGCTGTGGCCAGCAGCACCCGCTGCAGCTTGGCGCGCAGCGCCAGCGCCTGCGGATCGCTGCTCGGCCCTTCTGCACCGCAGTTGAAGCCCAGGTTGTGGCCGTGGCCGTCGCGGTTGTTCTCGCCGTTGGCTTCGTTGCGGCGTTGCTCATAGGTCAACAGGTCGGCCAGCGTGAAGCCGTCGTGCGAGACCACGTAGTTGACCGATTCGCCGGGCACGCGGTTGCGCGGCTGGTAGAGGTCGGAGGAGCCGCACAGGCGCAGCGCGAACTCGCCGCGGTGGGCGGCCGGGCGGCCCGCGGCGGCCTGGGCCCAGAAGCCGCGCATGCTGTCGCGGAACTTGTCGTTCCACTCGATCCAGCCGCGCGGGAAGTTGCCGACCTGGTAGCCACCCGGGCCGATGTCCCAGGGCTCGGCGATCATCTTGACGCGCGAGAGCACCGGGTCTTGCGCGACGGCCGTGAAGAAGGGGCCGCTGCGTTCGAAGCCGTTGTCGCCGCGGCCAAGCACGGGCGCGAGGTCGAAGCGAAAGCCATCTACATGCATCTGCGTGACCCAGTAGCGCAGGCTGTCCATCACCAGCTGCAGCACGCGCGGCTGGCGGATGTCCAGTGTGTTGCCGCAGCCCGTGTGGTTCTCGTACAGCGCCTTCTGCTCGGGCGGCAGGCGGTAGTACAGCGCGTTGTCCAGGCCGCGGAAGGACAGCGTGGGCCCGGTCTCGTCGGTCTCGGCCGTGTGGTTGTAGACCACATCCAGCAGCACCTCGATGCCGGCCGCGTGCAAGGCCGCCACCATGGCGCGGAACTCGGCGCGCTGGGCGGCGCCGCCCTGGCTGCTGGCCAGGCGCGCAGAAGGGCAGAAGAAGCCCAGCGTGTTGTAGCCCCAGTAGTTCGTGAGGCCCATGTTCACGAGCCGCTGCTCGTCGAGCGCGTAGTGCACGGGCAGCAGGCTCACGGCCGTGATGCCGAGTCGCCTCAAGTGCGCGATCGAGGCCGGATGCGCCAGGCCGGCATAGCTGCCGCGCAGCGCCTCGGGCACGGCCGCGTTGCGGGCCGAGAAGCCCTTGACGTGGACCTCGTAGAGCACGCTGTCCACGAGCGGCGTGCGCGGCGGCTCGTCGCCAGCCCAGTCGTGGTCGTCGTGCACCACGCGGGCCTTGAGCGCGCATGCCGCGTTGTCGGCCTGGTCCATGTGCAGCGGATGGCGCAGGTCGGCGCCGAAGTGCTCGTCGCGCCAGGCGAAGTGGCCGACGATCTCGCGCGCATACGGGTCCAGCAGCAGCTTGAACGGGTTGAAGCGATGGCCGCGCTCGGGGCGCCAGGGACCGTGCGCGCGCAGCCCGTAGACCAGGCCGGGCAGGGCGCCCGGCAGGTAGCCGTGCCAGACGTCGTTGCTGTGGCCGGGCAGGGCGATGCGTGCGGTCTCCTTCTGTCCGGTCGCGTCATACAGGCACAGCTCCATGGCCTGGGCGTGCTCGGAGACGATCGCGAAGTTGACGCCCTTGCCGTCGAAATGCGCACCCAGCGGCCAGGGCTGGCCGGGTTGCAGGGCGTGGACGTCAGGCTTCCTCATGGAGTCCATTCGAGGAACACCGTGGACAGCGGCGGCAAGGTCAGCAACACCGAATGCGTCCTCCCATGCGACGGGATCGGTTCGGTGCCCGCCACGCCCCAGGGCGTGCCCGCATTGCTGCCGCCGTAGTGCACGGAATCGGTGTTGAGCCGTTCGTGCCAGCGCCCCGGCCGCGGCACGCCCAGGCGCCAGTCGCGCCGCACCACGGGCGTGAGGTTGCACACCACCAGCATGGTCTGGCCCTCCTCGCGGCCATGGCGCGCGAAGGCGAAGATGCTGTGCTGCGAATCGTCCGCCTCGATCCATTCGAAGCCGGCGGGAACGCTGTCCTGTGTGTGCAGGGCCGGGTGGTGGCGCAGCACGCGGTTGAGGTCGCGCACCAGGGTCTGCACGCCGGCATGCAGGCCGTCGCCGAGCAGGTGCCAGTCCAGGCTGGCCTCGTGGTTCCATTCGCGCGCCTGGCCGAATTCGCAGCCCATGAACAGCAGCTTCTTGCCCGGGTGCGCCCACATGTAGCCGTACAGCGCGCGCAGGTTGGCGAACTGCTGCCAGCGGTCGCCCGGCATGCGCGTGAGCAGCGAGCCCTTGCCGTGCACCACCTCGTCGTGCGAGAAGGGCAGCACGAACTGCTCGCTGTAGGCGTAGACCATGCTGAAGGTCAGCTCGTGGTGGTGGTGGCGCCGGTGCACGGGTTCGCGGCCGAAGTAACGCAGCGTGTCGTGCATCCAGCCCATGTTCCACTTGTAGTGAAAGCCCAGGCCGCCCGCGAAGGTCGGGCGCGAGACGCCGAGGAACGAGGTCGACTCCTCGGCCACGGTGGTGGCCTCGGGCCGCTCGGCGCCGACCACCTCGTTCATGCGCTTGAGGAAGTCGATGGCTTCCAGGTTCTCACGGCCGCCGTGGCGGTTCGGGATCCACTCGCCATCCTTGCGGCTGTAGTCGCGGTAGAGCATGGAGGCGACGGCGTCCACGCGCAGGCCGTCCACGCCATGGCGCTCCAGCCAGTACAGCGCGTTGCCGACCAGGAAGTTGCGCACCTCGGTGCGGCCGAAGTTGTAGATCAGCGTGTTCCAGTCCTGGTGGAAGCCTTCGCGCGGGTCGGCATGCTCGTACAGCGGCGTGCCGTCGAAGCGGGCCAGGCCGTGCGCATCGCTGGGGAAGTGCGCGGGCACCCAGTCCAGCAGCACGCCCAGGCCCTGGGCATGGGCCCGGGCGACGAAGCGCGTGAAGCCGGCCGCATCGCCGAAGCGCGCGGTCGGCGCGTACAGGCCGATCGGCTGGTAGCCCCAGGAGCCGTCGAACGGATGCTCGCTGATGGGCAGCAGCTCCAGGTGCGTGAAACCCATGTCCAGCGCGTAGGGGATCAGCTCGGCCGCCAGTTCGTCCCAATCGAGCCAGCGGTTGCCGTCTTCGGGCTTGCGGCGCCAGCTGGCCAGGTGCACCTCGTAGATGCTGATGGGCGCATCCACGGCGTTGGCGGCCTGGCGCTCGGCGCTGGCCGGCACCAGGGCCGGCAGCGTTGCGACCTGGCTGGCGGTCTCGGGGCGCAGTTGCGCGGCCAGTGCGTAGGGGTCGGACTTGAGCGGCAGCAGTTGGCCGTGGGCGTCCTCCAGCTCGTACTTGTAGAGCGCGCCGGGGCCCACGCCCGGCACGAAGGCTTCCCACAGGCCGGCGCTGGGCCGCGCCTGCATGGGGTGCGCGCGGCCGTCCCAGGCGTTGAAGTCGCCGACCACGCTCACGCGCCGCGCGTTCGGCGCCCAGACCGCGAAGCGCGTGCCCGCCGCGCCCCGGTGCGTGAACGCATGCGCGCCCAGCACCTCGTAGGGCCGCAGGTGTGTGCCCTCGGCCAGCAGCCACAGGTCGGTGTCGGAGATCAGGAAGTCGCTCTGTGCTGGGCTGGGGGCGGATGGGGTCATGGTTTCGGTTCGATGCGCCAGATCTGGCGGGCGTACTCCCTGATCGTACGGTCAGACGAGAACACCCCCATGCCGGCCACGTTGGCGATGGCGCGCTGGCACCAGGCCGCCGGCTCGCGGTACAGCGCGTCGACCTTGCCCTGCGTGGCCACGTAACTGGCGTAGTCGGCCAGCAGCATGTAGTGGTCGCCGCCCCACAGCAGCGCATCGACCAGGCCGCGGTAGCGGCCCGGCTCCTCGGGCGAGAACTGGCCGCCCGTGATCGCGTCCAGCACGGCCTTCAGGTCCGGCTGGCCCTCGTAGTGGCGCATGGGCTGGTAGCCGCTCGCGCGCAGGGCCTGCACCTCGGGCGTCTTCAGGCCGAAGATGAAGATGTTGGCGTCGCCCACGGCTTCGCGGATCTCGATGTTGGCGCCATCGTCGGTGCCGATGGTCAGCGCGCCGTTGAGTGCCAGCTTCATGTTGCCGGTGCCCGAGGCCTCGGTGCCGGCCGTGGAGATCTGCTCGGAGAGGTCGGCGCCCGGCATGATGGTCTCGGCCACCGAGACGCCGTAGTTGGGGATGAACACCAGCTTGAGCAGGTCGCCCACGCGCGGGTCGTTGTTGATCACGCGGCCGGCCTCGTGGATCAGCCGGATGATGTTCTTGGCCATGTGGTAGCTGGACGCGGCCTTGCCCGCGAACAGCACCACGCGCGGCACCCAGCCCTGGCCGTCCAGGCCCTTGGGGTTGGCCAGGATGGCCTGGTAGCGGCCGATCACGTGCAGCACGTTGAGCAGCTGGCGCTTGTACTCGTGGATGCGCTTGACCTGCACGTCGAACAGCGCGTCGGGGTTGACCTGCACGCCGGTGGTGCGCGCGATCAGCGCGGCGAGCCGCGCCTTGTTGGCGCGCTTGACGTCCATGAACTCGGCCCGCACCTCCGGGTTGCCGGCCAGCGCGGCCAGCTTGTGCAGCTCGTCCAGGTCGCGGCGCCAGCCATGGCCGATGTGGCGGTCCAGCAGGCTGGACAGCCCCGGGTTGGCCTGCGACAGCCAGCGCCGCGGCGTGACGCCGTTGGTCATGTTGGTGAAGCGCTCGGGCCAGATGGCGGCGAAGTCCGCGAAGATGGTCTGCACCAGCAGGTCGGAGTGCAGCTTGGACACGCCGTTGACCTTGTGGCTGCCGACGATGGACAGGTTGGCCATGCGCACGCGGCGCTCGCCGGCCTCGTCGATCAGCGACAGCCGCGACAGGAAGCCGTTGTCGCCGGGCCGGTGCTGGGCCGCGAAGTCCAGGAACTCCTTGTTGATGCGGAAGATGATCTCCAGGTGCCGCGGCAGCACGTGCTGCATGAGGCCCACCGGCCAGGTCTCCAGCGCCTCGGGCATCAGCGTGTGGTTGGTGTAGCTGAAGGTGCGCTTGCACAGGGCCCAGGCCGGCGTCCAGTCCATGCCATGTTCGTCCACCAGCACGCGCATGAGCTCGGCCACGCCGATGGCCGGGTGCGTGTCGTTGAGGTGGATGGCCACCTGGTCGGCCAGGTTGCTCAAGGTGCCGTGCTCGTCCAGGTGGCGCTTGACCATGTCCTGGATGGAGGCGGCGACGAAGAAGTACTCCTGCTTCAGGCGCAGCTCGCGGCCGGCCGGCGTGCTGTCGTTGGGGTAGAGCACCCAGGAAATGTTCTCGTATTCGTTCTTGGCCGTGGCAGCGCGCTGGTAGTCGCCGGTGTTGAAGGCGTTGAGGTCGATGTGCGCCGGCGCCGTGGCCTTCCACAGCCTGAGCGTGCTGACCTTCTTGGTGCCGTGGCCCGGGATCACCATGTCGTAGGCCTTGGCCGCGACCTCGGCAGCCGGGCGCCAGATGGCCTTGCCGTCCACATGCTCGACCCAGCCGCCGAAGCGCACCGGGTAGCTCAGTTCCCAGCGCGGAAACTCCCAGGGCGTGCCGTCCTTGAGCCAGGGGTCGGGGTGCTCGACCTGGGCGCCGTTCTGGATCTCCTGCGCGAACATGCCGTATTCGTAGCGGATGCCGTAGCCGAACGATGGCAGGCCCAGCGAAGCCATCGAATCGAGGAAGCAGGCCGCCAGCCGGCCCAGGCCGCCGTTGCCGAGCGCGGCATCGGGCTCGTGGTCAGCGACCTCTTCCATGGCCTTGGCGTGGGCGCCCAGGGCCTCGGCGGCGCCGTCGTTCTGCCCCAGCGCGGCGAGCGCGTTGGACAGCGTGCGGCCGATCAGGAACTCCATCGACAGGTAGTACACCCGCCGCGCCCGCGCGCCGCGGTCGGCGGCCTGGGTCTGCACCCAGCGTTGCGACAGCTCGGCCCGCGCGGCCTGCGAGACCGCGTGCATGAGTTCGGTGGAGCTGGCGGCAGCCGGGGCCACGCCCACGGTGTGCAGCAGATGCTCCTCGGTGCGGGCGGCAAAGCTGTGGCTGGAGGGGGTTGGGCTCATGGCGTTCCTTGTTGTTGGGGCCCCGTGGCGCGGGGCGGATGGGCATGCCCGCTCTAGCAGGGTCCATGCCAGGTGGGTGTGGATTTCTCGCATGGCGCACGGTATACGCCGCGACTGCGGCTATCCTAAGCGCCCGTCCATGACCTTATTGTGAGCGGCCGTGACAACGGCAGGAGACCCCATGAATTCGAACGACCTGGCCCAGCAGCTCGACCTGCCCAAGCGGGCCATCGCCCTGGTCCTCGCGGGTGGGCGCGGCAGCCGCCTCATGAACCTCACCGACCGGCGCGCCAAGCCGGCTGTCTACTTCGGCGGCAAGTTCCGCATCGTCGACTTCGCGCTGTCGAACTGCCTGAACTCCGGCATCCGCCGCATCGGCGTGATCACGCAGTACAAGAGCCACAGCCTGCTGCGCCACGTGCAGCGCGGCTGGGGGTTCCTCAAGACCGAGATGAACGAGTTCGTCGACCTGATGCCCGCCCAGCAGCGCGTGGACGAGGAAAGCTGGTACCGCGGCACGGCCGACGCCGTCTACCAGAACCAGGACATCCTGGCGAGCTACCGGCCCGACTACATCGTGGTGCTGGCCGGTGACCACATCTACAAGATGAACTACGCCATCATGCTGGCCGACCACGTGGCCAAGGGCCGCGACTGCACGGTGGGCTGCATTGCGGTGCCGCGCGCCGAGGCCTCCGCCTTCGGCGTGATGGCGGTGGACGAGAACAGCATGATCACGGACTTCCTGGAGAAGCCGGCCGATCCGCCGCCGATGCCCGGCCGGCCCGACATGGCGCTGGCCAGCATGGGCATCTACGTGTTCAACGCGCGCTTCCTCTACAAGGAGCTCGAGCGCGACATGAACGACCCGAACTCCAGCCACGACTTCGGCAAGGACATCATCCCGCGTGCCGTGAAGAACGCCCAGGCCGCGGCGCACCCGTTCGAGCTCTCGTGCGTGAACATGCGCGTGGGCGAGGAGGCCTACTGGCGCGACGTCGGCACGATCGATGCATACTGGGACGCCAACATCGACCTCACGGCCACCGACCCGCAGCTCAACATGTACGACACGCGCTGGCCGATCTGGACCTACCAGTCGCAGCTGCCGCCGGCCAAGTTCGTGCACAACGCCGATGACCGGCGCGGCATGGCGGTGGAGTCGCTGGTCTCGGGCGGCTGCATCGTCTCGGGCAGCGTGCTGCGCTCGGTGCTGTTCTCCAGCGTGCGCGTGAACTCCTATTCCAGCGTTGCCTGGTCGGTGCTGCTGCCGGGCGTGCAGATCGGCCGGCATGCCCGCATCACACGCGCCATCATCGACCGCGGCGTGTCCATTCCCGACGGCATGGTCATCGGCGAGGATGCCCAGGCGGATGCTGCGCGCTTTTACCGCAGCCCCAACGGCATCGTGCTGGTGACCCAACCCATGCTGGACAAGCTCGGTTCATGAAGGTCCTGCAGGTTGCGGCGGAGGTCTATCCGCTGGTCAAGACGGGTGGTCTGGCCGACGTGGTCGGCGCCTTGCCGCAGGCGCTCGCGGCACAGGGTGCCGAGGTGCGTTTGCTGCTGCCCGGCCTGCCGGCCGTGCTGCGCGGCATCGAGGGCCTGTCCGAGGTGGTGTCGCTGGGGCCGATGTTCGGCGCCGGCCGCGTGCGCCTGCTGCGCGGGCAACTGGCCGGCGTGCAGGCGGCCTATGTGGTCGACGCGCCGTATCTGTACGACCGGCCCGGCAACCCCTACCTGGGGCCGGACGGCCTGGAGTGGGCCGACAACCTGCAGCGCTTCGCCTTGCTGGGCTGGGTGGCCGCGCATGTTGCCGCCGGCGAACTCGACCCGGACTGGCAGCCGCAGGTCATGCATGCGCACGACTGGCACGCCGCCATGTCCTGCGCCTACCTGGCCGCGCGGCCGGTGCGCGACGTGGCCACGGTCTTCACCGTGCACAACCTGGCGTTCCACGGCCTGTTCGAGCCGACCGACTTCTTCCTGCTCGGCTTGCCGGGGCGCTTCATGGCGCCGTCGGCGCTCGAGTTCCACGGGCATTTCTCGTTCATCAAGGCCGGCCTCAAGTTCGCCACGCGCGTGACCACCGTGAGCCCCACCTATGCGCGCGAGATCCGCACGCCCGAGTACGGCAGCGGGCTGGACGGCGTGATCCGCGCGCGCGGCAACGAGGTCTCCGGCATCCTGAACGGCGTCGACCCGGCGGTCTGGAACCCTGCCTTTGACGCCGAGCTGCCCGCGTGTTACGACCCAGTCGATCTGGCCGGCAAGGCCCTGTGCAAGGCCCAGCTGCAGCAAGTCCTGGGGTTGGCGCCAGAGGCCGATGCGCCGCTGTTCGGCGTGGTCAGCCGGCTGACCTCGCAAAAGGGTCTGGACCTCGTGCTGGAAGCCTTGCCCGACCTGTTGGCGCAGGGCGCGCAGTTCGCCGTGCAGGGCACGGGCGACGCCGCGCTGGAAGGCGCGTTCCGCCAGGCCATGGCCCAGCACCCGGGCCGCGTGGCCGTGCGGCTGGGCTACGACGAGGCCTTCGCGCACCAGCTCATCGCGGGGGCCGACGCCATGCTGGTGCCCTCGCGCTTCGAGCCCTGCGGCCTGACACAGCTCTACGCGCTGCGCTACGGCACGGTGCCCATCGTGCGCCGCGTGGGCGGCCTGGCCGACACCGTGGTCGACGTCAACGAGGACACGCTGGCCCGCGACGTGGCCACGGGCTTCCAGTTCGGCCCGGCCACGGCCGATGCGCTGGGCCGCACCTTGCAGCGCGCCGTGCTGGCCTACCGCCAGCCCGGCCAGTGGCGGCAGCTGGTGCGGCGCGGCATGGCGCAGAACTTCTCGTGGGAGCCCGTGGCGCAGCAGTATCTGGCGCTGTACCGGGAAGCCATCGCCGCGCTGTGACCGTGCTGTCGGCGCTGGCCATCGCCAACTACCGCTCGCTGCGCCGGCTGGTGCTGCCGCTGGGGCAGTTGACGCTGGTCACCGGCGCCAACGGCAGCGGCAAGTCCAGCGTCTACCGTGCCTTGCGCCTGCTCGCGGCCGTGGCCCAGGGCGGGGTGGTGCGGGCGCTGGCGCGCGAGGGGGGCCTCGCGTCCACGCTGTGGGCCGGGCCGGAGCAGTTCTCGGCTGCGATGCGGCGTGGCGAAGCGCCCGTGCAGGGCACGCAGCGCAATGGCCCGGTGTCCCTGCAACTGGGCTTTGGCTCCGATGTGGCGGATGGCTACGGCTACGCGATCGACATCGGCCTGCCGATTCCGCGCAGTACCTCGGTGTTCAACCACGACCCCGAGATCAAGCGCGAAGCGGTCTGGAACGGGCCGTTCATGCGCCCGGCTTCTCTGCTGGTCGAACGCCGCGGGGCGGCGCTGCGCATCCGCGGCGACGGCGGCTGGGCGGGCGTGGCGCGGCCCATCCCGGCCTTCGCGAGCATGATGACCGAGTACGCCGAGCCGCGTGCCGCGCCCGAGATGCTGAGCCTGCGCGAGCAGATCCGCGGATGGCGCTTCTACGATCACTTCCGCAGCGATGCCGACGCGCCCGCGCGCATGCCGCAACTGGGCACCACCACGCCCGTGCTTGGCGACGACGGCAGCGACCTGGCCGCAGCCTGGCAGACCATCCGCGAGATCGGCGACCACGCGTCGCTGGACGCGGCTGTCGAGGATGCCTTCCCGGGTGCGGGCGTGCAGGTCGAGGTCTTGGGCGAGCGCTTCGCGCTGCGCATGCACCAGCATGGCCTGCTGCGGCCGCTGGACGCGGCCGAGCTGTCCGACGGCACGCTGCGCTACCTGCTCTGGATCGCCGCGCTGCTGACGCCGCGGCCGCCGGCCCTGCTGGTGCTCAACGAACCCGAGACCAGCCTGCACCCGGACCTGCTGCCCGCGCTGGGCCGGCTCATCGCGCAGGCCGCGCGCGCCTCGCAGGTCATCGTGGTCACGCACGCGCCACGGCTGCTGGCCGCGCTGGACGGCGCGGCGCCGGACACGCAGCGGCTGGAGCTGCACAAGCCGCTCGGCGAAACCCAGCTGGCCGGGCTGGAGATGGACCGGATCCCGCGCTGGGAGTGGCTCGCGCGCTGACGGTCAGCCGGCGGCCGTGCCCCCGTCCCGCGCCACGTGTGCGGGAAAGTCCTCCAGCAGCCAGTCCATGAACACGCGCAGCCGGTGCGTCACATGCCGGCTCTGCGGGTAGACCAGGTGGAAGGGGTAGGGCGCAGGCCGCCAGGGCCGCAGGATCTCGACCAGGGCACCCGCGCGCAGGGCCGCCTCGGCGGCATAGCCGAAGGTCTGCACGATGCCCAGGCCGGCGACGCCGGCCGCCAGGTGCGCGTTGCTCTCGTTGACACCGACGCGGTGCTCGACCTTGATCTCGCTCTTCTCCCCCGCACGCGCGAAGCGGAACGGCATGGCCCGGCCGTTCTGGCTGGACACATAGCTCACCAGCCGGTGGCCGTTCTTGAGCTCATCCGGATAGGCCGGCGTGCCGTACTGCCGCAGGTAGGCCGGGGCGGCGCAGGTGATCAGCACGGCTTCGCCCAGGCGGCGTGCGACCAGGGACGAGGAGTCGAGCGGGCCGCCGCGGATGACGCAGTCCACGTTGTCGCCGACCAGGTCCACCGCGCGGTCGGAGACGCCCAGGTCGACGCGGATCTCGGGGTAGCGCGCCATGAAGTCGGGCAGCAGCGGGATCAGCACGTCGCGCGCGGTGGACCCGCCCACATCCACGCGCAGCTGGCCGCGCGGCTTGCCCTGCGCGAGCTTGAAGGAGGCGTCGATGTCCTCCAGGTCGCGCAGGACCCGCGTGCTCTTGGCGTGGTAGTCCTGGCCCTCGGGCGTGACCGTGAGGCGGCGCGTGGTGCGTTGCAACAGGCGCACACCCAGGTGGGCTTCCAGCTCCTGCACCTGCTTGCTGACCGTGGCGATCGGCATGTCCAGCGAGTCGGCCGCCCGCGTGAAGCTGCCCGCTTCCACCACGCGCACGAAGGCGCGCATCGCCAGCAACTGGTCCATTCCTGTGCTTCCTGATTTTCTACGACGGTGGATAGTAATTCCATTGATCTCTCTTTTTCGGAGAAAGACGGCGGCCCAGAATTGCGTCCATCCCAACCGCAAACCCTGAAAGGAACGCAGCATGAACACCCCTCTCCACAACAAGATCGCTCTCGTCACGGGCGGCAGCAGCGGCATCGGCCTGGGCGCCGCGAAGGAACTCATCGCGCAGGGCGCGCAGGTCTTCATCACGGGTCGCCGCCAGGCCGAACTCGACGCGGCGGTCGCTGAACTCGGACCGCAGGCGACCGGCATCCGCGCCGACGCCTCGGTGCTGTCCGACCTGGACGCGGTCTACGCCCAGATCGCCAGGAAGGTGGGCCGCCTCGACATCCTGTTCGCCAATGCCGGTGGCGGCGACATGCTGCCGCTGGGCGCCATCACCGAAGAGCACTTCGACCGCATCTTCGGCACCAATGTGCGCGGCGTGCTGTTCACGGTGCAGAAGGCCTTGCCGCTGCTCAGCGACGGTGCCTCGGTGATCCTGACTTCGTCCACCGTCTCGATCCAGGGCACGGCCAATTTCAGCGTCTACAGCGCGAGCAAGGCCGCGGTGCGCAACTTCGCGCGCTCCTGGGCACTGGACCTGAAGGACCGCAAGATCCGCGTCAACGCGGTCAGCCCCGGTCCGGTCCGCACGCCTGGCCTGGGCGGCCTGGCGGCCGACGAGGCGACGCGCAAGGGGCTGTTCGACTTTCTGGCTTCGCAGGTGCCGCTGGGCCGACTGGGCGAGCCAGGCGAGATCGGCAAGGCCGTGGCCTTCCTGGCCTCGGATGCGGCGAGCTTCGTCAACGGCATCGAACTGTTCGTGGACGGTGGCATGGCGCAGGTGTGAAACGGCGAGGAAGGCGTGCTGCGGCTGCGTGACGTGGCGGCGCCGACGCAAGGCCTCGCGCAGTGCTTGGCCGGGACCCGCGTCCAAGAGGGTGCAGCAGTGGGCGGGCGGGCCTGGGGTTTCCCCCATAATCGCCCGCACCGCCAGCACCCCGTCCAGGAGTTCCATGCAAGTTTCCGCGTCCATCTTCAAGGCCTATGACATCCGCGGCATCGTGCCGTCCAGCTTGAACGAGGCCGTGGCCGAAGGCCTGGGACGCGCGTTCGGCACCATCGCCCGGCGCGAGGGCGAGACCACCGTAGCCGTGGGCCGTGATGGCCGTCTGTCGGGCCCCAGCCTGTCGGCTGCGCTCATCCGGGGCCTCGTGGCCGCCGGCGTGCAGGTCGTCGACGTGGGCATGGTCACCACGCCCATCCTGTACTTCGCCGCGCACACGCTGGCCCGAAGCGGCATCCAGATCACGGGCAGCCACAACCCCAAGGACTACAACGGCTTCAAGATGATCATGGGTGGCCGTGCCATCTACGGCGACGAGATCCAGGCCCTGCGCAGCATGATCGAGGCCGAGGACTGGGTGGACGTGCCCGGCGGCAGCGTGCGTCAGGCCGACGTGCTGCCGGCCTACCGCGAACGCATCGTGGGCGACGTGAAGCTGGCGCGCCCGCTCAAGATCGTGATCGACTCGGGCAACGGCATCGCCGGTGCTTCGTCGCCCGAGATCTTCCGCGCGCTGGGCTGCGAGGTCACCGAACTGTTCAGCGAGGTCGACGGCAACTTCCCCAACCACCACCCGGACCCGAGCAAGCCCGAGAACCTGCACGATCTGATCGCGGCGCTCAAGACCACCGGCGCCGAACTGGGCCTGGCCTTCGACGGCGACGGCGACCGCCTGGGCATCGTCACGCGCGAAGGCAACAACATCTTCCCGGACCGCCAGATGGCCTTGTTCGCGCAGGACGTGCTCTCGCGCGTGCCGGGCGGCACCATCCTGTTCGACGTCAAGTGCTCGCAGCGGCTGGCCCCGGCCATCGAGGCGGCCGGCGGCAAGGCGCTGATGTTCAAGACCGGCCACTCGCTGATCAAGGCCAAGATGAAGGCCATCGAAGCCGAGGGCGGCCAGGCGCCGCTGGGCGGCGAGATGAGCGGCCACATCTTCTTCAAGGAACGCTGGTTCGGTTTCGACGACGGCACCTATGCCGGCGCACGGCTGCTCGAGATTCTCAGCAAGTCGCCCGACGCGAGCGCCGTGCTCGACGCGCTGCCCACCAGCTTTTCCACGCCCGAACTCAACGTCGGCTGTGCCGAGGGCGAGCCCCACGCGCTGGTGGCCCAGCTCGTGGCCGCCGCGAAGTTCGACGCACCGGCGACCGTCAACACCATCGACGGCCTGCGCGTGGATTGGCCGGACGGCTTCGGCCTGATCCGCGCCTCCAACACCACGCCGGTGCTGGTGCTGCGCTTCGAAGGCCACACCGAGGCCGCGCTGGAGCGCATCCAGACGCAGATGATGGCCTTGCTGCGCTCGGTCAAGCCCGACGCCCAGATCCAGGCGGCCGCCCATTGAGCGCAGGCGGCGGCCGCACTGCATGAGGATCCTGGTCGTCAAGCTCTCGTCGCTGGGCGATGTGGTGCAGGCCATGCCGGTCGTGAGCGACCTGCGTGCGGCGCTGCCGCAGGCGAGGATCGACTGGGTCGTCGAGGAGTCGTTCGCGCCGCTCGTGGAATGCGTGGTCGGCGTGGAGCGCGTGCTCCGCTTTGCCGGGCGCCGCTGGCGCAAGTCCTGGCTGGATGCCGCGACACGCGCCGAGCGCACGGCCTTCTACACGGCGCTGCGGGCCGTGGAGTACGACGCCGTGCTCGACATCCAGGGCCTCATCAAATCGGGCATGGTGGCGCGCAAGGCCCGCATCTCGGCCCAGGGTTTTCGCGCGACCTACGGCAACCGCAGCGAGGAGTGCGGCTACGAGTGGCCCACGCGTTTCTTCGCCAACCGCCTGGTGCCCATGCCGCGGCGCGTGCACGCGGTGCAGCGCTACCGCGTGCTGGCGGCCGGCGCGCTGGGCTATGAGCTCAAGACGCCGCCCGTCTACCAGCTGCGCGTGGAGCGCCCGGCACCGGTGCGCGCGGTCGTGCTGGCCCATGGCACGACGCGGCCCGACAACGAATGGCCGCAGGCGCACTGGGCCGCCATCGGCCAGCGGCTCGCGGCCGACGGCTTCCAAGTCTGGCTGCCGCATGCCTCGGACACCGAGCTGCGCCTGGCCACCGCGCTGGCCACGGCCATCGGCCCGAAGGCCCGCGTCTGGCCGCGGCTGTCGCTGGCCGGCGTGCTGCGGGAGATGGCGGCCGCCACCGGCGTGATCGGCGTGGACTCGGGCCTCAGCCACATGGCCGTGGCGCTGGACCTGCTGCACGTGCAGATCTTCAGCTATCCGCGCGCCTGGCGCGCCGGCCCCGTGGGCCATGCGCACCAGGTGCCGGTCGGCGGCGAACGCGCACCCAGCGTGGACGAGGTCTGGGCCGCCTGGCAGGGCGTGCTGGCCGCCACGCCCCGACCGGTGCCCGCTTGATGCTGCTGCGCCTGTACGGCTGGCTGACCTGGCTGGCGCAACCGCTGCTGCGGCGCAAGCTCGCGCGCCGGGCCGTGGCCGAGCCCGGCTACGGCGCGCACGTGCCCGAGCGCTTCGGCCACTACACACAGCCGCCGTCGAGCGGCTGGGTCTGGGTGCATGCGGTCTCGCTGGGCGAGACGCGCGCGGCTGCCGTGCTCATCGCCGCGCTGCGCGAACGCCTGCCCGGCATGCGGCTGCTGCTCACGCACGGCACGGCCACGGGCCGGGCCGAGGGCGCGCGGCTGCTGCGCGAAGGCGACCTGCAGGTCTGGCAGCCCTGGGACACGCCGGGCGCGACCGGGCGCTTCCTGGCGCAGTTCCAACCCCGTGTCGGCATCCTCATGGAAACCGAGATCTGGCCCTGGCTCATCGAAAGCTGCCGCCGGACCGGCGTGCCGCTGGTGCTGGCCAATGCGCGCCTGTCCGAAAAATCGCTGCAGGGCGCGCAGCGCGTGCCGCTGCTGCCACCGGCCTATGCCGCGCTCGCGGCCGCCTATGCGCAGACCGAGGGCGATGCGGCGCGGCTGCGCAGCGCCGGTGCGCCGGTGGCCGGCGTCTTCGGCAATCTCAAGTTCGATGCCGCGCCTGATGCGGCGCAGCTGGCGCGCGGCCGCCAATGGCGGGCCGCGGCGGGCAAGCCGGTGGTGCTGTTCGCCAGCTCGCGCGAGGGCGAGGAGGCCGCCTTGCTGGCGCTGCTGCAGGCCGATCCGGCCGCTGCCACCGCTGTGCAGTGGCTGATCGTGCCACGCCATCCGCAGCGTTTCGATGCCGTGGCCGAGATGGTGCGTGCGCATGGTTTTGCCGTGGCGCGCCGCAGCAGCTGGAGCGATGCACCGCCGGCCGGCGCGGACGCGGTCTGGCTCGGCGATTCACTGGGTGAAATGGCGCTGTACTACGGCTTCGCCGACCTGGCCTTGCTGGGCGGCAGCTTCGAACCCCTGGGCGGGCAGAACCTGATCGAGGCCGCGGCCTGCGGCTGTCCGGTGCTCATGGGGCCACACACCTTCAACTTCGCCGAGGCGGCGGAACTGGCCGGGCAGGCCGGTGCAGCGCTGCGCGCGGAGGATCTGGCACAGGCCGTGCAGACTGTGCGGCGGCTGGTGGCGGACCCTGCGGCGCGCCAGCAGGCCAGTGACGCGAGCCTGGCCTTCGCCGCGGCCCACCGTGGCGCGGCGGCGCGCACGGCGGCGGCCATCGCCGCGCTATTGGATCTCGGCCTCCGGCCATAGCCGGGGAAAGTAAAAGCGCAGCGCGTGCTGCGGCACGCCAAAGCGCAGGCGGCCATAGGGCGAATCGCTCTCGAGCAGGCCGCGCTTGAGCAAGGCGCTGATCTGGGCCGTGGCCAGACGCTCGCCCAGGCCCAGCATGGCCTTGAAGTCCACGCGCTCCAACTCGCCCTGGGTGGCAAACAGGTAGTGCAGCGCGCGCAGGGCTTCACGCCGCACACCCTGGCGAACGACCTGCTCCTCATAAGCCAGGCAAGCGGCAATGCGCTCGCGCATGCTTTCCAGTGCGAGCAGTTCGGTCATGAACTGGACCTGGTCCAGGCACAGGCCCAGTACATAGGCGATCCAGTTCTCCAGTCCGCGCTCGGTACGGCTGCCGCGGCCATCGAGGTCGCCGGCACGTGCTTCGTCGGCTGCCGCCAGATGCGCGCAGTAGGCATCGTGGCTACGGGCAAAGCCGCGCAGCAGCGACCAGGTTCCATTGGTCAGGCCCAGATGGGACAGCACCAGATGCGTGTGCAGCCGTGCGACACGGCCATTGCCATCGCGAAAGGGATGGATCCAGGCCAGGCGCTGGTGCGACGCCGCTGCAGCAAGCACCTGCAGTTCGCCGCGGCGTGTGCTTGCGTAGAACCGGCTCCAGCGCTGCAGGAACTCCGGCAGCTTGTCGGCATCGGGCGCAGCATGCCGGCCCACGCTGACCTGCTGGCTGCGCAACTGGCCTGGATGCAGCGGCTCTTCCTGCGCCGACAGGCGCCGATCGTCCGCCGGCAAGCGTGCGAACAGATCCTGGTGGATGTCCTGCAGCATGCGGGGCGACCAGACGGTCGTCCAGTCCCATTGTGGCTGGTGCATTTCCATGCTGGCTTCGGTGGCCATGTGCGCCAGGGCCAGGCGCTGGCGCCGCGCCTTGTCCGCATCGCGGGCATAGTTGTTGCGCAGTGCCTGCTCGATCTCGGCGGGCAAGGTGTGCTGGCCTTCGATCTTGTTGCTGTAGTAGGAATGCATGGCCCGCAACTGGCCGCGCAATCCGCGCAAGGCCTCGGGTTGGCACATGCCCGCCAGACGGCCGGCGCTGCGCATCAGGTCGTGCGCCTGCTCCAGCAAAGGCCCCATCCGGTGCTCGCCGGGCAGCAGCGGCTCCATCTCCGATGGACGGCTGTAGAGCGCGAATTTCTGCGAGATGGGAGGCATCGGAAAGTCATTGTATTGAAATGACTTTCCTGCCTTTGCGCAGGATTTTCTGCGAGATTTTCTGCGAGATGCTCAACGCACCAGCAGCGCCTCGATGCCCTGCAGGTCTTCGGCCCGCAGGCTGCCGCTGGCCTGGCGCAGACGCAGCTCGCCCAGCAGCACGTTGTAGCGGGCCTGGGCCAGGTCGCGCTTGGTCTGGTAGAGCTGGCTCTGCGCGTTCAGCACGTCGATGTTGATGCGCACGCCGACCTGGTAGCCCAGCTTGTTGGCGTCCAGCGCACTCTGGCTGGAGGCCTCGGCGGCCTGCAGCGCCTCGACCTGGCCCTTGCCCGACACCACGCCGAAATAGGCCGTGCGCGTGTTCTGCACCACGGTGCGGCGGGCCGCTTCCAGGTCGGCCGCGGCCTTCTCTTCGAGCGACAGGGTTTCGCGCACGCGGTTCTGCACCGAGTAGCCGGCGAACAGCGGCACCGTGACCTGCACGCCCAGCGAGCCCTGGTTCTGGCGCGTGCCGAAGGCCAGGCTGTTGCTCGGATAGCCCTGCGGATAGCGGTTGATGCCGTAGCTGGCCTGCAGGTCCACCGTGGGCTTGTGGCCGGCACGCGCCTTCTCGGTCTCCAGCCGCGCGACATCCACGCCGATGCGGGCCTGCTGCACGACGGGATGGCCCTCGGCCTGCTGCACCCAGGTCTCGGCATCGCCGGTCAGCGCGGGCAGCGGTACCGGCTGCGCCAGCGGGGTGGGGCGGGCATCGGTGCGGCTGACCACCGTGTCCAGCGCCAGTTTCTTGACGCGCAGGTCGTTGGCGGCGGCGATCTCCTGGGCCATCACCAGGTCATGCCGCGCCTGGGCCTCGCGGGTGTCGGTGATGGTGGCGGTGCCGACCTCGAAGTTGCGCCGGGCCGAGGCCAGTTGCTCGGCCACGGCAGCCTTCTGCGCCTGTACGAAGGCCAGCGTGTCCTGTGCGGCCAGCACGTCGAAATAGGCCTGGGCCACGCGGATGACCAGATCCTGCTCGGCCACCAGCAACTGGGCCTTGGCCACATCGGCCAGCTTGAGGCCCTGCTCGTAGCCGGCCCAGTTGCCGGGGCGGTACAGCGGTTGCGTGGCGCCCACGCTGGCCGTCAGCGCCGTGTACGGGCCTTCGATGGGCGGCGTGGTGCTGTCGTAGGTGTTGCGCGAGGCACCGGCCGTGAGGTTGGCGCTGGGCAGGATCAGCGCACGCGATTGGTCGGCCTTGGCCAGGTTGGCCTCGTACTGGGCGCGGGCGCCCTGGTAGGTGGCGTCGGTGGTACGTGCCGCCTCGAACAGCTGCACCAGCGTCTGGGCCGACGCGGCCGGCACCGTTCCAAAGGCCAGCAGGAGCAGCAGGCCGGAGGTGTTGCGTCGGAGTGCGATCTTGTGTTTTCTCGTCTGCACCATGGCCTGCCTTGGTCCTAGTAACGGGGGATGGATGGATCGCGCTGCTGGGACCAGGCGTCGATGCCGCCGCTGATGTTGGCCACCTGCGTGAAGCCCTGCTGGGCCAGGAACTGCGCCACCCGCATGCTGCGGGCGCCGTGGTGGCACAGGCAGGCGATGGGCTGGTCGCGGTCGATCTCGGCCAGGCGGGCAGGAATCTCGCCCATGGGAATGGCCAGCAGCGTGAAACCATCGGGCTTCACGCTGGCCACGGCCAGCTCAGCGGGTTCACGCACGTCGAGAACCGTGATCTGCCCGGGCTGCCAGTCGCCGAGTTGGGAGGGTGTGACGTGGTCGATCATCGGCTCAGAACTGGAAAGGCGACGGTTCCGGAAAGTTCTGAAGCCGCGGCACGATGGCGTCCCAGGGCGAGGCGGTCTCGAACCGGCCTTCGCCCACGCGGGTCACGACCTGGGCACGCATCATGGGCTCGCTGCCGACGATGGCGAACAGCCGGCCGCCCGGCTTGAGTTGCTGCAGCAGCGCCGCCGGCACGGCCGCCACCGAGCCGCTCAGCAAGATGGCGTCGAACGGGCCGTCGGCCGCGGCGCCGTGGGCGCCGTCGGCATGGCGGACCTCGGCGTTGGCGATGCCGGCTTCACGCAGGTTGGTGCGGGCGGTCTCGGCCAGTTCGGCCTCGATCTCCAGTGTCAGCACGCTGGCGGCCAGGCTGGCCATCAGCGCGGCGGAATAGCCCGAACCGGTGCCGATCTCCAGCACGCGGTCGGTCTTTTGCAGCTTCAGATCCTGCACGCTGCGGGCTTCCACGCGCGGGGCCAGCATGCAATGGCCCTGGCGCAGGGCCGCCTCGTGCGGCGTGCGCAGCGGCACCTCGGTGTCCATGAAGGCCAGGCCGCGCAACGCGGCCGGCGTGAACTGCTCGCGCCGCACCTGGCCCAGGAGTTCCAGCACGGCAGCATCCAGCACATCCCAGGGGCGGATCTGCTGCTCGATCATGTTGAAGCGGCTGAGTTCGATTTCGGCGGGGGTCATTTGTTCAGGCGGCGTAGCAGGGGACGCGGGAGTCACGACAGAGCCGGGATTCTAGAGGGCGGCGCCTGGGCCGGCCCCAGCAGGCCATGCAGGATGATGTCCAGCTGGGAAGCGATGTAGCGTTCCGGCATCAATTCGCCCGACGCCGGTGCGAGCAGGCCGATCGCATGCTTGTGCATGACCAGGTACAGGATGGCGCTGGTCACGCTGTAGACGGCGTACTCGGCGTCCAGCGGGCGGAACTCCCCGCGCTCGATGCCGCGCTGGATCACGCGGCGCAGCAACTGCTGCGAGGGTTGCACCACCTCGGTGTGGTAGCAGGCCGCCACCTCGGGAAAGTTCTGCGCCTCGCTGATCACCAGCTTGGTGAGGCCGGTGAGCTTGGTCGCACCCACCCGCGTCCACCAGGACTGCAGGGCGTGGCGCAGCATGTCGGCGGCACTGTCGCTGCCGCCGTCCATGGCCTCGTATTCGGCGTTCCAGTCGGCAAAGCGCGCGGCCAGGTTCTCCTGCACGACCGCCCGGAACAACTCCGCCTTGCTGGGGAAGTACAGGAACAGCGTGCCCTTGGAGACGCCGGCCCGGGCCGCCACGGCCTCCACCTTGGTGGCGGCGAAGCCCTTCTCGACGAACAGTTCCAGCGCCGCGTCCAGCAGCTCGCTCGGACGTGCGTCCTTGCGCCTGGCCCGCTTGCCGGCGGCCATGCTGCTGGGGGTGTCGGAGGGACTCTGCATTCCTTAATGACTGACCGGTTAGTAAATGTAGGCAGTCCGGAATTGGCCTGTCAAGGCAGACCACCGGCGCGGGCGCTCAGCGTCCCAGGCGCAGCGCCAGCCACTCGCGCACCACGGCCGAGGTGTTGGCCAGCCCATGGGTCGATGGCAGCCACTCCAGCACGGGCCGCTGCAACGGCACGGCGAAGCCCATGGGGGCGGGCAGCACCGTGAGGCCGGTCGCCTCGAAGGCACGCACGGCGCGCGGCATGTGCCAGGCGCTGGTGACCAGCGCGATGCGTTCGATGCGGTCGCGGCGCAGCAGTGCCGCCATGTTCTGGGCGTTCTCGATCGTGTCGCGCGACTGGCTGTCGGACCAGCGCAGCGGTGCCAGGCCGGTGCGGGCCAGCAGGCGCGCCACGGCATCGGCCTCGTCGGGATGTTCGGCCTCGCCCGCATTGGCCCAGCCGATGCCCCCCGCAAAGCCCAGCGGCAGGCCGCTCTCGCGCGCGAGCCAGGCGCCGTACAGTGCCCGCGTGCCGGTCTGGCTGGACGGTTGCGGGCCTTCGAGTTCGGGCACGCGCGGGTACAGGCCGCCGCCGAGTGCGATCACGGCCTGCACCTGGTGCGCCTGCAGCCGCGCCACGGCCTCGGTGGGCGGCAGCGCCGCCACGGGCGGCAGCAGGAGGTCGGACAGCCGCACCGCCACCGCATTGCTGCACAGCAGCCACAACAGCACGAGGCCGGCCAGGCCGAGCGCACGTCCGGCCGTGCGCCGGCGCCGCGCCAGCAGCCAGCCGAAGGCGATCAGCAGCAGCGGGCCGGCCGGCGGCAGCACCAGGGTGGAGAGGATGGGACGCCACTCGGCAGGATTCATGGGAGGCCGTGGGGGAGGGGGTTGATGGACGCGGGCCGGCATTCTCGTGGATGGCCACGGCACAATGCCGGCTGCAATTTTTCGCAGAGGGCATGGCATGGCAACGGAAACCATCACACTGGGCGGCGGCTGCTTCTGGTGCACGGAGTCGGTGTTCAAGGAGGTCCAGGGCGTGCTCGACGTGGAGAGCGGCTACAGCAACGGCGAGCTGCCGCGGCCCAGCTATGAGCAGGTCTGCACCGGCCGCACCGGCCACAACGAGGTGGTGCGCCTGCAGTTCGACCCCGAACAGATCGGCTTGCGCGAGATCCTGGAAATCTTCTTCGTCGTGCACGACCCCACCACGCTGAACCGCCAGGGCAACGACGTAGGCACGCAGTACCGCAGCGGTATCTACCTGGACAACCCGGCGCAGGAGCCGGTCGCGCGCGAGGTCATCGCCGAACTGGCGGGCCACAGCAGCGCGCCCATCGTGACCGAGGTGCTGCCGCTGGCCAACTACTGGCCGGCCGAGGAGTACCACCAGGACTTCTTCGAGAAGAACCCGCACCAGGGCTACTGCATGGCCGTGGCCGCGCCCAAGGTCGCCAAGTTCCGCAAGACCTTCAGCCGGCTGGCCAAGCCCTGAGCGGCGCGTGAGCCAGCCCCTGCGCCTGTTCCAGCGCCGGCCCCTGTGGTGGCTGGGCCTGCTGCTGGGCGTCTGGCTGTCCGCGCAGACGCTGGCGCTTGCGCACCGCGAGGTGCATGGCAGCGCCAGCGACCATTTCCACGCCGGCCATGCCGCGGCCGACTGCCAGCTGTACGACCATGCCGGCGCGGCCGACCTGCTGGCCGGCGTGCCCCTGCTGGCGCTGCCTGCCATGGCAGAGCCGGCGCCCCTGCCGACGGCCTGCCCCACGCCGCGGGCGCCGGCATCGCCTCCATTCCAGGCCCGCGGCCCGCCCACGCTTCGCTGAATCTCCCCGTCCCTGGCCGCACGCCTGTCGCAAGACAGGTGCGCGCGGCTGCATGCACGACCGATTTCAACGAAGCCATTCCATGTCTCCTCATTTCTCGCGCGGCGCCATTGCCGCTGCTGTTTCGCTGGCCTGCCTGTCCCCTGTGTGGGCGCAGTCCGAATCCGCCACGCTGAAGGAAGTCACCGTCACCGGCAACCCGCTGGGCGCCGCCGACACCGTCGCGCCCACCACCCGCCTGGAGGGCGACGAACTGACCCTGCGCCGCCAGGGCACGCTGGGCCAGACGCTGGACGGCCTGCCCGGCGTGGGCAGCACCTACTTCGGCCCCAACGCGAGCCGGCCCGTGATCCGCGGCCTGGACGGTGACCGCATCCGCGTGCTGCAGAACAGCGGCGCGATGCTGGACGCCTCGTCACTGAGCTTCGACCATGCCGTGCCCTCCGATCCGCTGACCGTGGAGCGCATCGAGGTGCTGCGCGGCCCCGGCGCGCTGCTGTACGGCGGCAGCGCCGTGGGCGGCGTGGTCAACATGATCGACAACCGCATTCCGCGCGCGCCGCAGTTCGATGCCAGGGGCGGCATCACGGGCGCGGCCGAGGCCGGCCTGTCCACCGGCAACAAGGGCCGCGACGGCGCGCTGCTGCTCGAAGGCGGCAACGACCGCTACGGGCTGCATGTGGACGTCAGCAAGCGCCGCACCGACGACGTCTCGGTGCCGGTCGACCTGGCCTGCAGCAAGCCCGGCAGCCCGGCGCAGTCGCGCCACATCTGCAACTCCGCCAGCGACACCGAGAGCGGCTCGGTCGGCGGCTCGCTGTTCTTCGACCACGGCTACCTGGGCGCCTCCATCACCGACTACCGCAGCGACTACGGCACCGTGGCCGAGGACGAGGTCACGATCGGCATGCGCTCGCGCCGCTACGCGCTGGCCGGCGAATGGCGCCAGTTGCCGGGCTGGTTCAGCAGCATCAAGCTGCAGGCCGCGCACACGCGCTACCGCCACACCGAGTTCGAGGGCGACGAGGTGGGCACGCGCTTTCGCAACCAGGGCAACGACCTGCGGCTGGAGGCCCGCCACCGGCCGCTCGGCCCATGGGAAGGCGTGGTCGGCCTGCAGCTGGACAGCAACCGCTTCTCCGCCGAAGGCGAGGAGGCCTTCGCGCCCAGGAGCCGCACGCGCCAGTCGGCCCTGTTCGTCTACGAGGAACTGCCCACCAGCTGGGGCAAGTGGACGCTGGGCGGCCGCGTGGAGCGGGTCAAGGTGCGCTCGGACGGCAGCACAGACCCGGATGTGACGCGCTTTCAGACCGGCGAGCGCAGCTTCACGCCATCCAGCCTGGCCGGTGGGGCTCTGGTCAAGCTCGCGCCAGACTGGCAGTTCACGGCCAACCTGGCGCACAGCGAACGTGCGCCGCGCGACTACGAGCTGTTCGCCAACGGGCCGCACCTGGCCACGGCAGCCTGGGAGACCGGCGATGCCTCCTTGCGCAAGGAGAAGTCCAACAGCGTGGACCTGGGCCTGGCCTGGCAGTCCGGCCCGCACAAGGCGGCGCTGAACGTCTACGCCAGCCGCTTCTCCAACTACATCGGCCTCGTGGACACCGGCAACACGCGCAGCCCCGAGGGCGCGTTGAACCCGACGGACGGCGACGAGGCCCTGGCCGACCTGCGCTACGCCGGCGTGCGCGCGCGCTTGTACGGCGCCGAGGCCAACGGCACCGTGCGCCTGCTGGGCGCGGGCGGCCTGGGCCGGTCGGACGCGATCGGCACGCTGGACTTCCTGTGGCGCGCCGACCTCGTGCGCGCGACCAACCTGGACAGCGGCGAGCCGCTGCCGCGCATCGCGCCGGCCCGCCTGGGCGGCACGCTGTCCTGGGCCCGCGGCCCCTGGGGCGCGCAGCTGGGCGTGGACCTGGTCAGCGCCCAGCGCCGCGTGCCGGCCGAGGGCCAGCGCGCGACCGACGGCTACGCGCTGTGGAACGCCGCGCTGAGCTGGCGCGTGCCGCTCGGCCAGTCCGAGCTGCTGTGGTTCGCACGCGTGGACAACATCACCGACAAGCTGGCCTATAGCGCCGTGTCGGTGCTGACCACCACGGCCTTCCCGAAGGCGCCCTTGCCCGGGCGCAGCGCGCGGCTGGGCGTGCGGCTGAACTTCTGAAGCGCCAAGGACACCATGCGCAGTGCATGACATCGTCTCGCACGACGCTGGGCGGAAGGCCGCGGAGCAGGCCATGCCAGTGCACCCGCGGAACTGGCTCTGCCAGGCCGCTGGGGAGGCCTTGCAGGCCGCGCCGGGCCAGTGGCCCGGCCCCTCGCCAGGCACAAAAGGTCCACCGGACCTCTTGTGTCCGGGCTCGGCCCCTTGAGGGGTATTGGATGTCTACACGCAGTGAGACATCCAAACGGGGTGGCCCAATTCACGCGCCCCGGAAGCAGGACATGCCCCAGGGCGTCAGCTTCACGGGCAGGTGGTAGTGGCGCGCCGTGTCGGCCACCGCGAAGCGGAACACCTGCACGTCCATGAAGGCAGGCTCGGGCAACTGGGTGCCGCGCGTGCGGTAGTAGTCGGCCACGTGCAGGCGCAGTTCGTACCGGCCGGCCCCCATGGGCTCGGCCACGCCCTCGATGGCGGCGACCAGACCGTTGCCGCCCACCGTGCCCGAAACCAGTTCGCGCCATTGCCCGCCTTCGTGGAACAGCACGTCCACGCGCATGTTGCGCGCGACCAGGCCATTGGCGACATCGACGACGTGGACGGAAATGGTTTGCATGGCGCACGCAGGAAGTGAGGGCGCCGCATCCTACCGTGCCGACGGCAGCGCTTCACCCAGCCCGTCCGCGTAGCGCCGCGCCTCCTCGCGCAGCCAGTCGATGAAGTCCAGCGGCGGCGCGGCGGCCTGCGGCCAGACCAGCCAGTAGGGGTAGGCGTAGGGCGCGCGCAAGGTGGTCAGCGCGACGAGTTCGCCCTGGCGCAGCAGGCCATCGACCAGGCTCAGGCGTTCCAGCGCCACGCCCAGGCCCAGGCGCACGGCCTGCAGCGAGAGGTTGGAGTCGTTGATCCAGAGCCCGCCCTCGGGCGAGGGCTCGGGCAGCCCGGCCAGCTGGCACCAGGGTGCCCAGGATTCGGCCGAGCGGACCAGCGGGCATCGCAGCACCTCGGCCGGCGTGCGCGGCAAGGCGCCGCTGTTCAGGCCGGGTGCGGCCACCATGACCAGTTCGTCGGTGAACAACTGCTCCTGCACCATGCCGTCCCAGGGGCCCTGGCCCATGCGGATGGCCAGCTGCGCGCCGGCCTGGCGCAGGTCCTGCAGGTCCAGGCTGGCCTGCAGGCGCACGCGCCGGTCCGGGTGCGCCGCCAGGTAGCGCGGCAGCCGCGGCAGCAGCCAGTGCTGGCCGAACGAGGGGATCAGCGCCACCACGAGCTCACCCGCGCGCGGCCGGATGCGCAGCGCGCGCGTGGCATCGCCGATGCCGTGCAGCGCCTCGCGCACCTGCAGCGCATAGAGCCGGCCGTTCTCCGCCAGGCGCACGCCGCGGCCCTCGCGCTCGAACAGCGCCAGGCCCAGCAGGCTTTCGAGCTGGCGCAACTGCTGGCTCACGGCCGAATGCGTGACATGCAACTCCTCGGCCGCGCGGCCCACGCTGCCGAGCCGTGCGACGGCCTCGAAGCAGCGCAGGGCGTTCATGGGTGGCAGATCGTTCATGTCAGTTTTTCTAACGGATTCGACAACAAGATGTCGATGGTAGAAGAGGATCTCTTTCGGTAGATTTCTGGCTGGCCCGCGCATGGCTGCGGACCGATGAAGGAGAACTGACATGATGCAGCTGGTCGGCATGCTCGACTCGCCCTATGTGCGCCGTGTGGCCGTGAGCCTGGAACTGCTGGGCCTGCCATTTCAATCGCGGCCGATCTCGGTGTTCCGGCAGATGGACGCCTTTCGCGCGATCAATCCCGTCATCAAGGCGCCCACGCTGGTGACGGCCGAGGGCACGGTGCTGATGGACTCCAGTCTGATCCTGGACTGGGCCGAACACCTGGCCGGCCCGGCGCGCAGCCTGTGGCCGGCCGCACCGGCCGAGCGCCTGCGCGCGCTGCGCCTGACCGGCCTCGCGCTGGCCGCCTGCGAGAAGGCCGTGCAGATCGTCTACGAGCAGCAGGTGCGCCCGCCCGAGAAGCAGCACCAGCCCTGGCTGGACCGCGTCCATGCCCAGATGCTGGCCGGCTTCGGCGCGCTGGAGGACGAACTGCGGCGCGGCCCGCCGCCAGCCCCGGCCGGTGGCCAGCCGGTGGGCCAGGCCGAACTCACGCTGGCAGTGGTCTGGCATTTCGCGCGCCAGCTCGTGCCGCAGCACCTGCCCGAGGCGCCGTTTCCGTTGCAGCGCGCGGCCTCGGAGCGGGCCGAGGCGCTGGCGGCCTTCGCCGCCTGGCCGCACGGCTGAAGACGCTTCAAACCGCGACCATGGCCTCCAGCTCGATCTCGATCCAGGCCGCGTCGGGCAGGCTGGCCACGCCGACCGCGGTGCGCGCGGGCTGCGGTTGGTCGGGGAAGGCCAGGGCCAGCACGCGCGAGGCGCCGTCGAGCACGGCCGCGTGGCGCCTGAAGTCCGGCGCCGCGCGCACATAGCCGCGCAGCCGCACGATCTGCCGCACCTGCGCGAGCCCGCCCGCGGCCGCGTGCAGCGCCGCCAGCGCGTTCAGCACGGCGACTTCGGCCGCCTGCGCGGCTGGCGCCAGGTCGGCGTCGTCGCGGCACAGGCCGGCCAGGGCCACGCCCTCGACCCGGCAGGTCTGGCCCGCCACGTGCACCCAGGCACGGCCTGCATCCAGGGGCATGCGGCAGGCCGGCGCGTACAGGCCGTGCGGCTGCGGCGGCGCTGGCAGGCGGTGGCCCGCAGCATGCAGCCGCGCCAGCACGCCATCGGCGCTCACAGCGCGCTCCAGACCACCCGGCCGCCCAGCCAGCAACCCATGGGCGCACCGTCGGTGCCGAAGCGGGCCCGCAGCGCGATCGCCGAGGGGCGGCCCATGGCCACGCCCTGCAGCACGGTGGTGGTGGCCGGGGCGGCCGGCGTGCCCAGCGGCACGGCCCCGGTGCTGGTCAGATGGCTCCAGAGCGCGGCCGCCGCGATGCCGGTGGCCGCGTCCTCCGGGTAACCGGAGGCACGTGGAAACTGGCGCGCGGCGAGCACCGGCGCGCCGGCCTCCGAGGCCGCCAGGGCATAGGGATACAGGCCGGTCGAGTCGGCTGCGGCGCAGCAGGACTCGACCTGGTCCAGGCGGGGCGCCAGCGCGTCCAGTTCGGCCACCGAACCGACCCGCGCAAGCGTCTTGGTGCGGCTGGTGCGCGCGTTGACCACGGCGCCACGCCAGTGCGCCCGCTGCAGCGGATCGAGCACGTCCTGCACGCGCGCGGCCTGGACCGGCGCCAGCGCCGACTGTTCCACCGGCGGCTGCGACACCCAGACCTGCTCGCGCGCGGCATCCCAGAGCGCATCGACGATGCCGCTGCGGGTCTGTACGCGCGCGGTCGGTGTGGTCCATTCGCCCCAGGCGCGCAGCGCCCACAGCGCCCCGACCGTGGCATGGCCGCACATCTCCATCTCGTGGCGCGGCACGAAGAAGCGCAGCGCCCAGTCGGCCTCGGGCGTGTCGCTCGCGAACACGAAGGCCGATTCATGGCCGTGCCGACCGGCCACCGCCTGCATGTCCTGTGCCGACATGCCGGCCGCATGGCGCACCAGCGGCACCGGGTTGCCGCCGCCCGGGCCGTCCACGAACACGCGCAGGCCGACCACTTTTCCCGTTGCGGGCATCATCATTGCGGAGCCACTCCGGCGTCGCGTGCGATCGCTCCCCAGAACGGCGTGTCGCGTGCCACGGCCTGCTGCATGGCCTGCGGCGTGCCGGGTGCCGCGTTGATGCCCTTGGCCGCCAGATCGGCCGCGAGTGCACGGTCTGTCAGCACCTTGTTCAGGACCAGGTTGAAGCGCGTGACGATGGCGGCCGGCGTGCCTTTGGGAAACGCAAAGCCATACCACAGCGACTGGTCGAAGCCTGCCATGCCGGCCTCGGCGAAGGTCGGCACGCCGGCCAGCAGCGCATTGGGCGCCGTGCTGGCGATGGCGTTGAGCTTGCCGCCGCGGATGTAGGCCGCCAGCCCTACGGGGTTGTCGAACAGGAACTGCACCTGGCCGCCGATCAGGTCGGTGTAGGCCGGCGCGGCACCGCGGTAAGGCACATGGACGGGCGCCACGCGCAGGGCGGTCTTGAACTTCTCGCCCAGCAGGTGCGAGACCGTGCCCGCGCCGACCGAGGCGAAGCTCGTGCCCTCCGGCCGTGCGTTCGCTGCAGCCAGGAAGCTTTTGAGGTCGCGGGCGTCCAGGCTGGGATGCGCCACCAGCACGTAGGGGGAAGTGCCGATGAAACCCGCATAGGCGAAGTCCTTGAGCGGGTCATAGGGCAGGCGCTTGTAGACCGAAGGGCTGACGGCGTGCGTGCTGGTCGTGGCCACGCCCACGGTGTAGCCGTCCGGTGCGGCCTTGGCCACGGCGCCCGTGCCGATGGTGCCGCCGGCACCGCCGCGGTTGTCGATGACCAGCGGCTGGCCGAGCGCGGCCTGCAGCGCCGGCTGCAGCGCGCGCACGGCCACGTCCGTGCCGCCGCCGGCCGGGAAGGGCACGACCACGGTGATGGGCCGGCTCGGCCAGTCCTGCGCCATGGCGGGCAGCAGCGGTGCGAGCAGGGCGGCCAGCAGCACGCGGCGGCGCTGGCGGGGGGAGGGAAATCCGGGCATGGTGCAACTCCGATGGGGGAGGGCTGCATGCTAGGAACGGCGGCCCGCTGGCGCGAACCGGCAGGCGACGCCGGTCGATCCGCCATGCGACAGGCGTTCAGGGCGCGATGGCGCGCAGCAGACGGCCCAGGTGGCCGCTGGAGGCGAAACCCAGCGCCTGGCTGGCCTGGGCCAGCGTGCAGCCCTGCGCCATCAGCGCGCGGGCCCGCGCCGCGAGCAGGCGCCGCCGCAGCGCCACGGGCGAGGCGCCGAAGGCCTGTTCGCAGGCGCGCTGCAGCTGGCGCACCGAGACGCCCAGGCTCTGGGCCATGGCATCGATCTGCAGCAAGGTTTGCTCACGCTCCAATGCCTGCGCGAAACGCTGCAGCATGCGCTCGGCCAGCCCGGCCGGGGCCGGCTCCGCGGCCAGCGCGCGGCTCGGGCCGAAGCGGATCTGCCGCGCGATGGCCTCGACCAGCGGTGCGGCGCTGCGCGCGTCCAGCGCCGGGGCCAGCAGCGCGTCCAGCAAGGCCTGCAGCGCGCCGTCGAGCTGCAGCGCGCCGAAGCGCGCCTGCCGGCCCAGCAACTCCGGCGCCAGGTACAGCTCGCCATGCTGCAGGCTCGGCGTGCTCGCACGCGTGTGGTGCGCCGTGGCGGCAGGCAGCAGCAGGGCGCTGGCCCGCGCAAGGCGCGCGGCGGCCGGCGTGGCCGCGTCCGCTGCCTGCCAGGTCGCGTGCAGACCGCCGGCCAGCGGCCACAGCAGCATGACGCAGTCGTGCGCATGCCAGTCGCGCGTGTAGTGCGTCTGGCCGCTGCGGTGCAGCGCGAAGCCGCTGGGCGCGGTCAGCGCCAGCTTGGGCGACAGGTGGACGGTGGCAGTCACGGTGCGTGGTGGTCGACGGATGGACCGCCGGGCACGCAAGTATCGAGCCGATGGCCCGCGCGCTCCAGGACGGCAGGGGACTGCGCTCAGCGCCAGCCGAGCTGCCGCGAGATTGCGGCCGCGGCCGCGCGCACCGCCTGTGCCGCGGCCGAATCCCAGTCCGCCGGGAAATGGTCCTGGTGGCCCAGCGCCGTGATGACGATGGCGGGCTGGCCCTCGTGGTCCAGCGCCGCGGCGCTGAAGGCGTTGACACCTGGCATGGGCCGGCCGTTGGCGCGTGCCACGCCGTGGGCACGCTGCTCGGCCACGGCCGTCTCCAGCTCGGCGCGCTGCGCGGGCGAAAGCGGCCGGCCGGCCTGGTCCGGATCGCCCAGCGGGCCGGCCAGGGTGCGTTCGATGCGCTCGACCGGCAGCACGGCCGCGAAGGCCCGGCCCGTGGCGGTGCCCAGCAGCGACATCACGGTGCCCGCGCGCATCGACACATGCAGCGGCTGGCGCGCATCGATCATGCGCACGATGGTGGCGCCGAAGTTGCCCCAGACCGCCAGCGCCACGGCATAGCCCGTGCGCTGCGCCAGATCCTCGGCCACGGGCATGGCGGCCTTCACTGGGTCGAGCTGGTGCAGGTACGTCAGCCCCAATTGCAGCGCCGCGGGCCCCAGCGCATAGTGGCCCGTGCCGGCGTCCTGCGCGATCAGGCCCAGCCGGGCGAAGCTCACGAGGTAGGGGTGGGCCCGCGAAGGCGGCATGTCGGCCGCGGCGGCCAGGTCCTTGAGCGACATGGGCCCGGGTTGGGCCGCCAGGGCCAGCAGCAGGCGGGCTCCCACCTCGGCCGACTGCACCGCGCGCTGGCCCTTGTCCTGTGTCTTGTCCATGTCTTGGAGTTTGCAGGATGCAAATGAGTTTGACAAATACAAATCGCAGGCAATAATGCAAATCAGTTTGTCAATGACAAATATCAACCTGTAGGAGACACCCCGATGAGCACGGAAAAGAAGTTCGCGTCCCAGGCCGATCTGGAAGAGAAGAAGGTCACTTTCAGCCAGATTTCCGAGCACGCCTGGGCTTACACGGCCGAGGGCGACCCCAATACCGGCATCATCATTGGCGACGACGCCGTGCTGGTAGCCGACACCCAGGCCACGCCGGCCATGGCGGCCGACGTGATCCGCCGCATCCGCGAAGTCACTGACAAGCCGATCAAGTACGTGGTGCTGACGCACTACCACGCAGTGCGCGTGCTGGGTGCCAGCGCCTACCAGCCCCAGCAGATCCTGGCCAGCCAGGACACCTACGACCTCATCGTCGAGCGCGGCGAGCAGGACAAGGCCAGCGAGATCGGCCGTTTCCCGCGGCTGTTCCAGAACGTGGAGACGGTGCCGGCCGGCATGACCTGGCCGACCATGACCTTCACCGGCAAGATGACCGTCTGGCTGGGCAAGCTCGAGGTGCAGCTGCTGCAGCTGGGCCGTGGCCACACCAAGGGCGACACCGTGGTCTGGCTGCCGGGCGAGAAGGCACTGCTGTCGGGTGACCTGGTCGAGTTCGGCGCCACGCCGTACGCGGGCGATGCCTACTTCAAGGACTGGCCGCAGACGCTGGACAACATCGCCGCGCTGCAGCCCAAGGCGCTGGTGCCGGGCCGGGGCGCGGCGCTGACGACGCCCGCCGATGTGGCCAAGGGCTTGCAGGAAACGCGCGACTTCATCGCCGACGTCTACGCCAACGTGCAAAAGGGCGTGGCCGCCGGCAAGGACCTGAACGCGGTCTACAAGGACACCTTCGCCGCGCTCAAGCCCAAATATGGCCACTGGGTCATCTTCGACCACTGCATGCCCTTTGACGTGACGCGCTGCTTCGACGAGGCCACGCAATACGCCGACCCGCGCATCTGGACGGCCGAGCGCGACGTGCAGATGTGGAAGACGCTCGAAGGCTGATCGGCCCAGGGAGAGGAGACATGCACATCCGAGAACTGGCGGACCACCGCCCGCACGACTTTCAGAAGCTGGTGTTCGACTACGCCCGCCACGCCGACCAGGACGCCGCCACGCCCGCGCGGCATCCGGTCGTCATCGTCGGCGCCGGCCCGGTCGGCCTGGCCCTGGCCATCGACCTGGCGCAACAGCAGGTGCCCGTGGTGCTGCTGGACAACGACCACAAGCTCTCCACCGGCTCGCGCGCGATCTGCTTTTCCAAGCGCTCGCTGGAGATCTTCGACCGCCTGGGCTGCGGCGAGGCCATGGCCGCCAAGGGCGTGTCCTGGAAGGTCGGCCGCGTGTTCCTGCGCGGCGAGGAGGTCTACAGCTTCGACCTGCTGCCCGAGGACGGCCATGCCCGCCCGGCCTTCGTGAACCTGCAGCAGTACTACGTCGAGGGCTTCCTGGCCGAACGCGCCGCCGCGCTGCCGGGGATCGACGTGCGCTGGCAGAACAAGGTCACGGGCGTCGCGCAGAAGGACGACCATGCGCTGCTGACCATCGAGACGCCGGACGGTCCCTACCAGCTGCGGGCCGACTGGGTGGCCGCCTGCGACGGCTCGCGCTCGGCCGTGCGCCAACTGCTGGGCCAGGAGAGCCACGGCCGCGTGTTCCGCGACCGCTTCCTGATCGCCGACGTGAAGATGAAGGTCGACTTCCCGGCCGAGCGCTGGTTCTGGTTCGACCCGGACTTCCACCGCAACCAGAGCGTGTTGCTGCACATGCAGCCCGACGGCGTCTGGCGCATCGACTTCCAGCTCGGCTGGGACGCCGACCCGGAGGTCGAGAAGCGGCCCGAGAACATCATGCCGCGCGTGCGCGCGCTGCTGGATGCCTCGCCCTTCAAGGGCACCGAGGTGGAACTCGAATGGGCCAGTGTCTACACCTTCGCCTGCCAGCGCATGGACGCTTTCCGCCATGGCCGCGTGCTGTTCGCGGGCGACTCCGCGCATGGCGTGTCGCCCTTCGGCGCGCGCGGTGCCAACTCCGGCCTGCAGGACGCCGAGAACCTGGCCTGGAAGCTGGCGGCCGTGCTGCGCCAGCAGGCGCCCGACGCGCTGCTTGACAGCTATGCCCGCGAACGCGAGATGGCGGCCGACGAGAACATCCTGAATTCCACGCGCGCCACCGACTTCATCACGCCCAAGAGCGAGATCAGCCGGCTGTTCCGCGATGCCGTGCTGCAGCTCGCGCGCCGGCACGACTTCGCGCGGCGCATGGTCAACAGCGGGCGGCTCTCGGTGCCGGCCACGCTGCACGGTTCGGCGCTCAACACCGAGGACGCCGAAGGCTTCGCGGGCCGCATGGTGCCCGGCGCCGTGGCGGCCGATGCGCCCGTGCGCGATGGCTGGCTGCTGCGCCGGCTCGGCAGCACGCGCTTTGCCGCGCTGGTGTTCGGGGAAGGCGAGGGCGCCCAGGCCAGCCTGCGCGCGTTGGCCGCGGCCGATCTGCCGCTGCAGGTCGAGCGCCTGCCGCTGGACGCAGCCCACGCGCTGGCGGCCGCGCGCTACGACGCGCAGGACGGCACCACCTACCTGCTGCGCCCGGACCAGCATGTCTGCGCGCGCTGGCGCCAGCCCACGGCCGCCGCGCTGCGCGCCGCCCACGACCGCGCCCTGGCCAAGGCCTGAAGGAGACAAGCATGCAAGCCAACACGGAACACCTGGACACCAGCGCCCGGCTCGCCGCGCCCGACGATTTCTACGAAGCCCTGATCGACGCCCACCAGGGCCTGTCGACCGACGAGAGCCATGCGCTCAACGCGCGCCTGGTGCTGCTGCTGGCCAACCAGGTCGGCCGCTTGCCGGTGCTGCGCGAGGCCCTGGCCGCGGCACGCGAAGCCTGAAGATTTCACAACCACTGGAGACACACCCATGAAGCGCTTTCTGACCACTGGCCTGGTGGCCGCCACCCTCTCGTTCACGGCGTTCGCACAATCGGGCAAACCCATCGAATGGGTGGTCGGCTACGCCGCCGGCGGTGGCTCCGACGCCGTGGCGCGCGCCACGGCGGAGGCCATGACCAAGACGCTCGGCGCGCCCGTGATCGTCAACAACAAGCCCGGCGCGGCCACCAACATCGCAGCCGAGTACGCGGTGCGCGCCAAGGACCTGGAGAACACGCTGTTCACGGCCGACTTCGCCACGCTGGCCGTCAACCCCTTCCTGTTCCCCAAGCTGCCCTACAGCGCCGAGAAGGATCTGAAGCCGGTCGGCCTGCTGGCGCGCTTTCCGCTCGTGCTGGTGGTCGGCCCGCAGGTGCCGGCCAGCAACTGGAAGGAATTCGTGGCCTGGGCCAAGGCGCAGAACGGCGCCGTCAACTACGCCTCGGCCGGTGTCGGCAGCCCGCACCATCTGGCCACCGAGCTGCTCGGTGAGCAGAGCGGTCTGAAGCTCACGCACGTGGCCTACAAGGGCGCGGCGCCCGCGGTCGCCGACGTGCTGGGCGGCCAGGTGCCGTTCATGTTCGTAGACACCGCCAGCGGCAACCAGTTCGTGCTGTCGGGCAAGCTCAAGGCCATCGGCGTGGCCAGCGCGCAGCGCATCGCCAGCCTGCCCAACGTGCCCACGCTGACGGAGCAGGGCTTGTCGGGGTATGAGGCATACGCCTGGCAGGGCCTGACCGTGCCCGCCGGCGCGACCGATGCCACCGTGGCCCGCTACAGCAAAGCCTTGCAGGAGGCGCTGGCCTCGCCGACCGTGAAGGCGCGCTTCGAGGCCCTGGGCGTGGAAGGCCTGCCCGGCACGCCCGAGCAGATGGCCGCCTACGCCAGGCAGGAGCGCGAGCGCTGGGGCCGCGTGATCCGCGCCAACAACATCAAGATCGACTGAAAGGAACACCATGGCCCAGGACCCGCTGCGCTACCAGAGCGGCTTCGGCAACGAGTACGCCACCGAGGCCGTGTCCGGCAGCCTGCCGCAAGGGCGCAACAGCCCGCAGCGCGCACCGCGCGACCTGTACCCCGAGCTGATCTCGGGCACGGCGTTCACGGCGCCGCGGCATGAACAGCGGCGCAGCTGGATGTACCGGCGCCAGCCCTCGGTGGTCGCCGGCCGCTACCAGCCCTATGCGCAGCCGCTGTGGACCACGGGCGGCGACCCCGGCACGGCGCTGGCACCCGAGCCGCTGCGCTGGCACCCGACGCCGCTGGACGGCGCCGAGTTCGACTTCGTCGACGGCATGCGCACGCTGGCCGCCAACGGCGACGCCGATGCGCAGACCGGCGTGGGCTCGCTCGTCTATGTGGCCGGCAAGTCCATGGGCCGGCGCTCCTTCGTCAATGCCGACGGCGAGCTGCTGCTCGTGCCGCAGCAGGGGCGGCTGCGGATCACGACCGAACTCGGCGTGCTCGAAGTCGCGCCCGGCGAGATCGCGCTGCTGCCGCGCGGCCTGGCCTTCAAGGTGGCCTTGCCCGACGGTCTGTCGCGCGGCTACGTCTGCGAGAACTACGGCGCGCAGTTCCGCCTGCCCGAACTGGGTCCGATCGGCTCCAACGGCTTGGCCAATGCGCGCGATTTCCTGGCGCCCGTGGCGGCCTACGAGGACGCCGCCGGCCCCTACGAGCTCATCAAGAAATTCGGCGGCCGCTTCTGGCGCGCGCCGGCCAAGGGCACGCCGTTCAACGTCGTGGCCTGGCACGGCAATCTGGCGCCCGTGAAGTACGACACCAAGAACTTTATGACCATCGGCTCGATCAGCTTCGACCACCCGGACCCGTCGATCTTCACGGTGCTGACCTCGCCCAGCGACACGCCGGGCACGGCCAACTGCGACTTCGTGATCTTCCCGCCGCGCTGGCTGGTCATGGAGGACACCTTCCGCCCGCCCTGGTACCACCGCAACCTCATGAGCGAATTCATGGGCCTGGTCTATGGCGAGTACGACGCGAAGCCCGGCGGCTTCAAGCCCGGCGGCGCGAGCCTGCACAATGCCATGGTGCCGCACGGGCCGGACGAGGAAGCCTTCGAGAAGGCCTCCTCGGCGGACCTGAAACCGCAGAAGCTGGACAACACGCTGGCCTTCATGTTCGAGAGCCGCTACCGCTTCATCCCGACAGCCTGGGCGCTGAACACCGCGCCGCTGGACCACGCCTACGCCGACTGCTGGGCCGGCCTGAAAGACCACTTCCAACCATGACCTCCTTGAACGCCACCCACGATCCGACACTGCGCAGCTGGGTAGCATCCGCCAATGCGGCGGGCTGCGACTTCCCGATCCAGAACCTGCCGTTCGGCCGCTTCCGCCGTGCCGGTAGCGACCAGGCCTTCCGCATCGGCGTGGCCATCGGCGACCAGGTGCTGGACCTCAAGGCCGTCGGCGTCATCGACCACGCCGACATGAACGCGCTGATGGCAGCCACGCCTGCCGCGCGCCAGGCCCTGCGTGCCCAGCTGTCCGAAGGCCTGCGCGAAGGCAGCGCGCAGCAGGCGGCCTGGAGCGCGGCGCTGCTGCCGCAGGCCCAGGCCGAGTACACCGTGCCCTGCGAGGTGCGCGACTACACGGACTTCTACACCAGCGTGCACCACGCCACCACGGTGGGCAAGCAGTTCCGCCCCGACAACCCGCTGCTGCCCAACTACAAGTGGGTGCCGATCGGCTACCACGGCCGTGCCAGCTCCATCGTGGTCAGCGGCACATCCTTCAAGCGACCGCAGGGCCAGACCAAGGCGGCGGACGCCACCGTGCCCAGCTTCGGCCCCTGCAAGCGGCTGGACTACGAGCTGGAGCTGGCCTACTTCGTGGGGCAGGGCAATGCGCTGGGCGAGCCGGTCGGCATCGAGGCGGCCGAGGACCATCTGTTCGGCGTGGGCCTGTTCAACGACTGGTCGGCGCGCGACCTGCAGGCCTGGGAGTACCAGCCGCTGGGCCCGTTCCTGTCGAAGAACTTCGCCTCCACGGTCTCGCCCTGGATCGTGACCATGGAAGCGCTGGCGCCGTTCCGCGCTCCGTTCACGCGGCCGGCGGACGACCCGCAGCCCTTGCCCTATCTGGACAGCGCGGCCAACCGCGCCGAGGGTGCGCTCGACATCACGCTGGAAGTCTGGCTGCAGACCGCGAAGATGCGTGCGGCCGGCGAGGAAGGTGTGCGCCTCACGCGCGGCAACACCACGCGGGCCGCCTACTGGACGGCCGCGCAACTCGTCGCGCACCACACCGTGAACGGCTGCAACCTGAACCCGGGCGACCTGCTGGGCTCGGGCACGCTGTCCGGCCCGACACCGGGCGAGGCGGGCTCCTTGTTGGAGCTGTCGCAGGGCGGCAAGCAGCCCGTGACCCTGCCCAACGGTGAGACGCGCAGCTTCCTCGAGGACGGCGACACGCTGGTCCTGCGCGGCTGGTGCGAGCGCGCCGGCGCGGTGCGCATCGGGCTGGGCGAAGCGCGCGGCACGGTGATCGGCTGAGTAGGCCCGGTAGCGCGCGGCCGGCGCTACACCGGCGTGCGGACCAGCGCCTGCTGGCGGTCGCCGACGCTGGCGGCGCCCGCGGGCGGTCCGAACAGATAACCTTGCACCGAAGGGCAGCCGAGCGCACGCAGCCGCTGGAGCTGCCCTTCCTGCTCCACCCCTTCGGCCGTGATGTCCAGGTGCATGGTGTTGGCCAGCAGCACGAGCGCTGCAATGATGGAATGCGTCATGCCGCCGGCCGGTTCGTGTGACAAGGCGGCGATGAAGGACTGGTCCAGCTTGATGCGGTCGAACGGCAGTTCGCGCAGCTGGGCCATCGATGAATAGCCGATGCCGAAGTCGTCGATGGCGGTGCGCACACCCAAGGCCCGCAGGCGTTGCAGCGCCGCGCGGGCCCGGCCCGGATCGCGCGTCAGCGCGGTTTCGGTGACCTCCAGTTCCAGCCGGGACGGCGGCAGCCCCAGCCGGCGCAGCACCGCCATGACGCCTTCGACGAAGTCCGCGCAGGCCAGTTGTACGGCCGAGACGTTGACGGCGACGTGCAGGTGCGACGGCCAGGCCATGGCGTCCTTGCAGGCCCGCTCCAGCACCCACATGCCGATCTGCACCACGATGCCGGACTCCTCGGCCACCGGGATGAAGCAGGCCGGCAACAGGCGGCCATGGCGTGGATGGCGCCAGCGCACCAGGGCTTCGTAGCCCTGCACGCGCAAGGTGCCGGCATCGCGCAGCGACATGTATTCGATGTCGAACTCGCCGCGCTCGACGGCCCTGGAGAGATCGCTGACCATGGCCAGGCGTTCGTGCAGACGCTCGCCCATGCTCGGTGCGTGCAGGCGCACGGTGTTGCGGCCCTGGCTCTTGGCCACGTAGAGCGCGGTGTCGGCCTGGCGCAGCAGCTCGCCGGCGGCCAGCGCGCCATCGGTCCAGGACGCGCCGATGCTGGCGCGCACGTCCACGCGGTAGGCGCCGATGCGCTCCTGCACCCGCAGCCTGTCCAGCACGCCCTGCAGGCGTCGTTCGATCTCGTTTTCGCAGCCTTGCGCGGGCAGGGCGCGCAGCAGCATCGCGAACTCGTCGCCGCCCAGGCGTGCCAGCGCATCGCCTTGGCCGGTGGCCTGGCGCAGCCGGCGCGCCACCGAACACAGCAGCTCGTCGCCAGCGGCATGGCCCAGGCTGTCATTGACGGTCTTGAAATGGTCCAGGTCCAGCAAGGCCACGGCCCAGCGGCCACCGTCCGCATGCTGGCGCTCTGCTTCCTCCATGAACGCGCGCCGGTTGGGCAGGCCGGTGAGCGCATCGTGGTGCGCCAGGTAATGCAGGTGCTGTTCGCGCACGCTGCTCTCGGCCTCGCGGGCACGTGCGTCGGATACATCGACGCCCACGCCGCGCCAGCCGGTCCAGGCGCCGTCGGCGGCGTACAGCGGCTTGGCGCTCAGCGTCCAGCTGCGCATTTCGCCGTTCACCGGCGCCTCCAGCACCACACCGCTGAACGGCTGGCCGGCCGCCAGCAATCGGCACAGGGCAGCCGGCCCGACGGCGGCGTCGCTGCGCACCTGCAGCAGGCGCTGGGGGGTGAACAGGCCGTCCAGCGGCAGGCCGAGCAGCTCGTTCTGGCCGCGCCCGAGCACCTCGCACAGCCGCAGTCCCACGCGCGTCAGCGCGCCGCTGCGGTCGCTCTCCCACAGCCAGTCGCGGGCATCGGCCTCGAAGTCGCGCAGCAGCAGTCCGACGATCTGGCGTTCCTGCTCGGCGGCCTGCTCGGCCTCGATGCGCTTGACGAACAGGCGTGACGCGAACAGCAGCGCCACCGACAGGATGAAGGCATAGCAGCACAGCAAGGCAATGGTCACGCCCTGGGCCAGGTAGCCGAGTTGCGCCACCATGAGGCAGGCCACCACCGTCAGCACCAGCAGCCAGATGAACGACAGCAGCGGCGTGGTGATGCCCACCAGCACGCCGGTGGCGATCAGTCCCGGCGTGTAGGCGCTGAGCAGCAGGCGGCTGGCGTCGTCTTCGGCCCGCATGGCACCGAAGTAGATGCCCATGGCGCACATGACGGCACTCGATGCGCAACACAGCGCGGACAGGTGCATGTCGCGCAGGTCCAGCAGGCGTCCGCCCGCGGCCTCGGCGCGGCGCAACGCCAGCACGGCATGGCCGGCCCAGGCCAAGTGGGCCAGCAGGAAGCCGAACAGCCAGGCCCGCCACGGCTGGTCCTGCACGAAGGGCCACAGGGCATGGAACACCATGCCGGCGGTGTAGACATTGGATGCGGCATACCAGGGCACCACGCGCATCAGGTTGCGCAACTGTCCATGCAGCAGGACTGCCTGCACATGCGCGGTGGCGTCGGGCAGCGACCAGCAACTGCGCATGCGCCTCCATTGCATACCTGGCCACCATCGCATGGATCCCACTCCCATCTTCGGGCAAGAAACCGGGTGCATACCGCCGGCGCCATCATAGGGTGCGCGCTGCAGTGCTTTAACTTCTTGTAACTTTCGCGCGGGAAATCACTGATCGCAAACGTTTGCGCAGGCGCTTTTCGGTCTTTATATTGGCTGCTCTGCAACGCAGCAAGAACAGGAGACACCGATGCGTTCGACCCGCCGCACCCTTTCCACCGCGCTGGCCCTGGCCGGCCTGCTGGCCGCCGCGCCCTCGTGGGCCCAGAGCCCGCCCAAGGTGGCCCTGGTCATGAAGTCGCTGGCCAACGAGTTCTTCCTGACCATGGAAGAAGGCGCCAAGGCCCACCAGAAGGCCAACGCCAAGCAGTACACGCTGTTGGCCAACGGCATCAAGGACGAGACCGACGCGGCCGCCCAGATCCGCATCGTCGAGCAGATGGTGGCCCAGAAGGTCGACGCCCTGGTCATCGCCCCGGCCGACTCCAAGGCCCTGGTGCCGGCCATCAAGGCGGCCGCCGACAAGGGCGTGCTGGTCGTCAACATCGACAACCGGCTGGACGAGGCGGCGCTCAAGGAGAAGGGCCTGCAAGTGCCCTTCGTGGGTCCGGATAACCGCGCAGGCGCCAAGCTGGTGGGCGATGCGCTGGCCAAGACGCTCAAGGCGGGCGACAAGGTGGGCATCATCGAAGGCGTGTCCACCACCTTCAATGCGCAGCAGCGCACGCTGGGCTACCAGGACGCGATGAAGGCCGCCGGCATCACGGTGGTGGGCGTGCAATCGGGCCAGTGGGAGATCGACAAGGGCAACCAGGTGGCCTCCAGCATGCTGCGCGAGCACCCGGACCTCAAAGCCCTGCTGGCGGGCAACGACTCGATGGCGCTGGGCGCCGTCGCCGCCGTAAAGGCCGCCGGCAAGACCGGCAAGGTGGCCGTGGTGGGCTACGACAACATCAGCGCCATCAAGCCCATGCTGAAAGACGGGCGCGTGCTGGCCACGGCCGACCAGTTCGCCGCCAAGCAGGCGGTGTTCGGCATCGAGACTGCTCTCAAGGCCCTGGCCGCCAAGACGCCGCAAGCGGGCATGCCGGCGGAGATCAAGACCGACGTGGTGCTCGTGACCAAGGACAGCAAGTAGGCATGGCCGGCGAGCCGCCCGTCCTGTCGCTGCAAGGCATCGGCAAGGACTACGCCGCCACCGTGCTGGACGGCGTGAGCCTGGACCTGCGCGCCGGCCAGGTGCTGGCGCTGACGGGCGAGAACGGCGCGGGCAAGAGCACGCTGTCCAAGATCGTCTGCGGCCTGGTCGCGCCCACGCGCGGCAGCATGCAGCTGGGCGGCCAGCCCTTCGCGCCGCGTTCGCGCCGCGAGGCCGAGGCAGCGGGCGTGCGCATGGTCATGCAGGAGCTGGGCCTGGTGTCCACCTTGACGGTGGCCGAGAACCTGCTGCTGGGCCGGCTGCCGCAGCGCGCTGGGTTCGTGCAGCGCGCGCGCCTGCGCGCGCTGGCCGAACGCCAGCTGGCCCGCATCGGCCTGACCGACATCGACCCCGACACGCCCGTCGCGCGCCTGGGCATCGGCCACCAGCAGATGGTGGAGATCGCGCGCAACCTGCAGGACGACACGCGCGTGCTGATCCTGGACGAGCCCACCGCGATGCTGACCGCGCGCGAGTCCGAGCGCCTGTTCGCGCAGATCGCCCAGCTGGCGGCGGCGGGCGTCGCGCTGGTCTACGTCTCGCACCGACTGGAGGAGCTGCGCCGCATCTGCGACCGCGTGGCCGTGCTGCGCGACGGCCGGCTGGTCGACGAACGGCCCATGGCCGGCGTCAGCGAGGCCGATCTGGTGCAACGCATGATCGGCCGCGCACTGGACGACGATGCCGAGCGCCCGCGCCGCCCGGCCGGCCCGGTGAAGCTGCGCGTGCGCGGCCTCGGCCGTGGCCATGCCGTGCGCGATGTGAGCCTGGACCTGCACGCGGGCGAGGTGTTCGGCCTGGCCGGCCTGGTCGGTTCCGGCCGTACCGAACTGCTGCGCCTGGTCTACGGCGCCGACCAGTCCGAGCGCGGCAGCGTCGAGCTGCTGGACGCCGACGGCCATGCCGCGCCGCGCTGGTCCAGCCCGGTCCAGGCGGTGCGTCGGCGCATCGGCCTGGTCAGCGAGGACCGCAAGTCCGAAGGCCTGCTGCTGCCGCAGCCGATCCGCGTCAACACCACGGTGAGCGACCTGGCCGCCGTGGCGCGCGGCGGCTGGCTGCAGCGCGGCCGCGAGCGCGGCATCGTGCAGGCGTTGGTGCGCAAGCTGCGCGTGCGCTGCCGCGACGAAGAGCAGCCGGTGGCCGCGCTGTCCGGCGGCAACCAGCAGAAGGTGGTGTTCGCGCGCTGGCTGCACCGCGACTGCGGGGTGCTGCTGCTGGACGAGCCCACGCGCGGCGTCGACGTCGGCGCGCGCGCCGACCTGTATGCCGAGCTCGAACGCATGGCCGCCGACGGCCGTGCGCTGCTGATGGTCTCCAGCGACCTGCGCGAACTGATGGCCATGTGCGACCGCATCGGCGTGATGAGCGGCGGCCGCCTGGTGCAGGTGTTCGAGCGCGGCGCCTGGACCGAACAATCCCTGCTGGCCGCCGCGTTCAGCGGTGTCAGCGAACAACGCTCCGAAGAGGCCCGCGCATGAGTGCCACCATCTCCCCCAACTCCGCACCGCGCAGCGGCCTGAGCGCCCAGCTCGGCACCTACCTCGGGCTGGCCGTCGTTCTGGTCGGCATGGTGGCGCTGTTCAGCAGCCTCAGCGAATACTTCTTCACCACCGACACCTTCGTCGCCATCGTCAACGAGATCCCGGCGCTGGCGGTGATGGCGGTCGGCATGACCTTCGTGCTGATCATCGCGGGCATCGACCTGTCGGTCGGCTCCGTGCTGGCACTGAGTGCGGCACTCAGCGCGATGGCCGTGCTGCAGTGGGGCTGGACGCCGCTGGCCGCGGCGCTGCTGGGCCTGGCCGCAGGTGCGCTGTGCGGCCTGGTGCTGGGCTCGGTGTCGGTGGCCTGGCGGCTGCCGTCCTTCATCGTCTCGCTGGGCATGCTGGAGGTGGTGCGCGGCTCGGCCTACCTGGTCACCGGCTCGCGCACGCAGTACGTGGGCGATCGCATCGCCGGCCTGGCCGCGCCGCTGCTCGGCGGCGTGTCGGTGGCCTTCCTGATCGCGGTGCTGTTGGTGGTCGTCGGCCAGCTGGTGCTCACGCGCACCGTGTTCGGCCGCAGCGTGGTGGGCATCGGCACCAACGAGGAGGCCATGCGCCTGGCCGGCGTGGACCCGCGGCCGGTGCGCATCGCCGTGTTCACGCTGACCGGCCTGCTGGCTGGCCTGGCCGGCCTCATGCAGGCCGCGCGCATGGAGGCGGCCGACCCGAACGCCGGCCAGGGCATGGAGCTGCGCGTGATCGCCGCCGTGGTCATCGGCGGCACCAGCCTGATGGGCGGGCGCGGCTCGGTGGTGACCACCTTCATCGGCGTGCTGATCATCGCGGTGCTGGAGGCCGGCCTGGCCCAGGTCGGCGCCAGCGAGCCCAGCAAACGCATCATCACGGGCTGCGTGATCGTGGTGGCGGTGATCGTCGACACGCTGCGCCAGCGGCGCGCCGCGAGGGCCTGAGGCGTGGCCACCATCAAGGACGTGGCGCGCCACGCCAACGTGTCGGTGACCACCGTCTCGCACGTGGTCAACAAGACCCGCTTCGTCAGCGAGCAGGGCCGCAATCGCGTGGAGCAGGCCATCCGCGAGCTGGGCTACGTGCCCAGCGCGGTGGCGCGCAGCCTGCAGCGCAGCGCCACCAACACGCTGGGCATGCTGATCCCGAACAGCTCGAACCCGTACTTCGCCGAGATCGTGCGCGGCATCGAGGACCGCTGCTTCGGCGCCGGCTACAACCTGGTGCTGTGCAACACCGACGACGAGCCGCGCCGCCAGGGCATGGTGCTGCAGGTGCTGGCCGAGCGGCGCGTGGACGGCCTCATCGTGGTGTCCTCCGGCGAAGACCCGGCCCTGCCCGCGCTGCTGGCCGGCCTGCGCATGCCCACCGTCATGGTCGACCGCGAGATCGATACCTTGCCCTGCGACCTGGTGGAGACGGCCCACATGCAGGGCGCGCTGCTGGCGGTGCAGCACCTCACGGCGCTGGGCCACCGGCGCATCGCCTGCATCGGCGGGCCGGCCGGCGTGGCCACGGCCGAGCAGCGCGCCGAGGGCTGGCGCCTGGCGCTGGCCGGCCTGGGCCTGCCGAGTGCCGGGCTGCTGCAGCCGGGCGACTTCACGAGCGAGGGCGGCTATGCCGCCATGCACGCCATCCTGCGGCGCACGCCGCGGCCCAGCGCCGTCTTCGTCGCCAACGACCTGATGGCCATCGGCGCGCTGTGCGCCGCGCACGAGTGCGGCGTGGCCGTGCCCGACGAGCTTTCGCTGGTCGGCTTCGACGACATCGAGCTGGCCCGCTTCGCCTGCCCGCCATTGACCACCGTGGCCCAGCCCAAGCAGCGCATCGCCGCGATGGCGGTGGACATGCTGCTCGAGCGCATCGAGGGGCGCCGGCAGGACGTGCGCAAGGTCGTGCTGCAGCCCGAGCTGCGCGTGCGCGCCTCGACCGCGCCGTACCGGGGAACCGTGGCATGAGGAGCGCACCTCAGATCCTGGTGTTGGGCAGCCTCAACATGGACCTGCTGCTGCGCGTGCCGCGCGCGCCGCAGGCCGGCGAGACGCTGATCGGCCATTCGCTGGTGCTGCTGCCCGGTGGCAAGGGCGGCAACCAGGCCGTCAGCTGTGCGCGGCAGGGTGCCAGCGTGCGGCTGCTGGCGCGCATCGGCGACGATGCCGACGGCCGGGCGCTGCGCGACGCGCTGGTGCAGGACGGCATCGCGCTCGACGCGCTGCAGGTCGATCCGCAGGAGCCGACCGGCCGCGCGCTCGTGATGCTGGAGGATTCGGCGCAGAACCGCATCGTCGTGCTGCCCGGCGCCAATGCCGCGCTGCAGGCGGACGCGGCCGTGCTGGCGCAGCAGCTGCGCGGTGCGCAGTTCTTCGTCACGCAGCTCGAATCGCCGCTGGCCGTGGTGCTGGCGGCCGTGGCCGCGGCGTACCGCGCCGGCTGCCCGGTGCTGCTCAATCCCTCGCCCATGCAGCCGCTGCCCGACAGCCTGTGGCCGCAGCTGGACACGCTGGTGGTCAACGAGCTCGAGGCCGCAGCCTATGCCGGCTGCGCGGTGACGACACCCCAAGAGGCCGCCGCCGCCGGCCAGCTGCTGCGTGCGCGCGGCGTCGCGCGCGTGGTCGTGACGCTGGGAGCGCAGGGCGCCGTCACGGTGGAGCAGGTCGGCTGCCGCTGGCAGCCCGCGCCACATGTGCAGGCCGTCGACACTACGGCGGCGGGCGACACCTTTGCCGGCGCGCTGGCCGTGGCGCTGGCCCGCGGCCAGGGCCTGGCCGAGGCTGTGGCGCGCGGCGTGCGCGCGGCCGCCGTCTGCGTGACGCGCGTGGGCGCGCAGGTGGCGATCCCGATGGCGCGCGAGGTCGATGCCCAGGCCATGCCGCCCGCGGCGAAGGAGTTGCCATGAAACGAAGCGCCTTGCTGCACGCAGAACTCTCGCAGGTCATCGCTGGCATGGGCCATGGCGACCTGCTCGTGATCGGCGATGCCGGCCTGCCGATCCCGGCCGGGCCGCTGCGCATCGACCTGGCGGTCGCGCGCGGCGTGCCGCGCTTCACCGAGGTGCTGGACGCCGTGCTCAGCGAACTGCAGGTCGAGCGGGCCGTCATTGCGCGGGAGGCCTGCGGTGTGGATGGCCTGCAACGCCCGGCCTGGAGCGCGGCGCTGCCGCTGGCGCCCGAACAGGTGTCGCATGCGCAGTTCAAGCAGCTGTGCCGGGCCGCCAAGGCCATGGTGCGCACCGGCGAGTGCACGCCGTACGCCAACGTGCTGCTGTACGCGGGCGTGGCGTTTTGAGGGGCACCGCGCCAGCGCGCGGCGCCTGCGGCTTCAGGGAATCGGCACCGGCCGCGTCAGCAGGTCCACATACAACTCGAAGAAGCGGGCGTTGTCGAACTTCTTCACCACCTTCATCTTCTGCAGCGTGGCGCCGGCCGGTTGCGTGGCATAGCCGATGGACTGGCCATTGTTGGCCTGGCCGGGGGCGTTGACCACGTCCACGTACTCCTCGCTGACCTCGGTGGCGTAGGTGGGATCGAGCAGGTAGGCGATGGTCAGCGTGTCCCAGACGTCCAGCTCGTAGTTTGGGTCGCCTTCGAAGCCGATGCCGTTGAAGCCCGGGCCCATGACTTCCTTGAACTGCTTGGTGACGGCGGTCTCCCGCGCGGCGTGCGCGATGCGGTTGTAGATGGGCGTGGTCAGCTGCACGGTGTCGGTCACGTCCAGTGGCACCACCACCTGCGGCACCGGCTGGCGCACCACGTACTGCGCGGCCTCGGGGTCGAACCACCAGTTGAACTCGGCCGTCTTGGTGGTGTTGCCCGGCACGTGCACGGCCCCGCCCATGTAGATGATCTGCTGGATCAGCGGCACGATCTCGGGCGCCTTGCGCATGGCCTTGGCGATGTTGGTCAGCGGGCCGATGGCCAGTATGGTGACCTCGCGCGGGTTGGCCTTGATGGTGTCGATCAGGAAGTCCACCGCGTGCTTGGATTGCAGCTGCGTGCTGGTCGCGAAACCATCCGACGGCGCGACCAGTTCGGCTGCGGTCGGTGCCGTCTTCTGCACGCTCCAGGCGCCGTAGTAGCCGTCGTTCTCGGCGCCGGCCGCGATTTCCTGCTCGATGGTGGCCCAGTCGTGCGAGAGCGCGTAGTTCTCGCCCGCGTAGACGGGGATGCGCTGGCCCATGCCCAGGCGCTCCATGGATTTCAGCGCTTCCACCACGCCCTGGTCCAGCCACTTGTTGCCCGACACCACGCTGATGCCCAGCACCTGCAGCTTGCCCTGGGCCTGCAGCTGCGCGGCCATCACGCCCAACTGGCCATCGTCGCTCATGGTGTTGTAGTCGCTGTCGATGATGATCTTGCGCGGCTTGTCGCCATCGTCGTCACCACCGCCACAGCCTTGCAGCGCCAGCGCCATGCCGGCCAGCAGGGCCCCGAAGGTACGCCGTTGCATGTTCGGCCCCTTCATTTGGAATCCTTGGTCACGAGCACCACGTCGGTCTTGATCTCCGCCGGCATGCCCGCTTGCGGCGTCTTGGCGGCCAGGGCCTTGAGAGCAGTCTCGATGCCGAACACCGCCTGCTTGGCGGCGAACTGGTCGGCCGTGGCCAGCACGCGCCCGTCTTTCAGCATGGGCTTGATGGCGCTGATGTTGTCGTAGCCCACCACGGCCACCTTGCCGGTCTTGCCGGCGGCCTTTACGGCGGCGACGGCGCCCAGCGCCATCGAGTCGTTGCCCGCCAGCAGGGCTTTGAGGTCCGGGTGCTCGCGCAGCATGCTGGAGGCCACCTGGTTGCCCTTGTCGATCTCCCACTGGCCCGATTGCACGCCCACCACCGTGATGCCGGCGGCCTTCATCGCGTCCTGGTAGCCCAGCGTGCGCTGCTGCGCATTGAAGGTGGTGGACACGCCTTCGATGATGCCCACCTTGTCGCCCGCCTTGAGCGTCTTGGCCAGCGCATCGCCCACCAGCTTGGCGCCTGCGCGGTTATCCGGACCCACGAAGGGCACTTGCAGGCCCTTCTCCTTGAGCGCCGCCTCGTCCAGCCGGTTGTCGATGTTGACGACCAGCACGCCCTTGTCGGCGGCCGCCTTGATGGCCGGCACCAGGGCCTTGGAGTCGGCCGGGGCGATGACCAAGGCATCGACCTTCTGGGCCACCATCTGCTCGACGATGCGGATCTGGGCGGCCGCGTCGGTCTCGTCCTTGATGCCGTTGGCCAACAGCGTGTACTGCTTGGCGTTGGCCTTCTGGTGGGCCTTGGCGCCTTCCTCCATGGTCAGGAAGAACTCGTTGGCCAGCGACTTCATGACCAGGGCCACCTTGGGCGGGCTCTGGGCCCACGAGGGCGCGGCAACCAGCAGGCCGGCCAGGGCCAGCGCGGTGGAAAGGGTGCGGCGGGTCGAACGCATGGGGTGGACTCCTGTTGTGATGCGTTGAGGGAGGCCGCCAATATAGGAACACCAAAACGTTTGCGCAAACGTTTGCGATCGGTGGTTTCCCGCGAGATGGTTACAAGAGGTTAGGGCGTGGCCTTCAGGGGGCGAGCCGCTCGCGCACCCAGCCGCCGCCGTCCTGCCGGTAGTTCAGGCGGTCGTGCAGCCGGCTCTTGCGGCCCTGCCAGAACTGCCATGCGGTGGGCACCAGGCGGTAGCCGCCCCAGTGCGGCGGGCGCGGCGGCTTGAGCAGGAACTGCGCACCGTACCTGGCGGCGTTGGCCACCAGCACGCCGCGGCCGGAGATCACCTGGCTCTGTGGGCTGGCCCAGGCGCCGATGCGCGAGTCCAGCGGGCGGCTGTCGTAATAGGCATCGCTCTCGGCCGCGCTGGTCTTCTCGACCACGCCCTCGATGCGCACCACGCGTTCGAGCTCGACCCAGTGGAACTGCAGCGCCGCATACGGGTTGCCGGCCAGCTCCTGGCCCTTGCGGCTCTCGTAGTTGGTGTAGAAGACCAGGCCGCGTGCGTCGTAGCCCTTGATGAGCACGATGCGCGTGGACGGGCGCAGGTCGCTGCCCACCGTGGCCAGCGTCATGGCGTTGGGTTCGGGCACCTGGGCCGCGATGGCTTCGCTGAGCCACTGGTCGAACTGCTGCAACGGGTCGGCATGCGAAGCCGATTCGTCGAGTTCGGCCCGTTCGTAGCTCTTGCGCAGTGCGGCGATGGAGGTCTGGAGTTCGCTCATGGGCCCGGATTGTGCAGCGCCCGGCGCGTACCATGCCGGCCCTGCGCCTTCCGTTTGCCCTGCGATGATCGTCCGCCCCCGTCCCCATTGGCTGCACCTGCTGTTCGTGCGGCATGGCTCCATCCTCCACCTGATCCTGCCGCAGTTGCTGTGCGCGCTGGCCTTTGCCATCGGCGTGACCGTGCTGCACGGCCAGGTGCTGCAGTGGAAGATCCCGCTGAACTTCGTGCCGTTCTCGCTGATCGGGCTCACGCTGGCCATCTTCCTGGGCTTTCGCAACGGCACCAGCTACAGCCGCTGGTGGGAGGCGCGCGTGCTGTGGGGCACGCTGCTGGTCGAGTGCCGCGCCGCCATGCGCCACGCGCTGACCCTGGTCGACGGCCCCGAACACGTGCCGGTGCTGGCACGCCGGCTCATCGCGCTGGCCCATGCGCTGCGCCACCAGCTGCGCCGCAGCGACGCGACGGCCGACCTGGCGCGTTTGCTGCCGCCCGAAGAGGTCGCGCGTGTGGCGGCGGCGCGCTTTCCGGCCGCCATGCTGCTGCAGATGGCCGGCGAGTGGCTGGGCGACATGCGTGCGCAGGGCAGGGTGGCTGCGCCGCTGGTGCCCGTGCTGGAGCAGCCGCTGGCCCAGTTGGGCAATGCGCTGGGTGGTTGCGAGCGCATCGCCGGCACGCCGATCCCGTTCACCTACAGCGTGATCATCCACCGCACCATCTACAGCTACGTGCTGCTGCTGCCGTTCGGACTGGTCGACGCGATCGGTCCCATGACGCCCGTGATCGTGGCCTTCATCGCCTACACCTTCTTCGCGCTGGAGGCGCTCGGTTCGGAGATCGAGGAGCCTTTCGGCATGGCTGCCAATGACCTGGCCCTGGACACCCTGTGCTGGACCATCGAGACCGCCGTGCTCGAAAGCCTGGGCCGCAGCGATGGGCCGGCGCAGCCGCAGCCGCGCAATTTCCAGCTGACCTGAAGCGTTCTGGATTGACGGCCGAATAATTATTCGCCTAAGATCGCCGACGTGAAACCCAAGGACGAAGACAAGCAGCAGGCCATCGCGGGCGCGACCTTCGCGCTCGTGGCGCAGGTCGGCCTGTCGGGCCTGACCATGGCGGCCATTGCGCGCCAGGCCGGCATTGCCACGGGCACGCTGTACGTCTACTACAAGTCCAAGGAAGAACTGCTCAACGCGCTGTACGAGCAGGTCAAGGGCGCGCTGGCGCGGCTGATCACCGAGGACGCGGGCGTGGCCATGCCGTTCCGTGCGCGCTTCCTGCGCAACTGGCTACTGCTGCTGCGCCACCGCCAGGCCCATTACGCCGAGACGGTATTCATGGAGCAGTACTACAACTCGCCCTGGTTCAGCGAGGCCTCGCGCCAGTTCTCGGCCCGGTTCACGGGCGAGTGCCTGGGCTTCTTCGACGAGGCGCGGGCCCAGCAGATCGTCAAGGACGTGCCCACCATGCTGCTGGCCGCCAGTTTCTTCGGCTCGGTCCGCGAGACCGCCAACCTGCTGCGCAGCGGTGACCTGCCCGACACCGAGGCCGGTCTGGCCCAGGCGTTCGCGATCTTCTGGGACGGCATCAAGGCCTGAGTGCCGTCTTTTTTAGCCCCGAGAAAAACAACACATAAAAGAATGAACATTCATTCGTCTAACTTCCCCACCCACGAAAGGTCCCCATGGCCACGCTGAACATCAATGGCAAGGACGTCCGCGTCGACGTCGACGACTCCACCCCCATCCTCTGGGCCCTGCGCGACACGCTCGGCATGACCGGCACCAAGTTCGGCTGCGGCATGGCCATGTGTGGCGCCTGCACCGTGCACATGAACGGCGCGGCGATCCGCTCCTGCGTCACGCCGATCGCGGCGGCCGCCGGCCAGAAGATCACCACCATCGAGGCCATCCCGGCGGACCGTGTCGGCAAGGCCGTGTCGGCCGCCTGGGTCAAGATCGACGTGGCGCAATGCGGCTACTGCCAGAGCGGGCAGATCATGAGCGCCACCGCGCTGCTGCAGGCCAACCCCAAGCCTTCCGACGCCGACATCGACGCCGCCATGGCCGGCAACATCTGCCGCTGTGGCACCTATGCGCGCGTGCGCGCCGCCATCCACGAAGCCGCCACCGCGCTGGCCTGAACCCGGAGACCACCATGCTGTTGCAAGACATCCCGGCCGACCAGATCCGCGCCATGCTGCCACCCCAACTGGCCCGCCGCCTCGGCGATGAGGCCCATGCCGAAGGCCTGCCGCGGCGCAGCTTCCTCAAGCTGGTCTCCGCCGGCGGCTTCGCACTGGGGCTGTTTCCCATGCTGGCCGAAGCCCAAGGGGCAGCTGCGCCCGCGCTCAAGCCAGGCCAGCAGCCCGCCGCGTTCGTGAGCATCGCGCGCGACGGCACCGTCACCGTGACCGTCAACCGGCTGGAGTTCGGTCAGGGCACGCACACCGGCCTGGCCATGGTGCTGGCCGAGGAGCTCGACGCCGACTGGAGCCGCGTGCGCGCCGTGCACGGCAATGCCGCCGTGGCCTACGCCGACCCGGCCTACGGCATGCACCTGACGGGCGGCTCCACGGCCATCAAGAACTCCTATGTGCAGTACCGCGAACTCGGTGCCCGCACGCGGGCCATGCTGGTGCAGGCCGCGGCCACGCAGTGGGGCGTGCCGGCGGCATCGCTGGCAACCGAGCGCGGCATCGTCATTGGCCCGGGGGGCAAGCGCCTGGAGTACGGCGCGCTGGCCGAGGCCGCGATGCAGCTGCCCGTGCCGACCCAGGTCACGCTCAAGGACCCGAAGAACTTCAGGCTGATCGGCCAGCCCACCGGCCGGCTCGACGCGCCGGCCAAGTCCAGCGGCCAGCAGTCCTTCGGCATCGACGTGCGCGTGCCCGGCATGCTGACGGCCGTGTGCCAGCGCCCGCCCGTGTTCGGCGCCAGGCTGGCATCGGTCGACGATGCCGCCGCGCGTGCCGTGCCCGGGGTGAAGGCCGTGCTGCGCGTGCCGCTGCACGACGGCGGCGAAGGCGTGGCCGTGGTGGCCGAGGGTTATTGGGCCGCCAAGCAGGGCCGAGACGCGCTCAAGCTGCAATGGAACGATGCCGGTCGCGAGAAGGTCGACAGCGCGGCCCAGCTCGCCAGCTACCGCGCGCTGGCCGCCAAGCCCGGCAGCGTGAAGTACCAGGCCGACATGGCGCCGCTGGCCGGCGCGCCGCACCGCATCAGCGCCGAGTTCCAGTTCCCCTACCTGGCGCACGCGGCCATGGAGCCGCTGAACTGCACGGTGCAGCTCCATGGCAGCGGTGCCGATGCCAAGGCCACGGTCTGGACCGGCACGCAGATGCCCGGCCTGGACGCCGCGGCCGCCGTGCGTGTGCTGGGCATCAAGCCGGAGAATCTGACGCTGCAGGTGCAGATGGCCGGCGGCGGTTTCGGCCGGCGCGGCCTGCCCACCAGCGACTTCGTGGTCGAGGCCTGCACCATTGCCAAGGCAGCGCAGGCCGCTGGCATCGCCGCACCGATCCGCACGCTGTGGAGCCGCGAGGACGACATGCGTGGCGGTTACTACCGCCCCATGCACGTGCACCGCGCCGAGATCGGCTTCGACGCCAAGGGCAAGGTGCTGGCCTGGGACCATGTGATCGTGGGCCAGTCCATCATTTCCGGCACCTTCTTCGAGTCGGCCATGGTCAAGGACGGTGTGGACACCACCATGGTCGAGGGCATGCGCGAGCCCTACACGCTGCCCATGCGCCTGTCGGTGCACCACCCCAAGCTCAACGTGCCCGTGCTGTGGTGGCGCAGCGTGGGTTCCACGCACACGGCCTATGTGATGGAGACGCTGATCGACGAGATCGCGCGCACCACGGGCCAGGACCCGGTGGCCTACCGCCTGGGCCTCATGGGCGAGAAGAGCGCGCGCCACCGCGCCGCGCTGCAGCTGGCCGTGGACCGCTCGGGCTACGGCAAGCGCCAGCTGCCGGCCGGCCGGGCCTGGGGCGTGGCCGTGCACGAGTCCTTCGACTCGGTCGTGGCCTACGTGGTCGAAGCCTCGGTGGAGAACGGCACGCCCAAGCTGCACCAGGCGACGGCCGGCGTGCACTGCAACCTGGCGGTGAACCCCAAGAGTGTGGAAGCGCAGGTGCAGGGCGGGGCGCTCATGGGCCTGTCCATGTGCCTGCCCGGCGCGGCCATCACGCTCAAGGACGGCGTGGTCGAGCAGAGCAACTTCGGCGACTTCGTGGTGCCACGCATCACCGACATGCCGGTGGTCAATGTGCACATCGTGCCCAGCGCCGACGCGCCGACCGGCATGGGCGAGCCGGGTCTCCCGCCGCTGGCGCCGGCCTTCGCCAATGCCATCGCGCGGCTGACTGGCAAGCCGCTGCGCGAGCTGCCGTTCAAGCTGGCCTGAGCGCGGTGCAAGGTACGCCCGTCGTGCTGGTGCTGGCCTCGGGGCGGGGCGAGCGCTTTCGCGCCTCGGGCGGGCAGGTGCACAAGCTGCAGGCGCTGCTGGCCGGCAAGCCCGTGCTGCAGCACACGCTGGACGCCGTGCGCGCCAGTGGTCTGGCCTGGCACCTGGAGGACGCCGGCCATCCCGGCATGGGCGACTCCATCGCCGCGGCCGTGCGCGCCACGCAGGGGGCAGGGGGCTGGCTCGTGCTGCCGGGCGATCTGCCGCTGGTCGAGCCGGCCGCGCTGCAGCGCGTGGCCGCCGCGCTGGCCCGGGCCGCGGTGGTGCTGCCGCAGCATGGCGGCGTGCGCGGCCATCCGGTCGGCTTCGCGGCGGAATGCCGTGCCGAACTGCTCGCCCTGTCGGGCGAGGCCGGTGCGGCCGCCATCGTGCAGGCGCGCAAGCGGGCTGGGCAGGTGCTGGACCAGGTGCTCGACGGCCCCGGCTGCGTGACCGACATCGACACGCTGGACGATCTCGCGCGGGCCGAGCGCCTGCTGCTCAGCCCGCCAGCCTGAGCAGCTTCTCCAGCGCCTTGTCGCGGATCTGGTGCTTCTTGAGGCTCTCGAAGGTCTCGCGCGCATAGTCCAGCGTGGTGCCGAAACGCCCGCAGGACTGCGAGAACACGCGCCGGTAGTCCTCGTCGCTCAAAGTGCGCGTGAAGCTCGGGCTCTGGCGCGACAACGTGAAGGCCAGCGCCTTGACCGGCCCCTCGGGCGTCATGCAGTGCAGCCAGCGCGGGTCGTACACGCCCATCAGCATCTCGCGCGCCCACAAGCGGTCGAGCACCGCATCGCCGTCGCGCTGCGGGATGCGGAACACCACGCCCTGGCAGCTGCCGCCGGTCAGCAGCGCGAACACCAGGCCCGGGCACTCGGGCGTGCCGCGGTTGATGCGGCTCCACATCTTGAGCGCGCGGTGCCAGCCGTGCACGCGCGCCAGCCGGTGCTCCACGTGCTCGAACTCGGGCCGCCAGATCAGCGAGCCGTAGCCGAACACCCAGTAGTCCTGCTGGCCGCCCCATTCGCGCCGCGCGCGCTCCAGCATGGGCAGAGGGTCGCGCAGTGGAGCAGGGTGGGGATGCGATGTCACGGCCGCCACTCTAGCAAGCCGCGGTGCGCCGTGCCGGCCCTGCGGTTTGGTAACCCACTGGTTACCCCCGGGCGCTGTTGCGGTGTGCATCGGGAGTAGGATCACCGCGCCCCTCTCCAGCCCGCCGTGTCGCCTGCGGCCCAGAACGATGAACACCCACACCACCGTCGCCGCCGTCACCGAACGCATCCGCTCGCGCAGTGCGCCCGCCCGCACCGCCTATCTCGAACAGCTGGCCGCCATGGCCACGCGCACGCGCGGCTCCGACCGCATGGGCTGCGCCAACGTGGCGCACGCCTTTGCGGCCATGCCCAGCAACGACAAGTTCAAGGTGGTGGCCGAGCGCGCACCCAACATCGGCATCGTGAACGCCTACAACGACATGCTGTCGGCGCACCAGCCGCTGCAGCACTACCCCGATCTGGTCAAGGACGAGGCCCGCCGGCTCGGCGCGACCGCCCAGGTGGCTGGCGGCGTGCCGGCCATGTGCGACGGCGTGACGCAGGGCCTGCCGGGCATGGAGCTGTCGCTGTTCAGCCGCGACGTGATCGCCATGGCCACGGCGGTGGCGCTCACGCACGACATGTTCGATGCCGCGCTGATGCTGGGCGTGTGCGACAAGATCGTGCCCGGCCTCTTGATCGGCGCGCTGCACTTCGGCCATCTGCCCACGGTGTTCGTGCCGGCCGGGCCCATGCCCTCGGGCCTGTCGAACAACGCCAAGGCCAAGGTGCGCGAGCAGGCCGCGCAGGGCCTGGTCGGCCGAAAGGAACTGCTGGAGGCCGAGTCCGCTGCCTACCACGCGGCCGGCACCTGCACCTTCTACGGCACGGCCAACAGCAACCAGATGCTGCTCGAAGCCATGGGCCTGCACGTGCCCAGCACGGCCTTCGTGGCACCCGGCGGCGCGCTGCGCGATGCGCTCACGCGCGAGGCGGCGCGCACGGTGCTGGGCTATGGCACGGCGCTGAACGGCCAGGCCGCCAGCGTGCGCAGCGTGGTGCCGCCCATCGGCCAGCTGGTCGACGAGCGCGCCATCGTCAACGCCATGGTGGCGCTGCTGGCCACGGGTGGCTCCACCAACCACCTGATCCACTGGGTGGCCGTGGCGCGCTCGGCCGGCATCACCATCGACTGGGACGACTTCGCCGCGCTGTCCGAAGTGGTGCCGCTGCTGGCGCGCGTCTACCCCAACGGCAGTGCCGACGTGAACCAGTTCCAGGCGGCAGGCGGCACGGGCTACGTGATCCGCGAACTGCTGGACGCCGGCCTCATGCACGCCGATGTGCTGACGGTGCGCAGCGAAGGCATCCGCGCCTACACCCACGAGCCCGCCCTGGCCGATGCAGCGCTCACCTGGCATGCCACCGGCCCCAGCAAGGACGACACCATCGTGCGGCCCGCCACCGCGCCGTTCAGCGCCACCGGCGGGCTCAAGCTGCTGCAGGGGCCGCTGGGCCGCAGCGTGATCAAGGTGTCTTCGGTGCCCGACGACCGCCATGTGGTCGAGGCGCCGGCCCGCATCTTCGATTCGCAGGAAGCGCTGCAGAAGGCCTTCGCGGCCGGCGAGCTCGAACGCGACCTGGTCTGCGTGGTGCGCTGGCAGGGCCCGCAGGCCAACGGCATGCCCGAGCTGCACAAGCTCACGCCGCCGCTGGCGGTGCTGCAGGGCAAGGGCTTCAAGGTGGCGCTGGTCACCGATGGCCGCATGAGCGGTGCCTCGGGCAAGGTGCCGGCCGCCATCCACGTCTCGCCCGAGGCTGCAGCCGGCGGGCCGCTGGCCAGGCTGCGCGACGGCGACGTGGTGCGGCTCGATGCGCCGGCCGGCCGGCTGGAGGTGCTGGTCCCCGAGGCCGAGTGGGCGGCCCGCCCGCTCGCCACCATGCCCGAAGCCCTGCGCCACGCCAATGGCCTGGGCCTGGGCCGTGATTTGTTCGCCGGCATGCGCCGCAATGCCGCCACCGCAGAAGAAGGAGCGCCGACATGGCTTTGAACACACCCCTCACCGCCCGCGACGTGATGCTGGACGCGCCGGTCATCCCGGTCATCGTGCTGCACGACGTGGCCCATGCCGTGCCGATGGCGCGCGCCCTGCTGGCCGGCGGCATCCGCATGCTGGAGGTCACGCTGCGCACGCCGCAGGCGCTGGCCTGCATGGAGGCCATCGCCCGGGACGTGCCCGAGGCCGTGGTCGGCGCCGGCACCATCCGCACGCCGGCCGACGTGGCGGCCTCGGTGCAGGCCGGTGCGCGCTTCGGCGTGAGCCCGGGCTATACCTCCAAGGTCGGCCAGGCCTGCCGCGACGCCGGCCTGCCGCTCTTGCCCGGCGTGGCCACGGGCAGCGAGATCATGATGGCGCAGGAAGACGGCTTCACCGAGCTCAAGTTCTTCCCGGCCCTGCAAGCCGGCGGCATCCCCATGCTCAAGGCCTGGCAGGGGCCGTTCGGCGAGGTCAAGTTCTGCCCCACGGGCGGCGTGAGCGCGGCGAATGCGGGCGAGTTCCTGGCGCTGTCCAACGTGGCCTGCGTGGGCGGCTCGTGGATCGTGCCGAACGACGCGATCGCCGCGGGCGACTGGGGCCGCATCGAGCAGTTGGCCCGCGAGGCGGCCGCCCTGCCACGCGGCTGAGCGCTGCTGCGCCTTCGGCACAGCGGAACACCGGCTTTCGCAATCGCTGATTGCCGGGGCGGCCGGCGCGCGGGATGATCCGCGGCTTCTGACCAGGAGACGCCGCCCATGCCTTCCATTTCCGCGAGCCGCCGCGCGCTGCTGGCCCTGGCCGCCGCTTGCGCGCTGCCGGCTGCTGCCCAATCCGGCTTCCCGTCGCGCCCCATCGTGCTGGTCGTGCCCCAGGCCGCCGGGGGCACCAACGACATCGTGGGCCGCCTGGTCGGCCAGAAGCTCGGCGAGGTGCTGGGCGGCAGCGCGGTGGTGGAGAACCGGCCCGGCGCAGGCGGCAACATCGGCACGCAGTATGTGGCGCGCGGCCCCAAGGACGGCCATACGCTGCTGATGACCATCAGCAGCAGCCAGGCCATCAACCCCTCGCTGTACAGGAACCCGGGCTTCGACCCCGCGCGCGACTTCGTGCCGTTGGGCCTGGTCGGCGCCGTGCCCAACGTGCTGCTGGTCAACCCGGCGTTTCCGACCCAGAACCTCACCGAGTTCCTGGCGCTGGCGCGCAAGAGCGGCGACGCCTTGCAGTACGCGTCGGCCGGCAACGGCACGTTGAACCACCTGCTGGGCGAGATGCTCAACAGCATGGCCGGCCTCAAGCTGCAGCACGTGCCGTACAAGGGCGTGGCGCCAGCCTTGAACGACGTGCTGGGCGGCCAGCTGCCCATGCTCTTCGCAAGCCTGCCCTCGGCGCTCTCGCACATCCAGGCCGGCAAGCTGCGGGCCATCGCCGTCAGCGGCGCCAAGCGCTCGCCGACCCTGCCCAACGTGCCGGCCATCGCCGAGGCCGTGCCCGGCTACGACGGCCAGCTCTGGATCGGTCTGTTCGCACCCACCGGGCTGCCGGCGCCCGTGCAGGCTCAGCTGGAGGAGGGCATGCGCAAGACCATGGCCGCCAAGGACCTGCGCGACAAGCTGGAGCAGCAGGGCGTGGAGATCGCACCGCCGACCACGCCTGCGCAGTTCGCCGCCCTGCTGCAAGACGACCTGGCCAAGTGGGCCCGCATCGTCAAGTCCTCCGGCGCTTCCGTCGACTGATTTCCTCCGCTTCATTTCGTCTGCTCCCACCATGACCCTCCCGCTCCAAGGCATCACCGTCGTCTCGCTCGAGCACGCCATCGCCGCCCCGTTCTGCACCCGCCAGCTGGCCGACCTGGGTGCGCGCGTGATCAAGGTCGAACGGCCCGAGGTGGGCGACTTCGCGCGCGCCTACGACCAGCGCGCCCGGGGCCTGTCGTCCCACTTCGTCTGGACCAACCGCTCCAAAGAAAGCCTCACGCTGGACCTGAAGCATCCCGACGCCATGGCCGCGCTGAAAAAGCTGCTGGCGGGAGCCGACGTGCTGGTGCAGAACCTCGCGCCCGGCGCCGCCGCGCGCATGGGGCTGGACTACGCGACGCTGAGCCAGGTGAACCCGCGCCTGGTGGTCTGCGACATCTCCGGCTACGGCGAGGATGGCCCCTACCGCGACAAGAAGGCCTACGACCTGCTGATCCAGAGCGAGGCCGGCTTCCTGTCGGTGACGGGCACGCCGGAACAGCCGAGCAAGGCCGGCAACTCCATCGCCGACATCGCCGCAGGCATGTACGCCTACACCAACATCCTGGCCGCGCTGCTGCGCCGCGCCAGCACGGGCGAGGGCGCGCACATCGACGTGTCCATGCTGGAGTCGCTGGCCGAGTGGATGGGCTTTCCGATGTACTACGCGTTCGACGGCGCCACGCCGCCGCCGCGCAACGCGGCCGCGCACGCCACCATCTACCCCTACGGCCCATTCCAGGCCGGCGATGGCGGGACGGTGATGCTGGGCCTGCAGAACGAGCGCGAGTGGAAGGTCTTTTGCGATGTCGTGCTGCGCGACACGCCGCTGGCGACCGAACCGCGCTTTGCCAGCAACGCCCAGCGCAACGCCAACCGCGCCGCACTGGCCGCGCGCATCGACGAGACCTTCATGGCGCTGTCGACCGACCAGGTGCTGGCAAGGCTCGACGAGGCGCAGATCGCCAACGCCCGCATGAACGACATGGCCGGCCTGTGGGCGCACCCGCAGCTCAAGGCGCGTGCGCGCTGGCAGACGGTCGGTTCGCCGGCCGGCGACCTGCCGGCGCTGCTGCCGCCGGGCCGCAGCAACCGCTGGCAAGCCCGGATGGACGCGGTGCCGGCCGTCGGTGAGCATACGGACGCGCTGCTGCGCGAAGTCGGCCTGGACGACGCCGCCATCGCCGCGCTGCGTGCAGCCGGGGCGGTCTGAAGCCCGGCCGGCCACCCCCCTTTCCCCCAAGACAGGAGACTCCATGCGCTTGTGTTCCCCCACCGGTATCCGCCGCTCCGTGGCCGTCGCCGCCGCCTTGCTGCTGCAGGGCGCGGCCTGGGCCCAGTCCGCCTGGCCCGAGCGGCCCGTGACGATGGTCGTGCCGTACTCGGCCGGTGGGCCGACGGACGTGGTGGCGCGCATGCTGGCCATTCCCATGGCCAAGACGCTGGGGCAACCGCTGGTCGTCGAGAACACCGTGGGCGCGGGCGGCACCATCGGCCCGGCGCGCGTGGCCAAGGCCCAGCCCAACGGCTACACCATCCTGATCCACCACATGGGCATGGCGACCGCGCCCGCGCTGTACAAGAAGCTGCCCTACGACCCCCTGAAGGACTTCGAGTACATCGGCCAGGTCATGGACGTGCCCATGACACTGCTCTCGCGCAAGGACTTCCCGGCCAACACCTTCCCCGAGCTGCTGGCCTATGTGAAGCAGCACAAGGACAAGGTCACGCTGGCCAATGCCGGCATCGGCGCGGTTTCGCAGCTGTGCGGCATGCTGCTGGCCCATCAGATCGGCGTGGACCTGACCACCGTGCCCTACAAGGGCGCCGGCCCCGCGTTGGCCGACATCATGAGCGGCCAGGTCGACCTGATCTGCGACCAGACCACGCAGACCGTGCCCGTCATCAAGGACGGCCAGCGCGTGAAGGTGTTCGGCGTGACCACGCCCAGGCGCCTGGCCAGCCTGCCCGACGTGAAGACGCTGGACGAGCAGGGCCTCAAGGGCTTCGACGTGAAGGTCTGGCACGGCGTGTACGCGCCCAAGGGCACGCCGCCCGAGGTGCTCGCCAAGATCAACCAGGCCCTGCGCAGCGCGCTGCAGGACGACATGGTCAAGCAGCGCCTGGCGGACCTGAGTTCGGAGATCGTGCCCATGGACAAGGTCACGCCCGAGGGGCTGCGCAGCCACCTCGTGGCCGAGACCGAGAAGTGGGGCAAGGTGATCAAGGCGGCGGGCGTCAGCGCCGAATAGGCGCAGTGGCCGCCCGCCCGGCGGTCAGCGCAGGCCGCCGCCGCCGGCCTCGTCTGCGCGCTGGATCAACTCAACCTTGTAGCCGTCCGGGTCGGTGACGAAGGCGATCACGGTGGTGCCGCCCTTCACGGGGCCGGCCTCGCGCGTGACCTGGCCGCCAGCCGCCTTGATCCGTTCGCAGGCCGCGTAGGCATCGGCCACGCCCAGCGCGATGTGGCCGTAGGCCGTGCCCATCTCATAGCTGTCCACGCCCCAGTTGTAGGTCAGCTCCAGCTCGGCGTGGTCCGGGTTGTTGCCGTAGCCGACGAAGGCCAGCGAGTACTTGTACTCGGGGTTCTCGGAGGTGCGCAGCAGCTTCATGCCGAGCACCTGGGTGTAGAAGTCAATCGAGCGCTGGAGGTTGCCAACGCGCAGCATCGTGTGGAGTAATCGCATGCGGCCATTGTGCCGCGGCACCTTCATCCGCGTGCTTCGAACACCAGGCAGGTGGTGGTGGCGTGGGCGTAGAGCTTGTCGTCCGGTCCCACGATGCGGGCTTCGGCGGTAGCCAGTTGGCGGCCACTGTGGACCACCTTGCCGATGGCGCGCAGCGGGCCGCTCTTGACGGTGGCGGCGCGCACGATGTTCACACCCAGTTCTGCCGTGGTGTAGCCGCGTCCGGGCGGCATGGTGGTGTGGATCGCGCAGCCCAGCGCCGAATCCAGCAGGGTGGCGAACCAGCCACCGTGCACGCTGCCCAGCGGGTTGTAGTGCATGAGCTGCGGCGTGCCCTGGAATACCGCGAGGCCGTAGCCGACCTCGACCAGGCCGAAATCCAGTGTCTCGGCGATGTGCGGGTAGGGCAGCTCGCCTGCCAGCATGGCCTGCATGATCTGAAGGCCGGTCTTGCCCGCCACCTGCTCGGGCCGCGCCAGGCCGGGCTTGCCACCGCCCGCGTGCATGCGGTGCTTGGCGGCCTCGAATTCCTGCTCCCAGCGGACGCGGGCTTCTTCTTCCGTGCTCATGTCTTCTCCATCGATTGCAGCCACAACTGTTGTAGCTACAATGATTCTATGGGAACCGTGCTCCAAGCCAAAGCCATGCCGCAGGGTTGCACCCATCTGCAGCTGCGCCAGCTGATGCGCCGCGTGGCAAGGCTGTACGACGCCGAACTTGCCCAGGTCGGGCTCAAGACCACGCAGTTCTCGCTGCTCACGGCACTGGACAAGCTCGGCCCGGCCCAGCCTGGCGCTTTGGCACGCCAGTTGCGCCTGCAGCCGTCCACGCTCACGCGCAACCTGCAGCCACTGGTGGCGGCCGGCTGGGTGGAGCAGGGACCCGGCAGCGATGGCCGCAGCCGGCTGGTGACGCTGACCGAAGCCGGCCGCGCCAAGCGCGCCGAGGCGCGCCAGCGCTGGAAGAAAGCCCAGCTGGAACTGAACCGCCTGCTGGGCGATGCGCGCGTGGCGGCGCTGCATGCGCTGTTGCAGGAATCGCTGGCGCTGCTGGCGCCGGAGCCGCTGGAGGCCGCCGAAGACGTGGCCTGACAAGCCGTGAACGAACCACCTGTCAACGATGCAGGCCGACGCCAAGGTGCCGGCAAAGGCGCCAGTTGGTCCGCGGGTCACATCGCGCGGGCAGACACGGCGCGCAGCCGTGGAATGTGTTGGCGTCCTGTTGCGCGCGTGTACGGCCTCATGCGGGGGCGTATGCCCCTGAATTCATGCCGCTGGCTTGATCCCCAGGCTGCGCATGCGCATCAAGTTGTGCGCCAAGGCGTGCCACAGCAGCACAGCGCGCGCTTTGACCATGCCGCAGACGTTGAAGCGGTGCAGACCGCGTCGCCTGAGCTGCGCGTTGGCGCATTCGACGCTGGCGCCACGCCAGACGTACAGGTCCTTGGCGAAGTCGCTGGTCATGAATGCGCGCCACTGGGCTTGCGCCGCGGTGTCGGTGCCTTTGGGCGCCAGGCTGTCGATGCTCGGGTTGCGGCTGCGCGGCGGCGGCACCACCGGCTGGGTGCCGCGCTCGGTCAGCTCGTCGATGGCGGCAAGCTTGGTGAAGCCCCCGTCTGCCAGCCAGTGCTGCGGCGTGGTGGCGTAGCGCTGCTGGAGGTCTTGGTGTACCGGAGCCATCTGGCCCATGTCGCTGCCGCTGTTGGTGATGGCGACCGCGGCGATGAGTTGGGTCTGGACATCAACAGCCAGTTGCGCGTTCAAGGCCGGGCGAAAGCCTCCATCGGCCATCTTCATCACGCGCGCCTGGGGATCGGTGGTGCTCACGCGCGGTTCGGGTTCGGGCTTGACCGCAGCGGTGCATGTGCCACCGGGGGTTCATCGCCCGGGGACTGCCTGGACCGCTTGGCCGCTTTGGGCTGGGCCGGCGTCTTGCGCTGCAGCTTGCCCATCGTGGCCACAGCGGCCGCCAGGCATTGCTCACGCTCGCGCGCAGCGCGCTCGATGGCCGCTTGCTTGCGCCGCGCACTGGCACCGGCGTCCTCGCGCAGTTCGCGCTTGAGCGCACGGACCTGCTCTTGCGCTTGGGCGTGCAGTTCGGCCAGCTTGTCGCGGCGGCGAAAGCTGGAGGCCTTGGCGTGCGCACGCACGCGCAGTCCGTCCTGTGCCACGACATCGAGCGTGACCAGCCGGCGCTCGAGCAGCGAGGTGATCGAGCGCGTCAGCTGCGTGTCCAGCCAGGCTTCGTGCTCGGTGCGAAAGTCTGCCAGCGAGTGGTAGTTCACGCCCACGCCACCGCAGATCCAGCGGTAAGCGTCATCGCGCTCGCACAGCCGATCGATCTCGCGTGCCGAGCCTACGCCGTCCACCGTGGCCCACAGCCACAGCGCCACCAGGATCGCAGGGTCGATGGCTGGAGCGCCACCGCGGCTGCCAGCCGACTTGATGCGCGCATACAGCGGTGCCAAGTCCATGGTCTGCACGAAGGCCCACACAGTGCGCGCCGGGTGCGCAAGCCCCAGCATCGCGTCCAGGTCGACGGGGCGCAGTTCCACCTGGTTGCGCACCGGCGACATCACCCGTGGTGCGCCTTGCGCGCTGGCCGCAACCTGCACCGGCGCTTCGCCGCTTGCCGACAGTTCCCCTTGCCCGAACAAGCCTGGCTGGGCTTGTTCAACTGTGTTCCTGGTCTTCGCCGTGCTCATGCACTGAATGATCGCTCAGGTGCGCGGTTCGTTCACACCTTCTGAGGCGGCCGGACGGCCAGCCGGGCCCGACGCGCGGCGCCCCGGGGTGCAGGCCCTGGTGTGGCGCTGTGCCAGCATGGTCTACTGTGAACATGCCCCCGCCCGACATTCCCCCCGACAGTGTCCGGCCGCCGCCGGCGGGGCCGCCGGACCCGGAGTTCGACTGGATGCTGGCGCCGTTGCTGCAGGGGCTCGGCGTGCTGGCCGAGCAGGAGCCGCTGCGCAGCGCGGTGGCCCAGAGCCAGCAGCGCTTCCTGGAGATGGCTGGCCGCACCGACCTCACGGCCCACACCCGCGCCAAGCAGGAAAGCCGGCGCGATGCGCAGGACCGCATCCGCATCGCCCAGCTGCAGCAGGAATTCGCCGCGCTCGATGTCCCCTTGCAGTCGCTGATGGACCGCGCCGTGCAGCGCACGCAGGAACTGCTGAACGCCGACGGCATGTCGCTGGAACTGGCCGATGAAGCGGGCGTGCTGGTGATCGCGGCGGGCTCCGGCCTGCTGCGCGAGCAGGTCGGACGACGCGCCAACATGGAGATCAGCCTGTCGGCCAAGGCCCTGGCCCAGGGCCGCGTGATGATCAGCGACGACACGCTGTTCGACGACCGGCTGGACCGCGCGCGGGCCCGGGCCGATGGCGTGCGCTCCATGATCATCGCGCCGCTGCGTTCGGGCGAGGGCATGGTCGGCGTGCTGCTGGCAGTCTACGCCGCGCCCCAGGCCTTCTACGACCGCGACATCGGCAACGTGCAGATCCTGGGTGAGACGCTGGGCGTGACGATCGACCGCCACCGCATGCACGCCCGGCTGCGCGAGGCGGCCGACAAGTACCGCGCGCTGTTCGACCTCAACCCGCAGCCCATGTTCGTGACCGAGATGCCGACGCTGCGCGTGCTGGCCGTGAACCGCAGCGCCGCCCAGATGTACGGCTATGAGCCGCAGGAGCTGCTCGGCAGGCCCATGACCGACCTGCGCGCGCCCGGCGAGACGGCGCCGCGCGTCGTCATGCCGGGCGACGCCTTCGCCAACCTGCGGCTGCGGCACCGCCGCAAGGACGGCAGCGAATTCGATGTCGAAGTCTCCGGCACGACGATCGACTTCGCCGGCCGGCCCGCCCGCCTGGTGCGCAGTCTGGATGTCAGTGCGCGCCTGCGTGCCGAGGCCGCGCTGGCCCGCGTGAGCCGGGCCCAGCGCATGCTGTCGGCCTGCAACGAGAGCCTGGTCCGCGCCAGCTCGGAGCAGTCGCTGCTGGAAGAGTTGTGCCGCATCACGGTGGACATCGGCGGCTATGCCATGGCCTGGGTCGGCTTCGCACGCGACGATGCCGAGCGCAGCGTCGAGCCGGCTGCCAAGGTGGGCGACGAGCGCGGCTACATCGGCAGCTTCCCGATGAGCTGGGCTGCCGACAGGCCGGCCGGACAAGGCCCGGTGGGACTCACGATCCGCACGGGCCAGCTGATCATCGTGCCCGACGTGGAGAACGACCCGCGCTGCGCGCTCTGGGCGCCCAACGCCCTGGCGCACGGCTACCGCGGCCTGGTCTGCCTGCCGCTGCGCGACGGCGCGCGCACCTTCGGCCTGTTCTACCTGTACTCGGGCGAGGTGGCGACGCCGACCGAGGACGAGGTCACGCTGCTGCAGGCGCTGGCCGAGGACCTGGCCTTCGGCCTCGTGACGCTGCGCGCGCGCGAGCAGCAGCGCCTCACGCAGGAGGCCCAGCAGCGCGTGCAGACGGCCATGCTCAAGGTGGCGGCCGCGGTGTCGGCCAGCACCGGCACGGAGTTCTTCGAGCAGCTGGCACTGAACATGGCCGACGCGCTGGGCGCGCAGGCCAGCTTCATCGCCACGCTGGGGCCGGAGTCGATGGTGGCGCGCACGCTGGGTGCGGTGGTGCACGGGCAGGTGCGGCGCAATTTCGACGCGCCGCTGGCCGGCAGCCGGCTGGCCGGCCTGCTGGGCAGCGGCGCCTACGTGGTCACCGAAGGCGTGGCCGAGGCCTTTGCACCGTATCCGCTGCTGGCCTCGATCGGGGGGCAGGCCTATGCCGGGCACAGCCTGTTCGACGCGAACCAGCGCGTGAGCGGCTTCGTGCTGGTGGTGTTCGCCGAGCCGCTGCGCCACCAGGAATTCCTGGCCTCCACGCTGCGCATCTTCGCCGTGCGCGTGGCCGCCGAGCTCGACCGCCGCCAGGCCGACGAGCACATCCGCCACCAGGCTTCGCTGCTGGACAAGGCGCGCGACGCCATCGTCGTGGCCGACACCGAAGGCCGCGTGCAGTACTGGAACAAGAGCGCCGAGCGGCTCTACGGCTGGCGCGCCGAAGAGGCCATGGGCCAATCGGTGGCCAGTCTGCTGTTCGAGGACGAAACCATGGGCGGCCACGCCCATGAGGAACTCATGGCCAGCGGCGAATGGAATGGCGAGGTGGCGCGGCGGCGCAAACTGGGCCAGGCCGTGCAGGTGGAGGCGCGCTGGACGCTGGTGCGCGACGAGCAGGGCGTGCCGCGCTCCGTGCTCATGATCGACACCGACATCACGCAGCGCAAGCAGGCCGAGGCCAAGATCCAGAAACTGGCCTTCTACGACGGCCTGACCAGCCTGCCCAACCGCCAGCTGCTGCAGGACCGGCTGCACAAGGCGCTGGCCAGCTGCGTGCGCCACCGCACCGGCGGCGCGCTGCTGTGCATGGACCTGGACAACTTCAAGACCCTGAACGACACGCTGGGCCACGACAAGGGCGACATGCTGCTGCAGCAGGTGGCGATGCGCCTGGTGTCCTGCGTGCGCGAGGTCGACACGGTGGCGCGGCTCGGGGGCGACGAGTTCGTGATCGTGCTGGAGGAACTCAGCGCCGTGCCGCAGGAGATCGCCGTGCAGGCGCGCCGCGTGGGCGAGAAGATCCTGGCCGCGCTGGCCCAGCCCTACCGGCTCGAAGGCTACGAACACCAGAGCACCGCCAGCATCGGCGTGGCCAGCTTCAGCGCCGGCACCGAGAGCGCGGGCGATCTGCTCAAGCAGGCCGACATCGCGATGTACCAGGCCAAGGCGGCTGGCAAGCACACGCTGCGCTTCTTCGACCCGGGCCTGGAGGCGGCTGTGACGGCGCGCGCGGCGCTGGAGGGCGACCTGCGCCAGGCCTTCGTGCAGCGCGAGTTCTTCCTGCAATACCAGCCGCAGGTCGATGGCGCAAGCCGCATCACGGGCGTGGAGGCGCTGGTGCGCTGGCGGCACGCGGCACGTGGCCTGGTCTCACCGGCCGAGTTCATCCCGCTCGCGGAGGAGACCGGCATGATCCTGCTGCTGGGGCACCGCGTGCTGGAGATCGCGTGCCGGCAACTGGCCGAATGGGGCCGGCAACCGGCGCTGGCGGGTCTGACCATGGCCGTCAACGTCAGCGCGCGGCAGTTCCGGCACAACGAGTTCGTGCGCCAGGTGCGCTCGGTGCTCGACCAGACCGGTGCCGACCCGCAGCGGCTCAAGCTCGAATTGACGGAGAGCGTGCTGGTGGACGACATGCAGGCCATCGTCTCCAAGATGGACGCGCTGAAGGACCTCGGTGTGCGCTTCGCGCTCGACGACTTCGGCACCGGCTACTCCTCGCTGGCCTACCTCAAGAAGCTGCCTCTGGACCAGCTCAAGATCGATCAGTCCTTCGTGCGCGACGTGCTGGTGAACGCCAACGATTCGGCGATCGCGCGCACCGTGATCCGGCTCGCGCAAAGCCTGGGCCTGAACGTGATCGCCGAAGGCGTGGAAACGGCCGCGCAGCGCGACTTCCTGGCCAGCGAGGGCTGCCAGGCCTTCCAGGGCTATTTCTTCAGCCGCCCGCTGGTGGCCGAGGCGCTGGACCGGCTGCTGCGCGAGCAGGGCGTGGCCGGGCCCTGAGCGACTTCAGGCGGCCTGCGCGCCGTGCCAGGCCGCCGAGAACGCGCGGGCGTCCTGCGCCACGGCCACTGCGCTCTTGCCGGGCTTGTACAGCGCCGAGCCGATGCCGCAGCCGGCCGCGCCAGCGGCGCGCCACTCGGCGATGTTGGCCACCGAGACACCGCCCACGGGCAGCAGCGGCGTGCCGGCCGGCAGCACGGCCAGCAGGGCTTTGACCACGGCGGGCGAGCCCATCTCGGCCGGGAACAGCTTGAGCCCGTGCGCGCCGGCCGCGAGCGCGCCGAAGGCCTCGGTCGGCGTCAGGATGCCGGGCAGGCAGACCATGCCCAGGCGCACGGCCTCGCGCACGACCTCGGCCTCGAAGTTGGGCGCCACCACCAGGCGGCCGCCAGCGCCGTGCACCTCACGCACCTGGGCCGCCGTCAGCACGGTGCCCGCGCCGACCAGCTTGGCCGGGTGGCTTGCGGCCAGCAGCGCGATGCTGTCCAGCGGCTGCGGCGAGTTGAGCGGCACCTCGAGCATGGCGAAGCCGGCGGCATCCAGCGCCGCGCCGATGGCGGGTGCCTCGGCCGGCGTCAGGCCGCGCAGGATGGCGACCAGGGGCAGGGTGCGCATGGCTGCGCTCAGGAGATCGTGGGTGGGCATGGGGTCAATCCAGGGTGCGGGCCAGGGCATGCAGCCCGGCCCAGGTGGCTTCGGCACCGAGCCGGCGGCTTGCAACGCCGTGGACTTCGAGCGCGAGCGCGTAGCGGGCTGCGAGCGATTCGGAACCGATCAGCACGATCGGCGCATCGGGCCTGGGCGCGGCGCCGTGCAGCTCGGCGCCGATCACGAGGCCGGAGAGGTAGCTGGCCATCCTGTCGGCATCCAGCTGGCCGAACAGCGTGAGCGCGCGGGCGCCGAAGGCGTGGTGCAGCAGGCCGCCCGCATCGCGCGCGCGGGCCACGCCCTGTACGAAGGCGGCCTCGTCGAACGGGGCCTCGGCGTTCAGTGTGCGCGCGAGGATGGAATGCTGGCTCAGCAGCGCATAGACCTCGCCGGTCATGAAGCTGCGAAACCCGGTCACGCGGCCGGCCTCGGCCTGGGCCCATTTGCTGTGCGTGCCGGGCAGCACGAACAGGCCGTCGGCCTGGCCGCTCAGCCGCATGGCGCCGAAGATCTGCACCTCCTCGCCGCGCATTACGTCGGGCAGGCCGCCCTGGTCCATGGACAGGCCGGGCACGATGGCCACCGGGCTGCGTGCACCAGGCACCCAGGCCAGCTGTGCTGCGAGTTCGGCAAAGCCGGCCGGGCAGGGGCAGTAGGGCGCTTCCAGCCAGCCCTGGCGGCTGCCAGCCATGCCGGAGACCAGGCAGAGCGCGCTTTGGGCGCGCCAGTCGCCGAAGCACTCGTCGAGGACGGCCTCGAAGCCGCCGGCAGGCACGCTCAGGATGCCGCGCGCCAGGCCGCGCTGCTCCAGCACCTGGCCGTCGGCCGCGATGCGCGCGCCGCGCAGCGAACTCGTGCCCCAGTCGATGGCGAGCAGCGGAAAAGAAGGGGAGGGCATGGGCGGCGTTTATACCGCGCCCGCACTGCAGGCCAGACGCGACAATGCCGGGCTTTCCGAGGACTTCCCAGATGCCCCACTTTCGCAAGACGATTCTGTTCACCGACACCGATGGCCGCGCCCGCTTCAAGGAGGAAGACGTGGCACTGGACGAAGGCACGCCGCAGTCGGCGCTGTCGGCGCTGCGGCCCAGCGGCGGCTACCAGCTGCGCGAGAGCCCGGTGGGCTTTCGCAGCCAGTTCCATGTGACGGTCACGCCGCAATGGGTGGTGATCTTGTCGGGCCAGATGGAGATCGGCCTGCAGGACGGAAGCTCGCGCGTCTTCGGTCCTGGGGAGCACTTCTATTCGGCCGACGTGCTGCCGAGCGGTAGCACCTTCGACGCCAGCGTGCACGGGCATTGGAGCCGCCAGGTCGGCGACCAGCCCCTGCGCACGCTGTTCATCAGGGACTGAGCCGAGTCAGCGGCCGTAGCCGCCGCCGCCACCGAAGCCGCCGCGGGAACCGCCGCCGCCGCCGTGGCCACCGCTGCGGCCGCCGCGACCGCCACCACCGCCGCCGAAGCCGCGGTTGCGGCCACCGCCGCCCATGCTGTCCACGCTGGTGCGCATCGGATCAGGCTGACCGCCTGCGGTGCTGCGCGGTGCCGGCTTGGCACGGCCGCCCAGCGTGGAAGTGCGCAGCGGATCGGGCTGGCCGTGGCCGCCACCCGCGCCGCCACCGTTGCCGCCGTAGCCACCACCGCCGCCTGCGCCGTTGTGGCGCGGGCCATTGTGGCCGCCGGCCGGGCGGCCGCCACCGCCTTGCGGTCCGCGTTGCTGCTGGCCCTGCGCCGAGCGGCCTGCACCGTTGCCGCCGCCTTGGCCACGGCCGGCACCACCACCGCCACCGTTCTGGCCCTTGTTGTCGCGCATGCGCTGCATCATCTCGCTGCGCGCGGCCTTGGCCGCGGCCGCCATGACTTCACGGCTCGGCGGTTTGCCTGCACCGCCCCACAGGGTCTGGCGGCCCATGGCGATGGGCTCGCCCTTCTCGCCGGGCTCGGGGCCGAAGCCTTCCAGCACCTGCACCGGGATGCGCTGCTTGGTGAAGTCTTCGATGTCCTGCATGAAGCCTTCCTCGTCCATGCAGACCAGGTTCACGGCTTCGCCGCTGGCGCCGGCGCGGCCGGTGCGGCCGATGCGGTGCACGTAGTCTTCGCTGACGTTGGGGATCTCGTAGTTCACGACGTGCGGCAGCTCGTCGATGTCGATGCCGCGGGCCGCGATGTCGGTGGCCACCAGCGCACGGATGTCGCCGCTCTTGAAGCCGGCCAGTGCCTGGGTGCGGGCACCCTGGCTCTTGTTGCCGTGCAGGGCCATGGCGGTCACGCCGTTCTTGGCCAGGAACTCGGCCACGTGGTTGGCGCCGAACTTGGTGCGCGTGAACACCAGCACCTGGCTCCAGTTGTGCTGCTGGATGATGTGCAGCAGCGCGGCCTTCTTCTTGGCGCGGCCCACGGGGTGGATCACCTGCGTGATGCGCTGCACCGTGGTGTTGCGCGGCGTGACCTGGATCGATTGCGGGTCGCGCAGCAGCGTGGCGGCCAGCTCGCGGATCTCGTCGCTGAAGGTGGCCGAGAACAGCAGGCTCTGCTTGGCCTTGGGCACCACGGCCAGCACCTTCTTCACGTCGTGGATGAAGCCCATGTCCAGCATGCGGTCGGCTTCGTCCAGCACCAGCATCTGCACCTGGCCCAGGTCCAGCACGCCTTGCTGCAGCAGGTCGAGCAGGCGGCCGGGGGTGGCCACCAGCACATCCACGCCGGCCTTGACCTTGTTGATCTGCGGGTTCATGCCCACGCCGCCAAAGACCACGGTGGAGCTGAGGTTCAGGTACTTGCCATAGGTCTGGACCGATTCCTCGACCTGGGCGGCGAGTTCGCGCGTGGGCGTCAGCACCAGGGCACGGATGCCCTTGCCGTTGAACTTGTTGCGCGGGGCTTCGGATTGCGAGAGGCGCTGCAGCAGCGGCAGCGTGAAGGCGGCGGTCTTGCCGGTGCCGGTCTGGGCGCCGCCCAGCAGGTCGCGGCCTTCGAGGATGACCGGAATGGCCTGGGCCTGGATCGCGGTGGGAGTGTCGTAACCCTGCTCGCGCACGGCTTGCAGGATGGCCGGAGCCAGGTTCAGTTCGTCAAATGTCATGGACAACAATGGGGCACCCTTCCAGGGCGCTATGGAATCGGCCTGTCGCGATGGGGAGCCATCGCACCAGTCTTAGGCAGACGTATTGGATTGAGAGTAGGGCGTCGGCTGCAGCAGTGATGCGCGAACCCCCCCAGCAGAGTGCTGGTGCGATGGCCAACTGGAAGGCCACCGACCGGCGCATTGTCGCACGCAGACGATAATCCCCCATTCGGCCGGTCTCACGGCCCTTCTTTTTTGCTCTGTCCAGGACCTTCTGCATGGCCCAGTACGTCTACACCATGAACCGCGTCTCCAAGACCGTGCCGCCCAAGCGGCAGATTTTGAAAGACATTTCGCTCTCCTTTTTCCCGGGCGCCAAGATCGGCGTGCTGGGCCTGAACGGCTCCGGGAAGTCCTCGCTGCTCAAGATCATGGCCGGCGTCGACAAGGAGTTCGAGGGCGAGGCCATGCCGATGGCCGGCCTGTCGATCGGCTACCTGGAGCAGGAGCCCAAGCTCAACCCCGAGCACACGGTGCGCGAGGCCATCGACGAAGCCATGGGCGAGGTCAACGCCGCCAAGGCACGGCTCGAAGAAATCTACGCCGCCTATGCCGAGGAAGGCGCCGATTTCGACGCGCTGGCGGCCGAGCAGGGCCAGCTGGAAGCGGTGATCGCCGCGGCCGGCACCGATTCGGAGCACCAGATCGAGATCGCCGCCGACGCGCTGCGCCTGCCGCCATGGGACGCCAAGATCGGCCTGCTGTCCGGCGGCGAAAAGCGCCGCGTGGCGCTGTGCAAGCTGCTGCTGTCCAAGCCCGACATGCTGCTGCTCGACGAGCCCACCAACCACCTGGACGCCGAGTCGGTGGAGTGGCTGGAAGTGTTCCTGCAGCGCTTCAGCGGCACCGTGGTGGCCATCACCCATGACCGCTACTTCCTGGACAACGCGGCCGAGTGGATCCTGGAACTGGACCGCGGCCGCGGCATCCCATGGAAGGGCAACTACAGCACCTGGCTGGAGCAGAAGGGCGAGCGTCTGGCGCAGGAGCAAAAGAGCGAGGAAGCCCACGCCAAGGCCTTGAAGAAGGAACTGGAATGGTCGCGCCAGAACCCCAAGGCGCGCCAGGCCAAGAGCAAGGCGCGGCTTGCGCGTTTCGAGGAACTGTCGGACGTCGACTACCAGAAGCGCAACGAGACCAACGAGATCTTCATCCCCGTGGCCGACCGCCTGGGCCAGCAGGTCTTCGAATTCAAGGACGTCAGCAAGAGCTTCGGCGACCGGCTGCTGATCGACAAGCTGAGCTTCAACATCCCGCCCGGTGCCATCGTCGGCATCATCGGCCCCAACGGCGCCGGCAAGTCCACGCTGTTCAAGCTGATCGCAGGCCGGGAGCAGCCCGACAGCGGCGAGGTCGTCGTCGGCCAGACCGTCAAGATGGCCTTCGTCGACCAGCACCGCGACGAGCTGGCCAACGACAAGACCGTCTGGGAAGACATCTCGGGCGGCCTGGACATCATCAACGTCGGCAAGTTCCAGATGGCCAGCCGCGCCTACGCGGGCCGCTTCAACTTCAACGGCCAGGACCAGCAGAAGAAGGTCGGCAACCTGTCGGGCGGCGAACGCGGCCGACTGCACTTGGCCAAGACGCTGATCCAGGGCGGCAACGTGCTGATGCTGGACGAACCGTCGAACGACCTGGACGTGGAAACCCTGCGCGCGCTCGAAGACGCGCTGCTGGAATACGCCGGCACCGTGCTGGTCATCAGCCATGACCGCTGGTTCCTGGACCGCATCGCCACCCACATCCTGGCGGCCGAAGGCGACTCGCAATGGGTCTTCTACAACGGCAACTACCAGGAGTACGAGGCCGACAAGAAGCGCCGCCTGGGCGAAGAGGGCGCCAAGCCCAAGCGCGTGCGCTTCAAGGCACTGAAGTAATCAGTCGCCCGGGTCCAGTCGGCGTGCCAGGACCCGCTTGCGCGCGGCATGGATGTTGTGCCGCAGCGCGTACAGCTCGTCCGCGTAAGACAGCGGCACCGCCACCTTGTCGACCACGCGGTCGAGGTGGTCCAGCTGCTCCAGCAGCCGGTCGGGCGATGCGTCGGCATCACCGGTGCGCGCCTCGATCTCGCGCAGTTGCGCGTACCAGCGGAACACGCGCTTGCGCACCCGGAAGATGTAGAGCGGCGGCACCACGCGCGACAGCGGCAGCAGCAGCACCAGCAGGCCGCCCAGCACCAGCCACATGCGTTCGACCAGGTTGCTGGCCCAGAACGGCAGGTAGCGCTGCCAGAACGGCGGCTGACCGTTGATGGCGCGGTCGCCCTCGCTGCTGACGGGCAGTTCGCTGGTGCGCGTGTTCGGGAAGTCGCGCACGCGGTTGAACCAGCCGGCACCGCCATGGATGCCTTGCGCGGCCTGCGCCAGCAGCTGGCGCAGGGCGGGATGGGTCTGCTCACGCACCAACAGCGACGTCGTCGCCGCCAGCATGGACACGTCGTCGACCGGCAGGTCCTTGGCCAGGTCGACGATGCCGCGCGGCAGGCGCACGGACGAGAAGAACGGGAAGATCCGCGTGTAGGCATCGCTCTGGCGCAGGTCCACGAGCGCGACACCGGGTGCGCGCAACAGGCGTTGCACCAGCGGTGACTCGGGGGCCGAGGCCAGCACCATCACGTCGAGCAGGCCGCCTTCCAGCGCCTCGGTGGCCGGGCTCTGCGCCAGGTGCGAGACCTGCATGGCGGCCGGGTCGAGCCGGTTGGCGCGCAGCATGCGCTCCAGGATGTCGGGCACGCCGCTGCCGGCCTTGTCCACGTTCACGCGCAGGGGCGCGAGCGCGGCCAGCGACTGCAGCGGGCCGGCGCGGCGCTGGGCCGGGCGCAGCGCGTCGGGCCGGTAGAAGATCCACAGCGGCTCGTAGAACAGCGCGCCCAGGGACTGCAGGCCAGCCTCCTCGTCGGCCACCGGGTCGGCGCTGCCGCCGCGCACGAAGGCCGCCTCGGCCTCGCCGCGGCGCAGCAGTGCGAGGTTGTCGAGCGAACCGTCCGTTGGCACCAGCTCCACCGTGATGCCATGGCTGCGCAAGGCATCGGCGTAGCGCTGGCCGAAGGCCGCGTAGGCGCTGCCGGCCGGGCCAGTGGCCAGCCGCAGGCTGGTCGGCGGTTGCGGCTGCAGGTACCAGTAGGCCGCGGCCAGGATGGCGATGGGCAGCAGCACCAGCGGGCCGGCCGAGACCAGCAGGTCGCGCAGGCCCAGCAGTGCGAGCCGCAGCGTGCGTGGCAGGGATGTCATGGGCGGGCGAAGTCGCGTGCCGCTGGCAACTGCAGGTCGCCTACGCGCACCGCCTCGGCCGCCCACACGGCCTGCAGCACGGCCCGAGCCACGGCCTCTGCCGCCATCGTCGCCAGCACCATCATGCCCGGCGAAGGCGACGGCGCGAGGCCCGTGGCCAGCGCGAACACCGTGTCGCCATCCGACATGGTGTGCACCGGGTTGATGGTCCGGGCCAGCCCGTCGTGGCCGGCCTGGGCCAGGCGGTGCGCCTGCGGCTTGGTGATGGCCGCATCGGTGGCGATCACGGCCAGCGTGGTGTTGGTGCCGGCCAGGATGGGGCGGGGCGCCTCGCCGGCCAGCAGTGCGCGGCGTGTGTCCAGTAGCGCCCGGCCATCGACCGTGCGCGCACCGGCGATCACGCGGCCCGTGGCCGGTTCGACCACGTCGCCGAGTGGGTTGGCGGCTACCAGCGCGCCGACGGTCACGCCGTCCACGCTGACGCTGGCCGTACCGATGCCACCCTTCATGGCGCGCGCCGCGCCGAACACCTTGCCCACCATGGCACCGGCGCCGGCGCCCACGTTGCCCTGGGCCGGTGCCGCGCCGCTGGCAGCGGCGCAGGCGGCATAGCCGGCGGCGGCGTCGGGGCGGATGCGGGCGTCGCCCAGGGGCAGGTCGAACAGCACGGCAGCCGGCACCAGCGGCACGGTGGCGAAACGCACGTCCAGCCCCACGCCTTGCTCTTCGAGCCAGCGCATGGCGCCGTCGGCCGTGGCCAGGCCGAACGCGCTGCCGCCGGCCAGCATCACCGCGTGCACGCGTTCGACCAGGTTGGACGGTGCCAGCAGGTCGGTCTCGCGCGTGCCGGGCGCTGCGCCGCGCACGTCCACGCCGGCCACGGCGCCGCCGCGCGCCAGCACCACGCTGCAGCCGGTCGGTCGGCGGGAATCGGTGAAATGGCCGACCTCGATGCCGGCCACGTCGGTGATGGCGCCGGCATGGGCCGGCCAAGTAGGCGAAGACATGGGCGGCGATTATGGGCGGGCCGGCCCCCGCGATATGTCCTTAAATTGGTGATAAATGCGCAGATCAATTGGACGGTATTGGCAATAATGAAGCCTTCGCCACACGCGCTTGCGGACCAGACGGGGCTGCACGGTTCGATGAGCTTTCTTCCCACCTCATACGACGTCTGGGGCGTCCTGGCCTCCGTGCTGATTGCCAGCGCGGCGTCCTACGTGACGCTGGATCTGGCACGGCGCGTGCGTCAGCCTGATCGGCTCACGGCGCTGCTGTGGTGGCTGGGTGGATCGCTGGTGATGGGCACCGGCATCTGGTCCATGCACTTCGTCGGCATGCTGGCGTTCTCGCTGCCGATCCAGCTGGGCTACACGCCCGGACTGACGGCCGTCTCCTTCGTCGCGGCGGTGCTCACCTCGGGCGTTGCCCTGGGCATTGCCAGCCTGGGGCGGCTGGGCCTGGTGCGCGTGCTGGTCGGCGCCGGTGTCATGGGCCTGGGCATCTGTGCCATGCACTACATGGGCATGGCGGCGCTGGACATGGCGCCCGGCATCGTCTGGAACATGGGCTGGGTAGCGGCCTCGGCGGTGATCGCCGTCGGCGCCTCTGCGGTGGCGCTGTGGCTGTTCTTCTGGCTGCGCGGTTTCCAGGGCCTGCGGGGCTGGATCTACCAGATCGTGGCCGCGGCCGTGATGGGCCTGGCGATCGCCGGCATGCACTACGCAGGCATGGCGGCCGCCTCGTTCCCGCAGGACGCTGTCTGCCTGAGCGTGGACGCCCTGGGCGGCCGCGGGCTGGCCATCGCGGTGGGTGTGGCCTGTGTGCTGCTGTTGCTGCTGACGCTGGGGGTTTCCTCGTGGGATTACCGCATGCAGCGCCGCACGGCCAGGCTGTCGTCTTCGCTGCAGGCAGCCAACGCCGAGTTGCAGTCGGCCAACGACGAACTGCACCGGCGCGCCTTCAGCGACCCGCTGACCGGCCTGCCGAACCGGTTGCTGTTCGAGGACCGGCTGGCCCACGCCCTGTCGCGCCATGAACGCGCCGACGAGAGCATTAGCCAGCGCAAGGCCGAGCGCATCGGCGTGCTGTTCATCGACCTGGACGGCTTCAAGCCGGTCAACGACATCTTCGGCCACGCCGCCGGCGACGCGGTGCTCCAGGCCGCGGCCGGCCGGCTGCAGCAACTGGCGCGCAGCAGCGACACGGTGGCACGCGTGGGCGGCGACGAATTCCTGCTGCTGGTGGAGGACGCCGGCAGCGTGGCCGACTGCATGACGCTGGGCGGCCGCGTAGCGCAGGCCCTGAGCCAGCCCTTCGACGTGGCGGGGCGCAGTGTGCAGATCGGCTGCTCCATCGGCGTGGTGGTCTACCCGGACCAGGGCGAGCGCAACAAGCTGGTCGCCAATGCGGACGCCGCCATGTACGTGGCCAAGCGCAACGGCGGCAACAGCTGCGCGCTGTTCGAGGCCCACATGGACCGCGGCGCCGGCGAACAGCTGAGCCTGCTCAGCGACCTGCGCCAGGCCTTGGCGCGTGGCCAGTTGGCCCTGCACTACCAGCCCAAGATCGATGGCAAGCGAGGCCAGGTGCACGGGGTGGAGGCGCTGCTGCGCTGGCAGCATCCCGAGCGCGGCCTGGTGGAGCCCGAGGAGTTCATCCCGCTGGCCGAGCGTTTCGGCCTGATCAACCAGCTCGGCGGCTGGGTCATCGAGGAGGCCTGCCGGCAGATGCATGCCTGGGCCGACCAGGGCCTGCGCATGCGCGTGTCGGTGAACCTGTCGGTGCACCAGCTGCGCGAGAGCGACCTGGTGCAGCGCATCGAGCAGGCGCTGCAGCGCAACTTCGTGCCGGCCTCGCAGCTGCTGTGCGAGATCACCGAGTCGGTGGCCATGGAGGACATCAAGGCCACGCAGCGCACTTTCGACAACCTCGCGCGCATCGGCGTGTACCTGTCGATCGACGACTTCGGCACCGGCTACTCCAGTCTGAGCTACCTGCGCCAGTTGCCGGCCCGGCAGCTGAAGATCGACCGCAGCTTCGTGCAGGACCTGGAAAGCAGCAACGACGCGCGCGCTGTGGTCGACGCGGTGATCCGCCTGTCGCACGCCCTGGGCCTGCGCGTGGTGGCCGAGGGCGTGGAGACAGCGGCGCAGAACGACATCCTGCTGCAGATGGGCTGCGACGAACTGCAGGGCTACCACTTCGCACGACCGATGTCGGCACAGGCCCTGCAGTCCTGGGCGCAGGATGGTGACAACCACCGCAGTGCCGGCAACGCTCCACTGGCGTTTTCCGACTCGGTGCTTGGCAAGGTCTGATGCTCGGAAAATCGCACAAAAGTTTCGACTGAATGGTACGATTCCAGTAACAAATAGAAGCCGCACTGCGCAGTCCGCGTGGGAGCGCGAGGCTGGAGGTGTTCCGATGCTCTATCTCCCGACTTCGCACGATCCCTGGGGCGTCCTGGCCTCGGTGGTGATCGCTGCGCTGGCGTCCTATGTCGCACTCGACCTGGCCGTGCGGGTGCACCGGCCGGAGCGGGTGGCAGCGTTGCTGTGGGGATCGGGGGGCTCGCTGGTGATGGGCGTCGGCATCTGGTCCATGCACTTCATCGGCATGCTCGCCTTCTCTTTGCCCACCCGGCTCGGCTACAGCTATGGCCTGACCCTGGCATCGCTGTTGGCGGCGGTGCTGACTTCGGCCGTGGCGCTGGGCGTGGCCAGCCTGGGACGTCTGGACGCGACACGGCTGGTGGCCGGCGCCCTCGTCATGGGCACGGGCATCTGCGCCATGCACTATGTCGGCATGGCGGCGCTGGACATGTCGCCCGCCATCGTCTGGGATGCGGCCTGGGTGATCGCCTCGGCCATCATCGCGGTGGTGGCCTCGGGCGTCGCGCTGTGGCTGTTCTTCTGGCTGCGCAGCTTCGACGACCTGCGGCGTCGGCCCTACCAGTTCGGTGCCGCCGCCGTCATGGGCCTGGCGATTTCGGGCATGCACTACGCCGGCATGCAGGCCGCGGCCTTTCCCGAGGGCACGGTCTGCCTGAGCGTGGACGCGCTCGGTGGGTCCGGCCTGGCGGTGACGGTGGGCCTGGTCTGCGCGTTGCTGCTGGCCGCGACGCTGGCACTGGCCGCGCTGGACAGCCGGGTACAGCGCAACACCGCGTCGCTGGGAGTTGCCCATGAACGGCTGCGGACGGTGGAATCGGCCAACGACGCACTGCACCGGCGCGTGTTCAGCGATGCGCTGACGGGTTTGCCGAACCGCCTGCTGTTCGAGGACCGGCTGTTGCACGCCCTGCAGCGGTACGACCGCGCGGCCGAGCGCGGCGGCACGCGCAAGCCCGAGAAGATCGGCGTGCTGTTCATCGATCTGGACGGCTTCAAGCCGGTCAACGACATGTTCGGCCACGCTGCCGGTGACACCGTGCTCAAGGAGGCCGCGGACCGGTTGCGGCGACTTGCCCGCAGCAGCGACACCGTGGCGCGCATGGGCGGCGACGAGTTCCTGTTGCTGGTGGAGGATGCCGGCAGCGTGGCCGACTGCATGGCGCTTGCGGCGCGCGCGGTGCGCGTGTTGGACGCGCCGTTCGAGGTGGGCGGGCGCACCGTGCGGGTGGCCGGTTCGGTCGGCGTGGCGGTCTACCCGGACCATGGCCTGCGCGACAAGCTGGTGGCCAATGCCGATGCGGCCATGTACGCGGCCAAGCGCAACGGCGGCAACGGCTGCGCCCTGTTCGAGGCGCACATGGACCTGAACACCGGCGAGCAGATGAGCCTGCTGAGCGACCTGCGCCAGGCCGCGGCCCGCGGCCAGTTGGTGCTGCACTACCAACCCAAGATCGATGGTCGGCGCGGGCAGGTCCACGGCGTGGAGGCGTTGCTGCGCTGGCAGCATCCGGTGCACGGCATGGTGGCGCCGGACCGGTTCATCCCGCTGGCCGAGCGTTTCGGCCTCATCAACCAGTTGGGGGCCTGGGTCATTGAAGAGGCCTGCCGGCAGATGGCGGCCTGGGCCCGCGAAGGCCTGCACATGCGTGTGTCCATCAACGTCTCGGTCCACCAGCTGCGCGAGCCCGATCTGGTTCAGCGCATCGGCCGGGCGCTGCAGGCACACGCACTCGCGGCCTCGCAGCTGCTCTGCGAGATCACCGAGTCGGTGGCGATGGAGGACGTGCAGGAGACCCAGCGCGTCTTCGACGACCTGGCGCGCATCGGCGTGTTCCTGGCGATCGACGACTTCGGCGTCGGCTACTGCAGCCTGAGCTACCTGCGCCAGCTGCCGGCGCACCAACTCAAGATCGACCGCAGCTTCGTGCGGGACCTGGAACAGAGCAAGGATGCGCGCGCCGTGGTCGATGCCGTGATCCGGCTCGCGCATGCGCTGGGTTTGCGCGTGGTCGCCGAAGGCGTGGAAACCGCTGCCCAGAGCGAGATCCTGCTGCGCATGGACTGCGACGAACTGCAGGGCTACCACTTCGCCCGGCCCATGCCGGCCGAAGCCTTGCTGGCATGGGCTCGCGGACAGGGCCAGGGCCAGCCGGAGCAGCCGCTGGTGTTCACGCCCTCGGTGCTCGGGACGCTGTGAGGCGCGGCCTCAGCGGTTGCGCGACTTCATCGCGCGCTCGACCTCGCGCTTGCCTTCGCGGTCCTTGATGGTGTCGCGCTTGTCGTGCTCGGCCTTGCCCTTGGCCAGCGCGATCTCGCACTTCACGCGGCCGTCCTTCCAGTGCAGGTTCAGCGGCACCAGCGTGTAGCCCTTCTGCTCGACCTTGCCCGTGAGACGCTTGATCTGCTCCTTGTGCAGCAGCAGCTTCTTGGTGCGCACGGCGTCGGGGTTCACATGCGTGGAGGCCGAGCGCAGCGGGTTGATCTGGCAGCCGACGATGAACATCTCGCCGTCGCGCACGATCACGTAGCCGTCGGTCAACTGCACCTTGCCTTCGCGCAGGGCCTTCACTTCCCAGCCTTCCAGCACCATGCCGGCCTCGTACTTCTCCTCGAAGAAGTAGTTGAAGGCGGCCTTCTTGTTGTCGGCGATGCGGGAGGAGCTTGCTTGGGGTTTCTTGGCCATGGCCTGTGCAGGTGGGGACAAACGCCTGCGAAGCAAGCCTGTCTAGAATCCGGCGGAACCCGTGATTCTATGAAAACCGTCCAGAAGTCCGTCCTGATCTGGTACAGCGCCGAGCAGATGTTCGACTTGGTGGCCCAGGTCGACCAGTATCCCCAGTTCCTGCCCTGGTGCGACCGCGCCGCCGTGCTCGAGCGGCACGCGGACGGCATGACGGCCGAGGTCGGCATCGCCTTCGCCGGCATCCACCAGAGCTTCACCACGCGCAACACCCATGTGCCGGGCCGGCAGATCGGCATGCGGCTGGTCAAGGGGCCATTCTCCAAGCTCGAGGGCGACTGGAGCTTCCAGCCCGTAGGCGACGGCACGCAGGGCGCCTGCCGCGTCGGGCTGGAGCTGCGCTACGGCTTTTCCAGCATGGCGTTGGGTGCAGTCGTCGGGCCGGTGTTCGACCGCATCGCCGGCAGCCTGGTCGACGCCTTTGTCAAGCGCGCCGAGCAGGTCTACGGCGGATGACGGCATCCATCACCGTCGAGGTGGTGGCGGCCGCCGGGCCGCGGCAGGTGCTCGAGACCCGTGTGCAGTTGCCGTCCGGCGCCTGCCTGGCCGACGCCTTGCGGGCGGCCCAGGCGCAGCAGGCCTTCGCAGGTCTGGTGCTGGCCGAGATGCCCACCGGCATCTGGGGGCGCAAGGCCACGGCGGCGCAGCGTCTGCGCGATGGCGACCGTGTCGAGTGCTACCGGCCTTTGCTGGTGGATCCCAAGGTGGCACGGCGCGAGCGTTTCGCGCAGCAGGGTGCGCGCGCGACGGGCCTGTTTGCCAAGCGCCGGCCAGGTGCCAAGGCGGGTTACTGAAGCTGGGCGTTCGGCGCGCAGTCGCGCGCGATGATGTCCTGCGTGCGGCGCGTCTCGGCGGCGCGCTGGGCATCGTCGAGGAATTCGCGTTCGCCCTGGGCGTTGGTGCGCGTGATGCGGATGCCCGAATCCAGGCTGGCCTTGTTCTGCCGCGCGCGCGCGCAGTTTTCGGCGCGGGCCTTGGCCTGCACCTCCTGCGCGGCCTTCTGTTTGGCGGCTTCGGCGGCCTCGGCCTGCTGGCGGCGCTGCTCAAGTTCCTTGTCCTGGCCGCTGGGGGGGGCGGGCAGGGCGGCGGCAGGTGCCGAGGCCGCCGCCGGAGCGGGCGCCGCAGCGCGCTGCGTGCCGCTGGGCCGCTGCACGATGTTCCTGTCGGGAATGTCGGCCGGCGGCGGCCGGTCGCTGAACACCGGCTTGCCATTGGCATCGCGCCACATCCATTGGGCCGCGGCCGGCATGGACAGGGCCGTTCCAAGGGCAAGCAACAGAGCAACCGCAGTGCGCATCGGGGCAGTGTAGCGGTCTGCTTCCGCGCAAATCTCACGCGGGTACAATCTTTTTTTTGGAGCTTTCTCATGCGCCTCCTCGGAAAAGCGCTCACCTTCGACGATGTGTTGCTGGTGCCGGCGTTCTCCCAAGTCCTGCCCAAGGACACGTCCCTCGCGACGCTCTTCTCCCGCAACATCAAGTTGAACCTGCCGCTGGTGTCCGCTGCCATGGACACCGTGACCGAGGCGCGCCTGGCGATCGCCATCGCGCAAGAGGGCGGCATGGGCATCGTGCACAAGAACCTCACGGCGCAGCAGCAGGCCGCCGAAGTGGCGCGCGTCAAGCGCTACGAGTCCGGCGTGCTGCGCGATCCGGTGGTGATCACCGCGGACCATACGGTGCTGCAGGTGATGCAGCTGTCCGATGAGCTGGGCATCTCGGGCTTCCCGGTGCTGGAGGGCGGCAAGGTCATCGGCATCGTGACCGGCCGCGACCTGCGCTTCGAGACCCGCTACGACGTCAAGGTCCGCGACATCATGACGCCGCGCGAGCGGCTGATCACCGTGCCCGACGGCACCACGCTGGTCGACGCGAAGGCGCTGCTCAACAAGCACAAGCTCGAGCGCCTGCTGGTCGTCAACGACGCCTTCGAACTCAAGGGCCTGATCACCGTCAAGGACATCACCAAGCAGACCAGCTTCCCGAACGCGGCGCGCGATGCCTCGGGCCGCCTGCGCGTGGGCGCCGCCGTCGGCGTGGGCGAGGGCACCGAGGAGCGGGTCGAGGCGCTGGTCAAGGCCGGTGTCGATGCCATCGTGGTCGACACCGCCCACGGCCACAGCAAGGGCGTGATCGAGCGTGTGCGCTGGGTCAAGCAGAACTACCCGCAGGTCGACGTGGTCGGCGGCAACATCGCCACTGGCGCGGCCGCGCTGGCGCTGGTGGAAGCCGGCGCCGACGCGGTCAAGGTCGGCATCGGTCCGGGCTCGATCTGTACCACGCGCATCGTGGCGGGTGTCGGCGTGCCGCAGATCATGGCGGTGGACAGTGTGGCCACGGCATTGCAAGGCTCCGGTGTCCCGCTGATCGCCGACGGGGGCATCCGCTACAGCGGTGACATCGCCAAGGCCATCGCAGCCGGCGCCCACACGGTGATGATGGGCGGCATGTTCGCCGGCACCGAAGAAGCACCCGGCGAAGTGATCCTGTTCCAGGGCCGCAGCTACAAGAGCTACCGCGGCATGGGCAGCATCGGCGCCATGCAGCAGGGCAGCGCAGACCGCTACTTCCAGGAAGCGACCACCGGCAACCCCAACGCCGACAAGCTCGTGCCAGAGGGCATCGAAGGCCGCGTGCCCTACAAGGGTTCGATGATCTCCATCGTCTACCAGATGGCTGGCGGCGTGCGCGCCAGCATGGGCTACTGCGGCTGCGCCACCATCGAAGAGATGCGTAGCCAGGCCGAGTTCGTGGAGATCACCACGGCCGGCATCCGCGAGAGCCACGTGCACGACGTGCAGATCACCAAGGAAGCGCCGAACTATCGGGCAGAATGACCCGCGTCCCCCAACCGTATACAAGGAGCGATCCATGGGTCTGATGTCTTTCATCAAGGAAGCCGGCGAGAAACTGTTTGGCAAGAAGCCCGAGGTGGCCGCGGCCGCCGCCGAGCCCAGCAGCCAGGAGAAGCTGGCCGCGGCGAACGTGGTGGCCTCCAAGGCCATCGGCGACTACATCCGCGCGCAGAATCTGCCGGCCGATGCTTTGAGCATCGCCTTCGACGGCGCCACCCAGATCGTCACCGTGTCCGGCACCGTGCCCACGCAGGAGATCAAGGAAAAGATCGTCCTGTGCTGCGGCAACGTGGAGGGCGTGGTCGGCGTCAACGACGAGATCGTCTCGACCGAGCCGGCCGACCTGAGCCAGTACCACACCGTGGTGCGTGGCGACACGCTGTCGGCCATCGCCAAGAAGTTCTACGGCAACGCCAACGCGTACCCGAAGATCTTCGAGGCCAACAAGCCCATGCTGTCGCACCCGGACAAGATCTACCCGGGTCAGGTGCTGCGCATTCCGCCGCAGGCCTGATTTCCCCGCATCTCCACGGCACGGGCAGCACACGCTGCCCGTTTCACTTTCGCAAGCCATGAACCACGACAAGATCCTCATCCTCGACTTCGGCTCCCAGGTCACGCAGCTGATCGCCCGGCGCGTGCGCGAGGCCCACGTGCTCAGCGAGGTCCATCCCTGCGACGTGACGGATGAATGGGTGCGTGCCTACGCCGCCGACGGCCATCTGAAGGGCGTGATCCTGTCGGGCAGCCACGCCAGCGTCTACGAGGACACCACCGACAAGGCGCCGCAGGCCGTGTTCGAGCTCGGTGTGCCGGTGCTGGGCATCTGTTACGGCATGCAGACCATGGCGCACCAGTTGGGCGGCAAGGTCGAGGGCGGGCACAAGCGCGAGTTCGGTTTCGCCTCGGTGCGCGCGCGCGGCCACACCAAATTGTTCGAAGGCATCCAGGACTTCGCCACGCCCGAGGGCCACGGCATGCTGGACGTGTGGATGAGCCATGGCGACAAGGTCACCGAGTTGCCACCCGGCTTCAAGCTCATGGCCAGCACGGACAGCTGCCCGATCGCCGGCATGGCCGACGAGGCGCGCCGCTTCTACGCCGTGCAATTTCACCCCGAGGTCACGCACACCAAGCAGGGCCACGCGATCCTGGAGCGCTTCGTGCGCGGCATCTGCGCGGCGAATGCCGACTGGGTCATGAAGGACCACATCGCCGAAGCCGTGGAGCAGATCCGCGCGCAGGTCGGCGACGAGGAGGTGATCCTGGGCCTGTCCGGTGGCGTCGATTCCAGCGTCGCTGCGGCCTTGATCCACCGCGCCATCGGCGACCAGCTGACCTGCGTGTTCGTGGACCACGGCCTGCTGCGCCTGAACGAAGGCGACATGGTCATGGACATGTTCGTCGGCCAGTTGCACGCCAAGGTGATCCGCGTCGACGCCAGCGACCTGTTCCTGGGCAAGCTGGCCGGCGTCAGCGATCCCGAGGCCAAGCGCAAGATCATCGGCGGCGAGTTCGTCACGGTGTTCAAGCAGGAGGCGGCCAAGCTGACCAGCGCTGGCGCCAAGGGTGCCAAGTGGCTGGCCCAGGGCACGATCTACCCCGACGTGATCGAGTCCGGCGGCGCCAAGAGCAAGAAGGCCGTCACGATCAAGAGCCACCACAACGTGGGCGGCCTGCCCGAGCAACTGGGCCTGAAGCTGCTGGAGCCACTGCGCGACCTGTTCAAGGACGAGGTGCGCGAGCTGGGCGTGGCGCTGGGCCTGCCGCCCGAGATGGTCTACCGCCATCCGTTCCCAGGCCCGGGCCTGGGCGTGCGCATCCTGGGCGAGGTCAAGAAGGACTACGCCGACCTGCTGCGCCGCGCCGATGCGATCTTCATCGAGGAGCTGCGCAACTTCCGCGACGAGGCCACCGGCAAGACCTGGTATGACCTCACCAGCCAGGCCTTCACCGTGTTCCTGCCGGTCAAGAGCGTGGGCGTGATGGGCGACGGCCGCACCTACGACTACGTGGTCGCGCTGCGCGCCGTGCAGACCAGCGACTTCATGACGGCCGACTGGGCCGAGCTGCCCTATGCGCTGCTCAAGAAGGTGTCCAGCCGCATCATCAACGAGGTGCGCGGCATCAACCGCGTGACCTACGACGTGAGCAGCAAGCCGCCCGCGACCATCGAGTGGGAGTGAACTCCCGCCGCCCGGCCGAACTCGTACCCGAACCTCCACCCGTTTTCCTGTCCCTGAGCATCGTGCAAGCCAACCGTTCCCTGGTCCTCTCCGCCGTCCTCGCCATCGCCGCCGGCGGCTTCGTCCCATCCACCGCGTCCTTTGCGGCGCAGCACCAGGCCACCAAGGCCAAGGCCGCAGCGCAGAAGAAGGCCGCCGCGGCGTCGTCCGTGGGCCAGCCCACCGAACCCGGAGGCCCGCCGGTGCTCGCGGCCAAGGCCTGGCTGGTGATGGACTACGACTCCGGCCAGGTGTTGGCGTCCGAGAACCCTGACGAGGCGCTGCCGCCGGCCTCGCTGACCAAGATGATGACCAGCTTCCTGGTCGAGCAGTCCATCCGGACCGGCAAGCTCAAGCAGGACGATCTCGTCTCGGTCAGCGAGAACGCCTGGTGCCGTGGTTCGGGCACTGAGTCCTGCATGTACCTGCCGCTCAACAGCCAGGCCACGGTGATCGACATCCTGCGCGGCATCATCGTGCAGTCGGGCAACGACGCGTCCAAGGCGATCGCCGAGCACATCGCCGGTACCGAGGACAACTTCGCCAAGCTCATGAACACCGAGGCCAAGCGCCTGGGCATGACGCAGACGAACTTCGTCAACGCCACGGGCCTGCCGGACCCTGCGCACAAGGCCTCCGCGCGCGACCTCGCGATCCTGGCGCGCGCCATCATCCACGACAGCGCCGACTTCTATCCGATCTACGCCGAGCGCGAGTTCACCTACAACAAGATCAAGCAGGGCAACCGCAACGCCTTGCTCTACACCGATCCCACGGTCGACGGCCTGAAGACCGGCCATACCCAGGAAGCAGGGTACTGCCTCGTCACCTCGTCCAAGCGCAACAACATGCGCCTGATCACCGTGATCCTCAACGCCAACAGCATGCAGGCGCGCGCCGACCAGACGCGTGCGCTGCTGAGCTGGGGCTTCGGCCGCTTCGAGAAGGCCACGCCCATCCAGCCGGATGCGCAGGTGGCGCTGGCCAAGGTCAGTTTCGGCAAGGCCGACACGGTGCCCGCCGTGCTGGGCGCGCCCTGGACCGTCACCGTGCCCAAGGGCCAGAAGCTGGAGACGGCGGCGGAGATCAAGCCCGACCTGGAGGCCCCCGTGGCCAAGGGCACGGTGATCGGCAAGGTGGTGGCCACGGCGGGCGGCAAGGCCGTGGCCGAGGCGCCGCTGGTCGCGCAGGCCGATGTCGAGCGCGCGGGCTTCCTGCTGCGGGCCTGGCAGCACCTGCTGCGCCTGTTCGGCAAGTAAGCCGCCCGGCTTCGGCCTGACAGGGCTCTTGCAGCACGGCGCACCATGCCGGCCCTTGCCGACGCCCATCTGCGCCAGGTCCTTGCCGCCATGGCGGGCCCGGCGGCCCGCCCGCGGGAAGACCAGCTGGCCGCCGTCGCCGCGCTGGTCGAACAGCGCGACCGCGTGCTCGTCGTGCAGGCCACGGGCTGGGGCAAATCCGCCGTGTACTGGGCCGCGACCTCGGCCCTGCGTGCCACCGGCGGCGGCCCCACGCTGATCGTCTCGCCGCTGCTCGCGCTGATGCGCGACCAGGTCGATGCGGCGGCCCGTGCAGGCCTGCGCGCAGCCACCATCAATTCGACCAACCTGGACGACTGGGACGGCGTGTTCGGCGACATCGCCGCCAACCGGCTGGACGTGCTGCTGGTTTCGCCCGAGCGCCTGGGCAACCCCGGCTTCGCGCGGCGCCTGCCCCAGCTGCTGGCCACCACCGGGCTGGTCGTCATCGACGAGGCGCACTGCATCTCCGACTGGGGCTTCGACTTCCGCCCCGACTACCAGCGCCTGTCCAGGACGCTGCTGGGCATCGCGGCCGGCACGCCCGTGCTGGCCACCACCGCCACGGCCAACCACCGCGTGACCGAGGACATCGCGCGCCAGCTGGGGCCGGACACGCGCACGTTCCGCGGCTCGCTCGCGCGCTCATCGCTGCGCCTGGCCGTGGTGCCCGGGCTGGGGCCGCTGGAGCGGCTGGCCTGGGTGGCGGACGCGCTGGACAGCTTCGCCGGCTCGGGCATCGTCTACGCGCTGACGGTGGCCGACACCGAGCGCATCGCCGGCTTCCTGCGGTCCTGCGGCTTCGACGTGGCGGCCTACCACGGTGGCCTGGAGCCGGACGCGCGCCAGCGCATCGAGGACGCGCTGCGCCGCAATGCGCTCAAGGCCGTGGTCGCCACCTCCGCGCTGGGCATGGGCTACGACAAGCCCGACCTGGCCTTCTGCATCCACGTCGGCTCGCCCTCGTCGCCCGTGGCCTACTACCAGCAGGTCGGCCGCGCCGGCCGCGCGCTCGACGACGCCCTGGCCGTGCTGCTGCCTGCCGAGACCGATGCGCGCATCTGGGCCTATTTCGCGACGGCAGGCGTGCCCGACGAGCGCCGCGTCGGCCAGATCCTGGGCGCGCTGGCCACCGGCGCGCAGGGCCTGGTGGCGCTGGAGAACAGCACCGGCATCCGGCGTGGCCGGCTGGAAGGCCTGCTCAAGATCCTGGCGGTGGAGGAGGTGGTGCAACGCGAAGGCTCGGCCTGGGCCGTGAGCGGCAAGCCCTGGACCTTCGACGCCGCGCGCTGGCAGGCGCTGGGTGCGGTGCGCGAACGCGAGGCAGGCCTGATGCGCGCCTTCGCCGCGGGCCAGGGCTGCCTGATGCGCTTCCTGCAGGAGGCGCTGGACGACCCCGCGCCCAGCGACTGCGGCCGCTGCAGCGTGTGCACAGGCCGTCTGCCCGCACCAGGCGCGCAGCCCGGCTTGGCGCGCGTGGAGGCGGCGCGGGTCTACGCACGCGGGCAGGACGTGGTCATCGCGCCGCGCAAGCTCTGGCCCACGGGCGGCGCGCGCAAGGGCCGCATCGCGGCCTGCAGCGAGGGCCGCGCGCTGGCCTTCGCCGACGACGCGGGCTGGGCCGATGTGCTGCTGCCGCTGTTCGCCGCGCCCGATGCGCCAGCGCCGCAGGCGCTGCTGGACGGCGTGGTGGCCGTGCTCGGCCGTTGGCGGGCCAGCTGGGGCGCACGTCCCGTGGCCGTCGTGCCCATGCCCTCGGCCACGCACCCGCTGCTGCTGCAGTCCGTGGCCGAGCATGTGGCGCGCCAGGGTCGCTTGCCGCTGGTCGATGCGCTGCATCTCGCGGGGCCGCTGCCCGATGCCGACCTCGCCTCGGCCGCCAAGGTGGCGGCGCTGCATCGGGCGGTGCTGCTGCAGACCGGGGTGGAGGTGCCGCGCGGGCCGCTGCTGCTGCTCGCGGACCGCTACCGCAGCGGCTGGGCCATGACCGTGGCCGCCGCGCTGCTGCGCGAGGCGGGGGCACCGGCCGTGTTGCCGCTGGTGCTGCACCAGGCGCCTTGAGGGTGCCGGTTCGAGAAGCCCCAAAGCCCGTTTGCGCCGGCTGCCTCATGGCGTAGGGCTGTGCTCGCAAGGGCTCGGTGAGCGACTTCGGCAAGGTGGTGTGAAACGGCTGCTGCCCCTTGCCACGCCACAGGAGGCGCAGACGCTACAGGCGCACCAGGGCCAGCCGGGCCGCCAGTGCGACGAAAGTCACCGCGAAAGCCCGCCGCATCCAGTGGAGGACACCCGGACGCGAAAGAACACGGTCGCGCAAACTGGCAGCGATGACTCCGTAGGCGGCGAAGACAACGAACGTCATGGCCATGAAAGCGAGCGACAGCTCCAGCATGGTACGTGTGGGCCGCGCTTCGCCGGGGCCGATGAACTGCGGCAGGAAGGCAAGGAAGAAGATCGACAGCTTGGGATTGAGCAGGTTCGCGAGGACCGCCTGCTGGATGACTTTCCCATCTGAATCGGCGAGACCGTCGGACGCGATCTGCAAAGGCCCATCTGCCCTCAGCGTCATCCAGGCCATGTAGAGCAGATAGGCCACACCGGCATACTTGATCGCTTCGAAGGCCATGGGGCTGGCATGCAGGAGCGCAGCCAGACCGGTGATCGCTGCGAGCATGTGGGGCAGGATCCCCAGCGTGCAACCCACGGCGGCGACGACCGACGCCCGTGCACCGCGCGCGAGGCCCGCGGCCAGTGTCACGAGAGCGCCAGTCCCAGGCGACGCGATGATGACAAGGGACGTGAGCAGAAACTCGATGCTCATCGCACCGGCACCTCTGTGAGGGAGGCTGCGGGCCAGAGCGCAGGGATTGCGAGCTTCAGTTGCGCGACCAGTCGATCGACATCTGCATGCGCCGTGCCGTGCATCGCCTCCGTGACGATGAGCGCATCTGTCGTCCCATCCCGGACTGCCGAATGGCCGCTTTGCCGGTTCGTCCAACGCCGCGCGTGTGCGTGGCGGCTGTCGTCGGCGAAGATGATCTCCCCCGCGTCCGGATGCTCAATGTCTCCTGCCAGGGTCACGTAGGTCTCCGTGCCAAGCGCAGGCCGTACCTGCAGCCTGCCATCGACCCTGGCGAGGTCGATCGCAGCGATGGGGATGGCATGCGCCGCTGACACGGCATTGCACAGATCGACCAAGGGGTGGACCGATGGCAGATCGCCTTCCTTGCGAAGCCGGCGCAGAAGCGCTTCAGAGGCGCAGCGGTACTGGGTTGGCTTCAATCCCATCTTCGCGAAAGCGCGCCGCCAAGCCTGGATTTCCGGCAGGTCACTCTCAGGTGCAAGTGCGATGCGCTCCCTGGCGACCGCGAAGAAGCGGGCAATGTGGCTTGCCGCCGGGGCGGTGGATGTGAGGCCTTCCAGGCGAAGCACCCGCGTGCAAAGCTCAGGAAAGTCGCGGCGAATGCATGTGGCGTAGGAGAACAGCAAGATCGTGCCTTCGGCAAAAGGTGGGGGATTCGGCCCTGATCCTCCCCGTCGTCGGCCCACACGTCTTGAATGAAATTGCAGGCTAGCCGACCGCCTTGGCGTACGCCCCCGGCGCCATGCCGAAACTGCGAACGAAGAGCCGCGTCATGTGGCTCTGGTCGGAGAAGCCGCTGTCGGCGGCCGCTTCGGCAAGCCGTGCCCCACCATCGATCAGGTGGCGCGCGTGGTGGATGCGCCGCTGCATGAGATACGCGTGGGGCGTCAGGCCAGTCGCCCTGGCGAAGGTCCGCAGGAACTGGTAGCGGCTGAGCCCGGCCTCGTGCGCCAGCGCGGACAGCGTCAGCGCCGCCACTGGATTCCCATCCATCAGGGCACGCGCCGACGCGATCCCGGGCGGGATGGACCCTGCATCGTCACGCCTGGCCTGCATCAAGCCGCCCAGCAGGAGCAACAGCGTCTCGTCCGCCTCCAATCCGCCGTGGGCTGTGACGGGTGCCGTGATGACCTGGAAAAGCTTCCTGAAGAGGCTCGCCAGATGTTTGTCCGTGATCCTGGGCTGCGTGAACTCGATGGAGGATGCGGCCCATCCTTCGGCAAGCTCGGCGGTCAGCTTGGCAACGAGCGCAGGTTGCAGGTAGAGCATCCGCCAGGCCCGCCCGCCATCGCCGATGGGTGCACCGTCATGCACTTCGCCAGGATTGACCGTGATGATCTCTCCCGCGACCGCTTCCACCACACCCCGGCCGCTCGCTGATTTCTGTGCACCGCGCGTGATCAAGCCAATGCCGTACTGCTCGTGCGTATGGCGGTGAAACGTGAGCGTCGTGTCCGCTTCCACGGCCTCGACGCCACTGGTCGAGCAGCGCAGCAGATCGAATCGCATGCGTTTCATTGGCAACCAAGCTGCGCCAGATGCGCTTGAGGTTCGGCCGCGCTGGATGGATGCGGGCCGACAGGCCGAATGAAGGTAGCAGCCATGCCAATGGTTGCCGATGGGGTGAAAACCTCCACTGGAAGCTCCGCTTCACCAGCCCGCTGCCGACAAGTGGAATGACAGGGGTCCTTGGATTCCAGCAGGTGGTTCAACGGACGCAAGAAGACGACTCCTCAATACCGGATTGCAGTCGGCGATCTTGCCACCAAGCTGGCTGTATGCCCGCGCCGGCACAGTTGCGTCGCACAGCCCGATTGAAAACTTCCCCGTCGGGCCCACCTGGGAGACCTGCAGACAACGAACTGGAACCGAAGATGCCCTACACCAAGTCTCCTGAAGCCATTGCCCGGCTCACGCCAGAGCAGTTTCGCGTGACCCAGCAAAGCGGCACCGAACGCCCCGGCACCGGCGAGTACCTGGACAACCACGCACCAGGCATCTATGTGGACATCGTCTCGGGCGAGCCGCTGTTCGCATCGTCCGACAAGTTCGAGTCGGGCTGCGGCTGGCCCAGCTTCACCAAGCCCATCGTGCCCGCGCACGTGAACGCGCTGCGCGACACCAGCCATGGCATGGTGCGCACCGAGGTGCGGTCGGCGCACGGGGACAGCCACCTCGGCCACGTCTTCCCCGACGGGCCGGCCGACCGCGGCGGCCTGCGCTACTGCATCAATTCGGCCTCGCTGCGCTTCGTGCACCGCGACGCCATGCAGGCCGAGGGCTACGGCGAGTACCTGAACCAGGTCGAGGAGGCTTGAGATGGCGACCGAACGCGCAGTGCTGGCGGGCGGCTGCTTCTGGGGCATGCAGGATCTGATCCGCAAGATGCCGGGCGTCGTCTCGACAAGGGTGGGCTACACGGGCGGCGATGTGCCCAACGCCACCTACCGCAACCACGGCAGCCATGCCGAGGCCATCGAGATCGTGTTCGATCCGGCGGTGCTGGGCTATCGGCGCCTGCTGGAGTTCTTCTTCCAGATCCACGACCCGACCACGCCGAACCGCCAGGGCAACGACCGCGGCATGTCCTACCGTTCGGCGATCTTCTTCGCCTCCGATGCCCAGCGGCGCGAGGCGCTCGACACCATCCAGGACGTGGAAGCCTCGGGCCTGTGGCCGGGCAAGGTGGTGACGGAAGTGGCGCCCCTGGGCGACTTCTGGCAGGCCGAGCCGGAACACCAGGACTACCTGGAGCGGCACCCCGGCGGCTACACCTGCCACTTCGCACGGCCTGGCTGGGTCTTGCCCCGGCGCGCCTCGGCCTGACGGGCCGTCGCGCCCAGCGGCCGGTCGCACAGGCGGGCGCGGCAGGCTTCAGCCGCAGCGCAGATCCTGCAGCAGGCGCTCGGCCAGCGCCTCCTCGGCGATGGCCAGCCCGCAGGACTGCATCGCCGGTGCCAGCGCTGCATCCCAGGTGGCCACGGCGCCGGCGTCGGGCAGGTCGCGCCCGGCGTGCGGCGCCGTGCGCGCCGCGGCCAGGTAGTCGTCAGCGCCCATGCGCCAGGCCTGCGCCGGCCAACTGCGCAGCACGTGGTTGGCGATGCGCAGGCCCGGCCAGTCGAAATCCGCATGCACCTGCAGGCGCGCCCCGGCCTGCACCAGTTGGCCCAGCAGCGTGCGCTGCGCCGCGGCGGGCATGCCGTCGGTGCAGACCAGCGGCGCGCAGCCCGCGCCGAGCTGGTCGGCCGCGATGGCCAGCAGGTTGGGGTTCTCGCAGACGGACACGGCCAGGCTGGCGACGTTCCAGCGCGGCGGGTTGCGCACGAGTTGGCGCAGCGACAGGTAGGCTGGCTCGCCGGGCGTGCCGAAGCCCGGCAGGTTCAGCACCAGCGCCGGGCGCGCGAGTTCGTTGACCAGCACGCCGGCACGGGCCCAGGTGTCGCGGCTGCGTTCGGGGTCGGCTTCGTCGTCCGCTTCGTCTGCGGGCCCCGCCTGGCGCCAGACCGCCAGCACGAGGCTGGCGACGGGCCGACCGGCGTCCAGCGCATGGGCATTGCCGAGCACGGTGGCGGCCAGCTGGGCGCGCGGCATGCCCCGGACCGGCAGGCGCTGCAGCACGGCGTCGGCCTGTGCGAGCAGCGCGGTGGCGCTGGCCGTGTCCTGCCGCGCCAGGCGCTTGAGCAAGGCGGTGGCCTGCGACGCCTGCAGCCAGTCCCGCAGCATCGGATGCAGGCCGGGCGCTCCGGTGACGGTGGCCCAGGCCGCTGCGTGGGCCGTCTGTTGCGCGCTGCGGCTGGTGATCGGCCCGTCCAGTTGTTCCAGCGCCGCGCGCAGCGAAGCGGCGATGCCGGCGGCCTGCAGTGCGGCATCGATGGCGGCCACGTCGACGCGGGCCGAGCGGGCCGGGCGCGACGGGCGGCCCATCAGCTGCGCCAGCGCGGCATGCTCGGCGGCGTCGAGCTGCGCGAGCTGCAGCACGGCGCCGGCGTGGCCGTCGTCGTGCCGCTCGAAGTGACGGCGCAGGCGCTGGCGCAGCGGTGCGAGGGCTTCGCCGCCGAGCAGGCGCTGCAGCCGTGCGTCCACCGTCAGGCCTCGGCCGGGAAGCGCCGGTCCGGATCGTCCTCGCGCCGCCGCGCGCGGCCGTCCCAGGTCCAGCGCGAGACGTGCACCGCGTCCACGCCCTCGCGGCGCTGCAGCTGGGCGATGGCCACGCCTGGCAGCTCGGCGTAGCAGGCCCATTCGCGCTCGCTGGTGATCACGAAGTCGAGATCGAACTCGCGCACCAGGCCCATGCAGTGCGCGCGGGCGGCGTCGTCGATGCCGGCGAAGGCCTCGTCCAGCAGCACCAGGCGCGGCGCCAGCGTGGCGCCGTCCTGGCTGTAGTAGCTGGAGACGGCGGCGAACAGCGGCACGGTGAGGCCCAGCGCACGCTCGCCGCTGGAGGCGGGGCCCGAGAGCGGGCGCCACTGCCCGTCCTGCCAGCGCTGCACGCGGAAGCGGTGCCAGCGCCGGTAGTCCAGCGCGCGCGCCAGTTGCTCCAGCAGGCTGCCGCCCAGGCCGGCGTCGGCGCGCGCGCGTTCGGCGGCGATGCGCTGCTGCAGCATCTCGCCGACCACACGGCGGTCCTCGGCGGTCCACAGGTCGGTGCTGGTGTTCAGCAGGCGCTTGCGGGCGGCCTCCAGGCCCACGGGTGCGCCGTCCGCGCCTTCGGGCAGGGGCTGCCACTGCAGGCGAAAGCGCACGCCGGTGGAGGTCGGACGCTTGGCCAGCTCGGTGTTGATGCTGTCGACCTGGCGCTCGGCGTCCAGCAGCAGCCGGCGCACGGCGGCGGCGATCTCGGCCTGCAGGTGGTTCTCCAGCACCTGGCGTTCGCCAGCCGTCAACAGCTCGCGGCGCTGGGCGATCTCGGCGGCCAGGCGTGCGCCGAGCTGGTCGGGGCGTTCGGGCCGGTTCTGGTAGACGATGCTGACGACCAGGCCGTAGTCGTGCGTCTCGGCCTGCGCCTGGTGGGAGAGTGCGGCCAGTGCGCGGCCCAGCTCGGTGTAGTCCTGCGAGACCAGGCTCTGCACGCGGGTCCAGGCCTCGTCGTCGTCCTTGACGTGGGACAGGGCCTGCTCGCTGCTGCGGGCCAGGGTCAGCGCGGCCTCGATGGTCCAGGGCGGTTGCTGCGGCGGGATGTCGGCCGCGGGCAGCGCCGTGGCCAGCAGGCCGGTGGCCGCAAAGCCCTGGAGGTGGGCCACGGCCTGCTGGCGCGTGGCGCTGCGTTCGGCCAGCACGGCGTCGGCGTCCTGGGTCTTCTGCCCGGCGCGGGCGCGGGCTTCGCCGGCTTCGCGCAATGCCATCTCGCAGCCCTTCGTGTGCTGTTGGCTGTGATCGACCGAGTCGCGCGCTACGCGCAGCCGGGCCTGCAGTTCCTCGACCTTGGCGCCGACCGACTCACGCAGCGTCTGCAGGCGGATGCGGGCTTCCTCGGCCTGCGCCTCGCGCTCGGCCGCGTGGGCGGCGGCCTGGTCGGCGTCGGCCAGCGCGTCGTGCTCGCGCTGCTGTTGCAGGCCGTGCTCGTGCAGCGCGTCGCGCAGTGCCAGCGCGGCGTGGGCCAGCGCGTGCAGCGTGTCGGCGAAGGACTGCAGCGCGGCTTCGATGGCGTGCAGCGGCTCGCGTTCGGGCGGCAGCTGCAGGTCTTCGGCATCGCGCACCAGGGCCTGGCGCGCGGCGTCGCGCTGGGCGGTGGCGGCTTGCAGCTGGCGCTCGGCCTGGTCCAGCCGTTCGCGCGCGGCCTGGAAGGCACGGGCGCAGGCGGCCGCGTCGGCATGGGCGGCACGCAGCGCGTCGTCGGCCGGGGCACTGCGCCATTCGGCCTCGGCCTGCTGGCGGTCCTGCGCGAGCCGCTGCTGGTCCTGCGCGCACTGCGCACGGGCCTGGGCCAGCACGGCCAGCTCCGCGGCGATCTGCTGCAGCCGCCGCGCACGGGCCGCGGCGCGGGCGGCGTAGCCGATGAAGTCGGCTGCGGGCTTGCTCCAGGCGCCGGCGAGTGCGCCCAGGCGGAAGCGGCCGTCGGGCTGGATCCAGGCCTCGGCCGTGCCGTCGTCGTGCGGGCCGCAGCCCACGCCCTCCAGCAGCGCCTGCACGGTGGCGGCGGGCACGGCGGCCGCATGGTCCGGCAGCTCGGCCGGTTGCAGCCAGGCGGCCAGCGACCAGGGCTGGCGCGGGCGTGCAAGCCACTGCGCATCGTGCAGCAGCGCCGTGCCGTCGGCCCGGTGCAGCAGGCCGTCGGGCGTGACCCAGGCGTCGAGCAGGCCGGCCGCCTGCAGGGCAGCCTCCAGGCCGGCGTGCTGGGCGGGGTCGGTCTGCGGGTGGAAGTCCAGCAGTTGCCACAGCGGGGCGCCAGCGCGTTGGTTTGTGGTGGCACGGGCCTCGGCCGCACGCCAGTGCGGCGGGGGCGGGGTGGCGTCCTCGCCGCGTTCCAGGCGTGTGCGCTCGGCCTGCAACAGGGCCTGTGCGTCGTCGATGCGCTGCTGCTCCGTGTTCAACGCGGCCTGGCGTTCGGCCAGGCGCAGGCTGGCGGCCTGCTGGGCGGCGTGCAGCGCGGTGCGGGCCGGGTTGTCGCCCTGCAGGCTGGCGGCCCAGCTTGCCAAGGCGTCGAGCACGGCTTCGTCGCCAGCGACCTGCAATTGCCGCAGGTCGGCCAGGCAGGCCTGCCAGGCGTCGACCAGCGCCTCGGCCTGGGCCTGGGCAGCGGTGTCGGCCTCTTCGCGTGCGGCGGCTGCCGCCTCGGCCTCGTCCTGCCGTTCGTCGCGCAGGGCCTGCTGGCGTGCGCGGGCCTGCGCGGCTTCCTCGGCCTCGCGGCAGCGGCGCAGCAGCAGGGTGACATGCTCGCGGCGCTGGGCCAGGGACTGGCGCAGTTCGTGGCGCGCGGCGTCCAGCGCCGCAGGCGCCAGGCTGGCCACGTCGGCCACCAGCAGCGGGTTGGCGGCGCAGGCTGGCGCCAGGCCGCTGCGCTGGGCGCCGGCTTGGGTGTCGGCACGGGTGCGCTCCAGCGCCGTGCCGGCCTGTGCCGCGCGCTGGCCGCGCTCGCGGCTGGCCTGCTGCTCGCGCGACAGCCTGGCCTGGGTGTCGGCCTGCGCACGCAGCGCCTGCTGCGCTTCGGACTGGCGTCGGCTGGCGTCGCGTTCGGCCAGGTCGAGCTGGCGCGCGGCGTTGTTGGCGGGGTCGTTCAGCAGTTCTTCGAGCCGCACGCGGCTGGCCTGCAACTGTCGTTCCGCATCGGCCTGCGCCTGCGTCGCCTCGGCTTCGTCGGCCTGGGCCACGGCCAGTGCGGCGCGGCCTTCGTTGAGTTCGCGGCTGGCGTTGTCGAAGCCGGTCTGCGCGCTGCGCAGGCCCCTGGCCTGGCGCCGCGCCTGGGTGGCGGCATAGACCTGGTAGCGCTGGTTGAACTGGCCCACGGCGCGGGCCAGGGCCTCGTACTCGTCGAGCTCGCGGCGGTAGGTTTCCAGCTCGTTGAGCGCATCGGCCACGTCGCCCAACAGGTCGGTGGACATGGGTGGCAGGGCTTCGCTGAGCGCATTGGAGAGGTTGGCCTCGTCCGGCTTCTTGGACAGCTGCGGCTGGCGCAGCTGGATCAGCGTGTCCATCAGCGCCCCGTAGCGCACGGCGCCCAGGTGGAACAGGCGCTCGTCCACCGCGCGGCGGTAGGCGGCCGCCGTGTCGAAGAGCTGGCCGCCGAGCGGGGCCAAGGTGTCGCGCAGGCGCTCGCGCGTGAGCACCACGCGGCTCGGGCCGATGAGCCAGAAGTCCTGCCCCACGCGCGCGCCTTCCTGCACGAAGAACCAGCTGTCCACCTGCGGGCGGGCCGCCGCGGCCGACAGGCCGCAGCCCAGCGTGAGGTAGTGCGGCTGGCCAGCCTCGTCGACGCGGCCGAACTCGATCCAGGTGTAGCCCATGCGGCGGTCGTGCCGGCCCAGCAGCAGGTTCCAGGCCATCTTCTTGCCGGCGTCGCCATCGGGCTCGATGCGCGAGGATTTCAACTGCGCATCGAACAGGAAGGGCAGCGTGAGCGACAGCACCTTGGACTTGCCAGTGCCGTTGTTGCCACGCAGCAGCAGGTGGCCGTCCTTGAACCAGAACTCCTCGCTGTCGTAGTGGAAGAGTTCGACCAGGCCCAGGCGCAGGGGCTGCCAGCGGGCCAGGCGTGGCTGGGGCAGGGCGGGGGCGTCGGTCAGGGTGTCTGTCATGCAGCGTCGAAAAGCGAATTCTGTGGGGGCTTGCCTGGCTGGCGGATGTCGGCCTCGCCCACTTTGAACCGGGCCAGCGCGGGCAGCGGGCGCACGGTGCCGCCCTCGCGCGCGACGAGCTGCAGCTTGTGCAGGCGCTCCAGCGCGCCCTGGGCCAGTTCGCCTTCGGAGCCGGGCTCGCGCGCGGACTTGCGCCAGTAGCTGCCATAGCGCTCGCGTGCGCCGGCCAGGAAGCTGGCGACCTCGTCCAGCGTGGCAGGCGCACCGCATCCGGCCAGGAACTCGGCCGCCAGCAAGGTGGCGTGGGCCTCGGTGCCTTCGGCGGGCATGGCCACGTCGGTCAGTGCGCCATCCTCGTCGACCAGGGCCAGCCCTTCGGCGCGCTGCTCGGCCGCCAGGCCGGTGGCATCGCACAGGCGCGTGGCCATGGGGCCGCGCTGGTTGGCGAAGTAGGCGCGCAGCTCGGGGTCGGCCAGGGTGTCCAGGTAGACCACGGGGTCGTCCAGCAGCCGGCGCGACAGGTGGTGGCGCAGCGCGGCGCGCCGGGCATCGTCGCTGTCGGCCACGTGTTCGCCGACGAGTGCGGCCAGGCGTTCGTCCAGGCTCACGGGGCCCTCGCCCGCGGGCCAGGTGGAAGGGCCGCGCACCGCAGCCAGCATGCCGGCCAGCACGCGGCGCTGCACGTCGTAGAGCGCGTCGGCGCCCTCGGTGGCGGCGCTGGCGCGCACGAAGCCTTCCTCGTCGCCGGCCACGCGCTGCAGCACACCCAGTTCCAGCAGCGTGCGGCACACGGCCACCAGCTCGCGGCGCTCGTGCGGGGCCTGCAGTTCGAAGCGAAAGCCGCGCGAGGCCAGTGCGGGGTCGGCCGCCCAGGCCAGCAGGCGCTCGCCCAGCACGCGCAGCGTGATCTGCGGGTCAGAGCGTTCGAGCACCGCGCAGGCCAGGGCCAGCAGCACGTAGCGGCGCTGGTCGTAGCCGGGCAGGCCACGGCTGGCGTCCTGCAGGTCGGCGGGGCGCTTGTAGAGGCGGGCGCAGTCGCGCTCGATGTGCAGCGGCCAGCCGGTTTCGCGCGCGAACCAGGCGCGCAGCTCGTCGGCATGGCGGCGCACGGCCGCGAAGTGCTCGTGCGCAGGCGTCATGAGCGGCGCCATCAGCAGCGCACGCAGGGCCTGGCTGCGCTCGTCGTCGCGGTGGCGGCTTTGCTGCTGGGCGATGCTGCGGGCGTCGGTGGTCAATGGGTGTCCGTCCGGGAGATGGTAAGCAGGTGGTCGCGGCCGGCGAACACGCCGTCGGCCGTGTGGATCTCGGCGCGGCTGTCGGCGGCCAGGGGCTCCAGGCGGATGCGCAGCAGGCCGTCGCCGCTGTCGAGTTCGACCGCCGCATCGGGGTGGGACTGCGCCGTGAGCGCCTCGCCCAGCAGGCCCAGGAACAGGCCGAAGGCGTGGGTGTCGAGTTCGCCCAGGTCGGACAACCGCGTGGGCTGTCCGGTGGCGAGCCGCACGCGCGCCGCCTCGATCTGCGCATGTTCCTCGCGGAACTGCGCGGCCAGCAGTTGGCGCTCCGCGTCGCGCACCTGCACACGCGGCATGGCGCCGCGCGGCGTGGCCTGGCCGTACTCGCGCAGGCGCGGGTGGATGCGCAGGGGTGGCGCCTCGGCCCAGGGCGTGCTGGCGGGCAGCTCCTCGGCGCCGGCCTGCAGCGCAGGGTTCAGCGAGAAGTGCCGGGCCGGGTTCAGCGCGAAGGCGGCGCGTGCGAGGCGGTGGGCTTCGTCGTCGCTGGCGCAGCCGGCGAACCAGCCGGCCAGCATGCGGAAGTCGGCCGAGCGGTCGCTGCGCCCGCTGCGGCGTTCGTTGAGCGCAGCCACGGCCGCCAGCAGCTGCGGGATGGCCGAGCGGGCCTTGGCGCGCAGCAGCTCGGCCTGCGGCGGCTCGTGGCCGGTGGCGACGAACCAGCGGCGCAGGCCGCTCCAGCGTTCGCGCCAGGCCTGCCAGCTGCGCGACACGGCATCCAGCTGCTCAGCCTCGTCGCCGGGGGCGCTGTCGCGCGCCTCGCGCTGCGCAGCCTGCCACAGCAGCGGGTCGATGCGCGGCGCCAGGTCGAGGATGCGCGCCGCGATGCCGCCTGAGCGGCCCACCAGGTCGCCGATGAAGCGTTCCAGGTAGTCGATGAGCCGGCGCTTGTAGGCCAGCACGGCCGTGGCCTCGGCCTGCTGCAGCTCGATGCTGCGCGCGATGCCGGCCATGAAGGCCTGGGCGTTGTCGGCCAGGCTCTCGAACACGCGGACCAGGTCACGCAGCGTCTCGTGCACCTTGGCGGCATCGGGCGCGGCCTCGTCGGCCAGGGCTTGCAGCGCCTGCAGGCGGCTGGCGATGTCCTCCAGCGCCACGGTCTGCAGCTCGGCGCGGCGGGAAAGCAGGCGCGCGAAGGTGGCCAGCGCGGCCTCGACCGCCTCGCCGCCCTGCGAGAGGCGGTACAGCCAGCGCGCGCGGTAGAAGTCGCCCAGGCTGGCCACGCGGGCGGTGTCGGGCTGCGATTCGAGGTTGCCCCATTCGGTGAGCTGGGCCAGCGCGGCCTGCACTTCCTCGATGCGCGGCGCGGGTGCGGTCCAGGTGCCCTCGGCCAGCACCTCGTCGGGCCGCAGGTGCAGGCGGAACTGGCGCTTCGCCGCGGCGAAGGTCTCCATCACGGCGCGGTACAGCGCGGCCTTGTCGGCGCTGACGTGGCGAAAGAGGAGGGACTGCAGTTCAGTGGCTGGCTGGCGCATCAGGGCCCGCATTGTGACGTCCACCCGGCGCGGGACGCGTGGGCCGGCTCTTGCCGGCGCCGCGCCAGGACAACAGCGCATGGGCATGCCGCGCAAATGGAAACGGCCACCGCAAGGGTGGCCGTCGAGGCGGGGGATGCGAAGACTCAGCCCAGGTTCAGTGCGCCGATGCTGCCGAAGCCCCCAGCCCGGTCTCCGAACGCACCTGTTGCGCCGCGAACAGCGCGCGCTCCTTCTCGGCCTGGCGGCTCTTGTCGAGCACCGAGAACAGCCAGATGCCGACGAAGCCGATGCTCATCGAGAACAGCGCGGGCGAAGCGTAGGGGAAGGGCGCCGAGCCGGCCGGGTGGCCCAGCGTGGCCTCCCAGACCGACGGCGACAGGATCGTGAGGCCAACCGAGGAGATCAAGCCAAGGAAGCCGCCGATGACGGCACCGCGCGTCGTGCAGTCCTTCCACATGATCGACAGGAACAGCACCGGGAAGTTGGCCGAAGCCGCCACCGCGAAGGCCAGCGAGACCATGAAGGCGATGTTCTGCTTCTCGAACGCGATGCCCAGCACCACGGCCACCACGCCCAGCGCCAGCGTGGTGATGCGCGAGACGCGCAGCTCGGAGGCGCTGTCGGCCTTGCCGTGCTTGATCAGCGTGGCGTAGATGTCGTGCGAGACGGCCGAGGCACCCGACAGCGTGAGCCCGGCCACCACCGCGAGGATGGTGGCGAAGGCCACGGCCGAGATGAAGCCGTAGAACACGTTGCCGCCGACCGCCTTGGCCACCAGCACGGCCGCCATGTTGGAGGCGCCTGCGCCGCCGTGGATCACGCCCGTCACGGTGTTGGCGAACTCGGGGTTGGTCAGCACCAGCGTGATCGCACCGAAGCCGATGATGAAGATCAAGAGGTAGAAGTAGCCGATCCAGACCGTCGCCCAGCCGACCGACTTGCGCGCCTCCTTGGCGTCGGGCACGGTGAAGAAGCGCATCAGGATGTGCGGCAGGCCGGCCGTGCCGAACATCAGCGCCATGCCGAAGGAGATCGCCGAGATCGGGTCCTTCACGAAGCCGCCCGGGCCCATGATGGACAGCCCGATGGAGGCCGCCTCCTGCGGCGTCTTGCCGGTGTTGGACGCGATCTGCGTGCGCACCTCGACCGACTTGGCGAACAGCGCCTCGGGCGAGAAGCCGAACTGCGCCAGCACCATGATGGCCATGAAGGTGACGCCGGACAGCAGCAGGCAGGCCTTGATGATCTGCACCCAGGTGGTGGCCGTCATGCCGCCGAACAGCACGTAGACCATCATGAGCACGCCCACGATGACCACGGCCACCCAGTAGTCCAGGCCGAACAGCAGCTTGATGAGCTGGCCAGCGCCGACCATCTGCGCGATCAGGTAGAAGGCCACGACGACCAGCGTGCCGGAGGCTGCGAACGCGCGGATCGGGCCGGGCTTGAAGCGGTAGCCGGCCACGTCGGCGAAGGTGAACTTGCCGAGGTTGCGCAGCCGTTCGGCCATCAGGAAGGTCAGGATGGGCCAGCCCACCAGGAAGCCGATCGCGTAGATCAGCCCGTCGTAGCCGGTGGCCATCACGGCCGCCGAGATGCCCAGGAAGGACGCGGCCGACATGTAGTCGCCCGCGATGGCCAGCCCGTTCTGAAAGCCCGTGATGCCGCCGCCCGCGGTGTAGAAGTCGGAGGCCGACTTGGTGCGGCCTGCGGCCCACTTGGTGATGTAGAGCGTCGCCAGCACGAAGACCGAGAACATGCCGATCGCGATCCAGTTGGTCGGCTGCTTGGCGACCTGGCCGACGTCGCCGCCGGCGGCCTGTGCGAGGCCTGCGCAGGCGGCCAGCGCCAGTGCGAGGAAAGTGTTGCGGCGCGTGTTCATTGCGTGGCGTCCTTCAGGATCTGGGCGGTCTCGCGGTCGTACTCGCCGTTGGCGCGGCGGATGTAGAGCAGCGTGATGAGGATGGTGAACACGATCACGCCGAGGCCGATCGGGATGCCGATGCTCGTGACACCGCTGCCGATGGCCCGGGCCAGGAAGGGCTTGTCGAAGGCGATGAGTCCGATGTAGCCGTAGTAGACGACCAGCATCAGGATCGTGAGCGTCCAGCCGAAGCGGCTGCGTTTGCGCCGCAGCGCCTGGTATTGGGGGTGGGACTGGATGCGTTGCACCACATCCGTCGGGGCCTTGGCCATGCGTGTCTCCAGGTAGTGTTCCTGGAGCGCATCTTCTGCGTGGCGCGCGCGCTTGCGGTGGCGGCGCAATCATTCGTCATACGGGGGCGCGAGATCGCGCTTACTCCCAGCTGACTTACTCCCAACTTACATCGGCCGCGAACAGGTAGCCCGCGCCATAGACCGTCTTGATGATGGCGGGCTCGTGCGGGTCGGGTTCGATCTTCTTGCGCAGGCGCGAGATGCGCACGTCGATGCTGCGGTCGGTGGGCGAGAGGTCGCGCTCGCCCATGAGCTGTTCGCGCGTGAGGATTTGGTGCGGGCGCTCGACGAAGCAGCGCAGCACCTGGGTCTCGGCCGTGCCGAGCAGGTGTTCGCTGCCATCGGGCGCGCGCAGCACATTGGCCGCGCAGTCGATGCGCCAGCCCAGGAAGCTGGCGTAGCGGCGCTGGCCCGGGGCGCTGCCTGCGGCCGCGCCGCGTCGGCGCAGGATGCTGCGCACGCGGGCCACGAGTTCGCGCGACTCGAAGGGCTTGGTCACGTAGTCGTCGCCGCCGAGTTCCAGACCCATCACGCGGTCGGCCGTGTGGCCCCGCCCCGTCAGGATCAGCACGCCGGCGCTGGAGGCCGCGGCGATGCGGCGCATGAGGTCCAGCCCATCCATGTCGGGCAGGCCCAGGTCGACGATGCACAGGTCGGGCTTTTCGAACTGCAGCCGGCGCAGCACGGCACCGCCCGTGCCGAACACCTCGCAGGCGAAGCCGAAATCGCGCAGCGCGGTCAGCACGAGCCTGGCCACGTCGGCATCGTCCTCGATGACGTAGACCAGAGCGGGTGGGGCGCTGGCGTCGTTGCCGGTGCGGTGGTGTGTCTCGGCACTCATGTTGTTCCTTGTTCGATGGCCACCGCCAGCTGCTCCGTGGTGAAGGGCTTGCGCAGTAGCGGACTGCCCGCATCGCGGGGCCAATCGTCGGGCACGTTGCCGGTCATGATGACCACCGCCTTGGCGTAGTGGCCCGCGCGTGCGGCCCGGGCCAGCTGCACGCCGTCCAGTGGGCCGGCCATCACGAGGTCGGTCAGCACGAGCGCGATGTCGGGCGTGGCCGCCAGGAGTTTCTGCGCCTCGGCCAGGCGCTCGGCTTCCAGCACCACGTAGCCGAGCTCCAGCAGGTTGCGCCGCACCACGCGGCGCACCTGGGCGTCGTCGTCCACGAGCAGGGCCAGGCCGCGCTGGCGCGGCGCGGCACGCGCGGCGGGCTGCGCCAGTCGCGGCGCCTCGGCCGGGGCCTGTGCGGCCGGCAGCCAGACCGACACCGTCGTGCCTTCGCCGGGCGCGCTGCGCACGTCCACGGCGCCACCGGACTGCTTGATGAAGCCGTAGACCACGGCCATTCCGAGGCCCGTGCCGCGGCCGCCGCGCTTGGTCGTGAAGAAGGGCTCGAACAGGTGCGCCAGGGTGTGGGCGTCCATGCCGATGCCGTTGTCCTGCACGTCGATGCGGATCGCGTCGCCGGGCGAGAGCTGCAGCGGCAGGGCGGCAGCCGCGTCGATGCGCGTGGCGCAGGCGCGCAGGCGGATGCGCGCGGCAGGCCCCTGCGCTTCGCAGGCGTCGCGCGCGTTGAGCACCATGTTGATCAGGGCCTGCTCCAGCAGCGTGGGGTCGATCCAGGTCCACAGCGGCTCGCTGCCGGCGCTGATCTCCAGCTGCAGGGAATCGGGCAGCACGCGGCGCACGAGGCCCGCCACGGTGGCGAGCAGGGCGCCCACGCTGACCGAGTGGGCCTCCAGCGGCTGGCGCCGCGCGAAGCTCATGAGGCCCTTGACGAGGTCGGCGCCGCGGCGTGCGGCCCCGAGGGCGGGCAGCACGTACTCCTGCGTGGCAGCGTCCCCGGGTTGGCTGCGCGCGAGCGCGTCCAGGTTGCCGATGACCACGGTCAGGATGTTGTTGAAATCGTGCGCCAGGCCGCCCGTGAGGTGGGTCAGCGATTCGAGCTTGTGTGCGCGCGCCAGCAGCACCTGGGCGCGGCGTTCCTCGGTGATGTCGAAGGTCAGCTCGAAGCAGCCGCTCACGCTGCCGTCGCCGGCGCGCTCGGGTACCAGCGAGGTGCGCACGATGCGGCGTTCGCCGTGGGCGGTCTGCAACTCGTACTCGAAGCTCTGGGACTGCCCGCGCAGCGCGCGCAGCACGCGCGGCCGCACGCCCGCGTAGACCGCATCGCCGAGGAAGGCGCGGGCGCTGGCCCGGTCCGGCGCACCGGTGTCGACGCCGAACCAGTCGTGGTAGGCGCGGTTCAGGTAGCGGTAGGTGCGGCCGGCATCGAAGAAACCCACGGCGGCGGGGATCGAGTCCATCACCAGGCGCATGCGCTGCTCGCTGCGCTGCAGCTCGGCCGTGCGTTCGGCCACGCGGGCTTCCAGTTGTTCGGTGTGGGCGCGGATGGTGGCTTCCGCATGCCGTTCGGCCGTCACATCGGAGTACAGGGTCACGAAGCCATGGCCGGGCACGGGCTCGCCGCGGATGCGCAGCACCTGCCCGCCCGGCCGCGTGCGCTCGATCTCGTGCGCGCGAAAAGCCCGCGCCGCCGCCACCCGCTCGGCCACGAGCGCGGCCGCGTTGCCGGCGCCGTATTCTCCGCGCTGGGCGTTGTAGGCGATGAAGCTCTCGAACGGCGCGCCCACATAGCCCATGGCTTGTGGAAAGTCGAGCAGCTTCAAGTACGCGCGGTTCCAGGCCACGAGCTTCAAGTCGCGGTCGAAGATGGACAGGCCGCGGTCCAGCAGGTCCAGGCCGGCCTGCAGCGTCAGGTAGCGCGCGAGCGGCGCGCTGGCGTCGGAGGACGGATCGTGGGTGGGCATGGCGTCGGCCCGAGGGTAACGCCTGCGACGGCGTCAGGGTATGGTGCAAACATTTGTTAAGTTTGGGGCACGGTCGTGCAACGTTCCTGGTGGATGCTGGCGGCCAATGCGACGGGCGATGTGATGCAATCGTCCCGTCCCAACCATCCGCATCGTGCACCAGGAGACGAGATGACCGAAGCCACCGCCCAGTACGCACCGCCGCCGGAGCTGGCCCGCAATGCCCATGTGTCCGGCCGTGCGGCCTACGACAAACTGGTGGCCCAGGCCGAGACCGACCCCGAGGGCTACTGGAGCAGCCTGGCGCGCGAGTTCATCACCTGGCAGACGCCCTTCACCCAGGTGCTGGACAGCAGCCAGGCGCCGTTCTTCAAGTGGTTCGCCGACGGCACGCTGAACGTCTCGTACAACTGCCTGGACCGCAACGTCGAGCGCGGCCTGGGCGCCAAGACCGCACTGATCTTCGAGGCCGACGACGGTCAGGTCACCAAGGTCAGCTACAGCGAGTTGCTGGAGCGCACCTGCCGCATTGCGAACGGGCTGCGCTCGCTGGGTGTGCAGAAGGGCGACCGCGTCGTCATCTACATCTCCATGTCGATCGACGGCGTGGCCGCCATGCAGGCCTGCGCGCGCATCGGCGCCATCCATTCCGTGGTGTTCGGTGGCTTCTCGGCCCAGGCGCTGCGCGACCGCATCGCCGACACCGGCGCCTCCATCGTCATCACGGCCGACCAGCAGGTGCGCGGCGGCAAGCAGTTGCCGCTCAAAGCCATCGTCGACGAGGCCATCGGCCTGGGCGGCTGCGAGAGCGTGCGCAACGTGCTGGTGGCGCGCCGCACAGGCGGGGCCGTGCCGTTCCTGGCGCCGCGCGACCTGTGGCTGGCCGAACTGACCGAAGGGCAACCGTCTAAGTGCGAACCCGAGTGGGTCGAGGCCGAGCACCCGCTGTTCCTGCTCTACACCTCGGGTTCCACGGGCAAGCCCAAGGGCGTGCAGCACTCCACGGGCGGCTACCTGCTGCAGGCAGCCGTGACGACCAAGTGGACCTTCGATTTGAAGGACGACGACGTGTTCTGGTGCACGGCCGACATCGGCTGGGTCACGGGCCACAGCTACATCACCTACGGGCCGTTGGCGCTCGGCGCAACCGAGATCGTGTTCGAAGGGGTGCCGACCTATCCGGACGCGGGCCGCTTCTGGAAGATGATCCAGGACCACAAGGTGACGGTGTTCTACACGGCGCCGACCGCGATCCGCTCGCTGATCAAGGCCGCCGAGGGCAACGAGGCCGTGCACCCCAGGCAGTACGACCTGTCCAGCCTGCGCATCCTGGGCTCGGTCGGCGAGCCGATCAACCCGGCCGCCTGGGAGTGGTACCACGAACACGTGGGCGGCGGCCGCTGCCCCATCGTCGACACCTTCTGGCAGACCGAGACGGGCGGCCACATGATCACGCCGCTGCCGGGCGCCACCACGCTGGTGCCGGGCTCGTGCACGCTGCCGTTCCCGGGCATCGCCGCCGCCATCGTCGACGAGACCGGCAACGACGTGCCGCACGGGCACGGCGGCATCCTCGTGGTCAAGCGCCCCTGGCCCGGCATGATCCGCACCATCTGGGGCGATGCCGAGCGCTTCGTCAAGAGCTACTACCCGCCCGAGCTCAAGGGCTACTACCTGGCCGGCGACGGTGCGATCCGCGATGCGCAGACCGGCTACTTCACGATCACGGGCCGCATCGACGACGTGCTGAACGTCTCGGGCCACCGCATGGGCACCATGGAGATCGAATCGGCGCTGGTGGCCAAGACCGACCTCGTGGCGGAGGCGGCGGTGGTGGGCCGGCCTGACGACACCACGGGCGAAGCGGTCTGCGCCTTCGTCGTGCTCAAGCGCCCGCGTCCGCATGGCGAGGAGGCCAAGCAGATCGCCAAGGAACTGCGCGACTGGGTGGCCAAGGAGATCGGCCCCATCGCCAAGCCCAAGGACATCCGCTTCGGCGACAACCTGCCCAAGACCCGCTCGGGCAAGATCATGCGGCGGCTGCTGCGCTCCATCGCCAAGGGCGAGGCGATCACGCAGGACACCAGCACGCTGGAGAATCCGGCCATCCTGGAGCAGTTGGCCCAGGCCAACTGATTCGACAAGGGCTGCGCAAGGGGCTTGCGCAGGCCACCCTGAATCCGGTAAAACCCTTTGTTTGCTGCACTGCGTTTCGCCACCGTGGCGCGAACGCAGGCCTAGCAGAAACCGCGCACACCAAGCGCTCGGGGGATTCGATGTCTGAACTGGTCATGGCCCTGGGTGGCGGCGCTGCGGTGCTCCTGTTGTGGCGCCTGGTGCGGTCGCGCGTCGATCCGGCCGGTGACCTGTATGCGCTGGCCGTTTCGGACTTCGGCGCCGGGGCCGGCAGCGGTGCGCAGGCCACCGACCTGCACCACTGGCAGGTCCTGGGCCGCTTCGACTTCGCGGTCACCGACACAGAGCGGCACCAGGCCGTGCTGTATGCGGCGCTGGCCGAACGCGGCCCCATGTGCATGGCGACCCTGCATGCGCCCAGAGAGGTGGGCGGCCGGGTCGAGGTGCGCGTTGGTGGCCACCGCGTGGGCTTTCTGTTCGACGGCGATGCCTCGCGCTTCCAGCGCCGCCTGGCCTACGAGAGCCGGCCGGGCCAGACCAGCCAGTGCGGCGCCCGCATCGCGGTGGCCGTCGAAGGCAACCGCCAGACCGTGACCATCCTGCTGGACCTCAAGCCGTTCCGGCATTGAGGCGCACGGCGCTCAGGCGCGGCCGGGCAGCAGCAGCCGCTTGCGCAGTGTGGGTTCGGGCAGCACGAGTTGCGCCTCGCGCGCCACGCGCACGCAGTCCTTGAGGTGTTCCTCGCCGAGGAAGCGGATCGCGCTGTAGCCGACCAGTGCGGAGATCGCCTGGCCCGCGAACGGCACGTACTTGGCGGCCTGCTTGGTCGTGAGCCGCATGCCCACGGCGGCGGCGGCCTTGAGCACGAGGTCGCGGGTGATGAACTTGCCGATCAGCACGGAGCCGACCATGTTGACAGCCTTCTGGACCTGGTCGCGCTGGCGCGGCTCAAGGCGCCCGATCTGTTCCGCCGTGAGGCCGAACTCGGCGCTGACGGCCGGGATGAGCCGCGACAGCACGGCGGCGTCGACAGCCCAGTCCAGGCCCGGCACGGGCACGGCGCTGGCCGCCGCAGCGACCATGGCCTTGCCGTGCAACATGCGCCGGCCGCGCCGAACGGCCGCGACGAGGCGCTCGTCGCCCTGGGCCAGTTCGAGCGCCGTGGCCATGGTGCCTACTTGCCCTTGACCATCCCGTAGACGAGCAGCAGCACGATGGCGCCGACGATGGATGCGATCCAGCCGGCCGGATCGCCCGGCGCGTACCAGCCCATTTTCTGGCCGGCCCAGCCCGCCAGCAGCGAGCCGGCGATGCCCAGGATGGACGTCATGATGATGCCGAGCTTGTCGTCGCCGGGCTTGAACGCCCGGGCCAGCAGACCCACGATGAAGCCGACGATGATGGTGCCGATCAGAGAGAACATGGTGTATGCAAGGGAAGTGGAAGGCCGGAGCAATGTACATGAAGCCCGGCCGCCCACTTGTCAGGAAGTTTCCAGTTGCTCGGACAGCCCGAGCCACTCTTCTTCCTGTGCGCTCAGTTGTGCATCGACCTGCTTGAGCCTGCGGCCGGCCTCGGCCATCTCGGCCGGTGGCAGTGGTTGGGCGAGCCGTTGTTCCAGCGCCGTCTTCTCTTCGGTGAGCGCCGCCATGCTGCGGTCCAGCTTCTCGATCTGCTTCTTGATCGGGCGCAGGCGCTCGTTCTGCTCCTGGCGGTTCTGGGCATCCTGCTTGCGCTGGACCGCCGCGGGCGCCGGTGCCGGCGCAGCCGCGGCCTTGGGCGCAGGCGCAGCCTTGAGTTCGTCGCGCAGACGCTTGGACTCGTCGAGCAGGTAGCGCTGGTAGTCGTCCAGGTCACCGTCGAAAGGCTCCACACCGCCGCGCGAGACCATCCAGAACTCGTCGCAGACCGAGCGCAACAGGGCCCGGTCGTGGCTGACCAGCATCACCGTGCCCTCGAACTCGTTGAGCGCCATGGCCAGCGCCTCGCGGGTGGCCAGGTCCAGGTGGTTGGTCGGCTCGTCGAGCAGCAGCAGGTTGGGGCGCTGCCAGACGATCATGCACAGCACCAGGCGCGCCTTCTCGCCGCCGCTCATGCTGCCCACGGCCTGCTTGACCATGTCGCCGCTGAAGTTGAAGGTGCCGAGGAAACTGCGCAGGTCCTGCTCGCGCGTGGCCTGGCCGGCCAGCCGGCCCGCCGCCGTGGTTTCCTTGACCAGCCGGATCATGTGCTCCAGCGGGTTGTCGGCCGGGCGCAGCACGTCGAGTTCCTGCTGCGCGAAGTAGCCGATGTTCAGTCCCTTGCCTTCGGTGATCTGGCCCGCGATGGGCTGCAGCGCACGCGCCACGGTCTTCACCAGCGTCGACTTGCCCTGGCCGTTGGCGCCCAGGATGCCGATGCGCTGGCCGGCCAGCACCGACTTGTTGACCTTCTGCACGATGACCGTGGGGCCGGTGCCTTCGGGCGCGTCCTCCGGCGGCGGGTAGCCGAAGGTGGCGTCCGACATCGACAGCATCGGGTTGGGCAGGTTGGCGGGTTCCTTGAACTCGAAGCTGAACTCGGCCTCGGCCAGCAGCGGCGCGATCTTCTCCATGCGGTCCAGCGCCTTGACGCGGCTCTGTGCCTGCTTGGCTTTGCTGGCCTTGGCCTTGAAGCGGTCGATGAACTTCTGCAGGTGGGCGATCTTGTCCTGCTGCCTGGCGTAGGAGGCCTGCTGCAGCTCGATCTTCTCGGCGCGCATGTCCTCGAACTTGCTGTAGTTGCCGCCGTAGCGGTTGAGCTTGGCCGTTTCGATGTGCACCGTCACGTCGGTGATGGCGTCCAGGAACTCGCGGTCGTGGCTGATCACGAGCAGCGTGCCCATGTAGCGCTTGAGCCAGGCTTCCAACCAGACCAGGGCGTCCAGGTCCAGGTGGTTGGTTGGCTCGTCGAGCAGCATCAGGTCGGACGGACACATCAGCGCGCGCGCCAGTTGCAGGCGCATGCGCCAGCCGCCCGAGAAGCTGTTGACGGGGTTGTCGAGTTCGCTGGTCTTGAAGCCCAGGCCCAGGATCAGCGCCTGCGCGCGCGCCTGGGCATCGCCCGAGCCCGCGTCGTACAGGGCCATGTAGGCGTTGGCCATGCGCTCGCCGTCGTCGCTGGCTTCGGCGGCGGCCACTTCCTGCTGCGCGGCCAGCAGCGTGGTGTCGCCCTCGATCACGAAGTCGGTGGCGCTCTGGTCGGTCTCGGGCATGTCCTGCGCCACCTGGGCCAGGCGCCACTGCGGCGGCACGTAGAAGTCGCCACCGTCTTCGTGCAGCGTGCCGTTGAGCAGCGCGAACAGTGTGGACTTGCCGGCGCCGTTGCGGCCGACCAGGCCAACCTTCTCGCCGGGGTTGATGGTGACGCTGGCGCTGTCCAGCAGCACTTTGGCGCTGCGGCGCAGGACGACGTTCTTGAGGGTGATCATGGTGATGAGGACCACCATGCTGCGGTGATCGAAAAATTCAAAGGAGGCCGAGTGCTTCGCGCGTCACCAGCAGCACCTGGTCTGCGCCAGCGCTGGTGTCCAGCCACACCACTTCGAGCGCGGGGAAAGCGGCTTCGAAGTAGGGGCGCTCATTGCCGATTTCCAGCACCAACACCGCGAAAGGCGCCATTTTCGCAGAAACCTCTTGCAGCAGTTTGCGGATGAAGTCCATCCCGTCTTTCCCGCCTGCCAGCGCCAGTGTCGGTTCGGCCTGGTACTCGGCGGGCAGGACGGCCATGCTGTCGCTGTTGACGTAGGGCGGATTGCACAGCACCAGGTCGAACGGTCCGGACACACCGGCCAGTCCGTCAGATTCGATGAGCGTGATGCGATCGGCCAACGCGTGTTTGTCCACATTGATGCGGGCCACGGCCAGGGCATCGGGCGACAGGTCGGCAGCTTCCACTTGAACCTCGGGCCAGGCCATGGCCGCCAGCACCGCCAGGCTGCCGTTGCCGGTGCACAGGTCGAGCACGCGGTGCGTGTGGTTGCCCAGCCAGGGGTCGATGGAGCCATCGGCCAGCAGTTCGGCGATGAAGGAGCGCGGCACGATGGCGCGCTCGTCCACGTAGAAGGGCACGTCCTGCAGCCAGGCTTCGTGCGTGAGGTAGGCAGCAGGCTTGCGGGTCGCGATGCGTTCGCCCAGCAGCGCATCGACCTGGGCCTGGCCGTTGGCGTCCACGGGCTGCTCGGCCACATCGTCCAGCGCGTCCAGCGGCAGGCCCAGGCGCCACAGCACCAGCCAGGCGGCCTCGTCGAACGCGTTGAGCGTGCCATGGCCGAAGGCCACGCCGGCCTGCTCCAGCCGCGTGGCCGCGGCTTCGATGGTCTGCAGAACGGTGCTCACCGCAACGACCGGTCCAGCCGTTCCAGCACGCCGCGGTAGATGTTCTTGAGCGGTTCGATGTCGGCCACGCGCACGTTCTCATCGATCTTGTGGATCGTGGCGTTGGGCGGGCCCAGTTCGATGACTTCGGGGCAGATCTGGGCGATGAAGCGGCCGTCGCTGGTGCCACCCGTGGTCGACAGCTCGGTCGTCAAGCCGGTCTCGGCTGCGATGGCCTCGCGCACGGCCTCGACCAGGGGCCCCGGCGTGGTCAGGAAGGGCAGGCCGCCCACGGTCCAGTCCAGCCGGTACTCCAGGCCATGGCGGTCCAGCACTTCGCGCACGCGCTGCTGCAGGCCTTCGGCCGTGGACTCGGTGCAGAAGCGGAAGTTGAAGTCGACCACGACATCGCCCGGGATCACGTTGCTCGCGCCCGTGCCGCCGTGGATGTTGCTGATCTGGAAGCTGGTCGGCTGGAAGAAGGCATTGCCCTGGTCCCAGGTGGTCGCGGCCAGTTCGGCCAGCGCCGGCAGCGCCTGGTGGATCGGATTGCGCGCCAGCTGCGGGTAGGCGATGTGGCCCTGGATGCCCAGTACCGTGAGCTTGCCGCCCATGGTGCCGCGCCGGCCGTTCTTGACCATGTCGCCGGTCTGCTCGACCGAGGTCGGCTCGCCGACGATGCACCAGTCGATGCGCTCGCCGCGCGCGCGCAGGCGCTCGCAGACCACCACCGTGCCGTCGCGCGCCGGGCCTTCCTCATCGCTGGTCAAGAGCACCGCGATCGACAGCGCGGGCGCAGGTGTGCCGGCGAGGAACTCCTCGGTGGCGACGACGAAGGCCGCCAGCGAGGTCTTCATGTCCGCGGCGCCGCGGCCGTAGAGCCGGCCGTCGCGGTGTGTGGGCGTGAACGGGTCGCTGGTCCATTGCGCCAGCGGGCCGGTGGGCACCACGTCGGTGTGGCCGGCGAAGACCAGCGTGCGCGCAGCGGCGGCACTGCCGGCGCGGCGCGCCCACAGGTTGGTCACGCGGAAATCCGCCGGGCCGCTGACGATGGACTCGCTGGCGAAGCCCAGCGGCGCCAGGCGCTCAGCGACCAGGGCCTGGCATCGGCCGTCTTCGGGGGTGATGGAAGGCTGGGCGATCAGCTGCTCAGCCAGCCGCAGGGTGGAATTCATGGGATCAGTTCTTCACGTCCAGCGTGATCTCGGTGAACGAGGGTTCGTCGTCCGGCACAGCGGGTGCAGTGGCCACTGTGCCGCGCGTGAAGTCGTTCTGCAGCCGCCACATCAGGTTGGTGGCCGAATCGGCGTGGGACAGGCCTTCCTGGCGCTCGATCACGCCTTCGGTGATGAGCCGTGCGATGTCGGCCTCGAAGGTCTGCGAGCCCTCGGCGATGGACTTCTCCATGGCTTCCTTGACGCCGGAGAAATCGCCATGCTCGATCATTTCGGATACGAGCGCGGTGTTCATGAGCACCTCCACCGCCGGCACGCGGTCGCCGCGCACGGTGCGCAGCAGCCGCTGGGAGACCACGGCCTGCAGCACGGCGCCCAGGTCGCCCAGCATGGTGGGCCGCACCTCGACCGGGTAGAAGTTCAGGATGCGGTTGAGCGCCTGGTAGCTGTTGTTGGCGTGCAGCGTGGCCAGGCACAGATGGCCGGTCTGGGCGTAGGCGATGGCGGCCGACATGGTCTCGCGGTCGCGGATCTCGCCGATCAGGATCACGTCGGGCGCCTGGCGCAGCGCGTTCTTGAGCGCCACCTGCAGCGACTGCGTGTCGGTGCCGATCTCGCGCTGGTTGACGATGGACTTCTTGTTCTTGAACAGGAACTCGATGGGTTCCTCGATGGTCAGGATGTGGCCGCTCTGGCGCTCGTTGCGGTGGTCCATCATGGCCGCCAGCGTGGTCGTCTTGCCGGCGCCCGTGGCACCGACCACGAGCAGCAGGCCGCGCCGGCGCTGCACCAGGTCGGCCAGCACGGCGGGCACCTTGAGTGATTCCAGGGTGGGGATCTCGGTGTTGATGTAGCGCACCACCACGGCGTAGCTGCCGCGCTGGCGCATGGCACTGACGCGAAAGCGGCCGACGCCGCTCAGCGACACCGCGGCATTGAGCTCGCCGGTACGGTCGAGCTCCTGGATCTGCTGTGCCGAGACCACCTCGGCCAACAGTTTGACGGGTGCGTCGAACGGCAGTACCTGGCTGTTGATCGGCACGGTCAACCCGTTGATCTTGAGCTGAGCCGGCGCGTTGGCCGACAGGAACAGGTCGGAGGCCTTCTTCTCCTGCATCAGGCGCAGGATGCGTTCCATCGTGCTCATGGTCGGGCCTCCGGGTGGCGCACTCAATCGCGCAGCAGGTCGTTCAGACTGGTCTTGGCGCGGGTCTGCGCGTCCACGGTCTTGACGATGACGGCGGCGTAGGTCGAGTAGTCCGTGCCGTTGGCGGTCTTCTTGTGCAGGCCGCCGCTGACGACGACGCTGCCCGAGGGCACGCGGCCATAGATGATCTCGCCGGTGTCGCGCTTGAAGATCGGCGTGCTCTGGCCGATGTACACGCCCATGCCGATCACGGAGTTCTCCTCGACGATCACGCCTTCGACGACCTCGGAGCGTGCGCCGATGAAGCAGTTGTCCTCGATGATGGTCGGATTCGCCTGCAGCGGCTCCAGCACGCCGCCCAGGCCCACGCCGCCGGACAGGTGCACGTTCTTGCCGACCTGGGCGCAACTGCCCACGGTGGCCCAGGTGTCGACCATGGTGCCTTCGTCCACGTAGGCGCCGATGTTCACGTAGCTGGGCATCAGGATCGCGCCCTTGGCGACGAAGCTGCCGCGGCGCGCCACGGCCGGCGGCACCACGCGCACGCCGGTGGCCTTCATCTCTTCGGCCGACAGGTGCGAGAACTTGGTCTGCACCTTGTCGTAGAAGCCCAGCGCGCCGGCCTGCATGACCTCGTTGTCCTTCAGGCGGAAGGACAGCAGCACCGCCTTCTTGATCCACTGGTGCACGGTCCACTGGCCCACGCCTTCGCGCGTGGCCACGCGCAGCTTGCCGTTGTTGAGTTCGGCAATCACGTGCTCGACGGCGTCCTGCACCTCCTTGGGGGCGGATTGGGGCGACAGGCTGGCCCGGTTCTCCCAGGCGTTGTCGATGGTGGTTTGAAGCTGTTGGCTCATGCTGTTTGCGGTCTCGATTGGATGAATTGAACGATGCGCTGCGCGGCTTCCACGCATTCGGCGGTCTCGGCCACCAGGGCCATGCGCACGCGCCCCTGGCCAGGGTTGAGGCCTGCGGCCTCGCGGGCGAGGTAGCTGCCGGGCAGGACCGTCACATTGTATTGAGCGAGCAACTCGCGGGCGAAGCGCGCATCGCTGCCCTCGGCCGCCTCGCCCGGGCGCAGCGGCACGCCGGCCCACAGGTAGAAGCCGGCATCGGGCAGGCGCACGTCCATCACTTCGGCCAGGAGCGGCGTGACGGCGGCGAACTTCTCGCGGTACAGCGCGCGGTTGGCCTCGACATGCGCCTCGTCGTTCCAGGCCGCGATGGAGGCCGTCTGCACCACCGGGCTCATGGCGCTGCCGTGGTAGGTGCGGTAGAGCAGGTACTGCTGCATCAGCGCCGCGTCGCCCGCGACGAAGCCCGAGCGCATGCCCGGCACGTTGCTGCGCTTGGACAGGCTCGTGAACGCCACGATGTTGCGCAGATCGCCGCGGCCCAGCTGCGCCGCGGCTTCCAGGCCGCCCAGCGGCGGGGTGGCGCCGAAGTAGATCTCGCTGTAGCACTCGTCCGAGGCGATCACGAAGCCGTGCCGGTCGGACAGTTCGAACAGCTTGCGCCACTCGTCCAGCGGCATCACGGCGCCCGTGGGGTTGCCGGGCGAGCAGACATAGAGCAGCTGGGTGCGGGCCCAGACGGCCTCTGGCACGCTGTCCCAGTCCACCGCGAAGTTGCGTTGCGGGTCGCTCGGCGCGTAGTAGGGCTCGGCGCCAGCCAGCAGGGCCGCGCCCTCGTAGATCTGGTAGAAGGGATTGGGGCACACCACGGTGGCGCCAGGCAGCGTCGGGTCGACGACGGTCTGCGCGAAGGAGAACAAGGCCTCGCGCGAGCCGTTGACGGGCAGCACCTGGGTGCTGTCCAGCGCCAGACCGTAGCGGCGCTGCAACCAGCCCGTGAAGGCGGCGCGCAGCGCGGGCGTGCCGGCCGTGGGCGGGTAGCCGGCCAGGCCCTCGCGCAGGTCACCGGCCAGCGCGGCCTGGATGAACGGTGGGGTCGGGTGCTTGGGTTCGCCGATGCCCAGGCTGATGGGGCGCAGGCCGGGCGGTGGCGTGACGCCGGCAAACAACTGGCGCAGCCGTTCGAACGGGTAGGGCTGCAGGCGGGCGAGCAGGGGATTCATGGGGCGCGATTATCGGGGCGCGCCTGCGGGCCGGTGCGGCCATGACCCCGGTCACCGGCCCACGCACGCGCCGCTGGTCAGCCGCTGGGCTTGTTGGTATGTTCCGCGCCATGTCTGCTCCCCTGACCGAACCCATGCCCATGGCTGGCGTGCAGCGCCTGCTCGTGATCGACGACCACGCGCTCGTGCGCATGGGTGTGCGCACGCTGGTCATGCAGCAGTTCGCCGACAGCTATGCGGTCGAGGAAGCCGGCACGCTGGAGCAAGGCCTGGCCAGGCTCGCCCAGGCGCAGGGGCGCATCGCGCTGGTGCTGCTGGACCTGCAGCTGCCCGATGCCAAGGGCTTCGCCGGCCTGCGCATCCTGCGGCGCGACCATCCCGGCGTGCCCGTGGTGGTGCTCAGCGGCGCGCAGGACCTGCGCATCCGCGAGGAGGCGCTGCGCTTGGGCGCGCGCGCCTACATCGGCAAGTCGGCCGATGCGGGCGCGATGGATGCCTGGGTCGAGGTGCTGCGCGAGCATGCCGATGCACCGCCGCAGTTGCCCGCCCCGAGCGCACCACCGGACGCGGCCGCGCTGCGCACGGCCCAGGGCCTGGGGCTGAGTCCGCGCCAGGTGCAGGTGCTCGAACTGCTGCTGGCCGGCATGGACAACCAGGCCATCGCCACGGAGACGGGGCTGACGCTGGGCACGGTCAAGAACTGCGTGTCCTCGGTCTTCCTGGGCTTCAACGTGCGTTCGCGCGCGGAGCTGCTGGGCATGTTCCCCACCTGAGCCCGACATGCCCAAGGCCGCGGCCTGGCAGCGCCTGCTGCTGCACGAGGAACTCGTCGATGCCGAGCGCGGCGCCGATACCATGCGTCCGGTGCGGCGCGCCCAGCTCGAGTTGCTGCTGCAGAAGTTCAGCCTGGCCGCGTCCATCGCGGCCGCGCTGTACGCGCTGGCACTGTGGGTGCTGTTCTACGTACTGGGCCCTTCGCCGCGGGTGCTGGTCTGGGCGGCGCTGGTGCACGGCGTGCAGGCGCTGCGCTACACCCACACGCGCCGGCTGCTCGCGCGCGGGCCGGTGCCCGATGCCGAACTGGGACCGGAGCTGCATCGCCAGACCCGGCTGCTCTGGATGCTGGGCGGCGCCTGGGCCATGGCGCCCTGGTTGCTGATGCGCCACGGCGACACCGCCTCCATGGCTCTGATGGCGGTGTTCATCGTCGGCATGGTGTCCAGCGCGGCCGCGGTGCTGAGTTCGCACCGGCAGACGGTCGCTGCCTTCGTCGTGCCGGCCATGTGCGGCCTGGTGCTGGCGCTGGCCTGGTCGGGCGGGCTGATCGGCTGGATCATGGCGCTGGCGCTGGCGCAGTACAGCTCCACACTGGTCAAGTGGACGGCGCAGCAGGTGGACCTGCTGGTCGACTCGCTGCAAGTGCGCTTCGACCGCGAAGATCTGGCGCAGCGCCTGGCCGAGCAGGTCGAGCGCGTGGAAGCCGGCAGCCGCGAGAAGACGCGCTTCCTGGCCTCGGCCAGCCACGACCTGCGCCAGCCGCTGCACGCGGTCTCGCTGTTCACCGCCGTGCTGGAGCACGCGCTGGCCCAGGGGCCGCAGCACGAGACGGTGGCGCGCCTGGCGCATTCGGTGCGCATGCTCGGCACTTCGCTGGACGGCATGCTGGATGTGTCGCGCCTGGATGCGGGCGCCGTGCAGCCGCGCATCGAGACGCTGGGCGTGCATGCGCTGTTCGTCTCGCTGCAGAACACCTATGGCGTGCGGGCACAGGAGAAGGGCCTGCGCCTGCGCATCCGCGCACCGGGCGACCTGCATGTGGCCAGCGACCGTTTGCTGCTCGAGCGCCTGCTCGGCAACCTGCTGGACAACGCGCTCAAGTACACGGAGCAGGGCGGCGTGCTGGTCGCGGCGCGGCCGGCGCATCTGCCTGACGGCGGCCAGGCCGTGCGCTTCGAGATCCTGGACACCGGGATCGGCATCGCACCGGCCCAGCAGGCCCAGGTCTTCGAGGAGTTCTACCAGGTCGGCAATCCGCAACGCGACCGGGCCCAGGGTCTGGGGCTGGGCCTGTCCATCGTGCGGCGGCTGTCGGCGCTGCTGCAACACCCGGTGCAGCTGCGTTCGCGCCCGGGCCGGGGCACGCGCTTCGGCGTGCTGGTCAGGGCCGTGCCGCCGGTGGCGCCGTCGGGCGCCGTGCTGCCGCAGCATCCGCGCCGGGCCGTGCAACTGCCAGCGCATGTGCTGGTGCTCGACGACGAAGCCGTCAGTGCCATGGCCATGGCGTCCTGGCTGTCGGCCCAGGGTTGCCAGGTGCGCGTGGCGGCCGACGTGCCGGCCGCGCGGCTGGTGCTGCGGCAACATCCGGAGATCAGCACCGTGGTGGCCGATTTCCGCCTGCCGGGCAACGAGAGCGGGCTGGACTTCCTGGTGGAGGTGCGCCTCAAGCTGCCCGAGATGCGCGGCCTGCTCGTGACGGGCGAGACCGCGCCCGAGCGCATCGCCGCCATCCGCGCCAGCGGGCTGCCCTGCCTGTTCAAACCGGTGCAGCCCGAGCGGCTGGTCGAGGCGCTGGCGCGCTGACGACGACCACGGCGGCCGAAGCCTGCAGCACGACGAGCACGAGGAAGCAGGCGCCATAACCGGTTCCCGCCGGCGGCCCGGCGTGCGGCCCGCCGGCAACCAGGCCGGCCAGCACGGCGGGGGCGAACGCGTACAGCGCCTGCGACAGCGCCACGCTGCGCGCGACCACGCGTGGCACATCGGCAGGCGCGAACTCCGTCTGTGCGATCAGCGGCGGCAGCGAAGTGGCGTTGCCGATGCCGAGCCCGAACAACACGGCGCCGCAAACCAGGAGCGCCGTGTGCTCCATGCCTGCCCACCACAGCAGCAGCGTTCCGGCGGCTTGCACGGCGTAGCTGGCCGCCGCGGCACGGCGCCGGTCGGCCCACCGCGCCAGCAGCCACGCCATGGCGAAGCGGCCGGCCATGCCGCAGCCGGTGGCCAGCCCCATGGTCCAGCCCGCCTGCCGGCTGCCCAGGCCGGCTGCGAGCCATGAGAAGAGCTGGGAGACCAGTCCGATCTGCGCGAAGAGGCCCAGAGCCATGGCAGCGGCCAGTGTCACGAACCTGCGGTCGCGCCACAGCGTGGTGCGCACGACCATGGCACCGCTGGCGCGGGCCAGCGGTGCCGGCACGGTGGCCGGAACCTGGCCCGCAGGAACACAGCCAAGTTCACGGCTGGCGATGGACAACACCACGCTGACCATGGCGAGACCGACCAGCATGGCCGCGGCAGGAAAGCCGGCGCGGTCGATCAGAAGCACCCACAGCGGCGAGAAGACCATGCCGCCGACGCTGGCGCCGTTGTAGGCCTTGGCCAATGCCAGCGGCCGCGTCGCGGCGAACCAGGGCGAGACGATCGCATGGATGCCCGCGGCGCCCATCGGCACCCAGCCAGCGCCGGTGCACATCGCCGCCACGAAGAGTTGCCAGGGCGCGGCTGCTGCAGCCCAGCCGAGCACCCCCACGGCCAGCAGCATGGCCCCGGCCACGGTCGCGGCAGGGATCCCGATGCGCCGGTGGATGGCCGGAAGGCTGGCGGCGACGCCGGCGCCGACCAGGAAATGGCAGGTCAGCGCAGCACTGACCAGTGGCAGCGGCCAGCCGGTGCGCTGCAGCACCGCATGCAGGAAGACTGGCGGCCCGTAGAAGCCCACGCCCCAGCCGAACAGCGCCAGCACGAACGCCGCGCGCACGATGGCGCTGCCATGGCAAGGGGGCGACAGCGGGAAGCGGGAGGGCGACATGGTGTGGGCACAGTGGTAGGCGGGGCAGCCCGCGATGTGCCCGATGCTGCGGTACGGGCCAGCCGCGATGCTTCGCTGCGGAACGAAGCGTCCGGCTGGCGCCTTGGGATACGCTGGCAGGCGGAGCCACACCATGAACACCAACCAGATTGCCCGGATTGCATCCCTGCTCGGCGAGCCCGCACGCGCGGCGATGCTGCTGCAGCTGATGGATGGCCGCTGGCTCACCGCGACCGAACTGGCCGGGGCCGCCAGCGTCTCGCCGCAGACCGCCAGCCGCCATCTGGCCCAGCTGGTGGGGGCTGGCCTTCTGCACATGGAGCAGCGAGGCCGGCACCGCTACCACCGGCTTGCATCGGGCGAGGTGGCCAAGGTGCTGGAAAGCCTCATGCAGATCGCGGGCGAGATGCCGCTTCAGCGTCCCGTCGTGCCCGGCCCGCGCGAGCCGGCAATGCGCATGGCCCGCATGTGCTATGACCACATCGCCGGCCGTCTCGGGCTGGCCATTGCCGAACGGCTGCAGGCTGACCAGGCGATCGAATTCGAGGGGGAGGCCGGCCTCGTCACCGAGCGGGCCGGGCCGGTGCTGGCACGCTGGGGCCTGTCGCTGGCATCCGACCAGCCGCCGACGCGGCGTGCCCGGCCTGACTGCCGCCCCTGCCTGGACTGGAGCGAACGCAAGCCGCATCTCGCCGGCCGGCTCGGCGCGATGATCTGCGCGCACTGCCTGGACCAGGGGTGGCTGAGCCGCAAGGCCGGCAACCGGGCCTTGGCCATCTCGGCGCGTGGTGCGGCCAGCCTGCGCGACCTGCTGGGCCTGCAGGCCTGGCGGCAAGTAACCGATGAAGCGTGACCGGCGGCCTGCGCTTCAGCCTTTTTGCACCATCTTCAACACGCTGGAGAAGTCCAGCGCGCCATGCCCGGCGAGGCTGTGCGCCGCATACAGGTTGCGCGCCAAGCCACCCAAGGGTGTAGAGGCGCGCACGGCAGCGGCGTTCTCCTGCGCCAGGCCCAGGTCCTTGAGCATGAGGTCCGTACCGAAGCCACCCGCATAGTTCTTGGAGGCCGGCGCGGTCTCCATCACGCCCGGCATGGGGTTGTACTTCTCGAGCGCCCAGTTGCCGCCCGAGCTGCGGCGCATGATCTCGGACAGCACCTTGGGGTCCAGCCCGTTGGCCACGCCCAGCGCCAGCGCCTCGGAGGTGCCGATCATGAGGATGCCCAGCAGCATGTTGTTGCAGATCTTGGCGGTCTGGCCGGCGCCGGCATCGCCCGCGTGGAAGATGTTGGCGCCCATTTTTTCCAGCAGCGGGCGGGCGCGCTCCAGGTCGGCGTGGCTGCCGCCGACCATGAAGGTCAGCGTGCCGGCGATGGCGCCGCCGGTGCCGCCGGAGACCGGCGCGTCAATCACGGCAATGCCGCGCGCGGCGCCGGCTTCTGCCACCTTGCGCGAACTCGCGGCTGCGATGGTGCTGCTGTCGATGACCAGCGTGCCGGGCGCGATCTTGCCGATCAGGCCCTTCTCACCCAGGTAGAGCGCCTCGACGTGCTGGCTGGCCGGCAGCATGCTGACCACGACCTCGGCGCCGTCCAGCGTGGCGGCCGCCGTCTCGGCAATAGCCAGGCCGTCGGCCGCGTACTTCTTGCAGGCGGCTTCCGAGAGGTCGAACCCGCTGACCTGGTGGCCAGCCTTGTGCAGGTTCAGGGCCATGGGGCCGCCCATGTTTCCGAGGCCGATGAATGCGATCTTCATGGTGTTGTCTCCGTGATGGGGGTTAGACGAGGCCGACGAGTTCGGGCGCCATCTCGCCGCGCGGGCGCAGGTGGTCCTCGACGAAGGCCGGCGTGATCTCGGAAAGGCTGGCCGGGCTCCACTTGGGGTTGCGGTCCTTGTCGACCAGCACGGCGCGGATGCCCTCGGCGAAGTCCTTGTGCGCGCAAAAGCCCAGCGAGGCCCAGTACTCCAGCCGGAACACTTCTGCCAGCGACATGCGCGGCACGCGCTGCCACAGCGCGAAGCTCAGCGCGATGGAGCTTGGCGCGCCCTTGGCGAAGGCCTTGGCCGCCCCCTGCAGCCAGGCGTCCTCGCTCTGCAGTGCGTACAGCCGCGCGGCGATGTCGAGGAGGTCGTCGCCGGCCATCAGGGCGTTGATGGTGTCCAAGTGCTCGCGCAGCTTGGAGGCAGGTGCCTCGGCGCCCTGGCCGGCCGCGATCAGGATGCGCGAGAGCATGGCGCGGTCGGCCTGTTCGGCACCGCTCCACGCCGCCTGCGCGATGGCGTCCAGCACCTGGGCCTTGCGCTCGTGCGGCACCAGGTGGTCGGCCTGGCCCACGAACAGCGCGTCGCTGGCGTTGAAGTTGGCAGCCGTCAGCGCGAGGAACAGGCCCGTGCGGCCCGGCATGCGGCGCAGGAACCAGCTGCCGCCCACGTCGGGGTACAGGCCGATGTGGATCTCGGGCATGGCCAGCCGGCTCTGCGGCGTGACCACGCGATGGGAGGCGCCCGCCAGCAGGCCGATGCCTCCGCCCATCACGATGCCGTGGCCCCAGCACAGGAAGGGCTTGGGGAAAGTGTGGATCAGGTAGTCGAGCTCGTACTCTTCGCCGAAGAAGCGTTCGGCATATTCGTTGCGGGCGGGGCCGCAGTCCAGCAGTGTCTGGTACAGCTGGCGCAGGTCGCCGCCGGCGCAGAAGGCCTTCTCGCCGGCTGCATCGAGCAGCACGCCGACGATGCCGGCGTCCTGGGCCCAGGCCCGCAGCTGCGGCGCGAGCAGCCGCACCATGGCCACCGAGAGCGAGTTCAGCGAAGCGGGCGCGTTGAGCGTGGCCACGCCGAAGCGCTTGCCGTTGGCGGCTTGGATTTCGTTGAAGAGAACCACGGCTTCTGTCATTGGATGTCCACGTCGCTTTCGAGCAGTTTGCGCGCCACGATCAGGCGCATGATTTCGTTCGTGCCTTCGAGGATCTGGTGCACGCGCGTGTCGCGCACCAGCCGCTCCAGCGGGAATTCGCCCAGGTAGCCGTAGCCCCCGTGCAGTTGCAGCGCGTCGTTGCAGACGGTGAAGCCGGCGTCGGTGGCGAAGCGCTTGGCCATCGCGCAATAGGTGCTGGCATCGCGGTGGCCGGCATCGAGCTTGCTCGCGGCCAGGCGCACCATCTGGCGGGCGGCGACGAGTTCGGTCGCCATGTCGGCCAGCTTGAACTGCAGCGCCTGGAAGCTGGCCAGCGGCTTGCCGAACTGCTGGCGCTCGTGCAGGTAGCGGCGTGCCGCGTCCAGCGCGCCCTGGGCCGCGCCGACCGAGCAGGTGGCGATGTTGATGCGCCCGCCGTCCAACCCCTTCATGGCGATGCGAAAGCCTTCGCCTTCGGCCCCGAGCAGGTGGTCGGCCGGCACGCGCACGTTGTCGAAAGCGATGGTGCGCGTGGGCTGGCTGTTCCAGCCCATCTTGTGCTCCTTCTTGCCGTAGGAGACGCCGGCCGCATCGGCCGGCACCGCGAAGGCCGAGATGCCGCCCGCGCCGCCGCCGCCCGTGCGCGCCATGAGCACCAGCACATCCGTGGCGCCGGCGCCCGAGATGAAGGCCTTGCCGCCGTTGATGACGTACTCGCTGCCCTGCAACTCGGCGCGCGTCTTGAGGTTGCCGGCGTCCGAGCCCGCACCGGGTTCCGTCAGGCAGTAGGAGGCGAGCTTGCGCCCGCTGGTGAGGTCCGCGCCCCAGCGCTCGCAGACGGCGCTCTGGCCCCAGCTGCCCAGCATCCAGGTCGCCATGTTGTGGATGGTGATGAAGGCCGTGGTCGACGGGTCCGCGGCCGCCATCTGCTCGAACACCAGCGTGGCGTCCAGCCGCGGCAAAGCCAGGCCGCCGATGCGCTCGGGCGCATACAGGCCGCAGAAACCCAAGTCGCCGGCCTTGCCGATGGCTTCGCGCGGGAAAGTCTGCTCGCGGTCCCACTGCGCCGCATGCGGCGCCAGTTCGTGCGTGGCGAATTCCCGGGCCGTGTCGGCGAAGGCTTGTTGATCTTCCGAAAGTTCGAAGTCCATGGACCCGAACTTACTTCAAGCTGATCGTGGTGTTCACACCCTGCGAGACAGTGGAGTCGTCGAACCAGCGCTCGGTGATGGTCTTGGTCTGCGTGTAGAACAGGATCACCTGCTTGCCGTACGGGCCCAGGTCGCCGAGCTTGGAGGCGCGCGAGCCGGAGAACGAGAACAGCGGCACGGGCACCGGGATCGGCACGTTGATGCCGATCTGGCCGACGTCGATGTCTTCCTGGAACCTGCGCGCCGCCGCGCCGGATTGCGTGAAGATCGCCGTGCCGTTGCCGTTCGGGTTGCTGTTGATGAGCGCGATGGCCTCGTCGATGGTTTCGGCGCCGGCCAGGCAGATCACCGGGCCGAAGATCTCCTGGTCGTAGATGGCCATGCCGGGCTTCACATTCGAGAACACCGTCGGGCCGACGAAGTTGCCCTTCTCGTAGCCGGGCACGGTCGGCTTGCGGCCGTCCAGGTCCAGCGTGGCACCGTCGGCCAGGCCGCGTTCGATCAGGCTGTTGACGCGGTCGTAGGCGGCGCAGGAGACCAGCGGGCCCACGTCCACGCCCTTCTCGGTGCCGGCACCGATCTTGAGCGTCTTGGCCTTGGCCACGAGGTCGGGAATCCAGTTGCGGGCCTCGCCGACCAGCACGGCCACGGACACCGCCATGCAGCGCTGGCCGGCCGCGCCGAAGGCCGCGCCCGCCAGTGCGTTGAGCGTTTGCTCCTTGTTCGCGTCGGGCATCACGATGGCGTGGTTCTTCGCGCCCATCATGCATTGGGCGCGCTTACCAGCCAGGGTGGCGCGGTTGTAGACGTGCGTGCCGACCTTGGTCGAGCCGACGAAGCTGATGGCCTTGATGTCCGGGTGGTCGCAGATCGCGTTGACAGCGGCCTCGCCACCGTGCACCACGTTCAGCACGCCGGGCGGAATGCCGGCCTCCAGCGCCAGTTCGCACAGGCGCATGGTGACCATCGGGTCCTGCTCGGAGGGCTTGAGCACGAAGGTGTTGCCGGTGGCGATCGCCATCGGGAACATCCACAGCGGGATCATGGCCGGGAAATTGAACGGCGTGATGCCGGCGCACACGCCCAGCGGCTGCAGCAGCGTGTAGGTGTCCACGCCATTGGCCACGTTGTTGGCCAGTTCGCCGAGCTGCAGGTTGCCGATGCTGGCGGCGTGCTCCACCACCTCCAGACCGCGGAACACGTCGCCTTCGGCGTCGGGCAGGGTCTTGCCCTGTTCGGCCGTCAGGATCGCAGCCAGCTCGGCCATGTTCTCGCGGATCAGCTGCTGGTACTTGAGGAAGATGCGCGCGCGTGCACCGATGGCAGTCTTGCGCCAGGTCTTGAAGGCGGTCTTGGCGGAGGCGACGGCGGCGTCGATCTCCTGCGGCGTGGCGAAGGGCACGCGGGCCAGCACTTCCTGCGTGGCGGGGTTGACGATGTCGCGCCATTCGGCGCTGCGCGATTCGACGAACTGGCCGTCGATGAGCAGCTTGACGGTGGGCACGGCGGGCTCGGATTTGGGGAGGGCGGACATGGGCAGGTCTCCTGGTGTCGGTTGTAGATCGGCGGCCATGCTACCTGTGCAAATTTCCATCGGCAATAGCAAACCAGGCTGTGCGACTCTGCAAATTTGCACAATACTCGCGGCCTATGGATTGGGACCATCTGCGCTACTTCCTGGAACTGGCGCGCACGCGCAAGCTCAGTGCCGCGGCGCGGCGGCTGGACGTACAGCACACCACGGTGTCACGCCGCATCCGCGCGCTGGAGCAGACCGTGGGCGCGCCGCTGTTCACGCGCTCGGGTGGCGAATACCTGGTCAGCGAGGCCGGCCGGCGCCTGCTGCCCCAGGTGGAGACCATGGAGGCCGCCAGCCTCGCGGTGCTCGGCACCGCTGCGGCGCGTGCTGGCGAACTCTCGGGCGTGGTGCGCGTGGGCGCCACCGAGGGCTTCGGCACCGTGGTGCTGGCGCCCATGCTGGCGCGCTTCGCGCAGGCGCATCCGCAGCTCGTGGTCGACCTGCTGCCGCTGCCGCGCAACGTCAATCTCTCGCAGCGCGAGGCGGACATCGTGGTCTCGCTGGAGCGGCCGGTGCGCGGCAACGCCGTCGCGGCGCGCCTGTGCGACTACGTGCTACGGCTGTACGCCTCGCCCCACTACCTTGCGCAGCACCCGCCCATCCGTGGCCGCGACGACCTGACGCAACACAGCTTCATCAGCTATATCGACGACCTCTTGTTCAGCAAGGAGCTGCGCTACCTGGCCGAGCTGTGCCGGCCACAACGCTACGCATTGCGCAGCACCAGCGTGCTGGCCCAGCACCAGGCCGTTGCCCAGGGGGCGGGCATCGGCGTGCTGCCGGCGTTCCTGGCCGACGGCGACGCGCGGCTGTGCGCCGTGCTGCCCGAGGAGGCGCAGTTCGTGCGCACGTTCTGGATTTCCATGCCCAAGGAGAACCGCTCCATCGCACGCATCCAGGCCGTCTGGAGTTTGTTGCGTTCATCTGTGCAAACGGACGAGAGACTGCGACCACCGGTCTGAATTCGCGACAGTTTCGTCGTTCCGCCTCGCCAGTGATGCGAGGGAATCAATGTTATTGCGTAATATGCCCTGATTCATTTAGTAGGAGTGAGCAATGGACATCGACGCAGCGGTCCGTGCATGGAGGCAGCTCCTCGGGGCGGAGCAGGTGCTGGATGCGCAACAGGCACAGGCCGCCTACGGCGCCGACACGGCGGCCAACGAGCGCACGATTCCGGCAGCATTGCGCATCCTGGACAGCACCCGCCTGCCCGATGTGATGCGGATCGCGCAGAAGAACAAGGTGCCCGTGCATCCCATCAGCACCGGTCACAACTGGGGTTACGGCACGGCACTGCCACCGGGCGACGGCAGTGTGCTGATCGATCTGGGTGGCCTGCAGAAGATCTTGCACTTCGATGCCGAGTTCGGTGTCGTCACAGTAGAACCGGGCGTGACCCAGGGCATGCTGTCGGACTTCCTCGACGCCGGACAACATCCCTTCCTCGTGCCGGTGACGGGCGCCGGGCCGACCTGCAGCCTGCTGTCCAATGCGCTGGAGCGCGGCTATGGCGTCACGCCCATCACCGACCACTTCGCGGCCGTGACCGATGTCGAGGTGGTGCTGGCCGACGGCTCGATCTACCGTACGGCCATGCACGAGGCCGGCGGCGAGGAGATCGCGCGCCTGTTCAAGTACGGCATCGGCCCGTACTCGGTCGGCTTGTTCACGCAGAGTGCGTTCGGCATCGTGACCAGGATGAGCATCGTGCTGGCCAGGCGGCCGGAATGCGTCAAGGTCTGCCTGTTCAGCCTCAAGGACGACAGCCTGCTGGAGGCGGCAGCCACGGCGATCCGCGGCGTGCTGTCCAGGCTGCCGGGGACGGTGGGTGCGATCAACCTCATGAACCAGCACCGCGTGCTGGCCATGTCGGCGCCGTACCCGGAGGACCGGCTCGTGGATGGGCTGATCCCGGCCAAGGTGATCTCCGAACTCGGCAGCCAGTACCAGATCTTTCCGTGGACGGGCTTCGGCACGCTATACGGAACCAAGGGTGTGGTGGCCGCCGCGCAGAAGGAGATCCGACGCGCGCTGTCGGGCATCGCGAGCCGCCTCATCTTCTTGACACCGGCCACGGCCAAGACCCTGGCCAGGGCCGCGGCGCGGCTGCCCGGCGGGCTGGGCGAGCGCATCGGCAGCACGGCGCAGACGCTGGCACTGTCCCTGGAACTCGTGGCCGGCCGGCCCAACGAGACGGCGCTGCCGCTGGCTTACTGGCGCAACCCGAACCCGCCGCGCGGCCAATTCCGCGATCCGGCACGCGACGGCAGCGGGCTGATCTGGTATGCGCCGCTGGTGCCGATCCGGCCGGCCACCATGCGTGCCTACGTGAAGATGGTGCACGAGGTCACGGCCAAGCATGGCATCGAGCCGCTCATCACGTTCACGACCCTGAGCGACAAGCTGGTGGACAGCACGGTCCCCATCGTGTTCAAGCGTGACGATCCGCAGGCAGTTGCCGCTGCCAAGGCCTGCTATGCCGAGCTCGTGCAGATCGGGCGCGCGGCTGGTTACTTCCCCTACCGAGTGGGCATCGGTGGCATGCCCACCGTGGTGGGTCTGCAGGATATGGCGAAGGCCTTCCATGCCAGGCTGCACGACTGCCTGGATCCGAACGGCATTCTTTCGCCGGGGCGCTACCGCTAGACGGGGTCAGAAAAAAGCGGCAGAGCAGCCGTGAAATAATTCACACACAAATGTCGCACAAATTTACAAATAAACGTATAGAAAAGTTATGCAACAAGAAATTTCTTAATGAAAACAAGCAGTTGAGATATTTTCACGCGCTGGCACTGTTCATGCTTTATTTGTAAAAGAGGGCGCAAGGGTTGCCCTCAGGTTTACAGACAAAGGACGAAACATGAATATTCTGAAAAAGACTCTCGCCGGCGCAGCCCTGCTCGCAGCGTTTGCCGGCGCGCAAGCTGCTGTCGTGAGTGTGGGTGGCGTGACCTGGGACACCTCCTACGATTTCGACTTCACAAGCACCTCCGACAACTTCTTCCAGAACATTTCGGGTGCTGCCCCTTACACGGTGACTGGATCGGGGTCGGTTACCAAGATCAACGACAACGCCAGTTTCCTCTGCACCGGTTGCAGCCTCACGTACACGTTCAGCGGGTTCAACTACCTGAGCTCGACGCCTATCCCGGGCGTCGGCGCGGTGCGTCTGTATGACCAAGGCGTCGTCAATGTCACGATCACCTATGCCGACAACAGCAGCGCTTTGTGGCTGCAACTGGCTGGTCATGCCGCGAATGGTTATTCGTTGAGCGGCTTCATTTCGCCGTCTTCCGTGACCGGCGGCGGACAACTGGACGTTGTCGGTGGACTTGCGGCCAGCTACTTTGACACCAACACCAAGACCGATGGTGCAGACTTTACTTTCTCGACCGCATCCTCTTCGGTGGTGACCGACCCGAACGGCAACGTTCGCACCCTCGGTACTGGCACGTTCTACAGTGCAACCGCCGTCAATGAGGTCCCCGAGCCCGCCTCCGTCGCCCTGATGGGCCTGGGCCTTCTGGGTCTGGCCGCCGGCCGCCGCAAGCAAGCCAAGTAAGCGTCATTTGGCAATGGTTGCTCATTTTTGAGCAACGCAGGCCGAGAGAAGCCCGGCAGGTTTGTCCTGCCGGGCTTCTGCTTTTGGAGGTGGTGACGCTGGGTACACTTGTTCCGCTCACCCGATTGCCGTTTGGCCAGCCCGTGTGCTGGCCGCTTTTCATTCAGTCACCCTTGCGCCTCAACTCCATCAAGCTGGCCGGCTTCAAGTCCTTCGTCGAGCCCACCAACTTCCTGTTGCCGGGACAACTCGTGGGCGTGGTCGGCCCGAACGGCTGCGGCAAGTCCAACATCATGGACGCCGTGCGCTGGGTGCTGGGTGAGAGCAAGGCCAGCGAGCTGCGCGGCGAGTCCATGCAGGACGTGATCTTCAACGGCACCAACCTGCGCAAACCGGCCAGCCGCGCCAGCGTGGAACTGGTGTTCGACAACGCCGACCACCGCGCCGGCGGCCAGTGGTCGCAGTTCGGCGAGATCGCCGTCAAGCGCGTGCTCACGCGCGACGGCACCAGCAGCTACTACATCAACAACCAGCCCGTGCGCCGGCGCGACGTGCAGGACGTGTTCCTGGGCACGGGCCTGGGGCCGCGCGCCTACGCCATCATCGGCCAGGGCACGATCAGCCGCATCATCGAATCCAAGCCCGAAGAGTTGCGGCTGTTCCTCGAAGAGGCGGCCGGCGTCTCCAAGTACAAGGAGCGTCGGCGCGAGACCGAGAACCGGCTGTCCGACACGCGCGAGAACCTGACCCGCGTCGAGGACATCCTGCGCGAGCTCAACGCCAACCTCGAGAAGCTGGAAAAGCAGGCCGAGGTCGCGCAGCGCTACCACGCGCTGCAGGCCAGCGCCACGCTCAAGCAGCACCAGCTGTGGTTCCTCAAGCGCGCCGACAGCGAGGCCGACCAGGCCCGCATCCTGGCCGAGGTGGCCAACGCCCAGACCGCGCTGGAGGCCCGCGTCGCCGACCTGCGCCACATCGAAGCCGAACTGGAAACCGTGCGCCAGGCCCACTACGCGGCCGGCGACCTCGTGAACCAGGCCCAGGGCAAGCTCTACGAGGCCAGCGCCGAGGTCGGCAAGCTGGAGAGCGAGATCCGCTTCGTCATCGAAGGCCGCCAGCGCGTGGAGCAGCGCCTGGCCACGCTCAAGGAGCAGATCGGCCAGTGGGGCACGCGCCGCGAGGACGCCGAAGCCGAGCTCGAGACGCTGTCGGGCCAGGGCGAGCAGGCCGAGGAGGCCGCCGAACTGCTGGCGGCCCAGGTCGAAGAGCAAGCCATGCGCCTGCCCGAACTGGAAGACGCACTGGGCCAGGCCCAGGCCCGCGCCAACGAGCAGCGCACGCGTGTGGGCCAGGTCCAGCAGCAGATCCAGGTGCTGGCCGCCGAGCAGCGCAGCATCGAGGAGCAGTCGCGCCAGCTCAACCAGCGCCGTGACCGCCTGGTGACCGACCAGCGCGCGCTGGCCGTGCCCGACGAAGCCCGCCTGGCCCAGCTGCAGGAGCAGCTCGAAGTGGCCCAGGAGGCGGCCGGCATCGCCGATGCGCGGCTGCAGGAGCTGCAGGACAGCGTGCCGCAGCTCGATGAGGAGCGGCGCACGCGCCAGCAGACCGTCAACACCGAATCCGCGCGCGAGGCCGACCTGTCGGCCCGCGCCGAGGCGCTCAAGGCGCTGCAGGAGAAGGTCCGCACCGACGGCAAGCTCGCGCCCTGGCTGGCCCGCCACGGCCTGGACGGGCTGCAGGGCATCTGGAGCCGCATCCACATCGAGCAGGGTTGGGAGAACGCGCTGGAGGCCGCGTTGCGCGAGCGCCTGGGCGCGCTGGAGATCTCGCGGCTGGACAGCGTCAAGGGCTTCCTGGGTCAGCAAGGCGCCGAGGGCCCGCCGGCCAAGCTGGCCTTCTACAGTCCGCCCGCTGCTCCGACAGCGCAGGAGCCGGCCCGCCTGCCGCGCCTGGCCGACCTGCTGCGCCTGGGCGATGCGGCCCAGCGCGCCCTGTTCTCCGAATGGCTGCACGGCTGCTACACGGCGCAAAGCTTCGAGGAAGCCCTGGCCCAGCGCAGCCAGCTGCAACCCGGCGAGACCATCTACGTGCGCGCGGGCCATGCGGTCGGCGCCCACAGCGTGAGCTTCTTCGCGCAGGACTCCGAGCAGGCCGGCCTGCTGGCGCGCGCGCAGGAGATCGAGAACTTGGACAAGCAGCTACGCGCCCAGGCCTTGATCGGCGAGGAGTCGCGCAGCGCACTGGTGCGCGCCGAGGCCGCCTACGCCGACGCCGCGCAGCGCCTGGTCGGCGCGCGTCGCGAAGCCGCCGAGACCCAGAGCAGCGCGCACCAGCTGCAGGTCGAGACGCTGCGGCTGCAGCAGCTGGCCGAGCAGGCCAGGGCCCGGAACGAACAGCTGACCGGCGACCTGGCCGAGGTCGACGCCCAGCTCGAAGACCTGCAGGAGCGCCGCATCACGGCCGAGGCCCGCTTCGAGGAGCTGGACATGCAGCTGGCCGACAGCCAGGAACGCCATGCCCAGCTCGACGAACGCGTGATCGAGGCCCAGCGCCGCCTGGCCGAATCGCGCGAGCAGCAACGCAGCCTGGAGCGCCAGGCGCAGGAGGCGCAGTTCGCGCACCGCAGCCTGGGCGCACGCCGCGACGAATTGTCGCGCGCCATCGCCATGGCCGAGCAGCAGGCCGGCTCGCTCGTGGGCGAGGAGGAGCGCGCACGCGAGGAGCTCTCGCGCCTGTCGGACGCCGCGGCCCAGGCGGGTCTGCAGAACGCGCTGGCGCTCAAGCTCGAACGCGAGGCCGCCCTGGGCGCGCAGCGCAGCGAGTACGACGACCTGACGCAGCGCCTGCGCGCGAGCGACGAGCGCCGGCTCAAGTTCGAGCGCGAGCTCGACCCGCTACGCCAGCGCATCACCGAGTTCCAGCTCAAGGAACAGGCCGCGCGCCTGGGCCTGGAGCAGTACAGCCAGCACCTGCTCGACGCGGGCGTGGACATGGCCCAGCTGGCCCAATCCATCACCGAAGGCAATGTGCGGCTGGCTGGCCTGCAGACCGAGATCGACCGGCTGCACCGCGAGATCGTCGCGCTGGGTGCCGTCAACCTCGCCGCGCTGGACGAACTCAGCGCCGCGCGCGAACGCAAGCAGTTCCTCGATGCGCAAATGGCCGATCTCACGGAAGCCATGACCACGCTCGAAGATGCGATCCGCAAGATCGACAACGAGACGCGCGAACTGCTCTCGGGCACCTTCGACACCGTCAACGGCCACTTCGGCCGCATGTTCCCCGAGCTGTTCGGCGGCGGCAACGCGCGGCTGGTCATCACCGGCGACGAAATCCTGGATTCGGGCGTGCAGGTGATTGCCCAGCCGCCCGGCAAGAAGAACCAGACCATCCACCTGCTGTCGGGTGGCGAGAAGGCGCTGACGGCCATCGCGCTGGTGTTCGCGATCTTCCAGCTCAACCCCGCGCCGTTCTGCCTGCTGGACGAGGTGGACGCGCCGCTGGACGACGCCAACACCGAGCGCTATGCCAAACTCGTGAGCGCCATGAGCCGCGAGACCCAGTTCCTGTTCATCAGCCACAACAAGATCGCCATGGAAATGGCCAAGCAGTTGATCGGCGTGACCATGCAGGAGCAGGGCGTCTCACGCATCGTGGCGGTCGACATGGAATCGGCCCTGTCCATGGCCGAGTCCTGAACATCCAACCGTAGAACAAGAGGAACCCGATGAGCAGCACGCTGCAGATCGGATTGGCCGTGGCCGGCGGTGTCGTGCTGGCCGGCGTCGTGGCGCACAGCGCCTGGTCGTCGCGCCGCAATGCGCCGCGCAAACCCGACCCCATCGCCGCCGAGCCCGTCGCCAGTGAAGACGCGGCCGATGGTGAACGCCGCGAACCCGGCTTCGACGACGCCAACCTGCCGCTGCCGGCCGCGCCCGAGCGCCGCGCCACGCTGGATCCGCTGGTCGACGTGATCGCCCCCATCGCGCTCGAAGGCCCGGTCTCCGGCGATGCCGTGCTGGCCGCGCTACCGGCCACGCGCCGTGTCGGCAGCAAGCCCTTCGCGGTGGAAGGCCGCAACGTCAACGGCGGCCAATGGGAGGCCGCGCAGGCCGGCCAGCGCTACGACGCGCTGCAGGCCGGCGTGCAGCTGGCCAACCGCACGGGCGCGCTCAACGAGATCGAGTTTTCCGAGTTCGTCATGAAGGCCCAGGCCTTCGCCGATGCCATGAATGGCGCGCCCGAGTTCCCCGAGATGCGCGAGGAGGTGGCGCGCGCGCGCGAGCTCGACCAGTTCGCCAGCAGCCACGACGCGCAACTGAGCTTCACGCTGCGCGCGCTGCACGCGGCCTGGAGCCCTGGTTACCTGCACCAGAACGCTGCGCGCCTGGGCTTCGTGGCCGGCATGATCCCGGGCCGCATGGTGCTGCCCTCGGGCACACCCGGCCTGCCGCCGCTGCTGGGCCTGAGCTTCGATTCGCAGGCCGCGCTGGCCGAAGACCCGGACCAGGCCGCCATCCGCAGCGTGACGCTGACGCTGGACGTGCCCCAGGTCGAGCGCGCCGAGCAGCCCTTCGTGCGCATGCGCGAAGCCGCCACCGCGCTGGCCCAGGCCATGGACGGCGTGGTCACCGACGACGCGGCGCGCCCGCTCACGCGCGAGGCCATGGACGTGATCGGCTCCGAGCTCGAACAGCTGTACGACACGCTGGACACGCGCGAGTTGTCGGCCGGCTCGGCGCTCGCGCGCCGCTTGTTCAGCTGATGGCGCCGCACGAGCAGACCGCACAGGCGCAGCAGCTCAAGGCGCTGCTGCGCCGCTACGCGCACCGCTACTACGTGCTCGACGACCCGGAGGTGCCGGACGCCGAGTACGACCGCATCTACCAGCAACTCGAAGCGCTGGAGACGGCCTGGCCCGAACTCGTGACGGCCGATTCGCCCACGCAGCGCGTGATCGGCGCCGTGCTGGAAGGCCTGACGCCGGTGCGCCATGCCGTGCCCATGCTGTCGATCAAGACCGAGACCGACACCACGCCCGCCGGTGCGCTCAAGTTCGACACCAGCGTGCGCAACGCGCTCAAGCTGGCCGAGGACGCGCCGGCCCTGGCCTACGCGGCCGAACTCAAGTTCGACGGCCTGGCCATCAACCTGCGCTACGAGCAGGGCGAACTCGTGCAGGCTGCCACGCGCGGCGACGGCGAGACCGGTGAGGACGTGACGCACACCATCCGCACGATCAAGTCCATCCCAAACTACCTCAAGCACGGCAACGTGCCGGTGCTCGAGGTGCGCGGGGAGGTCTTCATGCGGCGCGACGATTTCGAGGCATTGAACGAACGCCAGCGCGAGAGCGGCGGCAAGACCTTCGTGAACCCGCGCAACGCGGCCGCCGGTGTGGTGCGCCAGCTCGACGCCGGCATCGCCCAGCAACGCCCGCTGAGCTTCTTCGCCTACGGCCTGGGCGAGGTGCAGGGCTGGGACGCGCCGGCCACGCATTCGGCCACGCTGGATGCGCTCGCGACCATGGGCGTGCCCGTCAACAAGGACCGCCAGGTGGTGCAGGGCGCGCAAGGCCTGGCGGACTTCCACGCGCTGATCGCGGCCGCACGCGACAGCCTGCCGTTCGACATCGACGGCGTGGTCTACAAGGTCGACGACCGCGCCTTGCAGCAGCAGCTGGGCTTCAAGTCGCGCGAGCCGCGCTGGGCCGTGGCCCACAAGTACCCGGCGCAGGAGCAGATCACACGGCTCAACGGCATCGAGATCCAGGTCGGCCGCACCGGCAAGCTGACGCCCGTGGCCAAGCTGGAGCCGGTGTTCGTGGGCGGCACCACCGTCAGCAACGCCACGCTGCACAACCTGTTCGAGATCCGGCGCAAGCGCGTGCGCGTGGGCGACCGCGTGATCGTGCGGCGTGCCGGCGACGTGATCCCCGAGGTGGTGGGCGTGGTGCCGGGCCCGCGCGAGGGCTATGTACCCAATTTCCGCATGCCGCGGCAATGCCCGGTCTGCGGCAGCGCCGTGGTGCGCGAGCCCGACGGCGTGAACCACCGCTGCTCGGGCGGCCTGTTCTGCCCGGCCCAGCGCAAGCAGGCGCTGCTGCACTTCGCGGGCCGACGCGCCATGGACATCGAAGGCCTGGGCGACAAGCTGGTCGACCAGCTCGTCGATGGCGGCCTGATCCGCACGCTGCCCGAGCTCTACAAGCTCGGCGTGGGCAAGCTCTCCATGCTCGAACGCATGGCCGACAAGAGCGCCATGAACCTCGTGCAGGCGCTCGAGGCCAGCAAGACCACGACGCTGGGCCGCTTCCTTTACGCTTTGGGCATCCGCCACATCGGCGAGTCCACGGCCAAGGACCTGGCCAAGCACTTCGGCCGGCTCGACCCCATCATGGACGCGACGCTGGAGCAGCTGCTGGAGGTCAACGACGTCGGCCCCATCGTGGCCCAAAGCCTGCGCACCTTCTTCGAGCAGCCGCACAACCGCGAGGTGGTCGAGCAGCTGCGCGCGGCCGGTGTGCACTGGCCCGAGTCCGAGGGACTGGCCGCGCAGCGCGTGCCGCTGCCGCTGGCCGGCAAGACCTTCGTGCTGACCGGCACGCTGCCCACGCTCTCGCGCGACGCGGCCAAGGAGAGGCTGGAGGCGGCCGGCGCCAAGGTGGCAGGTTCGGTATCGAAGAAGACCGATTACGTGGTGGCTGGCGAAGAGGCGGGCAGCAAGCTGGAGAAGGCGCAGCAGCTCGGCATCGCCGTGCTGGACGAGGCCGGAATGCTGGCCCTGCTGGAGCAGGCGCAGACATAATCGCCGGCATGGACCCGGCTGCCGTTCTGCTACTGCTGGCGCAACACAAGCGTGTGATGGCCGACCGCTTCGGCGTGCTCGACCTGGCCCTGTTCGGCTCGGTTGCGCGCGGGCAGGCATCGGAGCGCAGCGATGTCGACCTGCTCGTGCGCTTTGACGGCCCCGCCACATCGGAGCGCTACTTCGGCCTGATGTTCTATCTGGAGGACATGCTCGGCCGTCCCGTCGACCTGGTGACCGACAAGGCCTTGCGGCCTGAGTTGCGGCCGCACGTCGAGCGCGATGCCATCCATGTCTGAACCCGCTGCGCCGCGTGAGTGGCGCTTCTATGTCGATGACATGCTGCAGTTCTGCGAGAAGGTCCAGAGCTACACCGTCGGCGTCGCGCAGGCGGGCTTCGTCGCCGACACCATGCGTTACGACGCCACGGTGCGCAATCTGGAACTGCTGGGCGAAGCCGCCATGCGCATCCCCGAACCTGTGCGTGCGGCCCATGCCGAAGTGCCGTGGCGCCTGATCGTGGCGACGCGCAACCGGCTCATCCATGGTTACCTGGGCATCGACAACGACATCCTGTGGAGCCTGATCCAGGTCGAGGTGCCACGGCTTGCCCTTCAACTGCGCGCGCTGCGCGACCAGCCCGAACCCCCATGACCGTCCGCGACATCCTCAAGATGGGCGACCCGCGCCTGCTGCGCATCGCCCAGCCCGTGCCCGTCGAATCCTTCGACTCCGACGCGCTGCACCTGCTCGTGTCCGACCTGTTCGACACCATGCACGCCGTCAATGGCGCAGGGCTGGCGGCGCCGCAGATCGGCGTGGACCTGCAACTCGTGATCTTCGGCAGCAACGAGCGCAACCCGCGCTACCCGGACCGGCCGCTGGTGCCCATCACGGTGCTCTGCAATCCCATCATCACCCCCTTGTCGGCCGACGAGGAGGAGGACTGGGAGGGCTGCCTGTCCGTGCCCGGCCTGCGCGGTGTGGTGCCGCGCTGGTCGAAGATCCGCTACACCGGCTTCGACCAGTACGGCGACCCCATCGACCGCACGGTCGAGGGTTTCCATGCCCGCGTGGTGCAGCACGAGTGCGACCACCTGGTCGGCAAGCTCTACCCGATGCGCGTGCGCGACTTCACACGCTTCGGTTTCACCGACGTGCTGTTCCCTGGCATTGCGGCCAGCGAGGACGACTGAGCATCGCTGCGTGAGGCGGGGCGCCGCGATGGCGCCTTGCGGCCCGAGGTCATAGCCGCGTCACGTGCGCGGCGTACGCTGGAACGGTGCGCAGCAGCGGCAACACGCCCCTGGCGCGCGCGCCGTCCACACCTCACACAACAGCCATGACCTCACGACGCAGCTTCCTGCGCGGCAGTGCCCACGCGGGCATCGCCGCCGCGACCTACGCAGCCTTCCCGCCGGCGATACAACGTGCGCTGGCCATCCCGGCCAACAACGCGACCGGCACCATCCGCGACGTCGAGCACGTGGTGATCCTGATGCAGGAGAACCGCGCCTTCGACCACTACTTCGGCACGCTGGCCGGCGTGCGCGGCTTCGGCGACCGTTTCCCGATCCCGCTGCCCGAGGGCCGCAACGTCTGGCAGCAGCGCCTGGCCAACGGCAACGTGGTCATGCCCTTCCACCTGGACGGCAGCCGGGGCAACGCCCAGCGCGCCAACGGCACGCCGCACGACTGGAACGACAGCCAGCAGGCCTGGGACAACGGCCGCATGGACCAGTGGCCGCGCTACAAGAACACCATCTCGATGGGCTACTTCAAGGAAGCCGAGATCCCGTTCCCGTTCGCGCTGGCCAATGCCTTCACGCTGTGCGACGCCTACCACTGCGCCATGCACACGGGCACCGATGCCAACCGCTCCTTCTTCCTGACCGGCACCAACGGCGCCGTGCCGACCGGCACCGCCTTCGTCTCCAACGAATGGGACTGGCTGGACGGCCGCGCCAGCGCCGTCAACACGGGCTACACCTGGACCACCTATGCCGAGCGCCTGGAGGCGGCCGGCGTCAGCTGGATCAGCTACCAGAACATGCCCGACGAGTGGGGCGACAACATGCTGGGCGCGTTCCGCCAGTTCCGCCGTGCCAACCAGGCCTCGGGCTACCCCGTGTCCAGCGGCGGCGGTCCGAACAGCGCCTACAGCAACCCCGGCCAGGCCCTGCCGTACCACGCCTACGATGCGGCCACCGACAACGCGAACAACCCGCTGTACAAGGGCATCGCCAACACGCTGCCCGGCACTTCGCCCGATACCTACCTGGACGCCTTCAAGCGCGACATCCGCGAGGGCAGGCTGCCGGCCGTATCCTGGATGAACGCGCCCTCGGCCTACTGCGAACACCCGGGCCCGTCCAGCCCGGTGCAGGGTGCCTGGTTCCTGCAGGAGGTGCTGGACGCGCTGACGGCCGTGCCCGAGGTCTGGAGCAAGACCGTGCTGATCGTCAACTTCGACGAGAACGACGGCTACTTCGACCACGTGCCTTCGCCCTCTGCGCCGTCGCCGGACGGCAAGGGCGGCTATGCCGGCAAGACCACGCTGGCGCAAGCCGACCTGGGCGCCGAGTACTACACGCACGGCAGGCCGCTGGGCAGCACCAGCCAGCCGGCCGCCGACGGCCGCGTCTACGGTCCCGGCCCGCGCGTGCCCATGTACGTGATCTCGCCCTGGAGCCGCGGCGGCTGGGTCAACTCGCAGGTGTTCGACCACACCTCGGTGATCCGCTTCCTGGAGGCGCGCTTCGGTGTGGCCGAACCCAACATCAGCCCGTTCCGCCGCGCCGTCTGCGGCGACCTGACCAGCGCCTTCAACTTCGCCACGCCCAACAGCGAGACCTTGCCCCAGCTGCAGGGCCGCAAGAGCCGCGGCGAGGCCGATGCGCTGCGCACGGCCCAGCAGCGGCTCGCGCAGATCGCGCCGCCGGCCGCGCAGCAGTTCCCGGTGCAGGCCGAGGGCACGCGCCCCTCGCGCGCGCTGCCCTACGAGCTGGCGACGACCTGCGCGGTGCAGCCCGGCGCCACCATGGCCGCCGTGCGCGTGGCGCTGGACTTCGCCAACACGGGCCGCCAGGCCGCCGTGTTCCATGTCTACGACCGCAAGGACCTGGCCGCCGTGCCGCGCCGCTACATGGTCGAGCCCGGCAAGACGCTGTCGGACCTGTGGACGCCGGCCGTGGGCGGCGCCTACGACCTGTGGGTGCTGGGCCCCAACGGCTACCACCGCCACTTCACGGGCAGTGCGCTGCGCGCGATCGCGGCCGGCCAGCCGCGGCCCGACGTGCAGGTGCGCTGCGACGCCGCCACAAGCGATCTCGTGCTGCGCCTGGTCAACACCGGCACGGCGCCGTGCACGTTCAACATCGCCGCGAACGCCTATGCCGCGCTGAGCCAGAGCCACACCCTGGCGCCGCGCAGCGAACTCGCTGTGCGCCTGCCCACGGCCGGCAACGGCTACTGGTACGACTTCAGCGCCACGGTGTCGGGCCAGCCCGACTACCTGCGGCGCTTCGCCGGCCGCGTCGAGACCGGCCGCCACACCGTCAGCGACCCCGCGCTGGGCCTGCGTTGAACCTGAAATGAAACCACCCCCGTTTGGACTTCTCACTTCGTGTAGAAGTCCCATCCCCCCTCAAGGGGGCGCACCCGGCGGCCTGGCAGAGCCAGTTCCGCGGCTGCGCTGGCATGGCCTGCTCCGCGGCCTTTCGACCTGTGGCGTACGAGCCGGCTTCATCCCCTGCGGGCGGCTCGCCGCGCCATCGACAACTGACACGAGAACCGACATGCATTCCATTCTTCGCGGCGTGATCGCCGGCACGGCCCTGGCGCTGTGCACCTCCTTCGCCTCGGCCGCCGTGCTGAGCTTCGACGACATCACGGGCGCCAACGGCTACGAGGCCGTGCCCGCCAGCTACGGCGGCCTGGACTGGTCGGGCAGCAGCTGGTCGGTCATCACCACGCCGGAATCGCCGTTCACGGCGCACTCGGGCGATGGCCGCATCGTCATGGGCTGGGACGGCACGGATGCCACGAGCACCATCCGCTTCCTGGCACCCACGGTGTTCGATGGTGCCTGGTTCGCCGGCTACGGCGAGGCCAGCGTACGCTTCGACCTGTACCTGGCCGGTGTGCTGGTCGGCAGTTCCGACACGCTGGGCCTGTCCGACACACCGGCCTTCCTGGCCAGCGGCTGGACCGGCGCCATCGACGCCGTGGTGGTCTCCAGCAACCTGCACGCGTTCTACGTGATGGACGACTTCAGCTTCCAGGACGCGAGCGAAGTGCCCGAGCCGGCCACGCTGGCCCTTGTGCTGGCCGGCCTGGGCATGGCGGGCGCCGCACGCCGCCGCGCCTGACGGCGCGGCGCAGGGGACCCCTGGCGCTCAGCGCCCGGTGATCCCCACGTCCGGCAGCACCGGCCGGTTCGCCAGCGCCTTCTTCATGATGGTCTCCACATGCAGCTTGTCGGCGGCCGGCAGTTCCAAGCGTGGCGGCCGGGTCCGGTAGGTGCCACGGCCCAGGATGTGCTCGCACAGCTTGATGCATTGCACCAGGTCGGGCCGCGCATCCAGGTGCAGGATCGGCATCAGCCATTCGTACAGCGGCATCAGTTCGTCGAAGCGTCCGGCCTTGGCCAGGCGGAACAGCGTCTCGCCTTCCTTCGGGAAGGCGTTGGAGATGCCCGAGACCCAGCCGACGGCGCCCATGGCCACACTCTCGACCACAACGTCGTCCAGCCCGGCGAACAGCACGAAGCGGTCGCCGACCATGTTGCGCGTGTCGATGAAGCGGCGCGTGTCGCCCGAGCTGTCCTTGAAGCAGACGATGGTCTCGCAGTCCGCCAGCGTGGCCAGGATGTCCGGCGTCACGTCGTTCTTGTAGATCGGCGGGTTGTTGTAGACCATGACCGGCAGGTCGGTGGCCTTGGACACGGTGCGAAAGTGCGCCGCCGTCTCGTGCGGCTTGGAAGAATAGAGCAGCGCCGGCATGACCATGATGCCGTCCACGCCGATGCGCGCGGCCTCCTTGGCGGTCTCGCAGGCGAAGGCCGTGGTGAACTCGGCGATGCCGCAGATCACGGGCACGCGGCCCTTGGCCACGGCGCGGCCGGCTTCCATGATGGCGATCTTCTCCTTGGTCGAGAGCGAGCAGTTCTCGCCCACGGTGCCGCAGACGATCAGGCCCGAGACGCCGTCTGCGATCAGCGCGTCCATCACCTTGGCGGTGGCGTCCACGTCGACCGACATGTCTTCGCGGAACTGGGTGGTGACGGCCGGGAACACGCCCTGCCAGTTGACTTTGGGGCTCATCGTTGCCTCCTGTGGTTGAAATGGGTTACAGCGTGGCGCCGGCGGCGCGCAGCTCGGCGATGGCAGGGGCCTTGGGCAGCCAGATCGCGTCGAATGCCTTGATGCTGGCTTCCACGTTGGCGGCCGGCTCGGCCTTCATGGCGATGCCGGTCTCCTTGAACTTGGCCAGCAGGCCGGGCTCGGTGCCCGCGATCTCGGCGATCTGTGCATCGAGCGACCTGGCGACCTGGGCGCGGATCAGTTCCTTGTCCTTGTCGGGCAGCGACGCCCAGACGCGGCCCGAGACCAGCGGCGCGAACGGCATGAACAGCGCGTTCATCTGCAGGATCACCTTGGACACCTTGTCGAAGCGCGCATTCCACGAGAACTCGATGTCGGCCTCCAGCGCATCGACCTGGCCATTGGCCATGGCGTCGAACACCTGGGGCGTGGGGATCGGCGTGGGGGCCGCGCCCATGGACTGGTAGAAGTCGCGGTAGACGGGCGTGGGGTTGATGCGCAGCTTCAGGCCCTTGAGGTCGGCCGAGCTGTTCAGGTCCTTGGTCGAGAACACCGAGCGCATGCCCGTGATGCCCCAGCCCAGGCCGATGCAGCCGGTCTCGCGCGGCAGCACCTCCAGCAGCTTGAGGGCGGCCGGCGTCTTGACCAGCTTGGCCACCGCGGCCGTGGAGCGCACCAGGTAGGGCGCATTGATCGCCGCCACCGTGGCCACGCGCGAGCCGAGTTCGGCGGCCTGGATCCAGCCCATGTCGAGCGCACCGGACTGCAGCTGCTGCATCATGGCCGACTCGTTGCCGAGCTGGCCCGAGTGGAACACCGTGGCCGACAGGCGCCCGCCGGTTTCCTTCTTGAGCGTCTCGCCGAAGGCCACGGCCGCGCGGTTCCAGGAGTGGCCGGCCGGCGTGATGAGGCCGATGCGGAACTCCTTGGCCTGTGCGCGCAGCACCGGGCTGAAGGCCAGCGAGGCGGCAGCGGCGCTGCCGGCGACGAAGGAACGGCGGGAGATCGGACGAAGGGTCATGGCAAGGACTCCAGGTTGAAAAACTACTTGAGCAGGCCCAGCGACAGGCTGGGGAAGATGGAGAGCAGCACGAGCGCCACGCAGCAGACCAGGAAGAACGGCAGCGTCACGATGAACATCTTTCCGGGCTTGGCCCCGGTCACGGCGGCGGCGACGAAGAAGCTCAGCCCCACGGGCGGCGACATCAGGCCCAGCACCAGGTTGACGACCACCACCACGCCGAAGTGGCGCGGGTCGATGCCGTAGACCTCGGTGGCGATGGGCAGCAGGATGGGCACCGTCATGATCAGTCCGGGGATGCCGTCGATCACGGTGCCGATCACGAGCAGGATCACGTTGGACAGCAGCAGGAAGGTGATGGGGTCCCTGGCCACGGTCTGCACCCAGGCGGCCGTGGCCTGCGGCACCTTGCCGAAGATCAGGATCCACGAGAACACGGCGGCCGCGGCCACCAGGAACAGCACGATGGCCGAGTAGATGCCCGAGCGCACCAGCATCTCGGGGATCTGGCTGAAGCGGAACTCCTTGGTGATGTAGCGGCCCACCAGCGCCGAGGCCACCGCCCCCACGGCCGCCGATTCCGTGGGATTGGCCATGCCGCTCAGGATCGAGCCCACGATCACGATGGGGATCAGCAGCGTGGGGCTGGACACCAACGCCGAGCGGGCCCGCTGGCGCAGCGTGCGGCGTTCGCTGCGCGGGTAGTTGTAGACCAGCCCCATGCAGGCGATGACCACGAAGAACAGCACCGTCAGCAGGATGCCGGGCAGGATGCCCGCGATCAGCATGTCGCCCACCGCCACCTGGGCCAGCACGCTGAAGACCACGAACATCACCGAGGGCGGGATGATGGGCCCCAGCATGCCGCCGTAGACCGTGACACCGGCCGCAAAGGTCTTGTCGTAGCCCTGCTTCTCCATCTCCGGCACCATGATCTGCGACATGATGGCCACCTGCGCCGTGGCCGAGCCGATGATGGACGACACCATCGCATTGGCCAGGATGTTCACGTAGGCCAGCCCGCCCTTGATCGAGCCAACGAAGGCCATGGCCAGCTCCACGAGCCGGCGCGTGATGCCGCCGCCGTTCATGATCTCGCCGATCAGGATGAACAGCGGGATCGCGATCAGCCCGTAGCTGTCGACCCCGCCGAACATCTGCATCGGGAAGGACTGGAACAGCAGCGGGTTGCCGCTGTCCCAGATGTAGAACATGCCGGCCAGGCACAGGCAGATGCCGATCGGCACGCCGATGAACATGACGGCCAGGAAGAACAGGGTGGTCAGCATGTTCAGTTCACCACGGCTTCGGCGTCGGAGGCGGGGAAGCCGGCATGGCGGCGCTTGGGCTGCCAGCCCAGGTCTTCGACCAGGTTGGCCGCGGCGTGCAGGCTCAGCGTGAACGCGAACAGCGGCAGGATGGTCTGCAGCAGCCAGGTGGGCCAGTTCAGGGTCTGCGTGCGCTCGGTGTAGAGGAAGTTGAAGGATGTGGCGGCGAACTCCTTGGCGTCGAAGCCGGCGCGCGCGATGCCCACCGGGTCCATCCAGACCCAGCACATCCACAGCATGGCGATGCCGAACACCAGCACGCCGGCGCCGGCCGTGAGCTTGAAGATGCGGGCGGCCCCGGCACCGAGCTTGTCGATCAGCAGCGTGACGGCGAAGTCCATACGCAGCCGTGTCATGGCCGAGCCGCCCACGAAGGTCAGCCAGACCACCGAGTAGACCGCCGCCTCGTCGATCCAGTAGATCGGCATGCCGGTGTAGCGCGTGGCCACGTTCACGAGGATCAACACCATGAGCAATGCCATCAGGGCCAGGATCAGCCAGCGCTCCAGGCGCAGCACCGCACCGGAGGCATCGAGCACCAGACTGGACCATGTGTTGCGCCGGGGTGGGGCGGGCTGCTGCATCTTGGGTATTCCTTTGGAATATTTCAAATATATTAGCCGTATGCTAGAGTGCAAAGCAAGCTTGGTGCCACGGGTTATCGTCCGTGCTTACCCTGAGGATCTGACGTGATGCTGAAGAAGGGGGCAGCGCCCAGGCGGCGCGATGCCGACATCGCCTACGAGGCCATCGAGGCCATGATCTCCACCATGGGCCTGCCGCCCGGCAGCCCCATCGTGGAGGCCGAGATTTCCGAACGCATCGGCCTGGGCCGCACGCCCGTGCGCGAGGCGCTGATGCGGCTGATGTCGATCGGCCTGATCGTGCAGCAGCCCCGGCGCGGCCTGCTGGTCTCGCCCATCGACCTGGCCAACCACCTGGACGCCATCCTAACGCGGCGTGTGCTGGAGCGTGTGATCGCCTCCTGCTCGGCGCGCCGCGCCAATGCGGCCGAGCGCCAGCAGATCGCCGACTGCGCCCAGCGCATGGTGGCCGCCGCGGCGCGCGACGACCTCAAGGGCTACATGCGCGCCGACCATGATCTGGACGCCGCCAACCACGCGGCCAGCCGCAACGCTTCGGCCGTCACCGCCGTGGTGCCGCTGGTGACGCAGTGCCGGCGCTTCTGGTATGCCTACCAGCATGCCGGGGAGATCACCGAAGGCGCGCGCTGCCATGCGCTGCTGGCCCGCGGCATCGCCAACGGCAGCGAGGCCGAGGCCGTGCAGGGCGCCGATGCGCTGATGGACTACCTGGAAGCCTTCACGCGGCGCGTGATCGACAACTGATCACGGCGCCTGGAGCACCAGCCGGATGCCGACCAGCGTGTAGCGCGTCTCGAGTGTGTTCCAGTTGCGAAAGCCGCAGCGCGCATAGAGCGGCCAGGTGTGCCAGGAGCCGCCACGGCGCACCTTGACCTCGCCCTCGGCGGGGCCCTGCGGGTCCTCGGCAGGGGAGTGGGCGTAGTAGTCGTCGGCATGCCAGTCGGCGGTCCATTCCCAGACGTTGCCCAGCATGTCGTGCAGGCCGAAGGCATTGGGTGTGTGGCTGCCCACGGGCGCCGTGAACGCGTGGCCGTCGCGGAACGGGAAGGCCTGGCTCGCCCACTTCGGCCAGTGCACGGCCGTGTCGCGGTCGAACACGTTGGCCTGGCCCTGCAGCGCGGCGGGCGGCGGCTCCGCTCCTTGCTGGCCGGCACGGCAGGCATATTCCCACTCGGCTTCGGTCGGCAGCCGGTAACGGCGTCCTTCGGTGCGTGACAGCCATCGCGCGAGCGCCTGGGCATCGTTCCAGGTCACATTGACGACGGGATGGTCCTCACCCTGCGCGAAGCCCGGGTTGCGCCAGGAGTAGCGTGGATCGCGGCCCTCGAAGGCGTCGCCGCGGGCCGTGGTGGCGGGGTCGTAGGCCGGGTTCCAGCCATAGCCTCCGGTGCCGTCGGCGATCGATTCCGGCACATGGCCCGAGCGCTGCAGGAAGGCCCGGAACTGGCCCACGGTGACCTCGTGCTGCCCCAGGTAGAACGGCCGCGTGATGCGCACGGCATGGGCCGGCCGCTCGTCTTCCAGCTCCCGCAGGCGGCGCGGCTCGGCGCGCGGGTAGAGGGCCTGCAGTTCCTCGGTGGACGCGGCGGTGCCCATGCGGAAGGTGCCCGCCGGGATGCGCACGAAGACCATGCCCAGCGTGTTGGTCCAGCGGGTGCCGGCCGTGTCAGGCGGGGCGTTGCGGACGGCGCAGCCCGGCGCGAGCAGGGCCAGTGCAGCGGTGCAGATGGCCCAGGTGGCGGCGCGCTGCATCGCGGACCGGGCGCGTCAGGCGAGGGCCTCGAGCAGTTCTGTCTCCACTGCGATCTGCAGCCGGTTCTGCTGCAGCGCCGGGCCCTGGATCAGGAAGGTGTCTTCCACCCGCTCGCCCAGGGTCGTGACCTTGGCCAGCTGCACGCTGATGTCGTTGGCCGCGAGCACGCGGGCCACCAGGTAGAGCAGGCCGGGCCGGTCGCTGGCCGAGATCGACAGCAGCCAGCGCTGGGCCTTGTCGTCGGGCTGCAGGTCCACGCGTGGCGCGATGGGGAAGCTCTTGACGCGGCGCGACACACGGCCGCGGCCCGGGGCAGGCAGGGGGCCGCCGGTGGTCAGGGCCTGGCCGAGGTCGGCCTCCACCATGTGCATGAGCTCCTGGTAGTGCTCAGGCAGCATGGAGGTGACGACCTGGAAGGTGTCCAGCGCATAGCCATTCTTGGCCGTGTGCACCTTGGCGTCGACGATGGAGAAGCCGGCCTGGTCGAAGTAGCCGCAGATGCGCGCGAACAGATCGGCGCGGTCGGCCGTGTAGACCATCACCTGCAGGCCTTCGCCCACCGGCGAGCGGCGTGCGCGCACCAGGGCGGGCTGGTCCGGAGACAGGCCCTCGGGGCCCAGGTGGCGCGCAATCTGGCGTGCGTGCCAGGCGATGTCGCCGGCCTCGTGGCGCATGAAGTAGCTCACGTCCAGCGTGGCCCAGAGCTGCTTGTGCGATTCGAAGGGCTCGGCATGCAGCGCCAGCTGCGTGAGTGCCTCGCGCTTGCGCGCCTCGATGTCGGCGTCCGGGTCGGGCGCGCGGCCGCCCAGCACACGCAGCGTGTAGCGGTACAGGTCTTCCAGCAGCTTGCCCTTCCAGGCGTTCCAGACCTTGGGCGAGGTGCCGCGGATGTCGGCCACGGTCAGCAGGTACAGGGCCGTGAGGTAGCGCTCGTTGCCCACGCGCTTGGCGAAGCCGGCGATGACATCGGGGTCGGAGAGGTCGGCCTTCTGCGCCACGCGCGACAGCGTGAGGTGCTCTTCCACCAGGAACTCGATCAGCTTGCTGTCCTGCCGGCTGACGCCGTGTTGCAGGCAGAAGCGACGCACGTCGCGCGCGCCGAGCTCGGAGTGATCGCCGCCACGGCCCTTGGCGATGTCGTGGAACAGCGCGGCGATGTACAGGATCCAGGGCTTGTCCCAGCCGGCGGCCAGCTGCGAACAGAACGGGTACTCGTGCGCATGCTCGGCCATGAAGAAGCGGCGCATGTTGCGCAACACCATCAGGATGTGCTGGTCCACCGTGTAGACGTGGAACAGGTCGTGCTGCATCTGCCCGACGATCTTGCGGAACACCCACAGGTAGCGGCCCAGCACCGAGGTCTGGTTCATGAGCCGGATGGCATGCGTGATGCCGGCCGGCTGCATCAGGATGCGGCGGAAGGTCTCGCGGTTGACCGGGTCGTTGCGAAAGCGCGCCGTCATCAGTGAACGCGCGTTGTACAGCGCGCGCAGCGTGCGTGCCGACAGGCCGCGGATGCCGACCGTGCTCTCGTAGAGCAGGAAGGTCTCCAGGATGGCGTGCGGGTGGCGGTGGTAGAGATCGTCGCTGGCCACCTCGATCATCCCGGCCTTCTCGAAGAAACGCTCGTTGATCGGCCGCAGCGCGTGCGTGGTCGGGTTCAGCCGCTCCTCGATGTTGAGCAACAGGATCTGGTTGAGCTGCGTGACCGCCTTGGCTGCCCAGTAGTAGTGGCGCATCAACTGCTCGCTGGCGCGCACCGGCGCCTCCTGCGAGAGATCGTTGCGGTAGCCGAAGGATTCGGCCACGGCCGTCTGCAGGTCGAACACCAGGCGGTCTTCGCGCCGGCCGGCGACCAGATGCAGCCTGGCGCGGATCAGGCTCAGCAAGGCTTCGTTGCGCTTGATCTGCCGCGCCTCGTGTGGCGTGGCCAGGCCGGTGCGGGCCAGCTCGTCCCAACTGCTGCCCAGGCCGGCGGCCTTGGTGATCCACAGGATCAGCTGCAGGTCGCGCAGGCCGCCCGGCGATTCCTTGCAGTTGGGCTCCAGCGCGTAGGGCGTGTTGTCGAACTTGTTGTGGCGCTGGCGCATCTCCAGCGTCTTGGCCACCAGGAAGGCCTGCGGGTCGACGGCCTTGCGGAACTGGTTGCTGAACAGCGTGAACAGGCCGCTGTGGCCGGCGATGAGCCGCGCCTCCAGCAGCGAGGTCTGCACCGTGACGTCCTTCTCGGCCTCGGCCAGGCATTCGCGGATGTTGCGCACCGAGGAGCCGATCTCCAGGCCTGCGTCCCAGCAGCTGCCGATGAAGCCTTCGATGCAGGCCTTCAGGCCCGCATCGTGCTCGGGCGAGAGGTCTTCGGGCAGCATCAGCAGTACGTCGACATCGGAATGAGGGAACAGCTCGCCCCGGCCGAAGCCGCCCACGGCCAGCAGGGCGCAGGATGCCGGCATGCTGGCGCGCTGCCAGAGCTGGCACAGCGTCTCGTCGGCCAGCCGCCCCAACTGCTGCAACACGCCGTGCAGGTTGCGCGTGCTGGCGCCGCAGTCGCGCAGCGTCTGCAGCAGAACGCTCTTGCGCTGCTGGTAGTGGGCGCGCAGGGCCGGCAGGTCGGCCGCCGGCGCGGCGCTGCAGGGGGCGGGCAGGCTGCTCAAGCGGCGGCGGCGCTGGGTTGGGGTTGCACGAAGGCCGGCGGCGCCAGGCTGCCGGCCGACAGGGTCAGCACCTCGTAGCCGGTCTCGGTGACCAGCACGGTGTGCTCCCACTGGGCCGACAGCGAATGGTCCTTGGTGACGATGGTCCAGCCGTCCTTCTCGGGGCCATCCTTGATCTCGCGCCGGCCGGCGTTGATCATGGGCTCGATCGTGAAGGTCATGCCAGGCTCCAGCACCTCCATGGTGCCGGGGCGGCCGTAGTGCAGCACCTGCGGCTCCTCGTGGAAGCGCTGGCCGATGCCGTGGCCGCAGAACTCGCGCACCACCGAGTAGCCCTGGCCTTCGGCGAACTTCTGGATCGCGTGGCCGATGTCGCCCAGGCGCGCGCCGGGCTTGACCTTGACGATGCCGTGCCACATGGCCTCGTAGGTCACCTGCACCAGGCGGCGCGCGGCGATGGAACCTTCGCCGATGACGTACATGCGGCTGTTGTCGCCGAACCAGCCGTCCTTGGTGATCACGGTGACATCGATGTTCATGATGTCGCCCTTCTTGAGCGGCTTCTCGTTCGGAATGCCGTGGCAGACCACGTGGTTCAGCGAGGTGCACAGCGCGGCCGGGTAGGGCGGGTAGCCGGGCGGCTGGTAGCCCACCGTGGCCGAGCGCGTGCCCTGCACGTTGACCATGTACTCGTGGGCGAGTCGGTCGATTTCCTTGGTCGTGACGCCGGCTGCGACATGCGGCGTCAGGTAATCGAGGACTTCGGACGCCAACCGGCAGGCTTCGCGCATGCCTGCGATGCCGGCGGCGTCTTTGATGGTGATGCTCATGGGGCCGAATTATCCCACTCGGGTTTTCCATTGTCCGGCGCCGCTAAAATTGCCGGCTTTCCGCCCCGCGGCGCTCCACAAGCCCAGTCAGCGCTTGTCCTGCCGCTGCCAACCCACAGGCCGCCACAACGTGACCTCGCACCCGATCCAGCTCGAAGGCGGCAACGCCCTGAGCGACTTCCGCGTCCAGCAACTGCTTCCCCGCCTGCAGGCGATCCACGACAAGATCACCGGCCTGGCAGCGCGCCATGTGCACCTGGTGCTGGCCGACGCGCCACTGGAGCCGGCCGCCGCCGAGCGCCTGGCCGCGCTGCTGGACTATGGCGATCCGTACATGGGCCCCGCCGACGGGCCGGTGCTGGTGGTCACGCCGCGCCTGGGCACGGTCTCGCCCTGGGCCTCCAAGGCCACCGACATCGCCCACAACTGCGGCCTGACCGTGCGCCGCGTGGAGCGCATCACCGAGTACCGGCTGGTGCTCAAGAGCGGCTTGCTGGGTGGCAAACCCGCCCTGAGCGCCGAGCAGCTGCTGGCCATCGGCGACCTGCTGCACGACCGCATGACCGAGAGCCTGCTGGCCGACCGGCAGCAGGCCCAGGGCCTGTTCGCCACGCTGCAGGCCGCGCCCATGGCCCGTGTCGACGTGCTGGGCGGCGGCCGCGGGGCGCTGGAAGAGGCCAACCGCGAATTCGGCCTGGCGCTGGCCGTGGACGAGATCGACTACCTGCTGGACGCCTTCACCAAGCTCGGCCGCAACCCGACCGATGTCGAGCTGATGATGTTCGCCCAGGCCAACAGCGAACACTGCCGCCACAAGATCTTCAACGCCAAGTTCACGGTGGATGGCCAGGACCAGGCGCTGAGCCTGTTCGGCATGATCCGCAACACGCACCAGTTGGCGCCGCAGCACACCGTGGTCGCGTATTCCGACAACGCCTCGGTCATGGAAGGCGGCACCGTGCAGCGCTTCGTGGCGGGCGAGGGCGGGGCCTACGCAGGCCAGAGCGCGCTGCACCACGTGCTCATGAAGGTGGAGACGCACAACCACCCGACCGCCATTTCGCCGTTCCCGGGCGCCTCGACCGGCGCGGGCGGCGAGATTCGCGACGAGGGCGCCACCGGCCGCGGCTCCAAGCCCAAGGCCGGCCTGACCGGCTTCACGGTCTCCAAGCTCTGGCCCGATGCTGCCGACGTGGCCTATGGCAAGCCGGCCCACATCGCGAGTGCCCTGCAGATCATGACCGAGGGCCCGCTGGGCGGCGCGGCCTTCAACAACGAGTTCGGCCGGCCCAACCTGCTGGGCTACTTCCGCGAGTACGAGCAGACCGCGGCCAGCGACGTGGACAGCCAGCGCCGCGGCTACCACAAGCCCATCATGATCGCGGGCGGCCTGGGCACCATCGCTGCCGAGCAGACAAAGAAGATCCCGTTCCCGGCCGACGCGCTGCTGATCCAGCTGGGCGGCCCGGGCATGCGCATCGGCATGGGCGGCAGCGCGGCCAGTTCCATGGCCACGGGCGCCAACGCGGCAGAGCTCGATTTCGACTCGGTGCAGCGCGGCAATCCCGAGATCGAGCGCCGTGCGCAGGAAGTCATCAACCGCTGCTGGCAGCAGGGTGCGGACAACCCCATCCTGGCCATCCACGACGTGGGCGCGGGCGGTCTGTCCAACGCGTTCCCCGAGCTGACCAACGACGCGGGCCGCGGCGCGCGTTTCGAGCTGGCGTCCGTGCCGCTCGAGGAGTCCGGCATGGCACCCAAGGAGATCTGGTGCAACGAGAGCCAGGAGCGCTACGTGCTGGCCATCGCGCCGGAGTCGCTGGACCGCTTCGCGGCCTTCTGCGCGCGCGAACGCTGCCCGTTTTCGGTGGTCGGCCGCGCCACGGAGGAACGCCAGCTGGTGCTGGCGGCCGACGACAACCCCGTCGACATGCCGATGGAAGTGCTGCTCGGCAAGCCGCCCAAGATGCACCGCGAGGTGCAGAGCGTGGCCCGCAAGTTCGCACCGCTGGACCTCAATGGTGTGGACCTGCAGAAGGCCGTCATCGACGTGCTGGCGCACCCGACCGTGGCGTCCAAGCGCTTCCTGATCACGATTGGCGACCGCACCGTGGGCGGCCTGTCGCACCGCGACCAGATGGTCGGCCCCTGGCAGGTGCCGGTGGCCGACTGTGCCGTGACGCTGGCCGACTACGCCGGTTTCGCGGGCGAGGCCATGTCCATGGGCGAGCGCACGCCGCTGGCGGTGATCGACGCACCGGCGTCTGGCCGCATGGCGGTGGCAGAAGCCATCACCAACCTGCTGGCCGCCCCCATCGAATTGCCGCGCGTGAAGCTGTCGGCCAATTGGATGGCCGCCTGCGGCCAGCCTGGCGAAGACGCCGCGCTGTACGCCACCGTCAAGGCCGTGGGCATGGAGCTGTGCCCGGCGCTGGGCATCTCGATCCCGGTCGGCAAGGATTCGCTGTCCATGCGCACGCAGTGGCAGGACGGCGCCGAGAAGAAGCAGGTCAGCGCGCCCGTGAGCCTGATCGTCTCGGCCTTCGCGACGCTGGCCGACGTGCGCGGCACGCTGACGCCGCAACTCGACGCGACCGAGGCCGACAGCACGCTGGTGCTGGTGGACCTCGGCCGTGGCCAGCACCGCATGGGCGGCAGCATCCTGGCGCAGACGCTGGGGCAGGTGGGCGACGCCGCACCCGACCTGGATGTGCCGCAGGACCTCGTGAACCTGGTCAACGCCGTCAACGAACTCCGCGGCCAGGGCCGCATCCTGGCCTACCACGACCGCAGCGACGGCGGCCTGCTGGCGTCCGTCTGCGAAATGGCCTTCGCCGGCCATGTGGGCGTGGCGCTCAACGTGGACCTCTTGGTCACCGAAGGCGACGGCATCAGCGACAGCCGGGCCGAGTACGGCGACGCCAAGAACTGGGCCAGCCAGGTCTCGGCGCGGCGCGAGGAGCTCACGCTCAAGGCCTTGTTCAGCGAGGAGCTGGGCGTGGTGCTGCAGGTGCGCACGGCCGAGCGCAACGAGGTCATGCAGGTGCTGCGCGCGCATGGCCTGTCCAAGTGGAGCCACTTCATCGGCAAGACGCGGCCCGCAGGCGGCGCCATGGAGGTCGGCGTGGGCGAGGTCCAGGTCTGGCGCGACACCAAAGCCGTGTTCTCGGCCAAGCTGGCCGACCTGCATCAGGTCTGGGACAGCGTGAGCTGGAAGATCTGCCAGCAGCGCGACAACCCGGCCGGCGCCGATGCCGAGCATGCGGCCGCCGGTGCGGCCGACGATCCGGGCCTGCAGGTGGCCTTGAACTTCACCCCGACCACGGCGGTGGCCCCGGCGCTGCTGCAGCGCCGGCCCAAGGTGGCCGTGCTGCGCGAGCAGGGCGTCAACTCGCATGTGGAAATGGCCTGGGCCTTCACCCAGGCCGGCTTCGAAGCCTTCGACGTGCACATGACCGACCTGCAGGCCGGCCGTTTCGACCTGGCCGACTTCCAGGGCGTGGTGGCCTGCGGTGGCTTCAGCTACGGCGACACGCTGGGCGCGGGCATCGGCTGGGCGCGCTCCATCACCTTCCACGAGCGCCTGTCGGCGCAGTTCCAGGCCTTCTTCGGCCGTGGCGACACCTTCGGCCTGGGCGTGTGCAACGGCTGCCAGATGTTCGCCGAGCTGGCCGACATCATCCCGGGCGCGCAGGACTGGCCGCGCTTCACGACCAACCGCAGCGAGCGCTTCGAGGCGCGGCTGTCGCAGGTGGAGGTGCTGGAGTCGCCCAGCCTGTTCTTCAAGGGCATGGCCGGCAGCCGGCTGCCGATCGCGGTGGCGCACGGCGAGGGCCTTGCCAACTTCGCGCGGCGCGGCAACGCGGCCAAGGCCATCGCGGCGATGCGCTTCACCGACCACCACGGTCAGCCGACCGAGGCCTACCCGTTCAACCCGAACGGCAGCCCGCAGGGCCTGACCGCCGTGACCACGGCCGACGGCCGCTTCACGGCCATGATGCCGCACCCCGAGCGCGTGTTCCGCAACATTCAGATGAGCTGGACCTCGGGCGACCAGAGCGCCACCAGCCCCTGGATGGAGCTGTGGCACAACGCGCGGCGCTGGGTGGGTTGAGCGCGGCGGCGGCGGTTCAGCCGCCGATGTAGCTCATCTCGATGCGCTTCTCGGTCGGCGCCAGCATGCCGGCGCCGCGCAGCTGCGAGTAGCGGTCGCTGCGGTTGTGCCAGATGCCGGCGATGGCCTGCGTGATCTGCCCGTCGGATGCGCCACCGCGCAGCAGGCTGCGCAGGTCGTGGCCGCGGCTGGCGAACAGGCACAGGTAGACCTGGCCTTCGGTCGACAGCCGGGCCCGGTTGCAGTCGTGGCAGAAGGCCTGGGTCACGCTGCTGATCACGCCGACCTCGCCCGAGCCGTCGGCATAGCCCCAGCGCTCGGCCGTCTCGCCGGGCGCCGTTGGCTCGAGCGCCGCCAGCGGCAGTTCGGCCGACAGGCGTTGCACCACCTCGGCCGAAGGCATGACCTCGTGCATGCGCCAGCCGTTGGTGGCGCCCACGTCCATGTACTCGATGAAGCGCAGCACCACGCCCGTGCCGCGGAAATGCCGGGCCATGGGCACGATCTCCTGCTCGTTCGTGCCGCGCTTGACGACCATGTTGACCTTGATCGGCCCGAGCCCTGCCTGCTGGGCGGCCTCGATGCCGCGCAGCACGTCGGCGACCGGGAAGTCGACATCGTTCATGCGCCGGAACACCGTGTCGTCCAGCCCGTCCAGGCTCACGGTCACGCGGTTCAGGCCGGCCGCCTTGAGGCTGGCGGCCTTGCGCGCCAGCAATGAGCCATTGGTCGTGAGCGTGAGGTCCAGCGGCTCGCCGTCCGGCGTGCGCAGCGCGGCCAGCTGCTCGACCAGCACCTCGATGTTCTTGCGCAGCAGCGGCTCGCCACCGGTCAGCCGGATCTTGCGCACGCCCTGGGCGACGAACAGCCGCGCCAGCCGAGCGATCTCCTCGAAGCTCAGCAGCGCGCTGTGCGGCAGGTAGGGGTAGTCCTTGCCGAAGACTTCCTTGGGCATGCAGTAGCTGCAGCGGAAGTTGCAGCGGTCGGTCACGCTGATGCGCAGGTCGCGCAGCGGGCGCTGCAGCTGGTCGTACAGCGTGCCGCCATCCTCGCCCACGGCGTACAGCGGCACCGGCAGGGGTGCAGCCTGGGCAACGAGGGGAATGACGCGGTGGACCATCGCGGGATTGTGCCGCAGGGCCTGGGGGAATCCGCTGGTGTGTGGACAATGGTATTGAGAGTTATTATCATCTGACCGCCCGAATACGCACACGCAAGTCCACGCAAAGGGCGCACCCCAGATGGAGGCATGCGCGTGGATCTCGAACCCCTCACTTCCCGAACGACCGGCGGCGATCTGCTGTCGCCCTGGCAGTCCGTCATGTCGCGCGGCACCGCTGCGGCCCGGCAGGGCCATGTGCTGCTGGCACTGGCCAACTTCCAGGAGGCTCTGGGCATCGCGCGGGCGTTGCTGGCCATGCCGGGCGAGCGCAGCGACGACTGCGTGGCCGCGCTGGTCGTCTCGCACCACAACCTGGCCGAAGTGCAGGCCGATGCGGGCGGAAACGACCTGGCCGCCGCCCACCTGGCGCTGGCACACGAAACCCTGATGCACCTGCTGTGCGACCCGGCCACCGAGGGGGCGCTGCGGCAGGCGGCACTGCGCCACAGCCGCGAGACCCATGCAGCCCTGCTGCTGTACCTCCAGGCCCATGGCGCCCATCCCGTGATCGCACGTGCACTGCGTGCCGGCTGCCTGGGCATGGCGGTCGGGTCCTTGCACTGAATGACTTCGTTTTCACCAACCCACAGGACAACACCGATGCCCTACACCTTGCCGGCCCTGCCGTACGCCTACACCGCGCTCGAACCCCACATCGATGCGCAGACCATGGAAATCCACCACAGCAAGCACCACCAGACCTACATCACGAACCTGAACAACGCGGTGCAGGGCACGGAATGGGCGGAAGTGCCGATCGACGAACTCGTCGCCAAGGCGGCCAAGCTGCCCGAGAACCTGCAGACCGTGGTGCGCAACAACGGCGGCGGCCATGCCAACCACAGCCTGTTCTGGACCGTGATGTCGCCCCAGGGCGGCGGCGAGCCCACGGGCGAACTGGCGCAGGCGATCCAGGCCGATCTGGGCGGCTTCGCGAATTTCAAGGACGCCTTCACGCGCGCTGCGCTGACACGCTTTGGCAGCGGTTGGGCCTGGCTCAGCGTGGCGCCGGACGGCAAGCTGGTCGTCGAAAGCAGTGCCAACCAGGACAGCCCGCTGATGGCCGGCTGGCTGTCGGGCAACACGCCGATCCTGGGGCTGGACGTCTGGGAGCACGCCTATTACCTGAAGTACCAGAACCGCCGCCCGGAGTACATCCAGGCCTTCTTCAACGTGGTGGACTGGACCGAGGTGTCCGGCCGCTTCGCCGCCGCCCGCCGGCCGCGCTGATCCCTTGAAAAGGAAGCCGATGCACGACACGCAGTCTTCCGGCCTGACCGCCTTCGGCACGCTGCGTCCGCGCAAGCTGCTGGGCTGGGCCATTCTTCTCGCAGGGCTGGCCTTGCCCTTCGTGCATCTGCTGCAGCGCATCCTGGCCGACCCGGTGCTGACCGCGGCGCTGCAGGCGGGCTCGGTGGCCGCGCTGGCCACGGCCCTGGGCACGGTGCCGGTGCTGCTGTCGCAGCGCCTGTCGGACCGCGCGCAGGACAGCTTGTTCGGCTTCGGCGCGGGCGTCATGCTGGCCGCTTGCGCGTTCTCTCTGATCATTCCGGGCCTGGCCGCTGCGAACGCGGGCGGTGCCGGGCCCTGGCGCTCTGGCATGACCGTGGGCGCGGCCATCCTGCTCGGCGGCATCGTGCTGCTGGCGCTGGAGCGCTGGCTGCCGCACGAACACTTCATCAAGGGCAAGGAAGGGCCGGAGGCGCGCACGCTCAAGCGCACCTGGCTGTTCGTCTTCGCGATCGCCTTGCACAACCTGCCCGAGGGGCTGGCGATCGGCGTGGGCTTCGCCGGCACCGACCCGATGCGGGCCGGCGCGCTGGCCACCGGCATCGCGATCCAGGACGTGCCCGAGGGCCTGGTGGTCGCCGTGGCGCTGCTGGCGGCGGGCTACCGGCGCAGTCTCGCCGTGGGCCTGGGGATGGCGTCCGGCCTGATCGAGCCGGTGGGTGCCGTCATCGGCGCGGCCGTCATCAGCTACTCGGCGGCGCTGCTGCCCTGGGGCTTGGGTTTCGCGGCCGGCGCGATGCTGTTCGTGATCAGCCACGAGATCATTCCCGAGTCGCACCGCAAGGGCCATGAAGCCTGGGCCACCGGCGGGCTCATGCTGGGCTTCGTGCTCATGATGCTGCTCGACACCGCGCTGGGCTGAGCCGCCTCAACCGTGGCGCACGGCCACGGTCTTGAGGACCGTGAAGCCGTACAGCGCCTCGAAGCCCTTTTCGCGGCCGTGGCCTGAGCTCTTGACGCCGCCGAAGGGCAGTTCCACGCCGCCGCCGGCACCGTAGTTGTTGATGAACACCTGGCCGCTGCGCACGCCGCGCGCCATGCGGAACTGGCGTGCGCCGTCGCGCGTCCAGACGCCGGCCACGAGGCCGAACTGGGTGGCGTTGGCCAGCTCCAGCGCATGCTCCTCGTCGCGGAAGGCCATGGCGGCCAGCACCGGGCCGAACACCTCTTCCTGCGCCAGCCGGTGCTGCACCGGCACGTCGCGCAGCAGCGTGGGGGCCTGGTAGTAGCCGGTCTCGGGCGCTTCCTCCACCACGCGGCCCTGGGCCACCACCGGGATGTCGGCCGCATGGGCATCGGACAGGAAGTCCCAGACACGTTGCTGCTGCGTGGCGCGGATCAGCGGGCCCACGTCCAGGTCAATCGCGGCGGGCCCGACGCGCAGGGCTTCGAATGCCGTGGCGAGGCGTTCGAGCAAGGGTTCGTAGATGGACTGCTCGACCAGCAGGCGCGAACCGGCGGAGCAGGTCTGGCCCGCGTTCTGCACGATGGCGTTGACGATGGCCGGGATGGCCTGGTCCAGGTCGGCATCGGCGAACACGATCTGCGGGCTCTTGCCGCCCAGTTCCAGCGTGACCGGGCAATGCCGCTCGGCGGCGGCCTGCTGGATCAGCGTGCCGACCTTGGGGCTGCCCGTGAAGCTGATGTGGTCGATGCCGGGATGGCGCGCCAGTGCGTCGCCGACCTCGTGGCCGTAGCCCGTCACGATGTTGATGGCACCGGCCGGAAAGCCGGCCTCGGCCGCCAGTTCGGCAACCCGCAGCAGCGACAGGCAGGCATCCTCGGAGGGCTTGACCACGCAGACGTTGCCGGCGGCGAGCGCACCGCCCACGCAGCGGCCGAAGATCTGCATGGGGTAGTTCCAGGGCACGACATGGCCGGTCACGCCGTGCGGCTCGCGCCAGGTGAAGACGCTGTAGCCGTTCTGGTAGGGAATGGTCTCGCCGTGCAGCTTGTCGCAGGCACCGGCGTAGAACTCGAAGTAGCGCACCAGCGCGATGGCGTCGGCGCGGGCCTGCTTGGTCGGCTTGCCGCAGTCGCGCTGCTCCAGCGCGGCGAGTTCCTCGCCATGCTCGGCGATCTTTTCGGCCAGGCGCATGAGCAGCCGGCTGCGCTCGGCCGCCGACAGCTTGGACCAGACGCCGTCGTAGCACTGGCGCGCAGCGCGCACGGCGGCGTCGATGTCCTGCGCGTTGCTGCGCTGGATCTCCTCGAAGGGCTGGCCGTCCGACGGGTCGATGACCGGGATGGTGCGGCCGGACGAGGAGGGGACGAAGGCGTTGGCGATGTAGTTCAGGGGCATGGCGTCAGATGTGTGGGGCGGATCAAGGACAGATGATGTCCAGCCTTGGAAAGTAGTGGCGGTAACGCCTGGCATCACGTGTGAGCAGGCGCAAGCCGGCGACCATGGCATGGGCACCGATGTAGAAGTCGGGCAGGGGAGAGCGGGACCGGCCGTCTGCAGCGCCCGGCATCGCACGGTAGGCGCGAAATGCCTGCCCAGCGAGGAAGGCCGCATCCCAGGGCAGGGCATCGCGGCGCAGCGGCAGCGCTGCGAGCGCGGCCTCCAGGTCGGTGGCGCGCTCGAAGCGCGGGCTCAGCTCGGCCAGCACCAGCGGGTTGATGACGAGCGCTGCCTCGTCGCCCAGCCGCGCAAGTTGATCGAGGGACCAGTCGGCCCACTGCGGATCGTCCGCCAGCACGTCGATCAGCACATTGCTGTCGACCAGCGTGGCGGACGGGTGCAGGTAGCGCGCGTCCGGCTCGGCCACGCGCAAGGCGGGTCTAGCCACGCAGCCAGCGCATGAACTCGTCCGTGCCCATGCCCTTGAACTGGGCCGCTGTGGCGCTCCCACGCGCCGCCTGGAACGCCGCCCGCACGGGCGACACGCGCGGCGCCACGCGGCGCAGCACCACATCGCCATTGGGCCGCACTTCGAACTCGACTTCGCTTTCAGGATGCAGCCCAGCCTGCTCGCGCACGGCCTGCGGGATCGTGACCTGCCCTTTGCTGGTGATTTTCATGACCGCCTCGATTCCTACCGGAGAAAGTAAGAATCTTACTGCCCCCCCTCTGGTTCTAGCCGTCCATGGATGAAAAAGCCCGCGTCGCCTGCGGGCTCGGGCGCGGTGCCAGCTGCGCTACTGCACGCTGACCTCCACCCGGCGCGCCTCGGCGGGCGGGCCGCCCGCCGTCGTCTGCTCGGGTTTTCTGAGTTCAACCTTGTCTTCAGGCACACCGGCGGACTTCAGCGCCTCACGTACCGCAACCGCGCGTTGGCGCGCCAGTTCGGCGTTCTTGGCGGGATCCCCCGATGCATCGTGGTAACCGCTGACCACGGCGCGCTTGCCGGAGGCGACGGCCTTGGCCACCTCGGCCAGCGCGGCGTCGCTGCCGGTGGCCAGATCGGCCTTCGCAGTGGCGAAGTAGAACTTGACGACGCCGTTGTCGACGCGGAACGAGGCGGCGTCGCCGATGGCTGCGGCAGCAGGTGTTGCCGCGGGTGCCATGCCGCCGTGGAACTGCATCACCAGCGGCACGATCAGCAGCGCCACGATGTTGATGATCTTGATCAGCGGGTTGACCGCCGGACCGGCTGTGTCCTTGTACGGGTCGCCCACGGTGTCGCCGGTGACGGCCGCCTTGTGCGTCTCCGAGCCCTTGCCGCCATGGTGGCCGTCCTCGATGTACTTCTTGGCGTTGTCCCAGGCGCCACCGCCGGTGCACATGGAAATCGCCACGAACAGGCCGGTGACGATGGTGCCCATCAGCAGCCCGCCGAGCGCCGCCGGCCCCAGCAGCAGGCCGACCAGGATCGGCACGACCACCGGCAGCAGCGAGGGGATCATCATTTCCTTGATGGCCGCAGAGGTCAGCATGTCCACCGCGCGGCCGTACTCGGGCTTCGCCGTGCCTTCCATGATCCCGGTGATCTCGCGAAACTGGCGCCGCACCTCGACCACCACCGAGCCGGCCGCACGGCCCACGGCCTCCATCGCCATGGCGCCGAACAGGTAGGGGATCAGCCCGCCGATGAACAGGCCGATGATCACCATCGGGTTGGACAGGTCGAAGGTGATGACGCGGCCGTATGCCTCCAGCTTGTGCGTGTAGTCGGCGAACAGCACCAGCGCCGCCAGCCCGGCCGAGCCGATGGCGTAGCCCTTGGTCACCGCCTTGGTGGTGTTGCCCACGGCGTCCAGCGGATCGGTCACATCGCGCACGCTGCTGGGCAGCTCGGCCATCTCGGCAATGCCGCCGGCGTTGTCGGTGATGGGGCCGTAGGCGTCCAGCGCGACCACGATGCCGGCCATGCTGAGCATGGAAGTGGCGGCGATGGCGATGCCGTACAGGCCACCCAGCGCGTACGACACCCAGATCGCGATGCAGACGAAGATCACCGGCCAGGCGGTGGAGCGCATGGACACGCCCAGGCCCGCGATGATGTTGGTGCCGTGGCCGGTGGTCGATGCCTGGGCGATGTGCTTGACCGGTGCGTACTGCGTGCCGGTGTAGTACTCGGTGACCCAGACCAGCGCGGCCGTCAGCACCAGGCCCACGGTGCAGGCACCGAACAGCTTCATCTGGCTGCCGGAGGCGGCGATCGCGTTGTCGGGGATCAGCCAGGCCGTGACGAACCAGAACGCCACCAGCGACAGCACGCCGGCCACCGCCAGGCCTTTGTACAGCGCCGGCATCACGTTCTTCATGCCCGGCGATGCCTTGACGAAGAAGCAGCCGATGATGGACGCGACGATGGACACTGCGCCCAGCGCGAGCGGATAGACCACGGTGCTGACGCCGCCGCCGGTCACGACCAGCGCGCCCAGCACCATGGTGGCGATCAGCGTGACGGCGTAGGTCTCGAACAGGTCGGCCGCCATGCCGGCGCAGTCGCCCACGTTGTCGCCCACGTTGTCGGCGATCACGGCGGGGTTGCGCGGGTCGTCCTCGGGGATGCCGGCCTCGACCTTGCCGACCAGGTCGGCGCCCACGTCGGCGCCCTTGGTGAAGATGCCGCCGCCCAGCCGCGCGAAGATGGAGATCAGCGAGGAACCGAAGGCGAAGCCGATCAGCGGGTTCAGCAGTTCGCTGGGCTTGGTGCCCGGCGCGCCGTTGGCAGCCAGGTACCAGTAGAAGCCGGTGACGCCCAACAGGCCCAGGCCCACGACCAGCATGCCCGTGATGGCGCCGCCGCGGAAGGCCACGTCCAGCGCCGGCCCGATGCCTTGGGTGGCCGCCTGCGCGGTGCGTACGTTGGCCCGCACCGAGACGTTCATGCCGATGAAGCCGCAGGCACCGGAAAGCACCGCGCCGACCACGAAGCCCACGGCGGTCTTGGCATCCAGGAACAGTGCAATCAGCACCGCCAGCACCACGCCCACGATGGCAATGGTCTTGTATTGCCGTGCGAGGTAGGCCGCGGCCCCGGTCTGGATCGCCGCGGCGATCTCCTGCATGCGGGCATTGCCCGCGTCCTTGGCCAGGATCCAGCTGCGGGCCCAGAAGCCGTAGGCCACGGCGATGAAGCCGCAGACAAGCGCCAATATCAGCGCCGAGTTGCCAGTCATAGAACGTCTCTCCTCACGCTTGTTCTCGTTGCTCGATAGGGCACAACGCATGCGGTGCCCCCGCTGCGTTGCTTCCTCGTCGTGCTCAGATCTCGTGCGAATGACGATTGGCCAACTGGGCCAATATATAAGCAAATCTCGCAAACACTGTTGCATCGCGGCCTCGACCGCAAGCGTGGCCCCTAAAATCCGGGTTTGTCCCAGGCGTTCCCTGTTCCAACCGATCCGTCAACTGCTCCTAAAGCACCATGTCCCTCGACAAAGTCTCCCCCGGCAAGAACATCCCCGATGCGTTCAACGTGGTCATCGAGATTCCGATGAACGCCGATCCGATCAAGTACGAGGTGGACAAGGAGTCGGGCGCGATCTTCGTGGACCGCTTCATGACGACGGCCATGCACTACCCCAGCAACTACGGCTACGTGCCGCAGACGCTCTCCGGCGACGGCGACCCGGTCGACGTGCTGGTCATCACGCCGTACCCGCTGTTCCCCGGCGTGGTCGTGCCCTGCCGCCCGCTGGGCATCCTGATGATGGAAGACGAAGCCGGCGTGGACGGCAAGGTGCTGGCCGTGCCGACCGACAAGGTGCTGCCGATCTACACCCATTGGAAGACGGTCCAGGATGTGAACCAGATGCGCCTGAAGGCCATCACGCACTTCTTCGAGCACTACAAGGACCTGGAAGCCGGCAAGTGGGTCAAGGTGCTGGGCTGGGAAGGCATCGACGCGGCCAAGAAGGAAGTGCTGGACGGCGTCGCCAACTACAAGACCAAGACCGGAGCCTGATCCGTCCATGGCCTCCGAAGGCATCAGCACCGGCATCGTGCATTCCGACCGCCGCTTTGGCGTCGAACACGGTGGCGTACGCAAGCCGATCCACACCTCGACGCAGTACGGCTTCGACCGTGTGGAAGACCTGATCGGCGTATTCCAGGGGACGCTCAAGGGCGCCTACAACTACGCGCGCCAGGGCACCCCGACCACGGCCGCGCTGGAATCGCAGATCACGCGGCTGGAGCAGGGTGTGGGCACCGTGTGTTTCGGCACCGGCATGGCGGCCATCAGCGCGGTGTTCCTGACATTGCTGCGCGCGGGCGACCACCTGGTAGCGAGCCGCTATGTGTTCGGCAACACCAACAGCATCTTCGGGACGCTGCGCGATCTCGGGATCGAAATCAGCACCGTGGACGCGACCGATGCGGCGGCGGTGGCTGCGGCGGTACAGCCCAACACGCGCATGGTGTTTGTGGAGACCATCGCGAATCCCGGAACGCAGATCGCGGACATGCCCGCCATCGGCAAGTTCTGCGCCCAGCACGGTCTGCTGTTCGTCGTCGACAACACCGTCACCTCTCCGGCGCTGTTCCGGCCGAGAGACGTGGGCGCCGGTCTCGTCGTGCAGTCGTTGACCAAGACCATTGCCGGCCACGGACAGGCGCTGGGCGGCGCGGTCACCGACACGGGGCTGTACGACTGGCATGGCTATCCGAACATCTTTGCGGCCTACCGCAAGGGCGACGCGAAGCAGTGGGGCCTTGCGCAGGTGCGCAAGAAGGGCCTGCGGGACATGGGTGGAAACCTGTCGTCGGAGCACGCGCACCAGATCAGCCTGGGCGCCGAGACGCTGGCGTTGCGTGTGGCACACACCAGCGCCACGGCGCTGGCGTTGGCGCGCTACCTGCAGGCGCACTCGGCAGTGGTTGCGGTGCACTACCCGATGCTGGAGACCCATCCGCAGCACGCGCTGGCCAAGCAGTTGTTCAGTGCGGGCTCGTGGCTGCTGTCGTTCGAGTTGCGCGACACGGCGGCGTGCCTGCAGTTCATCGACCGGCTGCAACTGCCCATCAAGGCCACAGGCCTGGGCGACACCCGCACCCTGATCATCCCGGTGGCGCCCACCATCTTCTGGGAAGCAGGGGCGCAGGTGCGCGCCGCCATGGGCATTGCCGACGGCCTGGTCCGACTGTCGATCGGCCTGGAAGACCCGGCCGATCTGCTGGCCGACTTCGCGCAGGCGCTGGCTTAGCCGTCGGCCTGGCGAAATGGCGTGCGTTGCGCCAGATCGCTCAGGTACGCGTCCATGCCCTGGCCTTCGCGTTCCAGGAAACGTTCCACTGCTTCCGCGAAGGCCGGGTGCGCCAGCCAGTGCGCGCTGCTGGTGCGCACCGGCATCAGCGCACGGGCCATCTTGTGCTCACCTTGGGCGCCGCCTTCGAAGCGCTGGTAGCCCTGGGCGATGCACCACTGCAAGGGCTGGTAGTAGCAGGCCTCGAAATGCAGGCAATCCACGCGTTCCAATGCGCCCCAGTAACGGCCGTAAGCCACACCCAGACCGGGTTCCAGCGCCACCAGGCTGCAGGCGATCGGCGCGCCGTCCCGCTCTGCGGTGAACAGCAGCCAATGCTCGGACATGTCGCGCGCCACGGACGTGAAGAAGCTGCGCGCCAGGTAGGGCGCATTGCCATGTTCCAGGTAGGTGCGTTCGTAGCAGCGGTAGAAGAAGTCCCAGTCCACCGCGGTGATGGCCTGGCCCTGCGCCCAGCGAAACCGCACGCCGGCCTCGGCCACCTTGCGTCGCTCCTGGCGGATCTTTTTGCGCTTGTCCTGCGCGAGGCTCGCCAGAAAGGCGTCGAAGTCCTCGAACGGCAGCCCGTCGGCCGCGCGCGCGTTCTGCCAGTGGAACTGGACCTGGTGCCGCAGCATGAGCCCTGCGTCGGCGCAGGCGGACATGTCGGACGCGTTGCCGAACAGCAGATGCAATGAAGACAGTTCCTGCTCCTCGCACCACGCCACGGCTGCGCGCAGCAGCGTCGCCCTGCTGGTCGCGTCACGCGCCAGCAGCCGTGCACCTGGCACGGGTGTGAAGGGTGGGGCGATGACGGCCTTGGGGTAGTAGGGCAGGCCATGGCGCTGGTAGGCGTCGGCCCAAGCCCAGTCGAACACATACTCGCCGTACGAGTGGGTCTTGAGGTACAGCGCGCAGGCGGCCTGCAGTTGGCCCCGGCGCCACAGGCTCAGGATGCGGGGCGTCCACCCGGTGTCGGTCACGGCGCTGCCGCTGACCTGCATGGCCTGCAGGTAGGCGTGGCGCATGAACGGGCTGGGGTCCGCCTGCGCCACCAGCAGGCCGTCCCAGGCGGCAGCGTCGATCTCGGAGATGTCCGCCACGATGCGGAGGGTGGTGTCGTCGTCTGCCATGCTGTGGATTCGGATGATGCCGGCAAGCCGCTGCTTGCCGCTGCGCCGGGTGGCTTGGCCCCAATGCGCCAGGCGAATTCGGGCGACAGGCCGCAGGATCGCGGGTGAATGACGCTATCCTATTGCCAGTACGTATTGGCCAGCCTCCAGAAAGACTCAAATGAAGCAGATCACCGCCATCCTCAAACCCTTCAAACTCGAAGAAGTGCGCGAAGCGCTGGCGGAGTGCGGCGTGACCGGGCTGACCGTGACCGAGGTGAAAGGCTTCGGCCGCCAGAAGGGCCACACCGAGCTCTACCGCGGCGCCGAGTACGTGGTCGATTTCCTGCCCAAGGTGAAGGTCGAGATCGTCGTCAAGGACGACGACGTCGACCGCTGCGTGGACGCCATCGTGCGCGCAGCGCGCACCGGCAAGATCGGCGACGGCAAGATCTTCGTGACCGATGTGGAGCGCGTGGTGCGCATCCGCACCGGCGAAGAGGACGAATCGGCCGTCTGAGACCGGTTTCTCAGATCTGGTCCAGCTGCGGCGCGGGCGCAAGGCCCGCATCGTTGACCAGGTTCTTGAGCAGATCCTCTGCATCGCGGCCGATGCGGATCAGGTCCATCTGCCAATCGTTGACGAAGCCTGCGCGAACCGTGGTTTTCAGAAAGCTCTCCAGCCCGTCGTACAGGCCCTCGATGTTGAGCAGGCCGACGGGCTTGTCGTGGTAGCCCAGTTGACGCCAGGTCCAGACCTCGAAAAACTCCTCGAAGGTACCAATCCCGCCGGGCAGGGCCACAAAGGCATCGGCGCGCTCGGCCATCATGCGCTTGCGGTCGTGCATGGTGTCGACCACGTGTAACTCGGTACAGCCGCGGTGCGCCCATTCCTTCTCGACAAGAGCCTGGGGGATCACGCCGATGACTTGGCCGCCGGCTGCCAGCGTGGCATCGGCCACCATGCCCATGAGGCCGTTGTGGCCGCCGCCGTACACGAGTTGTCCGCCGTGCTCGCCGATCCAGCGGCCGACCTGTTGCGCTGCGGCACCGTAGGCAGGATGCGCTCCAGGGCGGGAGCCGCAGTAGACACAGAGCGAGAACGCGGGCTTCATCGGGTGTGTGGTAGGGCTGTGACGAGGCGCGTGCCGGCCAGGACGTCGTGCCAGAACTGGGATTGGGGGTGGAAGCGGCTGGCGATCGCCCACACCGCGACCCAGCCCAGCAGCAGCACGAAGGATTCGCCGGCCGGCAGCTGAAAGGGCGCGATCAGGACCAGCGGCGGCAGGAACCACAGCCAGCTCAGCAGGTAGCGCACGAAGGCCTTGGTTTGGCTGACGGGACGGCCTGCCCGGTCCACCACGCGGATGTGCCAGGTTTTCATCGCCAACGTCTGCCCCTTGGACCAGAACCAGGTGAAGTAGATGCCGAACACCACGAAGAGGAAGGCCTGCAGGGCAGTGCGGTTGTCCAGCGCGTTGCGGGTCTGGCTCAGCGTGCCGAACAGGTAGCCGGCAATGAAAACCAGGCCGAACATCAGCATGCCTTCGTAGAGCCAGCAAGCCATGCGGCGCCACAGTCCTGGCGCTTGCAAGGCAGGCGCCATCTCCGGTGTCGCGACCTTCATTGGTGCGTGGCCGTGTCCGGCTCGGTGGCGTGGGCGTCGACCTGGGGCAGCAAGGTCTGCGGATTGATCAGGTGGGGTGCGGTGCTGATGCGCGGCATGGTGCGTTGATTTTCCGGCGCAACCGGCATGGTGGCCAGGCGCTGGCGCGGAATCGGGCGGATCGCAGTGGCCATGCCGGGCAGGGTGCGGCGCGGCGCCTGCTCGGCAAGTTTGCGGCGTTCCTCTTCGCTGAGCGCCTGGTAGGCCTCCCATTTGGCCTGCTTGTCGTCGCTGGCCAGGCGTTCGGTTTCCGCGAAGTTCAGTCGCGCGCGGCTGCGCTCCGCGGCACTGAGCTTGACCCATTCGCCCATGCGCTGGTGCAGCTTCTGCTGCTCTTCGGCCGGGAGTTTTTCAAAGTTGCGCGACAGCGCGATCCACTTGCGGCGCTGGCCTTCGCCAAGGCTGTTCCAGCTCGGCCCGAGTGGCTTGAGGGCCTGGCGCTGGGCGCTGCTCAGACCCGCCCAGCGCGGGCTGGGCGCTTCGGCTTTTTCCGTGGCCGGGCCGCTTGCGGCCTTGGTGGCCGGCTGCGCACAGGCCAGCGCCACCGCACAGCACAGGCTGGCGCCTGTGGCGAACTGGACCCAGTGGAAGCGGCGGGGTGCGTGCAAAGTGGGGCGCCCTGTGTCAGTTCTGCGGTGCGTTGTCACCAGCCTTGAGGAACTGCAGGAAACCGGGGTCTGTGTAGGCGTCGGTCGGCAGGCTGTCGGTGAGCAATGCCGCGTCCACTTCGGCCAACTCGCTGGCGCGGTTGTCGTTCTGCACCATGTAGATGACCAGCAACCCGGCAACCAGGGCCAGCAGTGGCAGCATTGCGCCCAGCCGGGCCCACAGCCCGGGTTCGTCCCGCCCGCCCAACTGCAGGGTGCCAGCGCGCCCGGAGCGAACGATGCTGACCGTGCTGACCACGGGCGCGAACTCCGCCACCTTGCGCCGGGCAACGGCTTGTTGCCGCGCCACGCGGAGCCGCTCGGCAATGTCATGGTCCAGATTGGTGCAGGACTCCGATAGGCGGCCCGCGATCACGCGGCCGAGGCGATCAGTCGACAGGGCGATGGAAAGAGCTTGGTTCATAGGTGGATTCCTTTGGCCGTCAGGGCGCGACTCAGGCTGGCGACGGCGCGCGAGCAGTGGGTTTTGACGCTCCCTTCGGAGCAACCCATGGCAGCGGCCGTCTCTGCGACGTCCATCTCCTCCCAGTAACGCAACAAAAATGCCTCGCGTTGACGTCCCGGTAGCCGTTGGATCTCGGTTTCGATCTCCCGCAGGATCTGTGCCCGACGCGTGGTGTCTTCCGCGCTCTCGTGGCCTTCGCTGCCGCTCTGCGGCGCCAGCGCCTCCAGCAGGTCGAAATCGCCGTCCTCCCCGGCGGACTCGAAGTCGCTGAGGTTGGAGAAGAGTGCGTTGCGCGTCTTCTGCCGGCGGAACCAGTCCAGCGTGCAGTTCGACAGAATGCGCTGGAACAGCAGCGGCAGTTCGGCCGGGGGCTTGTCGCCGTAGTGCTCGGCGAGCTTCATCATGCTGTCCTGCACGATGTCCAGCGCCGCTTCCTCGTTGCGCACGTGGTACAGGCAACGCTTGAAGGCGCGTCTCTCCACACCTTTGAGGAAGTCGGACAGTTCTTTGTCGGTGGCCAAGACGGCTGTTGTGGGGGTTCGCGCACTCGCGATGGGGCCGCGAGGAAAGCCAAAGATTATGGCATCGATGCAAGAAGGCGCAAAAAATCGTTGATAATCCCGGCGCTCGTCAAAAAAGCAAACGGGTCACGATCCGGCGCTGCAAGCATCTCGCCCATGGTCCTGGCCTTAAGTTCCAACGTCTCTTCACAAGAGAGGGCGAAGGAGCACCCAAGGTATTTCGTCAGAGAAATTCACAAAGGTTGATCATGGAAATCTCCAAAGCCGAACTGAAGTCGGCAGCTGCCGCATCCTCCCCCCTCTCGCAAACCGGCCCCCAGGAGCTGATGGGCGCGGAGATCCTCGTCAAGGCCTTGCAGGCCGAGAACGTCAAGCACATCTGGGGCTACCCTGGCGGTGCGGTGCTGTACATCTACGACGCGCTGTACAAGCAGGACACCATGCAGCATGTGCTGGTGCGCCACGAGCAAGCCGCAGTGCACGCCGCCGACGGCTATGCGCGCGCCACTGGCGACGTGGGCGTGGCACTGGTGACCTCTGGTCCTGGCGTCACCAATGCCATCACCGGCATCGCCACGGCCTACATGGACAGCATCCCGATGGTGATCATCACCGGTCAGGTCCCGACGCCGGCGATCGGCCTCGATGCCTTCCAGGAGTGCGACACCGTGGGCATCACGCGGCCCATCGTCAAGCACAACTTCCTGGTCAAGGACGTGCGCGACCTGGCCATGACGGTCAAGAAGGCCTTCCACATCGCGCGCACCGGCCGGCCTGGCCCCGTGGTGGTCGACATCCCCAAGGACGTCTCGTTCAAGAAGGCGCTGTACAGCGGCTACCCCGAGACGGTGGAAATGCGCTCGTACAACCCCGTGCGCAAGGGCCACGGCGGCCAGATCCGCAAGGCGCTGCAGCTTCTGCTGACGGCCAAGCGCCCCTACATCTACACCGGCGGCGGCGTGCTGCTGAGCAACGCGACCAATGAGCTGCGCACGCTGGTCGACATGCTGGGCTACCCGGTCACGAACACGTTGATGGGCTTGGGCGCCTACCCGGCGTCGGACCGCAAGTTCCTCGGCATGCTGGGCATGCACGGCACGCTGGAAGCCAACAACGCGATGCAGAACTGCGACGTGCTGCTGGCCGTGGGCGCGCGCTTCGACGACCGCGTGATCGGCAACCCCAAGCACTTCGCGCAGAACGAACGCAAGATCATCCACATCGACATCGATCCGTCGAGCATCTCCAAGCGCGTGCGCGTGGACATCCCCATCGTGGGCGATGTGAAGGACGTGCTGACCGAGCTGATCGCGATGATCCGCGAGTCCGACACCAAGCCCGACAGCGGCGCCTTGGCCGGTTGGTGGGAGCAGATCGAGGTCTGGCGCAAGCGCGACTGCCTCAAGTACAGCCGTGGCGCGGGCGACGTGATCAAGCCGCAGTACGTCATCGAGACGCTGTGGAACATGACCAAGGACGTGGAGACCTACGTCACCTCCGACGTCGGCCAGCATCAGATGTGGGCCGCGCAGTACTACCGCTTCGACGAGCCGCGCCGCTGGATCAATTCCGGTGGCCTGGGCACCATGGGCGTGGGCATCCCCTACGCCATGGGCATCAAGCTCGCCAAGCCCGAGGCCGAGGTGTTCTGCGTGACGGGGGAGGGCTCGGTGCAGATGTGCATCCAGGAACTCTCCACCTGCCTGCAGTACAACACGCCGATCAAGATCCTCTCGCTCAACAACCGCTACCTGGGCATGGTGCGCCAGTGGCAAGAGGTCGAGTACGCCGGCCGCTACAGCAGCAGCTACATGGACGCGCTGCCCAATTTCGTGAAGCTGGCCGAGGCCTATGGTCATGTGGGCATGCTGATCGAGCGCCCGCAGGACGTGGAGCCGGCGCTGCGCGAGGCGCGCAAGCTCAAGGACCGCACGGTGTTCATGGACTTCCGGACCGACCCGACGGAGAACGTGTTCCCCATGGTCCAGGCCGGCAAGGGCATCACCGAGATGCTGCTGGGCTCCGAAGACCTGTAACGCTCGCACCGCCTGGCCCACCTGGGCCGGGCTCTTTCAACGACGAATCTATTGCCCGCCGAGCCCGCGCATTACCGTGCGCGGGGGAGGGCGGCGAAAAGAGGAATCTGCATCCATGAAACACATCATCGCAGTGCTGCTGGAGAACGAAGCCGGCGCACTTTCCCGCGTCGTCGGCCTGTTCTCGGCCCGCGGCTACAACATCGAATCGCTGACCGTCGCGCCGACCGAGGACCCGAGCCTGTCGCGCATGACGATCCAGACCACGGGTTCGGACGACGTGATCGAGCAGATCACCAAGCACCTGAACCGGCTCATCGAAGTCGTCAAGGTGGTCGACCTGACCGAAGGCGCCTACACCGAGCGCGAGCTCATGATGGTCAAGGTGCGCGCGGTGGGCAAGGAACGCGAGGAGATGAAGCGCATGGCCGACATCTTCCGCGGCCGCATCATCGACGTGACCGAGAAGAGCTACACCATCGAACTCACGGGTGACCAGGGCAAGAACGACGCCTTCCTCGAAGCCATTGAGCGCAGCGCGATCCTGGAAACCGTGCGCACGGGATCCAGCGGCATCGGCCGCGGCGAGCGCATCCTGCGCGTGTGAGTACCAAGCATCCGCGCGCGCGTGCTGGCAGGCTCGGCGCGGCGGATCGACGATTTGCGAGGCTGCCGTCGGCAATTCGCCTGAACCATTTGGAGCAAGACAATGAAGGTTTTCTACGACAAGGACTGTGACCTCTCCCTGATCAAGGGCAAGACCGTCACCATCATCGGCTATGGCAGCCAGGGCCATGCGCACGCGCAGAACCTGAACGACAGCGGCGTCAAGGTGCTGGTCGGCCTGCGCAAGGGCGGCGCATCGTGGAGCAAGGTCGAGAAGGCCGGTCTGCAGGTCGCCGAAGTCGCCGAAGCCGTCAAGGCCGCCGACGTCGTCATGATCCTGCTGCCTGACGAGCAGATCGCCCAGGTCTACAAGAACGACGTGGCACCCAACATCAAGCAGGGCGCCTCGCTGGTGTTCGCCCACGGCTTCAACGTGCACTACGGCTTCGTGCAGCCGCGCGCCGACCTGGACGTCTGGATGGTCGCGCCCAAGGCCCCCGGCCACACCGTGCGCGGCACCTACACCCAGGGTGGCGGCGTGCCCCACCTCGTGGCGGTGCACCAGGACAAGTCGGGCAAGGCGCGCGACCTGGCCCTGTCCTACGCCATGGCCAACGGCGGCGGCCGTGCCGGCATCATCGAGACCAACTTCCGCGAAGAAACCGAGACCGACCTGTTCGGCGAGCAAGCCGTTCTGTGCGGCGGCACCGTCGAGCTGATCAAGGCCGGCTTCGAGACGCTGGTGGAAGCCGGCTATGCGCCCGAGATGGCCTACTTCGAGTGCCTGCACGAGCTCAAGCTCATCGTGGACCTGATCTACGAAGGCGGCATCGCCAACATGAACTACTCGATCTCGAACAACGCCGAGTACGGCGAGTACGTGACGGGCCCGCGCATCGTGACCGACGAAACCAAGAAGGTCATGAAGCAGGTGCTGAAGGACATCCAGACCGGCGAGTACGCCAAGAGCTTCGTGCTCGAAGCCGCCGCCGGCCAGCCCGCGCTGATCAGCCGCCGCCGCCTGAACGCCGAGCACCAGATCGAAGTGGTGGGCGAGCAGCTGCGCGCCATGATGCCCTGGATCAAGAAGAACAAGCTGGTCGACCAGACCCGCAACTGATCACCGGTTTCCCGGTACCTCCGCAAGGCCACTTCGGTGGCCTTTTTCAATGGGCCCCTCCACTACACTTGTCCCATGCATGATGGAAACGATTCCGACCTGATGCTCGTGGACGAGCCCGTGCCGCGCAAGCGCCGCAAGGGCATCTACGTCCTGCCCAATCTGTTCACATTGGCGGCACTGTTCGGCGGCTTCTATGCGGTCGTGATGGCCATGAACAACCGGTTCGACCTGGCCGCCGTGGGGGTCTTCTGCGCCATGGTGCTGGACAGCCTGGACGGGCGTGTTGCCCGCATGACGAACACGCAGAGCGCGTTCGGCGAGCAGATGGACTCGCTGTCCGACATGGTCTCCTTCGGTGCCGCGCCGGCCCTGATCGCCTACGAGTGGACGCTGCGCGGGGCCGGGCGTTGGGGCTGGATCGCCGCCTTCGTCTACTGCGCGTGCGCCGCGCTGCGGCTGGCGCGCTTCAACGTGAACACGGCGGTTGTCGACAAGCGCTGGTTCCAGGGCTTGCCGTCACCGGCTGCGGCGGCCTTGGTGACTGGCTTCATCTGGCTCATGACCGAGCTGGAGGTGGACCGCAACGATGTCACATGGCCCATGTTCGGTCTGGCGCTGTACGCGGGGCTCACCATGGTGACCAACGTGCCGTTCTACAGCTTCAAGGATGTGCAGATGAAGAAGAGCGTGCCCTTCGTCGTGATCGTGCTGATCGCGCTGGGCATCGCCATCGTCAACATCCACCCGCCCATCGTCATGTTCGGGCTGTTCGTGGTCTATGGATTCAGCGGCTATGCGGTCTACGCCTGGCGCAAGACCAAGGGACAGCAGACCAGCGTGATCAGCACCTCGACCGACGAGCCGGACGAGCGCGGGCTGCACAAATGAGACAGCTGTTTGCAGGGTGCCTCACGCATCTGTGCTAGAGTCCGCGCCATGCAAAATTTCGTGCTAGCCCTACTAATCGACCCCTACGGGCGGAGACGGTAGCGCGCGCGCAACTTTTGTCGAAACGGCCCGTTTGCACCAGCAACGGGCCGTTTTTCTTTTTGGGTTTGCTGGTGTTGTTTGACCACTCTCGAGGATCCGCATGATGTTGAAGAACCCCGCCAGCAAGTACGCCGCCTTTCAACCGGTGCGCCTGACGGACCGCACCTGGCCCGACGCCCAGATCATGCAAGCCCCCATCTGGCTCTCCACCGACCTGCGCGACGGCAACCAGGCGCTGATCGAGCCCATGGACGGCGCGCGCAAGCTGCAGATGTTCCAGGCGCTGGTCAAGATCGGCTTCAAGGAGATCGAGGTGGGCTTTCCCTCGGCATCGCAGACCGAGTTCGACTTCGTGCGCAAGCTCATCGAGGAAGACCTGATCCCCGAGGACGTCACGATCCAGGTGCTGACCCAGGCGCGCGAGCACCTCATCGAGCGCACCTTCGAGTCGCTGCAGGGCGCCAAGCGCGCCATCGTGCACCTGTACAACGCCTGCGCGCCCATCATGCGCCGCGTGGTGCTGGGCATGGACGAGGACGGCATCGTCGAACTGGCCACCGCGCAGGCCCGCATGTTCCAGGACCTCGCCGCGCGCCAGCCCGAGACCCGGTGGACCTTCCAGTACTCGCCCGAGATGTTCTCCGGCACCGAGCTGGCCTTCTCCAAGCGTGTCGTCGATGCGGTAACCGCCGTCTGGCAGCCCACGCCCGAGCGCAAGTGCATCATCAACCTGCCGTCCACGGTGGAGCACTCCACGCCCAACATCTTCGCGGACATGATCGAGTGGATGCACCGCAATCTTGCGCGCCGCGATGCCATCGTTCTGTCCGTGCACCCGCACAACGACCGCGGTACAGGCACAGCCGCCGCTGAATTCGCCGTGATGGCCGGCGCCGACCGCCTCGAAGGCTGTTTGTTCGGCAACGGCGAACGCACGGGCAACCTCGACGTGGTCAACGTCGCGCTGAACCTCTACACGCAGGGCGTGTCGCCGGGCCTGGACTTCTCCGAGATCGACGAGATCCGCCGGGTGGTCGAGCACTGCAACCAGTTGCCCGTGCACCCGCGCCACCCGTACGTCGGCGACCTGGTCTACACCTCGTTCTCGGGCTCGCACCAGGACGCGATCAAGAAGGTCTTCTCGGCGCGCAAGGAGGGCGACATCTGGAACGTCCCCTACCTGCCCATCGATCCCAAGGATCTCGGCCGCACCTACGAGGCCGTGATCCGCGTGAACAGCCAGTCCGGCAAGGGTGGCATCTCCTACCTGCTCGAGAGCGAGTTTGGCCTGGAATTGCCGCGCCGTTTGCAGATCGAATTCAGCCAGGTGGTGCAGGGCGTCATGGATGCCGAGGGCAAGGAACTCACGGCGCACGACCTCTGGACCCTGTTCGAGAAGGAATACGGCCTGCACGACGTGGCGGCGCCCCAGCACCGCCTCACCGAGCGGCGTGGCGCCGGTGATGCCACCGAGGTCGAGCTCTCGGCCGACCTGGTCTTTGCCGGCAAGCCGGTGCAAATCCAGGGCCGCGGCACCGGCCCCATCGATGCCTTCGTCGACGGCCTGCAACAGGCCACGGGCCGCGGTGTGCGCGTGATGGACTACCACGAGCACGCCATCGGTGCCGGCGCCAACGCCAAGGCCGTGGCTTACCTCGAGTTGCGCGTGGATGACGGCCGCACGCTGTTCGGCGTGGGCATCGACTCGAACATCGTGTCGGCCTCGCTCAAGGCCATCGTGTCCGGACTGCAGCGCGGCACGCGCGGCGAGGACAATGTGGCTGCGGAGCTTGACGCCGCCGCTGCGCGTTGAGCCCAGCACCTGCACGACAAGGAGACCACGATGAGCGACCAACTGATCATTTTCGACACCACCTTGCGCGACGGCGAGCAATCGCCGGGCGCCTCGATGACGCGCGACGAGAAGCTGCGCATCGCACGCCAGCTCGAACGGCTCAAGGTCGACGTGATCGAGGCCGGTTTCGCGGCCAGTTCCAACGGGGACTTCGAGTGCGTGCAGGCGATCGCGCGTGCCGTGCGCGAGTCGACCATCTGCTCGCTGTCGCGCGCCAACGACCGGGACATCGCGCGCTCGGCCGAGGCGCTCAAGGATGCGGCCCGTGCGCGCATCCACGTGTTCATCGCGACCTCGGCGCTGCACATGGAGAAGAAACTGCGCATGACACCCGACCAGGTGTTCGAGCAGGCGCGTCAGTCGGTGCGCTTCGCACGCAACCTGGTCGGCGACATCGAGTTCAGTCCCGAGGATGGCTACCGCAGCGATCCCGACTTCCTGTGCCGCGTGATCGAAGAAGTGATCAAGGAAGGCGCGACGACGATCAACGTGCCCGACACCGTGGGCTACGCGATCCCCGAGCTGTACGGCAACTTCATCCTGAACCTGCGCCAGCGCATCCCGAACAGCGACAAGGCCGTCTGGTCCGTGCACTGCCACAACGACCTGGGCATGGCGGTGGCCAACTCGCTGGCCGGCGTGAAGATCGGCGGCGCGCGCCAGGTCGAGTGCACCATCAACGGCCTGGGCGAGCGCGCCGGCAACTGCTCGCTCGAAGAGATCGTGATGGCCGTGAAGACCCGCCGCGACTACTTCGGCCTGGACGTGAACATCGCCACCGAGCACATCGTGCCGGCCAGCCGCATGGTCAGCCAGACCACGGGTTTCGTGGTGCAGCCCAACAAGGCCGTGGTCGGCGCCAACGCCTTCGCCCATGCCTCGGGCATCCACCAGGATGGCGTGCTCAAGGCGCGCGACACCTACGAGATCATGCGGGCCGAGGACGTTGGCTGGAGCGCCAACAAGATCGTGCTGGGCAAGCTGTCGGGCCGCAACGCCTTCAAGCAGCGCCTGCAGGACCTGGGCGTGCAGATGGAGAGCGAGTCCGACATCAACGCCGCATTCGCGCGCTTCAAGGATCTGGCCGACCGCAAGAGCGACATCTTCGACGAGGACATCCTGGCCCTCGTCAGCGAAGAGAGCGTGGCGCACGAGCAGGAGCAGTACGCCTTCGTCTCGCTCAAGCAGCACAGCGAGACCGGCGAGCGGCCGCAGGCCGAGGTGGTGTTCACGGCCCAGGGCCAGGAGGTGCGCGGTGCTTCCGACGGCAACGGCCCTGTCGACGCCTCGCTGAAGGCCATCGAGTCGATTGTGAAGAGCGGCGCCGAGATGGTGCTGTACTCGGTCAACGCCATCAGCGGCTCGACCGAGAGCCAGGGCGAGGTCACGGTGCGGCTGCAGAACAGCGGCCGCGTGGTCAACGGCGTGGGCGCCGATCCCGACATCGTGGTGGCATCGGCCAAGGCCTACCTGTCGGCGCTGAACAAGCTGCACAGCAAGGCCGAGCGCGTCGCCGCGCAGGGTTAGCGAGGGCACCCCGCAGAGCAAAAAGGCTTCCCGAGGGAAGCCTTTTGCGTTGCCGGGGCAGGGCGCTTACTCGACCTTGGCCTTGGCGCGCAGTTCCTGCTGGTACTGCTGCATCTTCTGCTGCTGCAGCTGCTGCGCGATCTGCGGCTTGACCTGTTCCAGCGGCGGGAACTCCTGCTGGCGCTCGTCGTTCAGGCGGATGATGTGGTAGCCGAACTGGGTCTTGACCGGAACCTCGGTGGTCTGGCCCTTCTTGAGCTTGACCAGTGCGTCGCCGAACTCCTTCACGTAGCCAGCCGGGTTGGCCCAGCCCAGATCCCCGCCGTTGGCACCGGATCCGGGGTCCTTGGACTGCTTCTTGGCGATGTCCTCGAACTTGCCGCCCTTCTTCAGGCTGGCGATGATGGCCTTGGCGTCGGCTTCCTTCTCGACCAGGATGTGCTGGGCCTTGTATTCCTTGCCGTCGCTGGAATTGGCGGCCTTGACCTTGTCGTACTCGGCCTGGATCTCGGCGTCGGTCACGGGATGGGTCTTCTGGTAGTCCACCAGCAGTTCGCGCACCAGCAGCGACTGGCGGGCGAAATCCATCTGGGCCTGGAAGTCGGGCGTGGCGTCCAGGCCACGCTTCTGCGCTTCCTGCATGAACACTTCACGCATGATGACTTCCTCGCGCAGCTGGCCTTCCTGGTCCGGCGTGACCGGGCGGCCGGCGCGGGCCATCTGCTCAGCCAGCGCATCCACACGCGCCTTGGGAACAGCCTTGCCGTTCACCACCGCCACGTTCTGCGCGAACGTGGGCATGCTGGCGGCACCCAGCACGAGCGCAGCCGCAACTGCGGAATACAGAGACTTCTTCATGTGTTTCCTCAAGAACTTTGGGAGGGCGGGGCCTGGAGCGACGACGGCGTCGCGGCCGGGTGCACGGGAGGGAGAACTTCGATGGCTATGGCGTGCACGCCCTGGGTGATCATTTGGCGCAGCGGATCATACACAAGGCGATGTTGCGCCACGCGCGACAGTCCGGCAAATTGTGGAGAGGCGATGCGTATGCGGAAGTGCGTGCCATAGGGCTGCGGGCCGGCGCCCGCATGGCCGGCGTGCGCGGCGCTTTCGTCTAGCACTTCGAGCTGCGTGGGCGCCAGCGCCGCACGCAGAACCTGCGCCATGTCTTCGGCCGTCGCCACCATCAGCGGCGCTCCTTGGGCTCGACTTCGACCACATCGCCGTCGGACTTGAGGTAGCGCGAAACGTACAGACCCTGGCCGACGATGAAGGCCAGCGGGAACACGTAACCCCACAGCTTGAAATCGACCCAGGCATCGGTGCTGAAGTAATAGGCCACGTAGCCGTTCACGACCGCCATGAACAGGCAGTAGGCCACCCATAGCCAGTTCAGCCGCATCCATACCGCGTCGGGCAGCTCCAGCTGGCTGCCCAGCACGAGCTTCAGAAAGTTTTTCTTGAACACCCAGACCGTGACGGCCAGGGCCAGCGCCATGGCGGCGTACAGCACCGTGGGTTTCCACTTGATGAAGCGTTCGTCCTGCAGCACCAGGGTCAGGGTGCCGAACACCAGCACCAGCGCCAGCGTGGCCTTCTGCATGGTCTGCAGCTTGCGTTCCTGCGCATAGGTCACGCCCATCTGCACCACGGTGGCGGCCATCAGCACGGCCGTGCCGACATAGATGCCATAGAGCTTGTAGGCGCCGAAGAACAGCAGGATCGGCAGGAAGTCGAGCAGGATCTTCATGGGCTCACTTGTCCTCGAACTGCAGCGAGGCCGAGTTCATGCAGTAGCGCAGGCCGGTCGGCGCGGGGCCGTCCGGGAACACATGGCCCAGGTGGGCACCGCAGCTGGCGCAAACGGTCTCTGTGCGCACCATGCCATGGCTGCGGTCGACGATCTCCTCGATCGCGCCGGGCACGGCTTCTTGCGAAAAGCTGGGCCAGCCGCAGCCGGCGTCGAACTTGGTGCTGGAGTCGAACAGCTTGGCGCCGCAGCAGACGCAGTGGTAGCTGCCATCGGCCCAGTGCTGTTCGTACTTGCCGGTGTAGGGCCGCTCGGTGGCCGCATGGCGGGTGACCTGGTAGGCGGCCGGTTCGGCGCCTTTCTCGGCCAGCAGTGCACGCCATTCGGCGTCGGTTTTCTCGATGGGGCGGGTCATGAGGAACAGCTGATCTCGATGGAAGAGGCCCAGTCGGGCGGGAAGTCGGCATCGGCCTCGCAGCCGGGATGCGCGTCAAATGGGGCCTGCAGCAGGCGGCGCAAGCGTTCGACCTCGGAGAAGTCCTTGTCCTGCGCGCGGCGGATGGCCTGCTCGGCCAGGTGGTTGCGCAGCACGAACTTGGGATTGACGGCGTGCATGCGCGCACCGGCCTGGGCGAGATCGGTGCCGGCCATGCGGCGCTGGTAGAGCGTGGCCCAGTCGTCGAAAGCCGCGCCGTCCAGGAACAGGTCGCGCACGGGCTGCAGCAGCATGCCCGCCGCGACGGCGTCGGACAGCCGGCGCCAGAAGATGGTGTGGTCCGCGCGCTGGCTGGCCAGCAACTGCAGCGTGGACTCGATCAGCGCGCGGTCGTCGTCCAGCGGCTGCGCCAGGCCGAGCTTGGCGCGCATGGCCGTCTCCAGCGCCTGCGGAAAATCGGCCTTGTAGGTCTCCAGCGCGGCCAGTGCCAGATCCTGCTCCTCGATCAGCGGCAGCAGCGCCTGGCCCAGGCAGAACAGGTTCCAGTACGCGACGTTGGGCTGGCGGTTGAAGGCGTAGCGGCCCTGGCTGTCGCTGTGGTTGCAGATGTGACCGGGGTCGAAGGCATCGAGGAACTGGAACGGCCCGTAGTCGATGGTCAGGCCCAGGATGCTCATGTTGTCGGTGTTCATGACACCGTGGCAAAAGCCCACGGCCTGCCATTGCGCGAGCATGGCGGCCGTGCGCTGCGTCACGGCGCGCAGCAGTGCCGCGTACACATTGCCGCCGAAGTCCGCGGCCTGCTCTCGGCACGCGGGGTAATGGCGGTCGATCACATGGTCGGCCAGTGCGCGCAGAGAGGTGTGGTCGCCGCTGGCCGCGAAATGCTCGAAGTGGCCGAAGCGGACGAAGCTGGGCGCCACGCGCGTCACGACGGCGGCGGTCTCCAGCGTCTCGCGGCGCACCGGTGCGTCCGAGCCCGTCACGCACAGCGCACGCGTGGTGGCAATGCCCAGGCCCGCCATGGCCTCGCTGCACAGGAATTCACGGATCGACGAGCGCAGCACGGCACGGCCGTCGCCCATGCGCGAGTACGGCGTGCGCCCGGCGCCCTTGAGTTGCAGTTCCTGGCCAGCGGCCGTTTCGCCGAGTCCGATCGCGCGGCCGTCGCCGAGCTGGCCGGCCCAGACGCCGAACTGGTGGCCGCTGTAGACCGAAGCGTAAGGCGCGCTGCCGGGCAGCAGCTGGTTGCCCGTGAAGGCCTGCAGCGCAGCATCGGACGCAAACCACGCGGCATCCAGGCCCAGCTGCGCGGCGACCTCGGCACTGCGGCCGACCCAGTAGGGGGCGGGCAGCGGCGTGGGCTGCAGGCGCGTGAGAAAGGCCGGCCCCAGGTCGGCGAAGCCCGCGCGCCAGGCGATGGGCGCGGGGTCGGCCAGGACGGCCTCGGTGGAAGAGCGCATCCCCCGATTGTCGGGCAGGCGGGTAAACCCCGGCCGACAAGGGCCACCGCGGCGCTTCAGCAGCCGATCTGGGCGCGGTACTGGGCCGGTGGCACGCCGAACCAGCGCTTGCAGGCGCGGTGGAAGTTGCTGCTGTCCCCATAGCCCAGCAGGTCGGACACATCCGCCAGGCTGTGGCGCTGCTCGGCCAGGTATTGCTGGGCCAGTTCGTGCCGCGTGCTGTCGAGCAGGGCCTGGTAGGACACCTGTTCCTGCTGCAGCCGGCGCTGCAGCGTGCGCTCGGCCAGGCCCAGGCCCTTGGCCACCACCTCGCGGCGCGGCTCGCCCTGGTTCAACAGCCGCGCGATCTCGCTGCGCACACGGCTCGCGGTGCTGGTCTGGCCCAGCTGGGCGAGTTGCTTGTCCAGCAGCGCCTCCAGCATGCCGGCCAGCTCGGCGTCATAGGTCGGGATCGGGCGGTCCAGGTCACTGCGCGCGATCAGCATGCGGTTGGCCGGTGCGCCGAAGCGCAACGCACAGCCGAAGGCCGCGCGCTGCGGCCCGTCGTCGGCAGGCGCGGCATCGGCCAATTCCACCAGCAGCGGGTCGAATTCCTTGCGCGTGAGCCACTGGCACAGCATCAGCGTGGCCAGCATGGCGTACTCCACGCGCTGACGCGGGATCGGCAGCGTGCCACCCGTGTGCACCGTGGTCAGCCAGATGCCGCGTGCCTCCAGCTGCAGCGAGAAGCCCGTCGCGTCCGAGATCACGGCCATGTAGCGCGCCAGGTGGGTCAGCGCGCGGCCCAGGTCGGGGCTGCAGCTCATCACATGGCCCACGGTGCCGGTGTTGCTGTGGGTGGCGGCAAGGTGGCGCTGCAGACCCAGTGTGGGCTTGCCGGAGCGTGCCACGGCCAGCTGCCACAGCCGCGTGATCTGGTCCACCGGGATGCGCGCGTTGTGCCGGTGCAGCGTGGCCGCGTCGAAACCCGCGTCGCGCAGCAAGGCGGGCACGTCCAGCCCTTGCGCCTCGAACATGGTCAGCACGCCCGTGAGCCAGGCGGCCGAACTCGTGCGCACGGGCAGGTAGGGGAGAGTGGTTGCTGAAGTCATCGGTTTGGCGCGCTTGCGATAGCGGTGTTCGTGCGGACCCCTCCTAGACTTTCTCTTGGCAACGGCCCGAAGCGGCGCAGTATGGACGAGGGTCCGCTGCCCGCGCATTCCGAATAACCCCGAAGCACGGGACAAGGAGACAAGCATGCGTACAGCTTTTTCGGCGGCATCCTCGTGTGCGCAGCGCACCACGGCGGTGCTGGTTCTTGCGGCCTGCGCGGCGCTGGCGGGCTGCGGTGGCTCCGACGACGACGCCCCCACCGTGCGCAGCACCGCGTATGGCAAGGTTCAGGGCATCGACGATTCGGCGAACAGCGGCACCTATGTCTGGAAAGGCGTGCCCTTTGCCAAGCCACCGGTCGGCGCACTGCGCTGGAAAGCGCCCGTGGAGCCGGACGCCTGGACCGGCACGCGCACCACGCAGACCTTCGGCAACGCCTGCCTGCAGAACGGCCGTATCTACGGTCCCGGCGCGAACAACACCTACGACAGCACGATTGCCAGCACGCTGAATACCCCTGTGGGCAAGGAGGACTGCCTGACGCTGAACATCTGGCGGCCGGCCACCGGCGACAACAAGCTGCCGGTGATCCTGTTCATCTACGGCGGTAGCAACATCTCGGGCTACACGGCCGACCCGGTCTACGATGGCGCAAAGCTGGCCAAGGCGGCCAATGCCGTCGTGGTCACGGCCAACTACCGTGTCGGCGTACTGGGCTTCTTCAGTCTGCCGCAGCTCAGGGCCGGGGCCAGTGCGCAGGATGCCTCGGGGAACTTCGCGATCCTGGACAACCTGCAGGCGTTGAAGTTTATCCAGAAGAACATCGGCAACTTCGGCGGCGCGGCAGACAACGTCACGGTCATGGGGCAATCGGCCGGCGCCATCAACACTTACGCGCTGATGGCCTCGCCGCTGGCGGCCGGCCTGCTCCACAAGGCCATCCCACTGTCTGGCGGCATCTCGCTGGCCACCAACCTGCCCGCCAACAGCCTGCCCACGCTGAACCCGCCAGCGACCTATCTGGCCCAGGGCAATGGCCTGCTGGCCCAGCTGCTGATTGCAGATGGCAAGGCCGCGGACGTGCCTGGCGCCCTGGCCTACGCAGCGACGCAGACCGACGCGCAGATCGCCGACTACCTGCGCGGCAAGGATGCCAACACGGTGCTGACGACGGTGCTGGCCAAGGGTCTGACCGGCTCCGGCCCCATTCCCGATGGTGCGGTGGTGCCGCTGGACCCGATCGCCACCATGAAGGCGGGCAACTACCAGAAGGTCCCGGTGCTGGCCGGCATGACGGCCGAGGAAGGCAAGCTGTTCGCTCCGTTCCTGACGCTGTTCGGCGGCAAACCCGGCATGGTCGTCACGGACGCTGCACGCTTCACGCTGATGCAGAACTTCAACCCCGATGTCCCTACCACGCTGACCGCGGCCGACATCCTGGACGCGTCCTACCTGCCGGTGACCGCCCCTGCCACCGGCTACAACGCCAAGACCAGCCAATTGGGCAGCATCTTCCTGGGCGCCGCGCGCGACAACGTGCTGAACACACTGGCCAGCCAGCAAGCCAATGTCTGGTATTACGAGTTCGCCTGGGCCCAGGAGCCTGCGCCCTGGAACGACATCTACGGTGCCGCCCATGCGTTCGATCTGCCGTTCCTGTTCGGCAACTTCGGGCCCTCGGTGTTTGCGAACGCAGTGAACAGCACGGCCAATCGGCCGGGCCGGCTGGCCTTGTCCAGCGCAATGATGGCCAGCGTTTCCGCCTTCGTCCGCAATGGCAATCCAAACCACGCCGGCCTGGGCGTGACCTGGCAGCCCTGGCCTGGAAAGCTGGTGTTCGACGGCACGCAAACGGCCGCGAGGATCTCGGTGCAGTGACCCCGGGCAAGGGCGGGCGTACGGGTAAATACCGAACGCGCCCGCCCTTACGATGCAGGCCTCTGACATCACGAGCTTTCCAAGAGGAGTAGTACCCATGCTGGGTTTGATGCAAAACCAACCACTGTTGATTTCCGGCTTGATCGACTTCGCCGAGCGCCACCATGGCGACGGCGAGATCGTCTCGCGCCGGGTCGAGGGAGATCTCCACCGTTATGCCTGGCGCGACGTGGCGCGCCGTGCGCGCCAGATCGCCAACGGCCTGGACAGCTGGGGCCTGGGATTCGGCGACCGCGTCGCCACGCTGGCCTGGAACGGCTACCGCCACCTGGAACTCTACTTCGGCGTGAGCGGCTCGGGCCGCGTGCTGCACACCATCAACCCGCGCCTGCACCCCGAGCAGATCGCCTGGATCGCCAACCACGCCGAAGACCAGGTGCTGTGCTTCGACCTCACGTTCCTGCCGCTCGTGCAGGCCGTGCACGCCAAATGCCCCACGGTCAAGCATTGGGTCGCGCTGTGCGACGCCGACAAGCTGCCACAGGACAGCGGCATCCCCGGCCTGCAGAGCTACGAGACCTGGCTTGCGGACAAGTCCGACACCTACCGCTGGCCGGTGTTCGACGAGAACACAGCCTCGAGCATGTGCTACACGAGCGGCACCACGGGCAACCCCAAGGCCGCGCTGTACAGCCACCGCTCGACCACGTTGCACGCCTACGCCGCGGCGCTGCCCGACGTGATGGGCATCAGCGCGCGCGACGCCATCCTGCCGGTCGTGCCGATGTTCCACGTCAACGCCTGGGGTATCCCGTACTCGGCCGCGCTGACGGGCGCCAAGCTGGTGTTTCCCGGCCCGGCCATGGATGGCAAGTCCATCTACGAGTTGATCGAGGGCGAGAAGGTCAGCTACGCCGCCGGCGTGCCCACGGTCTGGCAGATGATGCTGATGCACATGAAGCCGGCGGGGCTGAAGTTCTCCACGCTCAAGCGCACGGTGATCGGCGGCTCGGCCTGCCCGCCGGCCATGATCCACGCCTTCCGCGAGGACTACGGCGTGGAGGTGCTGCACGCCTGGGGCATGACCGAGATGTCGCCGCTCGGAACGCTGTGCACGCTGAAGAACAAGCACCTGGACCTGCCCAAGGACGAGCAGATGAAGATCCTGCTCAAGCAGGGCCGGGCCATCTACGGCGTGGACATGAAGATCGTCGGCGCCAATGGCGAAGACCTGCCATTCGACGGCAAGGCCTCCGGCGACCTGCTGGTGCGCGGCCCCTGGGTGGTGCGCGAGTACTTCAAGGGCGAGGGCGGTGCGCCGCTGGTGCGCGACGCCCAGGGTGTCGAATGGTTCCCGACCGGCGACGTGGCCACCATCGACGCCGACGGCTTCATGCAGATCACCGACCGCAGCAAGGACGTGATCAAGTCCGGCGGCGAGTGGATCAGCTCCATCGACATCGAGAACATCGCCGTGGCCCACCCGGCCGTGGCCATGGCGGCCTGCATCGGCGTATTCCATCCCAAGTGGGACGAGCGGCCCATCGTGGTCGTCGTGAAAAAACCCAATGCCGAGGTCAGCCGCGAGGAACTGCTGAAGTTCTACGAGGGCAAGACCGCCAAGTGGCAGATTCCGGACGACGTGGTCTTCGTCGACGCGATCCCGCTCGGCGCGACCGGCAAGATGCTCAAGACCCGGCTGCGCGAGCAGTTGAAGGACTACCGCCTGCCGAGCTTGTGAGCCGCACACGACACCGCCTAGGGCAATCCCTCAGCGGTGGCGCAAACGAAGACTTGTAACCTGCCCGCACTTTTTCAGACCACTAGGAGACCAACGAATGAAGCCTGTTGTACGAATCGTTGCAGCCGCTGCGCTGCTGGCCTGTGCGATGGGCGCCTTCGCCCAGAAGGGCGAGACAGTCAAGATCGCCTGGATCGACCCGCTGTCGGGCCTGATGGGCCCGGTGGGCAACAACCAGATCAAGAGCTTCCAGTTCTTCGCCGAGAAGTTCAACCAGAGCAATCCGGCCGGCGTGAAGTTCGAAGTGATCCCGTTCGACAACAAGCTGAGTCCGGCCGAGAGCCTGAACAACCTGAAGGCCGCACTCGACCAGGGTGTGCGCTACATCACTCAGGGCAACGGCTCCTCGGTCGCGGCCGCGCTGATCGACGCGGTCGACAAGCACAACGCGCGCAACCCGGGCAAGGAGGTGATCTACCTCAACCACTCGGCCGTGGACCCGGACTTCACGAACAGCAAGTGCAACTACTGGCACTTCCGCTTCGATGCCGACACCTCCATGAAGCTGGAGGCGCTGACCACCTACATGCAGGAGCAGCCGGACATCAAGAAGGTCTACCTGCTCAACCAGAACTACTCGCACGGCCAGCAGGTCGCCAAGTTCGCCAAGGAGATCCTCGCGCGCAAGCGGCCCGATGTGCAGGTGGTCGGCGAAGACCTGCACCCGCTGGCCCAGGTGCGCGACTTCGCGCCCTACATCGCCAAGATCAAGGCATCGGGCGCCGACACCGTGATCACGGGCAATTGGGGTTCGGACCTCGCGCTGCTGGTCAAGGCGGCCAACGAAGGCGGCTACAACGGCAAGTTCTACACCTACTACGCCGGCGTGACCGGCACGCCCACGGCGTTGGGCACAGGCGGCGCAGGGCGCGTCTACCAGGTCGCCTACAACCACTACAACATGGGCGGCCAGATGGGCCAGTGGATGACCGAGTTCCAGACCAAGTTCAAGGACGACTTCTACACGGGCTCGGTGATCCATATCTACAACGCACTCGGCGCGGCCATGGCCAAGGCCAAGTCGACCGATCCGGTCAAGGTGGCCGCGGCGATGGAGGGCCTGAAGTTCAAGAGCTTCAACGGCGACGTGGAGATGCGCAAGTCCGACCACCAGTTGCAGCAGCCGCTGTACCTGAGCGTATGGCAGAAGGCCGATGCCAAGTACCCCTACAGCCCCGAGAACACGGGCATGACGCTGGCACCGGTCAAGACCTTCGAGTCCTATGTGTCCAGCACCCCGACCAGCTGCCAGATGAAGCGGCCTGGATGACATCGTCGTGGTTCTGCGGGCGGCTGGCTGCCGCCCACCGGCCCGATCCAGAGGTTCTGGTTCGGGCCTTTTTTTGAGGTTGACCTGGTGGTCGCAAAGGTGAGGTGATGGAGTTCTTCACGATCTCGATGCTCAACGGGCTGAGCTACGGCCTGCTGCTGTTCCTGCTCAGTTCCGGGCTCACGCTGATCTTCAGCATGATGGGCGTGCTCAACTTCGCGCACGCAAGTTTTTATATGCTGGGCGCCTACGCGGGCTACACCGTGTCGCAGCTGGTCGGCTTCTGGCCGGCGCTGGTGCTGGCGCCCATCGTGGTCGGCGTGCTGGGCTCGCTGTTCGAGCGGCTGTGCCTGCGCAAGGTCCACAAGTTCGGCCACGTGCCCGAACTGCTGGTGACCTTCGGTCTGTCCTTCGTGATCCTGGAGATCGTGCAACTGGTCTGGGGCCGCACGGCCGTGGCGTTCGCGCCACCGCCCGTGCTGCAGGGGCCGGCGTTCACGCTGGTGCAGCACTCCGTCAACGGGCTCAGCCTGGTCTGGGGTGCGGCGCCAAGCGGCATGTGCCAGGCGGCGGACGCCGCCGTGCGCGTGGTCTGCTCGCCGTTCCCGGCGACGCGCGGTTTCATGATGCTGGTGGCCGTGCTGATGCTGGTGGCTGTCTGGCTGCTGCTCACGCGCACACGCATCGGCCTGGTGATCCAGGCCGCGCTGACGCACCCCGAGGCCGTGGAGTCGCTGGGCCACAACGTGCCGCGCGTGTTCATGCTGGTGTTCGGCGCGGGCGCCGGGCTGGCCGGGCTGGCCGGCGTGATCGGCGGCAGCACCTTCGTGACCGAGCCGGCGATGGCGGCCACGGTGGGCTCCATCATCTTCGTGGTGGTGGTGGTCGGCGGCATGGGCTCGCTGTCGGGCGCCTTCCTCGCGTCCATCCTGATTGGCGTGATCCAGACCTTCGCGGTCGCGATGGACGGCTCGCTGCTGGGCCTGCTGCGCAGCCTGGGCATGGAGCCGGGTCCGGCGGCCAGCAGCAATGCTCTGCTCACGCTCACGGTCTCGCAGGTGGCGCCCATCCTGCCCTACCTGTTCCTCGTGCTGATCCTGATCTTCCGGCCCAAGGGCCTGCTCGGCAGCCGGGAGGGTTGAGATGTCGAAATCACACTACAGCTTCAAACCCTGGAACGTCGGCCGTGTCGTTGTCTGGGGCCTGTTCGCGCTCGTGATGGCGGTGGCACCGCTGCTGTTCACGAGCAACCTGTCGGCGACCATGCTGTCGCAGATGGGCATCGCCATCATCGCCTGCCTGTCCTACAACATGCTGCTGGGCCAGGGCGGCATGCTGAGCTTCGGCCACGCGGTCTACACGGGCCTGGGCTCCTATGTGGCGATCCATGCGCTGAACATGGTCAGCGGCGGCCAGCTGCCGATCCCGGTCAGCCTGCTGCCCATCGTGGGCGGCATCGCCGGCATGTTCTTCGCCGTGCTGTTCGGCTACGTGACCACCAAGAAGGCCGGCACGCCCTTCGCGATGATCACGCTGGGCATGGCCGAACTCGTGTTCGCGATGTCGCTGATGTTCTCAGGCTTCTTCGGCGGCGAGGCCGGCGTCAGCGGCAACCGGGTGGCCGGCAAGCCCTTCTTCGGCATCAGCTACGGGCCGCAGATCCAGGTGTACTACCTGATCGCCGCCTACACCTTCGTCTGCGTGGCCGCCATGTTCGCGTTCACGCGCACGCCGCTGGGCCGCATGCTGAACGCCGTGCGCGACAACGCAGAGCGCGTGGAGTTCATCGGCTACAGCACACGCCGCGTGCGCTACATCGCCTTCATCATCGCGGGCTTCTTCGCCGGCATCGCGGGTGGCCTGGGCGCGCTGAACTTCGAGATCGTGACGGCCGAGGTGGTGGGAGCAGGGCGTTCGGGCGGCTACCTGCTGTTCACCTTCCTGGGCGGGGCGACTTTCTTCTTCGGCCCCATCATCGGCGGCATCCTGATGGTGCTGGCCTTCGTGCTGCTGTCCGAGTTCACCAAGGCCTGGCTGCTGTACCTGGGCCTGGTATTCCTGTTCATGGTCATGTATGCGCCCGGCGGCATCGCCAGCCTCATCATGATGAACCTGCGCGTGGCTGCGTTCGGCCAGCTGCGCCGGCTGTGGACCTCCTACCTCGCGTTGGGCGGCACGGCACTGGTGCTGCTGGCGGGGGCCGCGGCGATGGTCGAGATGGTCTACCACCTGCAGCTCGGTGCGGCCATGGGCTCGGAACTGCGTTTCCTGGGCGCGACGCTCGATGTGGCGAGCGTGGACAGCTGGTTCGGCTGCATCTTCGTGCTGCTGACCGGCATCGGCCTGTTCGAGGTGGCACGGCGCAGCTTCATGCACGACTGGGGCGAGGCGCAGGTCGCGATCGAAAAGGAAATCAAACGGCGGGAGGCCGCGTGAGCGAATCATCATCCACCCTGGGCTACGCGCTCGAACTGGTCAACCTGCGCAAGAGCTTCGGCAAGACCGAGATCATCCGCGGCGCCGAACTCAAGGTCGCGGCCGGCGAGCGCGTGGCCATCATCGGCCCCAATGGCGCCGGCAAGTCCACGCTGTTCAACCTCATCAGCGGGCGTTTCGGCCCCACCAGTGGCGAGATCCGGCTCGACGGCCAGCGCATCGACGGCCTGGCGCCGTACGAGATCAACCGGCGCGGGCTGTCGCGCAGCTTCCAGGTGTCCAACCTGTTCACGCGGCTGTCGGTGTTCGAGAACCTGCGCTGCGGCGTGCTCTGGTCGCTGGGCTACCGCTATGCGTTCTGGAAGTTCCTGGCCGATCTCAAGGACGCCAACGACCGCGCCGAGCAGCTCATGCACATGCTCAAGCTGGACAAGCGACGCGACGTGCTGGCCATGAACCTGACCTATGCCGAGCAGCGCGCGCTCGAGATCGGCCTGACCATCGCGGGCGGCTCCAGCGTGGTGCTGCTCGACGAGCCCACGGCCGGCATGAGCAAGAGCGAGACCACGCGCTTCATCCAACTGATCCGCGACGTGACCGTGGGCAAGACGCTGCTGACCGTGGAGCACGACATGGGCGTGGTGTTCGGCCTGGCCGACAAGATCGCCGTGCTGGTCTATGGCGAGGTGCTGGCCTTCGACACGCCCGACGCGGTGCGCGCCAACCCGCGCGTGCAGGAGGCCTACCTGGGCTCGGTGCTCGCGGAACAGCAGGCAGGTGGACATTGACATGCTGAAGATCGACAACCTGCACGCCTACTACGGCAAGAGCCATGTGCTGCATGGCGTGAACCTGGAGATCGGCCAGGGCGAGATCGTCGCGCTGCTCGGGCGCAACGGCTCGGGCCGCTCGACCACAGCCAAGGCCATCATGGGCCTGGTGGACTGCGAAGGCCAGATCGTCTGGAAGGGCCAGGACATCCTGGGCCGCAAGGCCTACGAGATCGCGCATCTGGGCATCGGCTACGTGCCCGAGAACCGCGACATCTTCCCCACGCTGACCGTGCACCAGAACCTCATGCTGGGCCAGAAGGGCAAGGGGCAGGGCAGCCGCTGGGGCTTCGACGACATGTACGGCATGTTCCCGCGGCTCAAGGAGCGCCAGCACACCGAGGCCGGCGTGCTCTCGGGCGGCGAGCAGCAGATGCTCACGCTGTGCCGCGCCCTGATGGGCGACCCCGACCTCATCATCATCGACGAGCCGACCGAGGGCCTCGCGCCCAAGATCGTCGAGCTCGTCGGCGAGTACCTCAAGGCGCTCAAGGCGCGCGGCATTTCGGTGCTGCTGATCGAGCAGAAGCTCACCATCGCCATGAGCATCTCCGACCGCGCGCTGGTCATGGGCCACGGCAGCATCGTGTTCCAGGGCACACCCGAGGCCCTGCGCGCGGACGCCTATGTCCGCAAGGAGTGGCTGGAGGTGTAACAGGAAGCTGCAAGCGCTGTCCCGACCGGGACAAGACCCACCGAACCGTGTGCGCATCAGTCCTAGAATGAAAAGCGAACGGTCGTTCTTTTCATGTTCAACGAGGAGTCCCAGCATGACCGCTGCCTACGCAGTCCACGGTGACATTGCCGTCATCAGCCTGAACAACCCACCGGTCAATGGCCTGGGGCTTGCAACCCGCCAGGGCATCGCCGATGGCCTGGCCCAAGCCAACGCCGACGGGGCCGTGCGCGCCATCGTGCTGACCGGCGCCGGCAAGGCCTTCTCGGGCGGCGCCGACATCAAGGAGTTCGGCTCGCCCAAGGCCTTGCAGGAGCCCAACCTGCTCAGCGTGATCCTGGCCGTGGAGAACTCGGCCAAGCCCGTGGTCGCGGCCATCCACTCGGTCTGCATGGGCGGCGGGCTCGAGCTGGCCCTGGGCTGCCACTACCGCATCGCCGCGCCGGGCTGCGCCGTCGCGCTGCCCGAGGTCAAGCTGGGCCTGGTGCCCGGCGCCGGCGGCACGCAGCGCCTGCCGCGCGTGCTGGGTGTGGAAGCGGCCCTCAACATGATCGTGAGCGGCGAGCCGGTCAAGAGCGAGTTCATCGCCGCCGTGCCGGGCCAGAAGCTGTTCGACAAGATGGCGGCCTCGCCCGAGTCGCTGGCAGAGGAAGCCCTGGCCTACGCCCGCTCGGTGGCCGACGCACGTCCGCTGCCCCTCGTGCGCAACCTGCCGTGCAAGCATCCCAAGGGCGATGCCTACTTCCAGTTCGCGCGCAACATGGTGAAGGGCATGGCCAAGAACTTCCCGGCGCCGGCCAAGTGCGTGGACACCGTGGAAGCGGCCACCAAGCAGAAGTTCGACGCCGGCATGGCGGCCGAGCGCGAGGCCTTCATCCACCTGATGTGGACGCCCGAGTCGCGTGCGCTGCGCCATTTGTTCGTGTCCGAGCGCGCCGCCTCCAAGATCCCCGACGTGCCCGAAGACCAGCCGCAGCGCAAGATCGAGAAGGTGGCCGTGATCGGTGCCGGCACCATGGGCGGTGGCATCAGCATGAACTTCCTGAACGCGGGCGTGCCGGTCACCATGCTGGAGATGAAGCAGGAGGCGCTGGACCGCGGCGTCGCCACCATCCGCAAGAACTACGAGGCCCAGGTCAAGAAGGGCAAGCTCAAGCAGGACAAGTACGAGCAGCGCATGGCACTGCTGCAGACCACGCTGGACTACGCCGACCTGGCGCAGGCCGACCTCGTGATCGAGGCCGTGTTCGAGGAGCTGGGCGTCAAGGAGCAGGTGTTCAAGAAGCTCGATGCCGTCATGAAGCCGGGCGCCATCCTGGCCAGCAACACGTCGACGCTGGACGTCAACAAGATCGCGGATTTCACCCAGCGTCCGCAGGATGTGGTGGGTCTGCACTTCTTCAGCCCGGCCAACGTCATGAAGCTGCTCGAAGTCGTGCGCGGTGCCAGGACCGGCAAGGACGTGATGGCCACCGTGATGAGCGTGTCCAAGAAGATCAAGAAGACGGCCGTGGTTTCGGGCGTCTGCGACGGTTTCATCGGCAACCGCATGATCGAGCAGTACAGCCGCCAGGCCGGCTTCCTGCTCGACGAGGGCTGCACGCCCGAGCAGGTCGACAAGGCCGTCGAGAAGTTCGGCTTCGCCATGGGCCCGTTCCGCATGGGCGACCTGGCCGGCAACGACATCGGCTGGGCCATCCGCAAGCGCCGCTATGTCGAGAAGCCCGGCATGAAGTACAGCAAGACGGCCGACCTGCTCTGCGAGCGCGGCCGCTTCGGCCAGAAGACCGGCGCGGGCTGGTACGACTACCAGCCCGGCAAGCGCGACCCGATCCCGAACGCCGAGGTCGTCAAGATGATCGAGGAGCACCGCAAGGCGCTGGGGATCACGCCGCGCAAGATCTCGGACGAGGAGATCGTGCAGCGCCTGGTGTTCGCGCTGGTCAACGAGGCGGCCCACATCCTGGAGGAAGGCATCGCCAACAAGGCCAGCGACATCGACGTGGTCTACATCTTCGGCTATGGCTTCCCCGTGCACCGCGGCGGCCCCATGCTCTACGCGGACCAGGTCGGCCTGTTCAACGTGGTCCAGGCCATGCAGCGCTTCGCGACCAACCCGCTCGACGATGCCGCGTTCTGGCAGCCCGCGCCGCTGCTCGCGCGCCTGGCCGCCGAAGGCAAGACCTTCAACTGATCATTCCAAAGAACAAGGAATTGCCATGACCAACGCCGTCATCGTTTCCACCGCCCGCACGCCGCTGACCAAGAGCTGGAAGGGCGCCTTCAACATGACCTACGGACCCACGCTGGGCGCGCACGCCGTGCAGCATGCCGTGCAGCGCGCCGGCATCGAGGGCGCCGAGGTCGAGGACGTGATCATGGGCATGTCGCTGCCCGAGGGCACGACGGGCGGCAACGTCGCGCGCCTGATCGCCATCCGCGCCGGCCTGCCGGTCACCACCGCCGGCCTCACGATCAACCGCTTCTGCTCCTCGGGCCTGCAGTCCATCGCGCTGGCCGCGCAGCGCATCGTCGCGGGCGAGAACGATGTGCTCGTGGCCGGCGGCCTGGAAAGCATCTCCTGCGTACAGCAGGAGGTCAACCAGCACATGGCCGTGGACCCCGAGCTCAAGGCCATGAAGCCCGAGATCTACTGGAACATGCTGCAGACCGCCGAGCAGGTGGCCAAGCGCTACAACATCGGCCGCGCCGCCATGGACGAGTACGGCGCCGCCAGCCAGCAGAAGGCCGCGGCCGCGCTGGAGGCCGGCCTGTTCAAGCAGGAGATCGCGCCCATCACCGTGACCATGGGCGTGGCCGACAAGACACTGGGCCTGACCACCAGGAAGGTGACGGTGGAGAACGACGAGGGCATCCGCCCCGGCACCACCTTCGACGCGATCCATGGCCTGCGCTCGGCGCTGCCGGGCGGGCTGATCTCGGCCGGCAATGCGAGCCAGTTCTCCGATGGCGCAGGCGCCTGCGTGCTCATGCACGAATCGCTGGCCCAGAAGAAGGGCCTGCAGCCGCTGGGCCGCTTCCTGGGCTTCGCCGTGGCCGGCTGCGAGCCCGACGAGATGGGCATCGGCCCGGTGTTCGCGATCCCCAAGGTGCTGGGGCGCCTGGGCCTCACGGTCAACGACATCGACCTGTGGGAACTCAACGAGGCCTTCGCCGTGCAGGTCATCTACTGCCGCGACAAGCTCGGCATCCCGCCCGAGCGGCTCAACGTGAACGGCGGCGCGATCGCGGTCGGCCACCCCTACGGTGTGTCGGGCCAGCGCCTCACGGGCCATGCGCTGATCGAGGGCAAGCGCCGCGGCGCCAAGAAGGTCTGCGTGACCATGTGCATCGGCGGCGGCATGGGCGCGGCCGGCGTGTTCGAGGTGCTCTGATGGTCCAGCCAGTGCCATCGGCCGAAGAGTTCCTCGCCTTCGGCCGCCAGGCGCTGGCATCCCAGCCCTTCAGCCAGTTGCTGGGTGCGGAGCTGACGGCGCTGCAGCCCGGCCTGGTCGAACTGCAGCTGCCGCTCACCGTGCAGCTGCAGCAGCAACACGGATTCGCCCATGGCGGCGTGCTGAGCTACCTGGCCGACAACGCGCTGACCTTCGCGGGCGGCACGGCCATGCGCGTGCCGGTCGTGACGGCCGAGTTCAAGATCAACTACCTGCGGCCCGGCGTGGGCGAGCGCCTGATCGCGCGTGCGCGCGCCGTGCACGTGGGCCGCTCCCAGGCCGTCTGCAGCTGCGAGGTGTTCGCGCTGCAGGACGGTGCCGAGAAGCTCTGCGCGCTGGCGCAGGGCACGATTGCCGCCTTGCCCGAGAAAGCCACCCCATGAGCCTGCGCCCCCTGCTGGACTTCCTGCTGTACGACTGGCTGCAGGCCGAGAACCTGGCCAGCGCCACGCGCTATGCCGAGCATTCGCGCGAGACCTTCGACGCCGTGCTCGACACCTGCGAGCGCATCGCGCGCGAGAAGTACGCACCCTTCAACCGCCTCGTGGACACCGAGGAGCCGCGCTTCGACGGCGAGAAGGTGATCCTGCCGGCCGCCACGCAGGCCGCGAGCCGCGCCTATGCCGAGTCCGGCATGCTCAGCGCCGCGCAGGACTACGACGAGGGCGGCATGCAGCTGCCGTACACGGTCGAGGCCGCGGCCAACGCCTTCTTCGCGCTGGCCTCGGTCAGCATCAACTCGGCGCTGCTGACCAAGGGCAATGCCAATTTGCTGCTGGTGCACGGCACGGATCTGCAGAAGGCGGTGTTCGCGCGCAACGAATTCAACGGCCGCTTCTCGGGCACCATGTGCCTGTCCGAGCCGCAGGCCGGCTCCTCGCTGTCGGACGTGGCCACGCGCGCCGTGCCCGATGGCGAGGGCTTCGAGGCCGATCCGCTGGGCCCGCGCTACCGGCTCACGGGCAACAAGATGTGGATCTCCTCTGGGGAGCACGAGCTCAACGAGAACATCGTGCACCTGGTGCTGGCCAAGATCCCCGGGCCGGACGGCAAGCCGATCGCGGGCACGCGCGGCATCTCGCTGTTCATCGTGCCCAAGAAGCTGGTCGACACCGCAGGCCAGCTGACGGGCGAGCGCAACGACGTGGCGCTGGCCGGCCTGAACCACAAGCTGGGCTGGCGCGGCACGACCAACACGCTGCTGAACTTCGGCGAGGGCAAGTACCCCGTGCGCGGCAGCGCAGGCGCCATCGGCTACCTTGTGGGCCAGCCGCACGAAGGCCTGCGCTGCATGTTCCACATGATGAACGAGGCGCGCATCGCGGTCGGCACCTCGGCCACCATGCTGGGCCTGGCCGGCTACTACGCTGCGCTGGACTACGCGAAGAACCGCCCGCAGGGCCGTCCCCAGGGCAAGGCCGGCAAGGATGCCAGCGCGCCGCAGGTGCGCATCATCGAACACGCGGACGTCAAGCGCATGCTGCTCGCGCAGAAATCGTACGGGGAGGGCGCGCTCGCGCTGGAGCTGTACTGCGCGCGCCTGGTCGACGTGCAGCGCACCGGCGATGCGCAGGCCGTCGCCGAGGCCGGCCTGCTGCTGGAGGTGCTGACACCGATCGCCAAGAGCTGGCCCAGCGAATGGTGCCTGGAGGCCAACTCGCTCGCGATCCAGGTGCATGGCGGCTACGGCTACACGCGCGATTTCCCGGTCGAGCAGTACTGGCGCGACAACCGGCTCAACATGATCCACGAGGGCACGCACGGCATCCAGGCCATGGACCTGCTGGGCCGCAAGGTGCGGATGGAGCAGGGCCGCGGCCTGCAGCTGCTGGGTGCGCGGCTGGAGCAGACCATCGCGCGTGCCGGCGCGCAGCCGGCCCTGGCCGGCGAGGCACAAGCCCTGAAGGACGCCTGGGCCCAGGTGCTGCAGGCCACGCAGGCGGCCTGGGCCGGTGGCGAGCCCGAGCGCGCGCTGGCCAATGCCGTGCCCTACCTGCAGGCCTTCGGCCACACGGTGCTGGCCTGGATCTGGCTGGACGTGGCCTGCAGCGTGCCGGAGGCCGGTGGCGCAGCGGCGCAGGGCCGCCTGGCCGCCATGCGCTTCTTCTACCGCTACGAGCTGCCCAAGATCGGCGCCTGGCTGGCCGTGGTGGCGCGCTGCGACAGCACCTGCCTGGACCTGCCCGAGGAAGCCTTCTGAGGCTGCGCACGTGACAGCCGGGCCGAAAGGCTTGGGTACAGTGCACGCATGGCAACACCCCGAAACCTCAAGCGGCTCCAGAACCTGGTCTGGATCCTCATCTATGGCGGCCTGCTGACGCTGGTGTTCGGCCTGGCGGTCGGACGCGGCGAGGAGACGGTGCTGGGCCACAGCCTGGTCGTCGGCGGCGCCGTCGTCGCGGCGGTCGGCGTGGTGCTGATCTTCGTGCGGGCGCGGCTCAAGCCGTCTCCCTGAACCCCCTACCGATTCTCAAGAAGAAACAAGGAGCAACATGAGCCGCAACATCCAGCAGCTTTTCGACCTGAAGGGCAGGACCGCCCTCGTGACCGGTGGCTCACGCGGCCTGGGCCTGCAGATGGCGCACGCCCTCGGAGAGGCCGGCGCGCGTGTGATGCTGAGTTCTCGCAAGGCCGAGGACCTGGAGCAGGCCGTGGCCGAACTCAAGACCGCCGGCATTGAAGCCGACTGGATCGCCGCCGACTGCGCCAAGGAAGACGAGACGCGCGGCCTGGCGGACCAGACGCTGGCGCGCTTCGGCCGCGTCGACATCCTGGTCAACAACGCCGGCGCGAGCTGGGGCGTGCCGGCCGAGGAGCACCCGGTGGCGGCCTGGGACAAGGTCATGAACCTCAACGTGCGCGGCTACTTCATCCTGGCCCAGCAGATCGCCAACGGCTGCATGATCAAGCAAGGTGGCGGCCGCATCATCAACATCGCCTCGATCGCGGCGCTGAACGGCAACCCGGTCGGCATGAAGACCCTGGCCTACAACACCTCCAAGACCGCCGTGATCGGCTTCACGCGCACGCTGGCGGCCGAGTGGGGCCGCTACGGCATCACGGTCAACGCGATCTGCCCGGGGTTCTTTCGCACCAAGCTGTCCAACGGCCTCATCGACAGCCTGGGCGAGGACAAGATGAAGGCCGGCGCCCCGCTGCAGCGCCTGGGCGACGACGAGGACCTCAAGGGCATCACGCTGCTGTACGCGAGCGACGCGGGCAAGCACATCACGGGGCAGTGGCTGGCCGTGGACGGCGGCGTCAGTGTCGTCCTGGGTGCCGCATGAGCACGCCGATCCAGCAACTCTTCGCCGTGCCCTTCATCGACCACCTGGGCATCACGCTCACGCGCTTCGAGGACGGGCAGTCCGAGATGCGCTACGAGGCCAGGCCCGAGCACCTGAACAACTTCCACGTCACGCACGGCGGCGCCTGCATGACGCTGCTGGACGTGACCATGGCGGCGGCGGCGCGCAGCCTGCGGCCCGAAATGGGCGTGCTGACCATCGAGATGAAGACCAGCTTCATGCAGAGCGCGCGCGGCCCGCTGGTCGCCCTGGGCAGCGTGCTGCAGGCCACCGGCCGCATGGCCTTCACCGAGGCCCGCATCGAAGACCAGGAGGGCCGGCTTTGCGCGCATGCCACCGGCACCTTCAAGTACATCCCGCGCGCGCCGGCCATGGCCGAGCCGCCCAGCGACTGAACCCACTTCAACGGAGACCACCATGCCACGCAACCAGCAGATCCTTCTCGACAACCGTCCCCAGGGCGAAGCCCAGGCCAGCAACTTCAAGCTCGTGGAGAGCGACACGCCGGCCCTGGCCGACGGCCAGGTGCTCGTGCGCCACCACTTCATGAGCCTGGACCCTTACATGCGCGGGCGCATGAACGAGAGCAAGAGCTACGCACAGCCGCAGCCCCTGGGCCAGGTCATGCAGGGCGGCACCGTGGGCGAGATCGTCGAGAGCCGCAACCCGCGCTTCGCCGTGGGCGAGAAGGTGGTCGGCTTCGGCGGCTGGCAGCAGTACAGCGTGGTCGACGCCAACCTGCCGGGCGTGCTGCGCAAGGTGGACACCAGCCAGGTGCCGCTGTCGCACTACCTGGGCGCGGTCGGCATGCCCGGCGTCACGGCCTGGTACGGCCTGGTCAAGATCATCGCGCCCAAGGCCGGTGACACGCTGGTCGTGAGCGCGGCCAGCGGCGCCGTGGGCAGTGCCTTCGGCGCACTGGGCAAGGCGCGCGGCTGCCGCGTGGTCGGCATCGCGGGCGGCCCCGACAAGTGCGCCTACGTGAAGGACGAACTCGGCTTCGACGACTGCGTCGACTACAAGGTGCACGGCGACGTGAAGAGCCTGTCGGCCGCGCTCAAAGCCGCCTGCCCGGACGGCATCGATGGCTACTTCGAGAATGTGGGCGGCTTGGTCATGGACGCCGTGATGCTGCGCACCAACGCGTTCGCGCGCATCGCGCTGTGCGGCATGATCGCCGGCTACGACGGCGCGCCGTTGCCCATGGCCAATCCCTCGCTGCTGCTGATCAACCGCATCAAGCTCGAAGGCTTCATCGTCAGCGAGCACATGGAGGTCTGGCCCGAGGCCTTGGCCGAACTCGGCGGCCTGGTGGCCAGCGGCAAGCTGCGCCCGCGCGAGTCCATCGCCCAGGGCCTGGCGGCGGCGCCCGAGGCCTTCCTGGGCCTGCTCAAGGGCCGCAACTTCGGCAAGCAGCTGGTACAACTCGCCTAAGTTTTTTCCAGGAGGTCGCCATGGACCAGACGCACGAAGTCTTCAACCAGAGTTCGGCGCTGGTCGATGTCGACCTGTTCGCCACCAACCGCGGCCTGCGCGATGCGCTGGCCTTCCACGCGCCCGATCTGCAGCTCGCGCCGCTGCAGTCGCTGGGCCGCGAACTCGGCACCGCCGCGATGCAGGCGCATGCGCGGCTGGCCAATGTGCACGGGCCGCAGCTGCACACGCACGACCGCTTCGGCCGCCGCGTGGACGAGGTGGAGTTCCATCCGAGCTACCACGCGCTGATGGCGGCCGCCGTGGGCGCAGGCCTGCACGGCACGCCCTGGGCCGGCGGTGCGCATGCCCATCTGCAGCGCGCGGCCGGCTTCATGCTGTTCACCGAGCTCGAGCCCTCCATGCTGTGCCCGATCTCGATGACCTATGCGGTGGCGCCTGCGCTGCGCGGCAATGAAAACATCCACGCCGACTGGTCGCCCAAGCTGCAGAGCCGCTGGTACGACCCGCAGCTGCGCTTCGTCGCCGACAAGCCCGGCGTGACCATGGGCATGGGCATGACCGAGAAGCAGGGCGGCTCGGACGTGCGCGCCAACACCACGCGCGCGGAGCACGCGGGCCGCGACGGCTGGGGCGAGCGCTATGCGATCACGGGCCACAAGTGGTTCTTCTCCGCGCCCATGTGCGATGCCTTCCTGGTGCTCGCGCAGGCGCCCAGCGGGCTGTCGTGCTTCTTCCTGCCGCGCGTGCTGCCGGACGGGACCCGCAACGCCATCCGCATCCAGCGCCTGAAGGACAAGCTCGGCAACAAGGCCAACGCGAGTTCCGAGGTCGAGTTCCATGGCGCCCAGGCCTGGCTGGTCGGCGAGGAGGGCCGTGGCGTGCCGCAGATCCTCGAGATGGGCACCATGACGCGGCTGGACTGCGCGCTGGGCACCTCCGGGCTCATGCGCCAGGCGCTCGCGCTGGCTCTGCACCACACGGCCGAGCGCAAAGCCTTCGGCAGGACGCTGGCATCGCAGCCGCTGATGCGCAACGTGCTGGCCGACCTGGCGCTGGAGTCCGAGGCCGCCACCGCACTCGCGCTGCGCCTGGCCCATGCCTTCGACCGTGCCGACGATCCCCATGAGCAGTTGATGGCACGCCTGCTCACGCCCGTGGCCAAGTTCTGGATCTGCAAGCGCGGCAGCGGCTTCGGCCAGGAGGCCATGGAATGCCTGGGCGGCAACGGCTATGTGGAAGAGGGTGGCGAGGGCGTGATGGCCCGCATCTACCGCGAGATGCCGCTCAATTCGATCTGGGAGGGCGCCGGCAACATCATGGCGCTGGACCTGCTGCGCGTGCTGCGCAAGGGCGACGTGGCCGAGGCCCTGGCCGCGGAACTGGCGCCTGCGCGCGGCAACGCTGCGCTGGACCGCATGGCCGCCGTGCTGCCGCAACGCATCGCACAGATCGAAGGCGAGACCGAGGCGCGGCGCCTGGCCGAGGACATCGCGCTGGCGGTGCAGGCGGCCCTGCTGGTGCGGCATTCGGCCCCGGCGGTGGCCGACGCGTTCTGCGCCTCGCGCATCCAGGGCGACTGGGGCCGCAGCTACGGCAGCCTGCCGTCGGCCTGCGACTTCGATGCCATCATCGCGCGCGCCATGCCCCACTGAACAAAGGAGAACGCCCCATGTCCGACCTGATCCTGCACCACTTCGCCACCTCGCCGTTTTCCGAGAAGATTCGCCTCGTGCTGGGCTACAAGCAGCTGGCCTGGAAGTCGGTGCACATCCCGCCCATCATGCCCAAGCCCGACGTGGTGGCGCTGAGCGGTGGCTACCGCAAGACGCCGCTGCTGCAGATCGGTGCCGACATCTACTGCGACACCGCATTGATCTGCGATGTGCTGGAACACCGGCAGCCGCAGCCCAGCCTGTACCCGCCGCAGCACAAGGGCATGGCGCGCATCCTCGCGCAGTGGGCCGACACCAGCTTGTTCTGGGCCGCCATGGCCTATGCGATGCAGCCCAAGGGTCTGGCCGACATGTTCGGCAACATGCCGCCGGAGGCCGCCAAGGCCTTTGGCGAAGACCGCCGCGCGATGCAGGTCGGCATGACACGGCTGCGCCCGTTTGATGCCGCGGCGGCGCTCAAGTCCTACCTGCGCCGGCTGTCCGAGTCGCTGGAATCGCAGGCCTGCCTGGTCGATGCCACGCCGGGCCTGGCCGATTTCGCGGCCTACCACCCGCTGTGGTACGTGCGCACGCGCACGCCGTCGATGGCCGGCATCCTCGATGCATTCCCGTCGGTGCTGGCCTGGATGGACCGCATGGCCGCCATCGGCCATGGCCAGCACGACAAGCTGGCCAGTGGCGATGCGGTGGCCATTGCGGCCGCGGCCGAACCCTTGCCCGTGGCGGGCCAGACCTTCCAGGACGAACACGGCATCGCCCTGGGCAGCCGCGTGACGGTGGCGGCCGAGACCTTCGGCCTGGAGACCACCGAGGGCGAACTGGTCGCGGCCACGCGCATGCACTACACCTTGCGGCGCACAGATGCGCGTGCGGGCACGGTGCATGTGCATTTCCCGCGTGTCGGCTATGTGCTGAAAGCTGTCTGACGAGAAAGAGACGAGCGTGATCAAGGACTTCAAGAACAAGACTGCCGTGCTGACCGGCGCCGGCTCGGGCTTCGGCCTGGAATGCGCGCGCATCGGTGCGCGGCTGGGCATGCGCCTGGTGCTGGCCGACGTGCAGCAGGACGCGCTCGACAAGGCCGCTGCCGAACTCAGTGCCCTGGGTGCCGAGGTGCTGCCGTTCCGGCTCGACGTGTCCAAGGCCGAGCAGGTCGAGGCCCTGGGCGCGGCCACGCTGGCGCGCTTCGGCGCGCCGCACCTGGTGTTCAACAACGCGGGCGTGGGGTCGGGCGGCCTGATCTGGGAGAACAGTGCGCGCGACTGGGAATGGGTGTTCGGCGTCAACGTGATGGGCGTGGCCCATGGCGTGCGCGTGTTCACGCCCATGATGCTGGCGGCCGCCCAGGAAGATCCGGCCTGGCGCGGCCACATCGTCAACACCGCCAGCATGGCCGGCCTGCTGACGCCGCCCAACATGGGCATCTACAACGCCAGCAAGCATGCCGTGGTGGCGCTGACCGAAACGCTCTACCAGGACCTGGCGCTGGTCACCGAGCAGATCAGCGCCTCGGTGCTGTGCCCGTACTTCGTGGCCACCGGCATCGACACCAGCGAACGCAACCGCCCGGCCGACCTGGCGGCCGGCGCAGTCTCGCGCAGCCAGCAGGTGAGCCAGGCCATGATGGGCAAGGCCGTGGGTTCGGGCAAGGTGTCGGCCGCCGAGGTGGCGCAGAAGGTCTTCGACGCCGTGGCGGCGAACCAGTTCTACATCTACAGCCACCCACGCGCGATCGGCTCGGTGCAGGTGCGCATGGAAGACATCCTGCAGCAGCGCAACCCGACCGACCCGTTCGCGCACAAGCCCGAGCTGGGCGTCGAATTGCGCAAGGCCTTGCGCGGCTGAAACCTCGGTTCAGTGCAGCCGGCGCGTCCGGTTCTGCTCGAACAAATCGACCTGCAGCACGGCGTCGTCCGTGCGCTCCAGCGAGGCCGTGTAGCGGGCCAGTTCGGCGTCCTCGATGAAGCTGGCCGAGGAGGAGGCCGCCAGCAGCCGCTCGGCCGACTGGGGCCGCGCGATCGCGTAGCCCTGCACGTAGTCCACGCCGATCTCCACCAGGGTGCGCACGGTCGCCAGGTCTTCGGCCCATTCGGCCACGGTGCGCATGCCCAGGTTGCGGCCCAGGTTCACGATGGCTTCCACGATGGCCACGTTGGCCGGGTGCTTGTTCATGTTGACGATGAAGCTGCCGTCGATCTTGAGCAGGTCCGCCGGCAACTCCTTGAGGTAGGAGAACGAGGTGTAGCCCGCGCCGAAGTCGTCCAGAGCGACCTTGGCGCCGTAGCTGCGCACCTTGTCGATGAAGCGCCGCGTGTTGTCCAGGTCGTGCAGCGCCACGCTTTCGGTGATCTCGAAGCACAGGAAGCTGGCGACGTGGATGTTCTGCGCCAGCAGCGTGTAGACGTCGTTCATGAACTTCTCGTCGTTGAGCGAGGCGCCCGACAGGTTCATGCAGACGAAGCGGGTGTTGCGCAGCCTGGTCAGGTGGGTGTTGAGCCAGGTCAGCGCGGCCGACAGCACCCAGCGGTCGATCACGCCCATGCGGCCGCTGTTCTCGCCGGCGGAGATGACGCGGTCGGTCGGCACAAGCTTGCCGTCCGCATCCCGCATGCGCAGCAACACCTCGAAGTTCAGCGAGGCGTGCGGTGCCGACAGCGACATGATGGGCTGCATCTGCAGAAACAGGCCCTCGGTGGCACGGCCCCCAGACAGGCGCTCGACCAGCTGCAGCTCGGCATGGTGGTCCTGAAAGGCCTGGGCGTTCTTCTCGTAGACCACCAGGCCCTCGTTGTGGCGCGTCTTGGCCTCGCGGCAGGCGCGGTCGGCGGTGGACACGGCGTCCTTGAAGCGGGTGCCGGGGCTGACCTCGATCAGGCCGATGGAGCCGCGCACATGGAAGGCTTTGTCGCCCACGCGGTAGGGTGTGCCGCCGATGGCCGAGACGATGCCCTGGCAGATCACGGCGGCCAGCGGCATGCGCGTGTCGGGCATCATGATCAGGAACTCGTCGCCCCCATGCGGCCCAGCGCCATGCTGCCCGACAGCATGTTGCCCACGCGCGCACAGACCTGCTGCAGCACCTCGTCGCCGGCGTTGTGGCCGAACAAATCGTTGATGAGCTTGAAGCGGTCCAGGTCCAGGTAGGCCAGGGCCAGCGGATGGCTGTCGTCCATGCCGGCCAGCGCGCGTTCGAGTTCGCGCTCGATGCCGCGACGGTTGAGCACCTTGGTCAATGCGTCGTTGTTGGCCATGAACTGCAGTTCCTCGGTCGCGCGCGAGGAGTCCGTCACGTCCTGCAGCGAGCCCTCGACCTTGTCACGCGCGCGCGCGGCCTTCACCAGGAAGCGCTTGTGCAGACCACCGCCTTGCGGCTTGCGGCCCCGCAATTCGAGCGACACGTTGTCCTGGGTCTGCAGCAACTGCAACAGTTGCACCCAGGCGCCTTCATGGAAGTAGCGGTCCCATGCTTCGCGGCCCGGTGCCAGCACGTCGGTGGCCAGCATCGTGCGCAGGGCCGGGTTGGCGCTCGTGAAGCGGCCCTGCAGGTCCAGCGTGAACAGGCCGATCGGCATGGCCTCGAAGGTGTGCTCCAGCTGGGCCTGGGCTTCCAGGCGCTGGTTGTGCTCCTGGCGCATCTGCTCGGCAATGGCCAGCGAGGCGAGCAGGCTGGACGAAAGCGCGGCCGTGACGCTGTTGACGGCGCCGATCAGGCCGCGCATGCCGACCGCGGCCGAAACCACTTCGTACAGGCTGGCGGCCAGCGTCACGGCGAGCGAGGCGCTGTACCACATGGCCACGCGAGAGCGCGTGCGGACCAGGATCTGGCCCAGCAGGAACACCGCGATGCAGGTGCCCAGGCCAGTGGCGGCCCAGATGTAGGGCAGCACCGTGCCGTACGGCAGCAGTGCCGACATCACCAGCAGCGGCGGGGCCGGCCACATGATGACGCGCAGCAGCGGCGCATAGCCGACCTTGGCCAGGTCTTCGCGGAACAGCTCGCGGAACAGTGTGGCCGTCAGCGTGTAGTACAGCGACATCGTGAACAGCCGCATGCGCGGCATCCATTCGGTCGGCACGGTCCGGCCCAGCCACTGGGCGTCCCAGCCGGCGGACAGTGCGCCCATGCGCAGGTTCACGAGCAGCCAGACCGCGAACAGCACGTACATGCCGCTGCGGTTGACCAACGCGGTGGTGAGCACGAACAGCGCCAGCACGATGAGGCCACCGTCCAGCAGCCCGGCGTTGCGGTGGAACTCGAAGCCGGAATTGACCAGGGCCGCCGTGGGCCACTGCAGCACGGTGATGCGCGCCGGCCCGACGAAATGGCTTTCGCACAGCAGGGCGGCCGGTTTGCCAGCGGCCTCCAGCCGCACCGCGAAGCCGGCCTTGGCTGCTGACAGATGGCCTTCGCTGGACATGCGGCTGGCGCTGCCCAATGGCTGCAGCGTGGCGGCATTCCAACAGCGCAGGTCGGTGGCGTGGCGCGAAGCGAACTCGATGCTGTCGGTGGCGGCATCCACCCGCTGATCGGCCAGCGGCACCAGCATCCAGAACGCGGCCTCGGACAGCCGCGTGTCCTGCAGCACGACCGGGGAGGGCGCAGATCGGAGCTGCGCCAGTGCCTCCTGCGGCGACAGGCCAGCGCCGTCCGCAGGCGCTTCGACCACCTGGAAGGACAGGCTGCGCGCACCCGCGCTGCCGTACTGGTTGGACCAGGACAGGAGGGCGAACAGGCTCACCACCAGCAACACAGCCGGCAGCGCATAGATCCCCATCGCATACAAGGCCTTGTCGAGACCTGTGTTCAGCCGAGAAAGCCGCAGCACGCTGCCGTTCATGTTGTTCTCAGTCCGCCAAATGCCCGAGCCGAGCCGGCATGGTGTAAGCCGGCCACAAATTGAAACAAATTATGAAGCTAATTCGGCAGGTGCTGGGACAAATCGCGCGCGTCCGCGGCAAATTCGGAGGCTGGTCCGGGCTTTTCTCACGCCCGCCATCGCCTTTACATCTGCATTCGAGGCAGCGGTGCCGCAAGCGCGTGGGATTTCGGTCCGTTGCGGGCGGGCGCCTGGCCCAGGTCGATGTCCACATGGTCCGTACGGAACACGAACTGGAACAGCGGATGCTGCAGTTCGGCCCAGTGCTGCTCGGCGCCGCTGACCTCCAGGCACATGATGCGGTGTGGCAGATTGCCAACGTGGGCCAGCGGGACATAGCCGAGCGCAGGGTCGACATCCGTGAACAGCAGGCGCTCGTACTGGCGGTCGATGGGCGTGCGGGCCGTGATGACCATCCAGTCGATGCCCTGCTGCTGGCAGTAGAGGAAGAAGGCCTTGAACAGCACGGTCTTCACGGCGCGCCCCTGGGCCGGCTCGCCGACGCCCAGGCGGGTGGCCTCGGCCAGCGGGCTGTGGCGCATTCTGGGTGGCAGCGTCAGCGAGTGTTCCAGCGGCAATGGCGCAAATGCATTCGTCTGGATGCGCATGGTTCCCAGTGGCGTGCCGTCCAGCTTGGATTCGGCCAACAGCACCACGGTGCCGTCCATGGTGTCGTAGCTCTCGGGTGCGCGGAGGCTTTCGGCGAACGCTGGCACGTGGCGGGCATAGGCGCTGTGGCGCACATGCACCGCCTTGTGCAGGTCGGCCTCGGAACGCGCCACGCGCACGCTGAATGGCAGGCGCTCGGCCTGCGTCGGCAGTGCCAGCAACTCCTGCGTGCGCGACCAGCCAGAAGGCGCCGGGCGACCCTGGTGTTCATTCAGATTCACAGCAATCTCCCCGGCTGGCCCGCGTTGCGACAACTGCCCGCATGAACCCGCCATTGATATGTGAATGAATGTAAATTTCGGCTTCGGCGAACAGAAGTCCCGCTTTGGATGAAGCGGTTGTAGGTGTTTCGGAGACAGAACGTCCACAGAACGGTGGATGCGCGGCAGGGCGGAGGGCTATGGCAAACTGCCGCCCCTTCCCCCATTGCGCCAGCGTTTCTCCAGGATGCTCCAGAAAATCTTTCGCCAGCTCGCCGCTGAAATCAAGATCCGTGAAGACCAGGTCAAGGCGGCGGTCGACCTGCTCGATGGCGGCGCCACCGTGCCCTTCATCGCCCGCTACCGCAAGGAGGTCACCAATGGCCTGGACGATGTGCAGTTGCGCGAACTGGAGGCCCGCCTGGCCTATCTGCGCGAACTGGAAGACCGGCGGGGCGCCGTGCTCAAGAGCATCGAGGAGCAGGGCAAGCTGACGCCCCAGTTGCGCGCCGCGATCGAGGCCGCCGCCTCCAAGCAGGAGGTCGAGGACCTGTACCTGCCGTACAAGCTCAAGCGCCGCACCAAGGGCCAGATCGCGCGCGAGGCCGGCATCGAGCCGCTGGCCGACAAATTGTTCGCCGACCCGACGCTGGTGCCGGCCGACGAGGCCGCTGCCTTCGTCAAGGCCGAGAAGGGTGAGAACGGCGAAGACTTCACCACCGTGCCCGCGGTGCTGGACGGCGTGCGCGACATCCTGTCCGAACGCTGGGCCGAGGACGCCGCGCTGGTGCAGGGCCTGCGGGCCTGGCTCTGGGACGAAGGCCTGCTGCAGAGCAAGCTGGCTGCCGGCAAGGACGAGAACAACGCCGACGTTGCCAAGTTCCGCGACTATTTCGACTACGACGAGCCGATCGGCCGCGTGCCCTCGCACCGTGCGCTGGCCGTCTTCCGCGGCCGCGCCCTGGACATCCTGGACGCCAAGCTGGTGCTGCCCGACGCGGATGCAGCGCCCGCCAAGCCCGGCCAGCCCGTGCCCAGCCTGGCCGAGGGCCGCATCGCGCTGCACCTGGGCTGGCGCCACCAGAGCCGTCCGGCGGACGATCTGCTGCGCAAGTGCGTGGCCTGGACCTGGCGCGTCAAGCTGAGCCTGTCGACGGAGCGCGACCTGTTCACGCGGCTGCGCGAGGACGCCGAGAAGGTCGCCATCAAGGTCTTCTCCGACAACCTGCGCGACCTGCTGCTGGCCGCGCCGGCCGGCCCGCGCGTGGTGATGGGCCTGGACCCGGGCATCCGCACCGGCGTGAAGGTGGCGGTGGTCGATGCCACGGGCAAGCTGGTCGACACCGCCACCGTCTACCCGCACGAGCCGCGGCGCGACTGGGAGGGCGCGCTGCACACGCTCGCCCAGCTGTGCGCCAGGCACGGCGTGAACCTGATCGCCATCGGCAACGGCACGGCCAGCCGCGAGACCGACAAGCTGGCTGCCGACCTGATCAAGCGCCTGGAAAAGCTCGCGCCCGACGTGCAGCTGCAACGCGTGGTGGTCAGCGAAGCCGGCGCCTCGGTCTACTCGGCCAGCGAGTTCGCCTCGCAGGAAATGCCCGACGTGGACGTGAGCCTGCGCGGCGCGGCCAGCATCGCGCGCCGGCTGCAGGACCCCCTGGCCGAGCTCGTCAAGATCGACCCCAAGTCCATTGGCGTGGGCCAGTACCAGCACGACGTGAACCAGGGTGAACTGGCGCGCACGCTGGAGGCCGTGGTGGAGGACTGCGTCAACGCCGTGGGCGTGGACCTCAACACCGCCAGCGTGCCGCTGCTGTCGCGCGTCTCGGGCCTGTCGCCCAGCGTGGCCAAGGCCGTGGTGCGCTGGCGCGAAAGCCATGGCGCCTTTGCCAGCCGCCAGCAATTGCTGGAGGTCAGTGGCCTGGGCCCCAAGACCTTCGAGCAGAGCGCGGGTTTCCTGCGCATCCGTGGCGGCACGAATCCGCTGGACATGACCGGCGTGCACCCGGAGACCTATGCCGTGGTCGAGCGCATCCTCGAGCGCGCCGGGAAACCCGTGCAGGAATTGATGGGTCGCGCGGAGATGCTCAAGACCCTGCGGCCCGAGCTGTTCGCCAACGAGAAGTTCGGCGTGATCACGGTCAAGGACATCATGTCCGAGCTGGAAAAGCCCGGCCGCGACCCGCGTCCGGACTTCAAGGTGGCGCGCTTCAACGACAACGTCGAAGACATCAAGGATCTCGTCGAGGGGATGCTGCTGGAGGGCACGGTCAGCAACGTGGCGGCCTTCGGCGCCTTCGTCGACCTGGGCGTGCACCAGGACGGTCTGGTGCATGTGAGCCAGCTGTCCAACAAGTTCGTCACCGATGCGCGCGAGGTCGTCAAGACCGGCGACATCGTCAAGGTCAAGGTGCTGGAAGTGGACGTGGCGCGCAAGCGCATCAGCCTGACCATGAAGCTCGACGCCGCGCCTGCGCGCCGCGACGCCCCGCGCGAGAACCGTTTCGAGCACAGCGGCGCGCGCCAGCGCCACGGCGGCGGCGGGCGGCAGGAGGCTGCTGCGCCCTCGGCCATGGCGTCGGCGTTCGCCAAGCTGCAGGGCGGCAAGCGCTGAAGCAAGGCACACGCGGCGGGCAGACACCATGCAGGCGACCAGCGCCCAGGACCGGGAGCCAGAACTACCGAGCAGCCCCAAGCTGGTCGCGCTGCTGCTGACCGAGCTGTCCAGGCCCGTCCCGGACCTGCGCCGCACCAGCCAGCTGTTCTGCGGCGACCCGGCCCTGGCCATGCGGCTGCTGCGGCTGGCCAATGCCGTGCACCGCGAGGACACGCGCGGCGTCATCAGCGTGGCACAGGCACTGGCCCTGCTGCCGACCGAGGCCTTGCGCCCGCTGGCCGAGGCTGCCGCGCGGGCCAGCGTGCCCAACGCCGTGCCAGGCCTGTCGCTGCCGCAGTTCTGGCGCTTCAGCCTGCAGGTGGCCAAGCTCGCGCGCGCGCTGGCTGCCAGCGTGCGCCAGAACCAGGCCGTGGCCTACACCGCGGGCCTGCTGCACGCCATGGGCGAGCTCGTGCTGCACGCCGCGGCGCAGGACGACATGGCCTCCGTCAACCTGATTGCCAGCCTGTGCGACGTGCGCCGCGCCAAGCTGCAGCAACGCATGCTGGACACCACCTATGCCGCAGCCGGTGCCACGCTGGCGCAGCAGTGGCAGTTTCCGGGGCCCTTGGTGGATGCGCTGCGCTACCAGCTCGCGCCGTTCGAGAACGAGGTCTACGAGCCGCTGGCCGGCCTTGTGCACCTGGCGGCCTGGCGTGCGCGCACCCAGGAATCGGGCTACGACGAGCGTGCGCTGGCCACCAGCTTCCCGGGAGAAGTGGGCCTGGCCCTGGGCCTGGACATCGACATGGTGCTGCAGCAGGACCCGATCGACTGGGGCGGCGGTGGCGCCGTCCACCTCTGATGCAAAAGACCCCCCAAGACCTGTTGACGCCGACCATGCGCGGCGTGATCGACCGCATGCACCGCGCCGGCCGGCCGCCACTGCACAGCCTGCCGCCCGAACAGGCGCGTGCGGCCTATGCGCTGGGCGCCGGCGTGCTGGACATCCCGCTGCGGCCGCTGGCGCGCGTGCAAGACCTGGCGCTGCCCACGCGCGATGGCGCGCGCCTGCCGGCCCGCCTGGTGGCGCCGAGCGCCGGGGCGCCGCTGCCGGTGCTGCTGTACCTGCACGGCGGCGGCTTCACGATCGGCTCGGTCGCGACGCACGACACGCTGTGCCGCGAACTGGCGCACCAGGCCGGCTGTGCCGTGCTGTCGCTGGACTACCGGCTCGCACCCGAGCACCGTTTCCCGGCCGCGCAGAACGATGCCTGGGATGCCTTGCAATGGCTGGCCGGGGAGGGCACTGCGCTGGGCCTGGACACCACGCGGCTGGCCATCGGCGGCGACAGCGCCGGTGGCACGCTGGCCGCGGTCTGCGCCATCGCCGCGCGCGACGCGGGCCTGCCGCTGGCACTGCAGCTGCTGTTCTACCCCGGTTGCGCGGCCTTCCAGGACACCCCTTCGCACCAGCGCTTCGCCGAGGGTTTCGTGCTCGAGTCCGCCAGCATCGAATGGTTCTTCGACCAGGTGCAGCCCGACCGGTCGGCGCGCGCCGACTGGCGCTTCGCGCCGCTCAACGCGCCCGATGTCGACGGCGTGGCGCCAGCCTGGATCGGCCTGGCGGAATGCGATCCGCTGGTCGACGAGGGCGTGCTGTACGCCGACAAGCTGCGTGCGGCAGGCGTGGCGGTGGACCTGGAGATCTACCGCGGCGTGGTGCATGAGTTCATCAAGATGGGCCGGGCCATCCCGCAGGCGCGCATGGCCCATGCCGACGCAGCGCGCGCGCTCGCCATCGCCTTGCAGACGTCAGGAGACACCGCATGAAACGCCAGGACTTCCGCTTCTTCCACCGCCTGCGCGTGCGCTGGGTCGAGGTGGACATGCAGAAGATCGTCTTCAACGGCCACTACCTGATGTACTTCGACACGGCCGTCACCGCCTACTGGCGCGCGCTGGCGCTGCCGTACGAAGAGGGTTTCGCGGCGCTGGGCGGCGAGCTCTACGTGAAGAAGGCGACCGTGGAGTACCACGCTTCGGCGCGCAACGACGACCAGCTCGACGTGGCACTGAAGTGCGAGCACGTGGGCCGCAGCTCCATGCGCTTTGTCGGCGCGATCTTCCGCGGCAACCAGCTGCTGATCACGGGCGAACTGATCTACGTGTTCGCCGACCCTACCGAGCAGAAGTCGCGCCCGGTGCCGGACGCGCTGCGCGCGCTGCTGCTGGACTACGAGGCCGGGCAGGCCGTGACGCAACTGCGGCTGGACAGCTGGGAGGCCTTGCAGGCCGACGCACGCCGCGTGCGCACCGAGGTCTTCATCGAGGAACAGGGCATCGCGCGCGCCGACGAGTGGGACGAGGCCGATGCCACGGCCGTGCACGCCGTGCTCTACAACCGGCTGGAGCAGCCGCAGGCCACGGGCCGGCTGCTGCAGCACGCGCCCGGCGTGGCCAAGATCGGCCGCATGGCCGTGCGCCACATGCTGCGCGGTGCGAACCTGGGTGCCGAAGTCCTGCAGGCCCTGGTGGGGGCCGCGGCCGCGCGCGGCGACCGCGAGGTGGTGCTGCACGCCCAGCGCAGCGCCGAGGGCTTCTACTGCCGGCTGGGCTTTGCGGTGCGCGGCGAACCGTTCGACGAGGTCGGCATCGCCCACGTCGAGATGGTGCTGCCGCTGCCGGATCAGACGTCGGCCAGCAGGGCGTAGGGCAGGGGACGCAGCTGCAAGGCAGGGCCGGTGGCGCTGCCGGCGCGCAGATCCTTGGCCTCGGCCGCCGCGATCTGCACCGAGACCACCGCATCCCAGCCACCGGCGGGGTCGGCGGCAGCCTGCACCACGGTGCCCGTGGGCTGCTCGGCATCACCGGCCTGGAACACCTCCTGGCCGGCGGCCAGTTCGGCATCTGCGTGCACGACATAGGCGCGGCGCTTGAGCGTGCCGCGGAACTGACTGCGCGCCACGATCTCCTGGCCTGGATAGCAGCCCTTCTTGAAGCTCACGCCGCCGACCGACTCGTAGTTGAGCATCTGCGGCACCAGCACTTCGAACAGCTGCTGCGCGACCAGCACCACGCCGCTGCGCACCTCGGACAGCTGCCAATCCGCCAGCGGCAGCGCCGGCGCCGAGTCCACGACGTCCGGGACGGCGGCCTGCGCGGGCAACACCAGCAGCGCGCGCGGCTGGCCATCGGCCGGGTACAGCGCCACCACCACGCCGCCGCCGACCTCGCGGCGGTGCCAGGGCGCGGGTTCGCCGTCCAGCAGTGCGGCCGCGCTGGGGCCCAGCGCGCCCAGCAGCTGGAACTCCGCGGTCGCATCGCGCAGCTTGGCCTTGGCACGCATCACGAACATGGACAGGCGTTTGAGCGTGGGCGCCAGCAGGTCGCGCGCGCAGACCAGCAGCACCTGGCCGTCGGTCCAGCGCAGGCCGACGAAGCTCGCCTGCATGCGGCCCTTGGGCGAGCAGAACGCAGCGAGGCGCGCTTCATCGGGCGCTACGAGCACGAAATCCTGGCTCAGCTGGCTGTGCAGAAACTTGGCGGCGTCCTCGCCCTGGACGGCGATCACGCCCAGATGCGTCAGCGGCGCGAGGCCATTGCGGGTGTCGGCAGTGGGTTGCATGGGCTGAATTATCATGGCCGGCTCTTGTTCTCCTGGCTTGTAGGGCTGCTGTGCGTCGTGCGCTGATGGTGTTGTTGGTGGTGGCCTGCGCGGCGGCGGCGGGGGCTTGGTGGTGGCTGGACCAGCCCCTGCGGCTGGCCCGCGCGCCGGTGGAATTGAACATCGCACCCGGCAGCAGCGCGCGCGCCATTGCTGGCGCTGCCACCGAGGCCGGTGTGCAGGCACCGGAGTGGGCCTTGTTCGGCTGGTTCCGGCTGTCGGGCCAGTCACGCCTGATCAAGGCCGGCAGCTATGAATTCGCACCCGGCACGACACCGCGCACGCTGCTGGACAAGCTGGTGCGCGGCGAACAAGCCCTGCGCGCGGTCACTTTCGTGGAAGGCTGGACCTTCCGCCAGATGCGCCAGGCCCTCGCGAAGGCCGACCGCATCCAACCCGACAGCCGCGCGCTCGACGATGCGGCGCTGATGGCCGCGCTGGGCCGGCCCGGCATCGCGCCCGAAGGCCGCTTCTTTCCCGACACCTACAGCTACGCCAAGGACAGCAGCGACCTGGCCGTGCTGCGCCAGGCCCTGCAGGCCATGGACAAACAGCTGGACGCGGCCTGGTCCCAGCGCCTGCCCGGCGTCGTGCTCAAGACACCTGAGCAGGCCCTGGTGCTGGCCAGCATCGTCGAGAAGGAGACCGGCCATGGGGAGGACCGGGCCGACATCTCCGCCGTCTTCCACAACCGGCTGCGCATCGGCATGCTGCTGCAGACCGACCCGACCGTGATCTACGGCATGGGCGAGCGCTTCGACGGCAACCTGCGCCGCAGCGACCTGCGCACCGACACGCCCTTCAACACCTATACGCGGCCTGGCCTGCCGCCCACGCCGATCGCGATGCCCGGAGCGCGTGCACTGCTGGCGGCCGTGCAGCCTTCCGATTCCAAGGCCTTGTACTTCGTGGCGCGCGGCGATGGCACCAGCCATTTCAGCCAATCGCTGGACGAGCACAACCGCGCCGTCAACCGTTACATACGCGGGCGTTGAGCCACATGCAGCCACCACGCGGACTTTTCATCAGCTTCGAAGGCATCGACGGCGCCGGCAAGTCCAGCCACATCGCGGCGCTTGCCGACGCCTTCCGTGCCCAGGGGCGCACCGTCACGCAGACGCGCGAACCGGGTGGCACGCCCGTGGCCGAGCGGCTGCGCGAGCTTGTGTTGCACGAGGACATGGATGCGCTGACCGAAGCCCTGCTCGTGTTCGCCGGCCGGCGCGACCACCTGCGGCGCGTGATCGAGCCGGCGCTGGCGCGCGGCGAGGTGGTGCTGTGCGACCGCTTCACCGACGCCACCTTCGCCTACCAGGGGGCAGGCCGCGGCTTCGACAGCGGCGTGCTGGCCGCGCTGGAGCGGTGGGTCCAGTCCAGTGACGGCCTGCTGGCCGGGCAAGTGCGCCAGCCCGACATGACGCTGTGGTTCGAACTGGCGCCCGAAGTCGCGGCGCAGCGGCTGGCTGCGGCGCGCGCACCCGACCGCTTCGAGGCTGAGTCCGCTGCCTTCTTCGCCCGCGTGCACGCGGGCTATGCAGAGCGGGCCGAGGCAGCGCCCGCGCGCTTCGTGCGCATCGCGGCCGATGCCACGCGGCATGCGGTCTGGCAGCAGATCACGGCCGCCATGGTGCGGCGCGGCTGGCTGGCCATCATGGTTGCCGCGCAGGCGGGGCCGCGATGAGCCTCGCACCCTGGTTGCAGCGCCAGCGCACCAGCCTGCTCGCGCAGCGTGGCCATGCCTGGCTGCTCCACGGCCCCTCGGGCCTGGGCCAGTACGAATTGGCTTTGGAACTGGCGCGGGCCTGGCTGTGCGAGCGCGTCGACCGGCCGCAGGGGCAGGGCGCCTGCGGCGCCTGCGCCAGCTGCCACGCCATCGATGTGCGCGCCCATGCCGACCTCTGTGTGCTGTTGCCCGAGGTGGAGATGCTCGCGCTCGGCTGGCCGCTGGACGAGAAGGCCCAGGCCGAGGTCGACGACAAGAAGCGCAAGGCCAGCCGCGAGATCCGGGTCGAAGCCATGCGCGCTGCCGTCGAGTTCGGGCAACGCACCAGTGCACGGGGACGCGGCAAGGCGGTCCTGGTGTTTCCGGCCGAGCGCATGAACATGATCAGCGCGAACGCCTTGCTCAAGACACTGGAGGAGCCGCCAGGCGATGTGCGTTTCGTGTTGGCGACAGGGGCGGCGCACCTGCTGCTGCCCACCATCCGCAGCCGCTGCATGGGCCACCAGATGGCCTGGCCCACGCCGCAGGAGGCCCAGGAATGGCTGCAGGCGCAAGAAGGTGTGGCGGCGGCCGATGTTCCGGTGCTGCTGGCGGCCGCAGGTGGCCGCCCCGAAGAGGCCTTGCGCATGCACGAGGCCGGCCGCAGCGCGCGCGCCTGGAGCGCTTTGCCGCAGGCACTGGCGCGCGGCGACATGGGTGCGGTCAGTGGCCTGGCACCCGTCGAGCTCATCGATGCCATGCAAAAGCTCTGCCACGACCTGTTGCGCGTGGGGCAGGGCGCAGCACCGCGCTTCTTCGCGGGCGCCGACCTGCCGCCGCCGGCCCGGCTGGACACCTTGCTGCAATGGTCGCGCAAGCTGCAGGACAGCGCCCGGATCGCCGAGCATCCCTTGAACGCCGGCCTGATGTTGGAATCGCTCGTTGCGCTGGCGAAAAGCGCCCTAAACTCGCGCCCACCATGAGCAGTCCCGCCCCGGCACCGCGCCCCAGCGTCATCCAGTTGGCGATCAAGGAAAAAGCCGCCCTGTACGCGGCCTACATCCCCCTGTTCGCCGAAGGCGGCATGTTCATCCCGACCTCGCGCGAGTACCAGCTTGGTGACGACGTCTATGTGCTGCTGTCCCTGCCGGAAGACCCACAGCGCTACCCGATCGCCGGGCGCGTGGCCTGGGTCACGCCATCGCGTGCGTCGGGCAATCGGACGCAGGGCGTGGGCATCCAGTTCCCCCGGGACGAGAAGTCGCGCCAGCTCAAGGAAAAGATCGAAGACCTGCTGAGCGGACACCTGATGTCCGACCGGCCCACCCAAACCGTTTGATTTCGCACGCCGGCCCGCGCGCCGGCGCCGGCCCGCGCATGTACACCGATTCGCATTGCCACCTGAGCGACCCCGAGCTGCTGGCCCGGTTGCCGCAGATTCTTGACGCCATGGCCGCCGCGCAGGTCGACCGCGCGATGTGCATCTGCACCACGCTGGAAGAGTTCACCACCGTGCACGGGATCGCCATGGCGCACCCGCAGATCTGGGCGACCGTGGGCGTGCACCCTGACCAGGAAGATGTGCAGGAGCCCGGCCTGGACGACCTGCTGACCCGCGGCCGCCTGCCGCGTGTGCTGGCGATCGGCGAGACCGGCCTGGACTACTACCGCCTGGGTGATCGCAGCGTGGCCGATGTCGAGTGGCAGCGCGAGCGCTTTCGCACCCACATCCGGGCTGCGCGGCAGCTCGGCAAGCCGCTGGTCATCCACACCCGATCGGCCTCGGACGACACACTGGCGATCCTGCGGGAGCAGGGCGAAGATGGCTCGGCCGGAGCCGCCGGTGGTGTGTTCCACTGCTTCACCGAAACTGAGACGGTGGCCCGTGCAGCACTGGACCTGGGTTTTTACATCTCCCTGTCCGGCATCCTCACCTTCAAGAACGCACAGGATCTGCGTGACATCGCCGGCTTCGTCCCGTTGGACCGCCTGCTGATCGAAACCGACAGCCCCTATCTGGCCCCCGTGCCGTACCGGGGCAAGACCAACCAGCCTGCGTGGGTGCCGCATGTCGCGGCCCAGATCGCCGCGGTGCGCGGCCTGGCCGTCGAGGCGATCGCCGCGCAGACCAGCGCCAATTTCGACGCACTTTTCCGGCCCGAGGCGGCATGACGATGAAGATGCTACGGCGCCATTGCCTGGCTGTTCTCCTGTGGGGCGTCGCAGGCGTGGCGACAGCGGGTTCGTACGATGACTTCTTCGCCGCCATTGCCGCCGACGATGCAACGACTGTCACCAATCTGCTGCGGCGCGGCTTCGACCCCAACACGCGTGACCCGAACGGCCAGCATGGCCTGTACCTCGCCATCCGTGCGCGGTCGTCCCGCGTCACGCAGGCCTTGATCGATTGGCCGAAGACCGAGGTCGAATCACTGAACAAGGCCGACGAAAGCCCCCTGATGGCGGCGGCGCTGGATGGCCAGCTGGAACTCTGCAAGAAGCTGATCGCCCGTGGCGCGGCGGTCAACAAGACGGGATGGGCACCGCTGCATTACGCCGCGACCAGCGGGCATCTGGAAGTGATGCGGCTCTTGCTGGAGGAACATGCCTTCATCGATGCGGAGTCGCCGAACAGGACCACCCCCTTGATGATGGCCGCGCGCTACGGCAGCCACGAGGCGGTCAGGCTGCTGCTGCAGGAAGGTGCGGAGCCACTGCTCAAGAACGAGCAAGGCATGACGGCCATCGATTTTGCGAATTCCGTCAACCGGGCTGACGTGGCCAAGCTCATCGGAGATGCCGTGCGGCAACGCCAGCCCAGAGGAAAGTGGTGAAATTGCTGACGGGCAGCTGACATGTTGTACGTTTTCAGACCATTTGTTAGCTTAAGGCCTATAGTCGCGTCCGCTTGCATCGTTTCGGAAGGCAATGAACACTCCTGAGCACCATTTGACGGCGGTCTACCTGCTCGCAGCAAGCATTGTTGTGCCGCTGTTGATTGTGAGCGTTTGGCGCTATTTATCGAGGCGACAGTACCGGAAGGCTCAGGAGGCCATGCGCCGGGGCAACCAGTTGCACCGCAAGTGGCTGGAAGGCAGCAAGGCCGATCACGAGCAGGCCAGTGAAGGCTGACGGCGCTGCCCAGCGCCGTTGCCGTCGCGCAGCGAATGCTTGGATGTTAATTTATACGATGTATATTATGTAAATAAAAGGACGATGCAGCATCGACCGCTCCGTGCCCACCTGCCCAACTTGCGGTACCAGGCGACCGTGTACCAATCAACGCCAACTGAAGTCCTTGCCGCACTGGCAAGCGCCGCTTGCTAGTCTGACGCGGCACATTCACGCACCATCGGCGTCCACCGTTGCCACCTGCACACACCAGACCGATGGACCAGATCTCTTCCATGCGCTGCTTCGTTCGCGTTGTCGAATCGGGCAGCTTCACACGCGCAGCCGATCTTTTGTCGCTGCCCAAGGGCACGGTAACCAAGCAGATCCAGCACTTGGAGAGCCGGCTGCGCGTGCAGCTGCTGCACCGCACGACCCGCCGCGTGACCGTCACACCCGACGGCGCGGCCTACTACGAACGCACGCTGCGGCTGCTGGCCGACCTGGACGACATCGAGACCAGCATGACGCAGGCGAACGCCGCTCCAAGCGGCCGGCTGCGCGTGGACGTTGGCGCCTCCATCGCACGCCTGCTCGTGATCCCGGCGCTGCCGCAGTTCTTCGCCCGCAACCCGTCCATCCAGCTCGACCTGGGCGTGGGCGACCGGCCGGTCGACCTGATCGCCGACAACGTGGACTGCGTGGTCCGCGCCGGCAGCCTGACCGAGCAGTCGCTGGTGGCGCGCCGCATCGGCACGCTGTCGGTCGTGACCGTGGCCTCGCCCGGCTATCTGCGGGTGCACGGCATGCCCGCCCATCCGCAGGACCTGGAAGCTGACGGGCACCGCACCATCAATTACTTCTCGTCGCGCACCGGACGCTCGTTTCCGCACGAGTTCGTGCAGGACGGTGAGCATCTGGAGCTGGCCGGCCGTTACCAGCTGGCGGTCAACGAGAGCAACGCACTGACCTCGGCCGCTCTCGCCGGCCTGGGCATCACCCAGGTCGCCAGCTTCCAGGCCGCGCCCTACCTGGACGACGGCTCGCTCGTGCAGGTGCTGCCCGAGTGGTCGCACCCGCAGCTGCCGATCCATCTGGTGTACCCGCCGAACCGCCACCTGAACGCACGCGTGCGCGCCTTCGCCGACTGGGCCATCGCGCTGTTCGGCAGTACACCCGCGCTCCAGGCGCGCGAGCCCCTGCCCGCCCCGCAGGAAGCATCCACCACCCTGCATTGACCAAGCCACGGGACGCTCTACAGACGCGTCAAGGGCGAGCCTTGCCGCTTCAGCGCTCGATCGCTGCGGCCAGACGGTGTGGCAGCGGCGCGCCCTCGACATGCAGGTTTGCGAGCGCGTCGTCCATCGCGCGCAGGTCGTCCGGGTCGAGCACCATGTCCGCCGCCGGCAGGTTGTCATCCAGGTGCTCGGGCTTTTGCACGCCCGGGATCGGCACGATGAACGGCCTCTTCGCCAGCAGCCATGCCAGAGCCAGGCGCGCTGGCGTGCTGCGTCTGCGCGCAGCCAGGTCCTGCAGGAACTCCACCAGCGCGAAGTTCGACTGCAGCGCCTGCGGTGTGAAGCGCGGAAAGGTCGAGCGCAGATCCCAGGGATCGTCGAAGCGCGTGCCACGCGCGATGCGGCCGGTCAGGAAGCCCTGGCCCAGCGGTCCCCAGGGCACGAGGCCGATGCCCAACTCCTCGCAGAGCGGCAGCAGCACCGCCTCCGGTTCGCGCATCCACAGCGAATAGTGCACCTGCAGCGCGGCCACCGGGTGGACCGCATGCGCGCGCCGGATCGTGGCCGCGCCAGCCTCGGACAAACCGAAGTGCAGCACCTTGCCCTGGCGCACCAGATCGGCCACGGTGCCGGCAACCTCTTCGATGGGCACGGCCGGGTCCACACGATGCTGGTACAGCAGGTCGATCCGGTCGGTCCGCAGGCGCTTGAGCGCGGCGTCCACCGTCGCACGGATGCGGCTGGGCCGGCTGTCCACGCCTGAGAACGCGCCGCTGGCTTCGATGCGGTACCCGAACTTGGTGGCGATGCGGACCTGCGCGCGCAGCGGCTGCAGCGCTTCGCCGACCAGCTCTTCATTGGTGTAGGGGCCGTAGACCTCCGCCGTGTCGAACAGGGTCACGCCGCGCTCGGCTGCGTCGCGCAGCAAGGCCACGGCCTGGCGGTAATCGACCGCCGGGCCGAAGCCGAAGCTCAGGCCCATGCAGCCCAGACCGAGCTCAGAGACCTGCAGCCCCGTGTGCGGATCTCCCAGGATGCGTGTTTTCATAGGTTTTGCACCGTCATCGATGACTGTGTGACTTTAGGAAGCTGCGTCGCCCCGCACTAGAGGGCGCGCACTTGCGGCACTGGCAAGCCGGCGTTGACAGTGCGCGTGGGGGAATGGGCGCGATGCCCATAATCTGCGCGCCGAGGACGCCCCATGCCCATCAACGAACTACGCTCCATCTCCACCTTCGTCAAGACCGCCGACCTGGGCAGCCTGCGACAGGCCGCTGCCGCACAGGGCATGACGCCCCAGGCCGCCAGCCAGGCCCTGGCGCAGCTGGAGAAGCACCTGGGCGTGCGCCTGTTCCACCGCACCACGCGCAACATGCAGCTGACGGCCGAGGGTCAGCAGTTCCTGGACGCCGCCCGCCCTTCCCTGGCTGGCCTGGAACGCGCGCTGGCCCAGGCGCGCGACGCCAAGGACGAGATCGCCGGCCCGCTGCGCATCGTCGGCCCGCACTCCACCTTCCGGCCGGTGCTCGCCTCGCTGCTGCAGGAGTTCTGCGAGATCCATCCCGAGGTGCAGGCCGACGTGCAACTCGACGACCGCATCGGCAACTGGGTGGAAGACCGGGCGGACGTGGGCTTTCGCATCGGTCTCTCGCCGGCAGAAGGGGTGATCGCACGCCGGCTGTTCCCGATGCAGCTCATCATCTGCGCGGCACCCCGCTACCTGGAGCGCCATGGCGCGCCCGAGCGCATCGAGCAACTGGCCGAACACCGCTGCAGCGTGTTCCGCTTCCCGTCCACGGGCCGGGTCATGCCCTGGCGGCTGCGCCAGGGCGACAGCAGCATCGAACAGGACGTGCCGCCCTCCTTCTGCGTCAACGAGGAAGAAATGGAAACCGAAGCCGTGCTGGGCGGGCGCGTGCTGGGCCAGCTGACCGCCATCACCGCCGCGGCGCACATCCGCGCCGGCCGGCTGGTTCCGCTGCTCACGCCGCACGTGGCGGACTTCTCCAGCGTGTTCGTCTACTACGGCAGCCGCGTGTCGCAGCCCGCGCGGGTGCGGGCCTTCATCGACCTGGCCATCGACCGCCTGGCCAACAACCACACCTATGTGCTGAGTCAGCAGGAACTCCATACCGCGGAAGAGCGCGGGCGCGCGCTGTTCGTCCGGGGGGCCGCTCAGGCGGGCGCCAGCGCGCCGTAGAAGTACGAGGCGGTGACGCCGCCGTCGATCAGGAAATCGCTGCCGGTGATGAAGCCCCCATCCGCGCCCATCAGCAGCGCGGCCAGATGGGCGATCTCATCGGGCGTGCCGGCACGGCCGGCCGGGCACAGCGCGATCATGCGGCGGTAGCCGGCGCCGCGCGGGCCGGTCAGCTCGTCCTTGGCCAGCGGCGTCATCACGATGCCGGGGCTGATGCAGTTGACACGGGCCCCGCGCGCGCCCCAGCGCACTGCTTCGGCCTTCACGCGCAGCGCGTTGCAGCGCTTGGAGATCTGGTAGGCGTGCAGGGGATCGGTGACCTCGGCGGGTTGCAGCATCGGAAGTGCCAGCAGCGCGTCGGCCGGAGTCAGCGCCAGCAGCCTGTCGTGCTCCGGCGTCAGAGCCGGCAGGCGGTGGCCGGATTGCGAGGCGATCACCACGGCCGAGCCTCCTCGGGCGATGACGTTGCCGAACACCTCCAGCACCACCGCCGTTCCGTAGAGGTCGACCTGCAGGATCGTGGCCGGCGGGGCCTGCGACGGCGACACGCCGGCCGCATGGACCAGTCCCGTGATGCTGCCCAGGCCCTTGGCCGTTTCGACCAGTTGCTCGATCGACGCACGCGAGGCGATGTCCACAGACGCCGTGCTGACCTCGAATCCGGCTTCGCTCAGAACCTTGGCGGCGGACAGCGCATTCTCCTCGCGCAGGTCTGCCAGCAGCACCTGCTTGCCTGCGCCCACACGCCGGGCAATGGCTTGGCCGATGGATCCCGGGCCGATGACAACGACGACTTCCTTCATGTTCGAACTCCTTGGTAGATGTGCCAGAACTGTAGGCACGCCAGGATGCATGGGCTAGTGGTGTACAGCTTGCGACATCGGCAAGCTGCGCTTGTCGGCACATCGACGGCGCCCGCACCGGCAAGCCACGCTTGCCAAAGGAGCAAGCCCCGCTTGCGTATGCAACGGGACCTTCCGCACCTACAGTCGTTCCAAGCAGCACCGCCCGCATGTGGCCGGTCACGGCAGCCCCGCTCCAGTCTGGCCGGGCTGGCGGCCCACCAAATCACACGTCAAATCCATGCACAGGAACCCTTCATGGCCCAACTGAACATCAACGGCAAACCGGTGGCGGTCGATGTCGAGGACGACACCCCCTTGCTGTGGGTGATCCGCGAGCACGTGGGCCTGACCGGCTCCAAGTACGGTTGCGGCATCGCCCAGTGCGGCGCCTGCACCGTGCACCTGGACGGCGCGGCGATGCGGTCGTGCGTCATGCCGGTCAGCGCCGTCACGCCCGAGCAGAAGATCGTCACGATCGAGGGCCTGGGTGCCGACAAGCCCCACCCCTTGCAGCAGGCCTGGGCCGAACTGGACGTGGCGCAGTGCGGCTACTGCCAGTCCGGCATGCTGATGGCCGCCTCGGCACTGCTGGCGCAGAACCCGAATCCCACCGACGAAGAGATCCGCGCACAGATCGGCAACATCTGCCGATGCGGCACCTACGGGCGCGTGCTCGAAGGCATCAAGCTGGCCGCCCGGCGCATGTCGGCCGTGGCCAGCAACTGAAAGGCATGCGATGACTTCTGCCACGCAACAACAAGGCGCACGCCTGTCGCGCCGCGGCTTCCTGGTCACGGCGGGCACCACCGCCGGTGCCTTCACCTTCGGCTTTTCCGTGCTGCCTCGGGCCGTTTCGGCGCAGACGGCAGCGCCGCCCGAGGTCAACGCCTGGGTCGTGGTGCGCCCCGACGACACGGTCACCATCCGCATCGCGCGCACCGAGATGGGCCAGGGCTCGCTGACCGGGCTGGCCCAGCTGGTGGCCGAGGAACTGGAATGCGACTGGGGCCAGGTGCGCTTCGAGCTCGTCAAGCCGGCCATGAACCGCAGTCGCCGGAACGTCTGGCGCGATCTGTCCACGGGCGGCTCGCGCGCGATCCGCGGCTCGCAGGAGTACGTGCGCCAGGGCGGCGCGATGGCGCGCACCATGCTCGTACAGGCGGCCGCTGACGGCTGGGGCGTGCCGGCCGCACAGTGCAGCGTGGCCAAGGGCGTCATCACGCACGCGGCCAGCGGGCGCAAGACCAGCTACGGCGCCGTCGCGGCGGCGGCCGGCAAGCTGACCCCGCCCACGCAGGTCGCATTGAAGGACCCCAAGAATTGGACCATCGCCGGCCAGCCCCTGAAGCGCCTGGACACGGCCGACAAGCTCAACGGCAGCCTGGTGTATGGCCCCGATCTGCAGATGCCCGGCATGCTGGTGGCCGTGCCCAAAGGCTGCCCGGTGCACGGCGGCAAGCTGGTCAGCTTCGACGCAGCGGCCATCGCCGGTCGGCGTGGCGTCAAGCACGTGCTGCGCGTGGACGACGCCACCGTGGCCGTCGTGGCCGACACCTTCTGGCGCGCCAAGACGGCACTCGATGCGCTGCCCATCGTCTGGGACGAAGGCGCGGGTGCCAAGGCGTCCAGCGAGACCATCGCTGCCATGCTGCGCGAGGGCCTGTCCGCCGAGACGCCCTACATCGGCAACCAGGCCGGCGATGCCAAGGCCGTGCTGGCCAAGTCCGCGCGGGTGATCGAGGCCGACTACAGCTACCCCTACCAGAACCATGCGCCCATGGAGATCCTCGCTGCCACCGTGCGCTGGACGCCCGAGCGCTGCGAAATGTGGGGCCCCACCCAGGTGGCCGATGCCGCGCTGGACGAAATGGCCAAGGCCGCCGGCCTGCCCGCCACCGCCTGCGAGGTCCACCCCATGCGCATCGGCGGCAGCTTCGGGCGGCGCCTGTACACCGACTACGTGCGCATCGCCACGCTGATTGCCAAGCAAGTGCCCGGCGCGCCCGTGAAGATGATGTGGACGCGCGAGGAAGACATGGCCCAGGGCCAGTACCACCCGGTCACGCAATGCCGGCTGCGTGCATCGCTCGACAGCGCGGGGAACGTGGAGGCGCTGCACATGCGCATCTCGGGCCAGTCGATCTTCGCGTACCACGCACCGTCCCGCATCACGCCGACAGGCAGCGACGGCATCGTGTTCCAGGGCCTGGTGCCCACCGGGGTGGAGATGCCCATCGGCTACACCTTCCCGAACGTGCTGATCGACCACGCCATGCGCAACCCGCACGTGCGGCCAGGCGCCTGGCGCGGCGTGAACCTGAACCAGAACGCCGTCTACCTGGAGTGCTTCATCGACGAGCTGGCGCATGCGGCGGGCATCGATCCCCTCGCCTTCCGGCGAAAGCTGATGGCCAAACACCCCAAGCACCTGGCGGTGCTGGAAGCTGCGGCCAAGGGCATCGGATGGGACACCAAGCCGCCCGCCGGCGTGCACCGCGGCATTGCGCAGATCGCGGGTTTCGGCAGCTATGTGGCGGCGGCGGCCGAGGTGTCGGTCACCAAGGGACAGCTCAAGATGCACCGCATCGTGGCCGCGACCGACCCCGGCCACGTGGTCAACCCGCAGCAGGTGGAGGCGCAGATCGCAGGCTCCTTCGTCTACGGCCTGTCGGCGGCGCTGTACGGAGAGTGCACGGTCAAGGACGGCCGCATCGAGCAGACGAACTTCGACACCTACAACGTGCTGCGGCTGGACGAGATGCCCAAGGTCGAGGTGATCACCGTGCCGTCGGGCGGGTTCTGGGGCGGCGTGGGCGAGCCCACCATCGCCGTGGCCGCGCCGGCCGTGCTGAACGCCATCTTCGCGGCCACCGGCACGCGCGTGCGGCAGCTGCCGCTCAAGAACACGCAGCTGTGAAGCCTGGCATGGCCCTGCCGCGCCGCCCTGCTCCGCTGAACAGGCGCCAGCTGCTCGCGGCCTCCGCGGCACTGCCACTGGCGGGGTTGGCGGACGCGGCGCGTGCGGCCGACCCCCCTGCGCAGCGCGGCACGCTCGTGGCCTACTTCTCACGCACCGGCAACACGCGCGTACTGGCTGGCCAGATCCGCCGCGCGCAAGACGCCGATCTGTTCGAGATCCTGCCCGTCGACCCCTATCCCGAGGACTACGAGCAGACCGTGGCCCAGGCCACGCGCGAGCGCCAAAGCGGTTACCGGCCGCCGCTGCAGCACAGCGTGGAGGATCCGGGACGCTACGCCACCGTGTTCCTGGGTTTCCCGATCTGGGGCCAGTCGCCGCCGGCCGTCGTCCGCAGCTTCCTGGCCAGCCACGACCTGGCGGGCAAGACACTGGTCCCGTTCATCACCCACGGCGGCTACGGCACAGGGGACAGCCTCTCGGTGCTGCGCGCCCATGCGCCCGGAGCACGCCTGCTGGACACCGGCCTCACGCTGCGTGCCGACCAGGAGCGCGAGACCTTGGGGCGGGTGACACGCTGGTTGCGCGGCATGCCGCCATAGCCAACCGAAATCAGACCCTCAACGTTTGACCGCCAGTGCGCGCCACTGCCCGGCGAATGACGCTGTGCCTCATGCGCTCTCGAACGGCAGCGCCCGCAGCGGCTTGCCGGTCACCCGCGCGATGGCATTGGCAAACGCCGGCGCCAGCGGCGGCAGGCCGGGTTCGCCCATGCCGGTCGGCGGTTCGGCGCTGGGCACGGTGTGCACCGAGATCTCGGGCATGTCGGTGATGCGCGGCACGGGGTAGTCGCCGAAGTTGCGCTGCTCCACCACACCGTCCTTGAGCGTGATCGCCGCACCCGGCAGGCACATGCCCAGGCCCATGACCGCCGCGCCCTGCACCTGGGCTTCCACGCTGCGCGGGTTGACCACCAGGTTGCAGTGCACGCCGGCGGTCACGCGGTGCAGCACCGGCCGGCCGTCCCGTACCGAGGCCTCCACCACGTAGGCCACGACCGAGTCGAACGACTCGTGCACCGCCACGCCCCAGGCGCGCCCTTCGGCCAGCCGGGCCTTGCCGTAGCCGCTGCGGTCCACCGCCAGCTGCAGCGCGGCGCGGTGGCGCGGGTGCCGGTCGCCGAACAGGCGCATGCGGTAGGCCACCGGGTCCTGCTGCGTGGCGCGCGCGATCTCGTCGAGCAGCGTCTCCATCACAAAGGCCGTGTGCGTGGAGCCCACGCTGCGCCACCACAGCACCGGCACGTTCACCTGCGGGTGGTGCACGGTCAGTCGCATGGGCACGCCGTAGGGGTCGCGCATGCCCTCGGCGGCGGTGGCGTCGATGCCGTTCTTGACCTGGAACGCGCCGAACACCGTGCCGGTGGTGATGGACTGGCCGACGATGGTGTGGTCCCAGGCCAGCACCCTGCCCTGGGCGTCGAAGCCGATGTGCGCGCGGTGCAGGTGCAGGGGCCGGTAGTAGGCGCCCTGGATGTCGTCTTGGCGGCTCCACAGCAGGCGCACCGGCGCCGTGATGCCGGCGGCGCGCGCGGCCCTGGCGATGGCGCAGGCCTCGACCACGTAGTCGCTGGTGCCCACGAAGCGCCGGCCGAAGCCGCCGCCGGCCGTCTGCACATGCATCGTGACCTGCTCGGGCTTGAGGCCCAGCGCGCCGGCGGCGGCCGCGGCGTCCAGGCCGGGGCATTGCGTGCCGACCCACAGTTCGGCACGCCCGTCCGACAGGCGCACGGTGCAGTTCAGCGGCTCCATCGGCGCATGCGCGAGGTAGGGGAACACGAACTCGGCCTGCAGCCGATGCGGGGCAGCGACCAGCGGCGCCATGTCGGCGTCGAAGGCACGCGGGCCGCTCTGGCCGGCCAGCGCGCGGTACTGCGCCAGCAGGCGCGTGCTGTCCGCCTTCTCGACGCGGCTGGTGTCCCATTGCAATTGCAGCGCGTCACGCGCCTGCTTGGCCGGCCAGTAGCCGTCGGCCAGCACGGCCACGCCTTCGCCGCCACGGTCGACCGGCACGCGCAGCACGGCGCGCACGCCGGCGATGGCACGCGCGGCGCTGTCGTCCACCGCCGCGAGCCGGGCGCCGAACACGGGCGGATGCGCCACCACGGCGGTCAGCTGGCCGGGCAGCCGCATGTCGATGCCGAAGTCCTGCCGGCCGCTGCTCTTGGCGCGCGCGTCCAGCCGTGTGGTGGGCTGGCCGATGATGCGAAAGTCCCTGGGGTTCTTCAGCGTGACCTGCTCCGGCACCGGCAAGGCCATGGCCGCCTCGGCCAGTTCGCCGTAGCCGGCCCGCCGACCCGCCGGGCCCAGCACCGTGCCGGCCTGCGTACGCAGGCTGGCCACGTCCACCTGCCAGCGCGCGGCGGCGGCAGACAGCAGCATGGCCCGCGTGCGGGCACCCAGCTCGCGGTACTGCGTGAAGCTGTTCTTGATCGAATGCGAGCCGCCGGTCATGTGGATGCCGAACAGCGGGTCGGCGTAGGCCGCATCGCTCGACCCGTTGCGGCTGCGCACCAGGGCCCAGTCGGCGTCCAGCTCTTCGGCCAGCACCATCGGCAGGCCGGTCTGCACGCCCTGGCCGAACTCCAGCCGGTTGATGGTGACCGTGACCTCGCCGGTGGGCGCGATCTGCACGAAAGCCGATGGCTGCTGCGTGGGCTTGAGGCCCGTGGCAGGCTGGGCGCTGGCCAGGTGCGGGAACGCCCCCAGGGCGAAGCCACCCAGACCGCTGGCACCGGCCAGCTTGAGAAAGCTTCGCCGCGGCATCGCGCTGGCGGCCGCGGTGCTCTGGCGTGCCAGCAGGTGTTGCAGTGCGCGCGGCATCTCGCGTTCGTGGAAGTGGGGCAGCACAGTGGTTCCTTCAGGCAATGGCGCGGGCGGCGTCGGCCACCGCGGCGCGGATGCGGGCGTAGGTGCCACAGCGGCAGATGTTGCCGGCCATGGCGCTGTCGATCTCGGCAGATGTCGGCTGCTGGCCCTTGGGCAGGGACTTGAGAAAGGCGGTCGCGCTCATGATCTGGCCGCTCTGGCAGTAGCCGCACTGGGCTACGTCGTGCCGAACCCAGGCCGCGTGAACGGCGGTGCCGACCGCATCGCTGCCATCGGTCATGGCCTCGATGGTCTGGATCGGCTTGCCCTCCGCGGCCGCGATCGGCGTGACGCAGGAGCGAATCGCCTGGCCGTCCAGGTGCACGGTGCAGGCGCCGCACAGGGCGGCGCCGCAGCCGAACTTGGTGCCGGTCATGCCCAGCGTATCGCGCAGCGCCCACAGGATGGGCGTGCCGGGATCGGCATCGAGCTGGTGCGCGCGGCCGTTGATGTGCAGGCTTGCCATGGTGGGCCGTCCTCAGTCCGTGTGGGCAAGGGAGGACGACAGCGCGCGGTGCGCATCGGCCTGGGCCAGCAGCAGGCGCGCCTTGGCCTCGAAGGTCTCCACGGCGTCGGCACCGGCGGCAAAGCGCGCCGGCGGCTCGTCCAGCGCGGCCAGTTGCACCAGAGCACGGGCCAGCTTCGCGGGGTCGCCGCCCTGCTGGCCGTCCATGGCGCTCCAGGCCGCCACCGTGGCGCGCGTGCGCTCGGCGTAGTCGGGCAGGCTTGGCTCGGCGAACGTGGTGGAGCCAGGCGTCAGCAGTTCGGTGCGGAAGAAGCCCGGCTCCACCAGCATGGTGCGCACGCCGAACGGCGCAAGCTCGGGCGCCAGCGATTCCATCCAGCCTTCGATGCCGAACTTGGCGGCGGCGTACGCGGTCAGGAACAGCCCACCCGAGACGCCCGCGGTGGACGAGACCGTCACCACCAGGCCCGCGCGCTGGCGGCGCATGGCGGGCAACACCGCGCGCGTCACGTGCATGGGGCCGAACAGCAGCGTCTCGATCTGCTGGCGCACCTGCCCCGCGCTGAGCTCCTCGAAGAAGCCCGCGTAGAAATTGCCCGCGTTGTTGACCAGCACGTCGATGCGGCCGAAGCGCGCCACGCCGGCCGCCACCGCGGCCTGGGCGTCCTCTGGACGCGTGATGTCCAGCCGCACGGCCAGCAGGCTGTCGTGCGCGCCGACGGCGGCCTGTACCTGGGCGCTGTCGCGGCCCGTGGCCACCACGGCATGGCCTGCGGCCAGGGCCGCCGTGGCGATGTGCAGGCCCAGGCCGCGGCCAGCGCCCGTGATGAGCCACACCTGTCTGTCGTTCATGGGGTTCCTTGCGAAGGGATGTCGATGGCCGGGACTGTAGGAGCGCACACTGAGAAGAAAAATGGCAGAACGCTGAACACCGTATGAAGTTATTCTTCAAGACATGCGCCTGAACCAGCTCGACGGACTGCTCGCCTTCTGGAAGGTCGCTGAACACCGCGGCTTCAGCGCCGCCGCGGCCGCGCTGGAGGTCTCGCCCTCGGCGCTGAGCCAGGCCATCCGCAGCCTGGAGGCGCGGCTCGGCGTGCGGCTGCTGAACCGCACCACGCGCAGCGTGAGCCTGACCGAGGCCGGCGAGGCCTACCTGGCGCGCATCGGCCCGGCGCTCGGCGACGTGATGCAGGCCGGCGAGCAGTTGCACGCGCTGCAGGGCCGGCCCTCGGGCGTGCTGCGCATCAACGCGGCTCGCATCTCGATTGCCATGGTGCTGCAGCCGCTGCTGTCCGGCTTTTTGCAGGCACACCCCGGCGTGCAGATCGAGCTCAGCAACGACGAGGGCTATGTGGACATCGTCGAGAAAGGCCTCGACGCGGGCGTGCGCCTGGGCGAGAGCGTGCAGAAGGACATGGTCGCGGTGCCGCTGGGCGGCCCGGTGGCGGTGGCCGTGGTCGGCTCGCCGGCGTATTTCCAGCGGCACCCGGCGCCGCAGCATCCGTCCGAGCTGGCACAGCACGACTGCGTGCGCTTTCGCTTCTCGGGCAGCGGTGCCATCTACAAATGGGAGTTCGATGTGGACGGGCGCACCGTCGAGCACGAGGTCGGCGGCAGCCTGACGATCAGCGACTCGCTGTTCTCCATCGAGGCTGCGCTCGACGGCGTGGGGCTGGCCTACACCTTCGAGCAGCTCGCGCTACCGCACATCCGCGCGGGGACGCTCCAGCGCGTGCTCGGCAGCTTCTCACCGACGTTCCCGGGCTTCTACCTGTACTACCCGAGCCGGCGGCAGCAGTCGTCCAAGCTCAGGGCCTTCGTGGACTACGCGCTGGGTCGGGCCGGGCAACAGTGGGGGCCAAGTTCATTGCGTACCGCGGACACGCCCGGCGGGGAGGACGCGGGAGTGGCCGCAGGGCAGACGGCGCGGGCGGGAAGTTCAGCGCAAACGGGATGAAGACATGCGGGCCAGGTCGTTGCGCACGCGCTCCGGCTCGCTGCCCAACGGCATGTTCTGCAGGTCCCGAACGGCATCGAGCGCGTCTGCCGGGTCCGCCTGCAAGGCCAGGAACAGGGGATCGAGATCGTGCTGCGCCGCGCCGTGCTCGGCCACCAGTTCCAGGGTCTTGCGCTCCGCCGCGGCCGAGGCCAGGCTTGCGACGAGCACCTGGGCAATCTGGCGGCGCGCGACGACGCCATCGGCCGGGGTGCCGGCGTGGCGCCGGTCTCCCTGCAGGAACACGAGGCGGTTCTGCCCTGCTTCCTGGTAATCGAACCAGCCCGGCCGCACGATGGTGTAGGCCAGGCCGCTGGCACGCACCAACCGCTCGGCGCGGCGTTTCCAGTCGTGGGCTTCGGTGCTGCGGTTGTAGCTGCCGGTGCGGTCGGTCACGCCGATGGCGGTCATCAGCGCGATGCGCACCGTGCGCCCCTTCAGCGCGGCCAGGATGTTGCGCACCGCGCCGTAGTCCACCTGCTCGGACCCAAGCTTGCCCTGGCCCTGTGCGCCGTGGGTGAACACGATGGCGTCCACGCCCTCGACGGCGGATTCAAGGGTTTGGGCATGCGCGACGTCCCCGACCACGCGTTCAGCCTGCGCCGGCAGATCCGCGGCCCTGGCCACGTCACGCGTCAGTGCGCGGACTGCATAGCCGGCTTGCAGGGCCAGCGCCACCACATGGCTGCCGATGCTGCCGGTGGCCCCGACAACCAGGATCTTCGAGATGGGACCGGACAATTTCTGCTCCGTAGGGACGTGGTGTGTGGATGGTGGCGCCGTGACCCGTCGGCCTGCCTAAGCCGGCTCGGCCGGGCGCACGCGGTAACGCAGGTGCACGGTCCCCGCCGCGAGCGGCTGCGCGGCGATCAGCTCCAGCTGCAGTTGCGGGCCAACACTGCCCTCGCCCGCTTCGAAGATGGTGGGCGCGCCGCTCGTGCCGTCGATCGCCGGCGCCACCAACAGGCTGATCTCGTCGACGACGCCCGCCTTCAGAAAGCTGCCGTTGGTCTTGCCCCCGCCTTCGAGCAGCAGTGTCTTGATGCCCAGACGTTCGCGCAGCGACACCAGCATGGCGGCGATGTCGATCTCGTCGTCCGGCATGACCAGGTAGGAAACACCCGTTGCCATCAGCTCGGCCAGGTGGGTGTCTGCCACCGAAGCGCCCAGCACGACAACGACGTGGCCGTCGTCCGCCGTGGTGCTGTTCCAGTGCAGCCGTCCACGCCGATCCATCGCGATCGCGAACTTGCTGGCTGCCTTGTCGGCGATGTGCCATGGGCGCGGCGGCGCGGCCGCCGGGTCACCCGCCGTGGCCGGTTTGCCAGTCGCGAAGTCTTCCATGGTCGTGGTCCCGCCCAGCCATGCATCTGCACCGAATGCCAAATGCAAGCGCTGGTACTCGTCGTGCAGCGCCGTCTTGAACGCGCTGCCGGCCGGTGCCCAAGGCCCCACCAGCAAGCGCCCATCCAGCGGGGCGACCATGTGGCAGATGACGTGCGGTCGATCACCCATGAGATGTCCTTCCTGCTCGGCAGTGCGTGCAGTTCGCTCAGCGCTGCTCATACTGCGCGTCGCTGACCTTCTCCATCCAGTCGACGGCCTTGCCGTCGAGCGACTCGGCGATGGCGATGTGGGACATGCCGGTGGTGGGCGCGGCACCATGCCAATGCTTGACGCCGGGCGGAATCCACACCGTGTCGCCTGGCCGGATCTCCTGCACGGGACCGCCATCCTGCTGGACCCGGCCGACGCCTGCGGTGACGATGAGCGTCTGCCCCAACGGGTGGGTGTGCCATGCGGTGCGCGCGCCGGGCGAGAACGTCACTGTGCCGCCACCGACGCGTGCAGCGCCTGTACCGCTGAAGCGCGCATCGACGCGCACGGTGCCGGTGAAGTTGCTCTCTGGTCCGGCCGCACTCGGCTGCGAGCCCACACGCGTCACCGTGACCGTCTGGGCGAACGCGTCGGAGGACTCCGCGGCGAGCAGGGACAGCGAAAGCGCGGCGGCGGCGATGGTTTTCATGGGCTTGTTTCCTTGGACGTGGACGCCATGGGCAGCGGGCCGCGCCCTTTCGTTTCACGAGTGGACGCGCGCCACATGCCGTTGGCATATGCCAAAACTATAGGCAGCGCGACCCATCCGCACTAGGCAGGTTCGACTGGCTAGACCAGCAAGTCTGCCTTGCGAATCCGCCCGCAATGCGGTGGCGACCTGCGGGCGTGTCGATGCGCCTCGTGGCCGAGGCGCCCTTGCGTCTGATCGCTGCGCGGGCGGAGCTGCAACCAGCGCGGGATCGACCACCCGTCATGGCCGCGGTCCCTTCTCCACGAGAGATCCTGCCGCACGCGGTCGCTTCAGGCGCTGCAGGCACCGCATCGCGTAGTAGGTGGCACATGCGCACAGCCCGGCCAGGGTCGTACCAGTCCTGCACCCATTCCCAGGCTTTGCCATGCATGTCGTGCAGACCCCAGGGATTGGGCAGTTTGCGACCGACCGGGTGCGAACCGCCGCCCTGCTCCTTCTGGTTCAGCTGGGCGATAAAGCCTTGCGCGTCGTTCCAGGACACAGTGGCGGGATGCTTGGGCCGCGTGATGCGCGCGGCCATGCCGGGCATGGTTGCAGTACGGGTTGGACCGGTCCAGCGTGTAGGCACCGAAGCCCATGACCGCTTCCCACTGCGCCTGCGTGACCTCGAACGCGCCGAGGTGGAACGTGCGGCTGATGGTGACCCGGTGCTGCGGCTTCTCGAACGCCCGGGCTTCGGCATCGCGCTCGGGCGAGCCCATCCGAAAACTGCCGGCGGGGATGGGCACGAAGACCATGCCGATGCTGTTGGTGACCTGTCCCGGCGCACGCCAGCCGGCGCCATGGCGATCGTCCACGGGCTATTTGCGCCCCGCGAACACCGTCTGCAGCACCGGCAGCGCCGACATCGCGCGCGGCCAGCCCGTGTAGAACGCCAGGTGCGTCACCACCTCGGCGGCCTGCACCTGCGTGAGGCCGCTGTCCATGGCGCGGTTCAGGTGGAACGGCATCTGTTCGACCTGGCCGCGCGCGATCAACGCGGACATGGTCACCAGGCTGCGGTCGCGCGGCGCCAGATCCTGGCGGCGCCACAGGTCGGCGAACAGCACCTCGTCGGTGTAGCGGGCCAGCGCCGGCGCGGTGGGCGCCACGTTCTCCTTGACCGTGGCGGCGCGCCGGGCCTCGGCCTGCGGCTCCACCGGCAGCAGCTCGGCTGTGGCGGCGTTCAGCGCATCGGCCGCAATGCCGCGCTGCGTGAACACCTGCCGCGCGACGGCGACGCCCGACATGGCGTTCGGCCAGCCGGTGTAGAAGGCCAGGTGCGTGAGGATGCCGACGATCTCGGACGGCTGCAGGCCGTTGTCCAGCCCCAGGTTGATGTGCGATGTCATCTGCGCGGCCTGCCCGTTGGCCACCAGCGCCGACAGCGTGACCAGGCTGCGGTCGCGCGGCGCCAGCTCCTTGCGCTTCCAGACATCGCCGAACAGCACGTCCTGCGTGTAAGCGAACAGTTGCGGTGCGGTCTCGCGCGCCATGCGCGCGGCCGGGGTGTCGGGCACGCTGCCTTGCGCACCGGCTTCGATGGCGGTGACGGCCATCATGGGCAGCAGCAGGGATTGGAGCAGTTTCATGGCGTTCGATCCGGTTGGGTTGGGAAGGAGGAAGCTGGGGGCTGCGGCACGGTGGCGTTGGCCGTTCGGCTGCGCCGGCCGCGCTGCAGCAACTGGAGGTGGTGCGTCACGACGATCAGCGCACCGGCGAACAGCAGGCAATGGACGAAGAATCCAGCCACGGACTCCTCGAAGTTCCACCAGTCCAGGCGCATCTCGAACAAGAGCCGGGGCAGCACGCCGAGCGCGCCGGCCGAGTTCACACCCGCCGCCACCATGCCGAGCGCGAGTCCGCGCAGCACCAGGCCGCGGACGCGGCTGGCGCTGGTGATCTTGAACAGGCTGCGCGCCGCCGCCATGACCACGGCCCAGCGCAGGCCGATGTGGATGGCCACGACGGCCAGCACCCAGTAGCCGACGAAGCCATGCACCTGGCGCGCCGTGAAGCCGCCGGTGGGCGACAGAAAGGCCAGCACCGTCTCCGAGATCATCACGCTGGTGGCCAGCAGCACCAGCAACGCGACCAGCAGCAGCATGCTCAGCGCCGTGTGCCCGCTGCTGCGCTGGCGACTGCGCGGCCTGGCCAGCGCGCCCCACCAACGGCGGTTCAAGAGGTTGTGCGCGACGACCAGCGCGAACATGGCCGTGCCCACGACCTCATGGAATGCGTTGCCCTGCCAGTGGTAGGCCATGGCCAGCAACAGCAAACCGGCGGAGAACAGGTCCAGCACCAGGCGTGATCGCAGCATCGGGTGCATGGACTACTCGATGGGTGTGCCGCGGAACGCGGCAAGCCGGGGCGCGGTGAACAGGTAGTTCTGCTCCTTCTGCGACTGGTGGCAGGCCATGCAGCGCGCCGTGTTCTCCTTCAGGTTGATCTGCCTGTTCGGCCAGAACCACTGGAACTGCCAGTCGCCCGTGCGCCGGCGCTCCTCGAAATCCGCGCCCCACCCTGCCCCCTTCTCCATCACGAAGTAGCGAAAGATCGCCCCGTCGCGGTAGTCCGCCAGCACGAACTGCGTGCCATCCGGGATGGGCTGCTTCTTCTGGATGGCCTCCAGCGCCTCGCGCGTGGTGGAGATGTGCTCGGTCACATTGCCGCGCTTGACGGTGGCGTAGTGCACCTGCTGCGCGAGGTCGGGAAAGCTGACGCGGTTGGGCTCGGCGCGCGCGATCGGATGCAGCAGTGCGCCCGCAAGAGACACGCCCAGCAGCGCCGCCCACCGCGCCCGGCGCATGGCGGAGAAGCCGTCGATCCTGTCCATGCTGGTCACGGCGTCAAAGACCCGTCATCTGCAGTGCCGCGGCGGGCAGGCGCTCGCCGCGCACCTGCACCTTGGCGACCTGCTCCTCGATCTGCGCCAGATCGGCCGCGCTCAATGCGAGGTCTGCCGCGCCCAGGTTCTCTTCCAGGCGGTGCAGCTTGGTGGTGCCGGGGATCGGCACGATCCAGGGATGCTGTGCCAGCAGCCAGGCCAGCGCCACCTGCGCGGGCGTGGCCCCCTTGCGCTGCGCCACGGCCGTCACCACGTCGACCAGGGCCGCGTTGGCCTTGCGCGCCTCGGGCGAGAAGCGCGGCACGTGGTTGCGAAAGTCCGTCGGATCGAACTGGGTGTGCTCGTCGATCTTGCCCGTCAGAAAGCCGGCGCCAAGGGGGCTGAACGGCACGAAGCCGATGCCCAGCTCGAGCAGCACCGGCAGCAGCTCCTGCTCGGGCCCACGCCAGAACAGGGAATACTCGCTCTGCACCGCCGTCAGCGGCTGCACGGCATGGGCGCGGCGGATGGTCTGCACGCCCGCCTCCGACAGGCCGAAGTGCTGGACCTTGCCCTCGGCGATCAGGTCCTTCACGGCGCCGGCCACCTCCTCGATCGGCACGGCCGGGTCCACGCGGTGCTGGTACAGCAGATCGATGCGGTCGGTGCGCAGGCGCTTCAGGCAGCCTTCCACGGCGGCCTTGATGTGCTCGGGCCGGCTGTTGGTGCCGCCACGCCGCTCGCCGCTTTGCAGGTCGATGTCGAAACCGAACTTGGTCGCGATCACCACCTGGTCGCGGATGGGCTGCAGGGCCTCGCCGAGCAGATCCTCGTTGGTGAACGGACCGTAGGACTCGGCCGTGTCGAACAGCGTGACGCCGCGCTCGTGCGCGGCACGGATGAGTTGGACCATCTGCTGCCGGTCGGCCGGCGGCCCGTACAGGGCGCTCATGCTCATGCAGCCCAGGCCCAGGGCCGAGACGTCCAGACGGTTTCCGAGAGTGCGGTGCTTCATGGCTTGGTGACTTTCGTTGGATGGGTTGGCGCAGCGGGATCGGATGGCCGGGTCGCGGTCATCGGTCCAGCTTCTTGTCGGCGAGAAACTTCGACACCAGGTCGGCGATCTGCACGTTGTTCAGGTCGGAGAACGGAAAGTGCGTGTTGCCGCGGATGCCGACTTCGGGCAGGTGCACGACCCGGGCATCGCCGCCATGTCGGTTGACGGTATCGGCCCAGACCCGCGCCATCTGCAGTCGTGCTCGCCAGCTGTCCTGCGCCGGCAGGTCCACCGGCTCGGCCGGAATGTTGTCGCCGTAGAGCACGAGGATCGGGATCTTCGTCAGCGCCGTGAACTGCGCCATGGGCACGGGCACGCCCACCACCGTGTCGAACGCGTTCTTGATCGGCGCCGGCAGCTCGCCCTCCGGAAACACGAAGCTGCTGCCGGGCTCGAACGAGACGATGGCGCGCACCTTGGCGTTCTTGATGGCCGTCAGCCAGCCCGGCCCGCCGCTCTGCGAATGCGTGAACAGGATGGACGGGCCGGCCCGCTCGACCACGGCGGCCACGCCATCGGACACGACCTGGATGTCGAACGGCCCGGTGTTGGGCGTCATCGCGCGGAAGTACTGGTTCAGCGTCTCGCCGTCGCGCGCGAACTGCACGCCCGCGAAGTAGTTGGGCCACACGCCGACGCGGAACTGGTTGAACCACAGCTGCTCGTCCGGCGTGGGCTTGACGCTACCCTCCACCATGCTGCGCCCGGCATCGCCCCGGCGCGGCTGGTCGACCACGTAGACGCCGAACTTGCGGCGCAGGAAGATGGTCTGGAAGCCCTCGCGTCCATCGGCCGTGGTCTCCCAGGTCTTGGAGAACTGGCCGGCACCGTGCCACATCACGATGGGCAGTGGCCGCGCCTGGGCCGGGATCTGGAAGAACGCGTAGGCGTGGTCGCCGCGGTAGGTCTGGCCAGCGGGCTCGAGCGGCTTGCGGGGATCGAAGCTGCCGGGTGCCGTGGCCATCGTGCCGCCGGCTGCGAAGCTGCCCTGCTGCTCGATCACGAGTGGCGCCGAGGGTGCCGAGGGTGCCGGTTGCGCGTACGCGGCCGCGCCGATGGCGGCGGCGCACAGGGCCAGCGTTGCGGGAGGCAGGAATGTTTTCATGGTGGAGGTCTCCAGAGGCAAGAAGAGAAGGCGGCCGTGTCGGACCGTGCGGATGTCAGCGCTGCGGCGCCCGGGCCAGTGCGCCGCCGCGGCGCCAGAACGCCATCGCAGCGCAAGCGACGGCGAACACCGCCATCACTGCGGTCAAGCTGCGTGGTGTGCCGTTGGGCAGCGCCGCCAGCAACAGCGACGAGACGATGCCGCTGCCGTACTGCAATGCGCCGATCAGCGCGGCGGCCGAGCCCGCCAGCTGGGGCGGCACGCCATCGAGGGCGGCTGCGGTCGCGCTGGCTGCGATGATGCCGTTCATCGAGAAGAACACGAACACCGGAACGACGATGCCTGCCAGGCCGCCGATGTGCGCCTCGGCCAGGCCCAGGCACACCAGCATGGCCACGGCGGCCACCGTGGTGGCGACGCGCAGCAGCGTGTCCAGGCTGAAGCGTCCCACGAGCTTGCGGTTGGCCAGGCTCACCGCCATGAGGCCCACGATGTTGAGCGCGAACAGCCAACCGTAGTGCTGCGGAGGCACGCCGAAGAATTCGATGTACACGTGCGGAGAGCCCGTGATGAAGGCATAGGCGCTGACGTAGAACAGCGTCACGCACCAGGTGTAGCGCATGAAGACCGCGTTGCCCAGCAGCGCACGGTAGTCGGCGAACGCGCTGAACGCCGGTGTCGTGGCCCGGCGCGCCACCGGCAAGGTCTCGGGCAGCTGGCGCAGCGCCAGCAGCATCAGCGCGCCCACGGCCGCCAGCAGCCAGAAGATGCCGTGCCAGGAGCCGAAGCGCACGATCTGTCCGCCGAGCAGCGGCCCGACGATGGGCGCGATGGCCATGATCACCGTCAGCGTGGACAGCGTCTGCGCCGCCTGCGTGCGCGGGTACAGGTCGCGCACCATGGCGCGGGCCAGCATGGGGCCGGTGCAGGCGCCGAAGGCCTGGAACATGCGCCAGAACACCATCTGCTCCATGGTCTGCGCCAGCGCGCAGCCGACCGAGCCCACCACGAACAGCGACACGCCGATGGCCAGCGGCCGGCGCCGGCCGATGCGGTCGCTCACCGGTCCCCAGACCAGTTGCGCCAGCGCGAAGCCGACGAGAAAGCTCGTGATGGTCAGTTCCACGTTGCCGCGCAACTCGCGCGCCATCTGCGGCATGGCCGGCAGGTAGATGTCGGTGGACAGCGAGGTGAAGGCCATCAGCGCGCCGAGGATCAGCAGCAGGCGCAGTTCGCCCACGCGGCCTTGGGAGACGGGGACTTCGGTGGCGGGCGTGCTGGCGGATGTCATGGGGGCCTCTGCGTGCAGGCGGCGTTGCCGCTGGTGCACATGGATTGGATTCGGTCGAAGCAGGCGGCATGCGCCAGGCTGGCACATGCGATGGATGGACTGTAGAGAGGGGGTGGCTGGCGCACTAGACCGCGTCGCCTTGAAGGATTGGCAAGCTGCACTTGCGGATCGAAGGCGTGGCCGCATTCGCAACCGCCCGTTGCCAGTGCCGCAAGCCAGCATGGGCTAGTGCGGGCCAGGCACGCTGCCTAGACTGGTCCGGAGAACCGAGGCGGACGGCCGTCCGTCCATCCGCCGCCCTTCCACGAGCCACCACGATGCAATTCGACAGTCCAGCGCCCGCGAACCCCATCGACCGATGCCGCGTGGTCGGCCAACCCATCGACCGCATCGACGGCCCGCTCAAGACGACCGGGCGCGCGCCCTACGCTGCCGACCGGCACGACGCAGTGGCTGGGCAGGCGCACGGCTTCGTCGTGGGCGCCGCGATCGCCACCGGCACCATCGTGTCGATCGACACCAGCGCCGCGCGGCAGGCCCCGGGCGTCATCGCCATCGTGACGGCGCAGAACGCGGGGCCGCTGGCGCTGGGCGATTTCATCGCCGCCGCACCGCTGGCCGGCCCGCGCGTGCTGCACTACCACCAGGCGGTGGCCGTGGTCGTGGCGCAGACCTTCGAGCAGGCCCGTGCGGCGGCGCATCTGGTCCAGGTGGCCTACGCCAGCGCGCCCGGCGCGTTCGACCTGGCGGCGGCGCAGCCGTCGGCCACACGCCCGCCGCAGACGCCGGACGGCCAATTGGGCGACTTCGACAGTGCGTTCGCCGCCGCGCCCGTCGCGGTGGACGCGCGCTACACCACACCCGACCAGACCCACGCCATGATGGAGCCGCACGCCACCATCGCCGCGTGGGCCGGCGACCGGCTCACGCTGTGGACCTCGGTGCAGACCATCGATTGGGCCGCGCGCGACGTGGCCAAGGCCCTGGGCATTCCCAAGGCCAAGGTGCGTGTCAGCTCGCCCTTCATCGGTGGCGGCTTCGGCGGCAAGGCCACCTCCATGGCCGACGCCATCCTGGCCGCTGTGGCCGCGCGCGCGGCGGGGCGGCCGGTCAGGCTGGTGCTGCCCCGGCCCTTGATCGCGAACAACACCACGCACCGCCCCGCCACCATCCAGCGCGTGCGCCTGGGCGCTGGCCGCGACGGCCGCCTGCTGGCCATCGGCCACGAGAGCTGGTCGGGCAATGTCGAGAACGGCTACCCGGAGCCCGCCACGATCCAGACGCCCGTGCTCTACGCCGGCGCCCACCGCATGACCCGCACGCGCCGCGCCCTGCTCGACCTGCCGGAGGGCAGCTCCATGCGCGCGCCGGGCGAGGCCTCCGGCATGATGGCGCTCGAAGCGGCAATGGACGAGCTGGCCGTCGCGCTCGGCATGGACCCGGTGCAGCTGCGCATCGTGAACGACACGCAGGCCGACCCGGCCAACCCGGCGCGGCCGTTCTCCACGCGCCAACTGGTGCAGGCCTTGCGCACGGGTGCCAGCGCGTTCGGCTGGCATGCGCGCGACCCCAGGCCCGCCAGCCGGCGCGAGGGCCGCTGGCTGATCGGCATGGGCGTGGCGTCCGCCATCCGTGGCGCGAAGACGCGCGATTCCGGCGCCCGCGTGCGGCTGGACCGCCAGGGCACCGTGACGGTGGAAACCGACATGACCGACATCGGCACCGGCAGCTACACCATCATTGCGCAGACCGCCGCCGAGATGATGGGCGTGGGCCTGGACCAGGTGGTCGTGCGGCTGGGCGATTCGGACTACCCGGTGACGGTGGGCTCCGTCGGCCAGCGCGGCGCGACCAGCTCGACGTCCGGCGTCTACGCCGCATGCGTGAAGCTGCGCGCCGCCGTGGCCCAGCGGCTCAACTTCTCCCTGACCGACATCGACTTCGCCGAGGGGCAGGTGCGTTCGAGCACGCGCAGCATGCCCCTGGCCAGCGCCGCACGCGACGGCGAGCTGGTGGTGCAGGACCATGTGGCGTTCGGCGACAGCATGGCCAGGGCCTATGCACAGGAAACCTTCGGCGCGCATTTCGCCGAGGTCGCCGTGGACCGCCACACCGGCGAAGTGCGGGTGCGCCGCATGCTGGCGGTGTGCGCCGCGGGCCGCATCCTGAACCCGAAGACCGCGCGCAGCCAGGTCATCGGCGCCATGGCCATGGGCATCGGCTCGGCCCTGCTGGAAGACCTGGCCGTGGACAAGCGTCTGGGCCTGTTCGTGAACCACGACCTGGCAAGCTACGAGGTGCCGGCCCATGCCGATGTGCCGCACCTCGACGTGGTGTTCCTCGACGAGGTCGACCCGACGATCTCGCCCATGAAGGCCAAGGGCGTCGGCGAGCTGGGGCTTTCCGGCGTGGCGGCTGCGATCGCCAATGCCGTCTACAACGCCACCGGCGTGCGCGTGCGCGACTACCCGATCACGCTCGACAAGATCCTGCCCGGCCTGCCGCAGCTGCCCTGAGCCCGGTGCCGCACCACGCGGCACGGCTCAACCGTGGGGCAGCAGGATCTGCCGCACGACGCCGCCGCCATGCAGCAGGTCGAAACCTTCGTTCAGCCGGTCGAAGCCGATGTGCTCGCTGCGCAGCCGGTCCACCGGCAGGCGCCCGCGCAGGTACATGTCCACGTACCGGGGGATGTCGTCCTGCGGCACGCCGCCCCCCATGAAGGAGCCACGCAGCACACGCTCTTCGCAGACCCAGGCCAGGTGGGGGACGGTGAAGCTGGCGCTGCTCTGTCCCACACCCACGCCGATGACCTCGCCGCCGCGCACGCCGATGGCCTGGGCCATCTGCAGCGCGTGCAGGTTGCCCGAGATCTCGAACGCGTGGTCCACACCGCCATCGCTCAGGGCCAGCACCTGCTGCACGGCGTCCGGGTCGCGCGCGTCCACGCAGTCGGTTGCGCCCACGGCGCGTGCCAGGTCGAACTTGGCCGGCAGCACGTCGATGCCGATGATCTGCGAGGCGCCCGCCTCGCGCGCCGCCATGACGGCCGTGAGGCCGACACCGCCCAGGCCGATGATGGCCACGCGCGCGCCCGGCCTCACCCGCGCGCTGTTGAACACCGCCCCGGCACCCGTCACCACCGCGCAGCCGAACAGGGCGGCCACGTCCAGCGGCACGTCCTTGCTGATCTTCACGAGCGATTGCGGCACCACCACCGCGTACTGCGCGTAGACCGAGATGCCGCTGTAGTGGTTCAGCTTGCCGCCACCGGCCAGCCGCAGCCGGCGCGTTCCGGTCGCCAGGATGCCCTCGGCCCGCGCGCCGCTCACGGCCTGGCACAGGCCCGGCCGCCCTGCCAGGCAGGTACGGCACTGGCCGCAGCCGGCCACACCGGCCATGGCCACGTGGTCGCCCGGGGCCAGGCCCTGCACACCGCGCCCGACCTCGCGCACGATGCCGGCGCCCTCATGTCCGCCCACCACGGGCAGGGGCCGCTTGCGCAGCCCCTCGACGACCGACAGATCGGAATGGCAGATCCCCGCGCCGCGCACCTCGACCAGCACCTCGCCGTCGCCCGGGCCGTCCAGCTCCACCTCCTCGATGCGAAAGGGGCGGCTCTGCGCGTAGGGAGCCGGCAGGCCCTGTTCGTACATGACGGCGGCGGTCATCTTCAGCATGCGGTGTCTCCTGTGGCTTGTCTGCGGGGCAGTCTATGCAGCAGGGTGTCGCAGCGTCCATGACGGTTTTCGGGAGCTGGTGTGCGGGTTTCGTGAACGACGTCGCGCCGGATCGCGCCGCTGCCACGCCTGCCCGCGATCCGTCCGCAGGCCGAACCACCATCAACCGCAGCTTGCTGCTGCGTCAACCCCCGGGCGGCTAGTGCGCAGGCCGGCGACTCCCTAGAGTGCAAGGCACTCCACCCGAATCCTGCACACGATGAACATTTCCCCGATCTCCCGGCGCGGCCTCATGCTCGCCAGCGCCGCATCGGCCACCGCGCTGTCGGTGACCGGCTGCGCCCAGACGGCCACCCTGCCCGCCTCCGGCACCACCCGCAGCACCGATGGCGCCGTGCCAAGCATGCGCACCAGCCTCACGGTCAATGGCCAGCCCCACACGCTGGACGCCGACACGCGCACCACCCTGCTCGACGCGCTGCGCGAGAACCTGCAGCTGACCGGCACCAAGAAGGGCTGTGACCACGGCCAGTGCGGTGCCTGCACCGTCATCGTGGACGGGCGGCGCATCAACGCCTGCCTGTCGCTGGTGGCCATGCACGACGGCGCCAGCGTGACCACCATCGAAGGCCTGGGCCAGCCCGGCGCGCTGCACCCCATGCAGGCCGCCTTCGTCAAGCACGACGGCTACCAGTGCGGCTACTGCACGCCGGGCCAGATCTGCTCGGCGGTGGCCGTGCTGGACGAGATCAAGGCCGGCGTGCCCAGCCATGTGAGCCCCGACCTGACGGTGCGCCCGCTGCTGTCCGCAGAAGAACTGCGCGAGCGCATGAGCGGCAACATCTGCCGCTGCGGCGCCTACTCCAACATCGTCGAGGCGGTCATCGAAGTGGCCGGAGCACGCGCATGAAGCCCTTCACCTACGAACGTGTCCGCACCCCGGCCGAGGCCGCGCTGGCCGTGGCCCGCACGCCGGGTGCCCGGTTCATCGCCGGCGGCACCAACCTGCTGGACCTGATGAAGCTGCAGATCGAGACGCCGGCGCACCTGGTCGATGTCAACGGCATCGGCCTGGACCGCATCGAGCCCACGGCCGAGGGCGGCCTGCGCATCGGCGCGCTGGTGCGCAACACCGACCTGGCGGCCGACGCCCGCGTGCGGCGCGACCACGGCGTGCTGTCGCGCGCGCTGCTGGCCGGCGCCTCGGGCCAGCTGCGCAACAAGGCCACCACGGCCGGCAACCTGCTGCAGCGCACGCGCTGCCCCTACTTCTACGACACCAACCTGCCCTGCAACAAGCGCCAACCCGGCAGCGGCTGTGCGGCCGTCCAGGGCTTCAGCCGGCAGCATGCCGTCATCGGCGGCAGCAGCGCCTGCATCGCCACGCATCCGAGCGACATGGCGGTGGCCCTGCGGGTGCTGGACGCCACGGTGCAGACGGTGCGTGCCGACGGTGCCGCCCGCACCATCCCGATCGCCGACTTCCACCGGCTGCCCGGCAACACCCCGCAGATCGAGACGGCGCTGGCACCGGGCGAGCTGGTCACCTCGGTCACCCTGCCCCCGCCCGTGGGCGGCAGGCAGCTGTACCGCAAGGTGCGCGACCGCGCGTCCTACGCCTTCGCGCTGGTGTCGGTGGCCGCCATCGTGCAGCCCGACGGCAGCGGCCGCGTGGCCCTCGGTGGCGTGGCGCACAAACCCTGGCGCGTGGAGGCGGCAGACGCTGAGCTGCCACGCGGTGCCCGTGCCGTGACCGCCCGCCTGCTGGACGGTGCGCAGCCCACCCATGAGAACGGCTTCAAGATCACGCTGGCCGAACGTACGCTGGCCGCCGTGCTGGCCGAAGCGAAAGGCTGACCGATGAAATTCGACACACCCGCCGGCACCAACCCGATCGACCGGTTGAAGGTCGTCGGCCAGCCGCTCGACCGCATCGACGGCCCGCTCAAGACCAGCGGCCGTGCCCGCTACGCCTACGAGCGCCACGACGCCGTGCCCCATGCCGCCCACGGCGTGGTGCTGGGCGCGGCCATTGCCAAGGGCCGGATTGCGGCCATCGACACCGCGGCGGCGCAGGCCGCACCGGGTGTGCTGGCCATCGTCACGGCGCGCAGCGCCGGCAGCCTGACCAAGGGCAACTTCAACACCGCGCGGCTGTTGGCCGGCCCCGCCGTGGAGCACTACCACCAGGCCGTGGCGCTGGTGGTGGCCGAGACGCTGGAGCAGGCGCGCGCCGCAGCCCAGCTCGTGCGCGTGGACTATGTGCGCGAGGCCGGCGCCTACGACCTGGCGGCCCTGCGGGGCAGCGCCAGCGTGCCCCAGCGCATCCCCGGTGGCGGCTCGCCCGACAGCGCCGTGGGCGACTTTCCGCGCGCCTTCGCCGCAGCGCCGGTGCAGTTCGACGGCAGCTACACCACGCCCGACCAGTCGCACGCGATGATGGAGCCGCATGCCTCCATGGCGGCCTGGGAGGGCGAACGCCTGACGCTGTGGACTTCCACCCAGATGGTCGACTGGGCCACGGGCGACCTGGCCCGAACGCTCGGCGTCCCCAAACAGAACGTGCGGGTGGTCTCGCCCTACGTGGGCGGCGGCTTCGGCGCCAAGCTGTTCCTGCGCGCCGATGCGTTGCTGGCGGCACTGGGCGCGCGCGCGGCCGGCCGGCCCGTCAAGGTGGCGCTGCAGCGGCCCCTGTCGATCAACAACACCACGCACCGCGCCGCGACCATCCAGCGCGTGCGCATCGGCGCCGGGCGGGATGGCCGCATCACCGCCATCGCGCACGAGAGCTGGTCCGGCGACCTGCCCGGTGGCCGCCCCGAGGCGGGCGTGATGCAGACGCGGCTGCTGTACGCCGGCGCCCACCGCATGACCGCCGTGCGCCAGGCCGTGCTGGACCTGCCCGAGGCCAGCGCCATGCGCGCGCCCGGCGAGGCGCCCGGCATGATGGCGCTGGAGATCGCCATGGACGAGATGGCCCAGCAGCTCGGCATGGACCCGGTCGCCTTCCGCATCCTGAACGACACGCAGGTGGACCCCGAGAAGCCGGAACGGCGTTTCTCGCAGCGCCAGCTGGTCGAGTGCTTCCGCGTGGGCGCCGAGCGCTTCGGCTGGAGCCAGCGCCACACCACCCCCGGCACGCGGCGCGAGGGCCGCTGGCTGATCGGCATGGGCACGGCGGCGGCGCTGCGCGGCAACGCGCTGTCCAAATCGGCCGCGCGCGTGCGGCTGGACGCGCGCGGCACCGTCACGGTGGAAACCGACATGACCGACATCGGCACCGGCAGCTACACCGTCATCGCGCAGACCGCCGCCGAGATGATGGGCGTGCCCATGGCCAGCGTGGTGGTGCGCCTGGCCGATTCGCAGTACCCGGTCTCCGCGGGCTCCGGCGGCCAGTGGGGCGCCAACTGCGCCACGTCCGGCGTCTACGCGGCCTGCCTGAAGCTGCGCGAGCAGGTGGCCGGCCGCCTGGGCCTGGCGGTGGACCAGGCCAGCTTCGAGGACGGCATGGTGCGCGTGGGCACGCGCAGCCTGCCGCTGGCCCAGGCAGCGACCACGCAGGAACTGGTGGCCGAGGACGGCATCGAGTTCGGTGACCTGGACAAGCGCTTCGCGCAAGCCACCTTCGGCGCGCACTTCGTCGAGGTGGGCGTGGACGCCCACACCGGCGAGGTGCGCGTGCGGCGCATGCTGGCCGTCTGCGCGGCCGGCCGCATCCTGAACCCCAAGTCCGCCCGCAGCCAGGTGATCGGCTCCATGACCATGGGCGTGGGCGCCGCGCTGATGGAAGAGCTGGCGGTGGACACGCACCACGGCCTCTTCGTCAACCACGACCTGGCCGGCTACGAGGTGCCGGTGCATGCCGACATCCCGCACCAGGACGTGGTGTTCCTGGACGAGGTGGACCTGCTGTCCTCGCCCATGAAGGCCAAGGGCGTGGGCGAGCTGGGGCTGTGCGGCGTGGCGGCCGCCATTGCCAACGCCATCCACCACGCCACCGGCGTGCGCGTGCGCGACTACCCGATCACGCTGGACAAGCTGATCGACCGCCTGCCACTGCCGGGCTGAGGGGCGAAGTCGCGTTCGGAAAACCCGCAGACCGCCTCCCGAAAATCCGCATGGACCTGGCGGACGTTCGTCGGATCGGACGATACGGCGCACCCGGTTTCGGCTCAGCATCTGTCGCGCCTTCCATCGAGGGCGCACCCATTCCAACTGGAGACAGAGATGAGCAGACCACCATGCAGGCCCGCGCGTTCGCGGCCCATCATCCCAGCCTTGGGCATCGGCGTTCTCGCCTTGGGCCTGGTCGCGTGCGGCGGCTCGGATTCCGACGGTGACGATATGCCGCCCTTGCCGCAACGCCCTGCGAACGTGCAGGTCGGCGATGCACCGGCCCGCTGCGCTGCCTTGGCCGGCACCACCGTGCAGGCGACGGCGATCGGCTTGCCGACGGGCGGTGCCACGATCAGCAGCGCGGCGCTGCAGGCAGCGGACGCGGCCACGGGTGCGCCCGAGTACTGCCGCGTCCAGGGCGACATCCTGGCGCTGACCGCCGCCGATCCGGCCATCAAGTTCCAGCTGAACCTGCCCAGCAACTGGAACGTCAAGACGCTGCAGTTCGGCGGCGGCGGCTTCAACGGCAGCGTGGTCAGCGGCACCGGCGGCATCTCGAGCGGCCCGGCCGGCGCCGCGACGCCGCTGGCGCGCGGCTACGTGACCTACGGCGGGGATTCCGGGCACCAGACGCCCGGTGCGAGCTTCTTCGTCAACGACCAGGCGGCGCTCAACTACGGCGGCGAGAGCGTCAAGCGCACGCGCGATGCGGCGCTGGCCCTCGTCAACGGCTACTACGCGCGTGCGCCGTGGAAGCAGTACTACCAGGGCGGCTCCAAGGGCGGCCAGGAAGGCCTGCACGCCATGCAGCGCTATGGCAGCGACTTCGACGGTGTGGTGGCCTACTACCCCGCGGCGCAGAACCAGTCGCTGGTGCTGTCGTGGTACCGCATGTGGCAGGCCGCCTACCGCGTGCCGGGTGGCTACCTCAACCGCGACAAGCAGGCACTGCTCAAGGCCAAGGTCATGGAAAGCTGCGACGCGCTCGACGGGCTGGCGGACGGCCTGGTCTCCAACACCAGCGCCTGCAAGGCCACGTTCAACGTGGGCGCGCTGCGCTGCCCGGACGGCACCGACACCGGCAACACCTGCCTGTCGGATGCCCAGATCGCCACCATGCAGACCGGCGCCAGCCCGATGGCGTTCGCCTTCCCGCTGGCCAACGGCATCACCGGCATCGGGGCCTACCCGGTGTACCAGGGCGGCGACCTGAGTGTCTGGCTCGACGCGGCCGGCACCGGCACCGCAACCAGCTACTACGGCTTCGTCGACGGGACCATCAAGTACTTCTTCTACCGCGACGCGGCGGCCAGCTCCGAAGGCTTCGACTACCGCACCTGGCAGCCCCGCGTGGAGCAGATGTCGCGCATCTACGATGCGTCGAACCCGAACGTCGACACCTTCCGCAGCCGGGGCGGCAAGCTGCTGCTCGTCCAGGGCACCACCGACATGCTGGTGCCCGAGTCCATGACCAGCGCGTACTTCGGCAGCCTGACGCAGCGCTACGGCGCCGAGCTCGCGGGATTTGCCAGGTACTACGTGGTGCCTGGGTTTGCCCACGGCGGCGGCGACTTCCGCTCCTCGTGGGATGCGCTGGCGGCCCTGGAAGCCTGGGTCGAAGACGGCACGCCGCCAACCGGCCAGGTCACGGTGGACACCAACACCGCCACGCGCGGCCGGGCGCGGCCGCTGTGCGAGTACCCCAGCTACCCGCGGTACGCCGGGACCGGTGACCCCAACCAGGCGGCGAGCTTCAGCTGCGCTGCGCCCTGATCCAGGCGCGAACGCGCACCACGACCTGGCGCCTGCGCATGGCAACTGCTGCCGGGCCACGCCGGGTCGTGGCGCTTCGGATTTTCCGATGCCGGAAACCTGGAAATCGCGTTGGACGCCGGTGGCCGCAGAGGCCAACATCGATGTTTTGACGACGCACCCAGGCCCTTCGGGCATCCGCACATGACCGCAACGACCGCCGAACACAGCCCCGCCATCACCAAGGAGCTGGCCACCGGCAAGTTCACCGACCAGATGCTTGCCGACATGCGCGCCTTGATCGGCACAGAGCTGCGCACGGAAGCGAGCGTCAACAACGAGTTCGCCACCCGCACCGCGATCCTGCGGTTCTGCGAAGGCATCGGGGACGACAACCCGCTGTGGACCGATGGCGCCTACGCGCAAGGCACGGCCTACGGCGGCCTCATCGCGCCACCCAGCTTCATCTTCGCCTGCCTCGGTGGCATCCAGGTCGGGTGGCCTGGCCTGGGCGGTTTCCACTGCGAGACGACGATCAAGTTCCACCGGCCGATCCGCGTGGGCGACAAGGTCACCTGCCGCGTGGTGTTCCAGGGCTTCGACGGCCCCACCGCCGACAGCAACTTCGGCGGGCGCCGCATCAAGGACTACATCCTGCAGCAGTACCTCAACCAGCATGGCGAGGTCGTGGCCGACTTCATCTGCTCGCGCATGCGGTTCGAACGTGGCGAGATGCAAAAGCGTGCAGAGACGCGCAAGATCGAGGTACCGCACCCCTGGACGGCCTCCCAGTTGGCAGCCATCGAAGAGCAGATCCTGGCGGAAAGGCCGCGCGGCGCCACGCCGCGCTTCTGGGAGGACGTGCAGGTGGGCGACGAGATCGACCTCGTCACCAAGGGCCCCCTGGGCCTCACCGACTTCATCGCCTTCATCGCCGGTGGCGCCGCGCCGATCCCGCGTGTCTCGGCGCATTCGGTCGCGCTCAGGAAGTACCACAAGCACCCGAAGTGGGCCTTCCGCGACCCCCGCACGCACGCGCTGGAACCGGTCTACTCGGTGCACTACAACGACTATGCGGCGCAGCTGCAGGGCGCGCAGATCGCCTACGACGTGGGCATCCAGCGCACGGCCTGGGGCATCCACGCGCTGACCAACTGGGCCGGCGATGCGGGCGTTGTCAAGCAGGTGTTCGGCCAGTACCGCGCCCACGTCTACCTTGGCGATGTGCTCCGGCTGGGCGGTCGTGTCGAAGCCAAGGAGATCGACGCGAACGGCGACCACATCGTGCGTCTGACCACCTGGGCGCGCAACCAGCGCGACCAGAACGCGATGCCGGGCACGGCCGTCGTCGCCCTGCCGACGCGCGCCTGAGCCCGCGCCGGCACGGCTGCGCAGCCCCTACTCGGGTGCCAGCCCCGCCACCCGCGTCCACTGCCCCCACAGAGCGATCTGCGCCTGCACATGGGCGCGCAACTGCTCGGGGCTCGACGTCTGCGCAATGATGCCCGCAGACGCTGCGAAGGCCTGCATGGCCGGATCGGCCATGGCCTGCACAAAGACCTGGTGCAGCTTGCGCACCATCTCCGCCGGGAGCCCCGCCGGCGCGAACATGGCAGACCACGACGCGTAGTCGTAGTCCGGCAAGCCCTGCTCTGCCAACGGTGCCACATCGGGGAACAGCGGGATGCGCTGGCGCGAGGTGACGCCCAACACGCGCAGCTGCCCGGTCTTGACGAAGGGCGCCGCCACCACCGGGTCGTTCATGATGAAGTCGATGCGCCCGGCCAGCAGGTCCGTCGTGGCCGGCGCCGCACCGGCGTAGTTGACGGCCAGCGCGTCGATGCCGGCCTGGGTCGTCAACAGCTTCGCGGCGACCAGCATGCCGGAGTTGCCCGTGGCATAGCTGAGTTTGCCGGGCCGCTCGCGGGCGTACTGGATGAACTCCTGCACCGTGCGCACCGGCAGGCTGGCGGGCACGACGAGCATCAAAGGGTTCAGGCTCAGCTGCGCGATCGGCGTGAAGTCGGCGACGGGGTCGTAGCCAGGGTTCTTCAGCGTATGGACGTTGGCCGCATGCGATGAGTTGCCGCCCATCATCAAGGTGTAGCCATCCGGGGCCGCCCGCGCGACGAGGCGGGCCGCAATGGCGGCCTGCGCCCCCGGCTTGTTCTCGACGACCATGGCCTGGCCCAGCAGCTTGCCCGCCGATTCGGTGACCCTGCGCAGCAGCGTGTCGGCCGCCGCCCCGGCCGTGAACGGCGCCACGACCTTGATCGGCCGGTTCGGATAACTGCCCTGGGCCATGGCCCTGCCCCAGCCCAGCAGCGGTGCCGAAGCCACCAGCAGGGTTCTGCGTGTCACTGTCATGTGCCTGTCTCCTTCGTTGTGTGTGGCGGATCGATGCAGGGCCGGGCGCATGCGTGTCCGCAGGCGCGGTGCCGGCCCCGCTCACGTTGTCATTGGTGCGAGAACAGGGTGAGCCCGTCCGCCAGGCCGCCGGCCCGAAAGACCATCGCGCCCCCACCGCCCACTTCATCGCGCGCGACGATGAACAGTTCGCGCGAGCCCGGCATCAGCGCCAGGCTGGTGCAGCGCAGGAAGTGGTTCCGCTCGCGCCCGGGCAGCAGGATCTGCGCGATGGGGATGCCGTAGGGGCTGAACACCAGCACCCGCCCCTGCCGGTTCAGCGCCACGTAGACATTGCCTTGCGCGTCTGCCCGCATGGAGTCCGGCCCCGGACCGATGAAGTGGTAGGGAACCGAGGTGCCCGTGTGGCCGATCGTGGCAGGCGCCATGAGATCGGCGCGGTGCAGCCGGCAGGCGCTGAACTCCGTGGCCCACAGCACATCGTCGCCCGGCCCGAGCGCCACGCCGTTGGCGCCGCACAGCTTGGGCAACACCGGTTGCAGCGTGCGGCCATCCGGCGGCATGTAGTAGACGCCGCCCGTCGGCTGGGTGGACGCGCCGCGGAAGTCCGTCATGTAGAAGCCGCCGTGCCGGTCGAACACCAGGTCGTTGACGGCATGGCCGGCGCTGGGCGGCACGATGGTCTCGCGCTGGCTGCCATCGGGCGCCAGCGCGAACACCGTGCCCGCGTCGAAGAAGCCCTGGCCGTTGCGCGGGCCGACGGCCGCCACGAAGATGCGGCCGTCCCGGTGCACGGCGATGCCGGACAGGTTCTGGCCCGGCTCTGCATGCACCGTCGTCAACTCGCGCGTGGGCGACAGCCGCAGCACGCGCCCGCCGTAGATGTCCACGAACAGCAGGTTGCCCGCGCGGTCGAACGCCGGGCCCTCCAACGGCAGCGCCGTGGCGGACACCTGGAAGAACGGCTCGGCCGTGACGCAGGCGAGGTCGCGCTCGCCGCACGGGATCGGCGCCCATCCGCGGATGGCGTCGGTGGCAGACAGCGTGTTCATGCCGGCTGGTCGTGCGGCGGCTTCAGCCGTGCGGGTGCAGGATCTGGCGCAGCACCTCGCCGTGCTCCAGGCGGTCCAGGTTCAGGTTCAGTTCATCGAAGCCGAAGCTGCCGCTCATGAGCCGCTCCACCGGCAGCCGGCCTTCAAGGTGGTAGCGCATGTACAGCGGCAGGTCGCGCTGCGGCACGCAACTGCCCATCAGCGAGCCGCGGATCACCTTCTCCTCGCCCACCAGTGCGGTGTGCGGATACGGGTACTGGTCGCCCGAAGCGCCCAGGCCCACGCAGACGATTTCGCCGCCCTTGCGCGTGATGGCGTAGGCCGTGGCCATGCCGGCCTTGCTGCCGGACATCTCCAGCGCGAAGTCCACGCCACCGCGCGTGAGGTCGCGCACGGCCTCCACCACGTTCGCGTCGCGCGCCGAGACGGTGTGGGTGCAGCCGAGCTCCTTGGCCAGCGCGAATTTGGAGGGATTGATGTCGATGCCGACGATGGTCGACGCGCCGGCGATCCGCGCTGCCATGACGGCGTTGAAGCCGACCCCACCGAGACCGACCACGGCCACGCTCTGCCCCGGCCGCACCTTGGCCGCGTTGAAGACGCAGCCGGCGCCCGTGACGACCGCACAGCCGAACATGGCCGCCACGTCGAAGGGGATCGCCGGATCGGCCTTGACCAGCGTCTCGGGCATGGTCACGGCGTACTGCGCGAAAGACGACACGCCGCTGTGGTGGTACAGGCCCAGCGCACCGCGCTGCAGCCGGCGTGCGCCATTGGTCAGCTCGCCCTTGGCGCGCGATGCGGCAACCAGCTCGCACAGCACCGGCCGCGTGTTCACGCAGTAGTCGCAGGCACCGCAGCCCGAGCCCACGGTCATGACGACGTGGTCACCCGGCTTGAACGCGGTGACGCCACGGCCCACTTCGCGCACGATGCCCGCGCCCTCGTGGCCCATGACGACCGGCAGCGTGCGCTTGCGCAGCCCGGCCACCTGCGACAGGTCGGAGTGGCACAGGCCGGCCGATCGCACCTCGACCAGCACCTCGCCCTCGCCCGGGCCGTCGAGTTCCACCTCTTCGATCTTCAGCGGTTGGCTGTCGACATAGGGCGCAGGCAGGCATTGCTCGTACAGGACGGCAGCGGTCATTCGCATGGTGGGCTCCCGCTCAGTTCAGAACGAACAAGCGCTCTTCGGTCATGTCGCGGATGGAGAACTTCGGCCCCTCGCGCCCCATGCCGCTGTCCTTCACGCCGCCATAGGGCATCTGGTCCGAACGCCAGCGCGAAGTGCCGTTGACGATGACGCCGCCTGTGCGGATGGTGCGGATGGCCTTCAGCGCAAGATCCAGCGAGTTGGTGAAGATGCCGCACTGCAGGCCGTACACGCTCTCGCTGATTGCGCTGAACAGCGGCTCGATCTCTTCATACGGCAGGATGCTGAACGCCGGGCCGAAGATTTCGTCGGACACCACGCGCATGTTCTGGTTGACCTGGCTCAGCACGGTGGCGCCCAATTGCGCGCCATTGCGCCGGGTGCCGCGCAGCGGACGGGCGCCGGCCTCGATGGCTTCCTCGACCATGCGCTCGACGCGGATGGCGGCGGCCTCGTCGATCAGCGTGCCGACGTCGGTCGCCATGTCCATCGGGTCGCCGAAGCGGATGGCATCGATCTCCTGCAGCACCAGCTCGACGAAGCGGTCGTGCACGCGCTTGTGCACGTAGACGTTCTGCACCGAGATGCAGCTCTGGCCTGCCAGCGCCACGCCATTGCGCGCGCAGGCCTTGGCGGCGGCGGCGATGTCGGCATCGTGGTGCACGAAGGTCGGGCCCACGCCGCCGAGCTCGAGCGCCACGCGTTTCATGCCCACCGCGTTGCGGATGATCTTGCCCACTGCAATGGAGCCGGTGAAGCTCACGAAATCCACGCGCGGATCGCTCACGATCTTCGGGCCCACGGTGTCGCCATAGACGGTGTTGATCGCGCCCGCCGGGAAGCCGGCCTCCAGCACCGTCTCGACGAACTGGTGCACGCACAGCGGCGCCTTGGGCGACGGCTTGAGGATCAGGGAGTTGCCGGCCGCCAAGGCCGGACCGAGCTTGTGCGCGGCCAGGCTGATCGGCCCGTTGAAGGGCGTGATGGCGGTGACGACGCCCACGGGGTAGCGCATCATCATCGCGATCTTTCCGGCGCCGATGGCGCTGGCGTCCATGGGGATGTGCTCGCCCTGGATGCGCACGGCCTCTTCGGCACACAGGTGCATCAGTTCGGCCGCGCGCTGGGTCTCCACCAGGGAGTCGCGCAGTGCCTTGCCGGTCTCGCGCGCCATGGTGCGGCCGATCTGCTCCGTGCGGGCCGTGACCAGGTCGGCGGCGCGGTGCAGCAGCTTGGCGCGTTCGTGCCCGGGCAGTGCGGCCATGGGTTTGCTGGCCTTGCGGGCGGACTCCAAGGCGTCGTCCGCGTCCTGCAGCGACGAGACCGGCGCGGAGGCGATGACCTCGTTGCGGTACGGGTCGCGCACCTCTTCGTGTTGCTCTGCATCGCGCCATTGACCGGCGATGTGCTGGCGGATGCGCACGGGCGGCGCGCTCGTCTCGGTGGTGCTCATGGGGTCTCCTTTGCACGCCAGTCTAGGAAGCAATGGCGGCCTGCGTCCATGTCAAAAACCGGAAGCTCGTGTCCTGAAATTCCGGATACGCAGACCTCGGGCGAAGCGTCGGCAGCGTTTCGATTCCGCGCACATGGCGTGCTGAAAAACGCCATGGACGCAAGCCGGACCGGATTTCTAGACTGCGCCCACCGCATCGAGACACGACCTCACTGCGCATGGCAGCACACGACGCCGCCGCGACACGAAGACCGCACGCCGCAACCGGCCGCATCCCGCGCGCCGGACGCCCCAAGCCGTTTGCCCACAGATCCGGAGACATATGAACCACCTCACCAAGCCGCTCGCGCTCGCTTGCGCACTCGCTGCATCCCACCTCGCACACGCCCAGTCTTCCGTCTCCATCGGCGGCACCGTCGATGCCGCGCTGAACCACTCCAAGGGTTCGCTGAGCAGCCGCACGCAGATGATCAGCGGCGGCAATGCCACCAGCAAGCTGATCTTCCGCGGCCGCGAGGACCTGGGAGACGGCAACTACGCCAACTTCTGGCTGGAGTCCGGCTTCAACGCCAACAACGGCAGCGGGATGTCCGTGCCCAACAACAACCAGGTCGCCGTACCGAACCAGGGCGCGGCGCAGGGCCTCACATTCAACCGTCGCTCCTTCGTCGGCATCGGCGGCGCCTGGGGCGAGATCCGCGCCGGCCGCGAGTGGTCGCCCAGCTACGAGACCTTCACCGGCAAGTACGACCCCTTTGCGCTCAGCATCGGCCTGGGAATGAACTACGCGGTGGGCATTGACCGCAACGCCATCCGCAGCAACAACGCCCTGGTCTACATCACGCCCAAGCTGTTCGACAGCGTCACGGTCAACCTGCAGCACTTCCGGGGCGAAGGCACAGGTGTCGAGGCCACCGACGACAACGGCACGGGCAGCGGCGTCCGCGTGAGCTACGACAAGGGCCCTTTCAGTGCCGCTGCGGCATACATCAACACCAAGTTCGCCGCAGGCGATGCCATCTACCGCGACATCGCCGGAGCCTACAACTTCGGGCCCGTGCGGCTTGCCTTCAATGCCAACCGCAACCAGCAGGCCGCACTCAAGCAGAAGGGTTACCTCATCGGCCTGACGGCACCCATCGGCGCAACGGAACTCAAGGCCTCGTACTCGGTGTTCCGCGCCAACACGGCCGGCGACCCCAAGGCCTCCAAGATCGCACTCGGCGTGGTGCACCACCTCTCGAGACGCACGGCCGTCTACGGCACCGTGGCCCGCATCAGCAACGACAACGGCGCGGCCTACGCCTTCACCGGCGCCACCACCGCGGCCAACACCTCCGGACGCGCAGCCGAAGTCGGCATTCGCCACAACTTCTGAGCAAGGAAGACCCATGATGATCGGATTCATTGGCCTTGGCACCATGGGTGCCGGCATGGCGCTCAACCTCATCCAGGCCGGACACGACGTGGCCGTGCACGACATCCGCCGCGACAGCGCCGAACGCCATCTGGCGGCCGGCGCACGCTGGGCTGCGTCCGTCGCAGATGTCGCCTCGGGAGCGCAGGCCGTGTTCACGTCCGTGCCAGGCCCCAAGGAGATGCGCGCTCTCGGCGCGACTCTGCTCGATGCCATGGCGCCGGGCAGCGCCTGGTTCGACCTGACGACCAACTCGCCGACCGTCGTGCGCGAAGTCCACCAGCGTTTTGCCGAGAAGGGCATCGCCCTGCTCGACGCGCCCGTCAGCGGTGGACCTGCCGGCGCCAATGCCGGCAAGCTGGCGATCTACGTGGGCGGCGACAAGGCGGTGTTCGAACAGCACAAGCCGCTGCTGGACGCCATTGGGGACCAGGTGCTGCACGTGGGCGACATCGGCGCCGGCAACGTGGCCAAGCTCGTGCACAACTGCGGCAGCATCACGCTGCGCATGATGATCGCCGAGGTGTTCAGCCTGGGCGTGAAAGGTGGCATGGATCCCACCGAGCTGTGGCATGCCGTGCGCCAGGGCGCCATCGGCCGTTCGCGCACCTTCGACCGCATCGGCGACCAGTACCTGCAGGACAAGTACGAGCCCGCGAGCTTCGCGCTGAAGCTGGCGCACAAGGACCTGACCCTCGCGCTGGACCTGGGCCGCGAACTGGGCGTGCCCATGAAGTACGCCGAGCGCGCGATGGAAGATTTCCAGGAAGCACTGGACCGCGGCTGGGGCGACCGCGACTCGCGCTCGCCCATGCAGATCCAGAACGAACGCGCTGGTGTGCAGATCAAGGTGTCCGCAGACGACGTCAAGAAGACGCTCGCACGCGACTGACCGCCATTCACAGGGAGAACCACATGGACGCACGACAGACCGGCCGCCGCATCATGAACGAGCTCATGGGCGAAGGCTACGCCGAAGGCAAGGACAAGAAGAAGAACGCCTTCACCGCGCCGCTGAACGAGTACTCCGAAGAGGTGTGCTTCGGCCGCATCTGGGCGCGTGGCGTGATCGAGCCCAAGCTGCGCAGCATCCTGAACATCGCGATGCTGACGGCGCTGGGCCGCCCCAACCAGCTGCGCAACCATGTCGAGGGCGCGCTGAACAACGGCGTCACCGTCGACGAACTGCGCGAGATCCTGATGCACACCGCCGTCTACTGCGGTCTGCCTGCCGCCGGCGATGCGTTCAAGGTGGCCGAAGAAGTGCTCCGGGGCCGCAAGCTCATCGACTGAGGGCCAAGGCCACAGAGCCGCCGCCGGGCCGTTGCGGGCCGGCGAGCCCGGGCCTTCCAGGCCAACGACAACATGGAGACAGACATGAGAGCGCGTTCATTTCGGTACCGGCACCGGCTACGCCAGCGCGCCCTGGCCGCGGGCCTTCTCGCGGGCATGGCCGGCATCGCCGGTGCCCAGCCGGCGGCAACGCCCTACCCCAGCAAGACCATCACGATCATCGTGCCGACCACGCCGGGTGGCGGCGTCGACAACGGTGCCCGCATGCTGGCCGAGAAGCTGCGCGCCGCCTGGGGCCAGACGGTGGTCGTCGAGAACCGGCCGGGGGCCAACTACATCATCGGCACGGCAGCAGTTGCGCGGGCGCCGGCCGATGGCCACACGCTGCTGTTCACCTCGAACTCGTTCGTGGTGGTTCCCCTTGCCAGCGCGAAGCTTCCGTACGACCCCGCCGACCTGGCACCGGTCGGCACGCTCGCCTATTCGCCCTATGTGATGGTCACGCGGTCCACGCTGGCGGCGAACACGGTGCAGGAGTTCATCGCGCACGCCAAAGCCCATCCAGGCAAGCTCAACTACGGCGGCACGGTCTCCGCCGGCTCGCACATTGCCGGCGAGGTGTTCAACCACATGAGCGGCACACGCATGCAGTTCGTGCCGTACAAGGGCGGTGCGCCGGTCATGGTGGATCTTGTGGGCGGCCAGATCGATGCGGCCTGGAACTCCGTGAACGCCGCTGCAGCGCAGATCCGGGCGGGCAAGGTCAAGGCGCTGGCGGTGACGGGCGAGCAGCGCTATCCCACGCTCCCTGCGGTGCCCACGTTCGCCGAAGCTGGCTTCCCACAGTACCAGGAGCGGGCCTGGCTCGGACTGTTCGCGCCGAGTGGCACCCCAAGAGCCATTGTCCAGAAGCTGTCGGCAGAGCTGGCCAGAGTTGCGAACGCACCGGAGATGAAGCCGGATTTCGACGCGAGCGGGCTGATCCCGTTGGCGTCCACGCCGGAGCAGTTTGCGGCCATGCTCAAGAAGGAGGCCGACACGCTGCGTCCGGTCCTGAAGGCCTCGAACTTCAGGCTCGACGCCCAGTAGCTGCGGCGAGGGTTGCCCAGCCGATCACATCACTGGTGGTCGGGAGCCGAAAATTGAGGATCTCGACGGGTGCTGGAAGACGGCGATGCGCCCGTGGACTAAACCGCTCGCGCGGTAGGCGCTCCGCGCGGCACCTCGGCGCCTGATCTGCGCGTTGGTGCCACCGTCGATGTCGAGGCAATCCCGCCTCGCTCATCGACGGAGCTGCAACCATGGACACCATCACATCGGCGGTAAGCCCGCTGCGCCAGCGCATGCTCGAAGACATGCGCATCCGCAAACTGGAGCCGCGCACCCAGGAGGCCTACGTCCGCGCCGTGCGCAAGCTGACCGCCTACCTGCACCGCCCGCCCGACACGGCCAGCGTGGAGGATCTGCGCAACTTCCAGCTCCACCTGGTGGATACGGGCACCTCGCCCATGACGCTGAACGTCACGCTCACTGGCCTGCGGTTCTTCTTCGACGTCACGCTGGAGCGGCTGGAGCTGATGGCTCGCATGCATCCGGTCAAGCTGCCGCACAAGGTGCCGGTGGTGCTCAGCGTGCAAGAGACCGCGCGCCTGATTGCTGCCGCCGCCAACGTCAAGCACCAGGCGGCCCTGTCGGTGGCCTACGGCGCCGGCCTGCGCGCCAGCGAAGTCGTCCATCTGAAGGTCACCGACGTGGACAGCCAGCGCATGACGCTGCGGGTGGAGCAAGGCAAGGGTCGCAGAGACCGCTACGCCATGCTCAGCCCGGTGCTGCTGCAGCGCCTGCGCACCTGGTGGCGCATCGCCAATGCGCAGGGCCGCATGCGGCCCGGTGGCTGGCTGTTCCCCGGGATGGACCCGACCGACCCACTGACGCCGCGCCAGCTCAACCGCGCCGTGCACGCCGCCGCCGAGGCCGCCGGCATCGACAAGCGCATCTCCACGCACTCACTTCGCCACGGGTTCGCAACGCACCTGCTGGAGCGCAAGGTGGACATCCGCGTGATCCAGGTGCTGCTGGGTCACAAGCGCTTGGAGACGACGGCGATCTACACCCACGTGGCCACCGATCTGCTGCGCGAGGTGATCGGCCCGCTGGAGCCGCCGTGGGACGGCCCACCCTGGAAGTGGCCGACGTCTTCCTCCAGCACGGTCCGGCCTGGCGTGCCGCCCAGCGCGGCCACCTGAGCCTGGGCCAGCTCAAGGTCATGTCGGCCATCGAGCAGTGCCGCAGCGCGGCGCTGGGAGGACACGTGCTGCGCTGCGAAGGCTGCGGTACCGACCAGGTCTCCTACAACTCCTGCAGGAACAGGCACTGCCCCAAGTGCCAGAGCGCGGCGGCTCAGCGCTGGCTGGACGCGCGCCAGGCCGATCTGCTGCCGGTGGAGTATTACCACGTGGTGTTCACGCTGCCGGCACCCGTGGCGGACATCGCGTACCAGAACAAGGCCGTGCTCTATGGCCTGCTGTTCGACCTGGCCGCCGAGGTGCTGCTGACCATCGCTGCCGATCCGAAGCACCTGGGGGCCAAGATCGGCGCCACGCTGGTGCTGCACACCTGGGGCTCGGCGCTGACCCACCATCCGCACGTGCACGGCATCGTGCTCGGCGGCGGGCTGGCGCCGGACGGCAAGACCTGGGTGGCATGTCGGCCGGGCTTCTTCCTGCCGGTGCGGGTGCTGTCGCGGCTGTTCCGGCGGCGCTTCCTCGAAGAACTGCAGCGGCTGCATGCGCTCGGCAAGCTGCAGTTCTTCGGCGAGCGCGCTGAGCTTGCCGATGCGCGCGCCTTCAACGCCTGGCTGGCGCCGCTGCGCCGGCTCGAGTGGGTGGTCTATGCCAAGCGTCCCTTCGCCGGCCCGCAGGCTGTGCTGGCCTACCTGTCGCGCTACACCCACCGGGTGGCGATCTCCAACAGCCGGCTGCTCGCGATGGACGAGCGCGGCGTGACGTTCCGCTGGAAAGACTACCGCGCCAAGGGCCGCACGCGCCACAAGGCCATGAAGCTGGAGCCGGCTGAGTTCATGCGCCGCTTCTTGCTGCACGTACTGCCTGCAGGCCTGCACCGCATCCGTCACTACGGGTTGCTCGCCAACGGCTGCCGCGCGGCCAGCCTGGCGTTGGCGCGCGAGCTGCTGCAGGCTCCGCCAGCGCCCCTCGCGGCGGACAGTGACGCTGCTGCGTCAGCCCCGCCAGCTGCCACCTTTATCTGCCGGCACTGCGGGCAGCCGATGAGCATCTTGCTGGTCTTCATGCGCGGCATGGCCATCCGCGCACCGCCGCCATGACCGGCAACAACATCACGCACGAATCGCACGACGCGCTGATCGGCCAGTGGCCTGCATCGGCTGGGCACTCGTGCGCGTGGCGGCCGCATCGGCATCCTGGATCATCCTCGGCCGGTCGCCGCTGGCGCATCGGATCAGGCTGCGCCGTCATGGACAGTGCCATCCGACATGCGCGAACCCGCGGCGTAGCCGCAACGACCGGCATCGCGCACGCCAAATCCCCATAGGCCGCTGCGACAAAGTGCCGCAGCGACGCAATCCGCGGTTTCCTCCCTGGAGGCTTGTGCGACACCTGCCCTCAGGTTGAGGCTCATCCACGACCTGTGGCTTGCCGGGCAGGTATCTCACAACCCTTAACCGTTGCAGCCGGCGCGGAGCTCCTATGAGCTGCCCGGAAGCGGTCACCAGCCCTAGAACGCGGGCGGAACATCTGCCGATATGGATGCAGAAGGCAACGACAGATAAACGCGCTCCTCGGGAGTCAACAGTTGGCTCCAATCGGAGAGCGCGTGCGAGCGTTGCTGAGCGACGAAATTGGAGACATCAACCACCTCCATCAGTTCAGGCCCCGCCAGCGACTTCAGTGCATCGCCGCGGAGTCCAAGTTGGATTGCACGGCGATCCATCTTGGAGCCGTCCGGCGCATGGTCGGGGTCCCATTGCAGTCGCACGTCCGAGCCCTGCACGCTGGCCTTCCAGGCTTCGTGCGTACCGTGCAGGGCAGAATTGAACGTCGAGGCGACAGCTCGATCCAGGATCGAATCGAAGAAGGTACGGCGGACTCGCAGTCCGAGAATGACCTCTTGCCCAGGCTTAGTTCCCCAACCTGACCGGTACATCATCCAGAGGAAGTTTGGCTTGATCCAGCTCATTCGCTCGAAGCTGAAGTCGGGACCACCGAAGCGGCCATGCTCGATTGCGTAGTGTCCAATGGACGGGCGATATGCCTGGTAGACGATGACGCTTTGGTCATCGAACTGGGCAAGGATGTGAACCGCCCCGTATTTTGAGGAGGCTCCAACTTTTGAGAGGATGGAGCCATGAGGAAGTCAGTGAAGTTTTCGCCCGAGGTACGCGAGCGCGCCGTGCGCATGGTGTTCGAGCACCGCGGTGAGTACGAGTCGCAGTGGGCGGCGGTGGTGTCGATTGCCGGCAAGATCGGCAGCACGCCGCAGACGCTGCTGAACTGGGTGCGCCAACAAGAGCGTGACACGGGCCAGCGCGAGGGCGTGACCACGACGCAGACGCAGCGCATGAAGGAGCTTGAAAGGGAGAACCGCGAGCTGCGCAAGGCCAACGAGATCCTGAAGCTGGCCAGCGCGTTTTTCGCCCAGGCGGAGCTCGACCGCCGGCTGAAGTCGTGAAGGCGTTCATCGACGCGCATCGCGCCGCGCACGGGGTCGAGCCGATCTGCAGGGCACTGCAGGTCGCCCCGTCGGCGTACCGGCGCCATGCGGCCCGCCAGCGCCACCCCGAGCTGCTGTGCGCCCGCGCGAAACGCGATGCGGTGCTGATGCCGCAGATCGAGCGCGTGTGGCAATCGAACCTGCGGGTCTACGGCGCCGACAAGGTCTGGCACCAGTTGCAGCGCGAGGGCGTCACGGTGGCCCGCTGCACCGTGGAACGACTCATGCGCCACATGGGTCTGCGCGGCGTGATGCGTGGCAAGGCCGCACGCACCACGATCAGCGACGCCAAAGCGCCTTGCCCGCTGGACCGGGTCAATCGCCAGTTCAACGCGCAGCGGCCCAACCAGCTTTGGGTGTCGGACTTCACGTACGTGTCCACCTGGCAAGGCTGGCTGTACGTGGCCTTCGTCGTGGACGTGTTTGCGCGGCGCATCGTGGGCTGGCGCACGAGCAGCTCCATGCGGACGGACTTCGTGTTGGGCGCACTGGAGCAGGCGCTGTACGACCGTCGTCCGCAGCGCGAAGATGCCCTTGTGTGCCACTCCGACCGCGGATCGCAGTACGTCAGCATCCGCTACACCGAACGGCTTGCCGAGGCCGGCATCGAGCCCTCCGTGGGCAGCAAGGGCGACTCCTACGACAACGCGCTGGCCGAGACCATCAATGGGCTGTACAAGGCCGAAGTCATCCATCGGCGCAGTGCGTGGAAGACCAAGGAATCGGTAGAGCTGGCGACGCTGCAATGGGTGGCCTGGTTCAACCACCAGCGCCTGCTCGAACCCATCGGGTACGTGCCACCGGCCGAGTTCGAGGCCAACTACTATCGAACTCTTGAGCAGCAGGCCATGTCGGCCTGACTCAAGCCAACGGGCCTCCGCGAATTCCGGGGCGGTTCAAACTTCCGCTTCTGGCCGTCTGCTACCACCGCCCTGCCCGCCATGAGCGCGTGCCGCACAGCATCCCAAGGCGCGCTGCCTCGCCACCTTCTTCACCGAACCCGAAGCGCAGCCGGGTCAAGACCTTTCACCGACGGCATCAGCTGCTCTGGTGCACCTGGCAAGCTTGTCGTATCGGAGCCCACCGAACAGGCCCGCATGGTCCTCACGCCACATCCACCGGATGCTCCGCAGGCATCGCCTTCGGCGTATCCGGCGCGAGCTGCCAGAAGATCCAGGCCGAGGCGATGGTCATCAGCCCCATCGTTCCGAAGGTGGTGCGAAAGGCGAACAGGGTCTGGGTCTGCCCTGCCGCGGTGAAGTAGCCGGTGTAGGCCGCCAGCACCGCGCCGGCTGCTGCCACGCCCATGCTCATGGCCAGCATCTGCACCATCGACAAGAGGCTGTTGCCGCTGCTGGCCAGCGGCCCGTCCAGGTCCTTCAGGCTCACGCTGTTCATCGCGGTGAACTGCATCGAATTGACCGCGCCGAAGGCCGCCAGCTGGAGCACGCGCAGCCACAGCGGCTGGTCCGGCGCGCTGAGCGCGAAGCTGGCCATCGTCAGCCCCACCAGCATGGTGTTGGTGACCAGCACCTTGCGGTAGCCGACCCGGCCGATCCACCGCGTGGCCAGCGTCTTGCTCGCCATGCCGGCGATGGCCACCGGCAGCATCATCATGCCGGCCTGGGCCGGCGAGTAGCCCATGCTGACCTGCAGCAGCAAGGGGATCAGGAACGGCATGCAGCTGCTGCCCAGGCGCGCGAACAAATTGCCCAGCAGGCCGACCGTGACGCTCTGGATCTGGAACAGCCGCGGCGTGAACAGCGGGTCGGGCCGGCGTGCGGCGTGCAGCCAGTACGCGACCAGGCTGGCCATGCCGAACACCAGCAGCACCAGCACCGCGGCCTGGCGCAGGCCCAGCTCCGACACCCCGTCCAGCGACAGCGAGATCGCCACCATGCCGAAGGACAGCAGCAGGTAGCCGGCCATGTCGAAGCGCGTGACCGAGGGCATCCGGCCATCGGGCATGTAGATGCGTGACGCAACCAGGCCGATCAGGCCCACCGGCAGGTTGATCAGGAAGATCCAGTGCCAGCTCACGTACTCCACCAGCCAGCCGCCCAGCGTGGGCCCGATCAGCGGGCCGATCAGGCCGGGGATGGCGACGAAGCTCATGGCCTTGAGGAAGCGCTCGCGCGGAAAGGCGCGCAGCACCGCCAGCCGGCCCACCGGCAGCAGCATGGCGCCGCCCATGCCCTGCAGCACACGGGCCGCCACCAGCTGCGTGAGGTTCTGCGCCAGCGCGCAGGCCACCGAACCGGCCACGAACAGCGAGATCGCCGTGATGTAGACGCGCCGGGTGCCGAAACGGTCGGCCACCCAGCCCGACGCCGGGATCAGCATCGCCATGGTCAGCGTGTAGGCCACGACGACCGACTGCATGCGCAGCGGGCTTTCGCCCAGGCTCCTGGCCATGGCGGGCAGCGCGGTGTTGACGATGGTGCCGTCCAGCGCCTGCATGAAGAAGCCGATGGCAACCAGCCACAGCAAGGGGGAACGGTGGCTGTCGTCGCTCGAAGGGGCGGCTGTGGGCATGTTGGGATCAGTTTGCGGCGCAGGGCCGCCAGTATCGCGTGGGCGCGCGCCGGTGCTATTCGGTCTGGATGCCGTTTTCCTTGACCAGCCGCGCCCACCGCGCCACGTCGGCCGCGATGGTCTGGCCGAAGGCCTCCGGCGTGGCCGTCGCCGCCACGGCGGCCTCGCGTGCCAGCGCCGCCGTGGTGTCCGGCTCGGCCAGCAGCGCGTTGATCTCGCCGTTGAGCCGTTGCACGATGGCGCGCGGCAACTGCCTGGGGCCGATGAAGCCCCACCAGAACGCGATGTGCAGGTTCGGGAAGCCCGCCTCCGCCGCGGTGGGCAACTGCGGCATGAAGGGGTCGCGCTGCGCGCTGGTCACGGCGATGCCGCGCAGCTTGCCACCGGCCAGGTAGCCCGAGGTCGTGGCGTAGGTGGCCAGGCCGGCGTCCAGGTTGCCGCCCATCATGTCGGCGAAGGCCGGTGCCATGCCCTTGTAGGGCACGTGCACGAGGCGCAGCTTCGCGTCGGCGGCCAGCATCTCCATGCCCAGGTGGCTCATGGAGCCGATGCCGCTGGAGCCGTAGGTCAACCTGCCCGGCTGGGCGCGCGCGCGGTCTGCCAGGTCCTTCAGGGTCTTGATCGGCGAGTCCGCCGGTACGGCCACCAGCAGCGAGGTCTTGCCGACCAGCGCGATCGGCGCGATGCCCTGCACCGGGTCGTAGGCCAGCTTGCGCCCCGTGGCCGCGTTGGTGGCATAGGCGCTCGTGATGAACACCAGGGTGTAGCCGTCCGGGGGCGCATGGATGCCGGCCTCGAAGCCGATGGCGCCACCCGCACCGGCCTTGTTCTCCACCACGATGGGCTGGCCGATGCGCGTGGCCAGGCGCGTGGCGATGCTGCGCGCGATGATGTCCGTGCCGCCGCCGGCGGCATAGGGCACGATGAGCTTGATCGGTCTGCTGGGCCAGGCCTGCGCCTGGGCGGGCGGCAGCCCAGCGCCGGCTGCGGCCAGCGCAAGGGCCGCCGCCAGCGCGCGGCGGCTGGCGCAGATGTGCAGGGCCATGGCGGTCTGCGGCTCAGGTGATCGAGTAGCCATCGGGCACCACATGGCTGCCGGCGATGCGGTCCATGGTCAGGGCGACCACGTTGACGGGTGCGTCGAAGCTGTATTCGTTGAGCGCCATCTGGTAGAAGTCCTTGGCCAGGTTGCCGAACAGCATGGGCATGCTGGAGTCCTGGCCCAGCTGGCAGGCCAGGCGCACGTCCTTGTGCAGCAGGCCGAGCGCGAAGGCGGCCTTGAGCTTGCCGGTCAGGATGTAGTCGGCCATGTATTTCTCCATCCAGAAGTTGCGTCCGCCACTGGCCATCATGATCGCCAGCGCTTTCTCGCCCTCGACACCGTTCTTCACCGCAAGCGCCATGGCTTCCAGCGTCATCAGCCGCGTGCCGGCCGACAGCAGGTTGTTGGCCAGCTTGACCACGTGGCCACAACCGACGTCGCCGGCATGGAACACGTTCGGACTGATGGCCCGCAGCACGGGGCCGATGCGGTCGAACTGCCTTGCATCGGCGCCCACCATGATGGCGATGGTGCCGGCGTCGGCACCTGCCGGCCCGCCGCTGACCGGCGCATCGACCATCTCGATGCCGCGCGCAGCGAGTTCGGCCGCGATGGCGCGCGTGACGGTCGGGTCGCCACTGGTCTGGTCCACGACCAGGGTTCCGGGCCTGGCGCTGGCGGCGATGCCGTCCGGCCCCAGCAGCACGCTGCGCACGTGGTCCGAGGTCGGCAGGCACAGCACGATCACGTCGCACGCCGTGGCGAGATCCTTCAGGCTCTCGGCACGGGTCGCGCCACGCTCGACCATGCGCTGCACGCTGTCTGCATCGCGGTCATAGACCTTCAGTGGATGCTGGAGCTGCAGGCGCCGGGCCAGGGCACCGCCCATGTTTCCCAGCCCGATGTATCCGATGTCCATGGTGTCGATGTCTCCGAGGTTTCAATCTGCGCGGATGCCCGCGTCCTTGACGATGCGCGCATAGCTGGCCGACAGCGCGCGCAGCGTGGCCGTGAACGCCTGCGCCGACTCGCTGGCCTGCAGCTCGACGCCCTGCTCCAGCATCCGCGCGCGGAAGTCGGGCTGCTGCACGGCCTTGCGGACCTCCACATGCATGCGGTCCAGGATCGGCTGCGGCGTGCCGCTGCGGGCCACCAGGCCGTTGAAGATGGTGGACTCGTACCCTGCCAGGCCCGACTCGCCGACCGTCGGCAGATCCGGCAGCAACGGCGACCGCGAGGTGCTCGTCACGCCGATCGCCTTCAGCTTCCCGGCCTTCACATGCGGGATCGACGTGCTGATCGTGTCGAACATCAACGACGTTCGCCCACCCATCACATCGATCAGGCCTGGCGCATTGCCCTTGTACGGCACGTGGGTCATCTGCACCCCTGCCATCGTGCTGAACAGCTGCGCTGCGATGTGGCCCGTGCTGCCGTTGCCCGACGTGCCGTAGGTCAGCTCGCCCGGACTGCGCCTGGCCAGCGCGATCAGTTGCGCCGCGGAGGCCACCGGCACGGCCGGGTGCACCACCAGCAGCAGCGGTATGCGGGCGACCAGGCTCACGCCCGTGAAGTCCTTCAATGCGTCGTAGGTCGCGCTCCGCGCGACGGCCGGCGTGTACAGGAAGGAGTCGGCGATCGCCAGGTACGTGTAGCCGTCGGCCGGCGCCTTGCTGACGTTGTCGACCGCCAGCATGTAGTTGCCGCCGGGCCGGTTCTCCACGATGACCTGCTGGCCCATCTGCTCGGAGAGCTTGTGCGCCAGGTTGCGGCTGACCAGGTCGAGGTTGCCTCCGGCTGCGGCCGGCACCACGATGCGCAGCGGGCGCGTCGGAAACGTGTCTGCCTGCGCTGCGCCGGCGGCGGCCAGCAGACATGCTGTCGCGCAGGCCACCAGAACCGGCCGACGCCGGCCCATGCCGATGGCGGCCATCAGCGCACCTCTGTCACGCGCTCGAGCCACTCGACGGGTTGCCCCTCCAACACCTCCGAGACGGAGATGTGCGTCATGGAGGTGGTCTCGGTCGCGCCATGCCAGTGCTTCTCATGGGGCTCGATCCAGACCGTGTCGCCCGGCCGGATCTCTTCCACGGGCCCGCCTTCACGCTGCACCCAGCCGCAGCCAGCGGTGACGATCAGCATCTGGCCCAGCGGGTGCTTGTGCCAGTTGGTGCGCGCACCTGGCTCGAAGGTCACACTCGCGGCCTTCACGCGCGCCGGTGCCGAGGCATTGAACAGCGGGTCCATGCGCACGCGGCCGGTGAACCGGGTCTCGGGTGCGTATGCCGATGGCTGTGTGCCGATGCGTTTGACTTCCATGTCGTAGCTCCTTGATTGGTCAATCGGATGTGATGCCCGCGGCTTGCACCAGCTGGCGCCAGCGCGGCACCTCGGTGGCGATCGCGCGCGCGAAGTCGTCGGGCGATCCAGGGCGCGGCCTCGCGCCGTCGCGCGCCAGCAGTTCGCTGGCGTCCGGCATCGCCAGGACCGCGTTGAGCTCCGCGTTGAGACGTTGCACGATGGGCGCAGGCAGATGGCGCGGTCCCAGCAGGCCCCACCAGGAATCGACCTGGTAGCCGGGCAAGCCGGCCTCGGCCGCGGTGGGCAGTTCGGGCATGAGGGCGGACCGCTCGGTGCCCGTGACGGCCAGCGCACGCATGCGGCCGCCGCGCACGTGCGGCAGCGCGGCCGGCAGGCTGGCCACCAGCATCTGCGTGCGCCCGCCCAGGAAGTCGGTGATGGCCGCGCCCAGGCCGGTGTACGGCACGTGCAAGAGCTTGACCTGCGCCAGGTGGTTGAACAGCTCGCCGCCCAGGTGGTTGATGGTGCCCACGCCGGCCGAGCCATAGCTCATCGGCTTGCTGCGCGCCAGCGCGATGAACTCGCGCAGGCTGGTGGCAGGCACGTCGTTGCCGATCACCACCACGAAGGGCCCGGAGCCGACCATGCCGACCGGCGCCAGGTCCGCGGTGGGGTCGTACGGCGCTGGATTCTTCAGCAGCGGTGCCGTCATGTAGGGGCTGGACTGGAACAGCAGCGTGTAGCCATCGGCCGGCTGGCCCGCCACGTAGGTGGTGCCGACGATGCCGCCGGCGCCCAGCTTGTTCTCCACGACCACCGGCTGACCGAGACGCGCCGACAGCTTGGTGGCCACGAAGCGCGCCACCGTGTCGGTGCTCGCGCCGGGTCCGAATGGCACGATCAGGCGGATCGGCTTGAGCGGCCAGGCCCCCTGGGCCCGCAACCAGGCCGGTGCCGCGAGTCCGGCGCATGCCGCCAGCAGGGTTCTGCGCGTGGGAGAGGTGTGCATCGCAGCCTCCGGTCACTGGTGCGAGAACATCGCGAAGCCCGGCGCCACGCCGCGCGCGGTGAAGACCACGGCGCCGCCGTCGCGGACGACGTCGCGCGCGACGATCACCAGATCGCGCGAACCGGGCACCAGCGCCAGGCTGGTCGACTTGAGGAACATGTCCTGCTCGCGCCCCGGCAGCAGGATCTGTCCGATCGGCACGCCGAACGGACTCAGCACCAACAACCGGGCTTGCCAGTTCAACGCCACATAGGCATTGCCGGCCGAGTCGGTGCGCATCGAGTCGGGCGCGCGGCCCGCGAAGGTGTACGGCACGGAAACCCCGCCCCGCGCGCGGACGCCCGGCGCGGCCAGCTCGATCCGGTGCAGGCGGTTGGCGCAGTATTCGGTTGCCCACACCACCTTGTCGTCGGGGCTCAGCGCAACGCCGTTGGCCGCGCACATGTGCGGCAGCACAGGCCGGATCTCGCGGTGGTCGGGCGTGACGTAGAACAAGCCGCCCGTGGCTTCGGTCGATGTGCCGCGGAAGTCGGTGAAATAGAAGCCCCCCTCGCGGTCGAACACGATGTCGTCGACCACGTGGCCGGCCTGTGGCGGCACCACGGTCTCCAGCTTGCGGCCCTGCGCGTCGAGCACGATCACACTGCCGGCGTCGAACTGGCCGACCGCGTTGATGGGCCCCACGCAGGCCACGAAGATGCGGCCGTCCCGGTGGATGGCGATGCCTGCCGGGTGCAGGTCGGGCTCGGTGTACAGCGTCGTCAGCTGGCGGCTCGGCGACAGCCGCAGCACGCGCCCGCCGTAGATGTCGACGAAGAGCAGGTTGCCCTGCCGGTCGAAGGCCGGTCCTTCGAGTGCGACAGTGCTGTCGCCGACCTTGAAGTAGGGCTCGGCGATGGCGGTGGGGAGGTCCCGCTCGCTGAACGGGATGGGCGCCAGGCAGCGCGTGCTGTCCTGGTACGAGAGCGTGCTGCCCTCGCTGGGATGGATGTCGAGCAAGTGTTGTCTCCTGGTGTTATTTCTTCGGGATCCCGGCCAGCTCGACGAGCCGCGCCCAGCGCACAAGCTCTGCCGACACGAACGCGCGGAACTCGGCCGTTCCCATGGCCATGGGCGCGGCGCCCATCTTCTGGATGGTGTCGCGCGCCTGCGGCGTGGCGAGGATGCGGTTGATCTCGCGGTTGAGCCGCTCGACGATGGCCGGGTCGGTCCGGGCCGGTGCGAACACGCCCGCCCAGCTGACCAGCTCCACGCTGCTGAAGCCGGCCTCGGCCATGGTCGGCACCTGTGCCAGAAGCGGCAGCCGCATGGTGTCCGTGATGGCCAGCGCCTTGATCTGCCCTGCTGCCAGCAGGCCCGACGCGGCGTACGGGTCGGCGAAGAACAGGTCGATCTGGCCACCCACCAGATCCTGCAGCGCCTGCGGCGTTCCCCGGTAAGGCACGGCGGCCATGTCCAGCTGGGTGGCCACCTTCAGCAGCTCGCCAGCAATGCGGCTGGAGGTGTTCCCCGTGCCAAAGCTGATCGGCCTGGTCCTGGCACGCTCGCGCGCCACGCCGACGAAGCTGCGCACATCGTTGGCCGGGAAGTCCTTGCGCACCACCAGCATCTGCGGGATGCGCATCAGCGTGCCCACGGCCTCGAAGTCCTTCTCGGGGTCGTAGGGCAGCTGGTCGTACAGCGCACGGTTGCTGCCGTGGGCCGAGTTGGTGCTGACCATCAGCGTGTAGCCGTCCGGCGCAGCGCGCTTCACGGCCTGGGCCGCGATGATGCCGTCGGCACCGGCCTGGTTCTCCACGACCACGGTCTGACCCATGGCCTTGCGCAGCTCCTCTGCGATGAAGCGCGACACCGCGTCGGTCGCGCTGCCGGCAGGGAATGGCAGCACCAGCTTGATCACGCGGTCGGGGTAGCTGGAAGCCAGCGCGGGCGCCACGAAGGCAGCCAGGGCCAAGCCCAACGCCAGCAGGTGTCGGTTGCGTCGCATGTCGGTCCCTCGTTGCGGTTGCGCGTCAGCCGATCGGGCAGTCGATGTGCTGGGGCCGCAGGAACTCGCGCAGGCCGTCCTCGCCCCACTCCGACCCCACCCCGCTGTGCTTGTAGCCCGTCATCGGCGCGTCGGGCCGGATCGGGCTGCCGCCGTTGATCTGCACCGTTCCGACACGCAGCTGCGGCACGAGCTTGAGGCACGCGTCCGTGGCGCCGAAGACGTAGGCCTTCAGGCCCAGGTCGGAGTCATTGGCGATCTGGACCGCCTCGTCCACGCTGCGGTAGGTCAGCACCACCGACACGGGGCCGAAGATCTCCTCGCGGGCCAGCGCCGCCTGGTTGTCCAGGCCACCGACCAGCGACGGATTCAGGAACCAGCCCTTGCGGAGGTCGGGCCGCCCTCCTCCCGCGACGACCTGGGCGCCGGCGGCGACGGCGCGCTGCAGGCCCGCTTCGATGCGATCGCGCTGCGCCGCGGTGACGACCGGCCCCAGGATGGTGGCCGGGTCGCGCGGGTCGCCCACCTTCAGCAGCGGATAGGCCTTGCGGCTGACCGCCAGGAACTCCTCGTAGCGCGACGCCTCCACCAGGATGCGGGTTGGCGAGCCGCAGCCTTGCCCGGCGTTGCGTGCATAGCGCGCATGCAGCGAGAAGCCGTACTTCTCGTAGTCCACCCCGGGCAGCATGATCGCGGCCGACTTGCCGCCGAGTTCCAGCACCGTGCTGCGCAGCCCGCCCGCGGCCTGCTGCATGACCTGCCGGCCCACCTGCACCGAACCTGTGAAGCTGACCTTGTCCACGTCGGCGTGCTCGGTCAGCGCGCGGCCGGTCTCGGCCGCGCCGGCCAGGATGTTGACCACGCCGGGCGGAAAGCCGGCCTCGCGCACCAGCCTGCCGAGCAACAGCACAGCCAGCGGCGCCAGAGGCGAGGACAGCAGTACCGCAGTGCAGCCGGCCGCCAGCGCAGCGGCCATCTTGGTCGCACCGATCAGGATCGGGTAGTTGAAGGCCGTGATGGCAGCCACCACGCCCACCGGCCGATAGGCCACCGTGCTGACCGCCGAGTGCGTGCTGTTGAAGCCCAGGTGCCGCGTGCGGTCGACACCCGCCGCTTCGGCGAACCAGCGCACGAAGGCGGCCGGCGTGCCGATGTGGTTGGACTTCAGGTTGATGGGCGTGCCGATCTCGTCGATCAACACCTCCATCAGGGCATCGCCGTGCTGCTCGATCAGGTCGGCGAAGCGCAGCAACGTGGCCCTGCGCAGGGCCGCGTCGGTGCGCCACGGCGTCCTCTCGAACGCCCTGCGTGCACTGCGCACGGCTTCGTCGACCTGGGCGACCGAAGCGCCGCGGAATTCGGCCACCGTGTCTTCGGTGGCAGGGTTGACGACATGCAGCGCCGCGCCCGCACCGGCGCAGTCACGGTTGTCGATCAGCAGGTCCGTGTGCGCGTGTTGCGCCATGGCTTGTCTCCCGTTTCTCTTGAATGCGGCGCAGTCTAGGAAGCGGCGGGCAGCGGCGCCATGCGCTTTTTCGGCACGCCGTGTCCGCGATTTCCGCAGCGCCCATCGTTCGAGAAACAAGCACACCGGCTCCCGAAAAAGGGCATGGACCCACGGCCGTGCCGATTCCTACACTGCGCCCAGTTTTTGTGCATCCAACCGCTTGCAGGACACAACCATGACGGCACCACACCGCGCTCCGGAGACAAACCCCTCGCAACCCGACCTCGTGCTCGACCTGGCGCGTTTCGCCGCGCACATCGACGCAAGCCGTCTGGACGCGGCCGTCGTCGACGCGGTCAAGACCAACATCCTGGACACGCTGTCCTGCGCGCTGGCGGGCTCGTCGGCCAAGGCCATCGCCGAGGTGTCCGGCCTGGTACAGGAATGGGCCGGCACGCCGCAGGCCGACATGTTCGTGTTCGGCGGCAAGTACCCAGCGCACCATGCGGCCCTCATCAACGGCGGCATGTCGCATGCCCGTGACTACGACGACACCCACGACGCGGCCATCCTGCATGCGGGCGTCACCGCCGTGCCGGCCGCGATCGCCGCGGCCCAGCTGCGCGGCGGCGTCTCCGGCGCCGAGCTGATCGCCGCCGTGGCGGCCGGCCTGGAGGTCACCTGCCGCCTGGGCGTGGGCGTGACGGTGGACATCGTCGAGAGCGGCTTCATCTACACCTCGCTGCTGGGCTACTTCGGCGCCACCGCCGCCGCCGGCCGTGCCCTGGGCCTGGACGAAGAGCAGATGCGCAACGCCTTCGGCATCGTCTACAGCTCGGTGGCCGGCAACCACCAGGTCACGCGCGATGCCTCGCTGATGAAGCGGCTGCAGCCCGGGCTGGCGGCCCAGGCGGCAGTGCTCGCCGTGCAGCTGGCCCAACGCGGAATCCGCGGCGCCCAGGAGGTGTTCGACGGTGCCGACGGCTTCACCCGCGTGTACCTCAAGGGCAATGTGGACCGTGAGATCGTGCGCAAGGACCTGGGCCAGCGCTTCGAGCTGCTGAACCTCAGCTACAAGCCCTACCCCTGCTGCCGCGACACGCATGCCGCCGTGGACGCCGTGCTGGCCCTGCGCGCGCAGACCGGTCGGCCCGCCAGCGACATCGAGAGCATCCGTGTCGGCGTGACGGCGCCGGGCTACCAGATGGTCTGCACGCCGGAAGCCGTGCGCCTGGCGCCGCGCACCATCGTCGAGGCGCAGTTCAGCATCCCCTACACAGCGGCAGCGGCCTGGATCGACGGGCGCCTGGGCATCGGCCACTTCTCCGACGAAGGCTTGCAGCGCAAGGACATCCTGGCGCTGACCGCACGCGTGAAGCCCTATGTCGACGAAGACATCGAGCGCGACTGGAGCCGCTTCGTGACACCAGCGCGTGTCATCGTGCAATTCCGCGACGGCCAGACGGCAGAGACACGCATCGACTATCCCAAGGGCCATCCGAAGAACGCGATGACCACGGCGGAGTTTGCCGCGAAGTCTGCGGACTGCGCGACCTTCGCCGCCAAGCCGCTGCCGGACGACACCGCTGCCCGCCTGACACAGACCGTGGCTCGGCTCGAATCGGTCACCGACATCGCCGAGCTGCTGCGCGTGATGACCTGATCGGCCGGTCCGGCCGACATTGGAGGGCTCGAACCGCCCTCGGCTTCTCAGCCGACACCAGCAGCGACAGCCTGGCGCGGCCCAAGGAAGCCTGGCCTGCCCGTGCGACCGACCCGGCGCGCTGGGGCCAACCGCTCAAAGACCGTGGGCTGCAGACCCGCAACGCGACGAATCACCTGACAACCATCCAACGGAGACGACATTGAACAAAAGAACGCTTCTGAAAGTCGCGGCGCTGAGCCTGCTGAGCGGCACCGCCCTCGCCCAAGGCGGCGACCCGATCCGCATCGTCATCCCGCTGAGCCCGGGAACGCCCAGCGACTTCGCCACGCGCATCGTGGCGACGACCATGGGCGAGATCCTCAAGCGCCCCATCGTGATCGACAACAAGCCCGGTGCCAACGGCCTGCTGGCGATGCAGGACCTGATGCGTTCCAAGCCCGACGGCAACACGCTGATGCTGGGCGGCATCTCGCCGATGGCGCTGAACGTCTCGGTGGTCAAGAACCTGCCGTACGACCCACGCAAGGACGTCACCCCCATCGGCGGCATCTACAACGCCTTCCAGGGCTACATCGTCTCCAACCAACTGCCCGTGAACAGCTTCGCCGAGCTGGTGGCCTATGCGAGGAAGAACCCCGGCAAGGTGTCGGTCGGCCACTACTCGGCGCTGACGAAGATCCAGCTGGCCGCACTCGGCCGCCTCGCCAAGATCGACCTGCTGATGGTGCCGTACAAGTCGACCACCACGGCGGGAACCGACGTGATGGGCGGCACGCTGGACGTGACCATCGTCGACTCCGCCACCGGCATCGCCATGGCCAAGGGCGGCAAGCTCAAGGTGCTGGCGATCTCCCTGCCAGAACGCAGCGACCTGGCGCCCGGGATCCCGGCCGCCGCCGAGACGGTGCCCGGCCTCTCGGTCCCTGCCTGGTCGGGGCTCATCGGTCCGGCAGGCATGTCGCCCGACATCGTCGCCAAGCTCAACGCCGGACTGAACGCGGCGCTGCGCGACAAGGCCACCGTCGCCAAGCTGGCCGAGAGCGCGGTGCAAGCCTGGCCGACCACGCCAGAGCAGTTCGCCAAGCATGTCGACACCGAGATCACGCGCTGGCAGAAGGTGGCGCAGGAAGCGGGCATCCAGCCCGAGTGAGCGCAGCGCCGGGCCGTCCCAGGCCAGCGTTCCCGCTGGGCGGGACGGGCCGCAGGCCCAAGGCGCCGCGACAGCAAGACCTGCCGGCTGACTGCGGGCAGGCACAGAGGAAACGAGATGAGCTACACACCCCCCGTCAAGGACATGCTGTTCGCGATGCGCCATCTGGCGCAGCTGGACCGCGTGGCCGCCCTGCCCGGCTTCGAGGACTTCGGCGTCGAGACCGCCGAGGCCGTCCTGGAAGAGTCCGCGCGCCTGTGCCGGGAGGTGGTCGCGCCGCTCAACGTGGTGGGTGATCGCCAGCCTTCGCGCTGGCACGACGGCCGGGTCACGGCCACGCCTGGCTTCAAGGAGGCGTACCGGCTCTTCGCGCAAGGCGGCTGGCAAGGCCTGGCGCATCCGCAGGCCTACGGTGGCCAGGGCGCACCCAGGCTCATCGCCGCGGCCTGCGCGGAGATGCTGCATGCTGCGAACGTGTCGCTGGGCCTGTGTCCCATGCTGACCGACGGCGCCATCGAGGCGCTGCTGATGGCCGCCAGCCCGGCCCTGCGCGACAAATACGCCGCACCGCTGATCGCCGGCACCTGGACCGGCACCATGAACCTGACGGAGCCGCAGGCCGGCTCCGATCTGGCGGCCGTGCGCACGCGCGCGCAGCCGCAGGCCGACGGCACCTACCGCCTCGACGGCACCAAGATCTTCATCACCTGGGGTGAGCACGACATGGCGGACAACATCGTCCACCTGGTCCTGGCCCGCCTGCCCGACGCGCCGCCCGGCGTGAAGGGCATCAGCCTGTTCGTCGCGCCGAAGTTCCTGGTGCGCGAGGACGGCAGCCTGGGCGATCGCAACGGCGTGCAGTGCGTCAGCATCGAGCACAAGCTCGGCATCAAGGCGAGCCCCACGGCAGTGCTGCAATTCGACGGCGCGGTGGCCGAGCTGGTCGGCGAGCCCAACCGCGGCCTGGCCTACATGTTCGTCATGATGAACGCAGCCCGCTTCACCGTGGGACTGCAAGGCATCGCCGTGGCCGACCGCGCCTACCAGCAGGCCCTTGCGTTCGCACGCGAGCGCGTGCAGGGCCGTGCGCTCGGCAGCAACGAAGCCGCGCCGCCCATCGTCCAGCACCCGGACGTGCGGCGCAAGCTGCTGACCATGAAGGCATCGATCGAAGGCGCGCGGGCGCTGGCCTATGTGGCGGCGGCTGCCGGCGATGCCGCTCACCACGCACAAGACGAGCGCGAGCGGCGTGACAACCTGGCGCTCTACGAGTTCCTGGTGCCCGTGGTGAAGGGGCACAGCACCGAGTTGGCGGTCGAGTTGGCCAGCCTGGGCGTGCAGATCCACGGCGGCATGGGGTTCATCGAGGAGACCGGCGCCGCGCAGCACTACCGCGATGCGCGCATCCTGCCGATCTACGAGGGCACGACGGCGATCCAGGCCAACGACTTCGTGGGCCGCAAGACGCTGCGCGACGGCGGGGCCGTGGCCCGGGCCGTCTGCGAAGGGATCGCTCAGACCGAGCGCGCGCTCGCCGAGCAGGACGGCGAGGACTTCCGCGTGATGCGGCAGTCGCTGCATGCCGGGCGCATGGCGTTCGAGTCTGCGGTGGACTATGTGCTGGCCCATGCCGCGGATCAGCCGGTACGGGTGTATGCCGGCGCCGTGGCGTACCTGCGCCTGGCCGGCGTGGTGCTGTGCGGCTGGCAGCTGGCCAGAGCCATGCTGGCGGCGTACGCATCGCACGACGAGGACCTGGCCTTCGGCGAGGCCAAGATGGCGACCGCGCGCTTCTACGCCGAGGCGTTGATGCCGCAGGCCCTCGCCCTCGAGGCGGCCCTGCTGGCCGCCGGCGGAACGGTGGAGCGGGTCCACGCTGACATGCTCTGAATTGCCTGCGCGGCCGCCGGGAAAGCGGCGGCCGCACGCCGCACACGAGGTCTGTGCCCATGCCCGTCAGCCTTGACCACCTGAATATTCCGTCGAAGGACCGCGTCGCGGCCGCCAGGCTGCTCGCGGAACTGCTGGGCGTGCCCTGGGCCGCGCAGGGCGCCATCGGCGCCTACTCGCCGGTGTATGTCAATGCTGGCCTGACGCTGGACTTCGCGCAGTGCGACGGGCCCGTGCCGCAGCAGCACTATTGCTTCCGCGTCGACCAGGAGGCGTTCGACCAGACCGTGCAGCGCCTGCGGGCTGCCGGGGTCGTGTTCCGTGGCCAGGCGCTGGGGCCGGACGACTGCATGGTTGCCTCAGCGTACGGTGGCCACCGCATCTACTGGAACGAGCCGGATGGCCATATTTGGGAGTTGCTGACCGTTAGCTACAAACGTCTGACCTCCGACAGAGGAAACAGCGGTCCTTGATCTAAGCGTGCCGAACCCATGCGGCCGATTGGACCCTGCCTCAACCAACCGATCAATGGCAGCACGCCCAACTGCGAGTCCACAGCCCGACAGTGAAAGTTGAGGACATTGAGGCTTGTATGGACGTCGACCGGCAACCGCGAAACGCGGATAAGGAATCTGACGCTTGGATAAGCGACGGTGAAGGTCTGTCCGAGAATCGGACATAGCGACGTAAAAGGTAGCGATGAAACCTAAACTTTCTCCTTGTCTGCTCGTGCATCCGCTGCGGGTCGCGGCAATCAACTGAATCAAGGCGGGGAAATGAAGACTCTGGACGTCGTCGGACTGTGTGCAAGCCTGCGAACCGGATCTGTGAATCGCATGGCTCTCGAACTGGCGGGGGCACGCATGCCCTCTTCGATGCATTTGGACATCATTGAATGGCGCGATGTGGCGCCATTCGATGCCGACATCCTCGCAGCAGGCTTTCCGTCGACCGTCCAGGCACTGCGCGACCGCATCCGCCGCTGCGACGGCGTTGTCATTGCCACGCCGGAGTACAACTTCTCGGTGCCGGGCATGTTCAAGAACACGCTCGACTGGCTGAGCCGCGGCGAGGACCAGCCGTTCGCGCGCAAGCCCGTCGCCATCCTCTCCGCATCGCCGGGCCCGCTTGGCGGATCGCGGGTGCAGTACGAGCTGCGCAAGATCCTGCTGTTCGTCAACGCCATGGTGCTGATCAAACCCGAAGTGTTCATCGGCGGCAGCACCGCGAAGTTCGATGGCGCGGGCGCCTGCGTGGACGAGACCACCCGCGGATTCGTGACGGCGCAGATGCAGGCCTTCGAAGGCTGGATCCAGGCGGTGCAGCGGATGCGCTGATACCGTGGCGCTCAGACGCGGGTGCGCTTGCGCATAAGCACCTCGACCTCCTGCGTCGCCTTGCGCAGCAGCCCCGCGATCTGCTGCGTCCTGCGCTGGTTGATGCGCTGCGTGAGCGCCGCCACGCTCAGCGCGCCCACGGCCTGCCCCATCGAATCGTGGAAGGCTACGCCCACGGCCCGCACCCCAAGGCTCACGCGGTTCTGGATCACCGCTGAGCCCTCCTCGCGGGACAGCTGGCAGGCCTCGGCCAGGTCCTGCGCGGTCAGCTTGCCGAACGCTGGCAGGCTGGGCGCCACGCGCTCGATGATCTCCGCGCGCTCCTCGTCCGGGATCGCTGCCAGGATCGCCAGGCCGCCCGCTCCCACACCCAGCGGCCGCCGACTGCCCACTTCCAGTACCAGCGCGCGGATCGGGAACTCGCCCTCGCGGCGGTGCATGCACACCGCGTCGAAGCCGCTGCGCACCACCAGGTAGACGGTGTCGCCCGTCTCGCGCGCCAACTCGCTCATGGCGCCGTCGCACAGGTCGCGGATGTCGTGCATGGTTGAGCCCGCCACGCCGAGTTCGAACGCCAGCGGCCCCAGGCGATAGCGGCGCGTCTCGGTGCTGTGCACGGCCAGCTTCTCCGCCACCAGTTGGCCCAGTACGCGGTGCGCCGAGGGATGGGGCAGCTGTGCCTTGGTCGCCAGCTCCGTCAGCGCCAGGCCCTTGCGGCCCGCCGTGGCCAACAGCTTGAGCAGAACCACACCCCGTTTTAGCGAGCCGGCATCTGAGCTTGTTTTCATGTTCACCTATCGGACATTCGTATGGTTCGTTTCCGGTGATTAGAAAAGAATCCTGAGCAAGACGCACGCGTGACTCCGATAGATGGACATCGTCGTGCGGCCAGGAAGGGGCCAAGCCCCGCCGTTCCATGCCACCACCAGGAGACAAAGCCATGAACCTTCCACGCCGCCACCGCTGGATCGCCGCCGCGCTGGGCGCGCTGTGCCTGCTCGGCACCGCTCACGCACAGACCGCCGGCAAGGTCCGCATCGCCGTCGTCACGCCGCTGACCGGGCCGCTGTCGGTCGTCAACGGTCCCGGGCAGAACGCCGCGCGCATGCTGGCCGAGGCCATCAACAAGGGCGAACTGCCCGCGCCCTACAACACCGGCAAGGGCTTCGGCGGCCGTGAGATCGAACTGGTCTTCCTGGACGAGAACGGCGGCAACGCCAAGCAAGTGGCCGAGTTCCGCGGCCTGGTGGAACGCCAGGGCGCCGACGTGGTGATGGGCTTCGGCTCGGCCGCCACCTGCCTGGCCGTCGCGCCCGTGGCCGAGGAACTGAAGGTGCTGACCGTGATGTCGACCTGCGCCACACCGCGCATCTTCGAAGACGGCAAGTACGAGTACGTGTTCCGCACCACCGGCACCACCACGATGGATAGCGTGGCCCTGGCGCTCTACGCGCAGGCCCGCATGCCGCAGGCCAAGACGGTCGGCCACATCAACCCGAACTACGCGCTGGGCCAGGACGCCTGGCGCGACTTCAGCGCCGCGTTGAAGGCGCTCACGCCTGGCATCGCCGTGGTGGCCGAGCAGTGGCCCACGCCCGGCGCCGGCCAATACTCGGCCGAGATCTCGGCGCTGGCCTCCAGGCGGCCGGACATCCTGCACACCTCGATGGCGGGCGCCGACCTGGAGGCCTTCTTCACGCAGATGCGCCCGCGCGGCCTGCACGAGCAGTCCAAGATTTACGCGCCGCTGCTGGAACTGTCCATGTACCGCATGGGCGCGCAGCTGCCGGACGGCGTGGTGTTCACCGCCCGCGGCACCAACGGGCTGTTCGCGCCGGCCTCGCCGCTGAACGACTGGTTCATCACCGCCTACCGCGGCCGCTTCAAGGACACGCCGGTCTACACCGCCTACCAGTACACCAACTCGCTGCTGGCCCTGAAGGCGGCCTACGACAGCGCCGCCAAGGCCGGCAGCACGGCAACGCCGGCCGTGATCAAGGCACTCAAGGGCCGCAGCATCGTGACGCCAAGCGGCACCATCCGGCTCGCACTGGGCAACGGCCACCAGGCGATCCAGGACATGGCGGTCGGCGAGGCCTTCTTCGACACCGAGAAGAAGACCGTCTCGGTGCGCAACGTGGTGCGCTTCCCCGCGGAATGCGTGAACCCGCCCGAGGGCGTGAAGAGCGAGGCCTGGCTCAAGGACGGCATGGCCGGGCGCAAGTGCGACGGCGTCGTCGCGTCCAAGTGATCGCCGCAGTTCCGCACCACCCATGACGACCCTCGTCACCATCCTCATCGACGGGCTGATCTACGGCGCCTGGCTGTTCCTCGTGGCGGCCGGGTTGACGCTGGTCTTCGGCGTCATGAAGGTCCTCAATATTGCGCACGGCAACCTGTATGCCATCGGCGCCTATGTGGCGGCCAGCGCCATGGGCTACTGGTTCACGGACCGGCCGCCCTCGTTCGAGGCCTTCGCGATCCAGCTGGTCGCCGCCGTGGTCGCCGGCGTCGCCACCGGGCTGCTGCTGGAAAAAGGCGTGCTGCAGCGCCTGCGCGGGCGCGACGAGGTCTCGCTGGCGCTGGCCACCTATGCGCTGCTGCTGGTGCTGGACGACGTGATCCAGTTCGTCTGGGGCACCTCGGCCCAGTCGGCCAGCGCGCCCTATGGCCTTTTGGGCAGCTCCGAGATCAACGGCCTGCGCTTCAACAACTACGAGTTCGTGCTGCTGGCGGCCGCCATCGCGGTCGGCCTCTCGCTGTGGTGGCTGCTGCAGCGCACGCGCACCGGGCGCTGCCTCACGGCCATCATCCGCGACCCCGAGATGGCCGCTGCGATGGGCATCCATGTGGAGCGCCTGTACCTGGCCACCTTCGTGCTGGGCGCCGTGCTTGCGGCGCTGGGCGGCGCGCTGACGGCGCCCATGATCCAGGTCGCCCCCGGCCTGGGCGCCGAGGTGATCGTGGTGACCTTCGCGGTCATCGTGATCGGCGGCATGGGCAGCATCCCCGGCGCCGCCGTCGGCGCACTGGTGGTGGGCCTCGCACGCGCCACCACCATCCACCTGTTCCCCTTTGCCGAAGTGTTCATCGTCTATGCGGTGATGGCGCTGGTGCTGGCCATCCGGCCCGAGGGGCTGTTCCCGCAAGCCGCGTTGAGGAAGATATGAACACGCTCCGTCGATCCGACGCCGCGCTGCTGGTGTTCCTGGCTGTGCTGGCCCTGGGCGCCTTCGCCATGCCGAGCTGGCTGTTGAGCCTGACCGCCGTGGCGCTGGCCAAGGGCCTGGTCGCCCTCGGCCTCCTGCTGTTGCTGCGCGCCGGCCTGGTGCCCTTCGGCCATGCGCTGTACTACTGCCTGGGTGGCTACGCCGCGGGCCTGGGCACGGCCTGGCTGGGCATCAAGGACACGTTCCTGCTGCTCGCGCTGGCCACGCTGGTGTCGGCCTTTGTCGCCTTCGCTGCGGGCTTTCTGATGCGGCGCTACCGCGGCATCTTCTTCGCCATGCTGTCGATGGCGCTGTCGATGATCCTGTACGGCGTGCTGCTCAAATCGCAGAGCCTGGGTTCGACCGACGGCTTCTCCGTCGCCCGCGCCTCGTTCTTCGGCGCGCAGACGGCGGGCCTGGGCGCTATCCAGTCGGTCTACCTGCTGACGGCGGCTGTCACCCTGCTGGCGGCCTGGGGCGTGTCGCGCTACCTGGCCACGTCCATGGGCAACATCGGCCCGGCCATCCGCCAGAACGAGGTGCGCGTGGAGTACCTGGGCTACTCGCCGCGCCGGTTGATCCACACCGAGTACACGCTGTCGGGCGCCTTCGCGGGCGGCGCCGGCGCGCTGGTGGCGATCCTGGTCGGCCAGGTCGACCCGGGCATGGGCTTCTGGATGACCTCTGGCGAGTTCGTGTTCATCGCCATCCTGGCGGGTGCCGGCGGCATCTGGGGTTCGCTGGCCGCGGCCTTTGTGCTGGAAGCGGTGCACGCGCTGGCCTTCGAGTACGCGCCGCAGTACTGGAAGTTCGTGCTGGGCGGCACGCTGCTGCTGCTGATCGTGCGCTTCCCCAGCGGGCTGTCGAGCATCCTGAAGACCAACCGGAAGGCCGGCGCATGACGACGCCATTGCTGGAAACGCGCGACCTCACGGTGCGCTTCGGCGCTGTGGTCGCCGTCAACAAGGTCAGCGTGCGCATCGATGCCGGCGAAGTGGTCGGCCTTATCGGCACCAACGGCGCCGGCAAGACCACCTTCCTGAACATGGTGACGGGCTACCTGCGCCCCACCAGCGGCAGCATCCTGCTCCAGGGCCGCAGCACGGTGGGCCGCACGCCGCGCCAGCTGGTGGCGCACGGCATGGCGCGCTCGTTCCAGGTGCCGCAGCTGTTCCCCGACATGACGGTGCGCGAGCACATCCTGTTCGCGCTGGCACTGGCCCAGGGTAGTGCCGCCGGCCTGCTGCGGCCCTTGCATGCGCCGGCCAGCGACACCGAGGCCACGGCGGTGCTGCAGCGCTTCGGCCTGCTGGACATCGCCGAGCGCACGGTGAGCCTGGTGCCGCAGGGCCAGCGCAAGCTGATCGACATCGCGATGGCCTTGGCGCTCAAGCCGCGGCTGCTGCTGCTCGACGAGCCCACCAGCGGTGTCTCGTCGGCCGAGAAGATGCCGCTCATGGAGGTGGTGTTCGACGCCATTCGCGCCGGCGGCGTGACCGTACTGTTCGTCGAACACGACATGGACGTGGTGCGCCGCTATGTCACGCGCATCCTCGCGTTCCGCGACGGCGTGATGATCGCCGACGGCACGCCCGAGCAGGTCATGCAGGACGCCGTGGTCGCCACCGCCGTGCTGCGTGGCAAACCAAACCACGCGGCACCGGTCCGCAGCCAGGCAGGTGCCGCATGATCGAAACCCGCCAACTCAGCGTGGCCGTCGGCCCCGTCTCCATCCTCGAACAGGTGGACCTGCAAGCCACGCCCGGCGCAGTGATCGGTGTCGTCGGCCACAACGGTGCTGGCAAGACCACGCTGATGCGCACCCTGGTCGGCGCGCTGCCGGCCTCGTCGGGGCAGGTGCTGCTGGACGGCACCGACGTCACCGCCTGGCCGACACGCCAGCGCGTGCAGCTAGGCATCGGCTACATGCCCGAGGACCGGCGGCTCGTGCCCGAGTTGACGGTGCGCGCCAACATCGAGCTGCCGCTGGAGGTGGCGCGCCTGGCGCCAGCCGAGCGCGCGCGCCGCATCGACGGCGTGCTGCAGATGATCCCCGAGCTGGTGCCGCTGGTGCAGCGCCGCGGCAACCAGCTCTCCGGCGGGCAGCAGAAGCTGGCTGCGCTGGCCCGCGCCATTTGCCAGGGACAGCGCCTGCTGCTGCTGGACGAGCCCTTCGAAGGCGTGGCGCCGGCCCTGGTCGAGCGCCTGGCCACCGTGCTGCGCGCGCTGCGCCGGCAGGGCCCGACCATCGTCGTCACCGACTCCGAGGGTGCCAACCTGCAAGGCCTGTGCGACGTGCGCTTCGCCATCGAACGTGGCCGTGTCTGCCCCGACCACCTTGTCCACCACACCGAAGAGACTCTCCCGTGAACACCTCGCAAGACTATGACTACATCGTGGTGGGCGGCGGCTCCGCTGGCTGCGTGCTGGCGAACCGGCTGTCCGCCGACCCGGCCCACCGCGTGCTGCTGATCGAGGCCGGCCCGCACGACAACAGCATCTTCATTCGCATGCCGGCCGGCTTCAGCCGCGTGTTCGGTACCCAGCGCATGTGGGACTACCAGTCGGAGCCGCAGCGCGGCCTGGGCGGCCGCAAGCCCCATGTGCCGCAGGGCCGCACGCTGGGCGGCAGCGGCTCCATGAACGGCATGATCTACATCCGCGGCGACCGGCAGGACTACGACGGCTGGCGCGACGCCGGCTGCGAAGGCTGGGGCTACGACGACGTGCTGCCCTGGTTCCGCAAGTCCGAGGGCAACGCACGGCTGTCCGACACCTTCCACGGCGCGCAAGGGCCGCTCAGGGTCATGGACACGCCCTACCGCCACCCGCTCAACGCGGCCTTCGTGCGCTCCGCGCAGGAGGTGGGGCTGCCGTTCAACCACGACTTCAACGGCGCCTCGCAACTTGGCGCCGGCTTCTACCAGATCACCGCGGCCGAGGGCGAGCGCGGCAACACCTCGCGCTTCTACCTGCGTCCGGCCAAGTCGCGGCAGAACCTGGAGGTGCGCACCGACCTGACCGCCGCCCGCGTGATGTTCGAAGGCACGCGCGCCGCCGGCATCGAATGCGTGGAAAGCACGGGCGCGCACGCCACGGTGCGCTTCGGCGCGCGGCGCGAGGTAGTGCTGTGCGCAGGCGGCCTGGGCAGCGCCAAGCTGCTGCTGCAATCCGGCGTGGGGCCCGGCGCGCAGGCGCAGGCGCTGGGCATCCCGGTGGTGCGCGACCTGCCCGGCGTCGGCCGCAATTACCAGGACCACCTGGAGGTGCCCGTCTATGGCAAGACGCGCGAGCCGATCAGCCTGTTCGGCCAGGACAAGGGCCTGTCGGCGCTGCGCCATGGCGCGCAGTGGGTGCTGTTCAAGAGCGGGCTGATGACGTCCAACGTCGTCGAGTCCGGCGGCTTCTTCGACCTGGACGGCGATGGCCGCGCCGACGTGCAGTTCCACGTGCTGCCGGTGCTGGTCGGCGACGTGGACCGCGAGCCGCCCATGGTGCACGGCATCACGCTGAACCCCTGCCAGCTGGCGCCCAAGTCGCGTGGCGAACTGCGCCTGCGCAGCAAGGACCCGCTGGACCTGCCCTGGCTGGACGCCGGTGCGCTGGCCGACGAAGACGACGTGCGCGTGCTGCGCGAAGGCGTGCGCCTGGCGCGCCGCATCCTGCGCGCGCCCTCGCTGGCGGCGCTGGTCAGCGAGGAAATCGAGCCCGTCCCCGAACTGGCGGGCGACGACGACGCCACCATCGACGCGCGCGTGCGCCACTTCGTCAAGACCGTCTACCACCCCGGCGGCACCTGCAAGATGGGCGTCGACCGCGAGGCCGTGGTCGACCCGCAGCTGCGCGTGCACGGCCTGCATGGCCTGCGCGTGGCCGATGTCTCGGTCATGCCCGCCATCCCGCGCGGCAACACCAACGCCGGCACCATCATGGTGGCCGAGCGGGCCGCCCACTTCATCCAATCGCAAGGAGCATGACCATGCTGGTGAACGATCTGGGCCGGCTCACGCCGGCCACCCGCGCGGCCCTGGAGCAGCCGGCCCGCGTCTTTATCGGCGGCGAGTGGGTGCCGGTGGCAGGCAGCCTGGCGGTCATCGACCCGAGCAGCACCGCGGAGGTCGCGCGCATCGCGGCCGGCGGCGCAGCCGAGATCGACGCGGCTGTGCGCGCCGCCCGCAGCTCCTTCGAAAGCGGTCCATGGCCCCGTCTGCACGGCGCCCAGCGCGAAGCCCTGCTGCGCCGGCTGGCCGAACTGATCGAGCGCGACCGCCAGCTGCTGGCCGAACTGGAGGTGGTCGACGTCGGCATGCCGATCTGGATGGCGCGCGACCTGAACGTGGGCGGCGCCATCGACACGCTGCGCTACATGGCGGGCCTGGCGGGGCGCGCCACCGGCCGGACGGTGCAGGTCGGCGTGCCGATCCCGGACTCGGCCTTCTTCGGCTACACGCAGCGCGAGCCACTGGGCGTGGTCGGCGCCATCATTCCGTGGAACGTGCCGCTCATGATGTCCATCTGGAAGCTGGCGCCCACGCTGGCGGCCGGCTGCACCATCGTGCTCAAGCCGTCCGAAGAAGCCTCGCTGAGCGTGCTGCACCTGGCCGGCCTGATCCAGGAGGCCGGCTTTCCGCCCGGCGTGGTCAACGTGGTGACGGGTGTGGGCAGCGCTGCCGGCGCGGCGCTGGCCGCGCACCCGGGGCTGGACAAGATCACCTTCACGGGCTCTACCGCCACCGGCACGCAGGTGGCGCTGGCGGCCGCGCGCAACGTGACCAAGGCCACGCTGGAGCTGGGCGGCAAGTCGCCGCAGATCCTGTTCGCCGATGCCGATCTGGACCAGGCCATCCCCGGCATCGCCGGCAGCATCTTCCTGAACTCAGGCCAGGTCTGCGTGGCCGGTTCGCGGCTGTACGTGGACAAGCGCATCCACGACGAGACGGTCGACCGGCTCGCGCGGCATGCCGACGGCATGCGCCTGGGCGCGGGCCTGTCGCCCGACACGCAGCTCGGCCCGCTCGTCAACGCGCGCCAGCAGCGCCATGTGCTGCAGCACCTGGACGCCGCCCAGCGCGCCGGCGCCGAGCTGCTGACCGCCGCGCCGCGCATCGACGCGCCGGGCTACTACGTGCGCCCCAGCGTGGTGGCCGTGGCCGACCAGGAAGCCGCCATTGTGCGCGAGGAACTGTTCGGGCCGGTGATCACCGTGACGCCGTTCGACGACGTGGACCACGCTGTGGCCATGGCCAACGACACGCCCTACGGCCTGTCGGCCTGCCTGTGGACGCGCAGTCTGCAGACCATGCACGCCGTGGTACCGCGCATCCGCTCGGGCAAGGTGGCGGTCAACACCGAACCCATGCCCTGGCCCGGCCTGCCAGAAGGTGGCCGCCGCGCCTCGGGCTACGGGCGCGACCTCGGCGAGGAATCGTTCGAGTCCTTCCTCGAGACCAAGTCCGTGCTGGTGCGCTACGCCTGACACCGCCTTCCACCGCAAAGCTCTCCAACATGAACTCCACACTTCTCAACGCTGCACAGCCGCTGGCCGGCAAACTGGCCGTTATCACCGGCGGCAGCAGCGGCATCGGCGCGGCCTGCGTGCGGCTACTGGCCGCCTCGGGCGCGCGCGTCGTCATCGGCTTCAACCAGGGCGCGGAACGGGCAGAGGCGCTGCGCGCCGAGCTGCCCGGCAGCGGCCACCGCGCGCTGCACATCCCGCTGACCGACGGCCAGGCGCACCAGGCGCTGGCCGAAACGCTGCGGGGGGAGCACGGCGCCGTCGACGTGCTCGTGAACTCGGCCGGCTTCACGCAGCGCATCGCCCACGCGGACATCGACACACTGACGCCTGCGCTGTTTGACGAGATCCTGCGTGCCAACGCGGGCGGGCCGTTCTCCATCATCCGCGCGCTGCTGCCGCTGCTGCGCGCCTCGGGCCAGGCCACGGTGGTCAGCGTGTCCTCGGTCTCGGCCTTCACCGCGCTAGGCAGCAACATTGCCTACTGCGCGGCCAAGGCGGCGCTGGACACCATGTCGGTCGCGCTGGCGCGCGCCTTCGGCCCGCAGGTGCGTTTCCTGAGCGTGTCGCCAGCGGCCGTGGACACGGACTTCGTCGCCGGCCGCAACCGCGCCGAGCTGGAGATGAAGGCTGCGGCCACGCCGCTGGGCCGCGTCGTCACGCCCGAGGACGTGGCGCTGTCGGTGCTGGCCTGCGTGACGCATCTGCGCACGGCCACCGGCACGCGCGTGGTCATCGATGGGGGGCACAGCCTGTGAGCCACCGTTTGAACGCCACGCACGATCCGTCGCTGCAGAGCTGGGTGCCCTCGGCCCAGGCGCAGGAGACCGACTTCCCGATCCAGAACCTGCCGTTCGCGGTGTTCCGGCCTGCCGGTGGCGAAGCGCGCTGCGGAGTCGGCATCGGCAACCGCGTCCTCGACGTGGGCGCCTGCGCCGACCTGCTCGAGGGGCCGGCCGCGCAGGCGGCGCTGGCGTGCCGCGCGCCACGGCTCAACGAACTCATGGCCCTGGGGCCGGCGGCGGCATCTGCCCTGCGCGCCGGTCTGTCGCGCCTGCTGTCTGCTGGACAAGCAGAGCACCGCGACCGGCTCGGTGCGGCGCTGCACGCCATCGACAGCGTGGAGCTCGTGATGCCCGTGCGGGTGGGCGGCTTCACCGACTTCTTCGCCTCCATCCACCACGCGAGCAACGCGGGCCGGCTGTTCCGCCCCGACATGCCGCTGCTGCCCAACTACAAGCACGTGCCCATCGCCTACAACGGCCGCGCCAACAGCGTGCGCGTGAGCGGCGAACCGGTGCAGCGCCCGCATGGCCAACTGAAGGGCCCGCAGGACGCAGTGCCACGCTTCGCGCCCGCGCAGCGGCTGGACTACGAGGTGGAGCTGGGCATCTACGTCGGCGCGCCTTCCGCGCAGTCCCGGCCCATCGCGGTGGGCGACGCCTGGGACCACGTGTTCGGCGTCACGCTGCTCAACGACTGGTCGGCCCGCGACATCCAGGCCTGGGAGTACCAGCCACTGGGCCCGTTCCTGGCCAAGAGCTTCGCCACCACGGTGTCGCCCTGGGTCGTGACCGCCGAGGCGCTGGCGCCGTTCCGCACCGCGGTGGCGCCGCGCGCCGAGGACGACCCGGCGCCGCTGCCCTACCTGCACGATGCAGTGGACCAGCGCCACGGCGGCGTGCGCATCGCGCTGGACGCGCACCTGCGCTCGGCGCAGATGGCTGCCAACGGACAACCGCCGCTGCGGCTGTCGCGCTCGAACGCCGACCTGCTGTACTGGAGCATCGCGCAGATGCTGGCGCACCACACCAGCAACGGCAGCTGGCTCGACACCGGCGACCTGCTTGGCTCGGGCACGGTCTCCGGCGCCACGCTCGAGGCGCTCGGCAGCCTGCTGGAGATCACGGCCGGCGGCACACGTGCGCTGACGCTACCGGGCGGCGAGCAGCGGCTGTTCCTGGCCGATGGCGACGAGCTGACATTGACGGGCCGCTGCGAAGCCCGAGGCCACGTCGCGATCGGCTTCGGTGCGTGCCGCGGCACGCTGCTGCCCGCCACCGCTTGATCCCAGGAGACAGCACGTGATCGTCGAGCAAAGAACCTACACCTGCCACCCCGGCCAGTGGCGCGCCTACCTGGCGCTGTACGAGGCCGAGGGCCTGGCCATCCAGAAGAAGATCCTGGGCCGCATGGTCGGCTACTACCGCAGCGAGACCGGGCCGCTGAGCCAGATCGTGCACCTGTGGGCCTACGAGGACATGAACGAGCGTACCGCGCGGCGCCACGCCCTCATGGCCGATCCGGGCTTCAAGGCCTATGTGGCCAAGATGCTGCCGCTGCTGCAGAGCCAGGAGTCGCGCATCCTGGTGCCGGCGGAATTTTTCACGCCGCAATGGCAGGACTGACGCAGGTAGAAGAATTGAAGGAGATGAAGATGGAGTCGACGTCCAAGCCGTCCGCGGTCGCTTACCAGAGCGGCTTCGGCAACCAGTTCACGAGCGAGGCCCGACCCGGCGCCTTGCCCATCGGCCGCAACTCGCCGCAGCAGGCGCCGCTGGGCCTGTACGCCGAGCTACTGTCGGGCGCGGCCTTCACCGCGCCGCGCGAGCAGAACCGGCGCACCTGGCTGTACCGCATCCAGCCCAGCGCGATGCACGAGGCCTTCGCACGCATCGACGACCGCCAGTGGCGCAGCGCGCCCTTCAACGAGGTGGAAACGCCCGCCAACCGGCTGCGCTGGGACCCCTGGCCGATGCCAGTGGAGCCCACCGACTTCGTGGACGGCATGGTGACCATCGCCGGCAATGGCGACGTGCACGGCCAGACCGGCTGCGCCACCCATGTCTACCGCGCCAACCGCTCGATGGACAGGCGCTACTTCATGGACTCCGACGGCGAGCTGCTGATCCTGCCGCAGTCGGGCGCGCTGCTGCTGCACACCGAGCTGGGCTTGCTGGAACTGGCCCCCGGCGAAGTGGCGCTGGTACCGCGCGGCATGCGCTTTCGGGTGGAGCTGCGCGGGCTTGAGGCGCGTGGCTATGTCTGCGAGAACTACGGCGCGCCGTTCCGCCTGCCCGAGTTGGGGCCGATCGGCTCCAATGGCCTGGCCAATGCGCGCGACTTCCTGGCGCCGGTGGCCGCGTTCGAGGTCGACACCGGCCCGGTGCGCGTGGTCAACAAGTTCATGGGCCATCTGTGGGAAGGCGGCCAGCCGCATTCGCCACTCGACGTGGTGGCCTGGCACGGCAACCTCGTGCCCTACAAGTACGACCTGGCACGCTTCATGGCCATCGGCACCATCAGCTTCGACCACCCGGACCCGTCGATCTACACCGTGCTGACCTCGGGCACGGACACGCCCGGCGTGGCCAACTGCGACTTCGTGATCTTCCCGCCGCGCTGGCTGGTGGCCGAGGACACCTTCCGCCCGCCCTGGTTCCACCGCAACGTGATGAGCGAACTCATGGGCCTGGTGCGCGGCGTGTACGACGCCAAGGCCGAGGGCTTCGTGCCCGGCGGCATCAGCCTGCACAACTGCATGCTGCCGCACGGGCCCGACGCGGCGACCTTCGACAAGGCCAGCGCGGCCACGTTGGCACCGCATCGCATCGAGGACACGCTGGCCTTCATGTTCGAGAGCCGGCATGTGTTCCGGCCCACGGCGCAGGCGCTGCATGCCGGCCACCTGCAGGTGGACTACGACGCGGTGTGGTCGGGCTTTTCCAAGCAGTTCACCCCGGCTGGTCGCTGACTCCACGGCCCCGCGTTCCATGACCAAGGAGACAAAGATGGCGCCACTGCGTCGAGACATGTTGCTGGGCGGCGCCGCCGCCCTGGCGGCGCTGTGGGCCGGACCGGCCCTGGCCCAATCGCCCTACCCCTCACAGCCCATCCAGCTCATCCACGGCTTCGGCGCCGGCGGCAATGCAGACGTGGTGGCCCGCCTCGTCGCGCAGAAGCTGGCCAGCGCGCTGGGCCAGCCTGTAGTGGTCGAGATCAAGAGCGGCGCCGGCGGCACCATCGCCAGCGGCTACGTGGCCAAGGCCAGGCCCGACGGCCACACGCTGGTGCTGCTGACCGGCGCGCACACCGTGTCGGCCGCCATCGCCAAAAACCTGCCATACGACCCCGTCAAGGATTTCGCGTTCGTCTCGACCGTGTCGTCTTTCCCGTTCGTGGTCGCGGTCCGGGCCGAGCACCCGGCGCGCACGCTGGCCGATCTGCTGGACATCGCGCGCAAGGAGCCCGGCAAGGTGACGTTCACCTCGGTGGGCATCGGCTCGACCCAGCACATGGTCGGCGAGCTGTTGGCCTCGACCGCCGCCGTGCGGCTACTGCACATTCCCTACCGCGGTGGCGGCGCACCGGTGCAGGCCGTGATCGGCGGCGATGTGGACGTGCTGGCGGACACGCTGACGGTGGCCGCGCCGCACATCAAGTCGGGCCGCCTGCGTGCGCTGGGCGTGACCAGTGCGCAGCCCTGGCCGGGCGCGCCCGGCGTGCCGACCGTGGCGGCCACACTGCCCGGCTTCGAGGTGCGCTCCTGGCTCGGCCTGGCCGCGCCCGCGGGCACCCCTGAGTCCGTGATGCAGCGGCTGAACGCGGAGACACGCAAGGCCCTGGCCGATTCCGAGTTCCAAAAGGCGCTGGCGGGCCTGGGAAGCGAGGCCGCGCCCCGCAGTCCGGGCGAGACCATGGCGATGGTGCAGGGTGACATCCTGCGTTGGCGTGAGGTCGCGACGAAAGCAGGCATTTCGGCACCGTAGCTGTACTGCCGAAGCAACACACTCTCCGCGCGGCGCCACGGCGCTGACCCAACGCTTCGAACTTGCCGCGCTGGCTACGTTGTTAACTACCGCCGCGCCAGCGGCGCCATCTTCTTCATGTCCGGCCAAGCCTCAGCCGCCGCATCCACGAACGCCCGGATCAAAGGATCGTTCCCCCGACTCGCCACGTGCGCAATGAACTGCGGGTACTCGGCACGCGCCAGGGGCGAGAGCGCAACCAGTCCATCGCTCTCCCCTTGCAAGGCGTACTCCTCGCGCATCAGCAGCATGCCCACGCCCGACTCCACCAGCGCGCGGCCCAGCGCAGAGTTGTCGAAGCGCACGACGCTGTTGAGCTCCAGGCCCTTGTCGGCGAACAGCTTCTCCAGCATGAAGGCGTAGGCCAGGTTGGTGTCGCTGGGCGTGATCCATGGCAGGTCGGCGAGCTCTTCCCAGTCGGCGGCTTCGATCTTTTCCTTCCAGGCCACCGGCCCGGCGATGCGAAAGTTCACGGTCGCCATCTGGTAGTAGGTGAAGCCAACGTCCACCGCGCGCCCCAGCAGCATGCCGATGTCGATTTCGCCGGTCTTCAGTGCCTGACGCGTGCCGGCAGACGCGCGGGCCCGCAGATCGATCTCGATCAGCGGGTGCCGGTTGCGCAATTCAGCGATCACAGGGCCGATGCGGCTGGAGGTGGGGTCGCTGCTGGCGCCGACGATCAGGCTGCCTTCGATCTTCCCGCGGATGTCACGCGCGAACGAGCTGAACTCGGCCGCACCGTTCAGCAGTTCCTTGGCCTGGCGCATCAGCATCTGGCCGGCGCGTGTCAGCTCCAGGCTGCGGTTGGTCCGCACGAACAGCTGGAGATCCAGGCTCTCTTCGATCGCGCGGACATGCGCGCTGGCAGCCGACTGGCTCACGTGCAGTCGCTCAGCTGCACGCGTGAGGTGCTGCTCTTCCGCCACTGCGACAAAAGTGCGCAGCTGGACGAGATCGATCATCATGGTTCGCGAGGCCTTGCAGGAGTTATTCAGGCCTGCGATTGTCAGACCAAGGCGCCAGCCCGCAGAAGAGGGCTTGCCCCAGGGGCGGGATGTGGCCGACAGGGCGCGCGCGGCCGTCCGGACCGGCCCCAGGCGTGCAGCGCCCACCGGTCCGTCGCGCCGCGCTGAAGCCACGAGCCCGCCCCGTGCGCGCTACACGCGCTCGAACACGGCCGCAATGCCCTGGCCGCCGCCGATGCACATCGTCACCAGCGCATAGCGCCCACCCGTGCGCTGCAGCTCGTGGATCGCCTTGACCGTGATCACCGCGCCGGTGGCGCCGATCGGGTGGCCCAGCGAGATGCCAGAGCCGTTCGGGTTGACCTTGGCGGGATCCAGGCCCAGGTCGCGCGTGACCGCGCAGGCCTGGGCGGCGAAGGCTTCGTTGGCCTCGACCACGTCCAGGTCCGAGACCTTCAGGCCCAGCCTCTCGAGCAGCTTCCTGCTGGCCGGCACCGGGCCGATGCCCATGTACCTGGGGTCGACACCGGCATGGGCATAGCCGACCAGGCGCGCCATGGGCGCCAGCCCGCGCGCCTTGGCCGCGGACGCCTCCATCAGCACGACGGCGGCGGCCGCGTCGTTGAGGCCCGAGGCATTTCCGGCCGTGACGGTGCCGTTCTCCTTCTGGAACACGGGTTTGAGCCTGCCGAGGTCCTCCGGGGTGGCGTCGGCGCGGAAATGCTCGTCGGTGTCGAACACCACGTCTCCCTTGCGGCCCTTGGAAACCACAGGGACGATCTGCTCCTTGAACCAGCCGGCTGCGCTCGCCGCCGCCGCACGGCGGTGGCTCTCGGCCGCAAGCCCATCCTGGTCGGCGCGTGTGATGCCCCATTTGGCGGCAATGTTCTCGGCCGTCACGCCCATGTGGATGGCGTGGAACGGGTCGTGCAACGCACCCAGCATCATGTCCACCAGCTTGGTGTCGCCCATGCGGGCGCCCCAGCGCGCGTTGAGCGACGCGTAGGGGGCGCGGCTCATGCTCTCGGCGCCGGCGCCGATGGCAATGTCCGTGTCCCCGAGCAGGATGGCCTGGCTGGCGGAGACGATGGCCTGCAGCCCTGAGCCGCACAGGCGGTTGACGTTGAAAGCAGGCGTCTCTTCGCTGCAACCGCCTTCGAGTGCGGCGACACGCGAGAGGTACATGTCGCGCGGCTCGGTGTTGACCACGTGGCCGAACACCACGTGGCCCACGTCCTTGCCTTCGACCGTGGCGCGTGCCAGCGCCTCGCGCACGACCAGTGCACCCAGCTGCGTCGGCGGCACGTCCTTCAGGCTGCCCCCGAAGGTACCGATGGCGGTGCGCACCCCGCTGACGACGACAACTTCACGACCCATGTTCTTTCTCCTGGAAACGATGTGGTGGCCGGCACGGAGCCGCTTGCCCCTGCCGGAATGGAGGGCACCCGCCCTGCCCTGCCAGCGCCCCTCAGGGCTCGGGCGGGCGCGTGCGCGCGAATGCCGGCTCGTGGTCGGCGAAGGTGTCGAGCCAGCGCACCAGGCCAGCGTGCGTGGGCCGCCACACCACCGGCTGGCGCCGGTCGAGAAAGCCCAGCGCGCAGGCCAGGCCGATCGACACCGCGTCCGTCTGCAGCGGATCGGGCGGCGCAGCCTCGAAGACGGCCAGCGCGCGCCGGATCTTGCCGCGCTGGTGCTCCAGCCAGTCGTCCGAGCGCCGCGTCGCGTCGTGGTAGCGCTCCTCGTAGATGACCAGCGCGCCAGCGTCGACGATGCCGTCCGCCAATCGGGTCTGCGTGAGCCGGGCGATGCGTTGTTCCCCCGCCACCGGCAGCAGCCGGTCGGTGCCCGCCACCCACTGCAGGAATTCGAGGATCACGCTGCTGTCGTAGACGGCCGTGCCGTCCTCGCGCACCAGGCAGGGGTACTTGCCCAGGGGGTTCTGTTCCCGCAGGGTGGCGTCTGCGGCGTCTGTCGTGGCCAGCGTCACGCGGTCGGCCAGGCCGAGCACGTCGACGGCCATGCGCACCTTGCGCACGAAGGGCGAGGTCGGCGACGAGCGCAGGATGAAGTGTTCGGCCATGGCGTCAGTGGAAGGAGCGGCCGCCGTCCACGGCCAGCGCCGCGCCGGTGACGTAGGACGACTCGGAGCTGGTCAGGAACAGGATGGCGCGCGCGATCTCCTCGGGCTGGGCCAGCCGCTTGAGCGCGTAGTTGCCCACGTTGGCGCGCACGCCGTCGGCCATGGGCGTGTCCACCAGGCCGGGGCAGACCGTGTTGGCGCGGATCGCCGGCGCCAGCTCGGCCGCCAGCGCGCGCGTCAGGTTCAGCACGCCGCCCTTGGAGGCCGAGTAGGCCGTGCGGTCCGGCGCGTTCGGCAGCAAGGCCTGACCCGAACCCAGGTTGACGATGGTCGCCTCCCTGGCCTTCTGCAGCCAGGGAAGGCAGCAGCGCACGACGGTGTAGCCGCCGGTGAGATTGATTTCCAGCACCCGGCGCCATTCGGCCACGCCGACCTCCAGCACCGAGCCACGCAGCATCACGCCGGCCGCGTTGACCACGCCGTCGATGCCGCCCATCGCCGCCGCGCCGCGCGCCACCGCCTCGACGACGGAGGCCTCGTCGGTCACATCGGCCTCGCAGGCCTGCGCGCCGGTCTGCTCGGCGATCTCGCGCAGGGCCTGCGCATCGCGGTCCAGCAGGGCCAGCGCCGCGCCTTCGGCGGCGAACAACAGAGCCGTGGCGCGGCCGATGCCGGATGCCGCGCCCGTGATCAGGATGCGGCGGCCTTGCAGGCGCTGTCCAGGGGTGTGCATGCGTACTCCTTGCTCTTACTTCTTGGGGATGCCAGCCAGTTCCACCAGCCGGCCCCAGTGCCTGATCTCCGACGCCACGAAGCCGCGCAGCTCGGTCGGCGTCATCGGCATGGTGGCCATGGCCATCTTCTGCACCGCGGCCTGGGTCTCCGGCCGCGCCAGGCTCTTGGCCACCTCGCTGCTGAGGCGCTCGACGATGGCGGCGTCGGTGCCGGCCGGCGCGAACAGCGCCGCCCAGGTCACCACCTGCACCGCCGGGTAGCCGGCCTCGGGCATGGTCGGCACATGGGGCAGCAGCGGGTGGCGCACGTTGTCGGTCACGGCCAGCACCTTGAGCTGGCCGCTCTGCACGAAGCCCATCGACGAATACGGGTCGACCAGCAGCGCGTCGATCTGCCCGCCGACCAGGTCGGTCAGGGCCTGCGGCGTGCCACGGTACGGCACCGGCGTGATCTGCACGCCGGCGGCCGAGGCCAGCAGCGCCGCCGCGATCTGGCTGGAGGTGTTGCCGCTGCCGAAGCTCAGCGGCTTGCTGGCCGAACGGGCTTTGGCCACGCGCACGAAGCCGGCCACGTCGGACGCGCCGAAGTCCGGACGCACCAGAAGCGTCAGCGGGATGCGGATCAGGCCCGCCACCGGCTCGAAGTCCTTCTCGGGATCGAACGGCAGGCTGGCATAGAGCGTCTTGTTCACGGCGTGCGCCGAGTTCGTGCTCATGAACAGCGTGTAGCCGTCGTTCGGCGCCCGCCTGGCGTTCATGGCCGCGATGTTGCCGTCGGCACCGGCCTGGTTCTCGATCACGATGGGCTGGCCCAGGCCCTTGCGCAGGTCTTCCGCGATGACGCGCGCCGTGCCGTCGGTGGCGCTGCCGGCGGGAAATGGCAGGATCAGCTTGATCGGCCGCTGGGGGTAGGTCTGGGCCCAACCGGGGGTCGCGCCCAGGCCCATGCAGGCTGCGGCGGTCAGCAGCCTTCGTCTCGCAAACTCCATCACGTGTCTCCTTGGCTCTCGGCCTTCTTGTAGAACTGGGGCCACAGCACGCGCACCAGTTCGCGCGTCGCGCCATAGGCATAGCAGCTGTCGATCTTGGTGGGCCGGCCGTTGGCGTCGACACGCTCGGCCCGGCCGCGGTTCACCTGGCTCAGCGACTGGAACGCCGTTGTCGCCATCGGGATCAGGATCTCCATCAGGTGGGTGCAGGCGCGCTCGCCACCGAGCCGCGTGCGCACCTCCTTGCTCCAGCCACTCGTCATGCGCAGGCCGACCAGCGTCTGCAGCGCCGCACCGCCGGCGGGGCACTCGTCGTAGGGCGCAGCCTCGGTGAAGGTCGATACGGCGTGGATGGCCAGATCGCGGTCGTACACCAGGCGCACGCCCATGTCGTGCACGGGCGTGCCGGCCGGAAAGCGCTTGTCGCCATGCCAGGGCGCGAAGTCGTACGGCTTGCGGTCGGTCACCCGGCCTTCCAGCTCGAACAGGCCGTCGCTGCGCCGCCACGCCCGCATGTCGACGCGGCGAAAGTGCAGCTCCTCCTCGCGGGTGGCGTCCGGGTCGAGCATGCTCAGCTGAACTGGGGCGCGCGCTTCTCGAGGAAGGCGTTGACCGCCTCGCTGTGGTCCGGCGTCTTGTGGCACACCGCCTGGTAGACGGCCGAGAGCTCCAGCACCTCGCCCAGGCGCGCGTGGATGGCCTCGCGCAGCAGGCGCTTGGTCAATCGGATGCCGTGGGCGGCGTTCACGGCGATGCGGTCGGCCATGGCGCGCGCGGCGGGCAGCAGTTCCTCGTGCGGCACCACGCGCGACACCAGGTTCCATTCCAGCGCCTGCCTGGCATCGATGGTGTCGCCGGTCAGCGCCATCTCGGCCGCGCGCGACATACCGATGGTGCGCGGCAGCAGCCAGGCGCCGCCATCGCCCGGGATGATGCCCAGCTTGATGAAGCTCTCGGCGAACTTGGCCTTCTCCGACGCGATGCGGATGTCGCACATGCAGGCCAGGTCCAGCCCGGCGCCGATGGCATGGCCGTTGATGGCGGCGACCACCGGCACTTCCAGGTTGAACAGCGACAGCGCCAGCCGCTGGATGCCGCGCCGATAGTCCTGGCGGATGTCCATCTCGCTGACCTCGGACGAGGCCTGGCGCTTCATCTCGTGGATGTTGCCGCCGGCGCAGAACGAGGGGCCGTTGGCCGCCAGGATCACGCAGCGCACGCTGCGGTCGTCGTGGATGCGCTCGATGGCGGCCAGGAACTCGGGAATGGCGGTGTTGCCGGTCAGCGGGTTGCGCTGCTCGGGCTGGTTCATCGTCAGCGTGACGACAGCGCCGTCTTGTTCGTAGAGCAGGAAGTCGGACATCAGTGGTCTCAGAGTGTTGCGTTGTCGATCACGAAGCGGAAGCGCACGTCGCCCGCGGTCAGGCGCCGGTAGGCGGCGTCGATGTCGTCGGCGGAGATCACCTCGACCTCGGCCGAGATGCCGTGCTCGGCACAGAAATCCAGCATCTGCTGCGTCTCGGCGATGCCGCCGCTGCGGGTGCCGGCGATAGAACGCCGGTTGTTCAGCAGCACCGCAGCCGGGATGCTGAGCGGCACGCCCGGCACGGCCAGGTTGACGTAGACGCCGTCCAGCGCCAGCAGGCCCAGGTACTTGTCCAGATCGGCGTGGATGGGCACGGTGGAGACCACGATGTCGAAGCTGCTGTCGAGCTGCGCGAAGGTCTCGGCATCGCTGCTGAGCCGGTAGTCGTCGGCGCCCAGGCGCAGCGCGTCCTCGCGCTTGGCCAGCGTCAGGTCCAGCACCGTGGTGTGGGAGCCCAGCGCATGGCTCATCTGCACGCCGACGTGGCCTAGACCGCCGAAGCCCAGGATGGCCACGCGCTTGCCGGGTGCTGCGCCCCAGTGGCGCAGCGGCGAGTACATGGTGATGCCGGCGCACAGCAGCGGCGCCGCGTTGGGCAGCGCGATGGCGTCCGGGATGCGGACCACGAAGGCCTCGTCCACCACCACCTGCTCGCTGTAGCCGCCGTAGGTGGGCAGGCCGTCGCTGCGGTGCCGGTCGATGCTGCCGTAGGCCAGCGTGCGGCCGCCGCTGCAATATTGCTCCAGCCCGGAACGGCAGTTGGCGCAGCGCCTGCAGGCGTCGACCATGTTGCCCACGCCCACCCGGTCGCCCACGCGGTGGCGCGTGACCTCCGCGCCCACGGCCAGCACGGTGCCGGCGATCTCGTGGCCCGGCACCAGCGGGTAGATGGTCTTGCCGCGCGTGCTGTGCGCGTGCTCCACGTCGGAATGGCAGATGCCGGCGTAGGCGATGGCGATCAGCACGTCGCGCGGGCCCGGATCGCGGCGCTCGATCGTCGTGGGCACGAACGGCTGGTTCGGCCCACAGGTGCAGCGGGCTTTGACCCGGTTCATCACTCGGGCTGGATCTTCGCGTCGCGTGCGAGCTTGATCCAGCGTGTGGCTTCGGAGTCGATGAAGGCCTTCAGCCCGTCCGGACCCATGACCATCGGGATGGTGCCGTGGGCGGCGTACTTGCCGATCAGGTCGGGCGTCTTCTGCGCCTTGGCCACCGCATCGCTGATGAGCGTGACCATCTCGCGCGGCAGGCCCGCCGGGCCGACCAGCGCGTTCCAGGACGGGAAGTCGAAGCCCGGCAGCGTCTCGGAGATGGCCGGCCATTCGGGCGTCGTCGGGTTGCGCTTGAGCGAGGTGACGGCCAGTGCGCGCAGCTGCCCGGCCTTGACCTGCGCTTGGGCGTTGCCAGGGTCGGTCAGCGTGGCGAACAGCACGCCGCCGATCACGTCGGTGATGGTGGCGGGGCTGCCCTTGTACGGCACACCCAGCAGCTTGATGCCGGCCATCTGGCCCATGGTGGCGATCTGCGTCTGCACCGCCGTGGTCGAGAAGCCCACGCTGACCTGTTCGGGACGCGCCTTGGCGTAGGCGATGAACTCGCCGAAGGTCTTGACCGGCGAGTCGGCCTTGACCATCAGCACATGGTTCGTCAAGCTCACGCCAGCGATCGGCGTGAGGTCCTTGCGCGGGTCGTAGCCCATGTTCCTGACGAAGGCCAGGTTGGCGGCCAGCGGCGAATTGGAGGCGCACAGGATGGTGGCGCCATCGGGGGCCGAGCGCACCACGTCCAGGGTGCCGATGCTGCCATTGCCGCCGGCCTTGTTGTCGATGAAGTAGTTCTGCCCGTTGATGGTGCCGACGATCTGCATCAGCACGCGCGTGGCGTAGTCGTTGGAGCTTCCCGCTGGCAGCGGCACGACCACGCGCACCGCGCCACGGCCCTTGGCCTGGGCCCAGGCCTGGCCGGCTGGCAACGCCAGCCCCAGGCCCAAGGCCTTCATGAGTTCTCTTCTGTCCATCATCTCTCTGTCTCCGAATCTGCTTGTGCTCGATTGCCTGTCCGCACGGTTCAGCCGAGCACGGACTTGTATTCCATGAATTCCTCGATGCCGAAGCGGCCCCATTCGCGGCCCACGCCGGACAGCTTGAAGCCGCCATGGGTGCCGCGCTTGTCCAGCTCGGCGCCGTTGATGCGCACGCGCCCCACGCGCAGACGCGTGGCGACGGCACGGGCGCGGTCGGGATTGGCCGACCACACACCTCCGGCCAGGCCGTAGACCGAGTCGTTGGCGATGCGGATCGCGTCCTCCTCGTCGTCGAACGGGATCAGCACGACCACCGGGCCGAAGATCTCCTCGCGCGCGATGCTGCTCTTGTTGTCGCCCGAAAAGATGGTCGGGCGCACGTACCAGCCCTTGCTCAGGCCCTCGGGCGGCTCGGCGCCGCCGGTCAGCATGCGCACGCCCTCCTCCTGCGCGCCACGGATGTAGTTGCGCACGCGGTCGCGGGCGGCCGCGGTGGACACCGGCCCCAGCGTCGTGGCTGCGTCCAGCGGGTCGCCCAGCACGTAGCTCTGCGCCTTGCGCACCGCCAGTTGCTCGGCCTCCGCCAGCCGCTCGCGCGGCACCAGCATGCGCGTGAGGCCGCCGCAGACCTGGCCGGTGTTGCGCAGCGCGTCCTCGATGCCGCCGGAGACGGCCCGCGCGAAGTCGGCATCGGCCAGGATGATGTTGGGCGACTTGCCGCCCAGCTCCAGGTGCACGCGCTTGACCGACTCCGACGCCACCTCCATGACGCGGCGGCCCGAGCGCACCGAGCCCGTGATCGACACCATGTCGACCAGCGGATGGGCCGCGATGGGCTCGCCGACCTCGGGGCCGGTGCCGCAGACCAGGTTGAACACGCCGGCCGGCAGGCCCGCTTCGGCGCACAGTTCGGCGAACAGGAAGGCCGTGAGCGGCGCCACCTCGGAGGGCTTGAGCACCACGGTGCAGCCCGCCGCGATGGCCGCGCCGGCCTTGGAAATGACCGAGCGCAGCGGCGCGTTCCAGGCGGTGATGGCACCGACCACGCCCGACGGTTCGCGCCGCACCTGGGTCGTGCCGACCTGGTGCACCCACTCGATCTGGTCGAGCGACTCGGCGATGATGTCCAGCTCTTCGACCGCGCCCGCCACCTGCGACTTGCGCAGCGCGGTGATCGGGTAGCCCAGCTCGCCGACCAGGGTGCGCGCGATCTCCTCGGACCGCGCCTCGGTCAGCCGCGCCAAGCGGCGGAACAGGGCGACGCGCGTGGCGGTGCTGCTGCGCGACCAGTCGGGGAAGGCTCGCACGGCGGCCTGCACGGCCCGCTCGACATCCTCCGCGGTGCCGCGCGGCACGGTGGCGATGACCTGCTCGGTGGCGGGGTTCACCACGTTCAGCACCTCGGTGCCGGACGACGGCACCCAGGCACCGTCGATGTAGATCTGATGGCGTTCGATCATGGTCTCACCAAGCCTCTTCAAGAATCTGTTGCAGTTCGGCGGCCTCGCGCACCGGGCGCGGGTTGCCCTTCAGGAACCAGTCGCCCATGGCCAGCGCTGCCGTCTCGGCCAGCGACTCGCGCGGCACCTTGACGTCGCGCAGGCGGCGCGGCACGCCCAGTTCGTCGAACAGGGACTTGACCGTCTCGACGACGCGCTGTTCGGGCGCCTGGGCGGTCGTGCGTTGCAGATCGAGCGCGGCGGCCACCTGGGCCATGCCGGCGCTGGCCGCCTGGGCGTTGAAGCGCAGCACGTGCGGCAGCACGATGGCGTTGACCGTGCCGTTCTCGATCTCGTGGCGCGCGCCGACGGCATGGCCCAGCACCGTGGTGATGCCGGCGGCCGTGTGGTCCGTGCCTTGGCCGCACAGGATGGCGGCGAGCACCAGCTGGCCGCGCGCGGCCGCATCGTCCTCGCGCGCCGCCTGCGGCAGGTACTGGCCCAGCAGCCGCAGCGTGTGCATCAGCGCGCCATGGGCGAGCGCGTCCGGCGAGCGCGAGGTCAGCCCTTCAATGGCCATCGACAAGGTGTTGATGCTGGCGCTGGCGACCAGGCCGCGCGGGGCCGACAGGATCATTTCCGGGTCGATGAAGACCGACTGCGCGCGCGTCTTCGGGTCGAACATCGCCAGGCGCTGCCCGCTCGCCGGATCGAACACCGCGCTGCCGGCCTTGACGGTGGCCGTGGTCGGCGTGGTCGGCACGATGAACTGCGGCAGCTTGGGCGCGGACAACTTGGGGCTGCGCAGGCTGCCATCGGCCTGGGTCACGGTGCACAGCTCGCTGACCGGCTTGTTCTCTGCCGCCAGGATGCTGGCGGCCCGCGCCGTCACGATGGCCGAGCCACCGCCCACGGCGACGACGGCATCGGCCTCCACGCGGCGCAGCAGCTCGGCCGCGTCTTCGACCGAGGACACCGGGCTGTGGCCCAGCACGTCGGAATAGACGCCGGCGCAGCGCGCACCCAGTGCCGTGCGGATGCGTTCGAACAGCGGGCCCTTGGCCAGCCAGTCGCCGCAGACGACGACGGCGCGCTGGCTCTTGATGCGGTCGAGCTCTCGGCCCAGCTGCACCAGGCTGTCGGGGCCGTGGTACAGGCGCAGTGGTGGTGTGATGTGTTGAAAGTTCTGCATGGTCATCCTGCTTTCTTCTGCAGTTCGGCGCGGACTTCGGCGCTGATCACCGCCTTGTCGACCTTGCCGGTGTGGTTGGTCGCGAGCGGTTCGCGCTGCAGCTTCCACAGGCTGGGGATCGCGAAGGACGCGATCTGGCCGCGCAGCTGCTCCTTGATCTGCTCCGCGGTCAGGCCGCTGTCGGTCACGACGACCGCCATGACCTCCTCGCCCAGGTCGCGGTGCGGCACGCCGAACACCACGGTCTCGGCCACGCCGGGAATGTTCATCAGGGCACGCTCGATGGCGGCCGGCGCGATGTTCTCGCCGCCGCGGATGATCATGTCCTTGCAACGGCCCGTGATCCACAGCTGACCGTGCTCGTCGAGGCGGCCCAGGTCGCCGGTGTGCAGCCAGCCCTCGGCGTCGATCGGCGATTCGGCGATACCGTAGTAGCCCGACATCTGAGTCGGCGAGCGCAGCAGCACCTCGCCGTCCGGCAGGCCGGGATGCTGCAGGAAGCTGATCTCCACGCAGGGCAGCGGCTTGCCGGTGGACCCCAGCTGTGCCACGTCTTCCGAGCCGGCCGAGGCGGTGGCCTGGCCGCCGTTCTCGGTGAGGCCGTAGCCGGTCGGGATGCGCGGGCTGACGTCGGGAAGGCTCTCGCGGATGCGGGCCATCAGCTCGGCATGCACGGGTGCGCCGCCGATGCTGATCGCCTTCAGGCTGGACAGGTCGCGGCGGCCCACGTCCGGGTGGTCCAGCAAGCGCGTCACCATGGTGGGCACCGCGTTCCAGCGCTTGACCTTGTGGCGCTCCACCAGGGCCAGCACGTCGGCGGGATCGAAGCGGCCGGCGGACAGCACCAGCGTCTCGCCCACCACCAGCGCACGCAGCAGGGTCTGCATGCCGCCGACGTGGAACAGTGGGCCGGTGATCAGCGTCACGTCGTGCGCGGGCGCGTCGATCTGCTGGGGCAGCTTGCGCGTGACGTGCAGCGTCATCTGCAGCCGCGCCAGCACGGCACGGTGCGACAGCTGGACGGCCTTGGGCTGGCCCGAGGTGCCGGACGTGAAGATGATCAGGGCGGTGTCCTGCTCGCTGCCGCTGGCGGGCTCGGCGTCGGCCGGCACCGTGGCCGCCGTGTCGATCTCCCACGGGGCCTGGGGCACGCCGGCCGGCAGCTTGCCGGCGGTGCGGGCATCGGCCAGGGCCGCGGCCGGCTGCAGCAGCGCCACGCCGTTGCGCACCTCGTGCTCGCTCCACCAGGCATTGGCAAGCACCGGGACGGCACCAGCTTGCAGGCAAGCCCAGAAGTTGACCACCCATTCGGTGCTGTTCCAGCCCAGCAGGAAGACGCGGTCGCCGCGCTCGACACCCAGGCCGGCCAGTTGGCGGGCCTTGGCCAGCACGGCGGCGTGCAGGGCCTGGAAGCCCAGGACGCGCTCGTCCTGGATCAGATGGGGCTGCGTTCCCCAGCGTCCTGCGAAGGCGAGCAGTTGCTCGACCCGGCGCGGGCGCTCGGTGTAGACCCGGAACGGAACACCGCCGATCGTCTCCGTGGCGATGTCCTTGCCCCAAGGGGTGGTGGTGGTCGACATGCTGGTGTCTCCGTTCAAGATTTCTTGTAGCGATCGAGCATCGCGTTGTCCTGGCCGAGTGCCGGGGCCGGTCTGGCGGGGCACCATGCACCATCGAACTTGATGGGAATGCGGACGCTGCGGATGGAGCCGACGTTGCCCGGATACTCGACATCGGTGATGGAGCCCGAGCCGCTGGCGGCTTCGACCTCCAGCGCCTCGCCCAGGCTGCGGACCACGCCGCACGGGATGCCCGCCACCTCCAGCCGCCGCACGATCTCGGCAGCCGTGAACTCGGCGAAGACGGCGCTGAGCACGGCATCGCAGGCGTCACGGTGCAGGACCCGCGAGGCCGCCGTGATGAACCGCGGGTCTTCCGCGAGATCGGGGCGGTCCATGGCCAGCACGATCTTCTTCCACGAACCGTCGCTGAACGTCGAGAGCAGGATGTTGCCGTCCGAGCCCGCGTACTGGCCGTAGGGCACCACGCCCGGGTGGCGCGACCCCATGCGCTTGGGCGTCTCGCCCGTCACGAAGTAGCGCGTGGCGTTGTAGACGGACAGCGACAGCAGCGAGCTCATCATGCTGACCTCGACCAGGCTGCCCTTGCCCGTGCGCGAACGCTTGTGCAGCGCGGCCAGGATGCCGTGCACCGCGAACATGCCCGAGGTCAGGTCGGCCACCGGCAGGCCCAGCTTGCTGGGCGGGGCATCCCCTTCACCATTGAGGCTCATGACGCCGGACTCGGCCTGCACGATCAGGTCGAAGGCGGCACGCCGGCTCTCGGGCCCGGTCGCGCCGAAGCCGGAGATCGAGCCGTAGACGATGCGGGGATTGATCCTGGAGATCACGTCGTAGCCCAGGCCCAGGCGTTCGGCCACGCCGGTGCGGAAGTTCTGGATGAAGATGTCGCAGTCGGCCGCCATCGCATGGATGAGCTGGCGCCCCTCCTCCGACTTCAGGTCGACCTCCACCGACGCCTTGCTGCGGTTGATGGTGGAGTGGTAGAAGCTCACGTCGCCCTGCAGCGGCGCGATGTGGCGCGTGTCGTCCCCCGCCTCGGGCACTTCGACCTTGATCACCTCGGCGCCCATCTCCGCGAGCAGCAGCGTCGCGTAGGGGCCCGAGAGGTAGCGCGTCAGGTCGAGCACGCGCACGCCGGCCAGCGGCAGGTCCGTGCCGTCGGGCGCCGGCGCATCGCCGGCCGTCGAATGGTCCTGGGCACGCTGCGCCTCGGCGATCAAGGTGTCGCGGGTGGTTCTCATGCTCGTCTCCGTCCTTCGTGCTGGGGCGTCGCTCTCGCTCAGGCCGCGTTGCGCTTGGGCAGCGCCACCACCGCGGTGCCGGGCATGCACTGCTGGCCGCGCTGGTTGGTGGCCCAGGTGACCAGGCGGACGATGTGGCGGCCCTGCTCGTCGACCTCCTTGGCCTCGATGCGGCCACCCAGGCGCACCACGTCGCCCAGGTAGACGTGCGAGCGGTACTGGCCCGTCAGCGCCAGCAGCCGGCCCGCGTCGCCCATCCAGTTGGTCAGCGAATGGATCTGCCAGCAGGTGCGCTGGATGCCCACGTCGTAGGCGATCTGCGCGCCCTGCAGCTGGGCCGCGTAGTCGTTGTAGTGCACCGAGTAGACCGGCTCCAGCGCATGCGTCCTGGGGTCGCGGAAGGCCCACTTGGGGTGCTTGTGGTAGCGCTTGAGCGACACGGCATGGGCGGCCACGCGCGGGATCGGCGCGGCGCCGGCGGCGATGAAGGCGATGAAGTCCGTCAGGCCCAGCGGGCCCTTGGTGATGACGTCGATCTCGTCGCCGACGTTGACGTCGTCCCAGTAGCGCGGCGTGGCGCCGCGCGGGCGTTCGGCCAGGATCTGCTCCTCGATGGCGGCGATCTCCTCGTCCTTCCAGGAGTGCGGCACCTCGATCGCCCGGCTCTCGCGGCGCGCCTGCATCTCGCCGCGCTCGAAGCGCATGCGCGAGCAGATGAAGGTGGCCTTCAGGTCGCCTTCGTCGTTGCGGTACTCCTGGCGCAGGTAGTCCTTGATGCGGCGGCCGCCGAAGTTGCTGTCGGCGATGGGGCCGTCGAACCCGTCGAAGGTGACCTTGGCCGTGATCTTCTCGCCCACGCGGATCGGGTCGCCGAAGGTCATCTTGGTCTCGGCATGGAAGCCGCCCAGACCCGGCCAGCCGACCTGCACGGAGCCCAGGCAGGCGAAGATGAAGCTGGGGGGCGCGACCAGCGTGCCGTGCGGGCCGTTGTTGGCATAGGCGGCGTCGGTCCACAGCGGGTTGTCGTCGCCGATGCCTTCGCAGAACCGCATGATCGCCAGGCGCGTGGCGTACTCGTTGTTCAGGCAGGACTCGGTGCGCAGGTCGGTGCCGATCAGCGCGCGCATGTCGGCCAGCATCTTGTCGGTGAACTTGCCCAGGGCCAGCTCCTTGGTGATGCCGGCTTCGGTTGTCTCTTGGGTGGTGGTCATCTCTACGGGTCCGTGTTCGTGTTGGTGGTGACGGACTGTAGGTTTGGCAGGGGTGCGGCGTCCATGCGTCTTTCGTGGAACCGGCATGCACGAAAGCCGTGCACGGCCGGTGTTCGCGAAATCGGGACACGGGGTCGCGAACTTCGCCATGGACGGCGGCGCGGCGGGCTTTCTAGACTGCGCCGCACAGACCGGAACGCCGTCCGCGCGCAGCCGGCTACCGCAAGGAGACACATGGCCAGCACGCCATCCACCAGCCCGGTCACGCTGACCGGACAACTCGCACGCTTCGTCCACCGGTCGCAGTGGCAGGACCTGCCCGGCGCCGTGCAGCACGAAGCCGTGCGCGCCTTCGTCAACGGCATCGGTTGCGCCCAGGGCGGCGCCTCCAGCGCCGCCGTGGCCCATGCGCTGGCCGGGCTGGACCGGCTGCAGGCCACCGGCCCCTGCACCGTGCTGGGCACGCAGCGCCGGCTGGACCCGTCGAACGCGGCCATGGTCAACGGCCTGGGCATCGGCGCGCATGCCTTCGACGATGCCCACCTGGCCACGGTGGCGCATCCCGGCGCGCCGGGCATCGCGGCGCTGCTGGCCTACGCCGAGCTGCACCCCGTGCGCGGCACCGATTTCCTGCATGCGCTGGTGCTGTCCAGCGAGCTGCAATGCCGCCTGAGCTGCGCGCTGACCGTGCCGCCTGCGCAGTGCGAACTGGGCTGGTACATGACCGGCGTGACCGGGGCCGTGGGCGTGGCCGCTGCCGTCGGCAAGCTGATGGGCCTGTCGGAGCGGCAACTGGCCTGGGCCATGGGCCTGGCGGCGCTGCAGGCCGGCGGGCTGCGCGCCTCGCACGGCAGCATGGGCAGCGCCCTGATCCCGGGCCATGCCGGCCGCGAAGGGCTGTTGGCCGCGCACCTCGCCGCGGGCGATTTCAACTGCCACGACGATGCGCTCGGCGCCACGCACGGCCTGCTGCAGCTGTTCGGCCGGCCGGCGAACGCCGATGCGCTGACCGAGCGGCTCGGCCAGCACTGGGAGTGCATGAACGTCTCGCTCAAGCCCTTTCCCTCGGGCTGCCTGACCCATGCCGCGACCGACGCCTGCCTGCAGCTGGTGCGCGCGCACGACTTCGCCGCGGCCGACATCGCGCGCGTGGACCTGTGGGTGCACCCGCTGGCCGAGGGCCTGACCGGCCGGCGCACGCCGCAGCACAGCTTCGACGCGCAGGCCAGCATCTACCACTGGGCCGCGGCCGTGCTGCAGCACCGGCGTGCCGGCCTGGCCGAGGCATCGGACGCCTGCGTGCACGACCCCGCCGTGGTCGCCCTGCGCGGCCGCGTGGTCGCGACCGTGGACGAGGCGCTGGCGCTGGACGCAGCGCGCGCCGCCGTCACGCTGCGCGACGGCCGGCGCCTTGAGGCCGCCGTCGACCCCTGCATCGGCGCCGCCACACGGCCCATGACGGACGCCGAGCTCGACGCCAAGCTGCTGCGCCAGGCCGGCGACGCGCTGGGCCCGGACCAGGCGCTGCGGCTGTCGCGCATCTGCTGGCAACTGCCCGAGGCCGCCGACGTGGGCCGGGCCGCCCCCGGCTTCTGGGGCCCCGCCCCGCTGCTCTCCACCAAGGACACCCCATGAAGCCCCTCCTCCGCAGCCTCGCCCTGCTGGCTTGCGCGGGCATGGCCTGCCAGGCCACCCACGCACAGGCACAGGCACAGGCCCCGGCCTATCCGACGCAGCCCATCCAGCTGGTCATCCCCTACGTGCCTGGCGGCGGCAGCGATACGCTGGCGCGCCTGCTGGCCGAACACATGGGCACGCGCCTGGGCCAGCGCATCGTGCCCGAGAACAAGCCCGGCGCCGCGACCATGCTGGCGGCGGCCCAGGTGGCCCGTGCGGCGCCGAACGGCTACACGCTGTTGATCAGCACGCTGGCGCATGCGCTGAACTCCAGCCTGCAGCCACAGCTGCCCTACCACCCGGTCAACGATTTCGAATTCATCGGCAAGATCGGCAGCTTCGGCTTCCTGGTGGTGACCACGCCGAAGCTGGGTGTCCAGGATCTGCAGGGCCTGGTCGAGCGCATGCGCGCCCAGCCCGGCAAGCTGCAGTTCGGCTCGGCCGGCGTGGGCTCGCCCATGCACCTGGGCGGCGAGTACCTCAAGCACCTGACCGGGACCGACGCCATCCACGTGCCCTACAAAGGCGAAGGCGCTGCCCTGACCGACCTGCTGGGCGGCCACATCAGCTTCATGCTGTGCACGGTGGCCACCTGCGCGCCCCGCGTGCAGGACGGTTCGCTGACGGCGCTGGCCGCGCCCTCCGCGACCCGCCCTGCCCTGCTGCCCAAGGTGCCGACCAGCGCCGAGGCCGGGCTGCCCGGCTACGAGATCAGCACCTGGATCTTCCTGGCGGCCCCCAAGGGCACGCCGGCGGCCGTGGTGCAGCGCCTGGACCGCGCGCTGAACGAGGTGCTGGCCGACGAGAAGTTCCGCGGCCGCGTCACCGCCATGGGCGTGGACCTGGACGCGCGCAGCACGCCGGCCGGCACCCGGCAGTTCGTGCAGGCCGAGATCGAGAAATGGCGCCCGGTGGTCAAGTCCTCCGGCATGACGCTGAACTGAAGGACATGGCCATGCCCCCGACCCGCCGCACTGCGCTGGCCGCCCTCGCCCTGGCGGTGGGCGATGCCGCCCTCGGCAACCCTCCGTCCCACCAGGCCACGACCGACATGCCCGCCACCTCCTACCGCGGCAACCAGCACCGCCCCACCAAGGACCTGCTGGCCTGGCATGCGCTGGCGTCCGTCGAGCCTGCGCTGGAGCCCGGCCTGCCGATCGTGGACCCGCACCACCACCTGTTCAACACCGAGGCGCAGCCGCTGTATTGGCGGCGCGAGGACATGGCGCAGGACCTGGCCGGTGGGCACCGCGTGCTGGGCACCGTCTATGTGGCGGCCTACGGTGCGGGCTGGCGCAGCGACGGGCCGGAGCCCCTGCGCTCGGTCGGCGAGGTCGAGCGCATCGTGCAGCTCAGCGCGCAGCCGCTGCCCACGCCGCAGGGGCCATGCCGGCTGGCGGCGGGCATCGTCTCGGACGTGAACCTGTCCCTGGGCGATGCCGCCGCCGAGGTACTGGAAGCGCACGTGGCCGCGTCCGACGGCCGGCTGCGCGGCGTGCGCTACTACACGACGTACCACGATGGCGCCCTGTGCAGGTTCATCCCGAACGCGCCGCGGCAGCTGATGGCGGACGCGGCGTTCCGGCGCGGCTTTGCGCTGCTGGAACGCCACCGCCTGAGTTTCGACGCGCTGGTCTACCACACGCAGCTGCGCGAACTCGCGGCACTGGCGGACGCATTCCCGCGCACGACCATCGTGCTGAACCATGTCGGCATGCCGGTCGGCGTGCTGGACTTCGCCACGCAGCGCAGCGCAGTGCGCCGGCAGTGGGAGCAGGACATGCGCCTGCTTGCGCAGCGGCCCAACGTGGTCGTGAAGGTGGGCGGCATGGGCATGCCGATCTTCGGCTTCGGCTTCGAACAGCGCGAACGGCCCGCCGCCACGCAGGCGCTGGTGCAGGCCTGGCAGCCGCTGGTGCAGGTCTGCATCGAGGCCTTCGGCCCGGCGCGTTGCATGCTGGAGAGCAACTTCCCGGTGGACAAGCAGTCCTGCGGGTACACGCAGCTGTGGAATGCGTTCAAGCTGGCGACGGGCGGGCTGTCGGCCGAGGAACGCAAGGCGCTCTTCTACGGGACCGCCTGCCAAGCCTACCGGTTGCCGGAACTCCAGGCAGCGTGCGCTGCGACCTGGCCTGGGGCCTGAGGAGCCACGTCACTCGAGACGCGACGCGGCAACATCAGCGGCTCGCCGGGGAGCACGACGTCGTCGCCCACGGCACAGGCTGCCGTGTGCCGGTCGCGCTGCTGCTACGCCCATAGTTCCCTGACCCGTACCATGGCAGCAGGCACCGTCGTGTGCGGTATGCGCAACGGCAACCGGCCTTCGGCTGAAGTTAGGCGCGGAGCGTCGAAGGACCCGTCCTGTTTAGGGTTGTGAGATACCTGCCCGGCAAGCCGCAGGTCGTGGATGAGCCACGACCTGAGGGCAGGTGTCGCACAAGCCTCGAGGGAGGAAACCGCGGATTGCGTCGCTGCGGCAGTTTGCCGCGGCAGGCTATGGGGATTTGAGCAACGCGATGCTGGTCCTGGCGGCCAGGCTGTGGGTCCGCGCATGCCGGATGGCGCCGCCCATGACGGCGCCGCCTGATCGGATGGACCAGCAGCAGCCGGCCAACTGTGGTCCACGATGGTGACGCAGCTGCCACGCGCACGATTGCCCAGCCGGTGCAGGCCACTGGCCGATCAGCGCGTGTTGCGATCCGTGCGTGCCGTCGCTGGTCATGGCGGCGGTGCGCGGATGGCCATGCCGCGCATGAAGACCAGCAAGATGCTCATTGCCTGCCCGCAGTGCCGGCAGATGAAGGTGGCAGCTGGCGGGGCCGACGCAGCAGCGTCACTGTCCGCCGCGAGGGGCGCTGGCGGAGCCTGGAGCAGCTCGCGCGCCAACGCCAGGCTGGCCGTGCGGCAGCCGTTGGCCAGCAACCCGTAGTGACGGATGCGGTGCAGGCCTGCAGGCAGTACGTGTAGCAAGAAGCGGCGCATGAACTCCGCCGGATCCAGCGTCATGGCCTTGTGGCGCGTGCGGCCCTTGGCGCGGTAGTCCTTCCAGCGGAACGTCACGCCGCGCTCGTCCATCGCCAGCAGCCGGCTGTTGGAGATCGCCACCCGGTGGGTGTAGCGCGACAGATAGGCCAGCACGGACTGCGGCCCGGCGAAGGGACGCTTAGCGTAGACCACCCACTCGACCCGGCGCAGCGGTGCCAGCCAGCGCTTGAAGGCCGGTGCGCCGGCAAGGGTGGCCTGCTCGCCGAAGAACTGCAGCTTGCCGCCCGCGTGCAGCCGCCACAGCTCTTCAAGGAAGCGCCTTCGGAACAGGCGCGACAGCACCCGCACCGGCAGGAAGAAGCCAGGCCGGCACGCCACCCAGGTCTTGCCATCGGGGGCCAGCCCACCGCCGGGCACGATGCCGTGCACGTGCGGATGGTGCGTCAGCGCAGAGCCCCAGGTGTGCAGCACCAGTGTCGCCCCGATCCTGGCGCCCAGGTGCTTCGGATCGGCGGCGATGGTCAGCAGCACCTCGGCGGCCAGGTCGAACAGCAGCCCATAGAGCACCGCCTTGTTCTGGTACGCGATGTCCGCCACGGGCGCCGGCAGCGTGAACACCACGTGGTAATACTCCACCGGCAGCAGATCGGCCTGGCGCGCATCGAGCCAGCGCTGTGCCGCCGCGCTCTGGCACTTGGGGCAGTGCCGGTTGCGGCAGGAGTTGTAGGAGACCTGGTCGGTACCGCAGCCTTCGCAGCGCAGCACGTGGCCACCCAGCGCCGCGCTGCGGCACTGTGCGATGGCCGACATGACCTTGAGCTGGCCCAGGCTCAGGTGGCCGCGCTGGGCGGCACGCCAGGCCGGGCCATGCTGGTGGAAGACATCGGCCACCTCCAGGGCTGGCCGTCCCATGGCTGCACCTCAGGACGGCGGCAGCGGCTCCAGCGGGCCGATCACCTCGCGCAGCAGATCGGTGGCCACGTGGGTGTAGATCGCCGTCGTCTCCAGCCGCTTGTGGCCCAGCAGCACCTGGATCACGCGAATGTCCACCTTGCGCTCCAGCAGGTGCGTTGCGAACCCGTGGCGCAGCGTGTGTGTGGAGACGCGCTTGTCGATACCGGCCGCTTCAGCGGCCGCATGAATGGCGCGGTTGAGCTGGCGCGGCGTCAGTGGGTCGGTCGGGTCCATGCCCGGGAACAGCCAGCCACCGGGCCGCATGCGGCCCTGCGCATTGGCGACGCGCCACCAGGTGCGCAGACGCTGCAGCAACACCGGGCTGAGCATCGCGTAGCGGTCCTTGCGGCCCTTGCCTTGCTCCACCCTCAACGTCATGCGCTCGCCATCCACGTCGGTGACCTTCAGGTGGACGACCTCGCTGGCGCGCAGGCCCGCGCCATAGGCAACCGACAGCGCGGCCTGGTGCTTGACGTTGGTGGCCGCGGCGATCAGGCGCGTGGTCTCCTGCACGCTGAGCACCACGGGCACCTTGTGCGGCAGCTTGACCGGATGCATGCGGGCCATCAGGTCCACGCGCTGCAGCGTGACGTCGAAGAAGAAACGCAGGCCGGTCTGCGTGGCGTTCAGCGTCATGGGCGAAGTGCCCGAGTCCACCAGGTGCAGTTGGAAGTTGCGCAGGTCTTCCACGCTGGCCGTGTCCGGCGAGCGGTGCAGGTAAGCGGCCAGCTTGCGCACGGCCCGGATGTAGGCCACCTGCGTGCGTGGATCCAGCTTGCGGATGCGCATGTCTTCGAGCATGCGCTGGCGCAGCGGCGTGACCGCCGGAATGATCGTGTCCATGGTTGCAGCTCCGTCGATGAGCGAGGCGGGATTGCCTCGACATCGACGGTGGCAGCAACGCGGGAATCAAGCGGCCACGCGTCGCGCGGAGCGCCTACCGCGCGAGCGGTTTAGTCCGACGCTGCGCTGCAGTCGTTCGGACCCGCGACGCGTCCGACCACCCCGGCCGCCACAGTGCCGCGCCCCGCTCTGAACGCGCAGCCAGGCATTGGGTACCAGCCCACAACCAGCCTCGCTGATGCCGCAACGTGAGCCCGCCGCGCCACCTACTCCCACGGCGGCAGCGCCTTGACGAAATCCACGAAGGCCCGCAGCGGAGCCGGCTGGTGGCGTCTGCCTGGGTAGTACAGGAAGGGACCCGAGAAGCGCGGCCACCAAGGCTCCAGCACGGGCTCGAGCTCGCCGCGCGCGATGTATGGCCGCAGCCAGCCCTCGAACAGGTAGACGACGCCGACGCCAGCCACGGCCGCATCCACCGCGAGGTCGGCCGCCGCGCCGATGCGCACCAGCAATGGCCCGGTGGGCTCGATCTTCAGGCGCTCCCCCTTGCGCTCGAACTCCCAGGCGGGTTTCGTGCCGCTGGCGAACTGGCCGCGCAGGCAGGCGTGGTCCAGCAGCTCACGCGGATGCTTCGGCCGGCCGCGCTGCTGCAGGTAGGCCGGCGCTGCAGCGGCGGCGAAGCGCTGCTCGCGCGGGCCGATGGGGATGGCGATCATGTCCTGCTCCAAGCGCTCGTCGTAGCGGATGCCGGCATCGCAGCCGGCGGCCAGTACGTCCACGAAGCCATCCTCGGCAATGACTTCGAGCCGGATGTCCGGAAAGGCCGCCAGGAAGGGCGGAACGATGTGCGGCAGCACGAGGCGCGATGCGCTGACCGGCACGTTGAGCCGCAGCGTTCCCACAGGTTTGCCGCGGAATCCGTTGGCCAGGTCGAGCGCGGCGTAGACCTCCTTAAGCGCCGGCTCCAGGCGCTCCAGCAGCTGCGCGCCGGCCTCGGTGGGCGCCACGCTGCGCGTGGTGCGGTTGAGCAACCGGACGCCGAGCCGGTCTTCCAGCCGCCGCACGGCCTCGCTGAGGCGCGAGGGGCTGCTGCCGATGGCGCGGGCCGCTTCGCGGAAGCCCGCAGCGCGCGCCACGGCGACGAAGGCTTGGATGTCGGCAAGTTCCGTGGTCATGGCGGGTCATTGTTCACCAAACCGCACAGTCTGTGCCGATTGCGACGGATTGTCGAACGGAGAACGGCGGCCTACATTGCCTTCAACACAACCACCGAGCGCATTCCATGACCTCCTCCAACCTCGCCGCAGCAGGCACTTTTCTCCTCGGCGACCGCCGCGTCGGCCGTCTTGGCTACGGCGCCATGCAACTGGCCGGTCCCGGCGTGTTCGGCCCGCCGAAAGACAAGGCAGCCGCGCTGGCGGTGCTGCGCGCAGCGGTCGAGGCTGGCGTCGACCACATCGACACCAGCGACTTCTACGGCCCGCACACCACCAACCAGCTGATCCGCGAGGCGCTGCAGCCTTATGCGCACGACCTGACCATCGTGACCAAGATCGGCGCCGTGCGCGGCGCCGACGCGTCGTGGCAGCCGGCGTTCTCGGCCGACGACCTGACCCGCGCGGTGCACGACAACCTGCGCAACCTCGGCCTCGATGTGCTGGAGGTGGTCAACCTGCGCGCCATGTTCGATGTGCACGGTCCTGCCGAAGGCTCGCTGGAGGCCCCGCTGGCGGCCCTGGCCGAGCTGCAGCACCAGGGCCTGGTGCGCCACATCGGCCTGTCCAACGTCACGCGCACCCAGGTAGCGCAGGGCCGCAGCATCGCGCCCATCGTCTGCGTGCAGAACCACTACAACCTGGTGCACCGCGGCGACGATGCGCTGATCGATGAATTGGCCGCCGCAGGCATCGCCTATGTGCCCTTCTTCCCGCTCGGCGGTTTCACGCCGCTGCAGTCGACTGCCCTGTCGGAAGTGGCCGGCACGCTCGGTGCCACGCCCTTGCAAGTGGCGCTGGCCTGGCTGCTGCAGCGCTCGCCCAACCTGCTCCTGATCCCGGGCACTTCGTCGGTGGCGCACCTGCGTGAGAATCTTGCCGCAGCGTCGCTGGTGTTACCGGCCGAGGCACTCGCAAGGCTGGCGCGCATCGGGGTTGCGGACTGACCGTTCAAGCAGGCATTGGCCCACACCATCGGCTTGCCGATGGCGAGATCTCGCGCCAACGGCAGCGATCATGCTGTGTGGCCGAACGCTCGGCCTGATGCCCATGCGTCACGGGAGCACAACGGCCGCTCGCGGCCCTTGAAGCCACATCGCTCACTCTGGCGCTGAATGGACGGGCGCTGCGCAGGTCGCCTCAGGAAATGACCCCCTGCTCCCTGAACGCCGCCAGCTCCTGCTCCGAATGCCCGAGCCAGGCGCCATACACGGCCGCGTTGCTGGCCCCCATCGGCAAGCTGGGCGCAATCGGCCGGCGCTGCGTGCCCTCGAACACCAGCGGTGAGTGCATCAGCACCACGCGGCCCAGGTCCGGGTGGTCGACCCACTGCAACTGGCCACGGGCATGCATGTTCTCGTCGACCATGACCTCGGACAGCTCGCGCACGGGCGCGCACGGCACCTTGGCCGCCAGCATGCGGCGCGCCACATCGTCGCGCGCGTGTTGCCGCGTCCAGCCCTCGATCAGCGCGTCGACCGCGTCCACGTTCAGCACGCGCGCCGTGCGCGACACGAAGCGCGGATCGTCCTTGAGTTCGCCGCGGCCCATCACGTTGAGGATCGCGCGGAAGTGGTGGTCGCCCGGCGCGTTGAGCACGATGTGCCCGTCGGCCGTCGCGTAGACGTTGTAGGGCGACACGCCCAGCCCGCCATGCCGGTTGCCGGTGCGTGCCGGCGCTTCGGCGCCGCGCGCGTGCAGCATGCCCAGGTTCGAGGCCAGCGAGGCATAGGTCGCGTCTTGCATGGACACTTCGACAACGCGGCCCACGCCGGTGCGCTCGCGCTCGTACAGCGCCGTCATGATGGCGCCGTACAGGTGGATGCCGGCCATGAAGTCGCACAGCGCTGCGCCCGACTTCACGCCGGGCTGGTCCGGGTGGCCCGTGGAGCTGATCACGCCGCACATGGCCTGCATCACGAGGTCCATGGCCGGGTAGTCGCGGTAGGGGCCGTCCTTGCCGTAGCCCGAGCTGGAGCCGTAGACCAGCCGTGGGTTGATCTTGTGCAGCGCGGCCGCGCCCAGGCCCAGGCGCTCCATCACCCCGGGTGCGAAGTTCTCGACCAGGATGTCGGCCCGCTGCACCATCTCGCGCAGCAGCTCGCGGCCCTGCTCGGTCTTGAGGTTCAGCGTGACGGGCTGCTTGTTGGAGTTCAGCATCGCGAACGGCAGCGCCACGCCGCCCAGGTCGCCGCGGCTGCGCAGGTTCTCGCCCGTGAGCGGTTCGACCTTGATGACCTCGGCGCCGGCCATGGCCATCAGGAAGGTGGCGTAGGGCCCGTTGTAGATGTGCGAGAGGTCGATGACGGTGATGCCGGACAGGGGGTAGCGTGGGGTCAGGTCGGACATGGCAGTCCTCGTGCAAGAAGGCGTTGGGCGGACAAATAGTGCGGCCGGTCCAGCATGCGGCCGTCCAGCGCCAGGGCGCCGGCCGTGGGGGCGGCGTCGAAGGCCGCGACGATGCGCCGGGCCTGCGCCAGTTCGGTTTCGGTCGGCGTGAACGCGGCGTGGATGGGCGCGATCTGGGCCGGATGGATGGCGACCTTGCCCGAGAAGCCGTCGCGTTCGGCCTCCATCGCTTGCGCCAGCAGGCCGTCCGGGTTGCGGAAGTCGGTGGTGACGGCATCGAAGGCCGGCACGCGCGCGGCCGTGGCGCCCAGCAGGGTCAGCGCGCGCGCCATCTGGTAGGGCGCGGTGTAGCGTTGCTGCGCATCGCGGTTGGCCTTGGCACCGATGTCGGCCGCCAGGTCTTCGCCGCCCCAGAACAGGCCGCACAGGCGCGGGCCGGCGTCCGTGGCGTAGCTGCCCAGGTGGAACAGGCTGGCGGCGGTCTCGGTCACGATGGGCAGGATGCGCAGCGGCGCCTTGCCGGCCTCGCGCTCGGCCACCAGCGCGGCCAGGCGGGCCACGTCGGCGCCACGCTCGCACTTGGGCAGCATCAGGCCGTAGGGCGCCGCGGGCACGATGGCATCGAGGTCGGCCAGGGCTTCGGGGGTGGACAGCGCATTGATGCGCACGAACAGGCGCATGTGCGCGCGATGCCCCGCCACGAACGCGGCACAGCGCTGGCGTGCCAGCGCCTTCTCGGGTTGCGGCACGGCGTCTTCCAGGTCCAGGATCAGCGCGTCGGCGCCGCTGGCCAGGCCCTTCTCGCATTTGCGGCCGTCGTGCGCGGGAACGAAAAGCAGGGAACGCATGGCGGTGTCCTTCAGTAGGCAGCCTCGAGCACGGCCAGCAGGTCGGCCGCGTCGCGCACGGGGCGCGGGTTGTCGCGCACGAACCAGTCGTCCATGGACACCTCGGCCAGCGCCGACAGCGCATCGCGCGTGACGCCGATGTCGCGCAGGCGGCGCGCGATGGCCAGCTGCGCGAACAGCCGGTCCATGCCCTGCACGACGGCCTCGGCCGCCGCAGCGCCGCGCGCGGGCTGGCCGAACGCCACCGCCAGCTGCTCCAGGCCGGCGACGGCCGCTTCGGCATTGAAGCGCACCACATGCGGCAGGACGATGGCGTTGGCCAGGCCGTTGTCGACATGGAAGCGCGCGCTGATGGCGTGGCCGAGCGGGATCGCGATGCCGGCGCCGGTGTAGTCGGTGCCATGGCCGCACAGCAGCGAGGCGAACATCAGGTCGTTGCGCACCGCGGCGCCCTCGCCCTGCCCGAGCCCTTGCAAGCCCTGCACGATCAGCCGCGTGGCGTGCACGAGCAGCCCGTCCGAGAACGGATCGCCGCGCAAGGACATGAGCCCTTCCATCGCCATGGCCAGCGTGTTCAGCGTCGCGCTCAAGACCAGCGTGCACGGCGGCGTCTGCAGCAGCGTCGGGTGCACGAAGACGGCTTTGGCGCGGGTCTTCGGATCGAACAGCGCCAGCCGCCCGCCATCTGCGGGGTCGAGCAAGGCGCTGCCGGCCTTCATGGTGGCCGTGGTCGGCGTGGTCGGCACGACCAGTTGCGGCAGCTTGGGCTCCAGCAGGCGCGGACTGCGCAGCATGCCGTCGGCGCCGCGCTGGGTGCACAGCTGCCGTGCGTCGGCCTGCTCGGCCAGCAGGATGCTGGCGCCGCGCGCCGTGACCACGGCCGAACCGCCGCCCACGGCCACGACGGCATCGGCGCGCAGGGCGTGCAGGCCATCTGCCGCGGCCTGCACCGCGTCCAGCGGGCTGTGCGCACGCACGCAGGCCAGCACGCCGGCGCAGCGCTCGCCCAGCGCCGCCTGCACCAGCTGCAGCGCGCCGGCATCGCGCGCCAGCGAGGCGCCGCAGACGACGACCGCCCGCGTGCTGCCCAGCCGCGCCAGTTCGCCCGGCAGCGCAGCCAGGCTGCCCTCGCCATGGAACAGCCGCAGTTCCGGCACCAGGTGCCGCAGCACCGCCATCAGAAGGTCCCCTGCGACAGGAAGCCGTCGACAGGGTCGAAGCTCTCGACCAGCTTCTTGCCGACCAGGTCCTTCAGCGCCTCGGTGGCGCCGCCGCCCAGCGTGCCGTAGCGCACGCCGCGGTAGATGCGCGAGATCGGGTAGTCGTTGGTGAAGCCATAGCCGCCATGCACCTGCAGCGCCTCGCTGGCCACGCGGATCGCCATCTCGTTGACGAACATCTTGGCAATCGCCGCCTCGTGCGGGTCCGGGAAGGGGTTGGCGGTGAGCGCGGCACGGTACAGCAGGCTGCGGCCGGCCTCGATGTCGCGGTACATCTCGGCCAGCTTCCACTGGATGCCCTGGAACTCGGACACGTGCTGGCCGCGGATGGTGCGTTCGCGCACGTAGTGGATGGCCTCTTCGAACGCTGCCTCGGCCAGGCCCAGCGAGATGCTGGGGTTCAGGCAGCGCTGGGTGTTGAAGGCCGTCAGCAGCTTCTTGAAGCCGCCCTCGCGCAGCAGCACGTTCTCGAGCGGCACCTCGACTTGGTTGAACTGGATCTCGGCCAGGTATTCGCCGCCCATGGTGTGGTAACGGGCCGTGACCTCGAAGCCCGGGCTGTCACGGTTGACCAGCACGCAGCCGATGCCCTCGCGCCCCGGCGTGCCGTTGATGCGCGTGAACACCACGAACCACTGCGCCTCGTTGGCCTTGCTGATCAGCGTCTTGACGCCCTGCACGATGGCGCGGTCGCCCTGGATGACGGTGTTGGTCTTGTAGTTCGGCACGTCGGTGCCCGCATGCGGCTCGGTCATGCAGACCGCCAGCGCCACCTCGCCGGTGACGACCTTGGGCAGGATGTCGCGCTTCATGCTTTCGGGCGCATAGGTGGCAATCACACGGGTCTGCACGCCCAGGCTGCTCATGACGCCCATGGCCGTCGGGTAGCAGTTCTTGGCGATCTCCTCCAGCACCAGCGCGGTGTCGAACACCGGCAGGTTGGAGCCACCGTATTCCTCTGGGATGGACATGCCCAGCACGCCGATGCCGGCCAGCGCCTTGAGGTTGTCGGCCGGGTAGGTGCCGTCCAGGTACTTGATCGAGTTGGTCTTCATGTCCTTGGCCTTGCACAGGGTGCGCACGGCGCCGACCAGGGCGCGCTGGTCTTCGGTCAACAGCAGTCTTTGGGGGTGCATGGGGGTCTCCGGATGGGGGTGGCAGCCAGTGTCGAAGGGCCTGGCTGCGGCGTCCATGGCGATTCCTGGGAGCACGTCTGCGCGATTCGCGAAGCATCGCGATGCTCCACAATCGGCCGCGTTCAAGCGATGGAGACAAGCCCGTGATGATCGATCTCGTGCAGCTGCGCACCTTCGTGGCCGTGGCCGAAGAGCAGCACCTGACACGCGCCGCCGAGCGGCTGCACATCAGCCTGTCGGCCGCCAGCGCCCATGTGCGCGGCGTGGAGTCCACGCTGGACACGCAGCTGTTCGTGCGCGCCAGCCGGCGGCTCGAACTGACCCGCGCGGGCGAGCTGCTGCTGGGCCGCGCCAAGTCCGTGCTGAACGAGGCCACGCTGCTCGCATCGTTCGCGCGCGAGCTGGGCGGCAAGGTCGAGGGGCGCATCGTCGTGGCCGCCAGCAGCGACCCGGCGTCCAGCCGCATCGGCGAGGTGGCCAACGCCTTGCGGCTGCGCCATCCGCTGGTCAGCGTGGACCTGCGGGCGCGTCCTTCGGCCGGCGCCCACGAGGGCTTGAAGACCGGCGAGCTGGACATCGCCATGCTGCTGGGCCGGCCGGCCGATACGAGTTTCGCGTGCTACGCGCTGCAGACGCTGGGCTTCCGCGTCGCGGGTCCGGCGGCGTGGAAGCAGCAGATCGCCGGCGCCGACTGGGCCGCGCTGGCCGCCCTGCCCTGGGTCACGCCCACCGAGAGCAGCGCGGCCTACACCGTGATCCTCAAGGAGATGTTCACCGACCGCGGACTCACGCTGAACTCGGTCGCGAGCTTCGACAACGCGCTGCTGGGCCGCGCGATGCTGGAGGCCGGCGTGGGGCTGGGGCTGGTGCGCGAGGACTATGCGGTACAGGCCGAGCGCAACGGCATCGTCGCCGTCTCGCCACTGGCGCAGGCCACCTACCCCAGCTACCTGGCGCACCTGGCCAGCCGGCGCGACGACCCGCTGGTGCGCGCCTTTCTCGATGCCGCGACCGAGGTCTGGCCCGACCTGCGGCCGGCCAGGCCGCTCGCATAAACCGGGCATTCGGCAAACCCGCAGCGATGGTCCCGCAATCGCGCATGGACGCGGTGGGGGCCGGTTCCTAGACTGGCCGGCATGCAACAGTGCCGGCTCGATCAACTGCAGTACGCGGACCTGCTCCGCCCCGGCGAGGTCATCGCCTGGCCGCAAGGCCCAGGCGAGCCGCTCGCGCTGACGGAGCGGCTGGTCGCGCAGGGGCCCAGCCTGCGGCGCCCCACCCTGCTGTTCGGGCTGACGCAGTCGGACACCCTGCAGCCAGCGCTGGCGCGCGACTTCGACTTCCACGCGC